>CBDFLE010000006.1:2237500-5218600 GCA_965248925.1 Candidatus Multivoradales bacterium | reverse complement strand
TTCGTGGCGAATTGCAGAGCCTGGGCTTCGCAGAAGGGAGCTACGACTCACTAGTCGAGATCGTCGATTCTGCGTGGTGTAAGGAACTTCTGAGTATCGAGCCAAACGGCATCTGGGGGAGTGTAGCGACCAAGAAACACTTTGCCGTATTTTTCAGCAATAACGGCTACTTGGAAGTCATCGCAGATGACTTCCAAGAGTTACTTCCGCGAGAGGGGCTTCTGGTATCTCAAAGTACGACTCACCTCGACTAAGCCGCACAATCTCGCACGCTCTGCGCCACGAGCCGTGGCTATACGAGCTGGAGCTGGACGAAGAGGGCTGGGTGGAGATCGAGACACTGTTGTCGGGATTACGAAGCCAGCGCCGGGAATGGCGTCGGCTGTCCGAGCAAGACATCGAGCAAGTGATGGCAGCTGCCGACAAACAACGCTTCGAGTTGCGCAGCGGACGGATTCGAGCGCTCTACGGTCATTCGACGCCGCAACGCCTACTGAAGGTGCCGGCAACTCCACCGGCGGTGCTCTACCACGGCACGGCACCCAAGACGGCTGAAGTGATCTTGGCCGAAGGTCTCAAGCCGATGGGTCGACAGTACGTCCACCTCTCGGCCGACCGGGAAACGGCCAACCAGGTGGGCCACCGAAAGGCCCGCAACGCGGTAATCCTGGAGGTCGGGGCGGCAGAAGCGCATGCCGCGGGCGTTGTCTTCTACCAAGGCAACGGCCTGGTTTGGCTGGCAGACTGGGTGCCAGCAGCCTACGTGCTGACTCCAGCTACCTAGCAGCCAGCCTCTGAATCTGCTTCTTGGTCAGGAATGCGTCGAGGAGCTTCTTGACGACGAACTTGTCCTCCTCGGGCAGCCCTTCGACTTCCTGAAATTGGCGTAGTAGCTCGCGGTCCTCGAAGTGGGCTCTTGCCGCATCTTCGTTGGCCCCTTCCATCAGGTAGTCACCCGATACACCCAGCGCTTCGCCGATGCGCCCGAGTGCATCCGCGGTAGGCCGAGAAGCCCCACGCTCGTAGCGGCCAACATGGGTGTAGTGCAGGTCCACGAGTTTCCCGAGTTCGGTTTGAGACAGATTCCTCTGCTTCCGTAGTTGTCGGAGGCGATCGTGCTCAGCGACAATTAGACCTGTGCACTGACGACAATTACTCCTGTGCATCCGAGTCCCGCCTCTTGGGGGTCGCTAGCGACCCCCAAGAGGCGGGAAAATGCTCGTTTACTCGACCGAGGAGCGGGCGTGGTTACAGACGCACAAGTGAGGAAACTGATGAGCGAGCTGAAGCAAGGCGCCGGTATCGGCGTGGCCTCTCTACGAGCCGGCATGCACCGCAACACGGCGCGCCGGTATGTGGCGGCTGGTGGTCTGCCGTCGGAGTTGAAAGCGGAGCGCCGGTGGCGTACCCGCAAGGACCCTTTCGCGGCCGATTGGCCGGCGATCACCGCCCGCCTGGAGTCGGCTCCCGAGCTGGAGGGCAAGGCGCTTTTCGAGGATCTGATGGCCCGCCATCCCGACCGCTATCACCAGGGGCAGCTGCGCACCTTTCAGCGCCATGTGAAGCAGTGGCGGGCTACTGAGGGTCCAGAGAAGGAGGTGTTCTTCGGCCAAAACCACCGGCCTGGTGAGGCGTTGCAGACCGACTTCACCTGCTGCAAGAAGCTGGGGGTGAGGATCGGTGGCGAGGTGTTCCTTCACCTGCTGTGCCACTCGGTGCTGCCGTACAGCAACTGGCAGTCGGCGACGGTGTGCTTTTCCGAGTCGATGCTGGCGATTCGCCAGGGAGTCCAGACCGCCGTTTTCCGGCTGGGCCGGGTGCCCCGGTACCACCAGACGGACAACTCGACGGCAGCGACCCATGACCTCAAGACCGGGCAGCGAGGTTTCAATGACGAGTACGTCTCGGTGATGGAGCATTTGGGGATGAAGCCGCGGACGATCGGCATCGGCCAGAGCCACCAGAACGGCGACATCGAGGCGGCCAACGGGGCGCTGAAGCGGCAGCTGAAGCAGCATCTTCTGCTCCGTGGCAGCCGGGACTTCGACAGCGTCGAGCTCTACCAAGCGTGGATCAGCGAGCGGCTGGAGCAGGCCAATGCGCGGCGCGCGAAGCGCTTGCGCGAGGAACTTGCGGTCATGCGGCTGCTACAAGCCGATCGGCTCCCGCAGCACCGTAGGCTGCGTCTCCGGGTGAGCTCGTGCAGCACCATTCGGGTGAAGAACAACACCTACTCGGTGCCGTCGCGACTGATCGGCGAGCAGGTGGTGGTGCTGCTGCGCGAGATGACCTTGGAGGTGCTCTACGGTGGCCGCAAGCAGCTCAGTATCGAGCGCCTGTGTGGCCACGGCAAGCATCGGGTCGACTACCGGCATGTGATCGCATCCTTGGTGCGCAAGCCGGGCGCGTTCGCACGCTACCGGTTCCGCGATGCGATGTTCCCTACCCTGGTCTTCCGAAGGGCCTATGACATCCTGAGCGAGGGCCTCTCGCAGCGCCAGGCCGACCTGGACTATCTGCGGATCCTGAAGCTGGCCGCGACCACCATGCAGTGCGAGGTCGAGGCGGCGCTGGAGTTGATCGAGGCCGAGCGGAAGCTACCCCGTTTCGAGGCGGTTGAAGCGCTGACCCGGCTCGCAACTCCTCAGATTCCCAACATGGAACCCCCGGTGGCCGATCTCGCCAGCTATGACCAACTGCTCACCAGCAGCGTGGAGGTGGTCCAGTGAGCGTCACCAACGACAGTCTCCCCGGCTTGCTTCGCACCTTGAAGTTGCCCAGCTTCGTGAGCGCTCTCGCAGAGGTGAGTACCAAGGCCGAGCAAGAAGGCTGGAGCTTCGAACGCTTTCTCCGTCAGCTCGCCGAAGTGGAGATCGAAGACCGCCGTCGGCGCCGCGTCGAACGGCTGCTTCGCAGCTCCGGTCTGCCGCACGAGAAAACCCTAGCGACTCTCGATCGCGCCCGACTGCCGGTCGCGGTTCGCCGGCAACTGCCCAACCTGAGCGAGGGCGGTTTCGCAGAGCGGTGCGAGAACCTGCTCGCCTTCGGTCTGCCCGGTCGTGGCAAGACGCACCTGGTCAGCGCCATTGGATATGAACTCGTCCAGCGAGGCGTCTCCGTGCTCTTCCTGCCGGCCTTCAAGCTCGTCCAGCGCTTGCTGGTCGCCAAACGCGATCTCGAGCTAGAGATCGTACTCAAGCGACTCGATCGCTTCGAGGTCGTCATCCTCTACGATATCGGCTACGTCCAACATAGCCGCGAAGAGATGGAGGTGCTCTTCACTTTCCTCTCCGAGCGCTACGAGCGCAAGAGCGTGATGATCACCTCGAACCTGGTTTTCTCCGAGTGGGACAAGACCTTCAAGGACCCCATGACCACTGCATGCGCCATCGATCGACTCGTCCATCACGCCACCATCCTGGAGCTTTCAGGCAAGAGTTACCGCGCCCAGGTGGCCGTCAAGAACAACAACAACTTACGGAGGAAATCCTGAACCTGTGGAAAACCAACCCCCCCTCTTCCCCCGGACCCCCAACTCCCCCCAGCCGCCGGTCTGCCGGGGCATGGAAGGCTGCCGCAGACGGCACCCTCCCACACCCCTTGGAAAACGCTGCGCGTTTCCCACAGCCCAGCGGCTACGGCGGCGGCGGGTTTGCACATTTCTAATTGTCGCTGATGCACAAAAGTAGTTGACGTCAGGGCCAGCGCCGTACTGACAATTCTCAACTCACTCAGAGAACCGTCCTCGACGGATCTCGATTTCCTCTGGTTGCCTAGAATCCTTGTGTCCCGGACGCAGCTCACCATGGACAGCGTGCTGCCGTCTGCCCTTCCTTCGCCGTCCCGAGCCGCTCTACTTGGGCGCGTAGAAGCCAGAGAGCACTCCTTGCCAGGCGGTCAAGAATCGTAGCTGCCCTCGCGGGCGCCAGCGACTGGTCCAGATCTCGCCCGGCGTACAGCCGTCGAGGCTCTGGTGCGGGCGAAGATCGTTGTACCAATAGCGGAAGACATCCAGAGCTGCCGCTGGGCCTTGCGGCCCTGCGGCAGCGGCTCGCGCCGCCGCAGCAGACGCTCTTTGAAGGTGCCGAAGAAGCGCTCGATGCGGCCGTTCTGCCAGGGCGAGGCCACCTGAGTGCGCTGGTGGCGAATGCCGAGCAGAAGAAGCGAAAGCCTGAAGATCCACGAGGTGAAGACCGGCTCGTTGTCGGTGCGCAGGCACTTTGGCTTACCACCTAGCTCAATCGCGTCGAGCAGCTGGCGCACCAGCTCGACCGACGCCTTCGTCTTCAAAGTCTGAAGGCGCAAGCAAAGCCGAGTCCCGTGATCGAGCAAGCCGAAGATGGTCTCTTTCTGCCCGGCGGCGTTGTCGGCATAGGTGAGATCGGCGGCCCAGATCAGCCGCTTGTCGACCGTCCCAGGTTTCCTCCTGCGGATCTTCTGACGCCAAGCGAGGATCTCCAGCTGGTGCTCTTTGAAGATCTTCGCAACATAGCTCTTGCCGACCGTCATCCGGCGATGGCGGTAGTTGCGATTGAAGGCGGCTGCGATGGCTCGACAGCCATCGGAGGGCTGCAACGCCTTGAGCCGGATCACTGCTTGCCGAACCCACCTGGGCTTGGGCCGGCAGAAGCCGCGATAGGTCGTCGGGCCGGGTGGACACTACGCTCGGCGGCGGTGCTTTGCTTTGGGCTGTTGAGCGAGCGAAGTGACCGCAAGAAGGAGAAGCAAGACAGGCGCGCAGAGCAATGCGCCGGCAAGATCGGAAGTCATTGCCCGAGGATATCGACCTCGCCCGGCTCAACGCGAAGCGGCGCGCTGGTCCTCTGATGAGCTGCGAGCGGATCGCTCCCTCACCGGTCACCGCCAGAAGACCAGGGGCTCGGATCGTACAGAGCTAGCTCGAAATCCATCTCTGCCACCCTCGCCTCGACCCTACGTCTGGCTTTGGCCCCTACGGTCCTGGCGGCGATCTCGTTGGCCAGCCGCTCGCCTTTGCCGAGTACCGATGGTTGACCGCGGCCAGAAAGGTCGCGGTCAGGTCTTCGATCGGCGCATCGGGGGGGGAGCTTGGTCTCGGAGAGGCTCTCGATGCTAGGGTGCTGCAAGCGTTGGTTTGCGCCAGAGACTTGTGCAACGATCTGGCGCACCGCCTGTCGGATGGAGTTATGGTCGGAAGGTTGGCGTTGGGCGACCAGCAGATCGATCAGAGCGGCACTCTGGCGCTGCTGCAATATGACGGCTCGGACGCCGCCAGCAAGCTCGCTCGCCAGTTGATTACCACTGAGTTGAATCTGGCCGTGGGCTCCGATCCGCTAGACATCTTGGCAACCGTCGAGGCCGCCCATGCCTTCCTTGCAGACTGGCCGCCAGGCAGCCGCCCCAGAGGCCCAGACCGAGCCGAGGCCAACCGGCTAAAAGACATCCTCGACGCCTACAACAATCCCGGCTGCACGCCGGTTGCGGTGCTCCCATGAACTGCCCAACAACGCGGCCTCGCTTTGCTCGCAGCTTTCGGCGCTGGCTGACCAGCGCTGGAATTCTCCTGCTTGCCAGCGCCGTGCTCGCGACCGAGCCGCCTGCTGAGACTTCGCGCACCGCGCTAGAGACACGAATCCTCGACCAGCTAGCTCGCGGCCGGTCGATCGAGGGGCCGCTGGCGAGCTGGCGTTCGACCCGTCCAGTCTCGACCGAGGAATCGCCCACAAAGACTGCGCCTACCAGCCTCAACGAAGCGCTAGTAGAGCTGCGCCAGGCCCTACCCTCGAAGGCTAAGAGCCGCCTTGACACCTCTGCCCTTACTGCCGCCTGGGAGAGCTTCCAAGCCTGGGACCTGCTGCAAGGCGACCGCTTCGAACGCACCGCCGCCCGCCTCGATGCGGCCGGCCTCAGCGGCGAGCCCAGAGCTCGTCTAGAGCAGGTCCGCGGCGATTGGCAAGAGTTCCACGACCGCCTGAAGACCCTGCTCGCTGAGCCCTTGGCCAGTCTCCGAACGGCACAGAGAACCGAGCAGCCGGCTCTCGCGCCGGCCCTCAATGCGGCCGCCAAAGCCGCCGCCGAGCTGCTCGACACTTACCCGGCCACCCTTGACCGCCCAATGCTGCGGGCTACCAGCTTGCCCTATCGCCAGCTGCGCCTGCCGGCCCGTCTGCCAGTCACTGAACCGGCGATCGTGCCGAGCTATCTCGATCTCGCCGATCCCGGCTCCACGCCTACCGACTTGGAGCCCAGCAGCGCCGCGCCGCTAGCTGATGAGATTCTCTTGCAGGCTGAAGAGCTGGGCTACGACTATGTGGCGATCTACGAGTTCGTTCGCCACCAGATCGCCACCGAGTGGTACGCCGGCAGCATGAAAGGCGCGCTCGGCACTCTACGCCAGGGAGCCGGCAACGATGTCGACCAGGCGAGTCTGCTGATCGCCCTCTACCGCGCCAGCGGAGCGGCGGCGCGCTACGTCGGCGGGGTGATTGAATTGCCGCTGCCCTGGCTCAACACCCAGCTGGGCCTTGACGACGGCACTGCGGTGGCCGACTACTTGGCTCGCGCCGGTATTGCCCACCGGCCAGTGATTCGCGGCGGTCGTATCGCCGCCTTCGATGTCGAGCACACCTGGGTCAGCGCTCACGTGCCCTACAGCAATTACCGTGGCTCGGTGGTCGACTTCTCAGGCCGTAGCTGGATCCCGCTGACGCCGGCTCTGGAACCGGTCGAGAGACAGCCATCCACCGAGGTACTGGCCTCGATGGGCTTCGCGGCCAACGATTTCGTCACCGAGATGCTGAGCGCGGCCCAGCTCGAGACCCCGCTGAGCTTGCTGCGCCAGCGAGTCGAGCAATACCTGCTGGACACCGATGGCGGCACCTACGCCGAGCAACTCGGCTCGGTGACCTCTACCGGCCAACCCCTCGGCCTGCTGCCCAACGGCTTCTATCATCCAGTTCTGGCGGTAACCTTCGAAGACTCCGAGCTACCGGCGAGCGCCCGCCACCGGCTGCGATTGATCACCCGCGGCGAGACCACGGCAGGCTCGCCAGCCATCCTCGATCACCAGCTAGACCTACACCAAGCTCTCGGTCGACGTCTGACTCTGTCCTACGCCCCGGCAACCTCCGACGATCACCTGATTATCAACCTCTGGGGCGGCCTGGCAGAAGTACCACCTTTCCTGGTGCGGCTGCGGCCCCAGCTCTATATCGACGGCCGCCGCATCGCCGTCGGCGAGCCGGTGGACGCCGCCAAGCTGCATCGTTTCGAAGCAGTAGTCGAAGGGCCGTTTGGCAGCCAAGAGATCAGCCAGATCGTCCTATCAGGCGCCTATCACGCCATCGCTGTGGGCGGTCAGCACTTCCAGGCCACCGAGCTGGCGGACAACGACCCAGGCGACGGCGAGCAGCTCGCCGCCCGCCTGCTGAGCGGCCTCGCCTACAGCTATGGTGCCGATTGGGACGCCGCTGAGACCGAGATTGGCGGCCTCTTAGCCGTGAGCCCGGCACGGCCGCTGCCGGCGCTGGTCATCGCCAGCAACTCCTTGCGCGCCGAATTACTGCTGGGAGTGCCGCAGCGGTTGATCTGGGAAGGCGTCACCCTCGACGCCGCGCTGCGCGTCGCTGAACCCGCAGCTCGTGACGGCTCCACCGAAACCGCCGCCGACTGGATGCGCCTGGCGGCGCTCGAAGGCTCGGCGCTGGAGCAGGCGATTTTCGAAGGACAATTCCAGGTCGCGGCAATCTCGGCCGACAGGGGCCTGGCCCTGGCCCGCGACTCGGGCATCGAGGTGCTACGCCTCGACGCTGGCAATCTGACCGCCGAGCTGCCCAGCCTGAACCACCCTCAAACCGTGCGTGACGACGTGGTCGCCCTCATCGCCCAAGGGCTGACGGTCGAGATCCCCCGCCAGCCGATCTCCGTCAGTGCCTGGACCGGCTCGACATGGCGAGCCGAAGATCCAGAGAGCGGCACGGCCGGCTACTTCCTCTCCGGCGGCCTGGCCGGTGGCGCCACCGTCGAGGCGCCTGAGAACTGGCTGCTGGGCTTCCTCGCCGATGCCCTGGCCGCGCCCATGTCAGACTCCCCCAACACCGATCCTCTCGCTGGCGTCGAGCTACTCGTCGCCGAGGGTACTGACAGCCAGCTCGGCACCGTCGACAGGGTCTATCGTCACCCTCTGGCGGTGCGCGTGCTCGACGCGGCCGGCCGACCGGTCCAGGGCACCGAAGTCACCTTCTACATCTGGGCTGGCGACGGCCGGCTGCTCGACACCCAGAACCAAGAATCCACCAGCCTCACCCTACGCAGCGACGCCCGTGGAATGGCCCGCGTCAAGTTACGTTCAGGAAAGCACACCGCGGCTAACCCCCTCTTCCTTCGTCGCTTCGACAGCGACATCTTCCAAACCCGAGTGCTGGAGAACGTGGTCGAGGCGGTGGCCAGCTCCAGACTCGGCAATCTGGTGCTGCGCCAGCCGATTTCCTCGGTCGCCTTCCCCCAGGATCCGGCGGCTCTGCGCCGCACCAACCGCGACGACAACCAGGGCACCGACCTCACCGTGCTGCACGGCCTGTGGCAAGACACCCTGGCGATCGCCGTCGAGGATCCGCACGGCAACCCAGTGGCCAATCAAGACGTGGCTTTCACCAACACCGTCTTCGTCGCCCCTGGCATCACCTGCACCAACGCTCCGCCGGACCCCACCCCAGGTGCCTTCTTCGACGCCTCAATCGACTCGATCACCGGTGGCTTCACCGGCTGCCCGGTCACTACGCCCCGTTTCGGCGATTGCGGCAGCTCCGATTTGACCCTGAGAACGACCTCCTCGGGTCAGGTCTCGGCCGGTTTCATCGCCGGCCCCAGCGCCATTACCAGCTACCCGGCAACCGTCAGTTCAGCCGCCTTGCCACCGCTGTCTTACGAGTACAGCATTTCCTTCATCAACAACACGGGCCTCAACCACGACCACTGCGGGCCGCTGGCACAGCGCTTCGTGCGCACTTTCGGGTTCTTCGCCGACGCCGCCGGCCAGCCCAGCTCGGCAGTGCGAGCCGGCCAGGTCTACGACCCACCGGTCGGACTCGAGGCCCTCGAATGGGTGCCCGAGTGCCAGGGGATAGGGATCGCCGACCCCAGCCCAGGGGGACCGCTGTTCTTCCTGGTCTGCAACGAGCTACGAGGCGAGTGGCGACCCGCCTATTTCTACCAAGACAACACTCACCCGCTGGCGGTTGAACTGCTGCCCGCCGGCACCACCACGCCGCCACAGATCGACAACCTCCTCGGCCGCCTCGAGAGCCGGCTGCAAGCCGGCCTCGACCCAGCCTTGCACACTGCTCGGGTGTTGCTACCGGTGCTGCCCAAGAGTCCCTACCTCGACGACTTCAATGGCGAAGTCACTGTGCTCGAAACCCCCGAGGACTACCTCGCCGTCGGCCTGCTCGACATTGCCCTCGGACTGATCGCCAACATCGACCAAGAAATCGGCAGTCTGTGGGGGGTGCAAGCTCAGATCACCAGCTTCGAACCGCCTGTCGTGCCCCTCGACGACGACGGCCTCGCAGCTGAGCCGGTCGCGGTGAGCTACCAGATCGCGCCGGCCGAGTATCAGCCCACTAGTGCTTTCGTCGAGCTGCTGCGCGACGGCCAACAGGTCGACCTCTTGCGCGGCCAGAGCATCGCTGGAGAAGGTCTCGCCGAGCTGCCCCGCGGCCTTGAGCTGGGCCTCGACGGTCTGTGGCAGGCCGAGCTGGTGCTCAATCTCGACACTCCGATCGAAGTACGCGGCGACCCCGTGCCGGTGCCCCTAGGGCAGCAGCTCTTCGCCGACTACAGCCGCGCCTTGGCGGTGCGCCAGGATGTCGACCTGCTCAACCAGCGACGCTGCGCCCAGCCGACCCTCTTCAGCTTTGAGCTCAACCGCCCGGCCGAGGTCACCCTGATCGCCCGCCGGATCGAGAGCGTCGAGACCGACGGCAGCCTCAACACCGCCGCCGCCATCACCCTGATCGAAGCCGAGATGTTTGCCGACGGCGAGCACGGCGAGCCGATCAGCCCCACCGACCTGCCCCCCGGCGACTACCTGATCGAGCTGCGCGGCATCGACGCGGTGGATGGCTACGAGGAGGTCCGCGAGGCCCGGCTGAGTTCCGCCTGGGACATCTCCGAAATACTGCCCATCGGCCATACCTTGGTCCACGGTGTCGACCTTTTCGATGGCCACCTCACCATCAGTAGAACCGATCTCGAAATCCCCGGCCGCGGCATCGGCCTGGCGCTGCGGCGCACCTATTCGAGCCTGGCGGTGTCGAGCGGCGGCCCCTTCGGCCTGGGCTGGAACCATCGCTACCAGTCGCGAGTCGTGATCACCCCCTGCGGCGAGGCCATCTTGATCGGCGGCGAGGGCTCGGGCCTGCGTTTCGTCGACGATGGCCAGGGCGGACTACGCCCGCTGCGCGGCTCTCACGGCACCCTGCGGGCCGACCCGGCTGACGGCGGCTTCGACTTCTTCACCACCTCCGGCAACCGCTTCCACTATCTCTTCTCGGAAGACAGCACCTGGCATTTGGCCTGGACCGAAGACCCCAACGGCAACCGCACCACCCTCACCTACATCGCCGGCGCCGATGGCCCCCTGCTGCGTCAAGTCACCGACTCCAGCGGCCGAGCCCTGGTCTTCGACTACCGCCAGGCTAGCTTCGCCGCCTGGGACGGGCCAGTGATCGAGCACATCACCGGCCCTGGCGGCCTGGCGATGAGCTTCGATTACGACCGTTTCGGTAACCTGATCACCGCCCAGCGCGACAACCAGAGTCGCATCGAGCGCTACACCTACCAGACCCAGCCCAACGCCGGCCTGGAGCTGCGGCCGGTGATGACCTCGACGACCAATGGCCTCTCAGGCGCCAGCACCCAGTACACCTGGCAGAGCGGTGCCGTGGCCATCGAAGCCGGGCTGGCGATCGATGCTCTGCTGGTGGACTCGATCACCCACCCCGAGGGCGGCGTCACCACCTTCGACTTCGATCAACAGCTGCTCGGCAACGCCGCCACGCTAGAGCTAGAGACCACCGTCACCGATCGCCGCCAGCGGGCCACCACTTACCGCCTCAACCGCTACGGCAACCCGCTGGTGATCACCGACCCCCTCGGCCACACCACCCGCAAGACCTGGACCCCCGACGACGTGCTGATGCTCAGCCGCACCGACCAAAACGGGGTCGTCACCAGCTTCGAGTACGACCGGCACGGCAACCGGACCACCGAGCGCGTCGAGGTCACCGACGAGACCGGCACCCTGGTCACCCGCGAGCGCCTGAGCACTTACTTTCCGCCCTCAGCCTTTATCGCAGAAGGCATCAAAAACCACCTCAAGAGCCACACCGACGGCCGTGGCCACACCACCCAATTTGAGTACGACGCCCAGGGCAATCTGACCCGCCAACACATCACCGTCATCGATGCCGAGGGCGCCGCCTCCACCGTCGAGAGCCGCCACACCTACTACTCAAACGGCGACCGCCGCACCACCACCGATGCTCGCAGCCACGCCAGCACCTTCACTTGGGACACTTTCGGCAACCCGGCCACCGTGCGCGACCGCGAAAACGGCCTGACCACCTTCGCCTTCGATTCACGAGGCCGCCAGCTCAGTCAGACCGACCCCAACAGCCACACCACCCGGCTGGCCTACGACGACCTAGACCGCCTGATCCTGCGCACCCTCGCCGACGGCAGCGTAGAGCAGATCCAGCACGACGACATCGCCCGCACCCGCACCCAGATCGATCCCCGTGGCCACGCCACCCGGACCAGCTTCGATCTAGAAGGCCGGCCCATCGAGATCGTCAACGCCGAGGGCGGTCAGCAGCAGATGGAGTACGACCCAGAAGGCAACCTAACGCTAGAGAGCACCGTCTTCGACGCCACCACCCTCCGCCACAACACCCTGCTGGTTTACGACGACGCCGGCCGCCTGATCCGTCGCGAACAGCCCGAGGGCCGCACCACAGACCGAGAACTAGACCCAGCCGGCAACGTCCTGCGCCAGACCCTCGCCGACCGCGGCGACCCGAGCTTCACCCCCCGCGTCACCGAGACCGACTACGACCGGCTCAACCGCCCCATCGAGACCCGACGCCTGCTCGACGCCGGCTTCATCGCCGGCCAGATCGCCTTCGATCTGGAAAACAACCCCGTCCACAGCACCGACCCTCTCGGCCGAGTGACGACGATCACATTCGACGCCCTCGACCGCGAGATCGAGCGCACCGAGCCCGAGTGGAAAGCCGGCACCCCGAGAGTCAGTCAACGTTTCTGGGACGGCAACGGCAACCTGATCAAGACGGTGCTTTTCAACGAGCCCGAAAACCAGATCCGCGAGACCACCTACGATCGCCTCAACCGCCCGATCCGCCAGCTCGACGCCACCGGCGAGCTGCGGACGATGGAATACGACCCGGCAGGAAATCTGACTGTCAAGATCGACCGCCGCGGCCACCGCACCGAGCACCAATACGACGAACGCAACCGCCGCATCAAAACCACCGTCAAGCTCGCCGCTGGCAACGCCATCACCGAATTCACCTTCGATCCCTCTAGCAACCTGATCGAGCAGCTCCAGCCCAACCAGAACCGCATCACCCACACCTACGACCCGCTCAATCGCCGTCTGACTAGCAACGATCGCGAAGGCCAGCTCAGCCAGACCGGCTACGACGCTCGCAGCCTCCCCATCCGCCAAGAAGACGCCAACGGCAATGTCACCCTCAGCCAGTTCGACGGCCTCGGCCGCATGATCCGCCAGGATCTGCCCGAAGACCGCACCGTCCTACAAACCTACGATGTCGCCGGCAACCGCCTAGCCACCACTAACCCCCGCGGCCACGCCACCACCGCCCGCTTCGACACCCTCAACCGTCAGATCGAAGAACTCTCGCCAGCCCCCTTCAACTACCTGCGCCAGATGACCTGGGACGACGCCGGCAACCTGCTCTCAGAAACCGACCGCCGAGGCAACACCACCGAGTTCACCTACGACGACATCAACCGCCGAATTACCCGGCTCGAACCACCCGTCCTGAGCGACGGCTCCGAGGTCCGCTACCTCACCACCTGGACCCACGACGCCGCCGGCAACCAGCTCACTGAGATCGACCCCCGAAGCATCCTCACCGAGAACCGCTGGGACGCCGAGAACCGCCGCACCCACACCTTGCGCGCCAGCCTGCTCATCGAGCAAGTCCAGTACGACCCAGCCGGCAACCGAACGAAAATCTGGGATGCCAACCGCAACCTAGCCCAATTCGACTATGACGAACGCCAGCTCATCATCACCGAGCGCCGCCCCCTCAGTGCCACCACAGTCCACACCCTAGACACCATGGGTGATGTGATCCGCCGCCAAGACCCAGCCGGCAGATTCACCGATTCCACCTTCGACTTCCGCCGCCGCCAGCTCACCAGCACCCGCTTCGGCGCCGGCAACCGACCTGAAACCACAGCCTTCACCTACGATTCACAAGGCAACCGCATCGGCAAGCTGCGCCCCGAGGGCAACGCCTGGACTTACAGCTTCGACGGTGCCCACCGCCTCACCGAAGTCGAAGACCCCGACGGCGATCTCACCACCTACGAACTCGACCAAAACGGCAACCTCATCACCCAGATCGACGCCGCCAGCCAACCCACCACCTACACTTGGGACGAGCTAGACCGCCGCACCTCCATCACCCAGGCCGACGGCGCCACCGAGACCTTTACGTTCGACGAAAACGGCAACCTCGCCCAACACCGAGACGCCAAAAACCAACTCTTCACCCGCACCCACGACTCGCTGAATAGGGAAATAGCCCTTCAGTACCCAGAAGACCCCTCCACCGACGACGACCTCGAGCAGATCACCACCACCTGGGACGCCAACGGCAACCACCTCCAAACCGCCGAACACTTCACGCAAACGGGGGAACTCACCACCACCCAGACCTGGGACGATTTTGATCGCCTAGCCACCCGAACCGACCGCTGGGACAACACCCTCATTCACGGCTACGATCTCAACGGCAACCGCACCCTGCTCATTGACCCGGCGGGCATCCCAACCACCACCACCTTCGACGCCCTCAACCGAGTCGACACCGTCACCACCCCCGGCGGAGTCACCGACTATCAGTACCTCGCCAACAGCCTGCTCAGCCAGATCGACTATCCCAACGGCACCACCAGCACCTGGCAATACGATCCCGCCAACCGCATCAGGGACTTGGACCATCGCCAGAACACCGCCCTGATCTCCAGCTTCCAATACCAGTACGACCGCAACGGCAACCGCACTGAGCAGATCGAGACCCACACCAGCCAGCCAGCCGAAACCACCATCTACGCCTTCGATCCAGTAGACCGCCTCGCCACCGTCGCCTACCCCGAGAAAACCGTCACCACCACCTACGATGCGGTAGGCAATCGCATCTCAGAATCGGCCGTCGACAACGCCGCCACGACGATCACCGACCGCCTCTACGCCTACGACAATCGCCACCGATTGACGAGCGTAGCTGATCAACTCGACGCCACCCAGACCGTCACCTACACCCACGATGCCAACGGCAATCAGTCAACCCGAACAAGAGACAGCCAGCTAACCCAGCTGACCTACGACACTCGCGATCAGCTCACCCAGGTCATCGAAGCCAGCGTCATCCAAGGCACCTACGCATTCGACGCCACCGGCCTCAGAGTCCAAAAGCTAACTGCTGAAGGTGAAGCGAGATACGTCTACGATCAGCAAAGCGTCCTGACTCGAGAAGACAGCGACGGAATCACCAAATTCAACTACGGCCCAGATCGCTTGCTCTCCGTCGATGACCCCGTAGAAGGCCGCGCCTACTACCTTCACGACACGCTGGGCAGCGTCGTCGGGCTGATGACCCCCGGCGGCAGCTTGCTCGGTCGATATCGCTGGGACGCCTGGGGCAACAAGCGGGCCTCAGTTGAAACCGACGCCAACCCCTTCGGCTTCACCGGCCATGAGCACGATGAGGAAACCGGGCTGATCTATGCCAAAGCGCGGTTCTATGATCCGGAGCTTGGGCTGTTCCTGAGCAGCGACCCGCTCGAAGGCGATTTGCAGAATCCGCCTAGCCTGCATCGGTATCTGTATGCCTTCCAGAATCCGACCGTCTATGTAGATCCCGATGGGCGCACCAACTTCCTGAAGAACGCCGCTGAGCAATTGGAGAAGATCAGGACAGAGGTTCTGGACAGCGTCGATGAGACCTCAACGGACGATGAAGTCGTCGACACTGCCTTCCTGTCAGCTCTGATCGGCGTTGGCCAGACGACTACCGAGGTGTTCAACACCGCCACCAATATTGTGGCCGCCTCGCAAGCACCTGACACCAAGGTCGGCCAGGAGGCCATGCAAGAACTCAGAGAGGCCGTGGAAGCCGCGAAGGCCACAGTTTCCGACTCATTCCAGAGCTACATCGAAGATCCGGATGGCTTCGTCAAAGCAGCTAGTGAGCTGCCCGACCGTCTGGTCATCAAAGGACTCCAGACAGTAGTCCTTGCAGGTGGAGGCGGCACCAAGAAGGAGCAGGCTGAAGCGATGGCTGGTATCTTCCAGCTCGGCGGGGAGGTTCTCATTGGTGAGACCGCTGCAGTAGGGTTGGCCGGAAGGGCTGCTAGAGTCGCGCTGCTTGATGATGTTGTTGATCTGCCAGCGGGCGCCAGAGCAGCGCGTGGTTTCACCAAGGGGATAGCAAGGGTCGACCCGAATAAACTCCGCTTCAGTCAGACAACCGCAGGGGGGAGAGGCCGTGGTCAGGCCCTTCGAGAGAGCATGAGTCGGAGAGGTTTCGATGGGCCACCTATCGATGTAGTAGAGACGCCACAGGGACTGGTTACACTAGACAACACAAGGGTGGCAATTGCTCGAGAGCTTGGTATCTTTGAGATACCTGTTCGAATACGTCCGCCAGGCGAGCGGCTACCACCCGAAATGATCGGCAGGTTTGGAGATGCTCGGACGTTCGGCGAGGCTCTTGCCCATCGAACGGGGAGACAACGACCGCCTCTTCCGCCCACCGGGACGTCACGCACACCCAGATTGCCGAACTGATTTTCCAGGTGCTCAGTGCTCAAGGACGAAGATCTTCCAAAGCGGCTCAAGGACACAGACTTCACGGTTCCCAAAGCCTACGCAAGGGTTGTCGCGCTCGATCTACTCAATCTGGAACCGTGGTATTTTCTGCGGAAGGATGAGTTCCTGCAACTGACAGAGGGGCTGGCAAGCCGATATCCGTCGCGCGTACTCGTGCCGTTTGCGAGGCGCGTGGATTGCGATGATATTGCGTGCTTTGTTGCTGATGACTCTGGGAATTCGCAGGCCCCGGTACTAATCATTCATGATTTCGCTTCTCCGGGCTATGAGGTTGACGCGTCCTTTCAGCGCTTCTGGGATTGGTTTCGCGAAGCTGTTAACGAGATGATTGCCTGGAGTGAATCAGAAGGTTAAGGCCCATCGATTGGGAAGAGCGGCTCCATCCAAAGGGGAAGAACGGCTCCGGCTGAGCCGCACAATTTCCCACGCCCTTCGCCACGAACCGTGGCTCTACGAGCTGGAGCTGGACGAAGAGGGCTGGGTCGACGTAGAGATGTTGTTCTCGGCGCTGCGTAGCCAGCGCCGAGAATGGCGGTGGCTGTCCGGACAAGACATCGTGCGAGTGATGGCGGCTGCAGACAAACAGCGCTTCGAGCTGCACGACGGACGGATTCGAGCGCTCTACGGTCATTCGACGCCGCAACGCCTGCTGAAGCTGCCAGCGACTCCACCGGCCGTGCTCTACCATGGCACGTCACCCAAGACGGCTGAAGTGATTTTGGTTGAAGGTCTCAAGCCGATGGGCCGGCAGTACGTCCACCTCTCGGCTGACCGAGAAACGGCCAACCAGGTAGGCCACCGAAAAGCCCGCAACGCGGTAATCCTGGAGGTCGGGGCGGCAGAAGCGCAAGCGGCGGGCGTTGTCTTCTACAAAGGCAACGAACTAGTTTGGTTGGCAGCCTGGGTGCCAGCAGACTACCTGCTGACTCCAGCTTCCTAACAGCCAGCCTCTGAATCTGCTTCTTGGTAAGAAATGCGTCGAGGAGCTTCTTGACAACGAACTTGTCCTTCTCGGGCAGCCCTTCGACTTCCTGAAATTGGCGTAGTATCTCGCGGTCTTCGAAGTAGGCTCTTGCCGCATCTTCGTTGGCCCCTTCCATCAGTTAGTCACCCGATACACCCTGGCCGTGACGACGTGGTCGCCCTCATCGCCCAAGGGCTGACGGTCGAGATCCCCCGCCAGCCGATCTCCGTCAGTGCCTGGACCGGCTCGACATGGCGAGCCGAAGATCCAGAGAGCGGCACGGCCGGCTACTTCCTCTCCGGCGGCCTGGCCGGTGGCGCCACCGTCGAGGCGCCTGAGAACTGGCTGCTGGGCTTCCTCGCCGATGCCCTGGCCGCGCCCATGTCAGACTCCCCCAACACCGATCCTCTCGCTGGCGTCGAGCTACTCGTCGCCGAGGGTACTGACAGCCAGCTCGGCACCGTCGACAGGGTCTATCGTCACCCTCTGGCGGTGCGCGTGCTCGACGCGGCCGGCCGACCGGTCCAGGGCACCGAAGTCACCTTCTACATCTGGGCTGGCGACGGCCGGCTGCTCGACACCCAGAACCAAGAATCCACCAGCCTCACCCTACGCACCGACGCCCGTGGAATGGCCCGCGTCAAGTTACGTTCAGGAAAGCACACCGCGGCTAACCCCCTCTTCCTTCGTCGCTTCGACAGCGACATCTTCCAAACCCGAGTGCTGGAGAACGTGGTCGAGGCGGTGGCCAGCTCCAGACTCGGCAATCTGGTGCTGCGCCAGCCGATTTCCTCGGTCGCCTTCCCCCAGGATCCGGCGGCTCTGCGCCGCACCAACCGCGACGACAACCAGGGCACCGACCTCACCGTGCTGCACGGCCTGTGGCAAGACACCCTGGCGATCGCCGTCGAGGATCCGCACGGCAACCCAGTGGCCAATCAAGACGTGGCTTTCACCAACACCGTCTTCGTCGCCCCTGGCATCACCTGCACCAACGCTCCGCCGGACCCCACCCCAGGTGCCTTCTTCGACGCCTCAATCGACTCGATCACCGGTGGCTTCACCGGCTGCCCGGTCACTACGCCCCGTTTCGGCGATTGCGGCAGCTCCGATTTGACCCTGAGAACGACCTCCTCGGGTCAGGTCTCGGCCGGTTTCATCGCCGGCCCCAGCGCCATTACCAGCTACCCGGCAACCGTCAGTTCAGCCGCCTTGCCACCGCTGTCTTACGAGTACAGCATTTCCTTCATCAACAACACGGGCCTCAACCACGACCACTGCGGGCCGCTGGCACAGCGCTTCGTGCGCACTTTCGGGTTCTTCGCCGACGCCGCCGGCCAGCCCAGCTCGGCAGTGCGAGCCGGCCAGGTCTACGACCCACCGGTCGGAGTCGAGGCCCTCGAATGGGTGCCCGAGTGCCAGGGGATAGGGATCGCCGACCCCAGCCCGGGGGGACCGCTGTTCTTCCTGGTCTGCAACGAGCTACGAGGCGAGTGGCGACCCGCCTATTTCTACCAAGACAACACTCACCCGCTGGCGGTTGAACTGCTGCCCGCCGGCACCACCACGCCGCCACAGATCGACAACCTCCTCGGCCGCCTCGAGAGCCGGCTGCAAGCCGGCCTCGACCCAGCCTTGCACACTGCTCGGGTGTTGCTACCGGTGCTGCCCAAGAGTCCCTACCTCGACGACTTCAATGGCGAAGTCACTGTGCTCGAAACCCCCGAGGACTACCTCGCCGTCGGCCTGCTCGACATTGCCCTCGGACTGATCGCCAACATCGACCAAGAAATCGGCAGTCTGTGGGGGGTGCAAGCTCAGATCACCAGCTTCGAGCCGCCTATCGTGCCCCTCGACGACGACGGCCTCGCAGCTGAGCCGGTAGCGGTGAGCTACCAGATCGCGCCGGCCGAGTATCAGCCCACTAGTGCTTTCGTCGAGCTGCTGCGCGACGGCCAACAGGTCGATGCCCAGCGACAATTAGACCTGTGCGCCGTATTGCCTCACGGAACGATGGTTTGTTAGTGGGAAGTACCTATTCGACGGCCTTCAGACGCCTCCAGAGGGTCGTCCGGCTGATCCCCAAGAGATCCGCCGCCTGTTGACGGTTGCCACCGGCTAGTTCTAGCGCCCGTCGCAGGCGTGCGCCCTGGTCTTCAATCTCTTGTAGCTCTGCCCGCTCGGCATCGAGCGGTGTGGACGCTGCTGGTGCCAGGCTCGGGGCCGGCTTGCCGGTGACCAGGTGCTCCGGCAGATCGGCGGCGTCTACCCGGCACCCCTTGGCCAGGATGACCGCCCGCTGGACAACGTTCTCAAGCTCTCGGATGTTGCCGGGCCAAGGATAACCGACGAGGGCGCAGCTGGCCGCTCGAGAGAACGACCGCACATTCTTGTGAAATTGCTTTGCGTACACCCCGAGAAAATGCTCGGCGACCAACAGGACGTCGTTGGCCCGTTCCCGGAGCGGCGGCAGGGTGATCGTGACGACGCTCAGCCGGTAGTAGAGATCCTCGCGGAACGTCTTCTCCCGCACCATGGCCGCTAGATCACGGTTGGTGGCGGCGACGATGCGGGTGTCCACCTTGCGGACCCGGGTCTCGCCGAGACGTTTGACTTCACCTTCCTGGAGGGCGCGAAGGATCTTGGTTTGGGCGGTCAACGCCAGGTCGCCGATCTCGTCGAGAAAGAGAGTGCCGCCGTGGGCTGCTTCGAAGAGGCCCGCATTCGCCATCGACGCTCCTGTAAACGCCCCCCGGGCGTAGCCGAAAAGCTCCGCCTCTTGAATTTTCTCACACAGGGCGCTGCAATTCACCGCCGAGAACGACTTGCCGGCTCGCGGGCTCTGGTCATGGACGAAACGGGCCATCAGCTCCTTGCCGCTGCCGCTCTCTCCCAGGATGAGAACGGTGGTGGTGTAAGGCGCCACTGCCTGGGCCGTGTCGAGGGTCTGCGACAGCGCCGGGCTGTCGCAGATGAAGCTCCCTCGGGGACGGATGCGCTCGACCTCCGAACGCAATCGCTCGATCGTCCTTTCCCGCGAACGCAGCGCTCGCTTCTGCTTTTTCAGGGTCGATAAGAGGTTCTCGAGGACCTCCGGAAAGTGATGCGGCGCGTAGTCCGACTCTTCCCGACGCACCATCTCGGGCATTGATTCCGCCAGAGTGGCGGTGAAGCGGCAGCGTTCATGACCCATCGCCCGGCATTCGGTCTCGACGACCACGGTCGGCCGTTCCGCGGCTGTCGAGGAATGTCCGTAGGCATAGCCGGAGAGGATCCAGCAGATCGGTTCCTAGCTGGGACCTAGGATGTCGAGTTGCTGCTCGGCCTCGAAGGAATTCTCCCAGTAGGCCTCGACGTGGAAGATGCCCTTCTCCAGGTCGATCTGCGACCACTCGGGAATGCGGACCAGCTTGGCCATGCCCTCGAGGGCATGGAGCTCAGGTCCGAAGTCCATGTGCCACATACCGCTCGCCTCGGGAAAGCGCTGTGCCAAGCAGAGCGCGTCGGCCACCCCGGCGGCGTAGCCGAAGCGCTTCATCAGGCCCCGGGCCTGGTCCCAGCCCAGGGTCTCGATCAACTCCTTGCGCAGCGCGCCGAGAGCACAAGCGGAAAGCATCACCATCCGGTAGTCCCTGAGGTGGATGAGCCCTTCGTCGTGCTCGAACTGGAGCAATTCTGACAGCTTGATCTCGCTCGCTCGAACCACTGCAGTCCCCCTGGAACGTTTCAACGAAACGCAAATGTTGCGCGCTGCAACAGATGGAACAGTCTAGCTGACTCTCATGATTTCGCGATGTTCTCGCGTAAGTTATTTAGTATCATTATATTAGGTGGACTTGTGCGGGTGGAACAGGAATTGCTAACTATTCTTGCGACGCCGCGAACGCGAAAACGAAAATGAGCAACACCATGATACGTATCCGCAAATCCACCGACCGGGGCCACGCCGACCTGGGCTGGCTCGACTCACGACACACCTTCTCCTTCGCCGACTACCACAACCCGGAGCAGATGGGATTCCGTTGCCTACGAGTGATCAACGACGACCACGTCAACCCGGGTTCCGGTTTTGGTGAGCACTCCCACGGCGACATGGAGATCGTCTCCTATGTCCTCGACGGCTCCCTGGCCCACCGCGACAGCATGGGCAACGGATCTGTCCTGAGCGGCGGCGACGTCCAGGTGATGACCGCCGGCACCGGCATCCACCACAGTGAAATGAACCCGTCGCTCGAGGAGCCGGTGCATTTCCTGCAGATCTGGATCCAGGTCGCCCGTGGCGAGGTCTCGGTCAACGGCCGGAACCTCGCCGAAGGGGATGGCGCCGCCATCTCTAACCAGCAAGCCATTCAGATCGCCGGCCGAATGAGCGCCGAGATCCTCCTCTTCGACCTCGGCTGAGGAACCGCCAACCATGCAACACCTCAAGGAAGCTCGCCCAGACCACCCGATCGAAGAGCTCGTTGCCCAGCGCTGGAGTCCCTACGTGTCTAGCCACCGCCCGGTCGCCACGGAAGACCTGCTGGCCCTCTTCAAAGCGGCCCGCTGGGCGGCCTCGTCTCACAACGAGCAGCCGTGGCGCTATCTTGTCGCCACCCGCGGAAACGCCAGCGCCTTCGAACGCCTGCTGGAGTGCTAGCTCGACGGCAACCGCGCCTGGGCACAGCACGCGCCGGTCCTCGCTCTCGGCGTCGTCAGCCTTCGATTCGAGCGCAACGGCAATCCCAACACCGCGGCCGAGCACGATCTGGGCCTTGCCAACGCAACCTGACGTTCGAAGCCACCCGGCGCGGTCTTTCCGTTCACCAGATGATCGACATCGTCCCCGAGAAAGCCCGCAAGTTTTTCGACATCCCGGAAGGGTTCGACCCCTTCGTCGCCTTAGCCATCGGTTACCGCGGAGGGCAGACGGGTCACACCGAGTACCAACAGAGGGACACCAGGCCCCGTGTCCGCCGTCCGCTCCACGAATTCGTATTCTCACAGTCTTGGAATGAACCGCTGTCCGTGGTCACTGACTGACACGTTCATCTCGATCAACGCCAAACACGTCACACCTGACCGGAGATAAACCATGAAGATCTTACATCGTCTCGCTTCCATTCTCGTCCTTGCCGGCCTGACCACCTCTCCGACCGTCGCCCAGAACCCGCACAACAATCCCCAGCAGGCAGGGCCACAGCTGCTCAACCCCGACGATCACACCCTCATCCTGATTGACCACGAGAGCCAGATGGCATTTGCCGTCGGCTCACAGCCGATCGAGAGTCTGCGCAACAACACCGTCGGCATCGCCAAGGCGGCGAAACTCTTCTAAGTCGACACCATCATCACAACCGTCGCCGAGAAATCGTTCAGCGGCCCCCTTTTTCCCGGATCTCCGCAAGGTCTTCCCTGACGAATCGCGATATATCGAAGGCACCATCATGAACGCCTGGGAGGACACGCGGGTCGTCAACAGGGTCGAGGAGTACGGCAACAAGAAGCTGGTTGCAAGTCGCCGGTGCGGCGCACAACCCGCTTTCGGCGCCCCTCGAAGAACCCGGCACTATCACCCCGCCAGATCACCCAGAAGATTGATCGGCACCGAGCTGATCTTTGCTCTTCGAATCTGAGGCCGCTGTCAAGAGGTGGCAGGGCGAGGTCATACGATTCCCACAGCTCGGCGACCACGGCGGCGACATCTATCCTCGGGTAACATCATTCCGTGAGGCAATACGGTTCACAGATCTAATAGTCACTGAGCACTTGGTCTAATCTCGTCGGGATAGCCGTGCAGCGAGACGCTTCTTCCGTGAATTACTGAAGGGACTTGGCCAAGGGCCGAATCACTTGGTGACCGACAAGCTCAAGAGCCATGGCTGCGCTCACCGTGACGATATGCCAACGGTTCCTCGCGATACTAGCCGCTAGGCGAACAAACGGGCAGAGGAGTCACATGAATCCGTGCAGTGTCGAGGCCGGCAGATGAGGAATTCAAGACGCCCGGAGGAGCACAGCGCTTCTTCTCAGTTAGTAGCGTCGTCGGGAGTCTGTTGCGAGTCGGTCATCAGACGGTCAACGCAGCGAATTATCGGCTTCTTTGGCCTCGCTCGTTCAGGGTTTGGCAGCAAGTGAACTTCGTCGGTTGAGGTCATTGCGCAGCACGCTACGCAGCCAGGCTGGCGCTGAGACCGAACAAGTTGACAATACCCTTCCACCCACCCAAGGCACAGCAGCGCCGGATCACGGCCTCGCCGCCGATCCACCCGCCGCTGGCAGGTTGTCGATCAGGAAGGCATAGTCGAAAGCGATCTCCTCGACTTCCTCGTAGCGTCCCGAGGCACCACCGTGGCCGGCTCCCATGTTTATGTTGAGCAACAGTTGTTGATCGCCCGTCTTCATCGCGCGTAGCTTGGCGACCCATTTCGCAGCTTCCCAATAGGGAACCCGGGAGTCGTTGAAGCTGGCATTGACCAATAACGCAGGGTAGTCCTGGCCAGTCACGTTGTCATAGGGCGAGTACGATTTCATATAGAAGTAGGCTTGCTTCTCGTGCGGATTTCCCCACTCTTCGTACTCACCGACAGTCAACGGCAAGGAGTCGTCGAGCATCGTGTTCATCAGATCAACGAATGGGACATCAGCGACCGCGGCTGCGAACAGATCCGGGCGCATATTGAGCACTCCACCGATCAACAGCCCACCAGCACTACCACCGTTGATCGCCAAGCGGTCACTGGAAGTATAGCGCTGCGCTATCAGGTGCTCTGCCGAGGCAACAAAATCTGTAAAGGTGTTGCGCTTGTCAAGCAACTTGCCATCGCGGTGCCATTGCTCACCAAGGTCGCCGCCGCCACGGACATGAGCCATCGCATAGACCCAACCCCGATCGAGCAATGAGAATCGGTCCGCATCGAAAAAGTTCGACAAATTGACGCCATAAGAGCCATAGCCGTAGAGCAGCATCGGGTGACTGCCGTCTCTCTCAATCCCCTTCTTGTAGGCTAAGCTAATGGGAATAGCAACACCGTCTTCAGCCCGTGCATAGACCCGCTCAGTGAGGTACTCGGAACGGTCGAATCCAGGTACTTTTTGCTCCTTCTTGAGCTCTCTGCGGTGACTACTTATATCGTAGTCATAAACCGACTGCGGAGCTATCATCGAGGAGTAGGTGAACCTGAACAACTCGGTGTCATACTCAGCGTTCTGTTCGGCCCAAACACCATAGACAGAATCCGGCATCTCGATGTACTGACTCTCGAAAGTAGTCGTATCCAGCACCCTCATCCTCTTCAGGCCGGCCACTCGTTCGGTAATCACCAAGAAATTCTTGAATTCCTCGATAGTATCCAACCTGACCTGCTGGCGATGATCAATAATTCGCTTCCAAGTGTTGGGATCGCTATTGCCAGCGGGCGCCAACATCAAACGATAGCCCTGGTCGCCGCCTTCGTTGGTACGAACGAACATTCCAGCCTCGTTGTGATACAACGAATAGCGGACCTGCGGCTGCCGGGCCTGGAAGAGGTTGAACTGACTATCGGGTTGGTCGGCGTCGAGCAAATGCATTTCTGCCGTAGTTGAGCTGCTCGACAGCAACATCACGTAGCGCTGACTCCGAGCCTTCCACATCCAAACGTTGAAAGCCGCATCCTCTTCGTGGAATAGCTCTTCGTCAGCCGCCGCCGGGGTTCCCAAGATATGGCGGAACACTTTGTAAGAGCGGCTGGTCTCGTTGAGCACCGTGTAGTACAGCGTCTTACTGTCGTTGCCCCAGATCAGACCGACCGACAGCCCTTCGACACGATCCGCTAATTCCACCCCATCGGCGATCCGCCGCACACGCAAGCTGTAGGATTCGGTTCCCGCTGTATCTTCCGTATAGGCCAACAATCGATGATCCGGACTCATTTCCAGATCGCCATTGCGGTAGAACTCGTGGTCTTCGGCCTCCAGATTCGTGTCCAACAAGAGTTCTTCCGGAGCCTCTAGAGAGCCCTTCTTACGGCAGTAGATATCGTAGGGCTTGCCCTTCTCGGTGCGTGAATAGTAAAAATAGTCTCCATGCGGAAAAGGCATCGTGGAGTCCTCCTCCTGCAGCCGCCCGGCAAGCTCATGATAGAGCTGATCGCGAAACTCCGCTGTGTGCGAGGTGACCGTCCGGGTGTAAATCTTCTCAGCCTCCAGGTAAGCGAGTACGGCCGGATCGTCACGTTCGCGGAGCCACGAGTAGTCGTCCACCAAGCGATCCCCATGCAACTCGGTGACCTGGGGTTTCTTGGCCGCCACCGGTGCCTTCGGTGGATCTACCAGTGGCGCCTTGGTCACGGCAGCGGTCTTGGCTGGGAGCGGCGCCTGGCAAGCCAGCAGCAGCCCGAGCAAACCTAACGTTGAGAGGCCAAGGGAGAACACAGCGATGCGCTGGAAATTATTCACGATTGGAGTTCTGTATCTGTTTACCGGCCGTCCCGCCGATCAGTCAATAACGGTGAGATTCGGCACCGGTGTGGGCGCACATAGAATCTCGGCGATGACCTTGCGCAGCTTCAAGGACTTCTGATGCATGGTCCTAAAGAGAGTCGTCAAGATCGCTTGTGTCTTGGCGCCGAGCGCCCAGCGATTCCCGTCGGCGATCTGCACACCGCAGAAATCTTCTCCCAGGATCTTGCACACCTCAGCAACTCCATGCCCTCGCTCGATCTGAGGCACCGTCTCCTGCGCGCTAGCGAAGCCCCACAACCATGCCCGCAGACCCGCCACCTTCCAGCCAGTCTCGTCCGCAGTTACCACCGCCGAGCCACGATATTTGGCAGAGGACGGCCCGCAGATCTTGTTCCTGTGGGCCGCGAGGCCGTTCACGCTGGGGCCGAAATGTACTCTGCTGACCGAGGTCGCGTCGCAGATCTGCTCGGCATGCCGACCCCGAACGGGCCGACCACATCTCAAGCAGCGGCCCTGCTGGAGAATAGACTCCGTAGTCTGAGGTCGGATCTCCGGCAGATCGATCTTAAACTGACTTGCTCGTCCCTCAAGGCAGACCTGCGCCGAGTACTGAGGGCAGGACGGCTGGCATTCGACGCGAACGGTCCGATCGACCTGTTGGGACACGCTGCGCTCGGCTCGCATGCCGTACTCTCTCCCTAACTGGCGCCTACCAGCCTGTGGTGCAAGTTTCGCCACGCTCCGAGCGGTCATTCTTCGCCAGCTCCGCTTCACTACAGCAGCTTGCAGCTTGGCCGCCTCCGGCATCTGCACTTGCTGCTCTGCGGCGAGTTCGCGGAGGCGCCTGTTCTTGTCGATCAGTTGGTCATGAGTGAGCATGAACATGGAGATTTGAGCATTTTCAAGACGGGGAGTCAAATGCCCACAGGCGTCGAAAGATACCCGCGCGGGTGCTGGCGCCCGTCTCGCCAGAAAGTACGACACGAGCGGCAGTACCAACACCAAAGTCTATTGCCCGGCATTTCGATGTTGGTAAACAGATACGGAGTTCTTTACCCTTTGTAAGTCTCTGATGATCTTGAAGATTTACACCGGCCAGAGCTTTCTCTGGTCGGTGTTTTCGTCCAGCCCGACTAGCGATCGAAAGGGGCCACTACGCAATCTGTAGCAGTAGCTTTATTCTCTCGACTTGAGTCCGGCCGAGGCTCTTACGACGCTAGCCTTGAACCTTCGATTGCTCAAGCCAGCTCGCAGAAATCAGCAGACCTGAGGATTTCTCTTCTCCGAAAGTAATCCACACGAAGATTGGACCTCGCGCACCGAAACCCTAGCACAAGCAGCCTGGCACCCGATCTCGTCACTCCCGACGCGCTACCTCACAGGCAACGCGATTGCGATCCAAAAAATACACAGCAAATAAACCCTCTGGGTTCGTGGTGTATCCTAACTACTAAGCGGGCAACGACCCGTCAGGGACGGTCATGCAGCCGCCACTAGACCCGCGCGCCATGCGAGGCCCCTCAGACCCGCCAGATCTGCGCGACAACAAGCCCACTTGGAGGACATCAGGCACATGATTCAGCTATTGCAGGACTGGCGAGTCGCGATTCGTTCCCTGTTCAAGAGACCCCTGCTGACCTTGGGCGTAGCCCTTACCCTGGGTCTTGGCATCGGTGCCAGCACATTGATGTTCAGCATCCTCGAATCTGTGGTCATGCGGCCCCTGCCATATGACCAGCCGGAAGGTCTGGTCGTGGTTTGGAATACCGACCTGAAAACTGGCCAAGACCGTGACTGGACATCCTTTCCCGATCTCGCCGATTATCGCGCCAACAGCCGAAGTCTCGCCAGTTTGGCGGGTTATCGCCTGAGCAGCGCCACTCTGACCGGGGCGGATCTCGAAACCGTCCGGCTCAATACCGGCTTCGTCTCGGCCGATCTCTTCACCACCCTAAGGGTCCAGCCGGCGATGGGCCGCGTGTTCAACGCCAGCGAAGACTCTTTGTCTGGCGATCCGGCGGTGGTTCTCAGCCACCAGACCTGGAGCCGGCTGTTCCGCGGTCAGCAAGATATTCTTGGCCGCAGCCTAAATTTCGACGGTAAGCTGCACACCGTTGTCGGCGTCATGGCGGCCGATTTTGACTTTCCGGCAGGCAGTCAAGTCTGGATGCCGTTGGCAGCTGAAGCTGGCGAAGACGAACGCGGCCAGCACCGACTGCAAGTCGTTGGCCGGCTGGCGGACAGCACCTCGATGGATCAGTCGACTTCCGAGCTGCGCCAGATCGCACAGCGCCTGGCGGAGGAGTATCCAGACTCGAATTCTGGCACTACAGTCGTTCTGGAGTCACTGCACGAGGTCATTGTCGGTGATATCCGACCGGCATTGATGATCTTGCAAGGCGTCGTCGCCTTCGTCCTGCTGATCGCCTGCACCAATGTCGCCAACCTGCTGCTGAACCGCGCTTCCGAACGCTGGCAAGAACTCCATTTGCGCCGCGTTCTCGGGGCCAAGCCCTGGCACTTGGTGCGTCAGTTCCTGGTCGAGAATTTGCTTCTCTATGCCATCGGGGGAGGGCTCGGACTTGGCCTAGCGGTGCTTGGCCTGTGGGGCATCAAGACCCTTGAACCCACCCACATCCCACGGCTGCAAGAGCTGTCGCTCAATGGCCGGACGATCATCTTCCTACTCGGGCTGACCTTCGTAACCAGCGTGACCTTCGGCTTGATTCCAGCCTGGCGTGCCTTGCGAGTCGGCTCAGAAACCGCACCACGCGGCAACGAGCGGGTCAGCACCGGCAACCGCCGCAGCCACCTTCTCCATCAAGCTCTACTCGCCACTGAGGTCGCTTTGGCGCTAATGCTGATGGTCGGCGCGGGCCTTTTGCTCAAGAGCCTGTGGCAACTGCAGAAAGTCGATCCGGGCTTCCGCTCAGAGCATTTACTCAACGCTGACATTGCTTTGCCGATTTCGAACTACCCGCGCAAGGAACTCGGCACCAGCTTCTTCACCGAACTCATCGCACGGGTCGAAGCCCTACCCGGCGTGACTTCTGCGGCGGCGGCCTACGCCCATCCCCTGGCCTCTTCCTGGACCACCAGCTTCACCATTGTCAACCGCGAGGAGGTGAAGGAAGGAGAAGAACCGGAGGCCCGCTTGCGGCCGGTGACTCCTGGCTACTTCAAGACCGTTGGCATCCCGCTGCTTGAAGGCCGTACCTTCACCGAGCATGACGACGGCCAAGCGCCGGGAGCGATCATCATCAACCGCTCGTTCGCCCATCACCACTTTCCTTCCCACAGCCCGCTCGGCGAACATCTCACTACCAGCGGCTGGTGGGAGGATCTACCCACGAACTTCGAGATCGTCGGCGTAGTCGACAACGTAAAATTCGACGGGCTCGACGCGACTGCGGATTGGGCGATGTACTTCCCGCACCGGCAGCTTCCGCTGTCGCAGATGAGCCTGGTGGTGCGCACCGCTAGCGATCCAACCCATTTGATGGGGCCAATCCGCGCCGCAGTTTGGGAAGGTGATCCAACGTTGGCAATCGACAATGTTGCGACTTTCGACTCCATGCTCCACGAATCCCTCGCTCAGCCACGCTTCTACACTTTGTCTCTGGGTCTGTTCGCCTTGATCGGACTGGTCCTGGCGTTGATTGGGATCTACGCGGTGATGGCTTACTCGGTCAACCAACGTCGCAACGAAATCGGCATTCGCATGGCGCTCGGAGCACGCTCCGAAGACGTGCTTCAGCAGGAACTCCGGCGCGCCTTGAAGATAACTCTCTTCGGTATCGCCGGCGGCCTGCTCGGCGCGTGGGCAGCGACCCGGCTTCTGGCCACCTGGCTCTACGATGTAGCACCGAGTGATCCTACGACCCTTCTACTGGTCTGCTTGCTGATGGTAGCTGTCGCCCTGTTAGCCGGTCTCATTCCAGCCTGGCGAGCTTCGCGTCTAGACCCCAACCAAGCGCTCCAGTACGAATAACCCGCCGCCACCGAAGGCTCGGCAGCCGATGGTGGCGGGCACCCGCCGGGCTGCGCCTAAGTCGCGCAGCCTTGAGGCCGCAAGACGAACCCGAGTTCGAGACCGGTCGGGTCGACTCTTGGATCGACCACTTGTTCACACTCGACGTCGTATCCGGACCGTTCGAAGAGTTGCAACCAGAGTTGCCGCGAAACCAGGCGCTGCTGGGTCAGCGGATGCAGGAAGTAGTACAGATTGTAGTAACCAATTCCCATCTCGGTGCGCATCACCTCAAGATCGTGCGGCCGGTAATCTACCTCGATAGCCAGTATTCGACTGCTGGGGTAGCGCTCCGCCAGCGCCTTCAGATAGTCAACAAGTCCTTGCTCTCCATCGGTTCCCAGGATCTCCTGCAAGACGAAGGAAAAAATGAAGAAATCTGGTCGGGCAACCCCTTCAAGACTCTGAGCATCTGTATTGACCAACGAAACCCGATCCCCTAGCCGCCGCTGCTCAATCAACTCCAAGCCCGCCTGATAGGCCGCCGTGGAAGGCTCGACGCCAATCCCACGCGCGGCGGGTAGCTGAGTGCATAGATCGCAGAGAAAACCAGCGTCGCCACAGCCAATGTCGACAAAGCTCGAAGTATCGCCACCAACCTGGCGCAGCAGCCGAGCCGCCAATGGTAGTGCATCGTACTGCGAGATCTGGCAGCTGCCGGCACCGACCATCTCGCCATCACGAGCGACCGCTCCGGGACCGCTATCCAGCATCTGATCGAGGGCGCCGATTATCTTGCCATAGCCGCCGACTAGCAGGTTGAAATAGCCTCGGTAGCGCGCCACCGAGGTCGCTTTGGCGGTCGCCCTGTAAGTAGCGGGTGGGCCCTCCTGCCGATCTACAAATCCTTCGACATGGAGAAAGTCGAGGACGCTCTCCAAGACTGTCGCATCGAATCCTCGCTGAGCGCTGAGTTGCTCCACGGTACGACTGTCGCCAAGGTCGTCAAAAAGGTCCATCCGCAGTATCTGCTGTAGGATCGAAGCTACCCCATAGCCGCGAATCGAACTCAGCGAATCGAAAAGGCCATCGAGAAAATCGTTCTCTGCCGTCATCTGGTTTCCTCTGGATCATGTTGCAATGGTCGTTGTGTGTTGAGCAATTATCGACATGGCGAGGGCAACTCGGGGGGAGCCAGGCTCGGCTAGCAACAGCCCAGGCCAAGCCTCGGCTCAAGACAAGCGGCTCAGCGCCTCAAGTAGCCTTCGATTGCTCTCTGCTGAACCCACGGATATTCGGACATGCCCCGGCAAGCCCATCGAGGCGGTGTCGCGTACCAGGATGCCGAGCGCTTCGAGGCCGGCTACCATCGGCTGCAGAAAGTCGTCGCGTACCAGGATGAAGTTGGCTTCCGAGTCATAGGCCCGCAACCCGAGGCGGCGCAACTCACCAAGCAAGTCTTGGCGTAGTTCGACCACCCGACGGGAAATCTCATGCACTGGATAGTCGCTCAATGCGCACCGCATGACCGCGACCGCCAGCAGATCGACGCCGAAGTAACGCTGAGCCTGCACCAAGCGTCTGATCAGCGTTGGCTCGCCAAACAGGAAGCCAGCCCTTAATCCAGCCAGCCCGTAGGCCTTGGAAAGAGATCGATATACCAGCAGTCGACCGCCCGCTCGCCGCACCAGCGACCTACCGCTAGCGAACTCAACGTAGGCCTCGTCTACCAGAGTCATACCACTGCTGGCGACTATCTCTTCGATCCGCGACTGTGGGAAAAGCTGGCCCGTTGGGTTGTTCGGGTTCGACAGCACGGTGAATGAATCCTCGCCAAGGCAGCCCAAGCTCCGCACCTTCAATTCGAAATGCTTACCCAGATCGAGGACTCGATGCGAGCGGCGAAAGACTTTCAGGCGATCAACGAAGCCATCGAATCCCGGCGATACGACGGTGAACTTCGAGCCCCGGAATTCTCCGATAACCAAGTCCATCGCTTCGTCTACGCCGCGACAGATCAGAACTCTGTTGCGGTCCACGCCATAGTGCTGGGCAATCGACTCACCCAACTGTCGTAGATCGCCATCGTTGGGATATCGATGCAAATCGGCGATGGCTTGTAAAACTGCCGGCTGAAAAACTACTGACGAGGGGAAAGGGTTCTCGTTTTTGCCCAAGTCGACGACCTCGGGCTGACCTCGGTCGTCCGCGGCGGAGTCTGCGACCGAAGCCGGGTTGGCCACCGAAGTCACCACTTCGCTACCCCCTGAGTTGGCACTGCCATCACTCCTGGCAGCTGCCCAAACCGGCTACCCCCGCAAAACTCTACGATGTCTCTGTCGCCCGCTGAACTTAGCATTTGATCGGCTCCTCATCGCCTGGCCATCTACTAGAGATAGCTCTGGTCAGCTTGATGTTTTGCACTATTGCAAAACCGCTCTTCGGGCGAGCCCGTCAGTTGGAGATCATACCGCGAAAACGCTCCTTAACTGCGCCTAAACGCCGGATAGCAAGGCATCTCGTCAACTTCTGGCCAGAGCACTAGGAGCCGCTTCTCAAGCGCCGAAAATGTCTCACACAGAGCTGGAAGGGCATCAAATGTATCGGCCGCGCAAATGAACGCCCGCAGCCGGGCGAGGGCTACCTGGCGGTTGCTGGTCAATCCCCAGCTCTGGTCACTATCGAGCGCCGAGAGGCGATCACCCCGATACATCGACGGTTGCAACGACCAAGACGCCAGAGTCACCGTCAGCCAGGTCACGCAACCGTTCAAGATACCGCGAGTAAAGAGCCGGTCATCTGCCGCCGCCGGGCAGCCCTTGACCAGCTCGCTGCGATAAACACTTTCAAGTTCCGCGACCAGCCGATCGGGCAGTCGATTGGCTTGAAAAGTGGTCGGAAAGAGCATTCGAAAGTAGCATCCTTCATTCAACCCTGGGCCGATACCGCCATATTCGAAATCGATCAGCGTCGCCTGATCGGCAGCCAAGCGGAGATTGTCCGGGCAGGGATCGCCATGAGTGAAGACCGTCAGCTCACCCGGATCAGCGATCGCCGAGGCAACTTGGGCCATTTCTTCATCAAAACCGGCCGAAGTCCTGAATCCCAGGTTGCTGAAGTTGTCCTTGAGTTCGGCTGTTTGCTGCCGCAGCCAATCGTCGCAACCCCACAGCTGATGGCGCGGATCCGCGCGTGGCCCGAGCCGGTCACGCTGCCGTCTGTAGTCCTCGATCTGCCCAACACTCGCCGCCTGGAGCTGGCCTAGGATCTTGGCGAAAGAACACAATCCCTCCCTGGCGAGCTGCGGCTCTTTGCCGCAGAGCAAGTCGTGAAGACTGTGTTCTCCGACAACTTCGATTACCAAGTATCCCTCGTCTCGGTGCCCGGCCAGCAATCGGGGACAAAGCCCAGGCACCGAGAAGTGATCGCTGATCACCTCGAGACTGGCCCATTCATTGAACAACCGAAAGGAAGGTCCAAGTGGATTGGGATCGTCTGGCGCGAAGCGTTGCCCTTTGGCTTGCGGACGTTTGATGATCACCTCGGCAGGCAGTTCACCGGCGGGATCGTCAACCTGACATCGGGTCGTATCCAGGTGGAAACGGCGATTGATTTTGAGGCCGATCGGGCGGCCAAACCGCCGCGAAAGGAGCTGTGCAGCGGCCTGAGCGTTACGCTTCGCAAGTCGGCGGCGGCGACCGAGGATCAATTCCCTCAGATCCCTCATTGCGCGATTGAGCATGACGGCGATTTCCTTCAGGGCGAAGCCTCGTCCTTTCCTTCCCAGCGCTCCCATTGAACCGCGAAAACGTCTGCCGGCTTAGCGACTGCAGAACGAGTCGGGCAAGTAGATTCCAGGGCTTCGACTTGCTTGCCCCGGCACGATCGAGTCGCTTTTTCCCAGCCTCTTAGCTGGCGACTAAATTCCTGGCACCGCGCCTATGACCGGCGCCTCCCTGAGATAAACCTCGGCCGGACCATCGAATTCGACTTTGCCATAGTCTAGTTTGATCACCCGGTCGGCGGCTCCGTAGTAGTGGTCATCGTGGCTGATTACCAATACGGTCTTGCCGCGGGCGCGGAGCTCCGGCAACAGAACGTGATAGAAGATCTTCTTGAACACTGGGTCTTGATCGGCCGCCCATTCGTCAAATAGATAGATCGATCGGTTCTCCAGATATGCGGTCAGGAGAGCCAGTCTCTTGCGCTGACCCTGTGAAAGGTCGACGGTGGAGAACCGGCCGTCCACAACCTCGACCTTTTGTTCTAGATGCAACTGCTGCAAGTACTTCAGGGCTCGGCCGTCGATCTCTTGCTGATCGATCCCGAGCAGGCTTTCGAACAGGAAGAAATCGGAAAACACCACAGAGAACAACTGCCGATAGGTGTCGCGGTCGGTGTCGGTAATCGCTTGCCCATCGAGTTCGATCGCGCCTTCGTCAGGTCGATAAAGGCCGATCAATATCTTTGCTAGGGTCGTTTTGCCGCTACCGTTGCCGCCGACCAGAAAGACCAGTTCGCCAGGTTCGATGGTCAAATCGATGGGCCCGATGGAAAAGAGATCATCAGCCGAGTCTCCCGGATAGGAAAGAGTGACGCCGCGGAGTTCTAGCAGCTTCCATGGCGGTGGTGCCGGCGGCGCCTTGGAAGCGTCGGCATCGACGCCGTCGCCATCCAACGACAGCCCCAGTGACTCGACTTTTCGTACCGACTCCACCGCACGGCTCAGCCCTGGAAGAGTGTTCAAAATGACATCCAATGGAGTCATCATATAGAGAATTGCGAAAGCGAATCCAGACAGAGTCTGGGTCTCAATGAGGGTAAATCGGGAGCCCGCGAACAAGACGAGGCCGATAGCGACGAAGAAGATCGTCTGACCCCAACTGTTGGCCGCCGCATAGATCATGTCGCCGGTGACCGAGTAGCGGCGCAACGCCAGGGCGCTGGGCTCGAGCTCCTCGCGCAAGAAGGACTCCCGCCTCCCAGCGTGAATCTTCAACTCCTTAGTGCCTTCGGTCAACCCGTGCAGATTCTGGAACAGCTTGTCGAGGGCTTCGCGCATCTGGCGGAATCGGCTTTGCGCTTTAATCAAGGGAAGTTGATAGCTCACCACACCGATGACCACGAATGCCAACACCATCAGCAGCAAAACCGGCGACAGGTAGCCCAAGTAGCTCAGACAGCCGATGACTACCGTGGCTTGCAGAATCAGCATCGGAATATTGCCGAATGAGCCGACAATGGTATCGATATCCTGAGTTAACGTGGCCAGCAGACGACCCGGGCCGATCTGCTCCAGGTCACTCAAAGGTGCCGCCATGACTTGGCGGCAGAGTCGCAGTCTGAGGTCGTAGAGAACTCGCTGAACCAGTCTTTGTAGCAACACCGTCGAGGCGAAGCGAAAGATTGGGAGAGCCAGGCAAAGACCGACGAAGATCCATAGATGGCGCTGCCTTACAGCCTGGTCCGCCGGGTCGGCATGGACCACCTCGTTGATCACGCCGACGAATCCAGCACTGGCCAGGCCACTGATGACACCAGTGGCGATGACAATGGCGATCAACCATCTGGAGAACCGCAGACTGCGCGCGCAGCGCACCAGGAAAGACAATAGTTTGAAGATCCCGATCAATCTCTTACTCCTCGCTTTTTGCTACTTCCAGCCACAATCAGTTGCTGATCCACGCGGCCTCCAGTTTGCTGTTCAAGGTCACGAAGTCTGCTCCCCAGGATTTTCGCCAACCCTTCGATCCAAGGTCGCTGGACCATTTCCGCATGGCTCGAATCCAGCTCATGGACAACGATCTCTCCCTCCACCCAGGACCGCCAGCCGAGTTCCGGATCGCCGAAACCATCGCGAAACTCGCGCGAGACAAACAACTCTATCGAGCCATCAAGGTTTCCCGGTAAGTAGACCTCGGCGGCCCGGATGCAGGCCCGCCGGACCGTAAATAGGCGCCGCGCCTCCTCGACGTCGAAGTGCGGCGGTAACACTCCGTTTTGCCTGGCAATGGCTAACGCATGGGCGATCTGTGCATCGAGGTCACCAATCGCCGCCAGTTCGCTCGCGCTCAGTTGCTCGGCGAGCCGCGGAACAGACTCGAGGAAACGCATCAAGATTTCGCTTTCGCTCAGCACCTCGACTTCATCTCGCCGCCCGGCATCGAGTACCGCCAGCAGATCTGGGGGCTGCCCGGCATCCGCCAATCGCAGCGCTACTTCATACGCCACTAGTCCGCCGAACGACCAGCCCGCCAACCGGTACGGCCCGTCCGGCAGCCGGTGGTGAATTAGCTCGACGTAGAGTTCGGCGAGTTCCTCGACAGTGGTGAACGGGGCACGGGAATCGGCCCAGCCCGGAGCCTGTAGGCCAAGCACCGGCTGGTCGGCGCCCAGGCAGTAGGCCAGGTCGGTGTAGCACAGCACCCCACCACCGCCGGGATGGACCACGAACAGCGGCGTTCGCGAGCCAGCCGCCTGGATGGCAACCAAGCTACTGGGTTCTCGATCTTCGGCGGGCCGGCCGATCACCCCGGCCAGCCTCTCCACTGTGCCAGCCTCGAGCAATGCGTTGAGCGGTAGCAGGTCGCCAAACTCCGCGCGAATCCGGGTCATTAACAGCACCGCCAGCGCCGAATGCCCGCCGAGGGCAAAGAAGTCATCCCGAATTCCGATCGGGGTGAGCCCGAAGGTCTCTTCCCAAATCCGCACCAAGCGAAGCTGCAGCGGTGTTTCCGGCGGCACAAAACCAGCGTGCAAGCGATCGGTGAGGCTCTCGGGAGCCGGCAGCCGGTCCTCATCGAGTCTGCCCGCTGAGTCCCGAGGCAGCGGCGTCAACTCGACGAAGAACGCTGGCAAGAGGTGACGCGGCAGCAGGCGCTCGGCAGTCTGGCGCAAGCGCGGAACATCCAATCCGGCCGCTGGCGCAGGCTCCACGTAAGCCAGCCAATAGTCGACACCACGAGCCGTGCGCCAACGCTTGACGAGAACTTCCCCAACTTCCGGATCGCGCCGCAGAGCGGCCTCTATCTCCCCTACTCGGATCCGTTGGCCGGCGACTTCGACCCGTCGTTGGCTGGGCCCCAGCGTCTCGAGCTCACCTGCGGCCAAGCGGCGCGCGGAATAGCCGCTCTGCCACATCTGAGCGGTGGGCGATTCGCGGAACGGATCGGGCGCCACCGCGGTGCCCTCAGGCACCGGCACAACACCACTGCCGGCGAGCCAGAGATCGCCGGGCAACCCAGCCGCCACCGGCCGTCGCAGGTCGTCTAGTAGGTAGGCTCGGTCAAGGCGCCCGAAATCTCCCAGGCCGCTTTCACAGTCCTGCAACAGCCACTGCTGCTCCTCTGGCCAAAGCATCTCGAGCTCGCCGAGCGGCCGTTTCGGATCGCCGATCAAGCCGACCAACAGATTCTCCAGGTGACCGAGCAAGCGCTCCATCGCGGTAGCGGAGTAACGGCTGGCGTCGAAGAAGGCTCGCAGCAGCATGCGCTCGCCGGGCACCACCACCAATGTCAAAGGGTAGCCGGTTTCCAGCCGGCTGCGGTAGTCGCTGATCTCAAGTTCGGCCGCCGCCGACCCCGCAGCCGAGTCGTCATCGGCGGGCTCACCCAAGCTGTCCTGGGGAGCGTTCTGAAACAGCAGCAAGGTGTCGAACAAGCGTTGACCAGCTGGGCGACCGCTCCATTCAAGAATCTGCGCTGGCGAGCAATGCTGATAGGTGCGCAACTCGGCGACCTGGCGCTGTAGCTCCGATAGCCAGCCGCCAACCGGCTGCGCATCGTCGATCTGCAACGCCACCGGCAGATTGTTGATCAACATGCCGACTAGGTTCTCGACACCTGGCAAATCCGGTGGTCTACCAGAAACCGTCGCACCGAAAATCACTTTTGAGAGTCCACTGTAGCGACCCAGCAAGATCGCCCAAGCTCCCTGCACCAGACTGCCGAGGGTGATTCCCAAGCGCTTGGCCCCAGCCCCTACTACAGCGCTACACTCGCTCGCCAGGTAGCGGTCACGGCCTTGGTACCCAACCTCTCGATCGACCGCCGGGTCGACACCTTCGAGGCGTAGGCGGGTAGGCTCCCCTACCGCGGCCAGGCTACGACGCCAGAAAGCCGCCGCCGCCGCTTCGTCTTGCCGCGCCAGCCACGCCATATAGTCGCGAAACGGACGCCGCGGCGGTAAAGTCGGCTGCTGGCCAACGCGCAGTCCGCTGTAGAGCGCCGCGACTTCGTCCAGCACCAGTGAACGGCACCAAGCGTCGATCAGTAGGTGGTGGTAGCTCCACACCAAGCGCCAGGTTTGCTCGCCGAGATCGATCAACGCCAGACGCATCAAAGGCGCCCGCCTCAAATCGAAACCGCGGCGCTGATCGGCGTCCAAAAATGCCTCTAGGTCGGTAACCTGGCGGTCGGTCGAAGACGCCGACCAATCGTGCCGTTCAAGGGCGAGTTCTACCCGCTTGCACACTACCTGCATCGGCCGCGCCAACCCTTCCCAGACAAACACCGTGCGCAGGGTTGGATGGCGCCGCACTACCTGCCGCCAGGCCTCCGCAAAAGCATCCAGGTCTAGCTCCCCCCGCAGGATGGTGCTCTTCTGCTCGAAACCCACCGCCGAGCCGGGAAGCGCCAAGAGGTGGTAGAGCAAGCTCTCCTGTAGAGGTGAAAGCGGGTAGATATCTTCCAGATTGCGATTCTTCAACCGGCTTCCTCCCAAAGATCGTCATTCTCGCCAAGCAACTTCGAGATCTGCTCCAGACTGTCTTGGTCGAGTCCGGCCAGAGGAAAATCCGAAGGTGTGTGCGCACCCACCGCGGGCGACAGACAATGCTCGATCAGCACCTTCAAGTGGTTGAGGAAATCACCGGCCCAGCCTTCGATGGTGGCCCGCCGGTGCAGTTCCTTGCTGAAGATCCAGTTGCTGCGCAATTTGCCACCGATGACCATGACGCTGATCTCTAGCTGGCGGTACCGATGGCTGCCGACATACGACGAGGGTCCGGTGTCCTCAGCGGCCGGCTGCAAAAATCCGGCGGCTTGATCGACCGCCGAATCCAGCTGTCCCAGGTAGTTGAAACTCAGCGTCGGCTCCGGCTGGGCACCCAGCCCTTCGCCAACGGCGTCAGCCGGGCGCAGGTAGCGCAGCATGCCGTAGCCGATTCCGCGGGCCGGCAGCTGGCGCAAGTTCTCCTTGACCGCGATTAACGTGGCACCCAGATCTGCGCCAACGGGCCCGCGCAGCAGCACTGGGTAGTGGGTGGTGAACCAACCGACGGTTCGCGACAGATCGACATCGGCGAAGACCATCTCACGGCCATGCCCTTCCATCTCGAGCAAGAGTTCGCGGTCGCCAGCGCCGCCGCTCAAGGTGAGTAGGAGGGCGCTCAGCAGCAGATCGTTGATCTCGGTGCCGTATGCTGCCGGTACCTCCTGCAACAGGGAGCGAGTGAGATCGGCGTCGAGTTCTACGACCACCCCATCAGCAGACATCAGGCTGTTGTCGCCGGACGGAAAATCGAGAGGCAGCCCTGCTGAGCCTAGGGGCCGCGCCGCCCGCCAGAACTCCAGCTCTTGGTCGAGGGCACCGGCGGCGACGTGGGCAACGGACTTCTCGGCCCAGCTCTTGTAGGAGGTCGTCTTGGCCGGCAGGCTCGGCGCCTGGCCACTGGCCAGCTGACCGTAGAGCGCCGCCAGATCCTCGAACAAGACCCGCCAAGAAACGCCATCGATCACCAGATGGTGTATCACCAACAACAGCCGGTGGCCAACCTCGCCGCCGATCTCGAAGTAGATGGCGCGCAACACCGGTCCGCACCGCAGATCGAGGGCGGCCTGGGCTTGGGCCGCCAGCGAGGAAATCTGGCCACTACCCTCCTCGGCCCGCAGCCGCGAGAGGTCGAGATGAGTCACTCTCCCCTGTTCGGGTGCTGAGCGCTCAAAGATCTGCTGCTGGCGCTCCTCGCTGATCTGGAAACGTGAGCGGAGCGCGTCGTGATGATCCATCAACCCGCTTATCGCGGCCCCTAGCACTCCTACTTCGAGGGGCTTGGGGCTGTCGAACATCAAGCTCTGATTCCAATGCTGCGGCTGTTCGAAACCCTGAGCGAAAAACCACTGCTGGATCGGTGTTAGCGGTGCCATCCCCGCTACCAAACCCTGCTCGGCCACCACCGGTCCGGCTCCTTCCACCGCCACTAAAGCGAGTTCGGCTATGGTCTGATACTGGAAGATTTGCCTGGGATCGACAGTCAGGCCGGCACGGCTGGCGCGGGCGATCACCTGAATGGCCAAGATCGAGTCACCACCGAGTTCGAAAAAGTTGTCCTCGCTACCAATCCGTTCCATACCAAGAACCTCTTCCCACACCTCGGCCAGCAAGCACTCAGCCTCTCCCTGGGGAACCACATAGTTCTCCGCCAGCGAGCGGATGCGCTCGGGCGCCGGTAGGGCGGCGCGGTCGACTTTGCCATTGGCGGTCAATGGCAAGGCATCGAGCGCTACCATTGCCACCGGCACCATGTAGTCCGGCAAGCTCGCCGCCAGGGTTTGGCGCCAACCATCGATCAGCTGCAGACGTCGCTGGCGAAACACCACGTAGGCCACCAGACGAACTTCGGTATCCACATCACGGCGGATCACCGCCACCGCATCGCGCACCTCGTTCAGCTGACGCAACGCCGCCTCGACCTCGCCCAGCTCGATGCGGAAACCACGCAGCTTGACTTGTGAATCCGTGCGGCCGACGAATGCCATCACTAGGCCGTCGCTGGTGTCGCGCACTTGCTTGGCCAGATCGCCGGTGCGATACAAGCGCTCACCGCTGGCGCCGCTCCAGCGATCTGGCACAAAACGCTCCGCAGTCCAGGCTGGGCGGCACCAATAGCAGCGCGCCAGGCTGCTGCCGCCAAGGTGAATCTCACCGACTACGCCTTCGGCTACCGCCCCTCCCCAACGGTCCAGGAGGATGGCCCGGGCACCGTCGAGCGGCCGTCCCAGAGGTACCGTAGCGGCGCCCTCGAGCCGCACTGAAGCGGCTCCGGCGAGCACCCCCACAGTGGTCTCGGTAGGGCCATAGTGATTGAACACCCGGCAGCGCGCCGCTAGTTCGTCAAGCCGCTCTGGTAACTCGCGGCTCAACGCTTCACCCCCCAGCACCAGCCGGCGCCGCGGCAACACTCGACCCGGCCGTGACATCGACAGCAGGGCCTTGAGATGGGAGGGCACGATCTTCAGACAGTCGATCTCCTGCGCTTCCATGTAGTCGGCCAGAGTGTCCGGGCTGGCAGCCATCTCAGCGCTGATCACATGCAGACATCCACCACTGGCCAGCGCCGGATAGAGCATGGTGTGACCGAGGTCGGCGGCGAAAGTCGACACCATGGCGTAGCGCCAGCCGTCCTGCAACTCGAGCCGCGAGATGACCGCCGCGACATAGCTGGCCAGTGCCCGATGTTCGATCGCCACCCCTTTTGGCCGCCCGGTCGAGCCCGAGGTGAACAGCACGTAGGCCAGTTGCTCCAGCGCCGAGCCGGCATTCACCGGCGGTGGACCGGCAGCAGGCGACGGATCCGACGCAGCATCGTCGAGCAGCAGCACCGCTCCCTCGAAAGACTCGCCAAGCACCGGCTGAGCGCTCTCGGTGAGCAGCACCCGGGGCCGGCTGTCGGCCACAGCAGCGGCCAGCCGATCCGCGGGAGAGCCCGGCTCGAGCACCACATAGGCGGCACCGGCACGGAAAATGGCGAAGATCGCCACCACCAGATCGGCCGAGCGCTCGGCATGGATCGCCACCCGGTCCTCCGGGCCGACACCTTGCTGTCTCAAGCGTTCGCTCAGCGTTTCGACCCGCCCGAACAGCTCGCCATAGGTCAAGCGCTGGGCGCCACAGATCAGCGCTGGAGCCATCGGTCGTTCAGCCGCCAGCGCTTCCAGACGTCGGTCGAGCGGTAAGAGACGCGCGCTCACTGGAGCACCTTGGAAATCCACCATCAGCCGCCGCTGCTCGGGGACACCGAGCAACTCGAGTTCCGTCAACCGGCGCTCTGGGGAGCGCAAGAGAGCGGCGAGCAACCGCTGCAGACGCGCGCCCAAGACGGTTGCCTGGCCCTCGTCCAGCTGCCGCGGATCGTAGAACAGCCGCAGGGCCTGCAGCTGGTTCTCGGCCGTCTCACAGACCAACCGCGCGGTGAATAACCCTCCGCAAGACCAGCTGGCCAACCACTCGCAACTCAGTCCTCGGCTGCTGGCCAAGGCGACCGGAGCCGCGGTTTCTTCGAACGAAAACTGGCATTCCTGCAGCCGATCCAGATCAGCATAGTCCTGCCACTCATCGGTCTGGCGCCGGGCCTCGCGGCACAGATCGACGAACTCGCTACCGCTGAGTGTGTCTGCTGGACAGCAAGCCAGCGGCAAACAACATTCAAGCGGTCCGATCATGGCGTCGAGTTCAGCGTCGGTTCGGCCCAGGACCACTTCGCCAACCCGGACCGACGTGCCGGTTAACCGCCACAGCAAAGTGTGCCAGGCGACGAGCACCCAATCACCCACCGCCTGTTGCCCGGCTGTGCTCCCCCGCCACTCGTCCAGGGCCTGGCCGAGCGCCGGTTGCATTTCGAGAGTGAGGCGCTGTGGCACGAAGGTTCCAGCTGCGGCCGCATTCCCCTGCCCAGGCAAGTGAGCCGCGGCGGCTTCATGATCGATCAGAGGCTGCCAGAAAGCTGCTGCCAAAGGCACTGCATCGTCGTCCGGATCGTCTACGAGCTGTTCCAGCCAAGCAGCGAAATCGGCATATTGCAGTGTCTCGTTGTCGGCCTGATCGGCGGCGGCGGCAAGCACCGGACTAGTGCCACTCAGCTCCGCGGCCAATTCAACGAGCAAATTGTCAAGGCTGCGGCGATCCGCACACAGCGCCGGCAGGGTCAGCACCAGCCAGCTATGAGCCGGGGAATGGCTGACCCAAGCAACCCGCAACAGGGGCCCCGAGCGCAGGTGGAAGGGCCGCGAGCGCTCTGCCGCGAGCAATTGCGACAACGACTCTTCGGCGGCCAGCTGGCACAATTCGTAGGCCGCGTCTTCACCCACCACCTGCAACGGTGTGCGCAGGCCAGGCGGTAGGAAGAACGTGGTGCGCAAGATCTCGTGCTTTTCGACCCGCGTCGCCAGCGCCCGGCGCAGCACTTCGAGTTCGAGCTGGCCACGGATGGTCAGCGCCCCTTGGACCCTCAATTCGGCGCCGTGACGCATCGCCGGCCACAACCGGCGCTGCTGCGGCGAAGCCCTGAAACCTTCTACCGGTAGACTACTCATGGCTCTCGCTGCTCTCGCTGTTGCGGCCTGCCGGCCTGTTTTCGACACTTCCCTCTGCGCCTACGGCTACCGCTCGCCGAGCGCCCCGTAGGCGCCCTCCGGAAGCGACTCGCCGACGTCCGCGAGTCTCCTTGTTGGCGCTTAGCTGGAGTTGACTCAGCCGCCCTCGCGGGTTGCTGACGATGCTCTCCAAGAGCAGTTGATAGTGGCGCACCCATCGGGCCACCGTGCTCTCGTCGAATACATCCCGGCGGAACAGCCAACTGCCGCGAAATCCCTCTTTATCGCGCCAGAGGAAGAATGCCAGGTCGAACTTTGTCTGCTCTAGGTCGAGGTCCTCGATCTCCAAACCGCCGCCCCCTGCCTGTTGCGAAGGCAGGTTCTGGTAAACGAACAACACGTCGAAGAGTGGCGTACGACCCGCCTGGCGGTCTACTTTGAGCGCCTTAACCAGCTGATCGAAGGGCACGTCCTGATGGGCGAAGTCATCGAGCGTCCGCTCGCTAACCTGACGTAGAAACTGATCGAAACGAGGGTTGCCCTCGATCCGTGCCCGCAGCACCAAGTTGTTGACAAAGAAGCCGATCAGACCTTCGAGTTCCAACCGCTGCCGATTGGCTACATCGGTACCGACCACGATATCGGTCTGCCCGCTGAGCCGGTGCAGCAGGGTGAAGAAGGCGGTCAAGAGGACGACAAATGGCGTCGCCGCAGCCGGCCGGCCGAGGTCTACCAAAGCCTCGGTGGTTGCCGCCGACACTTCGAAGGCTACCTCGCCAGCGGTGAAGCTGCGCTGCTCCCCCCGCCGCCGATCGGTCGGCAACCCGGCACTCTCCGGCGCCCCGGCGAGCCGTTGCCGCCAAAACTCCAGCTGCTGATCGAAGATCTCTCCACTAATCCACTGCCGCTGCCAGTAGGCAAAATCGGCATAGCGCACCGGCAGCTCCGCGAGCTCTGCCGGAGGGCCAGCCGCCAGTCCACCGTAAAGCGCCACCAGCTCAGCAATCAGGATACCGGCCGACCAACCATCCCCCGCAATATGATGCAGGGTCGAAGAGAAGACGTGTTCGCCGTCGCCGTAACGCAGCAGGCTAGTGCGCAGCAGCTCGCCGCTCTCGAGGTCGAAGGGGCGGCGCGCTTCGCTGTCGAGTAGCAACTCGGTTTGGCGGCGACGGTCCGCCTCGGCGAGAGCCGACAGCTCGATCACCGGCATGTTCGCCTCAGCGGCCGGTTCGATCACTTGCTCAAGCCGCTGGTCGACCTCGACAAAACGAGTTCGCAGCACATGGTGGCGACGGAGAATCTCGGTGACCGCCTGGCGCAGAACCTCGGGCCGCAGCTCGCCACCCAGCCGCACCGCCCGCGGAATATTGTAGGCTGAGCTGGCGGGATCCAACCGCTGTGCCAACCATAAGCGCTCTTGAGCAAATGACAGCGGCAACGCCGCTCCCTCGGGAGCCCGCTCGATCGCCGCCAGAGTGCCTGACTCGAGACCTTCCAGACGAGCCAACTCGGCAATTTTCTGGTGCTGGAAGATCTGTCGCGGATCGAGAGTCAGTCCCGCCCGATTGGCTCGCGCGATGACTTGAATGGCGAGAATCGAGTCCCCTCCGAGGTCGAAAAAGTTGTCCTCGGTACCGACCCGCTCGAGGCTCAGCACATCAGCCCAGATCTCCGCCAGGCGCCGTTCCACGTCGGTGCGTGGAGCGACGAAGGACTCGGCCAGGGAGCGCGCCTTCTCGGGCGCCGGTAGAGCTCCACGATCGATCTTGCCATTGGCGGTCAAGGGTAGCGACTCGAGCACCACGATGGCACTGGGCAGCAGCGCGTCGGGCAACTGCGAGCCGAGAGCGGCCCGCAGTTCAGCGACCGCGGCGCGGTAGCGATCGCGGGGCACCACGTAGGCCACCAGGCGCCCGTCGCCGTCGCCGTCGGTGCGCACCATCGCCACCGCTTGGCGAACCTCCGGTGAGGACAGCAACGCCGCTTCGACCTCACCCAATTCGATACGGAAGCCCCGCAGCTTGACTTGATGATCGGTGCGACCGACGAACTCCAGAGTCAGCTGGCCGTCGGTCAGGCGACCGTGGCGAGCCAGGTCGCCGGTACGGTATTGGCGGCCGCCAGCACCGCCGCGAGGCTCAGGCACGAACCGTTCCGCCGTCCAACCCGGCCGCCCGAGATAGCCGCGAGCCAGACCGGCACCGGCCAGGTAGACTTCTCCGGTCATCCCCTCCGCCACCGGCTGACCGCGGCGATCAAGCAGATAGACCGAGATCCCGTCTAGCGGCTGCCCCAGCGGTACGCCAGGCAACTTGGCAGCGGTCTCACCGACCTCGCCAGCGAGCACCCCAACTGTCGATTCGGTGGGACCGTAATGATTGAACAGGCGCAGTGCGGGAGCTAGCTCGGCAACCCTTCTCAGCAGCGGCCACGGACACACTTCACCCCCCAGCACCAGCCGGCGACGGGGCAGCAATCGGCCTAGCCGGGAGGTCGCCAATAGTGCTCCAAGGTGAGATGGAACGATTTTCAAACAGTCTATAGCCTCGGCCTCGGTGTAGGCGGCGAGAGCGTCCGGATTCGACCCCAGAACAGTGCTGAGCACATGCACCGTGCCGCCGCTCGCCAACGCTGGAAAGAGCATGGTATGGCCAAGGTCGGCGGCAAAAGTCGAGACCATGGCATAGCGCCAACCCTCTGCGAACTCGAGCCGAGCCCGAACCGCTGCAACATAGTTACTCAGCGCTCGATGTTCGACGGCCACTCCCTTGGGTCGGCCGGTCGAACCCGAGGTGAAGAGAACATAGGCCAACTGCTCGGGTATGGCCCGCGGCGGCTCGTCGCAGCCATCGGGCAGCGGTTCGAGAGGCTGATCGAGCAGCAAGCGAGGGCCGGCGAACGAGGGCAGAGTGTCGTTCCATCGCGACTCACTCACTAGCACCCGTGCGCCACTATCCTCGAGTGCGGCAGCCAATCGCTGTGGCGGTGAGCCCGGCTCGAGAAAGATATAAGCCCCGCCAGCTCGCCACACTGCCAGCATCGCCGCCACCACCTCCGCGGAGCGCTCGGCACAGATCGCCACCCGGTCTTCGAGCCGCACTCCCAGGCTGCGCAAATGGCCAGCAAGGGCCGCCACTCGCTGCCCCAGCTGGCCATAGGTCCAGCGCTGGTCACCACAAACCACCGCCTCGGCCCGCGGCTGTTTCGCCACTTGCCGGGCCACCTGCAGCGGCAGTGGTTCGAGCGCCGCGGCTGCCGGCCGGCCCTGGAAATCGATCCACAGCTGCTGCCTTTCAGTGGCACTCAAGATCACCATCTCACCCAGCCTCTGAGAGCAATCCTCACAGCCCGCCTCGAACACCGCCACTAGCCTGTCGAGCAGAGCTTGGGCCGAGTGCTGGTCGAATATCCGGCGATCGAACTCCAGCTCGAGATCGACCGCCGCCGAGGGTCGCTGAACCACCAAGACAAACTCGAAGCGTTCGCCACGGGTTACCTCGCGCCACGGTCGTATCTGCAAGGCACCAGCATCGAATTTTGGCCAGGGCCGCGATTCGAACCGCCAGGGATTGGCTGGCCGCTCGCCCCGTGCGACCTCGGGAGCGAGGTAAGAATCTTGTCGCGAACGGGCCTCGGCCAGCTCCTCGCTAACCTTCCCGGCCCATTCCTCAAAACTCCATCCGGGTTCCGCGGTGAGCCGCAGTGGCAGCACCTTGGCGAGCGGACCGAGCGCCCCGGCGAGATCGTCGAAGGAGCGCCCGTCGCTCAGCACCGCCAGCTCCCGCAGGCGTTCGCCAGTGAGCCGCCAGAGCACCAACCACCACGCCGCCAGCAGCAGCTTGTCGAGCTGTTGAGCGCTCATCGTGCGCGCCCGCTCAGTGTTCAGCGTCTGCCGCACGGTGAGGGTCGAGAAGGGCTCAGCGGCAACGAGCGGGCGCTGCCTGGGCAGCAGCGGCGGCACGGTCTGCGACCGGGAGAGCCAGCTCTGCCGGGCCGCAGTTTCCTCCTGGTCGGTGGACTCGAGCATCTCCCGCTGCCACTCGGCCACCTGCAAGAACTGAGTCACCTCGCCGTCGTCCGGCCGCGGCTCGCCGCCGCGGTAGATCTCGAACAGCTCGCTGAGCAAGACCCGCAAGCTGCCGGCGTCGGCACACAAGGCCGGCAAGAAGAGGATCAACCCGTGGCATCGATCACCCAGGCGGGCCAGAATCCAGCCGCCGGCCGCTGCCGGCTCGGTGAAGCAAAACGGCCGCTCAGCCAGCTGCTCAAAGAGTTCGCTGAACCGCGCTTCGGCCCCCGCAGCAGCACCGAGATCACACTCGTCCCAAGTTGCCGCTACCCCTTGACGCAGGACTTGCAGCGGAAATCGCGCTCCCGACGCCCGTTCGAAGGAAGTCCGCAGCAGGTCATGGCGGCGGCTGAGGCGCTGGGCCGCCGCGCCGAGCCTTTCACGGTCGAGCTCCCCGTCGAGAATCACCCCAAGTTGAGCCCGCAATGCGGGCGAGGCATTCTGCTCCGGCCACAGGCGGCGCTGGCCGGGCGACAGTAAGAAAGCTTCAGCGGTCATAATCGCGCTAGCTCCGCTCACCAACTGCGGTGCTGGTGAGGTCTTCCTGGGCGAACATCCGCCCCATCGCAACGATGATCTTGCGCTCACCCTCGAAAGGATTGCGAGCATGCGCGATGAGCATGTTGTCGAGCATCACGATGTCGCCCTCTTGCCAGCGGAAACTCACCGAGTGCCGCCAATAGAGCTCGAGAATGGCCTGCGCTACCTCGTCTTCGATCGGCGAACCATCACCAAAATAGACATTGCGCGGCAGATCTTCCACCGCATACAGAGCTAGCAGGCTAGAGCGCACCTCTTCGTCCAAATAGGCCACATGGTGGAGCTGGATCTGGTTGAAGAACAGTGCTGTGCCGGTGTCCGGATGCTGGACGATCGCTGGTGCCCGCTTCCAGATGCGGAGCCCGCCCCCCTCTTTCCATTCGAAGCCCAGGCCCCGCGCCGCCATCTGGTGCTCGGCTTGCTGCCGATCTTCGGTCTTGAGGAAATCCTGCCAGCTGACATCGAGCCCGGGAGTGAAGTTGCGAACATAGCGTAGACCCTGCTCCTCGAAGCGCTGGCGCAGCACCGGGTCGAGGTGGCGATAGAGCTGCCGGCAATCGACGATCGGGGTCTCACCACCGCTGGTAGAGGCGACGACGCAGGAGAAGAACTGGCGTATCGGCCAGCGCTCCAGATGCGAACTCTCGTTGTGGAACAAGATCATCTTATCCTTCGGGTAGGGAGTCGAATGGTAGATATTGTCGCCCGATTCTTCCTTCGGTAGGTCGCCATAGTCGCCATAGAGATCGGGGCAGACCGCCACCGCGAAGCGCTCAAAGCGCTCCACCGAGGGGCCACCGAAGCCACGGAACAGAGCCGCGCCATGGCGCCTTACCCGGTCTTCGATTTGCTGCCGGTGGGCAGCCGCCCACTCCACCAAGTCAACATCAGGTTGGGTGGGCTGGAAGACCACCGGCAGCCGGCTGTCCTCGCTCAGGTAACTGGTGGCCACCAGCTCGGCATCGCTGGTCAGGCTCACCGCCTTGGGTTTGATCTTCTTGAACTTGCTGAAACTCTTTGCTTGGCGTTGCTGTCGTTGCATGTCCTGCTCCAATCGTTCTGCTGCGGTGTGATATTCGAGAGCATCGATCGGCGCGTCCGGTAAGGCGACGATCGAGGCAATCAAGGTTTCGAATCGAGAGCTCAAGGTAGCGATGGTCGACGGGTCGAACAGATCCAGCTGGAAGTCCCAAGCACCAGCGATAGTGCCGCCATCCTCGCCGACGAAGAGCGCCAGCTCAAAGCGCGACACCGCAAACTCTGGCACCATCGGCTCAAAGGTCAGCGACGGTGGTTCAGCGGCCTCGCCGGCGCCTTCGGAACTCTCAGCGACCGGCGTCCGGCCCTCGGTCTGATTGACGAATAGAACGTCGAATAGCGGCGAAGGAGCCAGACTGCGCTCCGGGCTGAGCGCCATCACCAGCTGGTCGAAAGGCAAGTCTTGATGAGTCAGCGCCGACAGTGTTTCCAGCCGCACGCGGGTCAACAGCTGGCGAAAACTAAGCCCCCCCGAAAGGTCGAGGCGCAGCGGCAGGATATTGACGAAAAACCCAATCAAGCCTTCGGTCTCGGCCCGGTTGCGGTTTGCCAGGTCGGTGCCGACCACCAAATCTGGCTGACCTGTCAGCCGGTAGAGCAGCGCGTAGAGGCAGGCCAGCAGGGTCATGAACAATGTACAGTCTGCCGCCGCGCCGAGACCCCGCAGCTCGCCGGCCAACGCCGCTGGTAGAACGAAGGGCTGGCTGCCGCCGCGCAGCGAAGGCACCTCCGGCCGTGGCCGATCAAAGGGCAGATCCAGGCGCCGCGGTGCACCGCGCAGCTTGCCGGTCCAGGTCTCGAGCATTTGCTCCAGGACTTCGCCGGCCAGCCATTGACGTTGCCATACTGCGTAGTCGGCGTATTGAATTGGCAGCGGCGGTAGTGAATCGGGTTGCCTGGCGGCCGCCGCCTGATACAGCTGCCCGACCTCGCCGCTAAGTATCTGCATCGACCAGGCATCGCTGGCGATGTGATGCATGGTGACCAGCAACAGGTGCTGCTCTTCCGCCAGATCCAGCAGCACCGTGCGCAGCAGAGGCCCACGGCTCAAATCGAAAGGCCGCTGCCCTTCCTGGCGCGCCAACCTCCGCGCCTGGTGCTCGCCATCGGCGACCTCGAGAGAACCTAGATCGACCCTCGGCAAACGCCACTCGGCAGCCGGCGACACCCGTTGCACCGGCTGCTCGTCCTCGGTGCCAAAGCTGGTCCGCAGGATCTCGTGACGCCTGACCAGGGTACTGAAGGCCCAGGCCAGCGCGCTGACATCGAGTTCGCCGCGCAAACGGAGTACGTGCGGCAAGTTGTAGGCCGCACTACCAGTATCGAGCTGATCGATGAACCACAGGCGCCTTTGAGTGAAGGACAGCGGCAGCGGTTGATCGCGCGCCGCCGGCACTAGCGGTGGCGCCGTCAGTCCCAGGTTATCGGCCATGGCGAGTTCGACTCGCGCCGCCAAGCCAGCCACCGTCGGCTGCTCGAAAAGTTCCCGCAGTGGTAGCTCGACAGCCATCGCGGCGCGGATTCTCGACACCACCTGCGTGGCCAGCAGAGAGTGTCCACCCAGGGCAAAGAAACTCTCCTCGCGGCCGACCTCGTCAAGGCCCAACACTGCCGCGAAGATTTTCGCCAGCAGCTGCTCGAGTTGGCCCGCCGGTAGCGCCGCGTCGGCGTCCGGAGCGGCAACCGGCGGCGGCAGTGCCCGGCGATCGATCTTACCGTTGACAGTCAACGGCAACGCCGGCAAGACGACGATCACCGACGGCACCATGTATTCGGGCAAGCGGCTGGCCAACTGCTGCCGCAGCTCCTCGGCTTTGGGCGGCTCGCCACCGGCGGCGACATAGGCCAGCAGCCGTTCACCGTTCTGCTCGAGCATTACAAAAGCCTCTTCGACCCCCGGCCGAGCAGCCAGCAAGGCTTCGATCTCCCCCGGCTCAATGCGGTAGCCGCGCAGCTTGATCTGCTGATCGCAACGACCGAGGAAATCCAGCTCACCAGCCGCCAGATAGCGCGCCAGATCGCCACTGCGATAGAGCCGTTCACCCGGCCGCTCAGTGAAGGGATCGGGCACAAAACGCTCGGCGGTCAGAGCAGGACGGCCGACATAGCCGCGAGCCAAACCGGGACCGCCGAGGTACAGTTCACCGGCCACTCCTGGTGCTACCAGGGAAGCATGGCGATCGAGTAGATGGGCGCGGGCACCTGCCACCGGACGGCCGATCGGTACCGCGCCCTCAGCGACGGTGGGTCGGGTTTCGAACAGAATACAGCCGACCGTGGCTTCGGTAGGTCCGTACTCGTTGACCACCCGAGTGGCCGACGGCCAGGTGGCGAAATGCTCTGCGCTCAGCGCTTCGCCGCCCAGTACTAAGCAGCGAGCGCGACCCTCGAGTTCAGCGCCGGATCGTTGGCGGGCGATCAGCTGGGCTTGGCTCGGGGTCAGCTTCAGCAGGCTGAGGTCGGCTGCTTCGAGCAACTTCTCGCCCAATCCCAAGGCGCCGGCGGCAGCGCTGATCAAGCGCACGCCGGTGCCACTGATCAGCGGCACCAGCAAGGAGGTGATGGTGAGGTCGAATGCCAGCGACGACGCTACCAAGGACCCCCCACCCTGTTCAGCACCGTAAGCCGCAACCGCCCACAGCAAGTAGTTGGACAGCGAGCGCTGCGAGATCATCGTTCCCTTGGGTTGGCCGGTCGAACCCGAGGTGTAGATCACATAGGCGGTGGATTCGAGTTCGTACGGCGCGGGTACGGCCACCGTCGACCGTCCGGCGAGCGCCGACTTGGCACTGTCGAAGCCGACCAGGTGACGCACCGAGGGTGGTAGCTCCAGCCCCTCCAGCAAGCCATCCTCGCCGACCACAATCGTCGCCGCGGCATCCGCCAGCACGAAGACCAGCCGGGCCGGTGGATGGGCTGGGTCGAGCGGCACGTAGGCACTGCCGGTCTTGGCGATGGCAAGCAGCGCAACCACCATGTCGAGAGAGCGTTCGCTGAGCAAGCCGACTCGGACCTCGGCACCGGCACCCAGCTGGCGCAGATAGGCGGCCAATTGCTCCGCCCGCTGATCGAGCTGGCGGTAGCTCAGCGAGCCGTATTCGTCGATCACCGCCAGCCGCTGTGGAAACTGCTGCACCCGCGCCGCGAAGAGTACCGACAGGGGCTCGACTTCGGGCACGGCGGCAGCCGCTCCGCTCCACTCTTCGAGCAGTTGACGGCGCTCACTCGGACTCAGTAAGGGAAGCTGCCAGAAAGGCAGTTCAGGCTCCATGGCAAGCCCTTCGAGCAGGATCTCGTAGCCCCGCAGCAGACGGTCGATAGTCGTCTTCTCGAACAGATCAGTGCTGTATTCGAGCGTCAAATGAAGCCCTTCATCAAGCTCGCTAACCGCCAGGGTCAAGTCGAACTTGGTGCTGCTCGAGGCAGCGCCCAGCAAGCTCCAGCGGGGTCCGTCCGCGGCCTCAGCCGCAACTTCATCCAACACCTCGGGCTTGGCGACAGCCGTCGAGTTGAGCTGGAACATGACTTGGAACAAGGGCGCGTACGCCAAGCTGCGCTGCGGGTCCAGGACTTCGACCAATTTTTCGAACGGCAGGGTCTGATGATCGAGGGCTTCGAGCGTCCTCTGCCGGGTGCGCCGCAGCAGCTCTTCCCAATTCGGCTGCTGGGTGAGATCTGCTCGCAACACTAGGGTGTTGACGAAAAAACCGATCAAGGGCTCGGTTTCCAAGCGATCGCGGCCGGCGACCGGGGTGCCGACAGTGAAATCGAGCTGACCGGTGAGCCGCCCCAGAAAGGCCTGAAAACCACTCAGTAGGGCGATGAACAGGGTCGCCTCGCCGGCCTCCGCCAGGCGTCGTACCGCTCTGCTGATGGGTGCGGCGAGAGCCCGATCGCTATGTGCGCCCCGGCCGCTTTGGATCGCCGGCCGCGGCCGATCAAAGGGCAGCTCGAGCGGCGGTGGCGCGGCCGCCAGCCGCTCCTGCCAGTAGCTCAGCTCGGCCTCCAGATCCTCGGCGCTCTGCTGCTGCCGCTGCCAGGCGGCAAAATCGGCGTACTGGATCTGCAACTCCTCGAGCGGTGACGGTCGGCCAGCCGCGAAAGCACGGTAGAGTTCGCTCACTTCCTGAGTCAGCAACTCCATTGACCAACCGTCACTGGCGATGTGGTGTACCGAAAGCGCTACGGCATGACACTCCGGCGCCAGCCGCAGCACCAGCCCTCGGAGCAGCGGCGCACGGCCCAGATCGAATGGCTGGTCGGCTTCGGCGGCCAGCCAGCGGGCTTCCTCCGCGGCCCGCTCGGCAGGCCGCAAGGCACTTAGCTCGACCAGCGGTAGAGCAACCGCCATCGCCGCCTCGATCACCTGCTGCGGGATGCCGCCCAACGACTCGAAGCGAGTGCGCAGAACCTGGTGGCGCCGCACCACCTCGGTCAAACCGCGGCTGAGCACCGTGATCTCGAACTGACCTTCGATCCGCAGCGCAGTAGGAATGTTGTAGGCCGCGCTGCCCGGCTCTAGCTGATCGATCAGCCACAAACGTCGCTGTGCGTAGGACAGGGGTTGAGACGCTCCGGGCTGCTGGCGGCCGATCCGCTCGCCAGCATCGGCCGAGAGCTGCTCAAGACTCACCGCCAAGTCGGCCAGCGTTGGGGACTCGAAGATAGCGCGCAACGGCGGCTCGACGCCGAGGGCTTGGCGCAACCGCGAGATCACTCGGGCGGCCAACAAGGAGTGGCCACCGAGGGCGAAGAAATTATCGTCGCGGCCGACCCGCTCAACCGCCAGCACTTCCTGCCAGATCGAGGCGATGGCGGTCTCCATGGCACCACACGGCGGCACAAAAAGGCCGGCGGTGAGATCTTTCCGAGCCGGTGCCGGCAGCGCCCGACGATCAACCTTGCCGAGGGCGGTCTGCGGCAATTGCTCCAAGGCGACAAAAGCCACCGGCACCATATAAGCCGGCAGCCGATCGGCGAGGTGAGCCCGAAGCTCCTCGGCGGTGGCCGCGGCGCCGGTCAGGTAGGCGACCAATCGCTGATCGCCAGCCACCTCATCACGCAGGGTCACCGCCGCTTCACGCACCGCCGGATGGGACATCAAGACGCTTTCGATCTCCCCCAACTCGACGCGGAAGCCCCGCACCTTGACCTGCAAATCGATCCGGCCGGCGAATTCCAGAACCCCGTCCGGGGTCCATCGGGCCAGGTCGCCAGTGCGGTAGAGACGGCTGCCGGACAAGCAGGCAAAAGGATCCGGAATGAACCGTTGGGCGGTTAGCCGCGGACGACCGAAGAAACCGCGTGCCAACCCGCTGCCGCCGATCAATGCCTCTCCGCTAACTCCGAGAGGCACCGGCTCGAGATACCGACCACAGAGGTAGGTTCGATAATTTCGCAGAGGACGGCCAATCGGCATTTCGCTGGTGCCGTGAGACGGCAAGCCTCTGACCTGCCATTGGGTGGTCGAGATCGTGGTCTCGGTTGTACCCCAGAGATTGATCAACCGGACCCGTGGATCGACCCGTCGAGACCAGGAACTCCAGGCTTCGGCCAGCGCCGCCTCGCCACCGATCGCCAGCAGGCGAACCAAGGGAGGTAACTCGAGGTCTTCGCGGTCGAGGGCCACCGCCAGCTCGTGCCAGTAGGCGGTGGTGAGGATCAACACCGTCAGCCGCCAGCGTTCGCAACGGTCGAGAAAAGCGGCCACCGAGCTCAACATGTCTTCGTCACGTAGCACCAAAGTGGCGCCGCAGACCAGCGGACTGTAAATCTCCTCGACGCTGGCATCGAAGCTCACGGAAGAGAATTGCAGCACCCGATCCCCCGGCCGCAAGCCGTATTTCTCCACCGTGGTCTCGATGTACTCAGCCAGAGCACCGTGGCGAATGACCACCCCTTTGGGCCGGCCAGTGGAGCCGGAAGTGTAGATCGTGTAGGCCGGATTCTCCGGGTCGAGTCGCCCGATCACGCGGCCGGCAACCCTGCGCTCTTGCTCGGCGGTGGGCGGGTCAAGCAACACTATCGTCGCCCCGTGCGGTGGTAAGTCGGGCCGCAGATGACTCTGGGTCACCAGCACACTGGGCCTGACTTCGTCGAGCATGAAGGCTTGGCGCTCAGCTGGCAGGGAAGGATCTATCGGCACGTAGAAACCGCCCGCCTCGGCGATGCCGAGCACCGCCACGATCATCTCCGGACCACGCTCGACAACCAGCGCAACCGCCACCTCCGGGCCGACTCCCTGCTGGCACAAGCAGGTCGCCAGCTCGGCACTGGCCTGAGCCAGCTCGGCATAGGTCAACTCGCCACCAGCGTGGACCACCGCCACCGCCTCGGGGCAGCGCCGGGCTTGCGCCTGGAAGCGCTGATGGACCAGGCTCCCCTCGTCGCTCGCACCCTCGGGACCCTGTAGCTCGACCATCAGCTGGCAGCGCTCGGCGGCGGACAGCATGGTCAGCAGCGACCAGGACCGCTGCGGAGCCACCAGCAAGGCGCGCACCAAGTTGCGATAGTGACCCGCCATCCGCTCGATGGTGGTGGGGTCAAACAAGGAGCTGCGGTATTCGATATCCACCGCCATGTCATCGCCGTCGAACACCGTCAGCGTCAGGTCGAATTGAGCGCTCTGCCCCGGCAGCTCGAGGGCTTCCCAGCGGTTCGGCTCGTTGCCGGGTAGCGCCGGGCGCGGCGCTTCGAGGGCGGCATTCTGCAGCGCGAACATCACCTGGAAGAGAGGCGACGTCGACAAGCTGCGTTCGACGGCTAATTCCTCTACCAACTTGTCGAAGGGAACGTTCTGATGCTGATCGGCCGCCAGCACCGCCTCTTTGGTCCGTTCTACCAGCAGCGCGCCGCTGGGGTCGCCGGAGCAGTCCGCGCGCAGCACCAGCGTGTTAACAAAGAAACCGATCAACGGCTCGAGTTCCAGGCGGCCGCGGCCGGCAACCGGCGTACCGATGCACAGGTCGAGCTGGTTGGAATGCCGCGCCAACAGGCCACCGTAGGCTGCCAGCATGACCATGAATGGGGTCGCGCCGAGTTCCCTCGCCAGCCGCCGCACAGCGCTGCCGGTGTCGGCGTCGAGGCGGCAACCGAAATGGGCGCCAGCCGAACTCTGCAACGCCGGTCGCGGTCGATCCAGAGGCAGCTCGAGCACCGGCGGCGCGCCGGCCAGCTGGCGCCGCCAGTAAGCCAGCTCGGCGTCCATCACCTCACCGGCCAACCAGCGCCGCTGCCAGATCGCGAAATCACCGTATTGGATAGGCAGCTCGGCCAGCGGCGAGGGGCGGCCGTTGCTACCGGCGCCGTAGAGAGCGATCATCTCGCGACTCATCAGCTCCATCGACCAACCATCACTGACGATGTGATGAACGGTGATCAAGATGGCATGCTGCTGCTCAGCCAGACGCAGCACCAGGGCCCGCAGCAGTGGACCACGCGCCAGATCAAAGGGTGTCGCCGCTTCCTCGGCGACCCGGCCCAAAGTCGAGCAGCGCCGATCCGCGCCAGTCAGGCCGCTGAGATCGATCAGCGGTAGGAAGGGTGGTGGTGGCGGATCGACCCGCTGCCGAGCCACTCCCTTGACGCCAACGAAGCGGCTGCGCAGCACCTCGTGACGGCGCATCATCTCGCTCAACGCCCAGCCCAGGGCGGCGATATCTAACTCCCCCTCGACGCGCATGGCAATCGGCATGTTGTAGGCGGCGCTACCCGGATCCAGCTGATCGATCAACCACAGCCGCTGCTGTGCGAAAGAGACCACCAACGGCTGATCACGCGACTGCGGCTCGATCGGCGGCGCCTGCGCCCTACCCCCGAACTCACCCAGCGACGCCGCCTGCTGAGCCAGCACGGGAGCTTCGAAGAGCAGCCGCAAAGGAGGCTCGACCCCGAGCAGCCGCCGGAGACGAGCGATCACCCTGGTAGCCAGCAAAGAGTGGCCGCCGAGGGCGAAAAAGTCATCGCTGCGCCCCACTTGCTCGACCCCCAGCACGTCCTGCCAGATCTCCGCCAACCCTTGCTCGATCGCTCCACGAGGGGCGCTGTAGCCGCTGCCCACCCCATCGACCGGCCGCGGCTGCGGCAACGCCTGCCGATCGAGCTTTCCCATCGTGTTGAGCGGTAGGCGTTCTAGGTCGACGAATTGTGCCGGCACCATGTAGTCCGGCAGCCGCGCGGCAAGAAACTGGCGCAAGTCCGTTGCCTTGGCAGTGCCGACGACATAGGCCACCAAACGGGCACCGCGCGGGTCTTCAAACATCCTCAGCGCCGCTTCACGGACTTGCGGATGCGCCGCCAGAACGTTCTCGATCTCCCCCAGCTCCACGCGGAAACCACGGATCTTAATCTGCTGATCGAGCCGACCTATAAAGCGCAGAGCACCGTCAGAGCGCCACCGGGCCAGGTCGCCACTACGATAGAGACGGTCGCCAGGACGGTCCGAGAATGGGTTCGGAACAAAGCGCTCGGCGGTCAGCGCCGGTTGGCCAAGATAACAGCGCGCCACCCCCCTGCCACCGATCAACAGCTCACCGTCGACCCCCGGCGGCACCAGCTGCAAACGCCGGCCAGCAAGGTAGGTGGCGCAGCCGGCGACCGGCCGGCCCATCGGCATCTCTCCGTCGCTGGCCAACCAGGCTCGGCGCCCGAGCTGCCAATGGGTGGCGACGATGGTGCTCTCGGTTGGACCGTAGGTATTGACCAGGCGAACCCGAGAACCCACCCGGCGGCGCCAGATCGCCCAAGGCTCGGACTGCGCCGCCTCGCCACCCAGGATTACCAGGCGAAGGGTGCCGGGGAGGGTCAGATCCTCCTCCTCCATCGCCTGCATCAACTCGTGCCACAGCGCTGTCGGCAAGTCGAGCACGGTCACTCGCTGACGACGACAGGCGGCAAAGAAAGCGCGGGCCGAGCCCATCATGGCTTCGTCGCGTAGCACTAGAGTCGCGCCACGTGTCAGCGCCGGAAAGATCTCCTCGGCGCTGGCATCGAAGCTCAGCGAAGCAAGCTGCAAGACCCGGTCCTCTGCGCTCACCACAAAAACCTGGCTAGCGACCGCGGTGTAGTTGGCCAAGGACTGGTGACTGACCAAGACCCCCTTCGGCCGGCCGGTCGAGCCCGAAGTGAAGATCGCATAGACCGCACTCTCCCCAGCGGCCGGCAGCGGCAACTCGGCGACGGTGGCGTCACCGGCGGCGGCCGGCGCGGACAGTACATCGTCGAGCAGCAACACCTCGGCCTCGCCCACCGCAAACCGCTGCCGCAACGCTGCCCGGGTGAGCAGGACTCGCGGCCGAGCCTGGTCGACAATCCACTCGCAGCGCGCCGTCGGCAGAGCCGGATCGAGCGGTACGTAGAAGCCGCCAGCGGCGAGTACCGCGAGCACCGCCACCACCATCTCGGGAGAACGCTCGACCGACAGAGCCACCGCTACCTCAGGGCCGACCCCGAGCAGTCGCAACCGCTCGCCCAGTCGCGCCGCCGCGCCGACCAACTCAGCGTAGCTCAACTGAACATCATCAGCCACCAGCGCCAGCCGCTGTGGAGCGCACCGCGCCTGCTGCCAGATCCCCTGCTGTACTGTCGACCACGGCACGCTGCCGGTGCTGCCGCCCAAGGCGCGCTCAAAACGCAGCTGGTAGCGCTCCACGGGCGACAGCATGCTGAGCTGTGACAGCGTCAGCTCAGGGTCAGCAAGAGCTCCCGCGACCCAGTTCGAGTAGTGCCGCGCTAGCCGCTCCATAGTCGACGGTTCGAAGAGGTCGAGGCAATACTCCAGCGTTCCCACCAAGCCGCCGGCCGCGTCCTCTTGCACTGACAGAGTAAGGTCGAATTGCGAAGTCTCACCGGCTCGTTCCACCACCCTCCAGGAAAGCTCCTCACGGCTGGCGTCAGGCCTTGTCTCAGCCTCGTTCGGGGAGCTTGAAACGAGTGCCGATCGCGGCTGCAGGAACATCACCTGGAACAGCGGTGAGTGCGTCAGGCTGCGCTCGACGCCGAGCTCCTCGACCAACTTTTCAAAGGGCACTTGCTGATGGGCGTCAGCGGCCAAGAAAACCTCGCGCACCCGCTGCACCAACTGTCGCGAACTCGGATCGCCGGACAGGTCCGTGCGCAGCACCAGGGTGTTGATGAAGCAACCGATCAGCCGCTCGAGTTCGAGATGATCGCGCCCCGCTACCGGGGTTCCGACCACTAGGTCGATGGCGCCCGAATAACGAGCCAAGAGCCCCTTGAACAGCGCCAGCAAGATGATGAAAGGAGTGGCGGTCAAGCTCTGCCCGAGCTTCCCCACGGTGGCCGCCACTTGCTGACTCAGTGTGAAGCGGTGGTAACCACCGCGGTGGCTCTGCATCGCCGGCCGCGGCCGATCGTAGGGCAGCTCCAAAAGAGGCGGAGCACCAGCCAGGGTGTGACGCCAGAAATCGAGGCGCTGCTCTAGCGCTTCGCCCCGCAACCACTGCCGCTGCCAGCCGGCATAATCGGCGTACTGTAGCGGCAGCTCAGCCAGTGGCGAAGGCTGCCGCTGACTGAAGGCATGGTAGAGCGCGGCGACTTCCTGGTACAGCACCTCCAGAGTCCAGGCATCGCTGACGATATGGTGCAGGGTCACCTGCAACTGGTGTTGACCCTGCTCCATGCGGATTAGCGCACAACGCACCAGAGGACCCGTGGCGAGATTGAACGGCCGGCGCTCGCAGAGGTCGGTAGCTCGGTCAGTCTGCTGCTGGCGATCAGCGGCGCGCAGCGCACAGAGATCGATCAGCGGCAAGGACACCGGTCGAGGCCGTGCCACCACTTGCACCGGCTCCCCGTCCTCGGTGGCAAAGGTAGTACGCAGAACCTCGTGCCGGCGCACCACTTCGGTGAAGCAGGCCGCTAGCGCTGCCACTTCCAGCGGCCCTTCGGCATGCAGCACGATGGGAATGTTGAACACCAAGTTGCCCGGCTCGAGCTGATCGATGAACCACAGCCGCTGCTGGGCAAAAGACAGTGGCAAGGGGCCACCGCGAAGTAGCGGCCGTAGCGCCGGCAACGTGGTGGGCTGCCGCGCCAGATCGACTTGGCGGGCCAAACCGGCGATCGTCGGAGTCTCGAACAGTGATCGCAGCGGCAATTCGGCAGCGAACTCGGTGCGCACTCTCGAGATCACCCGGGTAGCCAATAAAGAATGCCCACCGAGAGTGAAGAAGCTCTCCTCGGCACCGACTTCTCCAAGCTCAAGAACCTCTTGCCAAATCGCCGCCAGCCGCAACTCGGTGGGACTCTCCGGTAACCGCGAGACCATACCGCGCGCCACCAACTCGGCCGCCGGCGACGGCAAACAGTCGCGATCTATCTTACCATTAACGTTCAAAGGCAGTGCTTCGAGGACCACAAAGACCTCTGGCACCATGTAGGCCGGCAATCGTCGGGAGAGCTGACGGCGCAGCTCCTCAACTTCGAGCCGCCCGGTGACGTAGGCCACCAGGCGGCGTGCCTCAGCGCTGCCCTCCGCCACCACGACCATACTGTCGACACCGCCAACTTCGCTCAGCGCTACCTCGATCTCACCCAACTCAATGCGGAAGCCACGCACTTTGACCTGGTGATCGAGTCGACCGAGGAATTCGAGTTCACCGTTGACCCGCCAGCGAGCCAGGTCTCCACTGCGATACATCCTGGCCGACGATCGGCCGCTCACGCCGTCGGGCACGAAGCGTTCGGCGGTCAACGCTGGGCGTCCAAGGTAGCCGCGGGCTAACCCCGCACCGGCGAGCAGCAGCTCGCCGACGACGCCTATCGGCACCAGCTGGCCAAGGGGGTCGAGCAGGAAAACACTGCTGCCACTGATCGGTCGACCGATCGGCGGTTCCTCGCTGCTGGCGCGCAGCGGCTGTGCCCAAGTCGAATAGGTGGTGTCCTCGGACGGCCCGTAGAGATTGAGCACCCGCTCGACCGAGCTGCCTTCATACAAGCTCCGCAGGAGCTCACCGCGCAGCGGCTCACCTGCCAAGTTGAGGGTCCGCACCGTCGGCGGTATGGCCTCCAGTCGATTGAGTTCGCTGATCGCCGAGGGCACCGAGTTGATCAACGTCACCGTGGCCCCGGCCCCACCTTCAGCGAGTTCGAGGGCGTCACTGACCATCACTACCCGACCCCCCACCGACAACGGCACGAAAATCTCGAAAACTGACAGATCGAAGCACACCGAGGTCGAGGCCAGCACCGCCTCGAGTTCCGCGGCACTGAACTCAGCACTGGCCCAAGCCACCAGTTGGGCAGCGCTGCCATGAGTAATACCAATTCCCTTGGGTCGCCCGGTAGAGCCCGAGGTGTAGATCGAATAGGCCAACTGATCGGGATCAAGATCCATCGCCAACCAGCGGTCAGGGTCGGCGACCACGGTGCTGACCAGCAGCCACTGAACCGTACCTTCGAGACGCTTGGCGGTCGCTTCGTCATCAACCAGCAATAGGGTTGCCCGTGAGTCCTGCAGGGTCGCCCGCAAGCGGCTAGTTGGGTAAGCCGAATCTAGTGGCAGGTATCCACCCCCGGCCTTGAGAACCCCCAGCAACGCCGCCACCAACTCCGCTCCGCGCTCGACGCAGACCGCGACCAGCACCTCCGGTCCAACACCCCGGGCTTGCAAACCAGCGGCAATCTCAGTAGCCCGCTGATCGAGTTCGGCGTAGGTCCAGTGCCGGTCACCATGCACGACCGCCACCGCCGCCGGAGTGAGCGCTGCCTGACAGCCAAAGAACTGATGCAAGAACCGGGGCCTCGTACCGACCGGCGGTGCCCCCGGCGCCAACTGCAGCAGCAGCTGTTCGACTTCAGCCCCCGGCAGCAGCGACAGCTCGGCAATTAGCATCCCCGGCCGCGCTACCGCGCTGTCGAGCAAGACGCGAAAACGCTCCGCCAGGCGCTGAACAGTGCTGGCTTCGAAAAGATCCGTGTCAAAAACGAACTCACCGACAAAAGCGCCCTGTCGTTCGTGCATGGTCAGGGCAAGATCGAACATCGAAGTAGTGTGGCCGGTCTCCACCGAACTCCAGCGCAAGGCCTCTACAGCCGCCGGCTGACCGCCCACCGCGGCGTCGAGCCAAACGAAGAAGACCTGGAAAAGAGGGGAGAAAGCCAGGCTTCGCTCCGGCTTGAGTTCCTCCACTAGGCGTTCGAAGGGCAGATCCTGATTCTCGTAAGCGTCCAGGGTCGTCGCGCGAATAGCAGCCACCAAAGAGCTGAAGCTATTCGCCGGCTGCAAGGTGTTGCGCAACACCAAAGTGTTTGCGAACAAGCCGATCAAGTTCTCTGCTTCGGACATCCGGCGGCCAGCGATCGGCGTTCCGATCGAAATATCGGACTGACCCGAGTGACGCGCCAGGAGCACTTTGAAGGCGGTCAACAAGATCATGAACGGGGTCGCCCCAAGCTGCTGTCCAAGATCCCGCAAGGCGGCGCTCAGCGCGGCCGGCACCTGGAAGTCGTAGCGCGCCCCACGGTGGCGTTGAACCGCCGGCCGGGGGCGGTCCAGAGGCAGCTCGAGCAAGGCCGGCGCTTGGTCGAGAGTGCGATGCCAGAACTGCAACTGCTGCTCACCGACCGCGCTGCTCAGCAGCTCCTGCTGCCAGGCGGCGAAATCCGCGTACTGAATCGGTAGCTCCGGCAGCGGCGCTTGCTGACCCGCGGCGGCTGCCGAATAGTGGGCAGAGATCTCGTGAATCATGAGGTCCATCGACCAACCATCGGCGGCGATGTGATGCACCACTAGTAGCAACACCTGATCGTCAGCCGCCAAGCGCAGCAGGGTAACCCGCAGCACCGAATCGCTACCCAAGTCAAACGGCGCTGACGCTTCGCCAGCCGCCAGCTCCCGGACCACCGGCCACTGCGAGGCTGTCGGCAAGCCGCTCAGATCGATCTCGGGCAGCGTCAGCGTCCCTGGCGGGCGGACCTCGAGCACCGGCTGGCCGTCGATCTCGTGGAAGACCGTCCGCAAGACCTGATGCCGCTCGACCAACCGCTCGATGCTGTAGACCAGCACAGCGCTGTCGACCTGGCCTTCGAGACGCAGAGCATTGGCGATGTTGTAGACCGGATTACCTGGCTTCAATTGGTCGATGAACCACAAGCGGCGTTGACCAAACGACGGCGCCTGCTCCTGGCCCGCGGCACGGCGCTCGATCCGTCTCGAAGCCCCTAAAGCGTTCTGAGTATCCCGTTCCAAGAGCCGCGCCAGGCCACCGATGGTGGGCTCCTCGAACAAGGCGCTCAACGGCAACTCGATATTCAACGAGCGCCGCAACCGTGAGATCACTCGGGTAGCCAGCAGCGAGTGACCGCCGAGTTCGAAGAAATTCTCGTCGACTCCCAAGCCGTCGACTACCAGAACCTCTTGCCAGATCTCGGCAAGTAGCTTCTCGGCAGCACTCTCCGGCAGTCGTACCAGGGGGCTGGCGAGGTTTCTCGAACGAGGCGCCGGCAAAGCCTCCCGGTCGAGCTTGCCATTGGGGCTGAGAGGTAGCGACGCCAGTTCAACGATGGCCGACGGCAGCATGTAGGTGGGCAACTTGGTGGCCAGCGCGGCATGCAAGCACCGCTCGAGATCGGCGACCGGAGCAGTCGGCACAACATAGGCCACCAGGTGCTTCTCGGTATCTCCCTGGCTCACCACCACTACCGCGTCGCCTACCTCGGGCAGCTCCATCAGAGCTACCGCAACCTCGCCCGGCTCGATGCGGAAGCCGCGGATTTTGACTTGGTGGTCCTGCCGGCCAAGAAAGTCCAGACTGCCGTCGGCCAGCAGTCGCGCCAGATCACCGGTGTCGTAAAGTCGCTCTCCGCGCTGCCTGGAATAAGGATGGGGTACGAAGACGCTGGCAGTCATCCCAGGCCGGCGCCAATAGCCGCGGGCGAGACCATGGCCACCGACATAGAGCCGACCCGGAACGCCGCTAGCCACCAACCGCAGGAAGCCATCGAGCACCAGCACCGTTCGGTTGGACACCGGCGTGCCGATCGGCATCGAGGCAGCGCCGAGATGCCAAGGGCGGGTCATCTGGACCGCCGAGTAGGTCGAGTTTTCCGACGGCCCGTAGACATTGCTCAGCCGCAACCGCGGATAAGCTCGCAGAACTTTCCTCATGTGCGGCACCGAGGCCGCTTCTCCACCAGTCATCAGGTCCCGCAATCCGGCCAGCGAATCGAGTCGCTCCTCGGCCAGCAGGCGAAACAACCCCGAGGTTAGAACCTGAACCGTGACCCGCTGTGCGATCAGCGCAGTGGCGACTTCGTCGAGATCGAGCTGATCGGCGCTGCCAATCCCCACTCTGCCACCGTTGAGCAGCATGCCCCAGATCTCCAACACGCTGGCATCGAAAGACACCGGCGCTTGTTGCAGCATGGTGTCCGTCGGCAACAGCTCGGCGTAGTGGGAGCCACCACGCACCAGGGAGACCACCCCACGGTGAGTGGTGCCACTGGCCTTGGGCTGGCCGGTCGAACCCGAGGTGTAGATCAACAGACACAGACCCTCGACGGGTAAGGCGTCGATCAGCGGCGAACTGCGCCTGACGGCAGCGCTCGTCCCGTGTTCGGCCCGGTCGATCAACAGCAGCTGCGCGGCACCACTGGGCAAGCGCTCGCTCAGGTCACTGGCGGTGACCAGGACGGCCATCGCGGTGTCCTCGATCATCAGCCGCAACCGCTCAACAGGATACTCGGGGTCGAGGGCAATATAGACGCCGCCGGCCTTGACCACGGCGAGCAGAGCGACGATCAGCTCAGGCGAGCGTCGCAAGCAGACCCCGACCGGGTCTTCGAGTTCGACTCCGAGATCGATCAGCTGGTGGGCAATGCGTCGGGCGCGCCGGTCGAGTTCACCGTAGCTCAACTGGGTCGAGCCGGCACCGATGGCAATGGCGTCGGGACGGGCGTCGACCTGCTGCGCGAAGAGCTGCGGCACGCTTAGCTGATCCTCATAGTCCGAGCCAGTGTCGTTGAGCTCGACCAGCAGACGATGACGGTCCGAGGGCCGCAGGTAGTCCAGCATTTGGTGGCTGCCGCCCGGTTCGCCAGCCATCGCCGCCAGCACCTTGCCGTAGAGTTCACCGATCGCCGCGGCTTGTGCCGGCGGCAGGGCTTGCGAGTCGTACTCCAGAATCAAGCCGGCTTGCGAGCCCTCCATATTCTGCGCGAAATTGGCGGTGAGCTTGAAGTTGGTGCCACCGAGATTGGTCGAGTCGAGCACTTCCACCCGATCGGAGAGCAGCAGCTCGCCAATGACGTGGAAGTGCATGTAGTTGAAGCTGATATCGACCAGAGCCCGCTGCCCGAACTGGCGCTGCAGAGCTGCCTGGGGATATAGACGATGCGGCAACAGCTCGGTTTCGGCGGCAAACACCTGGCGCGCCAGCTGCACCCAGCTGCCGCCTTGCAGGCGCAATCTCAACGGCGGCAGATTGAGGAACAAGCCACGTACTTGGTCGCCTTCGGCTTCCTCCAGGCGGCCGTTCGATGCTAACCCAGTGAACACTTCGTGCCGGCCGGTGGTCAGACTGAGCACCTTGAGGTGGGCACTCAGAAAAATGCTTTTGATCGGCACACCAGCAATGCGCTGCAAAGCTACCAGGCGGTCGAAGAGAGCCGCCTCGAGAGGCACCTCGTGGGAGCGGATCCGCGGCGCTTCGAACACCGCGTCGAGCGGCCACGACGGCAGCTCCGGCAGGGTCAAATCGGCCAGCTGGCGCTGCCAGTAGTCGATCGTCTCCTGGGATTCGAGGGCCTGGCGCTCGCGCTCGACAAACTCACGGAAGGTCAGGCTCAGCGGCGGCTCGATCGCCGGATCGTCGCCGTCGAGCAAGGCGAAGAACAGCTCGAACATCTCCGCCAGGGTCGAGTGCAAGCTCCAACCGTCGAGAATGGCGTGGTTCTCGATCAAAGTGAACTGAAAGGTCTCGGCGCTGCGTAGATGGATATAAAAGCGCAGTTGCGGCGGGCGGGAGAAATCCAGCAAGCAGCGTTTCTGCTGGCCTAGAAAGCTCTGGATGCGAAGTTCTTGCAGATCGCTCGGCAGGCCGCGAAAATCGATCACCGAGATCGGCAGCCGGGCCTGGCGGTGCACCCGCTGCAGAGGTTCCTCCGCGGCCTCCAGATCGAAAGAGGTGCGAAGAATCGGGTGCCGAGCCACCACCCGGTCGACCGCAAGGCGGAAGGGGGCGAACTCGAACCGTCCGCGAAGATGCCAGCTGTCAACGTTGTGATAGAGGGGCTCCTCGGGGGTCAGCTCCATGTGGAAGAGCATCCCCGATTGCAGATAAGTCAGGGGATAGGCATCGACTACGTCGTCCGGAAGAGCCGCCCGCTGAGCCTCGCTTAGCAAGCTGAAGGGCGCGGTGGCAGGCCGCTCCTCGAATTGCTCAAGAGCGTCACCGATCTTCTCCCCCAACTCAGCCACCGTCTGAAATCGGAACAGGTCCGGTAGCGCTACCGGGACTCCAGCTTCGCCGGCCAGGGCGACTGCCCGCAAGCTGAGAATTGAATCGCCACCAAGGGCGAAGAAATTGTCGTTGATCCCGACTTTCTCGATTCCCAGCACCTCGGCCCAGACCCGACAGAGCACGGCTTCGGCGGCAGTTCGCGGCTCAATGTACTCGGCCACTAGATCTGGCCGCTCTTCACTCGGCGCCGGTAAGGCCCCCCGGTCGAGCTTGCCATTGGCGGTCAAGGGCATCGCGGCAAGGGCCACGATGTGCGCCGGTAGCATGTGTTCCGGCAAGCTGTCGGCGAGGAAGGAGCGCAGTTCGCCGACGCTCGGCAGCTGTTCGTCGCCGACCACATAAGCCACCAGGCGCTGCCGCTCGCCGCCCTCTCGCCGAGCTACCACCACCGCCTCGGCGACCCTTGCGTGCGCGGCGAGAGCCGCCTCGATCTCTCCCAACTCGATGCGGAAACCGCGAACCTTCACTTGCAAGTCGATGCGGCCGAGGTACTCCAACTCGCCACGCCCTGACCAGCGGCCGAGATCGCCACTTCGATAGAGCCGCGAGCCAGCCTTGCGGGAGTACGGGTCGGGCACGAAGCGCATCGCCGTCAACGCCGCGCGGTGGAGATAGCCGCTAGCAACGCCTCCGCCCGCGATTTGTAGCTCCCCCGCCACACCGATCGGCACCAAACCGCCCCGGTGGTCCAGCACCAAAGTTTGCAGGTCGGGAATCGGCACGCCGATGACACTGCCAAAACCCAGTTCGATCTCGCGTCGGGTGAGGCGGCGATAGGTCACATGCACGGTCGTTTCAGTGATGCCGTACATGTTGATCAGCCGCGGCCCGCGGCGGCCCACCACCCCACCATCGCTGTGACCATCGCCATGCCGTTCGACCCAGCCCGCCAAGCTGCGAGGTTCAAGAGCCTCGCCGCCAAAGATCACCCACCGCAACCGCAGCGCCGCTGTCCCACCAACCTGTTCGTCCGCCTGGATGAGCTGGCGAAAAGCCGACGGTGTTTGATTGAGAACGGTGACCCCGCGCTCGGTCAGCAAGGCGCGAAAATCAGCTGGCGATCGGCTCACCGAATAGGGCACGACTTCGAGCCGTCCGCCGTAGAGTAGCGCCCCCCAGAACTCCCACACCGAAAAATCGAAGGAGTAGGAGTGGAACAGCGTCCAGACATCTGAAGCATCGAAGTTGAACCACCGTTCAGAGGCGTCGAACAAACGCAAGACGTTGGCGTGGCTGACCACCACCCCTTTAGGTCGGCCGGTCGAGCCAGAGGTGTAAATGACGTAGGCTGGCGCTTCTGGCGGCACACTGACCGGTCGCCAGTCGGTGACCTTCGCAGCCGTCAGCCGGTCGACCCGCACCGGCGCAACAACACTCGTCGGCAGAGCCGCGGTCGAGGCTGCCCGATCGGCCACCACCAACTCAGCGGCAGCATCCTCGAGCAAGAACCTCAAGCGCTCAGCCGGCAGCTTCGAGTCGATCGGCAGGTAGGCGCAACCGGCCTTGAGAATCCCCAAGATACCTACCGCCAGTTCGACGTCGCGCTCGACACATAGAGCGATCCGCTGCCCCGGCAAGGCACCGCGTTCGACCAGTTCGGCAGCCAGCTCTGTTGACCTTCGATCGAGTTCGCCATAACTCAGCGAGCGCCTGCCGCAGGCTACGGCCAGGCGCTCAGGGCCGTTCGCCACTCGCGCCGCGAAACAATCGATCAAGTTGTTTCGTGGCACCAGATCGAGGCCCCCTCCGCTCCACTCCGTCCGCACTTGCCAACACTCCGAGGCACTCAGCAGAGGCAACTCCCAGAGCCGTGCGCGAGACTGTTTCACCAGACCCCGCAGCAGATTGGCAAAGGCCCCCAGCAGACGGTCGACGGTGGTGGAGTCGAACAGATCGGTGGCGTACTCCAAGCCGCCGTGAAATCCGTCCTTGCTGCGCTGCATCGATAGGGTGAGTTCGAATTTTGCGCTGTAGCTGTCAAGATCGATGGCGCTCATCCGCAGGCCACCGGGTATAGCGATCGGCTCTGGCGCGGCTGCCTGCAGAGCGAACACCACTTGAAATAACGGCGGATAGCTCAGGCTACGTTCCAAACCGAACTCATCGATTAGCTTCTCGAACGGCACCTCCTGGTGATCGAAGGCAGCCAACACCGAGGTCTTGGTGCTAGCGAGCAGATCGGCGAACACAGGATTGCCCGACAGATCACTCCGCAGCGCCAAGTTATTGACGAAGTAGCCGATCAGCGGCTCCAACTCGGGCCGGCCTCGATTGGCCACCGGTGAGCCTACGACCAAGTCGGTCTGGCCGCAGTACCGGCTGAGTAGCGTTTGGAAGGCCGCCATCAGCAACATAAAGGAGGTCACTTCGCTAGCCTGTGCCAACCCCTCCAGGGCCACTGCCAAGTCGGTCCCAAGCTGCAATTTGCGAAACGAACCGCGCAGGCTCTGGGTGGCGGGCCTCGGCCGATCAGTAGGCAGCTCCAGAACTTGCGGAGCGCCGCTCAAACATTGCCGCCAATAGTCCAGCTGCGCTTGCAGAACCTCGCCCTCGAGAGTCTCCCGCTGCCAGGCGGCATAGTCTGAATACTGAACTTCCAAGGCTGTAAGGTCAGATTCTTCGCCGGCCACCAAGGCACCATAGAGAGCTGCCACTTCAGCACTCAAATTGCCCATCGACCAGCCGTCGGCAGCAATGTGATGCAAGGTAAAGAGAACCACATGATGGTGCTTACGCAATTCCACTAAGCAAGCCCGAAATGGGAGTTCTGCCTGCAGATCGAACGGACGGCTAGCTTCATCGTTGAGCCGACGAGCCAGCTCGCGATCTCCTGCAGCCTCCGTCAGGCGGCCTAGATCGACCCGCGCCAGCCCGACTTCAGCCATTGCGGCGGGTTGTTGCCGAGGTTGGCCACCTACGGTACTGAAGCGCGAGCGCAGAACCTGATGGCGGCTGACTACCTCAAGAATCGCCGCCTCGAGCTCCGCGACTTCAAGCTGACCTTCGAGGCGAACCGCAAAAGGCAAGTTGTAGGCCGCGTTATCCGGCGTCAAGCGGTCCAGGAACCACAACCGCTGCTGGGCAAAAGACAGAGGCGAAGGGCCGTCTTGACGACGGCGCGGAATTTTTTCCGACAGCCGATCGGCAGTCGCTCGCTGCCGCATCAGCCCGAGCAGCTGCTGCCGCTTGGCCGCGGGTAGCTGGCGCAGGCGTTCTTCAAGCTGGCGCCGACTCATCCCTTCACCCCAGCTTTCTCAACTTCGCCGGCCAAGCTCTCGGCGTCGCCTTCTTCCTCGACCTGGGCCAGCAACATGGCAAGTTCGTCGGTATCTACTGACTCCAGCGTCAGCTGGTCGAGCCGCTCCGCCAACTCGGCGAGGGTCGCGGCCGCAAAGAGATCGCGGACCGGCAGCTCGACTGCAAACTGCCCGAGAACTCGCGAAACCACTTTCAAAGCAATCAAGGAATGGCCACCTAGGGCGAAGAAATTGTCCTCAGCTCCCACCCGATCGAGTTCCAAGACTTCCGCCCAAATCTTCGCCAGGCTTTGTTCAGTCGGCGTTTGCGGCTCCACGTAACTGCCGCGGCCAAGCAGCTCGGGCTCCGGCAAGGCCCCTCGATCGAGCTTACCGTTGGGGCTTAGTGGCAGAGCCTCGAGCGCCACCAGGGCGCTCGGCACCATGTAGTCCGGCAGCGCCGCGCGCAGCACCTGGCGCAGCCCTTCGGCCGCCGACTCCGGGTCGACAGACGGCTCGTCCGGCACGATGTAGGCCACCAGCCGGTGACCACCGCCGGCCGCTTTGCGGGCCACCACCAGGGCTTCGCGAACCCCCGGCACAGCCATCAGAGTTGCTTCAATCTCGCCCGGTTCGATACGAAAGCCGCGCACCTTGATCTGGTGGTCGCGACGACCGAGGAATTCGAGATCACCAGCCACTGACAGGCGCACCAGATCGCCACTTCGATACAAGCGGCTCCCCACTTGGCTACTGAAAGGATCGGGGATGAAGGCAGCTGCCGTCGCTGCTGGCCGGCGTAGGTAGCCGCGGGCTAGCCCGACGCCGCCGAGGACCAGTTCACCCCGGGCCGCGATCGGCAGCAGGCGCAGGTCAGCGTCGACGACATAGGCTGAGGTTTGATCGATCGGCCGCCCTATCGAGGGGTCAGAAACGGTTTCTGCCGGCACCTCGCCCCAAGTCGACACCACGGTGTCCTCGGTCGGACCGTAGTGGTTGACCACGCGGCAGGGCAGTGGTTTGCCACTCATCTTGTGCAGCCGGTCTCCACCGATCAACAGGGCGCGTAAGGCAAGACCCGCCGGCGCCACCCCTTCGAGCATCGCTTCGGCCAACGGGGTGGGCAAGAAGCTCAAGCTGATGCGCTGCTCCCCCAGCCAGCTGAAGAGTGCCGCTGGCGCGCCCCGCACCGCCGCGCCGGGCACATGCAGGCTAGCGCCAGCGGTGAGATAGGGCCACAACTCCCAAACCGAAGCATCGAAGGCCTGGCTGGCGACCATGGTGGCGCGATCTGCCGCTTCGACGGCATAGGTACGGCGATGCCAAGCCGCCAAGTTGGCCAAGCCGGCATGAGTCAAACCAGTTCCCTTCGGTCGACCCGTAGATCCCGAGGTGTAGATCACGTAGGCCAGGTTGGAGGGGAGCAGCTCGACTTCGGGGGACCCCAGCGGAGTCTTTGTCGCCGCTTTGCCGACTTCCTGGTCGAGCCGCAAGACCGGCAGCGCTACTTCGGCCAACAGGCCGAGGGTTGCTCCGGTGGCGATCAAAACTGTTGGTTGGGCATCTTCGAGCATCAGCTGCAAGCGGGCTGAGGGATGGTCCGGGTCGAGCGGTAGGTAGGCACCACCGGCCTTCATCACCGCTAGAATCGCCACCACCAAACTCGGCGACCGCTCCACCATGATTGCCACCACATGGTCCGCAGCAACTCCTAGGTCGACAAGTTGGTGCGCCAACCGGTTGGCCAGCTGATCAAGCTCGCCGTAGCTCAGCTCGCCGCGCTCGTCGGCAACCGCCAACGCCTTTGGCTGCTGCGCCGCCCGAAGAGCGAAGAGGCGATGGGAAAAGGGCTCCGAAGTATCCGTTTGCGGCCGCGAATTCCACTCTTGCAGTAGCTGATTGCGCTGGGCGCGAGAGAGCGTGTCGAGCTCACCCAGGAGACTCTGAGGAGCGGCGGCAACACTGCCGAGCAGGGTTGCAAAGTGGCCCAGTAGGCGCCGCATGGTAACGCCGTCGAAGAGGTCGGTGTTGTACTCTAGCGAGCCGCTAAAGCAGCCGTCGGCTTCCGCCAGCACCAGGGTCAGCTCCATCTTCGAGGTGCGGTGATCCGACTCTAACGCTCTCAAGGTCAGGCCGGGAAGATCGAGGCTCGCGCGAGGTACGTTCTGCAGCGCCAGCATGACCTGAAAAACTGGCGAATGGCTGAGGCTGCGCTCGCTTTCGATGGCTTCCACCAAGCACTCGAAAGGCAGCTCCTGATGGTCGTGGGCGGCCAGGCAAGTGGCGCGAACCGCCGTCAACAGCTCGGCCCAGGTCTGCCGCGGGTCGAGTTCGGCTCGCAGTACCAGAGTATTGACGAACAGACCGATCAACCCTTCTGAAAGCAGCTGACCGCGGCCCGCGACCGGTGTTCCAATACAGAGATCACGCTGACCGGCATAGCGGCCCAACAGCAACTGAAAGGCAGCGACGAAGACCATGAAAGGAGTCGCCGAACTCTGTAGGGCGAGATTCTTCAGCTGCTGCGAAAGCCCTTCATCGAGCCGCAGGTCGCAGCTGGCACCGCGAAAGGACTGCACCGCCGGACGCGGCCGATCGGTGGGCAGACCAAGCTCTTTTGGCGCCCCCGCTAGGGCCGCTCGCCAGTAGGCCAACTCGTTCTCTAGCACCTCCTCTGCCAGCCAACCGTGTTGCCAACAAGCGTAGTCTGCGTACTGCACCGGTAGCTCCGCCAGGGGGCTGGGTCGAGCCTTGATGAACGCCCCATAAAGAGTCGACAGCTCCTCGACTAGCAAGCTGTTGGACCAGCCGTCCGAAACAATGTGGTGCAAGGTCAGCTGCGCGACGTGGCGATCCGCCTCCAGAACCAGCACCAGGCCCCGCAGCAGAGGCCCGCGGCGCAAATCAAAGGGTCTCGCGGCTGCCTCGCCCAGCCAGAGCCGCGCCTCGTCCTCGGCATCGCCAGCCTCGAGCTGCTCGAGGTCGACCCATGGCAGGACTACCGGGTTGGGCGCCAGCAGCCTTTGGTAAGGCTCGCCGTCGGCCTGCTCAAAAACCGTGCGCAGGACCTCGTGACGCCGCACCACTTCGCCGAGGGCTGCTTCGAGCGCCGACCGCTCGAGCCGCCCTTCTAGGCCGATCGCCACGGGTAAGTTGTAGGCCACCAACCCAGGCTGAAGCCGGTCGAGGAACCACAGTCGCCGTTGTCCGAACGACAGCGGGATCCGTACCGGTCGCGGCGCTCGCCGCAGTGGCGGAATGGCAGCAGCAGTTGCATCCTTCGAGCCTCGGGCGTCGGCGATCTCTGGCGCCAATTCGGCGATCGTCGGCCGCTCGAAGAGCTGCGCGACCTTGATCTCGACTTGGAACAACTCGCGCACTCTAGCGATCAGCCGAGTAGCCAACAGCGAGTGTCCGCCGAGGGCGAAAAAATCATCGTCGATACCAACCTCGTCGACTCCCAACAGCTCGCACCAGAATCCGGCCAACAGCTCTTCGGTAGAATTGCGCGGCGCCACCCACTGCACCTGTTCGCCACGTTGCCGCCGTGGCTCGGGTAGAGCACCCCGATCGAGCTTGCCGTTGGGCTGCCGCGGCAAAGTATCGAGTTCGACGAAAACCGTCGGAATCATGTGCTCAGGCAGCCACTCCGCCAGCACCCGTCCGAGACTTTCGACCTCCAACTGCTGGTCGCTCGGCACCACGTAAGTAGCCAGGATCTGGTCCATGCTGTCGCCGTGGAGCACCGTCGCCGCCTCGCGCACACCCGGCTGACGCTCGATCAGAGTATTGATCTCACCCAGCTCGATGCGAAAGCCCCGCAACTTGACCTGCTCGTCGAGGCGACCAAGGAACTCGAGCCCACCGTCGCGTAGCCGCCGCACCCGGTCGCCGGAGTGATAGCCACGACCACCGACTTCGACCCCCGCTGGATCAGGGCAGAACCTCTCGGCGGTCAGGCCGGGCCGATGGTGATAGCCCTGGGCCAGGCCGACACCAGCGATCAGCAGCTCGCCGGACACTCCCCAGGGCTGCTGGCGCAGACGCCGATCGACCACCAACAAGCGGACGTTGTCAAGCGCCCGGCCGATCGGCAACCAGGCGGCGCGGCCACTTTCGTCGCTCATGGCGCCCGAGCTCTGCTGCCAAGCAACATCGATGGAAGCCTCGGTGGGGCCATAGAGGTTGTACAGCTCGGCACCACAAAGCTGATGAAAACGAGCCGCCAGGTGGACCGCGAAAGCCTCCCCGCCACAGTACATCCGCCGCAGCCCTCGACAGCCCTCTTCAATATCAGGCTGCTGTAGAAAAACCGCCAGCTGCGATGGCACCAATTGCAGCACAGTAATGCGCTGGGCGACGACGGTCGCCAGCAAGTAGGCGTTGTCACGCTGCCCACCAGGCTCGGCCAACACCAAGCCGGCGCCGCTGATCAGAGGAAGGAAGATCTCCCAAATCGAGGCATCGAAGCTGAAAGGAGTTTTCTGCAGCACCCGATCGTCGGCCGCCAACGGCTGGGCGCGGCGCATCCACGATAAGCGATTGGCGATCGCCCGATGGGCTACCACTACTCCCTTCGGCCGTCCGGTCGAGCCCGAGGTGTAGATGACGTAAGCGGGCGCCGATGAGCAAACTTCGGGCAATCCTTCCCCGCCAGCTGTCGACCCCTCACCAACCCCCGCTGGATCAACCAGCAAACAGCGATCAGTGAAGCCGTCCAAGTCGGCCAAACCGCCTTCGTGGGTGAGCAACAAGGCGAGGTCCGAATCCTCGATCATGAAGCGTAAGCGCTCGGCCGGATAGCTTGGGTCGAGCGGCACATAGGCAGCTCCAGTCTTCCAGATCGCCAACATGCCGACCACCATCGCCAGCGATCGCTGCACTGCAATCCCTACTCGGTCTCCCTGACCAACGCCCCGCGCGCGCAGTTGCCGCGCCAGCCGCGTGGCGCGCTCAACCAACTCGGCATAGTTGAGCTCGCCCTGGGAGCTGCTGACCGCCCAACGTTGTGGCGTCATTCTGGCCTGGTGCTCGACCAGCCGCGGTAGCAAGGCATCGCTGCCAACATCGATCGCTGTACTGCTCAGCGCCGCCAAGCGAGCGCGGCGAGGGGCAGCGTCACCCCATGCCAACGCTGTCAAGGCCCCGCCCCGCTCCACCGCGTCGGTGAGTAGGTGCCGATACCAATATGGCAGCTGCTCGAGCTCCCAACCCAGCCAGCGGGCAGAATTCCAATGCAGTTCGACATGACTCTCGGCGTCACTGTCGCCAGCCGCCGCGAGGCACACTTTCAATAGAAGTTCGAAGGGCTCTGAAGTCCACCGACGCTCCACCAGGCGAAACTTGTCGGCGGAAACCACAGCAGTGAGAGATTCGAATTCGAAGCCGAATCGATGCCCATCGGCAGCTTCGGAGGCGGTTGCTAGAGCATGCTCGTCGTAGCTGTCCAGCCAATCCTCGAGTTCGTTCAAACGGGCCGCCGTGGACTCGACCAAGGCGCCAAAATCGGCCTCGTCTGGCAGGGGGAAATCGAGCGGCACCCAGCGCGCGTAGGGGCCCACCGCGGTCACCATCTCTTCATAGGGACGCCCCTCGACAAGCATCCCTAGAGCCACTCGGGAGGATTCCAGCAGCCGGCCCAGCAAGGTCGCCCAAACCACCGCCAGCAGCACTTTGGGCTCAGCGCCGTGAGCTGCGGCCGATACCCGCAGAGCGTCTACCAACACCGCCGGCAACCGGACCCGCGAGGTCCCCCGCTCGCCAGCGGCGGACTCCGCCTGGCGTCGTTCGAAGGGCAAGTCGCCGAGGACCGGTAGTGCGGCGCCCAAGCGGCGCCAAAAGGCCCTCCCCTCACTGGCTTCATCAGCCTCCAGAAGCTCGGCCTGCCAACTAGAGATGTCGGCATATTGGGTGGCCTCGTCCAGGGTTGCCGCCCCCTGCCGATAAGCCTGGTTCAACTCGGCGGTCAAGTTGACCATGCTCGCGGCATCACAGCACAATGCTGGTAGCACCCACACCAGCTGGTGGCGATCCCTGCCCAACCGTAAGCAGAGCATTCGCCATGCAACCCCGACTTCGAGGTCGAGTTCGCACTCTTGCAACTCGATGCAAGCTTGCGCCACGGCCACCGCGGCCAGCTGCTCGTCGATGCCACTGAAATCCCGCCTCTCGATCAAGGGCGCGGCCGGCTCCTCGATCACCTGCAGCGGCCGGCTCATCCCTGGCAGGCAACGAAAAGCGGTACGCAAAATCTCATGCCGCGCCACCAGCTGGCTCGCCGCCGCAGACAGGGCCTGAGGATCCAGCTCGCCGTGGAATTCGATCCTTGCCACCGCTCGCGGGGTCATGCCCTGACCCCGAACCGCCACACTCCACAGCCGAAGCTGCTGGCTCGAAAGGTGGAATCCTTCTAGGGAGTCTTGCATGAGTCCTCACTGGCTGAGTTGTTAGACGCGGCTCGGCTGACCGCTCGCACGACGGTTCGGCGGCGTTTCGAGAAGCGCTGTCGAGCCCACCCTCCAAGCACCTCACGGCGAGCCTCAAGAGAACTTTGCTCCGCCGTGACAAGCCGCTGGCGAAGCTCGCCAAGGCTGGCCTCAGGATGTTCTGCAACCGCTTCGGCCAAGCTCACCAAGAGATCGGCAAAGCGCTCGACAGTCGAGCGCTCGAACAACGCGGTTTGGTACTGCAAGGTTCCGGCAAGGCCATCGCCGGTCTCACGAACAATCAGATTGAGCTCGAACTGAACCTCCTGTACGACAACCGGAAAAGGCTCGATCCGCAAAGAATTGAGCCGCAGAGCAGTCGTCGAGGCCAGCTCGAAAAAGCTGTAACCGATCTGCAACAACGGGGTGTGGTCGAGGCTGCGCTGTGGCGCCCGCTCCTCGATCAAGCGCTCGAGCGGCAGGTGCTGATGATCGAATGCTTCCACCACCCGCTGTCGAACTTGGAGCAGAAAACCGCCAAAGTCGAGTTCGACGGCAAGCTGAGCACGAAACAACAGCGTGTTGACGAAGAAACCGATCAACGGCTCGACCTCGGGCCGATCGCGAAAGCTCACCGGCGCACTGATCACCACATCGTCGGTCTTGACCAGATGCGCCACAACTATCTGGAAGAGCGCCAAACCGAGCATGAAACGGCTGCAACCCTGCTCCTCGGCAAGCCTCACCAGCCGAGCAGCCAGCGGCCGCGGCCACTCGAAGTCGACTTGGTCGCCAGCATGGATCTGGCGGCTGGGCCGCGGAAAGTCGAGCGGTAGAGGATGAAAAGTCGCACAACCTTGCAATCGCTCTCGCCAGTAGACCAGCTGTTGCTCCAGCACTTCGTCGACCATCCAGCGACGCTCCCAGAGCGCGAAATCGCGACCTTGCACGGCGAGTTCCGGCAGGGTGCAAGAACGCCCCGCGGCCAGATCTTCGTAGGCCGACGTCAGCTCGCGCACCAGCACACCAAAAGACCACCAATCAGCGATGATGTGATGGATCACGCAGATCAGCAAGTAGCGTTGATCGGCCAGACGCAGCAGCCGGCAGCGCAGCAGCCGGCCGTTGCGCAGATCGAAGACCCGGCGACTTTCTTGCGCCAGATGTCGACTTGCCAAGCTATCTCTCTGCGCCTCTGGCAAACTCCGAAGATCGACTTCTGGCAGCGCTACCGACCACGGCTCACCCACCATCTGGACGGGCTCGCCACCGCGCTCCGCGAAGGCCGTGCGCAGAGCCTCCTGACGTTCGACGGTGCGCTCCAGCGCGCGCCGCAACACCTCTGGCGAAACTTCTCCTCGCAATTCGACAGCGTCGGCAATGTTGAGGAACGTGGCGTCGTGCGACAGCTGATCCACGAACCACAGGCGTTGCTGTGAGAAAGACAGAGGAAACTCTCCATCGCCGAGCTCGACCGGCGAGATGGCGGAGCGGGCAGCACTGACCGGCGCCCCCTGAGCGACCACGCGCGCCAGGGCGACGATGGTCGGATGCTCGAAAATCTGCCCCAGGGGAAGCTCGACGCCGAGTTCATCCCGAATCCCCGACAACAGCTCCATCGACAATAGCGAATGGCCACCGAGTTCGAAGAAGCTGTCATCGATGCCGACTCGCTCGAGATTCAGAATGCGGCCGAAGACTGCGGCCAACTTCTGCTCGACCGGATTGCGGGGCTGACGGTAGGACTGGCCCCGGCCGAGCAGCGACTGGTTCGGCTCAGGTAGCGCGCCTCGATCGATCTTGCCAGTCAAAGTCCGCGGTAGACTTTCCATCACCACGAAAGCCGACGGCACTTTGATCTCGGGAAGGCTGGAGAGTAGAAAAGCGCGTAGCTCGCCTCTTTCGACCGGCTGGCCGAGACTGAGGAAGGCACAGAGGAAGTTGCCACCCTGACGGTCACGCCGTTCGACCACCACCACTTCGTTCACCGCCGGATGCGACGACAGCAGGCTCTCGATCGGCACTAGCTCGACGCGGACGCCGCGGATCTTCACTTGACCATCGCGGCGGCCGATAAACTCCAGCAAACCATCAGCGCGCGTGCGTCCCAGGTCGCCGGTGCGATAGACCAGATCGCCAGTCCGATCGCTGAACGGGTTCTGGACAAAGACCTTGGCACTGAGCTCGGGTTGCCGCAGATAGCCCAACGAACGATAGGGGGTGCGGATCAGGATTTCTCCCTCCCGCCCTGGCGGACAAGGTTGGCCACGCTCGTCGACCACCAAGACCCTGGCCCCTGGCATCGGACCACCGATCGGCACTGTATCGGCGGCCCCATCGGCACTTGAGATGCAATAGAAGAGCTTGGTCAGGGTAGTTTCGCTAGGACCATATAAGTTGACCAGTCGAACCCGCTCGCCGAAGATCTCCATCCAGCGGGCGACATCCGAAGGCAACACCGCTTCGCCAACCAACATCAGCCAGCGCAAGGCTCTGAACAGCCGCGGCTGCAATGGCTGATTGAGCAGGCTGCGCAGCAAGGAGGGGGTGCAATGCATGTGGCTGATCTGTTCTTGGTCGAGCCAGCGCACCAATCGAGCGCCATCGAGCAGGGTGGTTCGATCAGGCGGTGCCACCACCGTACCGCCTGCCGACAGGGGCACGAAGACATCGAGCAAGAAGCCATCCCAGGCCGGCGAGATGAGCTGGCTGAAGCGGCAATCTGAGCCGACGTCGAAAGCGTCATGCATCCAGCCCGCGTAGTGATCGAGGGCCTTCAGGCGTCCGACAATGCCCTTCGGTTGGCCACTGGATCCGGAGGTGAAATAGACGTAGCAAGGTAGCTCCGGATCGATCACAGAGAGCGCTGCCGGCGCCGCTCCAGCGGCCCTCTTCTCCTCTTTCTTAGCGACCGGAAAAAGATCCAGACAGCTGCAATCGACACCACAGCCGCGGCTCGCCGCCCTGATCGCCTCGGCTTGCTCCGGCGCCACCAACCACCAAGACGGCTCGGCGGCGGTGATCAAGCTGCCGAGAGTCGCGGCCTGGAATTCTGGGTCGATCGGCATGAATAGGCCGCCGACTTCGAGCACTGCTAACAGCGCCACCACCACTTGCTCTCGATCGCTGGTCGCAACACCGACCAAATCGCCCTGGTCGACCCCGGCCCGACGCAATCTACCGACCAGCTCGGCCACGGCTTGCGCCAGCTCGCCAAAGGTCAGAGAGCCACCGGCGAATTCGATCGCGATGCTCCGGGGAGCGCTGGCAGCTCGCCGGCCGATCCATCGATGAATCGGCTCGAAGGGGCGTTGCAAAGTGCCCGCCGGCCTTCTGGCTGCGCTGACCCTGGCCAATGTTGGTTCAGCCTTCACTGGCTCAGCTCAGCCCTAGCGAGCTACTCCACTCGCGTTTGTTGCCAGCGAAGAACTCGAAGGCGGTTTCCATATCGTCGCTCATCACCCGGTCGTTGTCCAAAAACGGCACCACCGAGCGCAGTCCCTGGTGTACCGCCCGGGTGATCTCTGACAGTTCCAATCCCTGGTTGAAATCGATCGCCTGGGCGGCGATCAGCATTTCGGTGGCCAGGATGCGTTCGGAGTTAGTCAGGATTTGCAGGAGTTTGTGGGCCGAGGTAGCACCCATGCTGACGTGATCCTCCTGCAACTGACAGGTCGGAATAGTGTCGACGCTGGCCGGACTGGCTAGCAGTTTGTTCTCATTGAGCAACGCCGCCGAGGTGTATTGCACGATCATGAAGCCGGAGTTGGCGCCTGGCTTGGCAACCAAGAAGCTGGGTAGGCCACGACTACCCGAGAGCAGCTGGTAGGTGCGGCGCTCAGAAATATTAGACAGCTCCGAAATAGCGATCGCCAAGTTATCTAGGGCCAAGGCGGTGGACTCGCCGTGCAAATTGCCGCCGTAGTGGATCTCATCGGCCTCGGCGAAGAACAGCGGGTTGTCTGAAACTCCATTGACCTCATTCTCGATCACTCCGGCAACGAAACCGAGCACTTGTCGGATGGCCCCGTGAACCTGCGGAATGCAGCGGAACGAGTAGGGGTCTTGCTGCGATGAGTTACAGGTCGGCAAGCGGTCGTGGTTGCTGCCGTCGAGTAGCAATCTCAAGTTGCCAGCAACCGTGCGTCGTTCTAAGTGGTACGAGGTTTCGTGGTACCGCGGGTGATAGAAACTGCTGGCGGCACTAAACGCCTGGATACTCATCGCCGCCGCCAAATCGGCGCAACGGGCCAACTCGATAGCCCACAGCACACTTTCCACCGCTACCGAGTTGATGTACTGCACGCCGTTGGTCAAAGCGAGACCTTCCTTGGCTTTGAGTTCGAGGGGCTGCCAACCTTCGGCGGCCAACATCTCCGCACTGTCTATTACCTCGCCGCGGTAATAGACCCGGCCGAGACCCAGCAGCGGCAACGACATGTGGGCCAGTGGCGCGAGATCACCGCTGGCGCCCACTGAACCCTTGCGCGGGATCGCCGGAGTGATCCGCCGATTCCACATTTCGACGATCCGTCCAACGGTCGGCAGAGAGATACCGGTGCGACCGGAGCGAAAGGTCAGTAGCTTGATTAACAGCAACATCCGCGCGGTGTGCTCAGGCACCAGTTGGCCGACGCCGCAGGCGTGCGAAACCACATGGTTGTACTGCAGCAACTCGATCTCATCACTGTCGACCCGAGTCTCGCACAGCGAACCAAAACCGGTATTGACACCATAGATGAAGCAGTCCTCTTGGGCCTTGCGTTGGACGAATTCGGCACCCGCTTGAATGCTCTGGCGAACTGCATCATCCAGCACTAGCTCGAGGTCGTCTTCAAGCCACTGACGAAGCTCCTCCAAAGTGTAGAAATCGAGGGTCAAGAGGCGCACTGTTGCCATATTGAAATGTTCTCCGTCGGCCGATCCAAGCCAGGGGTCAGAGGTCGTCATTGAAGGCGTCGACCAGAGTCGAAGTCGGCGCCTCATGGACGATCCGCACCTCACTCACCGGCCGTTCCGGGTTAAGGGTCACTTGCTCGAGCACAGCCAGGAAATCCTGCGCCAGGGCGGTGATTGCCGCCTGACCAAAGAACTCGGTATCGAAGACCCAGATCGCCTTGATACCCCGCTCGCCGTCCTCACTGAGATTGAGACTGAGGTCAAAAGCTGAGGAAGAAACCTCGAAGTCGACCGCCGACACCACCAGTTCGGGCAGCTCGACACCGCTCGGTGGATACTTCTCGAAAGCCAGCATCCAGCGGATCAGCGCCGCGCCGCGGCCTGCGCGATGGGGTAGTACTTCCCGCAGCACCTGTTCGTACGGCACATCCTGGTGCGCGTAGGCCTCGAGTGCCGTGACCCGTACCCTCTCCAGCACCTCGAGAAAAGACGGTGCGCCGGAAAGGTCACTGCGCAAGGCCAGCATGTTGATGAAGTTGCCTACCAGGCCCTCTAGTTCGACCCGATTGCGGTTGGCTAGATTAGTTCCCACCACCAAATCGTCGATACCCGAGGCCCGCAGTAGCAATACCTTAAAGGCCGCCAACAAAGTCATGAACAAGGTAGCGCCCTGCCGCCGGCCGAGCCGTTCCAACTCGCCACTGAGTTCGCTGGGCAGCCATTCGACATGGGCCGCACCGCGACGGTGACCAACTTGGGGTTTGGGCAGCTCGAGCGGCAACTCGACCGGTGGCGGATCACCGGCTAGGCGTAGCCGCCAGTAGTCCAGTTGCTCCTCTTGGCGAGCCTCGTCGAGCCACTCGCGCTGCCAGGCGACATAGTCCAAGTAGCTCACCGGTAGCTTTTCCGGTAGCCGGCCATCCCTCGACCTAAGGGCACCGTAGAAACCGGTGACCTCGCCCATCAAGCGCCCCATTGACCAACCATCGCAAACGATGTGGTGGAGGTTGACCAGCAAGACATGCTCGATCTTCGCCAGGCGAATCAGCTTCGCCCGCAGCAGGGGTCCGCGGCCCAGATCGAAACCAACAGTACTTTCTCGCTCGATCCAACGCCGCAGTTGGTGCTGCCGGTCGGCGCTGTCCAGACCACCCAGGTCGACCGTCGGCAGGGTCAGCTGCAACTTCGAGCCGAGCCGCTGGTAGGGCCGGCCGTCGACCTCGAAGAAAGTCACCCGCAAGACCTCGTGGCGTTGCCACACCTGCTGCAGCGCCTGTCCCAGCGCGGCAACGTCCAACTCGCCTTCGAGGCGCAGAGCATCGATCACATTGTGGGCCGCAGAGCCTGGATCGAGCTGCTCAAGCAGCCAGAATCGCTGCTGGGGGAAAGACAGTAAATGGCGCCCGGCGGACGATCGGCGGACGATCGGTGGTGGTCGCTCAGCCACCCCCGAGTCTTCCAGGCTGGCAGCCAAGTCGACCAATCGCGGATGCTCGAAAATCTGCCGCACGGATACTTCGCGAGCAAAAACCTCGCGCAGCCTCGACACTAGTTGGGTGGCGAGCAGAGAATGACCGCCAAGGTCGAAGAAATCATCCCGGCGACCCACCCCCTCGACCCCCAACAACTCCTGCCAAAGCCCCGCCAGCAACTCCTCGGCGGTTGTTACCGGAGCCTCGCCACCGGCCCTCACTAGTGCCGTCTCGACCTCCGGCAGGGAGCCACGATCGATCTTGCCATGGGCGGTCAGCGGAAAGGCTTCGAGCAGACAGCAGGCGGCCGGCACCATGTAGTCGGGCAGCTGTGCATGCAGGTGGGTGAGCAGCTCATCGAGAGTCGGCGGCTCCTCCGTATCGACCACCGCATAAGCAACTAAGCGGGCGTCGTCAGCCTTGAACTCGTTCTTCAACACCAGCGCTTGACGCACTCTTGGGTGTGCCGCCAGCACCGCCTCGACTTCACCGAGTTCGATCCGGAAACCGCGTATCTTGACTTGGGTGTCGGCGCGGCCGAGGTATTCAAGGCCACCACCGCGTCGCCAACGGGCCAAATCCCCGCTGCGGTAGAGCCGCTCACCCGGCATTTCGGCGTAGGGATGGGGCACGAAACGCAGGGCTGTTAGGCCAGCCCGCCTCAGGTAACCGCGGCTGAGACCCTCACCGGCAACAAAGATCTCGCCGACTACTCCCCGCGGCAGCAGCTGAAGGTGCCTATCGAGCAGGTAGATACCCAGATGATCGAGGGCCTTGCCGATCACCGAGCCCTGCCTAGCATCGAGGTCCGGCAAGCCGAGATGCCGCTGGGTAACGTGAACGGTTGTTTCGGTGATGCCATACATGTTGACTAGCCGCGGCCGGCGGTCGCCAAAGCGCTTGAACCAGGGACGCAGACTCTGCAACTCCAACGCTTCGCCGCCGAAGATCACCCAGCGCAAGGCGCCGGTGGAGAATTCCTCGCCCCTAGCCTCGGCGGCCTCCGCGGCATTTTCTACCGCCGCGATCAACTGGCGGAAAGCCGAAGGGGTCTGGCTCAAAACAGTCACCTGCTCCCGCCGGAGCAAGTTGAGGAACTCGTCCGCCGAGCGGCTGGTGGCATAGGGCACTACCACCACTCGCCCACCGTGCAGCAACGCGCCCCAGAGTTCCCAGACCGAGAAATCGAAAGCGAACGAATGAAACAACGCCCATACTTCCTCAGCACCAAACTCACACCACGGCTGGCAGGCCTCGAACAGCCTGACCACACTGCGGTGGCTCACCGGCACCCCTTTCGGCCGTCCGGTAGAACCGGAGGTGTAGATCACGTACACCGGATGGTCCGCCGCGAGTGCCACTGGTGCCAACGCGGCAGAAACGAAACCCGCCCGCTGATCGACTAAGACCACCTCGGCACCATGGCTGGGCAAGTCACCTGCCACGGCCCGCTCACTGAGCAACAACGGTGCCCGACAATCGTCGAGAATCAGCCTTAGGCGCTCTTTCGGGTACCGCGGATCCAACGGCAGGTAGGCCGCGCCGGCTTTGAGAATGCTTAGGATGCCGAGCACCATGTTGGCACCACGCTCACAGCACAAGCCGATCAGCACCTCCGGCCGGGCGCCGCGGCTCTGCAACAGCGCCGCCAGCTGGTCGGTTTGCTGATCGAGTTCCAGGTAGGTCCAATGCTGCTGACCGGCGCTGAGCGCGAGATGGTCTGGCCGAGCCTTGACTTGGCGGGCAAACAGCTCGACCAGGGTGAGTCGTCCAGCGTTCGCCGAGGCTGGTGCACGGACCACGGCCAGACTCAGCAGCTCTTGCCGCTCAGCAACACTGAGCAACGCAAGATCGCCGATCTTGGTCGCCGGATTCTCGACCGCCGCCCGCGCCAAGCTCTCAAAATGCCGCCACAGACGCTCGATGCTGTCGGCGGTGAATAAATCTGTACTGTAGATCAAGGATCCGGTCAGACCGTCGACCGTCTCGTTGAGGATCAAAGTAAGCTCGAACTGGGCCGTTTCGGTATCAACGCGCAGCGGTTCGAGAGTCAGGCCGGGCAACTCCAGAGCCTCTTCGCTAGCCATCTTTTGCAGCACGAAAAGAACTTGGAAGAGGGGTGTGCGGCTGAGGTCTCGGTCCGGCTGAAGGTGCTCGGCGAGCTTTTCGAAGGGCAGCTCCTGGTGCTCGTGAGCACGCAGATTGATCCTTCGCACCCGCTCCAAGAGCGATTCAAAAGTGGGCTGCCCGGAGAGGTCGGCACGCAACACCAAGGTGTTGACTAGGAAACCGATCAAGCTTTCTGTTTCCACCCGGTGCCGGCCCATCACCGGCGTGCCGATAGTGAAATCGTTCTGGCCAGAGTAGCGTTGTAGTAAGACCTCGAGCACTGCCAACACGGCCATGAACGTGGTCATCCCTCGCGCCCGGCCAAGCTCGGCCAGGGCCTCCGACAAGCGCTGGTCGATGCTCACCCGAGCCACCGCTCCACGCGAGCTGCGCTGCGCCGGCCGCGGAAAATCGGTGGGCAGATCGATCACCGTGGCGGTGCCCTCCAGCTGGCCGCGCCAGAAGTTAAGCTGGCTTTCGATCACCCGGTCAGTCAGACGCTGTCGCTGCCAGTGGGCATAGTCCGCGTACTGAATCGGTAGCTCCGGCAAGCTCCCTTCGCGGCCACTCACCCGGCTGCCGTAGAGCACTCCCAGTTCGTCAATCAAGATACCCATCGACCAACCATCGGTAACGATGTGATGCATGCTCAGCAGAGCGACGTGATCAGCCTCCGCCAACCGCACCGCCACTACCCGCAACAGCGAATCTCGGGCCAGATCGAAGGGCTGCTCAGCGACTCTTTGGGCCAGCCCGCGAGCCTGATCGAGGCGCTGATCAGCGGCGATAGCCCCAAGATCGATAACTCCGACGGCCACCGCTGCCGGCTCGGCGATCACCATCAGAGGTCGCCCCTGGTCGGCCGGATAAGTGGTTCTCAACACCTCATGCCGACGAACGATCTCGCTGAAAGCGGCGCTCAGAGCAGCGAGATCGAGATCGCCTCTGAGACGCAGGGCGGTAGAGATATTGTAGGCAGGGTTGCCCGGCTCCAGTTGATCGATGAACCACAGCCGCTCCTGAGAGAACGATAGCGGGGCCGGATCTGGCCGCTGACTCGGATCGATCTCCAGAGCTGTAGTGCTGCGGGCGCCGCTGGCCCCGAGCCGCCCCAAGCGAGCCGCCAGCTCGGTCACCGTCGGTCCATCGAACAGCTCGCGCAGCGGTAGCTCGATGCCGTAGCTCTGGCGCAACCGGGTAATCACTTGCACCGCCGAGAGCGAGTGTCCACCGAGTTCAAAGAAGTCATGCCGGGTCCCGATACCGTCGACGCCGAGCACTTCCTGCCAGATATCGATCAGCTCACTCTCCAGAACGCTCTCCGGCTCCACATACCTGGCGGCGATCGCCAGATTGGCCACCTCTGGATCCGGCAGCTGGTGCCGATCGAGTTTGTTGTTGGCATTCAGCGGTAACTGATCGAGGAAGACGTAGGTCGCCGGGATCATGTACTCCGGCAAGGCTGCGCCGAGATGCCGGCGCAATTCAACGGCGTTCAGCTCGAAACCACCTCGAGCCACGAGGTAGGCGCACAGCAACTTGTCACCGGCCGGGTCGCTTCGCACCACTACTACCGCCTCGACGATTTGCGGATGCTGCAACAGGGTGTTTTCGATCTCACCGAGTTCGACCCGGAACCCGCGGATCTTGACCTGGTGGTCGGCGCGGCCGAGAAACTCGATCGCGCCACTGTCGAGCATCCGGCCGAGGTCACCGGTGCGGTACAGGCGCTCGCCCCCAACAGCGAAACGGTCAGGTACAAAAGCCTGCGCGGTCTTGCGCGGATCACCGGCATAGCCACGAGCCACGCCAACACCACCAATGTAAAGGTCGCCGACCACGCCAGTGGGCACCAAGCTCAGACTGCGGTCGAGAACAAAGAAAGTGTTGTTATCGAGCGGCCGACCGTAGGGAATACTGACGGACGATAGATCGACTTCGCCGATCGGGTGGAAGATCGACCACACCGTCGCTTCGGTGGCACCTCCCAGGCTGACCACTTCGGCGGCGGAAAAAAACCGTCGGATTCGATCGGGCAGCGACACCGGAATCCAGTCTCCACTCAGAAACACTAGCCGCAGAGTCCTGTTGCAATAGTCCGGCTGGCGATCCTCAAGGTACTTCACCAGGGTGCCCAGCGTAGAGGGCACCGAGTTCCAGAAAGTCACCCCTTCGGCGTCCAGCAGATCGCGGGTGCGACCAGGCTCGCGGATATCACCGAGTTCAGCAATCACCACCTTCGCCCCTGCTGCCCAACCACCGAACAAGTCGTACACCGAGAGGTCGAAGCACACCGATGACAGCATCAGCAGAACGTCGTCACCCCCGACCCGATACTGACGGTTGACCCAGCTCAGCAGATTGATCGCCTGCTGATGCTCAATCATCACTCCCTTCGGCCGGCCAGTTGAGCCCGAAGTGTAGATCGTATAGGCAAGCTGGCGAGTTCGATGGGCCGCCGACGAAGCAACTTCCGGAATCCTCGGCGAGCAAGCGGCCAGCACCTGCGGCTCGGGAACCAACACCATGACCTCGTCCGCCACCAACTGGTCGAAATCGAGTACCGTCTGGCTCTGATCAGCGGCCAACAGCCAGCGAATACCCGAGCTATTGACGATGTAGCTCTTGCGCAGCGCCGGGTACGAAGGCTCTATTGGCACATAGGCAGCACCCGCCTTGAGGATCGCTAGGACCCCGACAGCGAGTTCCAGCGACCGGGCGTAGATCAGACCGACATTGTCCCCAGGCTCGACCCCACGCTCGATCAGATAGTGAGCCAGCTGGTTGGCGCGGTTCTCGAGTTCGCCATAACTAAGGCTCTTGCCAGCACACGATACCGCCACTCTCGCAGCAGCCCTTGCGCAGCTGCGCTCGAACGGCTGGTGCAGCAGCTGATCGGTCTTATAGGCGATCCCGGTGTGGTTGTAGCGCTGCACCAGCTGCTGCCGCTCGCTGCTCGAAACCAGCAACTGCTCGGCGTCGAGTGGCGCGCCGAGATCCTCGGCGAATGCGTGTAAGAGAGAGCCGTAGAGATCGAGGGTCTTTTCGATATCAGCCGGCTCAAAATGCTCCGGCGAGAATTTCACCACGCAACCCAGACCACCCAAGGTGGTGTTGACCTCGAGATCGAACAACGTATTGGTCATCTCGCTGTTCTCGAGCCCGAAGGCCTCGACCTGCTGGTCTGAGGTTTGAGCGCGGAAGCAAGAGTTTTGCTGCAGTCCTTCCAGACGATGGAAATCCATGTAGTTAAACAGGGTGTCGAAGAGCGGATTTCCTGAGGTCACCCGTGTGCCACTGGCGGCAGCGATCTCGACCAATGGAATCTCATGCGCTTTGACGTCGATCAACCGCCGCTCGACCTCCCGCACCAGCTCCAGGCGATGGTGGTGGCGATCGGCCGCCAAACGTAGGGGCAAAGTGGTCAGGAAACAGCCGAGAACTTTCTCGCCGTCCGCCAACCCGACCCGATCGTTGGACACCACCCCGGTGACCAAGTCGCCAACTGATGACAGCACATGGAGCAAGAAGACATGCGCCGCCAGGCACAAGCCCTGCAGCGACAATTCGTACCGAGCGGCCTGCCGGCGCAGCCGCTCGAGCAGTTCGCCGCCCAGGTCGCGACGCCGAATCTGCATCGCGGTGTCGGTACCGAGTTGCCGACGAGCGCGGTTGAAAGGCAGCTTGCTGCGCTCGTGGCCGGCCAGGTAGCGGCGCCAGAAAGCGGTGGTCTCGGCCGAGCCCTTGCGGCCCAGAGTAACCGCCACATAGTCGCGGTAGCCGGTGGCCAGCGGGGGCAAGGCAGACCGTGTTTCGAGGTCGGCGAGCCGGCAGGTCTCACTCAGCTCAACCCACAACGAAATGTTGCTCCAGCCATCGAGGATGGCATGGTGGAAAGTCCACACTACACAATGGCGCTCGCCCGCCAAGCGGAAGAGTTTGAAACGCCACATCAGGTCGCCGGTGAAGGAAAAACGCCGAGCCAGATCGCTGGCCTGGTACTGCAAGACTCGACGCCGCTGGGCATCCTCGGCTAGCGCCGAGAGATCCTCGACCGCCCACTGCGGACCCGCCGTTCGATGCACCACCTTGGCCTGCTCGGCGAAGCTGTAGAGATCGAAGCTGCAGCGCAGGTTGTGATGGCGGTCGATCAGCAGCTCGAGAGCGCGGAAGAAGCCGGCCGGCTGCTGCAGCTCGACGAAGTAGACGAATTGATCGTGATAAACTGGCTCCTCGGGCCACAGCAAGGAGTAGTACACCATGCTCTTTTCGATGTCGCTCAGAGGGTAGACATCGGCCCAATCCGGCGGCAGGCGAGCGGCGGTTTCGGCATCGGCGAGCAGTCCCTTGCGAAAGCGGGCGATTTGTTCCAGGCCAGCGGAGTGCTCCCGCTCGATCGTCCAGCCGGCGGCACCGCCGCGCAGCCGCTCGGTCTGCTCGCCGACGGTCTGAAAGCGGAACACGTCGCGCACCTTGAAACCGGCGTCGAACTCTTCGTTGAGTAGGCCGGCGAGCCGCACCGCCTTGATCGAGTCGCCACCGAGGGTGAAGAAGCTGTCGGTCATGCCGATCTCCTGCCGCTCCAGCACCTGCCGCCACGCCGCTGCCACCCGCCGAGCCAGCGGATCGGTCGGCGGCACATGAGCGGCGGTCGGCTCACCGGCCTGCCGCCGCGGCACCGGCAATCGGCGCTGGTCGAGCTTGCCATTGGCGGTCAGCGGCAGGTTGGACAGCGTCTGGATGTGCTCCGGCACCATGTACTGTGGCAGCAGCGCCAGCAGATGGGCTCGCAGGTCGTCGCTCGCCGCCGTGGCGACAACGTAGGCGGCGAGCTTGCTGCCATCGCCGCCGTCGAGGGCCAGCACCGCCGCCTCGGTCACCGCCGGATGCTCCAGCAAAGCGCCTTCGATCTCACCGAGTTCAATGCGGAAGCCGCGGATCTTGACCTGCTGATCGGCCCGGCCAACATAGGCCAAGTCACCGCTGGTGAGCCGCCGGGCGAGGTCTCCCGAGCGATACAGACGCTCGCCGGGCAGGCCCGAAAAGGGGTCGGGCACCAACCGCTCAGCAGTCAGCGCGGGCCGCTCCAGATAGCCCCGTGCGATCCCAGCGCCGGCCACATACAGCTCACCGACAACGCCGATCGGCAGCGGCTCGAGATAACCGTCCAGTAGGTGCAGGCGCAAGTCGGGCAGCGGCTCGCCGATCGGGCTGGCACCGGCCAGACGGTCGAGATCCGCCGCCAGCAACCGGCGGTAGGTGACGTGCACCGTGGTCTCGGTGATGCCGAACATGTTGACCAGGCGCGGCCGCTCCTCGCCATGGCGCTCGAACCAGGGCCGCAGCGATTCGAGCTCCAGCGCTTCACCGCCGAAGATCACCCAGCGTAGCGCCAGCCGCGGCGCGGCGGCGGCAGACTGCTCGGCCCGTATTAGCTGGCGAAATGCGGACGGCGTCTGGTTGAGCACCGTCACCCGCTGGCGAGCGAGCAGCTCGAGCAATTCATCGGGCGAGCGGCTGGTCCAGTACGGCACCACCAGCAGCCGACCGCCGTAGGCCAGCGCACCCCAGAGTTCCCAGACCGAGAAGTCGAAAGCGCAGGAATGAAACAACGACCAGGCATCGAGTTGGTCGAAATCGAATCCTTGCCGCGCCGCGCTCAGCAGCCGGGTAACATTGGCATGGGTGACCTCCACTCCCTTTGGTTTGCCGGTCGAGCCCGAGGTGTAGATGACATAGGCCGCGTCCTCCGGTGTCGACCGCACACCCCCGGCCAGCGGCGGCGGCCAGGGGGCATCGAGGAGCACCGTGCGCAGATTAGATTCGGGCAGGCTGGCGAGCAGGCGCCGCTGGGTTAGCAACACACCAAGCCCGGAATCCTGCAGCAGGTAGGCCAGCCGCTCCGCCGGATTGGCCGGGTCGAGGGGCACATAAGCAGCACCCATCTTGAGCACCGCCAAGATCGCCATCACCAGGTCCAGAGAGCGGTCGAGGAAGATCCCCACGCGGGCGCCGCGCTTCACCCCCAGACCGCGCAGCGCCGCTGCCAAGCGCTCGGCTCGCCGGTCGAGCGCGCGGTAGGTCAGGGTCGCCGAGCCCAGGCAGAGAGCCACCGCATCAGGGCGCCTCGCGGCTTGCGCCTCGAACAACTGGTGTAACGGCTCGAGCGACGGCGCGGCCACGCGAAGCGGGGTCTGGGCGAGCAGTTGCCGGCGCTCCTCGGGCGGCAGCAGGTCGAGCCTGCCGCAGCATTGCAGGGGCGCCGCCAGGGCGCTCTCGCAGAGCGTTTGCAAGCGGCTGGCGAAACGCTCGACCGTGGTCGTGTCGAACAGCTCCAGGTCATACTCGAAAAGCCCCTCGAGACCCTCAGAACCCTCCTCGAACGTCAGCGTCAAATCGAATTTGGCGATGCCGAAATCGACTTGTAGCGGTCGCAGCTCCAGGTCGCTGACCACCGCCGGCTTCAGGGGGGCATTTTGCAACACCAGCAAGGTCTGAAAGATCGGCGTGTAGCTCAAGTCGCGCTGCGGCTGGAGTTCGTCCACTAGCCGTTCGAAAGGTAGATCCTGGTGCGTGAAGGCGGCTAGAGTGTTGTCGCGCACTTGCTCCAGGAAGTCTTCGAAAGTCGGCTCGCCGCTGAGTTCGGCGCGCAGTGGCAACAGGTTGACAAACAGGCCGATCAAACCCTCGACTTCGAGCTGCCGGCGACCAGCCACCGGGCTTCCGATCACCAGGTCTGTCTGCCGCGCCTGCCGGGCCAGCAAGAGCTGAAAGAGCGCCCGCAAGACCATGAAGAGAGTGGCACCCCGGTCCCGGCCGAAGGCACTGAGACGGTCGCTCAACGAACTCGACCAACGAAATCCGTGCAGAGCGCCCAGCTGGCGCGGATTCGCTGGCCGCGGCCGGTCGGTGGGCAGGTCGAGCACCGCCGGGGCGCCAGCTAGAGCCTCTTTCCAATACGCCAGCTGCGAAGCGATCAACTCGCTTCCCAACCAACCGCGCTGCCAACTGGCATAGTCCGAATAGCTCACCGGCAAAGCCGGCAGGTCGATCTGCTCACCAGACTTCAGGGCGGCGTAGTGAATCGTCAGCTCGCGCAGCAGAATACCCATCGACCAGCCATCGGTAACGATGTGATGCAAGGTCAGAATCAGCCTGTGGCGACGCTCACCCAGACGCAGCAAGAGGGTTCGCCACAGCAGGCCACGGCCCAGATCAAAAGGCCGCCGGATACTCTGCAAGACGATCTGCTGGGCCTGCTTCTCGGCCGCCGAATGGGTCAGCGCCGTCAGATCCACCGCCGGTTGACCGAGGACAGCAGTGGCAGCGACCTCGGCCGCCGGCCGACCGCCGCGGGTGGGGAAGATGGTCCGTAGCACCGAGTGACGAGCCATCGTCCGGGCTAGACTGTGGCGCAGTGCGTCGACGTCGAGCGCGCCTTCGAGTTCGACCACAACCGGCACATGGTAAGCGATGCTCTCGGGCTGCAGCTGGTCGAGAAACCACAGTCGCTGCTGGGCGTAGGAAAGCTCGACCGGCGCACTGTCCGGCCGGCGCTCGATCGAGCCCAGCTCGACTGCGGCCTGCTGGTGGCGCAGGACATCTAGCCGCCGCGCCAGATCAGCCAACCGCGGATGCTCGAAGACCTGCCTCACCGGCAGCTCCACGGCGAGTGCCGCACGGACTCGTGAAACCAACTGAATTGCGAGCAGTGAGTGGCCGCCGAGGCGGAAAAAATCGTCATTAGCACCAGCCTGAGCGACTTCCAACAACTCGCCGAAGAGCCGCGCTAGCAACACTTCGGATTCACCGACCGGAGCCACCCTTTCAGCGCTTTCAGAACGCCACTCCGGAGACGCTAATGCGCGGCGGTTGACTTTGCCGCTGGCCAGCAAAGGCAGGGTATCGAGTTCGCCCCAGGCGCTCGGCAACATATAGTTCGGCAGCCGGCTGGCGGTCGCCGTGGCCAGATCTTCGAGATTCAGCTGCACCGAATCGAGGGCCACTACATAGGCCGCCAGGCGCAGATCGCCGGCTGGAGACGGGGTCGCTGTCACCACCGCGGAACGCACTCCGGGATCAGCTTCGAGCGCTGCTTCGATCTCACCCAACTCCACTCGGAAACCGCGGATTTTGACCTGGTGATCGCGCCGACCAACAAACTCCAGCTCCCCGCCGCCGGTAAACCGGACCAGATCGCCAGTGCGGTAGAGGCGGTCGAAAGCATCGCTCGAATAGGGATCGGGTACAAACAGCTCAGCGGTCAGCCGGGGATTGCCGAAGTAGCCGCGAGCCAATCCCTCGCCGCCGATGCAGAGTTCACCAGGAACACCGATCGGTAGCGGCCGCAGGCAGCGGTCGAGCACCCGAGTGCGCGCGTTGGGTGTCGGCTCACCAATCGGTAGGCCAGTGGCGCCGGACAATCTCTGACCAGCGTCCTCCCACCAACTGGCGACGATTGTCGCTTCAGTAGGACCATAGGTATTGAGAAGTCGCACCGCACCATCCAGCTGCCCCCGCCATCGGCCGAGATCCTGGGCCAGTGCCTGCTCGCCGCCGATGATCACCAGCCGCAGGCCGGCCGGCCAGTGGGCGGTCGAATCGTCTTCAACTTCCGCCACCAGGGTGTGCCAGTAGGCTGTCGGGAAATTGAGCACGGTGACGCCAACCCGCTGACAACTGGCCAGGAAAGCGCCAGCGGACTCGAGTTCACCGCTCCACGGAACCAACGTAGCGCCGGCGAGTAGCGCGGGAAATATCTCCTCGGCACTGGTGTCGAAGCTGATCGAGTTGAGCTGCAAGACCCGGTCACCCTCCCCCAGGTCATAGCGTTCGGCAGCCCGCACCACATAGCTGGCCAAGGCGCGATGAGAGATCGCCACCCCTTTCGGCCGGCCGCTCGATCCAGAGGTGTAAATCAAATAAGCGGTGAGTTCGGGGGCGACGGTAGCAAAGGCCCGTTCGTCAGCCACCGCGGCGGCTTCCTCGAGCGCGCCGAGAGTCCACACCGGCACCTCGGTCGACGGCAGATCGCCGAGCAGCTGCGACTCGCTGAGCACTAAGGCCACCCCGGCGTCGTCAAGGATCTGAGCCAGCCGCCGCCGCGGTGCTCGCGGATCGAGCGGCACATAGGCACCGCCACACTTCATCACCGCCAGCAAGGCGACTATCAACCGCGCCGAGCGGCGCAGATGAACCGCCACCCGGATCTCGGGGCCAACGCCGAACCGGCGCAAGCGCTGGGCCAGCGCGACGACCGCGACATCGAGTTCGCCATAGCTCAGCCGTTGGTCGCCGTCCACCACCGCCGCGACCGCTTGCCGTCCACCGACCGCCGCATCGATCCGCTCCACCACTGTGCTGGGCTCAGCCAAGCACAGTGTCGTTCCAGCCCAGCTCACCAACACCTGATGACGTTCGCCAGCCGCTAGTGGCGAGAGTTCAGACAGGCGACGATTCGGCTGCTCGACAACAGCCGACAGCAGGTGGCAGAAGTGATCGCGAAATCGCGCCACCGTCGCTGCCGAGAACAGCTCTGCGGCATATTCGAAGGTACCTTCGAGGCCGTCATCGACCGGCGCCAGTGACAGGGTCAGCTCGAACGGTGCCGTCGCGTTGTGGACCGCCAAAGGCTCCAGCTCTAGGCCCTCGACAGCCAACACCGGCCGCGGCGCGGTCTGCAACACCAGCATCACCTGGAACAGAGGAGTGATGCCTAAATCCCGCCGCGGGCTCAACTCCTCCACCAGACGCGCGAAAGGCACTTGCTGGTGCTCCTGCCCCTGTAGGGTCAGCTCGCGAACCCTGCCAAGCAGCTGGCGGAAGGTCGGATCACCGCCGACTTCGACCCGCAGTACCAGGGTGTTGACAAAGAAGCCGATCATCTCCTCGAGTTCGATTCGCTGCCGGCCAGCGACCGGCGAACCGATGGCGATATCGCAACGTCCGCTGTAAATCGACAATTGGTGGGCGAAGGTGGCCAGTAAGACCATGAATGGAGTGGCGGCGAATCGCCGGCTGAAGTCTTCCAGCGCGGCGCTGAGCCGCATGCCGAGAACCACCGGCAGGGCACCACCACGCTGGCTCGGCTGAGTCGGCCGAGGCCAATCCGTCGGCAGCTCTAAAGGCTCGATCGCCGCTAGCTGGCGGCGCCAGTAGTCGAGGTGCGGCTCCAGGGCTCGTTCGTCCAGCAGCCGTCGCTGCCACAGAGCGAAGTCACCGTAGCTCAGCTCGACCGGCGGCAGGCTCTTGCCGCCATAGAACGCGGTCAGCTCGCGAATCAAGATCTCCATCGACCAGGCGTCGGTGATCAGGTGGTGCAGTTCGAGCAGTAGGACGTGCTCAGCGGACGCCAGCCGCAGCAGTTGGGAGCGAATCAGCGGCCCTTTCTCGAGGTCGAAGGGACGCTGGGCGCTAGCGGCAAAGACCAGCGCCAGCTGGTCTTCCGCCGCTGCCGAATCGAGGGCGGAAAGATCGGTGAGCGGTACAAGTAGCTCCAAGCTGGGCAAGAACTCTTGCAGCCCACGGCCATCAGTGGAACGCACAACCGTGCGCAAGATGGCGTGGCGCTCGATGATCGCGGCGAGTGCAGCGTGCAGCGCCAAGCGATCGAGAGAGCCAACCAAGCGAACCGCCGCCGGCACGTTATGGGTCGCCGCGCCGGGTTCCAGCTGCTCGACAAACCACAGCCGTTCCTGGGCGAACGACAGGGGTAGAACCGCGGCCGAGACCGCTTCGATCCGCGCCCACTCAGCCAGCTCTCCCGGCGCCTGCTGGAGAGAACGAATCTGCTCAGCCGAGCGCTCGACGGTCGAGAATTCGAAGACACTGCGCAGTGGCAGCTCGATGCCGAACGCCTCGCGCACCCGCGCCACCACCCGAGTGGCCAGTAAGGAGTGACCGCCAAGGGCAAAGAACTCGTCCAGGGCGCCGACTCGCTCGAGCTTTAGCACCTGGCACCAGATGTCCGCCACGGTCCGTTCGACCGCATCTCGCGGCGCGATGTATTCGCCGCTGTGTTGACCGCGGATCTCGCTCAGGCCCGGCAGGGCTCGGCGGTCGATCTTGCCATTCGCAGTCCGTGGTAGCTCGGCCAGCCGCAGCAGCCAGGTAGGAACCATGAAATCCGGCAGGCGAGTGGCGAGGAAGGCGCGCAGCTCGGCGCCGCTGACCGCTGGCGAGTCTGCCGATCGACCACTCCAGAAAGCGATCAGCCAACCACCGTCGGCGTCCGCTTCCACCACCGCCACTACCTCCTCGACCGCAGGATGCTCGGTCAGCCGCGCGGCAACTTCACCCAGCTCGATGCGAAAGCCCCGCACTTTGACTTGATGGTCCAGCCGGCCCAAGAAATCAAGCTCACCAGCGCCGCGATAGCGCGCCTGATCGCCAGTCAAATAGAGTCGCGCTCCGGCCGCCGCCGAGAACGAGTGAGGCACGAAACGCTCAGCGGTCAGCGCACTTCGGCGCAAATAGCCACGCGCGAGATGGGCACCACCTAAAGCCAGCTCGCCACGCGCCCCAAGGGGCACCGGCAGACCGCGCCGATCCAGCAGATAGACTTCGGTAGCGGGCAACGGCCGGCCGATTGTCGGCACCCTGGCAGAGCGGCTTACCTCGGTAGCGGTGCTGTAAGTCGTGTCTTCGGACGGGCCGTAGAGATTCAGCACCCGACGGACACCTGCGGCGGCGTAAACCTGCGCCACCAGAGCACCGCTGAGTGCCTCGCCAGCCAGGTTAATAGTCTCGACCGAGGCCGGCAGAGGGCCCTGCCGCAGCACCGCGGCCATCACCGAGGGCACCGTGTTGATCAGCCGCACGCGATCGGCCGCCGGCAAACCAGACAGGTTCAGAGCATCCTCAGCCAGCACCGCGCAGCCACCCCAGCACAGCGGCGCGAAGAGTTCGAACACCGACAGGTCAAAACAAATCGAGGTCGCCGCCAGCACGCCGCTGAGTTCGCTATCGCTGAACTGACTTCGCGCCCAATGCATCAGCCCGGTCGCGGCAGAGTGCGAGATCCCCACCCCTTTCGGCTGACCGGTCGAGCCCGAGGTGTAGATCACGTAGGCGAGCGACTCACTGGCCAGCGCGACGCTCGGCCTGCACTCCCGGTCGCGCCGCGCCGCCGTCCCGGACAGCTCGGCCAGCCGCCACGGCTCGATTCGCAGGGTGGTGGCCACCGGCGGTAAATCCACCTCCAGCGCCGCGCCGAGCAGCACCACCTGCACCGCCGAATCGGTGACTATGAAGTGCAGCCGTTCGGTCGGGTAGCCAACATCCAAAGGCACGTAGTAGGCTCCTGCCCGCATAACCGCCAACAAGCAAACAACCATCTCCGGCGATCGCCGCAGGCAGACCGCCACCGGCTGTCCGGGCTCGACCCCGGCACCGACAAGGCGACTCGCCAGCTGCCCGACAGCCTCGTCGAGCTGGGCATAGCTCCAGCTGCTAGCGCCATCGATTAGCGCTGTCGACGTCGGCGAACGCTGGCTCTGCGCCGCCACCATGCGGTGTAGCAAATCGCCAACCGACCCGCGGTTCGGCGACCCGGCGGTCGACGCTTCGCTCCACTCATAAAGCAGCTGCTGCCGCTCACTTCGAGGCGCGGCGGAGAGCTGCGACAGAAGGCGGCCCCGGCCACCGACAAAGGCCGCGATCAGCGCTTCCAGATAGCGGCAGAGGCGGTCGACTGTCGAGCGGTCGAAGAGTTCGCGGCGGTACTCGAGGAAGCCCTCCAGCCGCCCCGAGCAGGGTGTCAGATTGAGTAACAAATCAAACTTGGCTGAGCCGGTGTCCAGTTCCTCCAAGGTTAGTGATAGATCGCCTAGGCGCAGGTCGAGGGGGGTACCCTGAAGCACCAACATCACTTGCGCCAGTGGCGCCGTCGCCATGCTGCGCTGCGGATCCAACTCACGCACCAGCTCTTCGAATGGCAGCTCCTGGTGCTCAAGAGCGCCGGCCATCTGCTCACCGGTAGCACTCAGCAGATCATCGAGCAGCAGATTGTCGGACCACCGCAGCCGCAGTAGCAGAGTGTTGACGAAGCAGCCAATCAGCGGCTCGAGTTCAGACCTATCGCGTCCCGCCGTCGGGGTGGCGACAGCAAAGTCTTGCTGGCCCGAGAAACGCCGCAACAGCAAGCCGAAAACGCCGACCAGGGCAACGAACAAAGTCACCCCGGCGCCCTTGGCAAGCGTCTCTAGACCGCTGGTCAGATGCCTGTCGATACGCAACGGCAGGCGCCCACCGAGCCCGGCGGCCGACGCAGACCGTTGGCCGTCGGTCGGCAAGTCCAAGACCGGAACCCCCTGCAGACGTGGCTGCCAGAAGTCGAGTAGCGACGCCAGCCGCTCGTCCACCAAACGCTGGCGCTGCCAGTCAGCGAAATCGGCATATTGAATCGGCAACTCGGCGTCCCAACCGCCGTCTGCAGGCGGTTCGGGAACACACCACCTGGAATAGCCATCTGCTATTTCGCGCACCATGATGGCGCAAGACCATCCATCCGCGATGATGTGGTGCAAGCCGAGGACCAGCTGCGTCTGACGCGCCGACACATGCAGCAGCAAACAGCGCAGCAGTGGACCCCGGTTCAGCTCGAAGGGAGATCTTGCCCAGCGCGCGCCCAGCCGGTCGGCTTGCTGCTGCCGGTCGCTCGATAGCAACTGCTGCAAATCGATCACCGGCAAGGGAGTCAGTGGCGGATCGAAAAGGATCTGCACCGGACTGCCGTCGCGCTCGGCGAACCTGGTGCGCAGGGTTTGATGACGCGCCACCAGCGCATCCAGGCTGGCGCGCAGCGCCGCCACGTCGAGCTCACCACCGAGGGTGACCGCTCCGGCTATGTTGTAGGTTGCGCTACCCGGATGTAGGCGATCGAGGAACCAGAATCTTTCTTGGGCAAACGACAGCCGATCACCAGCCGGCGACCGCCCGAGCCGCGGAATACGGCGCCGGACTACTTTCTTTTTCTGCCGCAGGTTCTTGACCAGAGCGGCAAGCGCAGCCGGCGACAACCCATCGATTTGCCTCTTTCGATCCATCGTTCTCCGCAAGCCATCGGAAGAAAATTCCAGGAGTATAAAACTTGACCCGCAGACCCACCCTGACACCGATTAGGCGCCGCCCAGGCCTATCGAACTGACTGTTGAATCCCCCCACAGACCTGTGAAAGAACCCGCTATTCGGCCAGTATTTTACCTCAACAGAGCCATGGGAGTAGCTGCCCACGCGCCACAGAGAGACCACCGTCTTAAGGAGAAACTTCGCCAAGGGTGGTGATCTATCAGCTCTCGAGCGAGTCGTTGAGCGGGTCTTCGACAATGTCTTTGTCGTTCTCGGCGAGAAGAGCCATGGCAATCTGCCTGGAGAGACCAGCGATGGTCGGATCTTCGAACAAGGGGCGCGGCGAGAGTTCTACATCCAATAGGTCACGAACTCGCGAAAGCATCCGCACGACCATAAGAGAGTGCCCACCCAGCTCGAAGAAACTATCGTAAACACCAATTTTCTCTACTTGCAGTAGATCACTCCAGATCTCGGCAAGTAGTTCTTCAAAATCGGTGCGCGGCGCGACAAACCTCGCCCCTCGCAGCAAATCGGAACCTTCGAGTGGGGGCAGGCGAAGGCGGTCTATCTTGCCGTTAGCATTGACTGGAAGCTGTTCGAGAAAAATGAAGTTCGAGGGCACCATGTAGCCTGGTAGGCGCCGCCGAAGATGTTCGGTCAGATCGGTTTCGGATGATAGTTCGGAAGCGGCCAGGTAGGCTACCAACCGGGATTCTGCCTGGCCTTGCCGAAGGACCACGACCGCTGCCTCGCTGACTGCTGGATGGCGCCGGCACTCGCTCTCGATCTCCCCCAGTTCAATGCGAAAGCCACGTAGCTGCACCTGATCGTCGAGCCGGCGGAGGAACTCCAAGCGACCTGACCCCAGCCAGCGGACCAGATCACCGGTGCGGTAGAGCCGCCGCCCATCAGCACCAAAAGGTTCCGGTACTAGTACCTCGGCGGTGCGGCGAGATCGGCCGAGGTAGCCCCGGGTCAGACCCCTGCCGCCGATCACCAGTTCACCGACAACCCCGATCGGCACCAGCTGCAAAGCTTGATCGACAACATGAACCTGTAGGTTGTCGATCGCCCGGCCGATATCCGGCGCCACCTCGAGCTGGCGGGCCGGCGCCACCCGGCCAGCGGTGGCGACCACCGAACTCTCGGTGGGGCCGTAGTGATTGACCAGCTCGAACGGCCAACCGTCCGGTTTTCCAGCGTGCAGCCGATCGCCACCGGTGAGCAGAACCCGCAGCCCGATCTCTGTCCGCGGCGGCTCATCCAGCAACGCTTCGGCCAGCGGAGTGGGCAAGAAGCAGAAGTCGATTCGTTTCCTAGCCAACCAATCGAGCAGCCTTGCTGGATCGGCCTGGAGATCCTCCGCCGCCAGGTATAGGCAGGCGCCAGCGGTCAAATAGGGCCAGATCTCCCACACCACGGCATCGAAACCAAGCCCCGCCATCTGGGTTGCCCGGTGTCCCGGCTCGATGCGGTAGCGACGTTGGTGCCAGCTCACCAGATTAGTCAGACCGCGATGGCTGATGGCCACTCCCTTCGGCCGGCCGGTAGAGCCCGAGGTATAGATCACATAAGCGAGATTCTGCGGCTCGACGGCAGCCGGTGGCAGAGCCCCGGCAAGCTCGCCTCGGGGCTGTGAGCCCTGGTCCATCCATAGTTCGCTCCAATCGCCGGGGAGCGCGGTTCTGTTGCGGCCCGCCCGCAACAGCCAGCCGGCCCGAGCATCGCCGAGCTGCGCCGCCACCCGCTCGGCAGGCAACGCTGGATCGAGGGGCAAGTAGGCACCACCCGCCTTGAGCACCGCCAGCAAAGCAATGATCAATTCTAGCGAGCGATCCGCCCACACCCCGACCACGGACTCCGGACCTACCCCGCCGCCCAGCAGGTGCCCCGCCCATCGATCACTGGCGAGGTCGAGGTCGGCATAGCTCAGCCGACCCTCCCCGCCAACTACCGCCAAAGCGTCGGGAGTTGTCATGGCTTGTTCGCGGAAGCGTTCAACTACCCCACCAGCAAGGCTCCGATCTTCCCGGCCCGCACCCAGATGGCGAGGCACTGCGGTGTCGTTCCACTCCACCTGCAGCTGCGCGCGTTCGCCAAGGCTGAGCAGAGGCAGAGAGGAGAAGCAATGATCCGGGCGGCTCAAACCGGCGCCGAGCAAAGTATGGAAATGCCTCAACATGCGCTTCGCCGTAACCCCGTCGAAGAGATCTGAGGCATATTCTAGCTGTAGCTCCGGACCCCGCGGGTCGGTGACGACAAACAGGCTGAGATCGAATTTGGCACTGCCATTGTGCAGTACTCTCGGGCTCCAGGTGACAGCTGAAAGAGTGCGTTGGGGTAGCGGATTGAGGGCAGAAAAAGTGACCTGGAAGAGTGGATTGTGGCTGAGGGTGCGGTCGATCTCGAGCTCTTCGAGAACCTGCTCGAATGGCAGCCGCCGGTGGGCATAGCCATCGAGCACCAGCTCTTTGGCACGCTGCGCCAACTCCGCAATACTGGGCTGGCCCCGCAAGTCGAAACGCAGAGCCAAGGTGTTGACGAAGAAGCCGATCAAGGGCTCGGTCTCGAGTCGATCGCGCTCTGCGAAAGGCGCCCCGATAACCAGGTCCCGCTGTCCAGCGTAGCGACCGAGGAAGGCGCCAAAAACCGCCAGCAAGACCATGTAGGACGTTGCCTCAGAGCGCCGGGCAAGCGCTTGCAGCTGTTCCCAGCACGCCGGCTCCAGGCTCAGTCGAAGCAGCTCTCCGCGAAAACTCTGCACCGCCCGCCGCGGCCGGTCGGTTGGCAAATCGAGGGTTGGCGGATCGCTTAGCTTCTGTCGCCAATGGGCTACGTCCGCGGCCAGTCCCGCGCTGCTCAGAGCTAGGCGCTGCCAGGCGGCGTAGTCGGCATAATCCACTCTCAAGCGGCTCAGCCGCGGCGGTCGGTCCTCGACCGCCGCCGAGTAGAGTTCGGTAAATTCATCGAAAAACAGGTCCATAGACCAGCCATCGGCAACCATGTGGTGAGCGGTGATCAGCAGCTGATGAACCGCAGCGCCAAGCCGAATCCAGCAAACCCGAAGCAAGGGTGCGCGGTCGAGGCGGAAAGGCCGGCGAGCTTCCGCCGCTGCCAACACCGCCACTTGCCGGCGCTGGAGACCCGGCGCCAAGGAACTCAAGTCGAGCTGCGGCAACTCGATCTCGACGGTGGGAAGAACTTCTACCGCGGCCTCCCCGTCGCGCTCCGGATAGGCAGTCCGTAGGATCTGATGGCGACGCACGACTCCAAGTAGCGCCGCCCGCAACGATGCTGGCTCCAGCCGGCCCTCGATGCCCACCGTCGCGGCCATGTTGTAAGCACTGCTGAGCGGCTGCAGGCGATCGAAGAACCACAGTCTCTGTTGCGCGAAAGACAGCCGCCGACCATCCTCAGGGACCCGCGAAAGAACTTCCGTTGGCGCCGGTGGAAGGCCCTGCAGCTGCTCGATAGCGGTCGCCAGGTCGGCCAGAATCGGTGCTTCGAAAATTTTCCTCACCGGCAGCTCGACCGCCACCGCACGACCAACCCTGGCCGCCAGCTGGGCAGCCTTCAGGGAGTGCCCGCCAAGTTCGAAAAAGTTGTCGCGAGGCCCGACCACGGCAACCGACAGCAGCTCGCTCCACAACCCGGCGAGCAGCTCCTGCAGCGGCGAGCGCAACTCTCCCCCCCCTCCCCGCGGTGCGTTAGCAGCCAGCTCCGGCAGGCGCCGACGATCTACTTTGCCATTCGGCGTCAGCGGCAACGACAGCAGAAAAGCCGCCCTACTCGGTACCATGTAGTCCGGCAATGAGCGCCGCAGCTCGACCCTCAGATCTTCCCATTGGATTTCGCTGCCGGCGACCAGATAGGCCACCAGATCGGCGTCGCCATGGTGCTGGGGGCGAGCCACCACTACCGCCTGACGGATCTCTGGATGAGCGCAGATCGCCGCTTCGATTTCACCGAGCTCGATGCGAAAACCGCGCACCTTGACCTGGTGATCAGTGCGACCGAGACATTCCAGCCGACCATCGGCGAGCCATCGGGCAAGATCACCGGTGGCGTACATCCGTGCACCAGAACGCCCCTCGGACACTTCCGGTAGGAATTTCTCAGCGGTCAAGGCGGGCCGGCCGAGGTAGCCTTGGGACAGACCGTCACCGGCGATATATAGCTCTCCGGGAACTCCGATCGGCCGAGCTTCAAGGGCCTGATCGAGAAGCTGAATCCTGGTATTGGCGATCGGCCGACCGACCGCAATTCGCCCGATTGGCATCTCTATCCGCTCGATCGCCGACCACACCGTCGTTTCGGTCGGGCCGTAGAGGTTCCACAGCCGAGCACAGCGCTGCAACAATGCGGTAGCCAGGTCGGCCGGCAACCCTTCGCCGCCGCACCAAGCGGTGAGCTGGTTGCTCCCCGACCAGCCAGCCACCAGCAACAGCCGCCAGGTGGTCGGTGTAGCTTGCAAAACGGTCGCTCGCCAGCGCCGCGACAACTCGCCCAAAGCCTCGCCGTCGGCCGCCGCGGCAGAACTCGCCAAGCACAGTCGAGCACCTACCATCAGGGGCAGGAAGATCTCCAATACGGAAATGTCGAAGGACAGAGTAGTGACTGCCAGCAGACGATCCTCGGCGGTCAACCCAGGGCGCTCTGCCATCGATGCCAGAAAATTGTTGAGCGCCCGGTGGGAGATCTGCACTCCTTTGGGCCGGCCGCTAGAGCCTGAGGTGAAAAGCACATAGGCCAGGCTTTCCGCCGCTGGTTCGGCGTAAGTTCGACGACGACTCGGCAGCCGCGAGCGGAGTTCGCCGAGGCGCAGCGGCTCGGCACCCGACGCGGTGATGAAAGCCGGCGGCTGATCCTCGACAATCACTACCGCCGGCCGCGCGTCGGCAATCATCATCTCCAGCCGAGGTTCTGGAAAGCGCGGATCGAGCGGCAAGTAGGCAGCGCCAGCACGGAGAATGCCGAGCAGCACTGCGGGCAGGTCGAGGGAACGGACGAGAAAGACTCCGATCCGCGATCGCGGCCCATGACCGCGACCTTGCAAGGCCTCCGCAACCCCCGATGCCAGACGATCCACCGCTTCGTAGCTGCGTTGGCCTGAACCGTCCTCGACAGCGATCCGCTGCGGCCAACGCGCCAACTGGGCGGCAAAGCCAGCGCCGACGCCACCTACCGAGTCGGCCGCCGGCGACCGCTCGGTGGCATTCCATTCAACCATCAACTGCTGACGCTGCCCCGCACTGAGCAGCTCTAATCGCGACAGCGGCCGATCGGCCGCGGCACTGTCCGTGGTGGTCAATGTGGTGGTCAACGTGGTCAGGTTGTCCAGCCACCTCTGGGCGGTAGTGGAGTCGAAAAGGTCAGTATTGAATTGCAAGCAAGCGACCAGCTGATCGTCGACCTCGGTGATCGACAAAGCGAGATCAAACTGCGCCGAGAGATTGGCGATCGACAAGCTGGTCGCCCGCAATTCACCGAGGACGACCTCAATTCCAGCCTCGCCAACGCCGCAAGCGGTGAGACCGGCTGGCGCGCCGGGCGGTAGCCGGTGCCAGCTGAAGAGGTGCTGAAAGAGTGGCGACCGTGACGGATCGCGCTGCGGGCGCAGGCGCTCGGCGAGCAGGGCAAAGGGGAAAGACTGATGTTCCAGGGCGGCCAGCACCATGTCACGAGTCCGACCAAGAAAAGTCGAGAAGGTCGGACTATCGGCCAACTCGGCCCGCAACACCGGCGTATTGACGAAATAGCCGACCACACTCTTCTGTTCGGCCCGCTCGCGGCCGGCGAAAGGTGAGCCGACAGCAAAGTTCGATTGGCCGGACAGGCGGTGCAGCAGCACCTGAAAGACCGCCAACAAGACTACGTAAACAGTAACCCCATGGTCCTTGGCCAAACTCTCGACCGCCGCCTTCAAAGGCGCCGGCCAGTGGATCAGACGGCGATCGCCGACAAAAGTCTGCGACGCCGGTCGCGGCCGGTCAGTGGGCAGATTGAGATCCTCGAACGCGGCGGCGAGCAGCGTCCGCCAGTACTTCCAATCGACCTTGCCGCGCTGCCCATCAAGGTCGGCCGCCGCCAGTTGCACGGACTCAGCATAGGTTGTCAGCAAGGTCGGCAAGACAGATTCTAGATCGTCATAGAGCAGACCCAATTCCTGCGCCAGAATGGCCAACGACCAGAAATCACCGACGATGTGATGCAGCACCAGCAACAGCCGGCTGTCGTCGGTATCAGCAGTGAACAGCACCACCCGCAGCAGCGGTCCTGATTCGAGATCGATAGGCTGATGCGCCAGTTCGACCATTCGCGAATGCTGCTTCGCTACGCTCCAGCCGGCAGTAGGCTCAATCTCCACAGCCACGTTCACGGCCATTTCCGCGGCGGCCGCGACCCGGCGATAGGGCTGGCCCTGGCGAGTGCCGTAGGTCGTGCGCAGCGCCGGATGCCGACGGGCCAGGGCCGCCACCGCCCGACGTAGCCGGCCAGGATCGAGAGCCGGCTGCACCCGCAACGCTCCGAACAAGTTGTAGGCAGCGCTCAGGGGCGCCAACTGATGGAGAAACCAGAGCGATTTCTCGCCGTAGGAAAGGGCGTCTCCAAGCGAATTCTCGGGGCGGTGCTCAGGACTGGCGCTGGATCGCGTGTCGATGCCATCCACCAGCCGCTCCAACACCTGTCTCGGGCTCGCCCCGGCCAACAGCTCGGCGACCGACAACCTCACAGCGAACTCTGACTCGACCCGATGCCCGAGTTCCAGCGCGTTCAGCGAATCGAGTCCCTGGGCGGTCAACGGTCGATCCGGACGGAGTTGGGCGACATCGATCTCCAGACCGTCCGCCAACTGCTGCAATAGGTAGGGCCCCAAAGTGGTCCGACGCTGCTCCCGGTCCATCGTCCGCAGCCGGTCAAGGCTAGGCCGGGCAATGACGCCACCCACCGCGCTGGCCGCGCCCTGCTGGCGACCCCACTGCGCCACCACCCGCAGTCGATCCTGGAGATAGAGTTCGCGGCACCGTCGGCGACGCACTTTGCCGCTGGTGGTGACCGGCAAAGAACCACGGCGGATCAGCAGCAGATCTTCAACCTGTAGTTCATGCAGCTCGGCAACGGCCTGACAGACGGTGCTCAGCAGATCTTCGACGACCAAGTCAGCATCGCGCAGCACCTCTTGCACCAGAACCAAGCGTTCTCCTCCTCCCCGATCTACCGAAAACGCCGCGCCACGGCCGCTGATCGCCGCTGGGTGGCACCCCTCCATGGTCAACTCTAGATCCTGCGGGTAGTGGTTGCGGCCGCGAATAATGATCAGATCCTTCAGCCGGCCGGTGACGAAGAGCTCTCCTTGATCGACAAAGCCCAGATCGCCGCTACGCAAGAAACGCCCCGGCCGACCGGCTACGGCAACTTCGAAAATCTCCGCGGTGGCCTGGCGATTGTGCCAGTAGCCGGCGGCAACACTCGGCCCCGACACCCAGATCTCGCCGACCTCACCGGGCTCTACAGGTCGGCCGGTCTGCGGCTCGACCACCACCACCTCGACCTCGGGATGGCAGCGGCCAGAACTCACTAACCAACGGCCGGCCTCATCGCCAGGCTCCGGCGGACGGATCTGGTCGAGCGCCAGGGCTTTCGACGACACCAGCCGCCGCACAGGCTCGGCGGCCTGGCGGCCACCCGACACCAGCAAGGTAGCTTCAGCCAGGCCATAGCAGGGGAAAAACCGCGCGGCGCTGAAGCCGGCGTCGGAGAAATGCTCGGAAAACCGCCGCAGGGTCTCCTCACGCACCGGCTCGGCGCCATTGAAGGCCACTTCCCAGGAGCTCAAATCGATCGTTGAACACAGCTGCCGCTCAATGCGATCGACACACAGCTGGTAAGCGAAATCGGGACCACCGCTGACATTCGCCCGGTAGCGATCGATCGCCCGCAGCCAGCGAACCGGACTCTGCAGAAAGGCCACCGGTGACATCAGGATGGCGCGGCCACCCATGTACAACGGTTGTATTACATTGCCGATCAGACCCATGTCGTGCTGCGGCGGCAACCAACCGACCACCACCGTCCCCTCGGGTTGGCGAAAGGCAGACTGGATCAAGCGTTCATTGTGCAGCAGGTTGCCATGGCTGACCATCACTCCTTTGGGAGCGGCGGTGGAACCTGAGGTGTATTGCAGGAAAGCCAGTGTCTGCGGCTCGCTTCGTGGATCGCGCCACCCGTCGGCGAGTTCCTCGGCGAGTGCATCCGAAGCGATCAGCTCGACCCGAGCGAGAGCTTCAACTTGCTTCGCCCAGGCGGCAATCCGGCGCATCTCGACGGTCTGACTCAGTACCGCTCCAGGGGCGGCGTCGGCAACGATCGCCGCCAGGCGCGGCAGCGTCCGCCGGCCGCGCGGCGGGTGGGCCAACACAGCGACCATGCCGGCATAGAGACAACCGAAGAAACCGACGATGAGTTCCAAACCAGGAGGATAGAGCAGCAGCGCCCGCTCACCGGCTGGCAGCTTGCGGCGCAGATGGGAACCGAGAACCCGCGCCCGCTGATCGAGTTCGCCATAGGTCAGACGCTCGCCCTCCTCCTCGCCATTGCTGAGGAAAATGAAGGCGATACGGTCAGGGTGCTGCCTGCTACGCCTCCGCAGCAGGTCTACCAGGTTGTTTGCTGAGGCCGGCGATGAACAGACGGGTGGAGTTGCCATAGCTAGCGTTGGAGGTCTTCCGAGGTGCGGTCCAAGCGTGTTCCGGGGTAGGAAATGCTCAAATAACACTAGCAAACCAATCCCTGCTCGCACCCCTGACAACACTACCGAGAGAAATTCCTGAAGGGACTCGAATCCTCTTTGGGAGATGCCCGAAAAACGGAGAAGATCTTAGTTCGAAAACCGCCACCACGGAGTTTCGCCGCTGACCTCAAACCTTCCCCAGCCACCCGTCAACGCACCGCCAGGACCCCCTGCGCCCGCCCCAGCGCCGCCGCGGTGAAGACCAGCGGATAGGCGTCGTCGAAGTACCACAGATTAGCAAAGTAAAAACCAATCGGTGTCGCCTGCTTGAAGCGGCCAGCATCCCAGGCCCGGCACAAAAAACCGGCGGCTTGCTGAAGAATTGGTGCTAGATCTGGGTCTTCTAGACGCGACAGCGCATCGAGCGCTAGTGCGGTTTCCTCCATCGACGAAGCGATGCCCTCGCCGCCACCCCAACCTCCGTCGTTGTTGCGGGCCGCTAGCAAGTAGGCTCGGCCGGCCTCGATCATCGATGCCACCGTAGGATCCTGCAACTCGACCAAGGCGCGCAGAACTCGGGCGGTTCCAAAGACCCGATTCTCGTTCGACGGCGCAGCTTCGTGGCCAAACCACAAGGGTACCCACGAGCCATCGGCGTGTTGGACCCGGTGCAGATACTGCCGACAGCGGCGGGCACAGAGATCGAGGCTGGACCGAAGGTCCTCAGCAAGCTCGTCGCGCCAGGCGTGGATCGCGCGCAGTGCATGGGCGGTGAGGTCGGGAGAACTGCGATCGAAGGGCAGGGTGCCCCAGCCGCGGCAAAAGGTCGGTATGCCGCCATCGCGATTTTGTAAGCCGATAAGCCAGCGCAAACCGGCGGCGGCAGCGGCCCGAACCTGGTCGTCGATTGGTCCGAGATGCCGCAGGGCCAAGACCGCTCCAGGAGTATCGTCGCCATCAGGAACGCCCCCCGGCAGATCGGTCCAGGCCCAGCCTCCGGGAGCCGCACCGGTGAAGGGGTGAATCTCTTTGTACTGCTGTTGGAGCAAGAAGCGGCGTAAGCTTGCCACCCCAGCCACGCCCACCGCTGCTGCCACTCCCCCTGATTCTCGCAGTCCCTGAATCGACAGGGTGGTGATCCAGGTGGCCAGATCTACATCGATCGGCCAGCTGCCATCTTCGCGCACCGACTGAGCGAAGAACTCCTGCGCCTTTCGCACCACGGCGTGATCGCACTCCCCCGCTCCGGCGAGGCTCAAGGTGACGAAGCCAGTGAGCGGAATCGCTTCCAGAAATCCACCGCTCGAGGGCTGCAGGGTTTGCAAGCGGCGCAGAGTGGTAGCGCGCAAGATCTGCCGTAGCCAGCGCGCCAACAGGTTCTTCGACGGTCGACGATGGTGCTGTACCTGGCCGACAGCGATCAACGCCGGTAAGGCGTAACTCACTACCGGTAGGCCGATGAAGCGAAAAGTCGCCTGGGGTAACGCCCCCAACTCGAAAGGCAAAGGGGTGATACCGCGCCAGCAATCGGGTTCTGGGCCCAGCAGCCCGGCTAGCGCGACCAGGGTGAGAATAGGTACGGAGAAGGTTTTGTCCTTGCCGTAGAGGTCTTCGATCGTCCGTCGCAGCGAGTCTGGTTGCAAGTCCCCCGTGCGGCGCACAATCCAGCTTTCGGCACCGTCGATGGCCAATGCAAGACCTGTGACCGCACCGACTTCGGAGTCCCTCGCCGCCCGCAGCGCAGCCCAGGCCAGAACCGTGGTGGGCAAGTTGGATACCGACCGGACCGTATCTCCCCAACCACCGTCGGCATTGGCATGGGCAGCCAACCAATCTAGTCCGCGACGGGCCAAGGCGCGCGAGTCTTCTGGCCACTGTCCTCGCTGCTCGCTAACCAAGGTGATAGCGAAGCAGGCCACCGCGGTCGACAGAGCACTCGATGACAAACCGCCTCGCCAGTGGCCACGAGGCTGAAAACGGCGCACGAGTTCGGCCCGCACTTCACCCAAGACGCGGTCAAGTTCGGCTGCGGAGGCCTTGGCTGGCGATGGTGGGCTGCGCGCGGCCGCGATGCTCATCCGTCGCTCCAAACCGCCAGATGTCCCAGGGCCAACAAGCCGTAGTAGGCGTACTCGCAATCTGCTGCATCGTCCGCCCAATGGCCGAAGAAGGCACCGCGCGAGGTCCACAGGCTATCGACAAAATCGAGCAGCGAATCGACCAGATCGGCACATGGCTCCTGCAAGACGGACAACGCATGCAGGGCCACCGCGGTGGACAGCAAGTCGGGCATCGGAGCTCCAGCCGCCGCCACAAATCCTCCCTGAGGATGCAACTGACGGCGCAACCAGCGGGCGGTCTGGGGGTGAGCTTCGGCACCTAGCTGACGCAGCGCCACCACCGCCGCCGCGGTGGTCGGCGTGGTCGCCACCGGCATCGAAGGGGCAGAGCCGTAGCCGCCGTCTTCGCCGACCGCCGCCGCCAGGAAAGCCGCTGCCGAGGAGGGGGCGGCAAAGGGCAGCCCTAGGTCTTGATGGGCGCCGATGGCCAGGAATGTGCCATAGGTGGTGCTGGAGGAATCCCCCGAGGTCATCGCCCAGCCTCCGTCTTGACGGCGAAGATCTAGAAGACGATCGACCAGGACTTGATGATCGATGGGCAGCTCCGCGGTCTTGGTTCCCGCGGCAACGGCTGCCGCGGATCGCGCCAGGCAGGTCAGATGCACTAGATCGAGATCTTGGTGACCCAGGCTAGCCAAGAAACCTCCGGCACGGCGCCAGACCTCAGCATCTGTCTGAGTTCCTTCACTACCGCTAGCACCGAGACCCTCGAGAATCGCCAACACGTCGAGGCCGAAAACCGTGTAATAGAGGTCGCTGTCGCCGCCGCGGTCGCGGAATCCCCCGTCCGGCGCCTGCGCCGCCAAGGTGAAATCGCGGATCAGCTCGGTGGAATCACCCAGCAACCGCGGCGCCAGCCTGGCGACTTGCAACATCTCCAGTCTCAAACTCACTACACCACCCCTCGATCTTGAGCTCGTCGAAAATCTTGCCCAGCACCCGCCGCAGGAGACCCTTGACATTGGCGTCCTGCAACAACCGCAGAGAGCGGATCGCTTCGTCTCGATAGGCGTTGAGGAATTCCTCGGCTCTCGTGTCCGCACCGAGATCGGTCAACAGGGCGTGCAGCTCGGCCGGCGCTCCTTGACCGTCGATCCACGCTGCCTTGACCTCGGCTCGCCGCGCTTTCTTGGCCGCGGCATAGGCCAACGCCCAGACCAAGGTCGGCCGGCGTTCTGGCGCCTCTCCGGCGGTAGCGGCTTCACGCAACTCGCCGAGATCGTCACGAATTTGATAGGCCACTCCCAAGGCGTCGCTGAAGGCGCTCAGGGTGTCGTGCAACTCGGCACTGGCGCTGGCGCAGGCCGCACCCAGTCGCAAGGCAATTTCGAAAGCTGGCGCGGTCTTGTTCTTGAAGATCTTCACCACCTCGATCGGCTTCAGGATCTTGGGCTCTTGCGACCACGCCAGATCATCGCCCTGGCCCAGACACAAAGTGCGATGCCCCTCCGCCGCCAAGCGCAGCATCTCCGCGATGCTTTCGGCGGGGGCTTCGACGGTGGCTAGCAGGCGGTAGCCTTCGCCGACCAGATAGTCGCCGACATTGAGCGCTAGGGGCACCCCCAGCCGGCTGTGCAAAGTCTCGCGGCCATCGCGCAGATCATCACCGTCTTCGATGTCATCGTGAATCAGCGAAGCCTTGTGGAAGCACTCCACCGCCAAGGCGACTTGCCGGATGACCTTGGAGATCTCGGCACCGGGTTCTTCTTGCAAGGCTTGATGCAGAGCGACGGTCAGGAAGGGGCGCCAGCGCTTGCCTCCTTGGGCCAACCACTCTTGGCCAATCTTTTCAGTCTCGGTCTCTGCTTCGCCCAGGATCTCCTGCAGGGCCAGCGCCCCGAACCAGGTGGCGACCTGGTCACGCAACCCGCCAAGATCCAAACGCCGGGTCTTGTCGTCGCTGGTCAGATGGACTGAATCCCACACCCAATCGAGATCGACGTTGGTGTCCAGACAATCATCTTGCAACAGCGGTAGGGCGATGCCGGGAATGGCCGCGGCCTCCATATAGCCGTATACCCGCTCCAGCACGTTGAGACAACTGACCCCGACGATGGCCTCGATCTGGCCGGTCTCGATTATCGCCATGACGATCGGCGAGCCCTCCGCCACCAAGACGGCATATCCCATGCGCTCGGCTTCTTCTTGCAGATCCTCGATCGAACACAGGCCACACTTCTTGCATAGCAGACCCAACTCATCGAAGGGAGCTGGGCAGTGCTCTTCGACCCGCATGCATTTGGGCAACAGCAACAGGCGGCGCTCGAAAGGCACTGAGGCCAACGACTCACGCCACAACTCGTTGCTAATCAACAGAGCGGCGAATTCGCTGAAGGCAGGATCAAATCCATGCCGTCGACAGATCTTCTCCGCCTCGACCTGCAAGTCAGCGAGAGGCAATGGCGGCACCAGATCCGTCGTCGCAGTGAATTCGCGGATCCGGGCCAGCAGCTCGTCGCGTTGCTCTCGGGTCGGCGGAATATTGGCTTGCACCGGCCTTTCGAGGCGCGGCATCATGACCTTTGGCAGACTCATCACCGGCAGTGGCATGATCATTCTCCCTTGGTGCGCGCCGCCAGAAGTTCGCTGGCGCGCGCCCGGATGGCTTCGGCGGTCGGTAGTTGGGATAGGACCTCGTCGGGAATGTCGAGATCTTTCTTGAGCTTGGCCAGACAACGCTGGCGTTCTTTGAGTGCTCGATCTTCGTCGCGTTCCTTGGAAAATCTGGAAGCCGCCTTCTCGGTTCGCTGGCGTAGCAAGGAGTAGATATCGCCTCCGAGCAGGGAGGAGATATCGGTCTTCATCTTCTCCCGCGCCAGATCGGCGTCTTTCACCACATCGCCATTGATCGGACCAGCTTTGTATTTGGGAAAGAGGATCGCCACTTCCGGACAGACCCGCGAGCAGGCCGGGCAGAGGGTCTTGCAACGTTCGGGATGCTTGACGTCGATCTGCTTTTCAGCGTCGACATCGTAGACCCCGAAAAGGCAGAAGCTGAGGCATTGCATGCAGTTAGTACAGCGATCGTAGTCGATCACTGGAAACCACGGCGTCCAGCCACCGGCCGGCTTGCCCTGGCCCTTGGCCTCGACCCGACTCAAAACCTCGGCAGGGTCGAGGCCACCCACCGCCATCTTGGTCAGCTGGACCCCTTCTTCGGCGGTCGATTTCGCCGTCTCAACGTTGGCTTTCGTGGTGGTCTCAAGCACCAGCAGCTCGGCGTCGTCGAGCGGCGCCACCGCACCTTCGCCACTCGCCGTCAGTGCCACGCCGCTGCTCAGGAGCTTTTCCAAGAGCGCAACTTGTGGCGCTACCGCTGGCCTCTCGCCGCGGTCGATCACCACCCGCAGCCGGTCTTGTTGTAAGGGGTTCAACCTCTAGTCTCCGGGTCGGCGAGGCTGTCTTCTTTGAGCAAGCGCTCGAGAATAGTGGTCGACTCCTCGGCCCGCATGTTGTGAATCCGCACATTGTCCTCGGGTAGATCAGCCTCCGCGGCATGAAACAGCCAACGCACCGCTCGCGGGTAGCAGGCGACGATTTCGACCGGCCGGCGGCCGGCGGCCAGTCGATGTAGCGCCGGATCTTGCCTGGCGGCCAATTCGCAGAGATCGGGCACGGCGTCGAAGGCTTGGCCCGAGCTGGCCAGGCCAGCGAATACCGCCGATTTCACCTCCTCCTTCACCACCCGCGAGAAGGCGCAGTGGCAGTAAAGAATGCGCCGTTCAGCTGAGTTGGCTGCCGTGGTTTCCATTCTGGTCAGCTCCCAAAAGTCATCCGGTGAGTGGGTCGCGGCTGTCCCGGTTCGAAGCATTCGACATGTTCCAAGCGCAACTCTGGGCGCCCATCGATCACCGCTTCGAAAGCCCGCAGGAGGATTGCCGGCGCGGCCTCGGCACGCAGATTGACCACTAACTGCCCATGGCGCAACGGCGCGGCCAACCGCTCTGAGATTTCGGGAACGAAGTCGTTGTTAACCAGGTTGACCAGGGCCAAATCGCCGGGCAGCACTTCCTCGTCTTCACTGTTGGCATCCCTACTGCCGGCCTCGGCCAGCGGCGATAGGGTCATCTTCAAGTGGGCAACTTCAACCTCTTCGGCCAGCAGCCGCTGCTGCAAGCGACGGGCGAAGGCCACGGTCCAGGCATTGCCGTCGAGTTCTTGATCAGCCCGCAGCCTGAGGGTGCCGTTGAGCCAGCCGAGCAGAGCTTCGCCCTCGCCATAGCGCTGATAATCGATCTCCAGGGTCGGCGAACTGGGGATGGAGTTCTGCTCTAGATACTCGAACCACTTTTCGAGACCCGCTCCCTGGCGGGCCGAGACTTCGAAGATCCGTGCGGTGGGAAAGCGCTCGGCAAGTTCGCGGCGTAAAGCCCGGCGCTTGAGATCGTCCAATAAGTCGATCTTGTTGATCACCAGCACATGCGCTTCTTCGAGCTGCTTGAGATAGACGTAACGCACTTTGGCGGAGAATTTCCGCCCTTCTTCGATCCCCAGTACCCGCGCCGCCCGCAGCGGATCGACCAACACGGAAAGAGGGGCAATAGCGAAGCGGTCGCCATAAAGGCGGCGCAGCGGATAGCTGACCGTCGCCACCAGATCGGTACAGCTACCGACCGGCTCGGCAATGAAGACCTCAGGACGCTGCTGCTTGGTCAAGCGGTCGGCGGCGCCCTTCAACGAATCGAAACGGCAGCAGAAACAACCGCCAGCGATCTCTTCCACGGCGAAGCCTTGGTGTCTGAGGCTGCGGCTATCCACCAGGCCACGGCCTTGATCGTTGGTGATCAGACCGACCCGAATCCCCCGCTCGGTGAACCTCCGGGCCAGCTGACCAACAGCGGTGGACTTACCGGCGCCGAGAAAGCCACCGATCATCATGTAGCGCGCCCGCGGTGCCTTAGCAGCGCGGTTGGCGGTGAGGTTGGCGGCGCTCTTCAGGCTGCGACTCAAGTCGCCATCTGCGGTGTTTTCCAAGGCTGCTCCTCCATCGCGTCGATCGTCTCGCCGAGCATTTCGAGGTATTGGTCGAGATCCAGAGTGCCGGTGCCGGGCTGGCCGTGAACGGCGTAAAGCCAGCCATATCCATAGGGGTCTTTGCACACCAACTCGGGGTCGTCGAGGGCGGTCGAGTTGACCCCGGCGAAGCTGCCGCGCGCCACACAGAAAAGATCGGTCACCGCTTTCATGCCTTCGATCCAGCCAATCACCTGCCCATCCTCGACTGCATTGCCGGGTTTGGTTTCGAAGTCGAATTCAACAATCTCCCCCAGCATCCGGGTGGCGAAATGGGTGAGGCCGATGTGTTGCACGCCCTCGTCTTCGCAGAGCCAGAAGTGGGCCGGGCTGTAGCGGTAGGAGCGGGGGAATTTGGCGACAAACCGGTGCCGGCGAAAGCGAACGAAGTCTCGCGGTCGTAGGTTTTTCGGCGGCAGGTCTTCCGACGGCACTAAGCTGTTGAACTTCACCGTGTCTCTCAACTACAGCACCTCACAGACGGCTACCGCACAGGATTCTTCCGCTGCCAGTGGCCGGCTCCCCACCGCGCTGGCAGCCCTGGCTATCTCAGCCACCGCAGCATCGATCTGGCCAGCGGTGGTGCCACGACCCAAGCCGAACCGCAGCGCCCTATCCGCCCGCTGGCGCCCCTCCGGCAGAGCCGCCAACACATGAGAACTTGAACCTGCTGGCGAGGTACACGCGGCGCCACTCGAAAACGCCACCCCCGAGACTTCCTGCAGCACGAGATCGGCATGAATCCCGGGTAAACTGACATTGAGATTATTGGCCAATCGATGCTCGAGCGAACCGTTGACCTCAACTCCCGGAAGCGCTCGACGCAACCCCGAAAGTAAGCGCTGCCGCAAGCCGGCCAGGCGTCGGGCATCGCTGTCACGCTCCGCGGTCACCAGAGAACTAGCAGTGGCCAGACCAACGATGGAAGGTACGTCGAGAGTTCCAGAGCGACGGCCTCGCTCATGGCCGCCGCCGAATTGCCGCGCCAGCAGCCGCACTCGCGGTTGGCGACGGCGCACATAGAGAGCGCCGATACCCTTGGGGCCATAAGCCTTGTGGGCCGAAAAGGACATCAGATCCACCCCTAGGCTCTCTAGGTGGCAATCGACTAGCGCCAGGGCTTGGGCCGCATCGGTGTGCAGCGGTACGCCCTGGCGGCGACAGCGGGCGGCGATCTCAGCGATCGGCTGTAGCGTTCCAATCTCGTTGTTGGCCAGCATGATCGACACCAGAACTGTGTCGGATCGCAAAGCCGCCGCGACTCGATCTGGATCTACCCGACCGTCAGACTCCACCACCAGATAGGTCACTTCGCAGCCCTGGCGCTCGAGCTCGCCACAGGCGTCGAGCACCGCCCGATGCTCGGTCACTTGGGTGATGACATGGCGTCCCCGCGAGCGGCTTGCCGCGACCACCCCGAAGAGAGCCAGATTGTCGGCCTCGGTGGCTCCCGAGGTGAAGACGATCTCGCTCGCTCTGGCACCGATCAGCGCCGCTACTTCGGCTCGCGCCGCCGCCACCACCGCCTCCGCACGACGACCATAGGCATGCTGGGTGCTCGATGGATTGCCAAAGTTCTCCGTGAAATACGGCAACATGGCCTCAAGAACCCGCGGATCACAGGGGGTCGTGGCGTGGTGATCGAGGTAGATCACCGGCTCGGAATCACCCCTCACCCGTTGGCGCCCATGCCGAAGAATACGTTCTTCTTGAGCAACCGATAAAACCAGAAATCCTCGGGTATCTCACGCCCCGGCAGGTGGTGGCTATGCCGCGGCGACAGCGCGCCGAGTTCGGAGAAAGCGGTGCCGCGCCCACTGTAGTCCCGAGCGCCAGCGTCTTCGATGTAGTCGCGCAGCTCTTGCGGATGCTCGAGAATCACGCAGCCCTTGGTGCGCTCTTTGACGAAGCCCTGAAAACCGCGCAAGAAATCGCTGCCGTTGAAGGTGTCATAAAGGTCTTCCCGCTCACCACGCACGGTGGCGGTGGCGAAAGACAGGGCCGGGCAGATCTCCACCGATCCCTGCGGCCCGATGTGAAAGCCTAGGCCGGTGGCCGCCGGGCAAAACGCCTCGCCATCAGCGGTCCAGTAGGTGTCGATAATCAGAATCGGGTGACGGCGGCGCAATTCCAGCAGGCGACGCCGCATCCACAGCAACTGCTCTTCGCTGACGCAGTACTCGGTGTGCGGCTCGGGACTCATCGGCCGGTAGACGTAATACCAGAGATACATGGCGCCGCGTTCAATAAAGAAGTTCACGTAGTCGTCCGACATGACCTCTTCCATGTTCAGCGCCGTCGCGGTGGTCGCCACGCCGTAAAAGAGCTTCGCTTTCCGCAACCGCTCCATGCCGGCGAGGGCCGCGTCCCACACTCCTTCACCACGACGCAAATCATTCTGCGACTCGAACCCGTCGAGGCTGATCAGCGGCGTCACGTTGCCAGTGCGCCGCAGCCTGGCGACATTCTCGTCGGTGAACAACATGCCGTTGGTGATGGTCTGGAAATAGCAATCCGAATGCCGCTCAAAGACTTCCCAAATGCCCTTGAACAGGTAGGGCTCACCACCGAGCAGGGTGTAGAAGTAGGACTTCTGCCGCTTGCCGCTGACGATCATCCGGTCGAGATCTTGGTCGGTGAGGAAATGAGCTTGCCCTTCCTTCTCGACCCAGCAGCCGTGGCAGCGCAGATTGCAGGTGTTGGTGACGGCGATGAACAAGAAAGGCGGGTACAGCTCGCCCTTGGCCAATCGCCGTTTGTAAGCCCACACCGCCGCCGCCCCTTTGCCGGCATAGAGGTAGAGCATCTTGAGCAGTGCTCGGGGGGAGATCTCGGTGAGAGTCCGCCAAGCCAAACGCGCCAAGGTAGCCTGCTCGCGCAGAAACGAACGCCGGGGAGCCTCGTGCCGATAGGGCGATTCTGCGGCAGACTCGGAGATCGGATTGGACTGGGGCACAGACCGGGCCAAAGACGTCACGATATGGGCTCCTTGGGAGGGGTTGGAATCAGGCCACTGGCGGACGATACCAGCTGCTACGCAGACTCCTCGGCCGGAGTTCTGCCACCGCTGCTTACAATCCTCGGCGTCAGCCAGCGGCTACTTCCTCCCAGACCTCGAAATGCTGCGGTGAGGCGCACTGGTCATACTCTTTGCGGCCTCGGCGACGGCCGAACCCGGCCGGGTAAAATTGTTGTAAAGGCCAGCCAGCAGCACTATTGTCGCTGCCAGAGCAAACCTCTCGCTTACCTTGGAGATCCAGATCGATGAGCCTTCTTGGACGATTGTTTGGCCGCGATCCAGCGGCATTGCTGGTGCAAGCCAGCGAATTGCTAAAGCGAGACGACCCATCGCGAGCGTTGGCGCTGGCGCGGCGAGTAGAGCATCGCAGCGAAGGACGGCTGCAAGAGCGCGCCCGCGAGCTCGCCGATCAGGCCGACGCGCGGCTGCTTGCCATCGCCATCGAGCGGGTCGACGTTGCCGAGCGAGCAGAACTTTGGGAAGAGGCCCTGGACTACACCCAGGTGGCGCTGGAACGAGCTTCGGACATCGACATCCGCCGCCCCTTGAAGCAGCGAGCTAGGATTTTTCAGCGACGGATCGACGAGCAAGCGGAAGCCGCTGCCACGACCGAAGCGCAGGCCCTTGCCGACCGCGCGGCCGACGATCGACCGGCGGCGGAGATCGAATTCGAGGCTCACTACCACGCCCTGCTCGACTCGTTAGTCGACGAGGTGGTCGGCCTCTGGCAACGGCTGCCGGAAGCTTTTCGGCCCGCCTGGGTTGCCCTCAATACCGGTGACACGGCCACCGCTGCCGAAACCCTCGAGGTTCTCTGCGAGCAGTTTCCGAGCGAGCCGGCCCTGCGCTTGGAACGCGGCCGTTGCCGGCTGCTGCAGGGAGATGGGGTAGGGGCTCGGGCTGATTTCGAAGCTGTTTGGGAGGTCTTCGGAGTCGAACCCTTCGATCACGCAGGCGCCCTGTCTCTGCCCACCCTGTGGAGCGAAGCGCAACTCGCCGCCGGTGAACCCGAAGCCGTGCTGACCCGGCTCGCCGAGATCAGCCCGCCACAGCATTTCGACCCGGCGCTCACCGCCGCCTATGCCGCTGCTCTGCAAAGTTCAGAGCGCTGGCCCGAAGCAGCCGAGTTTCTCGCCAACGCCCATCGCCGCTTCCCAGCCCAGCAGGACTTCACCCAACGACTAGCTGGGGTCCTCGACCGTCTCGAGCGGCCAGCCGAGGCCATCAGCTTGCTCGACAGCGAAGTTCGCAGCTGCTGCTCGGGAGCCTGTGGCGGACGCTCGCTGCACCTGCCATCGGTCAGCTTGCTGATCCGCCTCTTGCTCGACCAGCAAGGGGCCGAGGACCGAGTGGAAGAACTCTTCGCCCACATTCACCTCGCCCAGGGCGGCGTTTGGACCCACGCCGACGCCGTCTTGCTCGAGCGCTACCATCGCCAGCAGGGCAATCAAGAAGCCGCTGAAGAGACAGCTGAGCTACTACATCGCCTGGCTATAGAAGGGGCCGGAGAGCCCACCAGCTCACTCTAACTCGCTCCAACTACCAGGTTCGGCCATGCCGACGACCACTTTGCGGTCGCCGGCGAAAGAATCCCGGCCATGAGCTACCGTCAGGTTGTCGAGCATTAGCAGATCCCCTTCCTGCCAGGAGAAGCGGGTAGTTTCCTGGCTATAGGCCTGCCGCAAGTCGTCCAGAACCTCGCTTTCGATCGCTGTCCCGTCGCCATAGTAAGTGTGAGCGGGAACGTCCTCGATCGCGAATTCTCCCAGCAAAGCCTCACGAATCGACGGCGCCAAGGTCGAGATGTTGAAGAACGTCGCGTGGTTGAACCAAGTTAGTTCGCCGGATTGCGGATGGCGCAAAGCCGTCGGGCGGATGGCACGGGTACGAAGCCGGCCCCCATCTTTCCACTCGATCGCAACTCCGTTGCGACGACAATGGGCCTCGACCACCGCGCGATCCTCGGTCTGGAAAACTGTTTGCCACGACAAGCCGAAGCCATCGCCGAAATTGCGCACATACATCCAACCCAAATCATCAAAGCGCTGGCGAATCTCCGGCGCCAGCCGCTGAAACACCTGACGGCAATCGGCTAGCGGCGTCGCTCCCCCCTCTGTCGCAGACCGCAAGCAAAAGAAAAAAATCTTCTGCGGCCAACCGCTTTGATAGGAGTTCTCATTGTGCAGAAAGATCTCCTGATCAGGCGGATAGTCGGTCGATGTGTAGACGTTGCCCTGGACTTGACTGCGCGGCGAAGAGCGCTCCTTGTATTCCAAGAGCTTGTCGGAGACGACGCCAATCAGGCTCTCGAAGTCTTCTACTCCACGTTCCTTGAAACCGCGGAAAAGAACCCCTCCGTGGCGCAGGACGAGCTCACGAATATGCTCGCGGTGGTCCGCTGCCCAGGACAGCAGGCTGACATCGGGTCGGGTAGCGTGAATCTTCCAGGGGAGGGTCTGACCTGGATCTATCGCCCCTTCCTCAACCAACGAACTCGACGTGATGCGGACCGACCGCCGACGTAGCTTACCGAGGCTCTTGAGACTCTTCTGCTTGTTGCTGGGGGCTGACATGAAATCTCCGAGAAGGTCTAGAAGGAAGGCTCCAACGGCTCTTCTCTTAGACTACCGAAGGCGGGCGTTCGAGCAAGAATATCTTGACTAGTAGAATTTCACTTTCCCACAGAATTCATGCCGGGTTATCAGAGAACGATTTCCGCTCCAGCGCACGCCAAATTCCGTATCAAGAGGAATGGGAGAGCGAAAGGGCAGCAAGCAGAGTAGGGCAGAAGGCAGTCGGGAGTTTGCTCACCACAGCCGGCCTGGGCGCCGAGGAGATTGCCAACAACCCGAACTCCTTCATCCTCAGCCAGTCGAGTCGCTGACCGGAGGCTCCTGACCTACTGGCGCTTCGGCAGCGCTTGCGGCTGAGCTGCAAACCTCGTTTGCCACGAGCAATTGGTCGACAATTTCCGCTGCCGCCAGCCGGTGTCCGGCTGGTGTCCAATGACGGTCGATTGGAAAGTAGAGCGCCTCGCCAGCATCGAAGCCAGCATCGAAAGCATCTGTCAGGTCGTGAAACGGAATCTGATGGCTGGCGAACAGATCTTGCAGAATTGTGCTCGGCCGCCGCGGATGATAATCCGCCGGCGCTAGCTCAAGCTGCCGCAAAGCCGACTGCCAACGCTGGTCATCCACTTGGAGAATGTCTGGAATCAGCATCGCAACTAGCCGAAAACCATGTGCCTCTGCTAGCTCGACCAATTCGGTGAGAGCCAGGTCGGTATTTCGCAGCCCCTCTTCGATCAACTGCGACGGAGCCAGTTGGTACACCGCGAAACTATCTCGCGCACTGCGCAGACTCCAAGGCTCCCGCAGCCCAAACCGCGCCAGCAGCCTGGCGGAAAGCGACTTCTTCAACAGCACGTAGAGATGGGAGTTGCGATAGAACCATCGCTTCCACCCCTTGGTCCGCGCGCCAATCACCAGCTGTCCTTCGTCGATCACCCATTCGTTCCGTGAGCTGGCATCCTGCAGATCGTTGCCGACAAAGAACGAGAGCAACACCACATCGGGCTCGGTCTTCAACCCGTGTCGGCGCAGCCAGCGAACTGCCTGCGGTACACCAATCGCCGGAATACCGCCGTTGAGAGTGGTCGCCGAGACTCCCTGCTGGCGGAGCCTCAGCGCTGCTTGCTGATGGAAGACCTCGGCACCCTCGACACCAACCCCAAAGGTGAAGGAATCGCCAATTGCCAGGATGCGGCATTCCCCCGCAGCCTTGGCCTCCAGCTCGGGTCCCCGCAGTCCCGCCGCGTTGACCTCCACCTGGTGCTCGAATTCGACCCGGTTCTTCGACTCACTGTGCAGCCCAGGGCGCAAACGAAAGAATCCTTCGCCGTCTTCAACGAAGGGTCCGGGATGCCATTGCCAGAGTGCTTGGGGAGCGATCAGCCGCACTCCAACTTCTGCGATCAACAACCCTACGCCGAAGCCGACTGCCAGCAGCGTCAGCTTGCCCAGGGCGGGCAGCAGGGCTCTCTTCCAGCTTCTTTTCGCCACCATGACTCGATCCCCCAGGGCGCGGACGCCCGCACTGTCAGGGAGTTCTTTCCCGGTCACTCGCAGGGCGCGAGGTCACCAGGTGCTAGATGTTCAGGCATGCGGAGTGGAAGAACTTGACTCTGACAGCAATCAGCCTATCCGCCCCGACCAAGCCCGGCAAGCTCCGGCCCGCGGGCCAGGTCTTTAGACCAGTCCGCCGGAATACTCAGGCCCCGCTGCCCGCGGCCCATCGCCGCCGACTCGGGCGGGCCGACGGCTCCGGTCCAACGGTACCCAAGCCTGATCAGAGGCGCAGGATCTCATCGGCAATCCGCTGGGCGATTTTTCGCACCCCTCGGCGATTGAAGTGGCAGCAGTCGTCGGTATAGACCACTTCTCGAGTTTCGGCGAAGAGCATTGTCAGATCGGTGTAGGCCACCGCACCCTGCAGCTTGCTGCGGCCCGCCTCGATCAGCAAGGGATAGCCGAACTCAGCGCCCACCCGATACCCCTGTCCCTCAGAGATGGCCAGCGAGCGTTCTTCGGCGCTCATCGGCTTCGAGCCGACAACGTACTGATTGGGCTGCAGAAAATGAAAATAGCGAATTCCGTTGGCCCGACACAGCCGATCCAACTGCATTGAGGCTTCTGTCCACAGCTCGACCAATTGCTGGTACATCTGCGCCTCGCCGGTCGGCGGGCCGGCGCCTGCGGCCAGGGCTTGCTGTTCTTCGATCAACCTCAAGGCCGTTCCCGCCTTGAGAACCCGTCGATCGATCATCCGGTTCCCAACTTCCCAAAGCAGGTTTCCAGAGGCTGTACGACCGCCGAATGATTGCTCGAAGTAGGCTGCCCAGCGGAGTCTAAGAGAGCGAAAGAAAGCAAGCTTGCCGAGGATCCGAGCATTGTCGCGATAGAGGATGCCGGTCATCGCTTGCCACAGTCTGGGGTAGGCATAGAAAGTCCGGCTGGGTGCGTTCTCGAACGGATGCAGCGCCACCTCATTGAAACCATCGAGGTTGACCAGCACATCGATCTCAGCACCGAGAACCAACAAGTACTGCAAACCCATCAGCTGTTGCGGTTGTTTGAAACCGCCGGCCGCGAGGCTCACGACGAGCACCTCTTTGCCGGCATAGCGCCGCGACCTCTGCAAGCGCCGCACCAGCACTTCACCGCCGAGATCGGCTACTTGCTGTGCCACCGAGCCGCCGGTCAACGCCACGATCACCTGCCCGGCACCCCGCCGTGGCACAGCCGGATCGCGATTGACCGTGCCGTAAACCGACCGGGCTCTTTCGAGGCTCGGTCCCGGCATTGCTGCTCCCGCGCCGGTCTCCTCACGGACGTAACCAATAAGAGGGTGTAGCACCGAACGCACTCGACGCGGTGACTCCAGGTTAACGACCCCGCTGAGCAGCATTCCCCGGCTCCGCGCCACGCTGAACGGTGACTCCCCGAGAATCAGCAGCCCCAGGAGTGAACTCAACTCGAACAAGGCAAGTAGGCCGAGCATCATTGCCAGCCAAAAGATCGGCCGGCGCCAGCCCCTCGCCAAGCTCATCCCAACCCGCTCCAACTACCGGGCTCCGACATGCCGACCGCCACTTTGCGATCGCCCTCGACCGGCTCCCGGCCATGGGCCACCGTCAGGTTGTCGAGCATCAGCAGGACTCCTGCCCGCCAAGGAAAGCTGATCGTCTCCTGACGATAAGCCTGGCGCAGGTCAGGCTGGCGGATAAACTCGCGGTTATCCGCCGCCCGGAATAGCAGGCTGACCTCGGGCCGGGTCGCACGAATCTTCCAAGGCAAAGTCTGGCGCGGAGGCATCGGCCCTACTTCGACCAAGGAACTCGACGCGACACTGACCGATTGTCGACCTAAAGTACCGAGGCTCTTGAGGATTTTTCTCATGCTGCTGGGTACCGACATGACCTCTCCGAGAGGGTCTTGGAGGAGGGGCTCCAACGCTTCACCTCTAGGCTACCGAAATGTGGGCCCCTTATCCACTACGTCCTGCTGATCCGACCGGCGACGCAAATGAGCCAGAAGAAGCTCCAGCAAATGAGTCACCGTTCGCTCCCAATAGATCTCGAAACTTGAGCGAACCCCGTTGACTCTGACGGCAATCAGCCTATCCGCCCCGACCAAGCCCAGCAAGCTCCGGCCCGCGGGCCAGGTCTTTCGACCAGTCCGCCGGAATATTCAGGCCTCGCTGCCCACGGCCCATCGCCGCCGACTCGGGCAAGCTAGGCTTGGGAAGCCGCCGAGAGTCCATCGATTGAAAACTGCCATCGTCGAGGGATCCCCAAGAGTGCCAAGGCCGACATTCAGAGACCGCTTCGATATCCAGATTCCCCTAGACCGGCTTCGCAGCCCGATTTCAGGACTGTTCGCGCAGCAGCTTCTTCTGATAGCGCGACTGGACGATGTCGGTCAGCACCAGGACACCGATGACGAAGTAGAAGGTGGTCTTGGTCATCGGCGTCACCGGATTGCCGAACAGCTGCAAGTGGGCCAGGTGGCCGCCCTCGGAGAGCAGCAGGATACCGACGACGAAGAGCACGAAGAGGCCCAAAACCTCGTACATGCGATTCTTCTGCAGAAAGGTCGCCACGCGATCGCTGAGCCAGATCATCAGCAAGCCACTGATCACGATCGCCGTCGCCATTACCCAGAAAACATCGCTCAAAGCCATCGCCGAGAGAATCGAGTCGAACGAGAACACCAGGTTCATGACGACGATCCAGAAGATGATCTTGCCCACCGATGTGGCGCTAGCCGCGGCGTACCCATCGTGCTCTAGTTTCATCATGTGGAGGATTTCCTTGGTCGCGGTATAGAGGATAAAAGCGCCGCCAAGGAGCACTATCAAGCTGTGAATGTTGAATTCACCCTCGGCCACACCCGACCAATGGAGACCAAACACCGGCTTCTCGAAGACCGCAATCAGCTTGATCAGCACAAAGAGCAGGACGATCCGCAAGCCGATCGCCAAACCGATGCCGAGCCGCCGAACCCGCGCCTGCTGGTCGGCCGGGGCGCGCTTCGATTCGAGCGAAATGTAGAGCAGATTGTCGAAGCCAAGCACCGCCTGAAGCAGGACCAGAAGCCCCAAGGTAACGATGTGATCGAGCGAAAAGTCCATCGTGTGTCCCCACAACTAGCGGTTCGAAGGTTTGGGCCAGCAGCAGAGCCGGCCCGGATGAAGGCGATTCTAGCGGCAAAAAGGCCAGGGCAACGCCCCCGAAGAGAAACTTCAAGCAGCGGGTGATCAAGAATCCCCGGCAACGCGAAAACGGTGGCTCGCCAACACCGTGAGCTTGCCACCAGGCTCGCGACCGGCAAGCTCGAGGCGATAGTCGCCCGGCGAGAGGAAGCGAGCGGGGAAAGTGACCATCACCACTTCCAGGACGTTGAGCTTCAAGCCTGCACGCTCGAAACGGCGCTCGCCATCACCATCGACAATGGTTACGCGATAGCTATCGTAGGCAGCGGCACCCACATCGACGGCCAAGCTGAAGGCGCCCTCCGCAGCGCTCGGCCGGCGCACAACCACCACTGGCCGCGCCGCCGAGTCACGCATGGCGGCCAGCAGGTAGACCGCCGCGTCGACCAGCGGCTGGGACAGCCCCGTAGCTGGTGATTCGCTGGCAGCGAGTTCCTTGAGCTTCTCCTCGAGTTGCTGACGCTGTGCTTGCCAATCACTCGCGGAAACGACCAGACGCTGGCTGGCCTGGTTGGCTCGCTGACGTTCATCGACCAGGTCTTGCCGCAGTTCTTGAGTGGTGGAATGGGCGGCGAGTAGCTGCTCGTCGAGTTCGCGCTGCTGGCCATAGAAAACCAACAGGGGTAGGGCCAAGGCCGCCAACAGAGTCGCCGCCAGCAGACCCAGCTGGAGAGCCGAGCGGCGGGCCAGCCAACCGAGTACAGCTCCTGACACGACGGCCGGTCGGACCGCCTGCTGAGCCGCCACCGCCTTCAGTCCACGCCCCATTTCCCGCGCCACCTCGAGCTCGCCCTGGCAGCGCTCACAAGCGAAGAAGTGTTGTTCGAAAGCTGCTTCCTCGACAGCTGGCAAATCACCACGAAAGTAGCGCTCGATCAGCGCTTGCTCTTCGATGTAACCGTGATCCATCACCGAGGATCTCCAAGGGCCCGCACCAAGGTCAGCAGAAGAAGAATATTAGCGACCTTTAGGAAGGTCCGTCGCTGGCCGTCCAAACCGTTTTGGTGGGCCAAATAAAGCGTCTTGTAGCGCTGCCGTGCTCGGTGCAGGACGCGATTGAATTGCAGACTGTCGAGACCAAAGTCAGCGGCGATCGTGCCACGTTCTTCCTCAGCAACATAAAAGCGGAAAAGCAACTCGCGATCACGCTCGTTACGCAGCCCATCGAGCAGACGGCGCACCAGGCTGGCGGTTTCCGAGCTGAGTAACTCGCCGAGCTGCCCGGCGGGCGCCTTCGCCCGGCCGTCCACCGCCTCGGTGTTGGGCTCGGTCTTGCGCCGCGCAGCCTTGCGGTACTGCTCGATGGCCAAGCTGCGGGCGATGCCGGCGAGGTATCCAGGCAGCCGTGACGGCTGTCGCAACTCGCCCCGGCGCAGTTGGGTCAGGGCCACCGCAAAAGTGTCCTGAAAGAGATCCTCGGCCTCCGGTCGGCCGCCAGTATGCCGTTGCAGAAGCAGTGCCACGGAGCGCCCATAGCGAACCACCAAGTCTTCTTCGGCCTGCGGGTCTCCGGCCTCGATCCGACTCACTAGCGACTCAGGCCCCGCTGCCGCAAGCGGCGGCGAAGACTGTCCGGACAGCACTTTATTGCCAGTCATGAGCCTTGCCAGTCATGAGCCTTGCCAGTCATGAGCCGCCATTGTAACCGAGCACCCAACTCGATCCGCGGCCGATCCGCGACCAGGACGCTCAGGGCATTCTCAGCCGCCGCCGTTGTCCGCGCCCCAAACCCCGACCTGCTGTGGATCGCCGGCTATGCTGGCGGCGTAGATCGCTTTGAATTTGCCATTTTCGATCAGGGAGATCTGGTTGAGGGCCGGTAGGAATTCCGCTGAGGATCCCGGTGGGGCGGCGATGACATCGAACGATCTTTGCAGAGTCTGGCTTGCGTCCGACCAGTCGAAGTCGAAGTCTTGACCGTCGATGGTGACGATCGCTTTGTCCTCGCCACTGCTGGCGATCACCACCATCTGCCCCACCACCACTGACGGCCCGGCGTAAATCCAACCCACTGGAACTCCCAAATTGGCAGTCCGCACACAGTAGCTACCTACGTAATCACTCAAGGTCATGGCACTCTCCTTGTTGTTCTGGGACCGAATCTGACCCGTGTTCTCAATCACTCTGTGGGACGGGAGACCGATCGATCGCACCCTGGCAGGGTACTTTCTCGGACCGAAGCTAGCGCCAATCACCGATCAGCACCCACCCGGCCCAGAAATATGGATCACGCCAGCGCCGCTCAGCTCGAATCGAGATTTGCGCAGCACGTAGGGCCGATGCCGGATCGAGCCCTTGCCGCCACAACGCCCGGTAAAACCGGCTCATCAACTCGGCGGTGGCGCGGTCCTCCACCCGCCACAGGCTGGCGACCACCCGCGAGGCACCAGCGTAGAGAAACCCTCGAGTCAGCCCGACCAGTCCCTCGCCGTGAATCTCCTTGCCCAGCGCTGTCTTACAACCCGACAACACCACCAAGTCCGCCGCTAAACGTAGTTGATAGATGTCGGCGAGTTGCAAGAAGCCCCGCTGCGGCTGGCCCTGGGAGTCGACCAGCGACAACACCAAGCCCGACAGGACTGGATTCTCAGTGTCCAGAATGCCGTGAGTCGCCAGATGCACCACCGCGTAGTCACTCAGCAGACCGGCGAGCACTTGCTGACGATTAGCGGCAAGCCCCAGTCCGACCCAAAGCTGATCTGCCGGCACTAGCTCGACAATCGCCTGTGCCTCAGCGGCAGTCCATGGCAGACGGGCCAAGCCGTCGCGCTGCACTGCGGTTGACGGCTCGGCAATGGTGGCGACCGCAGGCTTGTCGAGAACCCTGGCCAACCTTGGATCGGCGGCGTCGAACACCGGATCGGCAAGCACCGCGATGCGCTTGGCCGCTGCTGTTCGCGGCTTGCGGTCGCGGCGCAGAGACACCAGCAGTCGTGCTGCCGGCAACAGCACCAGCGGCTGGCTCTCGACCAACGCTGGCAGCGGTGCGTCGGCGCTGCCCCCAGGTCGTGGCAAAGCCGCCCAGGGCAAGTAATGCAGGGCGCCGTCAGGGACGATCACCAGCTGCCGATCTGCCAGCAGATCAGCCACCGGCCCGAGCAACTGACGGCTCAGCTTGGCCGCCGCTCTGATTTCGGCGGGCCGCTGCGCCGGCGAAAGGGTCGACAAGCGGGGGTAGAGCTGCCGCACCGCTTCTTCTAGAACTCGTCGGGGCGGCAACTCGAAACTGGCGAAGGACTCAGAAGTCAAGGCCCAGAGAAAACTCCTCTGCTCCCCTAGGCTATAGACCAGCAGCAACGGACCTGGCTGGTCAATCCGCGTGGCGCCATCCTGGTCCACTAGCTGCGCTTGCGCCTCGGCGACGGTGAGCGGCTCGGGGCGGGTCAAATCCGAGAAAGCCGGCCGCCGTTGACGCATCTCAGCCTCTATCAGATCGAGCTGACGCAGGAGTTCAGATTGCTCAGCACTAGCGGCAATTCCGTCGTCAAGCACGGAGCGCCCCTGGAGCGCCCGCTCGGCGCGAGCGTTCAATTTTTCGAGCAAAGTTCGGCGGCGCTTTTGCAGCGCTGGATCGACCCCTAGCCCAAGATCCGCGCGGGCCTCGGCCAGCAGCTCCGCGAGACCACGGGCTCGGCCGCGCTCGCTGATCTCGAACGCGGTCTGGTGGTGGCCCACCGACGGCGCCGCTCGATGCTCCGCCATGGTCAGATCGACCAACAGCTCGTAGGCCCGCGGTTGCACGCTGGCGAAGATGGCGCGCAACTGCGGATGGCTGATTCGAGTGCGCAGGCCCTCGATGATCTCAATCGACGTTTCGAGGCGCTGTCGCGCCCCTTCGGGATGACCACGAGCACGGTCGAGACGGGCCGCCAAGTAGAGACCGCGAGCCTCGGCAGCACCGTCGCCGATGTCGCGGGCGATGCCGAGCGCCCGCTCGATATCGGCCGCCGAGGCAGCCGGTTCAGCCAGTGCCAAACGCAGCTCGCCCCGCTCCAGCAAGGCGGCAGCCTCGGTGCGCCGCTCGGCAGCTGCGGCGAGTTTCAGCAACGCCGCATCGAACAGCTCCAGAGGCCGCCGCGAAAGCTGCCCTTCAACCTCGGCAGTAGCCCGCGCCAGCTCGTAGAGGGCAATCCCTTCAGCCCGCGGGTCGTCGAGGGCACGGGCTTCTACCAGCGCCTGGCGCAACAGCTCGATCGCTGGCACCGGCTCGCCAAGGTCGAGCCGCGCCCGGCTCAAGTTGGACAGGGTCTGGATCTCACCACGACGGTCCTGCACCTGCCGCCAGCCGGCCAGCGCTTGCTGGAGAAACACCAGGCCACGCCGAGGCTCGCCGAGTTCTTGGTAAGCAAAACCTAGATTGTTCAGCACTCGCGCCTGCCAACGACGTTCGCCGAGCTGGCGAAAGATCTCCAGCGAACGGTCAAAAGCCCCCAGCGCAGCCTCCAGCTGACCAGCACTCTGCTGCAAGACACCCAGGTTGTTCAGCACTTGCGCCTCGCCGCGACGATTGCCAGCTGCCGCCATCATCGCCAACGCTCGACGGTAGCTGCGGCGGGCGGGATCGAGTTCGCCTAGCACCTGCCAAGCTCGGCCGGCACTGATCTGGGCTGCCGCCTCGAGCTCGACCGCACCCACCTCAGCCAAGATCGGCAACGCTTGCTGGTAGCAATGCAAGCCGGCCCGCAAATCACCAGCGACCAGATCCATCAGGCAGAGGTTGGCCAAGGCCGCGCCCTCGCCATAGCGTTCGCCCTGCTGGCGGTAGATTTCGAGCGCGCTCTGAAACGCGGAACGAGCCGCCGGGACCTCGCCTAAAGCCCAGCGGTCGAGGCCGATTTCATTCCAGGCATTGGCCGCCATCCGCGCCTCCTCGCCGAGTGCTAGCCACATGGCCAGAGCGCGGCTAGCGAGGTCCACCGCCGCCGCCGTGTCGTCCACCAAACGCAGCAGCACCGCGGCTCGATACGCAGCCTCAGCCGCGGGCCGGCGGGCCATCGTGGCGGCAAACAGCTGCTGTGCTCGCCGGTAGGCGGCAACCCCTGCTTGCATCCCCTCCGCGCCTCCCACGCGATAGCCAGCAGCAGCCCGAGTCATCTGCCGCCAGGCAGGCAAGCGGCGATCGTCGCCCGACAGCGATTCGGCGTGCAGGCTGTAGCGCCCCGGCGGCGCACCAAGCTCGCGAGCCCTGATCTCGATCCGGTAGAGACCAGCCTCCATGGCTTCCAGCAGCGCTACCTCTTCGCCGAGCCGATCGACCGGGCTGTCGATCGCCAGCAGCGGCGTCCCTTGCGGATCTCTGATCGCCACCGTCAGATCAACCCCCAACTGCTCCACCCGCAGCAAGACCGCGGCCGAACCAGGAAGCTGGATCTGCCAAGTTTGGACCTCGGCGGCGCTGATTTCCCCCTCTTGAGTCTCACCCAGCGCCAGGTTCGAAACCGTATTTGTCGCCACACCAGGGCCGGCCGAGACCAGTGCAATACCACCCAGTAAGCACAGCACGGAAAGAGGGCGGCAGCGTTTCAGCAGTTGGCCTAACCAGGGGAGTGACGGTGAATTCACCACTGCATCCTAGCGCCTCGACCCGCAGCAGCGAAAAGGCGTGACCGAGACCGGCCGTCGACGCGCCGACCCTGCAACCCGGGATCGGGGGTTCGAGTGACACGGTGAAATTCCAATTCTTGGGTAGGCATCTGGGAACCCCTCACCCCACCGGCTACCCCGCTTACCTGTTGCTCAATCACGCCTTTACCCGCTGGGTTCCACTGGGTTCTACGGCTTTCCTCGCCAACCTCTTGTCGGCGATTCTGGCGGCGCTGGCTTGCGCCTCATTCGGCGCGGCTCTTAGGGTCCTAGAAGTCGCGCGGCCGCTGGTCATCGCGGTCGCAGTAAGTTGGCAAAGCGATTTCGCCGCCTGGCTTGGGTCGCTCTGCTGCTGCCACTGAGCCTGTGCTGAGCGAACTGGCGAGACGCTGACCGGCGGCAGGATCCGGGCCGCCAAGACGCCCGACAGATTCTCGATCTGGCGCTGGCTCACCGGCGCTCATCCACCACCGGGTTGATCCCTTAGAAGACGAGCGCTATCCCTGCTCCAGCGGTAGGCGGAAGGCTGCCATCTCCTCACTGTTGCGCACATAGAGCACACCGTCGGCGATTACCGGGTGGTTCCAGGTCTTGCCGGCGATGGCTTGCAGGCTTGCCAACTCGGAGAAGCCCTGCGGAGTGGCCGCGACCACCGCCACTTTGCCGCGATCCGAGAGCACAAGCAGCAGATCTTGATCGGCGAGCAACAGCAGCTGGCCACTGCCGTAGCGGCCCCCCTTCCACCTGCGCTCGCCGTTAGTGACATCCAAGCAGCTCATGATGCGGTCATCGAAACCATAGATATGCCCACGATGAACCACGAAGTCGTTGAAATAAGGCTTCAGCCTCTTGCTCGTCCAACGCGCCTCAGTATGCCAGCCACCAGCGTCATGCTCGACCGCCAGGCTGCGCAGCCCCTGGCCGAGACCGGTGCCGATCAACACATCTCCAGCGGCGGTCACCACCGGCTGCACGATCCGCGCGCCGCCGAGAACCGCCAGCCACTCGTGCTGCCACAGCACTGCCCCATCGGCCGGCGCCAGGCTGGTGGCACCGCCACCGGTGAGGATCAACAACTGGCGAACACCCTGCAAAGTCAACTCGTGCACAGAGCTGTAACTCGGTGCTCCCGCCGCCGCGAACCACCTCGGCTCGCCACCTTCGGCGCCGTAGGCCACCACCGCCTTGCCATCACCGGCGCCGGTGTAGATCACCACCAGGTCGTCGATCCGCAGCGGCGAGCTGGCGAAGCCCCACTCGGGGACCGCCGCTCCGCTGTCCGTGGCCACGTCACGGGACCAGATCAGCGACCCGGTTGCGGCATCGAGGGCATTGAGAATGCCGGTGGCTCCCAGGCTGAACAGCCGACCACCCTCGATCTGTGGCGTTGCCCGAGGCCCGGCCCCAGCCATCGGTTCCCAGAAGCGGACCAAATCCGCGTGCTGCCAAACCTTGTCGCCAGTGGCCGCCCGGTAGGCCACCACGATCTCTTCTTCACCGCGTTGCTCCTGAGTGAAGATCAGCTCTCCGGCGACGGCAAAAGACGACCAACCGGGACCCACCGGCTGCTTCCACAGCTGCTCTGGTGGTGTGGCAGACCAGTTGGTGGCGATACGCGGTGAGGAAACCACCCCATCTCGGGCCGCACCTCTGAAGCCCGGCCAAGCCGCTGTGCCTGAACCAATAGCCGGATCGTCGGCGGTCACGGCCGGGCCGGTTTCGAAATCAGCCGCCAACAGACGCTGCTCGGCAGTCTGACTCCAGCGCCAGGAAAGATCGATCGCCATGTCGCCATCAACTCCCGCGCTGCGCAGCAGAGCCCAACCCAGGGTGGAAATCAAGATCAAAGCGATCAATGAGAGCCGCCGTCGTCGCCCCGGCCAACGCTGAGCCAGCACCGACCAGAGCAAGAAAAGCAGGCAGAAGACGGGGATGCCATAAGAAAAGACCGCCGTCGTCGCCGACCGATGGGCCAGGACAAAAGCCGCCACAAACCCCGCCAGCGGTAGCAGGACACCCATCCAACGCTCGCCCCGCGGAGCCCGGCTGGCGAACATCCACCACCCAAAGAGCAGCAGCAAGCCCAGCGGTGGACCGGCCATCATGCCGAAGAACTTGGCCGGCGTCCCCGGCGCCACCGCGCCGATGCCGAAGGCTAACAGCCACTGCAAGGCGACGATCACCACCGCCGGCCAAATCCGCAGCTGGCGACTCTCTTGGGTGTTTTTCATATGCGTACTCTCCATGGCAACTGGGTGAACTCTCCACTAGCGAACTCTACCTCCGGAAGTGGGTGTTCATTCGCCATGGCTGGCTCTGTAGACAATCTTTTTTGGCAGGCTGTTCGCGGAATTCTCGTGGATTGAGACGAGCAGCGGTGGAGCCGCCTCGAAAAAACCCACTTAGGAGAATACCGATGATCTCGCCCCCGTCCCCCAGAAAGCCCCTCTTGCTATCCGGCCTGCCCCTCTGCGGGCTCCTCCTCGTCTTGCTGGCCAACACCCCGGCGGCCGCTTGGCAGCACAACTGCGCCGAACTCTGCGGCGCGGCGGCTGCCATCCAGAGCTACGGCACCGGCAGCGAGGATCTGCAATGCCTGAAGGCGTGCGAGAGCGAGCGGGCCGACTGTAGCAACGCCAAGGGCAAGTACCTGTGGCAGACCTACCTCAAATGCATCGACCTCGGTAACCCGATCGAGCAATGCTGGCCGAATTACGTCGACGCCAAGCAGTGCTCGGTCTGTGACCAGGGTTTTGTCAGCCCGTGGGAGCCGTCCGAGGTGCTCTTTGTCAATGGTCCGGGCTGCACTGTGAACGGCACTCAGGACGGCAGCCAGGGAGGTCCCTTCTGTAAATTCAACGACGGCATCGACGCCGCCATCAACCGCCAAGAAAGCGGTCGCAACACCACCGTGCTGGTCTGCGAAGGAACCTACCGCGAAGGCTATGACGGCATCGACGGACGAGTGATCAATCCACCAGGACTGGCCCAAGTAGTGGTCGAGTCCGTAACCCGCCATAGCGCGGTGATCTCGGGTTCCGAAGATTGGTCCGGGGTCTGGCTGCCCGACAACGTCACCATCACCGAGAACAGCCACAACGAGTTGTTGCAAGGTTCAGGATTCAATCGGGCTATCTGGCAGAAGAGCCTGGTCGACGTCAACATCCAGTTCATTCCGGACCTGCCAACCCTCGGCTACTCAGCGTCGGTCAATAAAGTTTTCAGAATATCCGCCAAGGACGGCACCGATGGTAGCGCCTATCTTGCGATACAACAACAGGTTCGATACCACCCCCCGCGACTACCTGTGGACCTACTTCACCCCGGCGCATGCCTCCACCTCGACGACCCAGACCTTCTATGTCAACGATTCGTCCCAGAAAAGTTGGCTCCACGATTGGGGCTTGGCCCGCAAGAGTACATATTGGGGAGAACTGCTGCCACTGATGCGGCGCGCTGAGATGGTCTTCATCGACGGCCAACCCTTGCGCCAGGAGCAGGCCACCGCCGACATGGATCCGGGCAGCTTTCTGGTCGAAGACGGGGTCGGCTACGGCGGCTACAATCATCAAGAAAACAATCGTTGGGTTTCAGGTCTATGCACCGAACCCGCCCCTTGCCCGATTCGCGTTCTGCCGCCACCCGGCGTCAACATGAATCAGGCCAAGGTCGAGATCGCCGTACAACCTCGGCTGCTGTGGTTGAACTACGTCTACGACTGGCAGCTCCGCGGCCTGCATTTCCAACACAGCACCGGCGCCTACGACATCGCCCAACAAGGGGGCTGCCTGGGCAACGAAGACTCCCCGGACTGCCGCTTCCCGATGCTCAGCAGCGCGGTCGGGCTGTTCAACTCACAGCGCCTGACCCTGCTCGAGAACCTCTTTGATTGGAACAATTCCCACGGCCTCGGCGTCGGCGGACAGTCGCCCAATCCCCTCAATGACATCCTGTTGATGCGCAATCAAGCCAACGACAACGGCATCGGCGGCGAGACTCCAGACCTCCTGACCTACCCCTCCTAACCCTCTGAAAACACAGGACCGCCCCTCAGAGGTGGTGCGGACCCAAAACTGTCCGCTTTTTTCGGTGCCGAGGCATGATCGAGCATGGCACTGACGAGCGAGCACACCGTCCTGTTCCCAGACCACGCCGGGGTCCCCGATGGGGTTGTGGTGATCAACGACCGCTGCCGCCTCCAGCAGAGGGGCGGCTATCGGGTGGTGGTGGTCAGCGGCATGCCGCTCGCTCACTTCGCTGCCGGCGACAGGACAGGCGAGGCCCACGCGATGGTGAGTCTCGTTGAATTGGGCTGGGCACAGCAACGCGAGGTGGCCCTTGCGTTCGCTTGTGATGTGCGGACTGTGCGCCGGAATCAGCGCCGCTTCGAAGAAGGTGGGCTGGCTGCTCTGGGCCGGCCGCGCGGTTTTCCCCGGGGTCAGTCTCGGGTAGCGCAGGGCCGCCTGGACGCGGTCAACGGCTGGAAGGCCGAGGGTGTGTCGAATCGCGAGATTGGCCGGCGGCTGGGCATCGATGAGAAGGCCGTTCGCAAGCTCGCCAAGCGCCTGGGCTGGAAAGAGCGGTCGGTAGTGCAGATGACGATGCCCTTCGAGAGTGCGGACCCAAAACTGTCCGCCTCTGATGAGCAGCAGGTCGACGGCCCCCTGAAAACTGCGGATCTTGCGCTCGACGCTGAGGGTGGCGGTGACCCAGCGGCTGCGGACCCAAAACTGTCCGCTTCTGCGTCCGAGCAAGATCAGGTTCCCCTCTCGCTGGACCTCGATCCAGCGGATCGCGCCAGCGATCGGCTGCTGGCGAGGCTGGGATTCCTCGATGATGCGGCGCCGATCTTCGGAGCGGCGACCCAGCTACCGGGCGCCGGTGCTCTGCTGGCGATTCCCGCCCTGGTGGACAGCGGCGTGCTCTCCATCGCGCAGGAGCTGTACGGCAGCATCGGGCCGGCCTTCTATGGGCTGCGCACCACTCTGGTAACCCTGCTGCTGATGGCACTGTTGCGGGTCAAGCGACCCGAAGGGCTCAAGGAGCGCTCACCCCGGCATTTGGGTCAGCTTCTCGGGCTCGACCGAGCGCCGGAAGTGAAAACCTTGCGCAACAAGCTCGCTCGGCTGGCCGCGCATGGCCTGGCCGCGGATCTCGGTCGCGCCCTCGCTCAGCGCCGGGTCGCCACCAGGGGCCATGCCATGGGCTTCCTCTACGTGGACGGGCATGTGCGCGCCTACCACGGTGGCCGAGAGATTCCCAAGACACACGTAGCGCGGATGCGGATCGCGATGCCGGCCACCACCGACTACTGGGTCAACGATGCTGAGAGCGAGCCTCTCTTCGTGGTCCCCACCGAGGCCAACAAGGGGCTTGCGACGATGCTTCCCCTCATTCTCGAAGAGGTACGAAAGCTACTCGGAGACCGGCGAGTCACCGTCGTCTTCGACCGTGGGGGTTGGAGCCCGAAGCTGTTTGCGAAGCTCATCGCCAAGAAGTTCGACATCCTCACATACCGAAAGGCCCCCTTTCGTCCGGTGCCGTTGAGCAAGTTCGGGCAGATCAAGGACACGATCCACGGTCGGAAGCTCGAGTACCTCCTCGCCGATCAGCGTATCTACCTCGAGTATGGCCCGAGGAAGAAGCGCAAGCGGCTGTACCTGCGCCAGGTCACCCGCCTCTGCGACAACGGCCACCAGACGTCCATCATCACCTCCCGCCGCGACCTCTCCACACTCGAGGTCGCCTACCGCATGTTCGATCGTTGGAGGCAAGAGAACTTCTTCAAATACCTGCGCGAAGAATTCGCACTCGATGCCCTGGTGGACTATGGCACCGAGCCAGCGGACGCCGCCCGCGATGTGCCGAATCCCGAGCGCGGCAAGATCAATGCAGAGCTGCGCAAAGCTCACGCACATCTCGAGCAGCTCCGGGCCCACATCGGGATCGCTGCTCTTGAAAACCGCGAGGATCGGCGGCGCACGATGCGCGGATTCAAGATCGCCAACGCCGCCATCTCCGCCAGGGTCCGGGCAGCGATAGAGCAGATCACCGAACTCGAGAACCAGCGCGCGACCCTCCCCGTCCGCGTCCCCGTCCAAGAGGTCGTCGAAGCGGATGTCATCAAGCTGTCCGTCGAGCGCAAGCACCTCACCGATATTCTCAAGATGGTCGCCTACCAGGCCGAAGGTGATCTTCTCCGGCTCCTATCACCCCACTACCGCCGCACCGAGCAGGAGGGACGCACCCTGATCCAAAGCGCTTTCGCGGCCGGCGGCGATATGGAGGTTACCGACACCGTGCTGCTCCTTTCCATCGACCCGCTCAGCTCTCCCCACAAGACGGCGGCGATCGCCGCCGTCTGCGAAGAACTCAACGCTACCGCCACCCACTTCCCCGGCACCGAGCTACGGATGCGGTTCGCGATCAAGAAGGCGCCACCCCGGAGCCTGGCCTTCCCAGGGCCTCGGAACACCTCCGGAGAGGCTCAACCGGACATTTGAGAAAAAGGGTATGTCAGGAGTTCTGGACTCTGGGCAGCGCCCGCGACTTCGCGGTAATCGGCGAAGAGTTTTCGCGCAACAACTGGCGCGGACGCCAGGCCGGGGTGATCGGCAACGCCACCACCGGTGCCAAGTACGCAAGCTTGCCCAAGGACATGTGGTCGACATCATCGCCGACGGCAACTACGGCAACGGTCTTTGGTTCGACTACGAGAATCAGGCATTGGCCATCGAAGGCTGCTCGATCACCAACAACCAAGGTGCGGGCATCTACTTCGAAGCCAACGATTCCTGGCCGCTGTGGGCCAACCCGGTTGTGGACCCCAGCACTTGGGTCGCCGAATGTCACCTCGAAGGGAATGTCACCGGCGTTCAGGGCATCTCCTCCAGCGCCATCCGCGTGGTCGACAGCACCCTGCTCAACAACCAGCAAGCCGTAGCCATGATTGGCACCCCCCGGCCGGCGACCAACCACTTCAAACACCTCCGCGATTGGATGCTGCTCCGCAACCAATACATCGCCAGCTGCCCGGCCGATGGCTGGCTGAGATATAGCGATGAATTCCCCCCCCATGGACTACAGCGAATGGCTGCAAGTGATGCCAACGCTGAAGTCGAACTTCAACAACTACACCCATCCACAGGGTGCCGCCGCCGAGAAATTCGAGGTCAAGACAGAACCAACCACCCTGTTGGATTGGCGGACTTGCAGCCAGCCCAATCAAGTGTGGTGTATCAATCCTCACTGCTGTCCCGTTAACTTCGCAGAAAAATAGGCTCAAACCTCCCTGGTCTTGATAGAATCAGTCATCGCTAAACGGCTGAATCAAAGGGAGATCTGAGCCTTGGCACATCATAGCACCGTCTTCGCCCAGCTACTGCAACTGATTTCGAGACATGAATTCGAGGCCCTCGCAAAACGCCACCACGCCGGTCGCCAGTTCCGCACTGCGAGCCGCTGGTCGCAGCTGGTGGCTCTGATGATGGCCCAGCTGTCCGGGCGTTCTAGCTTGCGCGACATCGTTGACAATCTACGAGCGCAGCGGCACAAGCTCTACCATCTCGGCTGCCGAGTCCTGTCGCGATCTAACTTGGCACGGATCAACGAAGAGAAGCCCTATCTCCTTTTTGAAGAGCTATTTGGGAGACTTCTGGGGCATGCTCAGGCAGTGGCGCCCAAGCATACGTTCCGGTTCAAGAACCGCTTGTTCTCGCTTGACGCCTCGGTGATAGACCTCTGTCTGTCGATATTCCCATGGGCGAAGTTTCGTACGACCAAGGGAGCGATCAAGCTGCATGTGGGGTTGGATCACGGTGGCTACTTGCCTGCCTTCGTTGCGATCTCGGATGGAAAAACAGGTGACATCGCGGGCTGCAAGAGCCTGACGCTGCCACGAGGAAGCATCGTAGCTTGTGATCGTGGTTACAACAGCTACAGCTGGTTTCGTCAGCTGAGCGAGAAGGGTCTTTTCTTTGTGACCCGTCTGAAGCGCGGGGCCAAGTACCGCGTGACCGAACGTCGAAGAGTCAATCGTTCCAAGGGTTTGATGAGCGACCAAACGATCGAATGGACCGGTGTGAAGGCGTGTCGTGACTGCCCGATGCCTCTGCGGAGAGTAGGCTATCGCGACCCTGAGACCGGCAAGATCTACTATTTCTTGACGAACCTGTTCCGCCTGTCACCTCAGACCATTGCCGATATCTACCACGAACGTTGGCAAATTGAACTCTTCTTCAAGTGGATCAAGCAGAATCTGAAGATCAAGACTTTCGTCGGCACCAGCCGCAACGCCGTGCTGACTCAGCTTTGGATCGCCATGTGCGTCTACCTATTGCTCGCTTTCATCAAGCACAAGCACCGTCTTTCCAGTAGTTTACGGGAGGCCTTGCGCCTCCTTCAATTGAACCTCTTTGAGCGCCGCGACCTCATGGCCCTCTTGAAACGAGAGCCGCCGCCGATCCCAGGACTAGACGAAAGACAACTGGTAATCGTCGGAAGTTAACGGGACAGCAGTGATCAATCCTCAAGACTACCAGTCGGTGATAGTCCCTTAGGTTGCGATCGCTAGCCAGCCGGTGCCGCTTACTCGGACTTTCTTGGGGCGGCACCTGCCGCTATCGGGGTTGTGTTGCCAGTCGAAGTCCGAATTAGGTGAGGCGCGTCAGAAGCTCACAGCTTGAAGACTGGAGCAGCTAGCCGCTTCAGCGCACCAGATGCCAACGGGTTTGGCGACCGGCCAAATAGATCACCCGCCGACCGTCGAAGACCGCGTCCTGTTCGAGTTTGATCTGCACCAGCTGGCCGTCCCACTCGGGCACTTCGGCTTTGACGTTGCCCTCGATGGCGTAAACCGTGTTGGCGTAAAGCGGCCAATCTCCGCGCACCGGGGTCGGCCCTTGGTTGTCCCACATGCCGATAGTGGGGCCCGGCGCGTGGCCGAAGTTGCCCAGCGGATGGGTGTAGATGCGGTGGTTGATACCTGCGGCGGTAGTGGCGGCTCGGGCCGCGGCAAGGATTTGGTTGCCGCTGCGTCCGCTGACGAACTCGGCGGTGAAGAGATCTTGCCAGCGATTGCCGGTGGCTAGAGCGTGCCGCAGTCCGGCCGGCACCGTGGATTCGCCGAGGCGCAGAACATAGCCCATCTCCTGGGTGTCGGTGCACAGGCGCAGATAGCAGATACCGACATCAGTGTGAAGCACATCGCCGCGACCAATCAGACCCTCCTCGCCACAGAAATCGCTCTCTTTTGCGCACTGCTCGCCGGCGCGCTGAACATTGACATCGGGCATGAACCAGATCGGCAGATCGAGCTCGTCGAAGCGGCGGCGGATGTACCAGGCCACGTCGTCGGTGGTGGTCACGCCGGCGGTGATCACCCGCGCGGAAAAAGCCTCGGCGACCGCCCCGCGAGCGATCGCCACGATCTGCGGATAGATCTCCAGCTCGAGCTCGCTGCGGGTTTCGGTCCAGCGGATCACCAGCTCTTCGGCACTCACCAAGCGATCTTCGAAACCCTCGGGCAGTACCTCGAGCAGGCGATCTCGCAAGCTAGCTGTGAGGCCATCGGCCACCGGCCAATGGCGGCTAACATCAATACCGATCCGACGCGGCTGGCGCTCGCTCAACAGCTCGCCGAGGCGTTGCCACTGCTGCTCCAAATCACCACCCTCCCAGACCTTGTCGTAGAAGTCCGCCAGCGGATAGCGGCTGACCGTCAGGCGCTCGACGCCCCGCTCAACGCCACGGTCATGAAACACCAGCATGGTGGTGCGGCGAGCGGCGAACACCGGCTCCGGCACCAAGGTGAAATACACCGGATCTTCAGCATATTCGCGGTTGATCACCAGCCACAAGTCGATCCCTGCCTGGCGCATCAACCGCGGCAGCAAGTGATCGAGCCGATCGCGTAGCAAGCGGTTGATCTGGGCGGGACGCTGGCGCTGATCGAGCACCGCGGCGGGGCCATTAATCACCCTCCCTTGGGCTGGCTCGGCCGGCAAGCGGACGGCTACCAACGATAAGAGACAACCCAACAAGGCCACGGCGGAGGCTTTCGGCATATCTGGCTCCTGGCTAATGGCGAGAAGATCTGGCAACGACGAGTGCGTAAGAAAGTCCGCAGCATAGCAGCGCAGAGAATTGCAGCAGGTCGCCAGCGCCGGGCTGCCCGCCAACCAGCTCCGAGGTCGGAGACGGCCCAACTGCACGGCCAAGACGAGGAACATGCTGAATTCACTGGCCGGCGTAGCACGGGTTGCCGGGGGCCGAGAACAGCCGCTCGTCGAGCAGCCAGCGAGCCGCATCGAGCAGCAGGATCAGAGGTAGTTAGAGAAGGTCTGCGAGGTGATGGGATCTGCCATGCGCCAAGGATAGTAATTACAACCAGCACCGCATGGCAGGCCCAACCTACTAGCAGCCCGTGGCAGAAGTCCGTTTCTACAAAATGTGGCCTAAATTGAGGCCAGCCGGCGCAGGTGGTCTGATCGAAGATCTTAGTGGCCAATATCCGCTCTCGTGCGGCAGAAGCCAGCTCAGCAAGCTATATACGGCGCGAAAGCCCTGTTCGAGAGCCGAAAGAAAGCCCTGAAGGGCCCGTGGAGTGCCGGCTCCATACATTTGACGAAGCAGCAGCCCAAGATTGAATCCCGCGATGTGAATCAGCAACCTTTTGCGGATGTTGTCGTGACCTCGAAGGTGGGTCCTTCTCATACCGCCAGTCTCGTAGCAATGGGCAAAGGTGCGTTCTACTTTCTCTCCTCGACGCCGCGACAGCTCGCGGCCTCGACGACCCTTGATCCGTCGACGGTTGGCATACACCGCTTGCTTCTCCGCCTCTTTGCCGCACCAGTTGCGTCGGCCTCGATCCGGTTCCGAAATATAGGTTCGAATCTTCCCTTGACGCTGTGCCTTCATGACCGCGTTACTGTGATAGCCCTTGTCAGCCACCAGCTCTGAACGGACTTTCTCGCTCAAGTGATCGCCAGCCTCCGAATCCTCAACGACATCTTCCAGCACCGCAGCGACTTCATCCAACGTCCGCTCTAGGCTCGACGTGTCCCCTCGGTCTGCAGGTTGCACCGTCACCGCCACAACCGCACCCGTCTCCATATCCACCGCATGCTCGGCTTTGTGCGCCAGATGCGTCCGCCCATCCTTCATTCGCGTGACTTTGGCGTCGGGATCGTGGGGGTTCTTCCAGTCGCCGTTCGACGTCTTTTTGTTCTTCCTTTGGCGGTCAAAACGCGCCAGATCCGCTCGCGTCGGGGTCTCCACACCCGAAGCCTCGGCCAGGCGCGTGAGAAACTCTTCGTAGCTCTCGCCCGAGTCTCGACGCACGATGCTGCGCATCGCCGCGTTCGCCTCGAGGGTCGTCGCATCGATGCCCAGCGTCTTTCCCCGGAGCAAGCCAGCCTTCGCCAGTACTTGCAAAGCCCAAGCAAACACCGCCTCATGGGTCTCGAGATCGATCAGGCGACGGGTCCGAGAGAGCGTCGAATGGTCCGGGGTCTGGTCCGAGAGTTCGAAGCCCAGAAAGTCGCGCAGAGTCATCGAATCCGCAAGCCGCCATGCGATACCTCGCTCAGAGTCGATACCCTCGAAGAAGCCGATCAACAGCAACCGAAAATACACCGCGGGCGCCAGCGAAGGCCGTCCCATCCTCGTAGCGTAAAACCTCGCGCACTGCTCCTCGATAAAGCGATCGAAACCGTGCTTGTCGAGAATCTTGGACAGACGCTCGTAGAAAGGATGTCCTGGGGACTTGGCCAGCGCCTGGGTTTCCACCCAGAGCTGCCGCTGTCTTCGTTTGCTTCGCCTGCCCATCGCCATGGTCGCTACCTCCCTCGGGTGGAAAGATTCTACCAGGGAAGATCGCCAAGACGGCCGTAATCGGGACTTTCACCACGGGCTGCTAGAGCTCGGTGGGATCGAACCCTACCGCCTCGGCCAAGACCCGCACTTGCTCCTTGGGGTCCTCTAGAATCTCAGCGGCGGAGTGAATCGCCACCAGTTTTTCGCGCATCGCCGCCGGGTCAGGATCGGTAGAACTATTGAGGCTCAAATAGAGCGAATGGACCATGTTGATCACCATCGGTGTGTCGATATAGATGTACTCACTCGAAAAGCGCAGGGCTTGCTTACATTTTTTCGGCCAAGCTGACTTCGGAATTTCCGGATCCCTCCATCCCTTGTCGTGTGTCTCTTGAATCGCGTCACGGAATCCAGCATCCACAAACAAGGCGTGTAGAACAGGCAATTCGAGGGTTTCAGGCAAAAAACCGGGAGACTTAGCAAGCGCCGCTTCGAACGCAGCACGAGTGGCAGCACCTTTTTCCAACTCATCGCGATAGATTCCGTCGATGCACGCTAGCCCGACAGCAGCGTAGAAATTGCTCGACCGCACCACGTCCGACAACCGGTTCGAACCAAGAGCCAAGGCATACCGTTGCTGCACCTTCTCGATTGTACTGCCAAGAAAATTCCTCAACTTCCATACCAGGATATGAAAATAGACGGAAGAATCCAAATCGATCGCAAACCCAAGATCCTCATTCAGCAGTCGGTTAAGACTCTCACTGTCCGCTGTCGTGGGTCTTGGCTGACTTATGCTATTGGTGACTCCGAACAGAGTTGCCGCAAAATCGTCATCAATACAGAGCCGCCCCACTGCGGTCCAGATTCCCCCGCTGGTTTCTATCGCCATTATCAGTCTCCTTTTTCGCCGTGGTAGCCGGTGACCAGCCGCGAGCCTCGCAATGAGCGACATGCTTTCACAGCGTGCCTGCATCAAACCTCTCAGAGTCCCCGCAACGCCAAGCTTGCTGGTCCCGCAAGGCTCAGACTAGTCCCTAGCCCCAGGAATAAGTTGTGATGCCGCGCCACTGACTAGCGGCTTGGCACTTCGTTCGCTCTCATAGACGGACCCATGAGCGTTTTTCCACCTCGAATCTCAAGAAACCCAATCGGCGGGCAACGACAGGCTACCCCAAGACTGTAGGAATGCCCGGTAACTGGCCGCCGCCGAGGCCTCGCGGCCGAGTTCACGCTGACAACGGGCCAGGCGAAGGTTGGCCAACGGCCACAGGCCGATAAATTCGTTGTGGCGCAATAAACGCCCCTTCATATCGACCAATTCCTGAAAAACCGGTGCTGCTTTGGTGAATTCACCTTGGACCTCGTAGTGCCGCCCCAAGGACCACAAAATCAACCCGTCCCGGTGAAGCTTGCGCGCGCTGCGCAGCAGGTCTGTCGCTCTCTGGTGCTCCCCCGCACCCGCCGCCAGGAGTCCCTCGATTTGGTCCTGAAAGGCCTGGATCAGGATACTCTCACTCGGCAGACTCTCAAGCACTTGGCGCAATTCCTCGGCCGCATCGCGATCCCCGATATGCAAGAAGAGGAAGGCCGCATCGCGAATTTTCCGCGCATGAATAGGGGCGGCCCGATCCAGCCCCGAGAGCATCTCCTCTAGAGCGCCGGCCGCCTCCTGGGGGTCGCCTAGGAGGAAGTGGATCCAGGCCCGCCACAGGGCCTCGGTACTGCGGTCGACATGAACAATGTCTGGCGGAATCCCTGCCGCGTTGCGATCGAGGAAATCGAGGACTTCCTCGAGCTTCCCGTCGAGCATCAACCGCCGCGCCTGGAGCGACTGGGCATTCTCGGCGTAGGGGCCACCACCTGCCTTCATCAGGTTGAAGAGCTGCTCCGCGGCAGCACTCTGACCGCGATGCAATTGGGCAAGGCCAGCACCCCAGTAGAGATAGAAGCCCCCGGCCTGCTGTGAGATTCGCTGTCGATGCTGTTCGAAGAGATCCACTGCCAACTCAGGCTCCCCGTCCTCCACCAAGAGGATGAGCTTGAGGCCAAGATTCTTGAAGTCCTCGGGATCCAGTTGAATCGCCCGCTCGATCGCCCGCCGCGCATCCGGCAACTTGCCAGCCTTGCTGTATTGGGTAGCCAGCTGGCGTTGGGCGAATGGATCGTCGTGGTTGGCCGGCAACTCGAGCAAACTGTCGATCGCTTGCTGGAAATCGAGCTGCAGGACAAAGAAGTTGTGCTCGACCATGGAGGCTGTTCGCGGGCCTGCATACTGTCGCAAATCGTAGGCCTGGCGGGCTCCCTGCCGAGCCTCGACATGCCGACCGAGGGCGGTCAGATAGACACTCCGTTTGAGCTGCGCTCGGACAAACCGAGGACTTGACTCGAGACTTCTGTCCATCAACCGCAGCGAGCGCTCGATAGAATCCTGGCGATAGGCAGTCTCAGCCCGGAGATAGTTCATCACCGCCAACGGTGACGCCCGGTAGCGGACAGCGCAAAAAGTCCAGGTTGTTAGCAGGAGCAAGATCAAGCAGGCGACAGCATAAACCCAGCGGACTAGAAGATCTCTTGTGGGCTTCCGTACAACCGCCGAAGCAGCAGCCGGAGTTAGCTCCAGGGTCCGTCCCAAAGCCTCTTGTAGTTGGCCAGCGGTCTCGAAACGCTCAGCAGGGTCGGCCGCTAGAGCACCATCGACCGCGGTTTCGAAGCCGAGAGGCAGATCGGGGCGGAGGTCGCGGAGGCGCTGTCTGCGACCTTTCCGGTGACGGTCGCAAATGCCCGCGAGATCATCACCTTCGACCGGGAACCGGCTGCTCACCAGCTGGAACAGCAAGACCCCAAGACTGTAGATATCCGAACTCGCAGTCGCAGGGCCACCGGCCAGAATCTCAGGAGCCAGGTAGAGCGGCGTGCCGGAGAGGGAGCCAGGGTGTTCTTCCTGCTCCAGATCTCGGCCGATGCCGAAGTCCACCAACAGAATCCGCCCCCCCTCCTCGCGCATCACATTGTCCGCTTTCACATCACGATGGACGATGCCCTGGCCATGTACCGCCGCCAGCGCGCCGCAGAGATCGATGCCGATCAAAGCTGTCTCCCGGGCGCTCAAGGGTCCTTGCTCGCTGAGCAAGACCGCCAGTGACTGGCCACGAACAAACTCCATCCAGAATCCGACCCGACCCTCGGATTCTGCCGCACCGAAGACATTGGCGATGTTCGGATGTCTAATTTTGGCCAGCAAACGGGCTTCTTGCAGCACCGTGTCCAGCGTGCTTGAACCCGCAGGGTCCGAGAGTAAGAGCTTCAGCGCCACTTGCCGGTCGAGCTGTAGATCGTGAGCCCGGTAGACCTGCGCAAAACCTCCTTCGCCGACCTTCTCCAGTAGTTCGAGATCTTTCCAGCGACCCAGTTCACCACTAGAGATCCCAATCGCCGAATCGCCCGTCTGCTTCGGAGGTGTCTGGCAGGCGCTTGAGATCTGGGCAATCAGAGCTAGCGCTCGCACCACATCGCGGTCCTGCTGGGAATGAGACTGCGCCTCGGCAGCGGCCCAGCTCACCGGCCGTTGATCACCCACGCCGGACGCAAGATCGAGAAGCCACTGAGTCTCAGCCACCGTGCCCCATTCCCTTGGCTAAACGCAACAATGCCCGGCTGACTGCCATGCGAGCAGCATCGGCACTTGGCTTGCCTAGGTGCTCGGCGATCTCGCGGTAACTCAATCCAAGTTCGACCCGAGCGATGATCGCTTCCTGATCTGAATCACTCAAAGTGGCCAAAGCTGACTCGAAACGCTGCAAGCCGTCACGGCCGATGGCCAGCTCCAGAGGCGTTGGCTCGGGTGACTCCGCGTCGCGCTCCGTATCCACCGGAGTCGGCCGACGTTTCAGCCGCCTGATCTCGTCGCGGATGAGATTGCGAAGGATCTGGCGCAAGTAGGCCAGCAAGCCGCCTTGGCGCCGCTGTTCAAAATCCTCGATCCGGCGCAGAGTCCTCAGCATGGTCTCCTGGACCAGATCGTCGGTGTCGAAGCGCCGCCGCGCCCAAATCGGCAGCTGACCGCGAGCCCAGCCCTGCAAGGGAGCCAAGAAACGACTGCACAATGCCTCTCGCGCTTGTTGATCGCCCAACCGCACCTGCTCCAGGAGCCGCAGGGTGGTGTGCCCAACCAGCTGCCTCTCGACGCTGCGAAGACCGAGATCCTGGTCGCTATCCTGTAGTTCCGAGCCGCGGCCCATCTTCTAGTCCCCTCCTTGAGGTCCCTTGATGATCCAAGCCAAGAGTGGCAGGGCAACCGCGCCGGCCCGTGAACGGGCGCCGCTTGTTGGCTCCCATCGGCAGTTGTAGCCCTTGGCCGGCGAACTCTGCTCGGCCCCAACCCAGCCGAATTCACCCTGAAGTGTTCGGCAGTCTAGCAAGTCGAACCTCTCTCGGCCCTGGCCACGGGCCAGGGTGGAGACCCAGAAAGTTCCTTCCAACTGTTCGGTCCTCCGCGACCAGGCGTTGACTCCCTTGTGGACCTACAAAACATTTTCCGGCAGGTGCGGCGCGAGCGAAGCGAATCTCGCTGCCCAGCCGAAGGAGGAAGACCATGGCCAGCTCATCTATGAGCGCTGCCCTGCTGCTCGAGGAACAGTTACCACTAATTGAAGACGTTCTGCGAGGGCTTGGCGCCCGGCAACGACTCGATGCTGGCGAGCGGGAGGATCTCCACTCGTATGCGATGATGCGCCTATGGGACAGTGACTGCCGAGTGCTGCGTAGCTTCTCCGGCCTCAGCAGTCGCCGAACCTACCTCACCGTTGTCGCCCATCGTTTCCTGCTCGACTATCGAACAAAGAAGTGGGGGAAATGGCGCCCATGCGCTCAGTCCCGGCGACTGGGCACCATGGCGACTGAGCTGGATCGTCTGATCAATCGCGACCAGATGTCCCCGGCCGAGGCAGTGAGATGGGTACATCAGCGGACTCCGGGGGCGTCGCGAGCCGAACTCGAGTCCTGTGCGACCAGCCTGCCCCTGCGACAACGGCCCAAGAACATCGGCGAAGACTGCCTGAACTTGCTGCCTGCACCGCAGCGCAGTGATCGTCGAGCCGGGGATCCTGAACAAGCCAACCAGGCCAGAACCCTGGCACGATCTCTGGCCTCGGCCCTGGGGGATCTCAAAGCTGAGGATCGCCTGCTTCTGGAGCTGCGTTTCAGTGGTCAAACAGTCAGTTCTCTCGCTGATAAACTAGACATCGGCACCCAGCAGCTCTACCGCAGAATCTACAGTTGCCTCCGGGTTCTGCGGCGATCCTTAGAAGCCCGCGGCATCCATCGAGCCATGGTCAGTTCTGTTGTCGACTTGAACGACGCTCTCGCCAGAGTCAATGAGCGAGCCGCCGAATCCCGCGGTGCCCTGGGGGCTCGGTCCTAGTCTTCGGCATGTCTACCTGAGCAGTGCGAGGCCTCCAACGATCCGCAACAAGAGGAGAGAGGGCTTCACAGTCAGGCCACCAGTCCACCCACCAACCCGACGGTCTTGCCCACCAGCCCGATTACATTGACGATCCAGCCCGATTGCGCTGTCAGGACGAGGAAGATGCTGAATTCACTGGCTGGCGTGACCCAGCCGCCGGATTCCTGACGCGGCAGAGGCGGCTGCTAGAATTCTGGGCGAAATCGACCTTTCTTGATCCGAGAGCAAATGAGCGGCGTCATCACAGACATCCTGCGGCGCTACGGCGACGATCCCGAAGAGCTCGGGCAACGGCTGATGCCGAAAGTCTACGCTGTGCTGCTCAGCATGGCCCGGGGTCGGATGGCGGCCGAGAGGCGCCGTATCACCCTGCAACCTACCGCCCTGGTCCACGAGGCCTACTTGCGTCTGCGGGGCAGCAGCTCGTGGCAGAACCGGCGGCACTTCTTCGCCGCCTGCGGCGAGGCGATGCGCCGCATCCTCATCGAGTCTGCCCGCCGGCGTGGCCGCGCCAAGCGCGGCGGCGGTCAACAACCGGCGTCTCTCAGCCAGCTGGCCGAACCAGCCGGCAGCACTCTAGACAGCGAGCTGCTGGCTCTCGACCAGGCATTGGCCGATCTCGAAGCACTGGCGCCGCGCAAGGCCCTGGTAGTCAAGCTGCGCTATTTCGGCGGCTTGTCGATCGCCGAAACCGCCACTGCCCTGGAGGTATCGCCAGCGACCGTCAAACTCGACTGGAGCTACGCCAAGGCCTGGCTGCACCAACGACTGGACCGTCCAAAGATCTCTGCCAAAGGCCACAGCCGGTGACCCAGCGGCCCGCGGTCGAGCAGATTTTCGCTCGCGCTATCCGCTATCCGACCACTCGACGACGCCGCGCCTCGGTCCGCGAATCCGCCGGCGACGATCAGGCGCTAGCGGAAGAAGCCCTGTCCCTGCTCGCTCATCTCAAGGCAGCCGAGACCTTTCTCGAAGTTCCCGCGGGTGGCGATCAGCTCGGCGTTCCCTACCCCGCCCGCGGCGTGGCACCCCACTCCCAACTCAGCGTTGCCGACTGGCTCGGCCCGTACCGCATCATCAGCCAGCTCGGCGAGGGTGGAATGGGGGTGGTCTATCTGGCGGCTCAACAACAGCCGGTGGAACGTCGGGTGGCACTGAAAGTGCTCAAGCCGGAGATGGAGACCGGCGAGATCGTCGCCCGCTTCGAGCAGGAACGCCAGGCGTTGGCGATGATGAATCACCCCGGGATCGCGGCTGTCTTTGACGCCGGAATCAGCGACAGCGGGCGGCCTTACTTCGCCATGGAGTACGTCGAAGGGCTGCCGATCACCACCTACTGCAACTACCACCGCCTCGACCTGCGAGCCCGATTACGGCTGTTGACCAAAGTCTGCCGAGCGGTTCAGCACGCCCATGAGAAAGGCATCATTCACCGCGATCTGAAGCCTTCCAACATCCTCGTACCGGAGGATCAAGAGCCGCAGCCAAAGGTGATCGACTTCGGTATCGCCAAAGCCCTCGATCGACCGCTGACCGACAAGACCCTGCACACCTGCCTCGGCACGCTGATGGGCACGCCGGCCTACATGAGCCCGGAACAGGCCGATCCCTGGAATCCCTCGGTCGACACCCGCTCTGATATCTACTCCCTCGGTGTGGTGCTCTTCGAGCTGCTGTGCGGCGAACTGCCCCATGGCGAAGCGGCCGGGCTAGCCGGCAGCAGCGCGGCACGCTCGGCCCAGGCGGCCAGCGAGCCGCCGACGCCCAGCGGACGGTTGGCTCGAGCCGGCACCCGCCGCGCCGCGATCGCTGCCGAGCGCGGCAGCGGCCCGCGCCAACTCACTCTGGCCCTGCGCGGCGATCTCGATGCCATCGTCCAAACCACCCTCGCGGAGGATCGCGAACAGCGCTACTCGTCGGTGTCGGAGCTGCTCGCCGACCTCGACCGCCATCTGCGCGGCGAGGCGGTGCTGGCCCGCGGCGCCAGCTTCAGCTACCGTCTGGGCCGCCTGGTGCAACGTCATAGGGCGTTCTTCGGCGCCGTCACGGCGGTCTTTCTAGCCTTGATCCTCGGCTTGGTGGTCAGCACTCACTTCTACTTCGAGAGTCAAGGGAAGAGCGATCAGCTGCTACGGCTCTCGGACCGCGAGCTGCTCGCTCGGGTGCTCCGCGAAGCCGACGAGATCTGGCCCGCCCAGCCGCAGAAGATCGACGCCATGGAGCGCTGGCTAGCCGGCGATGCAAACCAGTTGGCACAGCGCCTACCCCAGTACCGGCAGCAGCTCAAAGAGCTGCGCTCGCACGGTGGTGAGACCACCCGCCGGGTGCACGCCGACTCTGCCGGCCGGCCGGTCAGCCGCGAGGTGTTCGCCGACGTGGCAACCGAGTTCCGCCATCAGCTTCTCGCCGAGCTGGTTGAGAAACTCGAACAGCTGACCCACCCCAAGGCCGGTCAGATCGCGCGCCTGCGCCAACGACTGACGGTCGCCCGCAACGTCCGGCGGCAGACCGTGGAGGAACCCGGTGAGCTGTGGCAAGAGGCCATCACGGCGATCGCCGACCCGCAACGCAGCCCCGCCTACGAGGGCCTGAGAATCGCCCCTCAACTAGGCTTGGTGCCGGTCGGCCGCGATCCCCACAGCGGTCTGTGGGAATTCGCCCACCTGCCTACTGGCGAAATTCCAGGTCGCGGCAACGATGGCCAGCTGCGGATCGGCATCACCACCAGCTTAGTGTTCGTCCTGATCCCGGCGGGGACTTTTCGCATGGGCGCGGAGCAACCGCCAAGTGACGATGCCAAGATCAGCGGCGCCAATCTCGACCCCTGGGCCCGCAGCTCCGAAGGGCCGATACACAGGGTGACCCTCGGCGATCCCTTCTTCCTCTCCAAATACGAAATGACCCAGGGGCAGTGGCAGCGGATCAATCACCAAAATCCCAGTTCCCGGCCAGCCGGCGAGTGGGTCGATGGGCAGCTACACAACCTGCGCCATCCGGTCGAGAGGGTCAACTGGTGGGCGGCCGACAAGACCATGCGGCGACTCGGTCTGACCCTACCCACCGAAGCGCAGTGGGAGTACGCGGCCCGCGCCGGCACTAGCAGCGTGTGGTGGGCAGGCGATCGGTTTGAGAGCGTCCGCGGCACCGCCAACATCGGCGACCAGCGCTACTACCGCACCGGCCGGATCGAGAAGAGCCGAGCCGCACCCTGGGACGACGGTTACCAGCACACCGCGCCGGTAGGCAGCTACCGCGCCAACCCATTCGGCCTGCACGACACGGTCGGCAACGTCTGGGAGTGGTGTCGCGACTTCGGCTCATTCGAGCTGCCGCTGCGCGCCACCGACGGATTGCGCTTAGTGCCGGCGGATGTCGTCGCCGCCATGCCGGAGCCGCTGCGGGTGTTTCGCGGCGGCGGCTATGATCGCCTGTTCGCCAGCCGGACCGCTGCTCGCTACCAGATCCACCTGAGCAAAGCATTCGACATCGGCCTCCGTCCTTCCAAGCCAGTCGAGTTGGCGGTTAGCGAATTGGACGGCTCCACTGCCAAACCAGACTAGCCACTTCGCGACTAGTTGGCGCATAGATCTCTGAGACCGGTCCAGAGGGTCGGCAGACGGCTGTCCCGAGACCGCTCGAAAAGGAGGTTTGTTGATGAAAACGACTCAGAGATTGGGAAGGTTCCGCTGGCGGCCTTCCCAATCCAGCCATGCAGACTCACCGTCGATATTAGCAATGGTGAGCTACAGCATCAATTCTCGAGTCTGAGTGCAGGATCTCCCAGCAGGGTTACTCCAACCAAGACGTCGTCGCCATGGCCTTCTTGGGCGAGCGCATGCTTGGCTCGGACAAGAGCCTCGCCCAAGGCGAGACCGGCTTCTTCGTCGCCGCTGAAAGCCTGGCGGAAGACTTCGACCGCCAAGGCGCGGTCGGAGTCGGCACTGGTCAGAGTGGCGGCTCCGACCAAGGCGGCGGCACCTGCCGGTGCCAACAGCAGACGGTGACTCAGGGTGTCGTACTGCGGCACGGAGTGATAGGCGTTCCAGCAGCCCCACGCGAATACCGCGGTCGGGCTGGTGAAGTTGCCGAGTCCGTCGGCGTCGGTCGTGGTGAGGAGGTTATCAAAGCTCCATGCCGCCGGGCCGGAGTGTCCGGTGTAGCTGACGATGGGCACGCCGTCTTCCAGCGCGGCCAACAGCGTGTCGTGGGCCGCTACCGCTCCGAGGTCGTCGACGTAGGCTCGCGTGATCTCGAAATAGCTGGGTAGGGTGTCGGCGATTTGCTCGCTGGCGGTGCGAAACGAAGTGCGGCCATCGTGCCTGTCGGCGGCAACCACCGCCGCCGGGGCGGCCATGCCGTAGGCAAGGGTCTTGCTGATCACCTGATCTAGCTCAGCCGCGGTGCGGACCGGAAGCCGTCCGATAGCCAGATCCTGAAGACCGTCGCCGTCGAGGTCCGCCAGCAGGGAGTCGGCGGGGGCGAAGCTCACCACCGGGTGAACGCGCGCGTAAAGCGTGGGCAAAAAACTCACTGATCCCAGGGCGAGGTGGTCGAGATAGTCGTAGGAATCACCCCCGACCAAGAGCACCATACGCGTGCCTAGGCGCGATGCCGCTTCCCTCAGATAGGAACGGATGGCCTCGGGGTCGAAAACTCCGCCCGTGTACTGTCGATAGAGATCCTCGACGTCGACCACCTTGACCGAGTAGCCATCCCGCTGCCGTGCTTCGAGCAGGGGGGCGAGGCCGTCGATGAAGCTAGGGTGACTGATGACAAGGTATTCCGCCTCGCCACTCAGAAGATCCGCCGCCGCCGGCTGAGCGAGCGAGACCGACGGCACTTGGAGTGACTCGACGGTCGAGACCCAGTAGGTCTGTCCTCGGCTGCGGATTCCGCGGAACCGGGCGGCGTTGCCGAGCGCCGTCGGCTCGACCTTGATCGGACCGAGATGATGCAGCACATTGCCGTCCCAAGAGTAGGCTACGACCTTGGACGAGCCGAGGCCATCAACAGCGAAATCGATAGCGTTGTCGGTGAACGAGAGACGGTCGCCGGTCGCTATGAAGCGACGCGGGTAAGTCGCACCGTAGCCTTCGAGGTGCACCAAGTCGAAAGGTGCTCCCGTATCCGCGGGCAAGGTAAGAGTGAGGGTGTTGTCGCCCTCGGAAAGCAGGCCATCTGGAATCTCGACCGCGAGATGCTGCGACTGCAAGCCATTGAAGATCAGCTCGCCGAGTGCCGTTCCGTTGAGTGCTATCTCGACGTGATGGTCTGGAGCGAACTCGTCAAGGTTGGTCACCCCCCAGAGCTCGACCACCAACTCGGCCTTTCCCGCGGTCAAGTGGTCGACGGCGAGAGGGTAGTCACGGCTGACCGGCGTGGTGAAAGCCAGCAGACGGTCGGCGAACCACGGGTCACTGCTCGGGGTGCCGAAGCTGTACTGGTTCTGCGGCGCGATCCAACGGGTTTCGGTGTACGCCTCAGCGGCAGTGGCGCCGGGGGAGACCTCGCGTTCGGTTGCGGCGAGAACGCGGCTGCGATTGACGGACAACCGGTAGACGTTCGTTCTTGTAAAGAGGGTGTCGAGGGCTTGCCCCAAGAATTCGACGCTTCCGCCAGGGCCGAAGCTGGCTCTCGTGCCGGTGATCACCCGGCGCGGTACACCAAGACCGCGTTCGGTCAGGGCGATCGAGGTCGGATCGACGCCAGCCAAGTCGAGGCCGACAGATGCCAGCTGCTCGTAGGTCACTCGGTAAATACCGGTTTCTTCGACCCGAAGCTCCGCGGCTGCCGGCTCGGTGCCAGGGTCGATGGCGGGTCGAGCGACGCCGCGTTTAGATCCGCGCTCAAGCTCTCTGCGGATCGCATCCCAGTCGATCGCTCGGTTAGTGACCGCTCCACCGTAAGACTTGCCCAACTCGAACGGTCCGTGCATGCGGCGCCGGCCACGAGTGTCGATCTCGGCCAGCATCAAGCGGTCGAGGCGGAGAGCCGAAATCTGCGTGTGGTAGGACTGAGGAACCAGCGAGTCTACGGCAGCACTCGGTACGATTGGCATGTCGAGTGCTTGCCACTCACCCTCGCTTTCTCCCCACAGCTCGAAGCCGAGGTTCGAGGTCTCCGAAGAGGTGGTCCAGGTTGCACTCAACGCTTTGGCATCGAGCGAACTCTCGAAGGCCGCCACCGTCACCGGCACGGTCGAGCAGTCGAAGTCGAGGTCCCCGAATCCGATGACCTGGAAGTTTGTGCCGGGGCCACCGGCCAAGTTCTCGATCGAGACACTATCGACGGGGCCCGGGATGGTGACGACGACCTGGCCGTTGGCAGAGGTAAACACCGGGTTGTTGGTTCCGCTGGTGGCGATCGCATTGGTGGTGCCGCTGCCGGTGATGGTAAAGGAACAGATTCCATCACCATCATTGCAGGCGAGGCTTACAGCGGTGGCAGTGGGTCCAAAGGCGGCGGTGACGGTCAGTACATCGTTCCAGGAGCTGCCGCTGTCGTTGGACCGGTCGACGTCATAGATGAGGAAGGAGAGGTTTTCGACCGGCAGACCACCGCCGAATAGCAGGTCGAGCTGAACCGTCTCGTTGGGCGCCGCGGCGTTCATCGCCATGTAAGGGATGGTACCGAATGCCACTCCTGGGAAAGCGCCGGACGCAGCCGAATCGGGATCGCTGAAAGTCGCGGTCACGGTCTCGCCGTTGCAGGGGTTCTCGGCCGTCGCGAGGGTCTGGTTCGCAGAGATATCGAAGCTGTTGGTTGCCGCACCGGTCCAGGTGATGGTCTCCGCCAGGCTACGCCCGGCACTGCCGAGGGCGGCGAGGGTCAGAATCGCCAGCCAAAAGTAACGCGTGTACAAAACCCGCCAAAGAATGTCAAACATCTCTCACTCCACCATCTCTCACTCCACCATCTCTCACTCCACCATCTCTCACTCCACCATCTCTCTCTCCACCAAATGGAGCATGAAGAGAGAGCAGTATAGCAGACTTCAGTGAGTGTTTCGCGAGACCGAGCTTGCTCCTCGTCCCGTGGCTCGCGGACAGTACAGCTCCCGAAGTGGCTCCTTCGAGCTGCCGCTGCGCGCCACCGACGGATCGCGCATAGTGTCAGCGGATGTCGTCGCCGCCAGGCCGGAGCCGCTGCGGGTGTTTCGCGGCGGCGGTTATTCTCGCCTGTTCGCCAGCCCGACCGCTGCTCGCTACCAGACCCACCTGAGCAGAGCATTCGACATCGGTCTCCGTCCTTCCAAGCCAGTCGACTGGGCGGCTAGCGAAGTGGACGGCTCCACTGCCAAACCAAACTAGCCAAACCAAACTAGTCAAACCAGACTAGCCAAATCAGATTAGCCAAATCAGATTAGCCACTTCGCAGCTAGTTGGCGCATAGATCTCTGAGACCGGTCCAGAGGGTCGGCAGACGGCTGTCCCGAGACCGCTCGAAAAGGAGGCTTGTTGATGAAAAAGTGGTGGAAAACGTCGATGCTCACGGCCATCGCCTGCGCAGCAGTGCTAGCGGCAACGGCAGCGCCCAATGCTGCAACACCTGAAGGTACACCGGAAAATGTGGTGAAGGAGCCCGTGGCGGCGGCGGCGGGCGAGAGGCTAGGCAGCGCCGAGGCTGCCAGCTCCAGACTCGACAGCCGAGTCGAGGCCGACACAGAAGCGGCAGTCTTCAAGACGCCGGGGATCACTTGTACCTTCAAATGCAACGACGGCATCGGCCTGCTGTACAGCTGCCCCGACTCCGGGCTGGGGACTTGCTGTTCACAAGCTCAGCCGGCCTGCGCCGCCCACGACGGCCTCGACAGCGGCATCTGCAAGCGAGGACGTCTCGGCTTGTCCTGCGTTCCGCTCTGATCTCGGCTGCCACCCTGCGTGGTGGTCGGCTTCCACCGATCGCCACCACCTCACCGAGCGCTATTTTCGATTGCAGAAACCCTTGCGGCTGCCGGGCATTCAGCCCTCACCCCTCAGGCCAGTATTCCGCCGACCAACCCCACGGTCTTGCCCACCAGCCCAATCACCTTAGCGATTCGCGAGGCGGTCTCTGCCTTATTGGAGAGATCGCGGATCGCCCGCTGGATTTGACTGTTGGCCTCGGCGATCTGCGGCAATAGCTCGCTAGCGTCGGCGCGCCAGTCTGAGGCGATCTGAATTCGCAGCTGGCGAATTTCAGCCGACAATTTCTTTTCCTGTTCGCGCACCTTGGCCAGTTCATCTTGCAGGTTGTTGACCGAGAGCACCAGTTCGAGATCGATCAACTTGCCACGCATGCGGTTCGCTTGGCGCATCAACTCTCGCCGATCAGCTGCGCCCAGGAGGGGATTGAGTTCTTGGTCCGCCATGAGTGTTCCTTTGCGGGTTGGGTCTGGGTAAGCCGCTAGTTGGCCGGCGAATTCGCCGGCTTCTTCTTTTCTGCTACCACCTGCTCAGCCAGCTTGGCCAACTGCGTGGCACGGCCGAGAAAATCGTCGATGTCGGTCAAACTCGGCCGCTGGTTATTCAAGCTATCGAGCAGTTGGCGGTGAGCGGCGGGTAGCTGGCGGTAAGAAGCGTAGAGCTGCGCACTGAGATCCATCGCCGAGCCGGTCGCTTGGTTGAGGCTCAGCACCTGATCAAGAACCGGCCCCCGGCCGTCGACCGACGCCGGTACGAAACCGCGCTGTAGCTCGACAAAGTCATCGTCGTATTGAGTGTTGATATCGTTGCTGTTGTCCACCATCAGCTGGGCGCCGAGGGCGGCGAATTTATCCACCGCCCCTTGATTGGCGGCCAACATTTTCTCCAAGGCCCGCCGCCGAGCCCGATCTACCAATCCCGCGGCCAGATCCACGCCGGCATGCGAAAACAGCTCGATCGATCCGGCCGGCACTTTGGCACCCAGAGCATCGAGCACGGTCTGCGCATTGGCGTTGATATCGGCCACCTGCTGATCGAGCTGCGCTTGAGTCATCTGACCAGCGCTGGTCAGATTGACCAACAGGCCGGCATAGTCGGCAAAGGCCGCATTGAGCTTGGTCGCCACCTGGTTGCGCGACGCCAGACTGGTGAACAACAGCGCCTTCTCCCCCTGCGGGTAAGTCCAGTTGAAAGCCGGCTCGAGAAACTGCAACCGCAGCCCGGAGAATTGCAGAGGATTTTCCGCCACCCGCACTAGATCCTCGGTCTTGGCCTCTTTTTCCACCGCCTTCAGCGCGCTGGCCGAAGAGTCGCGCAGGGTTTGCGCGGCGCGCTGAAAGTTGGAAAACGGCTGCGGGTCGACCGTGGCACAAGAAGTAAGAGCCAAGAGCACAGGAATGCTCAGCGCCGCTACCACCCGACGGTAGGTCTGCAAAAACTGGATCATCTAGAATCTCCCCTAGTCAGTAGCCATCCTACTACAGCGAGATACGAGAGCTACCAGTCTGGCTCCTCGAAAGCCATCACCACCAGCGCGTCTTCGCTGACCAACGGCTGCTGCCGCCAGTCAACCACCCCACCGCGTTCGGTCTTACGGTGTCGGGGATTGAGCACTATCACCGGCCGCCCCTCAGCGGGCATCGCCCGATAGCCCAGAACAACAACCGCTAGCTCACTCTCCTCGACCTCAACGGCGATATGACTGAACGTCTTCCCCCGCCAGCGCTCGGGCACCGGGACGACATAAACCTCGTTGGAATCCTCGGTGGCCGTCAGCAGCTCCAGAAACACGCTGGTGATACCGACACTGATCACCGCTTGAGCCAAGAGCTTCTCGGCCAGATCCTCAACCGAAACCACCTCGACACCGGCAAGTCGCTCGAAGTGTTCTTGGTTAGCGGATTGCAAGACCTCGACCACTAGGTGGAGATCGGGTTTGACGTCTCTGGCGGAGAGACAGATCACCAAAGAACGGTGATCGGAAAATCTCTCGCTCTCCGCGCCGCCGCGATCAGCCAGCACGACCAACGTCTCCATATCATTAACACCAGCATTCTCCAGCACCGCGCTGCGAGTCGGATCGCCGAATACAAATCGCACGCCACTGCTGCACTCGTGCTTGCCACCACCCCCTGTCGGCCCGTCGATCACCGTGATCTCGAATTCCTGATGGCTCGCTATCACCGATTCTTGGAGCTGACTAATGACCGCTCTAGCTTGGTCGTTCCAACCGCAGATCCCTATCCGGCTGGCCCGCTGCGTCGGGCCGTCACCTGACTCAACAGCGCGATCCTGCGTTGCCGTTGCGGCTGGCGACTCGAGGGTTGCCAACGGTGTTGTCTTGCTCATCGAGGTCCTCCATTGCTTCAGTCGCGCGAGTCTTGAGTTGAGAGCTCGCGGAGAGTCTGCAAGGACTAGTAGGCTGTCCCCTTGCTGACCGCTAATAAACTTCAGGGGAATGCTGGCCGCCCGTCGATCTGGATTGAGACGCGGACTGCGCTCACCGCTGAGCCAATAGCCGAGTAGAATCAATTCGTAGGTTCGCAACCGGACGCGCAACTCAGCGAAGCTCGATCCGTCCAAGTGGCGCTCGAGTGGCAAGATATAGATTTCCTGCGAGTTGGCACCAAAAGACAATAGCTCGTCAAACACCTGCGCGATCCCAGGGGTAATTACACATTGGCTCACCAGCCGTTCGGCCAGAGTTTCGGTATCGACAACCTCGCGAGTCCGGTCGCGGAGCAAGCGTTCGGCTCCAGTCGAAGCGCGTACTTCGACCACGGTGTGAATCTCTGGAGCCAGACGCCTAATCGCCATGCTGCTGCAAATCGTCGACAAGTCTTCACCGTTGTCAGCAGAGGAGTCGGTGAGGACGATGGCATGAGACGCGGTGGTGATATCGGCCTCGAGTAAGGTGCTGGCCTGAGTCCGATCTCCCTCCACCACCCAAACTCCGCGAAATCCCCGGCGACTTCTCACTGTCGTCTTGGTAGCCTCTGGAGCTATCACCACCACAGCAGGTTTGAAACGCAATTCTGGATTGCGAAGCTGTTGAATAATCCGTCGCGTGCGGCTTGACCAGCCAGCTAGTACGACATGACCGGAGAGCTTGAGAAAGGGAATTGGCTTGCGGCGCAGGGTCTTGATGTTGAGTGCCTGCTCGACTAACAAGGTCACCAAGGTCGCTGTGAAGAGGGTCGCCACCGCGACACCCAGCGAGAGCACCAGAATAGCAATCCCGTGGCCGGCGGGGGTGACCGGGTAGCTGGACTCCAGGCCACTGAACAAATAATGCAAGATAGCAACCGCGGAGGAGCCAAAGGATCTGAAGGCGCTGTTCTTGGAACCCTCTATCAAGTGCATACTTACAGAACCCAGCAGCCAGACCATGACCAGGGCCAACAGAACTCTTCCCAAGACAAATTGATGCACAAAGTAGGCTAGGGGGGAAAGCCGAGACGAAGCCAGCACCAGCGTACCGAGCACGAAGATCAACGCTGCATTTCGTCGTAGCGCATCGAAGCAGCGGCGAACCAGACTGGTTCTCTCTGTGTAGTACTGCTGTGCCGCAGGGTGAACTGGAATTGGCAAACCACGCAAGGCAGTAGATGGCGAGAGGTCCCGCAGCATGGACAGCGGCCCCTCCGCGGGTGCCGCAACAGCAACCAAGTCGAGTGCGTCGAGCACTTGCCAGATGGCATCGCCGTCGAGATCAGGCCGGGCTACCAGCAGTGTGCGAGTGCCAAGGGTTTGCACGTTGCGCTTGCTGACGCCATAGGCTTCGAAGGGAATCTCAGCCACGACGAAGAAGGGATTCTTGCGTCGCAGTAGCTGCGCTATGTCTCGATCAATGTCCAGCAGCGAGATGATCCGGTCATCAGCGAGTTCCTTGATCACTGTCGCCGGAACAGCGGAAGTCAAGAATGCCAGATCAATACTCCGGTCACGCAGGCCCGAAGCTGCTGTCCCGAGAGACAAAGGTAGCTTAGAGATCCGCTCCGGCGCCAGACCGAGTTCGTCCAAGAGAGCGAAGGCGTGGGCGCTGCTGCCGCTTCCGGGAGCGCCAACGGCGACGGTCAGGCTCCGCTCTTCCAGCAGTGAAATCACTTCGGAAAGCCGGTGCAGGTCGAGACCGCGATAGGCGATCACGTGAATCGGCTCAGTGTAGACCGACGCAAGAGCTACAAAGGGGCGACCGTTGTAGTGCTCCATGTAGGCAACATCGCTCTGCAAAAGCGCGAGATCAGCTTCACCATCGCGCAGCAGGCCGGCATTCTCATAGGAACCGGTGGTTTGTCTTACCCGAATTGTCCTTTGCGAACCCTCAGTCTTCGCGGCGATGGCACTCGCCAGGGCGCTGTAGTTGCCCCGCGCGCTGCCGGCCGCAAAAACCAGCGGTACGGATTCAGGACCGTCAGCTCGGACAATTTGGCTGGCCAGCACAAGAGCGAGAACCAGCCCTAGGAACGGCCAGCCAAAGGTAGAATTCGATCTAGAGATCATCCATCAACTCGACATGTGGGGCCGGAACGGACGCGCACCCTCGCCGTCTTGTGGACGAAGACCTACCGGACCAGGCGTCTATTGGTTAAACGCGTAATCTGCGCCCTCAACGGACCATCGGACGCAAGTTCTTGCCAACGAAAGATCGGCAAGCCCGACCGAGCCCGGTCAGGCCGCGAGACTAACCAACAGATCGAGGTACCGCCACAATGCGATCGGCCAAAGGGAGGGCCACAGCGTCGCAGCGGCGAGGTTCAAGTCGAAAACAGCTCTAACGCGACGGGCCGCTAGCCGCCTTGGGATCGGCGAAGAACGCCAGCAGCCGCTGCCAAGTCTCCTCGACATCACCGGCGGAGCGCTCCGCGTCGAGCATCGCCGCGCCGTGGCTAGCGTCGGCGACCACCAACACTTCGACCCCGTGTTCGGCCAACAGCTCAGCCTGAGCAATAACCCCTGGGTGGGTAGTTTCAACTTCGGGCCTGGCCACCCACAAAGGGGTGTCGTCAAGGAGCGGCAGCCAAGTGTCGACAGCGCAGGCTTCCATTCTGCCGCTGGCCGGCGAGAAGGCGGCGACCCCGGCCAGCTGAGGGCCATGTTCGGCGGCCAGCCGCACCACCAAGGCGGCGCTGTAGCTGCTGCCGACAACGAAAATCGGCCCACCGGACCCCTGGAGAACCGCATACCGCAGGGCTGCTTGCAAGTCTGGATAGGCGGCACAGAAGGACTGATCGCGCGCTGATGGGCTGGCCGCTAGAGTGCGATTGATCGCGTCGAATCGATCGCCACCACCGCGCGCATCCCAGGCGAAGACCTCGAATCCTGCCTCCGCCAGGCGCCGCGCGGTGCTGCCGTACTCGCCCTGAGCATTGGCGCCGGCCTGATGGAAAAGCAGCACGGTCGTCGCCGCGGGTAGGGCCGCTCGGTAGTGATCGCCAACGATTTTGAGACCGTCGGAGCTGCTGGTACGGACCTCTTCGAAACTCCCCACGGCCGCCGGCTCGGTCCCTTGGCGAACGAAGTCGATCGTCCAGCTGATCTGTTGGGTCCGTCCACGATCGTTGCTGGTCAGCCCTTTCCATCGGTAAGCGTCGGGTCGTTGGTCGAAGAAGATCCACTGCCACAGTGTCGCCGACCCGGTCTGAGCGGCAAACGGGTGCAGGACGATTCGCCGACCCTCGCGCACGCCGCCGAAATGCAACGGCGTATTGGTGCGGTTGGATAGAAAGAGACTCTCCCAGTGCCGCATCGATCGGTTGTAAATACGCAGAATCGTGGTGGCGGCATTGGGCAAAGCAGGATTCAGATCATGCCAGCCGAACTCCAGAATACCGTGACCGTCGAGCGCCCTTACCGCGGAGGCGTTGGCAGCCAGGCGGATCGGTCCTTGGGGCAACTGCAAGAAGTGACTGGCTTGGAACTCGCCGAGTAAAAAGTCAAACTCGGCAGCCCCGGCCGGGCGATCAGGAGCCGCCAGGCCAATATCGCTACCGACCGGAAAGAAGTCCGGACGCGGCGACCGCCGCCGGTAGGTGCGCTCACCCACCAAAGTCCAAGAGACGCCGAAATCCCGGGAAACTTCGATCTTCAACGACCGCTGCTGATCGCTGGTCTGGGCATAGGTCCTGCGCCTCAGTACTAGAGCGCTACCGCCTCCTGGCCGGCCAGCGTCGTGCAGCACCAGCTCGGAGCCAGCGAAGGCGCCACTCCAAATCGTGATCACTTCCCTCCAGCTATCCCCCTCGCTGACCGTCCAAACACCGTTGCCATTCACCGCCACCATGCCGAGGATCGCCTGGGAGTGTCCCTGGCCGTCGATATCAGCGATTCGAGTGCGCTCCATCAGACCGTGACCGCGGTTCATGTAAGTCACCTTGGCGATGCCGACAGACTGCTGGCTCTCTTGCCCCTGGCGGTGGATCACCAGCTCTAGATCCCAATCCCCAACCCAGCCAGACAGCTGACCCAAGGCCTCGGGCGCGTTGTCCGCTGGGGCTTCCAACCGTAGCCCGGCATCGAACATCTTGCCGTCGCGGACTTCGGCGAGGCTCGCCGCCGTGGATACCCAGAGCAATCCGAGAAGGCAAAGTAGAACTGGTCGGCGCATGTCACCCCCAAGGTGTGGGTTCGTCGTGATGTGTTGCTTTATCTACGGCTCCACGGCGAGGAGGTTTCGAGGCGGTGGGGCGGTCTTTTTCTTCGCTAGGGGTGAGTGAGTCTCCAATCATCGCCCGTCCTATCTAGCAGTAAGCCACGCAAGTCAATAACGGTTCTGCCGCCGGAGCCATTCGGTCGTCGGGATCAAACACGTTTTCGAGGAAAATCAGATGCTACAAAGAAGAACCTCCGTAGGTCTGGCGACACTGCTGATGTGCATCGCCGGACTAGCCCCCTCCCATGCCGGAGACTCGCTCTACGGCAAAGTCATCGAGGTTAGGAGTGCCGACCTCGTCGTCTTCGACTATGGCAGTGGCCAGTACGAACTCCGCTTGGTCGGTCTCGAGATGCCGGAAGACGCATCGATCACCCGAGCAGCCACCGAAATGGTCTCCAACATGGTGCTCAACAAGCCGGTTCGCATGCGTTTCGAAGGCCGGACAAAAGACGGTGAGATGACCTGCCGGCTGTTCACCGACGACCCGCTCACCGGCATCCAGGAAGTAGCGGTCGAAGTACTGCGTGCCGGACTGGCCCGGCGAAAGACAGATATGGACTTCAAATACGGCGAATTGGCCGCTGCCGAGCGCCAAGCCAAGGAAGCCAAACGCGGCCTATGGGCTCCACCGCAACTCATCTAAGGGGTAAATAGAAATGATCAGCAAATCGCAGCGTACCTCTTCTTTGCAACTGCCGACCTTCACCCTCGTGCTCCTCCTTGCCGGGTTGGCCGGATTCTCCTGGACCTTCACCTCCAGCGCCCAGATTACCGGCAGTGCCGACGTCAACGTGTCACGTTTGGCCAACTACCAGAACGAATGCGCGATCGCCAAGAACCCGACCAACAAGATGCAGCTTTTTGCTGCTTGCAACAACGCCGGGCCGGGCCTGTTTGCTGCTCGCAGTGACGACTTGGGGGCCACCTGGACTTATCCGGATCCGGTTGATCGAACCCTAGCCGACGGCGATGCAGGCCAAGGTCCCTTGGCCTGCTGCGACCCGACCCTGACTTGGGACTCCTTCGGCAACCTCTATCTCGGCTATCTTCGCAGCGGCGCCAGCGGCGTGGTGATTCTGCTCAGCACCGACAGTGGCCGCACCTTCACCACTCTCACCACTTTCCTCGGCAGCACCGACCAGCCGACGGTGGTGGCAGCCAACACCACCGCTGCCGGAGCGCCGGTGGCGCTGTGGATAGTGTGGAATCAAAGCAACCGCATGCGCGCCAGTGGTGCCGCCGTTACCGGCCTCGGGGCGGTAGGAGCATTCGGCGCGGTGCAAACTATCCCAGGGACCCTCGGTTGCAGCTTCGGTGACGTGGCGATCGCCCCCAGTGGAGCGGTCGTGCAAGCCTGCCAGAATCCCACCGGTGACGAGGGGCCAGCAACAATTCGGGTCAATATCGATGCCGATGGGCTGGGACCTGGCAATTTTGGCTCATCGATCGCGGCAACCACTACCAATGTCGGTGGCTTCGACTTCATCCCGGCGCAGAACGTCAGATCGATCGATGCCGAAGCCGGCCTGGCCTTCGACAGCTTTGCCATGAGTCCGCATTTTGGCCGGCTGTATCTGGTCTACACGGAGGAAACCGCGGCGGAGAACAACGACACCGACATCATGGTGCGCTTCTCCGACAACATTGGCGCCACCTGGAGCACTCCGATCCGGGTCAACGACGATCCGGTACTGCCGATCCGCAGCCAATTCTTACCCCGCATTGCCAGCAACCCCCTCTCGGGCAACATTGCGGTCTGCTGGCACGACGCCCGCGGTTCACTGAGCAACAACACCATGCAGGAATACTGCACGATCGCCACGCCGAAGGGCTCGGCACCTAACTTCCAAGCTAGCACACCCATCAGCGACGGCACCGCGACCGGCAGCGGTTCTAGTCCTCCAGCCGCTGGCCAACGGGACATTCAGTACGGCGACTACTCGGGGCTGGCTTATTTTCAAGGCCGGGTCCACCCGATCTGGGCCGACAATTCCAATAGCACCGCCGACAATCCAAATGGTACGGGCCGCTACGACGCCTACACCGACATCGTCAGCGGCGGTACGGCCGCTTGCGAAGGCGACCCCCACATCACCACCGTCGACGGACTGCGCTACGACTTTCAGAGCGCTGGCGAATTTGTCGCCCTGACCGGTGATGGATTGGAGATCCAGACCCGCCAGACCGCCATCGCAACGTCCTTCAACCCTGGGACCAATGCTTACACCGGCCTGGCGACCTGCGTCAGCCTCAATACGGCGGTGGCGGCGCAAGTGGGCTCCCACCGCGTCACCTACCAACCTCGGCTCGACGGAGTGCCCGATCCCAGTGGCCTCGAGCTGCGAATTGACGGTGCCCTGCGCACCTTGCCCGCCATGGGCATAAACCTCGCGGGCGGTGGCCGCATCGAGCAGACCCAGGCGCCTGGTGGCTTGCGCATCCTCTTTCCCAACGAAACCCGCATGGTGGTCACCCCCGGCTGGTGGGCTTCGCAGAGTAAGTGGTACCTCAACCTCAACGCCTACGACACCACAGCCGGCGAAGGAATCATGGGCGCGCTTTCCCGCGGGAGCTGGCTGCCGGCACTGGCCGATGGTAGTTCGTTGGGAGCCAAACCCGCCGATCCTGAGCGGCGCTACGTCGAACTCTACGAAACCTTCGCCGACTCTTGGAGGGTGAACTCCTCTACAAGCCTGTTCGACTACTCTCCAGGGAGTTCGACCGCCGACTTCACACTCGACAGCTGGCCGCGGCGGAATCCTCCCTGCATCCTGCCCCGAGAACCCGTCGCCAAGCCTCTGAAACCGGGGATCGCACGCCGGGTATGCCGCACCATCACCGATCCGGGACGCCGAGCCGACTGTGAATTCGATGTCACGGTCACCGGTGAACGCGGTTTTGCCACGACCTATCTCGCCACTCAGCGGATCGAAGCCATCGAGACCGGGGTCAGCGATCCGGATCCTGGCCCCGTTTCGATCTCTGACCGTCTGCTCACCGGCAGTTTCCACATCGGCTCCACCCACCCTTTGGGCGAGCTCGACGGACCCACCGATTCGAACATTCATTTCCGTCTCGACGCGAGTTACCCATTCACCGATCGCTTCCGCCTGCTGGCAATGGCCGGCTATTCCCAACTCACCGCCGAGACTGCCAGCGGCGCCGACCACCCACGTTGGATCAACCTATCGGTCAACATCCAGACGTTGTTGCCCACCGCCTCGGGATTGAAATGGTTCGTCCAGGGCGGCCCCGGCGTCTACTGGCCCGAAAGCGGCTCCAGCGAAGTCGGTTTCAACCTCGGGTTCGGAGCCCAGATCCCTTTCGGCAGCGGCCCCAACGCTATTGAGATAGGAGCCGATTATCACAACGTCCAGACCGATTTCGATGATCTGGAATTCCTCACCGTACAGCTAGGAGTCCTCTTCCGCTAACTCACCTGCCACCTACGAATCCACAAGAGAAGATCCATCGGCTGCCCAAAGTGGCAGTCGGTGTCTCAGGCGGGGAGAACCTGCACACCGTACTTAGAGAAAGCAGCATCACGAGAAAGAAGTACCAGATTCTCCAGCTTTGCCTGAGCAATTAGCATGCGGTGGAAGGGGTCTTCGTGATAGCTAGGCTAGCACCCGGCGTGCTGAGCGTGCTGTGCGGTCATCGGCAGTTCGTCGAAGCCATTGTCCCGGATCTCAGCTACCGGATCTCCTGCGAACTCTAGCTTGCCGAGACTGACTTTGATAGAGATCTCCCAGATACTGGCTGCGCTGACAAAAACAGCCGTACTCGGATCAGCCATTGCCTGTCGGGCCTCTGCACTCAGTTTGGGGTCATCAAGCAGCCACCAAAGGTAGGCGTGAGTATCGGCCAGTAGCCTCACTTGCCGGCGCCTCGAAACGGCCCGGCAATGCCCTCGGGTAGGGCAGCATCGAAGTCTTCGGTCATCCGGATCTTGCCCTTGAGGCGGCCCGGACGACGGCGCGCTTTGGAGATCCCCACCAACCTGGCGACCGGCTTACCGCTCTTGGCGATGGTGATCTCCTCACCCTTTGAAACCCGTTCGAGGAGTCGGGAGAGATGGGTCTTCGCTTGGTGAACATTCACTGTTGCCATAGGCTCGGCTCTCGGTAGTTCGCAGCATGTGACCAAGTTAACTAAGTCTGGCAGATGTCCAGGATCTCGTCAAATGCTCGCTACAGCCTCGACACACTCGCCCGCCGGGTGCCGAAGCCGGCCGCTTACAACTCGGCGCGGAAGCCGAAAGTCAGGGTGTCGAGATTGAGATCGCTGCGGCCCAGGTCGGTGTCCCAGAGCATGTAGAAGGAGCGACCGTGGCGCAGGGTGGCGGCGAAGCCAGCGCCGAGGTTGAGGTAGTCGCGATCGGGCGACTCGGTGGGCACGGCGAAGACATTGGCACCAGGATCGGCGACGAAACGGCCACGGATCAAGCGGCTGTCGTCTTTGAGCTGGTGCAGCCAAGCGAGGCGCGCGATCGGTTGCAACACCCCCCAGCCGTAGCTCTTGGCGTAGATCAGCTCGACGCCAGCCTCGGTGAGCAACGACTCGACATTTTGCTCGCTGATGGCTAGGGAGAAGGGTCCGGCGCCGCTCTCGGCGTAGGCATCGATGTCGATGTCTGCCCAGGACAGCCGGCCAAAGGTGCCCAGAGCCCAACGGCCAAACGCGGCTTCAAAACCGCCGCCGACACTGAGCGACAGCTGCGAGCCTTCGGGCACCGCCCGCGCCGCTAGCCGACCTTGGCCTTGGAATGGCGTCGGCAGGTCAATATTGCGCACCGAGTCGAAATCGTCGCGGCCATAGCCGCCGACCGCTTCGAGATAGAAGTTACGCACAAAATAAGACAGGTAGCCGGTCAGACTGTAGCCCTCGGCGTCCAGGCTGCCACCGCCGCCTGAGTAGTCTGAACTGGACTCTGAGTAGCCCAAGGCGCCGCCCACCACCCAACTCTCAGTCAAGCGGTAGTCGAGGCCGGCGGTGAGTTCCTGGCTATCGAATTCCAGGCCGGTTTCGCGAGTACTCCCTGGCCGGTCGCCGAAGGAAATGCTGCCATTGAAGAAGAACCCCAAGCGCGACGGCTCGTCAATCTGCTGGGCGGCCTGGGCGACGGCGCTCGGCGGGGCAGCAACCGCTGGCCCATCGTTGCTCAGCCGAGCCAGTTGGGCAGTGTCACCGAAACCTCTGGCCCACCGCGGTCGCAGGTCGTCGCGCTGGGCTTCCTCGAACAGTGAATTGAGCTGCAGATTCTGACCTCGCAGGTTGAGCGCCAGACGCGCACTATTGGCGGCGATCTGGCCACTTCGCACTTCGGCCAAGCGGACGCGGATGTGGCGCTGTTGGGCCACGGGCGAGCGCATCGCGGCATCGATCTGCGCCGCGGCCTCCCGCGGGGTGAGTTCACCGAGCACGGCGAGCTGATCGCTGGTCTGTTCGAGACCGAAGACATAGTCGCAGAGTTGGGCCAGCTCGCCGCTGGCTCCCGGACAAGCTTGATCGAGAACCTCGCCGACCGCCCGCTCGCCGGAATCCTCCAGCAAGCCATCAAGCTCGGACAGATCACCAGCCACCGTCAGCTCAAAAACCACTTGCTGGTCCGTGTCCGGCAACTGCGCCGAAACGAACAACTCTCCTGCCATCGAACCGACTTGGACCAGCAGCTCGGCAACCCCGTCAGCGCCGCTGATGGAAGAAGCTTCAGCGCCCTCGCCTCCCAGCAGGATCGCTTCGCCTCTCTCCAAGCGCCAAAGCACCACCACCCCAGCGAGGAGCGTGCCGTCGGTACGGTGAACCCGTGTCTGCAGGGTCAGCTCCTGGCTCACCCGAGTGCCCAAGCGGGTTTCACCCACGGCTTCGAGCACCGCCGGATCATCGTCATTGCGCACCGTCACCGTCGCCTCACTGGTGCCCAAAACGGCGCCGCGAGCAGCGGTCAATTCAACCGAAAACCGCTCGTCAAGTTCGACCCGCAGATCGCCCAGCACTTGCACGACGATCTGCAATTCGGTCTCACCCGGCAAGAAAGTCAGGGTACCGCCGGCAGCCCGGTAGTCGCCGTCAGCCACCGTGGCGGCGCTCTCGTCAACGCCGTCACGAGTTGCGAAATCAACCGCTACCTTGGTCGCGGCGGCGCGCGACAAGCGGACGCTGGCGCGCGCTTCGACCACCCCGCTATCGCCTTCGACCACCGCCGTGTCCGCAATGGAAACACTGGCTAGAGCCGGGGCCGTGGAGTCGTCGTCGACGATCGTCGCCTGCCCCTCGCCATCGGCCAGGGTGGCGCCCGTGGCGTTCGCCAGCCCCACTGAGAAGAACTCATCGGCCTCGTCCCGCAGGTCGCCCACCACCGTAACCTCGACTTCGGCGGTGAGCTGGCCGGCGGCAAAGGCGAGTTGGCCGGAAAGCGCCCGATAATCACCATCAGCCACCGTCGCCGAGCCGTCGACAGTGGCGAAGGCAACCCCAACCGGCGCCACCGGGGCCTGCGACAAGCTGACCGTGAAACGAGCCGTGGTGCCGCCGCTATCGCCCTCGGCGACGCGCAAGTCGTCGATCGACAGCGCCGGCAAATCGTCGTCCTGGATCGTTGCGCGCCCTTCGCCATCGCTCAGAGAAGCCCCGGCAGGCGCGCTGAGATCGACAAAGAAGACCTCCTCCCCTTCAACCAGCAGGTCGCCCCGCACTGGCACGACTAGTTGCGCCTGGACTTGGCCGGCGGCAATCTCAAGCCGGCCGCTACGCGCCTGGTAATCCCCCGCCGCCGCCGAGGCGCTACCGTCGCGGGTGGCGAAATCGACCTGCACCGCCATCGCCTGGGGGCTCGACAACTCGACGGTGAACCGCGCCTCGACCGTACCGCTATCGCCTTCGAGCACCGCCGCATCGCCGATCGATAGGGTCGGTTGATCGTCGTTGCGAATCGTCGCTTGACCCTCGCCATCGGCCCACACGGCGCCCACCAGGTCGCTGAGATCGACAAAGAAAGTCTCGTCAGCCTCGACCTCGGTGTCGCCCGCGACTTGGATCACCACCGCGCGCTGCAAGTCGCCAGCGGCGATCGCCAGCTGGCCTTCGCTGGCTTGGTAGTCACCAGCCTCGGCACTGGCGGTACCGTCTCGGGTGGCGAAGGTGAAGCTCACTTGATTCGGAGTCGGCGCAGACAATGACACAGTGAAACGTGCTTCCACATTGCCGCTATCACCCTCGAACAACTCCACATCATTGATCGACAAGCCGGCGGTGACTGCGGGCTGGTCATCGTCACGGATCAGACCGAAGCCCTGAGCGTCGACCAGGGTGGCGCCGTCTGGCGAGGATAGGGTGACGACAAAAGTCTCATCGGCCTCGACTCGGGTGTCGCCGACGACCGAGACTCGGATATTCTGGCCAATCTGGTTGGCGGGGATGGTCACCATTCCGGCCGCCGCTAGATAATCGCCGTCGGCGACCGTGGCCGAGCCATCGGTGGTGGCGAAGTTCACGGTCACCGGTGTCGGGCTGACCCCTGACAGTCTGACGATGAACAGCGCGTCTACATTGCCGGCGCCACCTTCGACAATCTCAGCATCGCTGATCGACAGGGTGGGCATGGCGGCCAGGTCGTCGTCGATGATCGTCGCCGTTCCCGAGCCATCGAGCAGGGTGGCGTTGAGCGGACTTGAGAGCTGCACCTGGAACATCTCGTCGAATTCATCGAGCGCATCGCCCAGCACGGTTACGACGATGGTCTGCGGAGTGTTGCCGGTGAACAGCAAAGTGCCGGCTGCCGGTAAGTAATCTCCACCACTCACCGTTGCCGAACCGTCAACGGTGTTGTAATTCACCGAAACCTGCAAGGGAGTGATGTCACTCAGAGTCACGGTGAACACCGCACTGACAATGCCGACATTCCCTTCCATGAGCACCACGTCGTCGATCGACAGGGTCTGCGCGCCAGCTATCGAGGCCCAGGCACAAACCAGCAACACGGCCGACCCGGCCAAGCGAAAACGGTACGGTGACGGCAGCTGATACATGCTCTCGATGCTCAAGGCTGAACCCCCGACCAAGCCACCGTATCGCCGCTCTCGAACCCATCAGCGAAGAGTTCGCCAAGTCGCTGCGGCTCAAAGACAAAGCTGAAATCATCCCAGCCAATACCGGCGGCGTCGTCAATGTTGTAGATCTCAATCCGGGTGATGTTGCTAACGAAAGGCAGAAAGACCGTAAACGGTGGCACTGCGGGTGCAAGACTTGGCCCCGGAATACTGACCGTGAAACTGAAGACACCATTCTCGAAGATATCGATCTGTGCCGCGGCCATCACGTTCTTGAGCCCCAAGGCGGTAAAGCTCAGTCCACTGACCGGTGGTGAGAAATCGACCACCAGACGGTTGACACAAGTGGCTCCCACGCCTAGCGGCACGGTACAAATGATATTCGGCAACGACGAACCCAGATCGACCGCGGTGGTCTGCACTTCGAAACCCGGATCGGTGGCGAAACTCACCAGCGGCAGCTGATCGGTCACTACAATGCCAGGCGCTAGTTGATCGAAATCGACGGTCAGCCGCACCTCGAGTTTGAGATCCTCGCCGACCAACGGCGGCATGCCATTGCCATCGAAGTAGCGCGTCACCCCGAACCCGGCGGTTGTGTCCTCGGCCCCCACCGTCAGATTCGCCGGCATTAGCGGCAGATCCTGATAGACGAACCAGATGTTCGAGCTGCCACGCTCGATCCAGACCTGGAAGGTGAACTCTTCACCCGTGCCACCGAAGAGCTGCGCCAGCTGCCACTCGAAAACATGATAAACTTGCTGGCCAGAGGTTACGTCGCCATAGAAAAATAAGCCGCCACCGATGCCCCTCATGCCAGAGTCGAGCAGGTCAAGGTCGGTCCAGAAGGGCGCCAGCACATTGTTTGGCGGTGCCGGATCGGGCAGCGCCTGATTGATCGGTGCCGGGTCGGCGCCGTTGCCGTCGATCACCAGAAAGCCATTGGTTGACATCTCCACCCGGTCGTAGCGGCGCCCGAGATAGAAGAAGTCCAGGCCAGTGATCACCTCCATCTGCTCGTTGCAGTCAGGATCGACCAGGCACGGCAGCGGTTGGATGCCGAAATTGGCCAACGGAACATAGCCCATCGGCGAGGCCGCCGGCACCAGCACCAATTGCGCCGCTGGTGGTAGCTGGGCGGCGCCACCGGTGGCGCCGAGCAGCCACCCGCAAACTCCACTTAGAAGTGCCACCCACTTAGTACAAACGGTCATCGATCAGCTCCCGGAGCGGGGCACAAAGAAAAAGTCTGCGACGTTGTTGCGCGCCCAGCGCATGGCGGCGAAGGCGGGCACCTCGACATCCGCGGCGGCAGTGCCGACCTTGCTTTGCACCTGGCGGTAGACTCGCGAAGCTTCGAGCACCCCGTCGTTCTCCCGCAACGCCTCGACAAAGGCGGAGGAGAAGCGCGAACTCTTGGCCCCCGCGCGCTCCACCCGAGGCCGCAAGCCGCCCGAGGTCAGCACCAAGCGCGAGCGCCGCTCGGTCATCAGCCGCAGGTGATGAAAACGTTCCTCGCCAGTCATACCGGTAGGTAGTTGAGCCACTGCCGAGCGCGTTCTCAGTCCCGAGAAGTGGCCGTCGGCGACCACCAACACATGGCGCGCCGGCACCAGATCGAGGTGCTCGGCAATCATCGCGTTGGGTATCCAATCGACGCGATTGTCAGCAGCGGCATCGACCGGCTGCCAGTAGCCGCTATCTGCAGTCAGGTCGCGGCTGCCGTGGCCGGCGTAGTAAACCAACAAATTGTCCTCGCTGGTGAGATCTTCTCGCAGCTCATTGAGAGCGGTCATCAACTGGTAGCGGGTGGCGTCAAGCAGCAGGCGGACCTCGAAACCGTATTTCTCGCGCAGCAGGTCGGCCACCTCGCGGGCATCGTTGACTGCCGTCTCCAGCGCTGGCAGCTGCTGGTAATTGCTATTGCCGATCACCAGGGCGTGGTAGCCACCAAAGTCTATTTCCTGGCGCACCGCCGCCAGCGAACTCGCGGCCTCAGGCTGTTGCCCGGCAGTGGTCTGCTGGGCCAAAGCTTGTTCCAGGCTCAGCAGGCGCTGGCCGCGCTCGCTGAGCGCCCGGTTGCGCTGGCCCAGCTCTCGCTCCAGATTGTCGAGCAACGACCGCAGAGTCGTTTGCTGCTGGCGGTTCTCCACCGACTCGCTGGCCGACGCTTTGAGCTGCTGGCGCAGTGCCTCGACCTGAGTCTCCAGCTGCTCGACCTCGGCGCTCTTGCTGGCCAACTCCTCCCGCGCCGCCACCAGTTCGGCATAGTCCGCTTGTTCGAGCACTACCAGGTCTTCGGCCGCACCGGCCGCCCGCCGGTACCAGGTCAGGGCCTGGACTTCGTCTTTGTCGACCCCCAGGCCCTGCTCGTACATGAAGCCAAGATTCACTTGCGCCGGGGCGTAGTCCTGCTCCGCGGCTTGGCGATACCAGAGCACCGCGCTGGCGAAGTCCGGTGCCGTGCCGAGGCCCCGCTCGAATATCTGCCCAGCATAGAATTGTGCTTCGGCGTCGCCGGCCTTGGCTTGCGGTAGCCAAACTTGCAAGGCGGTGCGGTAATCGGCCTGGCCCGGCTCGGTGTACTCGCCGCCGCGAATACGGCAATCCACCGCCGTGGTTTTTAGCGGCCGGCGTGGCGCCAGGAAGGTGGTTCGCCCACCCAGCCGCCGCACTCGCGCCGGTAGCAAGCAATCAACGATCAGTAGATCGTCCGCGGTCGCGGTTTTTTTGGGCGAATCGGCGGAACCGCGTTTGGCGACGGCCGAAGTCGGCATGAAGAGGGTTAGGGCGAGGGCCAAGCCACCAAGCCAGCCCGCGCCGCGGCGCGGGCGCGCCACCGACCTTCCGTTGCAAATGCTCGCAGACATTGGATCGTCCTTTCGTCCAGGCTCGGGCTGCGCGAGCCCCTGGTAAACTGAATCTCTTGGTGAATGATAGCACCGCTCAGCGACGGCGGGGAGTGAATCAGACTTGACCCAAGTGCCAGCGATCCGTGTATCCTGGACTCAAAATTTAGGTTTCCAGGAAAGAGTAACGACCGATGGACGCTTCCCAAGATGCCGCCGCCGACCGTCGGCGCGGCGATTCGACGCCTGCTGATGACCTCGCCCGCTCCGCCAAGCCTGCCGCGGACAAATATGAGCAGGTTAATCGGGCGGCGGCGGCCCTGGCCGCGGGCGTCGACCACGAGGCCAACTTCCGTTTTCTCTATCAGAGCTTCTACCGACCGCTGCAGCGCTTCTTCTCGCGGCAGGGCTTTGCCGCCGAAGAGTGCTTCGATCTAACCCAGGAGACCTTCGTTGGCATTCTTAGAGGATTGAAGGCCTACCGCCACCAGGATCGGTTTCAAGGCTGGCTCTACCAGCTGGCCAAAACCACCTACTTGAAACGACGGCGAGCGGCGGCGACGGCAAAACGATCAGCCTACGAGATCTCACATGACGACGACCAGGAAGCACTAGCAGCGGCCATGGCAATGCCCGCCGAACAGCTTGATACTGTCCTCGACGGCGAGCGCCGCCAGATCATGCGCGATGCCGTCGGCGAGTTGCCCAAGCAGATGCGGCAGTGCATGACCCTGCACCTCTACCAGGGTTTGAGCTATACCGAGATCGCCACCGTCATGAAAGTCAAGCTCAACACCGTCAAGGCGCACATGTTCCAGGGGCGGCAAAAGCTGCTGTTGAATCTCAGCGAGTTCGCGCTGACCGAGTTGAAATCCGAGGTCACGGAATGAAGGACCGAGAGGTGAGTGATTTCGCAGGCTTGGTCAGTACGCTGGCACGCCAGGCCCAAGCCGAAACCGACTTCGAGCATCCCGCTGATCAGCGCTTGCTCGACTATTACGCCGATGCCCTCGATCCAAAGACCGAGGAGCAGACTAGAGACCACCTGGTGAGCTGCCCGCGGTGCGCGGCTCGGCTACTCGATATGGCGCCACTGGCCGAGCCCGAAGAGCCGTCGGTGGAGGGGGTGGTGGATTTCGAGCTCGCGGCCTCTTGGAGGGAACTGCAAAACAGGATCGGCGGGCAATCAGCAAGACCAAGTCTGCCAACCTCGCGGCGATGGCGAGCAGCGGCGGCGGCGATCTTCGTCATCCTCCCCCTCGGTTTGGCGGTCGATGGCCTACATCTGCGTAGTAGCGTCGACGACTTGACACTACGTCTCGCCGAGTTGCAGAGGCCGCGGGCCAACCCCGCTTTGTTCATAATCGGCCCGCCTATGCGCAGCGATGTGAAATCCCTCGAGTTGAAGTCCAGCGCCCCTTTCTTCATCCTCGACTTCTCGCGGGGCGATCATCCATTCAGCGAATACCAGCTGCGGTTGGTGTCGTTCGATGACCAGCTTCTCGGCAGCCTCGATCTCTTCGTCGACGACAAGGGGAGCGCCAGAGCATTGCTGTACCGCGACGCTCTTCCAGCCACCGGCCTATGGGTTGAGCTTTACGGCCTCGGGGACGGCGAGCCCCAATTTGTGCGAAAGGTCCATTTGCATTTTTTACCAGAGGATCCTCCAGATCGATGAATCAAGCCCGGACGAGCCTCACACTCGGCGCTTTCTTGATCGCCGGCCTGGGCTGTCTGGCGCTGTCGCATTGCCGACTTCCGCAACCGCCGCCGAGAGACGCCGAAACTCTCGACCTGGGCGTCGGCCTGCGAGCCGACCGGCAGTTGGGCGAAAGCCACGCTCAAGACTTCGATTTTCGCCTCGAAAGCGGCCAGTACCTGCGGCTGACGGTCCACCAACGGGGGGTCGATGTCGTGCTCGCGGTCAGCGGACCGGAGGGGCCGCTGTTCGAGGTTGACGGGCCGACCCGCGACCAGGGTGTTGAGCGGGTCGTGCTGCGGGCCGAGACCACCGGCGTCCACCATCTGCGAATCGAGTCCAGCAGCGACGGCAGCTACGCCATCGAGGTCCACGGCAGCGGGCCCGCCAGCGCCACGGAACGTGATAGAGCGAGGGCCGCAAAGCTCTTCTATCAAGCAAGTCAGCTGCGCCGCGATCGGCACAACAGCGAAGCCCTGGAGCAGTTCTCGCTCGCTCTCGAGCGCTGGCAGCTGCTCGGCGACAGCGCTTGGATTGCCGAAACCCAGGCCCGGATCGGTTGGTGTTACAAGGCGCTTGCTCACCGTTCCCCGGAACACCGCCGTCCAGCGATCGAGGCTTTCCGCTCAGCGGTCAAGCTGTTTCATGACCGCAGCGACGAGTTCCGCGAAGGCCAGGCCTTGGGCCAATTGGGGCTCCTGCAATTCACCGCCAACGATACCGAGCTAGCGATCCGCTATTTCGAGCTCGCCTTGAGAATCTGGCAACGGCGTTCGGATACTTGGGGCGAAGCCAGCCTGAGGATCAATCTGGCCACCGCCTACCGTATTCAAGGCCGCGTACGAGAAGCTCAAGACCACTACGAAAGGGCCCGCGATCAGAGCGATGCTCACGGCCTGCGGGTCAATGTCGCCACCGCCCAGCACGATCTTGGCACCCTGTTCCGCGCCCTGGGCAAATGGCCCCTGGCGCAAGTCTCCTTCGACAAGGCGATGGCCATCTGGAAAGACCTTGATGCACAGAGATCATTGGCGACGACGCTGAATCAACTCGGACAGCTGCACTTGGACAAAGGGGAACTGGAGCCAGCGCTCGACTTCTTCCACCGCGCGCTGAAGCTGCGCCAGCAGATCGAAGACCGAGCTGGCAAGGGTTCGACTCTGTGGCGAATCGGCCGTATCGAGCAAGCCCTCGATCGCCCTCGAGAGGCGCTCGCCAGCTGCAGCGAGGCCGAGAAGATTCTCGATCAGCTGAAGCTGTCGCGCAACCAGGCCAGCTCGCTGCTTTGCCTGGCCTCCCTCCTCCAGGCCGACCCCGGTCAACGAAAGGCGGCGATCGACGCCCGGCAGCACGCCCTGGAGTTGGTTCACGAAGTCGGCGACCAGCTCGCCGAAGCAGAGATCTGGGGCGAGATCGCTGGCGCTCGGTATGGGTGGGGCGACCTGCGAGGCGCCCGGCAAGCGGTCGGGAACGCACTGCGGATCGCCGAGCAGGTCCGCGGCCAACCGCGCGGCAATGATCTGCGAATGGCCTATTTCGCCACCTTCCAACCGATCTTCGACCTCGGCGTCGAGGTTCTGACTGACCTCGGCCTCGACCAGCGCGCCTTCGAACTCAACGAACGGTCGCGGTCGCGGTCGCTGCTCGATCTCTTGAACCGCGTCAATGTAGCGGCGGACCCGCAGCTTGCCAAGCGCCAGCGCGAGCTGAACCGCAGTATTAATGCCACCGTCGCCGAGCTGAGTAGATTGGACGCTGAGTCGCAGCCAACACCCCTGGTCAGCACCGTAGAAGCGCGTTTGCTCGACCAGTTGGCCAAGCTCGATGAGACCCGCAGCAACATCTTGGAGCGGCAGTCAGCGCCTCTCCAGACTCTGGACCTGGCCGCGGTTCAGGACCTGCTGGACCCGCACACGGTGCTGCTGGCCTACCGCCTCGGCGAGCGCCGGAGCCATCTTTGGTTGGTAACCCCGGAGCGCTTCGAATCCTTCGAGCTAGCTGACCGGCAGCAGATCGAGACGGCCGTTTTTCAAGCCTACGAGCCGCTGATCGAGAGCTTCAATGCCAGCCGTAGGTCCGCCGCCGAGATCGCCCTGTGCAAGCTCGGCCAAATGATTCTGGCACCGGCCGCAGAGTTGGTGTCCCCAGGCAGCCACCTGCTGGTCGCACCGGACGGAGCCCTGCGCCTCATCCCTTTCGCTGCCCTCCCTGACCCGGCGATGCTGGGTGATTGCCTGACCGACCCGTCCCGAGCGCCGCTGCTCGAAGGTCACCTGGTGAGCTACCTGCCCTCGGGATCGACCTTGGCGGCATTGCGCAAGGTCGGCCGCAAACGCCGACCCGCGCCGAGGATGCTGGCCGTTCTAGCGGATCCGGTTTTCCACCGCAACGACCCGCTCCTGCCCACCCAGCCCCTACCGCAGCTGCCGCAGACTCGCCACGAAGCCGACGCGATCCTCGCCCTACTACCTCCCGGTAGCGGCTTCAGCGCGATGGGCTTCGAGGCGACCAAGGACCTCGCCACCAGCGGCGATCTGGCGCACTTTCGCATCGTTCACTTCGCCACCCACGGCAAGCTCAACGAGCGTTTCCCGGAACTCTCCTACCTCGCTCTATCGCGTCTTGACCCTCAAGACAGGCCGCTCGACGGCGACCTCCGGGCGCACGAGATTCACGACCTCGACATTCCGGCCGAGCTGGTCGTCCTCTCGGCCTGCGAATCCGCTCTCGGTCAAGAAGTAGCGGGCGAGGGGTTGGTGGGCCTGACCCAGGGCTTTTTCTCGGCCGGCGCCAGCCGGGTGATGGTCAGCTTGTGGGAAATAGGGGACGACAGCACCCGCGCGCTGATGAGTACCTTCTACGAGGAACTCTTGCGCGGCCAGCAGTCCCCGGCCGCTGCCCTGCGTCAGGCACAGCTGGCCTTGCGACGAACCCGCCAGCACTCCTCACCCTTTGCCTGGGCCGCCTGGGTTATCCAGGGCGAATGGCGCCCCTTGGGCGACGCTGATCCAACGCCAGACTAAACCCCACAGCCCGACACCGGACTCTTAGAACAACAGAACCCGCTCAGCAGAGCTACCGAGATCAACATTCTCTAGCAGCGTCTAGAGACCCCTGCACCTGTCACATTCTGGGATCGCCAAGCTGGGACCACCAAGCTGGCGCCTCCCACGGACGCAGAGATCCGTATCTCGGAGGTCGATTTCAATACTTTCGCAAGGAGGCGCCATGCACAATTTCAAGAACCCAGCCGGGGGCTCTTTTGGCCAGATCGGAGACCCCGAGGATAGTCCAGTACTCGTGCCCCTCGAGGATCCTGCCAACACAGTCCAGCAGCGGCTCGACCCAGAAGACAGCCCAGTGCTGGTTCCGCTGGAGGACCCATCCACCAGGCTGGGTCCTCCATCCACCAGGCTGGGCCAAGCGACCCTTCCGGGGGCAGCCGCGGCAGCGGTAGATAACATCGCCACTGGACCGCGATCCCACGAGTTTCCGGTACCCGAGGCGGAGTACAGCGGCTCGATCATCATCCGTCTACGCAAGCAGCACACCCTGGCCGACGCCGACACCCTGCAGCAGCTGCTCAGCGAGTCGCTCGAGCATCAGCGCGCCCAGCTGAGCTGGCCCTACCGACTGCTGGCAGCCAAAACCGAGGAAGAGTCGGACCTGCAAAGCGTCGTCTCTCTACTGCGCTCGGAGAAGGGGCGTCCGCGGAATTTGGTCAACCTGCCGAGGTACGGGCCGGAATATCACCGAGACAGTCAGCAGCGAATTCTCGAGCTCGAGGAGCGGGCCAGCAAGACCCCCTGGCCACCATCGCACAGCTTGGCGGCCTATCGCCGGGTCGATGCGAGGCATCTTCCGGCGGCGGCGGCGGAGCGTGCTATCAGCCTGCTCAACGATCTTGTCTGGGTCGATCTCGCCTACCGCGAGCTGGCCGCCAACGACCCGCAGTCTGCCGACGCCTTCGCCCAGCACCAGCACTACCTCGATCGGGCTCCGGTCGGCATCGGCGCCAGCTGGGCCAGGCCACTGACCAACGGCCAGAGGGTCGACGCCGTCGACCTCGAGCAAGGCTGGGTCGCCAACGACGAGCTGTGGGACGACGGCATTCCAGCCCTGCTGCACGGCAACAATCGCCACCAGGCGAACGGCCAGGGGCCGGACACCTACCGCGGCCATCACGGCACCGCGGTGGTTGGCCAGCTCGCCGCCAGTCGCAACAGCAGCGGCATCGAGGGCGTCGCACCGGGCAGTCAAGTCCACCTGCTGTCGCACTTTCTCGCTGGCCAAGGGGCCGGCAACGTGGCGGATGCGATCACCGCGGCGGTGGACGACCTCACCGAAGGAACGACCCTGCAGCCGGGAGACGTGTTGCTGGTCGAGGTGCAACGCGGCTTCTTGCCAGCCGAGGTCGACCCGGCCGACTTCGCGGCCATCCGGCTGGCGACGGCACATGGGTTGATCGTCGTCGCGGCAGCCGGCAACGGCGGCTTCGACCTCGACTCCTACCGCGATCCCTCGGGCCGCGCGGTGCTCGACCGCCGACGGGGCGGCTTCCGCGACTCCGGAGCGATCCTGGTCGGTGCATCACGCTCGCGCTACCCGAACGACCGCGCTCGGTTCTCGAATTACGGCTCGCGGCTCGACTGCTTCGCCTGCGGTGAAGGGGTGGTGACGACCGGCTACGGCGATCTCGACGATCGCCAGAACAACGCCCACACGCAGACTTTCGGCGGTACCAGCAGCGCCGTACCGATCGTCGCCGGCGCCGCCTTGATCTTGCAGAACATACACCAATCGAAAGCCGGACAGCGGCTCTCACCGAGCCAGATGCGCGCCATCCTCGCCGACCGCACTACCGGCACTCGACAAGGCGGCGGCGTGGCGGGACACATTGGCGTGATGCCCGATCTGGGCGCCATCTGCAAGAGCCTGGCGCTGGACCCGCGGGTTTACCTGCGGGCCCACCTGGGGGACGATGGCGACGGACTCTCCGGCCACGTCACCTGCTCCAGTCCGGACCTCGAGGTGGCCGTCGACGGCAGCATCACACTGCAGCTGCGCAACTACGGGCTGGCCACCACCGAGGCCGAGGCCACGGTCTACCAGCTGCCCCTCTCGACCTTGATCCTACCAACGACGGCGAACCGGATCGGCGGCACGCCAAAGATAGACGTGCCAGCAGGCAATCAGCCACATGCGGTAGGTCTGGACCACCAGGCCAGCACGGCAGACGCCTCTTTCCTGGCGGTGCTCGACTACTGCCAGGATCCAACGCCGGCACTGCCACCGCCCCGTCCCTACTTTCGCTGGCGCGAGTTCCTCAGCTTCAACCGCCAGCACGCCAAGCGAAGCATTGTCGAGGACGCCAACCCCAGCAGTCGCCTTTACTTCTGTATTGTCGGCGCTGCCGATCGACCCAGAGTCTTCGACTTCGAGATCCTGCAGAGCATGCCGCCAGGCACTGAGGTGACTTTGCGGGTGCCGCGCCATCTGGCCGCCAGATTGTGGAACGATCGCCTGCCTCCCGCCCAGCCGGCGACTGACCCACCGGGCATGGACTTGCAGCTGCCGCGCGCTCCGCGACTGGGATTCCCCGCCGTGCAGCTCGCCGCCGAGCCACCTTACATAGCTTCCTTCACGGTGACTTTGCCGCAGGGAACAGCAGCCGGCTCCTCGCTGGTCATCCGCCAGCTGTTCGAAGGCGAGGAAGTTGGCCGGATCACCTGGCGACTCGCTCAACAACCGAGCTAAAGCTCAGGTGGCATGTGCATACCGACTACTGAGCTGCTTCGGTCTTCAACGAAGCCTAGGCAGCTCATGATCATCACCGTATTATCCTGAACAATCACCTCTCCAGGATCTATTTCTAAACCTTCCTTGAGTCTTCTGGACTATACCAATAGTAATCTAATCAGAAATGGTCCTGACAACACTGCTGTCCCGTTAACTTCGCAGAAAAATAGGCTCAAACCTCCCTGGTCTTGATAGAATCAGTCATCGCTAAACGGCTGAATCAAAGGGAGATCTGAGCCTTGGCACATCATAGCACCGTCTTCGCCCAGCTACTGCAACTGATTTCGAGACATGAATTCGAGGCCCTCGCAAAACGCCACCACGCCGGTCGCCAGTTCCGCACTGCGAGCCGCTGGTCGCAGCTGGTGGCTCTGATGATGGCCCAGCTGTCCGGGCGTTCTAGCTTGCGCGACATCGTTGACAATCTACGAGCGCAGCGGCACAAGCTCTACCATCTCGGCTGCCGAGTCCTGTCGCGATCTAACTTGGCACGGATCAACGAAGAGAAGCCCTATCTCCTTTTTGAAGAGCTATTTGGGAGACTTCTGGGGCATGCTCAGGCAGTGGCGCCCAAGCATACGTTCCGGTTCAAGAACCGCTTGTTCTCGCTTGACGCCTCGGTGATAGACCTCTGTCTGTCGATATTCCCATGGGCGAAGTTTCGTACGACCAAGGGAGCGATCAAGCTGCATGTGGGGTTGGATCACGGTGGCTACTTGCCTGCCTTCGTTGCGATCTCGGATGGAAAAACAGGTGACATCGCGGGCTGCAAGAGCCTGACGCTGCCACGAGGAAGCATCGTAGCTTGTGATCGTGGTTACAACAGCTACAGCTGGTTTCGTCAGCTGAGCGAGAAGGGTCTTTTCTTTGTGACCCGTCTGAAGCGCGGGGCCAAGTACCGCGTGACCGAACGTCGAAGAGTCAATCGTTCCAAGGGTTTGATGAGCGACCAAACGATCGAATGGACCGGTGTGAAGGCGTGTCGTGACTGCCCGATGCCTCTGCGGAGAGTAGGCTATCGCGACCCTGAGACCGGCAAGATCTACTATTTCTTGACGAACCTGTTCCGCCTGTCACCTCAGACCATTGCCGATATCTACCACGAACGTTGGCAAATTGAACTCTTCTTCAAGTGGATCAAGCAGAATCTGAAGATCAAGACTTTCGTCGGCACCAGCCGCAACGCCGTGCTGACTCAGCTTTGGATCGCCATGTGCGTCTACCTATTGCTCGCTTTCATCAAGCACAAGCACCGTCTTTCCAGTAGTTTACGGGAGGCCTTGCGCCTCCTTCAATTGAACCTCTTTGAGCGCCGCGACCTCATGGCCCTCTTGAAACGAGAGCCGCCGCCGATCCCAGGACTAGACGAAAGACAACTGGTAATCGTCGGAAGTTAACGGGACAGCAGTGTCCTGACAATGACCATTATCTAAAACTGACTGATAGAACCAGGAGCAAACACAATGGCACAAGAACTAGTCGCAACCTTCTCAGGACCGCTAAATTCCTTCAGCATCAATCTGACCCTCGACAACTCCAGCAAATGCTCAGTTCGCGCCTTCGGCATCAGCGGACGCACTGCGAAGTTCCCAACTACATGGGATTCATTCGGCTCGTTCTCCGGCCGCGCGGCGGTAACGTCCACGGTAGGACTGGACAGCGAAGTTGTTTTCATCCGCTTCTCGAACTTCGACCCAGGCGACACGGTGAAATTCGCCGGTATCGACCCCGACTTCACCGGCGACACCTCCTCAGGAGTGCGGGTACTCGACATGTCGGGAGCCCGCATTGTCGTGCTCTTCTCTGACGGCATCACCGGCTTCGGCGAATTCGAAGCCACCGACAAGGGAACACTACGAGCGGTCATCACCAAGTGACTGGAACCACCCAGTGAATAGCGGCGGAGCCTGGAGAGTCGTCGGCAAAGGAAAGGCTCCGCCGCAGTCAGACACCTCGGTAAAGGTCCCATGAACCCTGACAATCACAACACCGCTGGCAACAGCGTCAAACTAGGGAAAGGCGGCAGAGCACTGGCCGGGAAAGCCGACTTTACCCATCCTAGCTTCGGCACTTGCCGCCCCGACTCACGTCGGATCGCGGTGCGCTGGAGGGCCGGAATCTCTGCGCCTTTGCGGCGCCGCGTGCTGCGCCTGCTTGGCTTGATACCGCATCCCGAACCTCTAGCCAACGGCCCACAACATGCACCGATGATCATCCACCAGAGCGAGCGATTGAGCTGGCTGGCGAGAGCCGACGGTGGGCCGGTAGTCGGCCGGCTGCTCAGCCGGCTCAGGCAAGTGCCAGAGATTGCCTGGTCAGCCATCAGCTATCACGCGATTCACGACTCCCCGACCTTACTCGATAGCGTATTCTGCATCGATCCGACGCGGCTCTACCTGCAGGGGAACCACCGGGCGAGAATGGCCACGTGCGCCGAGATCGCCCTCGGCATGCCCACCGCTTCCCCGAACGTGACTCAGCTAGCCGGCGTCACCGTGCTGCGGATTCCAGCGGCGAGCCTCGTCAGTGGCCGCGGCGCCACTTTTCTCGCCGTCAAGCTGGCCGCCGAAGCGACCCGTGCCAACGTAACACTTCGCCTCGAGAACATCCCGCTGGTCGACAGCGGCCCATCGCTGCTGACGGACTTGCAACTAGGTAACGGCTACCTCAGGCGGCGGTCTCTACTACGCCGGCCAAGCGCTCCACCGAACCACGGCCACTATTGACCCGCACCACCTCGCCATCCGCCAAGCTGCTCAGCGACCCGCTGACCGCCATTGCCGCCGGCACGCCGACCTCGCGAGCGGTGATCGCACCGTGCGACAACGGCCCGCCGCTCTCGGTGATCGCCGCCGCGGCCGAGCGGGTAGGAGGGGGGGCTCACGCACCCCCTCCTACCACACTACCGTGCGTAAGGTTCCCCCTCCCAGAAAGGGGTGGAACCTTTTTGGAGGGATTTACTTTCGGCGCTGCCGCTTGCCGCGCTCGACTTCCATCGCTAGGGCGTCGAGCTTAGGTGCCCAGAAGCGGCGAAAGCGCTCCAGCCACTGATCGACTTCGGCGATCGGACTTGGGTCGATCTCGTAGATCCTGCGCGGTCCCTCGACCTGAACCGTTGCGAAACCATTGTCTCGCAGAACTTTCAAGTGCTGGGAGATAGCGGACTGGGTGATGCCGAACTCTCGGCCTACGATCCCCACGATCTCTCCCGAAGCGTGACCGTCCTCGGCGAGGATCTCTAGGATGCGCCGCCTGACGGGGTCGCCGAGGACGCCAAAGGCGTGCATCATTCGCCGGCGTAGAAGCTGGCCGTGCGCTCGGCCATCGCCTGAGCGACCTGCTCATTCTCGCCAGCCTTAATGTGGGCCTGGCCCCAGGACTCGGCACAGGCGCGGATGAAACTCTTGCCCGGATCCGAGGCCAGCCACGCTTCGCCAGCCGCCCGGTCAAGATTCTCTCCGCCACTCTCGAGATGCAGCCCCAGACCCAGGAACGACAGGTCCCAGCCCACCCCTGTGGCGCCGGGGCCATAAGTCGCCCAATGCGCCTCGCCGGCCTCGTCCTTCAGCATGGTGTGCACCAAGGTCAGGCGGACGCCATCTTTTCCCGGTGCTAGCTGCGCACTCACCCAGCTCACGTTTCCGCCGAATTCCCAGGTTACCTCGAGGGCTTGTGGTGGATCGCACCGCGTGACGGTTCCAGCCGCGTTCCCTTCGAGTTGGTAACGACCACCTAGCTGCAAGTCGCCGCGGATAGGGAGAAACCACCGTGGAATGCGCTCGGCGTTGGTCAGTGCGTCCCACAGGTCGGCAGCATCGGTCGGATAGAAACGCGAACCCTCTACCGCTCTGGCCGGCTTGCCCTCGTACTCGAGTTCCCGGACCTCTTGAAACACCGTTCCTAACGCCTGACTGTAGTCCATCGCTGGCCTCCTTAATTAAGTGTACACTTATATTAGCACAAGCTGATATGAAATGTTGACTCAGAAGTGGAGCCACCGAGAACAGGAGAGTTTGTCGCCGAAGCCCTGGTAGTGGATGCTCGAGATTCCGCCGCTGCTCTGCAGATCCACCGAAGCTCCGCCGCAGGGGTTCTTATGCTCGTAGAGCCGTAGGCGCCACCCCGGCAGGGCGCACCAGCGCAGTCCCGACATGCTGTCTTCGAAGTCCTCTACATCGTCGCAATTACGATAGTTGCGAAGTTTCGGTCGGCGTAGTCGAGGGTCACTCCGCGGTCTTTGTAGTCCGGGTCGGCATAGAGGTCGGTCCAGGCTTGGTCGATGGTCGGGCAGTCGCCGAGAGTCTTGGAGCGGAACTCTTCGAACTTGACACTGCCTATCGGCCCGTCGTTGTCATGCTCGGTGCTGTAGAACAGCAGCCGCCCGTCGGGGTCGACGTAGGTTCCGCCCGCGGCCTGCAGATTGCAGTGACGAGACTTACCGCTGCTACCTTCCGGGTAGTCGAAATAGAGATGGTGTTTGCCGATCTTGGCCACGCCAACGGTGTTGTTCGGACCGATGGTGACCGAATACCAATCCACCCAATCGTGACCCCGGCCGCTTCTCTTCGTGTTGTGCGCGCCAACAACGAACAAACTGCCATCGCATTGGGTCACCAGATTCCAGACCTCCTGACCTACCCCTCCTAACTCTCTGAAAACACAAGGTCGGTCCTCAGAGAGGGTGCGGACCCAAGGCTGTCCGCCTTTTTCGCTGCCGAGACATGATCTGGTATGGCACCGACGACCGCCAATCCCGTCCTGTTTCCTGACCGCATCGGCTTTCCCGATAGGGTCGTGGTGATCAACGACCGCTGCCGCCTTCAGCAGAGGGGCGGCTACCGAGTGGTGGTCGTCAGCAGCATGCCGCTGGCTCACTTCGCCGCGGGCGACCGGGCAGGCGAAGCCTTCGCGATGGTGAGCCTCGTGGATCAGGGCTGGGCAAAGCAGCGAGAGGTCGCCCGCGCGTTCAGATGTAATGTGCGGACTGGGCGTCGGAACCAGCGTCGCTACGAGGGGGGTGGGCTGGCCGCCTTGGGCCGGCCGCGTGGTTTTCCCCGGGGCCAGTCTCGGGTACCGCAAGGCCGCCTGGACGCCGTTAACGCCAGGAAGGCCGAGGGTGTGCTCAGCGACAATTAGACCTGTGCACTGACGACAATTACTCCTGTGCATCCGAGTCCCGCCTCTTGGGGGTCGCTAGCGACCCCCAAGAGGCGGGAAAATGCTCGTTTTCTCGACCGAGGAGCGGGCGTGATTACAGACGCACAAGTGAGGAAACTGATGAGCGAGCTGAAGCAAGGCGCCGGTATCGGCGTGGCCTCTCTACCAGCCGGCATTCACCGCAACACGGCGCGCCGGTATGTGGCGGCTGGTGGTCTGCCGTCGGAGTTGAAAGCGGACCGCCGGTGGCGTACCCGCAAGGACCCTTTCCCGGCCGATTGGCCAGCGATCACCGCCCGCCTGGAGTCGGCTCCCGAGCTGGAGGGCAAGGCGCTTTTCGAGGATCTGATGGCCCGCCATCCCGACCGCTATCACCAGGGGCAGCTGCGCACCTTTCAGCGCCATGTGAAGCAGTGGCGGGCGACTGAGTGCCTATTCCGACGAAACTGACCAGCCATTCCGATCGAAACCGACCACTTGTCGGAGCGAAGCGACGCTGGCGCTCTCCTCAGTTGTAGGTGTCCACTTTCGCTGTAGCTGGAGCCCTCCTTCCGGCTTTTCTTCTTGGTTGATTGTATTCAAATAACCCGTCGTCGGGGCTGTGCGTAGCTGTGGGAAACGCAGGTTGGATGGCCGGGGGGCGTTTTCCAAGCGGCTGTGGGAATCGCAGAGCGATTTCCACAGCCGCGGCAGCTTCCACAGTCCATCTTGGGTCGGGTCCGGATCGGGCCGCAGGCCCGCTGATGGGTCAGGATTGGCGATCGCTTCAGCATGCTCTTGGATCTCACCTTGCCTCTCGCTGGGCGGCCTTGCGAATACCGCCGGCTCTCTTCGCCCGCATGGAGTCACCGTCCACGGCGAGCTTGTAGGCGCCGTGGACAATGCGATCGAGGATGGCGTCGGCCAAGGTCGGATCGCCGATGACCTCGTACCAGCTCTCAACCGGTAGCTGGGAGGTCACCAGCGTGGAGCGATTGCCGTAGCGGTCCTCAAGAATCTCGAGCAGGTCGCGCCGCTCGCTGGCCCCGATCGGCGCCAGCCCCCAGTCGTCGAGGATGAGCAGGTCTGTGCGAGCATAGCTCTTGAGCAGCTTCTCGTAGCTACCATCACCCCGCGCGATGGCGAGCTGGCGAAACAGCCTCGGCACCCGCAGGTACAAAGCGGTGTAACCCTCCCGACATGCCTTGTGCGCGAAGGCGCAGGCGAGAAAGGTCTTGCCCACCCCGGCCTTGCCGGTGATCAGCACGTTGAGATGCTCGGCGATCCACTGGCACGAGGCCAGGCGCAGGATCTGGCCTTTGTCCAGGCCCCTCTTGGCTCGCCAGTCGATGTCTTCGATGGCCGCCTGCTCGCGCAGCTTGGCTTTTCGCAACCGCGCTATCAAGCGGCGGCTGGATCGCTCGGTCGCTTCGCGCTCGACCAGCAGCCCGAGGCGCTCTTCGAAGGAGAGCTCTGAGACATCGACCATCGACAGCTGCTCCTCAAAGGCTTTGGCCATACCGTGGAGCTTGAGCGCGGCGAGTTGATCGAGCGTCGCGTGCCTCAGCATGGCGGCGTCTCCTCGCGGCGCGCGGCACTGTAGTAGCTGGCGCCGCGGACGTTGCGGTGCTCGATCGGCGCCGTCACTTCGGTGGGCTCGGGCGCTGCTTGCTGGTCCAGGCCGCTCTTCAGGATCGACTTCACGCTCTTGTAGGACAGGCCGTGAATGGCGAGCGCGCGGCGGCACGCAGCCTCCAAACGATTGGCACCATAGGTCTTGCCCAGGCGCATCAGCCCCAGACACGAGCGAAAGCCGTGCTGAGGATGGGAGCGGTTAAGCATGATGGTCTCCACCAGTTCGGCCGTCGCCTGGCCTGTTTTCGCCGCCCAGCTGATCAGCCGTGTCGGTGTCCACTCCAGGTACGCCTGGTGCGCTTTGGGCATGTGCTCGCTCTGGGTCGTGTGCCGACCCCGACACCGATTGCGACGATGAGCAGCCACACGCTTGCCGCGATCGAGCACCTCCACCAGTTGCGCCGTCGCCCGCAGATCGAGCTGCTTCTTGATCAGCTGGTACGGCACACTGTAATAGTGGCCCTCGAACTCGACGTGGTAGTCCGGGGCAACGCGTACCTTCTTCCATTCGGCAAGCTCGTAGGGCTGGAGCGGCAAAGCACCCAGAGCAGGACGATCGACCTGCTCGAACAGCGCTCGGCGCGAGACGCCCAACACCTTCAGCGGACGGTCGTTAAGCTCGACCAGAAGCTTCGCGATGCTCTCGTTGAGCTCTCGCAGGCTGAAGAACTGCTGGCTACGCAGCCGGGCCAGAATCCAGCGCTCCACTTGCAATACACCGTTTTCGACCTTCGCCTTGTCTTGGGGCTTCCTCACCCGCGCCGGCACCACCGCCACGCCGTAGTGCTCGGCCAACTCCGCGTAGGTGCGATTGATCTCCGGCTCGTAGCGGCACGGGCTGGTCACGCCGCTCTTCAGATTGTCCGGCACCACCAGCTCGCTCACCCCGCCCAGAGCCGCGAAGGTCCGCACATGAGAGCCGATCCAGTCCTCCAGGCCCTGGCTCCACGTTGATTCGGCATAGGTGTAGTTGCTCGCCCCCAGCACCGCCACGAAGATCTGCGCTTCGCGCGCTTTGCCAGTCGCCGGGTCGATCACCCTCACGGTCTGTCCGGCATAGTCGACGAACAGCTTCTCGCCCGCCCGGTAGGCTTGGCGCAGGCACACATCCAGGCGCCCTTCCCAGATCCGGTACAGCTGACAGAAGCGGCTGAGACCGTAGCCGTCAGGATGGTCCTCCCGGTACTCCTGCCACAGCAGCGACAGGGTTACGCCCTTCTTCTTCAGCTCGCCATGCACCTTGGTCCAGTCGGGCAAGGCTCGCTGACCACCCCTCCGAAGCGGCTGCGGCCGAGGGTACAGGCGTTGCTCCAGCTCAGCGTCGCTCAAAGCTGCTACTTGCTCCCAGCTCAGGCCTTCAACCTTGGCTCGCAGCAGGTAGTTGCACACCGTCACGTGGCCCAGCCGAACCGACCGTCCGATCTGGCGGTGCGACAGGCCATGCTGCCATTTCAGTCTCAGTACCTCGCGTATCTTGCGCATCGATGTCCTCACTCTCGGCATCCAATCCTCCTTTCAAGGAGGCTGGAATACCCCAATTGTGAGGAGCGCGCTACCGTCGAACTCCGCCGTGGCCAGGATTCCGATCCAATCTGACCACCCATTCCGATCGACCCGGAAAAGTGGTCACTTTCGATCGGAATCGATGGTCAGATTCCGTTGGAATCACTGGTCACTTTCAATCGGAATCGGTGGTCGGTTTCCGTCGGTGCAGGCAACTGAGGGTCCAGAGAAGGAGGTGTTCTTCGGCCAAAACCACCGGCCTGGTGAGGCGTTGCAGACCGACTTCACCTGCTGCAAGAAGCTGGGGGTGAGGATCGGCGGCGAGGTGTTCCATCACCTGCTGTGCCACTCGGTGCTGCCGTACAGCAACTGGCAGTCGGCGACGGTGTGCTTTTCCGAGTCGATGCTGGCGATTCGCCAGGGAGTCCAGACCGCCGTTTTCCGGCTGGGCCGGGTGCCCCGGTACCACCAGACGGACAACTCGACGGCAGCGACCCATGACCTCAAGACCGGGCAGCGAGGTTTCAATGACGAGTACGTCTCGGTGATGGAGCATTTGGGGATGAAGCCGCGGACGATCGGCATCGGCCAGAGCCACCAGAACGGCGACATCGAGGCGGCCAACGGGGCGCTGAAGCGGCAGCTGAAGCAGCATCTTCTGCTCCGTGGCAGCCGGGACTTCGACAGCGTCGAGCTCTACCAAGCGTGGATCAGCGAGCGGCTGGAGCAGGCCAATGCGCGGCGCGCGAAGCGCTTGCGCGAGGAACTTGCGGTCATGCGGCTGCTACAAGCCGATCGGCTCCCGCAGCACCGTAGGCTGCGTCTCCGGGTGAACTCGTGCAGCACCATTCGGGTGAAGAACAACACCTACTCGGTGCCGTCGCGACTGATCGGCGAGCAGGTGGTGGTGCTGCTGCGCGAGATGACCTTGGAGGTGCTCTACGGTGGCCGCAAGCAGCTCAGTATCGAGCGCCTGTGTGGCCACGGCAAGCATCGGGTCGACTACCGGCATGTGATCGCATCCTTGGTGCGCAAGCCGGGCGCGTTCGCACGCTACCGGTTCCGCGATGCGATGTTCCCTACCCTGGTCTTCCGAAGGGCCTATGACATCCTGAGCGAGGGCCTCTCGCAGCGCCAGGCCGACCTGGACTATCTGCGGATCCTGAAGCTGGCCGCGACCACCATGCAGTGCGAGGTCGAGGCGGCGCTGGAGTTGATCGAGGCCGAGCGGAAGCTACCCCGTTTCGAGGCGGTTGAAGCGCTGACCCGGCTCGCAACTCCTCAGATTCCCAACATGGAACCACTGGTGGCCGATCTCGCCAGCTATGACCAACTGCTCACCAGCAGCGTGGAGGTGGTCCAGTGAGCGTCACCAACGACAGTCTCCCCGGCTTGCTTCGCACCTTGAAGTTGCCCAGCTTCGTGAGCGCTCTCGCAGAGGTGAGTACCAAGGCAGAGCAAGAAGGCTGGAGCTTCGAACGCTTTCTCCGTCAGCTCGCCGAAGTGGAGATCGAAGACCGCCGTCGGCGCCGCGTCGAACGGCTGCTTCGCAGCTCCGGTCTGCCGCACGAGAAAACCCTAGCGACTCTCGATCGCGCCCGACTGCCGGTCGCGGTTCGCCGGCAACTGCCCAACCTGAGCGAGGGCGGTTTCGCAGAGCGGTGCGAGAACCTGCTCGCCTTCGGTCTGCCCGGTCGTGGCAAGACGCACCTGGTCAGCGCCATTGGATATGAACTCGTCCAGCGAGGCGTCTCCGTGCTCTTCCTGCCGGCCTTCAAGCTCGTCCAGCGCTTGCTGGTCGCCAAACGCGATCTCGAGCTAGAGATCGTACTCAAGCGACTCGATCGCTTCGAGGTCGTCATCCTCGACGATATCGGCTACGTCCAACATAGCCGCGAAGAGATGGAGGTGCTCTTCACTTTCCTCTCCGAGCGCTACGAGCGCAAGAGCGTGATGATCACCTCGAACCTGGTTTTCTCCGAGTGGGACAAGATCTTCAAGGACCCCATGACCACTGCATGCGCCATCGATCGACTCGTCCATCACGCCACCATCCTGGAGCTTTCAGGCAAGAGTTACCGCGCCCAGGTGGCCGTCAAGAACAACAACAACTTACGGAGGAAATCCTGAACCTGTGGAAAACCAACCCCCCCTCTTCCCCCGGACCCCCAACTCCCCCCAGCCGCCGGTCTGCCGGGGCATGGAAGGCTGCCGCAGACGGCACCCTCCCACACCCCTTGGAAAACGCTGCGCGTTTCCCACAGCCCAGCGGCTACGGCGGCGGCGGGTTTGCACATTTCTAATTGTCGCTGATGCACAAAGGGTGTATCGAATCGCGAGATTGGCTGGCGATTGGGCATCGATGAGAAGGCCGTCCGCAAGCTCGACAAGCGCCTGGGCTGGGAAGAACGACCGGTAGTGCATATGACGATGCCCTTTGCGAGTGCGGACCCAAGGCTGTCCGCTTCTGACGAGCAGCAGGTCGATGCCACCCTGAATAGATGCGAGATTTGCGCTCGATCCGGGGGATGGCAGTGACCCAGCGGCTGCGGACCCAAGGCTGTCCGCTTTGTCGCTCGACCAAGAGGGGGTAGGTCAGGAGTTCTGGGAGGGAACCTTTTCGGGGTGGGAGCCTTGCTTTGGGAGATCCACCTGGAGTACATGTGTCAAGAGTCTTGATGTGCGTGCCCTCCGTTGAAGGGTTTCCTACCATTTCGGCACTCCCGGTCATCGTTTAGGGCGGATCAATCGGCCAAATCGATCAAAGGTTGGGGTTTCTCCCAGAAAGGGGTGGAACCTTTTTGGGGTGAACTCCGAGCTGCCGGCTGATCGTGCCGGACGCTTTTTGGGGCTTCGAAGACCAGCTCGACGGCTGCAGAGGGAATTCTAGGCTCACCAGCTCGGTCGAGGCTCACCGGCCAGGTCACCCGCCGGGTCGAGGTCCCGCGCCGTCTTCAGCGAATAGAATGTCGTCAGCACCACGTTTACCAGGACATTGAGAAAACGCTGGCCCGACATGGGCCAATCCTTCAGGAGAAAAGAAAATGGAAGCGAATGAATCAACCCCAGCTCCGCCGGAACATCCCACAGCTCCTGGGGTTCCGAAGCCTCAGAAAAAGGGAAAGGGATGCCGGGGCTGTCTGCGGCAGGGCTGTGGATGTTTCGGGGTCTTTGCCGTCATCATTCTAGTCTGGATTCTGTGGCCAGGCTTTCTACCCGGAAAGCCGCAGATTGCAAGCATCTTGCCTCCAGGCACGTATGAGGTTCGTTATACGGAAAAGTTGGAGGCCCTCCAGGATCGTCATGGCATGAGTATGCCAGTCGGGCTCCTGCAACCGCTTGTGGACGCCGCTTCCCTGACGGGAAGTCAGGCCGAGTCCGTCGCCAGAGTTTTCACGAAAGACGGTTTCTTTGTCGTTTTTGTAACGCCTGAGGCAGGGCCCGCGATCGAGAGACTCTCGGGACGGCAAGGCTACACCTCGGTCGCCGTTGGTGAGTGGAACGTTGTCCTGTCTCCCGGCGATTCAACGCCGCAGAATGCGTGGCTCGCCTTGGATGAGCGGACGCTTGTCGTGGGCGCTCCGGCAGCCGTCGAAGCGGTGCTTCAGGTCGCCTCCGAGCAGCAAGGCGACCTCTTGGAAGAACGACCCCATCTCAAGCCCATCATGCACACGCTCGGAAGTCATCACACGTTCTTTGTCATAATCCAAGACGACGAAATTCGGGCACAGGGGGAGGCTCTCGGCGACGTGCTGGAAGCACTCGATTACATGCCGGCCGAGTTTGCTTCCGTGTTTTCAATGCACGCCTTCGGTGGATCCAGGCAGGACACTGCGGACGAGTGCACCTTCGTCCTGTCGACCCAGTTTGGAGATCCGGTGGCTGCCTTTATCATGACGCGTTTCTCCAATCTGGGCTCCATCATTCATTTCTTTTCCGACAAGAGTGGCGTCTATGTTCCAGACCGGAGATCTGTTGACCGATCTGGACCTCTCGTCGAAACGACATCCTCGTTCAGTCGAAACAAATGTGACTACAAGGACGAGCGCGAGAACGAGCAGAACATCGAATACGTCGTCCGGTGGTAGCCATTCGGCCTCGACGCGGCCACCGGGGTGCTCGCCCACCTCGACGAGCGCGTAGTCTCGGCGTCTCAGGACCACACCCTGCGTGTCTGGGACCTCGACTCCGGCGAGATCATCCGTACGCTCAATGGCCATACCGACAGGGGCTCAGCGGTGGCGGTGCTGGACGAGAAGCGTGTAGTCTCGGCGTCTGATGACCAAACCCTGCGCCTTTGGGACCTCAAGTCCGGCGCGACGATGGGCACGCCCCATGGGCACACCAACTCGGTCACCGCGATGGCGGTGCTGGACGAGAACCGCCTGCTCTCGGAGTCTAAAGACGACACCCTACGCCCGCGTCTGGAACGTCGACTCCGGCGAGACCGTCTGCACGCTAGAACGCCACACCGAAGGCAATACCCAAGGGGGGGTGGCGGTGCTGGACGAGAAGCACGTGATCTCGACGTGACAGTCACCATGCCCGACGGCCACTCCGGAACCGGTATGGTTACCGTTCACGACGTGGATGGCAAGCCCCTTGCCCGTGGAAACAGCGGCGGCGGACTCGATCAGTCCCGCATCAGCCTGGAACAAGGAGCGCTACTATTCCGGACAACACGGCGGTCACTGAGTAAAAAATCTATAAACACCCAGTGAAATAAAATACGTCTCGTTCCCGTTAGCCTCCGGTTCCTTCGATACGGCGAAGTAATCAAGCTGAACGTCTTGACTCTCACTTCTTATCTGCGAAGTATTGCGTACTTTCAGACGGGGATGGTCAAACACAAGACCGATACGCTCATTAAGATACCTCAGATGATGACTGTTTATCGGACTCAGCAAACCTCCCACCACGAAACTATCAACTGCCAACTTCTTCCTCTGATCCAGATAGGCGGCCTTATCACGGTATATGAAAACCACTGACTCAAACAAAGTCTCTCCATCATCATTTTTTCGCCTGACACGTAGCACCCGGAACACCGGCACACACTCCCCAGAAGAACTGTACAGGTCCGCAGAATAATTCTCATCCGTCTTTAAAGCCAAAGGATATCCATCACTAAGGTTTATTTCACCCGCCTCTGTCTCAGTAAACGGATAATTCCTTGCGGTAAAAAACGCCGCAACATCCTTGCCACCACGCAACAATGTCACCAGTTCATCAAGATCTTCTTTCTCCAGGTAAAACCCGTAACAATCACTGCGACAGGCCGAAATGAAAACACACATTACCGCACAACAAACAAACACCGACAACCGTCTAACAGTCCTGAGTAATATCCTGTTCTCCATCCTTATTACCTTTCGATGACGCCAGATTGAGCTTCATCGATTGGTCCTGTCTAACGATGCCGGAAGGCCATTAAACACCCGTTCCTCCGGTGCGCGACGGTTCCTACCACAAAGCCCGCCAACCGGCCACCAACCTGCCGTGAATCCGTCCGCACAGCTGCCACGCATGATTCACTTTCGGCCGGAAGGACACCATATCGTTGCGAGGTGGCCTTTCACGCCGGCGCGGGCACGCTTTACGCCCGCCAAGGGCGGCCGTCGTGCGAGCACTTCGGCGATCTCGGCGAGGTTCGCTCGACGCGGCCGGATCGACGAGCGAAGGGCGGCCGATGCGCCCACCTGACCGAAGGCCACACCAGGGGTTGCTGCTGGATGCCCCTTGGCACCGCGGGCGAAGGGCAAGGTGGAGCGCGCCATCTCCTACCTGAAAGGTAGTTTCCTGGAAGGACGCGAAGTCGCCGACCTCAACGGGCTCAATGGCCAGCTGCGGAAGTGGCTCGCCGAGGTCGCCGACGTAAGGGCGGCAGTCAACGGGCTTTTGAGCCCGCCGATTTCTTGGCTAGAGACTCGTCGATTTTATTTCCTCGTCGCGCGCTTCTTCGTCGTCTTCCTCGACCGCCACAACTCGTCTTCGTAGCGGGCTAAGAATCGCCAGTTCCTGGCTCCGATCTGTGTAAGTCGCGTATCGCGCTGTGACCGAGATCCCCTCTACGAGTCCAGAACTCCTGACATACCCTTTTTCTCAAATGTCCGGTTGAGCCTCTCCGGAGGTGTTCCGAGGCCCTGGGAAGGCCAGGCTCCGGGGTGGCGCCTTCTTGATCGCGAACCGCATCCGTAGCTCGGTGCCGGGGAAGTGGGTGGCGGTAGCGTTGAGTTCTTCGCAGACGGCGGCGATCGCCGCCGTCTTGTGGGGAGAGCTGAGCGGGTCGATGGAAAGGAGCAGCACGGTGTCGGTAACCTCCATATCGCCGCCGGCCGCGAAAGCGCTTTGGATCAGGGTGCGTCCCTCCTGCTCGGTGCGGCGGTAGTGGGGTGATAGGAGCCGGAGAAGATCACCTTCGGCCTGGTAGGCGACCATCTTGAGAATATCGGTGAGGTGCTTGCGCTCGACGGACAGCTTGATGACATCCGCTTCGACGACCTCTTGGACGGGGACGCGGACGGGGAGGGTCGCGCGCTGGTTCTCGAGTTCGGTGATCTGCTCTATCGCTGCCCGGACCCTGGCGGAGATGGCGGCGTTGGCGATCTTGAATCCGCGCATCGTGCGCCGCCGATCCTCGCGGTTTTCAAGAGCAGCGATCCCGATGTGGGCCCGGAGCTGCTCGAGATGTGCGTGAGCTTTGCGCAGCTCTGCATTGATCTTGCCGCGCTCGGGATTCGGCACATCGCGGGCGGCGTCCGCTGGCTCGGTGCCATAGTCCACCAGGGCATCGAGTGCGAATTCTTCGCGCAGGTATTTGAAGAAGTTCTCTTGCCTCCAACGATCGAACATGCGGTAGGCGACCTCGAGTGTGGAGAGGTCGCGGCGGGAGGTGATGATGGACGTCTGGTGGCCGTTGTCGCAGAGGCGGGTGACCTGGCGCAGGTACAGCCGCTTGCGCTTCTTCCTCGGGCCATACTCGAGGTAGATACGCTGATCGGCGAGGAGGTACTCGAGCTTCCGCCCGTGGATCGTGTCCTTGATCTGCCCGAACTTGCTCAACGGCACCGGACGAAAGGGGGCCTTTCGGTATGTGAGGATGTCGAACTTCTTGGCGATGAGCTTCGCAAACAGCTTCGGGCTCCAACCCCCACGGTCGAAGACGACGGTGACTCGCCGGTCTCCGAGTAGCTTTCGTACCTCTTCGAGAATGAGGGGAAGCATCGTCGCAAGCCCCTTGTTGGCCTCGGTGGGGACCACGAAGAGAGGCTCGCTCTCAGCATCGTTGACCCAGTAGTCGGTGGTGGCCGGCATCGCGATCCGCATCCGCGCTACGTGTGTCTTGGGAATCTCTCGGCCACCGTGGTAGGCGCGCACATGCCCGTCCACGTAGAGGAAGCCCATGGCATGGCCCCTGGTGGCGACCCGGCGCTGAGCGAGGGCGCGACCGAGATCCGCGGCCAGGCCATGCGCGGCCAGCCGAGCGAGCTTGTTGCGCAAGGTTTTCACTTCCGGCGCTCGGTCGAGCCCGAGAAGCTGACCCAAATGCCGGGGTGAGCGCTCCTTGAGCCCTTCGGGTCGCTTGACCCGCAACAGTGCCATCAGCAGCAGGGTTACCAGAGTGGTGCGCAGCCCATAGAAGGCCGGCCCGATGCTGCCGTACAGCTCCTGCGCGATGGAGAGCACGCCGCTGTCCACCAGGGCGGGAATCGCCAGCAGAGCACCGGCGCCCGGTAGCTGGGTCGCCGCTCCGAAGATCGGCGCCGCATCATCGAGGAATCCCAGCCTCGCCAGCAGCCGATCGCTGGCGCGATCCGCTGGATCGAGGTCCAGCGAGAGGGGAACCTGATCTTGCTCGGACGCAGAAGCGGACAGTTTTGGGTCCGCAGCCGCTGGGTCACCGCCACCCTCAGCGTCGAGCGCAAGATCCGCAGTTTTCAGGGGGCCGTCGACCTGCTGCTCATCAGAGGCGGACAGTTTTGGGTCCGCACTCTCGAAGGGCATCGTCATCTGCACTACCGACCGCTCTTTCCAGCCCAGGCGCTTGGCGAGCTTGCGAACGGCCTTCTCATCGATGCCCAGCCGCCGGCCAATCTCGCGATTCGACACACCCTCGGCCTTCCAGCCGTTGACCGCGTCCAGGCGGCCCTGCGCTACCCGAGACTGACCCCGGGGAAAACCGCGCGGCCGGCCCAGAGCAGCCAGCCCACCTTCTTCGAAGCGGCGCTGATTCCGGCGCACAGTCCGCACATCACAAGCGAACGCAAGGGCCACCTCGCGTTGCTGTGCCCAGCCCAATTCAACGAGACTCACCATCGCGTGGGCCTCGCCTGTCCTGTCGCCGGCAGCGAAGTGAGCGAGCGGCATGCCGCTGACCACCACCACCCGATAGCCGCCCCTCTGCTGGAGGCGGCAGCGGTCGTTGATCACCACAACCCCATCGGGGACCCCGGCGTGGTCTGGGAACAGGACGGTGTGCTCGCTCGTCAGTGCCATGCTCGATCATGCCTCGGCACCGAAAAAAGCGGACAGTTTTGGGTCCGCACCACCTCTGAGGGGCGGTCCTGTGTTTTCAGAGGGTTAGGAGGGGTAGGTCAGGAGGTCTGGAGTCGGTCGGTACTGTCAAGCACAATCTTTCGGAGTAGCAATCTGGTTCCTTGGTCTTTCGAGAGCCTGACCCAGATTAGATGCGGTTGCCCTTTCAGGTCACCGCGCACGTCGCTTTGTTGCCGACCCGTTGGGCCGCCAGCGTGCCTTGACAGCACGTCTCAATGTGGTCCACCGCATCGACGGACGCCACATGCGCCGGAAGCTCGCAGACTTCTGCATCAACCGGTTTCGTGTGGCCCGCCGTTGAGAAGCATGGGGCAGCGGGGCAGAGTGCTGCCCCGCCAGTGCCCCCTTGACATCGCAGTGCCCCCGCATGGTCAGCTGACACCATCATGGGCACGACGGGATTAAACACTGACCGGTCAAGCACTTACAGGGTGTGCGCGTGGAAGAAATCGGCGGGATTTTCGGCCTCTGAGGCGCTGTAATTCCCCCCTTTTCAAAGAGGGGTATGTCAGGAGTTCTGGGCTCTTGCGTCGACCAACTGTCCCCAAAAGCCCCTCGCGGCTCAGCCTTCGAGTCGCCAGAGATCGAGGTCTGCAAAGCGAGTGAAATCGCCATCGAAGCTGACCAGGCGAAAGGCGCCGGCAACCGCAAAAGCGGCGAGATAGGAGTCGTTCCACAAGCGTGCCGCAGGGTTGCCTGACATTGCCCAATCCTGCAAGCGCGATTCACAACCGGCCGGCTCGGCGGCGAATACAACTTCCGGCAAACCGCAGAAAGCTCGGTAGGCCTGCCAAGCCTGACCCACGCTGAGCGGCCTTCCTCCCATCACCGCTGGCTGAGTGCATAGCCGCAGAAAACCTACCGCAGTGATTCTGCAAAAGGCCAGCTCGAGTCCCGATTCGTTGAACCAATAGCGTTTGGCCCGCGAGTGGTGGGGATGGTCGGGTAGGCTGAGCGCCAACCAGACGTTGACGTCGAGCAGGTCGGTGGTTTCACCCACCGGAGATCTCAGTGGTCTCACTACGGGCGATCTCTTCGTCGGTGAGAATCTGGTGGAGGTCCGCATTGGTCAGGTTGGGCAGTAGCCTGCCGGTGGCCGACCGGGCGACCGGCAGCTCGCTCCGCTGGCGCTGGGGCGCGGCCAGGCCGGGATCCGTTGCCCGCTTCAAGCCCTGCTCCACCCACCGCGTCACCAGCTGCTTGAGAGTCGTGCCATCCAGAGCCGCCCGAGCCTTGGCCTGGCGCAGCAAGCGACTCGGCAAATCGATGGTGGTTCGCATAAAACCATCTTCGCACAAATATGGGCAGCTACCAACTCGCCGTCGATAGAGCCTAAATGGTCCTTCCGCAATCTGGCCAACGAGGGCGGAAGCCGTTATCATCCAGCCACATAAGCAACTAGATATGCAGCTGATCGCATATGAGGCGCTACTGGAAGGCGCCACTGGAAGGCGGTGTTGGTATGACTGAGCAGGCGATCCGGAGCGGCGACGGAAGACACCCAAGGAGCGGCCCAGGGCAGCAGCGAGAGGGGTGGCTATGGCTGTTGCTAATTCTGCCATCACTCTTCGTGCTAGGGGTCGCGGCCCAGGACAGCAGTGAAGCCGACACCCCCACGACGACCGACCAGGAGCACGAGCTGTTGTTCTTGGAGAACCGCTTTCCAGCCGCTACGACTTGCGGCACCTGCCACCCTGATCACTACCGTGAGTGGTCGGTCTCGCCCCACGCCTACTCGCAGATGAGCCCGGTTTTCAACGCTTTTCACGGCACGGTGCTGAAGATCACCAACGGCACCAACGGCGACTTCTGCATCCGCTGCCACACGCCGGTGGGGATGAACCTGGGCGAACCTGAGTTCATGAGCAATATGGACCGCCATCCAACATCGCGCGAGGGGGTCACTTGTATCGTCTGCCACCGGGTCAACAAGGCCTACGGCAAGCTCAGCGGCCGGCTGGCGATTGTCGAAGGAGATCTCTTCGAACCGGTGTACGGCCCCAGCGGCAATGACGAACTGGAGCGGGTGATCAACAGCAGTGAGTTCCGGGTCAACACGGTCCGCGGCAAGGCCGGGCGGGCGATCCACACCGAGGCGCAGAAGTTCTTTCAACTCAGCGCTTCAGGTTTTTGCGGCACCTGCCACGATGTCAACCTGGTCAACGGTTTTCGCCTTGAGGAAGCCTTCAGCGAATTCAAACATTCGCCGGCGGCGAAGGAAGGGGTGTCCTGCCAGGATTGCCACATGAGCACTGTGCCGGGGGTCGATTCGGGCTATGCCGAAGCCCCGGCGGCGCTGGTCGGCTCGCGGACGACCGCGCCGCGCAAACGCACCAACCACATGTTCATCGGCCCCGACTACTCGGTAATCCACCCCGGTATCTTCCCGCACAACATCAAGGCTTCGGAGCTAGCCACCATTCGCGAGTGGTTGAGCTTCGAGTGGCGCGACGGCTGGGGTACGGATGAGTTCGAAGACAGCAAGCCTGAGGACTTCGAATTTCCCCCGCGCTGGTCGGCGATCGACGATCGCTATGATGCGCGCGACATTCTCGACGACAATCTGGAGCTACTCGCCGAAGCCGATCGCGACCGGCTCAAGATCCTGCAAAACGGTTATCAATTCGGCGATATTTCCGTCCGCCGGGCCGACTCCAAACGGGGAGTGGTGTTCGAGGTCGAGGTGCTCAACGCCACCAACGGCCACAGTGTGCCAACCGGCTTCGACGCCGAACGACTGGTGTTTGTGCGGGTCACGGTAGCCGACAGCGACGGCCAGGTGGTTTACCGCTCTGGCGACCTCGACCCCAACGGCGACATTCGCGACCTACATTCGCTGTATGTTCACAATGGCGAACTACCGCTGGATCGCGACTTGCTGAGTCTGCAAGCCAAATTCATGACCCGCATGGCTCGCGGCGGCGAGCGCGAGCAAGTATTGGCACTGAATTACTCGCCCGACCCTCTGCCCTTCTTGCGCCCTTCTACTTCTTCCACCATTCTCACCGGCCGACCGGCTGGGGTGCGCAAGCATAAGAGAGGCATTTCACCTGGCGGCAAGCGGGTCGGCAAGTACCGAATCCGGCCCGAGCAGCTGACCGGCAAGGCACCTTATAAGGCGCGCATCCAGCTGATTGCGGGAATGATCCCGGTCAACCTGGTGAACGAGATCAAGATTGTCGGTTTTGACTACTTCCTGAGCCCCCGCGAAGTGGCCGATCGGGTGGTAGAAGGGCATCAGGTGCTGTGGGAAACCGATCTGGAGATTCCGGTAGCGAATACCAACCATCAACCCACAAGCGGCAGCGCGCCAGCGAGCACAAGATGAAGCATCGCGGCAACTCTCTCGCCGCCCGCGGTCGCCAGCCAGCGAGCTGGCTGTGGATCGATGCTGCTCTGGTGATTCTGCTGCTGCTCGCCGCTCCCACCAACGCCGCCAACGACCCCACTCCCTCCTCCACTGATCCGCACAGCGGCGAGTCGACCGCGGATGATCAAGGCGACGCGGAGCAGGCCAAGAAAGAACATAGCGGAGAAGACAGGGAGGAGCACGGCAAAGGGGGACATTCGAGTCGCTTTTCCGACGAGGAGATTCCCTTACAGCTCGAAGGCTTCCCGCAGCGCCCGAAACCACTGCTGGAACTCGGCGAGCCATTCCTCGGCACAGGCACTCTGAAACCGGGTTTTCGCCTGCCCACCGGTGCCGTCTGGCAGCCCTCGCTGCTCGCCTTCGGCACCTTTCGCAGCGCCATTCAGACCTTCGAACCGGACTTGCAAGGAGTCGAGGGGAGGGTGACTGAGTGGGCCAATCGGCTCGACCTCTTCTTCAACCTGCAACTGTCGGGCAGCGAACGTCTGGTGGTGGGCTTGCGGGCTCTCGACGAGGACGGGCGCTTTACCAGCTACTTCTTCGAGCATCCCGACGCCAATCTCGACGGAGAATTCGAGAGCGAACTCAATGCCGAAATCAGCAGTCTTTACTTCGAAGGTGACATCGGCGAGATCTTCCCCAACCTCGACCGTGAGGATTTTGGTGCGCTGGATGTAGGCTTCTCGATCGGCCGCCAGCCGATATCTTTTCAGGAAGGATTGTTGATCGCCGACACCATCGACGGTATCGGCTTCACCCGCAACACCCTGCTGCCAGCCAACACTTCCAACTTCCGCGCCACCTTCTTCTACGGTTGGGACAATCTTCACCGTGGCTCTGTGGCAGGTGGCAATGTAGAAGACAAGGACGCCCAACTCTTCGCCCTGTTCACCTCGACCGACACCGCACGCTCGACCTTCGATGTCGACCTCGCCTACGTGCGCTCCGACAGCCTGGCGGGCGACCTGGCAGTGGCCGGAATCTCGGCGGTGCAACGCTTCGGCAAGACCAGCTCTTCGTTCCGCCTGCTGAGTTCGTTCGCCATCGATGAAGAAACCCCATTCAGCGGCAATGGCACTCTGTTGATGAGTGAACTTTCGTGGACCCCGGCCTACACTTCGGATCTTTTCTACATCAACAACTTCGTGGCCTTCGACCGTTTTTCCTCGGCAGCTCGCGGCCCCGCGGCCGGTGGCCCTTTGGGCCGCGTCGGCATCAACTTCGCGGCGGTCGGCCTGGGTAGCTACGGCGCTCCACTGAGCAATCTGGCGCAAGATGTGGTCGGCGGAGCTATCGGCTACCAGAAGTTTCTCGGCCACAGCCGACGGCAGCTGGTGGTCGAAGTTGCCGCTCGGCTGGGACTGGAAGACGCGGTCGAGGACTCCTACGGTCTGACCGCGCGCTACCAAGCCGCCTTCGGTCGTCGAGTGCTGGTGGTCACTGACGCGTTTATCAGTCAACGCCAGCGGGCCGGCGGCGACCAAACACCCTTCGGCGGCCGCCTTGAGTTGGTGGTGAAATTCTGACCGACGAGTCCCTGGCTTCGCCGACCCGTGCTCTGTGGTGCTTGGCCTTAGCGCTGGGCTGCGGTCTCGCCCACCGCGCCCTGGCTCAGCCGAGTTCCGAAGCCTACTCCCGCCAGCCGCCGCAGGACTTCGCCCAAGTCGAGGCTTGCGGCGAATGCCACGTCGCCGAATACGAGGTGTGGAATCGAACCCCCCACGCCACCGGTTTCAAGACTCTGCACCGCAAAGAGAGCGCCACCAAGATCGCCGAAAAAATGGGCTTCAAGCTGATCAAACGCGACAGCCTATGCCTGAATTGCCATTACACTCCGACCCTGAAAGGGGATGAGGTGCGGGCCGCATCGGGAGTGTCCTGCGAGTCCTGCCACGGCGCCGGCAAGTCGTGGATCGAGCTGCACAACGACTATGGTGGCAAGGGTCTTGACCACCGCAGCGAAACCGCTGAGCACCGCTCCCAGCGCATCCTTGAGAGCCGTCAAGCTGGCATGCGGCGCCCCTCGGACCTCTACGACGTGGCGGCCACTTGTTTCGCTTGCCACACGGTGCCCTACGAGGGCCTGGTCAATATTGGCGGTCATACCAGCGGCAGCGGCGGTTTTGAGCTGGTCGAGTGGACCCAGGGCGACATCCGCCACAACTTCCTGACCAGCTTTCTCAACGGCGACGGCAGCGACAACGCCCTGCGCGGCGCGGCGCGGCGACGGCTGATGTATGTGGTCGGCCGCACCCTGGACCTCGAGTACAGCTTGCGCGGGGTGGCCGCCGCCAGCCGGCCGGGGATCTACCTGAAAGCGATGACCCGCCGCCAGCGCAATGCCGCCGCCGAGCTGCGGGCGATTGCGACCAGCGTCGAACTCAGCGAAGTCGATGAGATGCTGAAGGCGGTACGCGGCCTGACCGTCGGACTCGACAACCGCACCGCGCTGCTGGCCGCCGCCGACCGCATCGACCAGGCCGGCCGCCGCCTGCTCGACCGCCACGACGGCCAACAGCTCGCTGCCCTCGATCCACTGCTCGACGGTACCGCCGCGCCGGTGGCCCGCGCCGAAAACGGCTCTGGCGGCACTCGGAGCGCTACCACCGCCCCCACTCCAAGCATCGGACCACGCCCGGTCAGCCACGACTTTCCGACCCTGGGCCAGGCCGCCTGCAGCGGCTGCCATGCTGAGCAGAACGTTTGGTGGCTCGAGGATCCGCACGCTGCTTCGATCGAGCCCTTTCTCGATCGAGAGCCGCGCAACTTGGAGATCGCCAGGCTCTATGGTTTGAGCGCGGAGGAGATGGCCCGCGGCACATCGGCCTGCATGGGCTGCCATGGCACCGCGGCTTCGGCCAAACTGGCCCGCGAAGTCCAGGACGGCGCCAGCTGTGAGAGCTGCCATGGCCCGGCCGGCGGCTACATCGAAGCCCATCGCGAGGGCGACAAGGCCCTCGGCCTGAAGCGTCCGGGCTACATCGCCGCCCTCGGCCTGGGCATGACCGAACTCAAGGATCACGCACGCCGTGCCCAGACCTGCACCAGCTGTCACTACATCACCGACCGCAAGCTGATCGCCACCGGCCATCCCGACGGCAACGATTTCGACTTTGTCGGCGGCATGGCGCGAGTGCGCCACTGGCAGCACCCGTTGGCCTCCTCGACGGTTCTGCAAGCCGCCTTCAGCAGCGCCCTGGCCGAGCGGGGACCGGTGCCAGCCCGCGATCCAACGCTGTTGAACCCCCTGGCTGAGCCGGCCCCTGCCACCAGCGAGGATCCAGCGACCCAACCAGCTGACGAATCGGCCACGGCGACTCCACCGACCAGTGAGCAGACTAGCGAAAGAGCTGTGCAAGCCAAGGTGGTGGGAGCCAAGAACACTCGCGTTCATCCACTCTCACCCCACGCCAGCCGAGGCCCTGGCGCTTGCAGCGGTTGCCACAAGGAGGAGAATGCCTGGTGGTTTGACGATCGCCACTACAGCTCCGCTGACGGTCTCCTCAGCGGCGACCCCAAGGCTCTTCGCATCGCTCGCTTATTCGGCTTGGCGAGCGGCGAGATCACCCGCGGCAATCAGATCTGCATGGATTGCCACGGCTCAGTGGTCACCGGCAAGGAGCGCCGCGAAGCGCAAGCCGGGGTCGGTTGTGAGAGTTGCCACGGTCCAGCGGGGGACTATCTGGAACCACATCAAGAAGGTGATAAGGCCCTCGGCACGCGCCGCCCTGGCTACTTGAAGGCCCTCGAGATCGGCATGGTGAGGCTCAAGGATCTGCCGGTTCGCGCCACCCGCTGCAACAGCTGCCACTACATCACCGAACAGCGCCTGGTCTCGGCCGGCCACCCGACCGGCGCCGATTTCGACTACGCTGGGGGCATGGCCTCAGTACGCCACTGGCAAGCGCCGCTGACCCCGACCGTTGAACTGGTGGCGGCCTTTGACCGCGCCCTGGAGAAGCGCGGTGGCCGCCGGCGGCGAGGGACACTCAACACTCGAAAGCCCAGCAATATCTTGGAGATCCCCAAGCCGCGGCCAACATCACCCCCAGCCGACGGTGGCGGGGCCGAGCCGATCAGTCGACGCTTGGGCAGCATCGAGCTGCCCCCCTTCCCCGCCCTCGACTCCTCGACGCCGATCGAGCAAGCTCTGGTGCAGCTCAAACGTCGGCTCGAACTGCTTTACGCCGCGATTCGCTCCCAAGGAGAGACCCCATGAGTCAGCTCCCAGATCCGAACACGGTCACCAGGCAACGGCGGCTGGAACAACATCGGGACCGCTGGACCTCGTATGGCGACCAAGGGGGCATTGAGTCGATCTCCGACCGGCTGAAGGCCGAAGAGTTGCGGGCGTTCGAGATCTTCGCCGACTATGACGACCGCTTTCTGGAGAAGATCAGTCCCGACATCTCGGTGGCGGTGTGGGAGCCAGGGGCGGTGCTGTTCGAGGAAGGCAGCTATCTCGACCTCGCCTTCTTTGTCGCTGATGGTACTGTCGATCTCTTTTTGAGCGGAATCGACGACCACACCGTCTCCCAACCGGTCTTCGACTTGACGCGCACCGTCATCGAGCCCGCCGCGCCGCCCACTGGCAACCTGCTGGCCCCTGCCAGTGGCTTCTTGCCTCGGCCAGCGGCGAACGGCGAGATTACCTTTCTCGCCACCATGGACTTCAACCTGCCTCGCGGCAGTGGCGCCCGGCTTGGCAAGGGCGAGCTTTTCGGCGAGATTGGCGCCCTCTCGGGCTGGCCGCAGTCGGTCACCGCCCGCGCCACTGGCCGCTGTCAGTTGGTACAGATCAGACTCCCCGCGCTGCGGGCGATGAAGCGCAGGTCGCCAGCTTTGAAAGAGCGTATCGACACGCTCTATCGCGACCGCGCCTTACTCTCGCAGCTGAAGAGCACTCCGCTGTTCAGCCATTGCTCGGATCTCTTCTTGGGCGCTATCAAAGAAGTTGTCGCGTTGCGCTCCTGCGAGCCCGAAGAGCCCATCGTCCGCCAGGGCGAGCCGGTGGCGGCGCTCTACCTGATGCGCTCCGGCTTCGTCAAGCTGTCGCAACGCTTCGGCGAGGGTGATCTGGCGGTGTCCTATCTGTCCAAGGGCATGACTCTGGGCGAAGTCGAGCTGCTGGTCGAAGATCTGGACGGCTGGCAGGTCACCGCCACCGCGGTGGAGCATGCCGAGTTAGTGGAGATACCGGCGCGGGTGTTTGCCGACTTGGTCGGCAGCTCACCCAAGATCGAGCAAGAGCTGTGGCGCAGCGCTATCCAGCGGATCAAAGAGGCCGGCTACAGTCGCCGCGACATCGGCCACGCGAAATTCACCAACGCGGCGCTCAGCAGCGGCCTAGTGCAAGGCACCAGCATGCTCGCCATCGACCTCGAAACCTGCACCCGCTGCGACGACTGTGTGCGAGCCTGTGCCGATACTCACGGCGGCCGCGCCCGTTTCGTCCGCGAGGGGGCCAAACACGGCGACATCTTGATCGCCCGCTCCTGCTACCACTGCCGCGACCCAGTTTGCCTGATTGGCTGTCCGACCGGCGCCATTCATCGCGCCGGCATCGAGGCAGTGATCGAGATCGACGACCTGCTGTGCATCGGCTGCGGCACCTGTGGCGGCAATTGCCCCTACGACGCCATCCTCATGCACGACACCGGCGAGACCTGGCCTGGGGACATGCTGCCCCAAGCCCTGCGCGGTCAGCCCCGGCGAGTGGCCAGCAAATGCGACCTCTGCCACGACACCGGTCACGAGCCGGCCTGCGTCAGCAACTGTCCGCAAGGCTGCGCCACCCGAGTAGGCTCTCTGGAAGAGGTCACCAATTTGCTCGACCTCGCCCGGGAGGAACGATGAACAAAGTTCCGCGGCGACTTGGCCAGCGCTACGGCTTGGGCGGATCGCGGAATTCGCTACTCACCTTCGGCGTGGTCTCCTTGCTCTGCGTGCTGAGTTACCTGTGGCAGCTTGGCTTCGGTGAAGTGCGTCCGGGCAATGCCTGGGGTATCGGCTGGGGTATCGCCGCTGCCCTGCTCTGCCTCGGGGTGGCGCTCTATGGCGCTCGCCGGCGGCTGATGCGCTGGGTGTCGCGACGGCGGCTGGGCAGCGCCCGTGCTTGGCTGGATTTTCACCTTTACGGCGGTCTGCTCTTCGCCCTGCTGTTGCTGATGCACAGCGCTTTCCGTCTGCCCACCGGCGCTCTCAATCTCTGGCTGTGGGGGCTGAGCTTGTGGACCGTTCTCAGCGGACTGGTAGGCGTCGTGCTGCAGCGGTGGATTCCCAAAGTGCTGTCCTCTGGCCTGTGGACCGAGATCAACTACCAGCGCATTCCCGAACTCACCGAAGATATTCGCCGCCAGGCCGAGGCTCTGGCGGTGGCGGCTAGCGAGCCGGTGCGGCGGCTCTACGAACACCAGGTCGCCGCCACCCTGAGCCAGCCGCGGCGCCGGCTGGCCTACTTTGTCGACATCACCGGCGGTCTCAACAACAAGCTCAAGGAGTTCGAATACCTGGCGCGCTTCCTGGCCGGTGAAGAGCGTCAACGCCTGGCAGAACTCGAACACCTCTACCGCGCTAAACTCGAGATCGACGCCCACTACACTCTGCAACCAGTGCTGCGTGTCTGGCTCTACCTGCATGTGCCGATTTCCCTGGCGGTGTTGGCGTTGATCGTTCTGCACATTGCGATGGTGGTGCTCTACTGAGGGTAGTGCTCTACTGATGAGCGAAAGATGAGTGATGAGTGATTCCAACAATCAACGCGGGCGCAAAGGCACTTTCGGCAAGGCCCGGCTGCCGGTGGCCACTCGCTACCCGCGACTGGCCTCGACATCCAAATTGCTATGGCTGGGTGCTCTGCTGGCGGTCGCGCTGCTCGCGTGGGCGGCAACCGACTTCTTCTTGGGTCAGGCAAAATTCGTCTCCAGTGGCCCCCTATCGTCGAATCATGCGGTGTTGGAAAACGACTGCGCCGCCTGCCACCAGGATTCACGGGTCACCAACCAGGCATGTTCCAGCTGCCACGAAAAAACCGGCGACGAGCTCGGCATCTACACTTTCTCGGCTCACTACCTCTACCGTTCAAACGACTTCCAGCGTCTCGAGAGTCGCGACGGTGAAAGCCCCTGCGCCGCTTGCCATCCCGAGCATCGGGGTCGCGACGCCAACATCACTCAGGTGGCCGACTCGCGCTGCCTCGACTGCCACCAATTCGGCTCGTTCGGCGACCAGCACCCCCAATTCGATGTCATCGCCGACAACATCCCCGACGGCGCTGGACTGAGCTTTGGCCATATCCGCCATGTGCGAGAGATCAGCGAACGCCAGGGATGGATCGATGTCGAACGCAGCTGTCTGGCTTGCCACCAGCCCCTCGCCGACGGTAAGAACTTCGCACCGATCGACTTCGATCGCAGCTGCGATGCTTGCCATCTGGATACCGCGGTACGGACCCCTCGCCTGCCGATCGGCCGCGCCGAAGATCAGCCTCCAGGAGTCGAAACCTTGGCGATGATCCGCCAGCGCCACGACCCGGCCAGTCGCTGGGCCGACTACACCAGCGCGGCCGAATTCCAAGAGGTGGGCTCGCGGGTGATCAAGAAAGTCATCCACCACCGCGACCCATGGATCCTGACCAACCTGCGCCACTTGCGCGACCAACTGTGGCAAAGCTCCGAACTCGCCGACCTGCTGACCACCACCGCCGACGTGGCACCGCACCAACTCGGCGAGCTCTATCAGGAAGCGATCGACAATCTGGAGCTGCTCGCCCTCGTCCTGCGGGGTCGCCCGGAACCGCTGATCCAACAAGAACTGAGCCAGATCGACGCCCAGCTGCGCAGTTTGCGACAAGCCTTGCGCGATCCCTTCACCCCCCTCGACGAGAGTCAGTTCCTCTTCGCCGAAAGCCGCGCGCGGCGCGACGAGGTCAGCGCCGAGCGAGCCGCGGAGATCGAAGAATTGATCGGCCAGATCAGCCAGCCCTGCCAGCAGTGCCACCAGCTGCGGGACGGCACTCTGGTGCGGGTACAAAAGAACCAGCAGACCCTGCGCCGCGCCGAATTCAACCACGGCGCCCACATCCTCGAATTGCGCTGCCTGGACTGCCACTCGCAGATTCCCATCGCCGCTGCTTTGGCCGACAGCGAGGTCGACACCAGCGGCGATCTGGCATCGGTGCACAACCTGCCACCGATCGAGACCTGTCAGCAGTGTCACAATCCGCGGCTGGCGTCTGATAGCTGCATCACTTGCCACAGTTTCCACCCGGACAAGAGCCACCACGCCGACCTGCTGCTCTATCTGGACTGAAACGAAAATCTGAGAGGGGCCCAAGAATCATGCGTGCCAGGCTGTTCTGCAAAGTGGGTGAACACGCCGGAGCCTCGTTCGAAATCGCCAGCGAAGCTCGTATTGGCCGCTCCGCGGACAACGAAATAGCGCTCGACAGCGGCCTGATTTCGAACCACCACGCGCGCCTGAAGTGGGACAGCGACAACGGCTGCTACCGCCTCGAAGACCTCGACAGCCTGAACGGCACCGAACTCGACGGTCTGCGGGTGCAAAGGGCCGAACGCCTCGGTCACTTGCATGTCATCACCCTGGCCAAGGAACTCGATTTCGTCTTCCAAGACCTGCAACCCACCAGCGCCCCGGCGAGCGCCCGAGCCGACGTGGTCGAGCCCACTGCGGGCACCGCCCCCAGCGACCCTCTCGGGGTCACCCAGATCGAGCAGCAGCCGCTGCAAGTTCCCAGCATGATCCCGCTGCCCAAGAAGCCGGTTGACCAGGAAGGCACCCGCATTGAACAGCTCCCCTTCCAGATACCACAGAACCTAGGCGCCCCGGCCACGGCGCCATCCACAGAACCGACCACAGAGCCATCCACAGGGCCGACCGACCCGCCGACTTCGCCCTTTGCCAAACCCAAGAAAGGGCTCGACGAGCTGTTCAGCGAGGGCCTCGCCAGCAGCGACTCCCCTGCCGAAGAACCCCCGACACGGGTCCCCGCTCTGGAGATTCAAACCGCTGACAGCAGCCGCCAGAGGTTCATCTTGGAGCCGGGCGACAATCTGCTCGGCCGCGGCCGTAAGGCACAGATCCAGCTCGACAGTCCTTCCCTATCGCGCCGCCACGCCGTCCTCCACCGCCAGGGCGAGCAGGTGACGGTGAGCGACCTGGGAAGTCAGAACAAGACTTTTGTCGCCGGCCAGGCGATCGACCAACCCACCGTGGTAGAGGTCGGCAGCGAGATCCACTTCGGCGAACTCGAAGCTCGGCTGATTTGGATCGAGGCCGATCCGACCGAGAAGGACCTAGCCGAGAAAGACCCAGCCAGTAGCGGAGGCAGTGAGCGATGACTGAGACCCCGAACAGCGACCCACCGCAGCCAGCGGTACACGATCTGCTGATCGTCGGTGGCGGCCCTGGAGGCACCGCCGCCGCCTTCCGCGCCAAGGAACTCGGCCTCGACGCGATGGTGATCGAATTCGACGACTTGATGAAGCGTATCCGCGATTACTCCAAAGACAAGCTGATCCTGCCCAGTTTCGGTGGTGGCGACGCCATGTGCTTCCCCAAGGCGGGTGAACTGATCGACTGCCTGTGTTTTGCGCCGATCGACAAAGACGATATGTGCGTCGAGTGGAAAGCCTCCTACCAGCGCCACCAAGTTCCGCGCCAGATCGGCCTCGAACTCACCGGCCTCGAGCGCCGCGACGACGGTCTGCTGCGAGTCATCGCCTGGCACCACGGCGAGCGCCGCGAGGTCTCCCTGTTGACCCGCCACCTGGTGTTGGCCATCGGCCGCGGCGTGCCCCGCCGCTTCGACATTCCGGGCAACACCGATGGCATCGCCTTCCGCCTCGACGATCCCCAGCGCTTTGTTGGCCAGCCCGCCTGCGTGATCGGCGGCGGTACTTCAGCCGCCGAATCGGTCATCGCCATCTCCCAAGCCAAATTCGCCGCCGACGACAAGACCTCGGTCTATTGGAGCTACCGCGGCGACCGCATGCCACGAGTCTCGAAGGCATTGGCCGAGGTTTTCTTCGAGGCTTACATCGGCAACGGCAACATCCGCTACTACCCGCGCAGCGAACCCACCGCGGTGGTCACCGGCGAAGATCGCCGCGACTATTTGTCGATTCGTATCGACCGACGCCAGATGGCCGATCGGCCGGCGGAGAGCGTCCATCTCGAACTTGCCAAAGAGAGCTGCATCGCTTGCATCGGCGAAGACATCCCGGAAAAGCTGCTCGCCGAACTCGGCATCCACATGGCGCAGGGCGGCCCCCGCAACCGCCGGCGCATGGTGGTCAACCGCCTGCTCGAGAGCGAGCAAGCCAACGTCTATCTGATTGGTGACATGCTCAGCCAAGCATATTTCGAAACCGAGGATTTCGCCGCCGACCCGGCTGATTTCCGCGAGGTCAAACACCGTGGCAACATCAAATCGGCGCTGCGCGACGGCGTCTTCGTCGCCGAAGTGGTGGCCCAACGCCTGGCTGGCAAAACCGACATCGAAGTCACGCTAGAAGACGCCGAAGAGCCCGAATACGACCTCGCCGCCCTGCCCTCCCTCGCCCCCGAGGCATCGTCAGGCCCGCCGCCGGCCAGCCTCGAGCGCGACCGCCGGCCGAGCAGCGCCGTCGCCTGGCTGATCCGCCTCCTGCCCGGCGGCGTCGAAGGATCCGAACACGGCATCGAGCCGCACGACGTTTGCACCATCGGTCGCTCAGGCTGCGATCTAGACTTCCCCACCGACACCCTGCTAGCTCCGCGCCACGCCTCGGTCACTCACACCGAAGAAGGCTGCATGCTGCGCGACGACGGTTCCGACAGCGGCCTCTTCCTCTACCTGCCGAGCCAGCGCAAGATCACCCTGTCGAACGGTGACCTGCTACGCGCCGGCCGGCAATTCTTGCTCTTCGCCGGCAGTGGCGACAGCTGGGCCTTCACCCACTACGACTCCAGCGGCCGCGAACTCGGCCAACACATCCTACGCCCCGGCACCAGCGTGCTCGGCCGCCGCGCCCCCGACTTCGTGCTCGACGCCGACGACGGCACCCTCTCCCGCCGCCAGCTAGCGTTGACCGTCAGCGGCGGCCAGCTGCTGGCCAAAGACCTGAAAAGCGTCAACGGCACCTTCCTGCGAGTGCGCAACGCCGTCCACCTGCAAGAGGGTGACCGCTTCCGCGCCGGCAGCCAGAAGTTCCTTTTCACCACCAATCGCGACACCGTCCACGATAGCGAGCAAGGCCCGGCCAAGCACGTCACCGCCATCCAGCCCCTGCCAGCAACTCCGCCAGCCGTCACCAGCGATGGCCCCTCGGTCACTTTCCAACCCAGCGGCCAAATTTGCGCCGCCGAGCCCGGCCAGACCATCTGCGAGATCGCCGAAGCCAACGGCATCAAGATCTCCGCCGAATGCCACGCCGGCATCTGCGGCAGCGACCCCATCCGCATCCTCAGCGGCCAAGAAAACCTGGCCGCCGAAGCCACCGACGGCGAAGCCGAGACTCTGGAAGACATCTGCGATCTAGAAGCCGGCTCCTGCCGCCTGGCTTGTATGGCGAAGGTGCGGGGGGCGGTGGTGGTGGAGATTTTGTGAGGGTGGAGCGGTCGGCACTGACCAGAAAGGGCTTGGCCGCAGAGCCGTTGGCGGCGGGAGGCCCTGGCGCATGGGTTACAGTCGAGTACTTGCCCCAGCATTCTGCTGTCCGATCAGGTAGTCGGTGAAGCCGGAGCGGCCTGCTCGATAGTCGACCGGTCGCAGGCCAGGCCGCTGCATCCGACGGCTTGGCGCTACGCCTTGGTCCCGGCTAGCCCTGCCTGCGGATCACTGGTGCCAATGCCCGAAGAGCCGCATTCACGGTCTTGCTGTCAGGGAACACATCGAGAACCTCGGGGTCGATCACGACGACGTTTGTGCCCTCGGCATACCGGGCCGCAGTGACGCCGCGCTTCGCGCCCGAGAAGTCATACTCGGGGCGCATGGTGTCACGGTCAGCTGGGCTCGTACGACCGCTAGATTTTCTATTCATACTGCCGCCGCTCCTTCCGCGTCGCCCGCCTTGCGGTAATCAGGCGGGTGCGAGGAGATCGTTCAAGGAAGGCTACCACAAGCAACCGGTGCTGACTTGACATACCAAGTACAATGAACCGTTGCTCGGTGTGAGAATGGTCGGGATCGGCCCGAAGCATGCTCAGCGGATCGGCGAAGACCGTCGTGGCCTCATCGAACGTGACCCGGTGCTTCCGCCTGTTCCGCGCGGCCTTTACCGCGTCCCACTCGAATATATAGCCGGCCACTTTTCCTCTTTTCCCTTCTACTGACGTTCGTTTTCCTGCGTGCCCCGCTTTCACTCACTCCTCCGCCCACTGGAGAAGTCCAAGCTTTCGATACCTGGAACTCTTCGGTGAGCGATTCGTCAGGTAGGTGGCTTGGCGCGGATCGCCTACGATACACGTCTTGATTGCCGACTTCATAAGATACTCCACGAACGTCAGATCATAGCCCGCGAGATCTTGCATCTCGTCAACGGAGACCTGTTCGCACATACACTCAAGCCGCCGGAGTACCCGCCCGCCAGATTCTGGATGTGTCCCGAAGTCTGTAGAAAAGTAGATCTGGCGCCAAGCCTCCAGCTGTAGCGTTGATTGTACTTTCTAGGCTGCCGCCTGGCGTTGCTGGTCAGTGAGAAGTTGAACTTCCCGATGCCCGGCGATGCGGCGCAGCGTGATCTGACCGAATGCGACGAGAGCCCAGAGAAGGTTCACTGCTGCGGCTTCGGTCGAGAAAGATCCCTGGGTCTTGGTGCGTCGCCGGAACTCGCGGTTGAGGTTCTCCACAGCGTTGGTGCTACGCAGCGACTTCCACATCGACTTGGGGAACTCGTAGAGGGTCAGGAGTTGGAGCCCAGCTTCCTCGAGGCTGCGCCCCACGCTGGGCACCAAGGTGGACCACTTGCGAAGCAAAGAGTCGTAGGCTTTGCGGGCGGCGTTGCCGTTGTTCGCGTAGACGATCCGATCCCAGTCGCGTTTGAGCTCGGCGCGGGCGTGAGCCGGGCAGTGCTCGCTTAGGTTGCGCCACTTGTGCTGGGTGCAGCGTTGGACGCGAGCCTCCGGCCAAGCGGTGATGGCTTTGGTGAGTCCGCCATGACCATCGGCGATCACCAACTCGGGCGTCGGTAGTCCTCGACGGAGCAGGTCTTCGATGACGCCTTTCCAATGTAGCGACGCCTCACTGACGGCCAACTGTAGCGATACCAGTATCTTACGGCCGTCGCCATCGACCCCATCACGGCGAGAACCGGTACGGAAATGACGCGACGAGCCAGCCGGACCTTCAGGTGAATGCCATCCAAGTAGACGATCGAGTAGTGATCGTCGCTGAGATCACGAGTCTGCCAGTCGGAGAAGTGGGTCTTCAGGCGACCGACCACACGAGAAACCGCACTCTTCGACAAGTGCTGCTCGCCCAGAAGCGGCGCCAGCGCTTTGCGGATTCGGCGGCTGTTGGCAACCGCCAGGTAGGTCTCCAAGATGGCTTCATCGACTTCACGACTCCGACGCCCGTAGCGAGGCAGGATCTTGCTGCGAAACTCCGTTTCCTCGCCGTTCTCGTTAACCAGCCGGCCCCGCGGGACATCTAGCGTCTGCGGGCCGCTGGCAGTCGTCACGCATCGCTCGATACTGCCGTGGCGGTAGCCCATGCGGGCATCGCTGCGGTCATAGCGACAGCAGCCCAGCGCCTCCTCGAGCTCTTCCTCAAGTACTACTTGAATTGCTTCACGGATCCTAGACCGAAGCAAGGCGTTCAGGTCGCGACGAAACGTGAGGGCCGGGTCGCTGGTCGTGGTAGCTTCCTGCATGGCGTAGCCTCCTTTCGCCGATGTGGCAAAGTCATTGTCTGACTGGAGGTTACGCCATTCTTGCAATTTCTACAGGACTCGGGACGGATCCCCGAAGCCACCGACGGCGAAGCCGAGACTCTGGAAGACATCTGCGATCTCGAAGCCGGCTCCTGCCGCCTGGCTTGTATGGCGAAGGTGCGGGGGGCGGTGGTGGTGGAGATTTTGTGAGGACGAGGGCGAGGTGCTTCCTCTAATAGCTGCTGGTCCGCAGTCTCCCGCTGCGGCTGAACCAATACTTCGACGCTAGACGAGGTCTTCGCAGGCTGAGCGATCGGCGGCCATCAGTTCGCCATGCCCGGCAATGGCCCGGTGACTCCTGATGGTGCGATATCATGTCTTGGAGAGTCTTCGCCAGGTGGCTGGCGTCGAGAACCGCCGAGAACCACGCCATGAAGCTCAAGGTCTACATCGAAACGACGATCCCGAGCTACCTTACCGCCCGACCAAGCCGCGATCTCATCAAGGCAGCCCAGCAGCAGATCACCAGAGAATGGTGGCAAACACGGGACCGCTTCGATCTCCTAATCTCACAACTGGTGATCGAAGAGTCTAGCGGTGGCGATCCACAGGCTGCGAAGGAGCGTCTGGGAGCCATGGTGGGTGTACCCAGTCTAAGGACCTCTGAGGAGGCAACAGCACTGGCCGGCCGGTTGGTGGCAGGGGTGCCGCTACCAGACAAAGCGACAGCGGACGCTCTGCACATAGCTATCTCGGTTGTCGGCGGTGTTGACTACCTGCTGACGTGGAACTGCAAACACATTGCCAACGCAGCCACCCGATACGGAATCGAGGCGGTGTGTCGAACAGGCGGCTACGAACCGCCGGTGATCTGTACACCTATAGAGCTAATGGAGGAGTAGTTATGTGGCGCGATCCAGTCGTCGAGGAGGTTCGAGCGATTCGAGATGCCTACTCGAAGCGCTTCGATCATGACTTGCAGGCGATCACTGAAGATCTCCGCCTGAAGGAAGAGTGCGGCGACAGGGAGCTTGTAGATCCGCGGCCAAGAAAGGCCAGGTTCCAGTCATCCGTGCGATCCGCCTGAACCAGAAAAGCTCTCGTCGTAGTGGAAGCGCGCTACAGCCGAGGGCCTGGCAACCCCGCGAAACTCGGGCAAGCCCGCCGCCTCTGCTCGGTGCTAGTCACTTCTCGGCAGCAAGGAAACAGCAACCCGAGGGGCACCCCAGCGAGCACCGCCCAAACTCTGTCTACTCGAAGTCTGCGAGTTCTTTCAATAGATCCTTGTCGCGTTGATAGCCTCGTTTGGCGATCAATCGCAGAGCATCCCTCGCTCGTTCGAACTCCTCCGGCGGGGCAACGGCCAAGATGTCCCGGATGTCTACAAGATCTTGCGGCCGCTGCTGGTCGTCCCGAGCCAGGATCTTCATCGCCAGCAGATGACCCAGTTGGGCTACCGGGACAATGAGTCCTGACGCTATCTCGACAGGCTCCGCCTCTGCGACTACCTCTGGCTCAATCCCAGACGAGGCGAAGAGCAGGTCAACGAGCGGGCCATCTTCAGCCATGGGCGTGTGGAGACGAACGGTGGCCATCCTTCCGGTCGTCTCCTGCTCGAGGAGCATGTGGACGCTGAAGCCCTGGTGAAGGAACCGGTTGACCAGCGATTCGGCTCCGGCATCGTCAAGGGTGGCAATAGCCAGATCGATGTCTCGAGTGAATCTAGGTTCGATGCGGACGGAAATAGAAATGCCGCCGACCAAAGCCCACGCCACACCCTGCAACTCGAAGGCTAAATATCGTAGAACCTCTTTGAGGCTCATTTCGGCGACCGCGGCCAGGCTCCCGGACGTCCTTGCCCATCACCGTGTTCCGCTCCCGGTCGGTGGTGTAGCCAAGCCGAGAGAAGAACTCGGATCTCCTCGTCCGTGGCCCCAGGATGATCTCGCCGAAGCTTCTGCTGCATCATGTCCGCGCCGAAGTCGAACATCTCAAAGCACAGGTTCAGCCGCCTTGCAGCCTGTTCTTGAAACCTCGATTTCGCCATGTACAGAGGATATCAGAGCACATTGCGTGCCGCTCCGGGCGCGACGCCGGTTTTTACCTCCTGGGTACCAGTTACTGGCTGGAGCCCGTTCAGTGGCCAGATCATGCAAGCCCCGCTGCCAGCGGGAATCGGCCACGTTCGCTACCTGGACGACGCCTGTGAGACCTGGCTGCCCCGTTCCGCGACCCCCTCCTTCGTCGCCATTGAAGACGGCTTTCGCATCGAATGCACCTGGGACAATCCTGAGTTTCAGGACAACAAGTTGAACATCCGTCACCCCTGTGGCTTCGCCGCGCCGAATTGGACTCGCGCCAGTCAATATGACCTGCAGGAGCCGCGGCCAAGCGGATGGCACCTCACCGGCACTCGTCGCCACGCCGACCGACCGCTAGAGGTACGCCGACAGGCGATTGTCTGACAAACTACCGCGGTGAGCGATGAACTGATCGGCGTCGCGGAGATCCGCCGCAAATACGAGATCCTCGACAAGATGGGCGAGGGTGGGATGGGGGCCATCTACAAGGTGCGCCACATCCTGCTCGACGAAGTGCGGGTGATCAAGCTGATCCGCTCACAGTTCCGCGAGGATCCCGAGCTGCAAGCCCGCTTCTTGCGCGAGGCCCGAGTAGCGACCAAGCTCCGCCATCCCAATGTCGCCGCGATTTACGACTTCAGCACCACCGAGGACGGCACCGCTTACCTAGTGATGGAGTTCATCGATGGCCTCAACCTGGCCGAGCAGCTGGAGCGCGATGGCGCGCTGCCGATCGAAGAAGTGATCGAGGTCAGCCGCCAGACCCTTAGCGCCCTTGGCTATTTGCATCGCCAGCAGATAGTGCATCGCGATATTTCGCCCGACAACATCATGATCACCCGCGACAGCGACGGCCAGCTGCTGGTCAAGCTGATCGATCTGGGAATTGCCAAACCACTTGACAACACCCAGTGGAAGACCCGCACCGGCATGTTCGTCGGCAAGGTGCGTTATATCTCCCCCGAGCAGCTCGGTGGTGGCGACCAGAAGGCCGGGGTCGATGGGCGCAGCGATCTCTACTCGTTCGGCGTGGTGCTCTACCAACTGCTCACCGGGCAGTTTCCGATCGTCGGCAGCGACCAGATGTCGCTGATCGCCGGCCACTTGATTCACCCACCCCGGCCGTTCGCGGAATCGGACCCCGAAGGTCTGATCCCCGATCCGCTGCGAGCAACGGTGATGAGAGCCTTCGCCAAGCGTCCCGAGGATCGCTTCCAAAGCGCCCAAGAGCTGTCCAACGCCCTCACTGGGTTAGAGACCTCTGAGCTACCGGTCGTCTTACCTGCTGCTCATCCAGCGCCAGTCTTGTTGCGCGGATCGACCGCCGCCACCGTGCTTCCAGCCACAGCTACCACCGGCGCAGCTACCTTCGACGCGGCGACCACCGACGCCACCGTCCTGACTTCGCGGCAGCAGACCGACATCCACCCCGCCACCGGGCCGGCAGTGACCCACCAAGCTAGAGGCGGCGCTCTCGCCAAGTGGCTCGGTGCTGCCCTTGTGCTCCTCGTCCTGGGCGCTGGGCTGGCTTGGCGGGCCGACTTATTCAACCCCAATGCGGCCAAGACGAGCACCAGCGCCAGCAGCGTGCCGGCAGGAATCGCTTTCGGCACTTACCACGCCCTGGTCATCGGCAACGACGCCTACGCGCATCTTCCAACCCTCGAAACCGCGGTCTTCGACGCCAGAGAGATCGCCCGAGTACTGGAGCAGAAATACGGGTTCCAAGTCACTCTGCTAACCGACGCTACCCGCAGCCAGATTCTCAACGCCATTACCGATATCGCCCAGAGTCTGACCCGGACCGACAATCTGTTGATTTACTACGCCGGCCACGGTTGGCTCGATGAACGCAGCCAGAGCGGCTACTGGCAGCCGGTGGATGCCGAGATCGACAGCACCGCCAATTGGATTTCCACCCGCTACGAGATCTCCGCGGTACTGGAGGCAAGCGCCGCCCGACAACTGCTGGTGATCGCCGACTCGTGCTACGCCGGCGCCTTGACCGACCCTTCAGCTGGCATCCTGGAGGCTCCTCGAGACGACGATGCCATCGAACAAGCCCTCGAACGGCGCTCGCGCTTGGCGCTGACTTCTGGCGGCCTTAGTCCGGTGCTCGATCAGGGCAGCGGTGGTCACTCGGTTTTCTCCGCCGCGCTGCTCGACGTGTTGAGCGAAAACCCCGGCGTGCTGGCCACCGCGACCGTATTCTCGGAGCTCGGCGCCAGCGTCGTCGCGGCCGCCGCCCGCTATGGCGTCGAGCAGGATCCCCAGTTGGCGCCGATCACCGACGCCGGTGACGAAGGAGGCGAGTTCTTCTTCGTCGCCGATGGCTGAGCGCAGCTATCAGGTCACAGCGCCACTGGCCCGTTCAACCTTGGGACGTCAGACCAACAGCAGGCTGATCAGGAGGACACCGAGGAAGGCTACCGAGAAGGAAAGGCCGTAGGCGATTCCGATCACTATCCACTTGAGAGCCGAAATCAGCCGCGACTGCTGGTAGACCCGGCGCAGGCTCTTGAAGAAGTGCACGGTCATCGCCAGAATGATCGGCAATCCGACCAGCCGCGACTGCTCCCACCAAGGCGCCAACGCCACGTTGAGGAGGATCGCCACCAGCAAGGCCAAGAAAATTGCCGCGTGGGCATGCACCGCGAAGATCAGGTGCTCGACGTAGAACACGCCTCTGCGGAAATAAACCAGCTTGAGAATCAGTGCCATCATCGGCACCAGGAAAAACATGGTCTGTGGTACTCGCCGGCTGACCAGCTCGTTGATTTCGGCCTGCGGATCGTCGTAGCTCTGCTCGACGTGCTCGAGACGAGTCGAGATGAAGCGCGAGAAAGGTGATTCGTCCTCGGTCTCAGTAGCTGGCTCCGCGGGCCTGGCGCTCGACACCTGGGGCAGGGCCGGGTCACCGGGTTCCACCGCCACAGCCGTCGCATCCTCTGCCGCGTCTTCCAAAGCCACCGTGCTGCTGAACTGGACGATCTGCTGGTCGGTCAGCTGGATGGCGAGAAAGAAGAAGAAGCTGATCAGCAGGTAGAGCCGCAGCGGTGGCACAAAGAGCACCCGGCGGCCGGCGTTGTACACGGCGGTCAGCAAGCCAGGGCGGCGGATCAACATCACCAAAGTACGCCAACTGCGCCCGTCGAAAGCAAAGACCTGATCTTGGAACTCACCCAGCAAATGCCGCAGCGGTCGCCGATGGTCGATCACTCGCTGGCCGCAGTCACCACAGTAGCGGTCGTCGGCCAACGGCCGGCCGCAGTTAGCGCAACAAGCCGCGGTGGAATTGAGGTTGCCAGCGTTGAGGACCATTTGAGTAAACATCTTACCCCGCAAAGCCGCGATTCTACGCCAGCACAACATGATACGCAGCTGGAACAGACTCCAGGAATGGAGTATCATGACCGTCACACCCCAAGCCCCTGATTCGCGAGGAGAGCACACCCGCATGCAGACTCTGGAAAGCTATGTCGGCGGCCGCTGGACGGCACCGATAGACCCCGGCAAGGTCCTCCGCCATGCCGCGACCGGTGAGCCGGTGGCGGATATTTCGTCCTCCGGGGTGGATTTCGCCGCCGCGGTCGACTACGCCAAGCGGGTCGGTGGGCCGGCGCTGCGGCGGCAGAATTTCCATCAACGGGCTTTGGCGTTGAAGGCGCTGGCCAAGTACCTGCTGGAGCGCAAGGCTGCCCTGTACCAGCTGTCGACCGCCACCGGCGCCACCCGCCGCGATTCGTGGATCGACATCGAGGGGGGCATCGGCGTGCTCTTCGCCTACTCCAGCAAGGCCCGACGTGAGCTGCCCAACACCAAGGTGTGGGTCGACGGCGAGCCAGACATGCTGTCGCGCGACGGCAGTTTCTTGGGCTTGCACATCCTCACCCCGCGGCGGGGGGTGGCGGTGCACATCAACGCCTTCAACTTCCCCTGTTGGGGGATGCTCGAAAAACTGGCTCCGACCTTGCTTGCCGGCATGCCAGCGATTGTCAAACCGGCCAGCCAGACCGCCTATCTGACCGAGGCCATGGTGCGCGACATCATCGCCTCAGAGATCTTGCCAGCAGGCTCGATCCAGTTGATCTGCGGTAGCGCGGGCGACCTGCTCGACCACCTAGGGGGGCAGGACGTGGTCGCCTTCACCGGCTCCGCGACCACCGCCCAGATGCTCCGCCAGCACCCGGCGGTGATCGCCAATTCGGTACGCTTCAATGCCGAGGCGGACTCACTCAACGCCGCCATCTTGGCCCCTTCGGCAGCGCCTGGCAGTGCCGAATTCGATCTCTTCGTGCAAGAGGTAGTGCAGGAAATGACCGTCAAGGCGGGACAGAAATGCACCGCCATCCGCCGCGCCATCGTCCCCAATTCCCTGCTCGACGCAGTCGGTGATGCCTTGACCATGAAGCTCGAACGGGTCCAGGTGGGCGATCCGGGAATCAAGGGCACCGACATGGGGCCGCTAGCCAGTCGCGACCAAGTGGACGAGGTCTCGGCGGCCATCGCCTCGATCACCGACGCCGCCGACGTGGTGTTGTCTCCCGATCGCGACATTTTTGGCGCGGTCGACCACCAGCACGGCGCCTTTGTCGCCCCCACCGTGCTGCGCGCGCGCGACCCGCGGGCCGCGGAAGTGCACCAGATCGAGGCTTTCGGACCGGTATCGACCTTGATCGGCTACGACTCACTCGACGATGCCATCGACCTGGCCGCCCTCGGCGGCGGCAGCCTGGTGGCCTCGGTGTTCGCCAGCTCCAACCAGGAGAGCGTCGAGCTGACCCTCGGCATCGCCTGCCACCACGGCCGGGTGCTGGTCGCCAGCCAGGCTTGCGCCAAAACCAGCACCGGACACGGCTCGCCCTTGCCGCAGATGGTGCACGGCGGGCCGGGTCGCGCCGGCGGCGGCGAGGAACTCGGCGGTATGCGCGGGGTGACGCATTACATGCAACGCACCGCGGTGCAGGGCTCGCCCGACTCGCTGATGGCGGTCACCGGCCGCTACATCACCGGCGCCAGCCGCCACACCGACGGCCCTCACCCCTTCAAACTTCACTTCGAAGAGTTGCAGATTGGCCACTCGATCGAGACCGAGTCGCGACGCATCACGCTAGAAGACATCGAGCGCTTCGCCGACCTAAGCGGCGACCGCTTCTACGCCCACATGGATGAGGAAGCCGCCAAGCAGAGCCCAATCTTCGAAGGTCGGGTCGCCCACGGCTATTTCGTGGTGGCCGCCGCCGCCGGCCTCTTCGTGTGGCCCGATCCGGGGCCGGTGCTGGCCAACACCGGCCTCGAGAAGCTGCGCTTCATCACTCCGGCCTACCCTGGCGACGAACTGCGAGTGATCTTCACTTGCAAGCAGAAATCGCTGCGGGTGGGCGCCGGCTATGGCGAAGTGCGCTGGGACACCCAGGTGTTAAATCAGAACGACGAGATCGTCGCCGCCTACGACGTCCTGACCATGGTTGCCAATTACGAAGGAGAGAATCTCGATGACTGACACCACCGCTCAGCCTAGCGCGGCGCAAGCCCGCTTCGACTCCCTGATTGCCGCCGATCAGTCGATCGAGCCCAACGATTGGATGCCGGAGAGATACCGCAAGACCCTGATCCGCCAGATCGCCCAGCACGCCCACTCCGAAATCATCGGCATGCAACCCGAGGGCAACTGGATCAGCCGCGCGCCCTCGCTACGGCGCAAGGCAGTGTTGATAGCCAAAGTGCAGGACGAGGCCGGCCACGGGCTCTACCTTTACGGCGCGGCTGAGACCCTCGGCATCAGCCGCGACGAAATGATGGAGCGGCTGCACAGCCAGCGGCAGAAATACTCCAGCATCTTCAACTACCCCACCCTAACCTGGGCCGATGTCGGCGCTATCGGCTGGTTGGTGGACGGGGCGGCGATCATGAATCAAGTACCGCTATGCCGGTGTTCCTTCGGCCCCTACGCCCGCGCCATGGTGCGGATCTGCAAGGAAGAGAGCTTCCACCAACGCCAGGGCTACCAAATCATGCTCACCTTGGCCAACGGTAGCGCGGCGCAGAAGGCGATGGCTCAAGACGCCCTCGACCGCTGGTGGTGGCCATCGCTAATGATGTTCGGGCCGCCGGACTCGGCCTCCACCCACAGCAGCCAGAGCATGGCGTGGAAGATCAAGCGCTTCTCCAACGACGAGCTGCGACAGCGCTTTGTCGACGCCACGGTGCCCCAAGCCGAGCTGCTCGACTTGCAAGTGCCGGACGCCGACCTGCGCCTTGACTCAGCTTCCGGGCACTACCAGATCGGCGCCATCGACTGGGACGAGTTTGCCCGTGTGGTGGCGGGCGACGGACCGCTGAACGCCGAACGTATGCGCACCAGGGTGGCAGCTCATGACGATGGCGCTTGGGTGCGAGATGCGGCCGCTGCCTACGCCGAAAAACGCGCCAGCGAAAGGGCGGCGGCATGAGCGGCGATAGTGGCCAGCCTGCTTGGGAGGTCTTCGTCCGCAGCCATCGCGGAGTCAGCCACAGTCACGTCGGCACCGTCCACGCCGCCGACGGCGAACTTGCCCTGCAGGGCGCCCGCGACCTCTTCACCCGGCGCCAAGAGGGCGAGAGCCTGTGGGTGGTGCGCTCCGCGCACATCATCGCTTCACAGCCGGAGAATCACGACGAACTCTTCGATCCGGCCGCCGACAAGAGCTACCGCCACGCCGCGGACTACCGGCTGCCAGACGAAGTCTCCAACATGTAGCTGAGCAGGTAGCACCACCATGAGCCAAGCACAGCCCCTCCTCACCTACCTCCTGCGCCAGGCCGACCGCCTGCTGGTGCTCTCGCAGCGCCTCGGCGAATGGACCGCCCACGCCCACGAATTGGAAGAGGAGATGGCATTGACCAACATCGCCCTCGACCTCCTCGGCCAAGCCAGGCTGCTCTATCAATACGCCAGCGAGATCGAAAACTCAGAGTCCCCCGGAAGCAACCGCGACGAGGACTTCTACGCTTACCAACGTGGCGCCCAAGAGTTCATGAATCCACTGCTGGTCGAGCAGCCCAATGGCGATTTCGCCCACACCATGGTGCGCCAGCTGCTACACGACGCCTTCGCCCTGCCCTACTGGCAAGCGATGACCAGCAGCCGCGACCAGGCCTTGGCGGCGATCGCCGGCAAAGCGGTCAAGGAATCGAGCTACCATCTGCGCCACGCCCGCGGCTGGATCCTGCGCCTCGGCGATGGCACCGAGGAGAGCCACCGCCGCTGCCAAGAAGCCTTCGACTGGCTGTGGCGCTATCACACCGAGCTGTTCGAAACCGACTCGGTCGAAGTCCAGCTGATCGCCGCCGGTGTGGCAGCCGATCCGGCCGAGATCCGCCAAGCCTGGCGACGGACCCTCGCCGACACCATGAGAGAAGCCACTTTGAGGATCCCCGAGACCGCTGCCACCGCCACCGGCGGCCGGCGAGGCCTCCACAGTGAGCATCTGTCGTACTTGCTCGGCGAGTTGCAGGTGGTGGCCCGCGCCCACCCTGGGGCCAGTTGGTGAGCAACAGCGCCGCGCCATTCCGCACCCGAGCCGTCCGCCTGGTAGAAGACGTGCTCGATCCAGAGTTGCCGCTGGTCACCATAGGCGAACTGGGAATGGTGCGTGAGGTGCGCTGCGAGGGTCAGCAAGTGGAGGTCGATCTGACTCCGACCTACAGCGGCTGCCCGGCAACCGAGCAGATCCGCGCCGATGTCGAGGCCAGCTTGGTGGCGGCCGGTTACCAGCCGCGGATTCGTTTTCTATTGGCGCCAGCTTGGTCGAGCGACGACATCAGCCAGAGAGGTCGCGAAAAGCTGGCCGCGGCCGGCATTGCACCTCCGGCCAAGTGCGGCAGCGCCGAGGCGGCGGCTGAGACCGTCGCCTGCCCGCGTTGCGGTTCGCGGCAGGTGCGCCAGATCTCCTGCTTCGGTGGCACGGCCTGCAAAGCGCCGTGTGTGTGCGAGAGCTGCAAAGAACCCTTCGAGCGTTTCAAGATCCTGTAGGGAGGCTTCCCTGATGGCGAGCGGAAAATTTCAAGCCCTGCGGGTCGCCGAGACCCACCGCGATACCGACGATAGCGTGGTGGTGACCTTCGACCCACCCGCTGGTGAGCCCTGGACCTTCGCCCATGGCCAGCATCTGACCCTACGCCGCTCCTTCGGCAAGCAAGAGGCCCGGCGCAGCTACTCGCTGTGCAGCCCGGCGCCGGACGGTCCCTTGCGAGTCGCCATCAAACGCATCGCAGGGGGGCTGTTCTCAAACTGGGCCAATGACCAGCTCAGAGCAGGCGACTCAGTCGACGTGCTGCCCCCCGCAGGTTCCTTCACCCACACCTTGGAGCCGGCCAGCAGCCGCAGCTATGGCCTAGTCGCCGCCGGCAGTGGCATTACGCCGATTCTGTCGATCTTATCCACCATCCTGAAGCACGAACCCGACTCACGAGCGAGCCTGATTTACATCAACCAGAACACCGCCAGCACCATGCTGCTCGATGAACTCGAAGGGCTTCGCAACCGCCATCTCGGCCGACTATCGCTGTGGTACGTCTTCACCCGCGAGCCCACCCTGCTGCCTTTACTCTCCGACCGCCCCGACCGTGAACGCCTAGAGGCCTTCCTAGAACACGGCATCTTGCCCCCAGACGCCGATCATTACTTCGCTTGCGGCCCGATGGAGTTGGTGGAAAACGTCACCACCGTGCTCACCGCCACCGGTGCCGACAACGACCAGATCCACCGCGAGCTGTTCTACGCTGGCAAACCAGCTCCTCGCCGCCAAGCTGCCGAAGATGCCGATGTCATCGCTCGCGGTACCGTCACCCTGGGCGGCCGCACCACCGACTTACAAGTCCGAGCCGGCGAACGCATCCTCGACGCCGTCGCCCGCGTGCGCCGCGACGCCCCCTACTCCTGCCGCGCTGGCGTCTGCGCCACCTGCCGCGCCCTGTTGCGCGAAGGCGAAGTCAAGATGGACACCGTCCACGGCATCGAACCCGACGACGTCGAACGCGGCTACATCCTCACCTGCCAAGCCGAGCCGCTGAGCGGGTGGGTGGTGGTGGATTACGATCGTTGAGTATCAAGCCCACAGGATTTCAACTTCCTCGTAGGCCCCCAACTGGCGATCGGCGGTGAGGAAAGTGAGTTCTTCGATCTGCGCCTGCGCCACGAGAAGTCGGTCAAAAGGGTCGCCGTGGTGGGGTGGCAAACTAGCCACATGCAAGGCGTGGCGAAGCTGAAGCGGTAGTCCCAGAACGCCCTGTCGCTCCAGGCAGCGCGGCAGGTATTCCGCCGGCGGCTGAGGCAAGGGGAGCTTGCCCAGAGTCCACTTGAAGGCAATTTCCCAGGCGCTTGCCGCCGACAAGTAGAACTCGTGGTCGGAGTCGGCCACCAGGGCCAGTGCGTCGGCGGAGAATCGCTGCGGCGACACCTGCATCTAGAGCCAGCAGTGGGTGTCCAGCAGAATCCTCATCCCTCGAAACTCGCGAGCACCGTTTCGGGCAGCGGGTCGTTGAAGTCTTCGGGCACCTCGAACAGGCCGGCGTCCTGCCCGACGACACGGTGCGGCCGCTTGTCGACCGCCACCAAGCGAGCGACCGGCATTCCAGCCTTGGCGATCACGATCTCTTCGCCAGCTACAACGCGCTTCAACAACCGCGAGAGATGAGTCTTGGCTTCGTGGATATTGACCTGGGTCATGCAAAAAGACTAAACAAAGCAGTGGACTAAGTCACTGTTGCAGTTCATCTTCTCGACCTCCCACCCCACGGCTGGCCCGGCGGGCGTCGAGCACCTGACCGAAGTGCATGTACCAATGGTCGGCGGTGAATTGCAAACAGCTGCGGCAGCTGGTCCATGTGCGGGCCATGCGCTCTGGTACTTTCTGGCCGGGCTGATCGAGATCCTCTTCGCTCATCGACTCAAGGGTCGCCAAGGTGGCGTCGCGGACTTCGCGACAGCGGGTTATCAGCGGGTCGAAAGAGGGATAGACCGAAGCGTCGGCGACTGGCTGCGAGCCGTTCCCGAACTGCTCTTGCATCTCCGCCAACGGATTGGGCTCGCCGAGCATCACCGTGCGGACGACGTAGCTCTCAGTGTAGGCCAGATGGCCGAGAATCCACAGCGGGTGGCAGCCGCCGTTGGGGGTCGGGAAGGTCAAGGGTTGCTCGCGCATCGTCTGCAGCAGGTTGAGGACGCGTTTGCCGTTTACTTCTAAATTCTGGCGCAGCAAGTCTTTTGAGTTCATGGCTATTCTTCCTCAGTGGTCAGTACCGAGGGCGCTGGGAACCGCTGCTCGGCAAGTTGAACAGGATCTGGCGGCCCAAGTGCGGTGACCTCCGCCAGCCAGGCCCAAGCCATGGGATCAACCCGGCGATAGGTGGCGGCGGCGAGGTCGAAGGCTTGGCGACCGACCCAGCTTGCGGACAGCAGGGCTGCCGGCAGACCGGGGTCATGAAGACGCGGGCGACGAAACTCGTGGATCAGCATGGTGCGGATGACGAAGGCGTCTTCGGTGGCCAAGGACCCGGCATCGAGGTCGGCGGTCCAAGTGTAGCGCTCAACAAAATCGCGATAGCTCTTGGCGACTTTATCGAGACCGAAGCCGACCGTCAGCAGCCCATCCCCCACCAGCCGGGGCAGTTGGTCGAAACGAGCACTGGCGATTGGCACTCGGCCGGCCAGACCCAGCCGTTCGAGCACCCCATGCGCGCTGCTGGTGTCGCCATCGGGAAATGCCCAAGCACCGATACTGAGACGGCCAAAACCTCGCCAGCCGAGATGTTCGTGTAAGCGCCCTCGCTGTTCGCTGCCGAGGTCGCTGGCACGACTGAAAACGATCGTCCAGCCGCCATCCCACTCGGCTGCTCGCGGTTGGTATATCCGTCGGTCGGCATCGGCGGACTCGGCGCTGGCATAGGGGGTCAGGGAGTAGCGGCTACGCCGGCCGACGCGGGTCGTGGCGCACCAACCTTCCGCCACCAGCCGAAATAGGGAGGTACGGATCAGCCGCTCGCTAAAGCCGAACGGCCGAGTCAAAGCAATCAGATCACCCAGCCACACCTCGCCGCCGAGAGCGGCTATCGAGTCGCCAAAGATGGTCACCAGCACCGAGCGCGCCGAGATATCCGCCTTGGCGCCAAAGAGGCGGGCTCGTTCTGTGATGTCTGGATTGCCCACGAATACCGCGGCCTCCTACCGCCGGCTCAACGCCGCACCTTATGATACAAATATGACTTGCTCAACCGCCGCTATCGTATCGAAACAACCGCTGGCGAACAGCCACCGACTTGCTGAACCACCCCGTAGAGGAGCCTTCGATGACTGTCGTGCTCGACCTTGACGACCATTTCGCCGATATCGTGCTCAATCGGCCGGACAAGATGAACGCGATGGGCAACGCGATGGTGGCCGACCTGCTGCGGGTGCTCGACCGAGCAGAGGCGGCCGGGGTGCGGGCGCTGATGCTACGCGCCGAAGGGCGGGCCTTTTGCGCCGGCCGCGATCTGGCCGATGCCGAGCCCGGCAGCGAGGATGCCGAAGCGATTCTAGCGACGACCTTCAACCCCCTACTGCGTCGCGTTGCCGAGTTCCCGGCCCCGACCTTCGCCGCCGTCCAGGGTGCCGCCCTGGGCGTCGGCCTCGGCCTGGCGCTGGCTTGCGACGTGGTCTATGTCGCCGAGTCGGCCAAGCTGGGATCCCCTTTCGCCCGCATCGGCGCAGTGCTCGACAGCGGCGGTCACCGCTACCTGGTTGAGCGTCTGGGACCGCACCGGGCGCTGGAGTTGATCTACACCGGCCGCTTGCTGAGCGGTACAGATGCCGCGTCTTTAGGTTTAGTCAACGCCGCAGTGGCGGCCGAGGACCTGGTCGATACGGTCACCAAAATGGCCCAGCGTGTAGCCCAAGGGCCGACCGCGGCTTTTCTGCTATCGAAACGGTTGGTGCGGCAGATGGACACTCACCACATGGGCCTCGGCGCCGTCCTCACCGCCGAGGCCAGCGCTCAGGGTGCCGCCTCGCGCACTGCCGACTACGCCGAGGGTATCGGCGCTTTCCAAGCCAAGAGGCAACCGATTTTCAGCGGTAAATAGGCCACTTACCCTTTTCTGTCAGCGACTTCAATCCCAGGAGCAAGCTCTCGTGAAAGCCAACGAAGCCGTCATCGTCAGTGCCATCCGCACCCCCATTGGCCGCATCCGCGGCGCCTTGTCGCAAGTACGGCCCGACGACCTGGCGGCCTTGGCGATCCGGGCTGCCGTCGAACGCTCCGGGGTCGATCCGGCGACCATCGAGGAGGTCTATCTGGGTTGCGCCAACCAAGCCGGCGAAGACAACCGCAACGTCGCCCGAATGGCGGCCCTGCTCGCCGGCCTGCCGCAAGAGGTCGGCGCGGTCACCCTCAACCGGCTATGCGCCAGCGGCCTGAACGCGGTCAACCAGGCGGCGCGGGCGATCCGCTGTGGCGAGGGCGAGGTCTACGTCGCCGGTGGGGTCGAATCGATGACCCGAGCCCCTTACTCGATGCCCAAGAATCCACTGGGCTTTGGTCCATCGGGCAATATCACCGGCTGGGACACCACCCTCGGTTGGCGCTACCCGAACCCCAAGCTGGCCAAACTCTTTCCGCTCGAAGGCATGGGCGAGACGGCCGAGAATGTGGTTGAGTCTAGCCACCGAGGAGCCTACGGTGGCCAGCCGATCAGCCGCCAAGACCAGGATGCCTTCGCTCTCGAAAGCCAACGGCGAGCCGTCGCGGCGATCAACGCCGGCCGTTTCGACGACGAGATCGTGGCGGTGGAAATCCCCCAGCGCAAGGGCGAGCCAATCGTCTTCGCGGTGGACGAGCACCCCCGCTACCGCCGCACCGAGAACGGCTACGAGCTGGCCACCAGCGCCGAGCAGCTCGCCAAACTTCGCCCAGCCTTCCGTCAGGGTGGCTCGGTGACAGCGGGAAACTCCTCCGGCCTCAACGACGGCGCCTGCGCCCTGGTGCTGACCTCCGCCGCCAAGGCCGTCGAACTCGGCCTGCGCCCCCTGGCCCGCTGGGTTTGCTCAGCGGTTGCCGGAGTCGATCCGCGAGTGATGGGCATCGGCCCGATCAGCGCCACCGGCAAAGCTCTCGGCCGCGCCGGCCTGGCCATCAGCGACATCGACCTCGCCGAACTCAACGAAGCCTTCGCCGCTCAGAGCCTGGCGGTGCTGCAAGGGCTCGGGCTAAGCCAGGAAATTTGCAATGTCAACGGTGGCGCTATCGCCCTCGGCCACCCCCTGGGCTGCTCCGGCGCCCGCATCCTGACCACCCTGATCCACGAGATGAAACGCCGAGCCAGCCAAGGTCAAGGGATGAAATACGGCCTGGCGACCCTCTGTGTCGGGGTCGGCCAGGGAGAGGCAACGATCATCGAACGGCTCGGCTGAGACGGCTCCAGACCTCTGATCATGTCTCTGCGCCTACTCTCACTTTCCCTACCTCTGCTGCCCCTGCTGGCGGCCCAGGCCGCCTGGGTGAGCTGGCGCCTGCCTGAGCTGGTCGAGGCTGCTGGACCTGCTTCAGCCATCGCCGGCAGCGGCGGCGATCCGGTGCGTCTTTTGCTGATCGGCGAATCACCAGCGGCTGGGGTGGGTGTGCCACGCCTGGAACTCGCGCTGGCCGGTCAGCTCGGCGACAGCCTCTCTCGACACTGGCAGCAGGCCGTGCGCTGGCGGGCGATCGGCCGCTGCGGAATCACCGCCAAAGAGGCGATCAGCGAACTGCTGCCCCGCCTCGCCAACCACCAGGCGGATTTGCTGGTGCTCAATCTGGGAGTCAACGACACTGTCCGGCTGACCCGGCGTTCGACCTGGCGGCGGCACCTTGAGACTCTCTTGAACCGTCTAGAAAAGCGCTTCCCAGAGGTCCCGATCTTGCTCATCGGCATGCCTCCAGTCGACAGCTTCCCTGGCTTCCCACGACCTCTGGCGACGATTCTCGGTCATCGTGGAGTCGAGATCGACCGCATTACCGCCAACCTCGCCGAGCATCGCACCGGGGTCTGGTATCTGCCACCGATCGACCAAGGCGATCCGAGCGAGCTGTTCGGCCCCGACGGATTCCATCTCGCCCCGGTGGGCTATGCCACTTGGGCGGCGCAGATAGCTGGAGAGATCTTCGCCCGCTTCCCCCAGCCGCCCAACTGATCTGCATCTTCTTCATCTCAAGATCGCGATGGTTTGTTGTTCAACAAACTGGAGGTCGCCACTTTTTTTGTCATCGTCTATGCTGTCTATCGCGACTGTGGACAGCGGCTTCAAAACCGTTGGTTGTTGCTGGCGGGCCACCTCCTCCGAGGCGCTTGGGACTGGCGCCTCCTCGGCTTGATCTTGCTGTCGGATCTATCCCGAGTCCTGTAGAAAATGCAGAAATGGCGTAACCTCCAGTCATCCAAAGACTTCGCCACGACGACGAAAGGAGGCTACGCCATGCAGGAAGCCTCCAAGACCAGCGACCCGGTCCTCGCGTTTCGTCGCGACCTGAACCCCTTGCTTCGGTCCCGGATCCGCGAGGCAATTTAGGTAGTACGTGAAGAAGAGCTTGAGGAGGCCCTGGGCTGCTCTCGCTACGACCGCAGCGATGCCCGCAGGGGCTACCGCCACGGAAGTATCAGGCGGTTGGCCGTCAGCGAGGCGTCGACACATTGGCAGGGCGTTATCGAAGATCTGCTCCACCGAGGGCTACCGACACCCGAGTTGGTGATCGCCGATGGTCATGGTGGACTCACCAAGGCCATCGCCGCTTGGCCGGGGGTTCGCGTTCAAACCTGCACCCAGCACAAGTGGCGCAACCTAAGCGAGCACTGCCCGACTCACGCCCGCGCCGAGCTCAAACGCGACTGGGATCGGATCGTCTACGCGAGCAACGGCAAGGCCGCCCGCAAAGCCTACGACTCTTTTCTTCGCAAGTGGTCCACCCCCCACCGCGGGTTCAGCGTCGAACCGAAAACAGCGCATCTGCGGTCGAATAGCCCCTGGCGCGACCTCTTACACCTGGTGTAGGATTTGCCCATGACCACCCGCGCAGCACTCCACACGCTCGTTGACGAGCTGGCGGACCCGGAACTTCGGGCCGCAAGACGACTCCTGGAGAATCTTCGTCTGCGTGGTGCTGACACCCTCCGCTCGGTCCTCGAGGCAGCTCCTTGGGACGATGAGCCCGTAACACCCGATGATCTCGTCGCGATACGACAAGGCCAAGAAGACATCGAGCGAGGCGACGTCGTCTCCCACGGAGAGGCACTGCGGCTCCTCTCCGAAACTGGGTGAGCCGGCAGATTCAGTGGGCGAAACGAGCGCTCAAGACGATCTCCCGCCTCGATCGGCCGACCCGAGATCGGATCACCGCCGGAATCAAGACTCTCGCTGAGTCGAACGAAGGCGATGTTCGCCGCCTGCGAGAAGCGTCCGGCGATACCTACCGGCTTCGAGTCGGCACTTGGCGAGTGCTCTTCGCCTACCTCGATGACTCGATCATCCTTGTACTCGAAGTAGGCCCACGGGGTGACGTCTACAAGAAGTAGCACCCTCTCGAATCTTGCAACTCCAGAATCCAGAACTCCTGACATACCCTTTTTCTCAAATGTCCGGTTGAGCCTCTCCGGAGGTGTTCCGAGGCCCTGGGAAGGCCAGGCTCCGGGGTGGCGCCTTCTTGATCGCGAACCGCATCCGTAGCTCGGTGCCGGGGAAGTGGGTGGCGGTAGCGTTGAGTTCTTCGCAGACGGCGGCGATCGCCGCCGTCTTGTGGGGAGAGCTGAGCGGGTCGATGGAAAGGAGCAGCACGGTGTCGGTAACCTCCATATCGCCGCCGGCCGCGAAAGCGCTTTGGATCAGGGTGCGTCCCTCCTGCTCGGTGCGGCGGTAGTGGGGTGATAGGAGCCGGAGAAGATCACCTTCGGCCTGGTAGGCGACCATCTTGAGAATATCGGTGAGGTGCTTGCGCTCGACGGACAGCTTGATGACATCCGCTTCGACGACCTCTTGGACGGGGACGCGGACGGGGAGGGTCGCGCGCTGGTTCTCGAGTTCGGTGATCTGCTCTATCGCTGCCCGGACCCTGGCGGAGATGGCGGCGTTGGCGATCTTGAATCCGCGCATCGTGCGCCGCCGATCCTCGCGGTTTTCAAGAGCAGCGATCCCGATGTGGGCCCGAAGCTGCTCGAGATGTGCGTGAGCTTTGCGCAGCTCTGCATTGATCTTGCCGCGCTCGGGATTCGGCACATCGCGGGCAGCGTCCGCTGGCTCGGTGCCATAGTCCACCAGGGCATCGAGTGCGAATTCTTCGCGCAGGTATTTGAAGAAGTTCTCTTGCCTCCAACGATCGAACATGCGGTAGGCGACCTCGAGTGTGGAGAGGTCGCGGCGGGAGGTGATGATGGACGTCTGGTGGCCGTTGTCGCAGAGGCGGGTGACCTGGCGCAGGTACAGCCGCTTGCGCTTCTTCCTCGGGCCATACTCGAGGTAGATACGCTGATCGGCGAGGAGGTACTCGAGCTTCCGCCCGTGGATCGTGTCCTTGATCTGCCCGAACTTGCTCAACGGCACCGGACGAAAGGGGGCCTTTCGGTATGTGAGGATGTCGAACTTCTTGGCGATGAGCTTCGCAAACAGCTTCGGGCTCCAACCCCCACGGTCGAAGACGACGGTGACTCGCCGGTCTCCGAGTAGCTTTCGTACCTCTTCGAGAATGAGGGGAAGCATCGTCGCAAGCCCCTTGTTGGCCTCGGTGGGGACCACGAAGAGAGGCTCGCTCTCAGCATCGTTGACCCAGTAGTCGGTGGTGGCCGGCATCGCGATCCGCATCCGCGCTACGTGTGTCTTGGGAATCTCTCGGCCACCGTGGTAGGCGCGCACATGCCCGTCCACGTAGAGGAAGCCCATGGCATGGCCCCTGGTGGCGACCCGGCGCTGAGCGAGGGCGCGACCGAGATCCGCGGCCAGGCCATGCGCGGCCAGCCGAGCGAGCTTGTTGCGCAAGGTTTTCACTTCCGGCGCTCGGTCGAGCCCGAGAAGCTGACCCAAATGCCGGGGTGAGCGCTCCTTGAGCCCTTCGGGTCGCTTGACCCGCAACAGTGCCATCAGCAGCAGGGTTACCAGAGTGGTGCGCAGCCCATAGAAGGCCGGCCCGATGCTGCCGTACAGCTCCTGCGCGATGGAGAGCACGCCGCTGTCCACCAGGGCGGGAATCGCCAGCAGAGCACCGGCGCCCGGTAGCTGGGTCGCCGCTCCGAAGATCGGCGCCGCATCATCGAGGAATCCCAGCCTCGCCAGCAGCCGATCGCTGGCGCGATCCGCTGGATCGAGGTCCAGCGAGAGGGGAACCTGATCTTGCTCGGACGCAGAAGCGGACAGTTTTGGGTCCGCAGCCGCTGGGTCACCGCCACCCTCAGCGTCGAGCGCAAGATCCGCAGTTTTCAGGGGGCCGTCGACCTGCTGCTCATCAGAGGCGGACAGTTTTGGGTCCGCACTCTCGAAGGGCATCGTCATCTGCACTACCGACCGCTCTTTCCAGCCCAGGCGCTTGGCGAGCTTGCGAACGGCCTTCTCATCGATGCCCAGCCGCCGGCCAATCTCGCGATTCGACACACCCTCGGCCTTCCAGCCGTTGACCGCGTCCAGGCGGCCCTGCGCTACCCGAGACTGACCCCGGGGAAAACCGCGCGGCCGGCCCAGAGCAGCCAGCCCACCTTCTTCGAAGCGGCGCTGATTCCGGCGCACAGTCCGCACATCACAAGCGAACGCAAGGGCCACCTCGCGTTGCTGTGCCCAGCCCAATTCAACGAGACTCACCATCGCGTGGGCCTCGCCTGTCCTGTCGCCGGCAGCGAAGTGAGCGAGCGGCATGCCGCTGACCACCACCACCCGATAGCCGCCCCTCTGCTGGAGGCGGCAGCGGTCGTTGATCACCACAACCCCATCGGGGACCCCGGCGTGGTCTGGGAACAGGACGGTGTGCTCGCTCGTCAGTGCCATGCTCGATCATGCCTCGGCACCGAAAAAAGCGGACAGTTTTGGGTCCGCACCACCTCTGAGGGGCGGTCCTGTGTTTTCAGAGGGTTAGGAGGGGTAGGTCAGGAGGTCTGGAATCCTTCGTTTCGTTCCGATCGACATTGTGCACTTACCAATAGCGCTGAACGGCAAGCGCACCAGGAGCGCCCCCTCAACCAGCTGTTGAGACTCAGCGAAGCTACCCGCTCTACGCCCACCACGGACGATAGAGACGGCTATGGCGTCCCTTGAATGCGCTTTGTTCTGCGGCTTTGCTCTACTACGTTCCGCTGAGCGCCTTATGTAAAAACCCGATGCGCCTTACAACTGCGTGAGCGTGGTTTAGTAATCCTGCCGAGAAGATGTCGTCTCAGTTTTGCGTAGAAAGCCCATGCCAGCATCCTTGGAATTCGGAAATATGAAAAACTGTGGACAACCGCATCATCAGCAACGAAAGAGAATTGACCCTCCACAATTAGATTGAACACGTTTCCGACTTTCATCGTTTGCCTTGACTCTGACACTTTCCGCAAAAGTGTTTCACCCTTGGTCATACAGCGAACCGTATCACCTCCGGAGATATCTCTCGCCATTTTCCATCCTTGCGCAAGGCGAAAACTGTGAACAGCAGTCGTCTGGACCTGATGCCCATCCGTAAACGTAATCTCCCAGATTCTGCAATCTCTGTGCTCACTGACTTTCAAAATACGCTCTGGATTCAGAGCGGCACGGCGAATGTCAAACGTCAGAATCGAGTCTCCCTCCTTTAAAGACGCGATATCAACTGCCCCTATGGCAGTCAATATCATGGTTCCGGCGGGGAAACAGCCTGAGCTTTGATTTCTCCTGATTTTATCGGACTGTCTTGCATGCCATTGCGCGTTTCATGATCTTTCTCCCTCTGCTGCCGTGCCGATTCAATCTCTTGCTGTCGTCGCTGGGTTTGTGGGCCCACTGTTTGCTGCTCCTCTTAATTTGTACATGATGGGTGGCGCCGTCGGCGACCACGTTACCCCAATTAGCTTGGCGACATCGATCATCGCCAAGCCCTTGGACTCACGAGCGACCTGGATTCTTTCGCCTATGCCCTGAATCACTCTCTAGTCCGCATAACCTTACGTTCTACAAACTTCTACTTGTCCCCATCAGCAGACATATCGCACCGAAGACAGGCGGCGCGGCGCGGCACCGTTGTCGCCAAGCCACAATTTCGCGTAAGGCCTCTGTTGCGAAAACATACCGCGAGGCTGGCGAGGCATCAAGAACCCGGAGACTTTGCGGCATAGGCAACCGCGCCGAGATATTTGGCGCGAGAGCCGGAGATCGGCTGCTCAGCCGGAAGAACAATCTCCGCCCCGAACCTCGAGAGCTTGCTGCTTCTCGGCCATAAGTGTTTGAATTGAGCCCGTTTCGGTCTGCGGCGGAGGTCACAGCGGCCCCACAGCCTGTGGTACGAGTCTCGCTGCCTGCACCGACGGAATCCTGGCCGCGACCGAGGTCGATGGTTGCGTGATCCTCGCAAACGGGGTATTCCAGCCTCCCCGGAAGGAGGATCGGATGCCGAGAGTGAGGACATCGATGCGTGAGATAGGCGCGGTACTGAGACTGAACTGGCAGCATGGCCCAGCCGCACCGCCAGATCGAACGGTCGGTGCGGCTGGGCCACGGGACAGTTTGCGACTATTCGTTGCGAGCCAAGGTCGGCGGCTTGAGCTGGGAGCAGGTAGTAGCCCTGAGCGACGCTGAGCTGGACGAGCGCCTGTTTCCTCGGCCGCGGGCGCGGCCAGAAGGCGGTCAGCGAACCTTGCCCGACTGGGCCAAGGTGCATGGCGAGCTGAGGAAGAAGGGCGTGACCCTGTCGCTGCTGTGCAGCAGACAGATGCTGGCGAGTTATATCGATCGCATTAACGACGTCCTAGAGACTCCAAAGGAGCAGTCCGAGGGTAAGGCCAGCGCCTACCGGTTAAAGGGCCGGATCTCACTCGACCAGGTGAGTTTTCAGTTCGGCCCAACTTCGCCGATGGTGGTGCAAGACGTTGCGGTGAAAGTCAAACCCGGTACCTTCGTCGCCCTGGTCGGCCGCTCGGGGGCCGGCAAAGATTGTACGCTGAGCTGGTGGCTCGTCAGCTCGAAACAGACCGCCCTGTAACCGCCGCCGTGGGCTGAGGATGCGGCGCTTGGCGCGGCTAATCAGCCGATGAAAGCCGCCACCTTGGCGGCCAGCTCTACTTGGTAGGCCGCTGCGCGGCACTGTTTGAGTTCTTCGTATCCTCGCACCTGATCCGGCAGCTCGGCGATGGCGGTGGCTTGCTCGAGGTTCTCAGCGCTGAGCCGAGTGACTACCTGGTCTAAGGCCGCCACGTATTCGTCGATCAACTGACGCTCCAGCTTGCGCATCCCCATCCAGCCAAAAGGATCGAAGGGAGTTCCGCGAACTCTCTTGGCCGCCCGCAACGCACCCATCAAGGGCACTCCCCACCACCTGGCGATGCGAAACTTGCTGTTCATTCCCAACGCCTTGAGCATCGGCGGATGTAGATTCCAACTCGATCTGGCGCCGGCGCCGGCCACTTCCTCGGCCGCCTGGCGAGCCTCGGGAAGCAGCAGCAACCGGGCCACCTCATACTCGTCTTTGTAGGCCATTAGCTTGTGTAAGCAGGAGGCGTAGGCTGATGCAAGCTGCCGCGAACCCGCCACCGCCTCGTCTTCAGCGGTGCTGACTGCGGCCACTCGTTGGCGAAAGGTCTTGGCGTAAGCGGCGTTCTGGTAGGCAGACAAGTCGGCGGCCAGAAAATCGACCCGTTCATCAAGAGTTAGTGGCGGGGCCACAGCCGGCAGCTGAGCTGCCACCGCCTCCGGGTCTGCCCACCAGGCTCGACCCCAGCGGAAAGCACGCAGATTGGCCGCGATGGCGACACCGTTGAGTTCGATGGCCTGCTCAATGGCAGCTGGTGGAATCGGTACCTGCCCCGCTTGCGTAGCCACTCCGAGGAGCAGAATGTTGGCGGTGGCGGGCTCGCCGGCCAGGCGCCGTGCGAGCCGCGGGCTATCGACCCAGCGATTGTGCTCGTCGCGGGTCACCGCCGCCGCGCGGCCACTGAGCTGATCGACGTTGGGCGCCGCCAAACTGGGGTCGACCACCATATCGCCGGTAGGCACGATCACCGTCGAACCGATCAGCACGGTCCGCGCCGCCGAGGCCACTTCCAGATTGGCCGCGGTAGTACCGGCCAAGAGATCGAAAGCGAGAATCAAGTCGGCCTCTTGACGGCCGATCAAGTTGCTGAAAAGCGGCTCGTGACGGCTGAGCAGTACGTCGCTAACCACCGGGCCGGCTTTTTGCGCCAAGCCCGTTTGGTCGAGGCCGGCCACCTGCCACCCCGCCAGAGTCGCCGCCGTTCCCAACACTTGGGCGACCGTCACCACCCCGGTGCCACCGATACCCACCATGCGAATGGCGACCCGATCCGCCTCGATCAAGCTCGATCGCGGCGCGGCCACCAGCGGCGGTTCGGGGGGCGCGGGGCGGGTCTGCCGGCCTTTCTGCCGCCGCCAGATACGCGGCGCGGTCACGGTCATGAAGGCCGGACAATCTCCGTCGAGGCAGGTGTAGTCGAGATTGCAAGTCGCCTGGTCGATGCGGGTCTTGCGCCCGAACGGGGTGTCGTAGGGCTGCACCGACAAGCAGCCGCTAACATCGCCACAATCGCCACAGCCCTCGCAGACCCGCGGGTTGATCACCACCCGCTGCCGGGGCGTCTCGATCAGCCCCCGCTTGCGCCCGCGGCGTAGCTCAGTGGCGCAAGCCTGATCATGGATTAGCACGGTGACCCCAGCGACTTGTGCCAGCAGCTCCTGGGCTTCGACAATGCGTTGCCGCGGCCACACCTGGACCCCCTCGGGAAGCCCGAGGTGGCTGTACTTTTCCACCTCGTCAGTGGTGATCAGCACCTCTTTCACCCCGAAAGCCAGCAGGGTCCCCACCAATTCTGGAACTGCCAGCACGGTGGGCGGATCTTGACCACCGGTCATCGCCACCGTATGGTTGTAGAGCAACTTATAAGTGATCGAGACGCTGGCGCCCACCGCCGCCTGCACCGCTAGCTGGGCGGAATGAAAGTAGGTGCCGTCGCCAAGATTCTGGACACTATGCTGGCGCTCCAAGAACGGCGCCATGCCAATCCAATTGCTACCCTCGTTGCCCATGCAAGTGATGCCGTGGGTCTGCCCAACCCTCCCTTCGTCCATCAGCAGGCTCATGCCGTGACAGCCAGTACCAGCTCCTACCAACACACCCTCAACAGTCTTGACTCCCCAGCTATGGGGACAGCCAGAGCAAAAGTAGGGTTTGCGCGCCACCGTGAGCGGTAGATCGTCCACCCTGCTGACCGCTGGCAAAGGCGCCAGGCGAGCTTGCAGACGTTGGGCCAGCCGGGCACGAACGCCGGCAATCATCGCGTCGGCATCGAGCTGGCCATGGGCCGGCAACAACGGCCCCCCGTCGGCACCCGACTTGCCGAGCACTAGAGGCTGATCGCTCCGCCCGTACAGAGCGTCTCGCACCCAGACTTCGAGGGTTGGATTCTTCTCCTCAACCACCAAGATCTCTTGCAAGCCGCGGGCGAACTGGCGCACCAAATCGCGGTCAAAAGGCACCGGCATCTGAAGGTGCAGCAAACGGATTCCGGCCGCGGCCAAGTCTTGGTCACTGGCCAACCCCAGACGGCGCAGCGCCGCCCGCATCTGGTGATAGGTATAACCACTGGCCAGCAGGCCGATCCAGGCATCCGGCGAGTCGACAACAATGCGGTTGAGCTGGTTCTCAATGCCGTAACGCAGCGCCAATTCGGTACGAATGCCAAACAGCTCCTGTTCGGTGACCAGGGTGCGAGCACCGAGAAACATGGCGCTCGGACGACAGCGATAGTCGGTCTGCGGGATGCGCGGCGCGAACGACAGGGCATCGAGCTCAATCGCCGCCGTGCCATCAGCCACCGGTGTGACTACCTTGATCGCCGACCACAGGCCGGACAACCGCGACACGGCGACGGCGTGCAGCCCGAGGCGGGAGATCTCCCCCACTGAGCCGGGATAGAACACCGGCATCTTCATATCGACAAAGGAGACGTCGCTGGAGGACGGCAGGGTCGAACTCTTGGCGCTCGGATCGTCGCCGACCAGGGCCACCGCGCCGCCAGCGGGATCGGTACCCGTGAAAACCGCGTGACGGATAGCATCGCCGGCACGGTCAAAGCCCGGCGCCTTGCCGTACCACAACCCGACCACCCCATCGTAGATCTTGTCGTCCTGGCCACCCACCAGTTGGGAGCCCATCACCGCGGTCAGCCCGAGTTCTTCGTTGACCCCCGGCTGATGGACGATCGGCAGGTCCTTTACCCGACTCAGCAAGCGGCTCATCTCGAGATCGAAGCCACCCAGTGGCGACCCCGGATAGCCGGAGACGAAAGCCGCCGTGCGACGGCCAGCGGCGCGATCAACCCGCAGCTGATCGACGAGAATTCGGGTCAGCGCCTGCACCCCGGTCAGGAAGACCCGACCCGAGGTGGCGGTATAGCGAGTGTCTGTTGAGTATTGGCCCACAGTCGTAGTTCCACCTTGCTCCCTACTGCACCAGGGATTGGCAAGCGATCTCAGAGGTTTGCTGAGAGTACCGTCCGCTAGTTTCGGCTGCAAGAAAAACGCCCGCAGCGGCAAGATGCCAGACAGAGCTGGCGGCCTTCCCTCACTGCTCCGCCGCGGCGATGTCGAACAGTAGTGTCGAACAGTAGTGTCGAATAGCGGAGTCAAGCTAGAGGTCCGGCTGCAAAGGCACCAGCTCGACCCGCCAGAGGCCACTCAGAAGATCTTCGACCAACACCGCCGCCCAGCCCTCGGCGACCCTTGACTCGACTTCGAAATGGTCTCGCCAGGCAACGAGGTCGCTCACCGCCAGTGATTCTGGAGGTTGGTGCTCGCTGCGCAGAAGCCGCTCTTCGACACCCGCTCCCCAACTGGTGCGCAGCAGCGCGCCGCCACTCAACAAATCGGCGGCGCCCTCTGCAAGCGCTACTTGCAGCTTGGCCGGCTCGCCAGCCGAAGCAGGCAGAGAGAGATCGACCCGCAACGGCAACAGGCCAGCGGCATCGATCGTCGACGGCGCCAGTCGCAAACGCGCTTTAGCCACCGTCAAGGGGGTCGAGAAACGCCCCCAGGCCGGACCGATAAGCGCCTTCTCGCCCGGCCCGCGAACCTCGAGCGGCCACAAGCGGCCGAGCGGATCGCCCGCCACTTGATAGCTCAACCGCACCCGGCGGGACCAACTGTCGATCGCTTCAGTCACCGCCTCCGCTTGGCGCAACAAACGGCCGCCCGCGGCTTGTGCCAACTCCTTTAACGGCACTGTAGGCGCGATCAAAATCGCAGCTGGAATACCCTCCTGCAAGACGACCTGCGGATCGAGGTCAAGAGCTTGGCGAAAAGCCCGACGGGCGGCTGCCTCCTGGTCCAGCGCCAGCAACACCCGGCCGAGTCCGGCGAGCACAGCCGCCTGCCGATCGGCGGTGCGCGGGTCGCGGTAGAAGTGGTGCAGCGCTTTGCGATAGGCACGTTCCGCATCATCCAGCTTGCCTTGGACTTGCAATGCCGCGCCGAGTTCGAGGTAGGCCTCGGCAAGTTCCGGATCGCGCTCCGCTTCCCGCGCCGCCGTCAAGCCCTGCAACCGCCACTTTCCTATCCGCTTGCCGGGCACCGAAAGCTGCGCCGCCGGAGCCTTGAGCGGAAACGTCAGCCAGCCATAAGCAGCAACAGTCCGCGCCAGCTCGCTACTGGCCACCACCAGCGATGCCTGCTGGTCCGTCGCCACCTCGGTGTCGACCTGAGAGGCGTAAAATTCCGCTGGCCGCAGGTCGTAGCCGTCAGTGACCAAGAACAAAGCTCGCTCATCTTCAGTGCCCGCCTGCAACAACCAAGCGAGCAGTCGATCTTGCTGCCGCTGAACCCGCAGCACTTCTTCGCCGCTGGCCCAGCCCATCAGCTGGTCGGCGCTCAGCTCAGTAGCACCGAGGTCCAGCTCCTGCAACACCTCCGTCCGTAGCTGCAGCAGAACTTCTCGGCCTGAAGGGCGCAAGGCAAGATCGTTCAGGACGGCGCGCAAGGCTTGGGGATCGCGACTGGACAGTAGCAGCTGCCTGGGCAGCGGATCGGCCACCACAACCTCAACTTGGCCGCGCTCCAACAAACGGCTCGCCTGCTGGGCCAGAGTCTCGGCAGCCCAGCGAACCGTGCGTTCTCCTGCGAGTTCGAAATCGAAGTAGATCACCGTCCGCCAGCCACCCGCGGCAGCTACTGGCTCCACCCCGATCACCGACCGCGACTGAGCATCCAGCAGAATTTGGAAGTCTCCCGGTCGCCATTCGCCAGCCTTCCAGCGATCCTTGATCCTTGCGACCTCGATGGTGACATCGATAGCGGTGAGCCGATCGAGCTGGTTGAAAACTGCCTTCGGCGAGGGTTCGGGAGCTGCCCGACAGGGCGTTGCCGCGACAGAAGTCAATCCGACCCAACAGATCAAGAGAAGGCAGCGGCCAGCGCTTGCTTGCATCATGACGGTTCGACCTGCAAGCCTCGCACCAGCCCTTCAGCGCCGACTACCGTTTTCCTGCTGCCGGCGACCGTCCACTCGATCAGACAGCAGTGCATCCCTGAGCAGACCCGGCTCGGCGGTAAATTCAGCACCTCTTACCCTATTCCCCGCGGTTTCGAATCACCGCAATCTCAGGCAGAGGCGAGCGGCCCGCCAACGCCACCCAGAAAGCGCTGCAAGCAGCCAACGCGATGGTCAGCAACACCGCGGCTGAGCCATTGAAATACCAACTCTCGAAATCCAGGGTCAGCGGATGGCTGTTCAACAGCCAAGCGGTGGCCGTGGTCACCACCACCGCCAAAAAGCCATACCGCACCAACACCAAGAGCCACAAACCGGTGGCGATCGCCGCCATCAACAGGTCGAACAGAGGATGCCCCGCACCCACTGGGTACCATACAGCGGTGAACAAGGTCATTACCGAGACCAGGGCCATCCACCTGGCGGGCAGCAGGGTCCGCAGCATCAGCGCCCCCACAACCCCGCAGAAAGCCAACAGCAGAGCCCTCTCCAGCACTAAGACCTCGATCGCCAGTGCGTGCCGAAACCCGCGTAGGGCTTCGAGTTCGGCGTTAAAGGCGCCGAAGCTCGAACCGCGTTGCCAAATCAGAGATTGCAGAAGATCGGGCCGAGGTGGTGGCATCCCCAACCAGGCCGGGGCCAACGCATAGAGACGCTGTGAGAGCACCGCGGCGATGCCGCCGAAGATGCCGATCAGCACATCGCGCCCTACCAGCGGATCAAAGATCCGGCCGCGAACCAACCGCGCCCACGAGGCCAACCGCTCCGGCCAATGGCGCCGCAGATGGGGCTCCAAAGCAATGTAGATCAGCCACGCCAGAGCCCCATCGTAGAGCGCCCAGGCTAGCTGAGCACGAAAAACCCGGACCCCGTCCAGGCCGTGCAGATGATGGGCGCCCAGCAGCCACACCACGCCCCTGATAATCAGCAGTAGGATCACCAGCCGCAGAGCGGTAGTGGTATCCGCCCGGCGGCGGCGCAGGTTGTGCTGAGTCCACACCAAGGTCAGCAGCAGAGTCATGGTGAACCACAGGGTGGTGACCCACTGCCCTACTTGTCCCAAGATCTTGCTCAGCCTGGGTTGTTCCCTGAGCGTCTCTCGCGAGCGCAGCTCGAAAACCCTAAATCCCACGACCCGGCTGCCGACCACGGCTGCTTCAACCCGCATCGCATGGCTAGATTCTGGCCTGTCCGGGCCCTCCCAAGCCATCCAGGAAGCGGCCGGTAAGTGCCCTTCGATCAGCAGAGGATCAACCGGCAGGATCCTCCTGAAGGGTTCGAAATCGAGCCCCGCCGCGGTGAACAACGGTGGCATCAAAGCCGACCAAAGCGGCGGCTCCTGATCCGGTGACAAAGTAGGTACCGACGACAACGCGGGGGTTATGACAATAGCCTCAAAAGAGCGCAGCCGGCCCCGCACATCCAGCCTGACGGTGGTCATTCCGGGAATGTTAGCCGGCGGGTCATCGTCCGCCGCCATGATCCTGCCGCTCTCTAGAGGCAGAAGATTGTCCGGACTTTGGCGATACCAGAAATCGACCGGGTCAGCCCGACTGCCGGCCAGCCCTGACCAGCGATCCGGTGACGAATCCTGGTTGGCGATCCGCCGCACGGCTCTGTCGTCGTACGAGAAGCCACTCATCGAGTCCCAATCGGGGCGGTTGCGGCCGAGTTCAGCAAGCACTTCACGGGCCAGCCTCTCCAGCACCGCTGGCGGTTCGGAGAGCTCAGACAGACCCACCACTTGGGCTCGCGAGCCGAAGGTGGCAAGCAGCAGCAAGGCGGCGATGATGGCCAAGAGGCAGCTCCAAGCTGCCCGGCGGCCGAGATTGCCTCGCGGTACAAGCAGCAACGACTCGGGCTGCGGCGGCCCGTCCACAGGGTGCAGAATCTGCACGATATCGCCGGGTAGTAGATCGGCGACCGCCCAGGGCGAAGCCGGCCGCAGCTGCGGTAGCGGCTGCAAGCATTGGCGAATCGCCTCCTTCACCTCGGGTTTGAGCTGCGCCGGGAAAGCGAGCTTCTGACGCTGAACTTCCATCAATTCTTCGGGACACCGGGCCGAGAACGGGCTCTTGCCGCAGAAAAGCTCAAACAGCAGCAGCCCGAGGGCATAGAGATCGCTCTTCTGCGACACCCCCTCCCCAGCCAACTGCTCAGGTGCCATGTAGCGCCAAGTACCGGACTTCGGATCGGGGATACCAGCACCGATCTCGGCGAGGCCGAAATCACTGATCACCACCCGTCCGCGGCCGCCGATCATCACATTGCCGGGTTTCAAGTCGCGATGGACCACCCCAGCTTCATGAATCGCTTGCAACCCAGCGCACAGCTGATAGGCGATCGACAGTTTTTCGCCCTCCCCCAGGCTGCCGACCTCGCGGTGCAAGATGCTGCCCAGATCCTCACCATCGACGTATTCCATCGACAGGTAGACATGCTTGCCAAACGCACCGATATCGTGCACTCGGCAGACATTCGGGTGCGACACCTCCTGCGCCACCCTAGCTTCCAGGCGCAGCCGCCGCCGCTCCTCCCGGCCTTTAGCATGCAGTACCTTCAGCGCCACAAACTTGCCCAGTTTCATATCATCGGCACGGTAAACCTCACCCTGCCCGCCGCCACCGAGCAAGGTGTAGATCTTGTAGCGCTCGTCTAGAACCTGGTCTGGAACCAGCTGTGAGTCGTCAATACTGGGCATACCCATCCCCCAAAAGTCAGGCTGCAACAAGGCAACGAAAAAAGTAGCCGCTCTGCCACAGCAGCAGCTCTCGATCCCGGCAGACAAAGAACCGCCGCGGACCGAGAGGGAACCGTGTTCCATTCAGAAATAGAGAACGTCAAGATAGATTGCGACCTAGAACGATGGCACCAAGACCTCAATCTCATAACTGCACCGCTTACACCCATAAGTGTAGACATGTTGGTCAGGCTCCTTACGCAGCCCGCTCCGGATCATCTCTCGGCTGCAGGAGCAGCGGACCGTGAGATCGGTAGTGCTTAAGCCTCTAGCCTGCTGATCAAGTTCTGAATCACCATGGCCCTCTTCATCCAAGTACACTGGCATAGCTCGCTCCTATTCGGGGTGCCGGTAGTAGACCGTTCAAGCATTAAGATCAGCGTTACTTCTGAATGTTTAGTGCGCCGACGCAGCACCGAGCGACCTGCCTACCTCGAACGAGCGCCATTCCCCCTGCAGGACGAATCCAGCCCAGAAATACGGTGCCCGCCATCTCGGGTCCTTGCGGATCGACAACTGGGCCGAACGGAGTGCGGAAGCAGGAGCCAATCGTTCGACTAGCAAGTAGCGGTAGAATCGCTCCATTAGCTCAGCAGTAGCACGATCATCGACTCGCCATAAACTAACCAAGACTCGCGCGGCACCGGCGGTCAGAAAGCCCTGAGTCAGACCGATAAGGCCCTCTCCTCGAACCTCTGCGCCCAACGCCGTGCTGCAGGCACTCGCCACCACCAACTCCACGGGAAGATCAAGTTGGAACACCTGATGCACGAACAAGCTGTTTCGCAGCACGCGCCCCTCTCGATCGAAACGCGAGAACACAAGTTGTGAAAGCTCGGGAGCATCTGCATTGAGTTCACCGTGGGTAGCGAAATGAACAATCTTGAAATCGCGTAATCGTGCCGAGGTAGCTAGCTCCAGAGTAGCGTCGTATCCACTTGCCAGAAAACTCCCTTCTTCTCCTGAGAGCCGAATGATCGCCTCTGCCTCCTCAAGGGCGAACGGCAAGGGCTTGTATTGTCTACTAGTTGCTTCTAGGGTTCCGCTACTCATTCGCTCTGTCTCAGGCTCGAAAAGGCCAATGGGGTCTGCAAGCACCGCGACGGTTTCACGCGGCAAAAGCCGGTCTTCTATTCGGCGACGAAGAGCCGCCAATGCCGATGCAGATGGCATTGTAACGATTTCATGCCGTTGTACGAGAAGCATCCGGTCACCAACGTCATTAGGATGCCGTGGCTCAGGCATCACGCCAAAGGGAAGATAGTGAAGAGCCCCATCGGCAACCACTAACAAACGCTTCTCAGCCAGCAAATGGGCCGCAGGACCAAGCAGAACGTCGCTCAACCTCGACAGCACTTCGCGCTGACGAGTCGCACGCGAGCGGCGACTACTTATCTTCTCATAAGCTCGTCGTGCAAGGCGCTCAACTTCCCCTTGAGAAGGTAGCTCAAATGTGTCTATGGAATCCGTTGAAACCACCCAGAGATAGCTCCGATTGCGGCCAAGGAAGTATTGCAAAAGAAGCGTCTCTTCATCCAGAACCAACCGTTGAATCTCGTCAACAGTAAGCACAGCACTGCGGTCCTGCGGGTGGGATGAGTCTCCAATCTCAATCTGGCTTCCCACACTGCGGAGTTCGCGAACAAGCTCAGCGATCCGCCCCTCAACGGCTTTCAGATCCTCCATCCCCAATTCAGGACTATCGAGCAAACCCAGACGTTCAGACTCGAGAACGCTCAGCATCTCGATCAGTGCCTCCTCTTCTTCGAGCAGTTCAGAGTCGGCCTTCTGGCGTGACCCTCTGATGTCGAACTCTAGAAAATCCAGTAGTGATCGGGCTCGTGATCTCTCGCTGAACTGTAACGCTTCACTGTCGTGTTTTCCCGACGGGTCTTTTCTAGAAAGCTCCATATGCAATTCGACCAACAGGTCATGCAGCCCCCTCTGAGAAGAAGCATACTGTGAACGCAGATAGAATCCCGGCGCTTGACTTCGAACTTCCTCGAAGACCTCCAGAGCTAGTCTAGCTGTTTGGGCAGCCGACCCCGGACGCCCCAAGAAACGCTCTACTTTGGTGATCTCCGCTAGAACTTCAATCTCGGCACCGGTATCACTCACCTGCCTGAAACCGTCTAAGGCTTCACGAAAATATGCCAAGGCTCCTTTACCGTTCCCTTCCTTCAGCAAAATACGACCCATGCCAGATTGCACAGTAGCTACTCCATGAGGTGACTCGAGGTCTCGAAACTGGGTAAGCGCTTCAAGACTAATCGCTCTGGCCTGTGTGTCCCGATCTAGTTGCTCGTAGGCTGAAGCAAGACTTCGAAGGGTTCTAGCTCTGCCAAGTCGGGTCCCAGCTTCTGTTTGCAGATCGAGGGCTCGCTTGAGCGTGCCTAAAGCTACCTGAGACTCCCCGAGACGATCTTGAATCCGCCCGATCGCAGTCTCTGAGTCGGCCTGCAACCGAAGGTCCGAAACTTGCTGGGCCAGATCCAAAGCCCGGCGATGATCCACAAGAGCTTGACGATCGTCGCCAAGCAGGGAGTACAGCGTTCCCCTGTTGTTCAGAACAATGCCAACGCCTACTTCTGGCACTCCTTCCGAGAGCACTTGCACGGCTTGGTCATAGGCGGTCAGTGCTTGCTGAAATTGACCGTGAAACCTGAAAGCGTTCCCTAGGTTGGCGAAAGATCTTGCCTCCCCACGTTTATCACCTGCCAATTTCTTGAGATCCCGAGCCTGCTCCCAGAATTCAACTGCCTCGTCCATTCTTCCCCATGCACGATGAATACGACCTAGGTTGTTGAGAACTACAGACTGCTCGAAAAGGTCATCAATCTTCCTGTAGGCAATAAGTGATTGGCTATAGAAACGCTCCGCAGATGTCAGATCCTCTAGAAATTTTCTATGAATGCGACCAAGCCGTTGGCCTGCAATTGCCTCGTAACGCAAAGCCCCACTCTTTCGAGCAAGTATCATCATTTCACCTAAGATCTTCTCCGCTTTCTTATATCTCTCGTGGTCAGATTCGTAGTCAGCCTTGTACAGTAGTTCACATAATTTCGAGGCGTCGCGATCATGGATCTCGGCGACACGCACTTGCTTTAATCGTGCTTGATATCCTCCAAAGGACCCTTCCCATCCTATGATTTCAACCCTGTAGATCCCTGAGACCTCGGCCACCCTTAAGAGCAACTCTAGATTCTCGCCCCAATCCCCCTCCCTGACAAAATGGCTGTCAACAACCACCAACGGCTCCGCCCCCCCCGGTCCGTAGAGTTCGATCTTCAGGTCAACGCTGATCTGTTGAGCCTCAATCTGCAGAAAGCTACCGGCCTCCAACTCGATCTCGAAGCGATCGCAACCATTCTCGGGCAAGGTCCGGGTCAGCGGCTGATCCGCCACCAGATTGATGGGCCGACAAGGGAGTTGGGTGGGTTCGGCAACCGGGATAGCTACCGGCTCCGTCGCTGCTGGGCTCGTTTCAGTCGGTGGCTGACAGGATGGCAGCAGCCAGAACGCCAGCAACAACAGCAGAGCTGAAGATCTTGGAGTGAGTCTGGGTGCTGTCATCGAGTCGATATCTAACCACTTCCTTGGGATGGGTGCTGCTCTCTAGACACCAAGGGGAAGGTGTCGATCTTCTCCCATGCCTCGTCGTCGCGTCCCCAGAGATCGACTCTGTATTCACCGACTGGCAAGAACCCCCGACGCAAGCCGATGCAGAAGCTGTAGGCCGCATCCGCACTGGCGATCTCACAGGCTCCGCGCTGCACTTCTCCCTGCCAGCGCCGCTGCCCCTGAGCATCGATCAAGTCGGCTCGAAAAGCTGAAAAATCCCGGATCTCTTCCGGGTGCAGGACCAGCGTTACTTGCTGAGCATTGCTGGGCATCGCTGGGCGGCCGCCTGAGCGTACGTTGGCTGAATCCAGGTGGAGCACTCTGGCTTCGGTGGTCGGTCGCAACATTGCGACCAACTGCTGGTGCTTGGAGTAGGAGGAGGAAACGGCGGCGATCAGGCCGACAAAGAGTGCCGCTACCAAGCTGTTGCGCGGCCAACTGCGGGGCGTCGCGAGCCGGCGGCGCACTCCCGCCAAACCGCTGCCTTGGAGAGGTCCGAGATATTCGAGTCCGATGGCGGGGCCGGCTCGACAAAGTCCTGCAGATCGAGCAGCTCTTCCAAGCAGGACCGACAAACATGAAGATGCTCTTGCAAGCGCAAGTTCTCGGCTTCCCCTGGATCTCCCCGCCGATAGGCTAGCCAATCGTCGATGGAAGGATGGGCCAGTTCTTGGTCTGGAGACTCCGCCAGTAGGGCGGCGATCGACTCGCCAAGGGCCGCTTCGAACTCGGGAGATACTCTGCTCATAGCTAGATTCGATCCCCTTCGACCATCAGCTCCTCGAGCTGCTTGCGCGCCTGCGCCAAATGCGCCTTCACCGTGCCGACCGACAGCCGTAAGGTCTTGGCAATCTGGACGTAGGTGAGTTCGTGATAAATCCTCAGCACCATGCAAGTCCGGCGTTGGGGCGGCAACTGCTGCACCGCCAATTTCAACTTCTCTCGGTTCTCAGCCGCGACGATCTCGACCACCGGGTCTGCCGTGACGATCAACTGCGAAGAGCCGGGCCTAGTGTCGTCTTCCTGCCAACTGAGCTGCTCCGCAGCCGGTGCCCGGGTGGCCAAACACCGATGCAGCACGTTGCGCGCGATGCGGAACAGCCAGGCGCCAAAAGGGGCGTCGCCGCGAAAGCCCTTCAATCCTTTATAGACTCGCAGAAAGGTCTCTTGGGTTAGGTCGAGACGATCTTCGGGTGACTTGATTCGCCTGGCGAAGAAAGCGGCGACTGCCGGGTAGTGGACATCGAAGATCACCCGAAAGCTCTCTTCGAGTTCGCGGCCGGCCTGAAAACACCGCACCGCCCGGCGAACTCTCTCCGCCGGCTCGAGACTCTGGTCGAACCCGGAATCCTCAACGCCATCCATCTGAAGCACTCTCGGTAGTGATTTCTCTGTCAATAAGTGATTTCAACCTAAGTGATGAGCTGGCAATGAGCTTATCCCAGGAACCGAACTTCTCGGCCTGACCCGCTCCCCAGTCTTTGGCTGCCGCCAACGGCCCCTCAGGGAAGAGTCATCCGCTGATCAACGACCGGATGGGGGCTGGTGCGCAGCCTCCGCACCGGACTTCGCCGTCTTGACCAAGGAAAAACTCGGCAAGTGCAGCAAGCGGGGTGGCCGAGCTTGCTGAACTTCATAGAAACTATTGAGTTGCAGATCTTCCAGCAGTTGCGGCTGCGCCGATCCCGGCCATCGAACTTCGACCCGGACGATCCGCCGGGCCCGTCCCAGGCCGATCTCCTGGCGCAGCGGTGAAGCACCGAAGCTACCTCCCGAGCCCACCGTGCGGTGGATCTCGCGTTGCCGAAGCAAAGTGCCAAGCGAGGTGCCAAGCGAGGTGCCAAGCGAGGTGCCAAGCGAGGTGCCACCCGCTTCGGCAACCTCCTGGTCGGCCTTTTCATAAGCCTCTTCGACAATCACCTTCAGACGCGCCCCGATGGCGCTTCGATTGGCAGCTTTTCCAACCAGCCGCAGAGTGATCCACCGCCCACCGTGGCCCGGATTCGCGAATAGAGCATTGTGAAAACCATCGCCGGAATGAGCGCCACCCATCACCGCGTATACGTCTTGGTCGCCATCGTTGTCGAGATCGCCAAACGATATTCCGTGCCCTTTTTGCAAATGGCCGAAGCCGCCCGAGGTAGTGACATCTTGAAATTTCTCGCCGCCTGCGTTGCGAAACATCCGGTTGGGCATCAGCGAGCTGAGTTCGGTATCGCCGGTGCCGTAGTAGAAATCGAGCCAGCCGTCGTTGTCGAGATCACCGAAGTTGCTACCCATCGGTTTGGCCAGGGTGTCGAGTCCGGATCGGCGAGCCCGGTCGGTGAAGGTGCCGTCGCCGTTGTTGTGGTACAACCGCGGCCTCTCGCCGGCGAAGCTACGGCCTAAGTACTCGGCGGCGATATCGTCCAGGGAACCCTGGTAGCCGCTTACCAGGAGGTCTTCCCAACCATCGTTGTCGTAGTCCCAGAACCACACCGGAAAACTGGCCAGGGGCTCCGCGACCCCAGCCTGCGCAGTGTGGTCGGCAAAACGCCAGCGCCCCGCCACATCAGGCCCCAGATTGCGGTAAATCCGGTTCGGCGACGACATATTAGAAACAAAAAGATCGATCCGGCCATCGTTGTCGTAATCCGCCCAAACACTGCCCTTGACGTAAGCACCGACCTCCACCGCCGCCACTTTCGCCTGATCGCTGAAGGTGCCGTCGCCATTGTTGCGAAACAACTCAGAGGCATGGGGATCGTCGGCCAAATGCTCATTGCCGATGAACAAGTCGATCCAGCCGTCGTTGTCGTAGTCTCCCCACGCCGCGGTTTGGGTGGGGTGCAGAGTCAGCAACCCCGCCGCGGCGGTGACATCGACAAATCGGCCGCCGAGATTGCGCAGTAAGGAGTTGGGGTGATCGCCACCAGCGCGCAACCAGGCGCCACGTAAAACCAAAACATCGACCCAGCCATCGTTATCGTAATCAGCCTGCACCAGATTGAGACCACCGGTCAATCCGGTCAGGCCGGCGACAGCGGTCCGGTCGGCGAAGCGACCGTCGCCGAGGTTGCGAAAAAACCGAATCTGCTCGTCGAGGCCCCAGCCGGAGATCATCAAGTCGAGCAGGCCGTCACCATCGAAGTCCTCTACCACACTGCCACCAGAAAGGCCAAAAGTGTCGAGGCCGAGGCCAGCAGCGACATCGACAAAGCGCCCCAGATCGTAGTTGGAGGCAAAGGCCGTAGCGGGAATCAGCAGCTCCGGTGGCACCGCCTGGGGATGCTTGCCCAGGGTCATAAAAGCCAGGTTCACCAACCAGCGATAGTCCAGCCGCTCGGGATGGGCTTGCAGCAGCGGGAAATAGGCCCGAATAGCCGCCCGTGAGCCGCGCTCGATGGTGTGCACGCCACTGCCGCTGATCGGCAGTAGACAACGGTCGACCGTGTGCGCGGCAACGCAGTTCTCCAACTCGCCAAGTCGTAGGAAAGCCAAGGCCAGACGGCTCTGCGCCTGCTCGACAAAAGCCGCGTCGAAGCCCAGTGGCTGTCCACCGAGCAACTGCATGACCTTTTGCAAAGCCTCGATCGCCGGCAGACCCTGACCATCGAGTAGCAGCTCATTGCCCAAGGCGTAAAAATAACGCACTTGATCGACGGGTAGATCGGGCTCGGATAGAGTGCGCAGTTGCTCGACCCGAGCACCATTGAGAAAAGTGTTGAGGTTCGGATCGGCCGAATCAGCCAACTTCGCCAGCCGCGCCACCATCGCCGCGGTAGCCGCGTCAGGCAGCTGCGCCAAACTTGCTACCGCTAGCAACAATCCGCCCACGGATCCGCCAACAACCAGGCTCCAAGTTCTCTTCCTCCGCATTGGCGAATGCTATCAGCGACCGAACGACGGCAAGGATGCCTGGTGGTCGGCATTTTTTCCGCCAGCCGCCTGCATATAGTCGAGCACCAACCGACTCATCGCCCGCATGCCCACCGCGACCGAGCTGTCGTCGGCAGCGAAGGTCGGAGTGTGGTGTCCCCCCGACTCGCCGCCCGGCGCCACCATGCCGAGACGGAAGTAGAAACCCGGCACCTGGTTGGCGAAAAAGGCAAAGTCCTCGCCCCCCATGGTTGGCTGCAGCAGCTCGACGTTGTCAGCACCGACCACCGCCGCCAGGCTGGGGGCCATCTGGGCGGCCAGCTCGGGGGCATTGATCGTCGCCGGTGTGCCGCGTTGGTAGTCGAGCTCGAAACTGCCACCGCCGGCATGGGTGATGCCATCGAGGATCTCGCCCATGCGCCTCTCGATCTGATTGCGCGCCGCGGTGCTGTAGGTCCGCACCGTTCCTTCTAGGTGGACCTGATCAGGGATGATGTTGTAGCGCGTACCGCCGCGGACAATTCCCACCGTCACCACGCTGGGTTCCAACGGGTGCAGGTTGCGCGAGCGGATGGTCTGCAGGCCGGTGATCACCTGCGCCGCCATCACCACCGGATCGATCGACGCTTGGGGCTGCGCTCCATGCGCCTGGCGACCAACGATCTTGGCGACGAAATGATCGACCGCGGCAAAGGCCGGCCCTACCGTGTAGCCCAACTTACCGACTTCCATGTCGGCGAAGGTGTGCAGACCGAACACCACTTCTGGACGGGGGTCTTCGAAGGCGCCCTCGGCGAGCATCAGTTCAGCGCCACCTTCCTCGCCCGGAGGCGGTCCTTCCTCGGCGGGCTGGAAGATCAGCTTCACCGTTCCGGGCAGCTGGTCGCGCAACTCGGCCAGCACCGAGGCGACGCCGAGCTGCACCGCGGTGTGGATGTCGTGGCCACACGCATGCATCACCCCAACTTCCTGGCCCAAATACTCGGTGCGAACTATTGAGCGAAAGGAGTAGTCGGTGTCCTCGGTCACCGGCAAGGCATCCATATCGGCCCGCACCGCCACCACTGGCCCAGGCTGACCGCCGCGCAACACCGCGACCACCCCGGTGTAGCCGACACCGGTGCGGATGTCCTCGAACCCGAGGCTGCGCAGATGCTCGACAACCAACGCCGCGGTCTTGTGCTCGCGGTTGCCGAGTTCCGGATGCTGGTGAATCTGATGGCGAAATCCGACAATCTGCGCTTCATACCGCGCCACCGCGGCGTCAACCGCGTCACTGCCGACCACATCACTGTCGGCCGCCGAGACGGCTGGTGGCCACGAAAGGATCAAGCACAAGGCGAGGCGACGGCTGCACTCAGCACTGAGCATGGATTCGACCTCCGGTCTAGAAAAGTTGGGATCTGTTGCCGTGGGTGATCGTAGCACCGCGCTACTAGAGGTCACCAATTGCTGCGAATTGTGGCGGGATCGTGTCGATCATTGGCATTTCTGCCACTCGAAGACTCCCATCACCGATCGTAGGCTCGGTGAATGAAAAGACACAGCGAAGTCCTGCGTATCCCCCCCGCCACCAGCCGCGATGCCCTGGCCCACTTCGAAGCTCAGCTGGTCTTCGAGACCGACTGCTGGGATGTCCACTCCGGCCTACAGCGCGACGAGCCTGATTTCGTTCTCCTCGACGTGCGTTCGAAGGCGCTCTTCGACCGTGGCCACATCGCCGGCGCGACCCACCTTTCCAACTGGGAAATTGCCGCCAACCGACTCACCGCTTACCCGCCAGATAACGTTTTCGTCGTCTACTGCGCTGGCCCTCATTGCAACGGCGCCGCCAAGGCGGCGGTGCGGCTGGCCAGGCTCGACCGTCCAGTGAAATTGATGATCGGCGGCATCGAAGGATGGAAAGATGAAGGTTTCTCACTGGTCGAGGCTTGAGTTTCCATGTCGATCACCTTGCGCCCTCTGACCCGAGCCGAACTCGATCCACTGGTCGAGCTGTGCGCCGAGCACGCCGCCTACGAACGCGCCACCTACTCCCCCAACGGCAAGCGCGACGCCCTGGCCAGCTACTTTTTCGCTGACCCGCCCAGGGCAACTTGTCTGCTGGCCGCCACTCCGAACGGCCTGGCCGGCTACACCACCTGGAGCCGCGAATTCTCCACCTGGGAAGCCTGCGAGTACCTGCACATGGATTGCCTATACCTACGGCCAGCCTGGAGAGGCCGAGGAATCGGTGCCCGGATGTTACAGCGGCTAGTCGCGGACTGCGCCGCCGCCGGTCTCGCTCATCTGGAATGGCAAAGCCCGCTTTGGAACCAACAGGCACTGCGCTTCTACCAGCGACAAGGTGCCACCCTGACCGAGAAAGCACGCCTGCGGCTGAGCTTACAACCACGCTCGTCGACACCTCAAGAGGGCCTGCCGTGACAGCTTTCTACATCACTCTGACCCTATTGTCGTGGGCTTCCGCTTTCGTCGCCATGCGCATCGCCATCACCGACTTCGCGCCGGGTAGCCTGGTGCTCTTGAGATGTTTGGTCAGTGCCATCTTGGTGTCGATGGTGGTCCTGCCACGGCAAGGCATCCGCGGTTTCTGCCGCCTCTCGGGTCGCGACTTCGGCCGCTTGCTGCTGATGGCGATTTCGGGAGCTGTCCTGTACAACCTCTTGCTCGCCCGTGGCCAAAAGACAGTCAGCGCTCTCGGCGCCAGCCTACTGCTCAATACGGTACCCATATGGACCGCCATTCTCGCCGGCCTATTGCTGCGCGAGCGCCTGGGACGGCTGGCTTGGAGCGGGGTCGGGTTTGGCTTTGTCGGCGCCATCCTGGTGGGATCTAGTTCCGGGGCTTTCACTTTCGAGTTCGCTGGCGCTCTCGCCATCCTGATGACAGCGATCTGCCAGGCGTTTTACTTCGTCCTGTTGCGCAGTCTAATCGGTCGGGTGGGCGCGGGCCGCACCACCGCCTGGACCTTCCTGCTGGCGACGGCCGTGGCTCTGCCTTTCGCCGGTTCTTTGGCCCAGGACTTGGCGGTAGCCAGTCGGGCGGCGACTACCGCCGTGATCTACCTCAGCATTGTCCCTGGAGTTATCGGTGTGTGGAGTTGGTCGCAAGCAGCCAAACGCTTACCAGCGTCGCGGCAGGCAGTGTTTCTCTATCTGGTGCCACCCCTGACCGCGATCATGGCCTGGGGAATTCTCGGTGAAACGCCGGGACTATTGACCGCCGCAGGTGGCGCCATCACCATCACCGGCGCGGCCCTGGTGAGTTGGAAGCCGCTCCGGAGACCGATCGGCGCCGGGTAGATCGAAGAGGGTGCACGCCGTGCGCCCCTACATCCGTCGCGGAAGTTTTCGGCCTAGGCGTAGGGGCGCGGCCTAGTCCGCCGCCAACAAGCGCAAGGCACGCCGTTCTTCGCCCACCCCCCAACCTGCGATCTGCAAAGCACTGATGCGCAACTCCAACCCACCCGCATCGAGCATGAAAGAGGCACCATCGTCGGTGACGAAGCAGGCCAGCTGAAGGCCAAAATCGTCGCCTTCCAAGCGGACAAACACCACCGCCACCATAGGCCCGATATCGGGCTCGGAAGCGTTCATTCCGCGGCCTCTAGCAACGGCTCGGCATCGAGCTCCAAGTCGTGAGCGGCGCAATGTTCGGCGATCGCCTCGACAAAGGGACCCCCGAGGTCGTCAGCCTTTTTCTCACCAACGCCGGGCACCGCCAGCAGCCCGTCGCGGCTCGACGGTCGCAAGCTGGCCAGATGGCGCAGGGTGCTGTCATGGAACACCACGTAGGGCGGCACCCCGCGCTCGCGAGCAATCCCCAGCCGCAGCTCGCGCAACACTTCGAAGAGGTCACGGTCGACCCCGGCCCAGGAAGCTCCCTGGGCCGCCCGCGCCTTCTTCTGGCGGCGGCTCTTGGGCTCGGGGCGCCGATGCCGCGACAACTCGCAACTGACCCCGCCGCGCAGTAGCCGCCAACCTTCCTGAGTGACGCCGAGCAGTGGATAGCGATCGCCATGGGCGCGCAAGAAGCCCAGACCGGTCAGCTGGTCGACGTAGCCACGCAGCTCGTCCACCGACAGCTCCGCCAACAAGCCAAACGTGCTCAGCTGATGATGACCGCGCGAGGTCACTTTGTCGGTGCTGCGACCGCGCAACACATCGATCACCTGCCCGACTCCCCAGCCCTCGCGCAAACGCAGCACGCAGGAGATGATCTTCTGCGCCAGCACCACCGGCTGCTCGACTCGCTCGAGCTCGCCCAGGCACCAATCACAGGCGTTGCAACTCTCGGTTTCGAAGGGTTGACCAAAATACTCCACCAACGCCTTGTGCCGGCAGTGGGTCTGGGCGGCATAGCGCGACATCTCGTTCAATTGGCGCCGCGCCGCCTCGTCGAGTTCGGAATTGGCTTCGAGCATCCGTCGCCAGGTGACGAAGTCCCCTGGGGAGTACAGCAGAACGCATTCAGCCTCCAGGCCATCGCGACCGGCGCGGCCGGCCTCTTGCTGGTAGTGCTCGAGGGACCGCGGCGCACCGACATGCAGCACAAACCGTACGTTGGAACGGTCGATGCCCATGCCAAAAGCGACGGTCGCCACCACAATGTCGACCTCTTCACGGGTGAAGAGGTCCTGATGTCGGCGGCGCACATCTCGGTCCAGGCCGGCATGGTAAGGCACCGCGCGAAAACCCTCGTCACGCAGTTCAGCGGCGGTCTTGTCGACCTGCTTACGCGACAAGCAATAGACGATCCCGGCCTCACCCTGGTGGCGCTTGAGCACCCGGCGAATTTGTGCCCGCGCGCCGCTGCGCCGCAAGGCGCGAAAAGTCAGGTTGGGGCGATCAAAAGACCCCACCAACATCTCGGGGGTACGCAATGCCAGCTGGTGGACGATGTCGCCGCGTACCCGCTCGGTGGCGGTAGCGGTGTAGGCGTGGAGCGAAATGCCCGGAAAGACATCGCGCAGCAAGCCAAGTTGGCGATACTCGGGGCGAAAATCATGCCCCCACTGGCTGATGCAGTGGGCTTCGTCAACCGCCACGTAGCGCAAATCACAGCCGGCGAGCAAGGCGCGAAAGCGCTCGCCCCCCTCTCCCACCAGGCGCTCGGGCGACACATAAAGTAGACGATAGCGCCCAGCCCGCAGGCCAGCAAGTACCTCAGCCCGTTCCGCAGGCTCGAGCGAACTATTAAAATAGGCCGCCTCGACGCCGTTCTGACGCAATCCGTCGACCTGATCCTTCATCAGAGCGATCAGTGGCGAAACCACCAATGCCAGCCCCTCGCCGAGCAGCGCCGGGGCTTGGAAGCAGAGCGATTTGCCGCCCCCGGTGGGCAGCACCACAACGGTGTCGCGCCCTTCCAGAACGGCGCTCATCGCCGCATGTTGCAAGGGCCGGTAATCCGCATATCCCCAGACCCGCTGCATCACTGCGGCCAGCGCCTGATCACGGGCCGAGCTAGTGGTCAGCCGCCGCTCTTGCTCCTCTGTCATCGTTATCCTTCCATCTGGACTCAGCTACCACTAGCGGCTCAGCGTGGCGGATTGTGCCTGAGAACCTCTCGCAAGATGGCAATGTTGTCGCGATGCCCGGTCAGCCGGGCGGTGACCCGGCCACGGATCGGATAGCCGAGCAAGTAGAGATCGCCAACGATGTCGAGGATCTTGTGGCGAACGAACTCATCGGGATAGCGCAACTCGGTGTTGATGACGTTGTCCTCACCCACCAGAATGAAGTTATCGAGCCGCCCCCCCGAGCCCAGACCGAGTTCGTTCATCATCGCCAAGTCCTTCATGAAACCAAAGGTGCGAGCACTAGCGATCTGCTGCCGATAGACCGCCGCCGAGTTCAAGTCGAGTTCAAAGAACTGCTCGCCGACCGGGGGCGGGTAGCGCAGCAGATATGACACCCTAAAACCATCGTAGGGTTCCAACTTGAGGCTCTTCTCACCGCCACTCGAGATCTCGTAACAGCGATCGATCACCAATTCTTGCCGCGGCACGCCTTGCTCTTCAAGGCCAACTTCCTCGAGCACCTTGCAGAACTCGAATGACGAGCCGTCGAGCACCGGGATCTCGCCATGCGCCTTGATCAACAGGTTGGTAACACCGTAGGCATGAAGAGCCGACAACAAGTGCTCGACCGTGCGAATGCTCTCCCCTTCGCGACTGAGGGTGGTGGCGTAGTCCGTGTCTTCGACGCGGTCGACATGGGCGGCCAGAATCTTCTCTGCCGGCAAAGTGAGGAAGTGGATGCCGCTGTCGACGGGCAGCGGCTGCAGCACCATGCCGGTGCGGGTGCCGGAGTGCAACCCGAGGCCATAGATCACCGTGCTACGGCTCAAGGTGCGTTGCGGCTCGCCTCCCTGGCGCAGCAGCGGCAGGCGCGGCGGCGGCACAATCTCGCGCTCAATCTCGGTCCGCACCGACCGTACCACTGGCAGCGGACGGCGCTCGGCCATCGAACGCTTGCGCGCCAAGGCCTCGACCACTGCTTCGACCACCTGGTTGTAAGACAGGGGCTTCTCCAAGTAATCGGCGGCGCCCATGCGAATCGCCTTGACCGCCGTCGCCACCGTACCGTGGCCGGAAATCATCACCACCGCCGCCAGCGGATCCTCGTCGCGCAGCGCCGTCAGCACCTCCAAACCATCGCGGTCAGGTAGCCAGATGTCGAGAAAAACTACGTCCGGCCGTTCGCTGCGATAGAGTTCGATGCCCTCGACCCCGCTGCGCGCCGCCAAGGTGCGATAACCCTCGTCTTCGAGCACGTCGGAAACAGAACCGAGCACACCCGGCTCGTCGTCGATAATCAGCACCGTACAAGTGGTCGATTCGCCCATCTGCCTTGCCTCACTCAGCCTATGTTGACACCGCGCCCAGACCACTGTGTCGACCCACTGTGTCGACCCACGTAGCACCAGCCGCTATCGGTCGATTTGCTCGGGAAGGCTAGCGAGAGGTCCGCCGCCCACCCTTGATTCGTCAGCCCTGATAATACCCCACCACCGACTCTCAAGATGCCGATTTGACACCCCGCTCGTTGCTGATTGCCTCTACACCAGTTAGCCGTATATGCTCTGCGCTGAATCCCGAAGTCTGAATTGATCTGAAGAGAACGAGCCGTGACCGAGGCCACCTGCTCCAGCTACACCTACCCGTGGTCGATTCCTATCGGCGACCTGCAAGTACGCTTTCGCATGTTGGGCGAAGGTGACCTCGAGGCAATGCTGGCCTTCACCCGCCAGCTGCCCGAACACGACAAGCTCTTCCTGCGCATCGATATCACTGATCCGCAGGTGGTCCAAGATTGGATCGACAACGTGCGCCAGGCCAAAACCGTAACGGTGCTGGCTGAAGAAAAAGACAGTGGCGAAATAGTCGCCTACGGCAGCCTGCACCATAGCGAGATCTTGTGGACCCGCCACTTGGGCGAGATGCGGCTCTTGGTAGGTTCCGCCTTCCGCGGCAAAGGAGTCGGCGGCAAGCTAGCCGACCAGCTCTTCTATCTGGCGCAGAATCTCGGTCTGCACAAGCTGGTGGCACAGATGATGAGTAACCAACGCTCGGCTCAGAACCTCTTCCACCACCTGGAATTTATCCCAGAAGCCCTGCTCCACGACTGGGTTATCGACCAAAATGGCCGCACCCACGACCTGATCCTGATGTCCCGTGAAGTCGACAGCGGCTAGCTTTACCCGTTACCCAACCCAGCGATAGTGACGCCTGCATATGCCAGAGTGGCAAGAAGTGGCGGGAAAAAAGCACAGACGTGCCCAAAACGCACACACGTTTTGGCAATTTGCTACAGATCTATTAGCTGCCTGTTAGTCACCCAGCCGATTCAATAATCTTGACTTGGCCCACAAATGCTTCGAAACAAGTAACTTGCAGGCACTTCGTAAAAGAAAATCTAGCTTGAATTCTAGATTTCCCCCTAATCTGGCACACCCCTTGCTTAAGTAGCAGACAACGGCGGATCTAGTATTCGCCAGGTCTCTTCGCGAGATCTTTGATACCTACCCTTAAAGATACGGCCTTTGGTCGTTGACATACCTATACGACCCACCCCAACTCCCCACCACCAAGACTTACCTCAAACGGCCACCCCAGAGTCAAGGGGTGGCCCCGCCAAACCTCTCGCCTTGGCCCAGCGGCAATCAGCCGCGCCCCAACAGACGTACTAGCTGATCCTTGGTTTGGTTAGCGACGGTTCGCTGCAGGCTTTCAATCGAGCGCGGCCGGTCTGCTTGATGGCCTGCCACGGCTTCCTGTGCGCCCTTCATTTGCAGCAACTGCGAGCGAAAAGCGCGAATGCCGCGCAGCATGTCGCGACGGCTGATCACCCCGCACAGATGATCTTCCTCGACTACAGGCAAGAGCGGAAAGTTAGTGCTTAGGAACATCTCGGCAACCCGAAACAGATCCATCTGCGGCTCACAGTGCAATCGAATAGCGCTGAGGTAGTCCCGCACCTGACCGCCCTGGAGGTCCTCGTCGTAAGCCAGATTCGACAGCACCCGCAGGCAGTCCTTCTCGGTCAACATACCGAGAAGGTCGTCATTTTGATCAACGACCGGAGCGGCGGCAAAGCTGTTCTTGAGCAGTAAATCGATAGCTTCGAAAAGCTCCTGCTCAGGCGACAAAGTCAGCGGTTTCGAAGTCATCCAGTCGCGGGCAGTGGGTAGCACGATGTCGAACATCAGAACTCCTAACAGGCAGGCGCCCCTACAACCGTCTGCCAAAAAACAGCGGTGTCGCCGGTGGCACCCCGAATCAGAGTCGTCCCCGCAAACCGGGTTCAGCGACGCCATCGCGTGCTCAGCCTCTCGCCGGAGGGAGGCTGAAAATGAGAAACCTGAGGCTAGTCTAGCCCACGGGTGGGCTTCTGGCCAGGGTGGGGCTCAGCCACTGTGGCCGAGAACCGCCAAACGCTCGGCTTGTCGAGCCTGCCGCTCCTTGCGTTGCGGACAAGTAGGACAATTCAGCGAAGTGCCATCTGGAGCCAGAACCTCGGGGCCACCGCAAGAACCGCGCAAACAGCGCCCTTGCAGAATGACGCCGACCGCCATGATCAACATAGCTACACCGAAGACACCGAGAGTGATGAGAAACAGACCCATGAACTAACCTCCAAGGCGGTGTACCCGCCAGCCCCATCATATCGGATCGGGGCTCTCCAGCAGCTCTCCAGCAGCAGTGGAGGCGCGATCAGCACGACGCACTCAGCGAGACATGTAGAGTTCCGCAAAAGATCGGCTAGCCCGCTCGATCAACACACCCTGGTCCCCACGGACCAAGAAATATGCCGCCCAACCCTGTTGATTGGCCAACACCAGCCCCTCCTCCGGCCCGAGCACGGCCAAAGCGGTCGCCAAGCCATCCGCCTCGAGGCATCTGGCGGCCACCACCGACACCGATGCCAGCCGGTGGCGTACCGGCCAACCCGTGCGCGGGTCGAGCAGATGAGGCAAACGCTCGCCTGCTACCTCGATGAAGTTGCGATAGCCGCCACTGGTGGCCATCGCCCGATCCGTCAAGGCAACGACGCGCTGAATGCCACCCGGCGCGAAGTTCGGCTGCTCGATGGCAATCCGCCAAGCCTGCCCACTGGCATTGTGACCGAGGGTGCGAACCTCACCCCCGACTTCGACCATGGCGTCAGTAACTCCCAAATCCGCCAACGCCTCCAGAACTCGATCCACCGCATAGCCCTTGGCCAACGAACTCAGGTCACAGTGCAGCTCCGGAATCTCCTTGATCAGGGTGCCCTGATCGCGGTCCAAGGACAGCAAGCCAAGCCCAATCCGCGAGCGCAGTTCGGCGAGCTGTTGTGGATCCGGCACCGCCCCGCGGCCACCTGGACCAAAACCCCAGGCATCGACCAGCGGCCCAAGAGTGATATCGAGGGCACCCCCGGTGGCTTGGCCGAGTTCGAGAGCCGCGGCAAAGACCTCGGCCATCGCCGTAGAAACCGCAAACGGCGTGCCCGCGACATGCTGATTGAAACGAGACAACTCGGAGTCGGGACGATAAGTCGACATGCTGGCGTCGACCGCGTCCAACCACTGCTCGATGGCCGCAGCCAGCTGCTGCCGACGCTCCGCGGGCAGCTCTCTAGCGACCACCTTGACCCGGTAAGTGGTGCCCATGGTCGGGCCTGAGAAGAGATGGCTCGCGGGGCCTTCCTCAACCGGCCGGCAAGCCCCGGCCAGGAGCACGACCAGAGCCCATCCGACGAGAAATATCCAAGGTTGATCACGACTCGACATTGGCTGAGTCTACGCACAGCGACCCACCGCGTCCATTGCGAGATGAGGCCTCAATCCGCGCGCAAACAAGTCTGCGGGCTCACCCGAGTCGCGCGAAAAGCAGGCCACAGGGCGGCCAGCAAGCTGGCCAGAACCAACACCCCGACCGCCGCCGTCAAGACCGGCTCGGCCCCGGCGTCGAGGAGGGCCACGACATTCGCCCGATCCTGCGGCCGGTTGTCTTGCAGATTGTGAAGGACTAGAGCTTCCGCCGGGAAGACCGAAATCTCATCGCCCACCACCGCCGGCACGAGGTGGTCCACAAGCGACGGATTGGCTCCGGGCACCACGAGGAGTTTAGTAGCGCAGAAGCGAACGCGGTCGCGCAACTATCGCCGACACCAGGATCTCGCCGTAGTCCGGAGAATCTTCATCTTAGTCAAGCGCCAGCGGCGGACTTATCGTTACCGGCTGTCCAGATTCCAAAGCCGCAGGACATTCTGGGCTTGCGCCTGCAACTGTGCCCCGAGCAATCCGGGCCCATTCTCAAGATGCTGGAGGCTTTGGCCATGGAGGACCGAGCCGAAGGTCTACCGCGCAGCGATTTTGGAGAATGGGGCCATCTTCCTACTCGGCCTCCGGAAGGGGCCAACGTATTTTCTTGAGAACCCTCTCATCCCTTTCGATTTCAGCATTGCCGAGAGGGAACTGCGAGGCGTCTTCATCGGACGCAAGAACCACTACGGATCGCGCTCCAAGCGAGGAACCGAGGTCGCGGCGCTTCCCTACAGTCTGACCGATCGCGCCAAGCTCGCCAGCGATGAGCCCTACGCCTACCTCCTCAAAGCAACGCGGGCTGCTCTCGAGAATCCCGGCGCCGTCACCCTGCCGGCCAGCTCAGGCGATTCACCGCGATCAAACTGATTTTCGCTGCTCGAATCCGAGGCCCTTGTCAAGACGGGGCAAGGCGAGGTCTTACGCTCAGCGTAGCCACTCGATGGCCAGGATGCTTGGTAAGTTTCGCGGTAACCCGCGCCGGAGTTCGTAGCGCGGAGGGAATCCGAATCGCGTAGCGGTTTGGGCATCGGGTTGACCGCTCTGTTTGACGGCGAGGTAAGTATGTGGTTCACGTCAGTAGCCAGGAGTGATTCTGGAAATGGCTTGCTTAATCGTATCGATACGAGTCGCGACTCCACCAAGTGGACCCCGTCTGTGGTGCAACCCTATAGTTAAAGTACCGTCGCTGCTAACGATCAGTGCACCTGCGCTTCCAGCCCCAGTATCGCAGAGATGGTGTATTTTCCTAGCCTCCACTTTCACGATTCGACAATCATCGGATAGCACTGCCAATCGGCGTCCGCCACCGCGATAGTAGACAGCGGCTATCTGTTGCCCGAGATGCGGAACTGAATCACCCAGACGAATTGCCCCGAACCTGGAGGCAGCCTCTTCCGGAACCCGAAATACTGCGAAGTCCAAATCTCGGTCCGCTGCGACTGGCTGTGGGGGGATCGGGTATCTCTCGGTTCCCGCGTCATCGGACAGTTCCACAGTCAGCGAGGAAACGTCCTCCACGCAATGAAACGCAGTGAGTAGCAGACCATCACCGATCAAGAATGAAGTGCATGCAGAGGAGAAACCGTCCTTCCGGACAGACAACAGAAGTCCCACGGCATTTGCGATTCGCCGGAGAGGATGGCCTGCTTGTAGTGCGTCCGTTGAAACGGCATCGTCCGGTCCAACAATTCCGGGTACTACACGGCCACCCAACAACGACGGCCCGGTACCCGGCTCCCGCTTTTCCAGGAAAGCTTTCAGCTTCTCGATACGAGAAGGATTGTCTACCAATCCAGCTTCCAGGAGGAACTTCAGATTTTCCGCTGCTTTATCGGAGTCGCCGGCAGTCCTAATCATCTCGAGAATGCGCACTGAATCCGACCTTTGACTCTCGATAGCACGCTGTAGCGAACCGTTAACGACTGTTACAACGCCATTTCCGACTGCCGCAATCGTCGCAGCAAGAATCGCTACTACGAGAGGATTGCGCCAACCTGCTCGCCTGTGCTCTTCGCGCCTAAGATCAAAGTCTGCCGCCCTTAGTTGATGCTCAGCGTCTTCTCGCGCGGCCAAGCGCTGTTGGTGAGCGACCTTCGCCTCCCATTTCTCGCGCTCAAAGTCGAGTTTTCTTCTCTCAAGGTCGAGTCTTCCGTTCTCCACGACTTCAGAGGCCATTGACATCTCTTGGCCTAATGCCGTCTGACGCCTCGGCGATCAGCGACCGACGCGAAGTGGCCATCGGTTTGCATCGCCTTGTTAGCCGTCATCATCGCGAATAGAGCTTGCGATACGCGGCAAGCTGGCTTTCTACAGTGTCGACTCGCATCTCAAAATCGTCCGGCCACTCCCGCGTGGCATAGGCTCGAATTCGTTCGAAAATTTCATCAGGAACTTCTTGGTGATCACGACGCTTCAGTTTGCCTAGCGCCTTCCGCTGAGACTCTTCGCAGTCGAGCCTCATTTCAAAATCGTCGCTCCATTCGGCGGCGCACCTCGCTTTGATGATCGACTCGGCCTCCGGAAACTCGGAGCCTCTTGTGTCAGCCCGATTGGATGAGGGGGGCCGTGCTGTGGACTGGTGCTGAGCGATGAGATCGACGGCACCCTGGTAGACGGCAGCTGGCTCAGGCGATAGGTCAAGCCGCTCGCCAACTTCAGCCACGAGCTGATGTAGTTGGGAAGCACAGTCGCAACTGAGGGCGTTCAGTCCGGAAATCGGTCCCTTGAGAATCGACGCGGGCACTCCTGGAGCGAGAAGCGGCACGAGGTACTCGTTCCGACCCCATCGAGCTCCAAGCTCAAACAGGACGTAGGCCAACTCGAAGCTCGTGTGGGAAACGACGCCCACAAATGCGGGCGCCAGCATTACCTCCTGCCGAAGTTGCTCATCCGTGTTTGCTCCACCTGGTAGCCGATAGCCATCGACGCTAGTACAGCGGATCTCGTCCGCTGGCATTCGAAGCGCGAATCGGAATAAGTCGGCGACCGCCCCCGCCAATTCGGCATCAGCGGCGCTGTGACTGATGAACAACCTGATCATATTTCTGCACCCGCCATGGAACGGACAACCTCATAATTCGACAACAGGCGGAGGTATTCGGCGACAATGTCTACTGTCGTCTGGACGCCGGCCGTCATCGTCCAGGCCCCGGTAGCCTATCTTCGCCTTTGGCAACGACTTGCAGGCTACTCTCTGGTAGATATGCGTGTCAATGTCAACAGCGGTCGTCGCACAACCGCGGAGCTGACGGTTATCGCGACTCTATCCGTCGTGTTGCTACTCTGCAAAGAAATCTAAGCCCATGCCTGGCAGTAGTCAGGGGTGAATTCGGAGCCTTTGGTTGCGATTATCAAGGCCGCATGAACGCTTCATGATGGTGCGACATGCCGGATAAAGCTCCGACCAGCTCTTCTTCCATCATGGAGGTCTTGATCTCTACCCTGAAAGTGTCTGGCGGTGAGTGCTACCCACACAAAGTACGGTAGCGCCAACACATAGGGAATCATGTGTCTACCGCCGAACGCCTTGCCGATCAGCGGCGGCCGCGGAGCGGCCGTCCGGCTGCATCGGCTTGTTGGGCATCGCGATCACGGAGCCGCTCCAGGAACGGATCATTCATTTCTTGCGAGGCGAGCCACTTCAACTCTTCCTCCAGTGTCATACCTTCGATCTCTGCGGAGATATTGTCCCGGGCCGATCGCATCATCGCGACCGCGTCGAATTCCTTCTCGGTCTTACTCATCTGACAACACCTCTCGCGGCGTCCGGATCTCGATCATTGGGTAGCCCTTGCGCAGGTTCACGGAGTTGTACCCGTGGATCCGCTGCAGGTTGACGATGTGCTTGAAGTTCCAGCTCACCAAGACGTCAGCGCGGCCAACCGTCGCCAAGGCAATGTGCTGGGCGTCGGCCCGCATCTTGGCCGTGAGGACGGCGGCGGCTATGTAGGCTTCTGCGAGTTCCCTGGACTCGGCATCAAGCTGAAGCGTCTCTATGTGCGCCTCCGGCACAGCAGCGATTCGCCGACGAACCTCGACCGGTGCCCCGGCCAGTTCCTGCACCGTGAGGCCGGACAGAACCAGGACAAGTTCGCCTCTGACGAAGCCCTCCATGAGCCGGATGGAGTGCTCGGCAAATTCCTCGTCCTCGCAGCCGCCAAGGACCGACGTGTCCGTGTAGATCCGGATCTTCATCGCCTCATCCTAGTCCGAACTCCATCGTCTCCAAGCTCTATTCTGCCGCACAGCGATCTTCTGTCCACCCAAACTCATAATTCGGCAACCGGCGAAGGTCTTCGGCGACAATGTCTACTGTGTCTAGATGCAGTCATCGTACCGGTCCCGGTAGCGTATCTTTGCCGTAGGCAATGACTTGCAGGCTACTCTCTGGTAGGTAGGGGTGTCAATGTCGATAGCGGTCGTCGAATAACCGCGGAACGGACGGCTATCGCCACACCATCCGTCGTATTGCAGGACCTGCGATGAGAGTTAAGTCGAGTATTGGCAACCATTAGGGACCGCCTCGGACAAGCACCGTGAGGCACCGGCACATCGAGAGACCGGGGAGGTAGAGCTAGCTCTCCAAGAAACACCAAAGCCGGCGGAGGACCGCCGGCTGTAGATCTCTCGCACTGGGCAGCTTCCCACCTCAGCCAAAGTCGTCGAAGAGGATGTTTTCTTGCTCGACTCCGAGGTCGTCGAGCATCTTCATGCAGGCTTGCAGCATCATCGGCGGGCCGCAGAGGTAGTACTCGACGTCTTCCGGTGCCGGATGGTCTTTGAGGTAGTTGTCGAGCACCACCTGATGAATGAAGCCGGTGTACCCTTGCCAGTTGTCCTCCGGCTGAGGCTCGGACAGGGCCAGGTGCCACTCGAAGTTGTCGTACTCGGCGGCGATGCTGTCGAAGTCTTCGTTGTAGAAGGCCTCGCGATAGCTGCGGGCACCGTACCAATAGGACACTCTACGGCTGCTGCTCAAGCGGCGGAACTGGTCGAAAATGTGCGAGCGCATCGGCGCCATGCCGGCGCCACCACCGATGAATAGCATCTCGTTGTCGGTCTCTTTGGCGAAGAACTCGCCGAAGGGGCCAGAGATCACTACCTCGTCGCCAGGCTTGAGGTTGAAGATGAAGGAGGACATCTTGCCCGGTGGAATGCCCTCGGGACCGCGGGGCGGCGGCGAGGCTACCCGCACGTTGAGCATGATAATGCCCCTCTCTTCCGGGTAGTTGGCCATCGAGTAGGCGCGCTCGACAGTCTCGTCGACGGTCGAGACGTAGCGCCACATGTTGAACTTGTCCCAGTCGCCGCGATACTCCTCTTCGATGTCGAAATCTTTGTAGTTGGCGACGTGAGGCGGGCTTTGGATTTGAATGTAGCCGCCGGCGCGGAAGGGCACCGACTCCCCTTCGGGCAGTTCCAAGACCAGCTCTTTGATGAAGGTGGCGACGTTGTGGTTCGAGCGCACCTTGCAGGTCCACTGCTGAACATCGAAGATGTCGGCCGGCATCTGCAAGGCCATATCGCCTTTGACTTTGACCTGGCACGACAGCCGGCAACCCTCACGCGCCTCGCCGCGGCTGATGTGACTGAGCTCGGTGGGCAGCATGGCGCCGCCGCCATCGACCACGTCGACCTTGCACACTCCGCAGCTGCCCTTGCCGCCACAGGCCGAGGGAATGAAGATGCGGTTGTCTGCCAGGGTGTTCAGCAGGTTGCCGCCCGACGCCACCCTAAGCGCCAACTCAGGGTTGCCGTTGATGGCGATGGTCACTTCGCCTGAGGGCACCAGCTGCCGCTTGGCGACCATCAAGAGGGCGACTAGCGACAGGATGATGACGGTGAACATCACCACGCCGAGCAAAATCGTGCTCATCATGACGCCGACCTCAGAGCTGAATACCGCTGAAGGCCATGAAACCGATGGCCATCAATCCGGTGAGGATGAAGGTGATACCCAGGCCACGCAGACCAAGGGGCACGTTGCTGTAGCGCATGCGCTCGCGAATCGCTGCTAGGGCAACGATCGCCAAGGCCCAACCCACTCCCGAACCAAAACCGAAGACCGCGCTTTGGGCGAGGTCGTACTCGCGTTCCACCATCCACAACGAGGCGCCGAGGATGGCGCAGTTCACCGCGATCAGCGGCAAGAAGACACCGAGCGCGGCATAAAGCTTGGGAGCGTAGCGATCGAGGGTCATCTCGACGATCTGAACGATCGCTGCGATGGTGCCGATGTAGCTCAGAAAGCCGAGAAAGGACAAGTCGTAATGCGCCAACGAGGGACTCAACCAAGCCAGCGCGCCTTCGCGCAGCAGGTAGTTGTAGACCAGGTTGTTCATCGGCACGGTGACGGTGAGCACGAAGACCACCGCCGCGCCCAGGCCGATCGCGGTCTCGACCTTCTTTGAGCAGGCCAAGAATGAGCACATGCCGAGAAAGAAGGCCAGTGCCATGTTCTCGACGAAGATAGCCTTGATGGCTAGATTGAGATATTCCTCCATCTCAGTCCGCCTCCACCTGATCGGGCTTCCAAGTTCGGATCGCCCAGATGAACAAGCCGATGATGAAGAACGCACCGGGCGACAGCACCATCAAGCCATTGGGGTTGTACCAGCCACCTTCGGTCTGTAGCTGCAGGACCGGGTAACCGAACAGCTTGCCCGAGCCCAGCAGCTCGCGCAGAAAGGCGACGCCGAGGAGCACCACGCTGTAACCCAGCGCATTGCCAATGCCATCGATGATCGCCGCCTTGGGCGGGTTCTGCATCGCAAAGGCCTCGGCGCGCCCCATGATGATGCAGTTGGTGATGATCAGGCCAACGAAGACCGAGAGCTGCTTGGAGATCTCGTAAACATAAGCCTTCATCACCTGGTCGGCCATGATCACCAAGGAGGCGATGACGGTCAGCTGAACGATGATCCGAATGCTCGAAGGAATGTGATTGCGCAGCAAGCTGATGGCCAGATTGGAGCCCACCAGCACGGCCATCACCGCCAAACACATCACTAGCGAAGTCTCAAGCTTGGTGGTCACCGCCAGCGCCGAGCAGATACCTAGCACTTGCAGGGTGATCGGGTTGTTGTTGAACAACGGGTCGAGCAGAACGTCGCGATTGTTGTCAGCCATCTCAGGCGCTCCCCGCACGGATTTTTTCGAGGTAGGGGCCGAAGCCGTTCTCACCCAGCCACAGATTCAACATGTTGGTCACCCCGCGGCTGGTGATCGTCGCCCCGGACAGCCCGTCAACTTGGTAGGGCGTCTCCTCAGGTGTGCCGGCTCGCCCTTTGATCACCCGGATCTTGGGTTGCCACTGCGAGTCGAAGACCTGCCGGCCAACCCACAGGGCCTTCCAGCGAAGGTTGTCGACCTCACCGCCCAAACCTGGGGTTTCTTTGTGTTCGTAGTAGGTCAGGCCCTCGACGGTGGTGGTGTCGGCAGACAGCGCGATCAGGCCGTAGAGAGTGCCCCACAGGCCGTAGCCTTCGATCGGTAGTACCAGCTTCTGCACTTGGCCGCCGTCGTCTAACACCTTGTAGACCAGAGCTTGGTGGGGCAGGCGAAAGACCGAAGCCCGGTTGGCCGGGGCTTTGCGGCTGGCGGCGGGATCTTTCTTGGCCTTCTGTTGGTCGAAGCTGCCTGGATCTTCGCTCGCCACCTCTTCACCGCTTACCAGGTCAATCAGCACCGGCTCGATGGACTCGAAGAGGCGCTCCACATCGGCCTGGGTGAGCTTCTCGCCCGCCGCCGCGAGGCCAGCCGCCTCAAGCACCTTCTTCTGCTTCGAAATGGCGGCGTTGATCTCTTGCCGCTCTTTCAGCACCACCGCCGAGCCCGACACCATCACCGCGCAGACGGCGCAAATGATGGCAGCGAAAATCAGCGTGTACCCAACGCTATGCCGCATAGCGAGCCCTCCTACGACGGATGTTGGCCTCGACGACGAAGTGGTCAATCAAGGCCGAAAAGACGTTCATCAAGAGGATGGCGAGCATCATTCCTTCAGGAAACGCCGGGTTGAGCACGCGAATGAAGATCGCCAGCACGCCGATCAAGAAGCCGTATATCAGCTTGCCTTTGTTCGAGTGCGCCGCCGACACCGGGTCGGTGGCCATGAACACCAGGCCGAAGGCCCAGCCCCCGAGCACGATGTGCCAGTGGAAGGGCACGTTCATCATCGGATTGGTGGTCGAGCCGACCCAATTCAGCAGGCCAGCGGCCAGGAAGCTGCCCACCACCCCGCTCAGCATGATGCGCCAGGAAGCGATCTGAGTGATCAAGAGGATCGCCGCGCCCAGCAAGCAAGCCAATGCCGAAGTCTCTCCCATCGAGCCCGGTATCAGGCCCAAGAAGCTCTGTATCCAGCTCGCCCCAGACTCAAACGCGGCCGTACCTCCCTCCGCCGCCCGCGCCAGCAGAGTGGCGCCGGAGTAGCCATCGGTGGAGGTTTGAGCAGCGATCCACACCCCGTCGCCCGAGATCTGCCCAGGATAGGCAAAGAACAGGAAAGCGCGGGCCGTCAGCGCCGGATTGAGGATATTCATCCCGGTGCCGCCGAAAATCTCCTTACCGATGATCGTGCCGAAGAGAATGCCGACCGCCACCTGCCACAGCGGAATGGTCGGCGGCAAGACCAGCGGGAAGAGCATGCCGGTGACCAAGAAACCCTCGTTGATCTCGTGCTTGCGGACCATCGAGAACAGCACTTCGGCGTTGCCACCGATGGCGAAAGTCACCACCAAGACCGGCAAGTAGTAGAGCGTCCCATGGGCAAAACAGGCGAGCACATCGGCCGGATCGAAGGCGAGCCCCAACCACTGCATCACCGCGGTCTGCCAGCGCGCCAGCGGCTCAGCGCCGGCCTGGATCGCCAGATGGGCCTGGTAGCCGGTGTTGTACATCGCCATGGCGATCGCTGGCAACAGCGCCATCACGACGGTGATCATGATGCGCTTCAGGTCGATGGCATCGCGCACATGCGAGGCCCCGCGGGTAACATCCGCAGGCGTGAAGAGAAGAGTGTCGGTGGCCTCGTAGAGTGGGTAGAGCTTTTCCAGCTTGCCACCCGGTTTGAAGTGCTTCTCCTGAGTATCGAGTAGCTTGCGTAGCAGTTTCATCGCCTCAGCCCTCTTTCTCGATAGTGTTCAGCACGTCGCGCAAGAATGGCCCGTACTCGTTCTTGCCTGAGCAAACAAAGGTGCAGAGGGCCAGATCTTCCTCGTCGAGTTCCAAACAACCCAAACGCTCAGCCCGTTCTATATCGCCCACCGCCAAAGAACGGAGCAGGAAAGTCGCCGGGATATCGAGTGGAAACACCCGCTCATACATGCCGATCGGCACGATCGCTCGGCTCGAACCATGAGTCGTAGTAGTAAACGGCATCGTTCGCCCAGGCATCAGCCGTGAGACGAAGGCGTTGATAGTGGAGAATTTGTTCGCCCCTGGTTTCACCATGCCAAGAAACTCACGCTCGCGACCCTCGGCCAGCACTGAAACCTGCTGATGGTAGCGGCCGAGAAAGCCACTCTCCCCACCGCTAGCGATGCGCCCCGCCAGCACCGAGCCCGACAGCACCCGCATCTCACCCGCCTTGAGTTCGCCCTCGACCAGGGTATCGACAGCGGCGCCAATGCGAGTGGCCAGCAGCCGCGGTCGCTCGACCCCAGGGCCGGCTAGCGAGATCACTCGCGCGGGATCGAGTTCGCCGCTAGCGAACAACCGGCCAACCGCCACCACGTCTTGGCAGCCGATGTGCCAGACCTGCTTTGCGCGGTCGACCGGATCGATAGTGTGGATGTGATAGCCCACCGTGCCGCTGGGATGTTTGCCGGTGAACTGATGCACCCGCAATCGCTCCGAAGTCGGCAACCTGAGCCTGAGCCCCGGGGTGATACAGACATGAATTTGACCCGCGGTGAGCTGCGACAGCGCCACCAGACCACGTTCAAAGTCCTCACCCTTAGCAGCCAGCACCAGCCCCAGATCCGGCGCATGCGGCTGGCTGTCGGTAGCGGTGATGAAAATCGAGTGGGGGCTGTCGGCCAGCGACGGCACGTTGCTGTAAGGCCGGGTGCGCAACGCGGTCCACAGACCAGACTCAACCAGCAGATCGCGAACCTGCTCAGCCGTCAGCTCGGCTGGGGGCTTGCCCGTGTAAGCGGCGAAGGCCACTGTCTCGGCGCCAGTGCTCCGCTCCTCGTCGCTGGTCTCGATCACCACCGAGACTAGCGCCCGGCGCTGGCCGCGGTGGATGGCCTCGATCCGCCCGGCTGCCGGCGCGGTGAAGTGCACACCCGGAGTCCTTTTGTCTTCAAACAGCGTTTGGCCGCGCCGCACCTCGTCGCCCACCTGGACGTGCATGGTGGGTTTCATGCCGATGTAGTCGGCGGCCAAAAGCGCCACCCGCGGCGGCGCGGCGGCATGCTCGATCCGCTGCTCGGGCGCTCCGCCAATCGGCAGATCGAGCCCTTTCTTCACCTTGTGGACAGCCATCTTGCGTCGGTCCTCGAGCTGGGATGGGATGGAGCCGGGCACAAGCCCGGCAAATGACTTTCTGCGGCTGGCATTGTGCCATCGTTCGAGCGATCTTCCAAGACCCCTTGTGAAATCTGTCACAAGGTCGCGAACCCCGGCTGCGAATCTCTTGCATGTTAGAATTGAGGGATGGGAAATTCGTCTCATCTGCCTCCAATGAGCCGCCCATGCGCCTAGCCATCCTCTCCGATATCCACGGCAACCTCGCTGCCCTCGAGGCGGTGCTGAAGGCCGTAGCAGAGTTCGACACCCCTGATCAGCTCTGGCTGTTGGGAGACCTGGCCGCTTTTGGCCCGCGGCCGGCGGAGTGCATCCAGCGAGTTCAGGCGCTGAGTCAAGACTGGCAGGACCAGCTGTCGCTAATCCGCGGCAATACGGACCGTTATTTGGTAACTGGCGAGCGGCGGGCTCAGCCTCTACCGATCACCGCCGAGACCTTCGCCACCCTGAGCGAGGACTGGACCGCCCGTGACTTGACGCTGAACTGGGCGGTTTCCCAGTTGTCGTTGATGGAGTTCTCCTTTCTTCGCGACCTACCCGAGACCACCCTGACCCTCGATGTCGAGGGTCTCGGCCGGGTGCTTGGCTACCACGGCCTGCCGGGGGACGACGAAGGCTGGTTCGACCCCGAAACAACCCTGGATAGCGCTGCGCTGACCGCCGCTTTTGACCAGCTCACCGGCCGGCTAGGGATCGGCGGTCACACCCACCGGCCGATGGATCGCAGCTGGCAAGACTGGCGATGGCTCAACGCCGGCAGTGTTGGAGCACCGCGCGAGGGAGCAGGAGCCGAATATCTGATCGTCGATTTCGAGCACGGCCAGGCCAATGTGCTGCCCCGACGAGCCGCTTACCCCGAGCACCAAGCGGTAGCCGACTTGAACTGCCGCAAACCCCCGGCGGCCGAGTGGATGCGGCGTAAAATGCACTTTCGTTAACCGCCAGATCCTTGGTCCCGAGCGACTTGGAGCGAGCATGGGAAAGAGAAACTCCGATTCATCCGCCGAAACAGGTCAGATCATCGGCCTGCCACCATCCCGGCCGAGCTTGTTCGTCGGCCGCGAGCAGACCATGGTCGAACTCAAGCGGCGCTTGGGAATCGGCCCCGACGCCGCCGACCTCCCTGATCCGATCACCGTCATCCACGCCTACCCCGGCATGGGTAAGACCGCCACCGCCTCCATGCTGGCACACGACCCTGAAGTTGCCGCAGCCTACCCTGACGGCATCCTGTGGGCCGATCTTGGCGCCAAGCCCGACTTAATTCAGGAACTTGGTAATTGGGGGCAACCCCTGGGCAACGAGACCATCCGCCATCACCCAAAAAGTGAAGTCGGCCAGGCCGCCGCCAAAATTCGCACCCTGCTACAAGGCCGTCGAGCGTTGTTGATCGTCGACGATGTGTGGGAAGAGGGCCATGGCGACCTCTTCCTCGCCGCCCGTGGCTCTTGCCCCATCGTGCTGACCAGTCGCTTTCACGAGTTCGCCAGAAAATACTGTTTGACCTTTCCCCAGGGCCGCTTTCGACTGCGCGAACTCGCCGCCGACCATGCTCTCAACCTGCTCAACCTTCTGGTGCCGGAGGTAGTGACCCAGAATCAGCAATCTTGCCGCCAGCTGGTGCGAGACCTCGAGGGCCTACCCCTGGCCATCCTGGTCGCCGGCGGCATGCTCGGCGAGGCGCAAGAAGACCACTTAGAAGATGTCGAGTCGCTACTCGAGAGCCTGCGTTCCGGCGCCCAGCTACTCGAGCAAACCGCGCCGGCAGACCGTACCGACTTCCAGCACGAGACCGCCGAAATACCCACCGTCGGCGCGCTGCTGCGGCGCAGCATCGACACCCTGTCGCCAACGATGCGGAGGCTTTTCACCTTGCTGGGTGCATTTCCTGGAATGCCGGCCAGCTTCGGCCTGGAGGCCGTGCAAGCGCAGTGGCAGGTGGGCGACCCCCGACCCTCCCTGCGCACCCTGAAGCGACGAGGTCTGCTCGAGCGGAACGACGACGGCCGCTTCCAAATGCACGCCCTACTGCACTCTCTAGCCAGCACGATGTACCAAGACTCGTTGGCAGCAGAGTCAGTGCAAGGCGCTCGAACACTCGCTATCGATTTTGGCGACGACGATGATTGAGACCCCTGCCCCGGCCTTGCGCTACCGCCTGAAGAGCTATTACCTGGACAAACTCCGCCAACTGTCGAGCGACCATGCCGCCCGGCCCGCCGCGGTGGTGCAAGAGTTCGAAAAGGTTTGGGACACCCTCAAAGGCATCCATCGGGAGATCCTGCTGGGCCGCGAAAGCGACCCCACCCTGCGCCGTTTCTGCATCGGCTACGCCCGCCACGGATGGCATCTACTGCGACTGCTAAGACCTGCTCAGGAAAGCATCGACTGGCTGCAACCGGCGATCGACAGCACCCAAGAACTGGGTAAACAGCGCCTGCAAGCTCGACTGCTCGGCTATCTCGGCGAAGCGCATCTCAACCTGGGTGACCACCGGCAGGCCACCACCAACTGTCGCGCCGGCCTCGAACTGCTCGACGGACTGGGTGACAGCGGCACCGAGAACCGCGCCAAACTGCTCCACCAATTTGGCAGGTCAAGACGCAACGCTGGCAAAGATGCTGCTACCCAGGAAGCTGCCCAACAGGCCTTCGAGCAGGCCATCGCCATCGCTCGCCAATTGCAAAAGAGCGATTTAGCAGGAAGGATCTTGATCGATCTCGGCAACATCCGCGCCAATCGCGGGTTCTATGCCGAAGGCCTTGAACGCTACGACGAAGCTAAGCAAGCGATGGCTCAGGGTGATCTGAACGACAAACTCGATGAAGCCAGGCGGCAAGGCTTCATCGGCAATGCGCGGCGCAACCTGGGGCACTACGAACCAGCAATCGAGGCCTACGAGAAGGCAATCAAGCTGTTCCAGCAGCTCAACGACTTGCAGCAAGTCGGCACTCAACAATTCAACCTAGGCCTCGTCTACCGTGACCAAGGCCGCTTCGAAGCCCAAGCTCGCGCCCTCAACCGAGCCCTTGAGATTGCCCGCTCCCACGAAGACTCCCGTGGCCACGGCAAGGCACTCAACAGCCTCGGTACCAGCTATGCCTACAGCGGCAACTATGACCTTGCCATCGAGTGTCACCAGAAAGGGCTAGCCATGCTGAGCCAAGACGGCGCGTGGTTCATCGTCGCCTTCGTTCGGGCCGATCTAGCCCTGACCCACCTGCTCTACGGCGATACACCTGAGGCCCTCGAAGCGGCCCGCGCAGCTCTCGAATTCTCCATCGGTGGCCCTCACAAATTGCATTTGTTGCAACGCCACACCCTGGTCGCCAGATGCCACTTGCTTCGCCATCAGCTGCCCCAGGCGCAGCGGCACCTCAAGCTGGCAAGAGAATTCGAAGGTTCAGAGAGCACCGCCGCATCACGTCACGCCGCAGCGGCACTGCGGGGCCTGGTCGAGCTGCGGTTGATGGCGCTAGAGAAAGGTCAGCAGCAACGCGATAACTACCGCGATGGCGCCGAGCAAGCATTCCGCGCAGCCCTCTCTTATTGCGACCAGGTACTCGACTACACTGCCCCCTATTATCGAGGCCTGGCGCATTGCGGATTGGCTCTCAGCACCGCGAGCAGCGTCGAGCACACAGACCTGGCCAGCCGGTCCTACGGCCACGCCCTACAAAGTTGCAGCGTCCCCAAAGTGGTTGAAGAACATCTCGCTTTGCTCGACCAGCTACTCACCCTGAGGGCCTCCCCTACCTTCCAAGGTGAGCACCTCCAAGACCTGGAATCACCCAAGGCGAAGCTGGTCCAGGCTCTCGCCGATGGGGAACAAGATACAGGTAGATACGATCTCAGTCGCACTCGATCCACCGGCTGAGCTGACCGGCGAAGGCTTCGAGGTCGGCGAGGCCAGTTGTTGCGGCCTCAAAGAGCAGCCCTGGCTGGATGCGTGAGTAGCCATGCGCCACGACATTACGCAAGCCCACGGCTCTGGCCATCGCCGCCGCCGTCTCGGACGCCAAGACCTCGTGCTCCTCTAGTCGCTGGAAAGCCTCGGCCAAGGTTTCGGCGGGTCGCCAGCCCTGGTCTGAGATCAAATGACTGGCGATGTCGAGACAAGCCTGGACTGCAAGAAGGAGATTGAAAGCCACAAGGTCGAGGCGATCACGATCGGCCAACAATGCCTCGGCATCGGCTGGACAGTGTTGCCGCACCCGCCGATTACGATCGGTCAAATCGGCGAGCTTGGCTGAGATCAGCTCAGCGTCAACCATGGCTGCTCTCGGCCAATCGAGCTACGAATGCGCGTCGCATACGTTCGTGCCAGGGACCGTCGGTCTCGAGCTGCGCCAGGGTTTGAGCGCGCCACGCTCCTTCAACACCGGGCCGGCGCTCAAAGACCCGGCGCCCCTCGCGGTTGACTTGTTTCAACAGCGTGTAACCAGCCTGACGCAGGTCGACCACGTCGACCTCGACCCCTAAGGCCAGGCTGAGTCGGGCTTGCAAGTCGAGTATCTCGACCCGCTTCCCGAGAACCGCCAGATCAAGGTCTGAGCCAGGCCGGGCAATGCCACGGGCTCGTGACCCGAAAACCAAAACCAAATCGACATCCGACCGATCTGCTAGCACTGCTTGCAGGGTCTCTTCGAGGGCGCCTCTCATAGTGCAAGCTTAGCAGTTCGCCCCGCCCCACCTCGCCAGACCAGCAGCAACACAGCCGCCAACGCCGCTGTCGCCGCACCGAAGTAGAACGGCGCCGCGGCGCCGAACCCCGACCAGCTGCCGAACCCCTGCCACAGCACACCGGCGATCACCGAGGCCGGCAGGTCGATCACTCCCAGAGTGGCGTGGAAGGTGCCAAAGGCGGTGCCACGCCGCTCGGCCGGCACCAGATCGGCGACCAGGGCACGGGCGGTGCCGAAGCTGAGTCCGTAATAGGCACCGTAGACCGCCGCCAGCATCCATACTTGAACACCGTTCTCAGCCTGACCCAAGCCAAGGTAGACGGCGGCATAGAGCAGCCAACCGCCGGCTAACACGCGGCGGCGACCGAAGCGGTCCGACAACATCCCGCCAGGAGTGCTGGTGAGAAAGTAAACCACGTTCAGAGTGGCCAACATGCCGAGTACGCCGAGCACTGAGAGACCCCGCTCGGCCGCCCGCAACACCAAGAAAGCGTCGGCCGAATTGCCGAGGTCGAACAAGGCCACAATGCCGAGATAGAGCCAGAACTGGCGACCCAAACCACGCCGACTGGGTCTGGAGGTGAAGGCGCTAGCCGGTGCCGCGACCTCTCGCGCTCCCAGAGCCAGCACCAACACCGCGGCAACCGCCGGCAACAGGCTGAGCCAGACCAAGGTGTGAAAGGTCTGGCGGCCGAGTTCGACGGCATCGCCTTGCAGCCGCCACACCACCACCGCCGCCAACGCCAAACCGAGAAAGGCGCCCAGAGTATCGGCCGAGCGATGAAAACCGAATGAGAAACCGCGCCGCTCGGCAGTCACGCTGTCGGCCAACAGCGCGTCACGCGGCGCCGTGCGCAGGCCCTTGCCCAGCCGCTCGGTCCAGCGCACCGCCGCCACTTGCGCCCAAGTCGAAGCGCCGAGGAAGAACGGTTTGGCCAACGCTGACACCCCATAGCCCGCCACCGCCAACCACTTACGCCTCCCGAGTCGATCCGACAGCCAGCCCGAGGCCAACTTGAGCAAGCTGGCGGCAGACTCGGCCACCCCCTCGATTAGCCCGATGACGTTGACCCGCACCCCCAACACGCTCGACAAATAGAGCGGCAGCAGGCGCAGCACCATCTCGCTCGACAGATCGGTGAGCAAGCTGGTCCAACTCAGCACCCGCAGATTGCGCGGCAAGCGTCGCGATGCAGAATTTGGCATGGCCCCTATTGTGCCACTCTAGCTAACCCAGCGATGGATCCGGCGGCGCAGATTGTGCAGCTTCTGCCGCGCCCAAGGCCGGCGCCGCAAGCGGCGGTCGAGCCACTGTTCAAGAGCCGGATCGACCAACGACAAGACGGCTGCGCCAGCCAGCAGGGTCAGAATGCCCTGGATGCCGGGCAGAACCAAGCCGATCAGGCCGACCATGAGCAAGGTCCAACCCAGCAGCAAGAGCAGCCAGCGGGTGCTGCGCGGTAAGGGAGATAATGCCTCAGCGGTGGGCCGCGGTCCGCCTTGGGATTTAGATTTCTTGTCGACAGCCATCGATATCTTGCTCCAGGACTCGCCCGAGCCCGCGGTAGTACATACAATCGCCGCCGGCAGAAGATTCCGAGATACGACGATGAATTCTAGAAAAAGCGTCTATATCGCTTACACCGGCGGCACCATCGGTATGCGCCGCGGCAACCACGGCTACCGGCCGGCGCCTGGCTGGCTGGAAAAGCAGATGCAGCGCATGCCCGAACTCGCCGATCCGCGGATGCCGCGCTACGAGATTCACGAATATGACCCGCTGCTCGATTCGTCGAATATGGCGCCCGCGGATTGGGCGCACATCGGCCGCGATATCGTACGTCACTACGAGCGCTTCGATGGTTTCTTGGTGCTGCACGGCACCGACACCATGGCCTATTCGGCGGCGGCCCTCTCCTTCATGCTCGCCGGCCTCGCCAAGCCGGTGATCTTCACCGGCTCGCAGATTCCGCTTGAGGAAGTGCGCAACGACGCCCGCGACAACCTGATTACCAGCCTGCTGATCGCCGCCCACCAAACCCTACCGGAAGTCTGCTTGTTCTTCGGTGAGCGCCTGCTGCGCGGCAACCGCGCCACCAAGACCTCGACCATCGGCCTGAACGCTTTCGACTCACCCAACCTGCCGCCGCTGGGCAGCGCTGGGGTAGAGATTCAGATCGAGCACTCCCTGGTCCGTTCGCCACAGCCAGGCCCCCTGCGCTTCACCGAAGTCGGCCAACCCGCGGTGGCCAATGTCCATCTCTTCCCCGGCATTTCCCCCGACACCATGCGCCAGTTCTTGCGCGCCCCGATCCGTGGCGCCGTCTTGCACACCTTCGGCGCTGGCAACGCTCCCAACAACAGCGACTTCCTCGCCGTCTTGCGACAGGCCAGTGAACACGGCGTGGTGCTGGTCAACTGCACTCAATGCTTGCGCGGCCGGGTCAACATGGAGAGTTACGCCACCGGCCGCGCCTTGCGCGACGCCGGAGTGGTCAGCGGCTGGGACATGACCCCCGAAGCCGCCCTCACCAAACTGTTCTACCTGCTGTCACAAGATCTCGAACCCGACGCCGTTCGCCAGCAAATGGCCAACGACCTGCGCGGTGAACTCAGCCGCCCCGAGGGCGGCTGACTCGCCTCGCAGCGGATGCCCCTTGGCCTGGCCCGACTCGATACCTGCCAAGCATCCGCAGCCGCCCAGTTGACCAAGTCATCTGACTACGTCAGGATCGAATCATGAAGACAATAGCGATCTCCGATTTCAAAGCACGATGTATAGCCGTGCTGCGCCAGGCTCAAGACACCGGCGAAGCACTCTTGGTGACCCGCCGGGGATCGCCGATTGCTCGTATCGAACCCCTGCCGAACGCCAACGCCAAGCGCCAGCTAGGAATCTACAAGGGGCGAATGCGGATCTCCGGTGATCTCGTCTACACAGACACCGAGAGTGATTGGGAGATGCTCAAGTGAGATTGCTGCTGGATACTCACGTCTGGATCTGGTCGCAGGAGCAGCTTGGAAAACTAGGCACCGAGGCCAAGAACCACCTCACCCAGCCTCAGACCCAGCTCTACGTATCGCCAATTTCCACTCTCGAGATCGCCCGCCTTGTGGAGGGTGGGAGAATCGACTTGGCGTGTTCTCTAGGCGCCTGGATCAGCGACACAATCGACAGCCTGCGCTGCACCACGATCGAGATCTGCCACAGGATCGCTGCCGCGGCTTATGACTTGCCCGATGAGTTCCACCAGGATCCTGCCGACCGCCTTCTCGTCGCCACCGCTCGTATACATCACTTCACTCTGCTCACAGCCGACGAACGGATCCTGGCCTACCCTCAGGTCAAGAGCCTAGATGCGCGGCGATGACCGCTGCCCGAAGGAAGCTGAAAATGCACAGATCAAACCCCAAGTCAACCTGGCGGCTGCTCGCCTTCCTATTCCTGGGTCTGGCCGTGCTACTCCTCACAGCAAGCGCCGAGGGCGCCGACGGCGCCGAAGAATCCGGCCGGCAAATATTGGCGTTGGAATTCCTGGCAGGTACTTGGAGCGGCCAGATGTGGGGCGGCGAGTTAGTCGCGCACTACACCACGCCGGAGGGTGGCATGGTGCTCAGCTATACCGAGCTGCGGCGCGACGGGAAAATTGCTTTTCACGAATTCGAGCGTTTCGATATCGAAGACGGTAGTGTCGTTTTCACCCCTTTCCCGGGCGGCAAAAGGGGGGTCCAGATGCGGCTCACCGAACTCGACCCACAGGCCAGAAAGGCTGTCTTCGAGAATCCAGACAAGGATTTCCCGACTCGTATCGTCTATCAACTGATCGCCGAAAATCAGCTATGCATCACCCTTTCCGACCCCCACCACGACAGCGATCAATCCCAGCGCTTCGAGTTTCGCCGCCAAGGCTCCGAATGACAACAGTTTGCGCGACGGTCTCCCGGTCGATTGGGCCAATCCAAGGTAGAAAACCTCACCACTCTCGCCCGTGATCTTTATACTCATTCTACCGTCAAAACAGATGCAATAAGCCGCCTTCAAACTGCCCGCGGGTAGGTGCCGAGTAGCCGCACCTCGGAAGTCAGCGGCTGGATCGCCCGCAAGCACTCCTGCATCTCGGTGCTCGCCGAGTGTGCGTGAACATCGAGGTAAAAGCGGTAGTTCCAGGGCTCACCAGGGGCCGGCCGCGATTCCAGCTTGAGCAGCTGGATGCCACGGTCGCCAAACTCCATCAACACCTGCCCCAAGGCCGACGGTTGATGAGCCAATTTGACAATCAATGAGCTCTTGCAGTCGGCATCCGCGGGCCGCGGTGAGGCTTCGATGGCAACCTCGACGAAGCGGGTGAAATTCAGCCGTTGATCTTGGATCCCCTGGCGCAGAGCGACCAGGCCATATCGCTGGCCCGCCGATTCGCTGGCCACCGCCGCCAGGCCACGATCGTTGGACTCCCGAACCATCCGCGCCGCACCCGCGGTATCGAACTCGATCCGGGTCTCGATGGTCGGCAAGCCCTCGAAGAATCGCTTGCATTGTTGCAGGGCCTGGGGATGAGAGATCACTGTATGAAGCTGGTCGATCTCAACCCCAGGCAGGGCGAGCAAGGCGTGCTGAATCTCGTGAATCACTTCGGCATTGATCATCAAGCCACCATCGGCGAGCAGATCGTAGGTTTCATTGATCGACCCGGCGGTGCTGTTCTCGATCGGCAGTAGAGCAAAGTCAGCACCGCCGTCGAGCACCGCGGCGGCGGCTTGGCGAAAACTGGAGTGGCCGGTGAGCAGAGCGCCCCCTTCGCGGCCGCCATAGCGCTGCTGAGCCGCCAGGTGACTGTAGGAACCCTCGACCCCCTGGTAGGCCACCCGCAGCGGCACGGTTTCGAGTGCTTCGAGGTGAGCCTGCTGGTGCGAGATCGACATCTCCATGATCAAGCGATAGAGACGCTCGACGGCGTGCGCGTCGAGCCCCAACTCGACCGCCAATCCCCGGACCCGCTGCAAGACCTGGTCCTCGCGCCGCTGATCACGAAAGGGAAAAGCAGCGGCGATCTTTGATCGCGCCACCTCCTCCACCCTGCCCATGCGGTCGCGCAACAAGGTGAGCAAACGGCGGTCGATGGCTTCGAGAGCTTGGCGCAAACCTTGGAGGTCGGGGGCGCTGGCGGAGGGGGCGTTGGATTTGGACATGGCGCCCTATTATGCGACCCGCGCTGGCCCGCGACAAGCCGTACAAACAACCATGCCCGGTCGCGAGCGGCCGGGCGTGGTGAGCAAGGCGTGGGGCTTTGCCTAGTTGATCTCGATCAGCTCGACGTCGAAAACCAGCATGCCCGCGGGCCGTCCTGGCTGTCCTTTGTAGGCCAATGCTTCAGGGATCCACAAGCGTCGCTTCTCGCCCACCACCATTAGCTGCAAGCCTTCGGTCCAGCCGGCAATCACCTGGTTGAGACCGAAACTGCTCGGTTGACCACGGCTCACTGAGCTGTCGAACATCTTGCCATCGGTGGTCCAGCCACTGTAGTGCACGGTGACCTTGCTGGTCGGCCCAGGGTGTTCGCTGCCGGTGCCCGCGGTCAGTACCTTCGAGGCGATGCCCGAGGCGGTGGTCTCGGCACCTTCTGGCGGCGCGGCGACATCCGCCGGCGCCGGCGCCGGCGCCGGCGGCTCGGTGAAACTGATCAGCTCGACATCAAATACCAATGTGCCTTGAGGCGCACCTTCGCGGCCGGCATAGGCCAGCTCGCCGGGAATCCACATCCGACGTGTCTCACCTTCGACCATCAACTGCAAGCCTTCACGCCAACCAGGGATCACTTGATCGAGGGGGAAAGTAGCTGGCTCGCCACGGCTCACCGAGCTGTCGAACAGCTTGCCATCGCCGGTCCAACCGCTGTAGTGAGCGGTGACCACGGCAGTGTCGCTGGGGTGGGCCTGGCCCTCGCCAGCTGTGAGTACCCGCGAGGCCAAGCCGGAGTCGGTGCGGGTGGCATCATCCGGCACCGCAGCAACATCGCTAGGAGCCTTCGGCGGCTCGGTGCCCTGCTCGAAGCCAACCATCTCGACATCGAAAACCAGCATCCCCGCCGGGCGACCGGCCTGGCCCTTGTAGGCCAGCTCTTCGGGGATCCACAGCCGCCGCTTCTCGCCCACCACCATCAGCTGGAGACCTTCGGTCCAGCCGGCGATCACCTGGTTGAGGGGAAACTTGGCGGTCTTGCCTCGCTGTACCGAGCTGTCGAACATCTTGCCGTCGGTGGTCCAGCCGGTGTAGTGCACTTCGACGGAGTCCCAAGCGGCCGGATGCTCGCTACCGCTACCCGCGGTGAGCACCTTCGAAGCCAGGCCGGAGTCGGTACGCTGAGCATCCTCGGGCGGAGCTGCGACATCGGACGGAGCTGCGATCGGGTCGGCAGCGAAAGTCGGTGCCGCCGCCAGCAGGACGACGCAGAGTATTGGCAGAGTACGCAATATGATCTGTTCCATGGCGCTAACTTACCATCGCCATGGCGAGCTGAAAAGCGCAAAAAACCGCTCTAGAAGAATCTAGCGTAGCGACTCGCCCGGCTCGGCAGAACCCGTCGGCGAAGCATCATATTGCCGCCGTTTCCGGTCGAGGAGTCTTCCCCACTGCGGATTGTAGGGATGCACCCCGCGCACCTTGGCCAAGACTCGCTCTCAACTGAACTGCGCCCCGCAGGCCACCGCGACCGCCGCGAGCAGTAGCAGTCCGAGCAGGCCGAGTACGGTCCACAGCCTAGCCACCCAGCGGTGCGGGCGGCTCATTCGCCCGACTCCTCCTCGGCGACCGCGACCGGCGGTAAGTCGGCCACCAAAGCCAGCAACCTGCCGTCGGCAGAAATCGCCAAACGAGTGATCTTACCGAGGCCCCGTTTGCCCAGTTCCTCGATCAGGTTCCAGCGCTCCTCAGCCCCCGGTAGACGGCGGAACAACCGGGTCCCGTGGGCCATCCACAATTCGCCAGTGGGCGACCAGGCGTAATCTTCTTGATCGGCAAATCCATCTGCCAAATGACGAACGGCGCCGCTGGCCGGATCGATCGCTTGAATCTGTGCCCCGGCGTCGGTCTTGGCGATGAAGCTGATCTCGGTCGAGCCCGGAATCCGTGCCAAACACCGGCCGATGTTGCTGAGCACTTGGCGCCCCGTTCCCGGGCCGCGGCGGGCCAACTCCAGGGTGGGCGGCTCACCGAGCACGAAAAGTACCAACCGGCCATCTTCGCCCCATGCGTGGTAGCCCACCGGCGCCACGTCGGGCAGCAACAGCTCGGGCTCGCCACCGCGAAGCGGAAAGCGCCACAGACGCTGCCGCTCATCAGCTTCGACCCGCACCACCGAGATCGCCCGTTCCCCCGGCATCAGGGTCGGCGAATACTCACTCTCCGGGGTGTCGGTAAGCTGCTGGTGAGTGTCCTTTTTGAGATCATAGAGCCAGCTGTCGGCTTGGCCTTGGCGAATCGAGGTGTAGAGCAAGCCACGGCCATCGGGCAGGAAAGATGGTTGATTATCGTAGCCCTGACGACGGGTGATGTTGCGCGCCTCGCCGAGCGCAGGGCCGTACTCGCCATGGGCGATCGGCAGCAAGTAGATGTCGGTCGGCGGCGGTTGTTGAGCGCTCAACGGCGCGCCGAGCAGCACTCCCGCGGCCAACAGCCAGAGCCAGATGCGGCTAGAGTATTCCTCTTTCATCCTCGAACCCTGTCAAACCCGAGCCACTGAAGGCAAGCCAGCGGGCGGCGGAGCGGGAGCGAGGGCCGCTCAAGGCAAGCCGGCAAAGAGTTCGCCGCCGGAAAAATGCTCGAAGGAATGCCAGTATTCGACCGCGGACGTCACTGGCGCGAGCTGCTGGCCATCGAGTTCACCGCCATGGCCGAGCCCATCGAAACCAAAGCGAGTCCCTGCGGCGGACGCCCAAAGCTCTTCACCCTCGACTTCAAGGTGCAGCAGCCGGTCGCCGAGCCGGCGATCCCAAACCCGATGATTGACGCCATCGGCAAGCAGCTGCACCGCCAACGGCAGATCCCCGAGCTGATCCTCGATCAGGCCCTGCTCGGTCAGTAACGACCAGGGGTAAGCCCGCGCTAGCTCGCCGTGGCGCACCCCCACCACCCACCGCCATCCGGGTGGCGACTCGCTCTCGGACCGGGCCTCGTCGAAGCGATCGAAACTAAACATCTGGTAGCCGTCGGCGGAAGCCGGATCGGGCTGCAGAACATCGCTGTCGGGATGTAGCTCGAGCCAACGCCCGAGGGTCATTTGGTCGGTGCGCAGCTCGCTGAGCTGCTCACCGGCCAGGGGCCCGACCGCCGCCCGGCCGTCGGCCTGGAACCACCAGCTGCCAGTGCCGCGGTCGCGATAGACTGAGTTGTAGCGATAGGCACCGACCAGCTCCAGCTCCAACGGCTCTCCCGCCGCTTCGGCGCGGAACACCTTACCGGTGCGACACATCACACAGTAGGTCACCAGCACCGGCTGCCCTCCCACTTGATCTTGCACCTGGTGATGGTAGGCCAGCAGGCGCAATGGGTAGGCTTTCGCCTGACCAGCCGCGGTCAAACCGATGACCAGCGTTTCGGCAGGCAACTGCTCACTGGTCCCTTGAGCAAAAACCACCTGCCGCGGCTGACGAAACAGCCGCACCGCTTCGTAGTTGTAGATCAGATAGCTCAGCAGCAGCGCCGGAGCAGAGACCAAAACGATCAAGGCGATGGTCTTCCTGGTGCGTGGACCACGAAAAATGCCGACAATGCCAAACACCGCCAGCACCGCCCCCAAGAGCCGCAGAGGTACTATCCAAGCGCTGAGCCGGTAGGCGAAGTGGATCGAGTCGAGATCTTGCGAACCAGGCAGCGGCCAGGAGAGATAGGCACGCAGCACGGTCGGCCCCAGCAGCAATAAGACTCCGACGACAAACAACCAGCGATCTCGCATTTTCTGGACCTCCAAGCGACGTTCACACCCCGATGAGGCTACAGCATAGTGGACTACAGCTGGGCAGAAGGGTCTTCAGCGTCAGTGAGCTACACTTGCCGCCATGGCTTCATCCCAACCTCTTCGAATCGGGCTGATCGTCGGCGTTGTCATGCTGGTAGCCACCGCGCTCTCCACGCAGGCGATTTCGGCACAAGTCGAGGGCAACGCGTCGTCGCCAATCCTTGCATCGTACGACTTCGAAGACCCGGTGGCCTCTGGCCCCGACACCTTCTGGCTGCGCGACGGCGGCGGCGGACAGGTCGATCTGTCGCTGGCCTTCCGCGTTGGTGGCGAGCACTCGCTACATTTACACGAAGAAGCCGGCAACCGCGACTTCGCCGAGTTCCTCGGCTATTTCGAGGAACGACGCTCAGGAACGGTGTTCGTCCAGTTCTACTTGCTGCTCACCGATCCTGGTCAAAAATTCAACTTCGGCCTCGCCGGCCAGCGCTGGTTTCTCAGCCAGGGACAGCACGGCCACGCTGTCTGGCTCGGTACTCAAAATGGATTCTTCGGCCATCGACCCGCCGATCGATGGCAACAGACTTTCGCCCCGCAAGCCTTCGTCTGGTATTTCATCGACCTGGTCTACCGCGTCGACCTCGGCACCTACGACCTGGCGATCTACGAAGAAGGTTGCGGTGTCGATTGTGAAAAACCGATCGCAGATCTGCGCCAACAGCGAAATCTCGCCGACGCCAACGACTCGTCAGTGCGCTATTTCTCATTCATCGGCGATCTCGAAGACCGCGGGCGTTTCGACTACTTCGTCGACGACTTGTTGATAGCGACAGATCCGGCGGTTCTGCTTGTACCCTTTGTCGCACCCGGCAGACGGCGACTCTTCGTCGACCGCTGGAGAGTCAGCGCCGAGCACCTCAGCGACCCGGCGCGGGAAGACCTCTTGCACGCCGCCCGCCAGTGGCTCCGCGACCGGCCTACTCAAGAGTCGGCTAGCGCCAATCCCCCGGCTCCGAGGCTGAGCCTGGACCGGCTGGAACAGGCCGCCGACGAGGCATTCAGCGCTGGCGACTTGCTGCTCGCCGACGAACTTTACAGCCGGCTAGAAGACAGCCCTGATCGCACCAGCCGAGTCCGCCTCAAGCGGGCCGACATCGCCTATCGTCGTGGAGACCTGGCGACCGAGCGGACCTTGCGCGAAGCGATCTACGGCCGCCTCGACCTCGAAGAACAGCGCTGAGCGTAAGGCTCAGCAAGGCGCGAACTCGGCTCCGGCGCCACGTCCTAGAACCCACCGGTCCCGCCGACCCCGCCCAGATCCCTCTGGGACCATTGCTGGATCTTCCGCGGCCGCTTCTCGGTATTTGCTAGAAGCGGCCACAAAAACAACCGGCAAGGAGGTCCCCATGCATCGTTTGTTACTCTTCGTCTGCGCACTGTTCTTGAGTCCACCCCTAGCCGCCCAATGGTTACAGTTCGGCGGTCCTGGGCGTGACTTCACTCTGGACCAGGCACCGCGAATCGCAGCCTGGGGCGCTGCCGGGCCGCGTCGGTTGTGGCAGCGAGACCTCGGCCCAGGCTATTCCGCTCTAATCTCCGATCCTTCAACCCAACACCTCTTCACCGCCACTCGTGAGGGTGAGCAGGAAGTGATCGTCGCGCTTGAGGCAGGCAGCGGCAAGACTTTGTGGGAATACCGCTACCAAGCCCCGGTCAGTGAGCTGCGCGGGGTCGATGTGTCTTATGGCAACGCGCCCCAAGCCACCCCAATATTCAGCGACGGGCGGCTCTTCACCCTCGGTTTCACAGGTCATCTACATGCCCTGGATGCCGCCACCGGCGAGTTGCTGTGGGCCAAGGACCTGGGCGCTGAGCATCAAGCCAGGATTCCATATTTCGGCTACGCAGCGAGCCCTCTGCTGGTAGACGACCCCAAGAAACCCGGCTGGCGGGCGCTGGTGGTGTTGGCGGGCGGCGCCTTGGCCTTTGAGCCGGCGAGCGGCGAACTGCTGTGGCAGAACCGCTCTTTCGCGCCTAGCTATGCCTCGCCGATCCTGGCCGAGACTGCCCACGGACGGCAAATTATCGCCGCCGCCGCTGGCGAGGTGGTTGGCCTCGATCCGCTCACTGGCTCCCTGCTGTGGCGCCACGAGTTCGCCAACCAACATCGCACCATGCTCGGCACCCCCATTTTGGTGGATGATGATCTGCTTTTCGTCTCGGCCTACTTCTTAGGCAGCCGCGGCCTGCGTTTGGTCGCCGCGGATCGAGTTGAGCAGCTGTGGCAGCAGCCCGATTTTCAAGTCTCCCATTTCAATGCCGTCCACCAAGGCGGAACGATCTACACCACCTACAAAAATAGCCTTCTCGCGCTGGACGCGCGCAGCGGCGAGATCCTCTGGCGGGAACGGCGCTTTGGCGCCGCCAACCTACTGCTGGCGGATCAGCAAGCCCTGTTGCTCGGCGACCGAGGCGAGCTAACCATCGCCCGACTCGACCGCCAAGGCATCACGCGTCTACAGACCACCCGAGTGGTCGAGAAGCGCAGCTGGACGCCGCCGACGGTGATCGGCAATCGACTCTTCCTGCGGGATCAAGCGATAGTTCTGGCCCTCGACCTCAACGCCCTAGGCGAGCCGCAAGTGGCAGCTAGCATGGAGAGTGAACTGGAGGTGCCAGCGGAGTTCTCTGCCGTGATTGAGAAGCTCACCCAAGCCTCCATGCGCTCAGACCTCGAGGCTATCGCCAGCGGTATCGAGAGCCTCTCCGTCTGGAACAGCGACCCGGAGCTGGCCACCTGGTCCGCCTACTATCGCGGCTTCGGACTGTGGATCCTCAGTCTGGTCGGCCCCGGCGACGGCCGCCTCGGATATCTCGACCAAGCGGTCGAGGCAGAGAAGCGCTCGATCGAGTTGGAGCCCCGTAACGCCGAAGCACACGCCCTGCTAAGCACCTTGTATTCCGGCTACTATCGACTCGCTCCACAGCGGGCGGGGGTGGTCGGGCCGCTCGGCGATGAGCATCTCGGACGTGCTCTCGACCTCGAGCCCGACAACCTCCGGGCGCTGGCCATCCGCGGGCTCGACTTGGCCTACACCCCGGCTCAATGGGGCGGCGATCCCGCCGCTGCGCGGCAGCAGTTGGCAGAGGTCATCGCCCGTTCGGCGACCGCTCCGACGGCCCGGTCGAACCGCCTGCGCCCCACCTGGCAAGCGCCGATGAGCCGCTTTTGGCTGGCTCGGCTGCTGCTGTTGCAAGAGCCCAAAGATGCTGCGCGAGCTCGCGCCCTACTCGATGAGACGCTCGAGATTTATCCCCACTACGCGGCCGCGCGGCAACTGCGCGACACCCTCAACGAAGACCTGTCAGCGACCTCCGCCAGTACTCAGGAAAGGGGCTCGATCAAGGCTTCGAGGCGCCGCCGATAGCGCCGGCTGAGACCGACCTGCAAGCCGCCTGTCAGCGCCAAGCGGAGATCCCCATGACCGGCGGGCTCCTGCCGTTGGAGATGGTCGATATTGACGATCCAGGACCGGTGGACACGCACAAAACGCCGCCGATCGAGCCTCTCTTCGAGCCACGAAAGTGAAACCCGAGCCAGGTGGTTGCGGGCCGCCAGATGGAAGCGCGCATAGTTCGATTCCGCTTCGATAGCGATCACTTGCTCCATCTGCACCATCACCCGAGCTCGTCCTTGGGGGATAGCCAAGCGCTCCAAGGGAGGTGCGGGGTCTGCCGCCCTGGAGTTGCGATTCTCAGCCTGCGCAGAGCGGCGCTTGCGCACCCGGCTCAGCGTCTCGCGCAGGCGAAGTTCGTCGAAAGGCTTGAGCAAATAGTCGCAAGCCTCGACCGCGAAGGCTTCGAGAGCGAACTCGTCGTAGGCAGTCACAAAAACCACCGGTGGCGGGTCGACTAGCGCCCGGATCACTTCGAAACCGTCCTTCCCCGGCATACGAATGTCGAGAAAAAGCAAGTCGACCCTGCATGCGCCGAGCACGGTCAGCGCTTCGTCCCCATGCTTGCAAATGCCGACGATGTCGATCCCGGGTTCTTGCTCGAGCAAATCGGCCAGCAGGCGCCGACCGGCGGCCTCGTCGTCGACGATCAACACTCGTAACCGCTCGCCAGATAACGTATTCACGCCGCCTCACGCTGCCGCCGAGGCAGGGAAATCCGCACCAGCGCCCCCGCCACGCCCGCCGCGAAATGTAGGCTGGCGTCGCTGCCGTAGAGAACCTCAAGGCGTTGACGAATGTTTGCCAGGCCGATTCCTTCCGCGGCGGCCTGCGACAGTTCGGCGCCAACTGGCACGCCGCTGCCATTGTCTTCGACTTCGAGCAGCAAGCGCGGGCCGTCCAGATGGGCGCGCACGGCGATGGTGCCGCCCTCGATGCGCGAAGCGATGCCATGGCAGACGGCGTTCTCGACAATCGGTTGCAAGATCAGCGCCGGGACCGCGCAAGCCAAGGCCGTTGGCTCGGCGTCGATCCGAATCTCTATCCGATCCTCAAAACGAACCTGTTCGATCTCGAGATAGGCGCGTACCAAGTCGAGTTCCTTCTCCAGGGAGAGCCACTGCTCCTGCTCACCGCGCAAGCTGGCGCGTAACAGTTCGCCAAGACGTCGCACCACTAGCCTACCGCGCTGCGGCGATTCTGCCATCGACGCCGACACGGAATTCAGCGCATTGAACAGGAAGTGAGGGCGCAGCTGACGCCGTAGGTGGGTTAACTTGGCCGCGGTCAGCTGGGCGGCCAGATGGCTGGCGCGGGACTGCTGCTCAGCCAACCGCCGAGCGTAGATTTGGTAATGGGCGAAGCCGATCACCAGCGTGCAGATCAGCAAACGGGTGTGGAATTCATAACGCAGCACGTTGATGAAAACCGACCACCAGGTTGCCAGCCCCGCCTCGAAGCCACCCTGCAACCCAGCCGCTGCACCCGCCAGGCCAGAATCGACTGCCGTATGGCCCAAGACTACGAAGGCGGAGGTCAGGGCCAGCACCCCGAGGTGTCGCCGCCAAGGTTCACCGTGGATCTCGAAGCGTCGCGACACGGCCACCAGCAGCGGCGTGACGACAACCCAGAGCAGGGCATCGGGAAGGCCGTAGCTCAGCGCCTGGGTCCAGCTGAAATCGGGCATCGCCCCGAGACGCAGCACGTTGACCAAGCCCCACGCCAGCCAAACCAGGACGACTCCCCACCAACCAAACAACGCTGGGCGGTTCGCATTCTCCTCCATCTGACGAGCCTGGCAGAGAAGAGGCGAATCTTCAAACCGCTCGGCAAGCGAGAGAATCCCACTCCCCGCCGATCTTCTCCCATCGACATCTACAGCGATCCCGGTGGTCCCAAAAGTCGACCCCACGGGCGCGCCTAGATCGACTTGGGTAGATCTCCGAGATTTCCCTGATCTCGCCCTGCCCGGCCCCTGCTGGGAGGTTAGAATCCGCCATCACCATGCCAGTTTCCGGTCTCCGGCCGCAACTCTCTCCGTTAGGGGGAACCCGTGCGCTCAACTTGCTTCGCTCTCGCAGTCGTTCTCTTGCTCCTGCCAGCCGCCGCCTTCGGCAAAAAGAAGTCGAAAGAGAAAGCAGCCACTCCGGCAGCAGAACCAGCGATCACTACGACGACCTTCGCCGGCCTACCATTGCGCGAATTGGGTCCGGCAGTGACCTCGGGGCGGATCGTCGACCTGGCGGTACAGCCCGACAATCCGTCGATCTACTACGCCGCGGCGGCGGCGGGGGGGGTGTGGAAAACCACCAACGCCGGCACCACCTGGACGCCGATCTTCGACGAACAGGGCTCTTCCTCGATCGGCTGCGTGACCCTCGACCCGAGCAATCCGCACACCGTTTGGGTGGGCACCGGTGAAAACAACAGTCAACGCAGCGTCGGCTATGGCGACGGGGTCTACAAATCGCTCGACGGCGGCCAGAGCTGGACCCACATGGGACTGGCGCACTCTGAGCACATCGGCATGATCCAAGTCGACCCGCGCGATTCGCAAGTGGTCTGGGTCGCCGCCCAGGGGCCACTGTGGAACGCTGGCGGCGACCGCGGACTGTACAAGACCTCCGATGGCGGCGAGACCTGGCAGCTCAGCCTAGAGATCGACGAGCACACCGGAGTGTCAGAAGTGCTGCTCGATCCACGGCAGCCGGACACTCTCTACGCGGTGACCTACCAACGGCGACGGCGGGTGTGGAATCTCATCAATGGCGGCCCCGGCGGCGGAGTACACAAATCGACCGACGGTGGCGAGCATTGGCGACGGCTGGAGGGCGGCCTGCCTAGCGGCGACGTCGGTCGCATCGGCTTGGCGGTGGCGCCATCGAACCCGGATCTGCTCTACGCCATCGTCGAGGCCAGCGGCGAGGACGGTGGCTTCTTCCGCTCCACGGATCGCGGCGAAAGCTGGCAGCGGCGGTCAGACTACACCAGCGGTAGTCCGCAGTACTACCAAGAGCTAATCGTCGATCCCCATCGGCCCGAGCGCATCTACTCGATGGACACTTGGATGCAGGTCTCCGAAGACGGTGGCAGCACCTGGAACGGAGTCGGCGAGACCTTCAAACATGTCGACAATCATGCCCTGTGGATCGATCCCGAAGATACCGGCCACCTTCGCAACGGCTGCGATGGCGGCATCTACGAGACTTGGGACCGCGGCGCCACCTGGAGCTTCATCGCCAATTTGCCGGTCACCCAGTTCTACAAACTGGCGCTCGATGACGCGCGGCCGTTCTACAACATCTACGGCGGCACCCAAGACAACTTCACCCTCGGCGGCCCGTCGCGCACCACATCGGGCGCCGGTATCATCAACTCGGATTGGTTCGTCACCGTCGGTGGCGATGGCTTCGAGCCGGCTGTCGATCCTAAAGACCCCAACATCGTCTACGCCCAATGGCAGCACGGCAACCTGGTGCGCCACGACCGGCGCTCCGGCGAGATCATCGAGATTCAGCCCAAGCTCGGACCCGACGAACCGCCGCTGATCTGGAATTGGGATGCGCCGCTGCTGATCTCACCCCACTCCCCGAGCCGTTTGTACTTTGCCGCCAACCGAGTCTTCCGCAGCGACGATCGGGGCGACAGCTGGCGCGCCATCAGCCCCGACTTGAGCCGCCAACTAGACCGCAACCAACTCGAATTGATGGGCCGTGTGTGGGAGGAAGGAGCGGTGGCCCGCGGCCGTTCGACCTCAAACTACGGCAACCTGGTGGCGCTGACTGAATCATCGCGAATCGCCGGTCTGCTCTACGCCGGCAGCGACGACGGCCTGATCCAAGTCAGCGAAGACGGCGGCCAGCATTGGCGCCGCGAAGAGAGCTTTCCGGGCATCCCCGAGCGCACCTACGTCAACGCTCTGGTGACCTCGCGCCACCATGCCGACACCGTCTATGCCGTCTTCAACAACCACAAAAGTGGCGACTTCGCCCCCTACCTACTGAAGAGCACCGATCGCGGCCGCAGTTGGGTGTCGATCACCGGTGACCTGCCCGAGCGCGGCTCGACCTACGCCCTGGCCGAAGATCCCGAGCATCCCGAGCTGCTCTTCGCCGGCACCGAATTCGGCGCCTTCTTCACCCTCGATGGCGGCGAGCGTTGGTTCCAACTCACCGGCGGCTTGCCCACCGTCGCTGTCCGCGACCTGGAGATCCAAGAGCGCGAAGTCGATCTGGTGCTCGGCACCTTCGGTCGCGGCTTCTGGGTGCTCGACGACTACTCACCCCTGCGCGGCCTCACTGTCGAGCAGCTCGACCAGCAACAGGCGCTCGCTTTCCCGGTCAAAGACACCTCGGTTTTCATCACTGCTTTCCCTTTGGGCACTCCCGGCAAGAGCTTCCAGGGCGATGGTCTGTTCGCCGCCGAGAACCCGCCCAACGGCGCGGTCTTCACCTACTATTTAGCCAAGGGTCTGCAAACCCGCGAGGAGCGGCGCCACGAGGCAGAGAGCGACGCTCGCGAAGCTGGCGAGGCAACCACCTTCCCTAGTTGGGATGAGCTGCGAGCCGAGGATCGCGAGATCGCGCCGACCGTGCGCCTGACCGTGCGCGACGCCACCGGGGCGGTGATCCGCCGTCTCACCGGACCGGTCAGCGCTGGCTTCCACCGCATTAGCTGGGATCTACGCTTCCCCACCCCCGAGCCCACCGAGTTGGAGCCGCAAGCGCCGGGACCCTTCTCGCCGCCGCGCCAGGGTCCGCTGACCGTGCCCGGGGTACTCACCGTCGAAATGGCCACCGTCGTCGATGGCGTCGCCGCCCCCTTCGGCGAGCCGCAGAACTTCACCACCGCGCCACTGGGCAGTGCCACTTTAGCGGCGGCCGACCGCGCCGAGCTGAGCAAATTCCAGCGTCAAACCGCTAGCTTGCAGCGCGCCATGCTCGGCGCGATCTACTCCGTGGACGAGACCGAAGGCCGCTTGGCCCTGGTCGAGCGCTCAATACTCGAAGCTCCAGCCGCCGACCTGGCACTGCTTGAGCGCGCCCGCGCCCTCGGCGATCAGCTGCACCAGATCAGCACCGAGCTGAGCGGCGATAGCACCTTGAGGTCGCGCTCGACGCCCACTCCGCCGTCGATTTCCAGCTGCGTCGACGACATCGTCTCAGGCCATTGGAACTCCACTTCGGCGCCCACGGAGAGCTACCGCACGGCTTACCAGGTCGCCAGCAAGGCCCTGGCGCCACTGCTCACCCGTCTCCGCCAGCTAGTAGAAGTCGACCTGCGGCAGCTAGAGGGAGAACTCGAGGACGCCGGCGGCAACTGGACTCCAGGAAGGGTGCCGCGGTGGACCGTGGAGGGGCGAGACTGAGGGCCGCGGATTTGCGGCGGGGCATTTTTCCTCAAGGGGAGGACCAAATCTCCTTAGGATGCGGCGCGAGCCGCCGCGGCTCGCCTCTTGGCTGCCTCCGCTTCACTGGCGAAAGGGGTCTCAGTACTTGCCTGATTGATGCTGGCCAAGTAAACCAAGCCGCTGCCTTTGCCTTTGAGCTGATTGGTCCACAGGACCTCACCGTTAGAGATATCGAGAGCGAAGGTGCGGCCGCCTGAGGCACAGAAGAGCACTCCATCGTCCACCAAGATCGATACCAGTGAGTAACCAGTCTTGGGCAGGCTGGTCGCCCAAACCTCCCTGCCGTTTGCCTTGTTGAGGGCAAGGACGTGGCCATGGGTACCTACAAAGAGCAACTCGTCGTGGTGCATTTTTGAGTCTCCTAGGGGGGATGTGAATTGGGATCCAAGCTAGAATACGGCTGTGTGGGTGAGCTATTCACGGTGGGTAGGGTAGTCTCGGCCGATGAGTTCTGAAAACCAAGACAACGCCAAGGTGCGCTTGGCGCCGCCGCTAGCGTTCCTGGCCACCATAGTGCTCGGTTTCGCCTTGCAACGCTGGGTCCTGGCGCTGCCGTTGCCAGGTTCCACCGGCCAGCTGCGCGCCGCCACCCTGCTTTTCGCCATCCTCGGCAGCGCTCTGCTAGCTACCGCCCTCGGCCTTTTCCGCCGCAGCGGCCAAGATCCCAAGCCGTGGCAACCCACTCCCGCGATCATCTCGACCGGGATCTACAAATACACCCGCAACCCGATGTACGTCGGCATGGCGCTGACCCAGGCCGCCTTCGCCACCTTTCGCGCCAACGGCTGGATCTTGGCCATGGTGCCGCTAGCCCTGGCCCTGGTCTACCTCACCGCGGTGCGCCACGAAGAGGAGTACTTGAGCAGCAAGTTCGGCGACGCCTACTCGGCCTACCAACGTTCCGTGCGGCGCTGGCTCTAGGCTCTCAGGGTTCTATGTCGGCCCGCAGCTCGAAGTGCCGCGAGCGCTGATCGAAGCGCTTGAGGACTAGCCGGGCACTCGCCGGCACATAGGCGCGTTCGAGATCTTCGCCGGCAAATTTCTGCACTGCCTGCCAGGAGTCGAAGCGCATCAGAGTGACGAACTCGACTTCGCCTGCCGCCGATTCCCGACGCAAGAGCTGAATGCCTCGATAGCCAACGACCGCTTTCGCTGCAATACCCGGGAAGATCTCCTCGCGCAGCAGCGTCTCATAAGCCTCGGCGTTCTCTGCCGTCGTCCACCCAGTCCACATTCTCAGAATCATCAGTTTCTCCTGCGGAGAAATTCAGAATTCGTGTCAGATCCTCGGCACCTATTGCGAATCTACTGTTATTCGGTTCTACCTGTCGCGCTGATCCAGCCTTTGAGTCTTGCGAGTGGCACGGCGCGAACCTGCCAGACATTTCAGACCGTTTCTCAGGAGATCCCCCGCATGCGAACGATTTGGCTGTGAAGTGCTCCCAAGATTCTGGTCCAGTCAAAATGAGAGACTGGGCATGAGGAAGAGCCGATGCGGCAGCTTTCCACCAGCACCGCCCTTGGTGCGGCCAGTCGAGTCTCTGGCACCCGGGTAGAGGTGGCCGGTCGACTACTTCTGAGATCCTAGTGAATAACTAACCGGCTGACGACTGCACCCGAGAGGGGTGCTCAGTGCCACCGGCTGCCCAAAAGTCAGTGCCAGGCGCGTTGCCGAGCGTCCCTGTCCTCGAAAGACGATGTTGCCTCGCCAGGCCCGCAGAAAACACTCCGCGTAGCGGCCTGAGCGACTGATTTCAGCAGCACCGCGGCGCGCTGGACGTGCTCCTCTCAATATATGATTGGCACCTCCTTGGCGGGAGTCGGGGGTCCCACTAGCGAACCCCCGATTCTACGCACTACTGTCGCTGGAGATAGTCCCTGGCAAATCTAATTTCTGAACACAGCGTGCCGAGCCAATCTTCCGTTTCGCCGAGGACGGTGGAGATGACATCTCCTCTAGCGAGTTCATGGACGTTCAGGCGACTCCAGATTTCGACGTAGGCTGGGTCTGTCCCGGCGTCCCTTTCAACAAACCCCTTTCGTGCCACGTAGACACTGACGGAAACCAATACTCGATCGTCTTCCGCGCCGGCACGTTCTCTGGGCCATAAGGCGACATGAACAAGAATTGAACCAATACCTCCGCTATGAATCGCTGTTACGCCGCATTTTTTCAGCTGTTTTTCGAATCGCCCTCCGTTTCCGGCCAAATTCAGTTTCCGTGCCAGTGGTTTGAGTTCATCGTCAGCACCGTAACTCAGGTAGGCGTTGAATCTGAACGCAGCCTCTGTGATCTCTACGAGATCAACGCGAAGGAGGGACGTTGCCGCCAATGGACTCACTAGTAGCACTGCAGTAAAAAGGAGAACATTGATGTAGTTTCGCATCGTTAACCACCTTATTGCCGTTGCTTAGTGAACCTTAGTGCAGCTGCATTCGTTTGCCCGAAAACAGGATAACGGCCCGCTTCCTCGCCAATGAGGCTGCTGACCTTACTTAGCAAGCTCGAGACTTGAGAGTCAGCAGGCCCTCTCAGCCCGCTTATCTCGTGACCAAAAATGGCCAGATAAAATCCGGCCGCTTCTGGGTCGTCTTGTTCTTCAGTTGAAGGCAGGTCAAGTTCTGCGAGCATCTCGAGTAGCGCTGTAAGTTGCTCCATATCCGGACGAGACAAGTGCAGCTGCTTCTTGCCGCAGTAACTCGACGAAAGCAAGACGAGTCGCTGCTCCGGATAGGCGTCGATGCGCGTTACAAGCGGAACAATTCCGCCTGTAGAGTATGCGGCGATGATTGGAGGTGATCCAATCGTTGCTGGGGCGCAACCAAGTAGACCTAGCAACAATAAGAGAAGCGGTCTAGAAATCCCTGAACACGACATAATAGACCTCGTCTGGTTTCTTCTCATTGACATTGTGAAAGTTAATCTTGGACTCTGACTAAGTGGAGCTAGGGGTCCTCCATCTCTTTCCTAGCGCTAGCAGCAGACGCATTCGGAACTATCTTGAAGCGCGAAGAACTAATCAGGTAGGATCGGGGCTCGCCCGCGGCAACACGCCCTTCGATTTCGCGTATCACAATCTCAATGGCTGTATTCGCCAAAACAGCCTCAAGAGCCTCGCCTTCTACGAGCCCAATGATTCGATCGATCTCCCCATACTCTTCCGGCTCGACCTCGGCGTTATAGGCGTCAACTGCGACCAGGTAGACGTACTGGTCACAGCTCCCATCATTCTCTCGACGGCCGTGGCCGTACACGTACACGAGAATCTCGCTTTTTGCATTGTTGTCGAGCGCAATGCCAGAGGCATGGAGCGCTGGCGCTAGCGCTCGGGACACTGCGTCCTGAAACCGTTGTTCCCTTTGAGGTTCGCCATAGAAGATCTCACAAGTTGTGGAGTCTTCTTCGAGACCCATCTTCGAACCAACCAAGATGGACAGTGATACTGATGTGACATGGTCGAGTGGGCTGAGCGGGCGAAGCATGTCGCCGTGGCACGCTGAGCCAAGGCCCACAAAGACTAGGATAACGAAACAAAGACGTTCGACTTGAATCTGCATTCTGATCTCCTCGCTTCTCTATTGAAAGTTTGGAAACAAGACTTTTTCGGCTCTCCTCAAATAGGAGTGGGTTCCTTGGTGGCTTTGCAGATGCCCTGTGGAAGGCGCGGAAAGCCGGAGACCCCCGCCCTGCCGCGGCTTACCGCCCCTCCCACAGGGCCGGCGGCGGCGGCGATCGGGGCTCAGGCGTGTGTGCAAGGAGCTGGGAGAGGCTCAGGTGCCGTAAACACCGGTGTTCAGGGCATTTCTCTACCCTTGCCGGCTGAAATCACCCACTGCAAGTTGAGGAGAGTCACTTTTTCTAGTTTCCCGGCGTAGACAGGGCCTGAAAGTTGATGGGCGACAGGAGCCAATCGTCAGGTCTCCTTATTCGCCCCCGATCATAAACTACGAGAACGAAAATTGTTGCCGTTTTTACTTCTCGCAACGGGCTCAACTCGTGCTCTGCCGCGTTCGTGAGCCCGCAATGCAAGAAACTCAAAGAGAGAATGCAGGCAACCCAGGCAGTTCGAGCTAAATCTTGCATAATGGACCTCGAAGTTGTTGATTACGGCAAATTAGGAAACATCAGACGTTTCAGTTCGTTTCTATACAACGACCCCGACAAGATCTTATTGATCTTCGACTCAACGCGCGCTTTAGAATCCATGCCCTTAAGGCGAACCGTACTGGCACCCTTTACCTCGTAAGCAAAGGAACTATTGTCGAGGCTTAGAATCCGTTGCGTTATCCAAAAGGCGTTCGTCTCTGTTTGAAAAGTCGTTAAGTTCTTTGAGGAATCATAGGTGCCTGCGTCCGTGAAAGTGTTGAAAAATGCCTGAGCGTCGACCAAGTGCTGCCCTTCGTGTCCAACGGTTGCCCGCATTTCATCGTTGTCCAGGCTGGGTTGAATAGTAATGATCGCAGCAAGGCTAAATCCGCTGCCTTGTTTGAAGGTAATGTCGAAGCTCGCATTGGCTGCGGAACCGGGCTTCGTAGACCCAAACACAACTTCAACACCATTTTTTACTCCTGGGCCCCCATAGGCAGAAGCTGTTGCTGCCACTCCTTCTCTAGTGGCCCCCAGGTTACTCTGGCGAGCTTTCTCAAATCTATTTGAGTTATACTTGCACTTTGGATCGCCAGCGCAGTTAACTACATACATCCCAGTTGGGTCTGTGACATTGAGCGGGTTGTTGATCGCATAGTTGAAGCGGTTCCACTGTTGGGGGGCCGGAAGAGCGACGCTGGAAAGCAGAACCGGATCCACACTCAAGAACCGCCCCAGCTGCGGACTGCAATGCCGAGCATGCATGTAGTCCAAATCATAGGTTCCGCCAGCAAAATCTCGCTCGTGCCCAGTAAACCTGAGTTGCTCTGAGTCAAAAGCGGTAGCCACCTCCTCGCCATACGGGTAGTAAGTGTGGCTGGCGATCGGCGCACCGTTGCGGTCGGTAGTCAGCCGCGAACTGCCCAGGTGGTCAAGGCTGAAGTGCTGTCGCGACCGGCGGCTCGTCAAATGAGTGTCGGCGGCCAGCAGCTGGCCGCCGCGATATACGTAGTCCTTGAGGAAGGTCCAGGGATTGGTGCCTTTGGGGTTCTCGAAGATCGACAGCACTTTGGCGTCAAGATCGCGGACGGTCCAGGTCTCGACCAGGCTCTCGAAGGAGCCCTGCCAGTGGAAGGTCCACAGGCGCTCTTCGTCTGCGGTGTAGATGTAGGTGTCTTCGGGATAGTTGCGGGTGCTCATCATGCCTAAAGCATCGTAGGAATAAAGCTGCGAGCCCCAGGCGAGGACGTTGCCACGACCGTCGTAGACCACCGCGCCGCTGAGCCGATTGGTGGCTCGATTGACGGCCAGGGTGCGGCCGTTGACTCCGGTGATGCCGGTCAGATTGCCGAACGGATCGTATTGATAGCCTTGGTCGCCGGAGGAATCTTCGAAGACCTTGATTCGGTTCAAGCCGTCGTAAGTGTAATGATCGTCGAAGACGCCGGCAAAGCGGCGGCGGACCAGGTTTCCGGATCCGTCATAGCTGTGGTCACCCAGGCTGGTGGCTACCGTACCGGTGACACTGATCCTGCTCGGCCGGGGCCGGCCTAGATCTTCGTCCCAAACATCGGTGAGGCCGTTGGTATGCACAACGTTGGCTATCATACCGCTTGGATGGTAGGTCAGGGAGCTGGCGTAGCCCGGCACCGCTACCAAGTAGCCCAGGGCGTGGGTGAAACTGCGGTTGGGCGAGGGCGCTGTCACGTTGGGGCAATTGGTGATGCCTGAGCAGCGCGGGTAGCCCAGCTGGGTTACTTGGCCGAGGCCGTCGAAAGCCCATGACTGGTTGAAGTCGGTCACTAGCGTACCGTTGACCTCGGCGCGGGTGCGCCTGCTTGAGGGTCGCCCGTCGCGGCCTTTGTAGGTGTAAGTCTCGGTGACCGTCGCGTCGAGCACCTTGCCGGGGAGGAGGGGGCTGAAGACGTAGTTGTGGCGCACCGCCTTCTCTAGCTTGCCTCGGCGTCGGTTGCTGCCCACGTTGGTGGTGGCGTAGGTCAGCTCTTTGAGGACCCTATTGCCGGCCGAGCCTTCGCGAACCAAGGTCAAGCGCTCGGCCCGATCATAGGTGTAGGACAGGTCGACGCCGGCCTGCACCCGGCGGCGGGCCTTGCCACGAGAGTCGTAGTTGCTGTAGGTGATCTGCTGCGCCTCGGGGTGATTCTCGGAGCGGAGAAAGCCTCGACCGTCGTACTCGAAAGTACGAATCTGGGTGGTGCTACCGCCCTTCAGATTAGCCTGTTTCAACCGATCGCCGGAGTCGTAAAAGTAGGTCGCCAGCAGACCGCCTGCGGGCTCGGATACCCGCACCAGCCGGCCATAGCCATCGTAAGTCTCTTCGGTGGCAAACTGGGTTTGGTTGACGCTGCCGTTCCCAGCCACCGAGGTTCCCACCCGCCCCCAGCGCTTCACCCGCCGATCGCCAACGTAGGTCACTCGCACATCGTGGGTTGCGCCATCGGGAGGCACGACCTTGATCACCCGGCCAAAGGCGTCGTGATCGAAATAAGTGCGGTGGACGGTGCTCGCGGGGCGGTACCACTCGGACTGACTCTGGGTCCAACCCTCGCCGCTGTAGGCGGTCACCCGTTTGGCCCACAGCCCGCTAGGCTGGCGCTGGCGCTCTAAGATCAACCGGCCGATACCGTCGAAGCGTAGCTCGCGCTTGGCCAGAGAGGCGGTGGTATCGCGGTCGATGTGACGGATCTCGATCTTGGGGCCAGCCGAGTTGAAGGTGTTGGCGTAGGCGTATAGCGTCCATGCGCCGTGGCCGGCAGAGGGCTTGGACTCGATTCGGCGGCCAAGAAGGTCGTACTTGAGAGTGGTGACCAATCCCGAGCGGTCGGTGCTCGCACTGATCAGGCCGCTGTTCCGATCAACCGCCTGGAGCACTTCGAAGAAGGAGAAGCGGCTGCCATCGAGTTTCAAGAATTGGCTTGAGCGGCCCGAGCCGTACTGCCACTTGTGTTCCAGAGCAACGTGGCTAGTGCTGTGCGCCGGATTCAGCGCACAGACGTCGCCGGGCGCCGCCACGGCGCCCGTATCACCGCCGAAATGGCGCACGACCACGGTTTCGATCTTGCTGCCGGGATCGAGGTCGTAGCTCATCGTGAGCACCACGTCGTCCGAGCTTGGCGAGGGGTTGGCCTTGCGCACCCGCTCGACTTTCAAGAAGCCGGTCGCCGGATCAAAGCAGGTGTCACGGCGCAAGGTAGCGCCGCCGGTGTCGACGGTGGTCTGGTAGTCGTAGGTTCCGAGGACCCAGGCTTGGTTAGTGTTGGGCATGCCGCCGGGATGATATCGGGTGAACTGGTTGCGCGTTTTCACCCCGTCGAAGTTGTCCTTGCGCACTGTGCGCCGATAGTGGCCCACGCCGTCATAGCCCGACATGCGGTTCTCGGCGTACCTGTTGCCGTCGTCCTTGTAGATCGTACGGGTAACGAATATTCGTTGATTACGATCGCGCGCCGCGGGGGCGAGCTGACCACGGACCTGCACATCCCTAATTGGCGCGGCGGCGTCTCGTTTGTAGCCTACCTCGACCCGGCGAAGGTCGGTGCCGCCGGCCGACAGTACCCGCTGCGACAGGCGCCGCTCACCCACCGGGTTCTTCGGCGTGAAGGGCAGCCCCAGATCGAGTTCGTTGGCGGTGGTAACGCTGGTGGTGCCCCCTTGGTAGGTCGAGAAAAAGTGGATCGTCTTCTGCCCCGAGGGTGCCCGGACCGTGGTGACCGACTCGACCGCCGGATTGCCACTCTCCGAGGTTACCGCCTGGCTGTAAGTCCACTTGCCCAACTCGCCACCATCGGTGTCGACCAGGCGCCGCGAGCTGACCCCTGAGGAGAGCTGAAACTCAAGCCGCGGACGTCCCGGACCGCTCAGCGGTTCGCCGTTAGTGTAGAATTTGTAGTCTTCGTACGTCCAGGCCACCAGGCCGCCGGTGGGCAAATCGACCGCTTTGATCTGACCGACGCTACGGGGGTCCGTGGCTCGCGACAGGTGGTAACGCTGGGCCACCGGCCCCATCTCGTAGCTCTGGCCGTGGGGCAGCGAGATCTTCGTCAGGAAATGCGCTCTCGGCGGCGCGTAGGCGCCCTCGTTCGGCGACGGGGCGGGACGGTCGACGGTGGCGAGCTGGTAGGTGAAGTCCCAAAGTGCCCGCTGGCCGCCGAAGGCCGCCAGGTTGGCGCGAGTGAGGTGCGGTACTTGGGCGCCGTCAAGTAGCTTGTTGGCGAAGGTCAAGGTGTGGGTACGGCCGGTGCTGTCGGCGATATCCCAGGTGTTGGCGCCATAGCCGATGGTCAGGTAGTTCCCGAAGGCGTCCTCTTGCCGGCGCAGGTCGCCATTGGCGTTGAAGGTGTGGGTGATACCGCTGCCGTCTTCGAGCTGCCACTGGCTACCTGCCTTCTTCAGCCGCAAGTAAGTGCTGTCGCGGCTGTAGTAAACGTTGGCCACCGGGGCTTCGTTGACCAATGAATCGTAAAAAAAATGTTCGCTACCATCGCTTGAAATGTATAGCCAGCGAGGGGTGTCGTTGCGCGGCGGGGTCAGCGGAGCCACCAGCCTTCCGAGCGAAAGCTGCCAACCGAAGCCGCCGTTGCTGTCGCGGTTGGCCCAAGCCACCGACCCACAGTTACCCGTGCCACATTCGAATTCCCAGTCCCACAATTTGGAGCTGTAAACCAAGGTTAGCGCGTAGGACAGACCGCGACCTACCCTGTATGTGGGGCCGATGGGGAAGGTTAGGGTGAGGGCGCCGTTGTAGAGGCTGACGTGATCGGTATCGGCAAAGGCGTAGGCTTTCTTGGCGTCGAATCCACGCTCGCTAGTGGGATGCTGCTGCGCACCATGAGTAATTGCGGGTAACAAGAGGAAGAGCACTGGCAGCAGGGCCAGAATCAAGGCCGGCAGGCAGCCGGCGGAGAACAGACGGAAGGGCTGGGGGGTGGTTTTCATAGTCTTTTCCTCGGTGTTCAGCGAGAGGTGCTGGGGGACGGATCCTTGAATGATTCGCGATCGATGGCGGCGACCCACAGACGTAGGTGGTCGGGGTCGGCCAGCAGCAGGCGATCACCCGGCTTCAAGCGCTCGGCGGTGGCGGGGGTTTCCTCATTCAGCGGCAGCAAGTGCTCCACCGCTACGGTGACGCTGGCGTTCTGTTCGCCGTCGGCATCGGCGTCGCCGCCATCGGTCACCAGGGCAGACCAGGCGCCGACGCCGGGGCGGATCAGCAGAGCCTGGTAGCGGCGACCGGCGAGGGTCAGGCGGTCGGGCTCCAAGTCCACGGCTGGCAGTTCCAGCAGGCTGGCTCGCGAGGCTGCTGGCCAATCGAGCAGCAGGTCGCCGCTGCGGAGGTCAGCCAATGCCCAGATCGACTGCTCGGGCAAGGGGCGCTCGCTCAGGAGCCGCACCGCCCCAGAGCGGTCGGCCAGGCCGGCGCGGGTTTCGAGTTCAACGCGGGTGGAATAGCCCTCGACCACCCGCCCGGTCCACAGCCAGGCCACCGGGGTGTCGGCCGCCAGGCCGACGGCGGTGGCTGCGTGGCTGTCGAAGGTCAGGTCGAGAGCCTGGGTTGGGGATGGCAGGGTGAGCAGGGCGGTGAGTAAGAGAACCGGCAAGGCAGAAGGGACGTGATGGCTCGGCATTGGGGTTTGCTCCTTTCGCGGACACGGGTTTCGGTCGCTTCAGTATCTATAGGCGTAAAAGGGCCGGCATCGTTACAACAGGCCTCGAAAAATTTCACCGGCGGTCATTGACTTGGCTCGCGGCCAGAGCTGTTTCGAGGGCACATTGCGTGAGGGTGTTGGCCAGCTGGTCCATGGCTTCGCAGCGGCGCTGCCCGTGCCTTGGGATGGGGTGTCGCTCGGCCAGAGTGCGCAGAAACTGCTCGGCTTGCCGGTGACCACCACGGCGCGAGTCGAGGACTTTGTCGACGAACCAGAGGATGGCGGATGCGGGCTCCAAGTAGCAGCGATTAAGGCTCGCCAGGAAGCTGCCGGCAAGGTCTCCAGTGGAGGTGCTGGGGGTCACTTGGAGCTTGGCCCGCGCCACGATCCAGGAATGCTCCAAGCGCAGGGAGGCACCGGTGACTTGAGAGGCGACCTGGCGCAGCGGCGCGCGCAGCTCAACGTCGTCTAGCTGCTCTGTCCCGCTATCCATGGCGGGGTGCCCGCTGCTCTACCTCGGCGGCTAGGCTCTCGATGGCGCGGGCCAGGGAAAGGTGGCGCTCGGTGAGTTCGGTTTCGGGAGCACAGGGCAGGCGCACTTTCAAGGTGCTGCCTTGGAGGTGCAGATCGAGCGGCATCTCCAGCCTCTTGGCCAGCACGAGGCTCTTGCGCAGCAGGTCGCTGGCGCTGGTGAAGTTGGCGAGGCCGATCTGCCGGCTGATGACCTGATCTGCGGTACTGGGTTGACGCCAGTGGACCAAGCCCTGCAAGCCGAGTTGGATGCGTTCTGGTTTCATTGCTATTCTCCTGGTGAGGGTCTTACCGGGTGAAAAAAGAGCCTCCGGGCCGGGAGAGAGGCCCGGCCCGGAGGTAGGAAGGGCTCCGGCGGCCTCAGGGTTTATCCGCCGGATCCGCATGGGAGGTCGAGGGAGTGGGCATATTCGAAATGCCTGCTGTTCAGGCTGGCTGGGGGTCGGGGTCCGATCTGGACACTGAGCCGCCGGCCAACGATGACGACTCGCGGGGTGATCGCCTGCCGCTCGCCGGTGAAAAGCACGAAGTCGACGAAGATCATGGCGTCGCGCCAGGTGTCGAGCAGGAAGTGCTTGCCGATCGCTTGGACGTCTTGGGCGCGGCGCCAGCCGATCAGGGGGCTCAGGGCGGCTTGGATTTGGTCTTCGGTCATCGGGGCGATCTACTTTCAAGTAGGAACGATTCAGGCATACGAAGAGCCTAGAGAACAGGCGGAACTCTCTGAGCAAAATTTAGAAGAATCAGCAAAGATGCTGATTTCATCGCCGTATGGCAGCAGATGGATCAGCATTCTTGCTGACTGGATTGACGATTTGCCTGTCGTGCTAGGCTGCGGGGAAATCAGAATAGGAGCGTCATGCGATGGAGGGGGAGCTACTATCAAGGGTGATCGAAGTTCTGAGCCGGATGGTCGAGGCTCACCCGCTGCTGAAGAGAGAAATCGATGTCCGAGCTGGCCTCAGCATCGGCTACTTGAGTCGCGCGCTGAACACTGGCGCGATGAGCTTGCCAAGCTTGGATCTGGTGCTGGCGGCGATGAGGGTGTCGCCCAAAGAGTTCTTCAATAGGGTGACCGGGCTCGACCCGGCCGAGTTCCTCGGTACCAGCCGTGGCGATCCAGGCGTCAGTGTTGCTCTGCGTGCGGCGTTCCTTGGCGAGACTGCCTCCTGCTGCTCTACAGAGCCGCAAAGGCTTCAGTTGCTACTCGAAGTGCTACCGGAGCCGGCACTGGCCCAGCATTTTCGCGAGGAGGAGTGCTGGAGAACGTTGCAGGCGGTGGAAGTAGCTTGTGAGCATCTGGCCATCGTTCGCTTCAGAGATCCGGGTGCCTCGGCGAAGCTAGCTAGGGCGCTCGTCGAGGGTGCCGGGGGCGCTGGAGGGAACTGTCAAGCAGCACAAAGGGCGGTTATTTCACTCGTGACGGCTTACCGCCTCGGTGGCTGGTTAGAATCAGCTATTCGAGCTTCCCAGAGCATGGTCAATCCTGCTTGCGGCAATGATGCCTCTGGCCGGTATCAAGCAGCCGGACAGCTCCTCGTTTGTCAGGGAAAGTACGCTGAAGCACAGCGACATTTTGAAGAAGCCTTGCGGATGGCGGATGCCCGCGAGGTGGCCTACTACGAGGCCGAACTTTCCCTAGCTCGATGCAGCATCTTGCTGAGAACAATGGATGATCGGCAGTTGTCCCGGTATCTGCAACTCCTAGACGGCGCTGGATGGAAGTTGCGCCTCGGCATGCACCAACATGCTGCGGACTGGCTGTTGCAGAAGCAGAGATTTTCGGATGCGGCTACTCACCTAACACTTGCGAGGTCTCTCCTACCGAGGGAGAGAGCACCGTACCTCGAAGCTTGGCTACTCCGGACTGAAGCAACTGCGAGTTGGAAAGTTGGTGACCTGGAGGAGGCAGAAGCACGAATGGCTGCGGCTGTGGAGCTGTTTGCGACCATCAACCCCTTCGATATGGCCCTGGCTAGCGTTGACCTAGCCGAAACGAAGATCGCCTTGGGTAAGTTCGGTGAAGTCCAAACTGTGGTCCAGGACACTCGGAAGCTGTTAATGAATCAAGAGACGAACTCGATCTGCGAAGCCGCGTTGATTGAGTTCGCCAGACTCGACTGGCTCACGACGAAAGCAGTCCTGCTGGAGGATATCCGAACAAAATTGGCCGGTGCGCGCAGGCTAGGTCGGCATCCGCGCAGCCGGCTCCTGTCTGGAAACAGGCTTTCACGGTAGTTCTAGCTCAGCCTGTCGGATCAACTAGGGCCCCCCAATTGATTCCAGCAGCAGCTGTTAAAGCGAATTTTATGGCCATCGAATTCCCCTGTACCCGCCTCTCCCGAGGCCGCTCCACTGCGGTCGCTCTGTGCAGGCGGTGCCCACCAAGCTAGCAGCGGATCCGTACTTTGGGCTTCATTGAAGACTCTTCGCCTTGCTGCTAGGCAACTAGGCGAGGGACTTGAGCGATTCTCTCCAATTGTTGGCGCAAGCGAGAAGTCCCGGGACGGGTACTTCTCTAGAAAGGAGTAGACTCTCTGGCAAAGCAGAACTTGCTCAGCCCCCTCCGTGCCGGAACTTACCCCGCCAGGGTACACGATAGCGGGCTGCTATGGCGTCAAGGCTCTGCGATGTACCCTGAGAGGGTCGGGTGCATACCCTCAGTCATACTTCCTGCGGTCAAGATTGGACCGCTGGGCACTGTTGGTGGAAAGACGCGGAGAGAGGTCTTCGGTGGCCTGTTCTCTCTTTCCCAGCTCCACCTGAAGTGCTCCCCAGATTCCAGAACTCCTGACATACCCTTTTTCTCAAATGTCCGGTTGAGCCTCTCCGGAGGTGTTCCGAGGCCCTGGGAAGGCCAGGCTCCGGGGTGGCGCCTTCTTGATCGCGAACCGCATCCGTAGCTCGGTGCCGGGGAAGTGGGTGGCGGTAGCGTTGAGTTCTTCGCAGACGGCGGCGATCGCCGCCGTCTTGTGGGGAGAGCTGAGCGGGTCGATGGAAAGGAGCAGCACGGTGTCGGTAACCTCCATATCGCCGCCGGCCGCGAAAGCGCTTTGGATCAGGGTGCGTCCCTCCTGCTCGGTGCGGCGGTAGTGGGGTGATAGGAGCCGGAGAAGATCACCTTCGGCCTGGTAGGCGACCATCTTGAGAATATCGGTGAGGTGCTTGCGCTCGACGGACAGCTTGATGACATCCGCTTCGACGACCTCTTGGACGGGGACGCGGACGGGGAGGGTCGCGCGCTGGTTCTCGAGTTCGGTGATCTGCTCTATCGCTGCCCGGACCCTGGCGGAGATGGCGGCGTTGGCGATCTTGAATCCGCGCATCGTGCGCCGCCGATCCTCGCGGTTTTCAAGAGCAGCGATCCCGATGTGGGCCCGAAGCTGCTCGAGATGTGCGTGAGCTTTGCGCAGCTCTGCATTGATCTTGCCGCGCTCGGGATTCGGCACATCGCGGGCGGCGTCCGCTGGCTCGGTGCCATAGTCCACCAGGGCATCGAGTGCGAATTCTTCGCGCAGGTATTTGAAGAAGTTCTCTTGCCTCCAACGATCGAACATGCGGTAGGCGACCTCGAGTGTGGAGAGGTCGCGGCGGGAGGTGATGATGGACGTCTGGTGGCCGTTGTCGCAGAGGCGGGTGACCTGGCGCAGGTACAGCCGCTTGCGCTTCTTCCTCGGGCCATACTCGAGGTAGATACGCTGATCGGCGAGGAGGTACTCGAGCTTCCGCCCGTGGATCGTGTCCTTGATCTGCCCGAACTTGCTCAACGGCACCGGACGAAAGGGGGCCTTTCGGTATGTGAGGATGTCGAACTTCTTGGCGATGAGCTTCGCAAACAGCTTCGGGCTCCAACCCCCACGGTCGAAGACGACGGTGACTCGCCGGTCTCCGAGTAGCTTTCGTACCTCTTCGAGAATGAGGGGAAGCATCGTCGCAAGCCCCTTGTTGGCCTCGGTGGGAACCACGAAGAGAGGCTCGCTCTCAGCATCGTTGACCCAGTAGTCGGTGGTGGCCGGCATCGCGATCCGCATCCGCGCTACGTGTGTCTTGGGAATCTCTCGGCCACCGTGGTAGGCGCGCACATGCCCGTCCACGTAGAGGAAGCCCATGGCATGGCCCCTGGTGGCGACCCGGCGCTGAGCGAGGGCGCGACCGAGATCCGCGGCCAGGCCATGCGCGGCCAGCCGAGCGAGCTTGTTGCGCAAGGTTTTCACTTCCGGCGCTCGGTCGAGCCCGAGAAGCTGACCCAAATGCCGGGGTGAGCGCTCCTTGAGCCCTTCGGGTCGCTTGACCCGCAACAGTGCCATCAGCAGCAGGGTTACCAGAGTGGTGCGCAGCCCATAGAAGGCCGGCCCGATGCTGCCGTACAGCTCCTGCGCGATGGAGAGCACGCCGCTGTCCACCAGGGCGGGAATCGCCAGCAGAGCACCGGCGCCCGGTAGCTGGGTCGCCGCTCCGAAGATCGGCGCCGCATCATCGAGGAATCCCAGCCTCGCCAGCAGCCGATCGCTGGCGCGATCCGCTGGATCGAGGTCCAGCGAGAGGGGAACCTGATCTTGCTCGGACGCAGAAGCGGACAGTTTTGGGTCCGCAGCCGCTGGGTCACCGCCACCCTCAGCGTCGAGCGCAAGATCCGCAGTTTTCAGGGGGCCGTCGACCTGCTGCTCATCAGAGGCGGACAGTTTTGGGTCCGCACTCTCGAAGGGCATCGTCATCTGCACTACCGACCGCTCTTTCCAGCCCAGGCGCTTGGCGAGCTTGCGAACGGCCTTCTCATCGATGCCCAGCCGCCGGCCAATCTCGCGATTCGACACACCCTCGGCCTTCCAGCCGTTGACCGCGTCCAGGCGGCCCTGCGCTACCCGAGACTGACCCCGGGGAAAACCGCGCGGCCGGCCCAGAGCAGCCAGCCCACCTTCTTCGAAGCGGCGCTGATTCCGGCGCACAGTCCGCACATCACAAGCGAACGCAAGGGCCACCTCGCGTTGCTGTGCCCAGCCCAATTCAACGAGACTCACCATCGCGTGGGCCTCGCCTGTCCTGTCGCCGGCAGCGAAGTGAGCGAGCGGCATGCCGCTGACCACCACCACCCGATAGCCGCCCCTCTGCTGGAGGCGGCAGCGGTCGTTGATCACCACAACCCCATCGGGGACCCCGGCGTGGTCTGGGAACAGGACGGTGTGCTCGCTCGTCAGTGCCATGCTCGATCATGCCTCGGCACCGAAAAAAGCGGACAGTTTTGGGTCCGCACCACCTCTGAGGGGCGGTCCTGTGTTTTCAGAGGGTTAGGAGGGGTAGGTCAGGAGGTCTGGATTCAGTGAAGAGCAGATCATCCGAGTTCTCGACCAAGTGGAGTCGGGGCAGCGACTGAACTACAACCATGTACGTCCCCATAGCTAGTTGGGGAACCTGCCACCGGCTGAGTTTGCTGGTGCGATGAGCAAGGATAAAGTGAGAGTGTGTCAAAATTTTCATTGGCAATGGTACAACCATGGGGAGCACCTCACGCCAGCAACGGAGATCCGGCCAACTGGTTCTATCCGTACTTCAACAACCCAGGCTGGATCTTCCACTAGTCCGGCTCGCGAGTCCGGGCGGCGGAGCGTCTTTGACGACTCCGCCGTCCCGCGCCGAGGGTGGTCACACCAAGCCAGCAGCAATCTCATCGGCGGCACGGGCCAGGGCATTCTCCAACGTCTCGATCGGTAGTTTATCGAGCGGACGGGAAGGATCGTACAAAGCCTGCACCTGCTCGATTAATGGCTCGTCAATCTCGCAATCCTCAAGCTTGAGCCAGAAAATCTTGAAGTCTTCACCCTCTTGTTGCCGCGCCGAGCGCAACAAAGGTAGCTCGCTTCGTTGGATGAACTCTGAATTCAGAAAAGAGGGGCTGACCAGCAGCAAAGCTGCCTGGCTCTCGTCCACCGCTCTGGCGATAGCCTGCCGAAAATCGCTCGCTGAACGAATTTCTTGATCATTCCAAATCGCTAGCTCCTCCTCTTGAGTTCGCGACCGACTAGCCAGGAAGTTCTTCATCAGCAAACACCAAGCAGTATCGCGATGGCTGTAACTGACAAAGAGCCGGTGACGCAAGACGGGAAAGTCGCAATCCCGCCAGCGCACCACGAAGGGCTGCGAGAAAGTCAACAAGCCAGCGATCAGCGCCAACAGCAAGGCCGCCGGCAGCAGCTGCCCCCAGCCAGCCACTGAGCCCACCCCTTCACGAATGACCCCTGGCCAACGCAAGGCCAGAATACTGACCACTATCCCTGGCACCGCCAGCGGCAACAAGCGACTCAAGGCGTAGCGCCATGCAGGGCGCTCGGGTGGGCGCAGCCAGCCGACGGACAGAATAGCCAGCAAGCCCCCCAACACCATCAAGATCGCCGCCACCTGCCAAAGAAAGGCCCGGTCGGGGTGATGCCGGTGGAGCAAGAAGAGCTCGATCTCGCGCAGGCTAAAAAAGCGCAGCCCCAACCAAGCGCCGAACATCGAGGCCGCCAACGCGGCACTGTTGAAAACCCCTTTGAAAGCTCGTTTCGGCCGCAGGCCACGCAAGCGGTAGAGAGTCAGCAGCAGAACATAGCCGATCAGCAACCAACCGACAAAACAAGCCAGCGCCACCGACAACGACTCGAAAAATCGCGCCCAAGGATCGATCGGCAGGCGTTCCTCGGTCGCCGAGCGAGGCGCCTGATAGGCGATCGCCAAGTAGCGCGCAGCCTGATCGAGAGTGAAAGAATCCAGCCGTCCCTGGTCGAGGTCGAGAGCCAGCCGCTGGGCTTCCTCCAGGCGCTGCCGTGGCTCGCTGGCCACCACCTCGGGCAACAACCGCGCGACCCGCTCAGCATGGCCGCGATCGACAAACAGAGTGCGAGCAGCATGGCCCGCGGCCGCGGCATAAGGCCGTTCGAGCAGGTAGAGAGCGTGGGAATTGGCTTCCCTACCGGCGAAGTAGAGGGTCGCCAAGGCGATCGACACCACCGCGCCGATCGCTATCCAACGTCCTTGCGAGGCCACCAGCGCCACTGCCCGCGGTCGCCGCAGGGGTGCCCGCTGGGTCAATTCCGCCACCATCCAACCCGCCCGCGCCACAAAATAAACCGCCAGCGGAAAGACCATCGGCAGGAACACGAACTGGCTGGGGGTCGCACCCATCAAGCCCGCCAAGGAACCAAGTTGTCGACGGTGGCGCCAGAGCAAATAAATCAACCCGAAATTGGCCACCACTGAGGTCGCCAACGCCAGCGTCAGGGCGGTCTTCTGTGACCGTTGCATGAATCCTCACCCCTTCTAAATACTCTCGGCAGCAAGCCGGCCGAGCAATTGATCGATCCGCCGCCAACTGCGTTCAGCCGCCGAGCCGACCGGATAACGTAACATCAACGGTCGTAGACGACCACCATAGCGCAGCATCTGGCGGCGCTTCTGGCGCAGGTTATCCTCCGCTCTCTTTTGCGACTTGCGTTTGCCGCCGCGCAAGGCCACGCTCAGCGCGCCTCCCTTGCCGCTCGCCCGACGGGCAGTGCCGGCAAAATCACTGGCGGCCTCGGCAAAGTCTTCGAGCAACTCTTCGATATCGTCTTCCTCGCCCTCGGTGTCATAGTCTTCACGATCGAGAAAGTCCTCGTACTCGTCGACAATACGAACACTGAGGCGCTTGAGTTCCGATCCCAACCGGGCAATGTCGCTCACACTCAGCTCATCAGCTGCGGCGGCCGGCGGCGGAGTTGCAGGCTTGGGGGTGGGATCGGTCGCTGGGCTGGATTCGACCGGCGGCGGCTCTGCTGCCGGGGCCGGGTCCGCCACGGCCGGCGAGGGCTCGGTTTGGCCGTCGGCAAGGGGCGCCTCGGGGATCAAGACTGCCTGCTCCAGGGCGAGGGTCCGAATCGCTGGCCCCGCTGGCGATCGACCGCTCAGATTTCTGGCTTCCGCGGCGGTAGCTGCGTGGCTGGCAGGCTCAGAGTCAAGACCGGGACAGGTCTCGCGATAGGGCTGAGTTGCGCCAGCGACTGCGCCGGCGAAATAGTAACGCCATTCTTCAGCGCTGAGATTGCGGGTCAAGCGCTGACAAGCCTCAGCGATCAAGTCTGCCGGCCGCCACGCCCAGACTCGCAACATGGGCTCGGCGGTGCGGGTTGCCAGCCAGCGTCCATCGGGTGAGAATTCCATCGCCAGCAGCCCGCGCGAGTGCTCGAGGTCTGCTAGGGGACGCAGCCCTTCGGCCTGCCAGATCTGAGCCTGACCACGGCTCTCCAGCAAGCCGCCCGCGGCGCTTGCCAGATAAGCGCCGTCGGCGCTGAAATCGAGCCTTGCTACCTGGCCCACAAGCTGCCTTCGTTGCACTTCTACCCCGTCGGCAACCCGCCACAACACCAACGCCCCAGACTCGGAACCGGTGGCCAAGAGCTCGCCATCGGGGGAAAACTCAAGGGCGAGAATGCCTGCTTCGACAACTTCGAACTCACCCACCTGCCGACCCTCCGCATCCCACAGGCGCAAGCCAGCTGAGTCGGCTGTCGCCAGGCGCTCACTGGCGACATTCCAGGTCATCAGTCCCGCCTGGCCAAGCCACGGCAAGGCGGCAAGTTGGCGGCCATCCGCGGTATCGATCAACCGCAAATGATCACCGAAAGTCAACGCCAGACGGCGTCCATCGGGACTCGCGGCCAGCTCCCCGAGTACCGCCGGCAGCGGCAAGCGGAAAATCCGCTGATTCGAAACCACATCCCAGAATTCGAGTTGGTTGCGAGTCACCAAAGCCAACCGGCCGGAGCCGCTCCAGCTCACTCGCAAGGGTTGCTCAGCCAGCTGAATGCGGGCCGCCGCCTGGCCGCTGCTCATGTCGAAAACGACCACCGCCTGCTCCAGCGCCGCCGCCAACCAGCGCCCATCGGGACTGAAGGTGGTCGCCTTCACACCCGCATAGAGCGCGCTGTCCACCGCCAGACGGGCAGCGATATTGCCGCTGACTGCCTCCCGCAGGGTAATCTCCTGAGTCCCCTCTTGACCTAGGAGAAAGCGGCCGTCAAAACTCCACAGATCCCGCCAGGGGGCCCGGTCGGCGATCTTCAGCTGCTCTTGGTAGCCTTGCAGCTGCCAAACACTGACCGTGTTGCCAGAGCGCACTGCCAAGCGTTCCCCGGCCGAGGCCACGATCATCTGGTCGATCGCCGGTGCCGCTCTAATCTCACTCAACATGGCGCCGCTGGCGGTCTCCCAGATGCGCACCGCCCGATCGGAGCGGGTCACCAAGCGGCCTCCCGGCAACATCTCGACACCGCGGATGCCCTCTGGCGGTCGCAGCCGGGTGACCACCGGATCCCGCCCACTGCCCAGGCGCTCCACATCGAGCACCACCGCCGCCCCGTCAACCCTGCCGGCGACCGCCAACAGCCGGCCGCGCGAACCCCACGAGATGCGCTCCGCGGTCATTGAGCTGCCAAGCTGCCACTCGACATCCTGCCCCGAACCGCCGGAATCATCCCCGAAGTGTCCCCAGCGCTGTCCCCCGGGCATTTCGTAGAGGGTCGTCTCCTGACCTCCGGTAACTTGGATGGCACGCGCCAGAAAGCCGCCGCTAGGGTCGACATCCGCCACTACTTCCTGGATCGCCGGGTCCGCTGGCGACAAGATGAATTGCTCGCGGCCGCGGCTCCAGCGCCACAGTCGCAATTGAGAAGCGGCACGGGTCAACAGCCACTCGCCGGGATTCTCCGACGAGCGAGCGGCGACAAAATTGACCTGGAAGACCGACCACGGATGAGGCAAGCGGGCGACCTCAGAACGGCTGGCGATATCGAATACCCTTGCGCTCCGATCGGCACTGGCGATGGCCAAATACTCGGCGCCAGGGCTGAACTCGAGATCCCAGATGCGCGCTCCGTCGGCGGCTTCGAAACGCATCCGTTCACTGCCGGTTGCAGCCAGCCAAACGCTGGCGGTGCCCTGCTCATCGGCACTGGCCAACCACCGGCCCTCGGCACTCCACGCCAAGGCGGTCACCGGACTGCCGTGTTCCAAACGCACCAACTCACGGCCATTCGCCTGCCAAACTCGCAGCTGACCACCCACATCCGCGGTGGCCAAGCTTTCGCCATCAGCGGCGAAGGCCATCGACCGCACCGCCACCTGATGCCGCAAGCTGGCCTCGAGACGCGGCCGCACCGCCAACGACCGGCGCAGAGCCTGGTCGACTTCGAGCTGCTGCGGCACCCCCATCTCCTGCTGCCGCCGAGCAGCCTCGACAGCGAGCAGCAAGCCCAGATCACCATCCTGGGCCGCCAGCGACTCCGCCGCCAGCCGTGCCACCTGCCGACCATGCTCTTGCCACCCTTTGGCTTGGCGTTCCGCGACCTTGCCCAACCACTGGAATCCGCCCAGGACGCCCACCAACCCCAAAACCGCCAGCACACCGATAACCCACCACCAAGGTCGCCGATACTGCAACAGATCGCCACCGACCAAGTCGTCCTTGGAACAGCCGTGAAGAGGGGCGGCAATGCTGGCCGCGTCGTTCTTGAAGTTTTGATTGGCCAGGCTCAGTTCCGCATCCACCGCCGCCCAACGTAGATCTACCCACAGCGGCTCTTCCTCAAATGCTCCGCGCAGCACCTTCGGCAGCGCTGTGGTGCGACGCCAATCGAAATCTACCGCCGCTGGGTTCCACTTGATCTCGCCATCACAGAGCACCAACAGCAAACGCTGAACTCTACCGCTGCGCAACCAATGGTCGACTTCCCGCTGCACCCAGGTCGACTGCGCCGCATCGGTGGAAGCCAGCAAGATGAGGTAGCTGCTTTGGTCGAGCCCACGTTGAATTGCCGTCCACAGCCCAGGGCTGGCCGAGAGGTCGGTGTCGTCGCGAAAGACTCGCAGCGCGCGGCGCTTGTACCAGGGTCGCGCCAGGCGCTCCAAAGCCAACTGCAGAGCCCGCGGCAGCCGCGCGCCGGCCCCATGACCGTAGGAGATGAAGGCATCGTAGTGCATTGGTAGGTCGAGTTTAGACCGAGGAGTGACTGGCCGAGGCATTTTCGCTCTTTTTTGGGCCGGCAACTCTGCTCACAAACCCGTTTCATCCGAGCTTACCCATAGCAGCGTGCTGCTGGCGAGCGCCAGCCCACCCCGGCGCCTCGCCTTCTTCTCTACCTGCCAATCTTCGCTAGGGAATACGGTCTGTTTCTGCGCGTTCTCTATCGCAACCACGCTTCATCCTCCTGCTTAGAGAGAAGCGGCAGGCCAGAGCGCAACCTTGAATGAAAACCGAAGAAACACCATGAAGAAACTACGACCACCGCTCAGAATCATCAGCAGACTCTTGCTGATCATGCTCGCGGTCAACACGACCGCCAACGCTGAAGATTTAGCATCGCCGGTCTTCTTTCAAGAAACTCACGGCCAGCATGAGCCACTGATCGACAACGTCGGAATCTCGGACAACCAAGGGTCGGCACGGTGGAACACCGGCGGCTCCCTGAGCGCCTGGTGGTGCAGCTCTGAGGAGTTCCCTAGCAACGGTCAGAGACACGATGCCATCTACACCGCGACCGTCCAGCCGGGCCAGAGTGAACTCGACCCGCAAGTCGCTCTCCATTCCGCTGGCGGCGACCCGGCCAAACATAACCCCTTCGATGCCCTCAACATCTGTTCTCTAACCATCATCGACAGGCCGATGTCGAACGAAGCCGATTGGACTCTGCTCTACTACGAATGCTCGCCCGTAATCTTTGACGTCGACAACCCCAATCATCCACCGGGCGGCGGCAACCCCATGGGTTCCTTCGTCGCCAGTTTCGTTCAAGTCTGTTTGGCGCGGTTGACCACCGACGGCTGGCGGTTGTACAACGAAACCGGCGAAGGCGACTTCGTGCCGCCAATCGACGGCCAGGTCGGCGTCTGGGTGGGAAGCACTCTGTTTGAGACCCATAGATACTTCGAGTACTCCCTCGATGGTGTGAATTTTCAAGCCGCCTCCTTCTCCAACCCGAGTAGCGACTTCTTGCTAGTTGAGGCCAATCCGGGATACCTCTGCCCGGCACCTGGGGCAGGCTCATTCGTCAGCGACAGTTATGGACATGTTCAGGGGCAAAGAAGTTTTGGCTTACTCTCCGGCAAGGGCTTTCTGCGCACCAGCGAAAGGGGCATCGAGAAGGGATGTCATCATCAGAATGAGGAAGACCTGCGGGGCTCGACCTGGGCCCTCTACTATCTGGAAGGCGACTTCACCGATGTCGACACCGTCAACCACAGTTGTGAAGAAGGCGAGCTAAGCCAACCCCAAGGCCGAGTCAGCGAAGGCACGACCCTGCCAGAATGGACGGTCGACAATCCGAACAAAACGTGCCGCAACTGGATCGACAAGCAAGAAACCGGCGATGTATTCCCCATGCCTTCTTTGACTATGGTCAGCCGATGGATGGAATATTCGCCTGTTTCCTCAAACAGCAGAGTTCGATCACCCAGCTAGTGCCGGGGTTCGAACACGGCAAGAAGTACCGGGTTCGGATCTGGGCCAACGCCAGAAACTCAAGCCCGCCGTGCGTCTATCCGACACCCATCCTGCGCATTGAACTCGGTGGGGTGGAAATCGAAAGCGGAATCGCCGTACCGGCGGTCGATGCCAAGGAAGTGTATTCCACTCCCTTCGTGCAGATCACCGCCAGCCAGCTCTTCATCCCGCATTCTTCCGAACCCCACCAGTTGGTGATCGAGCAGCTGGCGACAGGTGATCCGACCTTGCTCATCGATCGAGTGGTGATCGATGAGGTCACCAGCCTGGGCGGCAGCTAGCGGCAAACCCACCGCGGCCGCGGGGACTGGCGGCAGGCGCGATTCGACATCTTCTCTGCTGACACAGAATTTCTGGGGAATCTACCACTTTCCTGCGCGTTTCCTGGCGAGGGCAAACAACAAACTTCCGACAAGGAGTACTTCATCATGCAGAATGTCTTCAAGATCATCGCCGTTATGGCATGCCTCGGCGCCGCAATGACGGCTAGCGGCCAAACACAAAACTCATTCTTCGGCTACACTTTCAGGGCACCACTCGACGGGGCTGACGGAGTGATCGCAAGTATCGGCCAGGTCAGTACTTCTCACGTATTTGCTGGCGAACCCACTACTTCTATCGTTCAAGAAGTCAACGCTGCCCGCAACCTCTCCGGGCCAGTGGTTGTTGGAATCCTGGGCTTGATATTCAACCCGACTAAGGTCTCCGGCATCAACTGTACTCACTACGAGCGCGGTGGATTGTCGGAGACCAAAAACAACTACACGCTGCGCGGGGACTATCAGCATCGCTTGGATCAGTTCTTCGCTACTAACGCTGCGATATTTCAAGGTGCGCCGAAAGTTATCGCGCTATCGGTTCATCCAGAGGTCAATAACAACTGTGTTCAGAGTTGGAAGATCTCTGTGGCTGCGAACTACGTTCGCTCCAAGCTCGACGAAGTTGCTACTTACGGCCCGATCTACATCGCGGCAGCCTATGATCTGGGCAGTCTCAACGGCTCTGGCAGAGGCTTTCCGGTCACTAACGGCATCAGCATCGGCAGTCAGCAAGCTGCAAAATTCCCCAGCGGTCTCGATGTGATCGCCTACTTCGCCTACGATGTCTTCAATCCGAGCCAACCCTCCCATCCTTTGAATGTCGGCAGCGACCCCTGGAGCAACGTGTCATCCAAGCTGAGTGCGGCCTTGTTTCCCCATCAGATGACCATCGGCGTGCTCAAGGGTTTCTGTGCTCCCCAGCCCCCGTCATCCTCCAACATCGAGTCGCTGTGGGGAGTCAACTGCCCCAAAGCCAATTCGACCGTCGGCAACCAACCGAACCCCGACGACCATCCACCCTTCCAATCGCTGTGGAAGATCGGCATTGCCAATCAAAACTGGAGCACTTATCTGCTGAACGATCCCCGCAACGTCGGCGTGTTGATGTTCAACTGGCGTTCCAGCGCCAACAACGGCGACTACTTCTGGGGTACCGGCTTGCTACCTGAATTGTGGTCGGTGCACGCTTCGATCGCCGCTCAGTGGGCGCCGACACCGTAGATGCCTCAAGCTGGAGCAGTGAGCAAGCTGCTCCAGCCGCGCTAGCCTCATTTGCCGAGCTTCCCCACCAGCCGCGGCAAGGCCGTCCGCAGCTGCTCGCCGTAGCGTTCGAGCACGGCGCTGGCCAAGATGGTCACGATGCCGAGCAGCGCCAGAGCACCCCAGCGTCCGATGCCGAAGATCTCGACCGCAAGTTTCATCTCGATCCACACACCAAAGCCGCCGAGCACCGCCGCCAGACCGATCAAAGGACCGCTGCCCACCCAATAACCATAGGCGAGCACCGCGATGCCGACTCCCACCGCCACCAAAGCGGTGCCAACGTTGGGCAACAGAGCCAAGTTGAACGCCGCCCCGACCGCCGTCACCGCCAGAGCAAGAAAACGCAGGGCCTTGGTCTCACCCTCTCCCACCGCCGCCGCGCCGAGCAGCAGAGCCGAGCAAGGCAGGGCAAAGAACATCAGTATCCAGCTCTCCGGGAAGGCCCAACGATCGAACATGCTAGCGACGATCGCCAACCAGCCAAGGCAGCCGGCCAGGGCGGCACCGGTACGTAGATAAAGCTGGATCTCCTGCTTCGACGACCAGCGCGCGGCAAGCCGGTGGACGGCCAAGGCGACCGCCAAAATCAATACGCCGCCCACCGCCAGCGACGGCTCGTACATCAAACAACGTCCAACCATGATCGCCAGCGGCACGGTCAGCAAGAGACGGCAGAAACGTCCTTCGGGAGTTCGCATCGCGGTTTGGCCCGGCACTCGCTGAAGCTCGTGCAGAATCAACGCTCCAGCCTGAATCGCCGCCGCCAAGGCGATGCCCCCCGGAGAGCGCAGCGGTAGCAACAATGCCAGATTGCAAGCGCCGAAGAGCAAGGTCAAATACTTGGCCTGGGCTCGCGCCAAGGTCATGAATGACAAGTAAGCAATCGGCAGCAGCATGGCGGTGGCCGCCGCCGCTAGCCCCACCGCTGCCAGCGGGCTACCGATGGTCCAAACGGCAAAGGCAGGCACCGAAATCGGCAAGCCATCCCACGAGATCTGGCTGTAGACAAAACCACCCAGCACCGCGAAATGCACTGGCACACGGAGAGCACCAGCCCGAGAAGAGTGCGGGCACTCTTGCTCTCACCCAATCTGGAGCCACAGAGGAAGCCGGCGATGCTGATCAGCAGAGTCATGCCCGCCAAGCTGGCGTAACGGGCCACATCGTTGCCCGCGCCCCATTGCTGAAAGAGAAAAACCGAGGCAGCGGCCATCAAGACAGTGGCGCCGACGATGCGCAGTAGGCGCGACAGCCCTTGCATTTTCTGCTTGGGTGGCACGGTCTCGGGAGATAGGGAATCAAAGGTCTTGGTAGCAGGGTTCATGTTCAGCTCCTCGGTACCTATTGGATCTTCTGGGACCTGTGGGCGCGGTGTGTCGAGCAGCCGACAGTCCGTGGGCTCGGGATCGATGTAGGGGTTCATGAGTCCGCCGCTCCCGCCGCTGAGTGTTCACTGCGCAGGGCCTCGAGCTGAGCCTCGAGATTTCCCAGTTCTTCCTGCTCAAGAAAGTCCATTTCAAAACTGTCGGTCGCCGAAGTCGGCTCGTCATCATCGAGTTCGATAGTGGTGATGCGCTCCTCCCAGCGTTCGAAAACCTGGTCGAGGCGCAGGCCGCCGCATTGATCGGCCACCCGGCTGGCACTCAGCGCCTCGGCTCGCGACTGGCGGGTGCGCAACAGGTTGAGTTTCTCTTTCAGCTCGCAAAAGCGAGTCTCTACCCGCGCCACGTCGCGCTGCAGCCGCTTCTCGGCCACCCGATGCTCACCTACCCGCACTTCGAGATCGGCCGCATGCCGTTCGAGGGTCTGGCTTCGCCGGAGACACTCCAAGGCCCGCGATTTCTGATCCTCCGGCGTCGCCAGGGCCCGCTCTTGCCACTTTTGTGCGTCTTGCTGGGCGCTGCGCCGTTGCTCTTCCAACCGCCGACCATCTCGCAACACCTTAGTCAGCCGCACCCGCGCTCGCGCCAGGGAACGCTGCACGTCGCGCAAAGTGCTCTCGGCCAAGCTCTCGTGATTCTCCACCTGAGTGACCAGGTGATCGATGCGCGAGACCACCGCTTGTGTCCAACGTCCGAAATAGTTCATGCGATCCTCCTTGTTTGGGTTCAGCCGCTCTCGCGACGAACTCACCCAACGCAAGGAGGATGCCTATTCTGAGCCTACTTCTGTAATTAGCCGAAAACAAACATCTTAATTGAATCAAGGGCAGCCAGTTCGGGATCGACAGTCTCAGGGATGAACATCCACTGCTCAGGCCATACACAATTCACGCACATGTGTTATCGGAGCAGCGGCGAAACAACCACTAGCCCTCGCCACCGCTTTCGAGATCGGCCAAGACCTGGTGTAACACCACCACCAAAGAATGCTCGGCGCCCAGCGCTGGCTCGGCAATGGCCAGAGCCTGCCGGTAGCGCTCCGCAGCTGCATCGAACTCACCAGCGTAGTGGTAGGAGACCCCCAGGTTGTAAAGCAGAGCGGCCAGGTCCGGGTGCTCGGGACCCAGGTGCTGGCGCAAGATGTCGACGGACTCTTCTCGCAGACTGACAGCCCGCCGGTGCTCGCCGCGGGCACTCAGGCTGCGGGCCAGGTTGCTCATTATCAAGGCCACCGAGCGGTGGCGATCGCCAAAGTGGCGGCGCTCGATCGCCAACGCCTCTTCGAACAGCTCTTCGGCGGCTTTGAACTCACCCTGGTGAACCAGCACATCGGCGTGATGATTCATCGCTGTCGCCAGGTCCTTGTGGCCGGCCGGGAGCACTTCTCGCAGCATTTTCAAGGCTGCACCAAAGCCTTCCTGGGCAGCCTCGAGATCACCCCTCACCAGAGCCACCTTGGCCAGGTTGGCGCGACTATCAGCAACCCTCGCATGGTCGTCGCCAAAGACCACGAGATGCATCCTCAGCGCTTCTTGCAGCAGCCCCTCGGCAGCGTCGAGCCGCGACTGGGACAAGCGCAGCAGGCCGAACTGATCGAGGGTGTAGGCAAGCACCTGATGGGGCTCATGGTAGAGCCGGCGCTGGATCTGCTCGGCCCGCTGGTAGCACTGCTCTGCTTGATCGTAGCTGGCTTGGCGCCGCAAAGCAGTGCCGAGGTTAGCCAGCGCCCAAGCCAGCTCAGGTTCGGCCGCGGCCGATCTCTCCAGTTCCAGCAGGGCCACCGCTTCGCGATGCAGCATTTCGGCCCGCGAGTAGTCGCCCAGGTCGCGCTCGAAGGTTCCGAGAGCATTCAAGGTTCGTCCCAGGGCTTCGACATCCGTTCCGCGGCGCCGAATCTCCACCGCTTCGGCATAGTGCTGCCGGGCAAGGCCGTACTCTCCTTGCCGATGAAGCGCCGTGCCCAGCAGCAACAGCGACTCGGCCACTCGGCCATCGCTGTGTCCGTGCAGCCGGCGGCGCATCGCCAGCGCTTCGCTGAGCAGCTGGCTGGCTTCTGCGCTGCGATCAGCATCGTGCAGCGCCTGAGCCAGCAGCTCGGCAGCCTCGGCCACTTCACGATGGTCGCCCTGGTGCTGACGACGCCGAGTGTCGAGGGCCTCGCCGAGCAGCTCCAAGGCCGGCGGCAACAATCCCAAACTGGTGTACACCCGACCCATGGTGAGCTGCAAGTCCGCTTGCAGTTGGGGCTGATCGGCCAACCCTGCGATGCGCTGCCGTCCACTGTCGAGCACCGAGCGCGCGGTCAAGGTGGCACCGCGAGCGTGGCCGGGATCGGCCTTATCGAAGATCTCCACCAGAGTCTCGGTCACGGCGCTGGCCCGGTCCCGCTGGCGCAGGGTTTCGGCCCGCTGCAATGCCAAGCCGACCATCACCGCGGTCTGCCCGAGCAAGGCCACCAGAGCTATGGCCACCGGCGAGCGGTGGCGGCGGACAAAGCGACCCACCAGGTAGGTCCGGGAGTTGCCTCGCGCCACCACCGGCAAACCTTGCAAGTGGCGATCGAGATCCTCTGCCAGCGCCTCGGCGGAGCCATAGCGCCGTCCAGGCTCTTTGGCCAGCGCGGTCAGCACGATGCTGTCGAGATCGCCGATCAGCCGCTTCGCCCACCCAGATCGGCGCCGAGAGCCCGCTTCTCCCAGCCAATCGTCCACCGCGGCCGGGGTGCCTTCAGCCTCCTCCGCCAGCGATGCGATAACGGTCGAGGGCCGGGTGGGAATATCCTCCAACAAGCGCCGCAGGGCACGCTCGGCCGGCAGGACCGCCACCGCCAGCGGCCGGCGGCTGGTGAGCAGCTCGTAGAGCAGCACCCCCAGAGAATATATGTCGCTGACCGTGGTCACCGTCAAGCCGCGCATCTGCTCCGGGCTGGCGTACTCGGGGGTCATCGGCATGCGCCCCGGAACAGTCTCTGCGCCGCTCGTCTGATGCGCTGGATCGAGCGCTTTGGCGATGCCAAAGTCGAGCAGTTTGGGCTCGCCTTCGGCGTTGACCAGGATGTTGGCCGGTTTGAGATCGCGATGCACGATCAGCCGCTGATGGGCGGCATGCACCGCCGAACAGACCTTGCCCACCAGCCGCAGCCGGTCTTCGATGCCGAGTTGGTGCTGTTGACAATAGACATCGATCGGCCAGCCGGCGACGTACTCCATCACCAAGTAAGGACGGCCGTCCGAAGCCGTGCCGCCGTCGAGCAGACGAGCAATGTTGGGGTGATCGAGTTCGGCCAGGATCTGCCGCTCACGATGGAAACGGCGAATCAACCCCTGACGATCGAGGTCGCGGCGCAGCAATTTGATCGCCACCTGCTGCTGGTAAGCGTCGTCAGACCGCACCGCCAGGTACACGGTACCCATACCGCCTTCCCCCAGGCGGCCGATCCAATGGTAGCGCTCGATCTCCGGCAGGTCCTGGGGCAAGTCACCGACCGGGCCGCCAGTGGCCGTGGGATGGGCAAGAAATGTGGTCTCAGCGGCCTGAGCGTGAGCGGCCAACAACGACAGCACCTCGTCCCGCAGCTGATGATCCTCACCGGCCTGGGCGGCGACGAACCCGCGACTCTCGACCTCTAGCACGAGAGCGGCGGAGAATAAATCCTGCACCTGCTGCCAGCGTTCGGGATTCACGACTCGCCGCGCAGCTCACGGTAGAGCCAGGTTCTGGCCAAAGTCCAATCGCTGCTCACCAGTGAGGCGCTGATACCGAGGACAGCGGCAGTTTCCTCAAGGGTCAGGCCGCCGAAAAAGCGCAGCTCGACGATCTTGGCCTGGCGCCGACTGCGGGCGGCGAGTACCGCCAGCAGGTCGTCGAGGGCCAACAAATCCACGGTCGACTTCTGGGCGATCTCGCCAACATCTTCGAGCGCCACCACCACCCACCCCGCCCCCCGCTTCTGGGCGTTCCTGATCCGCGCGTGATCGACCAAGATCCGTCGCATGGTCTGGGCGGCAAAGCCAAAGAAATGGGCCCGATTGCGCCACTGCACCCGATCGCGATCGACCAAGCGGAGATAGACTTCGTTGACCAGCGCCGTTGGCTGCAGAGTGTGGCCGGAACGCTCGCGGGCCAACTGGCCTCGGGCCTGCACCCGCAACTGGCCGTTGACCTCGGCCATCAACTGGTCCCGCGCCCCAGAGTCGCCCTCTCCCCAAGCCAGTAGCAGCTCGGTGAGATCTACCGGCTCGGCAGGAGGTGTCTTGGGCTTGTTAGGGGGTGTGGAATCCATCGTGGGTCGACCCGGTGAGCGATAGGACGAGGGCTTTCGTTGCCAGTCCGCCCGCTCGATTCTATTATGGTTCAGGAGTATAAAAAAGATTGCAAGTTTGAGGGCGAAACTTCGCGTTTTAGAGCAGAGGGAGTCACACCTGTTGGGGGCGGGGCTCGGGACCAAGGAGAGAGAAATGACGAACTGCAAACACAATCCACCAGTTCACCCAGCAGCGCGGTGGCTGTTAGCCGTGGGCCTCTGCTGGCTAGCAACGGCTGCCGTGGGGGCGGCGCCCACCGGCCCGCTCTCGGTACAACGGACCGGCACGAGCAACTTTACCTGGGCAGCCGCCGGAGTGCCGATGAGCGCCGACATAGTCACCGTCGAGCAGGCCCCTACCCACGGCTCGCTCAAAGTCGATCCGGCGGGCGGCTCGCTGGCCTTCTCCCCAGCTCTCGACTTCTGGAGCCACGGCCACGACCGCTTCGAGATCAGCTGGAGCGGCGGCCTCGGTTCCGGCAACGTCACCGTGCTGTTGGTCGCGATCGATCACAACCTGGTGTTGGTGTCGAGCTTCGAGAACAACGAGCCGCTGCCGGTCACCCACGGCGACCCCCTGGAGATCAGTGCCGCGGGCGCCATGGTTGGGGCGCTCGGCATCTACCGCGAGGTCACTCCTGTTTCACCACCAGGCCATGGTTCCTTCGACGCCGAAGCTCTCGGCATCCCAAATCATGGCGTGCCACAGGGCAACGGTTCGAGCGGCGAGATCCACGTCACCATCGACATTCCGCCGCCGCCAGGAGGCGGCATCGTGACGCCGCCGGATCCGGGTTTTTGGTCTCTGCTCAGCACCCTCAACCCGCAGGGCAAGTCAATTGCCGAAGTTCGGGTGGGCTACTCCTCGAACAAGACGGTGCTGCAAGGACGCTTCGACATCGATGGCGAGGGCACCTACGCGCTCACCAACCCCAACAATGCCCCGGTGCTCAAACAAGGTGTCCGCCGCCTGCGTCTGGAGGCTTCGACCCTAGGTGATGGGCTATTGCGAGTCTGGGCCGATGACCGCGCCCTGCTCGAGATGGTGCCAACAGATCTCGAAGGAGGAGCCATGAATGGCCTCGCCATCGGCCAGCTCGATGGGGTCCCCTACATCCAGCAGAACATCATGGTCGACTATTTGAAAGTCGCCCGCAGCACCGTCAGCCCGATGTGGATCCTGCTATTGGCCGAAGACTTCGATGGTGACTTGAGTGCCTGGGAAGCGGTGACCCAAGCGGCAGGCAGCGTCTCGATCTCACCCTCCGCCGAAACCCTAGTGCTCAGCCTCAACGGCACCCTGGGCTGGGGCGCCTACCTGCGCGAACCCGGCCCCACCAACGCGACCGAGTTGTCCACCCGCTTCAGCGTCGACACCTCCGGACTCATCATGGCCGCTGGTGACCAATTACACCTGTTGATCGGTTATGCGGACGACCCCGCCGCCAATAATCACCTGCACCTACGTTTGCAGCCGGTGGGCAACGACTTCGAGATCCGCGCCGACGCCAAAGATGACGCCGGAGTCCTCGCCAAGACCGCCTGGCAACAGCTGACTCGCGGCGAGCATTTGGTCGAGATGCGGTGGCGGGCAGCCACTGCCAGTGATGTTGACGATGGCTACGTGCGCCTCTTCCTTGACGGTGTCTTCGTCGACGAAGCGCTGGGAATTCAGAACACCGGCCGGGTGGTGGAGATTTTCTACTTCGGCGCCCTCGGGGTCGACGATGGCACCCAGGGCTCCTTGGAGTTCGACGACTATGTCTCCTGGCAGAAGGTCTCGTACATTCAGTAGCTGTCGCCTCTGCATCGGCATTGGAATCTAAGAAGTGCCTTGAAACCATCAACTAGAGAGAGTCACCATGAGGTTTCATTTCCGGAAGTCCCTTGCTGGATTTTGTCTTGGTGTCGTCTGTCTCGGTCTTGCAAACCCAGTTGCCGGAGAGCTTGCAAAGTCCGATTTTCTGTCCCAACCGACAGTCAATGCCGATTTGTTGGTCACCGCTAGCGACGTACCCCTGGAGTTCAGTGGCAGTCGCCTGCTCAACAACGACTTCCAGGGGCCTTCAGATCCGGCGGCGATAGTGATCATCGACCGTCCCCTAAACGGTAGGTTGAGGGGCGGTCGCGGAGAGTTTTACTATCAGCCAGCTGCCGGCTTCGTCGGCTTCGATGTCTTCACCTACAGTTGGCAGAGCAGGCTCGATGGCCACCTACGGCTAGCGGCGCAGGTCTCTATTCGGGTCAGCGTTCGCTTTCAGCCCATCGCTGGCGATTGGAATGACGATCCGGCGGGAGAACTCGCAGCATTCGCCAGTTTCCTCTCCCGCTTTGTGCTCTGCGAGGGCTCTCACGGCAAACTCGAATGCCTGGAACTTGACAGCGGACTCGACCTGATCGGTTGGACGGCGATCCACGATGATTGAGACGGCGACGGCAAGACCGAGCTGGCATTCTTCGATCCGGCCACTGGCCGAGCTCATCTACAGCTCACGCAGCCCTCCGGAATCTTGGTGCAGGATTTAGTGCTCGGTTCTACAAAACTCAAGCCAGTCACCGGTGATTGGGACAGCAGCGGCTCGGTGACCCTCGGTTTCTACGACTCAGCGACCGGCATCTATTTCCTGAGTAACGACAACGCCTCGATCAGTGGCAGCAGCACAATAGCAGGCGCCAACAGCACCGACCTGCCGCTGGCCTTTGCCGCACAAACCGGCGCGGCGCCACAGCTGAGCCTGATGGACCCACTGGCAAGCGGTCGCGAACTCCGACCCTGACGCTTCTAGGCGGCCTTGATCGTGATCGTTGGGTCGATTCCGTAAGCCCCAACTGGCGCGATGACCCCGTTGTTCAGTTTGAGCTTGCAAACTTGCAGGTAGTAAGTGAGCGTCACATCAGAGCGCGGCGTGGCCGTGACGGTCGTCGTGAGATAGTTGTTAGGACCGGCCACGTATTGGATCGACGGCTCTTTGCCGGTGTCGAATCCCGAGTCGATATAGAACCGAGTGCTATGGAATTCGGACGCGGCAAGCGGCGAAAGGTACTTGTCCCATGTCGCCGAGCTTCTAATATTGAAGCCATAGGTCAGCACATCCGTTTAGAAAGGACGCGAGATCCAGCGCTGAACCTGGTCAATGACTGTGAAAAAGAGCGAACAGTTACGGCGGCGTAGGTTCGAGTCTGGGGTGGCGAAAGTGGGGGGAAGAGCGGCGCGCTGGGCTCCGGCGTGGGGACATCCCCGCGTTGGGTCTGTCGTGACGAACACGCTCTCGCCCGGCTTTTGCGTGGACCAAGCTGTTGCAAGTCCGGGCCGGCGACGATTGCATGCCTGCAGACGAGCTTTGCGCGGATGTCGCCAATCCGCCGAAAGGCTCTGAAAAGCGCCTACCTGACGGCCTTCTCACCCCGCCTGCCGACGAAGCTAGCCACCATCACCACCAGGTAGAGCTGGCCAACAACGGCCTCGAGAGTCGCCAGCGACATCGTCTCGGGACGAGCTGGCGTGATGTCACCGTAGCCGAGAGTCGTGAGAGTCACGAAGCTGAAGTAGAACAACTCGCCAGAGCGCTGCTGGCCCTCCCCAGCCACCAGGCCATGAAAGGCATCCGGCAGGAGCTGGTCCGCGATGGTGTACATCAACGTCCACGCAATGCCGATCAAGACGAAGACACAAATCGAACCGCTGATGGTACCCACGGTTACATGGGGATGCCGCAGCACATCAGCCAAGAGAATACCTATCACGATCAGCAGCACTGCTAGCGAACACCCGCTCGACAGTACGGAGGCAGGATCTGCGGAGGTCCCTGCGACCTGGTCGAGAACGACACCGATGACAACCAGTGCCAGTCCACTAACCATGAACCAACGCCTGAGTTTGACCACGATCAAAGCACCTACAATGATGGCGCTGTAGGTGAGTTGCACCAGGGCGTCACCCATCGCCAAATGGCTGGCCCAAGCCTGAACCACAAACATTGCCAGCAGCAGGGTCAGCAGGATGGGATAGCCCCAACCTTCAGTATGCTTGATCTGAGATTCTGACCACATGGCTACTCCAACAGGCGCTCTAGGAGGACTCGGTATCTCCGAACTGATAGCCACGGTAGTCCACTTTGAACAGAATGCTATACAGCGACGGGATGAAAACAAGGGTGATGATCGTGCCGAACATCAGGCCCACCATGATGCCAATCGCCATCCCCTCCCACATTTCGCCGCCGCTCAAATAGAGAGGAAGGAGGCCAAAGACGGTGGTGAAGGTGGCCAGCATGATCGGCCGGAACCGTTGCAAGCAGGCCATGATGACGCCGTCTTGTTCGTTGCGTTTGAGTTCCGTCTGCTCGATCTGGATACGGTCCAGCAAGACGATGGCATTGTTGATGACGATGCCAGCGAGAGAAATCACCCCGAGAAAAGGCATAAAACCAAAGGGCTCGCGGAACACCAATAAGCCGACTACGACGCCGATGACGGCTAGCGGAATAGTCATCACCACCATGACCATTTTACGCGCTGAGTTGAATTGGATGATCAGCAACAAAACAATAATAAACCCCGAGAGGGGCAGGTACTTGACGACGGCCCCCATGTTCTCGGCCGTGCTTTTCGCATCGCCGCCTAGCTCGTAGCCGTAGCCCGCTGGCCAAGTCTTGGCTTCCTCGTCAAGGAACGGCGTAATTTCAGCCGCCACCTCGGCTGCATTCCCGGTCGCTACCAACTCGCTGGAGATCGTCACCGTGCGATTCAAGTCGAGGCGTTTGATCCTCGAATACTGCCACTCTGGAACCACTTTGGCCACTTGCAACAAGGGCACGCTCGCACCGCTATTCTGAGCGAAAACGTTCATCGTCTCGAGCGCCGCCAAGGTTTGCTGCTGACTGGTGGTGCTGCGCATCAAGATCGGAATGGACTTGTCACCTTCACGGTACTCACCGGTGTTGAACCCATCCAACACGGTGCGCAAGGAGGTGGCGATATCTTGACTAGTCACCGCCGCGGCCTGGGCTCTTGATTGATCGATAGCTACCACGAATTTCTTGCTCTTGGGACCCCAATCGTCTTTGACGTTCTTGGTGCCACGGATCGCCGAGAGCCGCAGCTTGACCTGCTCAGCAATCTGCGCCAACACATCAGGATCCGAGCCCGACACCTTGATCTCGATCGGCGTGCCACCGCCCCCCGAGCCCAGCACGCCGACCTTGATATCGGCATTGGGAAATGCATTGAAGCCGAAATCGTCGAGACGTGAAACAACGGCGTTGTTGTGCTCGAAAGCGGAGGTGGTCACCAATAAGTGGGCGTAGCCGGAGTTAGCCTCATCGGGAGAATAACCCATGTCGTACGAATCAGGCCCCTGGCCAATGAAGGACGACCAATCCAAGACCCCGGCTGAATCCCCATCCTCGACCCGCATCGACTCCGCCATGAATTGCTCGAATTGGCCGACGATCTCGGCCGTTCGTTCAATCCGAGTACCCAGTGGTAGATTGATATCTACCGTAACCAGGTTGCGATCGCTGTCCGGGAAGAACACAAATGGGATCAAGCCGAATCCGACCAGCGAAATGGCAAAGAGGCCCATGACTCCCACCACCACGACGTATTTGCGCGCCAACGCCATCAGGATGAGGTCCTTATAGATCGCTTTCAGCTTGAGAATCACCCGGTCGACAAAGCTCGACTTCTGAGTAGTACTTGCGCGCAGAAACAGAAAGCAGAACATCGTGACTACGGTCAGCGCTACTAGCCACGAGGACAGCAGCGCCAGCGAAATCACCACGAAAATGGGACCCACGATATCGCCCATCACTGACTCAGCCAGGTAGAAAGCCAAGAAAGCCGCGCAGGTGGTCAACGTGGAGATCAGCAGCGGAGTGAACAATTCGGCACAGGAATCGATCGCTGCTTGCTTGGGAGCAACGCCTTCTTCCATCCTCACCGCTACCGACTCGGCAACGACAATTGCGTTGTCGACCATCATGCCCAAGGCCATGATCAAAGCAGCCAGCGTCACCTGATTGAGCCCGATGTGAAGCACTCCCATCAGCATCAGGGTCATGATGGTGACAATCGGAATCAGGCTAGCAATCACCAGCCCGGTGCGCAGGCCGAGAAACAGCACCATCACCACCAGCACGATGACAATCGCTTGCAGCAGATTGACAATGAAGGAACTGACCTTCGAATCGATGTAGCGATCCTGTGACGCTACTCGCTGAACCTCCAAGCCGATAGGTAGCTGCCTCCCCCAGGCGTCAACCACTAGGTCGACCTGCTGACCCAGGGTGATGATGTTGGCGCCACGCTTCAGGTTCACATGCAGGGTCAAAGCCTCGCGGCCGTTGACCCGAACGAGCTGCGTCGGAGGGTCGGCGTAGCCTCTGCGCACCGTAGCGATGTCTTCTAGATAGACCAGCTGACTACCGTCGCCGACCGGAACCAGAGTTTTCTTGATGTCGTCGATGGCATTGAAGTTACCGGTCGGCTCGAGGACTATCCGTTCGTCTTCGAGATTGATCTGGCCGCCGGAACTGAGGATGTTCGTGGCGCCGATCGAATTCTGCAAAATACTTGCGGAGAGGTTGTACTCGCGCAGGGACGCGTTGTCGAACTCGACGAACACTCGCTCGTCTTGGATGCCACCGATTTCGACCTTGGCGGCACTTTCGAGTCTGATCAGCGCATTGCGCAGCTCATCTGCCCGGTCCCTCATTTCGCCGTAGGAAAAACCATCGCTGGTCAGCGCGACGACGATGCCGTAGACATCGCCGATGCCGTCGTCTTTGAGACTGGGGGAGACGCCGGACGGCAGATCGTCCATCTGCTGCAGCTTGCGGCGCAGGCGGTCCCAGACCGGTTGTAACTGCTTCGGATCGACTTCGTTCTTGAGAGTCACGGAGACAATCGACAAGCCGGTGCGCGAAGTACTCGTGACTTCTTTGAGCTCCGGCAGTTCTTGGGTAATTTTTTCTATCTTGTCGGTAACCAGCTGTTCTATCCGCTCGGGACTTGCTCCCGGAAAAGAAGAAACAACCGTGGCAACTCGCACGGTGTATGGCGGCATGCTGTCGCGAGCAAGGCCGCCGTAGGTGACCAATCCCATGATGACGATGGTGGCCAGGACCATGACGGTGATCCTGCTCTTCTCAATGGAAAACCGGGCTAGGTTCATCCTCCATCGCTCCTATTGGACCCGCACAAGCTGGCCGTCCAAGAGAGTCTGAAGGCCGGCGGTAGCGATCGACTGACCAGCGTCCAAGCCCTCCCGAATCACAAAGCCCTCGGCGGTCAGCGGACCGACCGTAACGTGCCGCTTTTGCACCGCGGCATGGTCACCCTCGCCGCGCTGAATCACAAAAACGAAGCGACCCTGGGAGTCTTCGCCAACCGAGTTGGATGGCACCACCAACGCACTATTGGCCGGCTCCCCGGAGCCAAAGTCGAACACCACGTTGGCCGCCATCCCGGTGCGAATGTCCACCGACGGATCGTCGATGGTGATGCGTACCGGATAGGTCGCCGTCGAAGAATCGACCGAAGGCGAAACCTCCGTAACCCGCCCGCTGAAGGGCTGATCGGGCAGCGCAGAGAACGAGACTCCGACCTCCATGCTCGAATTCACTCGATTGATCACACTCTCGGGCAGCCCCAGGGCGATTTCCATCTCACTGCCGGCATTGAGCACCGCGACCGTCTGCCCGGCGCTCACATTCTCGTTGATCTCGGCGGTCACGGCGGCAATGGTGCCCGCTTCGGGAGCGTAGATGAAGCCAAACTGGAGCTGATCCTGCTGGATCTCGACGCTCCTTCGATTCGACTCGTGACTGGCCTCGGCGGTACGGAACGAATTCTTGGCGCTCTCCAAATCACCGAGCGAAGCAGTGCCGACCTCGTACAGGGAACGGGTTCGGTCGAGCGCCAACTTGGCGGTGTTCATCTGCGAGGCAGCGCTATTCAGCGCCGAGATGGCCTGTTCATAGGCGAGTCGCGCGGCGACGTTGTCGAGGCGAGCGAGCAGTTGACGAGCGCGGACCGTTTGCCCTAGCCGAACATCGAACTTGGTGATCACGCCGCCGCTGCGAAAACTGAGATTGACGATTCTTCCGGTTTCGGCGGTGCCGCTGAAGGTGCGAGCCACGGCGCCCTCGGCATAGCCCACCACATGCTGGCGCACCGGCCGCGGGGCTCGCTCCTCTTCCACCTCGCTGCTGCCACATGCCGCGGCGAGCAGCGCCATTCCACCTAATAGCGCGCTTCGGATTCTGGGTGTTTTCATGGTCAGGTTTGTCACCTCGATGCTATTCCCGAAAAAGCCTGGAAGCCGCCAAAGAACTCTTGGTTCTCGGCCTCCGAACTGAGAATGAAGAAATGGCCCACCAACCGACCGAGACTCATCCCGGTCGACATAAAACCATAGGCAGCGCTGACTTGAGCCTGTTGCGCCTGCAACAGATTGGTTTGCGCGTCGAGCAGGTCCACCACACCCACCGAGCCATAGCTGTAGGCAGCCTGGGTTAGCTCCAAGCTCTCGGCGGCGGCCTCCTCCGAGACGCCGGATAGCTCGATGTTGGTGAGCTGGTTGATCAATTCCAAGACTACGTCGCGGACGCGTTTTTCGATGGCCAGCGTTGTCGACTGATGATTCAAGTCCAGTTGATCGCGTTGTAACTGAGCGCTCTGGCGGTCAATGTTCCGCAAATTGGAATCGAAAAGCGAAAAAGAGAAGTTCACGCCAGCACTGTAGAAGCCGTCCTGGGAGGGAAGGGCCGAGTCTGGAGTCCCCGCGCCTCCTTGATCTATGGTGTGATCATATTGGGCAAAGGCGGCAATCTGCGGCAGGAATCTCTGCTTGCCCTGCAGCGCGATAGTGCGGTCCACGGCTGCCCGATTGAAGTCGATGGCAGTGAGTTCGGGCGCGTTTTCAAGCGCCTTGGCCACCAGATAGTCTTCAAAAAGTACGCGACTAGAGGGATCGTCCATTAAGGCACTCAGCTGGCCGAATCCCTCCCTCGAGGAGGGATCTCCATCGTCTAGAGGATCGCGGATGTCAATCTGCCGATTGACCGGGTTGTCCAACAGCTCATTGATCGTATAGAACGCCTGCTCTAGTCGATTGATCGACTCGATCAGCGACTGCATGTCGCGAGCAGCATTGCTGCGCAGGCGTAGCACGTCTCCTCGCCCAGACTGGCCGGCCGAAAAGTTCGATTCCGCGACCCTGAGATTTCGCCTGGTAACTTCTAGATTCTCGCTTTGGATGCGAACGCTGGCTCTCGCCGTGAGCGCGTTGAAGAAGGCATTCGCAGCTTCCAGAACCAGGTCTTGCTCCGCCGCGCGCAGGTTCTGTTGCTGAGCCTCGAGCAGCTTTCGCTGGATGTCGATGTTGGCGCGCGCGCCGGGAGAATAGAGCAATTGGTTCAAGACCATCGAGGCCGAGGTTGAGTACTGCGGATTCTGGCCGCCGGAAATTTCCGCCAAGCGCTGGTCGACCGTGCTGGCCGTGCCCTGCGCCGAGAGCGCCGGGAGGTAGGAGCTACGAGCCACCCGTAGCTCCTGCTGTGCCAGATCGACATCTCGGCGCCCGGCTCTGATGACCAGGTTCTCAGCCAGGGCCTGATCCACGAGATCGGCGAGTTCGTAAGTCTGTTCGGCCAGAACATTGACGAAATCACCGACAAATTCAGTCGTCGCGATCAGGCTGTAGCGCAGCGGAACGCCGACTCGTTGGGCGGTGTTGAAGTTCACCGTCAAGCGCTCGGAAAAATCGACAAAGATGGGACGCTCGGAGAGATCCTCACCATTTGCCACCGCCTCCACATGAAGGGCGATGCGCCGGAACAGCTGAGTGACGTTCTCCTCGGGATGGGTCGTGGCCATGAGCCCCATCTCAACGTCCTGACGACGCGATCCCGAAAACGAGGGGATGCGGTGTTCGATCAGCTTGGTCGCGATGGCGCGGATTTCAGCTTCGGGAATGCCCCAACCGTCGGCCAGGTAGAAGGCATCGATGGTACCGAGATATGGGTCGAGGCTGGCCGGAGAACTGTAGGAAATCAGCTCGAACGATCCGCCTGAAGCGGCAAACTCTCGCTCCAACGCCTGCCGCACCGGCAGCACCGCTAGCTGATCCCCCGGCAACGCCACACCCACATTGTCGAAAGCGTGGAGGGTGCGAAAAGTCGCCAGATCGCTGGCGTAGGACTGCGAAGTGACGACATAGGTGAAATTGCTGATGCCAGAACCGGTCCGTTCTTCGTCGAAGGCGACGAGGTCACGGTTGACGGCGCCGAAGAGTATAGTCGGCTTCGGATAGTCAGATCGACTGGCCACGGCCTGCGCGCTGACCGGTCCAAACGCCAGAATGACATCTGGAGTGCCGTCGAGCAGAGCCTGATACATCGCCTGCGCGCGACCCAGGTCGTAGTCCGTCTGCAGCAGATTCTCGACCGAGAAACGGATCGTCGCATCGGTGCCTACCACCGCGGTGATCTCGTCGACCAGGCGGCTGAGGGCCTGCTCTGATTGCGCGCCCATTTCGTCGGCAAGGACTCCGATATCGAGGGTATTTGGCTGCTGCGCGAAGGCCAAGGTGGGGCCGACGGCTACCACTCCAAGAACAATCAGGGCACACAGTCTGCGGCGAATCACGTTCTCACGACCTCGATTCTTCGGTGACACCCGCACCACACGCACCTAGCCGAAAGCGGACAGGGCGAGGCGGGAGATTCCTACATGGAAACCGGCAGCATAGCATCCGCTAGTTTGCTCGCCTGAAGAAACGACTACGACTAAAGTAGTCAGATGGATCTGTCCGGAAAGTCTCTGTCGGTTTCTGAACTCAAGGCACGACTCTCTGAGAGCCTTCGTCTGGTCAAGGCTGGCGAGCAGATCTTAGTCACCGAACACGGACGCCCGATTGCCGTGCTGGGCCCCTCGCGCGACACCGAAGGTGAACTGGCAAATCTCGCCGCAGCCGGCCTCATCCGCCTGGGTAGTGATCGGCTGCCGGCCGATTTCTGGGATCTTCTTCAGCCCAAAGATGCGGCTGCCACGGTACGCTCGGCGGTGCGGGAAGAGCGCGAGGAAGGTGAGTCACGCAAGGTACCACTCATCTCCACGCTGATTCAGCCGCGCAAGACACGTCGCAGCCGCCCCGCGACTCGGCGTAGCAGGCCGCGCTCCGCCTTCGCCCCCGGTGGCCGCAGGTAAAGCAAGCCGCCGCCAATCTCCTCTATCTGCGGCTCGCGGTGCGGCCAGCGGCGATCACGGGGATAAGCTTCGCGGGTCGAGAAGTGAATGACGAAACTCTTGCGGGTGCGCTCAGCGTCATGCACCGGCGAGCCGCCATGGGCGAGGGCGGCATGCCAGAGCAGCACATCGCCCTTCTTGGCGTGCAGGGTGATTCTCTCCAGCCCAGCCGCGGCGCAGGTCTGCTCGAGGTAGTCCTCGAAAGCGGCCACCTGGCTTTCGTCACGGCCACTGAAGATCAGCTTGCCGCCGCCCCAATCGAAGCACGGCACGCGGTGCGATCCCGGCAGATAAAACAGCGGCCCGTTGTCTTCGTCGACATCTTCGAGAGCAATCCAGCAGCCGACCAAGTGCGACGGAATTTGCGCCGAAACGTAGGGGAAATCCTGGTGGATGCGCTGCTCGCTGCCAAATTCGAAGAGCAGGCTCTGCATGGCCACCGGTGGCGCATCGAAGATAGCGCTGAGGGCACCGACCACCCGCTCATCGAACATGATCTGGCGAGCGGCGGCGGAATGCTCGTGGAAGTCGTTGATACGGAAGTGGTGATGAGTGAGTTCCTGCCGCGGCGCAACGTTGGCAAAGAGCTGATCACCCTTGCCCTCGACCAACACCTGGACCGGCGGGCGGTCGCGCTACGCTTGTTCGTAATCGTCGAGCAACGCATCGATCAAAGACGGCGCGATAGCGCCTCGCAGCGCCAGATAGCCGTCGCGGCGCCAGCTTTCGAGCTGCTCGCGCCCTGCTTCTGAGAGCTTTCCGGCTGCCTGCCGGGCATCGGCTTCCTGGGAGAAAGAGTCGCGGTCGACCCAAAGCAAAGTGGCTGTATCGAACTCGCTCATGTCGGTGCTTCCCTGAAGTGATGGTCCTGGTGACTAGTGGGTCTAACTCGGTTCTGCCCTCGCTCGCACGTAGGGCCGCACCTACTCAAGGTGGGCCATGAGGTTGATGATGACACTATTGAGGTCCCCGAGGTGGGATCGGCGGACTCCCCAGGGCTCATCGATCAGTGGATTAGGTGATCGGCCGCAACCCTCCGACCCCTCGGCGCGTAGCGCTTCAGGTCATTCCTGACCAAGGCCAGCCTCTCGTAGCCGACGGGTTGGCGAGCTGAACTTTACTGACCCCGGATCAAACTTCAGCTCCTTCCAGACCGAGCCGAACCAATCGATGAGATCCTGATGCTCTTCGTGCTCTGGGTCTGCCATGGCCTCCTTGAAGCGAGTGAATCCGGGGATGCCGCCGACATCCTCTGGCGGGCACCTGCCTTCTCCACCGACGCAGTGTGGATAGCGGACATTTTGGCGCCCCTCCTTGCGCTCCTGCAGCGTTACTCGATGCTGCCAATTGTCACCGAAGTCATAGACATACAGACATTGACTCGGCAACGATGGAAACCAATCCTTCACCAGGCTGCCCCAGCTGGTCAGGAACTCCAGGTCCAGATCCGGCCCAGGATCGACTATCCCAATCTGCATATCGACATCACCGACTGGAAAGCGAAACTCGTGGAGGTGGTAGTCCTGCCACGGCATCACATTCTGAATCGCGCAGTGCAGAGCCCAGAAGGTGGCATTCACTCGGATCTCCAGTTTGCGCCATATGCGTGGATGGACATTCTCGAGTTCGACTTGCACAACGTAGATCTCACTCATCCTTGCTCCTCACTATCTTGCTTGGCTCATACCTGCTTGATTCGTAGATCGGACCGCGCCATCCTATCGCCCTTCTCGACAGCAGCGAATCGTAAACACAGCGGCAAATCCAAGAAATTGGGTTGTCGGCCAATTTGACTTACGCTCTACTTACGCCTAAACTAATCCCTTGACCAAGAACCCTCAAACGCCCAACTCATGCCCCCACCCACCCTCACCACCCCTCCCCCCCGCAACCTCGGCAGCAGCAGTGGCGACGGCAAACGGCGCGCCCTGGGGCCCGGCGCGCGCAAGGAAAACCTGCGGCGGCGCACCTACAGCCGGCCTCCCAAGCGCTCACCGCGGCGCTATGCCGAGTTGCATGCGATCTCAGCGTTTTCATTTCTCGATGGCTCCTCGCCGCCGGAGGATCTGGTCGAGCAAGCCGCCAAGCTCGGCCTGCCGGCGATCGCGCTGACCGACCGGGGCGGAGTCTACGGCGCACCGCGGCTGCACAAAGCGGCTAAGGAAGCCGGCCTGCGGGCGCTGGTGGGCGCGGAGGTGGCGCTGATCGACGACCTGTCTCGCGGCGCCGGGCCACGCTCGCGGATCACCCGCCGCGAGGCCAGTCGACAATCGATCAGCGCTCAGCGGGTGACCCTCCTGGCCCGTGACCACCAGGGTTACCGCAACCTCTGCCGACTGCTCACCGCCGCCGCCCGCGATCGGCCCAAGGGCGACCCGCGGGTCAGCTGGCAGATGTTGGCCGAGCATGCCGCTGGACTGCATTGCCTGAGCGGCGGGCCGGAAGGGCCACTGAGCCAGGCGTTGGCGCGGGATCTGGGGGCCGCCCGGCAGGTGCTCGAGCAGCTGGCGGCAACCTTCGACGGCCGCTTGCACGTCGAATTGCAGCGTCACCGGCTGCGCGACGAGGAGCACCGCAACCAAGCTCTGCTGGCCCTCGCCCAACGCCTGCGCTTGCCGCTGGTCGCCACCAACGGCGTGCGCTACGCCAGGCGCCGGGACAAGCCGCTGCACGATGTCTTCACCTGCCTGCGCCACGGCACCCACCTGGACATTGCTGGCCGCCAGCTGGCGATGGAGCGTGAACGGCATCTGAAGAGCGCCACCGAGATGGCCGAGCTATTCGCCGACCTGCCGGCAGCGCTGGACGAGAGCCTGCGCCTGGCCGAGGCTTGCAGCTTCACCCTCGCCGACTTGGGCTACCGCTTTCCCGCCTATCCGCTGCCACCGGGCGAGAGCGCCAGCTCCTACTTGCGCGAGGTGACCTGGAATTGCGCCCGTGCCCGCTTCCGCCCTTTCAGCGCTCGCGCTCAGGAGCAAATCGCCAAGGAATTGGCGGTGATCGAGAAGCTCGAACTGGCGGGCTACTTTCTGATCGTCTGGGACATCGTGCGCTTCTGCCTGCGCCAGGGCATTCTCGCCCAGGGGCGTGGCTCGGCGGCCAACAGCGCGGTGTGCTACGCCCTGTCGATCACCGCCGTCGATCCGGTGAAGATGGATCTGCTCTTCGAACGCTTCCTCTCCGAGGAGCGCGGCGAGTGGCCTGACATCGACCTCGACCTGCCATCAGGAGAGAAGCGCGAGCGGGTGATCCAATACGTCTACGGACGCTACGGCCCCCACGGCGCGGCGATGACCGCCAATGTGATCACCTACCGCGACCGGCTGGCGGCCCGCGAAGTGGGCAAGGCACTGGGTTTCTCCACCGAGCAAATCGGTAAGCTGTCGCGGCAACTCGGCTCGATGCGCTACGACGCCAGCCGCGGCGATCAACGTTCACTACCGGACGAGCTGCGCGCCGCCGGTTTCGATCCCGAGGAGCGCCGGGTGCAACTTTTCGGCAAACTGTGGCAGCAGGTCCACAACCTGCCGCGCCACCTGGGTCAACATTCCGGCGGCATGGTGATCGCCGCCGGCCGGCTCGACGAGGTGGTACCGCTCGAACCCGCCTCGATGCCCGGTCGAGTCGTCGTGCAGTGGGATAAGGACGACTGCGCCGACCTGGGCATCATCAAAGTCGACCTGCTCGGTCTCGGCATGTTGAACGCCCTCGAAGAGGCAGTACCGTTGGTGCGCACCAAGGAGAAGGTCAACCTCGACCTGGCCCACCTGCCAGCCGACGATCCGGCGGTCTACCGCGCCCTGCGCCGCGCCGATACGGTGGGGGTGTTCCAGATCGAGAGCCGGGCACAGATGGCCTCGTTACCGCGCAACGCGCCGCGGCGCTTCTACGATCTGGTGATCCAAGTGGCGATCATCCGTCCCGGACCGATCGTCGGCGGTATGGTGCATCCCTTTTTCGAGCGCCGCCAAGGCCGCCAACCGGTGGAATATCCCCACCCCAGCCTGCAGCCGATCCTGGAACGCACCCTGGGCATACCGATTTTCCAGGAGCAGCTGCTGCGCCTGGCCATGGTGGCGGCTGGTTTCAGTGGCGGCGAAGCCGAGGAACTGCGCCGAGCGATGGGCTTCAAACGCTCCGCCGAGCGGATGGAATCGATCGAAGAGCGGCTGCGCCGCGGCATGACCCGGCGCGGCATCGTCGGCCAGGCACAAGACCAGATCGTGCAATCGATCACTTCCTTCGCCCTCTATGGTTTCCCCGAATCGCACGCCGCCAGCTTCGCGCTGATCGCCTACGCCAGCGCCTATCTCAAGGTGCACCACCCGACCTCCTTCACCCTGGCGCTGCTCAACGCCTGGCCGATGGGCTTCTACCATCCGGCAACCCTGATCCAAGACGCCCGCCGCCACGGCGTGGTGGTACGGCCGGTAGACGTGCGCTGCTCCCAGTGGCGTTGCAGCTGGGAAGATCGCGACGACGAAGAGCAGCTACCGCCAGATCGACGGCGTCGCCCTCCTGGGGCGATCCGCCTCGGCCTACGCTACGTCCGCGGGCTACCCCGCGAGGTCGGTCTGCGGATCGAAGCCGAGGGACGGCAGCAACCTTTCTCCAGCGCCGAGGATCTCGCCCATCGCTGCCGGCTACGCCACGACCAGCTCGACAAACTGGCCTACTCCGGCGCCCTGGCCGGCTTCGGCTTGAGCCGCCGCGAAGCGCAATGGCAAGCGGCCCGTCTGGGGCGCAGCGCCGGACCGCTCTTCGCCGCTGAGCCGGCGCGCACCCCCTCGCCGCTGGCCGAGATGACGCCGCTGGAGCAAACCGTCGCCGATTTCTCCTCCACCGGCCTCACCGTCGGCCATCACCCGATCGCCTACGCCCGCCAAAAACTCAAGGGACAGGGAGTGTTGAGCACCGCCGAGCTACCGGCGCACCCGGCCGGCAAGCGGGTGCGTTTTGCTGGCTCGGTGATCGTCCGCCAACGCCCCGGCACCGCCAAGGGCATGCTGTTCATCACCTTGGAAGACGAAACCGGCATGGCCCAAGCGTTGGTACGCCCCGACCTACTGCAACGCCAGCGCCTGCTGATCACCCGCTCCCCGGGCCTGGTCATCGAAGGGATTCTGCAAAAGAAAGACGGCTCGCTATCGGTCAGAGCGGAAAAGTTCTGGCCCATCGAGCAGCTCGCACCGACCCCCAGTCACGATTGGCATTGATTTTTCGCTGCTGGCGGGGCCTGGAGAGCAGAGAAATTTCGCCAACCTAGAGTCTCGCCCCGGCCTTTGCACCCGGCCCAGAGAAGTCACAGGCGTGCTCTATACTGATCAACGTCTCTTCTTCCGTCGACTCGAATCACCGTACTTAGTACACCGTGACCCATACACCTTGGAGGTTCTGATGACCCATCGTAGCTTGACCCCGAAACTTGCCCTGCTCGCTAGTTTGCTCCTGATCTGCCTGCCGCTACAGGCCACCCCAGATACCCCAGACACCCCGATCACCGACCAGGCGCCCGAGCTGCTGGTCTCGCAGCCGCAGCCGCAGCCGGCTCCGCTCTGCGACGCCGCCACCCCCAGCCCGCAAGACGCCGGCTGGATGGAGATCGCCAACCTGGCCGAGAAACGGCAATGTACCTACGACGAACAATGCACGAAGATCTGTCCCTGTTTGCCACAGTGCGTTGGCGGCTACTGCGCCAACTGTCTGTGGTGCCCACCCACTAGCTGATCAGCAGCCGTTCGGCCTTGATCGAAGTCAGTAACTAGTCCGGAGACGGCGAGGAAGAGACGCCCGCCCACCCCGGCCACAGCGCCGTAGTTACGCTCTCCACAATCCGCTATGCTGCGTCCGTACCTTGCAACTACGAAACAGGGAGTCGCCGCGCATGTCACAGAAAGCTGCCATCGTCACCGCCGCCGGCAAGGGTATGGGGGCGGCGATCGCCCGCGCCTTGGCCAAAGATGGATTTCGCTTGGCCTTGATGTCGAACGGCGGCGGCGCCACTGAGTTGGCACAGGAACTCGGTCAAGACCGCGCGGTGGCGATCAACGGTTCGGTGACCTCGAACGACGATCTGAAGGCGCTGGTGAAGCTGTGTGAAGAGCGTTGGGGCCGCCTCGACGCGGTGGTCAACAACACTGGCCACCCGGCCAAGGGCGCCCTACTCGAACTCAGCGCCGAGCAATGGCACCAAGGCCTCGACCTGGTGCTGCTCAACGTAGTGCGGATGTGCCAGCTAGTGACGCCGATCCTGCGCCGCCAGAGTGGGGGCGCGATTGTCAACATCTCGACCTTCGCCGCCTACGAGCCCGATCCTGGGTTTCCCATCTCGGCCAGCCTGCGAGCAGCCCTGGGCAGCTTCACCAAACTCTATGCCGATCAATACGCGGGCGACGGCATCCGCATCAACAACATTTTGCCGGGATATATCGACTCTTATCCGGAAAGCGAAGAAGTCCTAGCCAAGATCCCGGCCGGCCGCTACGGCTCGGTCGACGAGATCGGCGCCACTGCCGCCTTCTTGGTATCGCCGGCCGCGGCCTACATCACCGGCCAGAACCTGCGCGTCGACGGTGGCATCACCCGCTCGGTCTGAGTGCCTAGTCGCCGGAAGATGCTTTCTCCACTTCGTCTAGCTGACTGCCGTCCAGGTCGAAGTTGCGATTCTCGAGCGGCACCCAGGTCATCACTGAAGTCCCTGTTCGGCGGATTTCAGCGCCAAAGCTAACCCCCGGTACGGGCATGCTGATGCGGTTGACCACTCCAGGATTGCTGTCCCCGGCCAGCTTCTGCTGACGCTGCAAAGGCAGCACCTCGACATAGAGCAGATCGTCCGCCGAAACCTCGGGTCGAGCAATGCAGTTCGACCAGACCAGACGACCACTATCGAGCTTCTCGGCGCGGCCTTTGAGGCGGAACTTGAGCGCCTTAGAGCGCTTGCCGGCCTTTTCACTTGCCCCGTACTCCACCCGCACCCGCACCGCGCGGGGGTTAAACTGCGGCGGGTCGGTACGGGAAGTGACACTCAGGCAGAGCACCTCCTCGGCATTGTCGGTAAAGAAGCTGATGGTTCCCCATTCGTCGCTCTTGCCAGTACCCAGAGAATTGAGCAAAGTATTGATGCGCTGTCCCGCAACGACCGGGGCATAGAAAAGACGGTGAGTAGGATCAAGCTGGCGGATAGCTTAGAACGCATGATGAACCTCCTGGAACTACAGTGAATAACAGTCGAACTATTCGAGATCGCTCCCCTATTTCTTCATAGTCGTTTGCCCGGGCCTTTTTGTTACCAAAGAGCGAAGAAAACTCTTCGCCCACCAGCCTCGACTCAAGAACTCCGCACTCACGGCTGCCAAAGATTGCAGCGTATTCTCAGTTTGTCTCGCCGGGCCGCTCTCTCAGCCAATTCGGTCTGCGATCGAGGCCAGACCAGCTGTCGCCGGTTTCCGGGTCGTAGTATATCGGCAGTGCCTTAGCCCCCTGCCATCGATCGTCAGCCGTGGATAGGAGACCTTCCTTGGGCAGCAGCCGAGCCCGGCAGCTCGCCGGGCAGCCGGCCGAAAGCCTCGCGCATTTCGGTGGCAATCACCTGCAGGCGATTACACCAGCCCTTGAGTGGTCCGCTCAGCGGTGTCTGGCCATAGTCCGAGTACATATCGAACGCCCGCAATGCGCGCTCGATGTCGAGCAGTCCACCGCGGACCTCCCATTCTCGGTCGTGCCCGGAGATTGCCGGCGCACCCAGCGCGGTGTACATCAGGATGCCGAAGCGGCGCACCAGCTCAGAGCGGGCGGGTGAGAGTTCGGACAAACAAGATTCTCGGAAGGGATGGTTGAGGTAGAGGCAGAAGACCTCACCTTCTAGGGTGCCATCAGGCATGGTGAGCTTCAGCGGGTGGGCGTCGAATGGCTTTGCTGGCTCGTAAGTGGCGGCCTCGTTAGTACGATCCTGTGGTCCGGCGAGGCTCTTGGTCGCGGCCTCGATCGCCGCCAGAAAAGGCTCGATGAAACTGCTCAGCTCAGCATCCTGCACCTTGGCCTGGTACATCTTCGAGAGCACGCCGTGATGCAGAGCCCGCAGGCTGTTCTGGATCTCTTGGGGGTAGCTCTCGAACTCGTCCGTCTCGAAGTTCTCCGTGACCTCTTCCATGAACTTGAGCAAGTAGAAATTGGTGTCTTGCGGGTCACTCACAGCGTGGCCTCGCTTCCCAAGCACAGCTCGGCGGAGGATCCGGCCAGCGCTGGGTCAGATGGGTCCCTGGCATCGCGGATCATGATTCTTCCTCCCAATCGTCATCGCGTATCCCCGGTGCCGTTTCCTCCGCGTCTGGAGGTGTCAGCGGGTGTAGGAGCAAGTCGAAGAGCATCTCTGTGGCTTGGTCTGAAACCCCGCAGTCGGGATCTATCGCCATCTCGATCACCTGGAGCGTCGCTGCCGCAGGCTTGACGGAGCATTGATAGAGGCCATTCAGGAGGATCGCACCAAGATCCACGGGACGGGTCGATCTGCTGATCTTGGTGCCGGTGAGCCGGTGCAGGCGGGGAACATTGAGCAGCCTCTCAACCTCGAGAAGCCGGTCGGTGCATTGATGCACCAGCCGCCTTAGCTCGTGATCGCCTATCGGCAGGCTGTCGGGCGAGCGGCCGTTCTGCCGCTGGCTACTCACCGCGGATCACCAAGGTGACGCCGAGGGCTCTGCTCTCGATCGCTCTGGCCAAAGAAAAGTGCCTTTCAGTCAGCTCAGAGGCTGAATCGCCGGGCAGCCGCGCACTCAGCGCGTCGTTCTTCAGGTGCAGCTCGATCGGCAGCTGCTGGTGCTCCGCCAGCTCCAGGCTTTCGCGCAGGAAGCGGACGGTCGCGGCCGAGTCGACAAAGCGGTAATGACGGACGATGGCTTGCTCCGTCTCGCCAGACTGGCGCCAGTGGATCAGGCTCTTGAGGCCGAGTTGAATGCGTTCTGGTTTCATCGCGATCCTTCCTTCGAGGTGAGAGATAGAAAAAGTACCTCCGGACCGGCGACAGCAATCTCCGGCCCGGAGGGGGAGGGACGCGGGCACCCACCCACAAAGTCTGGTGCCCACCCATTCAAGGCGCGTCGAGAAGGCGAGCGAACTGAACTTCATCAGCCCCAAGCTTGATCGCCACCCGCGAGCCGCAGATCACGATCCCCGGCTGCAAGCCGGCCAGCTCGCCGAGGTAGAGCACCAACTCGACAAAGATCAGCGCCTCACGCCAGTGGGCGAAGGCGTAGTCCTTGTCGAGAGTCGCCCGGCCATTGGACGAGTAGCGCCAGCCGGGTGGTGGCTGGGGGGTGGTCTTGAACTCGGGGTCTTGCACGGTGATCTCCACAGGGTGACCGGCTGCGGTGGCGGTCGTTCTTGCTGTCGAGATCTTCTGTTGCGGCGTAGCCAAAGTCTGAAACGCCGCGCGAGCAAGATGCTCGCCGGCTTCGCCCGTCCCGCGGGTCCCACCGGTTCCAGAACTCAGCTATTGACCTTTTTCGTGTGCTATCGGCAGGGTCAGTTAGCACTTGGGATGTGCAAGAGGCTGGATTCCCGCTAGGGTTCACCACCTCCAATAGGGCAGCCGGATCATGCCGAGCCGGCTTGCGCCGACCGGAAGAAGGAGTTAGCTATGGGGAATTCGACTTTGAAGGGTGTGCGGTACCCAGCGCCGACAGGGTATCTACCTATCGCCTATGCTCTCGGGTGCTACTCGAACGCCTACCCCTCTGGGTTCTACCCTAGCGCCGATCCTCTCGGCTGATCAAGGCTAGGGCACGGCTAGACAGGTGCGATCAGCAAGGGTGGTAGCCGGAGGACTGTCTGAAGAGCCATCCTGACCTGCATCAGTTTCTCCAACAGGCGTTCGCCCGATTTGATCGCTTTCTCCAGCAAGGCGAGCGCCTCGGTGGACTCACTGTCGAGTTTGAGTGCAAGGAGGATCGGCAGGGACTCGGCCATCAGGCTCATCACCTCTGGGTAGCGGTCCTGGCTGTCATAGAGGATTGCCAGGTCCAAAGCCACGCTCGCCATATGGCCAAAGGCACCAGAGCGCTGGAAGCCTGCCTTAGCAGAAAGCAGGAGAGCGTTGGCGGCCGGAATCTCTCCTTGGGCACTGGCCACCAAGCCTTCTAGCCAGTCCAGTAAGCAGAATGAAGACAGGTCGGAGAGACCAGCAGCAATCTCCTTGGCCCGGTCCACCGTGGCATGAGCAAGCTGATGCTGGCCACTCAAGGCTTGGGCCGAAGCGAGAAGTGTGAGGGCAGAAAACTCGAGCCGCATGTCTGGATTCTTCGCCAATCTGCGGATAAGTCCTCCGAGTTCTTCACCTACTTCGACATCACCGCTATAGCAGCGAACGCGAGCCCGGAAGATCCGGGCTTCGACAAGCCGGTGTAGATCATCTGATTTGTCGAGAATTGGTACTGCCAGACTGACCAGTTCGAGCGCCTCATCGAAACGCCGCTGATCGAGGCGGAGACCTGCCCGGCAGAGCCAGATCTCGGCCTTGGCAAAGAGCGCTCGGCCCCCAAGTCGCGACGCCAGGTCTATTTCTGCCCGGTTGAAAGCCTGTTCGGCGCCGGGTAAATCGAGCGCCAGACGGCGAGCGTTGCCGACCCCAGACCTCCTGACCTACCCCTCCTAACCCTCTGAAAACACAGGACCGCCCCTCAGAGGTGGTGCGGACCCAAAACTGTCCGCTTTTTTCGGTGCCGAGGCATGATCGAGCATGGCACTGACGAGCGAGCACACCGTCCTGTTCCCAGACCACGCCGGGGTCCCCGATGGGGTTGTGGTGATCAACGACCGCTGCCGCCTCCAGCAGAGGGGCGGCTATCGGGTGGTGGTGGTCAGCGGCATGCCGCTCGCTCACTTCGCTGCCGGCGACAGGACAGGCGAGGCCCACGCGATGGTGAGTCTCGTTGAATTGGGCTGGGCACAGCAACGCGAGGTGGCCCTTGCGTTCGCTTGTGATGTGCGGACTGTGCGCCGGAATCAGCGCCGCTTCGAAGAAGGTGGGCTGGCTGCTCTGGGCCGGCCGCGCGGTTTTCCCCGGGGTCAGTCTCGGGTAGCGCAGGGCCGCCTGGACGCGGTCAACGGCTGGAAGGCCGAGGGTGTGTCGAATCGCGAGATTGGCCGGCGGCTGGGCATCGATGAGAAGGCCGTTCGCAAGCTCGCCAAGCGCCTGGGCTGGAAAGAGCGGTCGGTAGTGCAGATGACGATGCCCTTCGAGAGTGCGGACCCAAAACTGTCCGCCTCTGATGAGCAGCAGGTCGACGGCCCCCTGAAAACTGCGGATCTTGCGCTCGACGCTGAGGGTGGCGGTGACCCAGCGGCTGCGGACCCAAAACTGTCCGCTTCTGCGTCCGAGCAAGATCAGGTTCCCCTCTCGCTGGACCTCGATCCAGCGGATCGCGCCAGCGATCGGCTGCTGGCGAGGCTGGGATTCCTCGATGATGCGGCGCCGATCTTCGGAGCGGCGACCCAGCTACCGGGCGCCGGTGCTCTGCTGGCGATTCCCGCCCTGGTGGACAGCGGCGTGCTCTCCATCGCGCAGGAGCTGTACGGCAGCATCGGGCCGGCCTTCTATGGGCTGCGCACCACTCTGGTAACCCTGCTGCTGATGGCACTGTTGCGGGTCAAGCGACCCGAAGGGCTCAAGGAGCGCTCACCCCGGCATTTGGGTCAGCTTCTCGGGCTCGACCGAGCGCCGGAAGTGAAAACCTTGCGCAACAAGCTCGCTCGGCTGGCCGCGCATGGCCTGGCCGCGGATCTCGGTCGCGCCCTCGCTCAGCGCCGGGTCGCCACCAGGGGCCATGCCATGGGCTTCCTCTACGTGGACGGGCATGTGCGCGCCTACCACGGTGGCCGAGAGATTCCCAAGACACACGTAGCGCGGATGCGGATCGCGATGCCGGCCACCACCGACTACTGGGTCAACGATGCTGAGAGCGAGCCTCTCTTCGTGGTCCCCACCGAGGCCAACAAGGGGCTTGCGACGATGCTTCCCCTCATTCTCGAAGAGGTACGAAAGCTACTCGGAGACCGGCGAGTCACCGTCGTCTTCGACCGTGGGGGTTGGAGCCCGAAGCTGTTTGCGAAGCTCATCGCCAAGAAGTTCGACATCCTCACATACCGAAAGGCCCCCTTTCGTCCGGTGCCGTTGAGCAAGTTCGGGCAGATCAAGGACACGATCCACGGGCGGAAGCTCGAGTACCTCCTCGCCGATCAGCGTATCTACCTCGAGTATGGCCCGAGGAAGAAGCGCAAGCGGCTGTACCTGCGCCAGGTCACCCGCCTCTGCGACAACGGCCACCAGACGTCCATCATCACCTCCCGCCGCGACCTCTCCACACTCGAGGTCGCCTACCGCATGTTCGATCGTTGGAGGCAAGAGAACTTCTTCAAATACCTGCGCGAAGAATTCGCACTCGATGCCCTGGTGGACTATGGCACCGAGCCAGCGGACGCTGCCCGCGATGTGCCGAATCCCGAGCGCGGCAAGATCAATGCAGAGCTGCGCAAAGCTCACGCACATCTCGAGCAGCTCCGGGCCCACATCGGGATCGCTGCTCTTGAAAACCGCGAGGATCGGCGGCGCACGATGCGCGGATTCAAGATCGCCAACGCCGCCATCTCCGCCAGGGTCCGGGCAGCGATAGAGCAGATCACCGAACTCGAGAACCAGCGCGCGACCCTCCCCGTCCGCGTCCCCGTCCAAGAGGTCGTCGAAGCGGATGTCATCAAGCTGTCCGTCGAGCGCAAGCACCTCACCGATATTCTCAAGATGGTCGCCTACCAGGCCGAAGGTGATCTTCTCCGGCTCCTATCACCCCACTACCGCCGCACCGAGCAGGAGGGACGCACCCTGATCCAAAGCGCTTTCGCGGCCGGCGGCGATATGGAGGTTACCGACACCGTGCTGCTCCTTTCCATCGACCCGCTCAGCTCTCCCCACAAGACGGCGGCGATCGCCGCCGTCTGCGAAGAACTCAACGCTACCGCCACCCACTTCCCCGGCACCGAGCTACGGATGCGGTTCGCGATCAAGAAGGCGCCACCCCGGAGCCTGGCCTTCCCAGGGCCTCGGAACACCTCCGGAGAGGCTCAACCGGACATTTGAGAAAAAGGGTATGTCAGGAGTTCTGGACCCAGGCCCAGCCTCTGGCATGCAACTCCGCGGGGTCCTCGGTCAACAAGTCAGAACTGGCGTCGATGGTGTCGAGGGCCAAGAGGGCGATATCGACCCCTCGTTGGCGGTCTTTGCGGCCTTCCTCGCGGCTCCTGCGGACCAGGAGGTCGAAAAATTCGGTGCTACGCAACTCCACCCCCAGTACCCGCTGGCGTTGCTGTTGTTGCGGTCGATCGGCGATCTCTTGCCAGATCTCTTCGCCCCTACAGCGCTCAAGCAGGCGTCCGTCAACGCGCTCCGGGCGCGGCGCGGAGCTGTCATTCGACTCCGCGGTGGCAAGGCTGAGGCTCTTGGGGTAGAGCGCCTGGACATGGCGGCAGAATCGATATTCTTGCTCCGCATCCAATTTGCCCAGCATCGCCGGGTACCAAAAACCTCGGGTCAGCATCTCGCTGGTCGGCACGCTGGGCAGTGGCGACTTGGCTTGTAGCTGTTGGCGCAGTGTTTTCGCCTGCAGATTGCTCCAGCGCGTGAAAGCGCGGCTGAAGACCGAAACGTTCGAATAACAGCCCATCAGCTTGCTGATTTCTCTGATCCGCAGATCTTCGTGGCGCAATAGCTCAACCGCAGTCTCCAGCCGACGGTCTTCCATGTAGGTCTTCAGCGGTACCCCCAGCGATGGCTAAACTCCGCGCCCCCCGAGCGAGGCTTGGCCGCCTGCTCCGAGAGGCTCAGCCCGTGAGGGTACTCCTCGCGGGCGGGGGTTTTTTGTTGCCCCGCGTTCCTCTAGGCCCAGCACTTCTGACCCACCCCACGGCGCCCTACCCTCACGGCTACCAGGGATTGCTGCGGAGCTTGACTACCGCTGATCGGTTGACGAAGACAGAGAGAAAGCGTAGGTTGATCCAGAGAAGTTGAAAGTATTAGCCTCAGGAGGATTTGTCATGCGTCGTTTACCGTCCCTAGCCCTTGCTTCTCTGCTCTTCTGCTGCCCTCTAGCTGCCGGAGCCGAGGAAGATCCCGCAATTTGTATTGGCATCGAGGATCTCACCGCAGACGAGGTTGCGGTGTCGCTGGCTGAGGATGCCTACACCCTCGTCCCGGTTGGCGACGTGAAGCTCATTTCGCAGTCGCAGGGACGAACGATGACCCGTGACTATGATGAAGACGCCGATGGCAAGCTCACCGCCAGTGGCAGCGCCAGTCTCGATAGCTCAAGTTGTAGTCGTGTCACCACCCGGAGCTACGAATATTTCGACGAGGATGGAGAGCTACAGTTGAGGGAGGTTCAGTGCGGCTTCAGTTGCAATGGCGGTGGTGGCTGCACCCTGTCCGGCTGCACCCCAGGGTCCGGTGGATCTTGCACCAGCTTCATCTGCCGGGGAGGAAGTTTCGCCAATCCTTGTGTTGGCACTTGCACCCAGACTTCGACCAGCGGGCCACCGCCCGCCCCCAACAACAAGGGTTAGAAAGCCTGCCAGACTTGCTGACGCAAAGGTATCTGGCACCAGATTAATCGCCTGGAACTCATCTCGGCAGCATCGAACCCCTCCCCTTGCCCCGGTGACAGCTTCAGCCGGCACGTTCAGTCCACCTAGGGTTGTCGATCATCGCAACTGGCTTGATTCTAAAATAGAATAATCGTAATATTAGCAATTGCGATCGGAGGTAAACCATGCGACTAGCTGACAAAGCCTCGGCGATTCTTGGATGCGGCCTGCTGGTCGGCACCGCCCTGGCCGGTTCAAGCTCAGAACAAGCCGCCGCGAGCCAGGCAGCGGCTACCCCCACCCACAGCGATCATGCCTTCATCAAACGCCAGGGGAAGACCTCGCGTGTGGTGCCCAAAACGCTCGTCCGCACAGCCCTGCCTGGCCACCTGAGCTGGCGTGACGACGAGGTCCACTTCGAGGTCGAGGGCCTGGCGCGCAGCATCACCCTGCCACTCGGTCAGGCCACTAACTCCGACACCGAGACCGAGGCCGGGCTCGAAACTAGGTGCGGGCGCCGAGCCTGCTCGTGCCGCGGTAGCGGCCAAGGCTGTGAGCTGGGCTGTGAGCTGTGCTGGATCTTGCTCGAACAGATCTGAAGTTTGCCGCTCGCCAAACGCGAAAACGCCCCGGTCGACAGCGAGTCGAGCCGGGGCGTCAGGGTCAATTCTCGGATCGAAAATCAGCCGCTTAGATACCGACCGACCCCGACCACAGGGTGACGTCGTTAGACTCGAAACCATCTCCGAAGATCAGCGTCGAGACGCCGGTGGGAATGATCGCCACCGGCAAGTGCAGATCGGGCAACGCCAGATCGTCGGCGAACAACTGCACCTCGCCGAAGAGGAAGCCGGTTGGCGTGTCGTCGCTGACGTCGATCGTCACTCGCAGATCGATGGTGGCCCCATTGTCGATCGCCGTGGCGGTGAAGTTGATCCCCGCCGGATCGGTGGTACCGGTGGTCCAGTTGGCTCCGGCGCCGAAGATGGTCTTGGTCAGCACCCGGCTGAAGCCGCAAGTGCCATCGCAGGCTGAGTCCTGGTAGCTGGCGATATTCAATGTCCGAGGATCACCACCGGTCGCCGGGTTGGCGGCGACGAAGTTAGCCCCGGTCTCGTCCATCACCAAGCCGGTTTCAGCGGCCTGGGTCAGATCCACCCGGCCAGCGCCATAGTCGAAGGCATCGGCATCGGTGGTGCCATTTTCCTTGAACACGGTGGTGTCGGCGGTCATCATCAGGGCCGACTTGACCATCATCGGCGTCCAGGCCGGGTGCACCGAGATCAACAACATCGCCGCGCCAGCGGTGTGCGGGCTCGACATCGAGGTGCCCGACAGGAAGCCGAACGGCGGGCCGGTGAAACCAGGGATCGCATCGACATTGACCGCCGCAAACACCGCCGTACCCGGATTGGTGACATCGGGCTTGATAACGTTGATGCTAGTGGGTCCGCGCGAACTCGAACCGGCCATGATGTCGCCCACCGCCGGATCAGTGACCAACGCCGAACCGGTGATGGTCGCCATATGCCCTGAACCGCTCGCCAACCAAGCGCGCAAGGCATCGCCATCAGCTTCCAGGACGTGGATCGCCGGTATCACATGGGCGTCACCGACAATCGTCGCAGCGCCACCGGCGACGTTGGCCAAGATACAGCCGCCAGCACCGCCGTCACTCACGTTCTGGCACTTCAGCACTCGGGCAATCGCGCCGCGGTCGCAGACCACGATTTCACCACTGCTCCAGGTACCACCAGGAAACGCGGTCAGGCACTGCTCCGGATCGACATCGCCATTGGCGAAATCCCCCGCAAAGACCACCGGCGCCGGGCCATAGCCGGTGGTCAAGCTGGCGCCGTCGATGTCGGCCGGCGGCGCGCCGCCGCCAGACATACTCACCAGATCATTCTCATTGTTGACCCGATCGTGGGTCGAGTTACCAACCGTCATCACCCACGGACCGTGGTGACCCGTGGAGCCGGCGCCGGGACCGCCATTGCCCGAGCTAGCGGCGACGAAGACGCCCGCGGTCACCGCATCGAGAAAGCCCGAATCAGCATCACTCCACGGCGAGCCGCCGCCACCGATCGAAAAGTTGATGGCGTCGACGCCGTCTATCACCGCTTGATTGGTGGCGGCGATCGAGTCGCTGGTGAAGCACGAGCCAGCCAGGCCGCAGACATCGAAGTTGACAACGGAGGCATGCGGCGCGACCCCCGAGATCGCCGGGCTGTCGAGGGAGTTGCCGGCGGCGGTAGAAGCGGTGTGGCTGCCATGGCCACCGTTGTCGCCAGGACCGTCGGTTTCATCGCCCCAACTAGCATCGGCGTAGTCCCAACCGCCAACACGCTTGTCGTTACAGGCGTAGATTGGCGAGAAATTCGGATTCCCCGGATCGCACCAGCCCGAGAAGGTGCCAGCGCCGAACGGGTTGGTGTAGACGTAGGCATCGGACGGGCTATCGGAGAAGGAGGGATGGATCTGGTTGAGGCCGCCGTCGAGACTGCCAAGCACCACACCCTCGCCTTTTGAGCCCATCAGGCCGGCGGTGGCGATGCCATCCCAAATGGCCGGCGCGCCGATGAAGGAAGGGCCAGCGTCGGTGTCCAGAGCAAAGGCCCGATCCTTGGTCACCGAGATGACTCCCGGCAACTGTGTCACCGCCGCAGCCTCGCTGGCGTCGATCCGCGCCGCCACGCCGTTGAGCACCGCCCGGTAGAAATGCCGCACCTCGACCGAACGGCCGATGCTCTGTTCGATAGCGTCCATGTGTGCCGTTTGCCGCTCGGCGAGGAAGTCCAGATAAGCCAAGCTAGCTGGGCTGCGGGCGTTCAGCTTGCGGGCGCCGAGGGAGCGAGCATTGGTGGCTGCCAAGCCCTCAACACCGCCGCTGTACATAGCTAGTGATTGCTCACTGAAACGAATGATGTAGAGGCCGCTATCGGCTTGTTCGGCGCTGGTCTGGGGGTCGGCAAAAGCGACCGGGGCCAGCAGCAGGCCGACGAGCGCCACCATGGCGCACAAGACTCTCGTTCTCGGACTGATCGACATCGTCTGCATCCTCTTCCTAGTTCTGCGACAGAGCCGCCGGCCCAGCCGGGCGGGTCGGCGGCGGCGAATTTCTTCAGACAGTCTGTTGCGGGCCGCCAAGGGGCTTAGCAGACAGGTCAGCCCGCGGCATCTCGCCGCGGCGGATAGAATCGCGCCGTGCCCCGCTTGCTGAAATATGCTGCCCTCTCGGCCCTGCCGCTGGCCGCCGCGATGGTTGGCCTTGCTTGGCTAACCCCGCGCGCCTTTGAGGCCGACCTGGCGACTCCCGTTGCCCACCGCGACGCCCCTTGGGCTGGTTCCACCACCTGCCGCTCCTGCCACCCCGACCACCATGCCAGTTTGCAGCGCACCTTTCACCGCACCATGACCCAGCAGGCCGGCCGCCACAGCGTCGTTGGCGCTTTCGACGGCCAGCCGGTGACCTATCAAGGAATAACGGTGCGACCGCTACAGCAAGGAGAAGACTATTACTTCGAGATCGAAAATCCCAACGGCGGTAGCTCGCGACTACTGATCGAGCGCACGGTGGGTTTGCGACTCTACCAGCAGTACCTGGCGCGGCTGCCCGAAGGCGGCGCCGATCCGACCCTCGTCAACCCCGCCCGGCTCGACCCGCAATCGAGCGCCGACATCTGCGGCCAATGCCACGGCCAACGTCTGTTCACACCCCAGGCCAAACTGGTGGAAGCCCTACACCAAGGCCCCAGCTATCGCGCCGGTGAACGCCTGGCCGCGCACGTCGAACCGCTGCGTCTAGACAGCCAGATCCCCCATGGCGTCGACCCAAATCTCTACCGCCGTCGTTTTTGGAACGACGGCACGCCGCGCCTAACCGCCTTTGAATACCAAGAGCTGACGCAGTCGGCCTGCTTCAAGGGTGGGGGCCTGACCTGCATCTCCTGCCACAGCATGCACGGCGGCGACATCCGCGGCCAGATCGAACCGGCGATGCGCGGCGCCACCTCCTGCCATCTCGACCGCTCACGGCAATGGGCGGTCGAGCACACTGCCCGGCTGTGGGGTGGCGTCCAACCGGCCCTCGAGCTCCGCGACGGAATTGCCGCCACCGCGGTCGAGAGCATCACTGCCCTGCACACCGGCGATCCGGTTGAACGAGCCGTCGCCGCCCGCCTGGCCGGCCGCCAGGACAGCCCCCTAGGAGCGTCCAACCGCGCTTTTCTGATTCCGCATTTGCTGCTGGCACTTACCGACGAATACCCAGCGGTGCGCCGTTTCGCCCACAAAAGCCTGCGCACGCTAACCCTCGAGCTAAGCCAAAACGGCTTCGATCCTGACTGGAACCGTCAGCTCGCCGACTTTGATTTCATGGCCGCCGAGAAACAGCGCAACCGCCAGCTCGGCGAATTGGCCTCGGCCTGGGCCAAGCTTGACCACACCCGGTTACCACCCCCGCCTACCGGTAGCGCCTTGCAAGCCGACCACAGCTTCCGCAACGAACTCATCCGCGACTGGCGAGCGCTGGGCCGGCAACGTTCCGAAAGGATTCATATCGGCGAATGAAAAACACCGCTCCATCCCACTCCCCGCTCGACCCGGCCTGCCAGAGTTGCCTGCGCTTCGGCTGGACGGCCATTGCCGCCTTCTTGCTGCTCGGCCTGGTATTGGAGTCCTTCCACCTGATCAAGGCGCCCTTCTACTTCGATCTCCACTTGCGCCGTGAACTATGCACCCTGGCCCATGCCCACGGCACCCTGCTCGGCATCTTGAACGTAGTCTTCGCCCTCACCGCCGAACACTGCCTAAGCAGCGCCAAGGGGCGCCAGCGTGCCTCCTTGGCGCTGCGCGTTGGCGCCCTGCTGCTGCCCTTGGGTTTCCTGTTGGGGGCGATCGGTGCCGCTGAGGGGGATCCTTCGCTATTCATCCTGTCGGTGCCGACGGGGGCACTGCTGGTGCTGGGGGCGGCGGCGGCGATGGCTTGGGGGACTCGACGATTGGCCAAGAGCTAGCAACCTGTGGCAATAGTCTCGCCAAGCTCAGAGCAGCCCTTCTTCGCCACAAGCCGTCAGGGCCGTTTCCGGGGATCCTCGGCAGGCCGACCAGAGCCTTTTTCGGTCGTCTCCGCCAATCGCTGATACACCGGGCTGCTGTGCAGCGCCCGAGTATCGCCACCGTCCGAGGTCAGGCAGTAGGCGCCGCTACTGAGGATCGAGCTGAGTACGGTGGCGAAGAAAAAGAAGGTGAGGAAGAGTAACGCCAGCAATCGTAGCCACAGCGGCCGCGGTAGCGGCTCACCACCGACCCCAGCTGGCCGCTCGAGAACTCCCACCGGGTTGACTGTCGGTAGCTCTAGTTCGGTTTCTTCCATGACCGGTTTAACAGTTCCGCCACGATCCAGATTCCGTAAGAGCGAATCCTCCGGTTTAGGGAGGATTCACGTCAGACCTACAACCCCTAGTCGTCCAGGTAGCGCTCTTTGATCACCTGCCGATGGTGGATCTCATGCCCAGCGATGATCCAGGGGAAGGTGCGCACGGTGAAGGGAAAGCCGCTCGCCCTGCCAGAGCTCCGGTAGACCGCCGGATCGAAGCTGGCGAAGAGCGACAGGGTGGCCAGGCGAACACCGACCAAGTCGTCGGCCAACCCGACCAGGGTACGACCGCCGAGATCCGAGGCCGCGGCCCAGGCATCCTGGTCCATCGCCGGCAGATCGGCGGTCTCCCCGCGGGCGATGGCCAGGGCGCGGAAAGCGAATACCCATTCGGTGTCGATCATGTGGCCTAGCACTTCACCTAGGGTCCACTTGCCAGGGGCATAGCGGTGATCTTTGCGCTCTGCCTCTAGGTCGATCAGAAGTTCTGCGGTCTGCCGGCTGCTGCTGGCCAGGGTGTCGAGGATGTCGCCGTCGGGGACTTGGCCGACATAGAGCCGGTAGTAGGCTTCGTATTCGCTGTTCTCGGGTCGTTTCACGTAGCTTCTTCCTCTCGGCGACGGTCAGGAATCTCCGCTAGCAGGCCGGCGGGGCCTTGACGCAGCCACAGGTGTGGGTGGTCGCTACCCATGGTAGCGCCTACTCGCCGGCCCAGGCCAGGCTTCGGCCTCATGCCCGAACCCTCTCTCGGCACCACTGGTAGACTGCCAGTCTTGCTTCGCCCAGGTCTGACTCTCGAGGAGATGTTGCCGTGATTACCAATCGTCTTCGCCAATTCACGACTCTGCTGTTGCTGCTACTCGGGCTCGCTCTACCGAGCGCCGCTCAGGAAGCTTCAGGAAATATCTTCGTCGACCGAGTGGATGTCGATCTGGTCAACCTCGAAGTATTCGTCACCGATGGCGACGGCCAGCGGGTCAACGACCTACAGCGTCAGGACTTCGAAATCTGGGTCGACGGCAAGCAAGTCGAGATCTCAAATTTCTACAGCGAAATCATCGAACCAACGCCGCCAGCCACAGCCGGGACCCCGGAGGAACTAGCGGCCGAGCCCACTAGCCAACCGGTGGTCGATGAGCAGCGGCGGCTCAATCTAGTGGTCTATGTCGATCACATCAACATCCACCCGACGAATCGCCAGAAGGCGCTCCATCAACTCGAGGCCTTTCTGCCTCAGCGCGCCCAGGCCGGCGATCGGGTGATGCTGGTCGGTCACGCCCGCGGCCTGACCATCGAGCAACCGCTGACCAACGATCCCGAGCTGATTAACAGCGGCCTGGATCGACTGCGCCAAGCCGCCGCCGGCGGTTCGCGCAAGGGCATGGAAAAGAGAATTCTGCGACGCCGGGTCAGCCAGGCGTTTCTCGATGGCGATCCGGACCAGGCGCGCAGCTTCCTGGAGCAGTACAAGCAGACGGTGCGTAACGAGCTGCAGCAGTCGGTGCAAGCTCTGGAAACTGTGCTCCGCGCACTGGCGGCGGTGCCGGGACGCAAGGCTCTGCTCTACGTCAGCGATGGCTTGGAGCAACAGCCCGGAGCCGACCTCGAAGAACAGTTTTTCGGCGGTGCCAGATTGCGGGACACCGGCGCCAATATCTTTCAGCGCATCAGCTTGGCCGCCAACGCGGCGCAAATCACCTTCTACACCCTGGACGCGCGGGGAGCCGTGGGCTCGGCCTCTTCGTCCGAACTCTCGGCCAACCAAACCGGCGGCGCAAATCGCACCACCATCGACGCGATCCGCAACGAAAACCTACAAGAACCGCTGATCGGCATGTCCGAGCCCACCGGCGGCAGAGCTTTCTTGGGTTCGGGCAACGTTGCGGGGGCTCTTGAGACCCTGAGCGCCGACTTCGGCAGCTTCTACTCCTTGGGCTACCAAGCCACCGAAGCCGGCCATGGCCAAGTGCATCGGGTCGAGGTCAAGGTCACACGTCCCGGCCTGCGGGCTCGCCACCGCACCAGCTACACCGCCAAGAAGCCGACCGAGAGGGTTGCCGACCGCACATTGTCGTCGCTGCTGCTCGAGCGTTATGAGAATCCTCTGAGGGTCTCACTGACCTTCGCACCGGCAGAAAAGCGACGCGGCAACTATCTGCTGCCGGTGACGGTCAACATACCGGCCAGCACGGTCACCTTCCTGCCCACTGAAACTACTGCCGAAGCGCGGTTGCGGATCTTTGTCGCCGTGCAGAGTGAGGACGGCGCGGTGTCGGCGGTTCGCGATCTGCCGTATCCGATCAGCGTGCCGATCGACGAGTTGGAGCAAACCCAGGCCGGCACGATCAACTTCCAGACCGCGCTGCAAACCCGCGCCGGTCAGCAGGTGATTGCGATCAGCGTCTGGGACGAACTCTCCGGTGCCGAGTCCTACGCCCGCGAAGCCTTGCTGATCGGCAAACCCAGCAAATCGAAAAAGAAGAAGAATCTGGATTCCTGAGATCGGCGAAGGCCCGGGACTGAATCGCCGACCTCAGAGCAGCATTTCAGAGGCTGTCGGGGTTGGTGCCGACAACTCGCTTGGCGCGGGTACCACGGCGCAGCGTGCCGCCGGGTTCGAGATGATTGAGCAGCGCGATCTTGTCGATCGACACCGACGACGGATAGCGCCGGTTGAATTCCTCGAGCGACATATCCCGCGACAGAGTGATCACTTCGAGCCGCATCGGCTGGATCTCGAGATAGCGACGATCGGTGAGCCGGCGGAAACTGCGCACGGTGGAGCTGATTTCACGGTCGTAACCCCGGGGCCAATTCTCCGACAGACTGAAGCCGAGCAACTGCAACACCAAATCGTTCCACGGCACGAAGGCCACGCCACCATCCAGCTGCTGGGTCTGCGAAACCTGGGCGCGAAAGGTGCGCGCCACGCTACCGCGCAGGCTGCGTACCCAGGTGTTGCCCACTTCGACTCCTTGTTGTTGAAAAAATGCCTGAGAGGCCGAGTCGGGGGAGTTCTGCTGAGCCAGGGAGAGCTGGAAGTAGGCGTCCTTTTTCGGGCTCACCGCCACCACCGCTTGGCGGCTGTTCTGGGTTGTCCAACCCGGCGGCAGGTCGACCTGAAAAGCCATTTCCGGATGATAGAAGCGGGAGTCGCGGAAGAAGCCTTCACGAGGATTGGCGCCATAGGTCAAGTTCTGCAAGCGATCGAAGTAGGGGGCACGGTTCCATGATGCCGCCAACACCTCGGGCGGTGCCGCGGCCATGCGCTCCTCGACCCGCTGCCGCCGATCGACCGGATTGGGATGGGTCGACAACCAATTCGGCAAGCGACCGGAGCCGGATTTGGCGGTCGCCGCGTTGCCAACCCGGTTCAAGGTCGAGAACATCTCCGCCATGGCCCCAGGAGGATAGCCGCGACCGGTGGCATAGCGGTATCCCAGGTCGTCGGCCTGGCGCTCATCATCGCGGCCGAATTTGAGGAACATCAAGCCCAAACCCTGCTGCAACTCCTGGCCGTAACGGCCGAGTTCGGGGCTCAAGATCATACCGACACCTAGACCGATGTTCGCCAGCTGCGCCTTGGACATCTGATTGACTCCGTGCCGAGCCGTGACGTGGCCGATCTCGTGCCCCAGCACGGCTACCAACTCGGCCTCCGAACTCATGTGCGAGAGGATGCCGCGGGTGATGTAGATATAGCCACCGGGAAGGGCAAAGGCGTTGACCACAGGATCGTCCACCACCCGGAAGGTCCACGGCAGATGGGGTCGCTCAGAACTGCGCGCCAATTCCGAACCTAGACGCTGCACATAGTCTTGCAACTGCTGGTCCGGATAGAGGCCGTATTGGGCCACGACCTGCTGGTCCGCGCCACGACCGATCTCGATCTCCTGCGCCTCGCTGATCAGCGCTAGCTGCTTCTTGCCCGTCGCCGGATTGGTGGCGCAATGGGTCAGTGGCAAGGCCAGCAGCAAGCAACCAGCAAGCAGCGACCCGCGCTGCCAAACTGAGGTTGAAACTTCGTTCGCTCGGCTCATGATCTCCTCCTGTGCCCGCGGCACTCACTTCCCACTCGGACACCGAAGAACTCGGTACCGCACAGCAGCCGCATTATCGATAGTCCGTTGAAGATATCACCAGCTCGCCGCTCGCTGAAAGCAACCGCGACTTTCTTGCTCGCCCCGGGAGTCCAGGTCCGGGCTCCTAGGAGTCCCAAGCTCGGCGACTGGTAGCATGCATCCTGCTGCGACAACCCACATCTAGAGGAGAGAGCATGGAACGGGAAACCGCCTGGAAAATTGTCTGTGAGCATGTTCAAGAGTTTGGTCTTCGGCGGCACATGCTGGCGGTCGAAGCGGCGATGCGCTGGTACGCCGAACGGCTCGACCAGGATCCCCACAACTGGGGCCTGGCCGGCCTGCTGCACGACTTCGACTGGGAGCTTCACCCCACTCTTGAAGCCCATCCCGCCGACGGTGCGCCGATGCTGCGCCAACGCGGAGTCGACGAGGAGATCATTCAGGCAATCCTGTCGCACAACACCATCGGCAGTGGTGTCGAGCGCTCGCGGCCGATGGACTTTGCTTTGCTGGCCTGCGACGAAATCACCGGCCTAGTGATCGCCGCCACTCTGGTAAGGCCGAAAAAGGACATCCGCTTGATGAAGCCTAAGTCCGTCAAGCGCAACTGGAAGGACAAGCTCTTCGCCGCCGCTATCGACCGAGCTGAGATCGAGCAGGCCACCGCCGACTTCAGCCAGTTTTGTTGGGGCGGCAAGCTGGAGTTGTGGCCGCACATTGGCAACGTGCTGGAGGCGATGAAAGGCCAGGCCGAGGCGCTCGAACTCGACGGTCGACTGGCCACCAGCTGAGCCCCGCCGAGAAAGCGAGCTTGCCGGTAGACCGGCACCGCCTCTTTCTCTGAATAGCGAGGTCCTTTGACCGAATATCGGAGATTTCTATCTATGATTCATTTGAAATATTCTCTTACCAAAGCATCCAATACTTAGATAGAAATCTTCTCTAAACAAGAATAAGCTGAGTAAATAGAGAAGTCTCTTGTTTTCACTATCCAAGAATGTGAAATAAATCACAATTGTTCTACATCTATCGCCCGCGTATGATCGCCGCATGTTCGAGGAGGTTCTGGGAGGCACGATCCGCCGGTTACGCGAGCGACTAGGCATGTCGCAAGAACAGGCTGCTGACCGCGGCAAAGTCAATCACGGCACATGGAATGGCTGGGAGACCGGTAAGCACTGGCCGCGGCCAAAGATGTTCATATGCTTGTTGGAAGGCATCGATTGCACCATCGAGGAACTCAGTCGTGAGTTCACCCTCGACCTTTCCAAGCAGCACTTTCCAAACACTAAAGTCGGCGATCTGCTGGGCAAACCGGAGCTGCTGCACCGTGGCATCGGCGAACGGCTCGACGCCATCGGCCAACTCGAACCCGCCCTGATGGCTCGCTTTCGCCCCATCCTGAGACGCTTGCGCAAGCAAGCCCGCGCCGACTACGAGAGCTTGCACTCACGCATCGACGAGTACGAGGAACTCTACCGCCGGTTGCTCACCACCGGCGACGATAGCGAGCCTCCCTCCTCGGCCGAGTAAGACTTGTCCGGATAGGGTGGTGCCGGTGGCACCTGCGCGGGCTCCGCGGCAATCCGCCGCAGCAGGTGTTGGACCGCCGCCTCGAGCTGCGCGTCCTGGCCTTGCCAGGTCGCGCGCGGCAGATTGTCAACCACCAGGTCAGGGTCGACACCATGGCCTTCGATTAGCCACTCCCCTTCTGGCCCATAGACCCCGAATTCGGCTGCCGTGGCGATGCCACGATCGACCAACCGGTTGGACGAAGTGAGCCAGATTTCCCCTCCCCAAGTCCGTGTGCCGACGATAGAGCCGAGACCCAGACGGCGGAATCCGTCGGCGAAGGCTTCGCCGTCCGAAGCGGTGCGCTCGTCCACCAGCACCACCAAGTGACCTCTGAACGACCATTGCATGTTGGGATACGACTTACCGGTCCGAGCTTTCCACCACATCCAGGGGCGGCGCAGCAGGCTGCCGAGAATCCAGCTATCGATATTGCCACCGCGGTTGCGACGCAGGTCGATCACCAAGCCCTGGCGTTGCGCCACCGGAAAATAGTGCCGCGCCCATTCGCTGTAACTGCGCCGACCCATGGACCGCAGATGGACATAGCCGATCTTGCCATCGCCAAGGTCCTCGACCCGTAGCCGGCGCTGAAACTCCCAATGAGCGTAGCGTAGGCGGGAGGCTTGGCGCGGTGTCAGCGGCTCGACGATCACTTGCCGCGGCCCTGAGTCTTGTGCTGAGTTCTGCGCCGCGCGAACACCGAGCAGAACTTGTCGGCCAGCTTGGCGCCGAAGCAACTCGCCGACCTCGGTCGCCGCCATGGTGGAGGCACCATTGATGGTCACGATCAGATCGCCGACACCTACTTCGACGCCCGGCCGCGACAACGGCGAGAGCTCTCCCGGCATGTCTGGATCGCCGTCATAGAGCTGTACCACCTGCAGTCCCTCGGCCGTGGGCTCGAGCAGCGCGCCCAAGGAAGCCGGTAGGATGTCTTCTTCTTCACCCTGACGGGGATCTCCCGAGCGCACAAAATGGTGCAATGCCGACAGCTCACCCACCATTTCGGCGAGCAGCGCACTCAGCTCCCGGCGGTCGGCCACTCGATCGACCAGGGGCAGATACTTGTCACGCATCGCCAACCAGTCCACCCCATGCATGCCGGGATCGTAGAAATAGTCGCGCATCAACCGCCAGGCATCGACAAACATCTGCCGCCATTCCTGACGCGGATCGAGCGAGAGGTGCCAATCGTCGAGCGCCAGCCGGTGTTCGGCGAGCTTCTCTGGCGGCTTACCCTTGGCCGGCACGACCCACAGCCCCTGCTCGCGACGTAGCAGTAGGTGTTTGCCATCGGCCGAGAGTTCATAGTCGAGCAAGCGATCGAGGATCTTGCGCGGTTTGAGCTCCTGGCGGCCGAGTCTTAGCGCCAAGAGGGTCGAGTCTTTGAGCTGCGGTAGACGGGCGAGCCAGTAGAGATGGCGCTCGCCGGCCGCCAAACGGCGGTAGTTTCCAGGCTCGATCGGCACCTCCCAGAGGCGTCCCACGAGACCCTCGAGGTCGATCTGCAGAGGCTCTGTTGGAACCGACCGTGGATGCGCCCTGGCCTTGTCGTCCTCTTGATCCTCACCCTCCGCTTCCTTGACCAACTCCGTGGCGGGAGCAAATGGGGGCCGCCCATGGGCCCGCAGCGAGATGGCAAACAACCGCGTCCGGCGATCTAGGTGGGGTTGCGGCGCATAAGCGCCCCAGGGGCTCTGGACGATCGATTCGAGATGACGATCGGAAAAGAAGTAGAGCCAGCGACCGTCCGGGCTCCACGCCGGGCTGGCACTGTTGAAGCGGTCGCTGGTCAGCGCCAAATCACGGCCCGTGGCAAGCTCATAGAGACGAATCTGAGTAAAGAAATTGTCCGCCGGAACGACGTAGGCCAGCCAACTGCCATCGGTTGAGAAGGCCAGGTCGCCAAAACCGAAATAAGGCGAGCTGGCGAGCCGCTTCTGATCGCCCGTGGCAAGTTCCAAGAGCCATAACTCATCGTTCTTGTCGTAGTAGGCCAAGAACCGACCATCCGGAGACGGCAGACCATCGAATCGCAGCGTGTGACCGTCGCGAGTGAGCTGCCGCGGCGCTTCGACACCGCGGGCATCGAGCTGCCACCACTCAACTTCACCACTCTCGTCCGACAGCGCAACCAGCGACTGGCCGGCGGCCAGGAAGCGTGCACTGCGGTAGCGGACCGCCGCCTGTTGCTCTAAACCGGACTGACCGACTTCGACCAGGCGTCCCTGCCGCCGAGGTACGACAACAATCTGCCCTCGGGCGGTCAACACCACTCGCTCACCATCGGGCGACAAATGGGCGGCACTCAGATACTCCAACGGATGACGAATCCAGCGCTGGCGCTGCTGATCGAAATCCGACATCAAGCGGATCTCCAGTCGCCGTTCACTGCCGCTGGCCAGATCGTGCAACCAGAGGTCGGCGCCGAGTTGATAGATCACCCGATCGCCATCCAGATCCGGCCAGCGCACATCCCAGTCGGCGTGGTGGGTGTGTTGGCGCGGATCACCGCCATCGCCAGCCATGGACCACAGATTGAGGGTGCCGTCGCGATCGCTGACAAAGAGCAAGCGGTCTCGCCACCACAGCGGCCGGTGGTCAGTGCCGGCATGTTCGGCGGTCAGCGGCTGGGCCTCCTCGGCCCCTGGATCATAGCGCCACAAGCTCTGCGCGGTTCCCCCGCGGTAGCGCTTGGTGTGGCTACCTTGAAAGGGGAAACGGGTGAAGTACAAGCTGCCGCTGAGCGGGTCGTAGGTCCCTTCGTCGGCCTGGGCCAAGGGCAGGCGGTAGCGTCGACCGTTCCGCGGATCAATCTCCACCAGCTCGATGGTCGGCAGGGAGGCGAAATGGCCGGTGGCATAAAGCACTCGGCCAGCCGGCGTCCAGCCAACCACCCGAGCGTCGTCACCATGCCAGGTCAGGCGCTTGGGCAAGCCACCGTCGAGGGCCATGACATAGACCTCCCGCCCCCCTTCGTAACGGGCCGAGAATGCGACTTGCGAACCGTCGGCGGAAATCGCCGCATGGGACTCCTCGCCCGCATGGGTGGTCAGACGCCGGGCTTCGCCGCCAGCGGCCGCCACCCGCCATAAGTCTCCCTCGGCAGTGAAGATCACGGTATCGCCCCGCAGCGCCGGGAAACGGTAATAGCCCTCCTCGGCCGCGGCCGCTAGTGGGGCCAACACGGACAAGATTATGAGGGCTAGCAATGCGGTCAACGGTCGTAGAATTCTCACCGATTCTCCTGGTTGATGGACCTACTCAGCTCGGCGGAGGTCGATAGGGGCTCCTAGAGATCCAACCGCAAGGCTGCCCGTTCCTGGTCGATCTCCGCCGCCAGCAACTCGGAGCGGAGCCGCAGATCCGCATCGTCGGTCAGCGCACGAGCCAACGCCACCGCCCGGCGAGCGAGTTGCAGACGGTGGGGCCGATTCTCGACACTGCGCTCGCTGTGCTGCATCAACTTGGCGAACCGGAGCTGGCGCTCGGCATCATCGGGCCGCTTGGCCAGATAGTAGAAGTAAACGTCTTCCAGGAACCCTTTGTTGCGATCCACCGCCAAGGTTTCCGCCAACTTCACCGCCTCTATCAGCGCCTTGCCCTGGCTGGCCGATACCAGGGTGGGCAACTCGGCAACCACCCGGTCGTGGTCGCCGAGCTGATGGTAAGCGCGCACCAGAGCAGCATGGGCCCGCGGACCGAGTTGAGTCTCTTCGCCATACTCGTCCACTTTGGCGATTTCTTCTGTCAAGTAGTAGGTCGTTTCCTGCCAGCGCCCGAGCTTGGCGGCCGCCCGCCCGGCAAGCGATGAGACTTCCGCTACCCGCCCCTCGCGGCGTTGCAAATCCTCTGCTACCGCCAAGACATCCTGATAACGCCCGGCATCAAAATGCCAACTGGCCAGGCCCCGGAAGAACAGGCTCTTGCTGCCAAACGGGCGATCGGGCATGGCCCGCGCCTGGTCGGTCACGGCGGCGTAGTCCGCGTGCTGCTCGATCCACGGCGTCAGGCCAGTGTGTTCCAATAAATAGAAAGAGTTGAGCAGCAAGGTGGGATCCTCGACAATCCCGCGTTCTAGATAGGCCAGCTCTCGGTCAGTGCCGCTGGGTTCTTCACGGTACAATGACCACTGCCAAGCAGCCGCCGCGCGGGCACCGCCGAAACGATCACGAGCTGCCACCACGGCCGGCGACGAGTCGTCGCGTGGCACTACCACCCCGAGCAAGAAAAACATATTCGACCAAGGGCTTAGCAAGTCTGGGTAGGGTTGTTCCGCCCACAGATCCCAGGTTGCGGTGTCGTAAGTCACTGCAGTACCCAGCAGGTCGTCGTAGCCATAAACCGCCATTACATGACCGGGCAAGAAGAGCATAGCCGGCAAGCCATGATCGATCAACCAACGCACATCGTCAAAGGACGCCAGCGGATAGAGATACATTTCCAAGCCCAGATCGGCGAATAAGAAACGCATCGCCGAGGCATGGGTTCCACCGCCGATCGCCGCCACCTGCTCGCCAATGGTGTCGACATCCAAACCAACTCCCCAATGGTTGGCCACCAGCGCCATGGTGTTGGGAGCACAATAGGCAGCACGGCGCTGGGTGGTCACGCCAACACCATCCAACGCTACCCGGCGACCGGCGACCGCTTCCTCACTGTTGCCGGCTACCGCGAGACGTTCTAGAAAATAGTTACTCTCGCGAACCAAGGTACTGTTGGCGTCATGGGTCGAGCTGACCAAGCGAAAAGCGGTCGCCGCCTGCTCGAGGTTGCCGCGGCGGTACTGCAGAATGCCAATGCGATGCTGAAGATATGAGCGCAATGGCGCCCCGCCGCCGGCTACCAAGGCCCGTCCATACCATGTGAGGGAGGCTTCGATTTCACCTTGCCGATCGAGCACCCGGCCAACGGCGAGCTGAACCCGCCCCGTGCCCCCGGTGAGAATGCCCAACGACAACACCGCCAGCAGCATGGCGACCACTGTGGCAACCAAACGCCGCGGCCAAGATCCCGGTCCCCAAGCCAACAGCGAAGTAAAAGCCACCGAACTCAATCCCAGCAGCAGTCTGATGACCCACATTTGGGTACCACCGTCGTCAAAGCCCGCCACCGCGATCAGCTGCGTCCGCAACACCCCGAAGGTCGCCAGCATGATCAGCTCGAGCAAGACCAGAAAGACCGTCCAGGCGGCCACCGCGCGCAGCCACGCGACCCCCGAATCCAGCCGCCCACGACGCAAAGCCAGGGCAGCAAAAATCCACATCGCCGGCACCGCCCACAGCGAGTCGATGAACAAGCTGCTCATCGATTCGCCCAGATCCTTTGGCTCCGGACTGAAGCGCGCCAACAACTCGCCCATGACCGCCCAGCCGATCAGCCAGCAGACCAGCTGCAAACTGATGACCGCCACGGTCAGCGGCACGGCGGCCTGTAAAAACTGGCGGCCCCAGCCCCCCCGGGACGCCTCCGCCGCTGGCCAGCGGCCACGAAACGCCACCACCAGCGCCACCCCACAACCAAGCAAACAGAATGCCGCCCAGATAACAGCGGCGACCGGCCAGCGCATCGGCCGCAGAAAGAGCAGCGCGGCCACCAGCAGAGTCAGTGTCGCGGTGACGATGCGAATCGCCCAACGGGCCCGCCTCGCCGGCCAGACCCGCGTCGCCTCGACCACCGCCACGGCCGGGCTGGCGAACATGCCACAGATCAACAGGCGAAGAAGCGGTAGGCGCTGATTGGCCTCGGTCATGAGTGAGCCCCTCCAGGAATCGAATCCGCGCCAGCGGCAGCGGCCAAATGTGGCGCTGAGCAGGGCAGCTGGATGGCTACGCTCCGCGCGTGCCGTGCCGCCGTGGCGCTTTCAGCCGCCAAACCCAACTCGTCCAGGGCCGCGGCCAGACGTTGCCAAATCACCGCATCCTTGGGCTCCTGCTCGGCCGCTCGCCGCCACCATCGCAGCCGCTGGCCCGGTGAATCCGCCAGTACCGCCCGCGCCGCGCGGTAGCCAAAAAAACCTGAACGCAAGGAACCGAAATCGCTCTCGGCATCAATCACCCAAAAGCTGATCTTGCCGAGCACTCTTTGCAGTAGATCGCGCAGCTCGGGATCTGCCTCCACTCCAGGTGCCTTCGCCACCGTTGCTAAGAGGGCGAGCAGCTGCTCATCGTCGTCAGCGGCGAAAAGCAGCAGCTGTCTAGCCCACCGGTCGAGAGCCTTGAGGTCGCCGCGACGGGAGGCAGCAGTAGCCAGCGTCGCCAGTTGCTGGCGGCTAGGAATCCGCGCCGTGCGTAACCCCCGCAGTTGCTGGATCAAGCTACAGTCCGGCGGATTCTCGGCGCCGAAGGTCGCTACGGCCCGGTGGAGAAACCAGCCCGAACCATGGCCGTCGGAGAGCTCTCCACGAATGCTAGTTAAAGCGTCTTGGCTGCGCCCAACCGCCAGCTCGTCAGCTTGTCGCAACCACTCCGCCCGCGGCGCCAAAAGGGCCAGAATCTCGCGCCGCGGCTGCCCCTCGGGCAATTGCATGGCTAGTTGGTAAGCGTACTCAGCATCACCATCATCGAAAGCGCTCTGGGCTCGGCGCAAGGTCAACAATCGTTCACTGGCAGCCGGATCGAGATCCAGATCGGCGATCAGCCCCTCGGCCTCCTGGGCAGCAACCAAGACCACCAAAGCGCCACCCCGCGTGGCCATCGCATCCTTCACCCGCGACTCAGCATCCAGCCTGGCCAGCATTGCCAGGCGCTCGCCAATCTCGGAGCCAGACGACTCGTCGGCAGAGATGATCCGCGCCACCTCCTCGGCATCTGCCGGCTGGTCATCGGTCGACCAGTTCAGGTAGTCGAGATAGAGAATCGCGTCGGCGGCAGCGGCCCGCCAGTAGATAAGCCGCCAATCGTCAATGCCCAACTCTGCCAGAACCGGCAAGCCCCGTTGCAACAACGCCCCCAGGTGCCTCCATTCGACGACCAACAGCCGGGCGTCAAAGAGTGAGGCGGCGGTCAACATCTGCTCGACCACCACCTGCTCGGCGAGTTCTAGCTCCTCCGCCGAGCCAGAGATCTGTTGCAGCCGTGCCTTGATTCGGCTTTCCACCAAGGTCGGCTCGAGAGTGCGCAGAGCGGTCAAGGTTAGTGCCCACTTGCGGGGCAGCTGGTTGCCCACTGCCAGCGGCTCTACATCGACCTTCTCCAGGTTGCCAAGGTCGGGAGCAATCCCAGACGTAGCGAGGAGGAGGGCGTCGGCGGTGGCTGCTTGCCGCCCCAGCGGCAGCTCGTCTTGCTGCTCGCTAACCAGGCCCAAGAACTCCCTGGCGGTCTCGACCTCACCCGCCAAAAACGCCTCGCGGGCACCGAGCAGAGCGGTGTTGGCTACTTCAACGCTCGACGGAAGTCGCCGAACTAGCCAGCGATAGCCGCGGGCCGAAGCGCGATGGTTGCCTGCACCTGCCGCCTTCTCGGCCCCATCGAGTGCCCGATTTGCGGGTAGGGCGCCGGACATCAAGAACAGAACGCAGCCACAGGCAGTCGCCAAGCCAGTAAAGGCAAGAACTCGACGACAGTAACTCTTGAATCCCCAAGCATGGGCGACCCACAAAGCGCCAACCGGCCAAGCCAACGTAAAGAAGACGCCGCCGCAGACGCGGAAGATCCAGATGCCTTCAAAACTCTCAATCTCCTGCATCCTGCCCACTTCCCGCAGCACCAGGCTGACGAAACCCACTGTGAGAATGCCGAGGGTGATGGTTGTCCAGCCCGCGAACGGCAGGTGCGCCGCCGCGCCTAGCCGTAGCGGCGCCCGCAAGACTCGCAAACACCAACCGACCAACGCGCCGCAAGGCAGCAAGCTCAAACAACCCACCAACAAGACTCGTCCTGGCATCGACGGCTTGGTGTAGAGAGCCATTCCCGCTGAGTAGAGGGCTGGCGCCAGGAAAAAGGCAAGCCACATAAAAGAGACCGTCAGCGACAGGCTCCAGGCCATGACATAGACCAGCCGCGACTCGGTCACCGGCGCCAGGCGCGGCGCCAAATCAAAGCGACGCTCGATCACGGCCAGCAGAACGCCGGCCAACGCCCACAGTACCGAGATACCGAGAAAAGCCGCCATCGCGCCCACTGGCGCCAGCAGCACCCAACAACAGCCCGCCAGACTGGCCAAGAAGCTCAAACCGGCCACGGTGGCGGCCAGCCGGCGGCGTCCGACTCGCCAGGCCCGAGCTGCCAGCAGCGCGGCGGGCGGTAGCGGCGTCGCCCACCAGCTCAAGAGCAAATAGATGGCGCAACGCCACCCCCATCCAGCCCGTTGTCCCTTCATGATGTCCTTCCTCCCTCGCCGCCGACCGCAGCCCTCGCGAACCCAAGATCTCGGTCTCGGATTGACATGAGACAAAGGCTGGTGTTGAATGGGGGCGTAAAAGAAGCGGAACTTTGGCAAGCACTTGCCATTCGGGATCTACTACCCATCCGCCAATCTAGACTAACTCAATAGGAGCCCGCTATGTACCGAACGACCTTGACCTCTCTTGCCATCCTCCTGCTCAGCCTTTTCGCCTTGCCCAATGCAGTCCAAGCCCATGGCGACGACGACCACGGCGACGGCCAAAGCACCGACCCGGCGGCGATGATGGCTGCCTGGCAGAAAGCGGCCACTCCTGGCGAGCAACACGCCGAACTCGCCAAGCAGACCGGGGATTGGCAGGCCACGGTCAAAGTCTGGATGGCCCCCGGCGCCGAGCCGCAGATCAATCAGGGCAAGTTCCACCGCGAGCTGACGCTCGATGGCCGTGTCATGCTCGAAAGCTTCGAAGGATCCTTCGGCGGCCAACCCTTCCGCGGCTCCAGCCAAAGCGGCTTCGACAACGCCACCCACCGCTGGTGGACGACCTGGACCGACAACATGAGCACCGGCGTCATCGTCATGTGGGGCAAATGGAGCGAGAAGGAGGGAGGGGTGGTGTACTACGGCACGAGCCCCGACCCGATGAGCGGCGAGATGACCAAAGTAAAAAGCATCGTCCGCAACTCTGGCGATGGCAAAGAAGAGATCGAGATGTTCGACCTGCGCAGCGGTGAGGCGGTGAAGACGATGGAGATTATCTCCACCCGCGAGTGATTGCCAAACCCTGGTCGACATTGCTGGCAACGCAGCGGTAGCTGCTCAGTGGTGGAACCTGGGGGGACCGCGATCGCGGCCCTCCAGGTAAGGTCTCTCGCTATTGGTTGCCGGTCAGACCCGAATCGGTGATCGGGTGCGGCGTGAAGATCGCGTTGTCGTGGAATAGATCGTCGAATTGATAGAACAGCTGGCCGCGAGCGCGCGGCATTTCGATGACAATGTCCTTGACCTCTCCCGCAAAGAGAGGTGCACCATGAGCGTAGGTGTGGTCGGCCCAATAGCCCTTGGAGGGATCGTCAGGATCGTTCCAAATCGTGCCATTGCGCGGGTTGAGGAATAGAAACGGTTCCCAAGTCGGAGTCGGTGGAATGATGTCACCGGCTTCGGGGTCGCCCTGCGCCGGACTGCGCAGGAAGGGCGGGAAACGCAACTCGGTCTTCTCAAGGTCCGGATTGGTCGGCTCCGGGTAATTCATGAATCCCAGCGGATGGGCCGGGGCGGCATCGAAGTCGCAGAAGCCGGCCGGAGCCTCGGGACAAAATTGCGCCTGACCATAGCCCTCGGTAGTCTGGCCGATCACCAGTCCCGGCCGCACTAGCAATTGACCGCTCTGGCTGAGCTTGTCCTCGAATTGCCGCACGTCAGTCCGCGCTCGATTGAGAAAAACCTGGCGGTAGATCAAGTCGTCGCCTTCGAATCGCCGTGGCGCATATCCCAGGTCCCACAACTTCTCCGGCGCCCGATCGGCGACCGTGCCAACAATGAAGTCCGGTGGATTGAAGGAGAATGGCCGGGTAGCGGCATTCTTGAACTGATAGCCATAGTAAATCCCACCCTTGCCGGCCTTGGTTTCGTTGCCAGCGGCGTTTAGTGGGAAACCGAACTTCCAAGCGTAGTAAGGCTTGAGAGCCCGCTGGTCCGATGAAGGCGAGAAAACCCCCTTTTGCTGCACCGTGCTGTAGTGCGGGCGAAAACCCCAGCCGGCGCTCCACTGCATTTCGGCCACCTTGGGAGCGCCGTAGACGTAGAGGGGCTTGAAATTCATGATCTCGAAGCTGAAGATGCCGTCATCCAGAGCGTTAGCGACCTCGTTGTTGAGCGGCGCACTGAAACCAACATTGCGAAAGTAGTGGGTGTGAGCGTCGAGATTGATCAGCCGGACGGTCATTTCCTCGCCCTGCGACCATTGACGAACGGTGTGGCACAAGGTGCTCTGGCCGTACATCTCGTCGTTCATGTAGACGGTGACGAAGTCGTAGTCTGAAACCGATTTGCCGTCGGCTTCGAGTACCGTCCGAGCTTCGGGTGGCAGCTGCCGCTGGTCCTCCATGATGTTCAGCCAACCGGTCCAAACTCCCACCTTGGGCGCCACCTCGGGATCGTTCAGCATGGCGACGATCGCCGCCGCATCAACGCCGTCTTCGAGGGCCGCCATGGCGACTCGGTAGAGCTTCTTCTCCGGCGCCGCTTCACCGATGGTGTCGAGGGTTAGCGCGGCATTGAGTTGCATAAATGAGTGCGCTTGCCAGTCGGGCACTCGGTCACCGTTCTTGTCGATCAGCTCACCGATTGGCTGGATAAACTGGATGCGGGGCGGATGGACGTTCCAACCCCAGGTGTAAATGCCGCGGATGAAACGCAGCGCCGGCATGGCGAGCCGCATCGACACTTTAGTGCGTGGATTGATCCGCACCCAAACGGAATCGAAACCCTTGAACGGAAAACGCACCATCCCGCCTCGATTACCCGGAGCGTCGACTTCGCCGGCTGGCAACTGTGGCATGTTGACCTGCACATCGCGCATCACCGAGGTCGGAGCGAAGTCTTCCTCAACCAGCGAAAAGACCGTCCAGTTGAGCTCCAAGGCATCGTCTGGGCTGACTTGCACCATCGTGCCATCGCAGTCGACCTGGGTCGGCATATAAACCAAGAAGGTATCGGAGTCGAACTGCTGACCGTACCAGAAGTGCATCACATCGGCCTGCCACAGGTTGACCATCGTGCCGTCGCCCTTCCAATTCTCACGCTGCTCACCAGTGCAGCGTAGCCGCTTGGTCTTGTATTGCCCTGGCACCGACTCCAGACCTCCTGACCCACCCCTCCTAACCCTCTGAAAACACGGGACCGCCCTCAGACGAGGGGCGGACCCAAACCTGTCCGCTTCGGCGCCCGAGCAAGCTCAGGTTCCCTTCTCGCTGGACCTCGATCCGGCGAATCGCGCTGGCGACCGGCTGCTGGGGTGGTTGGGATTCCTCGAGGACGCGCCGCCGATCTTTGGCGCGGCGAGGCAACTCACGGGCCTTGGTGTTCTGCTAGCGATGCCCGCCCTGGTGGACAGCGGCGTGCTTGCCATCGCGCGCGAGCTGTACGGCAGCATCGGGCCAGCCTTCTATGGGCTGCGCACCACTCTGGTAACCCTGCTGCTGATGGCACTGTTGCGGATCAAGCGCCCCGAAGGGCTCAAGGAGCACTCACCCCGGTATCTGGGTCAAGCTCTCGGGCTCGACCGAGCGCCGGAGGTGAAAACCTTGCGCAACAAGCTTGCTCGGCTCGCAGCGCATGGCCTGGCAACCGACTGCGCGAAGAATTCGCCCTCGATGCGCTGGTGGACTACGGCACCGAGCCGGCAGATGCTGCCCGCGAGGTGCCGAACCCCGAGCGCAGCAAGATCAACGCAGAGCTGCGTAAAGCCAAAGCGCACCTCGAGCAGATCCAGGCCCATTGCGGGATCGCAGCTCTCGAGAACCGAGAGGATCGGCGGCCTACGATGCGTGGATTCAAGATCGCCAACGCAGCAACCTCCGCCAGGGTCCGGGCAGCGATAGAGCAGATCACCGAACTCAAGAACCAGCGCGCGACCCTCCCTGTCCGCGTCCCGGTCCAGGAGGTCGTCGAAGCGGATGTCATCAAGCTGTCGGTCGAGCGCAAGCACCTCACCGATATTCTCAAGATGGTTGCCTACCAGGCCGCAGGTGATCTTCTGCGGCTCCTATCACCCCACTACCGCCGCAGCGAGCAGGAGGGACGCACCCTGATCCAAAGCGCTTTCGCGGCCGGCGGCGAAGAACTCAACGCTACCGCCACCCAGTTCCCCGGCACCGAGCTACGGATGCGGTTCGCGATCAAGCCAGCGCCACCCCGGAGCCTGGCCTTCCCAGGCCCTCGGAACACCTCCGGAGAGGCTCAACCGGACATTTGAGAAAAAGGGAATGTCAGGAGTTCTGGAATCAATGCGAGAGCCGAAGAACAACGGATCATGACCACACTCGAAACCGCGACGAGCCTCGACCCGCGCCTAGTCCTCTGCCAGCACGAAGAGGGCCCCCTCCGGATCGTGATCGCCAAAGCGGGTGTAAGCGACATCCTTGCGAATGGCGACCACATGGTAGACCTTGGTCTTGCTCAGACCAATCTGTCCGGCCTGCGTGCTGGTAGTGTTCGACTTGGGTCGGAAACCTGGCTCGCCATGGCGCGAGATCACCATCTCGACCGCCGGCGAAGCCTCGGTCCGGCCGCGCTTGGCCTTCGCCCCTGACATGCCAAAGTCGGCTGCCATCCGGCCCATGCGGTCCGCATCATCCAGCGGGAATTAGTGTCCCTCGTGGGCACTAGCGACGGCGTCCGCCGCGCCGCCCGCGCCCGCATTGGCCCGCAGGAGGTAGGCCTGATAACCGTCGGCGGGCGGCGTCGTACCGAGCCGGCTGTAATGCTCGATGTACTCTCGCTCACTCCACACTCGCACCTCGGGTTAGCGCTCTGCATGCTGTTGATGGCCTGGACCATCGTGGGTGTCGAGTTGGCGCATCGGCGCTGGCTCAACGCCGCGGCGACGCAGGGCTTCAAGAACCGGAGAACCCTGGGGAATGGCCCCCATATTCTCCATCATCACCCACCAAGCCTCGGCCGCCGCCCGATCCCGTGGCCTAATCGGCAGCTCCTCGGCACCCGTTTCTGCCGCCAACGGCAAAACCAACCCCAAGACCAATGCCTGAAACAAACCCGCGACAATACCCCGACGGCTTCCTCCGCCAGCCAGGCTCCTTGCAAGAACCATAAGCGACTCCTTTCAAGGCCGAACCCGCGCGGCAAGCACGGGCTGCTGAAGTCGGAGCATCGGTGCTCCGAGCAGAATTCAAATAGCTTCAGGTTCAGGAGGAGGGCCCAGGGGCAGATTTTCTCGCGGTATGGCGAGAATCCATCCACCGCTGCAATCCATAGAACAGCAACAGCCGCAAGAGGGTGACCAAGGCCAGGCACGGGGATCGCTTAACAGGTTCCCCTCGCACCGGGCAGGCTACCGGCTCGCCGGCACTCCGACATTCGAGCGGGTGGAGGGACTCGAAAACCTCCGCCCGCTGATCCTGAGTTTCACTCGATTCCAAGCAGAAGCACAATCTCTGCCAGGCGAACATCTTCTCCTTTCACAAAACCTAGGCTCCGACTCAGCGCCTTGTTGAGCATTTCCTCGTCTGAGGAGATTGGCGACGCCCAACTACCAAAGTTGGCGGCAAGACCCTAGCCGATCTCTCGAAGTGCGGAACTCGGCACGAGTAAGCACAGCAGCCCGCGCCCGATCCCTGAATTCACTCAGGTCTCGGGAGAATTACACTTCCGCGCGTGATTGACCGCTAACTCAAGCCAAAAAGTGATTGGAAAAGACGCGCCTAGTCTCTACCGCTTCACCCTTGGCACAGGCAAATTCTCAAAAGGGGAGAGGCAAGCGAGCCGCTGTCACAGTAGTAAGGGCCATCCCTCAAGAAGGCGGAAAACCGTGGGTCGAGGGCTTGCGGCTGCTGTCGGCCAAGAACTGCTCGCAGATGACCACCCCGTCCGCCACCGTGTAGAGACCAATCTCCGCTGCTTGGCGGCGTTGGCCGCTTCGCCGGTGAGTCACGTCAAAGTAGAAGTAGACCGCGAACAAATCGCCTCCCGAGGCTAGAAATGGGCCTTCGATGCGCGCGATGAGGATCTCGTGCTCCGCCATCCAGGCAGCGTTCTTGCCCCGCACCGCCCGCTTCCCTTGCACCCGCAGCGGCCGACCTTCCGTCGCCGTGGGTTCCTGACTGACCACTTCCGAGGCATAGAGCCTGTCGACCGCTTCCAAGAAGCGTCCTTCGACACACAAGGCGACGAGTTCTTTTCCAACCTCTGCAGTTTGCACGACAAGTTCCTCCTGGTCCTACATGACTGCGACCGAGCTCCATGGCTGCCCGGAACCGCAAATGGATTTCAAAGTATAGGCGTAAATAAAGCGTAAGTCCAACACAAAATGACCTCACTTCCACCTACTAATTCACTGATTCCAAGGGGTTTCTACTCTTGTATCTGGCCGGAGCTGGGAGGGAGGCTCACTTCATTGGGAAGATTCGATTTTCAAGCTGCTCTCAGAACTCAAGGCCACGCTCATCCGCACTGTTCGTTGCCCGTCCAGCCCGAAGCGATCAAAACGGCTGCGACCGTGGGCTGCATTGTCGAGACCACAGCCAGAAGCGCGCAGACGTCCATCGAAGGTCTCGTCGCCACCGGCCAGGCGCACAGCACAGGGATAGTCCAGCTCGACTTTGGCCTCGCTGGCTCCTTGCAAGACCAGAGTCGGGTTGTGGCGCAAGCCGGTCAAATCCAATTCGAGCTGGCTGTCGGTAGCCACCAGCCGGCGCAAGCGCCGCAGATCGCTAACCGAGACCTGTGAGCGCAGGGCTGAAAGATCCAGCTCATTGCTGTCGCTGAGTTCGAAAAATGCATCTTCCAACTGCGCTTTGATCAGGCCACGAATCCCCTGCAGGTGCGCGCTGGAATCTTCGCTGAGCCCCAGCTCGACGCCACCCTGCCATCCTTCGAGCTGAAATTCTAGGCCACCTTGGCCGACCACTTTGGCGGCTCCTGTACAGCCGGTCAAGGTCAAGCTGCCACCGACCAGGGAAACGTCGAGCGAGGCGGTGAGATCATCGCCATGGACCACCAAATCCGTACCTTGCAGCCGCACTTGACCGTACTTGGCCTGACGCATTTCGACAGTGCTTCCCGAGCCGCGTAGCTCGACCCGCCCTAGCCCTTCGCTCAAGCGTACGAAGCTGTCTTCGACTTGACCTTGGATTCTCCCTTGGTGCTCGGCCACCAGGCTCGAACCTCGCAACTCGATCCTCAGTTCGCCGCGGGAGGAGACCACCGTGATATCCGACCCTTGCGCTTGCAGCGCGATCTCGGCTCGGGTCTCGCTGATCGCCAGAGTCGAGGAAATCAGCGCCGCGTCGAGCTTGCCCCGGCCGCCAGTGGCCACTACATCGCTTTCTTCGGCCTGCAAGTCGACTTCGTTCAAGTTGGTGAGGCTCGCCACGGAGCCAAATAGATCGAGCTCTAGAGGCAGTCTTGGAGGTCCTGGAGCCACGGCAACGAACAGGACCTCGGCGGCCGAGGGCTCCTCCTCCGCTGCGTTCTTCTTCGCCTGCTCTTCTTCATCCTCCGCAGTCGAGGTCTGCGGCTCGACCTGTTGGCGACTCAAACTCAGCCGCAAACCCTCGCCATGCAACCGCAAACCGCGGCCATCCGGCAGGGTGGCTTGCAGCCGCAACTCGGTGGCTGGGGCCGGATCATCTGCGGCCCGGCCCACCCACCAACCCGCACCCTCGCGGCGGAGTTCTACCTTGGGCACTGCTGGCCCGGAATCGGTGGCTAGAAATCGCAGTGATATAGGCGCTCCCGGCCGCACCACGATTTCGACATCCGCCAGCACCAGCTCGAGGATCAGGCCGACCGCCTCGAGCTCGACTTCGAAGGGAGGGCTGCGGACATCAGCCAGCGCGCCGCTTTGGCAGCAGATGGCAGCGGCGCACAGCACTGTCGCATAGAGAGCCACGGCGCGGTGCAGGGGCCTGCCGCAGTGGCGAAGCAGCCGCGAAGATGCCGCCAACCTGGGTGGGAACAAGCAGTGTCGCATCGGACGGTGGACCTCTTAGGGTAGCGGTGTCGAAGTTTTCCTCGGCAGCTGAGGCGGGAATTGTAACCCGCCGCTCGGCAGCCGACGAACAAACAGCCTCATGCTTCTCATAGGAGTAGGGGATTCTCTCACTGAAAACATATATACTCAGTACAACAATTAATCGAAGGTCAGCGACCCGCGGCGAAAGGGAGGGCTTCCTGGACCTGTTGCGTCGAGGATCGGATGCGATTCGCCCAAGACCGCCCCCTCCAGCTGGCCGCCGAGCAGGAGAGGGAGCGGGGTCTTCAGTGCGATGAGATCGGCTTGGTTCTAAGTCTGCCCAACCCCAAATGCAAGGCTAATCCCTCCTGGGCGGGAGCTGGATTCTACCTGGATCCACTCGGTGCAGGGATCTTCGGTCGCCCGGAAAGCTCCTGCAAGCTGCCCGGTTCCTCGATCAGCGAACCCTACATGTCGCCCCTCGATGCGACCGTCGCGAACAACGTTCATCGCTTCCGGAAGTCTCAATGACCGGGCTACTGACGACCAAGGAAGACATGCTGGTGCTGGACTCGGGAACTCCTGGGTCGGTCCGCGAGCTCATTCGCCAGGTAGCCGATCAAGGGCTCGAGCGAGTGTGCTGCGTGCGGCCAGCCAGCCAGCATCAGGAGGAGTTGCGCCTCTGGTTGCAGGAGATCAAACAGGCGGCTACTTGGGCTACGGCCGAACTTTACAGTGGCCTGCTGGTCGAGGTCGCCGACGAGCAAGGTCGGATCGACCTACCGATCGAGCAGAAGGAAGTCGACTTCCTCCTGCTCTCAACCCGTCGCCTGGTGCTGGGCAGCCAGACCTATGGCAGCCGGCAGGTTAGCGATTTGACCGGCGGCGGGCCGTTCCATCCGCTCCATCTCCTGCAGATCAGCCTGATCGCCGCCGTGCGGGCGATGAAGCGCTATCGCAACGTCATCCTCGCCGATCTCTTCTGCAATCTCGAGGCCCTAGGAATTGCAGAAGATAGCTTGGGGGATGAATTGCTCGATCTGCTCGTCGATTCGACGGAGCTTTCCGGTTCCGCGTTACTAATCAATGAGCGCCACCGTTGTCCCTCGCTGCCAGTTGTGCAGCGCTTCTTCACCGCTCAGGTGCCGATCTTCCTCGGTTCCGGCAACCCTTGGGCTGCCGCCCGTGGGCGCTATCGCTACGCCGAGCGACTTCTCCGTACGCTGCATCAGGATCGCTGAGCCAAACACCTTCAAGCCACAGTCGGCGGCTGGCGATTGAGATTCACTGGGGAGCGCCGCCAGCCCCTCGGCTGACTTCGATTCTCAAGTGGGCAAAAAAGTACCGCACCTACCTCTTGACCTACAGGGGATGCAGGGGGCAGTGCGGTCAAAGGGAACTCTGAAGAAGCTGGCGACCACCATCGCAAGAAAAACCGCCATTCCCGCTCTCAACATCTCTCCCGGCGATTCAGACCCGCAACGATGGCCGCCAAACTCTCTAGACTATTGACGGTCTGTGTCTTGGAACGAGCCCCTCTCCTCTCTCTTCCACTCGCCGCGCTCTCCCTACTCTGGGCTCGTTCTTCAGACAACAGGGATCTATTGCATGGCCCGTACCAACCGCAGTAAACCTTGGTGAAATTCTCGAAAAAACCTCCAAGTCCTTATTTTTCACCCGTTTGCGACGCCGTCTCCGGGTGACCCTGGTGCTCGGAGACGGACTAGTAAAACCGGGAATAAGCACGCACCCAGGAATTTCTCCCGGGAAGGAAATGGCCACTACCCCCATACCAGTCGCGGCTACAGAGCGGGCGAGGGAAGCGGGTAGGTTCAGATGTGGGACAGGTAGGTTTCGAAGCGGCGCTGAGAATCACCGGCGAAAGTTAAGAAGCGGACCCCGATGCCTTTGGCTTCCCTGGCCAGCGAGCCGGCAACGCGGACAATCTCAGCAACACCGGCGATTGGCCGGTGCTCTTTGGGCAAGGTGAATTCGAACTCCAGCCGGGTACCCTTGCCGTATTGCCGGTCGGTCTTGATCAGCATGCCGCTGGCGCTGAGGTTCTCGGTCTCGCAGAGAATCATGTCTTTGGCTCCGCCGAGCCGGATTTCCAGGCGGGCCATGAATCGAGCAGACTTGCGCGGCGCCACCGCTAGCAGTTCGGAGACTAGGCCCTGCACCAGGGTGGCGGATTCTTCCAGACTGACTACCCGATTGGCCCCACGGCCGATAAGTGTTTCGGCCTCAGCTTGGCGCCCGTCAGTGGCCAGCAGCAGTATCGGTGATTTGAGACAGGTGCTCTGGTCGCTGCGAACGGCGCCGAGAAACTCTTCCAGCACCATGTCGAAGAGGGGAAAACGGACGATCAGCAGTTCGAAAGCAATGCTCGACAGCAATTCGAGGGAGCCGCGAGCACTGGGAAAGCGGTCGACATCGAAGGTATCCCGATCGAGAAACGGCGCCACATGCTCGAATTCGTCGGCGCGAACGCCGATCATCAGGATGTTTCTTTGCTTGCTTGCCATTTGTTGTTGCTGTTTCGCAGGATCCGCGTTCCGCCTATCCGGACCGGCCTGCGAAGGGCGGATCTTACTACGCTGGGCGTGCGGAGCAAACGGCTGGCTGCGGCAAGGCTCTACCAATCGACCGGCAGCCGGACTTTGTGTCCGCTGCCCCGATCGAGATAGCAAACATAGCCCTCCCGGCGACCGAATAGGAAGAGGTCGCGCATCACCTCGACGTCACGCCGGCAGTAAGCCTCGACCAGATCGAACCGCCCTTGCTGGACCCACTCCAGGCTTTGCAATCCATCGGCCGATTTAGTCAGTCCCAGGGTCGCCTGCACCAGATGCCCGAGACCGATGCGGCGACCGAGGCGACGGTGGATGTCCGAACACAGGTCCAGGGTCGGCCATTGGCGCCCATAGTCAACGCCGGTGTAGCCCTTGAGTACCCGATAGTCGAAGCGCTCGACATTGAAACCCACCACCAAGTCGGCAGCCGCCAACGACTGCACTAGCGACTCCACATCGTCCTCGTAGTAGACCTCGAAGCGGCCTTCTTCGAGCTGCAGAACCACTCCCACCGCCACCCCCATGCGGTGGCAATTGCCCCACCCACCCACATCAGCCGCCGAGCGCAGGGTTTCGAGATCGAACAAAGCGGTATTCAGCACCTGGCGCTGGTGCTGGCGAGCCGCGGGTGGCGCTGGCACCGAGGCTTGCTCTACCGCCCCCTCGCCCCCGGCCACCAGGGGCTTACCCGTCACTTGCATCCGTGCCACTCGCCGCGAAGCTCGACCGCCGCGGACTTCCTCTGCTGGCGCTACGCTAACCCAGTCGGGCCGCGCCGCCGGCAAGGCCAGGGGCAGCTCACCGAGCAACATCCTCAGAGCCGCCAGGGCTCCCCTCTTGTCCAAGGGCCGATTACCATTGCCACACTTCGGCGATTGCACGCAGGAGGGACAACCGGCCTCGCACTCGCAGCTCGCCAACAGGCTTCCGACCCGTCGCAGCAGCTCGGGCAGGTCGTCGAAGGCGCGGCGGCTCAGGCCAATCCCTCCGGGGTGACCGTCGTAGATGAATACCGCTCCACAGCCAACTTGGGGATGAAAAGGAAACGAGATGCCGCCAATATCGTTGCGATCGGCCAACACCAGCGACGGCATCAGGGCGATCGAAGCATGCTCGACGGCATGGAGTGAGCCGAGCAAAGGGTGGCCTGCCCGCCGCAGCTCTTCCTCTAGCGGCCGCGGCGCCGCCCACACCAAACCGACGGTTTCGAAGGTACTTTCCGGCAACTGCAACGGGTGACGGTCGAGCACCTGCTGGCCGTGCAGGCGCTTGCGCTCCCAACCCACCACTTTTTCGGTGACTTCGAGCCGCACCAGCCAAGCGTGCAGGAGACCGTCCTCGCGGCGCTCCAGAACTTCCAGAATCTCGGTTTCCTTTTCTGTCAGAGGGCTGGTGAAGTAGTCCTCGGACACCCGCTCAACCCGCGCCCGCCGCGCCTCGAGATCGAGTTCGCGAACCAGATACTGGCGGCCGGCGTGCAGGTAGATCGCTCCGGGGTGGCACTCGTGCAAGGCTCGGCTGCCACCCACAGTGCCCACCCGCCGCCCACTCGCCGCGTCGACAATGTGAAAGCTACCGCCGCCGCCACGAAGCTGAACGTGGCGGTGGGGCCGGCTGGCGGCGGCGAAGAGTTCCGCTCCCCTTTCCCCCTCGAGCAACTCACCGTCGATCAGTAGACCGCCAGCAGCCGGCGCGTGGCGAGCCAGATAATCAGCATCCACGGTGCAGTCCAGCGGTCGCTCGGCGGCGGCGCACAGCAGATGCAGGCGGCTGACTTGCTCATTGTCCGGATCGACCACCAAGCACTCGCAAGGGCGCTGCAACAGCTGCCGCGGGTGCTCAAGAAAATACTGATCGAGGGCATCGGGCAGCGCCACCAGCACGGTCAACGAGGGGCGGTCCTGGCGCCCGGCACGGCCGGATCGCTGCCAAGTCGCCATCACGCTGCCCGGATAGCCGACCAACAGGCAAGCGTCCAAGCCACCGATATCAATCCCCATCTCCAGCGCCGAGGTCGAGATCACCCCATCCAAACGACCGGTGGCCAAGCGCCGCTCGATGCGCCGACGTTCTCCAGCCAGGAAACCAGAGCGATAGCTCGACACCCGTCGCGCCAGCTTGGGTTGCTGTTCGCGCAGCCAGGTGTAGAGCAACTCAGTGATTCGCCGCGCCTTGGTGAAGACGATGGTCTTGAGACCGGCCCGCAACAGCATGACCAGCAATTCCAGGGTGCTGGTGTAAGGGCTGCGCCGGGGCTTGAGCAACAAGAAATGACGTTCCGCTCGCGGCGCTCCCGACTGTTCGAGATGGCGAAAAGGGCGGTCGACCAACGCCGTGGCGAATTCACCAGCACCGGCAGCGGTGGCTGAAGAGGCGATCACCCGTGGGTTGGAGCCTGCCGCCCGACAAATCCGGAACAGTCGCTGGAGAACATGATGAAAATGGCTGCCGAACACCCCGCGGTAGGTGTGCAGTTCATCGAGTACCAAGAAGCGCAGCTGGGAGAAAAACGGCCACCAACTGTCGGCGTGGGCCAGCAGCCCAAGATGCAGCATGTCCGGGTTGGTCACCACTACCCGCGGCGGCCGGCGGCGGATCTCGGTCCGCCGCTTGGCCTTGGTGTCGCCGTCGTAGATCTCGCAACCGGCCTGCTCCTCGGTCAGCCCGGCGGCCTGGCGCAACTCGTCGAATTTGACTTTCTGATCCTGGCCGAGAGCCTTGAGGGGAAAAAGAAACAGCGCTCTGCCCGCACCGCCCGCAACGGCTTCACTCAACACTGGCAGCTGAAAGATCAGCGACTTGCCAGAGGCCGTCGGCGTCGTCACCAACACGTCTTGCGCCCGCTCAACAGCAGCAATCGCCGCCGCTTGGTGGCTCCATAGGCGGTCGATTCCGCGGCTGGCCAAAGCCCGGCGCAGCGGCGCTGCCAGCTCCACCGCACCGAACTTCGCCGGGCTCGCCGGCAGCTTCTCGTGATGCACGACCTCGCCAGCAAGGCGTGGCTCGGCCAGGATTGACTCGACTAGCGAAACTATGGACTGCCGAGGAGGAGATATCGCGGAATCACTCACATTCAGGATCACCAAGTGCAACTCAGGTCAGAAGCAGGCCGCCCGACGGACTTGCCAGTCTAGCGGATTCTCACCCTAGAAGGCGAAAATGCGGCATAAACACCAAGAAACCTAGCGCCACTTACCAAGCAGCAAGCCGAGGAAAAAAGCCAAGCCATCGGCGACGGTCAGCAACAGGCGGTGACCAGCGGTGATGGCCAGCGCCGGTCCAGACCCCCAGAATCCGCTGAGGGCAGTCAACAAGAGCAAGTCCCGCACCCCCAGCCCAGCGGGCGCACCAGGGGTCGCGAAGCCAACCACCCAGGCCACCGCCCAGACCCCGATCAGGGCCCCCCACGGTACCGACAGGCCATAGAGACTGCCGGCCAGCAGGCCGAGAGGCAGACCATTGAGGATCAAGAACAGACCATAAAGACCGCAGCAAGGCAGCAGGCGAAGAGCCGTACGACCCAGCCGTCGCGGCTCTGGCCGACGACCGCGCCAACCGAACCAGCCAAGCCCCAACACCAGTACCGCCAACCCCGCCAGCGCAATAGCGATTCGCCCCCGCGGCAGGTGGGCGGTCAGCGGTGCCAGCACCGCCGGCCACCACCAAGCCGCGGCTCCGGCTACCGCCAACGCCGCCACCACCAGCAACGCGACCTCTTGCACCATGGTCCGCAAGACCAGCGCACGGGAAGGTCCCTGGCGATGCAGCAACTCCACTCGGCCGGCGTAGTGGGCCAAGTTGGAGGGCACGTACTTACCCACTTCAGTGAGCAAGCCGATGCGCAGCAACTGCCACCAGCGGCTCGGCTGCCCCGCCGCCGCCAGCAGCCAGCGCCAAGCCAGGGCCTGGAGCAGCCGCGCCAGCAGGTAGAGGCCCAGGGTTGCCAGGCCCACCCCGAATAGCGCCGGCCGCCACTCAATCGGCGGCAGCTCGCCAGCATGGCGCAGGGCCTGGCGACTCAGCAACACCAGGCTGAGCACTACCGCGACCCCGCCGAGCCAGCGCAACAGACGATCGTGGCGGCGAACTTGGGTCATCGTCGGAGGTTTGGTGGGCTGATCTTTGAACTTGGGTGAAGAGACGGTCAGCTTAGCATTGGGTCGGGCTGACTACGATATGCTCCGCGCGCATCCCAGATCCTAACCTCAGGACCCGACGATCAACCCCGCTGATGAGTTCCCAGCCCACTTCAGAGCGCCGCCCTGGCAGCGCCGATGACAGCGACCGCCAGCCAGCGACTTCTCGCCGCCGGTTGCAGCGGCTAGAGCAAGATCTGCAGCGGCTCGATCGAAGTCTCGGCGAACGCCGGCGGCAGGCTCGCCAGTTGGCCGCCGACCTGCCGCCAGCGGCAGCCGCCAAGGTCGACGATCTAGGTGCCGCGCTGGCCGATCTGGCGGCCGACAACCGCAATCTACACCTGCAACTGGCGGCTGTGATCGCGGCCCTGGAAACTCTCGCCAGCCCAACCATCCCGGCTGACCCGCCGCCATTGAGCACGGTCGAGCTGCGGCCAGCCGGCGGCAATCCGCTGCGTCGCCTGGTCGGCCGCATGCTGCGCGCCACCGTCGGCATGGCCCGCCAAGCCTGGCGCGCCTCGCACCGCCCCGCCAGCAGCATCCGACTCCGGCCTGGGCACCACCACGCCAGACCAATGCCACGTTTGCTGGCGTTGACTCAGCAAGAACCGAGCGAGCTACAGCTGGCCGCATGGGCCGCTCAAACCGCTCCCGGCTGCGAGCTGCTGCAGGCCGATGGCCAAACCTGGATGGCTGTCGACCCGCGGAGTGGCCAGCCGCTAGCGGGGCAGGTCTTCAGCAGTCGAGAGATTCAGGATCGCGCCGACACCGTCGTGGTGACCGACGCCGTGTTGGTGCAGAGGCTACCGGCCAGCGGTTTGGAAACCGCCTTGCTGAGCTTGCAAATCGAAAACCTGCTCTTTGTCGAACTACAGCTGCCGGCCGCTGGAGGCCTACCTCCCGCCAGTCTGCTGTTGGTTCGCGCCCCCTTCTGGCAGCCGCAGCGGGGGCTCGATGCGCCAGCCATCGAATCGCTGGCCAAGAGGAGTGGCCAACGGCTGGTGGGCAAGATAGTGAGCTACAACCCCGCGACTCTGGGCGCAGACGGCCAAGTCCCGATCAGCCGACTCATTCTGCCGGCCGCGATCCGCCGCGTCGGCCCCTATTTGACTTTCGGTTTGACTCTCGGTTTGACTCTCGGTTTGACCCTCGGCGCAGGCACTGGCACTGGTGAAATCTGCCACCGGCTGCGACTTGCCACCGGCTCCCCAAGACCAGATGCCGCGGCTAGAGAAACCGTGCTGGTGATCCTGTCGAGCCCCCCCTGGGCAGGCGTCGACCGACTGCTGGCGGACGTCTTGCTCCAGCTGGGCAGCGAGGTGCGTTGGATCGTCGCCGCTTGCTCGGCAGGATCTGCCTTGAGTCGCCAACGCCTGCGCCTGCTCGGCCGCACCACACCGCACATCTACCGCCTGGACGGGGTCGTCGCCCAGGCCGCTCAGGACGCCGCTTTGATCACTTTGGCCCAGCGCTACGCGGCGCCCAAGGTACTCTGGATTGGCGACCCACCGACAGATCGACAGCCGTCAGACAACAACGACCTACTGGCCCCTTTCGCCAAGAACCTGCCTGACGGCGAGCGCCTGCACTTGCCGCTGACGGCGTCGGCCAGCGTCCACGCCACCACCATCCTGAGTTGGTCCTGCGACCGCGAAGAGCAAGCGCGCGAGATCCTGCCACTGGTGCCAAGACCGCAGCCGCAAAGCGACCAACAAGCAGCACTGCGGGACTCAGCACGAAAGAGCCTGGGCTTGATTGAAGCAGACTTGGCGGTGGTGCTGATCGCGGATCTGGTCGCCACCTCGCGAGCCGAAGACTTGCTGGCCCTGGCCCACCAGCTGCGCGAAGAGCCGAGATTGGTCTTCCTGCTCGCTGGCCGCGGCCCCCTCGCCGGGTCGATCGACGAGTTGGCCGGCTACCTCGGTCTGCGCCGCTTCCGCCGCCTCGCCAACGCCGCCGACGAAGTGCTCGCCGCCGCCGACATCGTGCTGTCGATGGCCGAGCCGGAAGCGCTGCCTTTTTTCCCTCTCGACGCCTTGGCCAGCGGCCTACCGGTGATCGGCAGCGGTCTCAGCCCTTTGCTCGACGACGGCAGCTGCGGTTGCGCAGTCGCCGCTGGCGATATCGCCAGCTTCGCCGACGCCCTGGAGCAGCTAACCGACGACGGCGAACGCCGGCGGCGCGGCGCCAACGCCCGCCGCCGACTGGCCGCTCACCACCCAGCTCTCACCACCCAGGCTTGGCGCCGTGCCCTGGGCCTCGGCATGGAGGGAGAGTCATGAAGTTCAGCATCTTGATTCCCTCCTACAACCGCGCCCCCACCCTGCGCCGGGTGCTGGCAGCCTATGATCGGCAGCAAGGCATCGCCGATGTCGAAGTCGAGCTGGTGGTGGTCGATGACGGCTCTGAGGACGGCACCGCCGAATTGCTCGCCGGCTGGCAGCCACGGAACTACACCCTGAGCCATGCCGCGCAGTCCAACCAGGGACCCGCAGCCGCCCGCAACCAGGCGCTCAAGATCGCCAGCGGCGAGTTGGTGCTGTTCACCGGCGACGATATCGAGCCCACCTCCACGCTGCTCGCCGAGCACCTGGCCGCCCACCAGGCTTGGGACGATCCCCTACTCGCCGTCGTCGGCCTGACCCGGTGGGCCGACAATCAAACCCTGACCGCCACCATGCGCCACATCGACGGCCCTGGCGCGCAGCAGTTCAGCTATCACTTTTTCGAAGACGGCGGCGAATACGACTTTCGCCACTTCTATACTTCCAATCTAAGCGTGTACCGCTCCTTGCTCGACCGCGAACCAAGCTACTTCAGCACCGATTTCCCGGCCGCCGCCTTCGAAGACGCCGAGTTGGCCTATCGCTTGGCGCGGCACGGCCTGCGGATCCGCTACCGCGCCGCCGCCGAGGCCCTTCACCACCATCCCTACCGGGCCTCGGACTTCTACCGTCGGCAGCAACGCTGCGGCGAGATGGCGGCCATTCTCTGGCGCAAGTTCCCTGAGTTGCGCCAGTACCTCCAGCTCGACCGCATCGAGCAGCTCCGCCTGCGCCTACTCAGTGCCCGTCTCGGGGGTCGAGGCGAGCCCAGCGGCAACCATCTGGTTAGCTGGCGCGATCGCGCCCTGCGGTTGGCTGACTTCTTCGACCCGCTGCCTTTCGCGGCTGTCGACAGCTTGTTGCAACCTTTGTTCGAGCTTGGCTTTGTCGCTGGCCTGGCCACCGCCCTCTATCCTCGAGCGACCGCCGAGCGGCTGGTTGCAACCCTCTTTCTCGATCTGCTGCCGAGCGCTGCCGGGGAGATGCGTCAGCGCCTGCGAGCTGCCGGGCAACCCCATCCACGAGCGGATCTCGACGCCCTCTGCCGGCTGCCTACAGCATGAGAGAACCCATGAAGCGCAGTGGGTCGAGATCCGCCTCGGCATGCGCTCTGCTGTGGATCCTTGCTACGCTAAGCACCGGTTGCAGCGAGCCACCGCCACCGCCAGCCTCAGCCCCCAACCTGCTGCTGATCTCCCTCGACGCCCTGCGCGCCGACCGCCTGGGAGCTTACGGCTACGCCCGCCAAACCACCCCCTTCCTCGATCAGCTGGCGCGCGGCGGGCTGCGCTTCGAGAATGCCTTCGTCAACACCCACGGCACCCCTCCATCCCACACCACCCTGCTGTCGTCGCTGTACCAGGAGAGTCATCGGGTGAGCTTCGAGCACCGCCCCGACGGCTGGTCCCAACACCGGGTCCCCGACGAGTTAACCATGGTGCAAGAACTGCTGCAGGAGCACGGCTATCGCACCCTGGCGGTGACCGATGGCGGCTTCATGACCCCGCGGCTGGGTTTTGGCCAAGGCTTCGACCACTTCGACGACGAAGGCGAAGGAATCGACTCGGGCCGGCACAGGCTGCTGCGCATGCTGCGCCGCCACCACCGCCCCGAGCGACCCAGCTTCGTCTTCTTCCACACCTACGAGGTGCATTCACCTTACGAGCCACCAGAGGGCTACCAAGACCTCTTCGGTGCCACCGCCGGTCTGGCGGCGACCAGCGCCAACCTGCTCGAATACCGTCACCGCGCCAGAGAGCTGATCGGCGCTGATCTACAGCACCTCTCGGCTCAATACGACCGCGGCTTGCGCTACACCGACGATGTACTCGCCGAACTCTTCAGCGAGCTGCGCCAGATCGGCTTCCTCGACAACTGCCTGGTGATCATCTCCTCCGACCACGGCGAAGAATTCGGCGAGCACGGTGGTCTGCTGCACCGTCTAACCCTGTTCGAAGAATTGCTCCATGTGCCACTGATCTTGAGCGGTCCGGGAGTCGAAGAAGCTCTGGTAGATCACCGCTTGGTAAGCACCATCGACATCGCCCCCACCCTGCTCGCCGCCGCCGGCCTCGAAGCACCCAGCTGGATGCAAGGCCGCAACTTGCTCGACCTGAAGCACGACCCCCAACGGGCCAGCGGCTACGTCTTCTCCCAGTATTCGGGCCTGCTCTACAGCTTGCGCGACCGACGCTTCAAGTTGATCGAATCGACCCGCGACGGCAGCCGCCGCCTCTTCGACCTCTACCGCGACCCCCACGAGCGCCGCGATGCCTCCAAGACCTTCCCCCGCCGTGTCGAGCGCATGCACGCCGCCCTCGAAGCCTGGCGCCAGGCCCAGCCCAAGCTGGGAGAAGGGCTCGAGCAGCGGGAGGTGGCGATGACTGAAGAAGAGCGCGAGCGTTTGCAGGCGTTGGGGTATTTGTGAGGCTGATGCCGAGCCTCAACCGGCATCCGGGCTTGCAGTGGCGTTCTCCCTGAAGCGTTTCAGCACCGCTTGATGCTCCTGGTAGCCGTCACTCACTCCGGCTTCCGCAGCGATGTCCAATACCAAGGTCATCTGATCTTCGATCTGCTCGCGAGCCGAAGACTCTGTTGACTCGGGCCAAAATTGCTGCCAAAGCCACTCTGCGCCCAGATTCCGGGTCAAGTCTCCAGCTGCCATCACAATGACGCTTCGCCAAGCCGGATCATCGAAGTGCTGCCGCAGCTCAGCCAGAACCCTCTCCGGGCTATCCTCGCTCAGGGCACTTGCAGCGAAGTACTCCTGCCAGGCTAGATGGCTGAACGAGAATTTGTTCTCTGCGACCCTCAGGAACAGTCCTGTCCGCTCGTCGAGGTAAAGAAAATCCTCAAACGCCAAATTGGTATTGGCCAGCTCTCCGATCGACGCCTCGCGGCGCTCCACGCGGAGCATTCGCAAGGCAAGATAGGCAAGGTTCCGGTGCAAACGGGAAGGTGGAACCGTCGATCGGAGACGACCGAGCTCCTTGGCCCGGTCCCAGCCCACCAAATGCAGCTGAGCGGCTTTCTCGAACAGCTGAAACTGCGACGGAGGTAGAGCGCCATAGCGAAGGCTCAACTCAGCAAGAACTGAGAGAAGCAAGGGTGAGCCGCCAAAGACTCGGAGGGTTGGGCTGCGACGAATTGCTGAACTGAGCTCGCGGGCCCGACCTTCGAGGCCGGAGAAAAAGCGGTGCAAGAAAGCATCTACATCAGCCGCGGACCAGGGCCGCATATGGGCTGTCTGCCAGTCGCTGAAACTCAGTTCACAATCGCGGGTACAGCGCGAGGTGACAATGCAGCTCCAGTCGGGCCGTTCCGAAAGCTGAACGCGTAACCACTCGAGACAAGTGTTGCGAAAGGGTGCGGGAACCTCGTCGAGCCCGTCGAGCAGCAGGCACAGTCTGCCCGACGCCAGAACTTCTCGCTTTTCCTGATCGAGTTGGCCGACCGCCATCTCGCCAGGAATGAGGGTGGTCATGGTTGGTGGTTGTTCTGCCCTCCGCTCGCGTACGAGGTGACGCCAGGAAAGAAAAATCGGAACTGGTGCCGTCGCATTGTCAGCAGCTCGGCGAGCAAGATCTCGTCCGAAGATCTGTAGAGCGGTGGTTTTCCCACTTCCTGGCTGCCCCAACAAGAGCCCCCGCTGCACCCCTTCGGCCCACTCCAAGAAAGGCAACTCGGTACCCTCAATCTGGTCCACGACTCGGGTCTCGACCAAAACCGATTCCAACGCCCTCTCTTGGCTGAGCGCTGGCCGCAAACCGGCGACGTACCTCTCCACTGCTTGCGCCAACCGTCGGCGCGCTACTATCTCTAACGGCAGCGGAATGTCCTCCGCGCTCAGCAGCAATAACAACGAACGCCAGTGAAACAAATCCGGACAAAGCTGCCGAAACGACTCCAAGAAATCCCTGGGAACCCACAGGATGATGACGGTGGGAAAAGTACTCAGGGTGTCGCGTAGGAGATTCAGCCTGATAGTGAGGTCTTGGCGAGCGGTGTCGCCGAGACGTTCCAGACCATCAACCAGCAGTAGGCGTGGGCCCCCCGAATCCGCCAGCGTCGATGCCAGATCCGCACCTTGCCGGTCGACGTGGTGCCAGGTCGCCCGAGGATCTTCTGTGAGGCCGGCACGAAGGCGTTTCAACCCTTCGCGAGCATGGGTTCCAGGCCCCGACACCAGCACCAGGGCCAGACCTTCCGCAAGGTCAACCACCTGTTGCAACGAGCCAACAGCCGCGTCCCAAGCAGAGCTGGCAGAGGGCGAGGGGGTCATGCGAAAGCTTTCAGATTCCTGGGCGGAGATCGCGAAGGATCGGATGGGGCTCGAACCAAACCCGGCCATTGCTGTAGGGCAGCACATAGCCCCCCAAGAGCAATTCTAGAGACCCTTCGGCACCACTCGGCTCGCCAGTCTTGCGAACGTGGCGCAGCTCGTCGACCCGGCGGGTATTCAGAGTCACCTCGTATTCTTTGCGAATCTCCTCGATCGCCGCCTCAGCGGCGCGGACATCGATGCGCAGTGCCGATCGCCGGAGAGCGTCGCGGATCGCCCGATTGACCAGGTGAACCAGATCCCGCAGCAGACCACCCGAAGCCTGGGTCAAGCGCTCCAAGCAGTCGGACTCGAAGACGTCCTCCTCATCCAACTGTAAACGGCTCAACCGCCGCCGAACTACATCGGCCACCGCTCGCTGACCCTCCTCGACCACTTCTTGGGGCAGAGAAACCCAATCGAGATCCGGAGCTTGGACGGTAACGTTGGTCAGCCGCTCGCGTTTGAAGGCTCCGCCGGCGGCTTGCCACTCGGTGGCCAACATCAGCGTGATCGGTCCCGAGTAGACCACCTGTGCTCGCGGTAGAGCGAGAATTCGATTGCTGGAGAAGAGGTCGCGAATTGCCCTCAGATCCTGCACCTTGTCGAGCCCATCGACCAGCACCACGGGACACTGCAACCGGCGAAGATCCAGCAGGATCTCGTCCACCGCTTCCCGCAGCCTCTCGAAATCCGGCTCCCCTTCTTTCACTGGCCGGGTCAAACCGCCGAGCTTGGCTTGGCGGCGAAAGGAGATCTTGGCGCGGTCGCCAGCAGCTCCGCTCACCGCATCGGCCATCCCGGCGGCGGCTCCAGCCACCGCACCGGCACCGGGCGCCGCCAAATTAACCGCAAACATAGCGACACCCTTGATCAGCTGTCCGAAGTCGACTACGTGACCTTCACGGGACAACAACCCCTTGAAGGCCGTCAGCAGGTTCCGCACCAACCGTTCATCCAGGCTCCTGGCGCTCCACCAACTCCTCGATCCAACCGTCCTCAAGCAGGCCAGCGAGCAGTCGGTAAAGGATTCCCGGCTGCATCCGCACCTGTCCGACCGAGCGTCGCTCGACCTCTTTCATCAGTGCGTAGCCGTGCCCCGGGCCGTTGAGCAGAACCAAGAAGCAAGAGGAAGATCCTTGGTTTCAGCGCCAACAGCTGGTACCCCGCTCACTGGTGTAGACCGGCAACGAAACCGAGTCTCTGGCGACCCTGTCCGGTCCGTTGAATCCATCGGTGGCTTGCATCCTGCTCTCCTTTCTTGAGTTGGCTCCAGCACAAGGAGTTGGCTCCAGCACAAGCTATCAAGAATTACCCGTCTACTAGCGCCCGCGGCCGACCGGCTGCCAGCCCCATTCTTTGCCAGATAGGACGCATGCTAATCTCAGAGTGCTACTCGGGGTAGGTAGGCAGCAAAGGGCTCCCAGACCCCAGCAGGCGGGCGAGCCGCTAGCGGCCTCTAGAGCCACTACTTTCTCTCGAGGAACCTCATTGTCGATCGACGAATCACTCACCGCGGCCGCGACCGAGGAGGATGATTACGCCTGGATGCGGCAACGTCTAGAACGCGCCCTGGCTCGCTCTTGCCCCCCTTGGCTAGCCGATCAGAAGGAAGACTTGGTGCAGACGGCGCTGATCAAGGTGATGGAGATTCGCCGCCGAAGTGAGGGAGAACGTACCTTCTCATCGTCATATCTGTGGCGCACCGCCTACAGCGCGCTGATCGACGAAATCCGGCGCCACCGCCGCCGTGGCGAGGTACCGCTAGACGACGGTGAAAGCGAGTCTCCCTTGCCGGACCCTGAGCCCGGCCCCGAGAGGGTGGGAGCTAGCCGGCAGATTGGCCGCGCGCTCGACAGTTGCCTGGCACAGTTGGTTCGACCCCGGCAGCTGGCGGTGACGCTTCATTTGCAGGGACACCGGGTCCGCGAGGCGGCCGAGCTACTCGGCTGGACCGCCAAACGGGTGGAGAACCTCACCTATCGCGGCCTGGCGGACCTGCGTAGTTGCCTGCAACGGAAAGGTTTCTCGCCATGAACGATCAGATTAAAGACCACCCCGGCACTCACGACCCCCCCGACACTGAAGCGCTGCGGCGTGCTTTTCGCCAACGCCCCATCAGCTCCGATCCGACCGAGCTGCCGTCGCCGGCCCGGCTGTGGGACGCCCTCAGCGGTGAACTCAAACCGCATCAAAGGCGCGAGCTGATCGAACAAACCGCCGCCTCTCCCGAACTAGCCGAAGAATGGCGGCTGGCCCAAGCACTGCAAGACGAAATCCGCGCAGCCGACGAGCGGGCGCCGGTCAGCCATCCCGCCTTCACCCGCGCCTCACCACGGCCTTGGCAGCTGGCGCTGGCCGCCCTGCTACTAGCCGCTGTCGGCCTGTGGTTGCTGAGCGACTGGCAGACCGAGCCCGGCCCAGCAAGCGGCGGCGAGCCGATCGTTCGCAACAGCGGCGGCAAGAAACTCAGCTCATTGCTCCCCGCCGATGCTCTATTGTCACGCCAAGCTCCCGTCCTGCGCTGGCAGGGTCTTGAGGGAGCGCGTTACGACCTGCGGGTCAGCAACCTGGAGCTGGTGCTCTTGGCGGAAGGCCGCGATTTCGCCGAGCCCCGTTTCGAGCTGCCCGCTGAGTTATTCGACCAGCTGCCCGCCGGCAGCGAGATCTTGTGGCAAGTCGAAGCCATTCTGCCCAGCGGCGAGCGCTTGATCTCAGAGACCTTCGTACAACGCCTGCAATGAAATCCAGACTTGTACCTAGAAGGAAATGGGCACTCGGTACTGCGGAGTGAGGGAAAACAACCGAGCCAGCGTTGAACTGAGGGAAGAGAGAGCAAACCACCCGACGACCCGGTCGTCCCCCCAGGAGCAAAACGCCATGCGCGATCGAATAGCCTTGCAAATCACCCGTCTCGAACAGCGACTACGCACCCTGTTGCTGTTGAGCCTCGTTTCATCCCTGCTGTTTACCGCGGCGGCCGGCGCCCAGCCCCACCAGGGGCCTGGCGATACCTTGACCGCAGAGGATCGAATCTTCGTCTCCCAGATAGTGAGCGGCCTGTGGCGCTCGGGTGGCGACCAAGACCGCCTGGCATGGTCCCTGTCCGGCCGAGCCTTTGAACGACGTACCAAGCAGCTGCATCGCCGCGGTTTCGAGCTGATCGACATCGAGAGCGAATCCGCCCGCGACGGGCGCCTCTACTCCGGATTGTGGCGCCGGCAACAGGCCACGAGTCACGTCTTTCTGGGTCTTTCACGAACCAGGCTGCGACGCATCTCGCGGCGGCAATCCGCTTCCCACTTTCAGTTGATCGACATCGAGTCCTGGGTTACCAAGAGTGGTCGTCGCCGCTACGACGCTATTTTCGCTCCCAGCCGTGGTCAGCATCAGCTAGAACTCGGAGTGCGGCGCGCCGAGCTGCGCCAGCGTCACGCTCAGCTCAGCGGCCGGGGCTTGCGGATGCTGGACCTCGAAACCTGGCTAGAACCTGGCGGCGAGCGTCGCTGGTCGGCCATCTGGCAACCCGCTGGTGGCCGCCAGCAGGTGGTCTTCGACCTCGACCAGACCACCTTCGACAGCCGCCTCGAGGACGCCTGCAAATCCGGGTTGATGCTTGAAGACATCGAGGTCTACTACGACAAGAACTCAAGTACGCCCCGCTTCGCCGCCATCTGGCGCCAGCTGGACGGAGAGTATTGGCTGCTCGCCGAAACTTCGAGATCCAAGCTGCTGAAACGCCGTGAAGAGATCGAACGAAAGCGCAACCCGCTGCACTTGATCGACTTCGAAGTCCGCCGCATCGAAACGTCCGGCAGCATCAACCAGCCACCACCAGCCCACGATGCCGGCTCAGCGGTGCCACCGCCGCCGGACAACTCGGGTGGCTGAGCGCTCCTCTGTTGCGGCGGCGACGTTCCTCACCGCCGCCGCGATGATCTGCCAAGCAGCGACGGGGACTCCTAGCGGCCAACCGGGGTCCGATTGTCACCATCTGTTGTCGATAGCCGATGGCGGCCGGGCGGTGGGCGACTGCCTGTATCAGGCGGCACGAGCTAGGGACAACGACAAGTCCACCGCAGCCGAGCAGCTCGAATCCCTCCTCGCGGTCCATCCCCAGCTGCCTTGGCTGCACTTCTACCTTGGCGCCCTAGCGAATGACCTCGGCCAGGCGGATGCCGAGCAGCACCTCACCACGGCCGCCCAAACCTTCACCTCCAGCGGCAACCCTCTGGGCGCCGCTTACAGTCACATCAACCTCTCTCGGATGTTGCATGCCCACGGCGATCGATTGGCCGCCCTCGACCAGCTTCGCCGCGCCACCGACGCCGCCAAACTCGCCGCTACCGCCGAACTGATCGGCGCGATCAAAGTACAAGAGGCAAGATTGCTGACCGGCCACGACGGTGATCTTGGGCGCGCCCGGCGGCTACTCGAAGAAGCCCAAAGCATCGCCGCCGAACTCACCGTCTACTCCCTGGAGCGCGATGTCCTGCTAGCTCTAGGCGAGGTCGACTTCAGCCTCGGGCGCTACCACCGCGCGCGGCTGTCCTTTGAGCGCCTGGCCGGCGCGGCCAAGGGTGCCGAAGACCCGACTGCCGAAGCTACCGCGCTGCTCGACTTGGCCCTAGTACAAATCGCCGAGCGCCAGATCCCGGCCGATGGACCGCTGGCTGAGCGGGCCCTGCACCGCGCCCTTGACCAAGCGGTCTTGGCTGGCGATCAGTCGACCGAAGCTGCTGCCCGCCAGAACCTCGGCCGACTGCTGGGTCAAGACGGCAGCGAGCAATTGCACCAAGCCTTCGACATCGCTCGGCGGCTCGGCAACCCGCTGCTGCTAGCCAACAGTCTTGGTGCCCTGGCCAGTCACACCTTGATCGACGATCCCGAGGGTGCTGCCGCGCGCATCGACCAGATCCTCTCCCTGGCCCGTTCTTCCGGCCAGCCACGGATCGAGACCTACGCCTGGTCCGATCGCCTACGAGTCCGCTGGGCCACCCTGCCCCGCAGCGCGGCGATCGCCGATTCCCTGCGCCTGCTCGATCTCCTCGAAGGCACCAGTGATCGTCAAGACGAGACTTTTGGCCGCGCCAACTACCTCGCCGTGTGGACCGACGCCTACCGCTGGATTGCCAGCCGCCTGCTCGACGACGATCCCGGCGGCAGTCCTCGCAAAGACGATATCGAGCTGGCCTTTCAAGTGGTCGAACAAATGCGCGGCCGGGTGCTGCGCCAGGCCCTGGCAAGGCAACGACCCTCGACGACCCCAGCCGAAGAACGGCTGCTACGACAGCAAGTAGCGATCAATCGCCGCCTGCTAACCCCACTTGACAACAACCAGCGAGCTACCACCGAGGCCGAACTAGCGCGGGTCGAAGGTCAGCTAGCCGGCATCCGCCAGAGAGCCGAGCAAGGCACCGAACGGCCGCCACCACCGCTGGCTGAACTCAGCACCATCGAGACCAGCCTGCGGCCCGACGAAGCCCTGCTGTCGTTCCAGATCGGGCTGTGGGAAGACATCTTCGGTCACCAGGCAGGCGGCGCGTGGCTGATGGTGATCAGCCACGCCGGCCGGCAGCTCTATCGCCTGCCCGATCGGGCGGTGCTAGAGCCCGCCATCACCCTCTTTCGTGGCCTCTTCAAGCGCCGCGACGGCAGCGAGCAGCGAGCAGCGGCGCGCCTCTATCAAGACCTGCTGGCCGCTGCCCTAGCCCAGCTACCGCCCAGCATCAACCGGCTGGTGATCGTCCCCGATGGCATTCTCCACCTGCTGCCTTTCGACGCCCTACGAGCCGAGGTGGAGGGACCGCCGTTGGTTGAAAAATACGCCCTGTCGATCGTGCCTTCGGCCAGCCTTTGGCAGCAGTGGAGAGATCGACCGGTCAGCAAACGGCACGGCGGCGCCCTGGTGCTGGCCAACCCTGAATTGCCCAGCGCCGCCGCCCCTGCAACTGCTGTCGCTAGCGAGCGCGGGGCGCTTTTCAAAAGCGGCCTGGCCCTCGGCCCGCTGCCCTGGGCGGGTCACGAAGGGCGGGCCGTCCGCCGCCTTCTCGGCGGCCATCTGCACCGCGGCGCAGCGGCTAGCGAGAGCCGGCTGAAAAGCGCTGGCGACGAACACACGGTGCTGCACCTGGCGGCTCACGCCATCATCGACAGCGAACGCAGCTGGCGGTCGGCGGTCCTACTAGCTCCCGGCAGCGACGACGAAGACGGCTTGCTACAGCCGCACGAGATCCACCGCCTGCCCCTCGCCGACCAATTGGTGGTGCTCTCGGCTTGCCAGACCGGCGCTGGCGCCGTGCTCCAGGGCGAAGGGCCGATGAGCCTCGCCCGCGCCTTCTTCCAAGCCGGCGCTAAAGCTGTGGTCGCCAGCCTGTGGCCACTGCGCGACGACGAAGCCGCCCGCTTGATGGAACGCTTCGCCAGCCACCTAGCGGATGGCGCCGATGTCGCCACCGCCCTCGCCGAGGCCAAGCGCGACCGCCGCGCAGCCGGTGCCCCGGCCGCCGCCTGGGCCGGCATGGTGGCCCTGGGCGATGGTGCTACGACGCCATTGCCAGGTGGCCGGCAGACTTATCTCTGGTGGTGGGTGGCTGCTGCGCTGAGCGGACTGCTGGTGTTGGGTGAGTGGCTCAGACGGCGACGGGTTTGAGAAGACGACACCAGGAAATATCGAGAATTTTTGAGGAGAAACTCACCCCCCGTTCGTTCCTGATCCCGAAAGCGACACGGCCCGCGCCGTGCCAGCGAAAACAACGACCCTTCGGATAAGGAACAAAACCATGCGCACCCAGATTCTAGTCCTCGCCCTAATCGCCTTGATCTGTACTCTGCCGGCCGCCGCCCAAAGCAAGAACGAAGTCAACCGGATGGTGGAAGCCATCTCCGCCGCCCCCACCGCCGACGGCAACACCATGGTGACCGCCTTCTTCTCGGCCACCGCCAACCCGACCCGCGGTCCGGTGGACCTGTCGACTGACGTTTCCTTCCTGGTCAATGGTCAAGAAGTCGAGCGTCAGCATTTCGACATCCAGGCCTACCCGCCGCAGACCGCCGCCTTCGGCTGCAACTGCCCGCCGGGCAAGCTCTGCGTCACCCTCGAAGGCATCCCGATGGGCTGCATTGATCCGCCCTTGCTCTGCGACCCGATTTCGGTCTTCCTCCAAGACGACGACCTGCTACAAGTAAAGATCACCCCCGCGCCGAAAGCGGCCCGCGACAATGAGAGCGGCGACGACATCGGCTCGGTGCTGTGGAGCGGCCAGGCGCAGCTGTCGATCGCCCGCCCCTGCAAAGGCCAGTCGAGCGCCATCGGCGTGCTCAGCAACAGCTGCCCGCTGCGTTGAAGTAACGACTAGAACCTCCCAACCGGGCGCTCCGCTAGCCGGGGCGCCCGCTTTGTATTGCGCTGAGAGGCGCCCTTCCCCGCTTGCCGCTCGCACTCTCGTCGTACCAGCTCAACTAGCTATCGAGCTGAAAAATGCGCTCAAGATCACGCGCGCCGTGCAGGACCCGCAATACGGTCAACGGCTTGGATGTGGGATCGTAAAGAACCAAGAAGCGGAAGACCGGCCACCAGCGCAGCTCCGGGCCGGTGAGTTGCTCTCTCCTGTAGCCAATCCCAGGCGATGCGGCAATCCTCTCAAAGGCCTCTTCGAAGTTTTCGAGAACGTGCAGCGCTCGCGTCTTGCCGCTGCCTTCTGAGATGAAACGAAGATGCTCACCGAGCTCGCCCTCGGCAGTCGCGGTCAGCAGATAGCGGATCATTTCTGGCGAGCTTCAATACCCTGCCGCAGCCGCTTCACTGCGCTCGGCCCATCGGCAACGTGCCCCCCCTTGATGTCCAGGACTGCATCCTCGACCAAGCTGCGAAAATGGGCCTGCACACGTTCCCTGTGCTCATCCGGCAACAGCGCCAGCTCGTCCGACGAAAGATCTTTGTAGAGCCACTTCTCCATCAAGCGTCGATGCTCGGTTTCTTCGAGCAGACGCAAGCCGTGGCGCACCACCTCGCTAGCGGTGCGATAGCGGCCCACCGCGACTTGATCACGGACGAAATGCTCTTGGGCTGGGGGCAGCGAAACGTTCAGAGTCTGTCGGTTGGCCATACCGCGAGCATGTTCGCTTTCCTCTTCTGTGTCAATATATGCCACAATAGATTATTTGCCTGGCACCCATCTCGGCGAAACCGTCCGCGCCGAGGCCGAACGGGTTTTTCGCGCCTACGGCAAAGACCACCGACTGTCGCTCTGCGACGCCATCTCCTTCGCTGTCGTGACCACAGCGCTTCAAAGCGTGCCCTGCCTCGCCTTCGACCAGGATTTCCGCGGCCTGGGCCTCACCGTTTTGCAATGAAGCTTGGCCACCCCGCCCACGCGATAAGCTGACCAGGTGAGCACCGCCACCGCCAGTCCCTCTTCCGCTCCCCGTCGCGGCCTGCTGCGCCGGCTCGACTACCTGCCGACCTGGCTGGCCATCGCCCTCGGCCTGGCCTTGGGCGGCTTAGCCGGCAGCTGGCTGCTCCACTGGGCCGAATCATGGCAGTGGGCGGCCTTCGCCACGGCGCTGGCGCTGGTGGCAGCCGCGGCGCTACTCGCCTGGTCGAGCGAGCCGGTGGCGGTGTTGGAGGAAGAGCAAGAGGAAGAAGAGGAGGATGAGGACAAGCCGCCAGATTTCGAGATCCCAGCCGATTTGCAAGTGAAGATGGTGCCAATCCCAGCTGGCAGCTTCACCATGGGCTCGGCCGACGACGATCCTCAAGCCCGCGACGACGAGAAGCCTGCCCACCCGGTCACCCTGGCGGCCTTTGAGATGATGGCCACGCCGGTCACCCGGCAGCTCTACCAGAAAGTCGTCGGAGAAGACCCCGGTTGGCCGGAGGGCGAGGCCGACGACCGACCGGTGAACCAGGTCAGCTGGGAAGATGCAGCCGAGTTTTGCAACCAGCTGTCGAAGCTCCACCGCCTGCAACCGGCCTACCTGCTCGAAGGCGACCAGCCTCCCCAGTGGCAGCGCGATGCGGACGGTTTCCGCCTGCCCAGCGAGGCAGAGTGGGAGTATGCCTGCCGGGCCGGCACCGAGACGCCGTGGTCCTTTGGCGATAACTCCGAAAAGCTCGGCAAATACGCCTGGTACACCGACAACTCGGACAATGCGCCACAGCCGGTCGGGACCAAGAAGCCCAATCCCTGGGCTCTCTACGACATGCACGGCAACGTCTGGGAGTGGGTCTGGGATTGGTACGGCGAGTACAGCGCTGAAGCTCGGGAAGACCCGAGTGGTCCCGACGAAGGCAAGTCCCGAGTGCTGCGCGGGGGCTCGTTCTTCGACCCGGCCCAGCTCCTGCGCTCCGCGATCCGGTTCAGGGGCGGGCCCGAGTTCCGGGACTGGCTCATCGGCTTTCGCTGTGTTCGATCCCCCCGCCGCCAGCCTTGATCCTTGTCCCTTTGAACTTTGTCTAGTAGCTGACAGAACAGGTGACAATTTGCCGGCAAGATTGAAGAAATTCCCCATCTGTTTGGAAACTTTTTTGAAAATTTTGCTGACAAGCTGGTAAATCTTCTTAAATTGTCAACAAAAGCCCACGGTAGGACCGCAGCTGCCGCGCTAACCGCCTCGGGTCCTGAGCGGTTCGCAACCTCTCGCGCAGCCGCCGCTTGGCCTTGGGTCCTGGCAGCACGCCGGCACGGCTGAGCCGCCAGCCCAGGTAGGTGGCGGCCTCGCTGGTCGGCCGCACGCTGTCGCCGGAGCGTTTCAGCCGCAAGCCGCGCTGCTGCCACAGCCAGTCGCTGATCGCCACGCGCAGGTCTTCGAGCTCACCGCGCGAGTTGGCGAATAGCGCCATGTCGTCCATGTAGCGCAGGTAGGCCCCCGGCCGTAGCTGGCGCAACACATGGTGATCGAGTCCGTCGAGGTAGAGGCCACCCGACCAATGGCTCAGGTGTGAGCCCAGCGGCAGCCCACACCCCAGCGGCAATGGCTCTCCTTCCAACCCCAGCACTCGCTTGGCCAGGGCGGTGTGGTAGACCCGCCCCCCGGCTTCGAGCATCCGTCGCAGCAGCTCCACTGTGTCAGCATCGCGCAGCCGACGGGCCAACAGTCGCAGCAAGATCGCATGGTCAATCGAAGCGAAGTATCGCCGCACATCGAGGATCATCCGAAAACGGTGGGTGCGCATTGCTTTCAAGTAAGCCAGCGCCGCCCGCTGCGGCCCGCGGCCGGTGCGGCAAGCGAAGCTCTGGTCGACGAAGGAACGCTCGTAGGTCGGCCCGATCTCGGCTAGCAGAGAATCTTGGACGATGCGATCTTGAAGCGCCGGTGCCGCCACCAGTCGGGTCTTTGGATCTTGCACTACCTGCAAGCGGAAAGGCCGCGGCCACCAGCCACCGCGGCGCAACTGCCGGTGAAGGCTGAAGATGTGACGGTCCACATCGAGGTCAAAAGCCGCCACTCGCGGCTGGCGCCGCTTGCCTCGACGGCAACGGCGCCAAGCCTTCCACAGCGCAGCGACATCGCTCAGCCGTGCAAACGATCCGACCGCCACTGAGCGCATTCCTAGTCCCCAGAGAAGATGGCCCGCCCGGACGGTCGCCAGGGACTACTGGTGCGGGCGGGCCGGGTGTTTCGGGGCCAGGCCCCGGCCGCGCCCTGCATGGCGCCCTGCCGGCGGCATGTTGGCGGCGGGGGGATCGAACACAGCGAAAGCCGATGTTCCTGTTCCGGTTCTCGGGCCTGTTCCTGTTCCGGTTCGCGGAGCGCAGGTTCTGGGCCGGGTTGATGAACGAGCCCCCGCGCAGCACGGGTCGAAAGCGTTGTTCGGGCGCGGCGCAGGGATCTTACAACGCTTTTCACAGCGGCCTTCACACTGGCCCCATCGAGCGCAGCCAGCCGCCGAGCTGGCGGCCGATAGTATCGGCCAAGCCCAGGGCGTGGAGCAGTTGGCGATCAGACAGAGCACCCAGCTCGGCCGCCAGGCGCAGCTGGGTGCGCAGCTTGGCGAGGCTTTCGTCAGCTTGCTCGACCCGCTCTTCGCGCTGTTGCCGGCCGAGCGCCAGAGTCACTGCTTCGAGCAAGTCCAAGCTGGTGTGGCAGATGCGGCGGGCGAGCGGCCGCGGATCGTCAGCGAAGTGTTTGGCCAGCCAGCGGGCAAGCTCGAAAGCGTCAGTGTAGAGAGGCGCGCGGCAGCTCACCGGGAGCGCTTCGCCTCACAGCGCCGCAGCAGGCCGGCGAAAGCGGCCATCAGCTCCTGCTCGATCTGCTGTACCAACGCGGCACCGACCGACGCTTCGGCCAGCAGCAGCTCGCACACCGCCAGGCTGGCGGCGTCGCGAGCCTGGCGGTAGGCCTCGGCCTTGTCGGCACGATCGTAGCGGTGGCAGCCCCGCGACAGCAGCACCAGCACCTGGCGCAGCGAGACCACCGCCGGATGCTCCCCACCCAGCGCGCTCCGAGCTTTGTCGTACACTGGCAGAGCGATCTGAAAGGCCTTCAGATCGCGCACCGAGTAGCGCGGCGGGCGTTCGCTGCCGGCCAGCCCGAGCCCCTCCTCCACCGCCGCCCGCAGCTGCCGCTGGCGGCGGGCGACAGCCTTCTGCTGGCCTTCACTGAGCGGCAGCGCAGAGGATTCGAGCTGCCAACGGCCCGCTACCTTGCTCGCCTGTAGGCGCCCGGTCTTGATCAGATAGCGCAGCTGATGGGTAGTCTTGCCCAGTCGGGTGGCGGCTTCATCGAGGCTCAATCGCATGGCCGATTCCTAACATAGTGCGAATCTCAACCGCTACTTTGTCAGGAAACTGGGATTGTTTTCGAAATTCGCGCGACCCTGCTGCGCAGGGCCGCGGAAGGCAGAGAGCAAGGCATCAAGGGTCAAAAAACAAGGATCAACGCTGGCGGCGGGGGGATCGAACACAGCGAAAGCCGATGAACCTGTCCCGGAACCCGGGCCTGTACCTGAGCCGGTACGCGGAGCGCAGGTTCTGGGCCGGGTCGATGAACGAGCCCCCGCGCAGCACTCGGAAGTCGCCTTCTTCAGGGCCTATCGGATTCGGTGGAGCGCCTTCGCTGTAATCACCGTACCAATCCCACACCCACTCCAAAAGGTTGCCGTGCAAGTCGTACAGGCCCCAGGGGTTGGCCCGCTTGCTGCCAACTCGGGACGGACTGTGCTCAGCGAAGAACTTCCCTACAGTCTCCCCATCGAGCAGGTCCAAGGGGTCAGGGTTGAATACCGCAAATTCTGCTGCTATTTCAGACTTGTCGCCGAAAGACCAGGCGGTCTCTGTGTTCGCCCGACAAGCGAACTCCCACTCTGCCTCAGTGGGCAGACGCATCCCCAATGCTTGGCAGATCGCAAGGGCTTCAGGCCAGGAAACGCCTGCAATCGGCTGTTTCTCATCCTTGTCTCGCCAGTCGAGATCTCGATAAGGCCAATCCAAGTAGTTCGCCAAGTCGGAGAGATCTTCGCTGGCAACCCTCTCGCGCACGGCTGCACTTAGCACCCGCGTGAATTCCCTCAAGTGATCGCCCAACAGAGGTTCTGCTGTGAGAGCACGCCGCAGATCGCCCCAGGTAGCCTCGTAGGGCATGATCCAGAACTCCTCAAGGGTGACCTCATGCGGCGGGCGCTCGTCATCATCTCCTCGATCGTCTTCCTTACTCGTGCCCATTTGGAAGCTACCGCCCGGAACATGAACCAGCTCTACACCACCCAGGTAGCTGCGCAGCTCGCCGCGCTTCTCCCAGGCCTGCGAACCACCCACCACACCCAGACCCAGGCACAGCGCTGCAGCCAACCACAGGCGCCCGGGGCGGCGCAAGCGCTCGGCAGGCAGGCGGCCGCCGAGGCCCATCTCCTGCCAGCGGGCTCGGTCGAGATCGGGCTGATCACGCCAGTGCCAGGGCAGGGGTACTTGCCCGTTGGCACGGCCCACGCCACGGGGGGCATAGAGCGCCAGCTGACCCTCGATGAAGGCACGAGTGGGGGCCTGGTAGAGGTCGTGGAGCTGCTCCACCGCCACGGCGGGGCGGTGCCACAGATCGAGCAGGGCGCGCTCAGCCCGCAGGCGTAGCTCGGAGGGGGTGTCTTGCCAGATCTGCAAGCCGGCGGCCTGCTGGCGGCGGGCAGCTTCGCCGTCATACTGGTGGCGCCAGAAGTCGAGGGATTGCCGCAGAAGGCCGTTGTCCTGACGGTCGAGCAGCTCGGACCGACCCAGCCAGCCGAGCAAGCTGGCACGGCGCTTGGACGAGAAGGCCAGCCGGCCGGGGGGGCCGGGGGCGGCGGCGCGCAGCTCGGCGAGAGCCCTTGGCGAGGGCGGCAAGCCGAGGTGGCGGCGTAGCTCCAGAGCGGTCGCCACCGGCACTGGCGAGGCCGGCACGGCGGTGGCAGCGGCCCAGGCGCGCTCGGCGGCGGCCATGGCAGCAGGCTGCGCCGGCCGCGCGGCGCCACCCAGGTAGTGGGCGAGCTGCTCGGGCTGCAAGTGCCGCAGGGAGTGGCGATCGGTGAGCGGTGCGAGGGCATCGCCCGAGGTCGAAAAGTCGACCCAGGCCAGGCGAGGCCAGCCCGCCAGGGTGCGCAGCAGAGCCTCGATTGAGGCACGTTGGTCATCGGCCGCCCAACGCCGCATCAGCACCCGGCCGTCAGTCAGCACCGCCACCCAGGCGGTGTCACGGCGGTCGTCGACATCGCGGGGGGCAAAGAGCCGGCCATCGTCGGCCAGCAGACGTTCGGGTAAGCCGCGGAAGGTAGCCCGCTCCACCGGCAGACCATGGGCACGCAGGGAACTCTCGATCTCAGCCGCCAAGCGCTCGATCTCCGGCCTGCCGGCGGCCTCGTCAAGCCACAGCCAAACCTCCCGCGGATAGCTCGCCCGCTCGAAAATCAGCCGCGGCAGGCCGGCATCGCGGGCGGTGGCCTCGACCGTGGCATCGAGGTCGAGCCGCCGGGTGGGTTGCTCGCTGACGTAGCGGTCGACCCCCCAGACCAGGGCATCCTCGGCATCGGCCGACAAAAGCTCGTGGCAAGTGGACTCGACCGCCGTGAGATAGACCTGGCTCGGCCCCCGCCGCAGCACCAACTCGGGCACCGCCGGCAGGCCCCGACGCCGGTAGAAGTAGGCCAGCAACGCCAGCGACGCGGCGCCACCGAGAGTGGCCAACACCACACCGACCCAGTATGCCTGGGGCCGGTAGGGGTCGGGGCCTGGTGGGTCTTGCGGAAAGGGCGGGTTGCGCCAATCCTCGTCTTCCGTGGACCGGATCGGAGAAGGCTGGCCAACTGGCTCGGGCTTCAAAAGACGCCGCTCTTGACTCGCCCGAGTCACAGGAATCGGCGTTGGTCGGCCAGCCCACCGATAGACCACTTCAGGAACCAGAATGGCCAAGGCAGCGACGACCAGCAGAGACCACCCCAGATGCCGTCTCGCGGTCCACCAAGCGGCCCTTGAGCGCTCCTCGCCACGCCCCTTGCCAAACCGTGGAGTAGCCCCACGGCTGGCCAACTGCTGATCCAGAAAGCTGGCGGTGAGACGCTCCACCGTGCGCCGTTCGGCCACCGACTTAGCCACCACGGCGGCGAGCAACGAGGCCAAGCGCCCAGGCTCGGCCAAGCCGGCTGGCCGCAGCTCGAAGACCCGGTGCAGGCGCTCGACCTCGGCCACCCCAATCCGCAAGCCGGCGCCCCGCAGGGCACTCAACAGGCGGTCGAAGCCGGCGGCATCGAGCATTGGACCAGGGCCTCAGCGGCGGCGCAAGAGCGCCAGATCGTCGCGATCCTTGATCAGGCAAGATAAAGCTGGCAACTCACCCAAGGAAAGGTCGCGCAGCTCGGTGGCCTCGATTCCACCCCGGGTGGCCAGCACGGTAAGCCAGACCAGAAGCTCGGCAGTGGCGGGACGCTTGCGCAGCTGGCGGCCGCGCAGCTCCAGAAAATGCTTGATCGCCGCTGCCCGTAGCTCCTCGGGCAACTCGGGGAAGTCACCCTGACGCGCCTCGACCGCCCGGCGCACCAACTCCTCAGAGAACTCGATGTGATGGAAGATCGTCCGGCGCAAGAAGGGCTCAGGCAGGCGGCGTTCACTGTTGGAGGTGATCACTACCAGCGGCGGCGGCGAACCCTGACGGCGCTCGACCACCTCACCGGTCTCAGCAACGGTGAAGGTGTGCTGATCGATCACGTTAAGCAGGTCGTTGGGGAAGTCCCGCGGCGCCTTGTCGATCTCGTCGATCAAGACGATCGCCGGACCCTGATGCTGGTAGGCCAGCCACAATGGCCCCTCGTCGACATGCTCCGCTTGGCTGATTCCCTGATCGCGCAAGGCCGGATCTTGTGCGGCGTGCAAATAGGCGACGGCGTCAAAGTGGTAGAGCAGATCCTCGGCGGTAGTCGAGCTGCGGACATAGAGCGGGAACACCTTGGCTGTGGCGCCGAAGTACCACTCCAGGTAGTAGGCCACCTGAGTCTTGCCGGTGCCGGGCTCGCCGGTGAGCAGCAGCGGTGCCCCCACCGCCAAGGCGACGTTGACCGCGTCGACCAGGTCGGCGTCGGGCTGGAAGAACTCGGCCGCGGCGCGGTGGCTGCCCAGCGCCTCGGGCAGGCGACGGTTGAGAAACGCATCGCCCCGGCTGTCGTCCCGCTGGTCGGGAACCAGCAGCTCGAAAGGCTGCTGGGGGTCTTGTTCGGTTTTAGCCGCCATAGTTTGCTTCCGCCGTAGAGGCTACCACTGGTCTTGGAGCCGCTCGCAGTGGCATCAGAATGCCTCATCGTCGAGTTCGACGATGGTCTCGCTGCCGCGCAGTCGATCGAGCAGGGCAAGCCAGGAGCCCTTCTCCGCTTCCTCGATCAGCGCTACGGTAGCTTTGAAGTGACCGCCACTGTCTCGGTGGATCAGCTGCGCGGCTTCCACTGCCAAATGTTCGGGGCAGGTGGAGTTGCGCGAATCTTTGAGAAAATCTTGCAACTCATCTTCGGGCACCGTGCTCAAAGCCAAAGCGTTGCCAAAACGGAAGTCGCGGCTCTTCGCCCAAGGCCGGCGGCGCAGCTCGCCGAGAGCTGTTTGCAAGCGTTTTCTGCCCCGGCTATCGACCTCCAGTGCCAAAAAGCACACCACCCGCAGAGTGGCCGGGCAGTAGTGGCCCAGGTACTCGGCCACGAAACGCAGCCAGGCCTCAAGCTGCTGCGGCTTGAGCGGTGGCTGATGCTCGTCACCATGACCAAAGGTCCCCCAGACCAGCCACAGCACCGCTTTGTCATCGCCCACCGCGCGGGGCGCGCGGCGGAGCAACAGATCGCGCGGGCCTTCTCCCGGCAGAGCATCCAGATCTAGGGCCAGGGCTTCCTCCAAACTGCGCTGCATCGCATCGGCCGCGGCCGGCCGCTCTTCAGGAATCGATAACTGGTGGAAGTCGATCTCGACATTCTTGGCTTCCAGGTCAAGATCGTGCTGCAGCTGCTCCCAGTGCAGCTCGACCCCGGTGCCGGGGTCGCCATAGGCCACCAGGGCCAACACGCGCCGGCTATCCGAGCGCACCAGCTCGGTGATTTCCCGGTTGACGATCGCCTTGGGAATCCGCCGATCGAGCAGCAAATGCGCCACGCGCAGCCGCGCTGGCGGCAGATAGAGGTGGGTCTTCCAACTACGGTAGTTGGCATGGATCAACAGGCCGGTAAGTTCTGGGTTGAGTTCCCTGGTGGCAAGGTCGGCTAGGGCTTTTACCGGATCCGCCCCAGCACCGAGCCAGGCCCGTAACCAGGCGATGGCACTATGTGAGGTATGCCCATTCCAAGCGGCCAGGCGGCGCCACACCAGCAGGGGTAGCTCGCGGCCGAAGATCTGCGCCGGGGCGGGCGGGCGGACGAAGCCGTGAGTGTTGAGAAAAACCGCCTGGGGGCCGCCAGCAGCCCCCCCGAGGCGCTTCGCCAAGTCGACCAGTCGTAGTACCTTGCGGCCTCCCAGCTTGAGACCTGGGCGGCCCCGATGAACCACCAACTCGCCGAGGAGATAGATGATCCGTGGCTTGAATTCGCCCAACGCCCGCTCGACCTCCGCTGGCGAATGGGCGAGCCGGATAGGCAGCTCTTCACCCCGTGGCCAGACCTGTTCCAAGGTATCGCGCAACGCCGCCAGGTGGCCATCGAGCGCCACTGCGCCGGTGGCGGGAGGGGGGGTGATGATCAAGAAAGGCGCCGGGGTCGGGGTCGCCAGATCGAGGGTCGGCTCCAGCAGATCGGTGGTGCAGAAAGTCCAGCCATCGTCGATCAGCAGATGCTGTTCCCAGCAGGTGAGCGACCACGGTAAGGCGAGAAAGTCGCCGTCGGCGCTGGCGATACGCAACCGCAAAGGCGCCAGGATAGAGAGCGGCCCGGCGGCGCCCTCGACGGCGCCGAAAACCGTTCGCAAAATTGGCTGCCAGTCGCCCTTGCCACCGAAGAGCAATTCGAAGAGGGCCGGGCCCAAGGTGTCGGGAGCCTTGTCGATCCACCGCTCCAAGGCGGCGGGCTCGGCACGATCGAGCGCCAGATGAGCATCGGCCAGCGCCGCCGGCATCGGCCGGCGGTAGGGGCCGATCGGCTCGCCACCAGGCAAGTGATAGTGACTGACTACCTCGTCACCGTCACGTTCCAACTGGACAGTGAGCTGATAGTGACTCTCGACCTCATCGGCCTCAATCCGGGATTCCAACCTCGGCCGCCGCGGCACGCTGCGCCGTGCTGCCGCCGATTCATCGCCGAGCAACGCCGCCAGCCGCCCCGCTAGCTTGACGAAGGCACGCTCGCGCGCCGGCCAACGATCCAACGGTTTGTCCGGCGAGCCGTAACCCTGAAACCGGCTCAAGTTGACCTGACGTCGCTCCGCAGTGTCGGGATGAACAAAAGCGTACTCCACCAAGTCGACGATCGAATGACCGGCAAATACCGGCAACACGGTGAGTTCGCCAAGCTCGGCTCGCGCCAGAATGCGCGGTAACTCGCGCTCGGCAATGAAATCGGAATCAAGAAAATCTTGGGTGATCAACAGCACCACCGCCCCCGCTTCTTCGAGGGCTTCGTTGATCTCGTCTGCCCAGATCTCACCGGTCTCGATCCGAGTGTCGTCCCAATAACTCACTTGCTGGCCGCGTTCCAACGGCCGCAGAAAGCGCAGCAGTTGGTCGCGTAGCTTGTGATCTCGATGGCTGTAACTGAGAAATACTTTCTTGGCCACTTGGCGTCTCCCCCAGGTAGACGAGTTAGCAGTTGTCACTCCAGAGATACATCAGTCCATTTTCTACAGCGCAGAAGCCGCCCGAATGCGCTCAGGACTCGCCGATTAACCGGCCGAGGCCCCCCGCGCCGCTGTTCATTCCTTCTCAACCAAATAGTTGGAAACCCTACTGTAGCGGAATCCCCGTCATCTTGACAACCAGCCAGCGTGCTCGGCTCGCAGTCAGCAAAATCGGCTGACGATCCCGCACGGCATATCGGGACTCATCTCAGATTCGCGATATCCTCCGCCGCATGCGAATCCTGCCGATTGTCCTGGCTCTCCTGGTCTCTACCCCCGCCTTCGCCCAAGACTCCGCCCTCAGTCCCCGCGATCTGGGGCCTTTGGAAGTGCAGGGGGATCCTCACCAGCCGATTCCGCCAAAGATGCGGCGGGTCGCACCGGTGGTGAAGGTGGTGCGGGGCCCCTTTACCAGTGTGCAAGTGAATGTCGATGGCAGCGGCCAGGACATTCTCGGCGATGCCGCTAACGAACCCTCGCTGGCGGTGGATCCCAACGACCCGCAGCGGATTGTGGTCGGCTGGCGGCAGTTCGACAGCATTCTCAGCGATTTTCGCGAGGCGGGTTTCGCTGCCTCGGCGGACGGGGGGTTCAGCTGGACGGCGGGGGAGATCGAATCTGGCACTTTCCGCTCGGACCCGGTGCTGGTGGCTGACCAGCTGGGTAATTTTTACTACTACAGCTTGAGTCTTCCCGGTGGCGGGTTGCAGTGCGATAGCTTTCGCTCGATCGACGGCGGCACCAGCTGGGAGGCGCCGGTGTTTGCCTTTGGTGGCGATAAGGCGTGGGTGGAGATCGATCTCGGCGTGAGTGCCGGAGCGGGGAATTTCTATGCCGCTTGGTCACCGTTTTTTGGCTGCTGTGGCGACGACATCGCCAATCGCTCGAATGATGCTGTTCTGTCGTTCGAAAACCCGGTCCAGATTCCTGGTCAACCAGTGTTCGGAGTCACCGCCGTGGGTCTCGATGGCGAGGTCTACGTCGCGGGTGCTGGCGCCACGTTCGCCGAGGTCGTCGTCAGCCGCTCGACCAACGCCACCGACGATGGCGCGACGCTGGCCTTCGAGCAGCTGGCGACGGTGGATCTGGGAGGGGCTCTGATCGTTTCGAGCGGTCCAAATCCGGGCGGCTTGCTCGGCCAGGTGTGGATCGCCGTCGACACCAGTCCACTGCCCAGCCGCAGCCGCGGTGACGTCTATCTGCTGGCCTCGGTCGATCCCCCTGGGCCAGATCCGCTGGATGTGCGCTTTGCCCGCAGCAGCGACGGCGGCTTGACCTGGAGCGCGCCGATTACTCTTAATGACGATGGCGCCACCAACGCCTGGCAGTGGTTTGGCACTCTGGCGGTGGCTCCCGACGGCCGCCTGGATGCAATCTGGAATGACACCCGGAACGCCGCTGATTTTGGCCCCGGCGGCGCCTTTGCCTCGGAGCTATACTATGCTTCGTCGAGCGATGGCGGCCTCACTTGGTCGACCAACCGGGCGCTATCACCCCTCTTTGATCCACATCTGGGATTTCCCCAGCAGCAGAAGATCGGCGATTACTACGACATGATCTCCGACTCGCTGGGCGCGCACATTGCCTACTCCGCCACTTTTGCCGGCGAGGAAAACGTCTACTACCTGCGCCTGCGCCTCGATGCGGAGATCTTCGCCAATGGCTTTGAAGGGGGCGACACCACGGCCTGGTCGGCTGCCATGCCCTAACGCCCAGGCATCTTAGGCCTAAGTGATTCAGGACGTTTGGGACTCGCTGAGGCCGTGCTGGAGGAAGGCTTTGAATTCACCGCCGAAGCGCCACCAAATAGCCCCCAGGCCAAATACTGCGGCCAACGCCGAGAGACCGAGGCGGAGCCAGGGATGAATCTCGCCAAGCCACCAGATGGCGACGAAGGGAGGCAACGGTAGGAGATAGATCCAGGGTAGATCGGCGAGCAAAGCGCGCATATCCATGGGGGATATCCGGTAAAGATTCCACCCCATCAGCAGGCCACCGAGGGCCAGTAAGTTGACCCAAGCCATCCCCACCGCACCGACCTGGCCGGTCAGCCAATAACCGCCGACCGCGAAGGTGAGCACGGTGAGCAGCGCCGACGCCATCCACCGCCGATCTAAATGCATCGCCTTGAGCAACTCGCCTCCCAGCCGTCCGAAGGGATCGACCAACGGCGCCAGACAGAGAATCCGCAACCACCCCGGCGCATGCTCCATCCAGTGTTGACCGGCCACCACCAGCACCACTAGCTCGGCGTTGACAAAGACCACCAGGGCGGCGATGACCTCCAAAGCCAACATCAACTTGACGGTCAGAGCGAAGGCGTGGAACATCTGCCGCGGCTGCTCGGCATAAAGACGCAAGGCCGGATAGAGGGTGCGTAGAACCGCTGGCAGCAGCACCTGCACCGCCACCATGGTGGCCCACTCATAAGCGAAGGTGTACTCACCGATCACTGAGAAGTCAAAGCGCCGGCCAAGCACCAACGGGTCGATGTGGCGCGACAGGATTGCCAGGAACCAAATCAGCGCCAAGGGCAGGCTGGCTCGCACCAGAGGCCAGGTTTGGCCCGGTAGATGCACCAGTGGAATGCGCCCCCAGGCGCGCCGCCAGAGCAAGACGGCGTAGAGAGAGGTGCCGGCTAACTGCCCCAGCACCATGCTCCACACTCCCCAACCCCGCCACGCCAGGGTCACCGAGAGGAGCACGAAGACCAGGTTGCGTAGCACCTCCGGCAACACCGTGCGGCCCACTTGCAACTCACCCTCGAACCAGGTCTTGGGCACCGCCGCCAGACCCTCGGCCAGCACTAGCAACGACATCGCCCGCAGCACTGGCACGATCTGCGGGTGCGGCTCGGCCGACAAGCCGGCCAGCCAGGGGGCGCCGAAGAAGGCCGCCAGGGTGACCAGCGGTCCCCAGCTCAACTCCAAGCGCAGCAGGTTGCCGTAGGGTCGGGGCTCGATCCGCAGCACATGGTAAATCAGCCCCAGGTCGCGGGCCGCACCGAGGATCAGGAAGAGCACCCAGGCCCAGGTGTAGAGCCCCCAGTCATCTTTGTCCACCAGCCGGCGCAGGGCCATCATGGCGACTAAGGTCATCCCCACCCGCCAGCCTTGGGATAGGGCAGCAGCGGCGGTCGAGCGCAGGAAGCGCCGGGCGGTACTAGTGTTCGGCAAGGGGTCTAGTTCCACCGTGGGGCTAGTCGAGATAGCCCAGAGCCCGCAGCTGCTCCAGGGTCTCGGCTTTCAAGTTGTCGATCTCGGTCGATTGGCGACGGTACTGCTCGATATGACGGTTCCAGCGCCGCACGCCTTTTCGCAGTCGCCGCTCAACCTTCGGATGATCGGCCGCGAGGTCGACCAACTCGAGCGGGTCGCGGCGGTAATCGTAGAGTTCGGTGCGGTCATCCCGGACCGTGTAGAGCAAGCGAAAATCAGCGGTCGCCAATGCGATGCGACGACCACGGTAGGGGGATTCACTGATCGCCACTTGGCGGCCCCTGGCATCGCCATCGATCACCGGCAGCAGACTTTCACCGTGCAAACCGCCAGGCACGGCCACGGCGACGGTCTCTAGCACCGTGGGCATCAAGTCGATCGACTCGGCCAGCGCCTCGACCACCCCATGGCGAGGCGCGGCGGCGCCCCGTTGGTGGGGAAACTTGATCAGCAGCGGAATGCGGGTCACTGGCGCGTAGAGCCGCTCATGGAATAGATCTTGATGCTCGCCCAGCTCGTCACCATGGTCAGAAATGAAGATCACCAACGACGGCTCCCACAACCCCAGCCGGCGGAGCTCGGCTTCGAGTTCTCCAACCCAGCTGTCGACGTGGCGGATACCGCCATCATAGAGCGCCTTGACCCAGGCCAGCTCGACCGCGCTGAGCTGCGGCGGCGGAGTCTCGAAACGCCGATCCCAGGTCTCTTTCATCACCTTCGAGACGTTGCGGCGGAAGTATTCCGCAGGCGGCTCCAACCCCTCCAGGTAGCGCGAGCGATGAGGCTCGGGCGACAGCTCGTAGGGGGAATGCACGTCGTAGGTGTGGATCAGCAGAAAGAAGGGCCGCGGATCGGTCCGAGCGGCCAGCCAAGCGTCTACCTTGGGGCCGATTTTCTTGAGATGACCGGCCTCGTCGTCATAGATCTCAAAGCCCTGTTCGAGACCGAAGCCAGCCGCCATCAAGCCACCATCGACAAACGCCGCGGTGGCATAACCGGCCGCCGCTAGCGCTTCGGCCAGGGTGGTGACTTCACTCGCGAGCTGCTTTTTGTCGCCTGTACGGCCGTGGGCAGTGGGATAGAGCGAGGTGAGGATCGAAGTCTGCGACGGCGGCGTGTTAGGAGCCTGGCTGAAGGTCCAGTTGAAACGCACTGACTGCTCCGCCAAGCGATCGATGTTGGGGCTGGTGTCACGCTCGTAGCCATAGCAGCCGAGGTGGTCGGCACGCAGGGTGTCGATGTCGATCAGGATCACCGGCGGGCGGTCGAAGATCCGCTCGGGGGTAGGCGATGGCTGCTCACAACCCCACAGCAGAACGACCGACGCCAGGACGAGGACAACGGATCGGCTGGAGAGAGGTTTGAACAACACGCTGGAGATTCCTGACCCGAGCCAGCGATGATCTGCCAACTCAGGGGCCGGCGGAGTGTATCAAGGAGTGGCCATGCTGCTGGCCACCGCTGCACCGATCACCTCGCTGATTCAGCTTCGCTTAGCTGGGAGGCAACCAGTCGCGAGGCACCAGAAAGCGCTCAGCGAGCTGCTGCTCCGGGCTACCTCGCTCAAACTGTGGATCGTAGAGCCAACTGACCTGGGGCGGCAGAGAGGCCAAGATCGACTCGACCCGGCCGCCGGACTGGAGGCCAAAGAGCGTGCCGCGATCATAGATCAGGTTGAACTCCACATAGCGCCCCCGACGATAGAGCTGAAAATCGCGCTGCTGCTGGCCCCACGGCTGCCCCTGACGGCGCTCGACGATCGGCAAGTAGGCGGGCAAGTAGGCATCGCCGATCGACCGCACCAAGGCGAAGCAGCTAGCAAAGTCGGGCGCGTCAAGATCGTCAAAGAACAAGCCGCCCACACCGCGAGTCTCCTGCCGATGGGGCAAGTAGAAATACTCGTCGCAGTCTTTCTTGAAGCGGCTGTAGATCTGCTCGCCAAAAGGCCGGCAAGCGGCCTCGGCGGTGCGGTGCCAATGCTCCGCATCCTCGGCAAAGCCATAGTAGGGGGTTAGATCAAAGCCACCGCCGAACCACCAAGCAACATCCTCACCATCGCGCTGAGCCCGAAATAGCCGCAGGTTGGCATGCGAGGTCGGAGCGTAGGGATTGCGCGGATGAACGATCAGGGAAGTCGACACCGCTTCAAAGCCGCACCCGGCCAGCTGCGGATTCCGCACTGTCGCCGCGGCGGGTAGTTCGGCACCGGCGGTGTGAGAGAAGTTCACCGCCGCGCGCTCCAACACCTCACCATCCGACAACACTCGCGGCCGCGCCACCCCACCCCGCTCACCGGGCAACTCCAAAGCTGCGAAGCGCTCACCCCCGTCGAGTTCTTCGAGAGCGCTACAAATTTGATCTTGCAAGGCCATAAGGTAGGCCCGGGCGGCGGCTAAGTCGACAGCTTGGGACATGGGCTCTCCAATGATTCGCGAATAGGCTATGGCGACGGATCAATTGTAGCCGACTAAACTCCAACACAGTTCCAATCACCACAGCGTTCGCCGGCACGTATCTAGCATAGTCTCGCACCAGGAGGAGTCCCTCCGTTCGGGCTAGGTTCGCCAAAGTCCACCGAGGGGCATTCGATCGACAACCACTGAATCTAGGAGGTTCCCTTGAACCGTAAGATAATCCTGACATGCCTGTCGGCCTTGCTGGTCACCGGTATCGGGCTGCCAGCCGCCAGCGCCAGCGATTTCGAGTTCACCCCTTTTGTCGGCTATCGGCTGGACGGTGAGTTCGACCGCGTTTCCGGAGCCGGGTTCTACGACACCGAGATCGAAGAATCTGACGCTTTGGGCTTCATCCTGGGCTTCAACGTCTCGCCCAATCTGATGATCGAGTTGATGGCCAGTCGCCAGGCGACCGAGTTGGTCGATCCCGGCTTCTCCCTCGGCTCCAGCTTCAAAATACTCGACCTCGACGTCGACTATTACCACATCGGCCTGCTCTATCAATGGCGACCGGGCCATATCGAACCGTTTGTGGTCGGCAGCCTCGGCGCCACCAGTTTCTCGCCCGACGTGCTCGGTTTTTCTGACGAGACTCGCTTCTCGGTCAGCCTCGGTGGCGGGGTCAAGATGTTCATTAGCAACCACCTGGGCCTGCGCCTCGAGGGGCGAGTGTTCTCCACCCTGATCGACCGCGACGACGATGTCTTCTGTGAGCGCAATGATTGCTACCGCTTCGACGATAGCGACTATCTGACCCAAAGCGAGCTGCGAGGCGGTTTGATCTTCCGCTTCTGACCTCCGACCGCCGTCGCAACTCCGCATGGCGCCTTGCCTCGCTCCCGCTTTCGGTGACAAAATCGCGTCGCCGCGCACCGCTGCGCACCGCCGCGCGCCACCGAACCCTGGGAATCCATGCTGAGCCTGGTCCAAGACCTCTACCAATTCCGCGACTTGATCGGCGAGCTGGTGCTGCGCGACCTGAGGGTGCGCTATCGCCGCTCAGCGATCGGCTTCCTGTGGTCTATGCTGCAACCGCTGCTGATGCTGTTGGTGCTGCAAATGGTCTTTGCCCACATCTTCCAAATGCGCATGCCCAATGGTGCCGTGGTGCGCAACTTCGCGGTCTACGCCCTGGCCGGTATCCTGTTCTGGAATTTCTTCTCGCAGTCGATCATCACCTCGATGAACAGCCTCAAGGGCAACGCCTACTTGTTGCAGAAGCTGCCGGTGCCCACCGGCGTCTTCCCGGTGACGGCGGTGATTTCCGGGGTGATCAACCTGATCTTCGCCCTGGTGCCGCTGACCGCCATCCTGCTTTTCACCGGCCATCCGGTGGGCCCCTCGCTGCTCTTCCTGCCGGTGTCGATCTTGATCATCACCACCTTCACCCTCGGCATGGGCCTCTTGCTGTCGCCCTTGGCGGTGTTCTTCAGCGATGTGATCGAATTGGTGATGGTCGGGCTGACCCTGGCCTTCTATCTGACCCCAGTCTTCTATCCCGAAGAAATGCTCTCGGGCAGCAAGTTCTTTTGGGTGGTGCACTACAACCCGATCCGCTCGATCCTGGAGGTTTTTCGCGACCCGATCTACCTCAACAAGATCCCGCCGATCAGCCATCTCAGCGTTGCTACCGGCCTGGCCATTGTGGCCCTACTGCTGGGCGCGGTCGTTTTTCACCGTAGCAGTCACCGGATTCCGTTCTACGTCTGAGCGTCGCCGCCCAACCACCCCGATGTCCACTCCCGCCATCCAACTCGAAAACGTCTCGCTGTGCTACCGCCTGGCGAAGCAGAAAGTCTCCTCGTTCAAGGAGTACTTCATCCACTTCGTCAAAGGCTCACTGACCTACGAACAACTGTGGGCTCTGCGCGATATCGATCTGGTGGTGCAACCGGGCGAAACAATCGGCGTCCTGGGAGCCAATGGGGCCGGCAAGAGTACCCTGGCGAAGGTGATCGCTCGGGTGCTGCCGCCTACCCACGGCAAACGCCAGGTGCGGGGCATGGTGTCGCCGATCTTGGAACTCGGCACTGGCTTTGATCATGAGCTCACCGGGGTCGAGAACATCTATCTCAATGCCCTGCTGCTCGGCCGACGCAAGAAGCAGATCAGCGAAAGGCTGGAGGCGATTATCGACTTCAGCGGCCTGTCGCAATTCATCGACTCGCCAGTGCGCAACTATTCTTCCGGCATGCTGGCGCGGCTCGGCTTCGCGGTCGCCACCGCCTGGGTTCCCGACGTGCTGATCCTCGACGAGGTATTGGCGGTGGGGGATGTGCGTTTTCTCGACCGCTGTAAAGAGCGCATTGACAGCTTCCGTGACCAGGGCACCACCATTGTCTTGGTCTCCCACAATGCCGAAATGCTGCTCGACTATTCGACCCGCTGCTTGTGGCTAGAAAAAGGAGCCCTGGTCGATGACGGAGAACCCCAGGAGATTGTCGGCCGCTATGTCGAGCACATGCACCGGCCCCGAGAAATAGCTGCCGAGGAGGAGGCCGCCGCTAGCCCTCAGCTGGACTTCGAAGCCGCCAGCGATTCATAAAGCTCCAGCTGCCGAGCCGCCAGGTCCGCCGGCCGGTGATCGGCCCGCAACCGCTGGCGACCGGCTCGCACCAGCACAGACCGTAGATCCTCCTGCGCCGCAAGCCGCTCGATCGCCGACAGGTAGTCGTCGGTCGCCTCGGCCAGCAGCAGCTCTCGCCCCCCCTCGACCCGCAAGCCGCGAGCAGCGGCTGGCGAAGCGACCACCGGAACCCCCCGCGCCCAGGCTTCGAGAATCTTCATCCGCACCCCGGAAGCGATGCGCAGCGGCACCACCAAGATCGATCCGGGCGCGAACGCCTGCCGAGAATCCACCAGCGGTGGATGCAAATGCAGCGCCGGAGCACCACCGGCGAGCGGCAGGTCGCCAAAAACATGCAACTCGGCCCGCGGCAGGCGCTGCCGCAAGCGCGGCCAAACGGTGCGCACGAAATGCTCACCGGCCAGCCGATTGGGCAACCAGCCGGCACTGCCCAACAGGACAATCGCCGGCGCGCCGGGCAGCACCCGCTCAGCCGCTGGCAGCCGCTCGGCAAAGGGAGCCGCCAACACTTCCAGCCGGCCGCCTCCGGCCAGCTTGGCCAGGCGCTGAGAATCTTCCCCGGTCAACGCCAAGGTCAGATCAGCGGCCGCCACCGAGGCCCCTTCCCAAGCCGCCAGGCGGCGCCCTTCCCAAGCCATCACCGGTGCCAACAGAGCCTTTCTGCTGGCTGCCTGAAGCCACAGATCACTCTCCACATTCTGCGCCCGCAGAACCCGAGGCAAGAGGCTGCCGGCAGTCCCGGAAGTGGCCCAGAAAGCTTGTAACTGCTCCGCGTGCAGCACCTCGAAACGACGTTCGCGGCACAACTGATCCACCGCTGCCCGCACTGCTGGCAAGGCATGCCGCGCCACGCTCAGCGGTAGGCGCTGACTCAGCCCGGCAAACACCGCGGCTGCTACCGATCGGCGCCGTGCCGCCACCCAATGAAGCTCGCAAACGCCGTCGAGAGCCGCCTCGACCGCAGGCCGGTCGACACCGCCATCAGGAACCACCAAAGTCAGGCGCGCACCGGCCGCGGCCAGGGCCCGCAGGGTGCCGTCAACCAGCAACCTACCGCCATCGATCGGTGGCCAAGGCGGCTTGGTGGCTACCCACAGGATGCGCATCAGCGGAGCGGCTGATCTGTCGCCGCGTGGGTGAGTTCTAGCCCCTGCTCGAGGGATACCCCTGGACAGTAGCCAAGAGCTTCGCCAATCGCCGTCAAGTCGGCCAGGGAGTCGTACACATCGCCAGCGCGCTGCGGCCCGTGGGTCGGCTCGACACCTGCTCCCACCAACTGACGGATCAGCCGCGCCAAACGGTTGACCGAGACCCCCATGCCGGCACCCACGTTGTAGGCCCGGCCGCAGGCCTCAGCCGGCGCCGCCGCCGCCAGCAGATTGGCCCGCACGGCGTCGCCCACCCAGGTGAAATCGCGGCTCTGCCCACCGTCGCCGTGGATAATCGCCGCTGTACCTTGGCGATAAGCATCAAAAAACAACGGCACCACCGCCGCGTAGGGGCCGTCAGGACTCTGCCGCGGACCATAGATATTGAAATAGCGCAAGCCGATCAGCTGCATGCCAAAGCTAGTTCCGAAGACCTCGGCCAACTGCTCATTCATCATCTTCGACAGGGCATAGGGCGACAGGGGTCGTCCTTCAACTCCCTCACGCCGCGGCATCTCCGTGCTGTCACCATAGACCGACGACGACGAAGCGTAGACCACCCGGCCAACGCCGGCATCCCGCGCCGCCCCGAAGACGATCGCCGTGCCGGCAACATTGACCTCCACCGTGGTCGCCGGATCGCGCATCGATCGGGGTACAGAACCCAACGCTGCCTGGTGTAGCACCAACTCGGCACCCTCCACCGCTTGCCGCACCAGCTGCCGGTCGAGCAAGCTGCCCTCGAGAAAGCAGATCTGCTCCGCCACCCGACTCAGATTGGCGCGCCGACCGTTGGAAAGGTCATCGAGCACGGTTACCAGGGCCCCCGCCGCGACCAAGGCGTCCACCAAGTGGGAGCCGATAAAACCAGCCCCACCGGTCACCATCACCCGGCGACCCCGCCAAGCGGCCGCCAACGACCCTGAGCTGCTCAAGCGCGGACCACCTTGGCCGACGGCTGGCGGTAGACGCCGCGGGTATCCACCACCATTTGGGCTCGGTTGAGCACCTGGTCGTAGTCCACCTGCGAGTGGTTGGTCGCCAACAGCACCGCGTCCTGCGCCGCCAACAGATCGCCGCTGAGTTTCACCGAACGCATTGGTGGTAGATCCGGCCAAGTGCGCATGCGGGGTGCCTGTGGAATGTGCGGGTCGTAGTAGCTGACCTCGGCACCGAGGTGCAACAATTGCTCGATGAGCTCAAAAGATGGACTCTCGCGAGGATCGTCGATATCCGGTTTATAGGCGATGCCGAGCACCAGCACCTTGCTCCCCTTGACCGGCTTGCCGCGGTCATTGAGCGCCCGCTGCAGATGATCCACCACCCGCCGCGGCATCTCGCGACAGATCTCGCCAGCCAGCTCGATAAAGCGCGCTTCCAGCCCATGCTCGCGCGCTTTCCACGACAAATAGAAAGGATCCACCGGAATGCAATGCCCGCCCCAACCGGGACCGGGAGTGAACTTCATAAAACCAAAGGGCTTGGTGGCGGCGGCATCGATCACTTCCCAAACATCGACATCCATCGCCGCGTAAACCGTCTTCAGTTCGTTGACTAGGGCGATGTTGACCGCGCGAAAAATATTCTCCATCAGCTTGGTGGCTTCGGCGGCTCGAGCGCTAGAAACCCGCACTGTCTTCTCGAATGCTTGCTGATAGAGCGCTTCGGCGAGATCACCGGCCAGCGGGTCGACACCGCCCACTACCTTGGGAATGGCTGTCGTGCCAAACTCTTTATTGCCTGGATCTTCACGCTCGGGCGAGAAAGCGACGTGGAAATCCTCGCCACAGCGCAACCCGGAGGTCTCTAACAAGGGCACCAACAGCTCCTCGGTGGTGCCCGGATAGGTGGTCGACTCGAGAATCACCAGCTGACCAGAGCGCAGCCGGCGAGCGATTTGCTCGCCAGTGGCGCGGACAAAGTCGAGATTAGGCTCCCGACAAGCACCGAGCGGTGTCGGCACACAGATCAGCAAGGCATCGGGCTCGCTCAGACGGTCGAAATCGCTAGTCGCTTGCAGCCGACCGGCATCCACCGCCTGGCTGACCCGGCCGCGATCGAGATGCTCGATGTACGACCGCCCCGCGGCCAAGGCCGCGACCTTGCGCTGATCGACATCGAAGCCGATCACCCGAAAACCACGTTCGGCAAAGGACAGCGCTAGCGGCAGGCCCACGTACCCCAAGCCGATCACTCCGAGCTGCACCTGATGCTGGCCAAGACGCTGCCGCCACTCCGCCACCCGTTTCCCAGCCTCGCCGTCCGGTTGCTCCTCGCTGCTCATCCAATGCCTCCTTGCCCGCGCTTGGCTGGGCGGTTCAAGCGGGGTCCCCGCGTATTTCCCGACCGCTTCGGGGTCGACTCGCCATTCTTGCCACCGATCTCGCCAGCGCCACCGCCAGCGACTCCACCACCACTGACCGAGCCGTTGGCCGATAGCTGCCCCGACGGCTCGAGCAGGGGCGCCAGGGTGGTCTGAGGATGACCCCAGGGACGCTCCCCAGCGGCAAAAAATTTGCGCAAAGAGGGCACCTGAGAGTGATCCAGAAAACCCGCGAAAGTGAACGCTCGGCGAGCTTCTTCGCGCTCCTCCCGAGCCCAGTGCAGATGCCCCAAGTTGAGATAGATCTCGGCCCGAGGCTCGAGGGCCAGGGCCTGCCGATAGCTGCGCAGGGCTAGCTCCTGACGACCGAGTAGGGAGTATTGCCCACCGCGCAGCACCAGGTTGGTAACCTCATCAGGAGCCTGCTCAGCAGCCTGTTTGAGAATCTCCAAGTTGCGCTGCAACAGCTGCTGTCGCACCCGCGGCGGCACCGTCGAACCAGCTTCTTGGACCCGCTGAGTCACCGCCTCGACGGTGCGCAAGATACGGCTCGCCTGCCAGCGTCGATGGGCTCTCCCGAGTTGCCACACTAGCAGCGCGCCGAGCGCCGCGGTGAGCACCACAGCTAGCTGCCACCCCTTCACGCCGGCTCCCCGACAGCGCCGGTCGGGCGCAGCACGGCAGCGAACAGCAGAGCGATCGGAAAGCCGCAAATAGCCAGGTGGAGAGGAAAGTTAACCGCCGCCAGCAGGGCCACGGCGACCACCATCGAAAGCAGCTCAGCAGCCTGTAGACGCCCCTGCGGTCCGCTCCTCGGTAAATGCCGCAGCTTGGCGGCCAAACTGCGGCAGATCATTCCCCCCGCCCACAGCATGGCGAGTAACCCCAGCCCCCCCCATTCCGCCAAGGCTTGCAGGTACTCATTGTGAGCATGGGTAAAAAAAACCTGATGCTGAAAGCGGGAGAATTGCACTCCGCGGGCGCTAAGCTGCAATCGCGCGCTGCCGTACTCAGCACGGAATGCACCATGGCCTACACCGCTCAGCGGCTGCTCCGTGAACATCCACCAAGCGGCGCGCCAACCGTCAAACCGGCCACTCAGCACGCGGTTGATCTCGCCCGAGGACAATTCAGCGGCCTTGCGTACCACTCGTTGGCGCAACGGCGTCACCGCCAAGGTCAGCAGCAAGCCGAGCCCGGCCAGGGCTGCCAACCCCTGCACCACCCTGCGCCGGGGCAGCAACTGCCACCACAGCACCCCGGTGGCCACCCCTAGCACCAGCAGCACCGACAGGGTCTGGCTCGCCGCGATGCCATAGAGGCAGATCGCCAGAGCCAGCCACCAGGCCCAGCGGCGCCAACCCGAGGCACTCCAAGCCGCCGCCTGCGCGGCCAGGCAAGGCAGCAGTAGAAAAGCCGCCAAGTCAAAAGCGCCGCCGGCCAACGAAGTGACTTGCAAGCGCTCGCCAATCTGCTGGCTAAACTCCAGCGGCTGATACCAACCGTGGAATTGCAAAATACCCAGTAGCGCCAAGACCATTCCCGGCACAATGGTGGCGCGCCACAACCAGCGTTGCTCTCGGGGTTGCAGGCCGAGACTCCAACCGACCGCGCAAGCCAATCCAAGCAGCCAGGGAGGTAGCGCCCGGTAGAGGTGGTGTGGATAGGAGCTAGCCAACAGACCGAAGGCGGAGACCGCCGCTAGGGGCAACGCTGCCCACAGCGCGGGATGGCGGGCCAGCGCTCGCCAGTCAATCTTGTCGACATGGCGCAAGCGAGGCAGCAGCAGCAATAGGGCCACCACCGCCAGACCCTCGCCGAGCAGCATCTTGGGCAAGCGAAAAGCGTCGTAAGCCTGCGGTGAAAACACTAGCGGTGGCACCATGAGCAGCGCGCCGGCACCCAGCGGCGCCAGGCTATCGAGCCAATGCCCAACGGTCGAGCGGCGGGTTCGATCCTTTGGCCGGCGCGGGCGAGAGGGCTTGCGAGCTGGGCCGCTGGCGCCCTTGCCAGGTCTTCTCTTGCGACTCACAACCAGCCTCTCGTCAAGGATGTTGGGGAATGGGCGCTGGATCCGATGGGGTTTCGGTACTCGCTACGACACTGCGGTGAACCGGCGCTGGACATTATGGCCGATATCTCGCCACCGACCAAGACGTCTCACCGCGAACCGCCGTCGCTCAACCGGGGGTGGCCTTGGCGGTGGCCTCGAAATGGCCAGCGATCAACTCTTCGGCACGGCGCACATCATCGCCTGGCTCCACCACGCGCGTAAATAAGGTGGTGAAAGTATGTAGCAGGGTCTCGAAATCTCTCGCTTTGAGCAGTTTGACCAACTCTACTAACACCCGCACGGAGGTGGTGCCGTAGGCCTCGTTCTGAGATTCTCGCTCGAGCAGCACCAGGGCGAAAAAAAGCTGGTCGGGCAGCTCCCTACCTGCTTCCAGCACTTTTGAAGACAGCTCCTCGACGGCCACTTTCCCCGGCGCCGCGGCCTGCAGCACGGCCGCTTGCCGGGCTACTTCGGCCGCGCCCACAGCTAAAGAGGTCGCGGCAACTGGGGTCACAGCAACCGGGGTCGCGGCAACCGTCCGCTCCTCGGCGCGCCGCGGTTCGAGCTGTGACTCCTGTTTGCGATCGAAATAGAAGGGCAGCGAGCGCAGCTGCTGGGCAAAACGCGAGAAGAGCAGGAAAAGCTCCTTCTCCGACGAGAAATTGCCCACCAGCTTGGCGTTCTTGCCGATTTCGATCGACTCGGTCTCCTGCAAGACGATCCGCGCTTGGGCGCTCTCCTCAAGATGGATCGCCTTCGCCTTGACCTTCCACGAAGTCAGGCTGCCCTGGATGTAGCAGGTCTCGGCACAGCGCACGCTGACCGCCTCGACCTCAGCGTTGGCCTCGACCCGAATCGAGCCGCCCACCGACTCGATCTCACCATAGTGCCCCGAATTCTGGATCACCAAATTGCCCGGAGTCCGCACCGAGAGCTGGCCGTGAACGTCGATCTGGATCTCGGTGCCTTGGGGAATGATCATCGTCGGCGAGCTGTCGACTTTGCTCATGAAGTTCTCCGTCAACCTACTGTGATCTCGAATTGTGCCGCAGCAAGGCACAGAGCATATCCGATTCTCAGTTGGGCGACGCCAACGGGACACCAACTCCTGCCGGCAGTCGGTTGAAACACATGCCGTCAAAACATAGTATACAAGAGAGAGCCAGGTAATTCATCTGTCGCGAGCGCGACCAGCACCTATCAACTTGCTCAGCAGGCGGAGTCATCTGATGCTACGACGATCAACGCTCCTGGTGATTTTCTTCTTGGCCCTCGGCTGGATTTCACGCGGATCATTGGCGACCTACTTCGGTCTACCATTCGACGATCGCGGAGTTCAGACCAGCGCCGGGAGCAGCGGCTCGGTTGGCCGGCCCGTAACCGGCGCCGCAAAGCCGCCTCAGCCTCCCCAAAGGCCCCTCGTCGAGCGACTCGGCTTCGCTGCCGATGCCAAAGTCTTGATCATCAACGGCGATGACTTCGGAATGAACCACGCCAGTTCGGTGGCCACTTCCGAGGCCTTGCGATCAGGCGGCCTGACCTCCGCCACGATCATGGTTCCTTGCGCCTGGTTCCCGTGGGTGGCCGAGTTCGCCAGCAGGAGCCCGCGAGCCAATCTCGGAATCCACTTGACCCTCACCAGCGAGTGGCAGCGATACCGATGGGGTCCAGTCAGTGGTCCGGGAGCCGTGCCGGGCCTGGTGGATAAACTCGGTTTCCTGTATCCCAATCCGGCACAAGTCTATGCCCACGCAACCTTGGCGGAGGTCGAGGTCGAACTTCGAGCCCAGCTCGACCGAGCGCTCGCGGCGGGAATCGACGTCACCCACCTGGATTCTCACATGGGCACGTTGCAATTCGAGCCGAGCTACCACGAACTCTACCTCAGGATTGCCAAACTCTATGCGCTGCCCTGCCGCATCGCTGGGCCCGACTTGATGGGGCCGCGCAAGGCGCTATTCCTGATCGAGATGGCCGACGAGTTGGGGGTGATTCATCCGGACTTCCTCTACGTCAAAGGCCCGCCCCGCATCGAACAAACCGCTGAGTTCTGGCGCCAACGCTTGCGCCAGCTAAGGCCAGGTTTCGTCTCTGAGATCTTCATCCACGCCGCCCTACCCAGCGCCGAAATGAAAGCCACGACCTGCGACTGGCGCCAGCGCGCGGCGGATAGCGAATTCTTCAGCTCATCCATCGCCTTAGCGGCGATCAAGGCCGCGGGCGTCGAGCTGATCAGCTACCGCGAGCTGCGCTACTTGCAGCGCCACGGCGAGCCGATGCCCCGCCAAGCCAGCTTTGGCTGGTAGAGCCTGGCGGACTCAGCGCCGGGCTATCCGCGGCAAAGGTTCGTATTCAGAAGCGTCGGGGGTTTGGCGAGAAAGCACCAGCAGGAGCTCCTCCTCGGTCCAACGGTGATCGAGGATGTAGATCCGCGGGTCGACCGGCCCGAGATCGCCTTGTTCGTCACGGCGCCGGATCTCGTAGTGCAGATGAGGATTGGTGCTGTGGCCAGTGTTGCCAACGGTGGCGATTTGTTGTCCCTTCTCCACCCGCTGACCGGCCCGCAGGTCGAGGATCTCGTCGCAGTGGCCAAAGATGCTGACGAAGTGCTCGCCGTGAGTGATCATCACCATCTTGCCATAGCGCCACCAACCCACCGAGCGCTTCAGCGGATAGCGACCGGCAAAAGCCACAACGCCGTCGGCGGTGGCATAGATCGGCAAGCCGGTGGGCGCCGCCATATCGATGCCGGCATGGAAGTTGAACTCCTCGGTGAACGGATCCCGGCGGCTGCCAAAGGGGCTGGTGAGGACAAAATCTCTGCCCCGCAGCGGCGCGATCGATGGCGTGGTGCGCACCCGCAGCTGATCCGCCTGCTCGAAGCTCTGGACTTCCTCAAGGAAAGTGCCGAGCACGCCGAGCTGCTCGCTGGCTCGCGCCCGTAGCCGATTGCCCTGCTCGACCTCTTTCTTATATTTCGGATCGCCCTCGATCTGCTCGGGGACGAAGGGATATCCCCCCAGGCCGCGGGACTCCTCATAGCTGAAGCCGTAGGCCAGATAGATCTTGGCCATCTCAATCCGCGCCGCGTCGGTTTCTCTCTCTAGCTCCGCTAGGAGGTCGACCAGCGGATGCAGACGCTCGCCAAAGCGGGCTCGCTGATCTAGCAGCCTCTGGTATTGCCCCTGGTAAACGCGACTGCGCACCGCCGCCGGAGTCACCACTAGACTAAACAGCAGGAAACTGACGTAGAGGGCGGCAACGACCGACAGACGCACTATCTGACGCTGCGAGAGAAAGAAGTACCAAACCCCGTAGCGAATACTCGGCGGATGGTATTGGATCTCCAACAACGGCCGGTCGCCGGCCGACGGACGCCTGGCGAAGTGGCCTCGGAGTCGGTCGATCAAGCGCTTGCAGGCTCGGCTGAGGAAATTTCTTTGGCGCATCTTCCCGGTCCCATCCACCTCGGTCACGAGGCACCCACTGGCCGGCTCGATGAGCGAGCAACCTATCCAGGGCCACCTATTATCCACCAACTCGGCCCGAGACTCCAATCCATCTCATTGACCGGCCTTGGCGGTGGCCCGAGATGCCCTCCCTCAACCCACTGTTGGAGCAGTGATAACAGGCGCCTGACGCGGGTCGATCTGGTCGAGACGCGCCTCATCGACGTGACGCCGCACCAGCGCCAGCAGCTCCGCATGCAGCGAGTCTGGCCCGGCAATCACATTGCCACCCGCCAAGTAGTCCTCGCCGCCATCCAGGTCGGTCACCACGCCGCCGGCTTCGTGTACCAGCAACGAACCGGCGGCCAGATCCCACGGCGCCAGGCGAAACTCGAAGAAACCGTCGTAGACCCCAGCGGCGGTGTAAGCCAGGTCGAGGGCGGCAGCACCGCAGCGGCGAATCGCTCGTGAGCGCAGAAAGACATCGCGAAACACATCAAGATAGGTGTCCAAAGCCCGCCGTGCCTTGAATGGATAACCGGTGGCGAGGAAAGCACCGTCCAACCCCGGCCGCTGAGAGATCGACAAACGCTGGCCGTCAAGAAACGCCCCACCGCCGAGGGTGGCGCTGAACAGGCGGTCGTCGAAAGGATCGAGAATCACCGCTGCCACCATCTCAGAACCCCGGCGACAACCGATCGAGATCGCCCAATAGGGCAGTCCCTGAAGAAAATTCGAAGTGCCGTCGAGAGGGTCTATCACCCATTGAAAATCCGCTCCGTCGCCCGCTGACCCGCTGCTGCCCGAACTCCCACTCTCCTCCGCCAAAATCCGGTGGGCAGGGAAGTCGCGGCGGATTTCGCCCAAGATGTAGGCCTCACTCTCGTGATCGGCCCGACTGACGAAATCGTAATCACCCTTGGCCCGGACGTCGAGATCGGCGGTGCCGAAGTACTCGAGCAGCTTGCCGGCAGCCCCCCGCGAAGCCCGTACCGCAGTCTGGAGTAGCTCTTCATACATCGCACTAACCCCTTGAAAAATATGAGAGAAGTCTCTGCTCACCGGCCGCCGCTCAAGGTCCGGCCAAGTCGATCGGCCGGCCCGCCAGCAAAGTACCAACCGGGGCACCGCGCAGCTGCCAGCCGGCGAAGGGAGTATTGCGCGCCGTGCCGTAGAACTTCTCCGGCTCGACGGTCACTGAACGCGCCAAATCGAGCAGAGTGACATCCGCCAGACTGCCGACCGCCAAGCTGCCAGCATCCAGTCCGTAAAGCCGCGCCGGAGCGGTAGAGAACAATTCAATCAGCCGGCTCAGGCCGATCACCCCGGCGGCGACCAACCGATCGAGACACAGGCTGACGGCGGTCTCCAGGCCAACGATACCAAACGGCGCCGCGCTGAATTGCACCTCGACCTCGTCCCCATGGTAGGGGGTGTGATCGCTGCGGAGGGCGTCCACCGTACCGTCGGCGAGGCCGGCTTGCAGCGCCTCGACATCGGCTGCCGGGCGGAGAGGCGGCAAGACTTTGAAGAATGGCGAGAAGCCGCTGTCGGCCAGGTGGTGATCACTCAGTAGCAGGTGATGCACGCTCACCGCGCAGCTCACCGCCAGACCCGCCGCTTTGGCCTGGCGCAGACGCTCTACGACCCGACCGGTGGAGATCGGCGCCAGATGCAGCCTGCCGCCGGTTTCTTCAGCCAGCAGCAGGTCGCGAGCCACCGCCACCTCCTCCGCCAAGGGCGGAATGCCAGGCAGACCGAGGCGGGTCGACCAACGTCCTTCGTGCATCACCCCCTCGCCGGCCAAGCGTCGATCCTGCGGCCGCTCGACCAACAGGGCATCGAAATGGCGAGCATAAAGCAAGGCGCGGCGCAGCACCGCGGGGTCGTCGATCGGCCACGCATCGTCGCCAAAAGCCACTGCTCCAGCCTCGCGCATCTCGCCAATCTCGGCCAACTCCTCGCCGGCCATGCCGCGGGTCACCGCCCCCACCGGCCACAGCCGAGCCCAGGGATGGCGCGCGGCCTCGCTGAGCAGCAGTTCGGTGGTCGCTCGTTGATCGCCCACCGGCGCGGTCGACGCCAGCCCGGCTATCGCGGTGAATCCCCCCGCCGCTGCCGCCCGCAGGGTTGCCCCCAACGTCTCGCGATACTCGTGCCCCGGCTCGCCGAGTCGCACGCCGGTATCGACAAAGCCAGGCGCTACCACCAAGCCCTCGACCCGGCGGACCTCAGCGCCATCCACCTCGAGCCCGACTGCCACCTCGGCCACCCGACCGTCCTCGATCAGCAGGTCGAAAGCGCCATCCAGCCCCTGCGACGGATCCACCAGCCGCCCCCCTTTGAGCACTAGCCTGCTCATGCCGCCTCCTTGCCGACACCCGCCAGCAGGTAGAGCACCGCCATGCGCACCGCGACCCCGTTGGTCACTTGCTCGAGAATCACCGAGCGGGGCCCGTCGGCCACCTCGCTGGCGATCTCCACTCCACGATTCATCGGCCCAGGATGCATCAGCAGAACATCGTCAGCCGCCGCCGCCAAGCGAGCGGAGGTCAGGCCGAACAGCTTGTGGTACTCACGGACCGACGGAAACACGGCTTTCTCGTGCCGCTCCATCTGCACTCGCAACATCATCACCACGTCCTGGCCAGCGAGCGCCTGATCAAGATCCCAGAATACCTCAACCCCTAGACTTTCGACCTCCACCGGCATGGTCAGCCGGGGCCCGGCAAGGCTCACCCGCGCGCCCAGCTTGCGCAGCAGGTGGATATTCGACCTTACAACCCGGCTGTGTTCAATATCGCCGACGATCATCACCCGCAAGCCCTCTAGCGAGCCTTTGTGCTGGCGGATGGTAAAAGCATCGAGCAACGCCTGGGTGGGATGCTCGTGGGCCCCGTCGCCGGCGTTGATCACCCCCGAGTCGAGCCGTGCGGCGAGCATCTGCGGCACCCCGGGATGCTGATGGCGAATAACCACCAGATCAGGCGCCATCGCTTCCAGGTTGCGAGCGGTGTCGAGCAGACTCTCCCCCTTGGTCAGGGCCGAGGACTGGGAAGAGAAATTCAGCGAATCGGCCGACAACCGCTTCTCGGCAATCTCGAAGCTCGATCGGGTGCGGGTGGACGCTTCGAAGAACAGATTGATCACTGTCTTGCCGCGCAGCGTCGGCACTTTCTTGATCGGCCTTACCGAGACATCGCGAAAGGATTCAGCGGTGTCGAGCACCAGCTCGATCTCCCAGGGCGCCAATTCATCGATGCCGAGCAAGTCTTTGCGCCGCCACGTGCGCCCAGGTACCGCGGTCTTGGAAGATGCGGTCTTGGAAGATGCGGTCTTGGAGGGTGGGGTCATTGCCGCGCTCCTCCTGCCAGCGGCCGCAGCAGCCGCACTTCGTCGCAGCCATCCGTCGCCTCGAGCGCCACTTCGACCAACTCCTCGGCACTGGTCTGCATCAGCCGACCCACCACATCGGCTTGAATCGGCAGCTCGCGGCGACCGCGGTCGACCAACACCGCCAGGCGGACAACACTCGGCCGCCCCCAGTCGGATAGCTCGTCAAGAGCCGCCCGCACCGTCCGACCGGTGTAGAGCACATCGTCGGCCAGCACCACCACCCGATCGTCCAGGGGCACAGGAAAGCTGGTCTCGCCCACCACCGGCTGCGGTCCGATAGTCGACAAATCGTCACGATAGAGGGTGATATCGAGCGCACCGATCGGTGGTCGCAGACCCTCGATAGCCTCGATCTCATCCGCCAACCGCTCGGCCAGCGGCAAACCACGGGTGCGGATACCGACCAGCAACATCCGCTCAAGCCGCGGCTCCAGCTCAACCAACTGCACCGCCATGCGCCGCACCACCCGACCGATCTCGGCCCGGTCCATCAGCACCCGGCAAGACTCGAATTCAGTTCTAGCGTCCATCCTGGCAAGCTCTCCAGCGGCGACCCCGCCGCACCCTTCCCCATCGTGCCAGCGAACGTGGCACAACTCTGGGCAAACACCGTCTCGACAGATACCGACGCAGCAGATACCGTCTCGGCGAATAGTTGTCTAGGGGTCCGTGGGACCCGAACGATGCTAAGGCTGCCGACCGAGGTTGTCAACGAGTGAGTGCGCGGCGGCAGGACCGGCGCCGCGCTTCCCGCCGGGCGCCACTGCGGGTACAATCCCCCCGCACCATGGCGAAGAAGAAAACCAACACCCCCGCGACCGAACGCCCTAACCAACAAGCAGCCGGCGGCTGGCGGGCCTACAAGCTCGAAATCCAGTTCTTGCTGCTCTTTGTGCTGATCCTTGGCGGCGGCTTCACCCTGCTGTCGCTAAATTGGGTCAACGATCACGCCGTCGAGCCCTTCACCGGCGGCGTCGCCAAAGCCAGCGGCGTGGCGCTCAAGGTCATCGGCCAAGACATCGAGATGCGCGGCACGATCATCCGCAGTCCGAAATTCGCCGTCAACATCAAGAACGGCTGCAATGGGATCGAGACCATGATCATCTTCCTCGCCGCGGTGCTCGCCTTCCCCAGCCCATGGAAGGCGCGAGGCATCGGCTTGGTGTTGGGCTTCCTCGCCATCCAGGCCATCAACCTGGTGCGGGTGGTGGCCCTTTTTCTCACCGGCGCCTACTTCCCGGCCCTCTTCGACAGCTCACATACGGTGATTTGGCAAACCATCGTGATTCTCTGCGGCGTGCTGCTGTGGATTTTCTGGGCCAACCGTTTCGCCACCGCCCCGGCCCGTCCGGCGGCGGCGGAATGAACCGCGAGCAGCGATGAGCAAGGCGCGCCGCGAACGGCCAACGCAGCGCTCCTGGGCTAGCCGTTTCATCGTCGGCGTCTTGCTCTGGCTGACACCGGTGATTCTGCTCTGGGTGCTGGCCACGCCGGTCTACAATCTCTTCCTGACCCGCGCCGCCGAGAATCTAGTGCGGCTCAGCGAGCGGCCGTCGGTAACCCGCTTGCAGGTCCGCGACCGCCACTACTTTGTAGTCACCCGCACCGACTTCCCAACCTCCCGCGGCGCCCTCTACTCAGTGCGGGTCACCGACACCCACTTCCCGCTGATTCTAATGGGCGCCTTTTTCTTGGCGGTGCCCGGGGTCGGCTGGCGGCGGCGCCTCGGCGGCCTCGGCTGGGCGACCCTGCTGTCGGTGTGCTTCCACGTCGTCTTGCTCTTCTGCTGGGTCAAATTCGTCTACGCCACCCAACTCGACAGCTGGAGCATGGACAATTACGGCGCTTGGGGGCGCAATTTCTGGGGCCTCGCCAAGCATCTGCTCGACCTCCCCTTCCGCCTCGCCATGCCGCTGCTACTGTGGGCTGCCTTCTTCCTCCGCGAGTTGCTTCCCGAACGCGGCGAAGCCCGCTAAGCGACCCCGGAGCCGCTTGGTAATGAGTCCAGATCTAGCCTGGACCGCCTGGACCGGCCGCGCTAGAATAGTCACATATAGCGGCGTCGAGATTCTCAACCCCTACTCCTTGTGGTTCGATCGGGGGTCTGCTATCTTCCCGCCTCCCTTCAACGGACCTACGGACCTGGCGATCATGATGAAGCTCCACCGACTGCAGATAGCTGGATTCAAGTCCTTTCCGGACCCGGTCGAGGTGTCTTTCGCCGGTGGTATCACGGCTATCGTCGGCCCCAACGGCTGCGGCAAATCGAACCTCTCAGACGCCATTACCTGGGTGCTGGGGGAGCAGAGCGCCAAATCGCTGCGCAGCCGGACGATGGAAGATGTGATCTTCAACGGTTCGGACAAGCGCCAGCCGCTGGGGATGGGCGAGGTCACTCTGGAACTACTCACCGATCCGTCTTTCGAATATGCCGAAGACGGCAAGTTGTCGATCGGCCGACGGGTTTTTCGTAGTGGCGACTCGCAGTATCGGCTGAATGGCAAGGTCGTCCGCCTGAAGCAGGTCAAGGACTTGCTGATGGACACTGGCCTGGGTATCCGCGCCTATTCGGTGATCGAGCAGGGCAAGATCGGCATGATCTTGTCCGGCAAACCGCAGGAGCGCCGCAAGCTGCTCGAAGAAGCTGCCGGCATCACCCGCTACAAGGCGCGCAAACGGATCGCCGAGGTCAAGCTCGAAGAAGTCACCGGCAACCTGCTGCGCCTCGATGACATCATCTCCGAGGTCGAACGGGCGCTGCGCTCACTCAAGCGCCAAGCCAGCGCCGCTCGACGTTACCGCCTGCACGAGGGCACCCACCTAGGCTTGCTCAAGCTGGTGCTCTTCGGCCGCTGGTCGCTGCTCAGCCTAGCGCTCGCCGAACTCGAACAGCGGCTGCACCAGGAGGTCGACCAAGACGCCGGGCTGAGTGCCGAATTGAGCCGCGACAGCGCCGATCTGAGCGCCGGCCGCGAAGACCTCGACCGGCTGGCCAGCGCGGTCGCCGAGGCCCATCAACGCCACGCCGACCTGGCAGCGACTATCGAAGGTCGCCAGGAGTACTTGAAGGGCGCTCGCCAGACCCGCCAAGAGATCGTCGAGCGCCACAGCCGTGGCCAACAGCACGCCGCCGAGAGAAACCGCTCGAGCGCAGCCGACCAGAATTCTCTCGGCGAACTCGATCAACGTTCTCAAGAGCTGGTCAGCGAGCGTGACGCCGCCGCCGAGCAGGTCGCCGAGGACGATCGGCTGATCGCCGCCGCCGATCAAGCGCTGGTCGAGAGCGAGGGCGGGTTGGTCGAGCAGCGACAGCGGCAGCAGAGAACCGCGGCCGAGGTCGAGCAGCTGCGCGCCGCCATGCAGCGCGAGCAAATCGAGATCGAGCGCCGTACTTTCCGCCGTCGCTTCCTGGAAGAAGAACGTGGCAACATCGGCCAGCAGCTCGCAGAAGCGAGCCAACGGCTGGCAGAGATCGAAACCCGGGTCACAGCAGCCCGCGGTCAGCAGCAAGAAGGCCAGCAGCAACGCCAGCAGATGGGCGCCGATCTCGACCGCGCCTTGGCCGCGGAAGCGAAGCTGGGCGACGAGCGTCGGCAGTTGGAGTCGAAGCTGGCCGGCGACCGCCAACGACAGCAGATCCTCGCCGAACTCAGCGCCGAGCACGCTGAGCGCCGTCGCTCGCTAATCGAGATCTTGAGCGGCATCGGCCTCGACCAGCCCCGTTTCTTGGCCGACCTGGTACGGCCGGTAGAAGGCTGGGAGCATGGCATCGACCACTTCCTCGGCCAACTCGCAGACGCCGTCGTGCTGACCCCCGGCGACGACGGCTTGGCGCTCGCCGACCGGCTGGCCAACGCCAACGCATCCGGCATCTTCTTGCTGCCACAAATGGCTGGCTCCGCTTCCGGCACCTCTTTTGGCAGCACCTCCCCTGGCACCAACGACGCTCAAACGAAGATCGACGACCCGGCGATCAGCCAGCCTCTGGCCAGCGCTTTGGGGCTGTCAGAGGAGCTTGGTCGGGCACTGCCGCCAGCCTTCTTGGTGAACTCGGTTGACGACGCCGCCCGGCTGGCCAGCCAGCACCCCGGCGTCGCCTTTATCAGTCGCCAGCGGCATTGGGCGTTGGCCGGCACTTTGCGGGTGCAACGCGAGCAGGCGGCCCCAGGAATCCTGGCCCGCGAGAGCGAGCTCGAAACACTGGCAGAGTGCATTCCCCAGAACGAGCTGCGGCTTGAGGAAAAAACGCTGCAACTACGCCAGTTAGTCGACCAGCGCACCGCTCTGGCAGGGGAGATCCGGCGCCTCGATGAGCGTCTGGCCAGGCTCGAACGCGAGATTGCGGTGGACCAGGCCCGACGTCAGGACTCGCTCGGCCGGCGCGACAAGTTCGCCGCTTCGATCGCCACCATCGCCGAGGAACAGCAGGAGATCGATCGCCAGATCGGCACCGCCACCAAGCAAAAGCAAGAACTCGCCGAGCGCTTGGCCGAGGCCGAGAAGGGCCTGCGGCAGGCTGTTGAGGAAATCGCCGAGGCGGTGGCCGCGGTGGATGCCGCGCGTCAGCAACGCGAAGCGGTACGCACCGCCGGAGCCGGCCGGCGCGGCAAACTGGAATTGCTCGAAGAGCGCCTCCAATCGCAGCAGCGACAAGGCGCGCGGATGCGCCGCCAACTGGCCGAAAGCCATCGCCAGATCCAACTGTGGAGCGAAGAAGAAGACGCCTTGGCGACCCGCTTGCGGGAGCTGGAGCTGAATATGGAGAAGGCCGAGGAAACCCTCCAGATCGCCCTCGAGCAAAGAGCTGGAGCGCAAGAAGCAGTGCTCATCGCCCAGACCGCCCTCGATCAACGCCGGCAGCAGGTACGCACCCTCGAAGATCGGGTGGAAACCCATCGCCGAGCGCGCGAGGATTACCGCGGTCGCATCGAAGAACTGCGCATCGAACGCGCCGGCCTGCGCCAAGATTCAGAACACCAAGCTCGGGCCTACTTCGAGGCGTTCGATAGATACTTGCCCGGCACCCTGCCGCGGCCGCAAGAGCAGCTGGGACTGGCAGCTGGGGATGAGACCGACGACCCGGCAGCCAACGACACCGCGGCTGAACTAGATCCCGCAACCCTCCTCGCTGGCGAAGTCACCGAGGCAGGCGACCCGGCCGTGGAAGCCTCGACCGACGACGGCGAACCAGAACAACTGGAGGAGGGCGAAACCGCGGCGGCAGCGGCGGTCATGGTCGAAGAGGATGACCTACCCGAAGCCGTAGACCGGGAGCGCTTGGCCCAGCTCGAAGCGGAATTGGCCGATTGCAAGCGGATTCTCGAACGGCTCGGCCCGGTCAATGTACTGGCTGCCGAGGAATACGACGAGCAAGACGAGCGGCACGGCTTCCTGACTACCCAGCGCGGCGATATAGCTTCCTCGATGGAGAGCTTGCGCAACACTATCCGCGAGATCAACGAGGTTTCCTCAGAGCGCTTCCTGGAGACTTTCGAGGCGGTCAACAGCACTTTCAGCGAAATGTTCACCCGCCTTTTCCGCGGTGGCGAGGCGTCGATGGGCCTGCTCGATCCGGAAGACCCCCTCGACACCGGCATCGAGATCGTCGCCCGCCCGCCCGGCAAGCGGCCGCAGAGCATCATGCTGCTCTCGGGCGGCGAGAAGGCTCTGACCGCCATCGCCCTGCTCTTTGCCTTGTTCAAGACCAAGCCATCGCCTTTCTGCATTCTCGACGAGGTCGACGCTCCCCTCGACGACGCTAATGTCCTGCGCTTCGTCGACTGCCTGCGGGAGATGGCCCAGGACACTCAATTCCTGGTCGTCACCCACAACAAGTTGAGCATGGAGGTTGCCGGCACCCTCTACGGCGTCACCATGGAAGAGCGCGGGGTTTCCAAGCTGGTGGCGGTGGAGGTCGAAGACCTGCACCCCGAAGCAACCGCCGCCACCGCCTGAAGCAGGCCGAGTCCTACTAGGCGATCAGGAGACCGGCTTGGAAGTCTCACTGAGAATCCGCCAGCCACCCTCTTCCCAGACCAACTCCAAAGTCTTCTCCACCACATCCGAGATGGTGCTCGAGCGGTAGTCTTGCAGGAACGTCCCCCGCGCCCGCTCATCCCCCTGGCGAGTGATGTCGAGCTGTGACAGACGCACCGAGATGAACGAAGGAGCGCTCAGTCGATCGCGGCGATAGCTGCGCCATTGTGCGCGGTTCCTGCCTCCCGGCGGCACAAAACCACTGGCATAGGCCGCCAAGTAGCCATCGACCCGCTGTTCCGACCAAGCCGCGGCCCAGGCCTCAATGGCGCGGCGGGCATCCTTGAGGGGCGCTAACGGCGGCTGATCCACCACTGGCGGCGGCGCCGAATCAGCCACCACAGGATCGACCACCGGCGGCGTTGTAACAGCTTGGTCCACAGCTGCTGCCGGTGCCGCCGGCGCGGCCACCAGGGGCTCGGCAAGTGGCGCGTTCTCTACCACGGTCACTGCCGCGGTCGCCGCCGACTCAGTAGGTGAGGCAGCGGCTTCGGCGACCGGCGGCAGCGGTTCGGCCGGCTTGCTGGCCGTCGATGGCGGCGGCGCGGGATCTCTCCGATGCATCAGCCAGAAACTCGTCGCACCCAGCCCAAGGAGCAGGACGATTAGCAGCGGCCACCAACCCAAGGATCGTTCCTTGGCGCTTCTAGCCACGCTAGTGCCATAGAGAGGGCGTGCCTGACGCACCACCGGAACCCGAGGCGCAGGCCGCTGGGATGCTGTCTCTGGAACCGCTGCGACTCCCCCTTCGGGGGTATCCGTTAGGGCATCTTCCACCACACGCCGCAGCTGATCTGCAGGTGACAGCCGGCTCGCGCTGTCGGCCTGGTTGGACTCGACCAGCCGCCGCAGCAGGTTCATATTCACGTCGTCCAGGGCATGAAAGTGAGCCCCCATGCCTGCTTGATGTTTCGGCCCTCCGCTGGCCTGGCGAGTCCAAACCACCTGTGCCTTGCCATGAATAGGCTTGCCGTCCGCTGGCGGCATGATCTCGAAAGAGAACAGAGTGCCGGGACTGAGCAATGACTCAGCACAGATGAACATGCCGGTCATCGACATGTTGTAAAGCCGCAAGACCCGCACCGGTTCGACCGCGTCCGGCGGCCGGATTGCGATTTCACAATCCACTTTGATTCGCCGCGCTTGGACTCGCGAAGATCGGTTCATCACCCCTTGTTCGCTCATAGTTGTTCGCTCGCTGGCATTCCCTTACGCCTCGGGTCCCCTGACCCCAGATCATACTAGAACCAACATTTTACCCGGCGCCAAGGTCCACCCAGCGGGCCGCCAAGTCTTCGACCGCATGGAGCAGCAGCTCGCCGAAGTCCCGTGGCCGCTCGAGCATCGGAAAATGACCGATGCCGTGCATTACCTCAACTTCAAACTCCGGCGCATAGCGGCGGTTGATCTCTGTTTGGGTGGGAAAAAGGTCTGAGTTGATCGCTCGAATCGGTGCCGCCACAAAGCCCATCGCGGCGTCGAGGCGGTAGTGACTCAGCGCTTGCAACAAGGCTAGACCGACGTCCGGATCCACATCACACATCCGTTTCTCAACACTCGCCACCAGGGCTGGTTCGGCATCCTGGCGAAACAGCGCGTCGACAAATTGGCCACAGGTAACCTCAAAGTCCTGGCGAAAAGACTCGATCAGAGTCTGCCATTGCTCACTGTCGGCGTGGCTCTCTGCGTCGCGGAAAGTGTCGACGCCGATCACTCCGAGGGTCCGATCCGGCAGTAGGCGAGCCGCCTCGAGCACCGCCGGTCCACCCATCGAATGCCCCACCAAGACCACTCGCCGCAAGCCGAGGTGTTCAACCACCGCGCGAATATCCTCGCCCATCGAATTCACGCTCCAACGCTGCCGGCCGGCACCAGACTCGCCATGGCCCGCCAAATCCAGAGTGACCACCGCATGATCCATGGCGAGGGGGGCCACCTGCGCGGACCAAAAACTTTGGTCGCAGGCCCAGCCGTGCACCAAAATCACCGCCGGCTCGCCACGGCCAACGAGCCGATAGGCGATCGGCACTCCATCCCCCGACGGTACCGTATCGATATCCGCTCCCCTGCTGCCGGAGCCGGCATTGGAATTCTCGGCCAACGGCATGCCGCAGCCGACCAGCCAGCCCAAAAGCAAGCTAGCCAGCATCGGCCGGTAGCTCGCCCGCATCTTTTTGTTCGCAGAGTTCATGGTGTCCCCAACGCCCCGAACCGCACCTTTTTGATTCCGACAGCATACCCTGAACCGGCCGCGACTGTCTTCGCCAGTCTCCCGGCGATCGAACCGAGCCCGTCACTTGCTATGCTGCCCGTCAGACGATAATCAGACGATAATACGTTCTGCCTTACGAACAGCGTTACGAAGGAGCGGCGTGTACGATGCCCAAATCCCCCGAAGAGATGGCCGCCTCGATGGTCGCCAACCTGCCAGAGAAGACCGGTAAGGACATGGATGCCTGGCTAAAGATCACTCGTGCCAGCGGGCTCGGCAAGCACGGTCAGGTTCTCAAGCTGCTGAAAAAGGAGCACGGCGTCAGCCACGGCTTCGCCAATCTGATTGCCCATTACACGCTGGCTGGTGAGCAACCCGCCAGCCAAGACGACCTGCTCGCCAACCAATATGCCGGCGCCAAGTCCGACCTCAAGCCGATCTACGACCGCTTGACCAAAGGGGTGGCGGCATTCGGCACCGAGGTCGAATTCTCACCCAAGAAAACCTACGTCAGCCTGCGGCGCAGCAAGCAGTTCGGTCTCATCCAACCGTCGACCCGCACCCGTGTCGACGTCGGCATCCAGCTCAAAGGCAAGCCCGCTGGCGAGCGCCTCGAGGCTGCCGGCAGCTTCAACGCCATGGTCAGCCACCGAGTGCGGCTGAGTTCCGTCGACCAGGTCGACGACGAACTTTTGGGCTGGCTGCGAGAGGCCTACGAATCTGCCTGAGAAAAGCCGGCAAGCAGCCCCGGCTAATGCGCGCCCTCGCCGGATTGGCGAAAGGTTGGATCGACGTTTCCGAGCCATTCTTCGACCCTCTCCCCGCAGACCTCATCAATGCCTTCTCCGGTCGACGTGAGTGGTGGCGCCTAGACAGCTGCTGCGGCCAGCTCCCGCAGGCGGGCGGCGCGCTCGACTCGACTCGGGCCACGGTGCAGGTCGCCGCCGATCAACAGCCCGACGTCGCGGCCATAAAAGTCGATCATCTCGCCAACCCGTTCGAGGCTCATGCCACCAGCGGGGGCCGGCAATGCGCTGGCAATCCCCGACCAAGGTGAGCCTAGACCCGCACTGATGCCCGCACACTGCTCGCTAGTGAAGGAGAAACGGCCGCCAAAGTTGGGGAACACCGAAATATCGGCACCGAACAACCTGGGCAGGCGGCCGAACACCAGCGAGTGATCGAGACCGCTCGCGGGTGAACTCACCCAGCCGCCCAGGAACGCCGGGTGGGCCATCAACACTAACCCCAGATCGTCGTTCGCGGCTAAGGCTCGCAAGGCGTCGAAACCGTGTAAACCGGGCAACACCATCGCTCCTCTAGCACCGCTGGCCGCCACCAGCTCAGCAGCCGGTAACAGCTGCTCTGCGGCGACATTGAGCGATGGCAGATAGAGACTGCGGCGGCCATGCCGCTGGTTGGCGCGGTCGACCGCCGTGCTGATTCGCCGCACCCTCTCGGCAAAGCTGGCAAAGGGCTGATCGGCCAAGCCATGGTCGTCCTTGATCAAGTCAATCCCACCCTCGACAAAGTCGGCCGCCATCGCCGCCAGCTCCTCAATCGCCAAACCCAGCGGCTTGAGGGCGGTGGCCAGCAAGGGCCGCCGCGGCGCACCGAGCAAGCGGCGCAGGCCGGCAACGCCAAAACGCGGCCCGCTGAAGCCGGCCACAATCCGAGCCGAAAGTTGAAAGTCGAGCAGTTTGACCCCAGGCGCCAGGCTGATGTTGCCGAACAGCAGATTGAGCAGCTGTGGTCCAGCGAAGGCGGAAAGTTCTTCGGCAAAACTCACCGTCGCTAGCCAGCGACCGGCTTCGGCGGCGGGCTGAAAATCCTCCAGCTTGGCCACCAAGTGGTGGCGAATATCGTCGTCGGGCAGCAGATCGACGGGAAATTCGATGGTCTGTTCGACACAGAGATGCTCGGCCAGCTGCCGTGCCGCGCTCTCTTCTCCGGCCAAGGCATAGAGCGCCACAATCCGCTCGCCAGACAACTCAAGGACGGTCGGCGGCAACGAGACTGGCAACCTCACTGGCAACCTCACCGGCAACCTCACAAGGCCTCGGCGTTGACCAGCGAGCGGCACGGGGTGAAGGGGGGATCGGCGGCTAGGCCGGCGGCCGAAATTTCGCGACCGAGCAACCGCGACGCCGTCGCCAATACCGCCTGGGCATCGAGTTCCAGGGTGCGCATCAAATAGGGACGGCTAGCGCCGTGGGCATAGCGATCGCGCAGCCCGAGGCGGCGCAGCGGCACGCCGACCGCCTGCTCGGCCATGTACTCAGCCACCGCGGCGCCCAGGCCACCGATGATCGAATGGTTTTCGAGGGTAATCACCCCGTTTTTCGCCTCGCCGATCGCCCGCTCCAACGCCGGATCGCCGAAAGGCTTCAAGGTGGAAACATGCAGATGGCTCACCCCGACACCATGCTCGGCCAGAACTCGACCGGCCCGGATACCCTCTTCGGTGGCGATGCCACTGGTGATCAGGGCCAGGTCACGGCCGCGGCTGAGTTGCCGAGACTGCCCCAGGCGCAACGGCTCGTCGGCTGGGAACAGCCGTGGGATCTCACCCCGCAGCAGGCGCACGTAAACCGGCCCATCGACCGCGTCAGCGGCATCGAGCACCGACTCAACCTCGGTCGCGTCGCCGGTTTCGAGGATCGTCATGTTGGGCGTCGCCCGCAGAATGGCGAGATCCTCGATCGCCTGATGGGTGACCCCACCAGGGGTAGTGATTCCAGGTAAGAAACCCATCAGCCGCACCGGCAGGTTCGGATAGGCGATCGACATCGCCAACTGATCGTAAGGCCGCCGGTAGAGGAATACGGCGAAGGTGTGAACAAAGGGCCGCAAGCCCTCACGAGCCAGGCCGGCGGCAAAGCTCAGCATGTTCTGCTCCGCCATGCCCATCGAGAAAAAGCGCTCTGGATAGGTGTCCCGCCAACGACCGATCTCGCACGAGTTGGTCAAGTCGGCCGACAGCACCACCACCTCGGGTTTGTCCGCCGCCCAGTCGACAAAGCGCTCGACATAGGGCCGGCTAACCAACTCGGGCCTCATCCGTAGAGCTCCTGGTAGGCCTGCCGCCACCGAGCCAGCTCTTGCTCTGAGCCGATTGTCAACGAATGCAGCAGAGGTGCCCGCTGCCGCAGCAGGTCGATGCCGCGAGCGGGATCGGTGCGGCCGAGAACGAAGGTGGGTCGGCCAGGGCCGCGATCACCGGCAGCGGCTATTAGCTGCTCTATGTCGTGCCCGTCGACCTCGCGGGCGGTGGCGCCGAAAGATTCGATGCGCCGGGCCAGCGGCTCGATGCTCATCACCGCCGACATTCGTCCATCGCATTGCTGACCATTGACGTCGACTACCACGGTCAGATTGTCGAGCTGGTGGAAGGCCAAGGCGGCGATGGCTTCCCAGGTCTGGCCTTCTTGGAATTCACCGTCACTCATGAATACCCACACATGACCGCTATCGCCGCGCAGGCGCCGCGCCAGAGCAATGCCGCCAGCGGTCGACAAAGCCTGCGCCAGCGAGCCGGTGGTGAGTTCGAAACCGGGCGAGTGCTCGGCGCCGATCATCTCCAGCGTCGAACCGTCCTGGTCGAATGCCTCCAAGGCCCGTGGGTGCAGCCGACCGCTGGCGATCAAAGTAGCGTAGAGCACTAGCGCGTAATGCGCTGGTGAGAACACCAGGCGATCGAGGTCAGGCGCCAGCGGCCCGTTGTGGCGCCGCCCCGAGCGCCGCTCGGCGCCGGCCCCAGGAACCCCGGCGAAAGGCTGCGGCAAGCCGGCGACCTCTGACGGGCCGAGATGCATCAGTTCGCCGTACAGAGTCGCCAGCAGCTCGGCCGACGAGCACGCCTGCGACAGGTAGCCACCGCCATTGTCGAGCACATGGCGAAACACCGTGCGGCGGATGTCGAAGGCCAATTGCTCGATCGGGCTCATCGCGCCGATCTCATCACATCGCGGCGAAGCGCGCACGGACCTGCCTCATCTTCCACCCCTAAACTCTGAAGTCTCGGGAACTACCCAAACGGGTGAAAATAGGCGCGTTTCTCTCCGTCCCGCCCGGGGCGTCACACCCTAGCGAGGGACTTCAAACCTTCGTAAAAGCGCAGCCTGATGAGCCGAGCGCAGGCTCCGGAACCCGGCAAGTGAATGTGGGCATCGAGCTGTCAGTGTCGCCGACGGCTCGATGCCCAACGGCACTGGCTTGCGCTACCGCTACTTCTCGATCGCAAGGGAGGCTGCGCCCGAGGCTCCGATCTTCGAAGACGGCTTCGAGTCTGGTGATACCAGCAGCTAGTCCGATACTCAAGACGGAGCTGGATGACCCGAGGCCCCGGGCAGCAGGTACGCCGCCGCCTCATCTATTCATCTGCCGGGGCAGCAGGAGAGAGAGGTCGTCACGATCTGACAGATTTTCCTCCATCACCCGTGAATTCATCACTCCACGTTCAATCAATCGAAAAAAGCCCAGGTGGATTGTTATACACTTCCCCTCCTGCGGCCCTTGGGCCGTGATTTCGAGAACAGCAGACCAAGGAGAAAGCGCATGGGGCTCATCTCAGGGGACCAGAGGGGCCGCGCCACGCACAAAGCAAGAATGATCATCGCCGGGGGAGCGATGGTGACGATCATTCTCGGCTTTGCCGGAGCGGCGTCGGCATTAGATCTAGGAGACAAAGTAGTCCTGCACGGCTTCGGCGGCTGGGCTTACGGCAAGACCGATGGCAACGCCTATTCCGTCGGTGACGACGAAGGCAGCTACGACAACGCGGACTTGACGCTCAACATCACCGCTACACCGGCGGACCAGCTGACCTTGGTCGGCCAAATACAATTCCTCGAAGACGACCAGGGCGAAGCCGTCGCGGAACTCGAGTACGCCTTTGCCGAATGGGCCTTTTCGGACTCATTGAAGCTACGTGTCGGCCGCGTTCCCCATCCCTTCGCGCTCTATGCCGAATTCTTCAACGTCGGCACTTTGCGCCCTTTCTTTCTGCTACCGCAGTCGATCTATGGCCCGCAGGGGGTAATCGCCGAGTTTTACAACGGCATTGGCATCACCGGGCTACATCACAACCCCGGAGAGTTTGGTCTTCAGTACGATCTCTATATCGGCCAACTGAAGGGAGAATTCCGCATTCCCAGCCTGCTAGCCGCCGATCAGGACCTGCGGCTGAGCGGCTTCGTCGATTCCAAATTCGTAACTCGCGACATGATCGGCGTAAAACTTGACCTGCTGACCCCGGTCGACGGCTTCAAGATCGGCCTCTCAGCCTACACCGGCGAGCAGACCATCGCTTCGGTGCTCGGCGGCAACGTGCCTACGGATGTCGATACCTGGGGTCTGCATGCCGAGTACCTCTCTGGGCGCTGGATAGTGCGCTCAGAGTTCACCCACCAAGAGCGGGACGGCGCCTTCGAGACCAACGGTGGTTACAGTGAAGTCGCCTTCCGCTTGCACGAGAATTGGGAAGTCGCCGGACGCTTCGAAGATTGGGACTTTGACCTCTTGCTGCCCCTTCCTCTACCGCCGGTGGTGCGCCAAACCGAGGAGCACAAAGAGGTGGCGATCGGATTGAACCGCTGGTTCAATCCCAATTTCGTGCTCAAACTGAGTTACCACGATGTCACTGGCAACCGCTTCGCCTTTCCCGACAACCCGGCGGACATCGAGCGCGCGTTGCTGTTCAATATTCTCGACGATTCGACCGAGCTGATCGTTCTCGGTGCTCACTTCAGCTTCTAAACTAACCAGGCAGCGGCGCCGGTCAAGGCGCCGCGAAGGCCACCGCGACAAAAAGTAGCAATCGGGCTATACTTTCAGCGGTAGCTTGGAAGCTTGCTGTTTTTCGACTGGCCGTGGAGCAAGAGATCTCCAGGGCCGAGGCTAATCTGATCCATTGGTCCACCGGTGGATCGAAAGAGTGGCCGGGAGGCCCTCCGCAGGGGGACTTGTTTTGGAACCGAAAAAGGTCCTGGTAATCGACGACTCCAAGTTGATCCACAAAATCTTCGGCACACTGCTGCGCCAGTCGGAACTGATCCATGCCATGGATGGTCAGGAGGCCTTGCAGCGGCTCAGTGAGCATACTGGCAGCTCGACGGTCGACCTCATCCTGCTCGACATCAACATGCCGAAGATGAACGGCCTGGAGTTCCTTGCCAAAGTCAAAGAGACCCCCGCGGTGGCCGAAATCCCGGTGGTGATCATCAGCACCGAGGGCAAAGAAGAAGACACCATTCGGGGCCTCAAGGCGGGAGCCGCGGCCTACATCAAGAAACCCTTCCAGGCAGATGAGGTGCTCAAGATCATCTCCCGCCTGTGAGTAGCGGACGGCAATTCGCGAGAGTCTCCCTCAGAGGCACCGACCAGAGATCTTCAAAGTGGCGACCGAATTACAGCCGACCAGCACTCCAGAGAGCGAGTCCCGGGCGACCGCCCAGCAGCTCGAGGAGCGCTTGCGGTCTCTGGAAGCCGAGAACGAAGACCTCACCCAGCGAATGGTGGTGATTGAAAACCGCGGCGGCCAGATCATGAAGATGTTCGTCGCCACCTACCAGCTGTACGCCGCCCAAAGCTCGGAAGAGGTGCAAGCGACCATCGCTGAAATAGCCGTCGACCTACTCGGTGCCGAACGCTTCGCGCTGCTGTGGCGCGATTCCGACAGCGAACACTGTCGCCTGGCCTTGCGCCGCGGATTCGCCGACGGGCATCTGCCAAATCACTTCGCTGGTGACTTCTATCGCGGTGGCGAGCCCCTGGTCGACCAGACCCTGGAAGACGGCGTCATCCGGCTCGGAGAAGGCAAAGGCGAAGCCCTGGCCGTCGTGCCCTTGAGGGTGCAGAATGTCATCGTCGGGGTGTTGGTGCTGGACAAGTTATTCGACCATAAACCGGCCCTATCCTCCGACGATCGAGAGATCCTTGATCTGCTGGCGGCGCATGCCGCTTCAGCACTATTTGCCGCCGAAGCCTACGCCCTGGCGGCCCGCAAGCTGCACAGTCTCGAGAGTCTGGTGCGACTCCTCCAAGGAGGCCAATGAGCATCTCCGGCAATCTCGAAGACGTCACCGTTGCTGACGTTCTGCAGTTCGTTCACCTCGGCCACAGCACTGGCACGCTGACCCTCAGCCGGCGCGACCAGCGGGCTGAAATCACCTTTCATCGCGGCCGCATCATCAATGCCCTGAGTCCCGACTCGAAGCGGCTAGGTGAGTTGTTAGTGGCCCGCCGGTTGATCACCCAAGACGCCCTCGATCAGGCTCTGCGCATCCAAGGCAGCGCCTGGCCGAGACAGTCGTTGGGGCAAGTGCTCACCGCTACCCAGCTGGTCAGCACCGATCAGATTCACAAGGTGGTGACGCGTCAGATCGAGCGCACTATTTTCCGCGTCATGATCTGGAAAGAAGGCGAATTCGAATTCGTCCGCGATCAACTCAAACCGATCGATGAACTCGGCATGTATCCGGGTGATGTACTGGCCAATATTCGCCTCAACACCGAGCAACTACTGCTTCGCGGCGCCCAGATGTACGACGAGGGCGACTCTCTCGACGATACCGGGGGGGGCATGACCGGCATCCCGGAAAATGGTGTCGCCGCCGCCCGCGAGCGGCGCAACCGCAGCGAACCGCTGGAATCCGGCACCACCTTCACCCTGGCCGATGTAGCAGAGTTCTCCGACGCGGTGCTGGCCCCCGGCCAGGCGCAACCGAAGGAAAACCGGTCGACCCCGCAGACCCGGAGTCCGCAGAACCGGCCGCGCTTGCAAGTACTGACCCACGATGGGCAGTTCATCGATCAGCTGCGCGGCTTCATGCCGCAAGAGAATGGCCACCTCGGTCAGGTCGAAGTGCGCGACGCTGGCTCAGCCCTACCCGGTGAGCCCGCGCCAGTGGTCCTGATCGACTTGCGAAGCGACCATTTCGACCTCGGCACAGTAGAAAGTATCCGTCGGCAGCGACCCCGAGCCACCGTCGTCACCATGGTCGACGATGTCCTCCAGACCGCCCGCAGCTACGAGGCCGGCGCCGTCGCCGCGGTGCCCAGTGCGCCGCAGGCGGTGGCCTCCTGCCTGGCGAGCTTGGTGCGTGATCGTGGCTTCAGTGAGTTTCGCAGCGAAGTCGAGAAAGAGGCCAAGGCCGGGTTCAACAAATTGCGGCGCATCGTAGCCGACCTGCGCTCCGGCGTTATCTCGGCAACCATGGCCTTGAACTTGATGCATATTCTCAGCGAGTCTGTCGAACGGGCCATCCTCTTTCTCGCTCGCCCCGACACCCTGGCTTCCCTCGGCGCCTTCGGCTTCGGTGTCGATCGCAAGCCCTTGGCCCAGCTCTGTGGCGGCCTGCACCTGCGAATGACTGATCGCTGCTCACTGATCGATGTCATCGACAGCGGCTCGTCACACTCGTCGAGCTTCGCTGACGCTCGCTTGCCCGAAAATCTGGCCAACAAGATCGGCCGCCCGAACTTCGACCAGGTGGTGGCGATCCCCGTGGTTGGCACCGAACGGGTAATCGCGGTTATCTACGCCGACAATGGCGACGCCTACAGGCCAGTAGACGAGTTAGAAATGCTTGAATTGGCCGCCGCCCAGGTCGGCGTGGCATTCGAGAACGAACTTCTCCGGCGTCAGCTGACCGGCCAACCGGCGGTCTGACACCACCTGGGCGTACAGTTGAAGTGATTTCGAGTTAGTCGAGTTGAGCTTGCATTCGCCGCAGCCGGCTGCCGATCTCGCCCAGCGGTAGCACTTCGCAGACGGAACCCAGAGCCACCGCCGAGCTCGGCATGCTATAGACCACACTGGTGGCCTGGTCCTGCGCAATGGTGTGGGCACCGACTTGTCTCAGGTCCATCAACCCTTCGCTGCCATCGCGCCCCATGCCGGTCAGCAGCACCCCCACGGTGCCGCCACCCACTACTCGCGCGGCTGAAGAGAACAGCAGATCGACCGAGGGATGGTGCGCGGTGTCGAGCGGGGTGCGCGCCACCTGGGCGATCAACCCGGCACCAGCAATGTCTTGGGCGAAAGTCAGGTGATAGTTCGCGGGAGCTATGTAGACCGTACCCGGCTGCAACCGCTCACCATCCGTCGCTTCGCGCACCGCCACCGACAAATGCGCGTTCATCCGCTTGGCAAACGCTCGCGTAAAGCCCTCGGGCATGTGCTGGGCGACCGCCACCGGCACTTTCAAATTCGGCCCCAAGTCTTCGAGAATCTGTTGAATAGCCGGCGGCCCACCGGTCGACGCACCGATGACCAGCAAGTCCACCTGGCCGGCGAAAAGCGCGTTCTCCGCGGCTGCTGACCGGGGACTGCGACCGCGCCGCGGGCGCTGGCTGCAGACTTGTAGGATCTTCTCCACCAGCACCTGCCGCAGAGCCTCGAAGTCGACCATCGAATAGCGCTGCTTATCGATAAAATCGACCGCTCCCCGATGCAGCGCCTCGATAGTCTGCGGCGCTCCTTGACCGGAGTGGGTGGAGAAGATGATCACCGGCGTCGGGCGGGTGATCATCAGTCGATCAAGAGTCGCCAGACCGCCGATTCCCGGCATCGCCAGGTCGAGAGTGATCACGTCCGGACGCCAAACTCCGAGGTTGGCGAGTAATTCTTCCCCCGAGGCCGCGACTCCCACCACCCAGATCTGCCGATGCTCCTGCAGCAGGCGCACTATCGCCCGGCGAACAAAGCTGGAGTCGTCGGCTACCGCGACACGGATACGCCTCATATCGATGGACTTAGCTCCCCAGCGCCCAGGTAACCACGGCGACCATCGAGCCGCCTCGACCCCAGGCATCAAGCTCATGCTAGCGGATTCGACCCCGGCAAAGGGTCCAACCCACGGTGAGTTTAGAAGACGGCGAGTTCAAAGCCGCCGATAGGCCATGCAGCGATCCAGACGCAGGGTCTCAAAGGGCTTGCCCAGGCCAATGATCGACTCGGAATGACCGAGAAAAAGCAAGCCTCCGGAACGGAGCACAGCAGCAAAATTGTCGATCGCCTGGTGCAAGGCTGCCGCGCCGAAGTAAATCAGCACATTGCGGCAGAACACTGCATCGTAAGGCTCATTGGCCCGGAAGGTCTCGAGTTGCACAATATTGCCAGTCGCGAAGCGCACTGGCTGGCGATAGAGGGGCCGCAATTCGAACCGATCATCCTTGAGCTGGCGAAAATAGAGCCGCTTCTGAGCGGCCTCCAAACTGCGTAGTGAGTAGGACCGGTAGACCCCCCGACGCGCCATCTCGATTCGCCGCTGATCGATGTCAAAAGCATCGATCTCAACCGCGGTGCCATCCAGCTGTAGAGCGTGACGCAGCGAGATGATGCCCAAGGTGTAAGGCTCCTCGCCGGACGAACACCCCGCCGATAGCACCCGCAACCGATCCGAGTCGCCCACCACCTCAGCTAGCTGTTCGAACAACAAAGCCTCGAATTGATAGCTCTCGCGGAAAAAATAGGTCTCGTTGTTCGACACCAGCCGCGCCAGATGCTCGAGTTCGCCGCTATTCTCCCCCAGCAGCAGCAAGTAATAATCGAAGAAACTGCGCAAGCTATAGAGTTCGAGCCGCGGCCGCAGCCGCGATTCCAAGATCTCGCGTTTACGTACCGGAAAGTGCAGGCCGAAACGGGTCGAGATCAGCTCGCCGAGCAGCAGACACTCCTCCTCGCTCATTGTCGGCTGGCGATCGTTCATGCCCGGCCTCTTAGGATTCGAGGTAGGACAGCGCGCGTTGCGAAACTATCGACGCCGGATCAGCGACCAATCGTGCCAAGGCGCCGAGATTGTCGACCCGAGCAGAACGCCCGAGCACCTCGGCACACGCCAGGCGAACATTCCAGTCGGGATGCTCGATAGCATCGCGAAAGAGCGCTTCGTCAGCCGCTGTGGCACATTGCGACAACGCCCGGAAAGCAACCCGCTCAAGGGTCGCATCCGGGCCGTCGATCACCTCCCGCAGCGCTTTTCGCGCCTCGCCGCCACCGATCTCGCCGAGACTCTTGAGGATCACCGGCCGTAGCTCCTCGTGGCCACGTTGTAGATCGATCAGGCCGCGCACACTGTCTTGGTCGCCCATTTCGCCAAGGGCGCGAATGACCTCGGGGCCAGGCACTCGCGACAGCAGGCCGCGCAGCTGCGGCAGCAAACTCCGCAGTTGGCAGCGCGCCGCTACCGTGGCCGCCAAGGCGGCGATTGACTCGGCTTCAGCCTCGATCCAGTCTGCCCACGGCAGTAGGCACAGGATGTCTGAACGGTCGCGAATCTGCACTACCACGGTCCGGCGGTCGACGCTTGCCAACCGCTCGATGCCGGCCGCCACCTCGGCCGCGGGTTCGCCGAGTAAGGCCCGCAAGACCAACGCAGAACATTCGTCAAGATCCTCGCGGCGCGGCACTAGGGCCAGCAGATGCTCGCGCCTTGGCGCTAGCGCGGCCCCCAACTCACCCCGCTCTAGGGGAGCCAAGCGCAGATAAAGATCGAGCAAGGGGATATCGAGTTGCTGGTCGTCGACCTCAGCCAACGCCGCCGCCACCGCTGGCAAGGCAACCGCCTCGCCAACCCCGGCCACCGCCGCCGCCAATGCTGCTACTGGCACCGTCTCCGGCTGCCTCGCGGCGAGCAAGAATCCCCACCCCGAGAAAGCGGCCCCACGACCGAGCAACTCGCCAATCAAATCACCCCGATGCGCCAGGCAAGGCGGCAGGGCGGCAAGATCGGCAGAGTTCGCCGCCAAGTTGTCGAGCGCTTGGCCATCATTCCCACTCGGGCCAAAGATCAGCAGGCAGCGCGCCGCCGAGCCACCAGCCGCCTCGCTGGGGAGGTAGTCGCTGAGCCGCTGGAGCAGCGCCTCGGAAGCGGACGGCGGACTCTCCAAACCTTCAAGAACATGGGCCAAGAGACCCAGAGAGACTTCAGGATCAAGATCGTCGGAGAAACTCAACCAATGCCGGGAAAGCTGGACAAAGGCTTGCTCACCACCGATTCGAGCCAACGCTTCGGCCACCATCGGGCCGACCGTCAGATCGGTGAGCAAGTCACCGAGATGGGGAACAGCCTCGCCCGAGCGCAGGTCACCCAGAGCCTCGATGGCCGACATTTGCAACCACGGGTCGCCCTCGATAAAGGGAGTTAGATCCCCTACGGCACGGGCATCGCCAAGGTGGCCAATGGCGGTAATCACCGCCGACCGCACGTTCGGATCGGCATGCGACAGTAGCCGGCGGACAGGTTCCAGCGCTCGCGGATCCTTCAGGTGGTCGAGAATCAGCACCGCTTGCAGCGCAACTTCCGGATTGGCGTCGCCGAGCAGACCCACGACGGTCGAAAAGCTCCGCCCACCGCGCATCTTGAGAATCTCCAGACCCGCGTTGCGGAGAACAGCATCGTCGTCGTTGGCCAAATACTCGACTAAGCGATCATCCGACAAGACAGCGCCGCCGAGATGCAGGGCTTGGCTGCGGATCTCCGAACTGGAGCTACGCACCAGATCCTCGAAAGCGCTTGTCCTCTCCTCCACCGGCAGCTGCGGCAGCCGATCGAGCAGCTGACGACAGTCCTCCCAAGAGGGCTCGGACGCCGAGGTCGCGTCGCCCCGACTCATCGTCCTACCTCTCGGGAGGCGCCCTGGCCAGCGATAGAAAAGGCGTCAGACATCCCTTGCAGGCGCTCGCTGTCGCTGGCCAAGCTCTGGGTAGCCAGCGACAGCTGCTCGGTAGCGACCAGATTCTGGTGCGCCACCTGGGCGATCTCTTCGATCGCCCGGACGATCAAGTCGCCACCGCGTTTCTGCTCGGCCGAGGCGTCGGCAACCTGCTGCGTCATGCTGTTCATCGACTCCACCGAGCGCAGGATCTGTCGCGCTCCATCGGCCTGCTCGCGGGCCGCCAGGGCCAGCTGTTCGGCGATCTGGTGCATCTGCGATGAAGTGCCAAGAACAATCCGCGCACCACTCGACTGCTCTTCCGTGGCACGCGCCACATCCCCCACCAATTGGCTGGTACCCGACACCGATTCCACCATCCGGGTCAACAAACGTTGCGAAAGGAAAACCGCTCGGGCGGTATCTTCCTGCACCGTCTCGACAAAGGAAGATATCTCACGGGTCGACCCCACCGAGCGCTCTGCGAGCCGCTTGACTTCATCTGCAACCACGGCAAAACCCTTGCCAGCCTCGCCAGCATGGGCCGCCTCGATGGCCGCGTTGACTGACAGTAGGTTAGTTTGATCGGCGATCTCTTCGATGATCCGGACGATCTTGCCGATGTCCTTCGACGAAGCGCCGATGCCGCTGATCACTTCCGACAGCTGCTTGCTGCCCTCACGGGCTTCCTCACTCGCTTTTCGGCTAGCCTGATCGACCTGGCGAACATTTGCGGCAATGGCGTCGAAGGAACTCAGCATCTCTTCGCTAGTCTCGATGCTCTTGGACACCGAATCGAGCAAAACGCCGGCATTCTTCGCCACCTCCTCGATCGACGCCCCCATCTCATGAATCGAGGTCGAGGTCTCGTCGACATTGGAGGCCAGACTGCGGGTCGAGCCGGCAACGCTGTCGATCTGCGCCGCCATCTCGACCATCGTCGAGGAGGTCTCCTCGGTGGACGAACTCTGGTTCTCGGCACCCTTGTTGATCTGCGCCGCCGAGGCTGAGATCTCGTCTGAAGACGAAGCTACCTGGCCGGCGGTTTCCTTCAGATTGCCGATCATTCGGCTGAGGTTGTCGACCATCTTCTGCAAGGCGTGGCCAAAGGTGTCTTGCTCCGAGCGGGGCGAAACCAGAACCGTCAGATCACCCTTCGCCATGCTGTCGGCAACCTCAGCCATCTCTCGCAGATAGGCCAACATGCGAGCGTTGGCAGTGGTCAGTTGGCCGATCTCGTCGTCGGTGTTAGCCCCTTCGACCTGAGCACTGAGATCCCCCCGAGCGACCTGTTCACTGACCGCCACTGCCCGTCCAAGAGGCCGGGTGATCGATCTCACCAACCACCACGACAAAGCGAACAGCACGGCGATAAAGAAGATCGACAAGGCGATAATCGTGTTCAAAGTGGTCTTGAAGGAACTCTCCATCGCCCGGCGAGTTTCCTCACCCAGCTTGCTCAGGGACAGTGCCACCGCATTCTGGCTCTCCACTTGCTGTTGCACTGCTTCGAAGTCCAGCACGCCGTCGCCATCGATCTCCATCTGCACGTTGCCTCTCGCCAGTTGAAAATAGGCTTCGAGCTGCTCCTGGATCGATAGCAGACGCTGCTTCAAGTCTTGAGATAACGCCCGTGATTCGCCCTCCGCCGCGGAATTCGACCCCGGGTCGGCGGCATTCGACGCCAGTCGCTTGCCGTTGGCGAGAAGTTGGAAGTCGTGGTGAATCTGGTCAGCATCGCCCAGCAGATCGGGGTCGAACGCCGAGGAAGCATCTTGCAGCTGACGCCCCAGCTCGACGAACTTCTCTTCCAGATCGCGAGCCAGCTCGACTTCGTCCACCAGCACTTCGCTACTCCGGCGAGCTTGGAAAGTGAGACCCAGGATGACCAGCAAGGCCACGGTCGCCCAGATCGGAATCAACAGAATCTTGGTTCGTAGTTTGAGATTCAACATCGCCTTGCCTTAATCGGTAACTTTGAGGGTCTTGACACCCTCCAAAACTGCTGCTTTGGAGACATATCCGATCCCCCCCAGGTCGTCACGGACAAACTCCACCACCTCTGCGTCACTAGACGCCTCGGGTGGCGGCACGCCACGGCCGGAGAAGATCCGTTGCTGCCAGTAAGAGCGCACCGCCGAAGACTTCCGCTTGTGGATCTTCAGTGAGAATGCTTCACGTATCGCTGTCCCCTGGGCTTGATCCACCGGATGGGCAGAGGGTTTGGTGCCGAAGCTCCAGCGCGACACTTTCTTCAGCAGCAAGCGCGACACCTCGGCCCGGCTCATCGACGGAGTGGGGTTGTCCACATGGACGATGACTTGGAACGAGTCCTCGTTCTCGGCACACAACAAACCGGCGGTCAGCATCGCCAGCAGAATCGCGGCGCCGGCCAGCAGAATCGTTCGCGTCGTCTTGGTCATGATCTTCTCCTCACGATGCTTCCTGGGATCTGGCAGCGGCATTCCCTGGCCCCGCGGTCGTCCGTTGGAAGCGCAAAATAGAAGCGAGGTCGAGCAGCACTGAACGCCGTGACCCGGGATCAAACGATCCCGTGGCCAACTCGCCGGCAGTGCCCGGCAGCTCCCTTGGCGTCGGTGCCACCCGACTCGGCAAAACTCGAAAAACTTGTTCCACTCGGTCCACCAACAAGCCTAGCGGGCGATTTCCACTGGTGACCAAAAGACGGCTGTCAGAGTCGAGGGCACTCGCCTCGATGCCGATCCGCCGCCGCAGGTCGATCACCGGTACAGGCTGCCCCCACACCGTCGTCAGGCCGGCCACCGCCTGGGCGGTGTGGGGCACGCGCGTGATGGATTCGATGCGAACCACCTCTCGCACGCTCTCAACCGGCAGCGCGAACGAAGTGCCACCCAAGCCGAAAGCCACCCATGCCATGCTGACTTCTTCCGCCGCCGCGGCACGGGCTTGCTGCTGCTCGAGCAGTTCCAGGATTTCTTCCGCCAAGCCTGAGGAGGGCAGGGTAATCTTGCCCTGCGAGCGCTCGCCAGCGGCCTTCTCAGCCACCGCTTCGAGCGACTTCTCAGCCGCTGGCCGGTCACCAGCGGAGGGTTGCCGCTGCTTGCTCACGCACTCTTCTCCACTACGATCTCGGCCGCCATTAGGCCCAGCGGATTGAGCATCAACACCGCACGCCCATCTGGCAACACGGTGGTGCCGCCGATCCCGAGAGGCCCACCGAAAACTGGGTCGAGATCCTTAACCACGATCTCGCGGATCTCGATCAGAGTATCGACCAGCAACGCCCGCTGTTGTTGATCGACTTCGATCATCACCGCGTAGCCCTCGGCCCGTGGCAAGCGCGCGGTGCCGAACAGGAAACCCAGGTCGATCGCCGGCACATCTTGCTGTCGCCAACGGTAGACTTCGCCCGAGAGCTGCTCCGCGCCCTCCTCCACCAGCAGCTGCTGAGCCTCGACGATGGTGGCCAACGGCAGGGCATAGATCTCGCCGTCGACCCGCAGCATCAAGGCCCGCGCGGTCGACACCGCCAGCGGCAAGAAGACTCGGAAACTGGTGCCTTGGCCGCTCTCTGAACTGACCTCGATGCGACCCCCCATGCCTTGAACGGCACCCACCGCCGCAGACAGACCGATTCCGCGACCGGCACCGAGATCGGTTCCGGAGTGAGTGCTCAAACCGGGCAGAAAGAGGGTGCCGAGCAGTTCATGTTCGGCGGTGGCTTTGAGCCCATGACGGGTCGCGACCTCCGCCAACGCTTGACGATCGACGCCAGCACCGTCGTCAGCCAGGGTAATCAGCACCTCATCGCCACGAATCTCGCTCTCCAGGCTCACTCGACCTGAGGCCGGTTTGCCGACCCGGAGGCGCTCCGCGGCCAACTCGATCCCGTGCACCACGGCGTTGCGAACCATATGTCCCAGAGCTTGGCTGGCGACCTCCAGCAGACCCTTATCGAGGGTGGTCTCACTGGCGGTGATATCAAACTCGACTTCCTTGCCAGAGCGCCGCGCCTCGTCGTGAACAATCCGCCGCAGGGCCCCGAAGAGAGTGCCCAGCGGTACTAGACGCAGGCCCATCACTTCGGTGCGAATCTGTTGCAGATTCTTGCCCAATCGCTCCTCGGTCTGCTCCAGCTCATTCCAGAAGTCTCGCGCCGGCAACAGCGACCGGCCACGGTCAATCACTTCCTGGAGACGGTTGCGCAACACCACCATCTCCGCCAGCCTGTCGACCAGCGAGTCGAGGGCCGCTGCGCCCACCCGCAGACTGCCTGCCAGCCCAGCAGCAGAGACGTCCTCCTTCTGGCCAACATTTTCAGCCTCGTCAAGCAATTCCCGACAGCGATCAAGACCAGCCAACAGATGGCTGACGTCAGGGCGTGCGGAATCCAGCTCCTCGACCAGATCCTCCAGCCGGTGGGCGAGCTGCTGAATCTTGCTCAGCCCCATCATGCCGGCATTGCCCTTGAGGGTGTGCAGACCACGGCGCACCGTGTCGAGAATCTTCAAGCGGGCCCCAGCCGACGCTGATTCTAGGTTCAGCAATCCCTCCTCGACAGATTCGATGATCTCCCGAGCCTCGCCAATGAAATCCTCTAAAAAGCCCTCTTGCTGCATGGTTGAATCCCGCCACCGACCTCAGAATACCGGCGCTGCCAGCTACCTCCCACCAAGCACAGAGCGGACGACGACCGCTGAGCGGCTGCGGCATTGAGGTCTGCAAAATGGCACTTAGTCCCCCCGGACTGCGAACTGGGTACACGAGGTGGGTACGCTAGCTGGCTACAAATCGCAAGCCAGCAGCCGCGCACCGGCCTTCGACACGAAAAAGGCCCAGAACGAAGGTCCAATATAGCAGCATTGCCCGCCGCTGACGAGCCCTGCCGCCACTCTCTCGCCACCCAGCCAAATCGGACCAGCGGGCTAGCTTTGGCCACCGACCGGCCGTTTGGCTCCTTGGCCAAACGGCGGACCAAGTCAGTGGCCACCATGAACAAAAAACACATCGACTGTCGGCACCTTGAAGGTCTCGCCGGAATCGTTCTCGATGTAGGCCTCCGACCACCACCAAGACCAGTTTCCGTGCTCATCGCGCAAGCTAAGGGGTAACGCCTAGACCCGAAGAGCGTAGATCCCCGCCATATCGAGAGTCAAGATCTCTCGCTGTTGGCTCTCGCTATCGTGGTTTTCATCCACCCACAGCAGAAGCTCACTCCATCCCGCGTCTCTGGGCTCGACCCAGCCGTTGTGATCGGCGTCCATATCACCCAACGCAAAGTAGCCATTGAGTGCCAAAGTACCATCCCTCAGCAGCGTCGAGGAGCCGAACAGCTCACTACCATCCTCGACCTTGCCATTGCCATTTCGGTCCCGCCAGAGAAGCGCCAGCTGGCTACCGGGATAAGTCCTGCCAACCCGGTCCTTGATGCCATCGCCATCGAGATCAATCTCGACGCCCTTATCCGGCGAAGTAAAGACTAGTTCTGTCTTCTCGGTGTAAGACATCGCCGCGCCCCGTCTGGCCAAGCGGCCGGATCTGTTGCATGGTGATTCCTCAAAAGGAGGAACCGTTATGGAACAACGAATTGCGAGCTTTCGTCATCAGGTCGAGGTCTACTTTGGCTGCCGCCCAGGCCGCGGATGTCGGTATCCGGCTTCCCTTCGGGCAGAAGCCGTGGAAGTTGCTTTGGAAGCGCAGTCCAACGGCGATCGGTTGGGCCGGGTGGCCGCTGCTTTGGGAGTCGGCGTCGACACGCTCCGCCGCTGGATCGAGGCAGCGCCGCCGAGGCCGATTCAGCTGCGGGCGGTCGAAGTCGTAGAGGCCGACGAAGTAGCAATCATGAATCGAAGCCATCGAGAGGGCTTGGTCCTGGTGACTGTCGCTGGCCACCGCGTGGAGGGCCTGGCTCTGGCCGACGTGGCATTGCTGCTGGAAGCGCTCGGATGATCGGCTCGACCCGCCGGGTCAGCGTCTACGCCTTCGGTGCGCCTGCCGACCTCCGCAAGGGGTTCGACGGTCTCTCGGGTCTGGTGACCGGCGAGCTTGACCAAGACCCTCTCTCAGGCGATCTGTTCCTATTCGTCAATCGGGCGCAAACCCTCGCGAAGGTTCTGGTCTGGGACGGTACCGGGCTCTGTGTCTACAGCAAGCGGCTCGAGCAGGGGCGGTTTGCCTGTCTGTGGCGCGAACGGGAAGAGGACCGGCTGCGGCTGACTATGAGTGAGCTGGCCTTGTTCTTGGAGGGCAGCAAGCTGATCGGAAAGATGAGGCTCTCGCCGCCCCTATTTGTGAGGAAAAAGGTTGCTGACGCAGCCTGATTTCTGATCTATAATAGACGCATGCTTCGGATCGAGAACGAACAGCGCCCCGACGTTCTGCGTCAAATTGCGCTGCTGCTCGATCGCGAGAATCGACACCTGCACGAGCGCATCAAGAATCTGATAGTTAGCAACGCACATCTTGCAGGGGCCGGCGCTGCTACCCTGCAACTTGAGCTTGAGCAACTGCAGGAGATTCTCGCTCAACGCGAGCGAAAGATCTTCGGCCCGTCCTCGGAGAAACGCCCCAGGACGCGGACCCCAGCGTCGGAGCGTAAGCCGCAGACCGGCCACGGGCCGACTCCGCAGCCCTTGCTGCCAGTGGTCGAGAAACTCCTCGAGCTACCCATTGCAGAGCAGGTTTGCCCGACCTGCGACGGCTCCCTTCAGCCGATGGGTGATCAGACGGAAGATTCCGACGAGATCTCCGTAGTCCGGCGACACTTCATCATGGTCAAGCACCAGCGTCAGAAGTATCGCTGTCGCTGCAACGCGGCAGTGGTCACGGCGCCAGCGCTGCCAAAGCTGATCCCTGGAGGGCGCTATGCACCAGAGTTCGCGGTCGAGGTGGCAATCAGCAAATACCTTGACCATGCACCTCTTGAGCGCCAGAGCCGAAGCATGGCGCGGGAAGGGCTGAACGTCAGCTCGCAGACTCTGTGGGACCAGATCGAAGCTTTGGCCAGGGTGCTGACGCCGAGCTACCTGGCTCTGCATGACAAGGTGCTCATGGCTCCGGTGGTCCACGCCGACGAGACTCACTGGCGGCTGGTGACTCGTCAAGAAAATTCCAAGTGGTGGGTGTGGAGCGTGGCCAATCGGCAGGCGGTGTTCTATCGATTGTGCGGAACTCGCTCGGAAAAATCTGCCAGGTCGATCCTCTCTGGTTATCAGGGCATCGTGGTGTGCGACGGATACTCGGCCTACAAGGCTCTGGCCAAGAGTGAGGCCAAGAGGGACGATCAGTCGGCATCCCGCGCCGGTCCTGGATTCACACTGGCCCACTGCTGGGCACACGCACGAAGAAAATTCGCCGACGCAGAGCACAACTACCCAAAACACTGTGGTCAAGCGCTGGACATGATCAGCGATCTTTTCAAAGTGGAGCGGAAGGTACCGGCTATCCAAGTTCCGGAGCCGCAAGAGCTTCTGGATCTGCGCCTGAAGCTGCGCGCCGAGCACTCCGGGCCCATTCTCAAAAAGCTGCAAGCTTGGGCTATGGAGACCAGACCCGTAGCCCTGCCGCGCAGCGGATTGGGCAAGGCAGTCAACTACCTGCTCGGCCATTGGAAAGGGCTAACGCGTTTTCTTGAAAACCCCCTAATTCCCCTCGACAACAACCTTGCAGAGCGGGAGCTGCGAGGCGTCGTCATCGGACGCAAGAACCACTACGGGTCGCGCTCCAAGCGGGGAACCGAGGTCGCGGCGATCCTCTACAGCCTCACCGAGAGCGCCAAGCTTGCCGGCGATGAGCCCTACGCGTACCTGCTCAAGGCGACTCGGGCCGCTCTCGAAAAACCCGGCACCGTCACCCTGCCGGCCATTCCCGGCGATTGACCGCCGAACGACGCAACTCGCTACCCGACTGAGGCCAATCTGTCCAGGTGGGGCGGGGCGAGGTCTTACTTCTCGGTCAGCGGGACGACGATCGGGCTACAGTAATCGTAGTCCCCATCATGGCAAGCAGTTCCCTCTGTCCCGCACCAGTCTTCTTCTGCTTGCGCCTCATCGGGAGTCTCATGGGAGGTGGCAACGGTCTGGCATTCAACTGCCTGAATGCTTCTGTTGATCAACTGCCCCTGTGGGGAAATACCGAGACCGGCCATAATAGAGGTGACGCAGGTCTGGTTGTTGATGTGCCCAAGTCCCAACATATGGCCGATTTCATGCGCGGCGGTATCGGCCATGACTGCCGGGTTTCGGCAATCGACCGTGTAGGTCGTGGTTCCATTGGTCAACGTGGCTGTGGAATAGAGATGGATCTCGTCAGCACCGCGCCTACCACAAGACTCTGTATTGCGTGGATTCGGTCTCTGGTGGAAGAAGACGAAAGCCTGAAAATCGTACGCCGAGGCTGCCCCTTCCTTGAGATAGGGAAAATCATAATCAGCGCCGAATGCTCCTTCCGTGTTGCACGACTGGGAATTCCAAGCAGCCATAGCCTCTCTAAACCTGCCCCGGTGGGTTGCAGGAACATTACTCAGATTGAAGACCACGTTGCTAAAACTTGGGGTTTCGAACGGGACCTCTCGATTGACGCACGACTGCCCGTGGGCAGGCAACGTAAGCAAGCATACAATGGACAGGTGCGCCAAGTAGTTTCGGCGCATCACTCAGCCTCCTTAGCAAGCTTTCCACGGATGATTTCGAGGGTCTTTTCTCTGCTATCGCTTAGCTTCAGGCGCTTCTGAGCTTCCCCTTGCAGCAGCATCCAGCCGTCGCGAAAGGCCAAGACGCCACCGTAGCCAATCTCGACAAAACTCTCCGACGGAGTTGGGACGAATGTGTCGGCGGAGAAGATGATCGCTTCGTCGCCAACCCGCAGATCGTGAGGAAAGCGGCGGTCGTCGGCGCAGATAACTTTATCTTCCAAAGGTACCCGGCCACTGAGCATGAAGAAGTCGAAAACCTGTTGGTCCTCAAGAGTGACGGGTTTGCGCAACAATCCTCCTCCAGCCAAAGTACCACGGAAAAGTGTGCCGGGGAAGCCGCCCAAGAAGCCGGGGACGGCATGTGTAATCTTCAGGTGTGCGACCAGCCGCGAGGACTCGAAACCCAGGAAATCCGGGAAGACATCGTCGGTCTTCCCGTAGGGTATACACCCAGATTCGGGATCAACCGGCTGCGAGTTGAGCAGTCTGCGTAGCCCCCGTGGCCAGCGGAATAGATCCTCGTTGAGCTTACCGCCTACTTGGGCAGCGTCGGCGGAAACCCAGTCTGGGTGGGTCGGTTCTCGCCACGGACGTTTGACCACGAAGATTGGATCCGGCTCTTTAGTTTCATCCTGAGCCACCAGGTCACTGGCGGCTAATATGAGTAGCATTGCAAGAGTTGCAAGTAAGAAAATCGGTAAACGATTCCTTCGCCCCATGAACTCTCTGTCGTTACTGACGGACAAGCACTTCATTCTCATGCCTCCATTGTTAGTAGATCTCAGTCTCTTAAGATCAAGTTTTTCTTACGAGTACGATCATCGCTGTCCATTTTGCCACAGTTTCATTTCAAATAGTGGGTCGCCCACGATTCCCTCGTTGAGTGTTCCTCCGGCACGGGCGAGCATGAACTCCGTTGGCAGCCCGAAGCTAGGACAGCTGCTGAGCAACCGGCTCGCGAATGGGGTGCTATGCCATCTAGGTCGCACTCCACTCTCCGCCTACGACCGCCTCAACTAGCCGGCGCGCCTTGGCAAGCAGCTGGTCATCGAGCTCTTGGATCAGGCGCTGATGTAGCCACTGCAGGCGCCGGACTTGGCCACCCCTGCGGGCAATGCGGGCATCGAGGTTGCAGATCAAGCGTTCGTATTCGATGCCGCCTTCACAACGCGGGTCGAGCAGCTCGGAAACCTGCCGCCAGCTGCGGCCGTCGGCGGCTAGCAGCCGTTCGATCTGATCGTGTAGCACCAGCTCCGCGAGGTTCCAATTGCGAAGATAGCGCTGGACCGCCGTACCGACGGCCTGACTGAGAGAGACTCCCAAAAGGTCAGCATATTCGTGCAGCAATCCGATCAAACCCTCGGGCACTGTCACCGTGATCTGCAGCAATCTCGGGTGGCAGGGCACTTCCACACTTTCTTCATCCACGACTACTCCTTCAGAGAGCAAAAAGCGGCGGCCAGAACGAGCGCCAGTCGAGAGAGCAGGGGCAATGACTACCGCCTGGCCGCTGATGGGAGGAAGCGTCTTTCATGCCGCATCCAGGACCAGGACTTTGGCAGGGAATGGGTAGGCCCCTGAAGGAGATCATCCTGGTGAGTTGTGGCGACGCCACCTGTCCATTCGTGCCAAATGCTGGTGCTGGCCCCCGCCAGCCGCGCCTGGTTGGACCTCCCTTGTCTCGGGTCCTTGAAATTGTTCGAACTACTGGTGTGATCTCCTGCCCAGCGCTAGGGTTCATCGATATCGGGTGCTGCCATCCCGGCAGAGGCCCTGGTGACCCAAGGAGGCAACCAATGACCTTGCTGATGTTTGTTGTGACGGCAGCGGAGAAAGCATCTTGCGCCAGGCCGCATCTTGATCCGTAGATCTTCTTCCCGCACTCGGCCCCAGATGGGTTCTTCCCGCTGGGAGATCCCTACGGCTAGAAGGAGAAACCAATGTTGGTAGTGGGTGGGCGATGGAGCCGTCGTCCACCTTCAGACGTCAGCTGTTGCGTCGCATGCGGTCAAGTAGGTCCCGGGCTCGCAGGAGAGCTGCCAAATTCACCTCTTGAGCGACCAAGGCTTGCCCGAGTAGGCCGCGTGCTTCGAGAGCATCGGGTGCAACCCAAGACTGTCAAGAAGCGGCAGGGTCTCGGCGATCACCGGTAGCGCCTCCTCCATCTTGTCTTGCTTGACCAGGACCCCTGCCAAGTAGAGTGAGACGGCCGCGTCATGGCCCCATTCTTGCCGCGCAATGAAGCCTAGCCGCGCACCGGAATAGCAGCCGGCTGCCTGGTCAAGCTGGTGTCGCCCCTCATGAATCAAGCCCTTGATCCAGGTGAGTTGCACCCAATCGACGGGGTTCTGGCTACGTTTACAGCATTGGCGAGCACGGGCCAGCGCAGCTTCCGCCTTGTCGTACTTTCCGGCGAGTGAATAGGAGGTGGCCAGGTTCTTGGCTATGACCAGATCCTGATAGGGATCCTGTCCCTCTTCAAGTAGAGCAGCCGCTACGCGGAGATCGAGGACTGCCGCTTGATAGTCAGCTTGAAGATCATGAATCAAGGCGCGCCGGATCAACGACCGTGCCAGGAGTTCTGGAACCTCCACCGCCTTGAAGCAGGTGATTGCTTCGTTGATGAGCTGCAGCCCCTCGTCAAGGCGACGCTGAAAGACGCGGAGTGCCGACAAAAGCGCAAGCGACTCCGCGAGTACAGTCTGATCAGGATGCTCCCGCGGCATATACCACTCGGCCTTGGCATCGGCAAACGCCTGCTCGGCGGCGGCGAAATCGAGCGCCAGCCGATGAGCATTGCCAAGATGAGCCAAGGCTCTGGCGCGCACGTCCGGCAGCCTGTCGCCGAGCAGCGCCGCGCTACCCTCGAGGTGATGCAAGGCTAGTTCCACCAGGCGGACACCTTCTGCGCGGTCGGTGCGACCTTGCTCGCGGCTCTTAGTGAGCAACAGATTGCAGAGGGCCGCCGAGGGGAAGCGCAGGCGATCCCGAACCCGGACAATCTGCTCTTGCGGCGAGCGCTGGCGTAGCGTCTCCCACTCGATGGCGGCCGAGACCCGCTCAAAGTTGCGTCCATCGACAATCTCCGGCTCGCCAGAGCCTGCCAGATCGACCCTCGGGTCCAGTCGTCCCGCATAGAGCGACTGGACCCGGCAAAGCACTTTCCGCACCACATCAGGAGCCGCACTACCGTTCAAGACTCGACGCAAAGTGGCCACGCTGAGAGGTGGATCGGACACCTGCTCCTGGCCCGGCGCGTGCTCTGTGGCCTGCTGCCGGTAGGCTGTTGGCGATTGTCCATCCCAGCGTTCGAAGGCATGGCCGAAGCTGCTGAGATCGCCGTAGCAAACCAGCTCGGCAATGACGAAGATCGGCAGCTGGGTAGTGCGCAGCAAAGCGGCGGCTGTTTCCAGCCGTGCTTCGCGGATGTAGGGTCGGGGTGTGCAGCCCAGCTGGCGACCGAAATGGGTGGAGATCGACTTGTCACGAATGCCACAGGCGAGGGCGACACTCTTGACACTAAGCTCCGAATCAAAAAGGCGCTCCGCAATCAAGGCGATCATCTGGCTGACGCGCACCGGTGCTCGGGCGGCTTCTTGCCGCATGCGCTCGCGGATCGGCCTGGCCACTTCCTCGCGCTGTGCCTGCGCCTCTAGCCACTGCACCACTGACCATCCCTCCGCTGCTGCAGAATCCTATGAATTAAGCTAGCTTGGAGTATAGCCCAGGCAAATTGTTATTGCCTGGTCGGTACAGCCTGATTGCCAGCCTCACCCCGAGGCTAAACGTTGCTCATCGGCCAGCGGCAGCATCTCAAAAGCCGCGGTGAAATGCCGCAGGGCCGCTGGCTGGCTGGCGATTCTCACCCCCGGTACTAGCTGGCTGCGGCTGGCGATCTCGCAGATCGAGTCGGCGACGTAGTCGATGTGGCTGCGGGTGTAAACCCGTCGCGGCATCGCCAAGCGTACCAAATCGAGCTCGGCAAAAGTCTCCTCGCCGGTCACCGGATCGAGGCGACCAAACATTACTGAACCGATTTCCACCGAGCGGATGCCGGCATGCAAGTAAAGCTCGATCGCCAACGCCTGGCCGGGATATGCCTCGGGCGGCAGGTGCGGCAGCATGCGCCGCGCATCGATGTAGATAGCGTGGCCTCCTGGGGGCTCGACAATCGGCACTCCGGCGGCGGTCAGCTGGCCACCGAGATGGCTGGTCATGGCGTGCCGATAGCGCTGGTAGTCCTGATCGAGAGCCTCGTAGAGACCCACCGCGATGCACTCCAGATCGCGGCCCGCCAAACCGCCATAAGTCGGAAACCCCTCAGTCAGAATCAACAGCTCTTTCTGCTTCGCGGCGACTTGCTCGTCGCGGGTGCAGAGGAAGCCGCCGATATTGGCCATGCCATCTTTCTTGGCGCTCATCGTGCAGCCTTCAGCGAATGAAAACATCAACCTCGCGATATCGATCAGCGGCCGCGAGGCGTAGCGAGGTGTGCGCTGCTGGATCAAGTAGGCGTTCTCAGCGAAACGGCAGGCATCGAGATAGAGCGGCACCCCATGGCGCCGCGCCAGCACCGAGGCGGCGCGAAGATTGGCCATCGAAACTGGTTGTCCGCCGCCACCGTTATTAGTCACGGTCAGCATCACCAGCGGTACCCGACCGGGATGATCATCGAGCACTTGCTCTAAGGCATTGAGATCGATATCCCCCTTGAAAGGGTGGGGTTGATCGACCTCGCTGGCCTGACGACAGGGCAGATCGATGGCCGTGGCGCCCGCCGCTTCGAGGTTGGCGCGAGTGGTGTCGAAGTGGGTGTTGTTGGGCACCACGTCGCCCGGCTGGCACAGGGTCGACGCCAGGATGCGCTCGGCCGCCCGCCCTTGATGGGTCGGAATAACATGGCGAAAGCCGAAGATGTCGTGGACCGCGGCCTCGAAACGGCGAAAGCTACTGCCCCCGGCGTAGGACTCGTCGCCGGACATCAGGGCGGACCATTGGGCGGCGCTCATGGCGCCGGTACCACTGTCGGATAGCAAGTCGATCAGCACTGCCGCGGACGGTATCTTGAATAGGTTGTAACCAGCAGTAGCCAGAACTTGCGCACGCTCGGCAGGTGAACTGAGGTGAATCGGCTCGACCGCCTTGATGCGAAAAGGCTCGAAAATCTTGGTCATTTCTGGGATCCCCCCACGACCGGCCCGTGGACCGGCCGTTGTAGGACCCGCCAGCGCCCTCTCCGACACCGGCGGGCTGGTTCAATCAAGGACCCGCCGCACTACGTCAGCAGGTCGAACAGCATTGCCGCCTAGCGGCGGTGGTCGAAGTAGGCGCGGACGGCACTGGCGAAGAAGCGGAAGGCTTGCGCCGCATCGATCACCCCCGCCGCTTCTAGCTCATCGAGGGCTTGGTCAGTACACCCAAGATAGGCGAAAAAGCCGCCCTCTTCGGCGTAACTGCAAGGGATTTCGGGGAAGGTCACCCGTTCTCTCAAGCGCAGCGTGTAGAGACGATTGCGAGTACCGCCGGGCCACAGCACATCGATCAATCCACGGCGCTCGGAACCGAGGCCAAAATGGCTCGCCAAGGCATGCTGCGAGGCATAGCTAGAGCCACCCAACACCGGCACCATCTGGCGCTTTCCCCTCGGTGTGCGGAACCTCACCACCGCCCCGATGCCATCGCGATTTACCGCGCCGTCGGTGGTCAGCCCCACCGTCCCCAGGGTGCGCACCTGGAGCGAGTGATTGCCGTTGGCGCCATCGTTGAGTTCCACCGACAGGTCACCGTCCGCGAATTCGATGCCGCTCCACGTAAACAAGAAGTCCGGCGGCATGGCCAAGGGAAGGAAAGACAGCTGCACCACCGCATCGAGATCGAACTCACCCCCCAGCGGCGGCGCCATGGTCAAGGGCGCATCATAAAAGGTAAAGTTGGCCACCGTAACAATATCTTGAAAGCCATTGCCATCGAGATCGCCGGTAGCGACGCCATGAACCGTGCGCCGCACGTGCTCGGTAGAACCCGCCAGCGCTTCCAGATCACGGGTGAAACCCCCGGCGCCGTCACCGGCCAGCAACGAACCTGGATTGGTAGCGACAAACGGCCCGACGTCGAGCCCGCCGTGGAAGAGAATGTCGCTATCACCATCGTTGTCGTAGTCCAGCGCCGAAGTGCCCCAGCCAAAGGGGGTGTTCAGGCGCACCGGATCTGAGGGATCAAGAAAGCTACCCTCGTCCTGCTGCAGAAACCATCTCGAGTCGGCGTGATAGACGCTAGTGTCGCTAAAGCCGACGAAGAACCCCGGATGATTGCCGAAATTGGAACCGAACAGATCCATGGTGCCGTTGCTATCAAAGTCGCCGAACGACAATCCCATCCACGCCCCTGGCCGCCCCATGTCGCGCTCATAGGTCATGTTGGTGAACTGGCCGCTGCCATCGTTCTCGAAAATCTGCACATAGCCGCGGTCGATACCACCCAGCACGCCGGCCGGAAAGGCCGCCTGGTCGTCGGCATGCACCACATCGGTATCCCCATCGAGATCGATATCCACCAAGGCCACGGCCCAAGTAATAGTGGCGGCGTCCGGCGGCGCAGCGGCCGGCAAATCGAGATCGAGTAGGCCCGCGGCCGCGGCTCCTTCGACAAAACTACCGTCGCCCTGATTGACAAATAGCTGGTTTGCTTGGTTGAAACCAAACGGCTCGGTGAAGATGCCGAGTTGCACCGACATATCAAGCGCGTTGCCAACAAAGATGTCCAACCAGCCATCACCATTGATGTCGCCCATGCTGCAGGAGGTCGACGCCAAAATGCCGCCACCAAGGCCGGCCGCGGCCGTGATGTCGGTGAATAGCCCGCCGCCTTGGTTCTCAAACAGTAAGTTGGGCTCGCTGTTGCCGAGCACCAAGAGTTCGGTGTCACCATCGTTGTCGAGATCGCCGCTGCAAGTGCCGTTGGAGTTCTGCTCTGTGGCATCGACCCCAGCCGCCAGGGCCAGGTCGAAAAAACTCACCGCGCCGCTTTCCATCAGCTGGTTGGCGAACAGGCTGTTGGCCTTGCCGGGACCGTTGGTGACGTAAAGGTCGAGGTCGCCATCGTCGTCATAGTCGAAAATCGCTACTCCCGGGGCGCCACGGCTCTTGAGCGGCGTGATCAGCAGGTCGTCGAAGGTGTACTCCGGCTGCTGTTTGATGGCATCAAAAGCGGCGTCGCTGGGAGAACGTTGCCGACTGTAGGTCAAGCCGCTGCCGGCATCCGGCGCGATGTCTGTGAAGGTCACGCCGCCATCGGCCAACAAGGCCGATGCTCCCAGCAGGAAGCAGAGCGGTAGAGCCCTGAGCCTTCGTCCAAGACGGTGGGCGGGTTCAAGGCGGTGAACTCGAACAGGGAGCTGGAATCGATCAACGCAGTTGAATCTCAAAGCAAATGTAAATCTCAAAGCAAATGGCCTCCGCGGTCAGGCTGATTCGCCTCCTGAAGCCTCAAGTTGTGCCTACACCCCTCCCAACGACAGGCCATGGCTTGCCCTTTTTCGGGGCCTTCTGGGTCCCGGCTTACTTCAGGATGAATCAACTATTCTGCAACTAACTTCACACAAATCCCTGCGGAAAGCAAGTTGAAAAGCCTAAGTTGCTTCAGGAGCGTCAATTCAACCGCATCGGTGAGGGAATTCCGTCACTCCCTCCGTCGACGGCCAGCGACCCGTGGCCAGCCCAAGCTCAAAGTGAGTCTCGTCAACGCCAGCCAAGCCACTCTTCAGCTCCAAAATCTTAACTGACCCTCTCCCTGAGATGCCAGAACGGCGACTAGCCCACCTGCAACCCGCTCCAAACCCGGCTAATGAGGCCAAAAAGATGTCTTTTTGGTCCAAAACATGGATTTTTGATGCAAGTTGGGTGAATAGCGCAGCAGGATTGATTAAGATCGTCTATGCTTTTCTGCATAGGACAACGGACAGCAATCCGGTAGACCCCGAGTGACCCTGTTGGGCTCGGGGAAAACCTTCTGCAGGTGCTGCGTGGTGCATGGAATGCAGGTTGCCGCCGTGGAACGACTCAGCGACCTATCTGGAAGGTCTGGTCGCCGGGTCAAAGCCAGTCGGGCCGAAAACCCGACCAGGAGGGTTTAGAACGATGATCCCAACTCCTCTTCATGCTCGCCATTTCCGCCTTGCCACCCACCCTGCTTCTCTGCGACCTAGTTGCCGCCCAGCGGCCCGCTCAGTTCTGAGAATGGTCACCGCTTTGCTGCTTGTGAGCGGAACAGTGACCGGCGTCGCCAGAGCCGATGGCGGGGTAACTTTTGACAACATCGCGGCTGATGGCGGTGCCGGAATCGACTTTGCCCGCCACCGCGGTGCTCTGTTCGCTAGCGTCGAAGCCGTTCGCGACGCCAGTCTGAGCCAGCCGATTCCCTTTCCCAATTTGGCGCTGCTACCCAACAGCGACGCCATTCATGGTCTGGTCGGCGTTGCCGTGCTCGATTTCGATGGCGATGGTGATCTCGACATCTACGCTACCAACGGCCCGGGGGTGGCCAACAGCCTCTACGCCAACCAACTGGTCGAGACCGGCGACGCTACTTTCGTCGATGTTGCGAGCGCGGTGGGCGCCGACCTCACCGCTCAGACCGGTGCCGGGGTCTGTTATGGCGACCTCGACAACGACGGCGACCCGGAGATCTTGGTGCTCGGCCGCAGCGAAGACAACCTGCTGCTCGAGAACCACGGCGGTGCCTTCACCACCGTCTCGCCTAGCGGCCTCGAAGGCGGAGCGCTAGCCTCAACTTCCTGCGCCATGGGCGACATCGACGGCGACGGACTGCTCGACGTCTTCATCGCCAACAACTTCCACGACGACGTCTTACTGCCTATTTTCGCCGAACCATTTGCTTTGAATCAGCCCAACCAGCTGTTTCGCAATCGCGGCGACGGCTCCTTCGAAGACATTAGCGCCGGCTCCGGGATCTACGCCATGGCTAGCATTCCACCCGGAGTCGCGACCATCACTTGGGCGGTCGGCATGGTCGACATCGACCAGGACGGCGACCTCGACCTGCTGCAAGCCGACGATCAGGGAGCCTTCCCGATCGCCCGTGATGGCGGTCTCGACCGTGGTTTCCTGCACATCTTCCTCAACGGTGGCAGCGGCCACTTTGTCGATGAAGTGATCGACCTCAACGACACCTCCTCGGGATCGTGGATGGGCTTCGCGGTGGCCGATGTCAACTGCGACAGCCACCTCGACCTGCTGGGATCGAACTTCGGCGACTACAACCTGCCGACCTTCGGCGCCCCATATCTACTCGGCGACCAAAGCACCCGCCTGCACTTCGGCAACGGCGATGGTACCTTCAGCGACGGTGGGGTCGGCGACCTCGGCGCCTCGGTCTTCGGCTGGGGTAGCTCGGCGTTCGACTACGACAACGATGGCGACACCGACCTGCTTTACCACGGTGGCCTGGAAATGAACTTCCTGGTCTTCGCCGACAACCCGGGGGTGCTGATGCGCAACCAGGGTTGCGGCACCTTCGAACTCGACAGCGCCGCACTGACCACCGATCACCAAGTGCGCACCGTCCACGGCGTCGCCACCGGCGATCTCGACGACGATGGCTTCACCGACATTGTCTCAGCCGCCAATCTGGTGCTCTCGCCCCTGCTACCGGTGCTACTCAGTCCAGCGACCTACGGCTCGGTGCTCGACACCACCGCCGGCTTTTCTCCGACCTACACGCCGACTCCGGACGGCTTCGTCTGGACTGGTATCGACCATCAGCTCGGCGATCTGGCGGTAGAGATCAACAGCGGCAACAACGGCAACCGCTGGATCAAGGTCAAGACCCTCGGCACGGTGGGTATCACCAGCGGCGGCCAGGTCAACCGTGACGGCATCGGCGCGGTGGTCTCGGTCACCCCACGCCATGGTCAGACCGCTACCGTGCCGGTGCAGAGCGGCTCGACCTATCTCTCCCAGCACAGCTTGGAGATCGGCTTCGGCCTCGGCCATGCCAGGCGAGCCACCGTCGACGTGCTGTGGCCCGGCGGCACTCGCAACCGGCTGCACCATGTCCGCCAGCGCAGCCGGCTGAACTTCCCTGAAATCCCCTGCAGCATCGACAGCGAGCTGGGTTTCGTCGACTACCTATTCTGCGTCGGCGACGCCCTCGAAGAATTGCGCGGAGCTGGGGTGATCAGCCGCCGCGAGGACGCTCGGTTCTTCTGGAGCGCTTTGGTTGGGTATTTGGAAGAGCATTGAGTCGAGCCATGATCTTGGTCGTTCTTGCTGAACAACGGCGTTGACCATCTGCATTGATTGACCCACGGGGTGGGCCTGCGGGCCTGCCCCGATTTTTTCCGGCCGGCGACCCGTCCCCAATCAGCCACGCCCAGCGAATCCCAGGCAATTACCGGACTCCTAAACCAGGAGACCCCGCTCTAGCCGCCTGTGGTGGAAGTCTGCCGCCTGCGAGAGCGAGCAAGTTTTCATCAGATCAAGGCGCAAGACCGCAGGAATATTGGGAATCCTGCGAGGTTTTGCAACGCGGAGCTGGCGAAAAATGGCCGCTCGGAGCGTGGCGAGACTTTTCCTCAGCCTGCTAGCCTTCGAAAAAGCGGATCATCCCGGCATAGGGACTATCCGGCCTTGTCATGCTTTCGATCAGCCGCAGATGAAGGTCGCGGATCACCAGCGGAACACCTGGCTCGTCGGCGGTCTGTCGAGAGACACTGTAGAACTGAAAGTGCTTGAACCGTAGGCGCTTTAGTTCCGGCCGGTTAAGACCGTAGATGCGCTCGGCGGCGTCCACTTTGGCGACGGATCCCGGCACCCCCAGTCTGGCGACCAGCTCGACTTCCCGGCTTCCAGCGAGCACTTCCCAAGCGAAGATCTCTTCTGGGTGGTCAATGTAGGGATTCGGAATTCGCGCAGCTTCAACCTGGTGAGCAGCTTCGAAGGCGGTCACTTGATCGGCTTTCAACGGATCGGGAATGAAGGTCTTGGCAAGGGACTTCAGCTCCGCGGCAGGAGTCATCTCGCTGACCGGCGGAGCGGCCATCATCGGTCCGTCGTGTTCAAACTTCTTACCCTTGAATTGCTGGTTGCAGACCGCGCAGGAAGCAAGGTAGTTGTCGTAGACGTAGGCTAGCCACCAGTAGACCGATTTCGGCCGGAAATGCTCCACATCACCGAAGGCGACGACCGCGGTTGGAGTCTCGCAATAGGCACACTTGCCGTGGGTCTCGGTGAGCAACTGGTTCTTGGTTACCTTCCATTTAGAGTCGATCTCAAGCTCTACCGGTTCTCCCGCCGCCAGCTTGGATTGGACGTCCTGCATCAGCTTGACCAACCGGTTGTGCGGCGTGGCGCCGCGAAAGCTGGAGGGAACCGCCTTCTTGGTGCGAACTCGAACCAGGCCGATCATCACTTCTGGCCCGGATACTGCCGTTGGATCTCAGCCATCAGCTGACGCTGCTCGACAGTCATGAAAACGCCGTCTTCGGCATCTTCGGGAATCTGCCCGAGGCGGTCGGAGATCTCCTCCATCCGTGCCCGGTCGGCAGCGCTCTGGCTCGCCTTATGGTGCAGCTCTCGATAGTCCTGCTTGTCTTTCTCGACCCGCAGGGACTCATCGGAAGCGTTGCCGAAGGCCTCGGTAGAGATCAACTGATTGAGCAGCAACTTGCCCGGATCGCCGGCGAAGGCCTCGATCTCCAACCGCTCCGGTCGGCGAACGCAGTAGTGCAGGGCCCCGGCTTTTGCTTGCTGAGCGGTCACCACCGAGTGGGTGGTCACTACCAGCTGCATATTCGGTAGCCGCGAGTCGAGAAAGCCGAGCAGTCGCCGCTGCCACTTCGGATGCAGATGCAAATCGACCTCGTCGATGATTAGCACCCCACGGGCCTCGAGCGGATCTTTGTAATCGCCAAAAATGTTGGTGATCTGAAAGAGCAAATCACCGACCCAAGCGGCCACATTCTGGTAGCCATCGCTGAGCTGCCGCAAGGGCATCGCACCGTCAGGAGTGTCGAACATCAGGCTCCCGAGGCTCTTGTCGATATGCGAGAACGAGGTGTCGGGCAAGAAGTCGCTCAGCACCTTGCGAATTACTCCCAGGTGCTGTCCATCGCTGCTGTAGTCGAGCCGCATGGCCCAGCTCTCGATTGGGTTGAGTTCCGCTTCGCGATCGAAGAGCGACGCCAGGCTGCGGGCTCGGGGATGAGAAAACCCACCCTGCTTGGAACTCCCCACCAGGCCACCATCGCCCAACCGCCGCGAGGCGCCGTAGGCCACGGTCAAGTAATTGCGGCTGGTGTGCTCCAGCGCCGCATCGAGCAATTCGAGAGAGATGGTGGCTCGCTTGAGGAACTGCGAACGGCTCTCACTGCGAAGAAAGTCTAGCGAAATCTCACGCACCTCGCCCCGAGCGGTCTCGATAGACAGTCGGATGGTGCCATGGTCGGCGCCAGAGCGGATCCACCTCCGCGGATCGCCGACCAGCTCGCTGAGCGCGTCGGAACCTGCCATCGCCAGCGCCAGCGTCTTGAGGACGGTGGTCTTGCCGGTCCCGTTCTCGCCCAGCAGCACCGTCCACTTGCGGTTCTTGCCACCGGGCAGGTCAAAGTCGAGTTCGGCACTCTCGAAACAGCGAATGTTGTTCAGGGATAAGTGCTTGAGAAACATCGCGGAGCCTTTCGCCAGCTGATCGGATCGGGGAAAAGAGCGGGTCAATGGGGACGAACCTAGCACTACGTGCAAACTCGGGACACGCAGCGTCCTCGTCCCGTCAGGGACGTTATCACCTAGCGAGTGATTTCAATCACTTGCGGGGCGCGCGTGGGGCGCCGGCACCAAGGTCCAGCGAGTCACGCCATCCCGACTCAGACAGCCACCGCGAGGGATTGAAATCCCTCGCTAGGATGTAACGTCCCTGGCGGGACGAAGAGTAAGGCTCTTGTTTACGGTCGACCCTCGCCGCCTCTGCCTGGGCCTCGATCCCGATACCCCTACAAGCGAACTCGCCGGGTCCAACTCCTCATAACCACTTCGAGGAGCGACGATGACCCCTTATTCCGTCCGCCTAGTGATCCGCAAGACCGAGTCTGACTCCGACTCCTCCCCTAACGCCCCCTACGAGGCCCGGTGGGTGGAGTCGGACGGGCAGATCTCCGGGCCGTTTGCGCTCAAGCCTCCCCTCACCGGCGACGACGCCACCGATCTGCGCTGGTACTTGGAGAAATACCATGAGTTCGTCGGTGCTGGCACTCGGGTGCGGGCCTACAAGGTGGAGCGCCAGCTTGAGCCGTGGGGACGGGCACTCTTTGATGCCGCCTTTGGCAGCGTCGAAGGCACCCATGTCTACCGCAATCTGCTGCAAGCGCTGAAAGCCGAGCGCCCGGTTCTGCTAACCCTCGGCACTTCGGAACCTGCCGTCTTGGTGCAGCCTTGGGAGCTGATGCGAGATCGCAAGGGGCCACTGGCCTTTCGCGGGGTGTCGATCCGTCGGCAGCTCGAAGGTGCCAGGCCCCTGGAGCCGATGCAGCTGAGTCTGCCGATGCGTCTGCTGGTGATCGTCAGCCGGCCCACCGACTCCGGCTTCATCGATCCGCGCAGCAGCATTCGCCCTCTGCTCGATAGTCTCGATCGCCTGCCCCGAGGTTCGGTAGAGGTCGAATTCTGCCAACTCCACATTGAGGCGTCGCGCCTGCTGGTGGAGAGCTTTTACCGCCAGGTGGCGGACGGTCAGAGCATTGGCCAGGCGCTCTCCGCGGCGCGGACCAGGATGCGAGCCGAGCCCGATCGTTGGCTGACCCTGGGGCCAGATCCATCGACCGTCAAGCTGCAAGATTGGTTCGTGCCGCAGCTCTACCAGGTGAGGCCGGATTTGTCGCTGCGCACGGACGACGCCGACTCCGCGGAGGCCGCCGAAGCCGGAGCCGCGCCGGTCTTGGTGAGCTCGCCGGAGGAGCGCCTGCACGGCTTTCCGCCCGAGCCGACCTACCGCTTCCAGGGGCGAACCCAGGAGCTGTGGGAACTCGGCAGAGCCTTCGAGAAACACAACGCGGTGGTGGTCGCCGGAGGCGGCGGCATGGGCAAGACCGCGCTGTCGCGAGAGGCGACGGCATGGTGGTTGCGGGTCGGACGCTTTGAGGAGGCGGTCTTCTGCAGCTTCGAGCAAGTCCACAGCTTCGACCGGGCGGTGCAAGTCCTCGGTCAAGCGATCGAAGGGCTAGATTTTGACCGGCGGCGAGGTGCAGAGCGCGCAAATCGCGGGCGGGCAGCAGGCCGTCGCGGGGGCGGCTGGCGGCGGCGTAGAGCGACAGCACCAGCCCGGCCAGGGCGGGATCGGCGGCGTCGACGATGCCGTGGGTGGTGAAGTGCAGGATGCGGTAGCTGTCGAGATCACCACCGGTGACCAGCTCGCGGCTGGCGGCGAAACCACTGTGGACCGGGGGCGCCAGCCCATCCACCCGCTGGGCGATGGCGGCGATGCGCGAGCCTTCTTCGGCAGCGGCTTGAGGGCGGTCGAACTGGCCGTTGAGAGCCCGGCGGGTACGCGCCAGGGGCGAGTTCGGGGCGCTGGCCGTCTGCTGTGGGGGGCTGCCGGTGAGCCGTGGATCGTCGGCCTCGAAGACCGGGCCGGCGATCACCGCCAGCAGGTGAGGGGCCGGCGGGCGCGCCGCTCGACGGCGTAAAGCCACCAAGGTCGAGGCCGACGGCAGATGCACGACCTCGTGGTTCTCCACCAGCGGCTGGTGCGGTTCGACAGCCTCGGCGTAGGCCGCCCGCGCGGCGGCGTCCTGGCCATCGAGACTCAGACCCCAGGCCAAGGACCCCAGGGTCTGACCGACGGCGACCGGATCGCCCAGCGCGCGCCGCACGGCAACCGCTTGCCGCAACTCTTCGATGCCCTCCTCCACCCGGCCGAGCAGCAGTCGCTGGACGCCGAGAGCAGTCCCTCGGCCGCGCTCGGCGGTTCAGCCATGCGCGGTCCAGTTTCGCCTCTCCGGTCGAGCAAGGCGTCTCAGGAGGCGCGGGTGGCGCGGGCCTTGCCGGTGTGGCGGCCGCGGATGGCGTTCTTGGAGGCATTGCTCATGATCCGCAAGATCCAGGTGTCGAAGGACGCCTCGAGACGAAACGTCTTCACTCCTCTATAGACCCGCACCATCACCTCTTGGACCACATCGTCGAGATCCGCGTCGCGCCAGCCATCGCGCCGCAGGTGGCCCCGGATCTTGGGCTCATAGTGGCGAAACAGCAGCTCGAAGTGGCTGGCCACGGCATCACCCTGCTGCATCCGTCGCACCGCCTGGGAGACCCAGCCGCGGTCGGCTCCCTCTCGGTTGTTCTGCCCGGTCGACTCAGAGTTCATGCATCCCCCGGTGGTTCGCCCGCACCGGCGGCATCCTATCCCGCCCCCCCCCTCCCGCAAACAGGGCGCACGCCGTACGCCGCTCCTGGAGGTTTTCGCCACCCCGCCAACGATCAATAGGCGTGCAGGTAGCGTTCTTGCTCCCAGGGATGAACGTGGGCCAGGAAGTCGGTGTATTCCTGTCGTTTGGCGGCGATGTAGTGCTCGGCAATATGCTCGCCGAGGGCGTCCCGGATCACCTTGCTCTTCTCCAGATGATCGAGGGCCAGCGCCAGATTAGAGGGCAGCTGGCGAATCTTGAAGCGTTTCTTCTCCCGCTCGCTCATGGCGAAGATGTTCTTGTTCACTGGCGGCCCCGGGTCGATTCCAGTCTCGACCCCGTCGAGACCAGCGGCCAGGGTGACCGCTAAAGCCAGATAGGGGTTGCAAGCCGGATCTGGCACCCGCAACTCGCAGCGCGTGCCAGGGCCGCGCCGGGCCGGCACGCGCACCAGCGGACTGCGGTTCTTCTCCGACCAGGCGATGTTGGTCGGCGCCTCGAAACCCGGCAGCAAACGCTTGTAAGAGTTGACTAGCGGATTGGTCACCGAGACGAAAGCAGGCGCATGCTTTAGCAGACCACCGATGTAGGCCAGGGCGGTCTTCGACAATTGCCACTCAGCCTGCTCGTTGAAGAAGGTGTTGTTGCCATCTTTGTCGACCAGACTCTGATGGCAGTGCATGCCCGATCCATTGACCCCGTAGAGAGGCTTGGGCATGAAGGTGGCGTGCAGACCATGGTCCGTCGCCACCTTCTTGACCACGAAGCGGAAGGTGACTACATTGTCGGCGCAACTCAGCGCCTCGGAATATTTGAAATCGATCTCATGCTGACCCGGCGCCACTTCATGATGGGCGGCCTCGACCTCGAAACCCATCGCCTCGAGCACCATCACGATGTCGCGCCGACACTCCTCACCGCGATCCACCGGCGTCAAGTCGAAATAGCCACCGAAGTCGTGGGTCTGGTCGACCACCGTCTTGCCGTCCGGGTCCTTGGCGAAGAGGAAAAACTCTGCCTCGGGACCCGCCAACATGGTGTAGCCCATCGCCGTCGCCCGCTCGATTTGCCGCTTGAGGGTACAGCGTGGACAACCTGGAAAGGGCTTGCCGTCGGGCAGGTAGACATCGCAGATCATCCGCGCCACTTTGGACCCGTCCGGATTGGTCCACGGGTTGACCTGGAAGGAATCGAGATCGGGAATCAGCAGCATGTCCGACTCTTCGATGCGCACGAAGCCTTCGATCGACGAACCGTCGAACATGATTTGGCCATCGAGGGCCTTGCTGAACTGGCTCCGCGGCACCTCGACGTTCTTGATCACCCCTAACATGTCGGTGAAACAGAGGCGCAGGAAGCGCACGTTCTCTTCTTTCACCTGCCGATGTATCTCGTTCCTGGTCATGAGACCCTCTCTTTCAGGGAGTAGATTGACTCTGCATTAACGATCGATCGGCGGATTGTAGGCTCCTCTCGACACGTTAATCAACAGGAATCTGCAAAATGCATCGACATTCCGGATCAATTTGCAGTTCTAACTTGTGACCGACGGCAACACCCCGAACCCATCGGCCACCGCGCGAGGACAGAACCACCTTCCCTGATGTGCCGTAACCTCCGGCGAAAGAGCGATGACGAGCCTGAATGCTCGGCGCCGCCACCAAGTACGCACAAGGAGTTGCAAATGAGCGAGTCATCCGCCATTTTGAGCGCGGCCAGCGATAAGCCTGCGTCCAAGACCTTCGGTATGCTCAAGGTCGTGGTGATCTTGGGTGCCGTCGCCGGCCTGTTCTTACTCGGCAGCCAAGCCGGGGGATACATCACCGACTTCGCCCAATGGGTTGAGGGGCTCGGGTTTTGGGGACCGGTGGTGTTCATTCTTGGCTACGTCGTCGCCACGGTGGCCTTCTTGCCAGGCTCTGTCCTGACCCTAGCCGGCGGCGCCCTGTTTGGACTGTCGAAGGGGGTCGCCTTCGTCTTTGTCGGCTCCACGCTGGGCGCCGGACTGGCCTTCTTGGTGTCCCGCTACCTGGCTCGCGGGGCTATTGAGAAGAAGCTCGAGGGCAATCAGCGATTCGCCGCCATCGACAAGGCGGTCGGAGTTCAGGGACGCAAGATCGTCTTTTTGCTGCGGCTATCGCCGATCTTCCCTTTCAACTTGTTGAATTACGGCCTTGGCCTGACCAAGGTGCGCTTCATCGACTACATCACCGCCTCGGTCGGCATGATTCCCGGCACTTTTCTCTGGGTCTACTACGGTAAAGCAGCCGGTGACCTGGCGGCATTAGCCGCTGGCGCCGAGGCCGAAAAAGGGGCCGAGCAGTGGGTCTTCCTCGGTATCGGCTTGCTGGCGACCGTGGTGGTAACGATGATGGTCACCAAGATCGCCGCCAAAGCACTGAAGGAGGCCACCGATGAGTGAGCACGGCAAACCCACCATGCAGCCCTGGGATGAGCACAATCAAAAGCTAATCTCGTTCGTCCACCCCCACGATTGGGTTAACCCCCAGCCCCAGGACCGGTATCACTTGGTGGTGGTCGGTGGTGGCACCGCCGGCTTGATCAGCGCCATCGTGGCGGCCGGAGCGGGGGCCAAAGTCGCTCTGGTAGAGCGCCACTTGCTGGGCGGGGATTGTCTCAACGTCGGCTGCGTGCCCTCCAAAGGGGTGATCAGCGCCGCCCGCGCCTGGCACACCGCCAAGACCGCTGCCGCGGTATTTGGTGCGCCGGAGGTCAGCGGTGCCGGTAACTTTGCTCGGGCGATGGAGCGCATGCGCCGCGAGCGGGCCAAGATTGGCCCCCACGACGGAGCGCAGCGCTTCGCTGACCAGGGGATCGATATCTTCCTCGGCCAGGGGAAATTCGTCGCTTCCGACGCCCTAGAAGTCGATGGCCAGCGGTTGCACTTTCGCCGCGCGGTGATCACCACCGGCGCCCGCGCCGCCGCGCCGCCAATCCCCGGCCTGGCCGAGGTCGAGTACTTGACCAACGAGTCAGTGTTCTCACTCACCGAGTTGCCGCCCCGCTTCGGGGTCATCGGCGGCGGCCCAATCGGTTGCGAGATGGCGCAGTCCTTCGCCAACTTCGGCAGCGACGTACAGCTCTTCGACATGGCACCGCACGTTTTGTCGCGAGAAGATGGCGACGCCGCCGAGATCGTGCAACAAGCGATGATCCGCGACGGCATCGACCTCCATCTCGGGGTGGCGATCAAGGGCATCGAGAAAGACGGCGAATCGATCATCGTGGTGGCAGAGGAAGACGGCCAGACCGCCCGCACCGCCGTCGATCAGCTGCTGGTGGCGGTGGGTCGCAGGCCCAACACCGACGGCCTGGGCCTCGAAGCCGCGGGCGTCAAATACGACAAATTCGGCGTCACGGTGAACGACAACCTACGCACCTCGAACAGCAAGATCTTCGCCTGTGGCGACATCGCCTCACAGTTCAAATTCACCCACACCGCCGACGCCCAGGCCAAGATCGTGGTGCAGAACGCGTTGTTCTTCCGCAGCCTCAAGGCCAGTGCCCTGGTGGTTCCTTGGGCCACCTACACCAGCCCGGAGATCGCCCACGTCGGCATGTACGCCGCCGACGCCGAAAAAGCAGGCATCGCGATCGACACCTACACCGTGCCCTTGAGCGACAACGACCGCGCCAAGCTCGATGGCGAGAGCGACGGATTCTTGCGCCTCCACCTGAAGAAAGGTAGCGATCAGATCCTCGGCGGCACCCTGGTCGCCGCCCACGCTGGCGACATGTTGGCGCCCCTGGCCCTGGCGGTGACCCACAAGATCGGCCTGGGCAAATTCGCCAGCACCATCTTGCCCTACCCCACCCAGGCCGAAATCTACAAACGGGTCGCCAGCGAGTGGCAGAAAACCAAGCTGACGCCGACGGTGACCAAGATCCTCAATACCTGGATGAAGATCTTCAAGTAGGCGGGCGACCTTGTCGAGCGCGCAGCCACCTCCTTGAGGTTTGCCGCCAAGCAATCCACCGTACAAAGAGAATCCGCAAATGCGGTGAGGGAGTTCGCCACCACCAGACGTTCCTCTCCTGTTCGACAGGTATTCCGGCTCTTTCAACGCTCCTCGGGGCCCCATGCCGGTGACCTGAAAAAACAACTCTGGATCTGAACGGAGGAACTCATGCAGCGATATTCCATAACCACCACCACATTGCTGGTCGCCAGCATTCTTGCTCTGACACCGGCGCTAGCCTCGGCCAACGACGAGGTATCGCCGGCCAAGGACCGCGAAGAGTTCACCGCCAAGGTCTTCGACCTCGCCGACTTGCGTTACACCAATGGTCTGCGTTTGGTGTTCACCTACGACGAGTCAGCGGCCGAGTTCGGCCTGCTACAAGAGGGCCAAAGCGACGACACCACGCCGATTATCATCGACCCCGAGAGCTTGCTGACCGAGTACCTTGAAGTAACCCCTAGTAGCGTTGTGGTACCTCGCTTGCTCCTCGCCGAACCGCCAGAGGGTAGCGTTCTACCGGCCGAACTCGCCTCGCGCCGGATCACCGAGGATCTGGTATTCGCCGACCAGCTCGCCCTGCCCGGGAATGCCCCGACCCCAACCAAGGGTGGCGGTTGCTACGACAGCCATCTGAACTGGACTCACTAGCGCCCCTACCTTCCCCTGGCTCGAGCGGATCTCGCAAGCGCTTCAACGAGCTGGCGCCCACTCGTCGGCGAATCGTCGTTGGCGGTTAGACGCCGAGCCGCGTCGCGAAGCGCCAGCAAGTCATCGAGATCAAAAGCTAGCCCTGAAGTCGGCGCACCCTTCGGCCAGCTCAAGGTCAGCGTCGCCCGCTCGTCCGGTCGGTGGGTGTCCTCGATCTCGATCAGCGCCGGCCGAGGTCCGCCACCGAGGTCGTGGTAACCGGTGAAACTCGCCGTCTTGAGAAGCTCCCCCGAGATGGAGTAGAACTCAATCCGGACGGGTAGAAAGCTGTTGCGAGCGACCCAATATCGCACCCGGCCGAAGGGTGCAGTTTTGCTCTTCGGCGTCAGCCTGAGTCGCCAGCATGGAATGCCGCTGACGACCTCCTCAGCGTCGATGGCTGGCTGATAGCGAAGCCGCAGGTTGAGTCGCAGAAAGCCGGCGTGCGAGAGCTCTCCCGCAACCACCTGCCGCAGGTCGAGCTTGACCGGACGCTCAGCCTGGGGCAGCAACAACCAGTAGGTGTCATCCGCGATCAGCAGAGTACCGGGGGCGGCTCTGTCTTCCTGCAACAGCACGACAAGCGTCCGGTCGCCACGGCGGGTGAGCATTGTGTAACGGGACCGGCGGAGATGGCGGCCAGAGGCCGTGGAAACGACCGACAGCTCGAAGTCGAGCACCGTGCCGAGAAAAGGATTACGCACCAGATCGGCTCTTCGTAGGACGGTCGCCGCACTGGCACCAGAGGCATAGCAAGAGGCCGCCGAGGCCAGCACCCAGATCAGGCCCGCCGCCAGCCAGCGAGGAAAGCTGGCGGACTTCGCGCTCATCGGGCTAGCATCCGCGGCAGTAACAGCCAGGTGGTCAAATGGGCAGCCACCATCGCGGCAGCCAGCAGGAGGCCGAGGTGGTGATTGGGCCCAAAGGCCGAGGCCGCCAACACCAGGAAGCCGACCGAAAGTACAACCGTGCTCCACCGCCGGCCCGCCGCGGTGCTATCGAGGGCGGCGCAAACGGCGTCCGCCGCTTCGAGGCCTAGTGATCGTTGATACTCGAAGGCGTAGGATAGGTGCAACGCGAAGTCGACCCCAACTCCGATCGTCAGAGCCGTAAACAGACTCGTGGCGACGCCCAGGGACAGACCAGCGTAACCCATGCCGGATAGCACCAACCAAGCAGCCGCTGCCGGCGGCACAAGCTGGGTCACGGTCAGCCAAAGCCGGCGATTCACCAGCAGGAGCAACAGCCCTATCCCCAGAAAAGTCCAGGCGACCGATCGCAGCTGATTGCTAACGACCGCCCGCACGGTGGCCAGCGCCAGCGGAATGTCGCCGCTGGTGTGGAGAACAGCTCCCGAGCCCGTAGCCAGCGGCGCCAGCTTCTCCTCGACATGCCTGGCGAAGGCCAGGGACCGCAGATAGTCAGGGCTGTTGACGACCACCAGGATCCGTGCCGAATGCCCGTCCGGCGTCACCAGACGCTCGAGCCCAATCTGGCGCCCGTACGTGGTTGCAACCTCGACCACTGCTAGCAGAGCATCGTCCGGCAAGCCGGCAGCGCCGACCGCCAGCCCGAGCACGTCGGCCACCGTGTCGAGGGGCTCGAGATAGGTTACAACTCCACCGACGTGTGAGGCCTCGGCAGCGGCCCGGGCCGCGGAGGAGACCAGCTGCGCCCCCCGCGGACGGTGGAAGAGGCCGGGCGGCCCAGCAAACACCACATCGAAGCGGTAGGTGCCCCAGAATGCCTCGCTGAACGCCCGCTCGGTCCGGACCAGAAGCGATGCGGGGTCGAAGTTATCGATCCATGAATCCTGCACCGAGATGCGTAGCAAGCCAGGTATTCCGATGACCAGCAGCAGCAGACCGGTCACCAGCACAAGGGTGCGGTGACGCCCGGCGAAGACCGCCGGCGACCACCTGATGCGGCTGACAGACCCCCAACGGACGAAGAAAGACGGTGGCAGCAGCACCGCGAGAGCCGGTGTCAAGGTGAAGGTCATGAACATGGCGACAAGGATGCCGTAGGCAGCAAGGCAACCAAAATGCCGCATGGGAACGACCGACGCGCTGAGAAAGGACAGAAATCCGATCGCGGTAGAGATCGAGGTGTAGACGACTGGCCGGTATAGCTCACGGATGGTGGCGGTGACCGCGCTGCGGACCTCCCCCGGTGTCACCGGCCCGCTTGGCAGCTTGGCCTGCAAGCGGGCGAGAACATGTACCTCGTCGGTGACCGACAAAGCCAGCAGGAGAACCGGAAGAATCGTCGTCATGAGTGTGATCGGAACCGACCCCAAGGCCATCAACCCACCGGTCCAGACCAGCACCACCAACATCTTGCTCACCGTCACTACGAATCCACCAGCGGTTCGCACGCAGACCAGCAAGAGTACCGACACGACAAGAATCATCATCGGCACTAGCCGGGCAAGGTCGCTGAGGATCCGCTCGCCCAGCAGCGCCTCTGCGATAACCGGACCAGTGAAGCACAGATCAAAGCTCGCGTCGCCGTATCCGGCAGCCCAATTCTCAAGCTCCGCGACAGCCTCTCGGCGCTCCTTCCCAGGAACCAGGGGTATGTAGATCGCTGCCGCTCGGCCATCCGCGGCCAGGAAAAGCCCTTCTGTTGAGGGTCGCACCCGCAGGCGGCGCAGCAAGACCGCGAGCTCGGTCGAGTCGTCGGGAACCTCGCTCAGAAAAGTGCCTAGCACGCCGACGCCGCTGGTGGCGACATCGATCAGGCTCGCCGCCGAGCGCACACTGTCCGCCTCGATGCCCGGCAACGCGGCGACCGACGCGTGGACCCGCGTGAGACCGCGAAGACCGGCCGCCGAGGTCATCGCCGGCCCACCCGGCCGCGAGCTGAGCAGCAGGATCAGCTCTTCGGGATCCTCGAAAATCAACCGATCCTGGGCGGTCTGCTCGACCGCCCGATCACCCCGCGGGTAGAGGGCCGCTCCATCGGTCCGCAGCTCGAGCAGCGGCAGCGCCGCGGCGAAACCCAGCGTAGTGACCGCGAGGATCGCCAAGCAGGCAGCGGGATACCTGGTGGAGATTCTGCAAAAGAACAGCACGATTCACTCGACATCTCACCAGGACGGTCACTGCTCCGGCCACGGTTGGCGCAGAGCAGGGAAAACCCGCTCTAAGGAGCCCTTCGGCAACCAGGCGGGGCAGGACGCGGGTTCAGGGTCAGCGCCAGCCACCGCCATTGCCGCCGCCATTGCCACCGCTACCTCCACAGACATCTGGGCACAAGGGTGCACCGTCCAGGTCCTGGATCTCGATGGCAGCGATGATCGCTTCCGCTGCAGCCCTGAGCGCCTCGGCATCTGCCGGCTCTAACGCTCTCGCACAAGCCCTTGCATCCAGCTGATTCAGAAACGCTCCCAGCTGGCCGGCCGCGGCATTTGCACTGCCGGGGTTGCTCCTGCAGACGCTTCTCTCAGCAGCCGCGAGGGTTGCGGTGAGACCGTTTCTGCAGCCGTTGGGGAGATCCAGACCTGACAGCAAGTTGGTCAGATCGAGGATCGAGTCCCGCGGTCCACGCACGGAGATCAGCTGCAGGCAAGGTGTGTCGTTGCCGCAGTCGTCCGTGGCCGTCCAGGTTCGGGTGATCTCCTGCGAGCGGCAGACACCGGCGACAGCAACGTCGGCGAAGTCAATACCCACATCGCCGCAGGTGTCGGTGGCCGTCGCGGAGCCCAGCGTGGCGGGGCTCGAATCGGCGGTCCATAAGATCGTCGTGTCGAGGGGGCAGAAGGTGATCACCGGGTGGGTCTCATCGACAACGAAGATCTGCTGCAGATCCGGCATCGCCGCTTCATTGCCGCAGTCGTCTCGGGCTGACCACACTCGATCCAGGACAAAGGTATCGCCACAGCCCGCGGCTCGGAAATCCGTGAAGAAGATATTTTCTTGGCGCAGAGTTGCAGGGAAGCAATTGTCCGTCCCGGTGGCGAATCCAGCTACAGGTGGGCCGAGGTCAGCCTCCTGCTGAGGGCACTCGAAAGTCTGGGAGGCCGGCGCCACGACGAAAGGACCGAACTGGTCCTCGTCGCAGTCGTCAATGGTGCCGTTGCAGTCGTCGTCTGTTGAATTTCGGCAACTATCCGCAGCGATCGTTCCGGTAGTGCATGGAGTAAAGCAAGTGCCGTGGTTGGTTGGGGCGCCTCCTGGATCCGGATGCCCACCGTGCTCGACACATACGGTCTTCGAGGCCATCGGGTCGACGCCAGCGCGGAAGTCTATGCTGGTGTCCACCGGGTCGTTTCTGTCCGGTGCCGCCAGCGAGAAGTTGACCCCCCGAATAGTGATCGATCCTGGCAGCGGATCGCGGCTCCAGAAGGAGCTCTGCGACGCCAACCCAAGCCCGGCGTCGAGATCGGCACAAGGGGGGAGGCCTGCCGTCTCGCCACAGACGATAGGGCCGGCGGCAGAGCCGAGCCGCAAGTCGGCGAAGATGAGCAGCCGCGAGTCGAAGGTGCCACCGGCGGCAGACCCGAAGGTGATCGTCATCTCGCCGAAGCTGCGCAGCCCGGGTCTCACTTGCTCCACAGTGAAGCCGGGGGGCGCCGGTGGCGTATCGGCATCGCCGGGAAGATGATCGAAGTTCCTTCTCACCTCGCCCGCCGGATCGCGATCCTTCTGCAATGTCACGAAAACCTTGCCATCGCTCACCCCGTCGGCATCGAGATCGAACTCGACCTTACTGACCAGACGCAGCATGACGAGCTCTATGGCTATCGGCTCGGCGGTTCCAGGAATGGTGTCGACAGAGGCGGTCTCCATCCGATGCACGATGGTGTCGGTATCGCCGACCGCGCGGCGCCTGTTGGCGGAGGCCGGTGGAGCGACGAAGTCGAAGGTCGGCTTGGCGCCAGCATCCCCTGCGAAAGGGACGCCCAGAAGATCGGTCGTATCCGGGTCAGTCGCAAAGAGATCATAGCCCGCGCTGACCTTTGCCTGCCCCCTGATGGGAGGTGGGCCGGCGACAAAGATCAAGGCAGCTATCACCATTACTGTGGGTGCAGACAACTTAGCGCTCATCGGTACCTCCTTGATTCTCATTTCTCAAGTCAGCGTCCCTCTCGAACCCTGTCGCGTTCCGCCAACGCGACGCCGCGGCCGCCTGCGGGTGCTCTTCCCGCCTACCCGACGCCGGGCAACCGATAGGCGTTGCCATCGACGGCTACGGCTGTGGCATCAGGTTCCAAGCCTGCAGCCACCTCAGTCTCAGAGCCCTTGGTCAGACCTTCCGAGAGAGTCACTCTCTGAACTTAAACGCGAGAACGACCGCTCAACCGGACCATTGCGGCTGCAGATTCTCGAGCAGATGGCCTCGACCTGCGCTGCTAAGTCGCCTCCTAGTACAGAAGCCGCCGCAACCAGAACAGAGCCGTTGAGCGGCCGTGGTAGGAATGCTCTGCTCCGCACCACCACGGTCACTCCGGGGCTTCAGCCGGAGTTCTTGACCCCTTTGAGCTTGGCCGGTTGAGCCGGGCGATGAAGGTCACCGGGATGCCCAGGGGCACAGCGCCTCGCAATCTTGGTGCTTGGTGTAGCTGCCGAAGGCCTGCTCTTCCATCTCCGCCACCGTGTCGGTAACCCGCCGCAAGGGCTCGGGCTGACCTTGGGGCAGCAGGCCGAGGTACGCGGCTTCGGCCGCGGTGAACAGCTGGGCGGCGTTGTTGGGACCCTGCACCAAGCAAGCACTGCAGCTGATGTCGGCCGCCGCTTCGAAAGCGAGGTCCGCGTCTTTGGTTGACTTTCCCCGAGTCGCCCGGCACCCACCTAGCCCTAGCCCATCTCACCGATCCTCGCCCCTGCTTGGCCTCTCTTCCAGGATGTCGACCGGGCAAAAAACGATGCAGTCGAGGTGGGTGCGCTCGCCGAGGATAAGGCCGGGAATTGCCATCACTTCACAGCCGGAGTCCGACCTTACGACGTCGATCAGGAATGACAGGGCAAGGTAGGTGATGGCAGCCGTACCCCCCTCCCCTTGGCCAAACAGGAGTCCTCCTCCCTGGCCGTAGAACCAAAGCAGAAACACCGGTGTGACAGCGAGAATCGCTCCCAACCTGCCGTCGAGGTTTCGCAGATGCCGGGAAACCATCCAGTGCAGAAACATGTAGAAGAGGGTCAGAGCGATCACCAAGCCGAGCATGCGAAGGTTGTAGCCGCTGCCGGCTTTGACCAGCACGGGGATGTCGATGACCACCAGCCAAATGGCGACGATCAGCCGCAGCGTCCGGCCGATCGGACCTGCTTTCTTTGGCTTCTCTGACATGGCAACGATCAGTGGTTTTGGGTTAAAGCGGGAATCGCGAGACCTCGAGAGGGGTCGACCCGAGCCTGCCAGGCAGCATCGAACTGTAGCGCCGACTGCGGCTCGAGATGCTGGCAGACAGCGACTCGCAGACCCTCGAACAGCCATTGGGCGGCCAGCTCGTCGGTAGCCTGCCGTCGCGCCGGCAATCGCTCACTGGCCCAGGCGATCGGTTCAACGGATCTGTCGTCGTCATTCGGCATACAGTAGTCTCCCTCTAGACCTCAAACCTTGTCAAGACAGTCGATTCTGAAAGAAGGTGCCCCGATGAGCCGCAGATCATCCACCACTCCACCGCAAAGCGGCGGATCTGCTGTAAGCCGACGCCACTTCCTCAGCATCTGCGCCGCGTCCGCCTTACATGGCACCGCCGGCTGAGCGCTACGCCCGGCGAGGATTCGCGGCCGGGTCACTCTCTACGGCCAAGGGCTAGCTAAAGTCATCATCTCCGACGGCCTGTCGACCGTGGCGACCGACAGCGAAGGTAATTTCGAGCTGGCCAGTGACCGGCAGGCACGTTTCGCCTTCGTCTGCCTGCCGCGGGGCTGCCGCATACCCCTCTCCAACACCAGCACCTCGGGGATTCACCGACCCCTCGACTTCGATGGCCTTTGCCGGCGTGCCCTTCTTCCAGCTGATCGGCAACCACGACCTCGACGAAGCGGCCGGCGCGGTGCGCGACAGCCGCAAATTCGAAGCCGCCTTCGGGCCCACCTACTACTCCTTCAACCACGGCGCGGTGCACTACGTGGTGCTCGACAACGTCTTCTGGATTGGCAACGGCTACGTCGGTTACCTCGACGACCCGCAGCTCGATTGGCTGGCGGCCGACCTCAAAGCGGTAGAGGGCGGCTCCAAGGTGGTGGTGTTCGCGCACATTCCCTTCGCCAGCACGATCACCGACCGGCTACCAGGATTCAAACGCAATCAATCGCGGGTCGCCAATCGTGACCGCCTCTACGAGTTGCTCGAGCCCTACTCCGCCCATCTGCTCACTGCCCACACCCACGAGAACGAGCACATTCTGCACGCCGGCTGCCACGAGCACGTGCTGGCCACCGCCTGCGGCGCCTGGTGGACAGGACCAGTGTGTTGGGACGGCACCCCCAAGGGCTACCATGTGTACGAAGTGCGGGGCGAACAGCTGTCGTGGCGCTTCAAAGCCTCCGGCCTGGCGGCCGACAAACAGCTGCGCCTCTACCGCCCCGGCAGCGAGCCGCAGAATCCCGACGAGATCATCGCCAACGTCTGGAACTGGCATCCCAGCTGGCAAGTCTACTGGTACGAAGACGGCGAACGCCGCGGCGAAATGAGCCGCCGCCGAGGCCGCGACCCACTCACCGTCTCACTCTACGAAGGCCCCACCCGGCCGCTAGGCAACGCCAGCTGGGTCGAGCCCCTCGACACCGATCATTTGTTCTACGCCGCTCCGCGGCCAGGCGCCAGCGAAGTAACCGTCGAAGCGATCGATCCTTGGGGCGGAGTGTTCACCGAGAAACTCGATCTCACCGCCCCTGAGCGGCTCAGGCCTTGGCCTTGTCCTTGAGCACTTTGATGCGCACGATCACTTCGGCGTCGGTGCGCTTGGTGACCAGGATCCGGTGACCCTCTACTAGATCGCTGGCTTGCAAGTTCTTGCGACCGCCAAACTGCTTCTTGTTCTGAGCTTTTAGCGGAATCTGCTCGGAGAGCTGAATCAGGCTCTCTTTGCCGCTCCGGTCGTCGCGCACTTTGATCAGGTTGTTGGCCTGAACTTCGATGATCGTGCACTTGAGCTGCTTGGTAACTGAGAAGGGCTGCTCGCCGCCCGAACTTCGGGGAATGCCAGCCCCAGAGCTACCTGAGGCAAGGGCAGCGGCGGTTGGCAGAATGAGGGCGAGACAGGCGATCAGCAGAGTCAAACGTCGCATGGTGAAAGTTCCTTTGAGTGGGTCGTCTTCGATGCGGCTCGCACCGCGGGCTAAGATTGGCGGGTCGCTCCATGGCTAACTACGCGGTAGGCTGCCCGGTAGTTTTAATCTGGCGCAATCCGCTGCTGCTTGCGACCTCTGTAGCCCCACTTGCCATGCACCTACTCCACTCGTGCTCTAAGACCGCCGCCAGCCGCCTCGTGGTGGCCATCGGAGTCTTGATGGCAGCAGGTTTTGCGCTGGCATCCCGCGGCCTGCGAGGCTGGAATGGGGGCCGAGATGTGGGCTCGTTTCTGGCTATATTTGGGCTGCTCTTCGGGCTCTATCTGCTGGCCGGCACCTGGTCTCGCCGCTTACCGACTGGAAATCGCTGGGTGCTAGGCGGCATCTTTGCGGCCGCCGCCTTGTTTCGCTTGCTACTCTTACCCGCCGGCCTGCTGCCTGATGATCGCCGCGCGGCAACGCTCACCGACCTCAGCTCGCAAGGGATCGGCTACCAACGCTTTCTACTTTATGACCAGGACATCTGGCGCTACTTGTGGGACGGCCACCTGCTGAGTTCGGGCGTCGATCCTTACCGCCACACGCCGGAGGAATGGGAAGACCTCAGCTTCACTAACGATACCGCCGCTGCTGAGCTGTTCGTCGATCCACCATGGTCAGAGATCTTCGAAAACCTCGCCTATCGCGAGAACTTGACGGTCTACCCACCGCTAGCGCAAGCATTCTTCGCCGCCTGCCACCGCTTGGCCCCGGGCAGCGTCTTGCTGTTCAAGAGCGCCCTGGTAGTGCTCGACCTGATCGCCTGCTGGCTGCTCTATCTGCTGCTACTACGTCTCGGGAGAAGGCCGGAAGAGGTGATCTTCTACGCCTGGAATCCGTTGTTGATCAAAGAACTCGCCGGCTCCGGCCACGTCGACGCATTGGTTATTCCTCTGTTGCTGGCGGCGGTGTTGGCGATGCACGGCGGACGCCGCAAGCTGGCCTTGGCGGTCTTTGGCCTCAGCGTGTTGGCCAAGCTCACACCCATCGTGCTGGCCGGCCTCTTCCTGCGCCGCTGCCGGCCGCGGCAATGGCCAGTGCTGGCGCTCACCGTGGCTCTCGGCTACCTGCCTTTCATCGCCAGCTGGCGGCAAATCTTGCAGGCCCTGAGCGACTTCGGTGCTGGTTGGACTTTCAATCCAGGCATCTGGTTGCTGGCCCAGAACATCTTCGAACGTTGGCTGCCGGGGCGCGGTGCCGGCTGGGCCAGCGCCCTGTGGCTGGTCTCGACCCTACTGATCTTGCTGTGGCTACTCCGCCGCCGCGTTGCTGAGGATCGATGGCCGCGGCAGATCTACCTCCTGCTCGCCGCCTTCCTCCTGCTCGGCCCCACGGTGATGCCCTGGTACCTACTTTGGGCCCTACCCTTCGCCGTGGCAAGCGGCGCTCGCGCCTGGCCCCTCGCCACCGGTCTGGCGCTGCTGTCATATCTGATCTACATCGATGGTGTCGAGAGGGCCTGGTGGTTGATCTTGGAACATGGCCTGATCTGGGGGTTGATCGGCTGGGACGCCTGGCGCTGGCGGCAAGCGGAGCTGGCCCTTCCAGACCCCTGGGAGTGATCGCCAAGATCAGACTCGGGCCGGTCGGGCGTCGGCTCAGACGTCATCAGGGCCGATCAGTACGCACCGCCACGGGGAAGGACGGCGTAGACCTGGAGCACCCCGGACTCCCGATCAGGTGTCAGGAGGACTCGCCAGCCCCCGATCCTGACCCTGTAGTCCCCTTTGAGTTTTCCCGTCAGGGGCCGCAGCCGCGGGTGAAACAGCGGCAGCTCGGCGTTTTCGAGCTCGTGCAAGGTTTCCTTGATCCGTCGGCGAGTGATTCTGTCGAGCCTGAGGTATTGCTTCTCGGCGGACGGCTTGACCTCAATCCGCCAGCTCATCGAGCCTTTTGCCCTTGATGCCGTGGTCCACCTCTTGCTTGCCGCGAGCGATGATGTCGACCCACTCGGGTCGGGAAAGAAGGTCCAGCGTTTCCTGATGCCGCCCGATGTACTCGTCGATAAGCCCGGAGAGGATCTCCTTCATCTCGGTCTTCTCGATCCCGGCGATAATCCGCAGGATATCTCTTTTTTCCGCCGGGATTCTCACGGTTGCCGTCGCCATCACACGCTCCTTTCTGCCAGTCAGTAGACTAGGCTACCAGGCGCCTGGTGTCAATCCTGAGTGACCTTTGTGGCCGGGATCCAGACCCATGCCAGACCCGGATAATTGACCAGCAGCAGAAAGGAACCAAAAGAGAGTGACCTTCTGAGCGAGGCACCCTAGTCCCTGCTCACCCGGCTCTAGCCAGAGTCTTAACGCCCTTGTTTCCATTTGCGCCACCAGCTGGAGGCTCCGCCTCTCTGCTCCCTTCACTGGACCGGAGCCTCTTCCGCGGATGCCGATCGCTTCGAACCAAATCGGCCATCAGTCCAGCCTCTTCAACCCGAGGTCTTGACACCCTTGAATTTGGCGGTGAGAAAATCGCGGTTCATCCTTGCGATGTAGCTCACCGAGATCTCCTTGGGGCAGACCGCTTCGCATTCTTGGTGGTTGGTGCAACTGCCGAAGGCTTCGGCTTCCATCTGCGCCACCATGTCGGTGGCCCGCTGCCAGCGCTCGGGCTGACCTTGGGGCAGCAAGCCAAGGTGGGAGACTTTGGCGGCGGTGAACAGTTGGGCGGCGCCGTTGGGGCATTGGGCCACGCAGGCGCCGCAGCCGATGCAGGCCGCCGCCTCGAAGGCCAGGTCGGCAGCTTGCTTGGGTACTGGGATTTCGTTGGCATCGGGGGCCGAGCCGGTGCCGATCGAGACGTAACCGCCGGCTTCGATGATCCGGTCCATCGACGAACGATCCACCATCAGGTCTTTGAGCACCGGGAAGGCCGCGGCGCGCCAGGGCTCGATGTAGATCTCATCACCGTCATTGAAATGCCGCATGTGCAGCTGGCAAGCGGTGGTACCGGATTCAGGACCGTGGGCGACACCGTTGATCATCATGCTGCATGCACCGCAGATGCCTTCGCGACAATCGTGGTCGAAAACGATGGGCTCTTCACCACGGGCAATCATCTGCTCATTGGTGACGTCAAGCATCTCCAAGAAGGACATGTCCGGGCTAACATCGTTAGCCTCGTAAACCACCATTTTGCCCGCCGCTCCAGGTCCGGGTTGGCGCCATACGTGAAGCTTGAGGTTCATTATTTGTAACTCCGCTGGGTGAGCTTGACGTATTCGAATTCAAGTTCTTCTTGGTGCATCGTCGGTGGCAGATCGGCGCCGTTCCACTGCCATGCCGAGGCGTGGGAAAAATTCTCGTCGTCGCGCAGCGCCTCACCCTCCACGGTTTGATGCTCTTCGCGGAAATGACCACCGCAGGACTCGTCGCGAGCCAGGGCGTCGCGGCACATAAGTTCCGCAAGTTCGAGGAAGTCAGCAACCCGACCGGCCTTTTCGAGCGATTGATTGACGGTCTCACCTTCGCCCAACACCCGCACGTCGGACCAGAACTCTTGCCGCAGCTGCGGCAGGCGCTCCAGGGCCTGCTGTAAGCCGGCCGCGTTGCGGGCCATGCCACAACCTTCCCACATCAGAAGACCTAGCTCGCGGTGGAATGAATCCACTGTGCGCGAACCATTGACCGACAGCAGGCGGTCGACCTGAGCGCGAACCTGATCTTCCACCTCGGCGAAAGCCTGGTGATCGGTCGTAACTTTCTCACCCATATGCCGGGCCAGGTGGTCGCCAATGGTGTAGGGCAAAACGAAATAGCCGTCGGCCAGCCCCTGCATCAGGGCGCTGGCACCGAGCCGGTTGGCGCCGTGGTCGGAGAAATTTGCCTCGCCGATGGCGTACAAGCCGGGAATGTTGGTCATCAGGTTGTAGTCGACCCACAGACCGCCCATGGTGTAGTGCACTGCCGGATAGATCCGCATCGGTACTTGGTAGGGATCTTCGCCGGTGATCTTCTCGTACATTTCGAAAAGGTTGCCGTAGCGGGCGGTGACCAGATCTTTACCCAACCGGCCGATGGCCTCTGAGAAGTCGAGGTAGACCCCCAGGCCTCCGGGGCCGACGCCACGGCCTTCGTCACAGACTTCTTTGGCGTTGCGCGAGGCCACGTCGCGAGGCACCAGGTTGCCGAAGCTCGGGTACTTGCGCTCCAGGTAGTAGTCGCGCTCGTCCTCGGGAATCGCATTCGCCGCTCTGCTGTCACCTTTCTTCTTCGGTACCCAAATGCGACCATCGTTGCGCAACGACTCGCTCATCAGGGTGAGCTTGCTCTGGTGATCACCCGCCACCGGAATGCAGGTCGGGTGGATCTGGGTGTAGCACGGGTTGGCAAAAAGAGCCCCGCGGCGGTAAGCACGCCAAGCGGCGGTGACGTTGGAACCCTTGGCGTTGGTTGACAGATAGAAAACATTGCCATAACCACCGGTGGCCAAGACCACCGCGTCGCCCGAGTGGCGCTCGATCTTACCGGTCACCAGATCGCGGGTGATGATGCCGCGAGCTTGGCCATCTATGATCACCACGTCGAGCATCTCGGTACGCGGATACATCGTCACCTTGCGGCTCTGGATCTGCCGCGCCAAGGCTTGGTAGCAGCCGAGCAGCAGCTGCTGGCCGGTCTGGCCGCGGGCATAGAAGGTGCGCGAAACCTGGGCGCCGCCGAAGGAACGGTTGTCTAACATGCCGCCATATTCGCGGGCGAAGGGCACCCCTTGGGCGGCACACTGGTCGATGATGTTGACGCTGACCTGGGCCAGGCGATAGACGTTGGCCTCGCGCGAGCGATAGTCGCCGCCTTTGACCGTGTCGTAGAACAGACGGTAGATGCTGTCGCCGTCGTTCTGGTAGTTCTTGGCCGCGTTAATACCACCTTGAGCGGCGATCGAGTGGGCGCGCCGCGGGCTGTCTTGGAAGCAGAAGGCTTTGACGTTGTAGCCCAGCTCGGCCATGGTCGCCGCCGCCGCGCCACCGGCCAGGCCAGTACCGACTATGATGACTTCGAATTTGCGCTTGTTGGCCGGATTCACCAGCTTCATATCGAAGCGGTGTTGATCCCACTTCTCGGTGATCGAACCGGCTGGAATTCTGGCATCGAGTTGCATCTCAGGCTCCTCCGACAAAGCCGCTTAAGACGGCGATCGGAAACGAGATATTGACCAACGAAATGACCAGCGCGAAGCCGGTGGCAAAGCGCTGGCGAAGAACGTCGAATTTGCCACCGCTGATCCCCAGCGATTGGAACAAGCTCCACATGCCGTGCCGCAGGTGCAATCCCAAGGCCACTTGGGCGAGGATGTAGAAAGCCACCACCCAAGGGTTCGAGAACGCCGCTACGACGTTGTGGTAAACCTGGTGGCGATCGAAGTCGGGATAGTCCGAGTGGGCAAAGCCGAAGGTCAGCTGCAGCAGGTGGTAAACAATGAACAGCAAGATGATCACCCCGCCCCAGCGCATCGTCCGCGAGGCGTAGGTGGCCTTTTGCAGCCGCAGCTTGGCGTAAGCCTCGGGCCGTGCTCGGCGACTCAGCTGAGTGACCTGGTAAGCCGACAAGATATGCAGCACCACCGCGGCGATCAAGCCACTGCGCATCAGCCATAGCACTTGATTTTCGGCGAAGATCGGTTTGCCCAAGTGGCGTAGACCTTCGGCGTAGGCATCGAGGGCCTCGGGACCCATGTAGAGCTTCAGATTGCCCAGCATGTGGGTGAAAACGAAGCCGAAGAGCATGATTCCGGTCACCGCCATGACGGCCTTCTTGCCCATCGGCGAACGGAAGAACTCTACAAAGTAGGACATCCAAATGACCTCTCGGCAGCGAGCGTTGGCGACGGTGTTTTCAACAAACGACTGTCCTCTACAAGACGGTGTTACCACCGTGGTCTAGGCGGCAAGGAAAACTCACGGTGCTGACTGGCAGTGGCCACATCATACAGCTACCCCCGCCGCCCACCCAAGGATGTTGACCCGGTTCGAGCAAGACCTGAAATCGCTCTGGCGTGCATTACCGGCGCGGTGGACGGCGCCGCCCCCGACTACGGCGGCGCGGGCGGGTCGGCGGCGGTGGGCGACGCGGGCGCTGGCGGGCCGCTTGGCGCCACAGCTCCAGCTCCTCTTCGCCCTCACCAGTGGCCTCGACCAGAATCGTGAACAGAGCCAATGAAAAGTCGAAGAAGCTCCTGCCAGCAAAGCGCAGCCGCTGCCCCGAGCTCCACCGTTGACTGCACAAGCGGTGCAAGCCCTCCAACGCTTGCTGCAAATGGGTGCGCTTGAGGTTGGGCAGTGAGAAGCGGCCGGAAAAATCCTCGAGCGTGTCGGCTACTAACTCGCTGAAGTCCGCCGCCGGCATAAAACAACCGCTACGACTCTCGGCAACAAAACGCCCCAGCATCAGATGCGGTAGCAAGAGCGCGCCCAGCAACACTTCGTCAGGCAGCACCCGGCCATCGCTGGCGTAACGATCGAGCAGTGGCAAGATACCGTTGAAGTCACCGGCGCCCTGCTCCAAGGCCTGCAACATCGACAGCACCTCGGGCAGCAGCACTTCGAGCAAACCAAGTTCGAGCAACCACTGCATGGTGGCCCCGGAATGAGCACTCTTGAGCAGCTGTAAGAGTTCTTCGGTCAGGCGCGGCTTGGCTGCCTTGAGCAACTCTCGGCGCGAAGCGTAGATACCCTCCTGGGTTCTTCGTTCGATGCCGAAACTAAGCCGGCCGGCGAATTCGCAAGCACGCAACATGCGCACCGGGTCCTCGCGAAAGCGCACCTCAGGAACACCAATAACCCGGATCAGCTGCTGCTGTAGATCCTCGATCCCACCGACGTAGTCGATCACCGAGAAATCGGCGATGTCATAAAACAGGCCATTGACGGTGAAATCGCGGCGAAAGGCATCCTCGCGCGGCGTGCCAAAGGTGTTGTCGCTGGTGATCAGCAGATCGTCCGGGCCACCCTTCTGCTGCTTCGGGTCAGGCACCCGGCGAAAAGTGGCGACCTCGACCATGCTGTCGGCGAAGAGGATGTGGGCCAAGCGGAAACGGCGGCCGATGATGCGTGCATTGCGAAACAAGCGGCGGATCTGGTTGGGCTGAGCGTCGGTCGAGACATCAAAATCCTTGGGCTTGCGACCCAGCATTAGATCGCGGACACTGCCCCCCACCAAATAGCCCTTGAAGCCTTGGCTGTGCAACCGACGGAGCACTTTCAGCGCATTCGGGTCGACCAGCTTGCGCGACACACTGTGGTCGGGCCGGGCCAAGATCCGTGGCGGCGGAGCGTCGTCGGCGAGCGGCTCGGAGTCGACCACTTCCCGTGGGTCTAGTTTTCCCCACGGCGATCGACTGCCTCGCGAACCACCGGCGGAACGGTTGCCTGGGCCCCGAGGGCTCATAGCAGGCGACTCCGCACTATCGTTTCGCTAGTCAGAGTGCGATGTACCGGACAACGGTCGGCAATCTCCATCAAGCGCTGGCGTTGACCGTCGTCGAGCGGACCCCGCAGTTCGATCTCGCGTTCTATCAGGTCGACCTTGCCACCGACCGACTCGCACTCGGCACAGTCTTGGGCATGAATCTTCGAGTGTCGCAGGCGAACCTCTACGCCGGTGAGCGGCCACTTCTTACGTCCCGCATACATACGCAGCGTCATCCCGGTGCAAGCACCGAGGGCAGCCAGCAGATAGTCGTAGGGTGCAGGTCCGCGGTCGGTACCAGCAAAATCGAGCGGCTCGTCGGCAATCTGCCGGTGATGACCGGCCAGCACCTGATGCTCGAACCCCTGCGCGCCGCCCCGCACCCAGACCTCGCCTGTCGGCGGCTCATCGGTAGCCTCGGCGGTGGCGGCGCCAGCAGCCGATTCGGTTGACTCGGCGCCGTCGGCAAGACCGACGAAGCGGCCCGCCCAAGCGCCCAACAACGCGGCCACATAAGCGGCGTCGGCCGGCTTGCTGAGCAGCAGGTGGTCGGCATCGTCGAGGGAGACGAAGCTCTTGGGATGGACCGCCGCCTGGAAGATGCGCCGCGCGTTGTCGATACCCACCACCGCATCGACCGGCGAATGCATCACCAGCAAAGGCCGGCCCAGAGCGGTGACCGCCTTGAGCACTTCTTGACCTGCCAAGTCTTCGAGCAGCTGGCGGCGAATCTTGAAGGGCCGGCCGGCGAGCTGCACCTGAACCTCGTCGGTATCCACCAGCTCCGGCGCCGCGGCCAGCAGAGTGCCACGCAGATGCTCGGTGTCGCTCGGTGCACCCAGGGTGGCCACCGCTCGCACCTCCGGAATCTGCGCCGCCACCATCAATACGGCAGAGCCACCGAGGCTGTGGCCCACCAACAGGCTCGGCCCGCGATACTCGCGGCGCAAAAAGTCGGCAGCGGCCAACAGGTCGGCCTGGTTGGAGGTAAAATTGGTCTGGGCAAAATCGCCAGCGCTCTCACCCAAGCCGGTAAAATCGAACAACAGCACGCCGTAGCCCTGTTCGACCATCGCCCGGCCGATCCGAGTGACCCCCTTCAAGTCCTTGCCGCAGGTGAAGCAGTGGGCGAACAACGCCCAGGCCCCAGGCTCACACTCCGGCAGCAGCAACCGGGCCGCCAGGCTCGCGCCGAGGCTCCCCGGGAATTTCACCCGTTCGCTTTTCATCTCCTGGATTGCCCTCTTTTTCGATGGCCCGGCCATCTCCCCGACCCTATCAGGACCATCGAGATGAAGGGGCCGGAAGGGGTCACTCGGAAGGCCGTGAGCGAGGCTGGATGCACTGAGCTGGGCTCCCTGGCCAGAAGGCCCTACAATTAGGTCAATGCGTCGCCATCCGCGTGCCGCACAAGAATATCTTGCCAGGAGGTCATCACATGCACCCGTGGAAACGCTCTTGCTACTTCACCTTGTCCCTATTTCTTTGGCTACTCCAGGGCCTCGGCTCAGCCGTCGCCGCCACTCCATGGCCAGAGCTGATCGCCGACCTTTCGGCCCCACGGCTGGGCGCTGTAGTCCACCTGACGGGCCCGCTTGAAATTGGCCGAGCCAAGCTGGTGCCGGCCCAGGGCACGGTGGTGCGTCAGTTGATGGCCGGCCAGGTGGTCTGCGGCCTGTGGATCGACGGACCCACCCGGCTGACCTACACCGTCGACGACCCCTTCAGCCTGCCGGTCGCTCGGCGCAACTTGGCCAAGGCGCTTTCTTTCAACGGCGGCAAGGCCATCCCGATGACCTTCATTCGCGAACTCGACGACGCCCTGTTGTGGAGCTGGGGCTTCGGTGACCTGGGTGGAGTCAGTGATGCCGACGACAGCGGGCCCGATAGCGGCAGGTCTGGCCCAGCGGCCTTGCCCGAATGGGCCGGCAAGGTCCTCGACAATCCCTTCTTCGAGGAGCCGGTGGTCGCGCTGATGGCGGCGACCGACAACAATCCCGACTTCGTCTACGGCCTGATGAAGTCGGACCAACAGATCTTCCTGCTGCGCTACGATCCGCGGCTTGAGCGCGAAGAGCGGCTCTCCTGGGTGCGCCGTTACGACCAGCGCAAGGACGACGATCATCACCGTTACTACCGGCTCTCTTTGATCAATCAGCCGATCGGGCGGCCGTGGTGGGAGCGCGGCATGGTGGCTCCGACCACCACCGTCCACCTCGATCTCAAGGTGGAGAATCCTACCGCCGAGAGGGTGCTCACGGACTCCACGGTCCGCATCACCGCTCAACGCTCTACCCGCGTATGGGTCGCGAGCCTGATGGCGGATGTCGAAGAAAAGGGACGCCGGCGCCCTTACCAGGTGCAGTCCCTGGAGGTCGACGGCCAGCCGGCGGACTACCTACATCGGAACGGCCGCTTACTGGTGGCTCTCGAACCGCCGCTCGGGCCGGGTCAGAGTCGCGAGATCAGAGTGCAAGCCGCTGGCGATCTGGCGATCCGCTACGGCGGCGACAACTTCTGGTCGTTGGGGACCTGGGCCTGGTACCCGATGGGTGATCTGGGTAGCGAGCTGACCACTACCGAAATCAGCGTTCACGTACCGTTGCCGTTGATGCCATTTGCCTCGGGACGAGTGGTCGAACGCCACGAGCAAGAGAGCGGCCAACGACTGCTCACCACCTTGGATCGGCCAACCATGTTTCCAGTAATAGCAGCCGGCAAGTACTCTCTTTTCGAGGAAACTCAAGACGGGAAGACCTGCCGCGTCGCCTCCTATGGCATCGCCAAGCCGAAGGCGTCGAGGAAGCTCACCCAACTGTTCTTTCACACCACCAAGTATTACGAGTCCCTGTTTGGCATGCCCTATCCCTTCCCCGACATGACAGTGATCGAGCGCAACAGCTTTGGCTTCGGCATCGCCCCGCCGGGAATCATCTTCATCACCAACGAAGCCTTCCAACCCTTGCAGAGCGACATCGGCCAGCTGTTCTCGGGCGGCATCAACGAGCGTTTCGCCCACGAAGTCGCCCACGCCTGGTGGGGCCACATCATCAAATGGCCCTCCGCCGAGGAACAGTGGTTGAGCGAGAGCTTTGCTGAGTACTCGGCGGCAATGTGCTTGCAGGCCCTGCACGGCGGCAAGCGTGGTCAAGCCGAATTCAACAAGCTGCTCAACGGTTGGCGGGCTCGTTCCAAGCAGATCGGCCCCCAGGCCAGCATCTACTTGGCCAATTTCCTTTCCTTCGATGCCGATTCCGACGATTGGACGCGGCGTTACCTGCTCTACAACCGCGGACCGCTGGTCTTGCACGCCCTAGGCCTGGAGCTGCGTCGACAGCAGGGCTCGGACAAGGACGGCGATCGCTACTTCATCGCTCTGCTGCGCTCGATGCTGAAAAACTTCGGCGACAGCTGGGGCGAGACCCGCCACCTGGTGGGAATCCTCAATCAGATGACCGGCAGCGATTGGCAGCCCTGGTTCGAGCGCTATGTCTACGGCACCGAAGTCCCCAAGTTGAAATGACCCGTCGTCCCGTTGAGCCACCGCTGGTCGTCGTCGGTGCCGGCATCGTCGGCCTGGCCACCGCCGTGGCCCTGGCCGAAGCCGGCCAAAGGGTGGTTGTCCTAGAGGCCGAGGACGGCGTGGCGCGACACCAGAGCGGCCACAACAGCGGGGTGATTCACTCGGGGCTTTACTACCCTCCAGGCTCGCTCAAGGCAGAGCTGGCGGTCAGCGGCCGGCAAGCCCTATACCAGCTCTGCGAGCAGCATGAGATTCCCCATCATCGTTGCGGCAAGTTGGTATTGGCAACCGCTCCCAATGAGCTGCCGGCGCTGGCCGAACTCGAACGCCGCGGGCGCGCTAATGGCCTGCGCGGCCTGCTGCGTCTCGACCGCGAACAGATAGCCCACTACGAACCGCACGCCCGCGGCTGCGCCGGATTGTGGGTGCCCGAGACCGGGGTGGTCGACTACCGTCTGGTCAGCCGGGTACTGGCGGATCGTTTACACGCCATGGGTGGTGAGGTTCGACTCGGCTGGAAACTGGTCACCAGCCAGCGGCAGGGTGAGTGTTGGCGTCTCGAAAGCACGGCCGGCGACCTCGAAGCATCGTTCCTGGTGGGCTGCGCCGGGCTCGAATCAGATCGCCTGGCGCGGCTCTGCGGCGTCGATCCGGGGTTGCGCATCGTGCCTTTCCGTGGCGACTACTTTGCCATTCCCGGCGCTCGCTCAGAGTTAGTCCGGGGGCTGATCTACCCGGTTCCCGACCCACGCTTCCCCTTCCTCGGCGTACATTTCACCCGCCGCATCGACGGCACTCTGGAAGCCGGCCCCAACGCCGTTCCGGCATTGATGCGTAGCGGCTACTCCCGCTGGAGCTTCGCTTGGCGAGATGCCATCGACACCTTTGGGTACCTTGGATTTTGGCGCTTGGCCGCGCGCTATTGGCGTACTGGTCTCGGCGAGTTAACGCGGGCCATGAGCAAGCGCCGCTTCGCCGCCGCCCTGGCTCGCCTGGTACCGGGGATTCGCGCCGAGGACTTGGTCGACGCTGGCTGTGGAGTGCGCGCCCAGGCGGTCACCCCAGGTGGCGGCCTGGTCGACGACTTCCACATCGTCGAAGGCCCCGGCTCAGTGCATCTAGTGAATGCCCCCTCACCAGCCGCCACCGCCGCCCTGGCCATCGGTCAGCAGCTGGCCGGGCGAATTGAGCGCCAGCTCGGCTGAGCAGCTGCTCCTTGGTGCCGGCTGCGCGCGCCCAAAGCCTGCTAGCATCAGCCCCTAACCTTCAGGAGAAATCTCAAAATGTCGATGATCCAAGCCCTGGTTGCCGAACTTGCCCACGAAGCACAAAGCACTCTTAAGATGCTGGAGTCGATTCCCAGCGACCGGCTGAGTTGGAAACCGCACGAGAAATCGATGACCCTGGGTCGGCTCGGCGACCACATTGCCGAGATCCCCGGTTGGGCCGACCCTATCCTGAGCATGGATACGCTCGACGTTGCCACCTTCCCGCCAGCCACCGAACCCACCGCGACCGACCAAATCGTCGACAAATTCAACGCTAGCCTCAAGACCTGGAACGAGACCACTGCAACCACCACCGACGCCGACCTAGCCAACGGCTGGAAGATGGTCCACGGCGAGACTGAGCTGGTCAACATGCCCAAGGGTCAGGTATTGCGGGTGTGGGTGCTGAATCACTTGATCCACCACCGCGGCCAGCTATCAGTCTACCTGCGCCTCCACGACGTACCCATTCCGCCGATCTACGGCCCGACCGCCGACCACCAGGATTTTTAGGCAAGGTCGCTCAGTCGCCACGGCGCTGGCCGTGGCGACTGAGTTCAAAGCCGATCGGTCTCCGGCTCAAGGGTCGTATCGAGACCAGGTAAGAAGCCACGCAGCTCGGACATTGGGCGCAGCGGAATCAGCTCGATTCGATCACCGCTGATCATCGCTTGGATCTTCTGACCCGGCCGCAGATCCAGAGAGTCCCTAATCGACTCAGGAATCGTCAGCTGGTACTCGGACGAGAGCGTCACGACCACGAGACCTCCTTTGTCTATCGACGGGTTCCAGATCTCCGAAACCCAATCCATCCTGCTCATTGCATCCCCCGGCTCTTGCCGAAGGTGACCTCTAGTTCAACCCGTTCGCCGTCCCGATCGACCACCACGCTAACCGTCTCGCCGGGCTTGCCCTGGCGCAGCACGTACATAAAGTCGTAGATGTCGCGCACCTCGCGGCCAGCGAGCTCGACCAGCAGGTCGCCGCGCTTTATACCGGCGGCATCAGCTGGGCCGCCGGGACGCGTGCCAGCAAGCAAGACGCCGGGACGGTCGTCACCGGCATAGTCAGGGATGGTGCCCAGCGAAGCGCCGTAGGAACGGGCGTCGCCACGGGGCTCTAGCGGCGGCGCTTCCTTGAGAGTCAGTGGCGCGTCGCGTTGGGCCAAGGCCACTCCCAGATCGGCGACCAAACGCGACACCTGGGCCAGGCCGGCAAAGTTCAGCAACTCGGTATCGTCGCTGGGCTTGTGATATTCGTCATGACTGCCGGTGAAAAAATGTAGCACCGGAATGCCGGCAGCGTAGAAGGGGGTCTGGTCCGAGGGACCATAGCCGTCGCCGCTGAGGTTGCAGTCCACCGCCACCCGCTCGCAAGCGGGCTCGACTAGCTCAGCCCACTCCTCGGCCGAATCGCCCCCTAACACCGACAATTTGTTGCGCCGCAAGCGCCCCACCATGTCGAGATTGAGCATGGCGTAGATCTCGCCAAGATCTAGACCCGGCGGCGGATTGCGAGTCAGGTGGGTCGAACCCAACAGCCCCGACTCCTCACCGGCAAAGGCCACCAAAACCACATCGCGGCGCAGCTCGCCGCGCCGCGCTTGCAGCACGCGGGCAATCTCGAGCAAAGCCGCCGTGCCGGAAGCATTGTCGTCGGCACCATTGTGCGGCAGCTGCTCCTCAGGGCTTAGCGATCCACCCGACTCGCCCAATCCAAGATGGTCGTAGTGGGCACCGATCACCACCGTGCCAGCCAACGGCTCGCCACCCGCGACCACTCGCTCGATGATGTTGTGCGCCGGCTGGCTGTGGCGCAGGACCTCGACATTGAGTTCTGCCTTCTGACCGCCAGTAAAGAGGCTCGCCGCCGCCTGGCGAGTGGCGATCACCACCGGTATGCCGGCATCTCCTCGATTGTCGACCCGCAACTTGGGCAGGGGAAATTCCTCCGCCAGCTCTTCTTCACCAGCGCTGAGCGGCAGATCGACAATCACCACCCCGATAGCGCCATGTTCGCGCGCCGCCCAGGCTTTGTGCCGAAGATCGCCATAACGGCGCTCGATCTCAGCTTTGTCGAAGGGCGGGCCACTGGGAGTGAAGCGTCGCACGGCAACAATCCTGCCGTTCACGGCGAGATCGGCGTAGTGGTCAACACCCTCCTCTGGCGCGCTGATGCCGTAGCCCACCGGCACCACTTCGGCAGCCACTGTCCCCGGCGCACTGAAGGAGGCGATGCGAAATTCTTCAGCGGCGATCTCCTGGCCGTCGATTACCAGTCGCGTGCCCGCTCCGGGCTCCACCGACAGTGGCACCTCAAACCTCTGCCGTGCTTGCCCCTCATCACCTGCCGGCTGTAGGCCCAGCCGGCCAAATTGTTCCTCCAACCACACTGCGCTGGCCTCCAACCCCTCGGTACCGATCCCCCGCCCCTGGCGCTGATCGTCGGCCAGCCACGACACCGCGACCTGCAAGCGGTCGGCGATCTGTGGCTCGGTGGGCCCTTCGGCCTCCAACCAGCGAGCGACATAGACATCGGTCTCGCCAGGCTTGCCCTGGTTGCGATTGGAGCCAAAGGCCAGCCACCGACCATCGGGAGAGAACACCGGGAAACCATCAAAACCGGAGGTGTAGGTGATCCGCTCGAGGTGTGTCCCGTCGACATCGACCGCCCACAAGTCGAATTCCCGACCGCGAGGATCGCCCGCATTGGAGGAGAAAATAATCCGCCGGCCGCTGGGAAAGAAATAAGGGGCAAACGAGGCCGCTCCGAGATAGGTGATCTGCCGCGGGTTGGCGCCGTCGGCATCGGCAACCCAGAGTTCCAGCCGTCCAGGCTGGATCAGCCCCTGCTCAAGCAGGCGGCGATACTCGTCCAGCTCATTGCCTTCCTGCGGGCGTGACGCTCGCCAGACAATCTGAGTGCAATCGGCGGAAAAGAAGGCGCCACCGTCATAGCCCGGGGTGTCGGTCAAGCGCACCACCTCTGAGCCATCGGCCTTCATCCGGTAGAGTTCCAGATCGCCATCGCGGGTTGAGGTGAAAATCACCGAACCGTCGAGCGGACACATCGTGGCCTCGGCATCGTAAGCCTGGTTGTCGGTCAGCCGCCGCAGGTCGCTGCCGTCGACCGCCGCATCGTAAAGCTCGTAGCTGGAGTAGATCGGCCAGACGTAGCCCTGAGAGAAATCCGGCGTCGGCGGACACAACGGGTCTTCCTGATGGGTCGAGGAATAGATCACCCGGGCGCCCTTGGGATAGCTGAAGTAAGCGCAGGTGGTACGACCCTTGCCGGTCGAGACCAGCTGTGGCTCGCCTGGCTGGCGCGGATCCATGCGAAAGATCTGATCACAGCTGTAAGGCGGCACCTTGGCCTGGTAGATCAGCTCAGAGCCGTCCGGCGACCAGTAGGCCTCAGCGTTTTCGCCGCCGAAAGTCAGCTGCCGCACGTCGGCCAGGTGGATCTCACGTGGGTCGTGCAAAGTGCCGGCATCGGCAGTGGACGCCAGCGCGGCCAACAAGGCAATGACAAGACCGCGTATGCCGATGGCGGGAGTGACGAAAAGTAGGCGCATCTGTGCTTCCTCGAGATTGAATCTACCGGACGGTTCTAGAACTAGATCGGGAAGTGAATTCTATCCTCTAGTTCCCCCCTCGGCGAGCGCCGATCCCGCGGCTCCCGCTGAGTAGCTCACCGGCGCCCAAGAGGACGGCCCTGACCTCGCTGAAGTGCACAACTTTCTGTGCGAATCGGCCCTCAGATCTGCACAACGGGATGTGCACGGGAGACACCTGCGGAGCGCCGGGCTTTGCACCACACTTATTAATGAATTCGTCTGCATAGGCCGCAATTAGGGCCGCTCTAACCCCCTGAGAAATATACGACTTGCAGACAGAACCGCAGTATCTTGGGGATGCTTGACAGCCAGCAACTACATCTTGTAGTCTGCCTCAAGGTTCCGCGAAGATATAGCGACGGTCGCATAACCTCTTAGAAACGTAAGGTTTGACTTGGCGCGGCCGAATAAACAGACCAGCGGGAGACGGTAATCGAGCGTCCGCCCAGGGCAGAGCGCTGCCCGGAGGGGCGTGAAAAAAAATTTAACCCAGATTCTGACTGTGATACTGGGCCATCGAGGCCGCGATAGCGAGCCGTCAAGGAGCGGAGGATTGGACATGCTGGAGCTGCGAGTCGTCAAGCGAACGGGGGAGGTTGTGGCCTTCGATGGAGTGCGTATCAGAGCCGCCATCGACAAGGCCGTGCAAGCGGTGGGTACCCCGGTGCCAGACGCTCAGCTCGACGAGTTGACTAATACGGTCTGCAACGAGATCGAACAGCGCTTCGTCGACTTTTACCCCAACGTCGAAAATATTCAGGACATTGTCGAGAAACACCTGGTCCGCGGCCAGCTGTACGAGATCTCCAAGGCCTACATCCTCTATCGCGCCAATCGCCAGATGGCCCGCGAAGAGTCCAAGCAGCGTACCTTGGAAAGCGCCAAGCTGGGCAAGCTGACGGTCAAGAAGCGCGATCGCCGTACCCAGCTGTTCAACGTCAAGAAGCTCGATGAGTCGATTCGCCGCAACTCCCGCGGTTTGAACGGCACCATCGATGTCGAAAACGTGGTGCGCGAGGTGATCAAGAACGTCTACGACGAAGTCACCACGCAGAATATCGACCGCGCGTTGGTGCTGGCCTCGGCCAGCTTCATCGAGCGCGATCCAGCCTACGGCTACCTCGCCGCCCGGCTGCTGCTGCAACGGCTCTACAAAGAGGTGATCGGGGTTTCGACCACCGCCGATGAGCGGGCCGATATCTACCGCCGGGCCTTTGTGTCCGGCATCCAGAGCCACGCCACCCAGGGCAATCTAGATCCACGGATGGCGAAGATGGATCTCGATCGGCTAGCCAAAGCCTTGCGGCCGGGGCGCGACTACGAATTCAACTTCCTCGGCTTGCAGACCCTCTACGAGCGCTACTTCATCCGCACCGGCGAATACTGCGGCGAGCTGCCGCAGGCGTTTTGGATGCGGGTGGCAATGGGCTTGGCGATCAAAGAAGAGCAGACCGAAGATTGGGCGATCGAGTTCTATGAGCTGATGTCGCAGCTGCTCTATGTGCCCTCGACCCCGACCATGTTCCACGCCGGCACCACCCATCCGCAGCTCAGCTCCTGCTACTTGACTACCATCGACGACGATCTGCGGCAGATCTTCAAATGCCTGGGCGACAACTCACAGCTGTCGAAGTGGTCGGGGGGGATCGGCAACGATTGGTCGAATATCCGCGGCACCGGTTCGGCGATCAAGTCGACCAAGGTCGAGAGCCAGGGGGTCATTCCCTTCCTCAAGATCGCCAACGATGTCACCAACGCGATCAACCGCAGCGGCAAGCGGCGCGGCGCCACCTGCGCCTACCTTGAGACCTGGCACTACGACATCGAGGACTTCCTCGACCTGCGCAAGAACACCGGTGACGAGCGCCGCCGCACCCACGACATGAACACCGCCAACTGGATTCCGGACCTGTTCATGAAACGGGTGATCGCCGACAAGGAGTGGACTCTCTTTTCCCCCGACGAGACCCCCGACCTGCACGGTACCTACGGCAGCGATTTCGAACGCCGCTACATCGCTTACGAGCAGCGGGTGGACCGCGGCGAGATCGCCCTCTTCAAGCGCCTACCGGCGAAGAAGCTGTGGCGCAAGATGCTGACCATGCTGTTCGAGACCGGCCATCCTTGGATCACCTTCAAGGACCCCTGCAACATCCGCTCGCCGCAGGACCACGTCGGCGTCATCCACAGCTCGAACCTATGCACCGAGATCACCCTCAACACCTCGGCTGAAGAAACCGCGGTGTGCAATCTGGGCTCGGTCAACCTGGCGCGCCACGTCAGCGGCGGCCAACTCGACGCGGAGCGTCTGGCGCGCACCGTGCGCACCGCCATGCGGATGCTCGACAACGTGGTCGACATCAACTTCTACCCCACTCCCGAAGCCAAGAACTCCAATTTGCAGCATCGGCCGGTGGGCCTGGGCCTGATGGGTCTGCAAGACGCGTTGTTCAAGATCGATGCGCCATTCAAGTCCGAGGCGGCGTTAGAGTTCGCCGATCGGGTGATGGAGCTGATCTCCTACAACGCCATTCTGGGTTCCAGCGAGTTGGCCAAGGAGCGTGGTGCTTACGCCTCCTATGAGGGTTCGAAATGGCAGCGTGGCCTGCTACCGATCGACACCATCGACCTATTGGAGGAGGAGCGCGGCCTGCCGGTAGAAGTCTCGCGTACCGTGCGCCTTGATTGGGCACCGGTGCGCGAGCACCTGCGCCAGCACGGCATGCGCAACTCCAACACCATGGCGATCGCACCGACGGCGACCATCTCGAATATTTCCGGCTGCTTCCCCTGCATCGAGCCGATCTACAAGAACATCTACGTCAAGGCCAACATCTCGGGCGAGTTCACGGTGGTCAATCAGTATCTGATTGCCGATCTCAAGAAACTCGGCTTGTGGAACGACGAAACCCTGGAGCAGCTCAAGGCCTACGATGGCAACGTGTCGCGCATCGCCGCCATCCCCGAGGAACTCAAGGTCAAATATCGAGAAGCCTTCCAGATCGACCCGATCTGGGCCTTGAAGATGACCGCCGCGCGCACCAAGTGGATCGATCAGAGCCAGGCGCACAATGTCTTCATGACCGGCACCTCCGGCAAGAAGCTGTCGGAGACCTACATCGCGGCTTGGAAGATGGGCCTCAAGACCACCTACTACCTGCGCACGCTGGCGGCGACACAGATCGAGAAATCCACTGTCGACGCCACTAAGTTCGGCTACACCCAAATGCGTAGTCAGGGCGCCACCGCACCTCCCCTGGCCGCCGATGGCATGGCCACCGGCGAGGCTGCGCAACCGCAGGTCGCCGACAGTGCCGACCACCCGGCGACCGCCGCCAACGGCAAGCCCGCCGAAGAGCCCAAGCTGTGCCGGATCGAGGATCCGGAGTGCGAAGCTTGCCAGTAAGTACTTTCTAGTAACCCAGGGGCGCGGTCGTCACCGCGCCCGCGCCACGAGCCCCCCAGCTCCCCCAGGAGAGTTCCCGTGCCGATCATCAACAATCGTAAGACCGACCCCAATAAGATCCTGCCGATGCGCTACATGTGGGCGCGCGAGCATTACAAGAACGGGGTCAACAACAACTGGACACCGGAAGAGATCTCGATGCAGAAGGATGTCGAGCAGTGGAAGTCCGATCGCGTGCTGTCGAGCAGCGAACGGCGGCTGATCTTGTGGAACCTGGGTTTCTTCTCCACCGCCGAATCGCTGACCGCCAACAACATCGTTCTGGCGGTCTACAACCACGTCACCAACCCGGAAGCGCGCCAATATCTGCTGCGCCAGGGCTACGAAGAGGCGGTGCACACCGACACCTTCATCTACTGCTGCGACACCTTGGGCCTCGATCCGGACGAGATCTTCAACATGTACGAGACCATCCCGTCGATCAAGGCCAAGGATGATTTCGTTGTCAGCCTCACCCAATCGGTGCTCGATCCGACCTTCACCACCGAAGGCACCGAGAATGTGCAGCGCTTCCTGCGCGACCTGGTGGGCTTCTATGTCATCATGGAGGGGATTTTCTTCTACGCCGGATTCGCCATGATGCTAGCGCTCAAGCGGCAGAACAAGATGATCGGCATCGGCGAGCAATTCGAGTACATCATGCGCGACGAGTCGATCCACCTGGCCTTCGGCTGCGACTTGATCAACACTATCAAGACCGAGTTCCCGGAAGCCTGGACCGAGGATTTCAAGAATGAGATCATCCTGCTGGTCGACCGCGCCGTCGAACTCGAGCAAGCCTACGCCTACGACGCCTGCCCCGAGGGCCTGCTGGGAATCAATGCTGACCAATTCGCTGAATACGTCGAACACATCGCCGACCGCCGCCTCAACCGCCTGGGCCTCGACAAGCGCTACAACAAGCAGAACCCCTTCCCCTGGATGTCGCAATCGACCGACTTGGCGAAGGAGAAGAACTTCTTCGAGACTCGGGTCACCGAATACCAGATTGGCGCCTCGCTGGACTGGGACTGAGCGGCTGAGCGATGAGTCGCGCGCCGGATCGCGCGGCTCGCCTGGTCCCACCGACCTAGAACAACAATGATTCGCGGACTTCGATTCATCGCCCTCGCGGTGCTCGCTCTGGTGTGTACGTCTTGCAGTCGCACGCCCCGTTGGAACCTCCTGCTGGTGACCTTCGATACCACTCGGGCGGACCGCATCGGCTGCTATGGCCGCGAGCGCGCCGCGACCCCCAACCTCGATGCCCTGGCGGCCGAGGGCTTTCGCTTCGAGCGAGCTTTCACTGCCGTGCCGGTAACCCTTCCCTCCCATTCGACCCTCTTGACCGGCCTCTACCCGCTGGCCCATGGGGTGCGGGACAACGGCATTTTCCACCTGAGCGACAGCCATGAAACTCTGGCCGAGACTCTCGCCGCGGTGGGCTACCGCACCGCCGCGGCAGTGGGCGCCTTCCCTTTGTCCGCCCGCTTCGGCGCCGACCAGGGTTTCGAACTCTACGACGACAACTTCGCCGCCGCTTACCAGAACCTTCTCGGCCAAAGGGCAGTGCTCAAGACCGGACTGTACTTCGACGAACGCCCAGCTTCGTTGGTCAACGACGCGCTACTGCCGTGGCTTGATCAGCATCACCAAGAGCCCTTCTTCGCTTGGGCGCACTACTTCGATCCGCATCAGCCCTATTCGCCGCCCCCACCCTATGATCAACTCTTCGTCGACGATCCATATGACGGCGAAATCGCCTACGCCGACGAGGCCTTCGGCGAGCTGCTCGATCATCTGAACCAGTTGGGAGTGCTCGACCACACCCTGATCGTCTTCACCGCCGATCACGGCGAAGGCCAGGGAGAACACGGCGAACTCACCCACTCGACCCTAGCCTACAACTCCACCCTGCATGTGCCGCTGATCTTGAGCATTCCGGGACGAGCGGGCGGCGTGGTAGTGCCGCAACGAGTGGCGAGCGTCGATGTCGCGCCGACCGTCCTAGATCTGCTCGGCATCACCTCCCCAGAGGCCTTCCAAGGCCAGAGCTTGCGACCGCTAATCGATCATCGTGGCGGCTCGGTGGCCGGCTTTCCCCGGCCCCAATACGCCGAGACCCTGGCGCCCCGATTCGCCCACGATCTCGGCGAGCTGCGGGTGCTGTTCAGCCGCCAACACAAGTACATCCATGGCCCGCGGCCGGAACTCTACGACCTGGAAGCGGATCCGCACGAGCATCACGATCTGATCGCCGAGCAGGGCGACTTGGCGCTTGAGCTAGAACGCCAGCTAGCATCCTTCTTGGACCGTCACGCTCGCGGCGATGCAGCAGCGGTGACGGAGATGGACGAGGAGACCCGCCGCCGGCTCGAGGCGTTGGGCTATATCCACAGCCGACTCGGCGAGCTGCCGACGATCAATGAACAACTGCGCCAAGATGGTACGCCCCCCCAGGACCAAGTCGACGATATCAACGAGCTGAGCAGCGCTAAGCAACTGCTCTTCGATCAGCGTCCCCTAGCCGCCAAGCGGGTGATCGAAGTGCTGCTCGAGCGCCATCCGCAAAATGCGTTCTACCTCCAGCTGCGGGCCCGCGCCGAACTCGGTCTCGACCAGGTGGAAGAGGCCCTGGCCACCCTCGACCTAGTGCGCGAACTCAACCCTCAAGCTCTGCCCACCGAGGCTACCCTGATGCTGATCGCTTCACATCTCTTCAAACAAGGAGATCCGGGGCGTGCCTTGACCCTGGTCGAGAGCCAGCAACAGACTGCGCCGAGCGCCATGGGTCAGTGGATGCTGGCCAGCATCTACGCCGCGACTGACCAACCCGATCAGGAACAGAAGGCACTGCAGCAAGCCTTGGAGATCACCCCAAGGTTTGCGCCAGCGCGGGTCGATCTCGCCGTGCGTCAGGCCCAGGGCGGTGATTTCGAGGGTGCTAGCGACCTCTTTCGACAGGCTCTCACTGAGATGCCCTACTACGCCCGAGGCCATTTCAACTTCGCCGCCATGTTGCTCGAACAAGGCCGTTCGGTGGAGGCTCTCGAACACTTTGAACGAGCGGTCGAAATCGAACCAGGCTACTCGCAGGCTCGATATGCGGCGGTTGCCACGGCCCTCGCCCTCGGCCACAGAGAGCAAGCCCAGGCGGCCATGGCCGGGTTCCAGACCACGGCGCCCGACAGCCCGGAGGGGCTGGCTGCAGCCGCACTCCTCGAGACCGCGAAATGAGCTTCAAACTCCTCTGCCCCTGGGTCTTCCTGGCCCTCGCTTGCACCCCCGAGGCGCCGCTACCAGCGCCGGATGGCGATGCAGTAGCGACCTATCAGGGCGGAGTAGTGACCGCCGCCGATCTCGACCGGGCAGTGCTCGCGCTGCCCACGGAGCAGCGAAATAGCTACCAAGCAGGCGAGCTAGAGCCTTTTCGTCAGCTGATTCGCCAACTGGTCCTGAACCGCCTGCTGCTCGCTGAAGCGAAACAGCAGGGGCTCGATCAGGCCCCTGAACTTCGCAGTGAGATGGACGGTCTGAGTCGTCAGACTCTGGCCAAGCAACATATCGAGGGCTTGCTACCGCCGCTGGCAGAGCCGTCAGAGGCCGACCTGCAAGCCATTTTCGACCACAACCCGCGGCGCTTTGCACAACCCGAAGCGCGAGCCGTCTACCACATCTTTAAACGCCGCACCGCCGCGGCCAGCAGCGAAGACTTGGTAGCCGAACTCGAACAATTACGCCAGCGGATAACCAGCGGTGAGAACATCGCCCTGCTGGCCGCCGAGGTCTCCGATTCTGAATCGCGGCATCAACAAGGACTCATCGGCCGTATCGTCCGCGGCCAGCTACCGCTCACCTTCGAAAACGCAATCTTCAGTCTCGAAGAAAAAGTTCCCAGCCAGCCGCTGGTCGCCGCCGATGGCGTTCATCTATTCCTTGTCGAGTCCATAGCCCCAGCCCGTCAAGCGTCCTTCGCCGAGGTGCGATCGAGCTTGCGGCAACAGCTCCTGGCAGAGCAGCGACGAATCGCGGTGGCGGCGATCATCGATCGGTTGGAACTGCCGCCGGACAGTTTTGTACCTGATACCGACGAACTCGAAGCGTTGCTGCGGGCCAACGACCCACAGGCCGTGGTGCTGAGAATCGGCGAGCTCAACCTCGGCCTACGCCGCTTCCGCCGACTGATCGCCCAGGAACAGCGGCAGCTGCAAGCCAATCAGCGGCTGCAAGCTCCCCAAGGCATTTCCTTGCGAGTCCTCAACGCCATGGTGCAGCGAGAGCAGGTTTACCTGACAGCAATCGTAGCCGGAGAGGAGCTCAGCGCCGAAGCCCAGGCCGGGATCGACCTGCGGGCTCAGGATCTCTTGCTCGCACGCTACCGGCACCAACTGATCGCCGGCAGGCTCGATGGCCTCCAACAACGCCTGCAGACCTTCTACGCCGACAATCGTCGGCGCTTCAACTCACCGCTGCAGGTGCGCCTCCGCCGCTTGACCCTGTCGGTCGGGTCCGAGGCCAGCCAGAGAATGGCCGAGCTGGAGGCGGCAAGAGCTGAGATCGAAGCTGGTCGACTCGACCTCCAGGCGCTGCAAGAGAGACTCGGCGGCGAACTGGAAGAACTCGACTGGCAAGACCTCGACCACTTGAGCAGCCGCGAACCTAAAGCGGCGCTGTTCATCGGTCGCCTGGGCACGGGTGAGGTGTCACCGCCCTACACTACCGGCGCGGGGGCAATCGCTATCTTCGAAGTCGTTGATCGACGCGAGCCGGAGCCACTCTCGTTCGAGCAAGCCGAAGCGGCCATACGCACCGCTTTTCTCGAGCGTCACGGCCCCGAGGTCTTCCGCCAGTTGGTCGACGAGGTACTCGACAGAGCTGGATTGGTGATTGTCGAACAACGCCTGGCCACTACTGTGACACCACCACTACTGTGACACCACCACTACTGTGACACCACCACTACTGTGACACCACCACTACTGTGACACCACCACTACTGTGACACCACCACTACTGTGACACCACCACTTGTGACACCAGCACTTGTGACATCGCCGCCGTGACGCCGCCCAGATGAATTGGCCCGGCTGAAATCACCTCCGTGCCATCGTCCCTAGGACACTGACTCCATGCTATCCTCCGATGGTTTTCGAATCCCACAAGATGTTTGAGCGAAACCATCGGCGGAGCTAGATTCCTGCTGGGAACACCTAGTTTGAGCCAATCAGGGCCGACTGGCCGCTGCAGAATCTAGGAGAAGCAATGCGTAAGACCGCTTTTGGTTTGAGCTTGACCCTACTCGTCGCCGGTGCCTTGCAGGTAACGGCGGAGAATGTTGGCCGGAATACTACCCAAGCCAAGTTCGCCTCGATGTCCAAAGCTGAGCGCCAGGCGGCTGTTCAGGCGATGAAAGACGCCGAGTCGGCCCAAGCTGGCCCCGGCTTCCAAGGTGATTTGAAGACCGGTGTCCAGCACGAGGCGCCGCGACGGACCACCAACATCTCGATCACCTATGACACAGGGGTCTTCAGCAGCGTTGGCGCCATCCCGGCCATCGGCGACAACTTCGCCTTTGGCAACAACTTCAACTCGGTCAGCGGTGGCGCCATCGGCGGCGGCAAAGCCACCGTCACTATCACCCAACTCACTGTTTTCATGGCCATCGTCAACAGCAGCACCACCGCTTCCAACAACGCCTTCATGACCATCTTCGGCCCACCCGACACCGGGGGTGTTGCCACCGCCCTGACCTCGGCGAATATTACCGGCTTGCTGCCCGGTTCGTTCAACACGGTTTCGTTGGGTACCACCCTCACCGGCACCGATCTCAACTTCATGGCTGGGGTGTGGAATCCACCCGCCGGTTCGACCGCTGGGACCACCCCATGTGGTAACGATTGTGTCGGCTTCGACTCCGCCGGCACGGTGGCTGGCCAAGGCTTCCACGGCATGGCGGTCGAAGACTTAAGCGGCGGCAACTACACCCCGAACTCGGTCGCCAACGCGATGCTTCGCGCTTCCGGCAACCTGGTTCCGGTGGAGCTGATGAGCTTCTCGATCGACTGATTCGATCTGCTACGACAGAATCTAAAGGCGTCCCTGCGGGGGCGCCTTTTTCGTTGGCTCGAAAAGAACAGCCAACCGGCCGCCACCGAACTACGGCGAAGGCTCCCCAATCCACCGGAGTTCGAGTTCCGTGACCAGCTCCTCTTCTAGCTGGCGCTGAATCTCTCGGGTCTGCTCGTTGCCCAGGGCATTCTCGGCGTGCCGACGCGCTTCGGCAAAACTCATAGGTCGGGCCGCGCGTTTCTCCAACAGCCGCACCAGCCATAAGGTATGACCGTCTCGAGGCAGTGAGTCGGGCTGTTGCACCAGCCGACCAAGCTCGCCAGCTGCAAGCCTGGTCACGCTCTTGAAAAGAAAAGGCCCCAGGGCCGCCACCTGCTGCCGATCGAGCCACCCGAGCGCCCCACCTCGACTGGCCGAAGGCAGCTGTGAATAGCGCCGAGCCGCCTCAGCAAAGCTGATCCGACTCGCCCGCAAATCGCCCTCGAGGCGCTGGGCAAAGGCGTAGCGCTGGCGCAATTCGGCCGCTTCCGCACGCATCGAAATCGCCTCCAGGCGAAAGCTCTCGAGCCATTGGAAGTCTTCGCGATGGTCTTCGAAGTAAGCCCGGATCTGCTCTTCGCTCAGAGACTCGAAGCGCACTTCGACCCGGTGTCCCAATTCGTCGGCGGCCAGCGCCAGCAGCCTCTGCCAATGTAGTTTGGCTTGGAGTTCCCGATCCTGGTCCAGACCCATAGAGCGAGCTCGGTCGGCCGCTTGCAGCCGGGTGGCGAGAGTTTCGAGCAGCTCGCCAACTCTCTCTTCAGGCAGATCAGCGAGTGGACGGTGAACTCCGCGAAAACGCAGCAGCCCCTCGATCGCCGCCAGCGACAGACTCCAACCACCCTCGGCGCGAACAATCACCGAGTCTTTGGGGGTAGAGAGCAGCCGAGCCTTTTCGCGGTCAAAACTAACCGAGGCCAGCAATTCTGACTTCAGCGCTTGCCACTGCTCTTGCCTCTGTTGACGACGCAAATTGCGCTGCGCTCGCTGGCGCTTTTCCAGCACGTCAGGCCGCTGCTCTTCCTCGACCCTCTCGCAGCGTAGGAGAGTCAAGCCGGCCTCGGTTTCGATCACTTCGCTGATCTCGCCTGAAGCGAGAGCGAAGGCCACACTTTCGATCGCCGGATCGAGAATACCCGGCTTGACCCAGCCGATGCTGCCACGGCGAAATCTGGTCTGAGAATCGGACTCAGCCAATGCAACCGCGGCCCAATCTTCACCAGCGAGCAGCCGTTGGCGAATCGCTGCCATCGCCAAGCGCGAGGCATTGAGGTCTGCTGCGTCGTCGACCTGTTTGAAAATATTCTCTAGACGCACCCGCCGGGGCCGATCCATGCGCTCTCGATGCTGCTCCAACCAAGTGGCGATCTGCTGCTCGTCGATGCTGATTTCACTCGCCATTTCAAGCCGCAGAGCCCTCTCCAAGAGATGGCTCTCGAGGTTGAGTAGCGCCCAACGTAGAGGGGGTTGCCCCGCCGCGCCGCGCTTGCGGGCCGCATCGGCCAGAGCCTCCTGAACGGCGATAGTGGTCAGTGTCTGCTGCCGCCGGTCGGCATCGTCCTCGCCCTCGGTAAGCTCTAGCCAGCTGTGATACTCAGCAGCCGTGACTTCACCGCCAAGGTAGCGGAGGAGTGGCGTCGGGCACTTAGAGGTGGCCACACAGTCCGCAAGCAAGGCCGAGCAGACCAGGCCACTCGCCAACCCTCTTGCAAAGCTCCAGAATCGTCTCTGCAGCGCCGGGTTCACACGCCTGGATGGGTAATTCGTGATCAAGTTCATCTCGTCCTATACTCAGTGAAGTCCTCTGCAACGACCGCCGGTCTTGGCGGGCACCTCAAGGGGTGCTCAAGGGCTACTTTACTGTCCACGCGGCGAGATCTCGATGGTACAGCAGGAATTCCACAGTCTAAAATTCGGCCTTTGCCTGGCCGGCCTGGCGATCGCTCTCACCCTTGTTGGCTGCCGACCCGCGACCATTGATGAGCACTCGGTACTGGCCAGTAACAGGCTGATGGCTGGACGGCTGCGACTCCTTGCTGCCAATTCCCGACCCCTGCGCAATGTCTATCTCAACCAGGCTCGCGCCGACCACTTTGCTGCTCTCGAGTCGCCCACCGATCCCTCCGGCCAAGCCAAGGCAACCTTGCGCACGGCGCGGGAAGAGCTGCGCGCCGGGCGGACAGAGGCAGCCATCTCCCGCCTCGAAGGAGCCTTGAAGTTCCTGGATTCTGATCTCCCAGAGCTGCGCCGCCAGCTGCACTCCTTGCTAGCGCTGGCCTACTTGCGCCTTGGCGAGCAGCAAAACTGCATCGCCGATCACACCAGCGCCTCGTGCCTGGCGCCGATCGCCGCTGAGGGCTTCCACCGACGGCAAGGAGCTTCGCGGCGAGCGCTGGCGGAGTTGACTACCCTGCTGCGGGAAGACCCCGACGATCTCGACGCCCGCTGGCTGCTCAACCTGGCGGCAATGACCGTCGGTGAGTATCCACAAGGGGTGGCCGAGCCTTGGCGGATTGATCCAGCGGTTTTCGCCTCGACGGACGACATCGGCCGCTTTCATGATGTAGCGGCCGATGCCGGAGTCGCGGCATTCGGCTTGGCCGGCGGCGTGGTGGTCGAAGATCTGGATGGCGACGGCCACCTCGACATCCTGACCTCGTCGTGGGGTCTGCTCGACCCCCTGCGGTTCTTCCGCAACCGTGGTGACGACGCTGGCCAAGATCGACTGGCCTTCGAAGAGCGCACCGCCAGCGCCGGGCTGAGCGGCCTCGGCGGTGGCCTGAACCTGATCCACGCCGACTACGACAACGATGGTCTGGCGGACATTTTGGTGCTTCGCGGTGCCTGGCTGGGGCCCGAAGGCCGCCATCCGAACTCGTTGCTGCACAACCTGGGGGGTCGTTTCGAAGAGGTAACAGTAGCCGCCGGCCTGCTTAGTTTTCACCCGACCCAAACCGCGGCCTGGGGCGATTTCGATCACGATGGCTGGCTCGATCTGATGATCGGCAACGAATCGCTGGGTGCAGATCGCCATCCCTGCGAGCTGTATCGCAACAACCGCGACGGCACCTTCACCGAGATCGCGGCGCAGGTCGGCGCGGCGGTAGTGGGCTATGTCAAAGGGGTGGTCTGGGGCGACTACGACAACGACGGCTGGCTCGACCTCTACCTCACCCGGATGCTCGAACCCAACCTCCTGCTGCACAACGAGGCGGCGGCCGATGGCGGCCGTAGATTTCGTGAAGTGACCGCCGAAGCCGGCGTCGGCGAACCACGCTACAGCTTTCCCACCTGGTTCTTCGACTACGACAACGATGGCTGGCTCGACCTCCTGGTCGCTGCCTACGACGCCGAATATCTGGCGGCCGGCGCTGCCAACGTCGCCGCCGACTACCTCGGCACCGCTAGCCCTGGCGAAACGCCACGCCTCTACCACAACAACCGCGACGGCACTTTCAGCGACCGCACCCAACAGGCGGGGCTCGACAAGGTGCTCTACGCCATGGGCAGCGGTTTCGGGGATCTCGACAACGACGGCTGGCTCGATTTCTACGTCGGCACCGGCGCCCCGGATTTGCGCGCCATCGTGCCCAACCGTATGTTTCTCAACCACGGCGACGGCCGCTTCGGCGAGGTCACCACGGCGGGTGGCTTCGGTCACTTGCAGAAGGGCCACGCCGTCGCCTTTGGTGATCTCGATGGCGATGGCGACCAGGATCTCTACGCCGTGCTCGGCGGGGCCTACTCCGGCGACGGTTTCAGCAATGCACTGTTCGAGAACCCCGGCCACGGCCAACACTGGATTACCCTGCGGCTCGAAGGAGTGCGCGAGAATCGTTCGGCGATCGGGGTGCGGCTACGGCTCGAACTGGCCACCCCCTCTGGACCGCGCCAGGTCCACGCCACAGTCGGCACCGGAGGCAGCTTTGGTTCTTCCAGCTTGCAGCAGGAGATCGGCCTGGGCGAGGCGACCGCACTGTCCGAGATCGAGGTCTGGTGGCCGGCGAGTGACTCGCGCCAGACCTTCCACCAGGTGGCGATGGATCAGATCTGGTACCTGCGCGAAGGCGACCCGCTCCGCACCTCCACGGCTGGGAAACCTGGAGCAGGTCGGTGAGCTGGGTCCACCGATGTTCTGGGTTAGTTCTGGCCCTCGGCTTCGCCCTGGCCCTCGCCTGCGGTGGCCGAGAAGAATCTTCTGATGACCAGTACCACCGTGCCCGCAACGCCTTCGCCGAACGGCGCTACGACCTGGCTCGGGTGTACTACGCCAGTGATTTGGCGAGCAGTGATTTGGCGAACCACCCACCACGACTGGAGTCATTGCGCGGATTGGCCCTCGCCTGGCTGAGTGGTCCTGGGCAAAGCCTGGAACCGGCGCTGCCGGCCCTCGAGCGCTATCTCGAGCAGGTCGCCGACGATCCCGAGATCAGCCATCGCTATATCAAGGCGCTGTTGCTTCTCGGCGACGGACTACGGGCTACAAGCCACGCCGCACAACTCGAACCGGGCGTCGAACAGGCCCTGTTGCTGGCCGAGGCGCTGGCACTGGCGAACCCGCACGAGGCGTGGGAGGCCCTGGCGCCCTGCCTGGATACTGAAGATGGCCGGCGCCAAGATGCCCGGTGCCAGGCACTGGCGGCGTCGATCGCCCACCAACTCGACGATCGCCGACGAGCCCAACAGCACGCGGAATGGGCGGCACGGCTCGATCCGTTGGCACCTGCAAATTGGTATTTGTTGGGGCGCCTGCGACTTTCCGCCGGCCAGCGAGAAGCGGCAAAGCGAGCTTTGGAGATCCATGCAGGTCTGACAGAAATGTCCCACGGCGGGCCGCAAGGTGGCCCCTTGTCGGCCATCGAGAGCCTACGAGTCCTGCGGTCACTAGCCCACGACTTGCCGGACTCGCTAGCGATTCGCCTGCGGCAAGCACGCTTGCGGCTCGAAGCAGGCTTCGTCGACCAGGCTTTGCTAGCGCTGCCCGACCTCATCGAAGACCCGGCCCTGAGTGTGGACGAGCGTCTCGGACTCGCCGACCTCCTCCTGCGACGGGACCAGCGAAATCTGGCAGAGCAGCTCTTTCGCCAGGCGCTCGCCGAGCAGCCGGCGAGCCAACATGCTCGTGCGGGCCTGGCCTCGACCTTGTTGGCCAGCGACCAGCTCGACGAAGCTCGGGAGCTGCTGCTGGCCGGACTCGAGCTAGATCCTCACCTCGCCCGCTACCACCTCTTGCTCGGCCGACTCGAGCAGGTGACCAACAACCTCGGCGGCGCCCGCCGGTCGCTGTCTCGGGCACTGGATCTGGCGCCTTGGAACGTCCCTTGGCGACTCGAACTTGCCAAGGTCTTACTGACGGCTGGTGATCGACAGGCCGCCAGCTCTCTGCTCGACCGCGCCCCCCAGAACACGGCGGCACTCGACAACTTCCGCCGGCACCAACGACTGGCGCCAAAGGGAAAAGAATGAGCCTGATCGCCCTGCTGTTGATAACCGCCGCCGCGGTGGCCACCGATCCCTCCTTCATCGATGTGGCGGCCGACGTGGGGCTCGACTTCAAGCATCAGGATGGCCGCTCAGGCCGACGATATTTGATCGAGACCGTGGCCAGCGGCGGCGGCTTTGTCGACTTCGATGGTGACGGCGACCTCGACATCTACCTATTGAACGGTGCCGCGACTCCAGGTTCCCAGCTACAGCCAGCGCCACGCAACGCCCTGTATGAGAATCGCGGGGGCCGTTTTGTTGAAGTGGCAAAGCAGGCGGGGGTCGACGATCAGGGCTATGGCATGGGGCTGTGTATCGGCGATGCGGACGGCGACGGCCGACTCGATCTATTTCTCACTAATGCTGGCCCCGATAGTCTCTACCGAGCGACCGGCGAAGGCCGCTTCGAAGAGGTGGCGAAGCGCGCTGGCATCGATGGCGGCGACCTGTGGAGCGTGGGCTGTGCCTTTGGCGATGTCGATGGGGATGGCGACCTCGATCTCTACGTCAGCCGCTATCTCAGCGTCTCCTTCAGCAATCCCCCACGGTGCTCAGACCGGGCCCGTGCCCTCGACTACTACTGCCACCCCAGCCGCTTTGCCGGCGTCCCCGATGCGCTCTATATCAATCATGGCGACGGTACCTTCAGCGACCAGGCCAGCGAGCGGGGAATTCGTCGCCAGGCGACCGAGAAGGGCTTAGGAGTAGTCCTGGCCGACCTCGACCTCGATGGCGACCTCGATCTCTACGTGGCCAACGACGGCACCCCCAACCGTCTGTATCTCAACTCTGGGCAAGGGCAGTTCGAGGATGCTTCCCTGCTCTCTGGCGCGGTGCTAGGAGAGGCCGGCGAGCCCCTGGCCGGGATGGGAGTCGCGCTGGGTGATCTTGACGGCGATGGCCGCGAAGACCTGGTGGTCAGCAATTTCTCCCTCGAACCCAACAGCATCTACAGGAATCTCGGCGGCGGATTGTTCACCGACCGGACCCGTGCAGCGGGTCTGCATGCTCAGACCTACCGCCGCCTGGGCTGGGGAATCGAACTCTTCGACGCCGACAACGACGGCGACCTTGACCTCGCCGTAGCCAACGGCCATGTGCTGGACAACATCGAACGGTTCGTACCCGGGGTGACCTACGCCCAGCCCGATCAGCTGTTTCTGAACCTGGGCGGCGGCAGTTTTCGCCCAGCGGCGGCGACCGGGCCTTGGCAGCAAGCCGCGGTCAGCCGAGGCCTGGCTAGCGGCGATTTCAACAACGACGGCCGGCTCGATCTGCTGGTGACCCGCACCAACGGCCCGCCAGCGCTACTTGAGAATCGCACTGCCAATCCCGGTCATTGGCTCGGCCTGGTGCTGGTCGGCCCGCCATCCAACCGCCAAGCGATCGGCGCCCGCGTCGGCCTGCACACGGGCGAACATTCGCAGGTGCGCCAGGTAAGAAGCGGTGGTGGCGTGCTCAGTCAATCGGACCTACGGCTGCATTTCGGTCTCGGCGACTATGGCGGTGAAGTCGAAATACAAATCCGCTGGCCCGATGGTAGCCAGCAAACCGAGCGAACAAATGCACTTAACCGCTATTGGTCTATTGCCTACGTGAGAACGAAGTCGCCTTGAACCAAGCGAGAGCTACCCGGCACTCTAACCGCGCTTACCTCAGGACAATCGATCAGGAGGTAGGATGGGGGTCCATTCCAGTCTCAGAAGGAGCCCCACTTGAGCCATCCCAATGCCGAGCTGATCACCCGCTTTTACACCGCCTTTGCCCGTCAGGACGGCGCTACGATGGCCGCCTGCTATCACCCGCAGGCGACTTTTCGCGACCCTGCTTTCGAACTCGAAGGGGAGCGAGTCGGCGCCATGTGGACGATGCTCTGCGAACGCGCCAAGGAATTCGAGCTCACCTTCGCTGAAGTCGCCGCCGACGACCACCAGGGCAGTGCCAGCTGGCGAGCCAAGTACATCTTCGGTGCCACCGGGCGCCGGGTCGACAACCGTATCCAGGCCAGTTTCTCTTTCAAAGACGGCCTGATTCTTGAGCACCGCGACGACTTTGACTTTCACCGCTGGGCACGTCAGGCGCTAGGGCCAGTCGGCACCCTACTCGGCTGGAGCGGCTGGCTGCGCGGCAAGGTCCAGCGCCAGGCCGGCACTCAGCTCGCCCGCTTTATCGCCCGCGGAAACAACTGAGATCGACCAACGTCCACGCTGGCCGCGGCTGCTGAACCGAAGCCGCTACCGAGCGAAAACACGACTATCACGAATCCACCTAAGTCTAAGAGAGTCAATGCTCGAAGGTTCTCCCTACCGAGCGCGCTTCCCCTGGATGTCGCAGTCGACCGACCTGGCGAAAGAAAAGATTTTCTGCAAAACTCGGGTCACTGAATTCCAGATCGGCGTTTTTGCTGGACTGGGACTGAGCGACTGACTGACCACCCAAGTCGGTTTCCTAACTCGAAGAAGCCAAGGATGGAAGCGATGGTCGAGCATATAGAGAGCATCCTTAAGATTGTTGCCGTGCTCCTGGCCCTCGCCTGGGTAACGAGGATTCTCAGAATGCGCTTTCTGACCGGGTTTGGTGCGCTCAACTTCCCCAATACCGAGGGGTTGGCAGAATGGAGGTCAGCTACTTCCCAAGACATTGACGACGTGCCTATCAGCGAAAGCCTGGAACAATTGTGCGAGGCTCCTGCCGGCCAATTCGGCAAATGGGCAATTTGGGCACCCATTCTCGACCGCCTCTGCGCCCGGTACCCCAAGGAGAATAACGAGGGTCGCGAGCACATCCGCAAGGTTGCAGCAAAGCACAACTTCTCGCCGATACTACTCGACTACATTCATTTATCCGCTAAGAAGCTAAAGCGAAACCCCGACGCGGAGGCCGTAGCTCGCCGCGCCCTTGCGGCAGCCTCGATCGAGGATCTGGTCCGGGATTGGCGTGAGTGCCATGTAGCTCTGGACAAGCTCTACACCAAAGCCGCCACCATGGGGGTCGATCCCGATCCTCTCTTCGAAGAAGCTATCTTGCTATCCGCGCCACTATCGCCGCCCAAGGGGCCTCCTTCGATGCAGGCCTTCCTGAGAAGTCTTCGCCGCCAACTCCACAAAGAAAGGGCGAGCTGATCCAACTCGCCGGTGCGCGTCCCACATCTGGCGAGTCAACTTCTGACCCCGCTCCATGATTCCACTTGTTCAATCCTTGATCTACAAGTTGTAGACATAGGGCAGCTTGAGCTAACCTTTGCTGAAGTCGAGGCCGACGACCACCAAGGCAGCGCCAGCTGGCGAGCCAAATACATCTTCGGAACCACCGGCCGCCGGGTCGACAATCGCATTCAGGCCACCTTCACCTTCAAAGACGGCCTGATTCTTGAGCACCGCGACGACTTCGACTTCCACCGCTGGGCAAGTCAAGCGCTGGGGCCAGTCGGCACCCTACTCGGCTGGAGCGGCTGGTTGCGTGGCAAGGTCCAGCGCCAGGCCGGCACTCAGCTCGACCGCTTTATCGCCCGCGGCAACTGCTGAGATCGACAAACGTCCACGCCGGCCGCGGCTGATGAACCGAAGCCCGCACCAGGCCGTAGACACTGCTGTCGCAGTTCCACCCGAGTCCAGGAGATTCAATGCTCAAAGGTCCTCGCTATCGAGCGCCCGTCCTGTCGTTCGCCCTACTGTCAGCGGCTGCTCTCAGTCCGGTCTACGCGCAAGACGCCAAGAAACCTGAGTTGCCGGAGCCGATCCCGGTCGAGGGTTTCGAGCAGCTATTGCCCGTTGGCGCTATCGCCGCCTTGGTCGACCCGATCTTTGTCACCGCTTCTGAGGCGAAGATCCCCGACCAAGCCTGGGTGCTCGGCTTCGCTCACGGCGGCGAGGCCTACGCTTACGACCTCAATTTGCTCAACGCGCACGAAGTGGTCAACCACCAGGTAGCCGGCAGTTTGTTTGCCGCTGTTTGGTGACCGCTGGCCAACACGGCTGTCGTGTACAGCCGCCAAAACAGTAACCAAACCTACACCTTCGAAGCCAGCGGCGGCTTGCTCAACGCCGGCTTGGTGATGCTCGACCGCGAGACTGGCTCGCATTGGTCAATCATCCAAGAAAACGCCATCCACGGCCCCGCTAAAGGGCAGCAGCTGCGCAAGGCCGAAGGCGCCGATAAGATCACCTGGGAGGATTGGAAACGCCGCCACCCTGACACTCTGGTGTTATCGGTAGAGGGTCGCGAGCACGATCCGCGCAACCACTACGACCGCTACTTTGCTTCCAAAGAGGGTTTCCGCAAGATGTCCTCGGGCGACGATCGGCTCGCCGACAAAGCAGCGATTTATGCCATCGAACACGAAGGCGAGCATTGGGCCGCACCGCACAAACAGCTAATCGGCGGTGGAGTCTTCGATCTCAGCGGTCAGCGGCTGTTTCTCTACCGCGCCAAGAAGGACCATCTCCACCGAGCGACGGTTGCTTTTTGGGCGCCCGCAGGAAGTCACTTCGAGCAGCAGGCAAAGTCCTGGAAACTGATCGACGAGGCTGGCGCAGAGATCGCTTTTGACTCCACCGAGAGAAACTTCGGAGAACTCACTCCGGCCAACCTCGGTTTCGACACCTTCTGGTACATCTGGAGCCTGACCCACAACGACACCGAGGTGCTCGAAAAAGCAGGAAGGTCCGACTGACTGCTGCCAGCGGGAACTCTCAGAGTGGGACTAGCGGTCGGCAGCAACTCCGACGACAGCGAGGCCGCTGGCTCTTGCAGCCCGTGCCATCGCTCGATCGTGGGTCGCCATCACGAGTTCTGTCTTAGCGCTCTCTTGCCACGGCATCGCTGTATTCAGATGGATGGCATCAAGAGTACCAAGCGTGGTCGGCAGCGGCCAGCAAGCAGGTTGGAGAACTAGCCGCGAAATCTCGACAACCTCGATCGAGCGTATAAAGCGGAAAACTGCTTCGCGACTGGCGGACAGCGCTGCATCGGAAACCGACCCTTGCGATCGTAGTCGGTCCAGAGTGCGCAGGCACTCGACTTCGGTCAGCTCGCTGGTCACGCCGGCCGAAATCTGGGGCCATTCGAACAGCCTATCCTGCTGATCCATGACGAAGCGAAGAAGGACAGAGGAGTCGAGATAGACAATCACCGGTCGACCTGACGCTCCTCGATGAGCAAGTCGACGATGTCGAAGTCGAGATCGAGCGACGGCGGCAGAGCGACGTCCTGTAGAGCAGGAGCATCGGGCAGCGGCTTTCGCACTGGCAGAATCTCCTCACTCTCGTAAGGGGCAATCCTCGCGATGGGCCACGCGCGGTCCATCACGATCACAGGATGTCCCCGGCGAACCGTCCGCAAGTGCTGGCTCATCTTGGCTTTGAGATCTGCGATTCCAACCTGGATCATGACCATAAGATAACCACTAATGGTCATCTCGCCAGAGCTTTCTCAGGCACTCGCCTTGACTTCCATTTTTCCTGACGATTCGCCGATCTCTGTTTCATCGAGCAATCGACGCCGGTGTCGGACGGTCAGGATCAGCGCTCGCTTGGACTCCAAGTCGATAGACAATTCGGAATTCGCCGTAGAGCAGTTGCCGCACCTCGTCGCGGCCGAGTTCTTGCTCAACCGTGCCGCTGTTTGGAAACGTCGCCAGGCCCGCTACAGCTTCGAACAGACTCTCCGTCCAGCTTGTCCGTGGCAATGAACTCAGCGGCCTCGGTGACCCGCGCGACCGCGAGCGGTGACCAAACGTCGTTTCACTGACGAAGTTTCCGCAACACCGCAGCTCACGACTGCTGGTGCCCGATGCCGCGGTTCTCGGCGAGTTGTTGCTCGGCTAGGTGAATGTCGCGGAGCAGCTCGACTTCCTCGAGCTGCCGCTCGTACTGCCCAACATCGAGGACCACCGCCGCGCTGTGACCGCGCTGGGTCAAAACGAGCGGTCGTTTTGACTCGCGCACTTGCCGCAGCATCGCGGCGGCGTTCGCTCGAAACTCTGACAACGGTCGGATGTCTTGTCTAAGGTTGATGCGTTGCATGCTGTCCTCCTTGCGGTACGTCTGAGCGTACTTCAGGAGGGTCCCCGAGTGACCGCTACCGCCGCTCGCCTCCGCATGGCCAAGAAGGAGTCAAGCAAACAAACTGCCGAGCCTCAGTTAGGCAGTCGCCTTGGGTTCAAAGGTCTCCAAATCGAGATCCCGCTCTAAAGCGCGGGTGAAGTCTTCTGACGACACCGCGCCGACCGGCTTCCCGGCTTCTTGTTCGAGGGCCATGCAGAAGTCCCACCATACTTTTTCGCGGCGCGAGATTTCGTCGAGATTCCAGATCTTGCCGAAGTTCTGCACGTAGCGGTTGTGGCGGCAAAGCATGCGGAAGGCGTGTTGGGTATTGGGCCGCTGCTCCGGTAGGCCGAGGATGCGCACATCGTTGCCGACCTCGTGTACCGGCTGACCCCACTCGCTGTAGCCACCGAAGATGGTGCCGAGCTTCTCCAGCGCATTGGCCAACTTGGGCTGGCGGAAGCCGGTGAGTAGCTTGGATAGCACCGGCAGAGTGACATTGCGGTGCATGGTGGGCTCGGCCAGTCTGACCTTGACGCCGAGTTCGTCATGCACCGTGCTGCGGATCTGCTCGGAGGTCAAGCGGTTGTCGGTCGCCAAATGAACCCGCTCGCCCACCGCACTAGGCTTGCGCAGCGCCGCCAAGATGCCACGCACGACCCAATCCACCGGAATCAGATTGATCTGCGCCGATGGGTCGCCTGGGAAGATGCAGGCCATGCGCGCCAGAATGGCGCCGGTGGAACGCTCGATCAACTTGCCTTTGGGCTCGCTGAGCGCCTGGTGGGCGCGGCCGAACACATTGACCGGAGCATTGAGCACCTTGGTGTCGCCTCGGTTGTTGCCGGCCCGCGATTCGCCGATGACGATCGCCGGATTGAGCTGTATGACCCGCAAATCCTCTTCCAGCATGAAGCGCTCGGTCTCGATCGACCCCATCGCCTTGGTCAGCTCGTAGAAGTTGTTGTAGAAGTTGCGCGGGAAGACCATCTCGTCTTCCCGTGCTACATCACGGATCTGCCGGCCGTGAATATAGGAGGTCTCAATGCCAATGTGGGCGACGAAGGGACTGCCCTCGGCGGACTGCAGGCGGCGTGAGAAGCGCAGCGCATTGAGGGTGCCCAAGACGTTGGCGCTGAAGGACTTCTCATAGGGATCGTCGAACGAGACGCTGGCGGCGCTGTGGACCATGTGGGTCAGGGTGGTGCTCAACTCGGCCCGATCTTCTGCCGACACCCCGAGGTGCGGTTGTTCGACATCGCCGCCGATGAAGCGGAACTTGGCCCCTTGCTCGGCGTCGAGCTGCAGCTGGGTGAGCACTTTGGCGCCCCGCTGGGCTGGCGAGAGGACCTCTAACAGCTCTTTGGTCTTACGGTCGCGGATTTCCTTGGGCCGGATCAGCACCACCATTTCGACGATCTCGTCGTCCTGGGCCGCCTGCCACATGACCTCTTTACCGACGAAACCGGTACCGCCGGTGAGCAGCACCCGCAGCCGCAACTTGCCATCCGCACCCCGGGTGGCTTCGAGCTTCTCCGCCGCCTCTTGCTTGAGGTGCTCGAGCAGAATGTCGATCTCTTGCTTTGGCAAAGGGTGGCGCTTGTAGCGGAAGTAGTACTCGCGATCTTTGAGCCCGAAGAGAGCCTTCGAGACCCTGCTGACATCCTTCTGCCGCAGTGCCTTGGCCAACACCCCGGCTGCCTTGTGGCCCAGCTGCCGCACTTCTTTCATCTTCCGCCGCACCAAGTCTTCGTCGCCGGTGGTCTCAACCAGACGAGCCATGACCCGCCGCGCCTGGACGTCGGCGAAGTGATAGTCCCGGTGATGGCTGATCAGCAACTGCTTGGGCTCGATCGGATCGTCGAGCACTTCGCCGGTGAGCAAGCTCACTTTCTCGACATAACGACTCGGCGACATCTCAGCAACCTGCTTCTCTTGCGTGCTCTCGTCGGCAGTAGGGACGCTCATCGCTTCAAATCCTCGCTTGGAAAATCCATGGCCGAGAAAGTACCCCGCCAACGCCCGCCCGACAAGGCACGCCGCGGCTAGTCTTTTAGAGCAACCATCAAGCGCGACGCAGGTGCAGGACAAAAGCCCCGCGCCCACCCAACTCGCGGGGCGCCTCGGCCCAAGCAACTACATTGGGCTTGCCGCGCCGCTCGATCCACTGCTCGACCGCCCGCCGCAACACCCCGGCACCGGTCGGCGAATGGAGTCCCTTGCCGGTGATCACTAGCACGGTTCGCAAACCCTGGCGGGCCGCCGCGGCGACGAAAGTCTCGACTATCAACAAGGCTTCTTCGACCCGGCGGCCGTGCAAGTCCAGGCTGTCGTCGAGGGTTAGCCGGCGCAGCTTGGCAGCGCGGAGACGGCGCGGAGCAGCGGACGCCGAGCGGGCCGTAGGGCTATCCTTATCTGGCATCGCACCGAGCTGCCGCATGGCGGCCAGGAACTGCTGATCTTCAGCTTCCCCAGCCGCCAACTGCGCTGGGGAAGACTGCTGCTTAGCCGGCGGCGACCGCGGCGGCTTCCGTGCCGCCCTTGTCGCTCCCTCGCCAGCAGTAGATCCGCGGCGCTCTGGCACCCTAGTAGCTCCGAACTCGCGCATCGCCGAAAGGAACAACTCACCTTCGGAACACTCGACTTCAGCATCCGATTTGGCGACCACGGGTCGGCGGAGCGGGTCAGGCTTCTTCACGGCTTAGCGTTTAGTTTGAGGAAATGGATTCCAGGTGATCAGTCTTAGGCCCCTGCAGGCGATCTAGAGCACAGCATATCGAACATCGCCGACCGCCTCGCGGCCTGCTGGAACGTTTCCTGCAGAACTCTCTCTTGAACACCCGGCCATCTCAGGCTGTGGCCAACGTCAGAGGCCTCCGCGAAACCTCCGGTCAGGCTCGACTCCAGCCCAGCCCGTCAAGGCCCTCGAGCCGAGAAGCACAAGTGAGTCCTAGCTCAGCACATCGCCGCAGCAAGCCCACTTGGCCTGCCATCGTCGCCGGAATCGAAGCCGGTAGCCACCCCGCACGGACAGCGGCGTCATCGATCGATGACAAGTGCAGCAACCTCGGCAGGATAAAACAAGGAGGACTGATGTTCTTTCAGATCAAAAGCAAGACCACCTGCGCTGTGCTGGCCCTAGCCGCCCTCGCTATGACCGGCTGTGACAGCGATTCCGATCTCTTCGTGCCCCGCGACGCTGCCAATATGAGCTGGATCCTAGTGGACGACTGTGACGACGGCCGCGGACTGGAAGCAGCGTTGTTCGATACCGACAACGGCATTGTGTTCCCCTCGACCAGCCGGGTCTACGTCTCTCAACCCGGCGGTGAGATTCGCGCTGACATCACTTGTGAACGCCGCGCCCAGATCTGCTACGGCGCCGGTACCGATCCGGCGAGCGATCTGTTTTGGGGGGTCGGCGTCGATGGCAACGAGGGCTGCGACGATTGCTGCGATCTCTGCGATGACGTGGTGGTCGAGTTTGTCCTCTTCTGCTCTGGTCCGGGAGCGGCAAACATCACGTCAGCGAAGCGCGGTAGCCGTAGCACTCACGCCCAATCGGCGGCGCCGGCGGGCCAATTCTGAGCGGTTCGAGAAGCCGGCTGCCGACCGAGCCCGGGTACCTGCTGTACAATCTGCATAGGGAGATGCATTGACACCAGGAGAAATAGATGTCTGAGACGACCTACAGCAGCGAAACCCGGTACTCGGCGCCCGTAGCCACTCTAGTAGAGGAACAGCGCGCAACCTTCATCCGCCGCACCTACAGCCACCTTTTTGGCGCCATGGTGGCATTCACCTTGGTCGAGTTCGCCCTCTTCCAGAGCGGCATGGCGGCCACCTTGGCCGAGAAGATGCTCGGCACCAATTGGCTATTCATACTTGGCGGCTTCATGGTTGTGAGTTGGTTGGCCAGCCGCGTGGCCTTCCGCTCACGCTCGCTCGCGGCGCAATATCTGGCACTCGCCGGCTTCGTGCTGGCCGAAGCGATTATTTTCGTGCCCCTGCTCTACATCGCCCAGCACTATTCTGGGGGTGGCGTGATCAAGAGTGCCGCGGTGGTCACTTTGCTCGGCTTTACCGGCCTGTCGGCGATCGCCTTCTATTCTGGTAAAGACTTCTCGTTCCTCAGCGGCTTGCTGCGCTGGGGTTTCGTGATGGCTCTAGTGGCGATCGTCGCGGGAGTTCTGTTTGGCTTCCAACTCGGCACTTGGTTCTCTGTCGGGATGGTCGCCTTGGCGGGCGGCGCAATCCTCAGCGATACCTCGAACATCCTGCGTCGCTATCCGCAAGATCGCTACGTGGGTGCCGCCTTGCAGTTGTTCGCCTCAGTGGCGTTGATGCTGTGGTACGTGTTGCGAATCTTCATGTCCCGCGACTGAGAATCGGTCCAGGAACACCGCGAGCGCAACCGGCTCGCTCGCGGTGTTTGCCAAAATCTCGCAGCAGGAGACTCAATGCCCTGTGCCGCCTTGAGTTCCGCATCTACCAAATCTCCGCTTTCGGCCCGCAGAACTCGAGAGAAATTATGGCTGAGACAACCCATCGCCCACCCGTAGTGCTAATCGTCCGTGACGGCTGGGGGCACAGCCCATTTGCCGAACGCCGCAGCTGGAACGCGATCAGAGAAGCCCGTACGCCGGTCGCCGACCGCTTGGCCAGCCATTGGCCGAGTACGCTGATTCACACCTCGGGAGAGAATGTCGGCCTGCCCCCCGGCACGATGGGCAACTCGGAGGTCGGTCATCAAAATATCGGTGCCGGCCGGGTGGTCGATCAGCAGCTAATGCGAATCAATCGGGCGCTGCGCGAAGGCTCCCTGACGACCAATCCGCGGCTGATTGCCGCCTTCGAGCATGCCGAGCGCAGCGGCGGTCGGGTGCATTTGTTAGGCCTGCTCAGCGATGGCCAGGTACACAGCGATCTCGAACATCTCTTTGCCATTGTTCGCTTGGCCGCCGCCCGCAAGCTGCCGGCCGAGCGCCTGCTGTTGCACGCTTTCACCGACGGTCGCGACACTGGCCCGGCTCTAGGCCGAGGTTTCATCGAACGCACCGAAGCCGAGCTGGCCGCCGCTGCGGTGGGAAGCATCGCCAGCGTCAGCGGACGCTATTGGGCCATGGACCGCGATCATCGCTGGGGTCGGGTGGCACGGGCCTGGGCCGCGCTGACCGGCCGAGCGACGCGAGATCCGCAGACCGACGCGCGACTCGATCTGGCGGTCGCGACCAGCGCCAGTCAAGCTGTGCAACACTACTACGACAGCCCCAGCGAGCCCAACAGCAGCGGCGATGAGTTCATCACTCCGACCCGGATTCTCGGCCCAGATGGTCAGCCGCTGCCGGCGATTGAAGCTGGCGACGCGGTGATCTTCTGGAATTTCCGCGGTGATCGACCGCGGCAGATCAGCAAAGCCTTCGTGCTCGACGACGACGCCTGGGAAGCGGTCCAAGGGGGCGGTTTCGAGCGTGGTCGACGGCTTGAGGACCTCTGCTTCACCACCATGACCGACTACCAGCAAGGGCTGCCGGTGAGTGGGGTGATTTTTGAGCGACCGGAGAGAATGCCGCGAATCCTGGGCCAGGCGGTCAGCGACGCCGGCCTCAGCCAGCTGCGTTGCGCCGAAACCGAGAAGTTCCCCCATGTGACCTTCTTTTTCAACGACTACCGCGAGTCGCCCTTCCCTGGCGAGCGTCGCGAGCTGCGGCCGAGCCCGCAAGGGATCTCGACTTACGACCAAAAGCCGGAGATGGCCGCGCACGCGGTCTGCGACGCGGTGCTCCAGCGCCTCGCCGCCGAAGATCGCGAAGCGCTGATGGTGGTCAATTTCGCCAATCCCGACATGGTGGGCCACACTGGTGTCCACCGAGCGGTGGTCGAGGCGGTGGAGGTGGTCGACACCTGTGTCGGCGCCATCATCGACCGGGTGCTCGAGTTGGGTGGCGCCCTGATCGTCACCGCCGACCACGGCAATGCCGAGCAGACCTGGGATCCCACGAACCGCTGCCCTCACACCTCTCACACCACCTTCGACGTGCCGCTACACCTGGTCGGCGAACGTTGGCGCGGCCGCCGGCTGCGCGAAGGCGGCAAACTGGCCGACATCGCACCGACCCTGCTCGAGCTGATGGGGCTGGAGCAGCCGAAGGAGATGACTGGCTGCTCGCTGCTGTTGCCGGCGAACTCCAGCTGACCTTGCTCCGTCATCTCTTTGACAGCTAGGGACGAAGAGCAAGGCGCCTGTTTTCAGACGTTTGTGAAATTGCCGACGGCTTGAGTTAGAGTCCGCGGCATGAGCTATTTGTTGATCGCGGCGGCGCTGCTCGCCGCCTTACTGATCCTGCTGGCCATCTGGGATCTGCTGCAGACCCAGCACGCCATCCTGCGCAACTTCCCGCTGATCGGTCATCTACGCTATCTGCTGGAACGCATCGGTCCCGAACTGCGCCAGTACATCGTCACCGACAACGATGAAGAACGGCCCTTCAGCCGCGATCAACGGCGCTGGATCTATGCCTCGGCAAAACAGCAGAACAGCTACTTCGGCTTCGGCACCGACAATCAGATCGAGAAAACCCCCGGCTATCTGATCATCCAGCACAGCGCCTTTCCGCTGCCCGATCGCCATCCCGGCGATGCGGACCACGACCCCGACTACAGCATCTCAAGCGCCAAGATCCTCGGCGAAGCCCGCGACCGGCGCGGCGCTTTCCGTCTGGCTTCAGTGATCAACACTTCGGCGATGAGTTTCGGTTCGCTGTCGGCGCCAGCGGTCGAAGCAATCAATCGGGGCTGCCAGCTCGCCGGCTGCTTGCAGAACACCGGCGAAGGCGGCATCGCCCCTCACCATCGCCACGGTGGCGAGTTGATTTGGCAGCTCGGCACTGGCTACTTCGGTGCCCGAGCGCGGGGCGGCGGCTTCTCGATGGAGCGTTTTCTATCCACCGTCGAGGCCAACCCGGTACGGGCGATCGAGGTCAAGCTCAGCCAAGGCGCCAAACCCGGCTTGGGAGGGGTTTTGCCGGCCGCCAAAATCACCGCCGAGATTGCCGCCATCCGCGGTATCGAGCGCGGTCGCGACTGCATCAGCCCGGCCTTCCATCATGCTTTTTCTGATGTAGATGGCTTGATCGACTTCGTCGAGCTGCTGGCCGCGGCCAGCGGACTGCCAGTGGGCATCAAGTCCGCGGTCGGCCAGCTGAGTTTCTGGACCACCCTTGCTGAACGGATGGAAGCCCGGCGGCAGGGACCTGACTACATCGCCGTCGATGGCGGCGAGGGGGGCACCGGCGCGGCGCCGCTGGTCTTCTCAGACCACGTCGCGCTGCCCTTCAAGACCGGTTTCAGCCGGGTCTACCGCATCTTTGCCGAAACGGGTCTCTGCGACCGGGTGTTGTTCATCGGCTCCGGCAAGCTGGGCTTGCCCGAGAACGCGGTCTTGGCTTTCGCCTTGGGCTGCGACGCCATTGCCGTGGGTCGCGAAGCGATGCTGGCGATCGGCTGCATCCAAGCCCAACGCTGCCACACGGGTCACTGCCCCACCGGGGTCGCCACCCAGGGCAAATGGCTCGCCCACGGCCTCGACCCGACCTCCAAAGCCGCCCGCTTGGCCAACTACCTGATGAGCTTGCGCAAGGAACTCCTACGACTCTCACGCGCCTGCGGTGTCGAGCACCCTGGCTTGCTAACCCTCGACCATCTGGAGATTCTCGACGGCAAATGCGGCTCGACCCCGGCACGTGAGCTGTTCGGCTACAAAGCCGGCTGGGGCCTGCCGCGGTCGCTCGACTTGCCTCGGCCGACCTCCGCCACCTAGTTCGCCGCCGCCCTGCGAATCTCAGTCGCGGCTCTCGAACTGACGCACCACTTGCAAAAACTCTTCGACCGGCTGCAGTCGGTCAAGAGCCTCGATCACCCGCTCGAAATCGAGAGCGACGTACTCGTGGATCAACACGTTGCGGAAACCGGGCAACCGCTCGAGTTCGGCGAGCACTTGGTCATCGAACTCCGCGTAGGCCGCCAGCTGTCGGACAGATTCAGTGTAGTCCTCAAAGCGCAAGCCACGCCGAGAGCACAGCTCGCCGGCCATGTCGATCACCAGCTGGCAAACCGTTAGCAAGGAGAACAGCACGTCGTTGTGCAGCGAGAGATCCCGCCGCAGCACGGCTGGTGAGGTTACTTTCGGCCGCAGCTCTCGCAGATGATCTAGATGAGTACGCAGCTCCGCCAGCCGCTCGACAAGGTAGGTCACCGTGCCAGCGCCTGTAGCTTGAGCCTGCGCATTCGCTCAAGCCAAGGCGCCAGGTCGGCCGCTCGAAGCTGCACGTCGCGAACGAAGGCACGGGCCTGCTGGCGATGACTACAAAAGACTTCGCGCCCCTCCCAGACAATTCGTCGAGCAAATAGTGGCGGTAGGTCATTGAGCACGACCAGATCGAGCCCAGCACCCCCGACACTTGGCTCCAACTGAGCTATCCAGCCCAATCTAGCCTCGAATCGATGGCGCTCATCCGGATACAGGCGGCGATCGAGCAGCACCGCCAAGTCGACATCGCTATCGCGATGCAGGTTGCCCGACACCCGGCTGCCAAAGAGGTAAACAGCAACCATGCCGGGGTCGTCAAGCGCACCGAAGAATGTACTCAGCAGGTCAACAAGATTGTCGAGCGGCAACTGGTCGCGATGGCGGAATACGGCCGAGTGCTTCATCTTCCCGGCAGTCTAGCAGTTGGCGGCGAGCGGCTAGAAGGCTGAGGTGCAGTGCTCTCAAGCCCGATCCACCGGCAGCGCCATCACCTCTCCCAAGTGGCTGGCACCGGCGTCGAGCATGGCCAAGCGATCGATGCCGAGAGCGACACCCGCACAATCAGGCAAGCCAGCTTCGAGAGCGGCCAGAAAACGCTCGTCGAGCGGCACTTCGGGCAAGCCGAGCTGGCGCCGACGCTCAAGTTCAAGCTCGAAACGCTGGCGCTGTTCCGCGGCGTCGGCCAGCTCATGAAAACCGTTGGCCAGCTCGACCCCTTCTAGATAGACCTCGAAACGACTGGCCAGCGGCGGGGCGCCAGGGCGAATGCGAGCCAGAGCGGCTTGGGAGGCCGGGTAGTCGTAGAGCAGAGTCGGCTGGCCACGGCCGAGTTCGGGTTCCACGTAGCGGGTGATCAGCAGATCGAGCCAGGTGTCCCTATCAGCATCCTCGAGTCCGACGACGACCCAGCCACGGGCAGCGGCCAGACGAGCCAACTCTGCCGCGCCAACACGGTGCGGATCGACCTCCAGCCAACGTTCACAGGCGGCGGCGTAGCTCAGTTTCTCGGCGGGGTCACAGCCTAGAACTTCGCTCAGCAACTCGCCAACCTCGTCCATCAGCGCATGATGGTCGAAGCCCAGCCGGTACCACTCGAGCAGGGTGAATTCCGGATTGTGCAAGCGCCCGGCCTCGCCATCACGAAAGGCTTTGGCGAGCTGGTAGATCGGCCCGCTGCCAGCGGCCAACAGCCGCTTCATGGCGTACTCGGGGGAGGTCTGCAAGTACATCCGCGGCGGGGCGCCGGGTGCCTCTACCGAACAGCTCAGGCTTTGTTGGTAGCGATCGGGAACTGGGCAGGCGGCGAGCTGTGGGGTTTCGACCTCGAGCACGCCGCGAGCGGCGAAGAAGGCGCGAATCCGGGCCAGCAAAGCAGCCCGGCGACGCAAGGCGTCAAAGCTCGCCGCCGGCCGCCAGGAGAGCTGGCGATCAGCTCTTGGCCCGCGAGACATACTCGCCGCTGCGGGTGTCGACTCTGAGCACCTCGCCCTCGGAGATGAACAAAGGCACCCGGATCGTGGCGCCGGTCTCCAAGGTCGCGGGCTTGCTGCCGCCCGAGGAGGTATCACCTTTCAGGCCGGGATCGGTCTGGGTGACTTTGAGGTTAACGAAATTCGCCGTCGTTACCGAGATCGGCACCCCGTTCCACAGGGTCACGGCGCAGATATCCTCTTCCTTGAGCCAATTCCTGGCCTCGCTCATGGCGCTCTCGCTGGCCTCATATTGCTCGTAAGACTTGGGATCCATGAACACCCAGGTGTCGCCGGTGGAATAGAGATACTGCATGTCGGTCTCCATCACATCGGCGGCTTCGATCGAGTCGGCGTTCTTGTAGGTCCGCTCCAACACCCGGCCATTCTTCAGATTGCGAAATTTGGTGCGAACAAAAGCCTGGCCCTTGCCGGGCTTGACGAACTCGTTCTCGATGATCGAACAAGGATCGCCATCGAGCATAACCTTGAGCCCGCTCTTGAACTGGTTGGTGCTGTAGGTGCCCATGGAATCTCCGTATCTTCGGGTTGGAACCGGTAGCGGGTCGCCGCAAGCCCCGCCGCCATGCTCGATTGCCGTGCCGCACGGTGCTTGATTGCCGTGCCGCACGGTGCTTGATCGCCGTGCCGCACGGAGGTAGCTTTGAGGCGAGGACAATTCGAAACGCATGATAGCCCAAACCACCACCCGGCAGCCAACCACCGCGGCTCAGCAACCGACTCCCACCTGGCAGCGCCAGCTCAGTGCAGCGGTCAGCGACCTCGACGAATTGCTGCGCCTGGTCGATCTCGACCGCCGCCAGATCGACTGTCCGCCAGGTTCAGAGGCTGGTTTTCCGCTGCGCGTGCCGCGCCCGTTCATCGCCCGGATGCGGCCTGGCGATCCTCAGGACCCGCTGCTCTTGCAGGTGTTGCCCCGTGGTGCCGAGCTGGACACCGCGGCTGGGTTTGGCGAGGATCCGGTGGGTGAGGCTGCCGCCGCGCCCGCGCCTGGTCTGCTGCACAAATACCGCGGCCGGGCTCTGCTGCTGACCACTTCTGCCTGCGCCGTGCATTGTCGCTATTGCTTCAGGCGCCACTTTCCTTATCAGGACCACCAAGCATGGGGGGAGCAGTGGCAACCAGCTTGCGACTGGTTACGAAATACGCCGAGTATCGAAGAGGTGATCTACTCTGGCGGCGACCCCCTGTCACTCAACGATGCCAAGCTCGCGCAGCTGACTGAACGCCTCGCCGAGATCCCTCACTTGCAGCGCTTACGGATCCACACCCGACTACCCGTCGTCTTGCCTTCGCGGGTCACCTCGGCGCTGCTCGACTGGCTCACCGGCAGTCGCTTGCGCCCCGTGGTGGTCCTGCATGTCAACCACCCGCGCGAACTCGACGACGCGGTGCGCGCCGCCTGCCACCGTCTGCGCCAGCGGGGAGTGACGCTGCTCAACCAAGCCGTGCTGCTGCGTGGCGTCAACGACTCCGCCGCCACCCTATCCGAGCTCGGCGCAGCATTGTTCACCACCGGTATCCAGCCCTACTACCTGCATTTGCTCGACCGCGTGCGCGGTGCCACCCACTTCGAAGTCCCAACGCAGGAGGGGCAGCGAATCTACGCCGAGCTGATGGCCAGCACCTCTGGCTACCTGGTGCCAAAGCTAGTGCGCGAGGTCCCTGGGGCGGCGTCCAAGACACCGCAGATGGCCGAGGCTCCTATTGCCCCGGCTGGCGCTTCTCCTCAAAGCTAACCGAGCCGCTCTTCTTGGCGCTTTGGCCACCCGCGCCCTTCACCGAGTCGCGCATCTGGATCTCGCCTTCGAAAAATGAGCCGTCTGCGATCGCCAAGGAGCCGGCGGAGATACTGCCCTGCGAGCGGCAGGAGGCGCGCAACTCGACTTTGTCGGCGGCGGTGATCTTGCCCTGCACCTCGCCTTCGACAACTACCCCAGTGGCGAAGATGTCGCCGTTGAATTTGCCTCCCTCACGCACCCAGCACAAGCCATCGATTCGCGCCGTGCCGGTGACCGAACCCCAGACCTCGATTGAGGTGCTGCCGCTGATCTCACCCTCGACGTGGGATCCCTTACCGATGACCGTCTCGACGTCGCCCCCTTGATCGGTGAATCGGCGCCCTTCTTTGCTATCTGCCATCTACCAAACCTCCTCGCAGCTCCCAGCAGGGAGTCGCCGCAGGGTCTTCTAACTGCCCTTTCATCTGCGCTTCGAGATCGCTGAGGTTAGCATGAGACCTGGAGGCGAAGCTGGTTTCCGGGCACCTCGCAAGGGCGCAACTATGGTTTGATCCGGGTCACACCCTCGAGCCCGTCGAAGTCGGAATCGAAAGTCAGGATGCGATCAATTCCGCGACGCTTCATGACCGCCAAGTGCAGCGCGTCTCTGGCGGAGAGCAGGGTCGCGAGAACGGTCTCCTTGGCCAGCAAGACATCTTCAGGCTCGATTCCGAACACCTCATCGACAACACCTAGAAGCGCGTCAAACGACGGTTGGATGGCTTCTCGCCGAGCAATGGCTGCATATCGGTGGAGGATCTCTTGCAGCACCTCGGCGTCGGTCACCAGCCGCTCATCGGCAGCGATACAGCTTTGCAAGAGGCCGCCAGCAGCTCTCTTGAGAGCCGAATCGGCACCCACAAGATACATCGGGATATTTGAGTCAACGAAGATCAAGAGCCACTCTCAGTACCGTAACCGGCTTCGATCTCTTGCAGCATCTGGGCGATTCCAGGGGCGGGGAAAGAATGCTCCGAGGCTCGGTCAATCGCCCGTAGCTTGCGCTCGGCAGTTCGTAGCGGCTGCTGCCGGCGCGCTTCGCGAAGTGTCTGCCGCACCCACTCCGCGGTCGTCATCCTCAGACGCCTCGCCAGCTGCTTGATCTCTTCCAGTTCGTCTTTCTCGAATAGCACTTGAAGTCGCTGAGTCATGCGGGGAGTGTATTTGACTCATGGGGATGAGTCAAATACAGCATCCGCGATTCGACCCGGGGCTCTCAGTCCAGGTTCTCGAAGATCCCCGCCGCGCCCATGCCGCCGCCAATACACATGGTAACCATGCCGTAGCGGCTACCGCGGCGCTTCATCTCATAGATCAACTGGGTGGTCAGCTTGGCTCCGGTGCAGCCCAGCGGATGCCCTAGAGCGACCGCGCCACCGTTGACATTGACCTTCTCCGCATCGAGGCCGGCCTCTTGAATCACCGCCAGGGCCTGAGCGGCGAAAGCCTCGTTGAGTTCGATCAGATCGATGTCTTCGAGCTTCAGACCAGCATAGCGCAGCGCCTTGGGAATGGCCTCGACCGGCCCGACGCCCATAAGCTCAGGCGGCACCCCACCGGTGGCAAAGCCCAGGAATCGGGCCAGCGGCTTGATCTCTAACTGCTCGGCCTTGGCGGCCGACATCACCACCACCGCGGCGGCGCCATCGGACATTTGCGAGCTGTTGCCGGCGGTCACCGTGCCGCGCGCATGGAAGGCCGGCCGCAGCTTGGCCAGCACTTCTGGCGTTGAACCGGCACGGGGTCCCTCGTCGGTATCAAAAATCACCGTCTGGCAGTGGCGTTCGCCGTGCTCGATTCGCACTTGCTCGACTTTGATCGGCACGATCTCATCGCGAAACCGGTCACTGCCATTGGCCGCTAGCGCCTTGCTGTGCGAACCGGCGCTGAACTCATCGGCAGCGGCGCGGCTGATGCCGAATTTCTTGGCCACGTTCTCGGCGGTGATGCCCATCGAGATGTAGATTTCCGGCTGATTCTCGACCATCCACGGGTCGGGGCGGAAATGATAGCCCGACATCGGCACCATGCTCATCGACTCAGTGCCGCCGGCGACGATCACCTCGCCCATGCCGGACATGATCTGCTGCGCACCCAAAGCAATGGACTGTAGGCCGGAAGAGCAGAAGCGGTTGATGGTCTGCGCGGTCACCGAATCCGGCAAGCCGGCGCGCAGCGAAATCACCCGTGCCATATTGAGCCCCTGCTCACCCTCGGGCATCGCACAACCTATGATGACGTCGTCGACCGCCGCCGCATCGAGTCCCGTGGCTCGGCGCAGGGCTTCGGTGACAGCGGCGGCACCGAGCTGCTCCGGCCGGGTGTTGGCCAAAGTTCCTTTCTTCGCCCGACCCACCGCGGTGCGGGTGGCGCTGACAATCACTGCTTGGTTCATCTTCGACCTCCTCGGGAGGAATGGTATGCGGTAAAAATCATCGATTCTTCAGCCTTCAAGCAGACCTAGTTGCGCAGTGGTTTACCGGTCTTGAGCATGTGCGCGATCCGTGCCTGGGTCTTCTCGGTCTGCAGCAATTCGACGAAAGCGTGGCGTTCGAGATCAAGGAAATGCTGCTCGTCGAACCAACCTTCGCCGCTGGCATCACCACCGGCCAGGATGTAGGCCAAGTGGTCGCCGATCGCCCGATCGTGATCGCTCGCCCAACCGGCCTGCTGCATCGACCACACCACCATGCGCAAGGCGGCTTCGAGGTCGCGACCGCCGCCGTATAGCTTGGCTGGCGACGGCGCCCGATAGCCGGCAGCGGCCATCTTCAACGCCTCTTGCTGGGCCGCCCACAATAGCTGTCCACGGTGCATGACGATCTTGTCGCTCGGCGCGAGGAAGCCCCACTCCTTACCCTCGACGGCACTGCTGGTGACCTGTGCCGTGCCCACCGCCTGGAGCACTTTCTGCGCCGTTGGCAGCGCATCGGCATGTTCGATTCGCATCACCTGCGAGATCGAACGGCGAACCAATTCCTTCATCCCGCCACCGGCCGGCACCAAGCCGACACCGGCCTCCACCAGACCGAAGTAAGCCTCGGCGCTGGCGACGATCCGAGCTGGCGCCAAGGCGATTTCGGCGCCGCCGCCCAAGGCCATGCCCTGTACCGCCGCCACTACCGGTTTAGCGGCGTAGCGCACCCCCATCAAGGCATCCTGCAAAGCTCGGCTACCCTGGTCGACGGCATCGAAATTGCCCGCCTGGGCAGCCAGGCCAACGCCCATCAGATTAGCGCCGACGCAGAAGTTGGTGGCGTCATTGCCGATTACCATTGCCCGCCACGGGTCGTCCTCAAGGAGCTCGACGCCCTGATTGATCATCGCCACCAGCTGATCGTCAATGGCGTTCATCTTGGCGTGGAATTCGACCAACAGCACCCCGTCACCCATATCCAGCAACGAGGCACTTTCGTTGGCGGCAAGCTCGGCACCGGCGGCGTGCAAATCGGCGGCGGTGAACTGCCGTGGATCCCGCTCGAGATCGCGATAGGCTTGGGTAGCCCAGTCGTAGTAGCCAGTCACCCGGCCATCCTGGCGACGATAGAAAGTGCTGCAGCCAGCAGCCAGCATCTCCCGCACCCATGGCGCCACCCGGCGGCCCTCGGCCTCCAGTCGATCCGCGATCGCCTCGACACCGAGCTGATCCCACAGCTCAAAAGGCCCGGCTTGGTGGGCAAAGCCCCAGCGCACGGCGTTGTCGATGCTCGCCAGATCGAAGGCAATCTCTTGCGCAGTGACGGCGGCATACTCGAGCAACCCGGCAACCGTCTGCCAAGCGAAACGGGCCCCGCGATCGGCCGCAAAACGCTCGTCGAACAGAGCCTGCAAGCGCTCGCCAAGATCTTCGATCTTGCGCACCGCGCCAACCGCCTCGAAACGCACCTTGGCCGGCAGACGGTAGTCGAATGTCTCAGGATCAAGCACCAAGAAGACCCTCTTACCGTTCTCGTCCTTGCCCTTCTTGTAGAAGCCCTGGCGGGTCTTGTTGCCCAACCGACCGCGCTCGATCAGACCGCCGATGACCTTCTCCAACCGCGGCGAGATCAGCACATCACGGTAAGGGTCCTCGGGAATCAGCCCATGCAGGTTCTTGCCAACGAAGGCCGAAACATCGATGCCCACCAGGTCCTGGAGACGGAAGGTGCCAGTCTTCGGCCGTCCGATCAGCGGCCCGGTGACCGCGTCGACCTCTTCCAGGCTGTAGCCATCAGCGAAAGCGGCGTCGATCACCTGCGAGCCGTGGATCGAAAGAATCCGGTTGCCGATGAAATTCGGTGTGTCCTTGCAGCGCACCACCCCTTTGCCCAAGCGGCTGGTGGCGAATTCGGCAATGGCATCCACCGCCGCCGGGTCGGCTGCGCCGCCGGGGATCACCTCAAGCAGCTTCATGTAGCGGGGCGGGTTGAAGAAGTGGGTGCCAAAGAAGCGTTTCTTGAAACTCGCCGAGCGCCCCTCGACGATCTGCGAAATCGGCAACCCCGAGGTGTTGGTGGTGACGATGGCATGCTCGCCGATCACCGCGTCGAGGCGCTCGACCAGCGACCGCTTGATCGACAGTTTTTCGATAATCGCCTCGACGATCCAATCAACCCCCGCCAGCTGGTCGAAATCGTCTTCCAAGTTGCCCAGGCGAACCAACTTCTTGCCCTTGGCGCTCATCAGCGAGGCCGGCTTGAGCTTGGCGATGCGCTGGAAACCCTCGCTGACAATGCGATTACGCACCGCCGGGCTGTCGAGGGTCAAGCCCTTGGCCGATTCCTTGTCGGTCAGCTGCCGCGGCACGATGTCGAGCAGTAGCACCGGCAAGCCGGCATTCGCGCAGTGGGCGGCAATCGCCGCGCCCATGGTTCCCGCGCCGATGACCGCGACACTCTTGATCTCATAGCTCATGCCCTTCTCCTGACTTGGCGAGTCACTGAATTTCTCAAGGCCGGTGCTGAAGCGGCCGGAATTGTAGCTTCGAAAGCGGCGGGCCATCTTACCGCAAATTGATGCCGCACCGCGGCTTGGGCTCCACGAGCCCGAGCAGCGAACGCATTGAACTCTTCGCAGACGGCGGCGAGCGCCGCCGGATCGAGGTGCCGCGCGAAGGGAACAGAATCAGCGAGTTAGGCGGTGTGGGTGACGGTGTTTTCTACCTCCGACAGCAGATAAGCGAAGACCTCCTCGACCTGTTGCCAGCCGGTTCGCATCAGAAAAGTGGTGTTGCGACCGTAAGATTTGTTGCCAAGAATGAAGAAGCCGGGCTCGGGGTTCAACAGGCTTTCGACACCGTGGCTGGTCTGGGCCAGGCAGCCGCCGCCGCCGGACCCAAGCAGTGCCGCGGCTAGCTTGATCGGTCCACTGGTGGCATAGCATTCGTGGACTTGTAGCTGGCGGTAAATCGATGCGTCGGGGGCATAACCAGTCAGCGCCAAGACCCGGTCGGCAACGACTTCGAGCGACTCGCCGCTAGCCCGGCGCAGAGTGACTGAGAAACGCTGGTCCGGGCGGGTGATCGCCTCGACCACGACCGGGGCAAGAACTTTAACCGCCGGGTGGTGATCTTGCGTCAGCGCCGCCGCCGCGCGGCTCAGGGCAGCCCGCTCTGGCAGGGGATCGTCGTCCTCGACGGGGAACGACGGCGCCGAGCGCAGGGCCCAGATCAACTGGGTAGCTGGGTGTTTCTCGGCCACCGCCGCCAACTCGCGAGCAGCGGTCTGGGCCGAATAGCCGGCGCCGATCAGTAAGATTGTCCGCCCAGCCCACTCTTCGGGTACACCGGCGATGTCGGGCACGTGGCGACCGATGGCGGCACCATGTGCAGTTTCGCCTAGGGCCGGAATTCCCCCATCCCCAAGCTGATTGGGCTGACCCCAGGTGCCGCTGCAATCGAGCACCCGCGCGGCTTGCTCGGCGGTTTCCTTGCCCTGCGCGTCCCGTACCAATAACTGAAAAGGTCGACCGCCACGTTCCTCGCTACAGATCTCCTCATGCTTGAGCAAACCACGACGGCCAATCGCCACCACCCGACTCGACAACCTCAAGTACGGCGCGATACTCGGCAAACGACACAGCGGTTTGAGCACCTGCTCGACTAGCTCGGCCCCCTTTGGACAGGCATCACCCAGCGGGCAGTCCAGCCCGGCTGCTTGCAAATGGCGCCGCATACGCGGCGAAACATCGAGATCCCAGGGCGAGAACAACCGTACGTGGCCCCATTGTTGGATCGCCTCGGCGACCCGCTCGCCAGCCTCGTATAGGGTGAAAGAGAGGCCGGCATCGGTAGCGGCCAAAGCAGCTTCGATACCTGTTGGGCCGGTACCCAAAATAGCTATGTGGTTGCTGCTAGACATCAGTCGTTCTCCTCAGGGAATGGGCTCAGAGTCGGCCCCGAACCCACCGCCGAACGGGCCATGGGTGGCAGATTTTCTCGCCGGCTGTCGACTCGCCGAGGCAGAGCCAGCAGCTGGTGGGTGGGGCCTTGTTGGACCATCTCACCCACCCCTTGGCGCAGCTCGAAGCGCGCCAGCTGATCGGTCACCCGGCGCGCCTGCGCCAGGTCGTGGGTCACCATGATCAAGGTCAACCGCTTGGCTAGCCGTAAGACCAACTCCTCAATCTGGGCGCTGGCCCGCTCATCCAAAGCACTGGTGGGCTCGTCCAGCAGTAGCACACGTGGTTTCATGGCCAGCGCCCGGGCAAGACAAAGGCGCTGCTGCTGACCCACCGAAAGAGTTACCGCCGACGCACTCAGGCGATCCGCCACTTCGTCCCACAGCCCCGCTTCGCGCAGCGCCCACTCCACCCGCGCCGGCTGCTCGGTCCGCGCCAAGCGGTAGATCCGCCGCGCGCCGAAGATGACGTTCTCAGCAATCGAACCAGGGAATACCGCCGGCTGTTGAAAGAGCATGCCGACTTCGGCGCGGAGGGCATCGGCATCGCAATCCGCGCCATAGATCGAGCGACCCGCGAAGCGCACCTCACCACTCACCCGCAAACCGCTGATCAAGTCGACCAGGCGGTTGAGACAGCGGAGAAAGGTGGTCTTGCCGCAGCCCGAGGGGCCGATCACCCCAAGCACCTGGCCTGGCATCACCTCGAGATCAATCCCTCGCAACAGCTGGCGCTCGCCAGCCCAGACCGACAATCCCCGCACCTCGAGCAGCGGCGACGCGGCCGGCTGAGCAGCAGAAGACCGCGACTCAACCATGGTGAGCCTCCTCGTGCAGCCCCAGGCGGGCCGGCAACGCCAACAATGCGAGCATGGTAACCAGGCCGAGAAGCACCGTCGCGGTGGCCCACAGACGGGCTTCGGCACCGGCCGTGTAGGTGTCTTGGGCGAGTACGAAAATATGGTACGGCAGCGCCAGAACCGGACTGTCGGTCAGACCCCGCGGCCAGGTGGCGCCGGAGAACACCGCCGCCGCGAACAAGATCGGCGCGGTCTCACCCGCCGCTCGGGCCAACCCCAACAAGATCCCGGAAAGCAGACCGGCACGGCTCTGCGGCAGCACTACCGCCCAGGCGATGCGCGAACGATCGAGCCCAAGGGCGGCGGCCGCGTGCAGATACTGAGCCGGCAGCCGAACGACCCGTTCGTAAAGCGCCAAGGCCACCGTCGGCAAGATCATCCAACCGAGCAGCAAGCCGCCGACCCACCACGATTTTCCCCAGTCTAGCCAACGGACAAAGATCAGCAAGCCGAAAATGCCATAGACCACCGAGGGCACGCCGTTGGCGGTGTAGAGCCCCAATACCAACCAACGTCGTGGCCGGCCGCGGAGGTAGAATCCTCCACCGAGACCCAAGGCAATCGCCAACGGCAGGCAGACAAACAGCGCGGTCAGCAACAGAATCAAAGTGCCCACCAATTGGTAGAACACCCCGCCAGCCGCTCCGGCCTGAGTGGTGGACTGGCTGAGAAACTGCCAACTCAGAGCCGGCAAACCACGCCAGATCAGATTGCCGGCTATCCCTAACAACACCAACATGGCGAAAGCAGCACACAGCCCGGTGCTCCAAGTCAGAGCTCGGTCGAGCAATTTACGCATTGCTCGACCTCTGCCCGGGAGATTCGCCGAGGCCAGCTAGACTGACCCCTACCCAAGTGAGCAGACCGGAGAAAACCAGCACCAGCGCCGCCAAGCCGAGCATCGCCGCCCAATGCAGCGGGTCGCCCATGGCCAGAAAGGTTTCTGAACCCGCCAACTTGCTGGTCATTGTTTGCCCCGCCTCACCCAGTGGCCGCAATGACAACAGCCGCTCGGGCCACTGATTGTCTTGCCGGCCCACCACCAGGAAAATGGCGATGGTCTCTCCAACCGCTCGCCCCAGGGCCAACAGGACGGCGGCCGCTACCCCCGGCAGAGCCTGGCGCAGGCTGACTCCCAGCACGACCTCGGCACGGTTCAGACCCAGTGCGCGAGCGGCTTGGCGCTGAGCGGCCGGAACGCCGCCGAGAGCATCGTCGCTCAGAGTAATTACAGTGGGCAGGATCATCACCGCCAGCAAGGCTCCCGCGGTGAGCAAAGTGTCACCCGACAACGGTTCCCAAGGTTCCAACAGGCGGTAGATCCAGTCGCGCAACAGCAGCAGCCCGAGCAAACCGTAGACCACCGACGGTACACCGGCGAGCAACTCCACCGCTGCTTTGACCAGAAATCGCAACCGTCGCGGCAGGATCTCGGAAATAAAAACTGCCGCCGACACCCCCACCGGCGCCGCCAACAGCAAGGCCACCGCCGACACCGCTACGGTGCCATAGATCATCGCCGAGGCGCCAAACTCCGCCTGGCGATAGAACCAGCGGGGACGGCTGAGGAAACCGACGCCCGCGTGCCGCCAAACCGGCAAGCTCTCGAACACCAGCAAGCCCACCAAGGCAGCAAAAGCCAGTGCCACCAGGGCACAACCGGCGTAGCATGCGGCGCGGGTCCAATCGACAGCTCTCGCGGAGCGGGGCGCGAACATGGTGGAACTCTACGGCGCGCCGCTGGCCGCCCCTCCTCTCCCGAGGGGCAGGTATCCATGCCGCAGCACCAGTTCTTGGCCTCGTTCGCTGAGCAGTAAATTGATCAGTTGGCGCTCTTCCACCCCGGGTGGCCCGGCGGTGATCAACAGCAGCGGCCGCGACAGCGGATAGCGACCGCTAGCCACCTCGGTCGCGCTCGGCCGCACCATCCGCCCCTGGCCATCGCTGATCGCCAAGGCGAAGACTTGCTCGCCATCGGCCCAGGCGGCCGACAGCTGAGTCAGCCCGCCGCGGGTGGTAGCCACCTTGGTGCGCGCTTCTTCGTTGGCTCCGACCTCGGGAAAGCTGACCGCGGGCGCCGCCGCCGGATCACCATACAACCAGCTTACAAAGACCTCCCAGGTACCACGACCGGGCTCTTTGTTAAAGAATGCAATGCGCCGATCGGGCCCGCCAAGCTCACTCCAACGCCGCACTCGACCCTCGTAGATTGCTTGCATCTGCTGCCGGGTGATCGACCGCACTCCGCTTTCCCAAACATCGCGCGAGACCACCAAGGCAACGGCATCGCTGCCGATCGGATGGGCCTCGAACCGACCTTGCGGAAAGCGCAGACGATCGCTGGCGGTCAACGGCCGCGAGGACATTGCCACATCAATACGACCGTCGCCCAACGCCGCGATGCCACCGGAACTGCCGCCAGCCGGGTCGACGGTGATCCGCAGGCCCTGCTCGGTCCGCAACCATTCGGCGGCTTCCGCAACCACCGGATTGACGGTCGAGGAACCAACCACGCTGAGGTCGGCCGAGGCTGCCGCCACCGAGCCTAGCCAGCAAGCGAGTATCAGCCACCAGTGTCTCTGACTACTTAGCAGCATGTGCCCGGATCGCAACCATCAGCGCTCTCTTGGGAGGTCGCGGCATAGTCCTGGCCTTTGGTCTCCCGTGGGTGGCGCAGCACCGTGCGCGAGCAATCAAACGGCTGCGCCAGCTCCAGCGGCACGGCTTGCCGCGGTTCGATGAAGTCGAAGTGTTCATCGTAGGGTCCGCTCTGATAAATCTGAAAGGTCTTCTCACACACCGCGTAGCGCTGACCGCGAAGCATTCGGTGCCCATCGTCGTCGAGCACCTCCCTGAATGGTCCGCGATATATCACCGCCTGGTTGCGCTCCAGGCAAACGCCTTCTTTACCTTTCCAAGCTTCCACCACCAAGGAACGAAACTCCAAGCCCTCGACCGTACGCCAGGGCGTGGTCTCGCGCTCGAGGACGCGAATGCCATAGAAGCCAGCTTGCTCAAAGGCTGCCAAGAATCCGTCTTCGGTCAGTGCGCCGGAAATACAGCCGCTCCACAGCTCCGGATCCTGCTGCATCTCGAGAGGCACCAGCTCATCACTGACAATGTCTGAAATCACTGCCCGTCCGCCCCGCTTGAGCACCCGGTGGATCTCGGCGAACATGCGCTCTTTCTGGCCACTCTCGACCAGGTTGAGCACACAGTTGGAAACCACAACGTCGACCGATTCCGTGGCCACCATCGGCCGCTCTCGGCGTAGCCGATCGGCCAGGCTCTCAGCGGCGAAGAGCTGCTCGGCGGAGGTCACCGGACTGGCTGCCAAAGCCTCGTCGAGCTGCCGCAAGTCGAGCGCTAGATCTTGAATCCGACCGCGACGAAACTCTACGTTGGCAAATCCCAACCGCTCCGCCACCACCGGCGCCGCGCTCTCGGCCACCGCCAACATCTCGTCAGTCATGTCGATGCCGATGACCTTGCCTTCAGCACCCACCACCTGGGCGGCGATGAAGCAAATCTTACCGGTACCGCTGCCCAGATCGAGCACCGTCTCGCCGGGCTTGACGTAACGACTGGGATCACCGCAGCCATAGTCGCGCTCGAGCACTTCGTCGGGTATCACTTTCAAATACTTGGGGTCGTAGTCCACCGGACAGCAGAGTTCTGCCACCTGCTGCTCCGCACCCTTGGCGTAGCGCTCTTTGACAATCTGCTCGACATTAGTAGCGGTCACTACAATTCTCCTCAATCTTTTAGAAAATCACCAATCACCACCACTCAAGAGAGCGCTGGCAATTCAGCTCTTTGCGGTCAAGACGGTACGGTCAGTACGGGAGTCGGGGAGGACTGGGTCAAGCAGGAGGTGCGCGGCCGCTAGCGACCGTCGCCGGGTGGGGCAGCACAACCCCCAACGAGGCAACGGCTGAGCGCCGCCAGTTGGCCAGCAAACGCAGCAAGAGGCCGGCCAACCGCCGCAGCGCTCTCGCCGGTCGCTTCGCCAGCCAACACTCCAGGTCGGTGCGATGATCAAGATCGCACAAGCTGGCGAGCAAGACTGGCCGGTGCCCACTGCGGCGCAGAATAGCGTTCAGAGAGCGTCGAGTATCGGCCCGGCACCAATGTACATCGGCCAGCAAGCCAGCCAGCTCGGAGCGCAGCTGGTCGGCGGCCAGCAAGTAGAAGCCGCCATCCTCGGCCGGCCCCAGCACCACCCCTTTGGGGTCGCGCCGCAACTGCTCGAGGGCCTGACACAGATGACTACTGGTGAGGTTGGGAGCGTCGCTACCTACCACCAGCAAAGGCCCATCGACCTGCCCGGCCGCTTGATCGATGGCACTGCGGAGACGAGCGCCGAAACCAACACCCTGCTGATCGAGGTACTCGACGTCGTCGCCCAGATCGAGGTGCTGCGGCGATGCCACCAGCAAGCGGCAGCCAGCAGTACGGCCGGCCGCTAGCACCGAGTCCAAGCAAGCTCGACGCAGGGCACGCTCCTCACCGGCGAAGCGCTCCGGCAGCAGCGGCCGACGGCGACGCTCGCCAGCCGCCCCGAGGGTAAAGACCATCAGGGTTGGCTGAGCGGCTCGCTGAGCGGCGGTCGACATTGAATTAGTATACGCCCTCAGCGCGGCTTTGGATGCACTGAGGAGGAATCACTCGGCGAGCTGCGAGATACCGCCCATCTCTGCCCAGCTCAAGGGAGAAACTTCTCAACCGGCGCTCGCCGGCTCGGCGGTCGATGCTTCGCGCCCTTCCCCAAGCCGCTGCCGGGCAAAGTGGGCGACCATCGAGACCATGCCCATCAGCCCCATGCTCTTGCCCATCGACAGTTCGCGGCCGAAAATCTGATAGACCACCTCGGCGTCGAGAACCGCGACTTGGTCGAGGGGAGCGCCCGAAACCTCTTGGCTGAGGATCGCCGCCATCGCCATCGCTGAAATCCCCTGTGGGTTCTCCACTGCGAAGTGGAAGTCCAAAGTGCCGTCGCTCCGCGGTACCGCCCAGGCATAGGCATCGGACTCGCAAGCCGGTACCTTGTGGGCCTCGGCGAACGGTCGCCGAGCAACTACCACCGGCACTTCGCGAAACCGGTCGGCAATCGAAATCAGAAAGTCGATGCGGTCGTTGCGGTCTGCTAGCAGAGTCAAATCATCGAGCAGCTCGGCGAGCTGCTCTGGGTAGGGCTCGGCGGAGTCCGACATGCCTACCTCTCGATCGGCACACCGACCAGATTGCCCCACTCGGTCCACGAGCCGTCGTAGTTGCGCACCTGCGAGTAGCCAAGCAGATAAGTGAGCACGAACCAGGTGTGGCTGGAACGCTCGCCGATCCGGCAGTAGACCACCACGTCATCGTCCGGCTGCAAGCCCTTCTCGTCCTGGTAGATCGCCCGCAGGTCCTCGGCGGTCTTGAAAGTACCGTCTTCCGGCACCACCGCTCGTGCCCAGGGCACGCTGTGCGCTCCGGGAATGTGGCCACCGCGCAAGGCCCCCTCATTGGGATACTCCGGCATATGCAGACGCTCGCCACTGAACTCTTCGGGGCTGCGGACGTCGATCATCGGCCGGCCAGCCTCGGTGTGGGCCAACACCTGATCGCGGTAGGCACGAATGCTCTGGTCGTCGCGCTCAGCAGCAACGTAGGCGCTCGTCGGGTGGGTGCTCTGTTCACGGGTCAACGGGCGCCCATCTAGCTGCCACTTGAGGCGGCCTCCGTCCATGATCCGCACCCGGTCATGGCCGAAGAGGCGGAAAACCCAAAAGGCGTAAGTCGCCCACCAATTGTTCTTGTCGCCATAGAACACCACCGTGGTGTCGGCAGCAACGCCGATCTGCGGCAGCAAGTTCTCGAAGCGGACGCGATCGAGGTAGTCGCGACGCAACGGGTCGTTGAGATCGCGAGTCCAGTCGACCTCGACCGCGCCCGCGATGTGGCCGGAGCGATAGACCAGCGGATCTTCGTTCGACTCGATCAGGCGCACCGACGGGTCCTGCAAATGCTCGGCAACCCAATCGGTGGAAACCAGAACCTCGGGGTGAACGTAGCCCCGCTTGGCGATCTCATGCATGCTTAGCTCCTCATTGCAGCGCTCCGAAAGTGCTGCAAAAGTACGGTGAAAGTGCTGCGACTGCACCACAAAAGCCGCCGCCAAAGCGGCAACTCGGCTCAGCTCAGGGGTTCCACGCTACGCGACCTGCAGACGCAAGGCAATCGTCCTCTCAACACTCCAAGCACTAGAGAACTCAGCCCCAGGGCAGCAGTTTCGGCTATGATGTCAAGGCATGAAAGGACACCGACCTGGCCAGCGAGGTGTTCATCCCCGTCCACTAGGACGCTTTCTCGGCCTTGAGTCGCCGAGATTCAATGAGAGAGACACGGCAACGAGAATTTGCTGGCACTATGATGATTTTCAGTCGCTTCCTCAGGCTTTCACCCTTCGGTACTCTGCTCACCGCCTGCCTCCTCGCTTTGCTGCCGGGGGCCGCCGCGACGGCCGACGATGCCGCCAACATCACTCTGGCGAGCACTCTCGACCGGGGCCTGTTTCCCCTACCCCACAAGCTACAGCCGAACGTCGACTTCTGGACCCAGGTCTATACCCGCTATTCGAGCGAGCAGGTGTTGATCCACGACCATCTTTATCTGCAAGTGGTCTACGCCGTCGTCGATTGTTCCGACATCGAAGGGGACAGTAGCCGCAGCGCGGTGCGCAAGGAGCTGGACCGCAAACAGCGGGTCAAGGCGGCGCGGGAACTCTACGCCCGCCTGCTCGGCAACTTGGCGGCCGGCCGTGCTTCCACCACCCATGCCGCCGAGCAGGGCCGCATCGCGCGGATGTTCGCTGCCGTTCCCGGCGATCGCACCAAGTTCGCCGCCGCGGCCAGGCGAGTCCGCTCCCAAACTTGCTTGAGTGACCGTTTCGCCGAAGCGATCGAGATTTCCGGACTGTACATGCCGGCGATCGAGGAGATCTTCAGCCGCCGCGGTCTCCCTAGCGAGCTGACCCGCTTACCTTTTGTCGAATCGATGTTCAACACTGCCGCGCGCTCAGCCGCCGCGGCGGGGGGCATCTGGCAGTTCATGCCATCCACCGCGCGGCAGTTCATGAAGCTCAATTTGGAGGTCGACGAGCGCTACGACCCCTGGCGAGCCACCGAGGCGGCGGCCAGCCTGCTGAGCCAGAACTACGCCAACCTGGGAACTTGGCCGCTGGCGATCACCGCCTACAATCACGGTCGCGGCGGCATGGCGCGAGCAGTGAGTAAATTGGGCACCAAGGACCTCGGCGAGATCGCCACTCGCTACCGGTCGCGCAGCTTTGGCTTCGCTTCACGCAACTTTTACGCCGAATTCCTCGCCGCCGCCGAGACCTACTCTCACCGCCGCCAGTTGTTCCCCGACAGCCAACCCCGGGCGCGGCTGGCCTACGATGAGTTGGTGCCCAATCAATACGTCGCCCTGACCGACCTGGCGGCGCAGGCCGGCGCCACGATCGACCAGCTACAGCAGCTCAACCCAGCCCTCAACAGAGAGATCTGGCGCGGCGACCTGCTGTACCCCAAGGGTTACCCGATGCGCGTACCCCAAGGCAGTGGCGAGAGCTGGCAGGCGGCCTACGAGCAGCTCGGCGCGGCCAGCCGTTCAGACCACCAGCGGGGTCTGCGCTACCGGGTGCGGCGCGGCGACAGCCTGAGCGCCATCGCCGACAAATTCGGTACTCGGGTCAGCTCGCTGGTACGCGCCAATCGATTGCGCAGCGCGCACCGCATCCGCATCGGCCAAGTGTTGTTGATTCCGGCGCGTGGCCGCTCTACCACCCGCCGTGCAGCCGCCACCAGCAGCAAGCCAGCACCGCGGCAGGCTAATCCGGCAGTGCATATCGTCCGTCGCGGCGAGAACCTCACCCTGATCGCCGGCCGCTATGGCACCACCGTCAACGCCATCCGCCAAGCCAACAACCTACGCAGTGGCAATCATCTCAGCATTGGCCAGCGGCTCACTATCCCGGCAGCAGGCAGCCGCAGCCACACCGTCCGCTCTGGAGACACCCTGGCCTCGATAGCACGCCGCTACGGCACCAGCATCAGCTCCTTGAAGCGAGCCAACCACCTCGGTGGGCACCTGATCCATCCCAATCAAGTGCTGCTGATTCCCTGACTCCTGCCACCGCCGGTGTTGAGCGAGAAATTGCCAACGATTTCTTGACACAGCAGCATATTTTGCTACAATAGCATAAGCGAAACGTCTTCCGGCTTGGCGGCCAAAGAGACGATTCGCATCCTCAGCCCTCAATTGCGGGGGCGGTTGGGCCTTTCTTGCTTTTTCGCCCAGCCGCTCCCTCTCCTTGCCAGCAAAGCAGCCGCGGTCGCAGCTAAAACAGCGACCGGGAGTTGAATTCAGCAGGGCAAGTAGTGAGGGCGGGTGATTTCTCGAGGCTAGGACAGGGAGCGCTCGGCGTACCAGCTGTCGTCATAGGCAGTGACCCGTTCTTGCTCTGCGTCAGGGGCCATCAACTGGCGGCCGAGAGCCGACAAGGGCCGCGATGGCACGAACACCGGCCCCCCCTCGAAGGTCCGTTCCTGCTGCCCGCGCGGACTCCGCGGCGGACTATCTTCACTTGTTCGACCAAGGACCATGTTTCCTCCTGCGATGGTGGTGGCGGCCCGCTGAAGCGCTACCGCGAGTGCCTTGAGCCAATCCCACCCGCCAGCCATTTTCGGATCGGTGATGAGGAAGAGTGCGGGACAAATGTGGCGAAACTATGGCGGCGGTGGGGACAAGCCGGTGCCTATTGGCTGCTCTGATACCCTGCCGAGTCTCAAGACGCAGAGGAGAAACTCATGGCAGTCGAAATCACTGGCACCTACACCGGCAATCTCAACGTCGATTTACAGCACGGTCCGTCGGGTCTCATGATCCACACCGCGGCACCGATCGACAATCAGGGTGATGGCAGCTCTTTCTCGCCCACCGATCTGATGGCAGCGGCCCTCGGTGCTTGCATGCTCACCCTCATCGGCATCGTCGCCCAACGCCACGACATCGACTTGAGTGGCCTTGCCTTTCACCTCGAAAAGCACATGCAGACCGACCCCCGGCGAATCGGCTTCGTTCCCGTAGAGATCCACATGCCCCCCGGCCTCGACCCGGAGCAACGCCAGCGGCTAGAACGCGCCGCCCTCACCTGCCCGGTACACCACAGCTACCATCCAGATATCGACAAACCGGTGAAGTTCATCTATCCCGACTAAGCAGTGACTTTTCTTTTGACCTCAGCCGAGCACCCGGAGACCCTCCCGCTCCGCGGCGATCGACAGCCGCTCGTCGAAACAGACAAAGGTCAGAGTCGAAGGATCCTCCTCGACAGCCAGCAAGGCAGCAGCGAGTTGGGCCGCATCTGGAGCCCGTAGAGGATGCCTTGTCAACAGAGCCCGCGCCTTGAGCCTATTCCGACGAAACTGACCAGCCATTCCGATCGAAACCGGCCACTTGTCGGAGCGAAGCTTCGGCGGCGCTCTCAGGGGCCGTTTCGGGGGTCTTTTCTTAGGAGCCAGGTACGGCGTATGAGAAGCGGCTGGCGCCCGCCGACATCGCCTGTCCAGCAACCCCCGATCCGCATTCGAAAACTCCCGCCATGGGACCGCAAGAGCCCACGCCCAGTTGGGCGTCAAGACCTCATTAGCCTGCTGCACTGCTCTTAACGCGATAATCACCGGGTAAGTGGGCACCAGAGGCAATCACGCTTGGGGAGTGGCCTGCTGCATGGGAGATCAAAGTGAAGTACAGGAAGGACAATTCGCCAATACACTACGCGGTTACTATCGTGCCGGGAGGCTAGCTTTGCAAGGCTGGGCGGATACCGCTGATCCGCCCAGCCTGAACTTCATCGTGGCACGTTTTCAGAGTATTCAACGTGATTTTACCGGCTAGTAGCGTCAGCCTGAACTTTTTGAGAGCATTGGCCGTTGCCGCGTTGGTGTCGAGAGAATCGACGAGGGGGATCGTCTGATCCGCAGCTCGCACAGCCTCCCTCACTCGGCCGGCCCTAAAGAGCGTTTCGACTCTGCTAAGAATTAGCAGCGCCGAGTCGAATGGATTAATAGGGGCAAGCATCTCGGCTGCTTCTTCAAATAAGCCTTCCGCTTGGACGTGGTTCTCGTTGGCGAGCCACCAGCTCCCAAGCGCTCCCTTCAGCATGCCCTTGGAGTACAGATCTTCGGTTGGCAGACTAAGTTCAACTTCTTTCAATGCGGCGCTAGCCTCTTCGAGCTTTCCTATGTTGGTGTACGCTTTCCCCAGCGCTGTATTGGCGGCGGACATCAGTCGGTCGGGATGGGCTCCGAGGCGTGGTATCACCGATAGAAGTGACTCGATCGCGTAGTCATTCTCCCCGGAAAACAGAAGGCCAACCCCTCTCGCGAGGTCGAGTCTTTCTGCGCTCGATGACGAAATCTCTAGCGACCGCACTGACAACAATGTCGTCTTGACGCTAGTGTGCTCATCGCAGGTCATCAGCAAATATGCCGCTCGCTCAATAAGATCCAACCGGGTTTCGATTGGGAAGTCCCCAGGCACGGAGAAAGCCACCAGTAGTGACTTCGCCGCCAAATGCGATGCCCCGCCAATGCGATAGCAGGAACTCAGAACGGCAGTCGCCTGGGCAAAAACCTCCAGAGCGCCGGGTCCCTGCAGTGTTGGTGCAACATTTTGAGCCACCACTAGTGCCTGCCGCGCTGCGGGCCAGGGTGTGCTGTAGCGCAACTCATCAGCCTCTTTGATTACGTTCAGATGCGCCCCAACCGCAATTCCTAAGCCGGTGCAGTGACCCCGAATCCTACCCACTAACTCGCGTGCAACTTTCTTCAAATTCAGAATCACTGGTGGATCCTGCGATCCCTGCGGCAGCAATGCCTCAAGGAAACCCTCTACGTCCCCTCCCTCACTCTTGGTGGCTAACTCGCTGAAGCTCAGATTGATGGTGCCAAGAATCTCCAGCAGTTGCTTGAACGAGGGGTTCATCTTGCCAGCTAGTAGCTTTGGCAAATAGGACCGCGAAACTCCCATCCTGTGCCCAAGTTCGCGCACGCTGAGCGGATGTCTCCGGATGTGCGCTCTCAGCGCGTCGAGAACTCGTAGATACTCTTCGTTGGCGCGGTTTCCCATGATCATCCCTTCCCAGATGGATAGTTAACCGCACCAGAATAACTGAAAAAGCCGCTAAATCTCTCTATCTGACCATTTTTCCCGCGCTTTTCTATCGACTGTCCCCTGTGAGTCTACTATTGACCGCAAAAAGTATGACTGAGAGTAGACACTTGACCCTCTCAGGGTATGCCGCAGAGACTTGACGGTATACCAGGCCGGTACCCTGTGCCCCGTCAGGGCAAGATTCCCGATTGTTGGTCAATCTCACCCATCCTGCCCTAGGCTTCTCCCAGCCAAGAGGAGCCCGTGATGACCGACGACCAAATCCAAGCCGCCTTGAGCCCCCTAAGCGGCTGGCACCGCGCCGAAAACGTGCAAGCGATCGGCAAGCACTTCCTGCTCGACACCTGGCGCGACGCCATGATCTTCGTCGACTTCGTGCTCTTCACCGGCGAGCGGCTGGCGATCACCCCGCGAATCGTCATCGTTGGCCGGCGGCTCAGTGTCCAGATCGGGCCCCGACCCCCAGCCAGCCTGAACAGCAGGCATTTCGAATATGCCCACTCCCTCGACCTCCCATGCGGATCCGGCGGCTAAACCCTGAGGTCGTCGGAGCCTTCCCTACCTCCGGGCCGGACCTTTCTCCCGGCCCGGAGGCTCTTTTTCACCCGGTCAGACACTCACCAGGAGAACAGCGATGAAACCAGAACGCATCCAACTCGGCTTGCAGGGCTTGGTCCACTGGCGTCAACCCAGTACCGCAAACCAGGTCATCAGCCGCCAGATCGGCCTCGCCAACTTCACCAGCGCCAGCGACCTGCTGCGCAAGAGCCTCGTGCTGGCCAAAAGGCTAGAGATGCCGCTCGATCTGCACCTCCAAGGCAGCACCCTGAAAGTGCGCCTGCCCTGTGCTCCCGAAACCGAACTCACCGAGCGCCACCTTTCCCTGGCCCGCGCCATCGAGAGCCTCGCCGCCGAAGTAGAGCAGCGGGCACCCCGCCATGGATAGCGGGACAGAGCAGCTAGACGACCTTGAGCTGCGCGCGCTACTTCGCCAGGTCGCCTCTCAAGTCACCGGTGCCTCCCTGCGCTTGGAGCATTCCTGGATCGTGGCGCGGGCCAAGCTCCAAGTGAACCCCAGCACCTCCACCGGAGACCTTGCCGGCAGCTTCCTGGCGAGCCTCAACCGCTGCTACCTGGAGCCCGCATCCGCCATCCTCTGGTTCGTCGACAAAGTCCTCGACTCGCGCCGTGGTGGTCAGCGGCAAGCCGAACAGTTTCTGCGCACTCTGGCCGAGCGAGAACGCACTCCGATGAATGGGCAGCGCCGCTGCGAAGCCATGGACCAGCTGGCCAACACCCTCACGCAATGTGCCCTCGAAACAGCTCTGGTCGCCAGCCAAGTCAATGACCGCCGGTGAAATTTTCGACGCCCGTTGTAACGAAGCCGGCCCTTTTACGCCTATAGATACTGAAGCGACCGAAACTCGTGTCCGCGAAAGGAGCGACCCCCAATGCCGAGACATCACCTCCCTCTTGCCCTACCGGTTCTCTTACTCACCGCCCTGCTCACTCTGCCATCCCCAACCCAGGCTCTGGACCTGAGCTTCGATGGCCACGCGGCCACTGCTACGGGCCTAGCCGTCGAGCGCCTGCTGATGGCCGCTCCCGAGTGCCGGTGGCCACCGGCTGCACCTTCGATCGCGAGTCGTTCACAAACTCGTCTCCCAACAGAACTCGCTGAACCACAAGGAGGAAATCTGAGATGCGCTGACCAGTCCTAGACACACCCCGCAAGTCCGTAGAAAAGCAGAGCGAGATCTGCTAGCGTTTCCACTGCTATCTCATTTCGCGCCAGATGGACCGCGATTAACTCCCAATTGGAGGCAAGAATGATAAAAATACTCCCTCTCCTGGCCGTGAGCCTCGGCCTTCTACTCGCCACTGTTGCCCCGGCGCAGCAAACCGCCGGTGAGCTGCTTGCGCTTTCGTACAAGTACGAGAAGCATGAGATCCCCAAGCACATTCTGCTGCGACATTTCTTACTAGCTGTTCCAACCCAACTCGAGGATCCAGGGTCGGCGGAGGTTCTCCTCGACAGTGTCAATCTTAAGGACCCTCGAGCGGCTTCGATTCTCCTTGCAGCAGCCAATCGGTATCTCGACATTGTCTCTGGTGGCCAGCCGATGATTGTGCGTGAAACTGAGGAGGATGATGGTTCGACAACGATCTTGAAGCATGGAGATTCCAGCGCCCCAGAGCCGCCCGAGCTGGCTGGCTTGGAAGGGGATGCCTGGGCGGAAGCCAATCACGAGCGGTCGCTAGACCATGTTCGACACCTTGCAGAGGTCTATGCAAGCCTGAACCAGGACCTAAAAACCATAGGTCTCGAAACGAGTGGGATTGATACGTATCTCGATCAGAAAATGCGTCTGAACACTACCGTAACCAGCGACAAGCCATTTATAGAGGGCAGTCCTGCTTGGGAGGTCGCCCAGACATTTGACCGTCATCTAGCAACACAAGAACGCTGAGGCAAGGAGAATACTAATGCGTAAGATGCTAATCGCTTCCCTGTTGGCTCTCTGCCTTCCTGCCGTCTCCCACGCTATCGAAATCTCAGTTGCGGCCCATGTAATGGCCCCCAGCTGCTCCCTTTCAGTTCAGGTACAGTTTATTTACACCGTAGTTGTCTCTAAAGTCGATTCACCGAGCTGGGCGAATGAAGGGATTAGGTGGCAGACCAGCCATGACCTGTTCAACTGTCTTCCCCACGTCACTAGAAATATTGGCTTTTGTTGTGTATCGGGAGGAAACAGAGCGATCCTGAACAATTCTCACGAGGGCGTTCCATGCCCGGTTCGGGCCAGCTGCGAGACATTTGCGACGATTGGAGGTGGGCTGTTGCCGATCTTCTCGGACTCTGATTTCAGCAGCTGCAGAGAGCCGTGTTTGGATCCGTTTTTCTGATTCTCTAGCAGACGCGACGCAAGCGGTCGGGCACTTCTTGCTCGGCCGCTGCCCCCGCCAGATGGCGATACCCACGATGTGCGGGTGACCTACGTCGGCGACCGGCGGGTGGTGCGCCGGAGAAGGGTGGGCACCTCGGTGGCTGGCAACGGCAGCGTCAACCAAAGCCAGTTTGACACCGAGGAGATCTACGATGGCTACGGCCGGCTGGTGGGGGTAGCCGAGCCCACTGGTGGCCTGGTGGCCTGGGCGTACGAGGACTACAAGTTCTACACCAACGGCGAACCGCTGACCGGTCCGGGCCGTCCGCGGCTTCAGTTTCAGCTCTCCTCAGGGGTCAGCTTGCGGCGCCTGATCAACACCGATGACGGCGAGTTGGGCAAGTGGACTTACAGCCAGGCGGTAACCTCGGAGAGTGGCAATCCGGCGGTCGAGTCGATCACCACGGTCCGGGCACCCTCGGGTCAGCGGACGATCCACTTTTTCTCGACCTACCAGGGGGGCACCACCAGCGTCGCCACTGCCAACGAACTCGATCTGGGGCTGCCCTTCACACCGAAGAACCCGGTGGGTGAGCGGCGCCTGTCACGGCGGGTACTGTCGGCCGGCGGCACCGACCTCCGCCGGGTCGAGGTCGGCTATAAACGCGATGCCCACGCGCCAGTGAGGGATGAGCAGGTCCGTGGTCAGCTCGCCCCCGCGGCGCGTGACCGTAATCAACGAAAGTTCGTCACCCGCACGATCTACAAGGACGATGGCAACCGGTACACCGAGGACCGCATGTCGGGCTATGACGGCGTGGGCCACTATCGGCGCACTGTGCGCAAGGACAACTTCGACGGGGTGAAGACGCGCAACCAGTTCACCCGATATCATCCCGGCGGCATGCCCAACACCAACCAAGCCTGGATCCTCGGCACCTACTCGTACCAGACCACCGTCGACACCGGCGGCGCCACCTTGCGCCGTGACACCTGCTTTGATCCGGCGACCGGCTTCTTGAAAGTCGAGCGGGTGCGCAAGGCCAACCCCTTGCCAAGCTCGGACGACGTGGTGCGCACGATGAGCTACGACCGCGATCCCGGCAGCAAGATCGAAACCGTGGTCGTGCGCCATTTCGGCGGTGATACGGGCGCCGTGGCGGCGCCCGGCAACGTCTGCGCGCTGGATCCGGCGCACAACACCACCCACGTCGCCCTGGAGCACAAATGGCAGTACGGCTCGGGCCGCTCAAGCCAATACTTGAAACTCGACGGCAGCCGCTTCCCCTTCTTCGAAGTGCTCCAGACGGTGGACCGGAACACCGGCCTGATCAGTGCGAGCACCGACCGCTCTGGAATAGTCACCGGTCTCAAGTATGACCTTCTTGGCCGCCGAACCGAATTCAAGCCCTCCGCCGGCCATGGCGCATGGACGCTCTACGCCTACACCAACACTTTCAACTCGGCTGGCCCCAAGGTCGAGATCCGTCAGATCGACCGCGACACCACCGCCTCGTTGGCCAAGCGCGAGCTAAGCTTCGACGGTATCGGACGGTTGATCTTAGAGCGTCAGCGCCAACCTAGCGGGCTGTGGGCCAAACGGGTGACCGCCTACAGCGGCGAAGGTTGGACTCAGAGCGAGTCCGAGTGGTACCGGCCCCGCGGGCACAGTCCACCGCACTTATTTCGACCACGACGCCTTTGGCCGGGTGACCAAGATCGTGCCGCCAGACGGCGCTACCCACGATGTGAGAGTGACCTACGTTGGCGATCGGCGGTTGAAGCGCTGGGTGCGGCTGGGGACCTCGGTGGCTGGCAACGGCAGCGTGAACCAAACCCAGTTTGCCACCGAAGAGATCTATGACGGCTACGGCCGGCTGGTGCGGGTGTCCGAGCCCGCGGGCGGCCTGCTGGCGACCTACTTCTACGACTCCGGCGATCGGCTGAAGCAGGCTAATCTGAAGGGTGGAAGTACCACCCAGATTCGTACCTTCGAGTACGACGGCCGAGGCTTTCTCCTCTCCGAGAATCACCCCGAGGCGCAGCAGATCACTTACAGCAACCACGATTCTCGCGGCAAGGCCCGCCGGCGGGTGCAGGCCGGCGTCGACCTGTCCTACACCTTTGATCGGGCCGAGCGACTGACCCTGATGCGCGAAGGCTCGGCCGGCAATAGGGTGCTCAAAGAGCTGACCTACGCCACCACCAACGTGGGCAGCAACCGACGCCGAGGCAAGCTAGAGAAGGCGGTGCGCCATAACTACGTCTTTAGCCCCCTCCTCCCCGGCAAGGTGCTCGACGCGAAAGTCACCGAGATCTACACCTACAAGGGCCGCGACGGCCGGGTCTCAAGCAGGCGCACCCGCGCCGAGGTCAACGGTACGCTAGTGACCGACTTCAACCAGTCGTGGATTTTCGACGGCCTCGGCCAGGTAACCCAGCTGGGCTACCCGCGCTGCTCCGGCATCCCAAATTGCCCCAACGTGACAGCGCCCTCGCCCAACCGCAGTTTCATTCGTGCCCAGGGTTACCTGGTAGCGGTGCCGGGCTACGCCAGTTCACTGACCTACCATCCAAGCGGTATGATAGCCAACGTCGTGCACACCAACGGCCTCACCGATGTTTGGGACGAAGACCGAGGCCGGCCACGGCCGAGCAGGATCAGTGTCACCGGCACGGTAGCCGCCAGCTTGGGTGACCATAGTTATGACGGATCCGGAAACCTGGTCCGCCGCCGCTTTGCCGGCATCTTCGACGATCATTACACCTACGACGGCTTGAACCGAATCAAGGTCTTCGAAGATTCCTCCGGCGACCAAGGCTATCAATACGATCCGTTCGGCAATCTGACCGGCATCACCGGAGTCAACGGCCGCACCTTGGCCGTCAATCGAGCCACGAACCGGCTCAGCGGCGCGGTGGTCTACGACGGTCGCGGTAACATCCTCGCCTGGGGGTCGCAGCTTTATTCCTACGATGCTTTAGGCATGATGAGCACCCGCAACTATCCCGAGCACACCTACATCTACACCGCAGACGAAGAGCGCTTGTGGACCTTCCGCTGGCAGGGCTCCTTCGAAAGCCTGGTCGAGACCTGGACCGTCCGCGATCTTGACGGCAAAGTGCTGTCGATCTTCGAGAACCCCAAAGGCACCAATCCCTGGACCTTCCTCAACGATTACGTCTATCGCGGCGGCCAGCTGCTGGCCACCGACACCGCCTTGACGAGCCGCCGGTCGCGACAGCACTTTAGCCTTGACCACCTGGGCAGTTCGCGGCTGACTACCGACCGCAACGGTGCGCCGATCGCCAGCCACACTTACTACCCGTATGGCGAGGAGGTGGGCGCCGCCTTCGACTCCGAGCAGCTCAGGTTTACTGGGCACGAGCGAGATTTTGCTGGCGGGACTTTTGACCTCGACTACATGCATGCTCGGCATAACAGTCCGCATTTGGGCAGGTTCATGAGTGTCGACCCCGAGGCCGCGAATGTCGACAGAGGACTACCACAAACCTGGAATGCATTCACCTACGGGTTGAACAATCCACTCCGATTCGTTGACCGAGACGGTCGCAAGATCTCTCTTGCGAGTCTCACTGACGAACAGAAAACAGAGCTTGTGGAACAGCTCAGGGAGAAAACAGGGCTCGATCTTAGCCTGACGGACGAGGGGTCACTTGTCTCAGGGGGGGCTCTCACCGGCGCAGACGGGTCTTCCCAAGGCAGTGCGTTGGCGGCCGATTTTGTCTCTGATGCGATCAATAGCAGCACTGTGTTTTCAGCGCTGCCGAGAAACGGGTCGACGGCTACCAATATGGGGAAAAGCGTAGGCAACCTGATATTTTTGGACTATGGCGATATCGCAAAAATCAACTATGGCAATAATTCACCTGCTACTTTTGACGCAGGAATGATCTTTCTGCACGAACTAGCACACTCCTTCTTAGGCCTGAAAGACCCGCCGCGTTCATTGACCTCCAGGTACCCCTCAGCGAAGGGTCCTACGGTAGTCAAAATGAACAAAATTCGCAAACAACTCGGTCTGGAAATGAGAGGTCAATATGGTGGTGCGACTGATCAGACAGGAAAGCCTTACTTGCCGTTTAGCAAAGGGCCTATTTATGTTACGCGCTAGAAAACTGTTGTTTTGGACGGCACCAGCGGCCGTTCTCTTCGTTCTTGGGTGCTCCTTGGCGTCCCTGTTCTCCGGACCAGCGCTCGTGGTGGTTCACTGGACATCAGGTCCCGCGCCAATAATCACAGTCTTGAAGATTGGCAGCGATGGGCATTGTTCTTGCCAAAGAGGCGGGATAAAGACGCAGGGTAAAGTTGAAATTGAGCGCGTTTTGATGGTTCTAGAACGAGCCCGTGGTGCTGCTCTATGGGACAACACTGACCCTTCAGTGGCTGATGTTGAGCAATTGGGTTTCTCTTTTGACGGCGGCGAAAGCACTTTGTATCCTGAACGGCTTTCCCCGGAAGAGCAGTCGCTGGTCGAGGAACTCGACATGCACTTCGCTAAGATCTGTGGCTTACAGCAGTTTCTGGACGACCGAGCTTATTAGGGCTTCGCGCCGCCGCTCGGCTCATGCCGAATCAGAGCAAGCAGGGCGGCGGCAAGTTGACATCTGTCATCAACTCAAGAGTTTCAGGATTGAGTCTGATACGATGTTTAGCGTAAATTTGTCACTGATGAGCGACTTCAACGGCGCTGCAGCGGTCGGCGAGTTCTTCGGTAGGCTGTTGTCAAGAATGCGCAATGTTTTGCGACCTACCTAACGGACCAGCGCCCTCGCCCAACCGCAGCTTCACCCACGCCCAGGGTTACCTGGTGGCGGTGTCGGGCTACGCTAGTTCGCTGACCTACCATCCAAGCGGTATGATCGCCAACGTCGTGCATAGCAATGGCCTCACCGATGTTTGGGACGAAGATCTAGGCCGACCCCGGCCGAGCAGGATCAGTGTTACCGGCACGGTAGCCACCAGCTTGGGTGATCATAGTTACGATGGATCCGGAAACCTGGTCCGCCGCCGCTTTGCCGGCGTCTTCGACGATCATTACACCTACGACGGCTTGAACCGAATCAAGGTCTTCGAAGATTCCTCCGGCGACCAAGGCTATCAATACGATCCGTTCGGCAATCTAACCGGCATCACCGGCGTCAACGGCCGCACCCTGGCCACCAACCGCGCCACCAACCGGCTCAGCGGCGCGGTAGTATATGACGGTCGCGGCAACATCCTCTCCTGGGGCTCGCAGCTTTACTCCTACGATGCTTTGGGCATGATGAGCACCCGCAACTACCCCGAAGACACCTACATCTACACCGCCGACGAAGAGCGCCTGTGGACTTTCCACTGGCAGGGCTCCTTCGAGAGCCTGGTCGAGACCTGGACCGTCCGTGATCTCGACGCCAAGGTGCTGTCGATCTTCCAGAATCCCAAAGGCACCAATCCTTGGACCTTCCTCAAGGATTACGTCTATAGAGGCGGCCAGCAGCTGGCCGCCGACACCCACTTGGCTAGCCCTCGGTCGCGGCAGCACTTCAGTCTCGACCACCTGGGCAGTGCTCGGCTGACCACCGATCGCAACGGCACGCCGATCTTCAGCCACAATTACTACCCCTATGGCGAGGAGGTGGGTACCGCCTTTGATTCAGAACAGCTCAGGTTTACCGGCCATGAGCGGGACTTTGCTGGCGGGACCTATGATTTGGACTACATGCATGCTCGGCATTGCAGTCCGCAGCTGGGGAAGTTCTTGAGTGTTGATCCAGTTCTGCCACTTGAGATTGCTGCAGCCAAACCGCAACTCTGGAACCGGTTCGCATATGCCCTCAACAACCCATTGAGCTACATTGACCCAACTGGCGCGGTCGTGAAGTTCGCAAACAAGAAGCTTGAGAACAAGGCTAGAAGGCTGGCGAAGTTTAATAAGTCGTTCGGGGTTTCTCTTGGCAAATTAGAGGCTGCCACAGAAGAGTTTGTTGTTAAATTTGGAAAAGTCAAATCAAGGAGTTCCACGGCCGAGGGCTTATTCAGCTATTCTGGAAAGGGAGACACTTTCGTGATTACCCTTCTTAGCTCTCCGAGTAGTTTCACTATAGATCAGAACCTTGCCCATGAAACACAGCACGCCGTCGACTATCTTGGGGGCGAGTTTGGTTTCATACACCACAAAGGGGCATGGATACCGTTTGCACTAGATCTTTATGACGAAGCCAGAGGCTTTCAGGCGGCGATAGACGTTTCCACCAAAATGCAGCGCCAGGGCGGACAGAAGGGGATGGCAGGGGATATCACCGGATACGCGAGAGCGCAAAACCTTGCGAACTATATTTCCTTGAGAGGTTACGGTGGCCTGAAGCCGGTGAACGTAAGAATAGTGCCGCAACATCATCTTATTAAAAACATAAAAGCTCACAAACCTTAGGATGCGAGCCATGAAGACTTTAGTGGCACTATTGTTGTACTTGTTGCTGCTCTCACAGCCTGCCCGCCCCCAGGTATGCTCGTCGGACCTGGACGATATCAAGAATCTCTCGCTATCGGTTGACCTCGTTTGGGGCGCATTTGAGCCAGACGAGAACGCATCCGGACTGGTGGTCGGGTCTAGAGACTATCCAGCCCTTGTAGTGCGAAATTGTCTCACTGGCAAGACGGTGTTCGATGGCAGGGGGAGACTGCCTAGGTGGACGGACGTTGGCCTCTGGTTCGTGGGCAAAAAGGAGACGGTCACCCGGCTCGACCCTAGCAGCCCGTGGCAGAAGTCCGTTTCTACAAAATGTGGCCTAAATTGAGGCCAGCCGGCGCAGGTGGTCTGATCGAAGATCTTAGTGGCCAATATCCGCTCTCGTGCGGCAGAAGCCAGCTCAGCAAGCTATATACGGCGCGAAAGCCCTGTTCGAGAGCCGAAAGAAAGCCCTGAAGGGCCCGTGGAGTGCCGGCTCCATACATTTGACGAAGCAGCAGCCCAAGATTGAATCCCGCGATGTGAATCAGCAACCTTTTGCGGATGTTGTCGTGACCTCGAAGGTGGGTCCTTCTCATACCGCCAGTCTCGTAGCAATGGGCAAAGGTGCGTTCTACTTTCTCTCCTCGACGCCGCGACAGCTCGCGGCCTCGACGACCCTTGATCCGTCGACGGTTGGCATACACCGCTTGCTTCTCCGCCTCTTTGCCGCACCAGTTGCGTCGGCCTCGATCCGGTTCCGAAATATAGGTTCGAATCTTCCCTTGACGCTGTGCCTTCATGACCGCGTTACTGTGATAGCCCTTGTCAGCCACCAGCTCTGAACGGACTTTCTCGCTCAAGTGATCGCCAGCCTCCGAATCCTCAACGACATCTTCCAGCACCGCAGCGACTTCATCCAACGTCCGCAATAGGCTCGACGTGTCCCCTCGGTCTGCAGGTTGCACTGTCACCGCCACAACCGCACCCGTCTCCATATCCACCGCATGCTCGGCTTTGTGCGCCAGATGCGTCCGCCCATCCTTCATTCGCGTGACTTTGGCGTCGGGATCGTGGGGGTTCTTCCAGTCGCCGTTCGACGTCTTTTTGTTCTTCCTTTGGCGGTCAAAACGCGCCAGATCCGCTCGCGTCGGGGTCTCCACACCCGAAGCCTCGGCCAGGCGCGTGAGAAACTCTTCGTAGCTCTCGCCCGAGTCTCGACGCACGATGCTGCGCATCGCCGCGTTCGCCTCGAGGGTCGTCGCATCGATGCCCAGCGTCTTTCCCCGGAGCAAGCCAGCCTTCGCCAGTACTTGCAAAGCCCAAGCAAACACCGCCTCATGGGTCTCGAGATCGATCAGGCGACGGGTCCGAGAGAGCGTCGAATGGTCCGGGGTCTGGTCCGAGAGTTCGAAGCCCAGAAAGTCGCGCAGAGTCATCGAATCCGCAAGCCGCCATGCGATACCTCGCTCAGAGTCGATACCCTCGAAGAAGCCGATCAACAGCAACCGAAAATACACCGCGGGCGCCAGCGAAGGCCGTCCCATCCTCGTAGCGTAAAACCTCGCGCACTGCTCCTCGATAAAGCGATCGAAACCGTGCTTGTCGAGAATCTTGGACAGACGCTCGTAGAAAGGATGTCCTGGGGACTTGGCCAGCGCCTGGGTTTCCACCCAGAGCTGCCGCTGTCTTCGTTTGCTTCGCCTGCCCATCGCCATGGTCGCTACCTCCCTCGGGTGGAAAGATTCTACCAGGGAAGATCGCCAAGACGGCCGTAATCGGGACTTTCACCACGGGCTGCTAGGACCATGTCTATCAGGAGATGGCCAGTTCGAATTTCGCCGGGGACAATTATCTATAATTTCTTCGTTACTGCTGAGGGCAATGCGTTCTTTACTCTTAATCGTCTCGGGAAAATTGAAAGACTCTGTCGGGTGAATGCGAAAGAGAGGAGAGCGGCTTGCACTGGCTCGCGCAGCGACGATGTATGGGGCACTGAATCCAGAACTCCTGACATACCCTTTTTCTCAAATGTCCGGTTGAGCCTCTCCGGAGGTGTTCCGAGGCCCTGGGAAGGCCAGGCTCCGGGGTGGCGCCTTCTTGATCGCGAACCGCATCCGTAGCTCGGTGCCGGGGAAGTGGGTGGCGGTAGCGTTGAGTTCTTCGCAGACGGCGGCGATCGCCGCCGTCTTGTGGGGAGAGCTGAGCGGGTCGATGGAAAGGAGCAGCACGGTGTCGGTAACCTCCATATCGCCGCCGGCCGCGAAAGCGCTTTGGATCAGGGTGCGTCCCTCCTGCTCGGTGCGGCGGTAGTGGGGTGATAGGAGCCGGAGAAGATCACCTTCGGCCTGGTAGGCGACCATCTTGAGAATATCGGTGAGGTGCTTGCGCTCGACGGACAGCTTGATGACATCCGCTTCGACGACCTCTTGGACGGGGACGCGGACGGGGAGGGTCGCGCGCTGGTTCTCGAGTTCGGTGATCTGCTCTATCGCTGCCCGGACCCTGGCGGAGATGGCGGCGTTGGCGATCTTGAATCCGCGCATCGTGCGCCGCCGATCCTCGCGGTTTTCAAGAGCAGCGATCCCGATGTGGGCCCGGAGCTGCTCGAGATGTGCGTGAGCTTTGCGCAGCTCTGCATTGATCTTGCCGCGCTCGGGATTCGGCACATCGCGGGCAGCGTCCGCTGGCTCGGTGCCATAGTCCACCAGGGCATCGAGTGCGAATTCTTCGCGCAGGTATTTGAAGAAGTTCTCTTGCCTCCAACGATCGAACATGCGGTAGGCGACCTCGAGTGTGGAGAGGTCGCGGCGGGAGGTGATGATGGACGTCTGGTGGCCGTTGTCGCAGAGGCGGGTGACCTGGCGCAGGTACAGCCGCTTGCGCTTCTTCCTCGGGCCATACTCGAGGTAGATACGCTGATCGGCGAGGAGGTACTCGAGCTTCCGCCCGTGGATCGTGTCCTTGATCTGCCCGAACTTGCTCAACGGCACCGGACGAAAGGGGGCCTTTCGGTATGTGAGGATGTCGAACTTCTTGGCGATGAGCTTCGCAAACAGCTTCGGGCTCCAACCCCCACGGTCGAAGACGACGGTGACTCGCCGGTCTCCGAGTAGCTTTCGTACCTCTTCGAGAATGAGGGGAAGCATCGTCGCAAGCCCCTTGTTGGCCTCGGTGGGGACCACGAAGAGAGGCTCGCTCTCAGCATCGTTGACCCAGTAGTCGGTGGTGGCCGGCATCGCGATCCGCATCCGCGCTACGTGTGTCTTGGGAATCTCTCGGCCACCGTGGTAGGCGCGCACATGCCCGTCCACGTAGAGGAAGCCCATGGCATGGCCCCTGGTGGCGACCCGGCGCTGAGCGAGGGCGCGACCGAGATCCGCGGCCAGGCCATGCGCGGCCAGCCGAGCGAGCTTGTTGCGCAAGGTTTTCACTTCCGGCGCTCGGTCGAGCCCGAGAAGCTGACCCAAATGCCGGGGTGAGCGCTCCTTGAGCCCTTCGGGTCGCTTGACCCGCAACAGTGCCATCAGCAGCAGGGTTACCAGAGTGGTGCGCAGCCCATAGAAGGCCGGCCCGATGCTGCCGTACAGCTCCTGCGCGATGGAGAGCACGCCGCTGTCCACCAGGGCGGGAATCGCCAGCAGAGCACCGGCGCCCGGTAGCTGGGTCGCCGCTCCGAAGATCGGCGCCGCATCATCGAGGAATCCCAGCCTCGCCAGCAGCCGATCGCTGGCGCGATCCGCTGGATCGAGGTCCAGCGAGAGGGGAACCTGATCTTGCTCGGACGCAGAAGCGGACAGTTTTGGGTCCGCAGCCGCTGGGTCACCGCCACCCTCAGCGTCGAGCGCAAGATCCGCAGTTTTCAGGGGGCCGTCGACCTGCTGCTCATCAGAGGCGGACAGTTTTGGGTCCGCACTCTCGAAGGGCATCGTCATCTGCACTACCGACCGCTCTTTCCAGCCCAGGCGCTTGGCGAGCTTGCGAACGGCCTTCTCATCGATGCCCAGCCGCCGGCCAATCTCGCGATTCGACACACCCTCGGCCTTCCAGCCGTTGACCGCGTCCAGGCGGCCCTGCGCTACCCGAGACTGACCCCGGGGAAAACCGCGCGGCCGGCCCAGAGCAGCCAGCCCACCTTCTTCGAAGCGGCGCTGATTCCGGCGCACAGTCCGCACATCACAAGCGAACGCAAGGGCCACCTCGCGTTGCTGTGCCCAGCCCAATTCAACGAGACTCACCATCGCGTGGGCCTCGCCTGTCCTGTCGCCGGCAGCGAAGTGAGCGAGCGGCATGCCGCTGACCACCACCACCCGATAGCCGCCCCTCTGCTGGAGGCGGCAGCGGTCGTTGATCACCACAACCCCATCGGGGACCCCGGCGTGGTCTGGGAACAGGACGGTGTGCTCGCTCGTCAGTGCCATGCTCGATCATGCCTCGGCACCGAAAAAAGCGGACAGTTTTGGGTCCGCACCACCTCTGAGGGGCGGTCCTGTGTTTTCAGAGGGTTAGGAGGGGTAGGTCAGGAGGTCTGGAATCAGCAGGCCATTTGTCGGTGCCGTTGGAAAATTCCTTCTCAGCCCTATTCACCGAGCCCGGACATGACGAAAGCAGTTTTTCAATCTTTTCGGCATCTGGCAGTTTTCTGAGGCAACTTGGCAACAAGCGCAAAGAGGAATTGATTCTCTCGACTGTTACGAATCCAAGTCGAGATTCCATCTTCTTTGTCAGTCATAGAGACCCAACGCCCTGCTTGTCATTTGGAAGACTGACACTAAATGGGACCATGGCCTACTGGCCTGCGCCGGAAGGTTGCGAGTTACTGGAAATATGGGATGCTTTTCCAAACGTGATCACAGCGTTCGTCGACGAAGGCACATACCGCGTGGTACTAAGGGTCATAACAAGGCCAGACCTCGTGGAGTATCGGGTCGACCTTGAGTCGGGAAGAGTGTCGTGCGTAGTCTTCGGGACCGAGAAGGAGGGCCTCGGAACGTCGCCAAAGGTGGAGGAGCCAACGCCGACAGTGTTCAGAACGCCAGCGGCGCCGTAGCGGTGGAGAGCCTGGTGACACTGAGGGCTGAGGCGGGACGGAACAGGTGCCAGGCACATTATCGGCCGCCTGGTGCGGGTATCCGAGCCCGCGGGCGGCCTGCTGGCGACCTACTTCTACGACTCCGGCGATCGGTTGAAACAGGCCAATCTGAAGGGCGGAAGTACCACCCAGATTCGTACCTTCGAGTACGACGGTCGAGGCTTTCTCCTCTCAGAGAATCACCCCGAGGCGCAGCAGATCACCTACAGCAACTACGAGTGCGGCAAGAAGCCGCTTTTCTATATGAAAGGAGTTGTCCTCCGAAATGCAATTATTTGATTTCCCATCCCATGAGCGAGGACCATCTGTACCGCCAGATGAACCTACGGCCCTGAATAAAGAGCGGGCCAGACAATGCGCGAAGCACCTCGGTGCGGTCTTGACACCGCGAGGCGTCAAGGCTCCTGGGAGCCCCGATCCGGGATAGCGTCTGGTAGTAGCCATGGCAAACACATGTGAATCAGCGCAGGGATCGTTATGATGAAGGGCCAAAGGGGCTGACAGGCCTGGCCAAACGGCAAGGTGGCAGGGGCCACGTTCTCGTAGTCGTGGCCCGCGGTCGTCGATCACCCGGTCTAAAGCTGATACCTAAAGCTACGTACTCCGAAAGCGGAACTTGTAAACCTGGTATGTCCGCCTACGAAGGTGAGAGTCCGATCTTTCCCGCCCCACCGCGTCAGCGAACGGCCCGGGATCGTTCCGACTCCTATCGTCAACCAGGCAGGCTGACCGCAAGGGAGGCTATTGGATGTGCCGGAGTAGGACGCTGGAAGAAGCGAATGCCGGTCTGTAATGGATCGGATACGGGTTCGGAATTTGCCCGGCGCGAAAGCGAGCCAACGTCCAGCTGTTAGCGGCTGAGCAAGAACGTATCTATTCGGTGTAATCCGAGCCGGTGTGCAGCCCCTGCTCGCGCCGAGCGGTGCTTTGGAGATACTTGAGATACCCCTCGATGTCTTCAAGGCCATCGAGTTCTCGAATCACCGGCGCAAAGTAGGCGAGGGATCGGATCTTGGCTAGCTTGGGTGCCTCTGGAGATCGCTGGATTCGTCGACCGGCTGCGAGGAGAATGGCTGCTCTGATCTGATCGATGGAGACTTGCTGCTGGTAGAGATCAAGAGCGAGTACGCGGTCAGTGGGTCTTGCCTGAGCAGGGGTCTCCTGCTGCTCAAGGTAAGCTCTGAGAATCGCCTGGACGTAGTCGCACTTGCTCATGACACCTTCGCCTTTCGCCGCCGCGCGCGGTCTTGTGCTCGCCGTTTCTTTTCCTCTTCTGCTTCTTTGCGCCGATAGGAGTCGCCTTCGATGGTGACGATCTCGGCGTGATGTACGAGCCGATCGACAAGGGTGACCACGCAGGTGGCCGAGGCGAAGACGCTCTGCCACTCGGAGAAGGGTTTGTTGGTGGTCAGCAGAATAGATTTCTTCTGATACCTCCGGCTTACCACCTCGAAGAGGAGGTCGGCGTGGCGATGGTCGTAGGACAGGTAGCCTAGCTCGTCAATGGCCAGCAGATCGGGCCGGGTGTAGAGGGCCAGGCGCCGCTGCAGAGCCCTGGAACTCTCTTGTGCCGCGAGGTCGTTGAGCAGTTCGCTGGCGGTGAGCATGCGTCCGGTGGCGCCACGCAACAAGGCCTGGTAGGTGAGATTCTGAACGATCATCGACTTGCCGACGCCGTTGGGACCGAAGAGGATGACGTTGGCTCCTTCTTCGAGCCATTGGAAGTTGAAGAGGTCTTCCACCATCAGGCGATCGATCTTTCGTGGCCACTTGTAGTCGAAGTCGGCCATCGGCTTGAAGGTGCCGATGTGTGCGTTGCGGATTCGCCTCTCGAGGCTCCTCTGGTGTCGCACTATCTCCTCTCGGTCGATCAAAGGCAGCACCCAAGGCTGGTTCTGAAGTTGACTCCAATCTTCGACCAGACCGTGCAGCCCGAGCTTCTTGGCCCGGATGAGCAGATCTTCAGTCGTCGTCATGAGGATCCTCCTGGCGGCTGAGACGGTCGTAGTCGTTGAGATCATGAGGGCGCACGTCGAGATCCCGGATTCTGGGATCTTTGGGTAGGCGGAGAGGAAGCATCGGCGTGGCCTGACGCTCGCGCTCACGGCGCTCGAGCACCAGGCGAACGGCCTGGACGTCGCAGGAGTGGTTGCCGAGCGCCTCTTCGACGGCCGAGGTGAGAGCCTCGGTGCCGTAGTGGTCGAGCAAACGCAGGAGTGCTGCGGTAGCGGTTCCCAGAGGCAGCCCTCTCTCGGCGAGTCGCTGCAACAGCGCCTCGCACCTTGGAGCCGCGCGCCTGAGACGATCGAGCCCCCGATGTTTCTTCGCCCGGTGTTTGTGATCGACAAGCTCCTGGATATGCTCGGGGTTCTCGATCTGCTGGCTGCGATCGAAGGATCTGGGATGGCACGCCACGACCTTGTGACCGTCGAAGATGCGTACCTCTAAGAGGCTGGCGCGCACCGTCAGAGTGCGGCGCACCCGATCGAACGGCACCGAGTAATCGTTGCGATCAAAGCGTGCATACGGCGTCTTGCCAATGTGAGCCTCGCCGCGCTCCTCGGTCCGAAACGGCTCGGTGGGCAGCTCGATCAGGTAGGACCTCTCGTCCTCGAAGGCTTCGCTGACCGTTCTGCTGGGGTCCTGATGCCATTTCCGACGATCTGCCCAGCCCTCACACCATGCCTCGGCTTGACGATTCAAATCGTCGAGATCCTTGAACTCCCGACCGGCGAAGAACGAAGTTCGGATATAGCGAATGGCGCGCTCTACACGTCCTTTCTCGTTGCCCCGAGCGATCGCTACTGGCCGTGGCTCGAATCGGTAGTGGCCGGCAAATTCCTGGAACTTGGGGTTGTAGCGAATCGCCTCGCCCCGGCGTTCGAGCACCACACTTTTCAGATTGTCGTAGAGCAAGATCTTGAAGACACCTTGCCATCTCTCGAAGGTGGCCACATGACCGCGCAGAAAATTCTCCATCCGCGCGTTGAGGAAGAACCGGAGGAAGATCCGACGCGAGTAGCTCGCTACCAGAACGAAGCCCATCAGGCTGTGCTCCGCGCCTCCCACCTTGATAGAGCCGAAATGGCCCCAATCCACTTGCCCTTGCTCGCCAGCCAAGGTGGTCAGGCGCAGGTAAGCCTCAGCCTTGCGACGAGGTCTTATTCGAGCCACCAGGTGACGGAAATGATCCTCACCTCCTGAGTAGCCGCGCTCCTTGACCATCTGGTAGAGCCGACTCGCCGGGAGGCTCGGGAACTTCTCCAAGGTCTGGTGCATGAAGGGCTGGTAAGGATCAACTATCGAGCTGCGGGTCGAAATCGCCGTCGGCGCCCCGGCATCCCGCAGGGCTCGCTGCACCGTCTCGTAGTGAACTCCGAGCTGCCGGCTGATCGTGCCCGGCCGCCATTTCTCCACGAAGTGGTAGCGCAGGATCTCCTGTTTCTTCTCTTCTGAAATCATCTTCGATCTCTCCGTTTGCGCCGCCGTCGTCGTCTGAGGGGATCCAGACGGACGAATGGACGGCAGAGAACGCCACAGAAGCAGCATCGCGGCTCGCCGAGCGGGGCAAGGCGGTCCTTGGACCCACTCGGGGGTGGCGTAGTGAGGATGACTGGGGGCTCTGGGGGTGGGGTACCCTGATGCGTTACTTTCTGCGCTTCGGCCTGCTGGCGCTGACGCCATCGGGCCTGCCGCTCGGCCTGATTTCGGCGACCTTGAGGGGTCTGGCAGTAGCGCCAACCAGCAACTCGCAAGGACTCGCGGCGGGCGGCGCTGGAGCACTCCTGGCCACAGTAAATCTGCCCCCGGTCACAGTGCGAGCAGATCTCGACCGAGGCTCGACACCCAGCACAGAAATACCACCGGTAGTCCTCGCGCACCGTCTCCAGCTGGACAGAGGGTAGACGAGACGATGATTTCCGAAGATACTTAGCGCGAGCCGGCCTATCGGTCGCGCTTCTTGGGGAGGTCCAGGGGTTTCGACCGCCTAGTCAAATTGCCCCTGGACCTTCGTCTCTTCCGTCCACAGCCCTATTCTGCAAGATCACGGACCCGCCTGCGGCGGGGATGATGATTCCGTTGGGCGGGATCTAGAGAATGGTGCTGGTCTGCGCTCTACACCAACTACGTACGCTTTCCCGTAGCCGCTAACACCAGCGGGTGTTTCTTTGTAAGAGCGCTTGGAGAACCGATTCTGCGGAGGAATGGCGATGGATGACCCGAAGAAATTCGCGGTCGGCGCACCTTCGGGCGGTGTCGAAAGCTGGTCGGATATCGACTGGCGGTGGACGTACAAAACCGTTGAGCGGCTACAAGTTCGTATTGCGAAGGCAGCTCGGAAAGAACGCTGGGGGAAGGTGCGCTCCCTCCAGCGAATTTTGGTTCAGGCGCTGCCTGCGAAGCGGCTGGCGGTTCGTCGGGTGACGACGAACCAGGGAAAGCGCACGCCGGGAATCGACGGTGTTCTCTGGAACACCTCTCGGCAGAAGATGCAGGCCGTGGACGAGCTGAAGCGGCGAGGCTATCAGCCTCAGCCACTACGGCGAATCCACATTCCAAAACGCAACGGCGGAAAACGTCCGCTGAGTATCCCGTGTATGCACGATCGAGCGATGCAAGCTCTTCATCTGCTGGCTCTCGAGCCAGTAGCCGAGCAAAGGGCGGATCCAAATTCCTATGGATTCCGCAAAGCCCGTTCGATCCAAGATGCCCATGTGCGATGCCACATGGTATTGGCTAAGGGCAACGCAGCTGAATGGGTGCTCGACGCGGACATCGAAGCCTGTTTTGATCAAATCAGCCATCAATGGTTACTAGACCATATCCCGATGGATAGAAGTCTACTCCGGAAATGGCTGAAGGCCGGATATTTCGAAGGTGAGATGTTCCACCCCACTGAGCAAGGCACTCCCCAAGGAGGAATCCTCTCGCCAACCTTGGCGAATATGACCTTGGACGGTTTAGAAGCTCATGTCCTTTCGGCGGTTCCACGCCCAAAAGGGAAGGAGCCCGCCGCCAAGGTCCATGTCATTCGGTACGCAGACGATCTCGTGGCCACGGCCAGAACCAGGGAACTCCTGGAAGAGAACGTCGTCCCCGCGGTTACCGCCTTTCTCAAAGAACGCGGTCTGAGACTGTCCGAAAAGAAGTCCCAGATCGTGCATATCGACGACGGTTTCGATTTCCTTGGAGCCAATGTACGTAAGTACAACGGCAAGCTCCTGATGCGCCCAATGCGGGCCAACGTCAAGGATCTCATCCAAAGAACGCGGAGCCTCATTCGTCGGAACTTCGGAACCAAGACGGAAAATCTACTGCACCAGCTCAACCGCGTCCTCCGCGGCTGGGCTCACCAGTTCCGTCATCTCGTTGCCTCGAAGACCTTCCAGAATATCGACCACTTCATCTTCGGACAGCTCTGGAGATGGGCGCGAAGGCGCCACAACAACAAAGGGCTACGATGGATCAAGACGCGATACTTTTCTCGCGTGGGAAACGCCAGGTGGCTACTCAATGCCAAGCAAATCCGAGCTGGAAGACGTCCACAGACGATCGTTCAGTTTCGAACGAGCAGCCTGAGAATCCGTCGGCACATCAAAGTTCGGGCCGAAGCTAGGTATCACGATGCCCGTTACGCGGAGTACTTCAAAGAACGCTGGAGGCAGCGTCGCCGCCGCGAGCATTGGGACCGCCAAAGAACGAGGCCTGGGCAACTGGAGCTGTCATTCTGAACCCACAAGCCCGACAAGCCGGGTCGGCAAGCAGCCGGCCTTTGGAATGCCTGAGCCGTATGCGGGGAAACTCGCACGTACGGTTCTTAGAGGGGCGGGGGCCGGCAACGGCCCCTGCCTACTCGACCGGCTTGAACCGAATCAAGGTCTTCGAAGACTCCTCAGGCGACCAGGGCTATCAGTACGATCCATTTGGCAACCTAACCGGCATCACCGGAGTCAACGGCCGCATCTTGGCCACCAACCGAGCCACCAACCGGCTCAGCGGCGCGGTGGTCTATGACGGTCGCGGCAACATCCTCTCCTGGGGCTCGCAGCTTTACTCCTACGATGCTTTGGGCATGATGAGCACCCGCAACTATCCCGAAGACACCTACATCTACACCGCCGACGAGGAGCGCCTGTGGACCTTCCACTGGCAGGGCTCCTTCGAGAGCCTGGTCGAGACCTGGACCGTCCGCGATCTCGACGCCAAAGTGCTGTCGATCTTCGAGAATCCCAAGGGCACCAATCCCTGGAGCTTCCTCAAGGATTACGTCTATCGCGGCGGCCAGCAGCTGGCCGCCGACACCCACTTGGCTAGCCCTCGGTCGCGGCAGCACTTCAGTCTCGACCACCTGGGCAGTGCTCGACTGACCACCGATCGCAACGGCACGCCGATCTTCAGTCACAATTACTACCCCTATGGCGAGGAGGTGGGTACCGCTTTTGACTCAGAGCAGCTCAGGTTTACCGGCCATGAGCGGGACTTTGCTGGCGGGACCTATGATCTCGATTACATGCATGCTCGGTATTGCAGTCCGCAGTTGGGGAAGTTCTTGAGTGTAGATCCGGTTCTGCCACTTGAGATTGCTGGAACCAAACCGCAACTCTGGAACCGATTCGCATATGCTCTCAACAACCCATTGAGTTTCACTGACCCCACCGGCATGGTCGTGAAGTTCGCAAACAAGAAACTTGAGAATCGGGCACGAAGACTCGCAAAATTCAACCAGTCATTCGGGGTCACACTAAGCCGCCTGGAGAGTGCCAGCGAAGAGTTTACTATTCAATACGGAAAGGTCAATGCGTCCAACCCCAATACGGAAGGTAAGTTCTCCTACACAGGCTCCGGAGACTCATTTGAGATAACTCTGACCTAGATTGAGCGGTTTAAACCACAATAATCCCCCACCTGCTGTGCTAAACTGCTGACATTGAAACCGTTAGCAGTAATTGGCGAAGTGACTCGCCACAACCCAACAGGTGGGAGATCGAGATGAAGTCTACCACGGCCCCGAAGAGCCTGCACGCCATCACCAAGATTGAGGTAACCCCCGATTCTCTGACTGGCCGAGCAGGGCTAAACCTTTTCGTGCGATACCTGGACAGCATTTGTATCCAACCGCTTCTGCAGCATCTATTCGGCCGACTGCGCAAGAGCAGCAAGGGTCTGCCGATCGTCGACATCTTCAAACAGGTTTTCCTCTTCTTGCTCGATGGAACGAGTCGTCACCTCAACTACTTCGATGCGCTGAAGAAGGATCCGGCCTACGCCAGCATCGTCGAATGCCACCAGCATCAGTTGCTGTCTTCCCACTCTGTAAAGCGGTTCTTCAAAGCCTTCTCACTCCCTGTCATTCACTTCTTTCGCAAGCTTCTGCGCGAGCTGTTTGTGTGGCGGCTGCGCCTTGCAGCACCTGACGTCGTTGTCCTGGGCCTCGATTCGATGGTCATGGACAACGATGATGCTATCAAGCGGCATGGGGTCCAGCCCACCTACAAGAAAGTCAAGGGGTTCCAGCCTCTCCAGCTGACTTGGCGGCGATTCATCATCGGTGCGGTCTTCCGTCGAGGTGACCGGCACTGCAACTGCGGCAACGACGCCGTCAAGATGATTCGCCAAGCGGTATCCGCCATCCGTACTCACCTCCAGGCCGATGTGCCGATTATGCTGCGCATGGACAGTGGATTTTTCGACCAGGCGATCTTCGTCGCCTGTGAAGAACTGAAGATCGGATACGTCTGCGGAGGAAAGCTGTACCAGGGAATTCGTGACCGGGCCCAGGAACTCCCAGAAGAGGAATGGAAGCTCCTCGCCCGAGAGCCCCAGCAGTGGCGCTTCTTCGAATTCGAGGATCAACGCGGGACTTGGAGCCAGACTCGAAGGGCGATCTTCTGCCAGCCGCTCTACAAGGATCGCCAGCGACTCCTGGCGTTCGCCCGGCCGGACACGGTGATCTATACCAACCTGGGGCGAGGACAACACATTGACGGGTTGCTGCGCGAGGCGGGGTACGCGAACCGCGTGGATGCAGCCAAGGTGATCGGCTTTTACCACCGACGTGGAGCGGATGAGCTGGTTCATCGCGAGCTGAAAGACTTCGCCAGCGAGCGGTTGCCTTTCCTGCGTTTTGGCCCCAACATGGCGTACTACTTCACCATCCTGGTTGCGTTCTTCCTCTTCGAGGCGTTCAAGGAAGATGTTAGCGCCGAAGTGATCCCTTTGGAATCGTACCCGACCAACGTCCGTCGGCGGCTCTTCGACCAGGCCGGAAAGATCGTCTGCCACGCCGGGGCGATAGCGCTCAAGGTTACGCAAGTGCTGTGGGACCAACTCAAACTTCCCGTTCTCTGGCAAAACGCACATTCGGCGCCCCGAATCAACCCCTCGGTTATTCTGCTTCAAGCTCAGAACCGCTCAGTTTAGGTCTGAATAAGAGCCCAAATGCTTTCACGATTGAGCAGAATCTCGCACACGAGGCGCAGCATGCCGCAGACTACCTTGCCGGTGAGATTGGATTCTTAGACACTGGGTCTCGGTGGGCTCCGTTCGTGCTAGATATTCATGACGAGGTCCGGGCCTTCAGGGCTGCCATCACGGTTTCATCACCAATGCAACGATCAGGGGGACTAAGAGGGGCCACCGGCGATATCAGTGCCTATGCCAAATCTCAGAATCTCGCAAAACACCTGTCTCTGGTACCTGGCTACAGCAACCTGCCGAAGAAATCCCAGAGGATCATCCCACAGCACTTCCAGATCAAGATGATCGCTAACAAGCTCAAGGCCCATCGACCCTAGGAGGATGAGGAATGATTCTCTTTGTCATATTGACCGCGTTTTTGCCTCTAACAGCTCATCTTGTCGATGGGTCGATCTGTGGCTCAGATCTGGTGGGTGTTGAACGGTTGAAACTCTCAACGGACCTCAAGTGGGGCGCGTTTTCCCCTGTCGAGGAGATGGGGGGAGTGGTAGACCGGCACAGTCCGTATAGGAATATTGAAATCCGGGAGTGTAATTCAGGCAACTCGCTGTTCTCGGGGGAGGGTAGATCACTAGGGTGGGCCGGAACCGAGCTGTGGTTTGTCGGGCGCGGCGAGAAGATATTCCGCTTCGATCCAAGGTCCGGAGATTTGACTGGATGGAGCAGCAGAGTGCCGAAGGGCGGAATTGTCTCGGGCTTTTTTGTTACAGGAGAAGGCGAGACTTTCTTCACAGTCTCCAGGCTGGCGAAGGTGCTGAAAGTTTGTCGAGTACAGGATGGAAAGCGAAGGGCTACCTGGAGCAAACCATCTAGGGAAAATCGATGGCGGAAGGGCTCGGCGTCGCTCCTCTATGCTGCTCTCGGCGACTCTTTCGTCACCATCTTCCAAATGCCGCAAGAGCCACGCGCTAGCTTGATCCTGTTCTCTGGAGATGGAGCGACAGAGAACCGTCTACTGGTCGAGCATCCTGACGAACAGTTACTTTCTCTCGTGGCGGCACCAGACCATCAGTCAGTTTTCTTTGCAAGCTACCGAGACAACGCACCAAGAATTTTCCTAGGGAGGGTGACACGAGACGCCGACGTTACCTACTGGCCTGCTTCTGATGGTTGTGACATTGAGGAGTGGGACGAGTTTCCCAGAGTTATTGCAGTCTTTGTAGAAGACGGAGTCTTGCATGCAGTTATCAGGATAGCTACTCGGCAGCAGCTCATGGAGTACCGGGTTGATCTTGAAACTGAAGAGATCTCCTGTGTCGCTCTCGGAACAGAGGAAGAAGGGTTGGTTTTTCTGCAACTTCCTGTATCCCATCAAGATATGAACGATCAGGCTGAGAACCAAAAGGGCTCGATCGTAGGTGGGTTTCGCTGCGACATGGCGAAAACAAGTGCGGAGTCGATCCCGGAGGTCAAGCTCTTGAAACAAGCTCTGAAATAGCATGAGTCCCGAGAACAAGGTGAGCTTCTGATCAGCGAACTGAAGCTGGGGAAGAGTTCTGATTCGGCACTGGACCTGTTTTCTGGTAAGCTTCATGTCGGCGGCCCGCTGTGGGTAATTTGTGTGTTTTTGTTGTTTCACAAATTATACCCTATGAAGGCTGCCGTTTTACGTTTACTAGAGGTTCCAACAAGGTGTTGGATAACCTCACTGGCGGTGAAGTTGACCGACAGGGCGGTTTCTGCGGTAAGCAGCTGGCCTTCAGTCGTTTACACCAGATTGAGCGAGTTTTCTATGCAACTGGCGGGTAGAGACTTGTGCCAACTGCGGCGACAAACTCTTCGCCTACCTGATGCCTTGTCCCATTCTGCCCTTGCTTTGCCTCGAATGAGTGCGTAACTCGATGAACCCAAGAGTCGCATTTCCGCTGAACTAGTACAGGAATCCTCTCGGCTCCGTAGTCTGGAGCAGGTCAGAGTCCAGACCTCCTGACCTACCCCTCCTAACCCTCTGAAAACACAGGACCGCCCCTCAGAGGTGGTGCGGACCCAAAACTGTCCGCTTTTTTCGGTGCCGAGGCATGATCGAGCATGGCACTGACGAGCGAGCACACCGTCCTGTTCCCAGACCACGCCGGGGTCCCCGATGGGGTTGTGGTGATCAACGACCGCTGCCGCCTCCAGCAGAGGGGCGGCTATCGGGTGGTGGTGGTCAGCGGCATGCCGCTCGCTCACTTCGCTGCCGGCGACAGGACAGGCGAGGCCCACGCGATGGTGAGTCTCGTTGAATTGGGCTGGGCACAGCAACGCGAGGTGGCCCTTGCGTTCGCTTGTGATGTGCGGACTGTGCGCCGGAATCAGCGCCGCTTCGAAGAAGGTGGGCTGGCTGCTCTGGGCCGGCCGCGCGGTTTTCCCCGGGGTCAGTCTCGGGTAGCGCAGGGCCGCCTGGACGCGGTCAACGGCTGGAAGGCCGAGGGTGTGTCGAATCGCGAGATTGGCCGGCGGCTGGGCATCGATGAGAAGGCCGTTCGCAAGCTCGCCAAGCGCCTGGGCTGGAAAGAGCGGTCGGTAGTGCAGATGACGATGCCCTTCGAGAGTGCGGACCCAAAACTGTCCGCCTCTGATGAGCAGCAGGTCGACGGCCCCCTGAAAACTGCGGATCTTGCGCTCGACGCTGAGGGTGGCGGTGACCCAGCGGCTGCGGACCCAAAACTGTCCGCTTCTGCGTCCGAGCAAGATCAGGTTCCCCTCTCGCTGGACCTCGATCCAGCGGATCGCGCCAGCGATCGGCTGCTGGCGAGGCTGGGATTCCTCGATGATGCGGCGCCGATCTTCGGAGCGGCGACCCAGCTACCGGGCGCCGGTGCTCTGCTGGCGATTCCCGCCCTGGTGGACAGCGGCGTGCTCTCCATCGCGCAGGAGCTGTACGGCAGCATCGGGCCGGCCTTCTATGGGCTGCGCACCACTCTGGTAACCCTGCTGCTGATGGCACTGTTGCGGGTCAAGCGACCCGAAGGGCTCAAGGAGCGCTCACCCCGGCATTTGGGTCAGCTTCTCGGGCTCGACCGAGCGCCGGAAGTGAAAACCTTGCGCAACAAGCTCGCTCGGCTGGCCGCGCATGGCCTGGCCGCGGATCTCGGTCGCGCCCTCGCTCAGCGCCGGGTCGCCACCAGGGGCCATGCCATGGGCTTCCTCTACGTGGACGGGCATGTGCGCGCCTACCACGGTGGCCGAGAGATTCCCAAGACACACGTAGCGCGGATGCGGATCGCGATGCCGGCCACCACCGACTACTGGGTCAACGATGCTGAGAGCGAGCCTCTCTTCGTGGTCCCCACCGAGGCCAACAAGGGGCTTGCGACGATGCTTCCCCTCATTCTCGAAGAGGTACGAAAGCTACTCGGAGACCGGCGAGTCACCGTCGTCTTCGACCGTGGGGGTTGGAGCCCGAAGCTGTTTGCGAAGCTCATCGCCAAGAAGTTCGACATCCTCACATACCGAAAGGCCCCCTTTCGTCCGGTGCCGTTGAGCAAGTTCGGGCAGATCAAGGACACGATCCACGGGCGGAAGCTCGAGTACCTCCTCGCCGATCAGCGTATCTACCTCGAGTATGGCCCGAGGAAGAAGCGCAAGCGGCTGTACCTGCGCCAGGTCACCCGCCTCTGCGACAACGGCCACCAGACGTCCATCATCACCTCCCGCCGCGACCTCTCCACACTCGAGGTCGCCTACCGCATGTTCGATCGTTGGAGGCAAGAGAACTTCTTCAAATACCTGCGCGAAGAATTCGCACTCGATGCCCTGGTGGACTATGGCACCGAGCCAGCGGACGCCGCCCGCGATGTGCCGAATCCCGAGCGCGGCAAGATCAATGCAGAGCTGCGCAAAGCTCACGCACATCTCGAGCAGCTCCGGGCCCACATCGGGATCGCTGCTCTTGAAAACCGCGAGGATCGGCGGCGCACGATGCGCGGATTCAAGATCGCCAACGCCGCCATCTCCGCCAGGGTCCGGGCAGCGATAGAGCAGATCACCGAACTCGAGAACCAGCGCGCGACCCTCCCCGTCCGCGTCCCCGTCCAAGAGGTCGTCGAAGCGGATGTCATCAAGCTGTCCGTCGAGCGCAAGCACCTCACCGATATTCTCAAGATGGTCGCCTACCAGGCCGAAGGTGATCTTCTCCGGCTCCTATCACCCCACTACCGCCGCACCGAGCAGGAGGGACGCACCCTGATCCAAAGCGCTTTCGCGGCCGGCGGCGATATGGAGGTTACCGACACCGTGCTGCTCCTTTCCATCGACCCGCTCAGCTCTCCCCACAAGACGGCGGCGATCGCCGCCGTCTGCGAAGAACTCAACGCTACCGCCACCCACTTCCCCGGCACCGAGCTACGGATGCGGTTCGCGATCAAGAAGGCGCCACCCCGGAGCCTGGCCTTCCCAGGGCCTCGGAACACCTCCGGAGAGGCTCAACCGGACATTTGAGAAAAAGGGTATGTCAGGAGTTCTGGAGTCGCCTCAATGCTTAGATGTTGGAGAGTTCTGCGGCTTCGGCTAGGCGCCGGTCAGTGCCCTAGAATCTTGCTCAACGCTTGCTCCGAGAGGCCCAGCGGGATGGGCTTCCAGCTCCAGTTCTTTTTCATCTCGCAGGCGCGAGACACTATCCCGCGAACGGCCAGCTGTTCGAGAACCGCCTCTACCTTTCCTGGCACCTGTGTCTGCCTCCGCATCGGGCCGAGTTCTGCCACAAAGTCATCGCGATCACTCACCAACACGGTTTCGCCAGCCCGAGCCACTCTGACGTACTCAGATAGACGGGCTTCGAGCTGTTTGATGCTTACGATTCTCATGAAATCTACGGTACACCAAAGCAAGTGCCAAGATCTCCTCACCCTTTGGCGTCGTACCAGGTTTGCCCCACTCCGGTCTCTACCACCAGCGGCACGCTGAGTTCGGCAACCCCTTCCATCTCTTCGCGCACCAGATTGGTGACCGTGTCGACTTCTGCTTCGGGGACTTCGAGCACCAACTCGTCGTGGACGGTGAGCAGCAGGCGCGACTCGAGACTTTCACGCGCCAGACGGCGATCGACGTGGATCATCGCCAGCTTGAGCAGATCGGCGGCGGTACCCTGGATGCGGGCATTGATCGCCATCCGCTGAGCGTTTTCGCGCAAGCCGCGATTCTTTGACTGGATGTCGGGCAACCGGCGGATGCGACCGTAGAGGGTCTCGACCTTGCCGCTGTCGAGGGCCATGGTCAAGGTCTCTTCGGTGTAGGCGGCGACCCCGGCGTACTGCTTCATGTAGGCATCGATGAAGGTCTGGGCATCGGGCCGCGAAATGCCCAGGTTGCGCGCCAGACCGAAGGCACTCATGCCGTAGATGATGCCGAAGTTGATCACCTTGGCCGCCCGTCGTTGCTCGGAGTTGACCAGATCGACCGCCACTCCGAAAACCGCCGCAGCGGTGGAGGAATGGATGTCCCGCCCTTCTTTGAATGCCTGCTGCATGGCTTTCTCGCCAGCGATGTGGGCCAACACCCGCAACTCGATCTGGCTGTAGTCCGCCACCACCAGACGCCAGCCCGACTGCGCCCTGAAGGCCTTACGAATGCGCTGTCCTAATTCGGTGCGTACCGGGATGTTCTGCAGATTGGGGTGTGCCGAGGACAGCCGGCCGGTGGCCGCCACCGCTTGGTTGAAGCGGGTGTGGACGCGACCATCCTCGGCTACCAAGACCGGCAGGGCGTCGACATAGGTCGATTTCAGCTTGGTCAGCTCGCGGTAGCGCAGCAAGCGCTCGGGTAGGGGGAAACCGCGCTTGGAGAGTTCTTCGAGGGTGTCCGCGCCGGTGGAGTAGCTCTTGGTCTTGCGGGTGCGGCCGATCACCGGATAACCCAGCTTCTCGAACATCACCTCGCCGAGCTGCTTCGGCGAGCCAATATTGAAGCGCTCGCCAGCAAGGTCGTAGATCTGCCCCTCGAGCCCGCCGATCTCGCCACCGAGTTCCTCAGACATCGCCCCCAAGAAGTCCTTATCGAGCAACACACCGACTTCCTCCATGCGCAGCAGGACCGGCAGCAAAGGCTCCTCGAAGGTCTCGTAGACCGACTCCAAACCCTCTTCGGCAAGACCTTCGCGCATGCCTTCCTCCAAGCGCTCGGCCAACACCACGCGCTCGGCGGCAAAACGCAACAAAGGCTTATGCCCGGGCAGCGGGGGTCCCTCTTTGCTCCAACCGGCCTCTTGGGCACTGAGCGCGCTGTAGGCCAGGCGCTCTAGAGCGACCGCCGCCAAGGACTGACTGCGGGCCGCGGGGTGCAGCAAATAAGCCCCGAGCATGGTGTCAAAGAGCCGGCAAACAGGCTCTAACGCGCCGAGTCGCAAGACCTCCTTGAGATCATGACCCACCAATGTGAGGTCGCTGTCGCCGGTCCACTGGCGTAGGCGCTCGAGCACCGCCTGGCGCAAGTCGTCGTGGCGGAAGTCGGCCCACAGCAGCCGCTCTCCGCAGCGCACCGCCAAGCCCAACGGCGAGTCTTCGCCCACCAGCCCGAGGAAGATTCGCCCGTCGAGTTCGGCGGTGGCGGCCAGGAATGCTGCGCTAGATTCGGCTTCGGTCGCCGCCTTGATGGCTGCCGCTCCACCACCGATCTCGCGTTCTAACTCGGCGCGCAAGAAGGTAAAATCGAGAGCACGGAAAATCTCCAGCAAGGCTTCGGCGTCGGGCTCTTCGCAACGCAGTGCGACGGGATCGAATTCAACTTCCAAATCGGTGTGAATGGTCACCAGTTCTTTCGACAGCAAGGCCAAATCGCGATGCTGCTCCAGCCCCTCGCGGTAACTCTTGCGCTTGATCTCGCTGGCACCATCGAGCACCGCTTCGACGGTGCCGAACTGCCGCACCAGCTGCTCGGCGCCCTTCTTGCCGATACCCGGCACCCCCGGTACGTTGTCGGAGCTATCGCCCATCAACGCCAGCACCTCGATCACCTGCTTGGGCGGTACGCCGAAATCCTCTTCCACCAACGCCGCATCGTAGAGCTTGTCGCGACCGGTGTGGTACATGAAGACACCGTCGCCCACCAACTGCATGAGATCCTTGTCGGCTGACAGCAGAACCACCTCGAAACCCTCCGCGCTGGCCTTCTTGGCCAGCGTGCCGAGCACGTCGTCCGCCTCGTAGCGCGGTAGCTCGATGATCGGAATCCGGTAGGCCTCGATGAGCTTGCGAATCCACGGGATCTGTACTCGCAGATCCTCGGGCATCGGCGCTCGATTGGCTTTGTAATCGGCATATTTCTCGGTGCGAATGGTCGCCCGACCGACATCGAGAGCAATCCCGAGATAGGCCGGCGATTCATCGCGCAGCAGCTTGCGCAGAATTTGCAAGAAGCCAAAGACGGCGTTGGTCGGCTCGCCGGCCGCGTTTGACAAATTGCGAATGGCGTAGAAGGCGCGGAAGATGTTCGAGTAGCCATCGATCAGATATAGGCGGGAGGGCGCTTTGCTCATACAGCAGATTGTACCTAGCCGCGAGCAACCTCGGGGCATCGCTTATGATCTACCCGCCGGGCGGTTAGAATGACCCGCGGAAAGCCGCTCAACCGAGACTCCTGGAGACCGAAATGCCTCTACCCCTGGGACTGTTGTCATGGATCTTAATCGGCCTGTGGACCGGCGGCGGCGGCCGCTGGCTACTGCCCGGCAAACCTCCCCTGGGCTGGCTAGCGGCCCTCGGCAGTGGCTTTTTGGGCGCCTTCGGCGGCGGCCTGCTGGCCACCTTGCTGGGCTTCGGCGGCCTTGCCGGTTTCGACTATCGAGCGCTGATCGCCGCCACTCTCTGCGCCATCCTGGCATTGTTGTTGACCCGCACCGCCAAGCTGACCTGAGACCGGGGACTAAAACCAGGATGACTCCTCCAGCCACCGGGAAAGACTGATGCGCAACCTCCTAGCAATTATGCTCCTGATCCTGCCACCGGCCGGCAGCAGTGCCGCCGAGACACCCCCTCGCGCGGCGCTCGAACTGCGACACCAGGCCTTCGCAGAACTCGAAAACGAGCATCCCGAAAAAGCCGAACCGCTCTACCGACAGCTCACCCAGCTGCTGCCGGACGAGCCCCTGGGCTGGGCCAACTTAGCGATCGCCGAGTTGCGCCAACAAAAATACGACAAGGCTCTGGCATCGATCGCCAAAGCTCTAGCCAAGGCTCCCGAGCGCCCCCGGCTGCTCGCCATCCAAGCCGAGATCTTGCAGTGGAAGGGAGACCTCGACGGTGCCTTGCTGCTGCTCCAGAGAGCGGCCGACGGCGCCCCGCAGGACCTTGAGATCCAGTACTCCCTCTACGACGTCGCCAACACCACGGACGGCGAGCGCGCGGCCAGCGCCATCGCGGCAGCACTCGATCGGCTCGCCCGGCTGCGACCTGAGAACGTGGTGGTGATGCTGAAAGTCGGTCATCTGGCCATCGCCAACGGCAACCGGCGCCGGGCCACCCACGCTTTTGGCCGTCTCGGCGAGTTGCTGTGGCAAGCTGAACCGATCGCCGAGCGCGCCTTGGGCCTGGTCACCGAGGCCCTCGAAGGCGAAGATCTGAGCGCCGCGGCAACCCCCGCGCAACGGCTCGAAAACGTGCTCAAAGTCACCCCGATGTACCGCCAGAGCTTGCGCGAATTGCGCACCGGGATCCAAGGCGTACCGCTGGAGCGTTTGATCGGCGAACCGCCTCGTCGGAGCTTCGGCCAACCGCTTGAGATTGAATTCGCCAATAGTCGGCTAGATCTGCAAGCGGCCGATGGACGCGGCTTGGTGGCGGGTGATTTCGACGGCGACCTGCGCCCCGACCTCGCCCACCTAGCCGCCGGCAAACTCGAAGTACGCTTCGCCCGAGCCGGCTGGAAGATTGCCCAGCAGCTGCCGGCAGCCTCTCTCGACACCCTGTTGATGGCCGATCTCGACAATGACGGCTATCTCGATCTGAGTGGCTTTGGCCGCCACCGGGCGGCCGTCTGGTTGGGCAGCGCCGATGGCACCTTCGGCGCCGCCGAGGACAGCCTCGGCCTGGCCGCCGCTGGTGCTCGTGGTGCGGCGGTGATCGATTTCGATATCGAGGGCGACCTCGACCTGGCTGTGGCCAATGGCTCGACGATCGACCTCTATCGCAACAACTTGGCCGGTCCGCTACAGCGGGTGGGCGATCGCGCACTCCCCGATCTGCGACTCACCGCCGCCAACCACCTACTAGCCAGCGATCTCGACCGCGATGGCGACTTGGATCTGGTGGTAGCGCACAGCCAGGGATTGAGTTGGCTCGACAACCTGCGCCAAGGGCGGTTTAGTGACCGCTCGGCGCGAGCCAACTTGGCCCCCGGCCAGGCTGCCCAAGCGGTGGTCAGCGCCGATCTCGACAACGATGGCCTGCCCGATCTAGTGGCCGCCGGCCACGGCTTGCGGGCCTGGCACAACCAGGGCGGCAGTTTCGTTCCGTGGCCACTCGAGGGGCTGCCGCGGAGCGGTGAGTTCAGCACCCTGATCGCCCTCGACGCCGACAACGACGGCCGCTTCGACCTCGCAGCCGCTGGCGCCGATCAGCTGTTGGTGCTGGGCCAACGCGACACCCCGACGCCATCGTTCACCAGCATCCCCCTGCGTGGCGCACCGGCCGGAGCCCGTGCTCTGGTAGCCAGCGACCTCGACCAGGATGGCGACCTCGATCTAGCCATCTCGGGCGCCGCTGGCCTCAGCTGGTTGGAGAATCGCGGCGGCAATCGCAATGGCTGGCTCAGCCTACGCCTCCGCGGGCTGGCCGAAGGCAACGGCAAGAACAATGTCTTCGGTACCGGCTCGGTGGTGGAATTGCGCCACGGCGAGGCCTTCCAATTCCGTGAAGCGACGACCGAGGTCACCCACCTCGGCCTTGGCGATGTCGAAAAGGCCGAAGTGCTGCGAGTGGTGTGGACTAATGGCGTGCCCCAGAATCGTCTGCGGCTAGCCGGCAAACAGCGGCTGGTGGAAGAGCAGATCTTGAAGGGCAGCTGTCCCTTCCTTTACGCCTGGGACGGTGAGCGCTTCGCCTTCGTCACCGATCTGCTGTGGGGCGCGCCGATCGGCCTGCCAGCGGCGCCGGGGGTCTGGGTAGGAAGCGACCCCTCGGAGTTGGTGCGCGCCGATGGCCTGCGGGCGGACGCTGCCAGCCGCTATCGCCTGCGCATCACCGAGGAACTGTGGGAGGCCGCTTTCTTCGACCATCTGCGGCTATGGGTGGTTGACCACCCGCGGGATGTCGAAGTGGCCTCCAACCTGCGCATCCTCCCCGGCCAGGCGCTGCCCGAGAAAGTGCTCGCCAGTCGGCACTTGCAGCCCGTGCATAGCGCCTGGGACGGCCGCGGCCACGAGGTCACGAGCCGGGTGGCACGTCGCGACGAAGTCTATGCCGACGGCTACCAGAGAAGCCCCTATCAAGGGGTGGCGGCGAAGCCTTGGAACTTCACCTTCGATCTCGGCGCCGCCCCGGCCCTACCGCTGCGGCTGCATCTCGACGGCTGGATCTTCCCCGCCGACGCCTCCCTCAACCTGGCGCTAGCGCAGCGCGACGATCTGCCCTTGATGGCGCCGCGCCTGGAAGTTGAAACCGCCAGCGGTTGGCAAACCCTGGTGGCCGAGATGGGCTTCCCCGCCGGCAAGACAAAGACCATGGTGGTGGACACCCCAGCTCTGCCCGCTGGCGCCCACCGACTGCGTATCGTGACCTCCCTATGGCTGCACTGGGACCGCATCGCCTGGACAACCGCAGCCGCCGACCAGGTGCCGCAAGTGCGGGCCAAGCTACTGCCAACCGCTGCCGAACTGCGCTTTCGCGGCTTCTCTTCACCCCGTCGAACAGCTCCCAACGGCCCTCACGTTTACGACTATCAGACGGTCACTCAGCAGTCGCCGTGGCTACCCTTTGCCGGTCGCTACACCCGCTACGGCGATGTCCGCGAATTGTTGATGGCGGCCGACGATCTGTCGGTGGTGATGGCGGCGGGCGACGAGATGGTGCTCGAATTCGATGCCTCGGAGCTCCCTCCGCCGGCCGCGGGTTGGCAACGCAGCGTATTTTTGGAAAGCCACGGCTGGGATAAGGACGCCGACCGCAACACCTATCAGGCGCAGCAACTAGAGCCGCTGCCTTTCCGCGGCATGGGCAGCTACGCCGGCAATCCACCTTTCCCCGACAGCGCCCGCCACCGGCTCTACCGCCGTCATTGGCTGACCCGCGAACTGCCGGCTACACCCCAATGAACCAGCCACCAGAGCATCAACCCGGAGTCCTGCGCCCTTGGCTCCTCGGTCGGCTGCTACTGGCGGCCCTGCTCTTCTTGGCCACCTCGCTACCCGTGGCCGGGCAACGGCCGGACGGCTGGCAAAGGCTGGAATTGCCGGCCACCGGCAGCTACGCCGAGTGGTACGTACCACCTGCTTTGGATCTCGCTCGGCCGGTACCGCTGGTGGTGTTCTTGCACGGCAGTGGCGGCACCCCCGAGGTCTACGAGCCTTTCGTCGAGCCGGCCGCCGATCTGGCCGGCTGTGCCCTATTGCTGCCTAAATCGCTGAGCTCGCTGGGTTGGGGCTTCGGCAATGACGACGAAACCCTGCGCCAGGCGGTGCAGCTGCTCGGTCGCCAGATCCGCATCGATCCTCGACACACCGCCCTTGCCGGACATTCGGCGGGAGGGGCCTACGCCTTGCAACGAGCTTATCTGGCCAGCGGCAATTGGAGCGCTGTGTTCTCGATGTCGTCGCCCTTCACCACCATCGGCGGTTTTGCCGATCCTGAGCACACCGCGCCGCTGCGGATGTACTACGGCACCACCGACCCGAACTACACCGGCACTTCCTACAGTCGTCTGCGAGATCAATGGCTGGCTCTCGGCCTACCCTTCGAAGAAGACATCAGAGCCGGTTTCGGCCACAGCAATTGGCCCCTTGAGAGCATGGTGCAGGGATTCGAGTTCCTACTTGGAGAAGCCTACGAGCCAGCCGCCGAGCCCCTTGGCTGCCGCCGCGACAAGGCCCCCGCCGCCTCGCTGCTAGTGCCCTGGATAGAGGTCGATATGGCACGCCTGGATGGCAGAACAACGCTGGTTTCGATCGACAACACCGAGCCCACGCCCGCCTTGGCGCGTCTGACCTTGTGGAGTGACTGTGGCTTGCCGGTGCTCGCTTTCGATCTTTACCTGGCAGGTCGAGAAACTCGGCCACTGAACTTGCGAGATGTGGTCGTCAATGGTCATTTGCCGCTCAGCGCGCCGTCGACCCAAACTCCATTTGCGGATTGCTCGATCCCGCTAGAGCTACCGCTGCTCGACGCTGCCGCCTTGGCCACCCTGCAGGCCCAGCTCACCGGCCGGCCTGACCCCGCTGACGGCCTATGCCGTGGCAGCGACCGCGGCCAAACGAACTTGGCGACCGGCTATCTGACCGTCGACAGCGTCCGCCGCTGTGCCTCCACCACCCTCGATCCGACCCAGAGTGGATACTTCGCTAGCGCTGGCGGCAACGGCAGCGACGGCTTGGCCGACTTTCGCAATGTGCTCGCCGCCGAAGTTTTCTATGCCGAATCGGCTGACGACTCAGCTCAAGGAATCGACGCCATCGCCTTGCCGGCTGCCCGCGACCGTTTCACCACTTGGGGCTTCCCCAGCTTCTACGGCGGCGACCGAGGAGATCGACGCTTGCCGCTGGGCTCACGGCCGACCGCTCGCTTCCTCAGCGGCGGCGCTTTCGACGGCGGCACCGACCTGCTGCTGTGGACCGAGGGACGGTCCAGCGCCCCCTTTGCTTGTGCCGCCGCCTGCCCCGGTAGCGAGGATTGGACCTGGCGCTGGACCGAGTACGCTGAATCCGGCCTAGTGGTCTCTCAAGGCGAGCTGGCCGCGGGCCGGTTCGTGCGCCGCATCGAAGTGGGCAGCAGCGCACTGCCGGTCGGTGGCGCCGCCGGCAGTCTGGCGTTCGAGATCCTGCAGACGGCACCGGCAGGGGCGGCAGCCGTCACTCTGCGGCGCCAAGCCGTCGCCATTCCGGTCTTCAACGCCGAAGGTCGCTACAGTGTCGCGGCGAGCGCCGTTGCCGGCGACGATCTCTGCCTCGATGGTGTTTTCGTCCCCTGAGCACCGGGTCCGGACGAGAGCTGTAGCCCCGCAAGCGGTGCTAAGTCGTCGCTCTGCGGGGATGAGATTGCCACCACGGCAGACCCCCTTGGCCTAGTATCAACAACACAACTTCTGAATTGGACCTACATCGCGTCGCGGCGACACTCCAGCTGCTTCGCCGACGACGACAGCAGGAGACAAGCAATGCTCAAGCTCCGTTCTGCTCTGGCCATCGCCTGGCTGCTGGCATCGGTCGCCAACGCTGAACCGCAGCAGACATCCACCAGTCTCTTTTTCGACAGCGTCGACATCAACATCATCAATGTCGATGTGATGGTCACCGATGCGCAGGGCCAGCCGGTCACCGGACTGACCCCAGCAGACTTCACTCTGTTCGAGAACGGCGAGCCAGTCGAGATCAGCAACTTCTTCGCGGTCGAAAACCAGCAGGCGACCCGCGACCTCAAGATACTTGGCCCGGAGTTGGACGACATTGAGTTAGCCAACGACAGTCAGCCCGCCGCGCAGGGGCCGGAAACTCATCAGCTGAATCTGGTCATCTTCATCGACGATTCCAATATCAAGCCCAAGACTCGCAACGTGATCTTCGCCAATCTGCGGCGATATCTCGCCGCCGACTTGGCGGACGACGATCGTGTGATGCTGGTGAAGCTCGACGACCGACTCGAGATCATCCACGAATTCACTTCCGACGCCGACCGGCTGGCGGCTTCGTTGGACCAGTTGGAACTCAGGGTCGGCGGCAATGTGCGGGTGGAGATGCCGTTGCGGATCCTTCTGCGCGAGATGGAAACCACACCGCTGCTAACCAACACCGACCTCGACGTGACCAAAGAGGACTACACCGAAGCCAGAGCTCTCAAGACCGCTCGCGATATGCGCTTCCTGGCCGAACAACTCTATGCCCGGGGCAAGGCCACCACTGAGGTCTTGGGCCAGTTCGCCGCCAGTCTGGCCGGCTTGCGCGGTCGCAAAGCAATCCTCTACGTCAGCGACGGCATCTCCTTGCGCCCTTCCGACGCCCTGGTGCAATCGTGGCTGAATAAATTCGAGAGTTGGGCGCTGAACCACGATCGGCGCACTCTCACCAGCGAGGTGGGCAGCTTGGTGCGGATGGACCTCGACCTGAGTAGCGCCTTCGACAAACTCGCCCGAGAAGCCAACAGCCATCAAGTGTCTTTCTATCCAATCTCGGCCAAGGAAAGCGGCTTCGTGGGCGGCCATGTCTCGGCCGAGTTCTCAGGGGACGGCCTACTCGCCACCTCGGTGGTCGGGGTGCGCAGCGCCGATGTCTCCAGCTTGGACGAGAACCTGCGCCAGAGCAGCCTGCTGCAACTTGCCCACGACACCGGCGGCGTGGCCCTGACCAGCTCCACCAACATCGGCAAGCTGATCGACACGGTGAAGCATGATTTCAGCAACTTCTACTCTTTAGGCTACACCGCGGAGGCCATCGTCGAGGGGCAGAAGGACCGTTTTCGCCGGCTCGAGGTCAAGGTCAGTGGCAAAGGATGGAAGGTTCGCCACGCCAAGGGGTTACGCCAGAAAGACTCTCTCGACCACCTGCGGCAACTTACCCTGGCGGCCAGCCAATACGGTGTGGTCGATAACCCCCTGGCGGCCCAACTCGATCCTGGCAAGCACCGCCCGGGAGAAAAGAGCGGCCAGTTCCGGATTTCCGTGATGGTCAAGATACCCTTCAGCCATCTCCTGCTGCTACCCGACGATAGGTACTACCAAGGCCGGATCTCGATGTTCGTCATCGCCCGCGATCCGGCCGGCGGCAGCTCACCGATGCGCCACATCGAGTTGCCCATCCAGGTGCCCAACAAGAGCCTTCAGGACACCAGTGATCGCCTCGCCGCTTACCCTTTCGAGCTTGAGTTGGGCGCCGGGCCCAAGCGGATCTCTATCGGTCTGCGCGATCAGCTGGCGCAAGTCGACTCGACGATCAATCTGGAAATCGATGTCGGTGCAAGCGCCGCGCCGAATGCCGACCCTCTCGGCGGCGGCTGAGCGAGCAGGTGCGCGACCTTGCGGCCGCCGGTGTCGAATCGTCACTCTACGGGGACGAGCTTGCCGATTCGGCGCCAAGACCTAGCCTACTATTTAGTCAGCACCTAGGAATAAGCTGGGCACCGTGCCCAGATGCCTGGCGGCACCTGATCGGCTCGTAAGCTCGGCGCCAACCCCTGCAACGCAAAGCGACGGCTGACCTGCTGGTAGGGTTGTGCGCTCGCGCCGAACATCGCTCAATGGAGCGTACTGAGCATTGCTCGCAGGAGGAGACTCATGGACCGGAAAAGCCTTCGACAAATTCTGATCTCGACTACGGCATTACTGGTAGTGAGCCCAGTCAGCAGCGCTCAAGACCCCGCTAGTGGGTTGTTCTTCGACACCGTCGATATCAACGTGGTCAACGTCGAAGTGTTGGTGACCGACAAAGATGGCCAGCCGGTGAAGGGGCTCAGACGCGACGATTTCGAGCTGTTCGAAAATGGCCAGCCAGTCGAGATCACCAACTTCTTCGCCATCGAAGATCAGCGCGCCATCGTCGACGACCCAGCGGCCGTTGGCGAGCAAGGGCTGGCGCCGGAACCCGAAACCCGCCAACTCAGTCTGGTGATTTTCGTCGACAATGCCAACATCAAGCCCCAGACTCGTAACCAGATTTTCGCCAACCTGCGCACCTATCTGGAAGGCGGCCTGGCCGCCGACGATCAGGTCATGCTGGTCAGTCTCGACGATCGGTTGGAAGTAGTCCACGAGTTCACCGCCGACGCGGCGGTGTTGGCCAGCTCCCTCGGCAGGCTTGAGAAAGCGGTCGGCAAGGGCAACCGGATCGACTCCCAGGTCCGCATTCTGCTACGCGAGATGGAGAATATCCCGCTGTACAGCAGCGGCGGCGGCGGCCTTAGTCTCGACAGCACTTCCCCCGAGTACACCGAATCCCGCGCCTTGAAAACCGCCCGCGATGTGCGGCAAATCTCCGATCAACTCTACCGGCGGGGCAAAGGAACGACCGAGATTCTCGGCGAATTTTCCGACAGCCTGGCCGGGCTGCCCGGCCGCAAGGCGATTCTCTATGTCAGCGACGGCATCTCGATGCGCCCATCCGGCCCGCTGGCGCAGTCCTGGCTGAACAAATTCGAAGATTGGGCCTTGGACAACGGCCGAACCACCATGGTGGGCGAGGTGAGCAACCTGATCAGTCTCGATCTCGACCTCAGTAAGTCTTTCACAGACCTCACCGAGCGCGCCAGCAGCAACCGGGTGGCGTTTTACCCAATCTCGGCCAAAGACAGCGGCATCGTCGGTAGCCATGTGTCGGCGGAGTTCTCGGGTGGTAGCGGCAGTTCATCACGGGGAGTCCGCACCTCCGATGTCGCCAGCCTGGATCAGACGCTGCGCCAAGCCAGCTTGCTGCAGATGGCGGCCGACACTGGCGGCTTGGCATTCACCAACACCACCAACATCGGCAAACTACTCGAAGCGGTGAAACACGACTTCCGCACCTTTTACTCGCTGGGTTATAGCCCCCAGAAGCTGGCGGACGGTGAGAACGAGTCTTTTCGCAAGCTCAAGATCAAGGTCCGCGGCCGCAGGCTGTCGGTGCGGCATATGAAGGGCTACAAGCAGAAAGATCCACTGGAGCACCTATCCCAACTCACCTTGGCGGCCTGCCACTACGGCACCGTCGACAACCCTCTCGGAATCGAACTCGACCCTGGCCAGCATCATCCGGGTGAGAAAAAAGGGCAGTTCCTAGTTTCGGTGCTGGTCAAGATTCCCTTCAGCCGCCTGCTGCTACTGCCGGAAGAAGAGCACCACAGTGGCCGCGTCTCGATGTACGTGGTGGTGCGCGATCCGAATGGCGGCATGTCACCGATGCGGCGCATTGAGCTACCGATCCAGATACCCAACGAGCAGATTCTGGCGGCCTTGTCGCAGTCAGCCGCCTACCCTCTGAAATTGGAATTGGGCGCTGGTCCGAAGCGGATCTCGATCGGTTTGCGCGACCACCTGGCACGCACCGACGCCACCATCAATCTGGAAATCGATGTCGGCTCTGATCCGGCGCCAGCGCCCACCGCGAGCGCCGAGGCTGCCCTAGGTAGCCGCTGAGTGAGTTCTTGGCTGGCAGACACCGAGTTGGCTGATGCTTAGTCGGCGTCAGCCGCCGGGGGCTGCTCGGCTTGAGATTTGCTCTCGTCGGGGACCACCACCCAGGCAACCCCCACCCCCACCAGGTACAGGGCGATGGTCGGCAGGGCAAAGACGCACAGGTTGATCACATCCGGAGTTGGGGTGATCACCGCCGCGACCACGAAGATGATCAACACCGCCCAGCGGAAGTGACGGAGCAGGAATCGCGGCGTCACCACTCCGATCTTGGCCAGCAGGAAGATCAAGGTCGGCAGCTCGAACATCACCCCGAGCCCCAGGATCACCGTCATCAAGAAACTCAGATAGCTCGAGACGGTGATCGACGCTTCGAATTCTGCCCCCATGCCGATCAGGAATTCCACCGCTAGTGGAAAGGCGATGTAGTACGCAAACGCCCCGCCGGCCAAGAACAACAGCGAGCCAAAGAAGATGAAAGGCACCGCCATGCGACGCTCGTTGCGATAGAGACCCGGCGCCACAAAGGCCCAAAGCTGGTAGAGCATCACCGGCGACGCCAGGAAAATACCGGCCAAAGCCGCGGTCTTGATATAGACCATGAACGGGGCAATCACATCCAAATAAACTAGCTTCTTGCCCTCTGGAAGAATGGAGTAGATCGGCTGGGCCAAGAAGTCGTAGATCTGGCCGCTGAAACTCCAACAGCCCAAGAAGGCCACCACGAAGGCCAAGACCGCGTAGAGCAGCCGCTTGCGCAACTCATCGAGGTGGTCGAGGAGACCCATCCGGGAAAGTTCCTCTACCCGGCCGCTCAGCCCGCCAGCTGGCGGTATCTGCTCGTTCACGAGGTCTCGCCATCCGCTGTTTCGGCCTCAATTCCAGCCCCTTCGGCCCCAGCGGTGGCTGCTGCATCGAGTTGGCCGCGCGCTACCGGCCCATCGGCCGCCGGGGCTTCGCCCTGCTCGGCCGCCTCGGCGGCGCCGTCACCAGCGACCGGTTCACCGCTCACCCTCACCGACTTGTCGATTTCGTCCTTCAAGATCCGCCGCGGATCGCTCTGCCGTAGCTCGTCCTCGATCATCTCGGCATTGAGAGTGCGCTTGAGCTCATTGGTGGCCCGGCGGAACTCGCCAAGCCCCTTGCCCAGGGTGCGGCCAATCTCGGGCAGCTTGCGCGGGCCGAAGATCAGCAGCGCAACGATCAGAATGAAGATGAGTTCGGGACCACCAAGAGAGCCAAACATACTTGGGTAACCTCTGCCGGATCATCCCAGCGCGGAGCGCTCTAAGTCAAGGCGAAGTCCGGGCTTGCCGGTATGGGTCGACCGCTTGGTGAGACCAGCTTCCTCGCCCGGCCCGCGTGATTTGATAAGATGGAGAGATGTCGAAACCTTGGCGCAACACCGCATCAGCTCTTTTCTTCTCCGCCCTCCTCTTCGGAGCTTTCTGGGGCGACAACTTGTTGGCGGTCGATGGCGAGACCCGCGCCCGCATCAAGGTCTTCACTGAGATTCTACAAACCGCCCACGAAGCGCACGGCGAAGAGGTCGAATATCGCGAATTGGTCTACGGATCGATCCGCGGCATGCTGCGCACCCTCGACCCGCACACCAATTTCCTCAGCCCCGAGGACTATCTCGAGATGCGCGAGCGGCAGCAGGGCAGCTTCTTTGGGCTCGGCATCCTGGTCAGCATGCGCAATGGCCAACTGACCGTGATCAGCCCGATCGAAGGCACTCCGGCCTGGCGCCTCGGACTGCGAGCCGGCGACATCATCAGTACCATCGAGGGTGAGCCCACCGACACCATGGAACTCGACGAGGCGGTTGGCAAGCTCAAGGGACCCAAGGATACTCAGGTCAACCTGACCATTACCCGGCGCAGTCTTGATGAGCCTCTCGCGGTGGCTATTACCCGAGCTGAAATCCCGCAGAATACGGTGCGCTTCTCCTACATGATGGATCCGCGCACCGGTTACCTCCGGCTGACCGATTTTTCGCGCTCGACTTCCCGCGAGGTCGAGGACGCCGTCACCAAGCTGCAAAGCGAGGGCATGGAGCGGCTGATCCTCGACTTGCGCAGCAACGGCGGCGGCTTACTCGATCAGACCGTTTCGGTATCCAACCTGTTCGTGCCGACCGCCTCGAGGATCGTCGAGACCCGCGGCCGGATCGCCGATTCGCACCAGGACTACCTCGGCGACGCTGACAGTACTCCGCTCGCCATCCCAATCGTAGTGTTGGTCAACCACGGCACCGCCTCGGCCGCCGAGATCTTGGCCGGCGCCATTCAAGATCACGATATAGGATTGGTGATCGGCGTACCGACCTGGGGCAAGGGACTGGTGCAGACGGTCTACAATCTGTCCTACGGCTCCGGCGTGGCCCTGACCACCGCCAAGTACTACACCCCTTCTGGCAGGCTGATCCAACGCGACTACTCGTCCTTCTATGACTACTACACCCACTTCCAAGCCGATGACGAAGAAGCCGCCGGATTGATGGACAACGGCCCCGAGTATCGCACCGACATCGGCCGCAAGGTCTACGGTGGTGGCGGTATCACCCCCGACATCGTTGTCAAGCCCAAAGTCGCCGACCCCACCTTGCAGCTGCTCTACGCCCGCAACGCCTTCTTCGACTTCGCGGTCGACTATCAGAGCAAGGCCGAAGTCAATGAGACCTCCTGGCAGCCGCCTGCCGAACTGACCGACGAATTCCGCCAATGGCTGCTCGACCATGAAATCGCCAAGCCGGAAAAACTCGACGAGTTCTTCGCCGATGCTGAGCTGCGCCAGTTCGCCAAGCGCCAGATCCACGGCGACATCTTCAACTCCGCCTTCGGCCTCGAGGCATCCCACCTAGTCACCGCGCGGGGCGATGTGCAGATACAGGCGGCTTTCGAACACTTCGAGGAAGCCGCCAAGCTGCTCGACCAGCGGCTAAATATGGATCCCCTAGACCGGCCACGGCTGGCGGTAGCCACTGGCGACCAAGTCGAAGACCGCACCCTGCCGCAGTAAACGGCGTTTCGTCACCTACCAGCACTTGAAACCACGGCGTTGCTAGTTTTGACTATGCCGCCCAGGGATCGACGAGATCGACTCCTGTCCCTGCGAAATGACGAGTATTGCGGGTAGCCAAGGTCGCCTTCCGGGCCAAGGCTATTCCAGCGATCTGCACATCGCGGATCTCTACCGGCCGCCCCTCTCGGCGACCGGCGGCCGCAACGGAGGCAGCAGCCGCTGCTGCTGGCGCGTCGAAGACGACGATGCGCTGCTCGAAGTCTTCTTCCAGCGCTCGAGAGAAGGCCTGCTCCAGAAACCTCCGGCGCTTGCCTTCGGCGAGCAGTTCTAGGCCGAAGCGAATTTCGAAGACGGTGATCGATGTCGTCCAAATCGATTCCCTCGGCTGACGGTCGAGCCAGGCGATGACGGCCTTTTCCGGCTTCTGCTGCATCAACGCCGACAACACGTTGGTATCCAGCAAAATCACGATTCGAACTCGGCCGGTCTCGGCGCTTGACCGCGCAGCTCGGGAAGTTCTTGGTCGAGAGGGAACGGAGCAAATCGGAGCGCCAAGCGAGAGCCCAGCGGTACGTCGGGATCTTCTTCCCTCAGCACCACAGTGCGGAGGATCTCCCGCACCTCTTCTTCAGTGCTGCGCCCATGCCGGCGCGCGCGTTGCTGCAGCCGGTCCTTCAAATCATCGTCTAGTCTGCGAACGAGGAGTTGCGCCATCTGGAAATGATAGCATGATATCACACCCTACAACGCCTGGCGCAATGCCCCGGCCAACCACCAGATCCCCACCAGCCGAAAGACTCACAGGGTGTTACCCATTCCCAACAGGCAGAGGTTGTGGAGTGGAAGGGGGAGACCGCAGCGGTTCGTCGGGCAGGGCACGGAAGTAGCTCAGCGAAACGGTCACCACGGTAGCTGCCACCACAGTGCGGAAGATCAAACGCAACCAACCTTGCTCGACGATCGGCTGGCCCAGGGCGATCATCAGGGTGCCACCGAGTAGGAGCAGCAGGGGCGCGAAGATGCCGAAGGCTATCCACCGACGGTAGTGCTGGAGATGACCTAGCAGGCGACCGGCCGACTTGCCATGCTCGGCGCGGCAGGCCGCCATACTCCAAGTTCGGTCGCGCGACAGCACTTGCACCTTCACCGGCTGTTCGCCACCACGACCGCACCATAGGCACCGATACTCCCCGTGCCTAGCCACCTAATGAGCGGCAATCCGGCGATGGCCGAGAATCACCCCTACCCCCAAGGCCAAGGAAGGCCCGGCACCGAATGGCAAGCGCAGGAACAACACCAACACGGTCGGGATGAAGGCGAACAAACCAAGGCCGATGAGCATCGTTCGGTACATTGCTGGATCGTTGCCGAGACCGCCCGGCAGGGAGCCCTGATCGCCAAAGAGCCGGGATGCTGACGCGAACCCGGCTCTTCGGTGACGAGACTGCGATCGATCTAGGGATCTTCGTTGTCGACGAAGAAGGTGGTCTCACCGAGAACGGTGGCATCGCCCTCGAAGTCGAAAGCGATGATCTGTGCCTGGTGCTCGCCTTCACTGAAGAAGCGAGTGCTGTCGACAAAGGCCCGCCACACCGGCAAATCGGTACCGGGGAATCCCGGAAAGTCGATCTCCACCAGCGTGCGGAGTCCCTGATTGAGGCGCGCGTTGCGGATGTAGACCCCGTCGACGAATATCTGCACCTCGCGGATACCTTCCCAATCGACCGCCCAACCCTCGAAACGGATCAAGCCGGCGTAGGATCGCCGCGGGTGGGGCGACTCGATCTGGCCATAAGTCGGCTCGTTGCCGAGGTCGCCGGTACAGAAGAAAGTCACCGGAATCTCGTCGATGTTGGCCACTTGGCCGGAAATGTCGCCCGAGCGGATGGTCAGAGTGTGATGCCCACGGGCAAAGCCACTCTGCAACATCCGACCGACATCAAGGCCGAAGCGGAAGCCGGCGTTGAGAGCATCGATGGCAAACGGGAACTCCCGCTCGACATCGAGCCGCGGAAAGCCGTAGCAGTTGTAGAGCTGAGTGGTGTCGGGATCGAAGAAGCAGCCGTTCTCGAAAAAGGGCGCTGGCGCTGGGAATGCCGCCAGGCGAGTGTTGGAAATGATCGCCCCATCGACCAGCAACTCGACGTAGCCCACCCCGGCATCACCGATCTCCACCCCGACATCGACCGCGAATCCGGTCACCAGGCTGAAGCGACGACCCTGGCCAGGAATCTCCGGGCCGCAGTTGCCGAACAGCTGTGCATTGCGCTCTGGCAGGTTGATGCGGCCAAAGGGCGGCAAGGTCGAGATGCTGTTGCTGAAAAAGAAGTCGCGCGACGCCACCACATGGCTGCTACCACCCAACGTCTGCACCTTGAGTTTCAGCCAGTGTAGACCGTTGTCGAACTGGGTGGTGTTGAACTGGTAGGTGAAGTTGGCGTGCGAGGCGTCCGGGAAGCCGGGAAAATCGCGCTCGACGCTGGGACTAAGATCGCCGTATTGCACCGAGGCATAGTCCTCGCCGTCGATCTGGATCACCACCCGCTCGACACCCGTGCTGGCCAATGCCCAGCCGTTCAACTCCATCACTCCATGGCCAACATTGCCCGCGGCATCAAAGGTGCCGATGATCGACTCCGCTGCCAATGGAGCTACAGCCAACAGCACCAGGGTGCAAAGGGTCGTTATCCAGCGTCGCTTCATGACTCTCTCCTCCAGCCGAACCCGGAGCCTCTAGAACCTCGATCACGGCTTCTCACCTCAGAGAAGATCCTGTCGAGATGCTGACTTAGCTCCAAGAGTTCAAGGACTACCTAAGCTATTCGATAAATTCTATCCATGTCGGGGAAGCGGCGTCAAACCCGATTTTCTAGATTGGCCTGCCAATTTACCGCAGAAAGCCCCTGCGGCGGCTAATTTTCACTCAAACTGCACGTGCTACCGAGCGCCGCGGCAAGTGCATTCCCTGCGCCTCCAGGCGTCTCCTGAGACGGTGAATCATGCTGTCGATCTGCGGTCCGCTGAGCGCCCCGCCCACCGCCTGGGCCGCTTCTTGGCTGCTCCAGCCGCCGATGATCGCCAACCACAGAGCCCGCAGTCGTGGTCCAGAGCGCGGTCCTCGCAGGGCGCTCGCGCAGCTGAGCAGAAACACCCGGCGGCGTTCAGAAGTCAGCGTGACCTCCTCAGGCGAACTCAAGGTACTCGGCGCGTACTCTGGACGGACTGGCGTGTAGGCCCGTGGCAGGGTGCGCTTGGCAGCTGTCCGCTGCCGCTGGCGATCGAGCAGCAGGTGAAAGACCACCTGCCCCAGATAGGTCCACAGCTCGCCCTCGGTCTCGCCGCGAAACTCTCTGGCGGCACCCGCGAGCAACCGGCAATAGAGTTCCTGAGTAATGTCCTCGGGCTCGTCGGTGCTCGGCCAAGCCGCTAGACGGCTGAAGGCCCAGGAAACCGTCTTGGCAACCTTGTGGCAGTAGCGCTCGACAAAGATCTGCCAATCCTGGGCCCGCTGCAAGTGAATGCAACGGCGGAACAACTCACATGCGGTTGGCGCGGTACGCGCGGCGGGTGAAAAGGCTGGTTGGGGCTCCATGCTCCTGTCCTCTCCTGGCAGAGGAAAGGAGGCACGGCGAAAACACGCGGCAAGGAACTGCCGGCGGCAAGAGCCAACAAGCTGGAAATCTGGACGGGCGGACTATAGCACGCCGCAGCGAGGCGCGGGCGACCGCCTCATGAACCTTGCCGGCGGGTCATCAGCGGCGCGGCGGCGGCTCCCCAGACCCCACTCGCCAACTCTTCCACCACCACCACTACCCGAGCAGCATCGGCTGGCAGGTTGAGTTGGGTCGAGAAGTCCCAGGTGCCCTCCAGCGACAGGTCTTGACTGCGAACCACCTGATGGTGGGTGAAGGGATCCCGCTCGGGGTAGAAAACCGCCAAGGAGACCCGCACGTCCGCCGTCTGCAAGGTGTGCCGCAGGGCTGCCAACGGCGCTAGGTCAGCGCGTACCGCCAGGGTGCCACGCCGCGGTCCACCCGAGTAGTTCTCTTCCCGTGCAGAGGGAAAGAAAATCGCCGCCTGCAACGACAACTCACCACCTTCGAGGTTTCCCTCGACCATATTCCGCGCCCGCTCAAAAGCTATCTCCTCAAGCGTCTCCGAAGCGATCCACAGCGGCGCTCGCACCTCGCCGCCGAGTTCCCGCAAGCGCACTTCCACTTCGTGAATCCGGCCATCGGGCTGCCGTTCCACCTGGTAAGTCAAGCGCCAACGCCGGCCTAGGCTGGCGACCGCCTCCGCCAGCAAATCCTCGGAGGTCAACAGCACACCGCCGCTGGCCTCGGCGAAGCTGGTCAGCGGCTGCAGGCCGTGAGCCAGGAGAAATTTGGGCAGCTGCTTAGTGCTTTCGATCCCACTGTTGGCGGCTGCGTTGGCGCCATGCTGACTGCCAGAATCGCCCGGTAGGCCACCTTGACCCTCACCGGTAGCCACCGCCAGCACGGTCCACCCTTGGGCCGCCAGTAGCCGGCTCAGGCGTTCCTGGCGGGCACCCATCGATAGCTCCTGCAAAAGGCCACTGATCTCCGACTCGTCGCGCTCCGGCACCAGCCGCAGATAGAAGTCGCGCGGATCGAGGTCGAAACCGTCGTTGACCAAGATCAGCGCCCGCGGGCCAGGGAAGCGTTGCCGACTCACCCAACGGCTGAGCAGGTCCAACTGGTGATCCACCAGCCGAGCTTCCTCGACCGCCGCGCCACGGGCCAGCATGCGACCACGAGCCCCGACCTCGCGACCACCGCGGAGCTGATCCTGGGAACTGCCGCCCGGAGTTCCAGTGGGCGCCGTCGAACCCCTGGAAGACTGGACCGAGCGTATCCGGCTCAACTGATCTGAGGAGTCCGTCTCTGTGGCATCGCGCAGGAACTGGCGGCGCAGGCGCAGCAACTCGCCCCGCCCGGTGCCCTTCTTCGCCAGCCGCTTGAGCGCGTCGCGCAGAGTCGCAACATTGCGGGTCGGTTTGAGCAACTGCTCGAGTTCGGTCTCAGCGGCCAGGATCTGCACCTCGCCGAGGGCGACCAGCTGTGACGCTTGAGCGGCCAATGCAGCCGCCGCCCGGCGAAGGCTGCGGCGGTCGGACAGGCGGCGATCGAGGTACAGCACGATCTGCCACGGGCCCGCCGCTCGGTCGCCGTCGGCAGCAGCCCGCTCGACACTGAGTAGGGTCTGGGGCCGACCGTCTTCGAGAACCTCGAAATCCGCGGTCGATAGATCCCAGCCGAACTCGTCCACCTCGACCGTCACTGTCACCGCCGTGACATCGATCCGATCGTCCACCGAACCGGCAACCTCGGCCGCTTGCCCAGCACTGCTGATCACACTCAAGAGACCCCACGCCATCACCCAACAACGACTCTTCATCGAGCTGCTCCTTCCGCCATCTGGCGTAACATCTGACGCACTGCTGGCTGCTCTGGATCGAGTTCCAGCGATCGTTGCAACATCCCCTGGGCAGCCTGGGCATCGCCTAGGCAGAGGCTTGCCATGGCGGCCGAAGCCAGCGACTGCGGTCGATCCGGATCGAGCTGCAACGCACGTTCGAAATCTTGGCTCGCCCCATCGCAATCGCCACCTTCGATCCGGTAGCGACCGCGAAACAGCCACAGGTCAGGCTCATCCGCGCGCATGCTGAGGGCGTCTTCGAGCAATGCCAGGCTGCGCTGCACCCGACCTTGCCGCTGATAGCCGATCGCCCGCCCGATCAGGTACTTCAAACCCTGGGGCAGGCCCTGGCCGTAGGCCCGCGCCAACAGCCGATCAGAGCGTTCGAGATCCTCATCGCGGGCGAAGAGCAGATCGCTCAGATTCCACAATGCCGAAGCCAGCCGCGGATTGACCGTCAGCGCGCTCTCGAACGCGGCCACCGCCGCCACCTGCTGCCCCTCGGCCTTGAGGATCAATCCTTGGTTGTTCCACGAGCCGGCAGTGCGACCACTAGCCGCGGCAGCCGCTGGAGCCTGGGTGGGCTCTGAGCCTCCGAGGTAGCCCAGGGAGCGAAGCTTGGCCAGTTCTTCGGCCGCCGCCGCAAGATTTGCCGCCGGCAGCGAGGCTGCTTTTCGAGGGGTGAACCCGACGCCATAGTCGAGCGCGGCTCCAGTGGGTTGCAGGCCAGCCAGCAGGGGTCCCGCAAGTCCTTCACCCGGCGCCAAACCGAGCAATTCTACTACCGTTGCGCAAACTTGCCGCAAGCCACCCTGGGGCCCCTCACCGGACTCGATTCCAGGACCCCACAAGAGGTAGATACCCTGCTGGCGATGCCAGCGCGCGGCGGTGGCTACAGCCGAACTCGACAACTCGGTAGGTCGCCCCTCGCTCCAGCGGAAGCCATGATCTGAGGCCAGCATCAACACCGCGCCTTGCTGGGCAGCCAAGTCGCGATATTCTCCGAGAAGGCCATCAAGGTAAGCGAAAAATCGCCTCGGCACCTCGCTGTAGCGACGAAAGTCTTGAGCCGAAATCGTCACCTGCCGAGGTGGGGCAAAAGGGGCAAAGACATGACCGATGGTGTCAGACCCCTGCAGATAGACAATTGCCAGATCAGTCTCGCCGGCGGCCAGCTGCTCCACCGCCAAGCGATGGTAGACCTGGGTCTCCACCAGGATGCGGCGCAAGGCCCCCACCGGATGAGCGTAGGGGTCGCCCTCGGGTTTCGCCTGGCGATCGTACTCGGCCCGATCTAGCCAAGGCAGAAAGGTCTGCACTTGGTCGAAGTCAACCGTCCGTTCGACCTGCCGCAGCACAGCGCGCGCCCACTCCTCCCGCCGACTGGGGAAAACCACCCCCGGCGGCGGATCTTGCTCTTGGTAGAGAAAGGTGATCAGCCGATCGGAGACCAGCAGACCCTTGATCGGTTCGGCCGGATAGGTCGCCCAGAGCCCGAAGACGGCACTTTCGAGACCCGCTTGGGTCGCCATGTTCCACAGCGCCGGCATCTGCCGCTCGTCGCTGGTAATCGGTTCCTTCAAGCCATCGCCGGGGCGAAAACGGGTGAAGTCGAGAATCCTGTGTTCGAGGGGGGAAACGCCAGTGACCAAAGTCGTCCACAGCAGCGGCGACAAAGGAGGGTGTTCACTGAGCAGAACACCGCGACGCCCACCCGCGACCAGCCCGGCCAAGTTTGGCATCAAGCCCTCAGTGATATAGCGATCGAGCAGCTGCCAGTCACCGCCATCGAGACCGATCAGAAAAACCGGTGGCTGCGGCCGCCGCTGCTTGGCGACCTGCTCGATCGCCGCCGGCTCCACCATCCCGGCCGGCATCTCAAAGGTCGCTGCCAGCTCGAGGCGCGCAAAACCAGCAACCCTCAGGGCCCCTTCTAGGGCTTGCCCCACCGCGCGGTCGCGGTCACCCCTACGCACCCCGTCCGGACCCACTTCGCGCAACCAATCGGTAGCCATCTGGCCAAGCCGAGCGGGTAGTGAATAGCACCAGTCGCCAGCCGGCCAATCAGTCGCTAGCTGAGGCGGAGGAAGGTAGGAAAACTCCAGTTGCAGGGGGTAAGACTCACCGGTGCGCCCCACCGGCCGCACCTCACCGGCATAAATCAGCAATTCTCCCTGGCGCGGCACCAAACAGCTGCTGCCGCGGTAGCGCGGTGCCCAGCCCAAGCGAGCCGTCGTCCAATCGAGCTTCTCTCCCTGACGCTGCACCCGTGCCTGGCCAGCCGGCTGAAACCGTAAGTGCCAGGCACCCAGGCCAGCCAATACCAGGACAATCGTGGCCAGAAAGAGAGCTTTTCGCGCCATAAGAAAAGGGCCTCCGGTGAAGGAGACCCTTTTATATCACGCGTGTTACACGCCCCTAGAGCGCAGCACCTGTGGCGTGCTCCCTAGGGCTTGGCAAGCTAGAACGAGAAGCGCACACCGACGCGGATGGTCCGCGGCTCGGTGAAGGTACGAGTGCTCGCTCCCCTGCGCAGGAAGTCCGGATTCGGTGAAGCCGAACGGACATCGCCCACCGAACCGATCGGGTTCAGAGTGCCTTCCTGATTGCGGACACCGCCCATGTTGCTGCATATGTTGATGTCGATACCATCGCAGAAATCATCGCTCGGACGGCTGAAGCGCTCGTCTAGGCGAGTGATCGACTGGCGATCGAGCAGGTTGAAGACATCGAGCAGCAGGTTGATTTCCTTGTTGCCGCCCAAGTCGATCGGATAGCCCACATGGACGTCGATCTCATAGGTGTCGGGGCCCCGACCGAGGGAGCCACGCGGCACGATGAACAGCTCGTTGTTGTTGTAGGCGGCACTGTAGCCGTAAGCGTTGAGCGGGAAGCCCGACTTGTAGAAGGCCGTAGCACCCACCGATATGCCATCGGCCCAACCGTCGCTGAACAGGTAGCTACCATCGACCCGAAACTGGTGCTCGCGATCGAGCGACAGTTTGCCATCGGCGTTGACCAAGAAGTCAGCGTAGTCGAAGGCCGAGTTGATGGTCGGATCGAGCTGGCCGGTGGAAACCTGGAAAGCACCATCGTAGGTGCCTTCGAGGCGCGACCAAACGTAGTTGGCCAACAGCTGCCAGTTGTCGCTGTAGCGCTTGCGGGCGGTGAACTGAACCGCAATGTACTCACGATCAGCACCGGTGACCGGGGCGGTGAAGTTACCCACCGCATCGCCGTTCGGATGGGTGCTGAAGTAGTAATCGTAGAACGACACGTCAGTGCCCAGCCCTTCGCCCGGGTTGGCGATGAAGTAGTTCGCCTCGGCGACGATCAGGAAGTCCTCGACCACCCGGCCCAAGTCGCGATAGGTAGCCTGCACGCCCAGGGCGAAGTTCGGCCGCACCTCGAACTCATAGCCGAGCAAGAACTCGTCAATGTACTGACCCTTGAGTTCCGGGTCCACCGGTGTACCACCGGCCCCCAGCAGACGGGAAACCTCGGGTGCACTAGCGTCGGGAGCGAAGTCGTTGGGATCGTCGCTGAAGTTGTAGCAGAAGCACTGCACTTCGCCGCCAAAGGCACGGATGTTGATGTCCATCGGGATCGACAAGAAGTAGCGACCGTAGTTGGCGTAAGCCTTCGAACGGCCGTCGCCACGAACATCCCAGGTCATGCCGATACGGGCGGCGTAGTTATCGTCGAGATCAATCTGCGAAGCGCCGAAGCGGTCACCAATCTCTTGGCGCTCAAAACGGCCACCGAGATTGAGGGTGAAGTTCGAAGTCAGCCGCCAAGTGTCCTGAACAAAGAGGGACGTGTTGGAGGTCTCCGGCGTCGAGGTCAGCGGCACCGCCAAGGTCCAGGTGCTCGGATCGTCGGCATCGAAGCCAGCCGCCAGCGAGTCGACGTAGAAGCGGTGGCGGAAGTGCTGTGCAAAGCCATCACGCTTCCTACGCTTGTAGATCCGCTGTCCAGCGCCACCATTGAAGTTGTTGTTCTCAGCGAACAGATCCTCCTGGTCAGCGCCAAACTTGAACTCGTGGTCGCCAAAGAACTTCGACACGATGCCGCGGAAGACCTCGCGCTCGAATTCCTGGTCCTGATGGAAGGGGAAGCCACCACTGGTCGGGCTGCCCGGAACCGACTGGTCGATGCGGTGGACGATGGTCTTGCCGGGGCCCGAGACCTTGTCTTCCTCGTTGTGCGAGCCATAGTTGGCTTCGACCAACCAGGAGTCCCCGAACAGGCCGTCGTAACGCAGCGAATAGTCGGTGCCGCCACTCTCACGGGTGCCGGCGAAGGTACTCGGCGGCCCGCCAATCTGCGCGAAGCGGCCAAGAATTGAGCCGGTTTTGGTCTGCGGATCGGCGAACACTGAACCGGTGAGACGGTGGCTCTCGTTAATGCTGAAGGTCAGCTTGCCGGCCCACAGATCGCGCTCGATGTCGCTGGTGATCACGTCGCCAACCTGCGGCGTGCCGGCTTCAGTATTGTTGATCGGATTGATGATCGTCTTCACTTCGTCTTCGGCCACCTGGTCGAAGGCGGAAAAGAACCACAGCTTGTCCTTGATGATGTAGCCACCCACATCGAAACCATAGTCCTGCTCGTCACCGGTCTCGACGGTGATGAAAGCATCGCTGCGCAAGTCCTTGGCGGTAGTGTTGTCGGCCTGCAAGCTGTCGTCGGCGAAGTAGCCGAACACATCACCCTTGAAGTTGTTGCCGCCCGACTTGGTGACCGCGTTGATCACACCACCAGTGATACGGCCGTACTCTGCGTTCAAGCCGCCGGTGATGACCTGCACCTCTTCGATGAACTCGACGTTCAGGCGTTTGTTCTCCTGTCCGGTTTCTACGCCAGTAGTGTTGAGGCCATCGATGATGTACTGGTTCTCGACGCTGGTGGCGCCGTAGATGGTGGTGCCGTGACGATCACTACCTGAGCCGGCGGCCATCTGCGCCACGGCGTAGAGATCGCGAGCCAACGGCAGCTCTTTAAACACTTCGCCACCGAGATTGATGCCGGAACTCGAGCTGGTCACGTCGACCACCGGCGCTTGGGCGGTGACGATGACTTCCGCCTCGATCGCCGCCGACATCTCAAGGGTCAGGCTCACGGTACGCTCGATGCCGACCACCACGTTCTGCTGCTCTAGGGTGTTGAAGCCATCCAGGCTAGCCCGTAGGACGTAGGAACCTGGCGGCAGGCTGAGAAAACGGAAGGTGCCGGCCGAGCCTGAAATGGCGGTCACCGCGCCCTGCAGGTTCGGGCTGGTAACGGTCAAAGTTACGCCAGGCAGTCCACTGCCGTCCTGGCCTAGGGTTCGACCTTCGACACGGCCGGTGGTCTGCGCCATCAGCTGCGGCACCAAGAGTGCCACAGCACAGATAAAGATGAGGGTTATAGACCCCCTTCGGCTTCTAATCATGAGAACTGACTCCTCGCGAAGCGGCTTCCTCAGCTTCTTCTTCCTTGGAAGCCTCGTTTGTGAAAAATCCAACCTCTAGCGGCCTCTCCACGCCGCGTCGGGTCGACGGATCCTCGAAATACAGACCGGAGAGTTGGCGCGACGCGCCACGGCACTCTCCAGAAGACCAGCCATCTTGCAGAAACCGTCTACCCAACTGCGGCGTCGCGCTGGACCAGCTAACTCAGCCACGGGCGAAAGATCCGTGCCCAGCACAATCCCGCAATGGCGGTTGCGACCGAACCAGGACCAGGGCTGCTTTCCGGTACCGCGAACCTCCGAGCAAAGTGGCCAAGCAGATGAATCGATAGACAGTACTCGCTCGAAGGCAAGAAGTTTCCCAGGTCTCTAGCAGATCTTATCCAATCCAGCTTGGTTTTTCCATGCCCTAAGCCTCTTCAGCGGAGGCAGAGAACCCAAATGAGCCACTTCGAAGCCCAGAGAAATTCTACTGTGTGGGCGAAAGATGGTTGGCTTAGGGTTTGACCCCTGCTCGCTCGACCCACGCCGAGCGAGCGGCCGCGGCCCCCTGCCGGACCTGTTGCAGATCGAGATGGGCCAAAGCACCGTCCTCGACCAGCTGCTCGCCGCCGACGAAGACGTGCCGCACCGAGCCGCGATGCGCGCCGAAAGCGACAATGTCGTGGGGATCGGCCTGATCGGCCGCCCAGAACTCTGGCCGGCTGCCCTCGAGCACCACCAAATCCGCTTTCTTACCGGCCACGACCGAACCGATCTCATCGCCCATCCCCAATGCCACCGCGCCACTTCGGGTCATCAGATCCAGCGCATCGTGGCCGGAGAATGCATCTGGACCGTGCTTCAGTTGCTGCAGCTGCGCCGCCAGACGCAGTTCGGAGAAAGCGTCGAGGCCGTTGTTACAGGCCGCACCGTCACAGCCACAGCCCACCCGGATCCCAGCTCGCCGCAGGCCGACGACATCGGCAACCCCCGAACCCAGCTTGAGATTCGCCGCCGGGCAATGCACCACCGCGAAAGGCCGATCAGCGAGGCGCGGATAGTGGCGTGAATCGAGCCAGACGCCGTGGGCGATGCGCAGATCAGCAGCCAAGACTCCCGCCTCGTCAAAATACTCGATCTCGTCGCGCCCACCCTTGAGCGCCCGCACCAACTCGGTTTCGTCTTGCTGCTCCAAGGCATGGGTGTGGATCGGCCAACCTCGACGAGCTGCGAGTTCCGCAACCCCGCGCCACAAGTCGTCTGAGCAAGACAAGATGAAACGTGGGTTGAGTGCGTAGCGCAGGCGACCGCCACCTGCACCGTCAAAGAGATCTCCCAGAGCCTCGGTCGAGGCCAGGGCAAGATCGGTCTCTTCAAGCATTGACGGCGGCAGCCCGTCGCCCGTATCCATCAGGCATTTGCCAGCGATCGCCCGCAGCCGCGAGTCGACCAATGCCCGCAAATAGCCTTGGGCGGCTGGACCAAGACCAATATCCTGGACGCAGGTGGTGCCCCCCAACAAACACTCCACCGCGCCCTGCAGCGTGCACCAATAAGCGCTCTCGTCGTCATGGGTAGCCTCGAACGGCCAGATCCGTTGGCGTAGCCAGTCGAGCAAGCGACGCCCCTCGCCGAGGCCGCGAAAGAAAGTTTGGCCCAGGTGGATGTGCCCTTGGATCAATCCGGGTAGCAGGAAGCAGCCGGAAATGTCGACCAAGCGTGTATCGGCCGGGGCGGTCAGGGCTTTGCCAACAGCCTGGATTCGACCATGACTGAGCAAGACCTCGGCACCGCGCAAGACGGTTCGCCGACCGTCCATGGCCAGCACAATGCCGCCATAGAGCAGCACGGTGGCAGGTTCGGTGGATTGGGTTTCGCTCATCGCGGCAAGCGCTCTGATGGACGAGGCCGGCAGCGCGCCGGGAAGCTAGAACTCAGCGCAGCTTTTCTTCGACGAATTCGACGTGACGGCGAACCTTGGGGTCGTACTTCTTCAACCGCAGCTTCTCAGTTGAGGTGCGCTTGTTCTTGGTGGTGGTGTAGAAGTAGCCGGTGCCGGCCGAAGAAACGAGCTTGATCTTCTCGCGCATATCCGATCTCCGAGCCTCGGCATCCAGTGCCGAGAGAGGCTGTCTAACCCAATGTCGACAGCTGCCGAAGCAGCCGTTGCAAGGGCGCTTCGTGAGACAAGGTGAGGAAACTGGCGGGGTCGACGGGACTCGAACCCGCGACCTCCGGCGTGACAGGCCGGCATTCTAACCAGCTGAACTACGACCCCGCTGAACTGTCAAAACTGAAACTGTCAACGAAACTGTCAACTGAAACTGTCAAAACTGAACCGCGGCCAACCCTCGATTGCGGTCAGTTGACCACGATCGCTAATCGACCCGGTGCCAAAAGCTGCTCCGGCGACTCCCCGCCTCCTCACTTGCGCTGGTGGGAGGTGAGGGACTTGAACCCGCGACCCCCTGCGTGTAAGGCAGGTGCTCTAACCAGCTGAGCTAACCCCCCGACGTCGGAGGCGGCATTTTAGGGAACCACCCGAAAGAAGTCAACGCCTGCCGGACCACTAGATTTGCCAAGAACCGTGGCAGCACTCAACCCAGAACACCGCAGCACCGCAACTCGGCACTATACTCACGGCCCAGTCACAGCACTGTCATCAGTACCATCCTAGCCCAAGAAGGAGCTCAATCCATGTATGAAGTACCGCCTCTGAAATACGCTTTCGACGCGCTCGAACCGCATATTGACGCCCGCACCATGGAGATTCACCATGATCGTCATCACGCCGCCTACGTCGGCAATCTCAACAAGGCCATAGAAGGCAACCAGGAATTGGCTACCAAGTCGGTCGAAGAACTGCTCACCGACCTAGAGACGCTGCCACAAGCGGTGCGCACCGCGGTACGAAACAACGGTGGCGGCCACGCCAACCACAGCCTCTTCTGGGACATCATGAGCCCCAGCGGTGGCGGCAGCCCTAGCGGCGACCTGGGAGCAGCTATTGACCGGGATTTCGGCGGCTTGGACCCACTCAAGGCCAAGATCAATGCCGCTGGCGGCGGCCAATTCGGCTCCGGCTGGACCTGGTTGGTCAAGGACGGCGACCAGCTCGCGGTGATGGCCACCGCCAACCAAGACAGTCCAATCTCCAGCGGCAAGACTCCTCTGCTAGGCATTGACGTTTGGGAGCACGCCTACTATCTGAACTACCAGAACCGGCGGCCGGACTACCTGCAGGCTTGGTGGAATGTCGTCGATTGGCAAACGGTGGCAGCTCGTCTCGCCACTTAGCTCACCAACTCCCTGAACGCAAGTACCGAGCCCCGGTTTGATCGCCGGGGCTCGGTGCGTTGGGCCTATCCCGCCAGTTTCTCCGGTCATTGCCTCCTGGTCCTAACTGTTTGACATTCTCTTAATTGCGTATATAGCGAAGCTTGCACATTAGTGCTCAGAAAGTGCGCATGCTCGTAGCCAAGCAAACCGAACTTCTCAAGTATTGCTCAACAACCCGAACATACACTGCACGAGTTGAGTGAGGAGGAATACTCAGAGAGACGCCCAATTCGAAGAGGTGACACGATGGACAATTCAATGGAACGCGCCCACAGCCGCCGAATGACCAAGATCTTCAAGGCCTTGGCAGACGGCACCCGACAAGAGATCCTACGGTTGCTCGAAGAGCAGCAGTATTCGGTCGGCGAAATCGTCGCCAAGTTCGATCTCTCGCAACCGACGATTTCACGCCACCTGTCGGTGCTGAAAGAGGCCGATTTGGTGATCGACCAGCGGCGTGGCCAGAATGTCATCTACTCGCTCAACGATTCTGCGCTGGCGAGTTCGATGCGGCAGTTCTTTGGCCAGTTCCGCAGCTGTCAAGAAGTTCTTCGCTGAGTGTCGCGGCCAAGCGTCGGAGTCGGCCGGGCAGCCGCTGAGGCAATCTGCTGCCTGGCTGCTGGCTGCGCCGATCTACAGGCTGCTGGACGGCAGGACTATGCCCCGTCTAGCTCGTCTTCTTCGCCGCCGAAGAAGAACAGATCGCAGCAGTGGATGCCGCAGAAGCGGCGCCCCATGCGGTGGACTGCACACAGCCGGCAAAAATGCTGCCGACAAGTGACACACTGCTCGAGCAGCCGCTGGTGGTTCGACGCCTCGCAGTGCAGGCATTTCTTGGTTTCGCGCTCCCACACTCGCTCAGTATAGTCGCATGCAGATTGTGACAACTGGGCAAAAGATTGTGGCAACTAGGCAAATAGGGCCGTAGTCAGCAAGACTCACCGCATTTCTTCGCCGCTGACCTTTGACAGACGGTCGCTGCCTGAGCTAACGTCGCGCGCCGCGGCCTAAGAGCCCGTAGTGAAGGTCAGGCGCAGGCGCGAACCCACCTCGACGCTCTGCGACTCGACTTTCTCCGCCAGCTCCTTCAGGTCGCCCGGCTTCGGCGGTGTAGCTCAGTTGGTTAGAGCAAGCGGCTCATATCCGCTGTGTCAGGGGTTCAAGTCCCTTCACCGCCACCACTAAAACTCTGTCCCGCATTGTCTCTCCGCGCTGCTCAAAAGCCGCCCCAACCAATCCGCCCAAAGAGGCGCCGCCGAGTTGCTGGCGACGCTGCGGGAGCATTTCCAGCAGCGGATTGCACCGGCTGATCTCATCGTCGTGGCATTTTCCGGCGGTCCCGATTCCTGTGCGCTGCTGTGGGGTCTCAGCCGCTTGGCGTCGCAGCTGGACTTTCGCCTCCACGCCGGCCATTTCGACCATGGTTTGGATGCAGACTCAGCTCACCGGGCACTAGCCGCTGGCGAGCTATCGCGCTCTCTGGGAGTCGCATTTTCCTCTGCTCGAGCGACCGGCTCCGAGCTGCTACGCGGCTCTGAGGAGAGCCCGGAGGCACATGCGCGCCAGCTGCGTTACGCTTTTCTCAATGGCCTCGCTCGACGCCTCGGAGCACGCTACCTCGCCACCGCCCATCACGCTGACGACCAAGCTGAGACCGTCTTGCTGCGGATGCTCTTCGGCAGCGGTCTCGCCGGCCTGGCCGCCATGCAAGCCCACCGTGGCTACCTTTCGAGACCCTTGCTCGGCCTATCTCGCCAGGCCCTGCAAGCGGCACTGGCCAGCAGCCGGGTAAAGCCTCTGAGCGACCCTACGAACGCCGATTTACGAGTGCCGCGTAACCGGGTCAGACACTGTCTGTTGCCACGACTGCGCGAGCGGCTCCCCGATATCACCCCGCGCTTGTGCCGCTTGGCGGCGGCGGCGGCTCGTGCTCGCCACCACCTCGAGCAGCGGCTGCAAGAGCTGCTGCAGCCGCAACCCACGGCCCATGCTATCGAGCTCGACCGCCAGCGACTGGTCGCGCTACCCAGCGAACTACGTCCAGCAGCGCTGGCTATGCTGCACCATCGAGCGGGAGCCGCTTATCCACCGCCGTTAACAGCGCGCCGCGAGCTAGATCGGCAACTAAGCCGCGGCACTGCCGTGGGCTGCGACTGTGGCGATGGCTGGCGCTGGGATGGGGATTCCAAGCATCTCTGGCTGCACCGCCAACGCCCCGCGCTCGCCGCTTTCACCTATACACTCACGCCACCGGGAAGCGTCGACCTCGCCGAAGTGGGCCTCCGCTTCCACCTGCAGCCGGCGGCGATTGCCCCTTGGATGTACCGCTACCAGCCGCGGCGGGTTGGATTGTGGATACGATCGCCACCGCTGGCCGGCGTCGAGATTCGTAGCCGGCGGCCGGGAGACCGGATTCACCCTCTCGGTTGCAGCGGCCGGCGCCGGCTCAAGAAAGTGCTGATCGATCGTCGGATGCCCCGCTTCGCGCGAGATTTTCTACCGTTGTTGATCATCAGAGGGGAACTGGCCTGGGTTCCTGGCGTAGCGCTCGCAGAGTCTTGTAGGCTACCGCCAGCCGACAGTCGAGCGAGCAGTCCGGGGCAGGTGTGGGTGGCTAGAACCGAAGCTCTCTGACGCCCTGGCGTCGCGGGGACTTCGTTGGTCTCGGGTCAAGATCAGCCTCTGTCGGCAAGCGAGGTGGAATCTTTTACCGCTTGCCACCGTTCTTACTGCTACAGGTTCGTGCTAGCTTGCGCAGGCCTGAGCGCCGCGGTCTGATCGCGGCGGACCCAAGCCGTCCATTGGCGTCATCTACCCATGCTGGGTAGCTTGCCGAAAGGTTCTTAGCTGTGAACTCGACCGTCAGAACTCTCATTCTCTGGTTTGTGATCTTCGCCGTCGCCCTGTTCTTATGGAACAGGATCCAAGGCACCACGGCTGCCCAGCAAGAACTCAACTTCAGTGACTTCCTGTCCGAAGTCGAGGCCGGCCGAATCGAGAAGGTGACAATCCGCAACAGCGACGGTGAGATTAGTGGCTCTTTCAAGGGCGGCCAGCTAGAAGCCAACAAATTTCACACCTTCAAGCCCAATGAATACCCAGATCTGGTCGACAAACTGCACGACGCCGGGGTGGTCATTGTCATCGAGCCGCGCAAGGACAACCCTCTACTCGCGATCTTCCTTGGCTGGGGGCCGGTGCTGCTGATCGTCGGCCTATGGATCTTCTTCATGCGCCAATTCCAAAACGGTGGCAAGAAGGCCCTGTCATTCGGCAAGTCGAAGGCCAAGCTGCTCAACAACGCGGGCAAGAAGGTCACTTTCGATGATGTTGCCGGGGTCGAGGAAGCCAAGGCGGAGCTCGGCGAAGTGGTCGAATTCCTCAAAGAGCCCCAGAGATTCCAGAAACTCGGCGGCAAGATTCCCAAGGGTATCCTGTTGATGGGCCCGCCGGGCACCGGCAAGACCTTGCTGGCCCGAGCCATTGCTGGCGAGGCCAGCGTGCCATTTTTCTCCATCTCGGGCTCAGATTTCGTCGAGATGTTCGTCGGCGTCGGTGCCAGCCGAGTTCGCGACCTCTTCGAACAAGGGCAGAAGAACGCTCCTTGCATCATCTTCATCGACGAGATCGATGCAGTCGGCCGGCATCGCGGCGCCGGACTAGGCGGTGGCCACGATGAACGCGAGCAAACCCTCAACCAGCTATTGGTCGAAATGGACGGCTTCGAGACCAACGAAGGGGTCATTCTGATCGCCGCCACCAATCGCCCCGACGTGCTAGATCCGGCGTTGCTACGCCCCGGCCGCTTCGATCGCCGGGTCGTGGTCGATCGTCCGGACATCCTCGGCCGACTGGGCATCTTGCGGGTGCACACCAAGACCTTCCCTCTCGGCGAGGATGTCGATCTCCAGATTCTGGCCCGCGGCACCCCAGGTTTCGCCGGTGCCGACTTGGCCAACTTGGTCAACGAGGCCGCCCTGATCGCCGCTCGGCGCAACAAGAGTTCTGTCGAGATGGAGGATTTCGACTACGCCAAAGACAAGGTGATGATGGGCGTCGAGCGCAAATCGATGATGCTCACCGACGAGGAAAAAGAGGTGACCGCCTATCACGAGGCCGGCCATGCCTTGGTAGCCGCCTTCTTGCCCGGCACCGATCCGCTGCATAAGGTAACCATCATTCCCCGCGGCCGCGCGCTTGGCTTGACCATGCAGCTACCGACCGAAGACCGGCATACCTACAAGCAGCGCTTTCTCGAGAATCAGATCGCCATCCTGATGGGTGGCCGGGTAGCCGAAGAGATCAGTCAGGGTGATATCACCAGCGGTGCCGGCAACGACATTGAACGAGCCACCGACACGGCCCGCCAGATGGTTTGTGAGTGGGGCATGTCAACTCTTGGCCCTTTGTCCTACGGCCAGAAGGACGAGCCTGTTTTCCTCGGCCGCGAGTTCGCCCAGCGCGCCGACTACAGCCAAGAGACGGCGATCAAGATCGACCAGGAGGTGGAGCGAATCGTCACCGAGGGCTACACCAAGGCGACCCAGGTCCTCACCGACCAGAGCGCGGTTCTGGAGCGCCTCTCACTCGACCTGCTGGACCGGGAGTCGCTCGAAGGCTACGAGATCTATCGCTTGATCGAGGAAATGACCGGCCAACGCCTGGGTCCGACCACCCACGACCCACCGCGGAGCAACGACCACGAAGTCGATTCGCCCCCGGGCGATACCGCCTCCTCAGCCGAGGAAACCGATACGGTAGACAGTCCGCTGCCCGGCGACTCGCTGCCTTCGCCAGCAACCTCCTGACCTGAGTTTCGATCTCTGAGTCCGATAAACCGGCAGGTGATCACCTGCCGGTTTTGCCTTGCCCTGGCCGCCGTCGCGGCGGTGATAGCCTAGGGGGAACTCATCCATCTCAGACTGCGGCGGGAGCACATTTCAGCCGCGCTCTGCCCTATCTGCAAGGAGGAGGTTCGAATGCCTTCGAGACCCATGTTGACCCGCGCCGCCGCGGCGGGTGTACTACTACTCGCTTGCGTCACCGCATCCCCGGCAACTGCCCAGACCGAGTTCAACGGTCAAACCCGGAGCGGCGCTTACTACAAGATCCAGGTTCCCGACGGCTGGACCCCGGCAGATGGCCTGGCGATCTGGAACCACGGCTTCAGCCTCTCACCAATCGGCCCAGTGCAAGACATGGGTCCACTGGCAGCATTGCAGCTCTCAGAGGACTACGCTGTCGCCGCCTCCAGCTACAGCCAAATCGGCTGGGCGCTGTTCAACACCCTGGACGACAACCAGCAGCTGGTCGAAGTCTTCGAGAACACCATCGGCATTCCTGATCAGGTGATGATCTACGGCGCTTCGTTGGGCGGACTGGTCACCGCTCAGGCGGTCGAGCAGGGCGGCATGGGCAACGTGGTTGGAGCCCTGCCGGTGTGTGGCGCCCTGGCCGGCAGCAAAGCGTGGGATGGCGGCCTCGACTTGCGCCTCCTCTACGACTACGTTTGCGAGAATGTGGCGGGCGCTGCCATTGCCGGCGGCACCACCGGCCTCGCTTTCCCGCCCGACCCCAACTTCGACCCTAACGCCTTGGCCGCCGCGGTCAACAACTGCACCGGCGTGCTGCTGCCGCCAAGCCAGCGCAGCGCCGAGCAAATTGCCAACCTGAATCAACTGCAGCAGCTCACCGGACTGCCGGAGGAGTTCATCCTCACTGACATGGGCTTCGTCACCTTCGGCCTGGCTGATTTGGTCTTCGATCCGCGCAAGCTGGGCGGCGGCCAGGGGCTCGACAATGCCCATGCCGACTATGGCGACACCAACGCCAACAATGGCGTCCAGCGGGTCTTGGCCGACGCCAATGCTCGCGCCCTCCTGCGGCGTAACTACACCCCGAACGGCAGAGTTGGCGAGGTCAAGATAGTCTCGTTGCACACCGACAAAGACGGCCTGGTGATCGTCGAGCACGAGAGCGACTACGCCGCCAAAGTGCCGCCAGAGAACCTCAGCATCGGCATCATCGTCGAGGACACTCCGACCCACTGTGACTTTAGCGAGGCCGAACTGGTGGCCGGCTGGGAGTCACTCCGCGGCTGGGTGGCTGGTCTGCCGCAGCCCGATGCCGCTGATTTGCAGACCACTTGCGAGGCCATTGCCAATGGCGGTCTGGCCGCTGGCCCCTGTCGCATCGATCCGAACTTCCAGATCCCGGAGATCGACGGGCGTATCCGGCCACGCGACATCTGCGTGCCCGACGCCGAAACCCTATGTCTGGGCGGCCGAGACGGCAACCGTTTCCGAGTCACCGCGGATTGGACCAATTTCCGCAACCGTAGCGGCACTGGGAAAACCGTCGATGCTCAAACTGACAAGTCTGGTCTGTTCTGGTTCTTCGGTTCTGATAATTGGGAAGTCTTGCTCAAGGTTCTCGACAGCTGCCACAGTACCGACCACTTCTGGGTTTTCTCCGCCGCTACCACCAATATGGAATACACCTTGACGGTGGTCGACACCGAGACCAACGCCAGCAGAACTTACTTCAATCAATTGGGCCGCAGCGCACCGGCGGTCACCGACACCCAGGCATTCGCCACCTGCCCCTAAGAAACGGCATCGTGGTGCCAGCCCGAGAGCGACCCACTGCCTTCACGGCAGACCTTTCGAGTCGAGCCGGGGCAGCAACGAACGAGCTTCAAGAGCCCGCCAGCGGCGTGTGCCGCCATCACCGACACACGCGGCTGGCTCGGTTGCCGGAGTTCTACGGCGGGCGTAAGATGCCCGCCGATGGGTACAGCGCAAATTCCCTCCTCCTGGACTCTCGAGCTACCCGGCAAGCGCCGCTGGCAGCTCGGAATGCATCCCCAAGTCATGGGTGTGCTCAACATCACCCCCGATTCGTTCAGCGATGGCGGCCGTTGGCTGGAGCCCGAAAAGGCCATCGCCCACGGCTTGGAGATGCTCGCGGCTGGTGCTGAGATCCTCGACCTAGGTGCGGAATCGACCCGCCCAGGCGGTGGCGTCTATGGCCGCGGCGCCGATCGAGTGATCGCCAGCGAAGAGGCGGACCGCCTGCTGCCGGTACTCGAAGGGCTGCGCCACGAAACCGATGCCTTGCTAGCTGTCGACACCCGCAAAGGCAGTGTCGCCCGCCAAGTACTGGCCGCCGGTGCTGACCTGATCAATGATATCGGCGGTCTGGCCGACCCGGCGCTGGCCAGCGCCGTCGCCAGCGCCGGCTGCCCGGTGGTGGTGATGCACAGCCGCGGCGAAGTAGGCTCCATGCAAGCGCGAGTCGAGTTTGTCGACACCGTCCCTGAAGTGATCGCCGAACTTGCAGCAATGGGCCGGCTCGGTCGCCGGTGCGGCGTCCGCCAAGAGCAACTGATCTACGATCCCGGCATCGGCTTCGGCAAACTTCTGCCCGACAATCTGAGTCTGCTGCGATCTATCGCGGAGCTTCGCCAGCAACTCGGGCGGCCAATCTTGATCGGCGCCAGCCGTAAGAGCTTCCTCGCCGAGGTCTCGCCAGCAGCCGTCGATCAGAGATTGGGTGGCAGCCTGGCGGCGGTGGCCTGGGCCGCACAGGCGGGGGCGTCTATCGTCCGCGTTCATGATGTCGGCGAGACCGTTCAACTGTTGGCGACTTGGGCGGCCATCGAACAAAGCGACGCACCGATCGATGACCCGGTAAACGGTGAAATGCGATAGATTGGTCGAACAGCGGACTTTGTCGAGTCAAGCCCGCCCTTGCCCACGCCATGGAAAACGCGACCGCCACCTTCGACCAACTGTTGGTGCACTTCCCGTCTTGGCGCGATATCGCCGACGTGCTGCTGGTCGCTCTCGTGGTCTACAACCTGCTGCTGCTGATTCGCGGCACTCGGGCGGTGCAGGTACTGCTCGGGTTGGTCAGCTTGGTGGCGATCTACTACCTTGCCGGCTATCTCGGTCTGCTCGCTCTGGAAGCTACGCTGGAGAAGTTCTTCAGCTTCCTGCCGTTCGCCATCATCGTGCTCTTTCAGCATGAGATCCGCAGGGCGCTGGCCAGGTTCGGCCGTACTCCGCTGCTGGGCTTTCATCAGCAGCGGCATGAAGTCGCCAGTACCTTTGACGACATCGTCTTGGCGGCCACTACCCTGGCCGATCGCAAGATCGGAGCGTTGATCGTTATCGAACGCATCGAGGGCTTACGCAACTTCATCGAGAACGGTATCGCGCTAGATTCCAAAGTGTCGCTGGATCTGTTGATCAACCTCTTCACTCCCGACACTCCGACCCATGACGGCGCGGTGATCATCCAAGGCGATCGCATCGCCGCGGCCAGTTGTTTCCTACCCCTGACGCGAAACTCAGCGCTGTCGACCGAACTCGGGACGCGACACCGAGCGGCGCTGGGAATCAGCGAGGAAACTGATGCCCTGGCGGTGGTAGTTTCCGAAGAATCCGGTTCCATTTCGCTGACTGTCGATGGCGAGCTTCACCGCCCGCTGGCCTCCCGCGACCTACGCAATCTGCTGTTCCGGTATCTACTCACCGATCACCGGCCGTCGGCTGGCGGCGAACCTGTAGCCCAAGCCCGGTGAACACACATCGTCTACATCTTCCCAGCCTGCTGGTAGCGATCACGATCGCCTTGGCGATCAAGGTGGCGGTGCATGAGGTCGAGCAACTGCGGGTGCGGCAATTCGATGTCATCGTGCAATACAACCTGCCCGAAGATGTCACCCTAGTCAAGTGGGTGGAGACGGTGAAGGTCCAGTTGCGCGGCCCGTCCAACGAGATTGGAGAAGAGAGTCCATTCTCGGTACAAGTCGTGGTGGACCTCGACGACAAAGCTCTCGGCGCGTTTATCCTCCAGCTGGAGAACGCCAACATCTCCATGCCCGGAGACTACGAGATCATCTCGATCATCCCCAAGCGGCTAGCGCTGTCGGTCGAGGCGACGGTTAACGCGCGCTTACTGATCGTCGCCGAAGTGATCGGCGAGCCGGCCGCGGGATCCTTGGTCAACCAACAGATTGTCACTCCGTCCCACGCCACCGTGCGCGGTCCAGCCTCCTTGGTCCAATCTCTCGGCCACTTGAAGACCGCAGCGATCAGTCTCGACGGCCACGCCCTAACTTTTTCTGAAGAGGCCATCGTGGTCTCGCCAGATCCGCTATTGCAGATCCTTGAGCCGAGCCAGGTCACCGTCACCATCGATCTGCAAGAACCCGAGCTGAGTTCTACCGTCGACAGCCTGGCCATCGACTCTCCGAGCACCGACATCGGTGGAGGAAGGTGATGCACTCCGAGACTCTGACCGTGGCCACTCAACGCTTGTTCGGCACCGACGGCATGCGAGGCATTTTCGGCCGCCACCCTCTCGACGAGCCGACGATCCGTACCTTCGGCCGCGAGTTGGCGCTCTACTTGGGCGACCAGCGTCCATCGCCTCGGGTGGTCTTGGGCGGCGACACCCGCGACTCGACCCCCACTATCTGCCGCTGGTTGGCCGCCGGACTGGGCGAGGGAGGCGCCAGCTTCGTCTACCTGCGCACCGTGCCGACCCCCTGCGTCGCCTACACCACTCGCCGAACGAAGGCGGCTTGCGGCATCGCCGTCTCGGCCAGTCACAACCCCCATCCCGACAACGGCATCAAGCTGATCAGCGGCGATGGGTTCAAATGGTCCAAGGCCGACGAAGCCAGCCTGGAGACACGGCTGCTCTCAGCCAGGACTCCGGCTGCGGGCGAACCCCCAACCCCAGAGGTCGACCAATCGGCCGTCGCCGCCTATCTTGATCACCTGATCACCAGCGTACCGGGGGAAAATCCCTTCGCTGGTCTGACCATCGCTCTCGACGCTGCTCATGGCGCCGCTGCGCCTTTTGCCGCCGAACTGTTCACTCGCCTCGGCGCCAACACCCGAGTGATCGGCGACCAGCCGGACGGTCGCAACATCAACTTCGGCTGCGGTTCGACCCATCCGCAGCCTCTGGCCGACCTGGTGCAGCAGCAGGGCTGCCAGCTGGGGTTTGCCTTTGACGGCGACGCCGACCGCGCCATTCTGGTCGACGATCGCGGCGAAGTCCGCGACGGCGATGCCATGCTCTACCTATGGGCGCGGCATCTCGACGCCGCTGGCGAGCTACGCCACCGCCGGGTAGTCGGAACCGCGATGAGTAATCTGGGATTGGAGCTGTCGCTCGGTCGCCAAGGCATCACTTTAGAGCGCTGCGATGTGGGTGACCGCCATGTGGTCGAAGCACTACGCCGCGGCGACTTAGTGCTCGGTGGCGAGCAGTCGGGGCACCTGATCGATTTGAACCTGGCCACCACCGGCGACGGCCTGCTGAGCGCCGTGCAAATCGCCCGAATAGTGGCTACAAGCGGCCGCCAAGCCAGCGATCTACTGGCGAGTTTTGAACGCTGTCCCCAGGTGCTGGTCAATGTGCGGGTCAGCCGCAAGCCCCCCTTCGACCAAGTGCCCGGCTTGAGCGCGGCAACCCAATCTGTCGAGCGTAGCTTGCAGGGTAGCGGCCGCCTACTGCTGCGTTACAGCGGCACCGAACCGAAGGCAAGAATCATGATCGAAGGCACGGACGGCGGCGAGATCGAGTCGATGGCAGCCGAGCTGGCCGCCATCATCGAAGTTCAGCTCGGCTAGCTCGGCCGAACATGGCTCGCTTCGCTCGCAAAAAGATAGCCTCGGAAGATTGCGTAGGGGCGCATGGCACGGGCCCGTTTTCGATGACCGTGCCACTGGGCGCACGCCTTGCGCCCCTACAAGATTCTCTTGTTTTCAATTGCTTGTGAAGACTTCGAGATGTCCAGCTAGCACTGACCCCAGAAACCGAGAGGTTCACAATGACAGCCACCTCCAGCCATCTTCGGCTGTCGGTCAACATCGACCATGTCGCCACCTTGCGCCAGGCCCGCAAAGCCTCGTATCCGGATCCGGTCGAGGCCGCGATGATCGCCGAGCAGGCCGGAGCTTCGGGAATCACTGTTCATTTAAGAGGCGACCGACGGCACATTCAAGACGACGATGTCCGCCGCTTACGGCCGAGGGTGGGTGGCAAGCTCAATCTGGAAATCGCTGCTACCGCCGAGATGCTCCGTCTGGCTTGCGAGCTACGCCCCCAGCAGGTGACCTTGGTGCCCGAAAACCCCGCTGAGGTCACTACCGAAGGTGGTCTCGATCTAGTGGCCCAGCAAGCACATTTGCGCGACGCCGCCGACCGACTAGCCGCCGCCGGCGTCGAGACCTCGGTCTTTCTCGACCCCGACCCGGCGCAGCTCGACGCCCTCAGCAGCCTGGGCCAGGGCCTAGTGCCTGGTTTCGAGATCAACACCGACGCTTACACCCGGGCCACTGGCCAGAGCCAAGAACAGCAGCTCGCCAAGATCCGCCAGATCTCGATAGCTGGCACCGAACTCGGCTTTCGGGTCTTTGCTGGCCACGGCCTGACCACCAAGAACGTGGGCGACATCGCCGCCATTCCACAGATCGAGGAACTGAATATCGGCCACTGGCTGATCAGCCGGGCGGCGCTGGTGGGACTAGCGAAGGCGGTCGCAGAAATGCTGGCGGCGATGACGGCGGGCAGCCGGCGGAGCTAGTCGGAATCGGTGAGTCCTAGCTGCCGCATCCCTGCTCAGCGCTCGACTTCGACCCCAGCCTCCCACTCGGCTTCCGGCTCGCGAAAGATGATCACCGTCTCCGCGACCGGCAACAGCACTCGGTGGGTCTTTTGGCCGAAAGCGATCTTGACCTCGTAATATCCTTGCTCGCTGACCCGCACCAACTGGCCCTTGCCCCCCTTCAAACCTAGGGGAGCACTGTGAATCAGGATCTCTGCCGGTAGGTCCATGGCTCTCTCCTAGTCCTCGTAGAAGCCCTGCTGACGATAGTCCTTGAGCTTCCTTTGCAGAGTGCGCAAGCCGATCTGCAGCATCTTGGCGGCATCGGCGCGGTGTCCTTTGGTCCGTTCCAGGGTCTCGAGAATGGCCTGACGCTCGATCTCGTCCATGCTCCTAGGGGTACCCACCAGAGGCTGTACCGGTGCCTGGCCTTCAGAGACCATGCCCGACTCGCGAATTTCCGGCGGCAACGCGTCCGGTTGAATATCGCCGCCGGGGTGGAAGATCACCAGCGACTCGAGAACGTTCTTGAGCTGCCGCACATTGCCCGGCCAAGCGAATTGGGCTAGCACCGCCAAAGCCTCCGGCGACATCTTGATCAATGCTTTGCCATGCTCGGCACAGAAGATCCCGAGAAAGTGGTCCGCTAGCAGCGGAATGTCCTCGCGCCGCTGACTGAGCGGGGGAATCTCGAGAGTGACGACCTTCAAGCGGTAGTACAAGTCCTCGCGAAATCTGCCTTGTTCAACCTCGTGTTCTAGATCCCGGTTGGTCGCCGCCACCAGTCGGAAATCGACATCGATCAGCTCACTGCCACCGACCCGCATGACCTGACGCTCTTCCAAGACCCGCAGCAGTTTGACTTGCAACTCTGGATAAAGTTCGCTGATCTCGTCGAGAAAAAGTGTCCCTTTGTGGGCCAGCTCGAACTTACCGATCTTGCGCGCCACCGCACCGGTGAAGGCGCCGCGTTCGTGGCCGAAGAGTTCGGATTCGAGGATGTCCGAGGGAATGGCACCACAGTTGATCGCCAGAAAGCGCTCGTCCACCCGTGGGCTATTTTGGTGCAGAGCATTAGCCACCAACTCCTTACCTGTACCACTAGCGCCGACGATCAACACGCTCGAGCGGGTCGGCGCCACCATCCGCATCTTGTCGAAGAGATGCTCCATGGCCGCTGAGTTGCCGAGAATGCTCTCGAAGCCAAAACGCTTGTCGAGCTGCTCCCGCAAGCTGGAGACCTCTTCCTTGAGCTGCCGGTTCTCGAGCAGGTTGCGAACTCTCTTGCGTAGCTCGTAGAGATCGACCGGTTTGGTGAGGTAGTCGTCCGCCCCCACCTGCATTGCCTGCACCGCCGATTCGACCGAACCAAAACCCGTGACCAGCATCACCGCCAGCTCGGTCTTGCGCTCCCGCACCGCGGCGAGAAAACCAAGACCGTCCATGCCAGGCATGCGCAAGTCGGTCACCGCCAAGCGAACTCCTGGAGCCTGGTCGAGGAATTCGAGAGCCCGTCTCGCATCGTCAAAAGTACGTACCGCAAAACCAGCCTTCTCGATAGCGATCGCCATCGACTCCCGCGAGCCGGTTTCGTCGTCAATCACGATGACATCTGGGATATCCGCCATTGCGGCGTCATTTTGGCACAAGCAAGAGGCTGGTGGGAGTCGAATCGCGGCCGCTCTCACTGCCAACGGAAGATCCGCGAGGCCACAGCCGTGCATAGCATGAACCCGATCACCAAGGCCGCGACCTCGGGGATGTGGTCGAGCCAGCGACCACCGGTCCAGATGCCTCGAAGCAAGGTTACCGAGTGGGCGAGTGGTGAGAACTCGGCGACGAGTCGCCAGCCGGCGGGCAGCGCGTCGAGCGGCAGGAAGAGGCCGGAAATCGCGATCTGGGGATAAAGCAGCATACCCCCCAACGGTCGGGCGAATCGTGCTGTGGGGACGATGCTGGCGATCACGAATCCGATCGACAAGATGCTCACGGTAACCAACAGCAGGGCCAGCACGAAACTCGGCCAGGCGACTTGCAATTCCCCCGGATAGAACCGCCGGCCCACCAGAGCCAAAAGCCCCAGAGTCAGGGCGGTCAACAACAATTTGACGATCACATGACTGGTGAGAATGGTGAGCGGTGACAACGGCGTCGCCCGCAGGCGCTTGAGAATACCGTTCTCGCGATAGATCGAGATGATTGCGACCAGCGACAAAACACTACTCAACGCCAGCAGAATCACCACCAAGATCGGCAAATCGTCTTGCAGCAGACTCTCGATACGCGGCTGCCGCCGGCCGCTGCGGCCTAGCACTCGGCCGAGCACGACGAAAGTCAGCAGCGGAATACCGAGAGTGCCGAACGCTCCCATCGGCTCGCGCAGAAAGATCTTGATCTCGAGCCAGGTCAGCTTCCACAGGCCGCGCAGCGGCTTCCCAGGCGAGCGCCATTGCGACCGATCAGTCACGGATCGAGCGCCCGGTCAAAGTCAGGAAAACGTCTTCCAAGGTTGGCTGAACGGTGTGCAGGTCCAGCACCCGAATCGAGTTGCTGGCCAGGCACTCGATCACCTCGGACACGAAAGCGTCACCCTCGCCGTGGAGGGTGAATCGGCCCTCTCGCACCTCGACCGAGCGCACTGAAGGGAGGCGGTGGAAGAGCTGCTCATCCCCCTGCCAATCACTGCTGAAGACCACCTGGCGCTGAGGACAGTGGCGGCGCACCAAAGCCGCTGGTGTATCGACTTCGATCACCCGGCCATGCTCGATGATCGCCACCCGATCACAGAGGCGCTCGGCCTCTTCCATCAGGTGAGTGGTCAAGAGCACCGTCTTGCCGCGCTGCTTGATAGCCAGCACGAGATCCCAGATCTGGTGCCGGGCTTGTGGATCGAGGCCGGTGGTGAGTTCGTCCAGAAAGACGATCTCAGGGTCGTTCATCAGCGCCAAGGCAATAAAAAGCCGCTGCTTCTGCCCTCCCGAGAGGGTCATGAACCAAGCGTTGCGCTTGGCCGTCAATCCGAGCTGTTCGAGCAGCGCCGCGCCGTCCGCGGGTTCATCGTAGAGCGAGGCCCACAGATCGACGGCTTCGCCGACCTTGATCCGTTTCTGAAGTTGTGCCTCCTGCAGCTGGACACCCAGACGTTGCTGCAAGCGGCGAGCATCGCGCCAAGGGTCGAGACCGAGCACTGAGATTCGCCCGCCGTCCGGTTTGCGAATGCCTTCGGCGCACTCCATCGCAGTGGTCTTGCCGGCACCGTTCGGACCGATCAAACCAAAGATCTCACCGCCACGAACTTCGAAGGAGACACTGTCGACAGCCACCGTGCGACCGTAGGTTTTGCGCAACTCCTCGATCTCGACAACGCTCGTGGTCATCACCCTGAGGACCCCCGTTCGGCCTGCTCTAGCAAGTCCAACAAACCACCCTCGTCGACAATTTCCAGTCCTAGCCGCTCGGCCTTCTTCAGCTTGCTGCCTGCCTTCTCGCCAGCGATCAGCAGGTCGGTCTTGGCCGACACCGAGGCCGACACTCGCGCCCCCAAGGCTTCCAAGCGTTGCTTGGCGACACTGCGCGCCATGGCGCTTAAGGTACCGGTGAGCACAATGGACTTGCCCGCTACCGGACTGTCGGCCGGCGCTTTCTCGACTTCGGGTTGGGTCATTCCCACCCCCGCCACGGCGAGCTTCTGCAGCCGTTCCTGGTTACCCGGCTGGGCAAAGAATTCGAGCACGCTAGCGGCCACCTTGGGCCCCACCTCGGGCACCTCCGCCAGCTCCTCCGCCGACGCCGCTCGAAGCGCCGCCAATGAGCCAAAGCGCTCGGCCAGAATGCGGCCGACCCGCTCGCCAATAATGCGGATACCGAGGCCGAAAAGCAAGTGGGCGAGTTCGCGGCCCTTGGACTTGTCGATCTCCGCCAGAAGATTGTCGATCGACTTCTCGCCCCAGCGCTCAAGTCCCAGCAGGTCTTCCTTGCCCAGGTCGTAGAGCGAGGTGTAGTCGCGGATCTTGCCGGCCGCCAAAAGCTGGTCGATGAGTTTGTCGCCCAAGCCCTCGATGTCCATCGCGTTGCGGCCGACGAAATGGCCGATTGACTCGCGGACGATCGCCGGGCAGGCCAGGTTGACACAGCGCCAAGCGACTTCGTCTTCACCCCGCACCAGGCCGGTGCCGCAAATCGGACACTCTTGGGGGACGGCGAAGGGCGCGCTGGCGCTCGCTGGCCGCTGTTGAAGATTAACCCCCACTACCTTGGGGATGATATCGCCCCCCTTCTCTAGGTAGACCGTGTCTCCCACCCTGACATCCTTGCGCGCCAGATCCTCGTAATTGTGCAAAGTCGCCCGCTGCACTGTAGTGCCAGCGACAAACACGGGCTCGAGTTCCGCCACCGGCGTCACCACCCCGGTGCGTCCAACCTGGGCCGAAATCGCCCGCACCAGGGTTTCGACCTGCTCGGCCTCGAACTTGAAAGCCACCGCCCAGCGCGGCGCCTTGGCGGTACGGCCGAAAAGCTCGTGCAAGCGCAGACTATCGACCTTGACCACCACCCCGTCGGTTTCGAAATCGAGCTGCTGCCGAGCCATCGCCCACTCCTCGGCATATGCCTGGAGATCCGCCACTTGGGCACAGCGCCGCCAGCGGGTCACCACCGGCAGCCCCCACTCGCTCAGCAGCGCCAGCGTCTCGGCATGACTGGCGACCCCGAGTTCGCTGGCACTTTGATAGACCGAGAGCTGTAACTTGCGCCGCGCCACCTCACGGCTGTCGAGCAGCCGGATGGTGCCGGCGGTGGTATTGCGCGGGTTGATGTAAAGCGCCTCGCCAGCCCGTTCGCGGCGCTGATTGAGGGCGGCGAAGGTCGATCGAGGCATGTAGATCTCGCCGCGCAAAACCAAACGCTCAGGAGCCGCCGACGGCAATCGCAGGGGTAAACCACGGATGGTCCGCACGTTGGCGCTGACATCGTCGCCAATCTTGCCATTGCCGCGAGTAACCGCCCGCAACAAGACCCGATCGCGGTATTCAAGGGCGATCGAAACACCGTCGATCTTGAGCTCGGCGACGTAGCTCAGCGCCGCCTCGGGTTGCAGCCGTTCGAGGCGGCCGACCCACTCGGCGACTTCGGTGAAGCTGTAGCTGTTGTCGAGCGACAGCAAGGGAGGATCGTGAGCTACTTGCTCGAAGCCTGCGAGTGGTGCGCCGCCTACCCGCTGGGTGGGGCTGTCGGCAGTACGCAGGCGCGGGTGTGCCTCCTCCAAAGCGACCAATTCGGCCAACAGCGCATCGAACTCTCGATCGCTGATCTGCGGCGTGGCGCGATCGTAGTAAAGCTCGCTGTGATGCTCGAGTGCAGCGCGCAGCTCGGCAGCACGGACCTCAGAAACTGGATCGATCTTCACCATTGGCGGCATTCTAGTCCGTTGAAGTGACGTGCGGTGAACTTGCCCGACAGCTCTCGAGACCGCCGCTAGCAGGCCATCCTCTTTACTCAAGGAATAGCCATATGTCATTGATGGCAAAAGAGATGCTCAGAAATATTGCCAATTGACCTGAGCCTCTGGCAAGACTAGTTTGACATCATTCAATTTCATCTTTTCCCCCAGCCTTGTTCCGTTCTACCTTAGATCTGATCCCTCTGAGCCTTGGGAGGTACACCTCCTGTGCTCGTTTAATCCGTTTGTATTCGAGGTCTGAATCGATGAAGTCTCTCCTGCTGCCGCTGTCCCGTCGACTCAACATCGCGATATTGCTCGTCCTACCCTTCATCGTCTTGGCGGCCGGAGTACAAGCCCAGCTGCCAGATCTCTCCAAGTCGTTCTCCCCGAGCACTGTCGGCCCGGGGGCGGTCAGCACATTGCAGCTCGAGATCAGCAACTCGGGTGCCCTGGCCCTGCGTAACCTGGCAGTGGTCGACAACCTACCCGCCGGGATGACCATCGCCAACCCGGCAAACGCCAGCTCGAGCTGCCTGGGCACGCTGAGCGCGACCGCCGGCGGTACCTCGATCAGCCTCAGCGGCGGCGGTGTCGGTGCAGCGAGTAACTGCATGATCAGCGTCGACGTGACCAGCAGCACGGTGGGCACCCACACCAATATCACCGGCGATCTAACTTCCGATGCCGGCAACAGCGGCAGCGCGAGCGCCGACCTCACCGTCGCTGCCGACCGCCCCGGTTTTAGCAAGAGCTTCGCCCCGAGCACGGTCTTCTTTGGCGGCCGTAGCACCCTGACTCTGACCATCGACAACAGCGCCAATCCAGACCCGGCGGCCAATCTGACGTTCAGCGACAACCTGCCGGACGGCATGGTGATTACCGGCCCGGCCAACGCTTCGACCGACTGCGCCGGCGGCACCATCTCTGCCCCACCGGGTGGCAGCACGATCTCCTACTCGCCAGCCTTCTTCAACGGTGCCACGATCGCCGGCAACAGCAGCTGCACGCTCAGCGTCGACGTGCTCGGCAACGCTGTCGGGATGCTCGGCAACACCACCGGCGAGCTGACCTCGACTACCCAGTTCGGTGGCCCGGCGCGGTCTAGTGGCATGGCCAGCGCGACGCTGACCGTGGCCATCGAGCAGATCGTCCTGGGCAAATCTTTCGTCGACGACCCGACCACCCCGGGAAGCAGTGTCATCCTCGAATTCACGGTGCGCAACCTCGACCGTCGAGGCGACGCCACGAACATCGCTTTCACCGACGATCTCGACGCCGTCATCAGCGGTCTGGTAGCGGTTGGCTTGCCGCTCGCCGAGCCTTGCGGAAGTGGTTCCCAGCTGTCCGGCAGCAGTCTGCTCACCTTGAGCGGCGGCAGCCTCGGGATCGAGGGAACCTGTACCTTCAGCGTCGCTCTGCAACTGCCGGCCAGCGCTCCCTCGGGAACGTTCTCCAACACCACCAGCGCGATCAACGCCAACATCGGCGGTAGCTCGGTCACCGGCAGCCCGGCGACCGACTTGCTGTTCGTCGACGCCGCGCCGCAGCTGAGCAAGAGCTTCGTCGACGATCCAGTGGGTGCCGGCAGCTCGGTGACCCTGGAGTTCACCCTCTCCAACCCCAGCGCCAGCGACGCTGCCACCGAGATCTCTTTCGTCGACGAGTTCGCGATCGAGCTGCCGACCGCCTCGGCAGTGCCAGCCGCCGGCTTCTGCGGCAGCGGCTCGACCGCGACCTACACGCCGCGGATCAACCCCACCGGCTCGGACGCCATTCCTGCCAGGCTGGTGATCGCCGACGCCAGTCTCGGAGCCGGCGAGTCCTGCACCTTTGCGATCACCCTCGATGTCGCGGTGGGCGCCGCCGCTGGCACCTACACCAACACCACCAGCACGGTGACCGCCATGGTCGGCGGCAGCAAGCTCACCGGCGGCACCGCCAGCGATGATCTGGTGGTGGTCGGAGCACCGCAGATGGTCAAGGAGTTCATCGACGACCCGGCAACCCCGGGCGGCACGGTGACCTTGCGCTTCACCCTCGAGCACAGCGAGAGCGCCCCAGGGGATGCTTCCAGCGTCAACTTCACCGACGACCTCGAGGCCGCCCTCAGCGGTCTGGTGGCTAGCGGCCTGCCGGCCACTGATGTTTGTGGTGCTGGCTCGCAGCTCAGCGGCACGATGACCTTGAGCTTCACCGGCGGCACCCTGGCGGCGGGCGAGATTTGCAGCTTCGACGTCACTCTGCAGGTGCCATCGACAGCACCGGCTGGCGCCCACACCAATACCACCAGCGTGGTGGTGGCGACGGTGCTCGGCCTGACCACCATGACTCCGCCCGCGACCGCTGAGCTGAGCATCACCGGCCTCAGCATGTCCAAGGAGTTCCTCAACGATCCGGTGCTACCAGGCGGCGCGGTGACCTTGCGCTACACGATCCAGAATGACAGCCCGGTCTCCGCCGCGACCAAGATCTTCTTCAGCGACGATCTCGACAGCGCATTGGACGGGCTGTCCGGATCCGGCCTACCCCTGGCCGATATCTGCGGCTTGGGCTCTTCCTTAGATGGCTTGAGTGGTGGACAGCTGCTGGTCTTCCAGGGCGGCAGTCTGGCGACCGGCGAGTCGTGCACTTTTGATCTCGGCCTGCTGGTGCCGACGAAGGCACAGCCCGATACCTACATCAGCACCACGGCGGGCTTCTCGGCGACCATCGAGGGCAGCACAGTTCTGTTCGCCAACGCCTCCGACGAGCTGGTCCTCGACGCCAACTTCCTGGTCTTGGCCAAGGAATTCATCGACGATCCGGTAGGTCCGGGCGACAACGTCACGCTGCGCTTTACGATCACCAACCTGAGCAAGGTCGACTCGGTGACGTTGATCTCCTTCAGCGATGACCTCGAAACCGCCCTCAGTGGGCTGGTCAGTGCCAGCGGCAGCTTGGCGGATATCTGCGGTAGCGGCTCGCAGATCAGCGGCACCAGCCTGTTGAGCTTCACCGGCGGCAGCCTGGCGGCGGCGGCATCTTGTAGCTTCGATGTCACCTTGGCGGTGCCTGCCGCAGTGCTGCTCGGCACCGAGGCGGTCAGCACCACCAGCGAAACCATCGGCGATCTCGGCGGTCTGGCGGTGCGCGGAAACGCGGCGACCGATACTCTGCGAATCGACTTCCTGGCTCTCGGCAAGTCGTTCTCTCCGAGCACCGCGGAGGCCGGCGACACTGTCGCTTTGACCTTCAACATCGAGAATCTGAGCCTGACCAGCAGCGTCTTCGCCCTATCTTTCTCGGACGATCTGGGAGCAGCTCTGCTCGGCCTCGAGGCGATCGGCCTGCCGGCCACGGACACCTGCGGCGAAAGCTCACTGCTCGACGGCAGCTCGTTCCTGACCTTCAGCGGCGGTAGCCTGCTACCGGGCGGCTCGTGCAGCTTCAGTGTCGACTTGCAGGTGCCTGCCTCAGCGGCGGCCGGTGACTACCTGAACATCACCAGCAACCTGCTGCAAGCCGGCCTACCAGCGAGCGAGCCGGCGACCGCGACCCTGACCATCACCGAGCCTGCTGATGTCGACAACGATGGCGACGGAGTGCTCGATGCCGAGGACGTTTGCCCGAACACGGTGATCCCGGAAAGTGTGCCGACGGTTGCCCTACGACCCAATCGCTACGCCCTGATCGATGGCGACAACATCTTTGACACCCTGCAACGCGGCCTATTCCTCAGCCGCGGAAGCGATGATTCAAACGGCGACTCCGATAGTGGCTCGGACGATGATTCAGATGGTGACTCCGACAGTGGCTCGGATAGTGACTCAGACGGTGACTCCGATAGCGACTCAGATGGTGGCAGCGGGCAGGTCTTCTTCACTACCAAAGACACTGCCGGCTGCTCCTGTGAGCAGATCATCGAGCAGCTCGGGCTCGGCAACGGTCATCGCAAGTTCGGCTGTAGCCTGGGTGCGATGCGCGATTGGGTGGATCTGGTGAGCCCTTGAACAAACGGCCACGGTAAGAACCAAGGCTCGGCGCGGGGCAAGATGACCGCGCCGGAATGACCGCAAGAGCGCAGTGAATGGTGCCCAGGGGCGGATTTGAACCACCGACACCTCGATTTTCAGTCGAGTGCTCTACCAACTGAGCTACCTGGGCTCACAGAGGCAGGAGGGGGTTTTTACCAAGCCAGAGGCAAATAAGTCAAGTCTGATAAGGCGGCAACCTGCGAAGCCACGCGAGCTACAATGGCGTCATGAACAGTCAAAGACGGGTGGCTGGCGCCTGGCGAACTGCGGCGGCAGCCCTGCTACTGCTCTTGGCATCGGCCGGACCCAGCGCCGGCTGGTCTGCCCCAACTTCTCAAGCCATAGCTGGAGAGGCGGCAAGACTGGCGCCGCCAGACCTCTATCGCCAACTGGCCCGCCACCGCGAAGCTTATCTGCGGGGCGCCGCCGAGGGTGCCCTCGACCCCGAGCCGGACCACCACAGCAAGAACGCCGACGGCTCCGGCCAGCTCGACCAAGTGATCTTGTCTGCCGTCGACAACGCGCTGGCAGCCATTGAAAAGCATCAGCCTTTCGCCCAAGTTGCGTACCACTTAGGGCTGGTGGCCCACTTTGTCGCCACCGCCAACAACCCCCTCAACACCGCTCGCAGCGATCCACGGGAAGCTGATTACTACGCCGATTACTTGAGCTACATGGACTCGGTGGAGAGCCGCTTCGGCCTGGTCTTCTATGGCTTCCGCCCACAGGTCGGCGATCGCGCTCAACTCGCAGCGGTGATCCACGAGACCCTACGGCGCTCGCGCCGCGCCTATCCACTGCTGGGTCGCGAGTACCGCCGCATCGACTTCCAGAGCGGTCGGCTGAAATTCGACGACCGCTGCACCGCCTTTGGCACTTCGGCGCTGGCCTTCAGCCATGCGGTCAGTGACATCGCTGAAGTGCTACGCTATGTTTGGTTGCAAGCCGGAGGCGCCGATCGCCGCTCGAAACTACCTCTTAGGGGCCGTCAAACGGTGCGCGTCGAGCGTGCTCTGAGCCAGTGAGGCGCTGACCCAGCCAGCCAGAGCAGCCTGAATACTCACCACTCAACGGCTTACCCCAGGTTGGCCGGATCGGACCGCAACCCACTCCATGCTTCCCGCACAGCGCGCCCTGATCTCTGTCTACGATAAACGAGGCCTAGTCGAATTCGCCCAGGCCCTGGCCACTTTGGGAATCGAGATTATCTCAACCGGTGGAACTTTCCGCCACCTCGAGCAAGCGGGTGTGCCGGTGACCCCGGTAGCCGATATCACTCACTTCCCCGAGATCCTCGGCGGCCGGGTCAAGACCCTGCATCCGGCCATTCACGGCGGTATTCTGGCCGACCGCGGTCGCGCCGCCCACCTCAGTGAGTTACAGGATCACAACCTCGAGCCGATCGATCTGGTGGTGGTCAACCTCTACCCCTTTCGCCAGACTGTCGCCGCCGGCGCCGCTTTCGAAGAAATAGTGGAGATGATCGACATCGGCGGACCCTCGATGATCCGCGGCGCAGCGAAAAATTTTCGCGGCGTCACGGTGGTGGTCAATCCCGACGACTACCCACAGATTCAAGCCGCCCTCGAAGACGGTGAGCGGATCGTCCCGGAGCCGGTGCGGCGCGGCCTGGCGATTAAGGCCTTTCGCCACACTCAGGCCTACGACGCCGCTATCTCCGGCTGGCTGGCACAGCAGAGCGGGGAGGCAGAAAACCGCTTCCCGCGCCACCTTATGCTCGACATGAGCCGCGAGATGACTCCCCGCTACGGTGAGAACCCGCATCAGCCGTCGGCGGTCTACCGGCTGGAAGACGGCCCCGGAGTGTTCGGCGGCATGCGCCAGCTGCAAGGCAGAGAGCTGTCTTGGAACAACCTGCTCGACGCCGACGCGGCGCGCCAGATCGTCGCCCTCTTCGACGAACCAGCGGTGGTGATCGTCAAACACAACAACCCCTGCGGCGTGGCCCTGGCACCGACTCTGGCCGCAGCCTACGAACTTGCGCTGGCCTGCGATCCACTGTCCGCCTTTGGCTCGATCATCGCTGTTAATCGCAACGCCGATGGCGCCCTAGCCGAAGCCATGGCCGGCCTATTCGTCGAGGTGGTGATCGCACCCGGCTTCGACGACGACGCCCAAAGCCGCTTCGCGGCCAAAAAGAACCTGCGCTTGATCGAAGCTCCGCCCTATCTCCCGAGTGCAGGGGCGATCAGCTTGCGCGGCTTGGACGGCGGTTTCCTGGCCCAAGCACCCGACGCCGAGGCAGACGATCCCGCAACCTGGATCTGCCCAACAAAACGCCAGCCCAGGGTCGCCGAGCGCCAGGCCTTGGAACTTGCCTGGCGGGTGTCACGGGGAGTGAAATCCAACGCCGTCGTGCTCGCCAACGCCCAGCAGACGGTCGGCATCGGCGCCGGCCAGATGAGCCGGGTGGACTCTTGCAAGCTGGCGGTCGAAAAAGCCAACCTGCCGATCGCCGGCAGCGCTGCCGCCTCCGACGCCTTCTTCCCCTTCCGCGACGGCCTCGACACCTTGGCCCAAGCCGGCGTCACCGCGGTGGTGCAGCCCGGTGGCAGCAAGCGCGACCAAGAAGTCATCGACGCCGCCGATCAACACGGCATCGCCATGCTGCTCACCGGCCGCCGCCACTTCAGACATTAGCGGCTACTTCCGGCTACAATAGACGCCGGAGGTCCACTTGATGCGACACGCTTTCACCATGGAGTACTGGCAGGACGGCGATGGATAAGTCGGACGCCTGAAGGAAGTGCCGGGGGTCTTCAGCCAGGGCGAAACCCTCGACGAGCTTGAAGTTAACCTCCGTGACGCTTACGACCTCGTGCTGGCGGATATTACCCCGGCGACCATCCCGGCGACAGCCCACAGCAGGCCGATCGAGGTTGAAGTGTGAAACGGCGGGTCTTTCTCCCGTTTAGCAACTCTCCAAAATCAGATCAGTCCTCGCGCAAATAGACAACGTAGTGGTTCTTCCCGGGCTGCGGCACTCGCGCTCTTTGCCTCAGACCTTCGAACTCAATCGCCCCTTGCTGGCGCCAGCGCTCTAGCCAGCCCTTAAGATCTTGCGTGCCGGTCATGGGAAAGTGCAAGGCTTCCATTTCCAGGTGATCAAACGAGACTCTCCGCACACTCCGTAGGGTTCCCAGTACCTTCTGCTGGGCCAATCGATGATAACGCTCCTCCAACTCATCAGAGTAGCTGCGAGCTGGAGATCCAAAAAGTCCCATCTGACCCGAAATCTCCAGCTCGTGATGCTGCTGCGCAGCGTGACGCGCCTTCCGTTGAACCTCTCTCGCTGGCCTCTCCGCTTCGTTTCGGAAAGTTCGAAGCCCCTCGGGATGATCCGTTGCATAGATCAGGTGAAAGTGCGAGCGATCTGCCAGGGGATCAAGCACCACTGTGTGGGCAACGTAGTTGAAATTTCCTGCTTCACGCACCCTGTCGCAATATGCGGCCACGATCGCGTCCTCTCGATCGAGACCAGTCAGATCTCGCCATCGCTTCCGACAGTCCGATGATCCAAAGAGATGCTCGAACCCCGCGCGAGCCTTGTCGTCTAGATCCGCATCGATAAACCGGACCAAAAACTTAGTCATGAAGTTGATCAAAATTTCACAGCGAGGGTGTCTCAACATGGGCCGAATAACATCCAGAGAGTACCCAGTCCAACCAGTAGGGTCGATGAAGAAAAAGGCGAACCCCTCACCTACGAAGTCGAGGACGGCATCAACTTCAGCTTCAAACTCTCCCAGAATCGCCTTGACCTCAATGTTCTCAACAGACTCCAACATTCTGCTGAGAACTTTCCATGACGATTTATCTTTCTCGATGAATAGACACTTGAGAAAAGGAGGCATGCGCCCACGCTCCCGTAGCGTCTTTTGAACAGCTTGCAGTTCCCGAATCGCGATAGCCGGCGAAGTGTCAGCAAGATCATCTGACATACTATTCCAAGGACCAGCAAAACAGTCCACGTAGCTCACGATCGCATCGTTGCCACTCCATCCTAACTTGTAAGCAAGTTTCTGAAGATACCTCTCTAACACATAGTGTTTGATGTACGTCTGTTCACGGCCTTGGTAAAAATCTAGACTTAGCAAATCTCAAGCCACCTCCTTGAGCAACGCCATTGCTTCGCTTAGACGCCTACGACGCTCGGCATGAGTCGGCCGCCGCCTTGCAGGGAAATCCGGGAATTCGTCGTAGGTTTTCCGATCTAATTCACGACCGTTCTTACTCTTCCGAACCCCGCCCCACTGTTTGAAGAAAAACGGCACACCAGCTGCTTGGCACTGCCGATGAACATCCACTACCCAAGAGCGGCGCATCGGGCGTGCTCCAGGTCCACTTTCGCCACCGACAATCACCCAATCGATAGCTTCGAGGTTCAACTCCCCGATATGCTCAAGAAGAGGCTCTATCGAAAGAAACCGCACACCTGCTGGTGTCTGGCGTAGATCCTCGATTCGAGGTATCCCCTGCTTTCTATTCTCGACGCTAACACCTAGCCAAATATGCTCCAAGTTCGCTAGATCTCGGTGATGCGACGACACAATCTCCCGCATTCTTCCAGCCCTCTTCGAGAGAACCTGGTATGTGTGCCAATCCGCAAGACGCATCACTTCGAAGACGAGATCGACATAGTCAGACTCGACACCCTCATGAAAGAGATCACTCATCGAGTTCACAAAGATCAAACGAGGCCGATGCCAAGTCAGCGGATCGAGTAATTTGTTAGACGCGAGGCGCAGATCGAATCCCTGCTCGTAAGGGTGTCCTTTGATGCCGCGCCATCGCTCCGCGAACGTCTCTGCGTAGCAATGGGCGCAGCCGGCACTGACCTTGGTACAACCGCGAACCGGATTCCATGTTGAATTGGTCCATTCGATTGAGCTGTTCGCACTCATAACTTACGCCTCGCTTACGCTATTGTGACAATGCTCTTCCCACCTGTCAAGACCCAAGAGTTGCTCATACTAGCGGAAGGGCTGCCGACAGGAGGCTCAGCCCCATTCGCAATAGAGGCTAGGCTTTTCGATGACCCCGCTCCCTGGCACTCTCATCCATCTGCGGAAGATAGCGACGTGTCGCATCATCCAGGTCACTAGTCCACCCTGTGCAGCTTGGTTCCTTGAGGCTTGCTCGTGATCCCCCAACGACTCTCTACTCCATGACTGCCCGCTGCTGCTACCATCGTCCCGCAATGGGAGAATCGATGAACCAGCCCAAGTACCGATCCACAGCCCACCGAGCCGTCCATTTCGCGGCCCTTGGCACTTTGCTGCTCTTGCTCGCCGCCACCCCGGCCTTGGCCACCAGTCCTTGGCAGCTGCTCGGCGAGATGCGGCAAGATCTCGAGGGTCAGCGCTTGGCGGCCAAGTTCGTCCAGACGTACGTTCCCGCCGGCTTTTCTTCAGGCGATCAGGAGAAGGGCGGAATCTCGCTATGGCTGCCGCGCTGCCTGCATTGGAACTACACCGAGCCCTACGAAAAGCACTTCCTGCTCTGCGATGGCGAGGTCTATGCCTGGAACGAGGGCGAGGACAGCGGCCAGCGGTATTCGATCCAAGCAGAGCGCGAGCCCGGCCTCGACCTGCTGCTGGAAGACATCGACACTCTGCGCGAGCGCTACTCCGCCGAGAGTCGCCAGCTCGCGGACGGCACCTACGAGGTCATCCTCAGCCAGCGCGCCAGCGGCGGCCGGCTGCGGGCCAAGATCCGCCTTGATCCGACCAATCACCGGGTGCTTGGCATGGAGTACACCGACAGCGAGGCCAACCTGACCCGCTTCGAACTCAGCAATTACACTGAGATCGACCACGACGGCCTCTTCAGGCCACCGGCGAATATCGAATGGAGCGCGGCCGAATGAGCCGTCGGTTGATCCTCGTCGCTTTGATCGCCGGCCTGCTGCACAGCGCTGGGCCGACTGAGGCGAGAAAGAAGAAGCGCCAACTGAGCAAGACGGTGGAGGTCAGTGGTCGAATCACGGATGCCGCTGGCCAGCCACTCGGCAGCGTCGAGGTAGTGCTCGAAGCCTACCATCGTAAGCTCGATCTGCGGCGCATGAAGCGTCGCGATGTCGACTTGCTGCGGGTGGTGGCCACCACTGGCAAGGACGGCCGCTTCCAGCTCGAATGGGCGCGCAACGATCACTACCAGATCTTCTATCTCGCCACCGCCTTGCCGGTGCGCCGCCAAGGCCGCGACGAACTCGATGTCTTCAGCCGGCTGGAGATCTCGGCAGAGATGCGCGGCGGCAGTTCCGTGCGGCGTGATCTGACGGTCGAGGATGCCGAGGCGATGCGCTGGTTGCAGCGATTCCTCGCCGGCATGACCAGCGCCGCAGAGCAGAGGGTCTACCAAGAGATGGGGCGCCCCGATCGGATCGACGCGGCGGCAGAGGCGGCCACTGGCGAATCTGCCTGGTGGTACTTTGCCGCCGGCAAGGTCTACCGTTTCAAAGGCGGCGAATTCGACCAAGTGATCCACTTCGAGCCGATCAACAGCCAGTGAGCTGCTAGCCGGCTGTCAGCCTCTTCCACAGCGCATCTTCGAGCCGTGATCGGCGGCGGGTCGGTGCCAGGCCGAAAACCCCTTCAGGCATGCTCTGTTGGATCCCTGGACGACCCCCACGTAGAGGATCGAGGGGCTCCACCCAGGCGGGTTGGCGCAACTCCATGCCAACCACCAACAGCCAGCGAAAGCGTCTGGCCGTCGCCGAACGCCAACTCCGCGCCCCGGCCAGGGGAATCACCAGTTCCTGCGGTCGATCTCGATCCAGGTCCGGGGGTTGGTCGAGACCGTAGTACAGCAGGGCCGTCTCACCACCTGCGCGAGGCAAGCGCAACTCCGCATGGCCATGGACCGGAGCGCCAAAATCATAGAGTAAGATCCGCCCCGCCTTGGGCAGGCGATGTCCTGGCGACGGCGGCCGGTGCCATGGATTGGACTCATAGGGTGCCCGGCTGCGGCGCGAGCGCACGGCGCGATGCTCGCTGCCAAAACGCGGAACCGGCAGTCCTTCTCCAGCGGCCTCGAAGCGCCACCGACCCCGCGGTGGGACGCCCCAGACCACAGTTGGATGGCCGCCGCTGAGATCGCCCCAGCCCCGTTCGACAGCAACTTCGCGGTGATCAAAAATGCGCCACTCTCGATCGCTGACTGCCAGCCGCTGGCCATCTGCCTCGAGCTCAACCCACAAACCACCGACACCGCGCTCGCTGCGCAGTTCGACCCGCAGACGATTAGCCCCCGGCTCCAGTAGCGGCCCCACTTGCCATACATCCGGCGGAGCATGCTGACGATAGGTCCCGGAACCGACCCACCAACCATTGACCCAAAGCAGGTATGCCTCGTCAGCGACGATCCGCACCTCGGCGTTTTGCGGCCTGGCTTCGAGATCGACATCGCGGACCGCCCAGAAAGCCACCGGCCCAGCACTGTCGTTGATCTCTTGCCCCCAAATCCACTGGGCCGCCCCGCGCTCGCCATCGAGCAGCTCGCCAGCGCCCCGCAGAGCCGCCAACAGCGCTAGAGCGGCGACCGCCCACAACCAAAGGTGGCGGAGTCGACGCTTCTCGTGCTGCTGCTGGGATCTCGGCACCGCGGCAATCTAGCATGGCAGAGAATCGCCAGCAGGCCGACGAAGCAGCAAGCGTCAGCTTCAACGCCGAGGACATTGACGACTCTTGGAGCACCACAGTAGATTAGGCCGTGCACCCCGAACATCAATTCGACCGAGCGGCTGGTCAGCCCGCCCCTGCGAACGAACCGATCATCGGCGCGATCCCAGCACGCTATGCTTCGAGCCGACTGCCCGGCAAGCCGCTGCTTGAACTGGCTGGCAAACCGATGATCGAGCATGTCTATCGCCGGGCCAAACAGGCCAAGAGCTTGGACCGGGTGGTAGTGCTGACCGATGACCAGCGGATTCGTCGCGCGGTCGAAAACTTTGGTGGCGAATGTGAGATGACGCCCGCCGAATGCCGTAGCGGTAGCGATAGGATTGCCCACGCGGCCCGTCGTTGGCAGGCCGCGGCAGTGGTCAACATCCAGGGCGACGAGCCGCTGATCGACCCACAGGCCATTGAGCAAGTGGCCGCCCACCTGCGGCAGGTGCCCGCGGACCCGATGGTCACCCTGGCCAGCCCGGCCGAACCCGGAAGCCGAGAGGATCCCAACACGGTCAAGGTGGTGCTCGATCGACGCGGCTATGCCCTCTACTTTAGCCGGGCGGCGATTCCTCACCGCCGCGATGGCCAGGCGGCGGGTGCGCTTCAGCATCTGGGGATCTATGGCTACCAGCGCGAGACGCTGCTCGAGCTGGCGGAGCTCGAGCCAACACCGCTCGAGGGCCATGAATCGCTGGAACAGCTGCGGGCGCTGGAAAATGGCATCCCTATCCGAGTGTTGCTAGTGGCCGCCGCCGAGCCCGGTGTCGACACCTCGGCGGATCTCCGCCGAGCAGCGGCCAGGTTGGCCGAGATCGAAAACAGCTAGCAAGTCGAGAAACGAAGAGATTCGAGGATACTCAAATTTAGCCGGCAAGGAGCTGAAGGACTTATGGGGACGAAGTACATTTTTATTACCGGCGGGGTTGTTTCGTCCTTAGGCAAGGGAGTGGCGGCCGCTTCGGTGGGAGCGATCCTCGAAGCGCACGGATTTACCGTCACGCTGATGAAGCTCGACCCTTACGTCAACGTCGATCCGGGCACCATGTCGCCCTACCAACATGGCGAGGTCTACGTCACCGACGACGGCGCTGAGGCTGACCTCGATCTCGGTCATTACGAGCGTTTCACCCACGCCACCACCACCAAGGGACACAACTTCACCACCGGCAAGATCTACGAAGCGGTGATCAACAAAGAACGCCGCGGCGACTACCTGGGCAAGACGGTCCAGGTGATCCCCCACATCACCGACGAGATCAAGGAAGGTATGCGGCGGGTCGCCGGTGACCATGACGTGGTGATCGTCGAAGTGGGTGGCACCATCGGCGACATCGAATCGCTGCCCTTCCTCGAGGCCATCCGCCAGTTCCGCCAGGAACTGGGGCGCAACAACGCGGTCAACATCCATCTCACCCTGGTGCCCTACATTCAAGCCGCCGAAGAACTCAAGACCAAGCCGACCCAGCACTCGGTGCGCGAGTTGCGCGAGATTGGCCTGGTGGCCGACGTGCTGCTGTGCCGGGTCGACCGTCCTCTGCCTGACGAGCTGCGGCACAAGATCGCCCTGTTTTGCAATGTCTCCGCCGAACAGGTGATCGCCGCCCGCGATGTCGACACCATTTACAAAGTACCCACCGCCTTCTGCCGCGAAGGTCTCGACGATCTGCTCCTCGACCTGCTCAATCTGCCGCGTTACGACCGCGACATGTCGCGCTGGGAAAAGCTGGTCAAGAAGATCAAGCATCCCAAACACCATGTGCGAATCGGTATCGTCGGCAAATACGTCGAGATGCGAGATGCCTACAAGAGCCTTAACGAGGCCCTGAGCCATGGCGGCATCGCCAACCAAACGCGAGTCGAATTGGTCTACATCAGTGCCGAGGAGATCGAAACCGGTCATTGGCCGCCGGAATTGCAAGAAGTCGATGGCATCCTGGTGCCGATCGGCTTTGGTCAACGCGGTTCAGAGGGCAAGATTCGCGCGGCTCGCTACGCCCGAGAAAATAAGGTGCCCTTCTTCGGTATCTGTCTGGGCATGCAGATGATGGTGGTCGAATATGCGCGCAATGTCTGCGCCATCCGCGATGCCACCTCGACTGAATTCAGCCCCGCGGCCACCAACCCAGTGATCTACAAACTGCGCGAGCTACTCGGGGTCGAAGAAATGGGCGGCACCATGCGCCTGGGCGCCTACCCCTGTCACCTGCAAGAGAACACTCTGGCAAGACGGATCTACGGCAAGGCAGAGATCAGTGAGCGCCATCGGCATCGCTACGAGGTCAATCAGAAGTACCTCGAAGCCTTGACCGACCACGGCCTAGTGGTCTCTGGCACAAGCCCGGACGGCAAATTCGTCGAGATGGTCGAGTTGGTGAATCATCCGTGGTATCTGGGGTGTCAATTCCACCCCGAGTACAAATCACGCCCCTACGAGCCCCACCCTCTCTTCGTCTCCTACATCGCCGCCGCCCTGGCCGAGAACCAGCGCCGAACCAAGGCCATCAAAAGACAGCGATCCCCGGACCGTGCCCAGCCGAGCAACGGCGAAACCGAGGCCGGCGAGCCGCTGTCCACCGAGGCCGCAAATTGAGCTTGACGCCGATCGAACTCGCCCCCAGAGTCACTCTGGGAGGCGACACTTTGCCGATCATCGCCGGCCCCTGCGCTCTGGAGAGCCAGGGACTGGCCCTCAGTGTCGCCACCACCCTGGCAGCGATGGCCAGCCGACTGCGGCTCACCGTGATCTTCAAGTCGTCCTTCGACAAAGCCAACCGCTCGTCGATCGACAGCTATCGCGGCCCGGGTCTAAGGCGCGGGCTGGAGATCCTCACCGCGGTCAAGAAACAGACCGGTCTGCCGCTACTCACCGACGTCCACGACCCCAGCCAATGCGGGCCAGTGGCCGAGGTCTGCGACGTACTACAGATCCCGGCTTACCTCTGCCGCCAAACCGATCTCCTGGTCGAGGCGGGGCGCACCGGCCGGGCGGTGAATATCAAGCGGGGCCAGTTCATGGCCGCCGATGATATGCCACGAGCGGTCGACAAAGCCCGTTCCAGCGGCAACTCGCGAGTCTTCGTCACCGAGCGCGGCTACGCCTTCGGCTACCACAACTTGGTGGTCGACATGCGCAGCTTCGCCATCATGCAGAGCGCCGGAGTGCCGGTGGTATTCGACGCCACTCACTCCCTACAGCTGCCCGGCGGCGGCCAGCAGACCGGCGGCAATCGCCGCTTCGCCGAGCCGTTGGCGCGAGCCGCGGTGGCGGCCGGCGCCAACGGTGTGTTCATGGAAATCCACCCTGATCCCGAACAAGCGCTATCAGACGCCACCACCCAACTGCCGCCAGAACGGGCCGAGAGGCTGATCGTCAGCCTGCTGGATATCTTCTCTGCCCTGCCCGAGGACCCACCTCGGGAGCAGCGATGAGCAGCGACCCACCCACCCGCAGCCGCGCACCGCGCGAGGTGGCTCGCTGGGTGCTGGGCATCGAAGCCGCCGCCATCGAGGGCCTGGTCGCCCAGCTCGACAGCAGCTTCGACCACGCCGTCGACCTGCTCGCCGCCTGCCGCGGCCGAGTGGTCTGCTCCGGCATGGGCAAGAGCGGCCTGGTGATGAAAAAAATCGCCGCCACCCTCGCCTCCACCGGCACCCCGGCCTTCTTCCTCCACCCTGCCGAAGCCATCCACGGTGATCTCGGCATGGTCGTAGACGGCGACGTGGTGCTGGCGGCGTCCTACTCCGGCACAACCGAGGAACTGCTGCGACTGGTCGAGCTGATCGGCCGCCTGGGAGTGCCGGTCGTGGTGATGACCGCCAAGGCTAGCAGCCCGCTAGCTCGCCACGCCGACGTCCACCTACCGGTGGCCATCGACCAAGAAGCTTGTCCCCTGGACCTGGCGCCGACCGCTTCGACCACCGCCACCCTGGCGATGGGCGACGCCTTGGCCATGGCCTTGCTCGAGACTCGTGGCTTCACCCACGAAGACTTCGCCAAGCTGCATCCCGGCGGCCAGCTAGGCAAAAAACTACTACGAGTCAGCGAACTGATGCGCACCGGCGACCGTCTGCCGCGGGTCGATCAAGACACTTCGATGGCGCAGGTGATCGTCGAGATCTCCTCCAAAGGCGCAGGTATCACCGCCGTCACCAACGCCGAAGGCCGCTTGGAGGGCTGCATCTCCGACGGCGACCTGCGCCGCCTACTGGCTGAGGGTGACAGCCTGCTGGCCCGCCGCGCCGCCGACTGCATGCACCGCCAGCCACGCACCATTGCCGCCGATCCGCTGGCTTCGGCGGCCCTACATGAGATGGAAGAACATCGCATCACGGCGCTCTTCGTCTGCGACACCGGCGGCCACTTGCAGGGCCTGATACATCTGCACGACCTGTGGGGACTGGAGCTTTTCTAATGATTAGCGATGCCACTTTCGCCAAGAGCGCCGCCGGCCTGGCGTGGATTCTGCTCGATGTCGACGGCGTGCTCACCGACGGCCGCTTGGTCTACACCTGGCGCGGCGAGCAGGTCAAGATCTTCCACGTCCGCGATGGTCTGGCCATGCGCCTGGCGCAGGGAGCTGGGCTGCGGGTCGGCCTGCTCTCCGGCCGCAAATGCCGGCCGCTGGAGCGTCGCGTTCACGAACTCGACCTCGACGCCAGCATTCTTGGTTCCGGTGACAAGGGCGCCGACTTCGACAGCTTCCTCGCCGAGCAGCGGGTCAACCCGGCTGAGGTGGCCTACATCGGCGACGACCTGCAAGACCTGCCGGTACTGGGCCGCTCCGGCTTGAGCTTCGCCCCCGCCGACGCCGTCGCCGAAGTGCGCTCCGTGGTCCACCGAGTGCTCGCCACTCGCGGCGGCGAGGGGGTCGTGCGCGAGATGATCGAGCTGATCTTGAAAGCTCGCGGCGATTGGCAGCAGGCCGTCGCCCGCTATTCGCTCGACTCGCGTTCCGCCTGAGTTCTCTTTGTTTCTGGCTAGCGTTCCCAAACGCCTGGGTCTTGGTCTCCCCTGCCTACCTTTCCGCTACCCTAGCCAGCCGCTGGCAGATCTGCCGCATCCGGATCTTGTTGCCACGGAAACGCGCAATCCGCGCATCGAGCACGGTGATCAAACCCACGTAGTCTATGCCGCGATCCCGCTCTGGATCGAGCAAGTCATGGGCGCGCTTCCAGGTCCGCCCATCCGCAGAGAGCAGCAAGTCCACCTCGCCGCTCAGCGGCAACGCCGAGAACGCCCAGTGAAAAGTGCCGATCTGGATGCGGGCCTCCTGGGCCTTCCGGTGCAACTCAGCCAGCAGCGGACCCGTCAATGGATCTCTGCTGATCAGGTACCGAGTTAGCTTGCCGAGATCGGCACTCGCCTCCTCCGATAGTAGCAACAGATTCGCCACATCGTCGAGCTTGGGAGCGAGGGCCTTGGTCATAGAAATAACCTCCTGCCACCCAGCTCTTCCATGGTTGCGGTAGCGGTGATGAGAGCCAGCATTTTCTTGCTCAGGAGAAAAAGAGGGTGGCGATCGCAGTGGCGGGGGATGCTCGGATCCACTGCGACCGCCAATCGGAGGGGAAGCAGACCTCAGGCAACGCCGGTCGCGTTTGCCAGAGCATTCTGACTGGAGTTCCGCCCGGCGGGCTCACCTTTCCGGCCATCGGTTTCTGCCACAAAAGACCGACCAAAAAGACTGCATATTTCGCCGAAGTGAGGCTAGGGTCGTGCTAGGAGCTGACCTTCGGTGGTCATGTCGACCGGCTAGGGAGCAGCTTCGAGAGGAAAGAGGAGATGCAAAAGGAACGGCACCACGCGCGATTGAACGGGTGGCACGTCGGGATTGAAGCAAGGCGCCGAGGGAGGTTCAATCTTGCGATTGACCCGCACGGATGAAGGACTGGCTCTAGAGACCGGGCAAATACTCGACCGCAAGAACTCGTAGCTGCTGCAAGAGACTCTCAGTGACCGTCTGCGACTCCAGCGCGTTTTCAAGGAGCTGGCTGGCCACGAACTTCCCACTATCGATTCGATAGGCCCGAAAGATGGGAAGAAGGTCCGTTGCAATGCGGACCACTTCCGACTGGCGCTCTTGCCGCATGTACAAACCGGCCAAGTCGAGGGAGACCAGTGTAGCTGGCGCTAGCTCTTACAATGAAACAAATCTCTCGCGAGCCTGCTCTAGCACGTCGATCGCCTCCAAAAGGCGATTCTCACCGAGTGCGATACGACCTTCCTGGGCTTGCAGCAAGGCCAGACTGAATTCATTGGTCGCATCTTCACGAGCATCGGCCCGCGCGGTAGCTATGGTTCGGGCCGCGGCGCGGTAGTTACCCGCGGAGGTTTGGAGATCGGCAAGGCTGGAGTGGATCGCAAGAACAAGCTGTTGATCGGCCGCCGCCCAACGCCCCACCAGTTCCTGGGCTTCAATGAGATCCGGCAGTGCCGCCTCAACACTCCGTGCCTTCCTCACGATGTTCGAGTGCAGGACTAGAGCCTCGACCAAGAAACCGGTGTTTCCTAGGTTGCGGAACAGAGGCAGAGCGCCATTCGCGAACGCCAAAGCGTCTTCGTAGCACCGCTGTGCCCAGCTCAGACAAGCCTTGTTGACCAGCAATTCTGCACGTACCAGCAGATCAGCTTTAGGCGGTAGTTCCTCAGACGCACGTCGTAAGGCTTGGTGAACAGCCAGGAAGTCCAATGCCACGCGATAAGCTCTTCCCAACCAAGTCCACCCATGGGCAAGAAGGTTCCGATGCTTTTCAGACGAGCCAGTTTCGGCAATACCTTCAAGACTCTCCAGCGCCAACTGTGCCAGCTGTACCCCCAACTGGCGATCCTTTCGCCCCTCTGTGCGGCTCTTGTTCCGCATTCGAGCGGTCAGCGGCAATGCGCTGCATTGTCTCCACCGCTACCTCCTAGCGCAGAGACCCGCTCGGTGTGGGTTTCAAATCACCTATCCATGTCAATAGTCGACGGGAGATACTTTAGCACATTGCCTGCGCCTTGCCCACTTGATATCTACGCCACACGTCAAAAGGGCCGTCATCGCACCAAAAGAGCTGTGCCGATCTCGCTCGCGACGCGGCAACAGCGAGCTTTTCAAGTCGCTAGCGCCTATTTATCGTCAGCACCACCGAGCTTTGCCAAGCGCATAGTCACGGTTGCACCCGCCCGCAGTTCGCCAGCAACACAACCAGTGCCAGTCGAGAAACGGCTGGAGAAATCGGCTGGTCCCAGCCAACAAGCCCGATAGGTTCCTAGCTCCAGTAGCGGGAAAGTGAAACTCGTATCCAACGGATCATTCGCGACACCGTTGAGGCTCGCCCAATGAATGAGTGCGCCACAGGGGACGCGCAGACCAGCAGGTGTCACCAGCACCGGTAAGGGCTGAAAGCGACGATCCCAGGCCGCAGGAACCTCCAGATCTAGTTGGAGAGTGCCAGTTTCTGGACCTACCACGATGTCGCCCACGTTGCCGGGTTCGAGCAGCACGGAGCGAGTTCCGACACCAGGAACTAAGGCCATTAAGAAAACCTCGGTGGTGGATTTTCCTAGCAAGAAACGAAAACGACCTTGGGTATCCGCGGTGCTGGTGGAGTCGCCAAATGACCTGCGGGCGCCAGAAGCGGTGAAAGCGTCCGTCAGCAGCCAGAGGCCGGGCAAGGCATTGCCGGCCGCATCTAGAAACCGCCCTTCCAGGATCTGATTCTCCCCGAGAACCAGTTGCACCTCCAACTCGTGGCCTTCTTGCAACTCGATGCTCTCGGGCTCTGAGCTGAAGGCATCGCCAGCGGTCGCCACAATCTTGTGCGGCCCCTCTTCCAATCCGTGAAACGCGAAATGGCCGTCGGAGTCGCTCTGTCGCGAAACCGGAATGCGAGTATCAACCGTGATTTCAGCACCGGCGCGAGCCTGGCCGTCCGCATCCACCACCGTTCCGCTGAGGTGAGTGCCGGGAAGATTCAGCACCCACTGGGCGATGCCCTCTTTGGCCTTCAACTCGACCTCGGGCTCGTACCAGGCGACCTCGGGAAACTCGGAGACGACCTCAACCTCCCAAATGCCCTCAGCCGGCAAGAGGATCTGAAAGCTACCCTCGGGGTCGGTCTCGGCAGTCCGGTCAACCGCGAGGCGATGGAATGAGACCAGGGCCAGCAGCGGATCTTCGCCAAGGTTGACCCGGCCAACAACACGGAGAGAAGTCACCACGATGGATTGCATACCACTGCTGCCGCTGTGCGATATCCGCGCGCTCTGTACCTCTCTACCCAGCGAATCAAGCACTTCGATCTCGTAAAATCCCAAAGCAATCCCTGCCGTCTTGACAAAGCCCGCCACGGTATCAACCTCGGCCACTGGCCTCGCGCTGTGCTGGCCGGGCAGCGAGCTGCTGAAGATCCGCAATCGCCAATCCCCCTGGTCGGGATCGAATTGCGGCTCGACGTTCAGCAGCAACGGCTCGGCGGGTGCCATGACGATCGGCACTTCGATCAGAGTCTGAGCCCCTTCGACCACGCGAATAGGCTCCACTTCAGCGGCCGCTAAGCCGGGGTGCCGGGCGGTCAAGCGGTAAACGCCAGGATCCAGGCCCTCCAGAGCAAAAAAGCCGTGCGGGTCGGGACGGCTGCTGAGGCGCGCCTGCTCATCATCGACCTCCGCTTGGGGTACTGGTGCATAGGGTGAGCGTCGAGCGGGAGCAAGCTCGATCGTCACCTCTTCAGCGGCCGCGCGACCGGTCACTGTCACCTGTCCGACGACGCTTGCGCCGGGGCGCAGGGTCAACTCACCGGTGTTGAACTCCTGGTCCTTCGTCAGATCAACATCCCAAAAAAACCGCGATGCGAATCCCGGCACCCGAAAGCGCAAGTCCGCCCCCGGAACGCGTGGTGCGGAACAGCGAAAAGATCCCTCTCCATCGACCGGGCAGACCAAGGTGGTGCGGGCGATCTGCGGTCTCGATCTGCCGTCGTGCGACTGCAAGCGTAGGGCGATGGCATGGGGCGATGGCGTCCTCTCAGAGACCAGCAACTGGCCGTGAACCTCCGTCGCGCGCCACAATTCGATCTCAAACTCGCTCAGATCCGCGCTGCTATCGAATTGCCGTGGGGCACTCCAATAGCCTGCTGCGGTGAGATAAACCAACCAGGAAGCCTCAGCTGGCAAAGGTAGGCGAATCGCACCCGGAGCCATAGCTTCCCGTCGTAGGATGACCTTGGCGTTATCATCGCTCGCAGCGCGAATCTCCACCATGACCGGGACTATGACCCCTTGCACCCCGACGACCTTCAGCTGCACAGTGAAATGTTCGGCAGGAGCCGGCGCACCGAGCAGTGCGCCGACCAGCCAGGCCAGAGGCCAAGCAGTAATGCTCATCAGGCTTCGATAGTCTGCCCAGAACCCTGGCACTTCGGCGTATCCGCGACCAGCACCAGCGTCTCGCCGGCAGGCACTTTCGGTAGCTCGTAGCTCGCCTGATTCTCAGGTTCGCAAGCCCATTCGGGATTGCATGAACCGCCGCCGTTGCAACTTTCACCACCGGTATCATAAGTACACCAACCCACTGAAGTCTTGCATTTTGTATTGCCTCTCTTGGTGCCGGTGGCTAGCTTACAAGTCATGCCGGGCCAGTTTCCCGCACAGTACTTACAGGCAGCAAAAACGCTTGGCGCGCAGAATAGCGTCAGCAGAATAGATACGGTGAGAGTTTTTCGAGACATGTGTACTCCTTTCGATAGTGTTGAGAAACTGTCCGCGAAACCGACGACAAGGTCGGCGTGAGGTGGAAACGAACCCTGCCAAGATCGAACAGAACCTTCTCCCAACGAATAAGACTGCCAGGTACCCAGGCACGAAACTTCCCAAGATCATGGGAAAGCAGTAGCGTGGAAACAACCGCAAACAACCAAGCATGGCTCGTTGACAACCGATAAAAGGCTACGCGTGGCTCACGAAAATGTCAAGAACAATCGACATCGGTTCTCTTTGCCACTGGAGAAGGCAATACACCCACCCATCACGGTGGTCAGGACGTCGCAGTCGATCCCGCTCTGGGTCCAGCAGATCTTGAGTGGGGGCATGAGCAGCGATGCTGCCTTTGCCAAGACTGCCTCCGGGCTGGTTAGTGCTAACCCAAGGCCACTTACCGCTGTGGCCAGCGCAGGAACAACCCCTCGGCCCAGACAATGTCCTGGTCGTAGTCAGTGGTGGTAAATCCTTCGATCGGCAGCTGGTCAGAATCGAAGACACCGTCGCGGCCGGCTGAACGCAACGCCAGGCGGCCGTCTTCGAGATCGGCACGGACTTCGAAAGGGTGAGACCATCCGTCAGTAGCCGACATCTCGGTCAGATAGTCGGGCACTAAACGTGATTCGAACTCTGTCCAGGCTAGGGCCTGGAGGGAATCGAAGTCGTAGGTTTGCGTATCTTCGGCCAGATCAACGACCGAGATTCCCTGATCAGCCGCCCAAGTCTGCCACGCACTGCCAAAGATGCGCAGGTCGGCAACGGTGCGCTTCTGCTTCGCTTTTTGCACCGCGTCTATGAAGTTGGGAATCAGGACCGCAGCGATCACCCCACTGAATGCGAGGCCGATGATTCCACAGCCGATGCTCAGAGGAATCAAGATCATTCGCCGGTCGCGCTTTGCCGCCGTGGACACTTTCAAGGACTTGCCACAGCCGACACAAAGTCGGCGGTTGGAATTCTCGGCCCCGCACAGCGGGCAGGTAACTACTGCTTCTGACATAGGAATACCTCCGAAGCCTCTATTCGAGAGTGCTTACATTGTGAGTCGTCGAATCGGAGCTTGCTGGCCAGTAGACATCGAACCAGGCCTTGAGGGGATCCTCGGCTGAAGCTTCGAAGATCAGCATCAAACGGACCTGCAACCCACAGACCGCGCCGGTGGTGTCGTCAGTCCGCAGATCGTAGACCTCGCGCTCGGCGGCGCAGCGCACCTCCAGGTTGGCACGCTCGCCGTCCCAGGCATGAAAACGCAACAAGGCCATGCCGCCGCCGACTATCTTGGCTCGCCCCAAGTCGACGTAGATCTCCTGTGGACTCGAAGCCAGGCCGCCGAGCTGATGCTGCCATTGCAGCCGAAACAAGGCGAAGAGCCCGACGGCGATCAGGAGCAGCGATAGGAATGGGCGCAGACGCATCTGTGCTCGAAGCTTACCGCTTCCGGATGGCGGTGGTAGAGTCAACGCTCCTCTGAGCCGCAAGAATGATGAGTCCATGGCAGCGTAAACTCACCCTCGGCGCGGTACGCCTGCTGCCGAGAAACACCCTCTCCCGGCTCCTCGGGCGACTCGCCGAGCTGCGCCTACCGGGCCCTCTCATGCGCCTGGTGATCAGGATCTATGGCCGCTTTGCCGGGGTCGACTTCAGCGAAGTCCGCGATCCTCTGTCCAGCTTCGCCACCCTTCAGTCCTTCTTCACCCGCGCCCTGTGTCCGGGTGCCCGGCCCATCGATGCAGATCCTATGGCCTTGGTGGCGCCCTGCGATGGCGCTTGGGGGGCTAGCGGCCAGGTGCGGGACGGCGCGCTGTTGCAGATCAAGGGGAGGCCCTACTCGCTGGGCGCCTTGCTCGGCGCGGATCGCCAAGCGGCGCACTTTGAGGGTGGCCAGTTCGCCACCTTCTACCTCTCACCGCGCGACTACCACCGCTTTCACATGCCCTTGGACGGCCAGCTCACCGCCGCCACCTACTTACCTGGCACCCTGTGGCCGGTGAACCGCGCCGGGGTTGAAGGGATCGATGGACTGTTCGCGCAGAACGAGCGCTTGTGTGCCTTTTTTGACCTCGCCAGCGGCGGGCGCCTGGCGCTGGTGGCGGTGGGCGCGACGGTGGTCGGCAAGGTGCGGGTGAGCTTTGATGATCTGACCACCAACCTACGCGGCGCGACCGCCGTCCGCCGCACTTATGGCGGGCAACTGATCGGCCGTGGGGTGGAATGGGGCAGATTCGAACTCGGCTCGACCATCATCTTGGTGGCGACCGCCGATGCCCTCTGCCTCGACACCCAGTCCGTCGGCACCCCCCTACGCCTAGGGCAGCGCATCGGCCATCTCCCCACCACCGCCGACAACGACCTCCCTTGAGCCAGCAAGAACCCATCGAGGGCGTTGTCGAACGCATAGCCTTCGCCAACCAAGACAACGGCTGGAGTGTGATTCGGCTGAAGGTGCGCGGCCGCGGCAAGGTGACCGCGGTGGGCAAGCTACTCGGCGTCCAGGTGGGCGAGACTCTGCGGCTGGGCGGCGATTGGGTTAACAACAAGCGTTTCGGCGAGCAGTTTGAAGTTGCTTCTTTCGTCAGCGTACGTCCCTCGACTTATCTCGGCATCGAGCGCTATTTGGGCTCCGGCCTAGTGGAGGGTATTGGCCGCGGGTTGGCCAAGAAGCTGGTCGCCCACTTTGGCCTTGACACCCTGGATGTGATTGATCGCCAGCCCGAGCGCCTGCGCGAGGTCGAGGGCATTGGTGCCAAGCGTAGTCGGCGGATTGTCGAAGCCTGGGGCGAGCAGCGTGAAATCCGCGAGGTCATGGTTTTTCTGCAGTCACACGGCGTGCAGAGCGGACACGCGGTGAAGATTTTCAAGCGCTACGGTGCCGAGTCGATCGCGCGAGTACGGGAGAATCCCTACCGCTTGGCCGAAGAGGTGTGGGGAATCGGCTTTCTCACCGCCGACAAGATCGCCGCCGACCTCGGCCTGGCCCGTGACTCTCCCCTGCGCGCCGCTGCTGGAGTGCTGCACACCCTGCGCCGGGCCGCCGAGCAGGGTCATGTGTTCCAACCTCGCCAGCGGCTGGTCGAGACCAGCATGGAGTTGCTGCAGATCGAGGAGTCCAACCTCAACCCAGCCCTCGACCGGCTGCTCGAGCGCGGTGACCTGGCGGCGGAACCCTTCGACAGCCCCCGCGAAGGTCCGCCTGGCGAACAAGCCATCTTCCTCGCTCCCTTGGCCACCGCCGAGCACAGCCTGGCGCAGCGCCTGCGGGCGCTGACTGCTCAGCGCGAGCTGCCGCTACGGATTGATATCGACAAAGCGGTCAGCTGGTTCGAAGACGCCGAGGGGATTCGCCTCGCTGCTCAGCAACGCCAAGCCTTGGCTCGCGCCACCATTGCCAAGGTAATGGTGCTAACCGGCGGCCCCGGCACCGGCAAGACCACCCTGCTGCGAGCTATTGTTCGGGTTCTGCAACGCAAGCATTTGCAGATAGTGCTGGCGGCGCCCACCGGCCGGGCCGCCAAGCGACTGGCAGAGGTCACCGGCATGGAAGCCAAGACGGTGCACCGGCTGCTCGAATACAATCCCGTCAGCCGCCAATTCAGCCGTGGCCTTGAGCTGCCGCTGGCCGCCGACCTGGTAGTGATCGACGAGGCTTCGATGCTCGATACGGTGCTGGCTCAGCAGGTGCTGTCGGCGGTACCCGATAAGGCTCGGCTGCTGCTGGTCGGCGATGTCGATCAGCTGCCCTCGGTGGGTCCGGGCCGAGTATTGGAAGATCTAATCCGCTCAGACGCCGTTGAAGTGGTGCGCCTGACCGAGGTCTTTCGCCAGGCCCAAAAGAGTCTGATTGTGGTCAACGCCCACCGCGTGCTGGCCGGTCAACTGCCCGAGCTGCGAAGGGCCGAAGATGGCGCTGATTTCTTCTTCATCGAGCGCCAGCAATCCGAAGCGGTACTCGACACCTTGCTCAAGGTAGTCGCCAAACGGGTGCCCTCTAGCTTTGCTCTCGATCCGCGGCGGCAAGTGCAAGTGTTGACACCGATGCGCCGCGGCCTGCTCGGTGCCACCAATCTCAACGCCGAGCTGCAAGCGTTGCTCAATCCAGACGGTCCCGCGGTCAGCCGTGGGGCCCGACTGCTGCGTCGTGGCGACCGGGTGATGCAGCAGCGAAATAACTACGATCTCGAAGTTTTCAACGGCGATATTGGCCTGGTGCACGAAATCGACAGCGAAGACAGCCAGCTAACCGTGGATTTCGACGGCCGACTTGTGACCTACGATTTCAACAACCTGGAAGAGCTGGTCCTGGCCTACGCTTGTTCGATCCACAAGTCCCAAGGCAGTGAGTACCCCTGCGTAGTCTTGCCCCTGCATACTCAGCACTACGTTATGTTGCAGCGCAACTTGCTCTACACTGGCCTGACCCGTGGCAAACGGCTGGTTGTCATCATCGGCAGTAAACGAGCGCTGGAGATTGCCATCCACACCACCACCGCCACCCACCGCGCCACCTTGCTCGAACGCCGCTTGCGAGCCTAGCTCGCCGCTCGCAACTGCGACCTCAAACCGCCTCAGCACCGCTGGCCGGCCTCAGTCGAGGGGCTCGCCAGCGCTGTCCTCATCGTCCTCATCGTCGTCGTCATCGCCATCTTCTTCAGGCGGCCATGCCGGGGGAAGCTCAGGGGATCGGGCCACCGCAGAAGAGCTGCCAGCGGCATCGAAACGATGCAACAGGACACCACCGAGGCCGACGGTGACGGCGACGTACTGCACCACTCCGCCGACCAACACCAACAGCCAAGCTGTCCAGCCCAACGGCCCGCTGGCAGCCGTCAAGGCACCTCCAACTACCTCCCAACCGTGGATCAGCAGCACGCCGAGAAGCAGGGTCAAATAGAGGCTAGCGCCACGCATTGAGAATCGTCGCTCGAGAAATCCGCCAAAATTCAGCGCTACTCCGGTATAGCCGATCAATAGCGCCACCAAAACCACGACCGTCACCACCAACCAGAGCGCCAACATGATCGGAATGCCGATGATGGTAATCGCCAGAACAAATGAAACTACCGCCATCAACGGCACGAAGAGCACTTGTGCCAGCAGTCCCGTCAGGCCCGCCTTGAGAGGTTCGCTCCGGGTGCGCTGCGCCACACCCTCGACCGTCGGCCGAGCAAATTGCAAGACGATCAGCAGCACCAGAGCGATCAACCCTGCTTGGACAGCCGGCATCAGCCAGCGGCTGAAATTAGAGCGCCACCTATGGTGCCGCCGAGGCCGCTCCCAGCCCTGATTCCAGGGACGCGAGAAGACCGAGCCGAGCGCAACTTCTGAGATTTTTCCGCGCACCCGCGAGCCGAGGCTGCGGTTGATCGTGCCGCCAACCGAGACCACGTCGCCATCGATTTCGGCCTCGGGACCGAGCTCGACCGAGCCTCCCACCACCACCAAGTCATCGCCGATCTCACCCTCGATCCGAGCCGACCCGCCGACTACCGTGGCCCTGCCGCGCACCTCGCCATCGACCTCCAAGTAGCTGCCCAGGACCAGGGCTTCGGCCACCGACTCTTCGGCGCCAATATGCAACGGTCGGCCGAAGCTCTGACGGGCTTCCGAGCGGCGCCTTGAGGTGCGTTGACGGCGCTCCTCGCGCCAGCTGTCGCTAGAGTCCGCAGCAGGTTCAGAGGGTTCGGCGGACTCTGGCGACTCGGCGGGCAAGCCAGCTCCGAGTTCCGGCGGCACCTCGGGAAGCGCCAGCCCAGCCAACTCCAACACCGGCGCCGCATCCTCGCCTAACAGGCGGACAAGCTCCCCCGCCTGCCGGTCCTCGCCATCGATGGCTACCATCCCTTGGCGTACTTCGATAATGCGAAACTCAGCTGCCGGATTCAGGGGTCGCAGCGCCCAACCGCCACTCAGTGGCAACACTTCGTAGCGCTCTGCAACTGTCTCGAGAGCTGCCTCGGGAGTGCCCTGAGCCACCAGCACCCAGCAGCTGCACAAGGCCGCTAACAACAAACCACGGCACCAGAAGCCAACGGTCAGCACAGTGAAGGGCCGTGCGGAAACCGCGGTGGTCAACCCGTAAGATTTCAACCTAGGCATAGTTAGCGCTCCCGGTCCGGTGGGTCAGCGTGGCCAAGCCGCGCAGGGAAAGAGCCGAGATCAGCAGCGAGAGCAGAGCGATCAAAGCCACCTGCGGCATGCCGGCGACGGCCAAACAAGCCTGGCGCAGATGGCCGAGAACTTCGAACACGCTATGCAAACGATCTAGCCAACCACTAGCAGCCAGTACGGCATTGACCCCAGTCACCACCAAGCCGCCAGCATTCGACGGAGCCAGACGGGCAGTGAGCGACAGCCAGGGAAGAGATATCGATACCAACACCGCCGCCGCCAGCAACCAACGACTTCTTTGCCGCGAGCGTCTGGGAGGGGCGTGGCCGGACAGCCGCAGCACCCGATCGGCAAAGTGGGCCGACGGCCGCGCTCGCGGCAAGCAGCGAAACAGCTGGTGCAGCGCTGCCTGAGCGTCCTCGTCGCGACCTGCCGCTTCAGCGGCAAGCCAGGTTGCTAGTTGAGGGTCATTCTCCGAACTCTTCATCCAATCTCTCCTCAGAAACCCTACGCTATCGCTGCGCGACGAGTTTCGCTGCTCGTGTCATCAGCGCGCTGCGAGTCTCGCCGCGCCGGTGCTCGACACTCAAGTCTCGACCGACTGTTCAGTCCACGCCCCAACGCCCTGGTGGTGCCCAACCGGCCTCAGCCAGCCGCTGGGCCAATGCCTTGCGACCCCGATGTAAATGTATCTTGACCGTACCCAGAGCAAGGCCGGTGACTTCAGCGATTTCCTGGTACGACAGACCTTCCTGAAAACGCAGCGTCAACACTTCGCTGTAGGAAGGACGCAGCTTGCCAAGAGCCCGATCGAGAGCTTGGCGCAGCGCCGCGCTATCCGCCCGACGATCTGGCTTCTGATCCTCGGGCGCTCGCAGCACTTCCCAGGAATCCGCCGGATCATCGCCACTGGAAGCCTCCAGCGGCACAGTCACCGGGCGAAACTTGCGCAAGTAGTCGAGAGTCGTGTTGTGAGCGATCTTGAACAACCAGCTCGCCAGCTTGCGCCGCGAATCGTAGCGAGCCAAGTGGCGAAAGGCTTTAACGAAGGACTCCTGGGCCAGATCTTCGGCCAACTGCCGATCTCTCACTAATCGCAGGATCACCGTCATCACCGGTCGCTCGAAGCGCAGCACCAGCTGACGGTAGGCCTCTTCTGAGCCGGCCAAGGCACGGGCGACAAGTTCGGCGTCGGTAATGTCTTCCTCCGGATAGTGGCCGCGGACGGGATAGGCCACTCCCTGGCTCTACGCAGGGGACCGGGAGAAGATACACCGCAAACGCAGCACCCTCTTGCCGCCGCGGCGGCCGCGGAGTATTAAACAAGAAAAAACTTGAGAAAATATTTTAGACAAAAAAAGGAGGGGCGTCTTGCGCCCCTCGTTGGGAGGGATGAGAGGAGGATTTTGCCTCCTCGCAAGAAAGATACTAGGGGTAGCTCCGGATTGAGTCAACCGTATAACGCGCCATTTTCCCTGAGCAATACACCCAGCCTCAACCCAGACTGCTAAATGCAACAAACTAAAGCACCTACGAGCGCACCGAGGAGCACTCGGTAGACCACGAAAGGGCCCATTGTTTGGCGTTCGAGCCAGCGTAGTAAACCGCCAATAGCAAGATAAGCCGAGATTGCCGAGACTCCAAAACCGACTACCAAAGGCAGCATTTCGACCTCAACTTTAGGCGCCAAAAACAGGTCCAGCAGCTGTTTGGCTAGCGCCAGCAGGCCCACCGGAATCGCCAGCAAAAAGGAGAATCGGGCGGCCTCGCTCCGCTTCAGACCAAGCCCCAGGCCAAGGGTGATGGTGACTCCAGATCGCGAGGTTCCAGGAACCAGTGCCAACGCTTGCGCCAGACCGATCCACAGTGCCTCGAGCCAGCCAATATCGTCCATTTGTCGCTGCCGGCGGCCGCAGCGGTCGGCCCACCACAGCAGTAGGCCAAAGACGATCGAGGTCGTGGCGATCACCGCCGGACTGCGCGCGACCCCGGCCAGAAGATCGTAGAATAGGAGTCCACAGAGAGCTGCCGGAAAAGTCGCCAGAAGCAGCTTGGCGGCCAATCGGGGGCTCCCCAGCCGACCCTCGGCTCCATCGACCCGCGGTGCCAGACCGAGGCTCAGAATCAGCTCACGGCGAAAAAAGACCACCGCCGCCAGCAACGTGCCGGTGTTGGTGACAACATCGAAGAGCAGGTCGTGCTCATTCCAGCCCAGCAACCAGGGCAACAGCACCAAATGGGCTGAAGAGCTGATCGGCAGAAACTCGGTCAACCCCTGCACCAGGGCGAGAATGACGGCTTGCATCAACGACATCGAAAGGTCTCTCCAGGAGGGCGGCGGCGCCACGCCGGGCAAGGGTATACTGCGCGCCCGAGAGGAACCATGAGCAAACTGAGCAAAGCCCACAGCGACCCGCCCCTCAGCGACACCCTTCTGATTACCGGTGGCGCTGGCTTCATCGGCTCAAACTTTGTCCGCCTGGCGCTCGAACGCTCCACCGACCGCATCGTGGTGCTCGACAAGCTAACCTACGCCGGCAACTTGCTGAGCCTGCGTGAGGTCGCCGAGAACTCCCGTTTTCGCTTCGTCGAAGGCGATATTTCCGACCGCGCAACCGTGCGCGCGCTATTTGCCGAAGAACGTCCGCGCTGGACAGTCAACTTTGCCGCCGAGAGCCATGTGGATCGCTCGATCGACGCTCCCGGAGAGTTCATCAACACCAATATCGTCGGCACCTTCGAACTTCTCGACGCCGCTCGCCACCTGCGTGACGAGCTGCCGGCGAACGAGCGGAAAAAGCTACGCTTCTTACATGTCTCGACCGATGAAGTCTACGGCTCACTCGGTGCCACTGGCCTATTCCGCGAAGACACCGCCTACGATCCGAGTTCTCCCTATTCGGCCTCGAAGGCAGCCGCCGATCACCTGGCCAGCGCCTATCACCGAACCTACGGTCTGCCGGTGATCATCACCAACTGCTCGAATAACTACGGCCCCTTCCAATTCCCTGAAAAGCTGATCCCGGTGATGATCTTGAACGCCCTCGACGGTCGCCCGCTGCCGATCTACGGTAACGGCCAGAACGTCCGCGACTGGATTTATGTCGGCGATCATTGCGCTGGCATTCTCGACGCCCTGGGGGCAGGCCAACCGGGGGAGAAGTACAACTTGGGCGGCGGCAACGAACGCACCAATCTGCAAGTGGTGGACGAGATTTGCAGAATTCTCGAACAACAGCGACCCGCGTCCGAGAACCCGCGACTCAGCGACCAAGGCTTACAGTCCTATGTGGAACTCAAGACCTTTGTCGACGACCGTCCGGGGCACGATTGGCGTTATGCCATCGACGCCGGCAAGGCGCGCAGCGAACTCGGCTGGCAACCGCGGCACGACTTCTCGAGCGGCCTGGCGGAGACCGTGCGCTGGTACCTAGCACATCTCGACTGGTGCCGTGAAGTCGCGGGCGACAGCCGCCAACGCCTTGGTTTGGCCAGCCAGAGCTGAGCCCGGAGGAGAATGCCTTGAGATTCGAGCAGACTGCCCTGCCAGGAGTGATTCTCGTCGAGCCCGATGTGCACGGCGACGAACGAGGTTTCTTCCTTGAGACCTACCACCAAGAAAAATACGTTGACGGCGGCATCCCCCTGCCCTTCATCCAAGACAACCACTCGAAGTCTAGTCGCGGCATTTTGCGCGGACTGCACGCTCAGGCCAAGACCCCCCAGGGCAAGCTGGTGCGTGCCGTCGAAGGCGAGATCTTCGATGTGGCAGTCGATATGCGCCGCGGCTCACCGCATTTCGGCCAGTGGGTCGGCGAGGTGCTATCGGCCGGCAATTTCCGCCAGCTCTACGTGCCGCCGGACTTTCTGCATGGCTTCTGCGTGCTTTCTGCAAGCGCCCAAGTCGAGTACAAATGCACCGCCCTCTACGACCGTGACGACGAGTTGGCAGTGATTTGGAACGACCCCGACCTGGCCATCGCCTGGCCCCTGGACACCCCCCAGCTGTCGGCCAAAGACGCCGTCGCACCACGTCTTTCGGAGATCGAAGTACAGCTGCCGGTCTACCCCGGCGACTGACGGAACAGGCGCGAAATGAGCACTGACCCGTGCCCCCGGCTGACCGCTGCCGACCGCCGCCAACTCGCCGCCCACGGCCTCAGTGGAGCCGAGGTCAAACGCCAGCTCGCGGTACTCGCCTCGCCGCCGCCGGCAGCCCCCGTGCTGCGACCCTGCACTGTCGGCGATGGCATTCTGCGACTCGCGCCAGCCGATTTCGCAAACCTCGAAAAGGAACAACAAGCGGCAGCGCGAGCCGGCCGGTTCAGCAAATTCGTGCCCGCCTCGGGGGCCGCGACGAGGATGTTCGCCGATCTCCTAGCGGCCTGGGCCGGCAGCACCACCGGCACTGCACTGACCGCCCGCGACCGGTTGGTCAGAGAGTTGGATCGCCTTCCCTTCAGCGAGCCGTTGGCCGCCCAGGCTAGCCAACCGGCGGCACTGCTCGACGCTCTCCTCTCGCGCCAAGGGCTCGATCTGGCCAGCCGGCCCAAGGCTTTGGTGCCGTTCCACCGCATCGCCAACGGCTCGCGTACAGCCTTCGCTGAGCATCTCGCCGAGGCTGCCGAGGTGGTCACCGACGGCTCGGGGATCTGCCGCCTTCACTTCACCGTTGGCGCCGACTATCAGAACGACTTCGACCAGCATCTGAACGCCCTCCGAGAACCGTTGGAAACAGCCCATGGGGTACGCTTCGAAGTCGCCTTCTCCCACCAAGGCGCGGCTACCGACACCATCGCCCTGACTCCCCACGGTGAATTCTTTCGCCGCCGAGACGGCCAGCTACTCCTGCGTCCGGGCGGCCACGGGGCGCTGCTCGCCAACCTCGAAGCAGCCGCTGGAGATCTGGTGTTGGTGAAGAATATTGACAACATCCTGCCGGCCGAGCACCGGCAGGTGGCGGCGCGCTACCAGCGGCTCCTCGGCGGTCTGTTGGCACGCTTACAAAACACCGCCTTCGAGATCTTGGAGCACCTCGACTCAAGCCCCCCGCTGGCCGGCGAGGAACTCGCCGCGGCCCTCGAATTTGCCGCCGATTCGTTGCAGATCACCGCCGCTAGACAGCTCGCCGACTCCGCTGAACCTGCCGTCCGCGAGTTCCTCCGCTACGCGATCGACCGACCGTTGCGGGTTTGCGGCATGGTGCCCAATGAGGGCGAGCCCGGCGGCGGCCCTTTCTGGGTCGGCAAGACGGCTGGAGCCACGGCGCAGATAGTCGAAGCCGCGCAGATCGATCGCACAGACCCACGGCAACAAGCTGTTGTCGCTGCGGCCACACATTTCAATCCAGTCGATCTGGCTTGTGCTCTGCGCGACCGCCACGGCAAGCCGTATCGCCTGGCCGACTTCGTCGACCCAGCGACCGCTTTCGTTAGCCGCAAGACCGCTGGCGACCGTCCCCTGCTGGCCCTCGAGCACCCCGGCTTATGGAACGGCGCCATGGCTCATTGGACAACAGTCTTCGTCGAAGTCCCGGCGGCCACTTTCGCGCCGGTCAAGACCGTCTTCGACCTGCTCCGCCCCGAACATCAAACAAGCTGACGGAGATTTACCGATGCCTTTCGAGTTCCCCGAACAGCTTAATATTGCCGACCACTTTCTCGGCCAGCGCTTGCGCAACGGCCAAGGGAATCGGATCGCTCTGCGACTGGCCGAGCGCAACCTGACCTATCGGCAAGTTCACGAGCTGGCTCAACATTTCGCGCAAGCGCTACGGCATTTGCGGGTGCGCTCAGAGGAACGGGTGATGCTAGCCTTGCCAGACGGCGCCGAGATGGTCGGGGCGCTGTTGGGTGCCTTACAGCTCGGCGCGGTGGCGGTGATGGTCAATCCGGCTCTGGGCGAGGCCGAGCTGGCGGCACTCTTCGCCTACACCCGCTGCCGTGCTCTGGTGGTGGACGCCGCCGCGGCGGCAACTTTCAGAGCCGCAAGGCAGGGCTCGGCTTGGCCGGCAGCAGTGCTAACGGTGGGTTCTGACGAGTCAGGTGAGGATTTTGCCGACGAGACCCGTTTCGCCGACGTATCGCCAGCCAACACGGAGATCGCCTGCTTCCCCAGCCACCGCGACGACGCCGCCATCTGGTTGTTTTCCGGCGGCACCACCGGTCGCCCCAAAGCGGTGGTGCAAAGCCACCGCTCGTTCGCCAACACCACCGAGCTCTACGCCCGCCGCACCTTGGGCTACCACAAAGATGACGTCACCCTGTCGGTGCCGAAGCTCTTCTTCGGCTATGCCACCGGCTCGAACCTGCTCTTCCCATTCTCGGTCGGTGCCAGCGCGGTGCTGTTCCCGGAAAAACCCACCGCTGAGGAGATCTTCCGCCAGATCGCCCGTCATCGGCCAACCATCCTGATCAACGTGCCGACAGTGATCAGCCGCATGCTGGCCCAGGCAGATGCCGCCGAGCAAGATCTCTCCAGCCTGCGTTTCGCCACCAGTGCCGGCGAAGCTCTTCCGACGGCGCTGTACGAACAGTGGAAAGAAGTCTTCGGCGTCGAGCTGCTCGATGGCTTGGGCACCGCCGAGATGTGGCACGTTTTCCTCACTAACCGACCCGGTGAAGTCCGACCCGGCACCCTTGGCAAGGTCGTAGAGGGATTCGAGATCCAAGTTCGCGACGCTCAGGACCAACCCCTCAACGATGGCGAGATCGGCCGCCTCTGGGTACGTGGGCAGTCGCGGGCCGACTGCTACTGGCAGGAAGCGGACAAGAGCGCCGCCGCCTTCCGTGGCGAGTGGTTCGCCAGCGGTGACTTGGTATGCCGCGATAGCGGAGGCTGGGTGAGCTTCTGCGGCCGTTCCGACGACGTACTCAAGATTGGCGGCAAGTGGCTGATTCCCAAAGAACTGGAGGAATGCCTGCTAGAGCATCCGCAGGTCGAAGAATGCGCGGTCATCGGCGCTCTCGACAACGACGGCTTGATGAAGCCTTACGCCTTCGTCCTCGCTACAGCTGCTGACGCCGATCTCGACCAGCAGCTTAAGCAGCATGCCTTGACCTGCTTGGCACCCTACAAGCATCCCCGCCGGGTGATTGTCTTGGGCGAACTGCCCCGCACCCACCTGGGCAAGATCGATCGCGGAGCGCTGAAACGACAGCTGCAGTCCGGCCCCGCGGCGTGCCGAGAGGTCTGAGGGTGGAGACCCGGATCATCGTCGTGCCGCTGGTCAGCAACGACAACGGCGACCTGCTGCTCTGCCGGATGTGCGACCAGCGCGGCGTATTTCCTGGCCAGTGGGGCTTGCCTGGTGGCGGTATCGAGCCCGGCGAACAAATGATCGAGGCCCTACGCCGAGAACTGCAAGAGGAAGTCGGGTTGGAGGTCCGCGACATCGAGCCGGCCTTGTTCAAAGACGGCACCTACGACAAGACCTTCGCCGACGGCAGCCAGCGCCCGATCTACATGATCTTCCTGCTCTTCCGCTGCCTCGCCGTCGACCCGGGCGTGACCCTCGGCGAAGAACACGACCAATACGCTTGGGTGCCGAGCAAGAAGCTCGCGGACTACGATCTCAACCTCGAAACCGCCGATACCCTCAGTCGCCTGGGGCTGGGTTAGGGTCGCGGCGGACGCCTCCTTGATCCTCTAACCATATGAACCCACTGCGGGCGCGCTAAGAGCGGCTCAGCAGACCCACCGCTTCAAATTGGGTAACCTCGACGGACCGGACTTGCCTTGACCAGTAGAGCCGCCGTTTCGGTAGTAGCCGTCTGGCAGTCCGCAAACGCCGACCACGGTTTTCTACCCCTGACAGGCTCGGCGCGATCGACTCAGCGAGCCTGCACCCTGGGCCGGGCGCTCAACTAACGAAAGGATCGAGCAGATCGATCACCGTCGAAGTCTTGCCAGCCGCCGGGAACACCACGTCGAATCGCTGTCCGGCGTCGCGCTCGCGACTGAACAGAGCCTCCACTTCCGCTACCGGATAAGGATGGCCCCGGTGACCCTTGTGCTCTTCTAGCGGATAAGTCAGGTAAAGAGTGAAAGGGCGATTGTCCTGGCGACGGGCGCTGAACAGCATCTCGTAAGTGGCCAGTTCGGGGTTACCGTGGGCGCCATCGCCGGAAATCACGTAATGGTCGGCGGTGATGTCGCGAAAGAAATCGGTTTCGACGTTGCGGTCACTACCGTGGTGCGGCAACTTGAGAACGTCAACGTGGCGACCACCATCGTCATCGAGTAAGCCGGCTTCGGCCATGCCGGCCAGGATGTCGTCGCCGCGGGCATCGCCAGTGAGCAGCATTTCTTTGCCCTCAGCGCGTAATAGCAGCACCAGCGACGCGAGGTTGTAGACCGACTTGTCCAGATAGGCCGCAGCTTCGGCTTTTTGCTGCTGTTTCTCGACTTTCTTGTCCCAGTCTTCCTGCAGCTTGCGCAAACGTGCCTTGCTGGGGCCGACGACCAAGGTCTCGACCCCCGCGGCCAGCGAGTGGTCGAGGGCCGAACCATCCCCCGGCGCGACGATCAATCCACCCTCGCCAGCGCTGTTGAGTTCGATGCCCAGAGCGTTGGCGTTGTCGCGCAGGCACTGCCCCTGGCCGACACTGGCCAAGACCAGCGACGCCGGCTGACTGAGACCGGTTAGCGCCGCCGCGCCACCTCCGGCCGAAGCCTCGCCGACGATCTCGCCCACGATCTCTAACAGCACCTCTGAGTTGTTGCCCAACACGTCGTCGAAGGCGTTGTGCCACAGGCCGTGAATGCGGTAATCGAGTTCTTGTTGATCGCTCTGCTGGTCGATCAGCTTGTCGGTCAGATCGATCAAGCCGTGGATGTGATCGTCGTCGATGTGGCTGACCATCATCAGATCAATATTCAACGGCCCACCAGGATTGCGCGCCGCCCGCAGCTCATCGAGACGCGGTCGTAGGCTCTTGCTGTAGACCCCTGAGGGTCCTCCATCGAGCACGATCAATCGTGGATCGTCGGCCGAGCCCAGATGCAGGAGCAGGGCGTCACCTTTCTTAGCTTGTAGTACTTCGAGGGTAAATAACATCGATACCTCCTTAGATTGATTGGAGAGCGCGCAGCACGTCGAGCATGCCGGCGCCTTGGAAATAACGTTCGCGACCGAGGTCGGTGGCAGTGTCACAGAGAGCTTTCTTGATCCGTTGGGGCTCGCCGATCAACTCGCTGTAGCGAGCCATCAACATCGCCGCCGCACCGCTAACATGGGGTGCCGCCATCGAGGTGCCATCCTTGCGCCGCCGATTGCGGTGCGGCGTCGGCGCAACGATCTTCTCCCCCGGCGCCACCAGATCCGGTTTCAATCGGCCATCGCCGGTGGGACCGCGGCTAGAGAAGTAGCTGACACCGTAGTTGTGTGGCTGATCGCGGTGGGTCGAACCGACGGTGATCACCCCGGCGGCATTGCCCGGATCGGTGATTGACACTGTGTTGTAGCCATCGCGCAAACCCTTGGCAGTCTGGTATTGCTGATGTCCTTCGTTGCCCGCCGCCGCCACCACCACTACTCCTGAACTCACCAGCCGCTCACACTCCTCACAAATCGGCGTCCGGCCACAAGCATAGTTGGCGACTTCATGATGGATCGCCAGACTGAGATTGGCGCCGTGGATCGATAGAAACTCTTTCTTGGCATTTAGATAGTCGACGAATTGCAACGCGGCAAGGACGGTGAACTCATCGTTCTCCCCTTGTGGGTCGAGAACTCGTAAATCGTAGAGATTGAGGTCTGGGCAAATGCCCTGCAACCCCTCCTGCGGCCAGTCGGCCGCCAAGATGCCAGCAACGTGAGTGCCGTGCTCGGAACGCGGCGGCAAGTAGGCATCGTCGTGCGGCACCCGTAGGAAGGATTCTAACAACTGCCAATCGATCGACCGGCCCCGCAGCAGGCGACGCTTGAGTTCCTTGAGCTGTTGGCGCAGTTCTTTACAACGTTCCGGCGGCCCCTCTTCGAGTAGCTTGCGCACCGGCTCCGGCAAGCTCTGGGGCCGCGCCAGCCGGCTGGGATTGAGCAACACTCGCACGCGGGTGAAGTCGAATGTCTCTTTGACCCGCGTACGCTCTGCCCAATGTTCGAGTTCGAGGTCTTCGTCGTCTTCGTCCCGAGGATCATGCTGCCCCGGCGGTAGGCGGTGCCAAAACGACGGGTGACGAGCATCGATGCCGCTATCGACCACCGCCCAAGACAGTTTGTTGCAATGCACCTCGAACAACAATCGCGCGGCATCGGCCTTGATCGCCAACGATGAACGGCTGACCGCGGTCTTGGCGGCACGGTTCAAGTTGACCTGCCAGAGCAGCAACGGATCGTCTTTGCTGACCTCCGGCAAATCTCCGAGCAGCTCGACAATGGCGTCGACCATCTCAGACGGCTCGGGCAACTCGGTAAGATCTTCCGTAGAACTCTTGCCAAGATCCCTAGTTTGGCAATCGGCCAGCCATGCCAGGCTGCCGACGATGCGCATCATCCACAGCAGATCGATCGGTAGATCGGCACGTCGTTCCTCCGACGCTTGGCTGACACCCGCCTCCTCGGCCTGCTCGAAGGTGGCCAACGCCCGCTCCATCAGCACTCGCAACTTGGGCTCGGCCAAGCGATCGAGGGGCGGGGTCTGATGATTTTTCGAGTGCGACAGCTGCCGGGTCGACGCCCAGACATAGTCCCGCCACCAGCCGGTCAAGGGCAGGGCGAGGCGCACTAACTCGTCGAGATACAAGCGGGCAACAACGTAGCTTTGAGTGTAGGCGATGTCCGCCGCGCCGCGCCGCCCGCCCTTGCGCTCCGCCGTCAGGCGATCACGCAGGCACACCGCCAAAGCACCAGCGCCGGAATCCACATGCGGGGTCAGCAGGAGGTCGATAGGTTCGCCTGGACGGCGCCCATAGCCGAACCAAACATCCGGCAATACCGGCGAGTCCTGAGTGTAGCGCGGCGTATCGGGGGCGCCGTAGATGAGGTTCTCGACAATCGACCGCTTGAAGTGCATTAGGCTGTCCTCCCAAGTCGCTACTCCCCACCGCCCCGGGCCTGTCGTAACGTGGCTTGAAATCAGAATCCACGGTGCATCTTATCGCGCTGTAGATCCCCTGCTAGTCATGCAGCTAGCAGCGCCCTTCGCTCAATCCAAATAGCCGAGGGCGCGCAGACTGTCGCGCAGCTCCTCATCGAGGTCCGCCCGCTCAGCCGATAGCCCGCCAGGGCGCGCCAAGCGAGCCCGCGTCTGGGCCGCCATATAGCCGAGGCGCAACGGCCGTTCGCCCTCCAGCTCGGCAAGTTCCTCGGGGTCCGCCGCGAGATCGAACAAGCGAGGCCATATTAGCCGCCCATCCTGAACCCGATGAATGGCCTTGTAGCCGCCCTCGAGGATCGCCACCCGCGCGGGCCCATCAAGGTGCAGGTAGGCATGGTGAGGGCGCTCGCCGAGGGATCCATCGCTAGCATTGCCGCCGCCGTCGAGCAACGACACCAGACTGCGCCCCCCAAGCCCCCCCGGCCCGCTGGCCACCGCCAGCTCGAGCAAAGTCGGTAGCAGATCGATATGTTGCACCATCTCTGAGCAGCGCTGGCCCACGGTCTGCGCCGGCAAGCGGATAATCAACGGTACCCGCAAGGACTCCACATGGAGAGCCTTGCCGTGCTCGAAGTTGCCATGCTCGTAGAATTCTTCGCCGTGGTCCGACAGCATCACTACCGCGGTGTGGCGAAGACGATCACGGCCCTCTAGACCGTCGAGCAGCTCGCCAAATCCGGCATCGGCAGCGGCAACCTCGGCGGCATAGAGGCTGGTTAACTCGGTCAGTGCCTCGGGGGTCACCGGCCGACGGCCGGCCTGCAAATCGTTGACCGTTTGCGAAGAGCGCCGTGCCGCCGCCGCCGAGATGCCAGGTGCGAAGCGCCGTCGCAACTCCGCTGCCGGCACGTAAGGAGTGTGCGGATCGATGGTGTGTACATAGAGCAGTAGGGGCCGGTCTTCCTCAGCACCAGACTCACCACCAGCGTTCGAATCGTCGAGCCACTGCAACACTTGCTCGCTGACCTCTGAGGCGGTAGCCGCCTCACCCAGATACTCGAAATGATCGAAACCTTGATCGAAGCCAAAAGTCGGAGTGACGTTGGGGTTGGTCACGAACGCAGCAGTGCGATAACCCGCCGCACCGAGCAACTCGGCCAGGGTGAGCGCCTCGGAACTGAGCTTGTCAGTACGCCGATTGGCGCCGTGAGCCAGCGGCCACAGACCGGTGAAGATCGAGGCCACCGAAGAGCGCGTCCACGACGACTGTGCTTGGGCATTGGCGAAAACCGTGGCGCCAGCGGCAAAGGCGTCGATCCTCGGACTGAGATCGCGTTCTTGCCCATAGACCCCCAGATAGTCAGCGCGCAGAGTATCGATCAGGTAGACCAGCAGATCAGGGCGGCGCTCGCCGTTGGTGCTTGCGCCTACCACCGTTTCGGCGCCGGCTGCCACCGGCGATTTATCCTCGATCACCATTTGGGCAAGGATCCGTGGCTGCCGCAGGACCACCGCCGCGGCCTCACCGGCGGTTCCCGGCACCGCCCGCAGCGACAAGCGCACCAGGCGCGATGTCTTGGACTTGCTGATCGCCAGCGGCAGCCGCAACGGCCCGGACCCGATCTCAGGACGTCGCTCCGTCCGCGCGCCGTCGGCTTCCTCTACCGCTACTTCCAGCCGCGCATCCTGCCCACCGCGAACCGCCCACGACTGTGCGTACAGCTCGGCCGCGGCTGGCAACATCAGGTGATAGTCGATTTGCGAACCCACCGGCAGCACCAGCAGCTCATCCTCACCCCGCGGCACCTCGGCCTCCCCGCGATCCCCCAGCCGCAGCCAATACCAAGCCACCGCCAGCTGCCGATTGTCGGAATTGCCCGGAAACAACTCCCGCGGCGACCGGCTCCAACGATATTCGAAGCGCAGCACATTCTCGCCCAACCGCTGTGCCGCCGCCGGCAGCACCACCGAATGCTCACGCCGACCGGGCCAGAACTCCAGATCGTCGACCTCGACACCATTGAGCAGCACCTTGATGTGCTGCGCCGGGGCGACCTCCCAATCCAGCGGCTTGACCTCGAACGTGAGGCTCAGATCACGCTTCGCCACTAAGGGAATACGCATCTCAGAGGCTTCGCCCAGCCCCCAGACGTAGGGCATGTTGTCGGTGGCATCGACCGCACCGCGAGAAAAGCCACCCCGGAAATAGGCTCGCGCCGCCGGCCCACCCAGCTCCAACCGAGTCGGTTCCACCAGTACCTCGGCGGCTGACAAATCGGCGACTAGATCGTAGACCACCCGTTCCTCGGTCGGTGGCCCACAGGCCAGGGCGAGGAATGGCAGGAGCAGCAGGGGATATCTCGACGAAAATGTCACGGGGTTGAGGTCTCGGTTAGTGAGCCAGCAAGCTGTAGATCTAAGCGTCCCTGATCCTATCGCGACTCGAACCAGCATTGGCCGGCAACCAGCAACTCCCCACGGGTCCAGGCGAGGGCAGTCTCTTCTTGACTTCGCTTACGTTTGTAGTCAAACTGACTACAGTCGTAATCAAGCATTCATTCACAAGGTACCTACATGGCCGACAACCCCAAGATCTCCGATGCCGAATGGCAAGTCATGAACGTTCTTTGGGACCGGTCGCCCACTTCCTCGAGCGAGGTGGTCGAACGGCTCTGCGGGCTCACCGATTGGCGGCCGAAGACCATCAAGACCCTGTTGGGCCGGCTGGTCAAGAAGGGCTTCGTGACCTATCAGGAAGACGGCGCGCGCTATCTCTACCGGCCGGCGGTGCGGCGCAGCGAGATCATTCGACACGAGAGCCGCTCTTTCTTGCGCCGGGTTTTTCGCGGCGACGGCGCTTCGCTGCTGGCCCATTTCGCGCAGGAGGTTGAACTCAGTGAAGAGCAAATCGCCAAGCTCCATCGCCTGCTCGAAAGCAGCGATAGCCGCGGCCAAGGCAGAAGTCGAGACCAATGACCCATCTTCTGCCCGACCTCGTCCTGTGGCCTTCAGCCGAGGCAACCGCCGTTGTTATCTTGGTCTTAGGTAGCCAGCACCTGCTCAGGTCTCACCTGCCGGCGGCCTGGCGGCATGGCCTGTGGTCGTTGGTGTTCCTACGCCTGCTGCTCCCATCCCTGCCGGCCAGCCCCTGGAGCCTCTTCCAACTCACCAGCGATTATTCACCGATGGCCGCCCTGCCGGCTCTTTCGGCGCCGGTACCCATCACCACTGGAGTAGCGGCGCAGCCGGCTCAAGAAATCTCCCCGATGGCGTGGGTTGTCGGCCTGTGGACGGTGAGCTTCTTGATCCTCGCCGGCCGTCGTCTGTGGGCTAGCCGAGGCTTGCGGCTCGCTCTGCGCCGAGGACGGACGCTCCGCGAGGGCCGCGTGGCTTCGATTTTCGCCACCTGCCAAGGCACTCTGAGGAGCAGCGGCAGAGTCAAGCTGATCGAAGCCGCCGGTCTGGGTGGCCCGGTGGCCTGCGGAGTTCTGCGGCCACGAGTGGTCCTGCCACCAGGTTTCGGCCAGGGCCTGAGCGACGAAGAAATCCACCACGTTCTGCTACACGAGCTGGCTCATCTTCACCGGCGCGATCCCTTGAGCTTGCAGCTAGCCGGTTGGCTGGCCGCTATCCACTGGTTTAACCCGCTGTTGCATTGGGCCGTGCGCCGCTTCGCTGACGATTGTGAACTCGCTTGCGACGCCGCCGTTCTGCGTCAACTCGAGCATGCTGAGCGGCCGCGCTACGGTCAAACCTTGCTCCGCTTGAGCACCCAGAATCCCCTACCGGCCTCTGCGTTGGGGATCTCCTCCAAACAAACCCTCGAAAGAAGGATCCAGATGATCTCGAATTACCTCCCCCCCTCGCCCAAACGTGCCTTCCTCGCCGCCGACGTGTTGGCAATCCTCGCCGTGTTCAGCCTTACCGACGCGCTGCCAGCAGCCGGCTCCGGCAGCGCAAGTAACAGCGAGCCTGAGCTCAGCGAATTAGAGCAAGATCGCTTAAAGCAAGCACAGACGATCGCCGACCTTCGAACGACCGGCAGAGTGATGCTCACTTGGCTAACTACTCACCAACCGGCTGGCAAGCTGACCGCCCCCGACGAAGAAGAGGAAACCACCACCGATTGGAACGCCTGTCCGTCGATCAGCTACCAGGCTTTGCAATCACTGTTGGTTCCCAACAGCCTGCCCGAGCTACCGCGGAGCGACCCATGGGGAAACGACTACCAGTTCTGCCTCGACACCCGCTTCGCCAGCAACCGTAGTGTCGCTGGTATTCGCGCGACCGGCAAAGACGGCAAATTCTCCGGCCACCGCTATACGATCAGTGCATTCACCCCGGACGAATTCCACCGTGACGTGATCTGGACCGACGGCTACTTCATGACCTGGCCAGGACCGCCGCAGTAATATTGAATGGCGTCGCCGATCCGGGCGGCGCCAGCATGTCGCTGATGAGCACCGAAAATGATCAAGAAAATCACCTTGGACTATCAATCGCCTTCAAGGACTGATCGAACTCACTGAACTGCCCTCGCCAGGACCACTCGGCACCTTCGGCTCCGCATTTTGATAACCTCGCGCTGACCCATTTCCGAGCGTGTGTTGAATCTCCCTGGGGAGAGCGGATGCCTGAGAGTGACCAGCAGTGGATTCTCTTCCGGCTGCAAAGCCTGGAGCCAAAGTATTTCGAGCAATTCTGCTTCGCACTGCTGCGTGCCGAGGGTCATACCCGAGTCCGCCACACCGGCGCTGGCGGCCACGACCGTGGAGTCGACCTGAGCAGCATCGACCCCGAAGGTCGACAATGCATCACCCAATGCAAGCGAGTGCGGGACTTTGGCCCGACAGCTGCGAAGGCTGAGCTGGACAAAGTTGTCATCGACTCTCCTGAGCCTGCCGCCGACCGCTATCAGCTGGTCGCCACCTGCGACATTTCTGACCGCACCGACAGAGCCTTGCGCCAGCGGGCTGGTGGACGCCTCGAGATTGTTCCGAGCTGGGGAGCCACCGAGCTATGCCAGCTGCTGGCCGACTATCCGCACCTCCGCAAGCGTTTCATCGGCAAGGTGGGCGAGCCACCACAAGCCGCGGCTATGGAGTGCTCACCCTTTATCGTTGGACCACCGATAGTCCACGACGACGACTTCTTCGGCCGCGATGCCGGGTGCCGCCAAATCGAGCAAGCTCTGCGTCAGGGGCAGTCGTTGCAGATCTTGGGCGAGCACCGGATGGGCAAGACCTCCCTCCTAGCCTGGGCTGAGCGGCATGCCCCCCTGTGGCAAGACCGCCCGGTGGCGCGACTCAACGCCCAGGGTCTGGCCGGTCGTTCGGCCGAAGAGTTCGTCAAGACAGCCGCGAAGCAGCTGGGCCGTGACGAGGTCATCAAGGAGCTGCGTGGCCGCTCGATCGAAAGGCAACTTGAGCTGCTCGGTAGCGCTGTTCTACTGGTTGATGAGGCGACGGCACTCACCGCGCCGAAGTACCGTTTCGACGACGGTGTTCTCGACCAGCTACGAACCTTGGGCCAGAAAGGCCAGTTGATCTGGATCAGCGTCGCCCACCAAGATCTTCATCAGGCTTTCCGCCATAGCGGCCGGACTTCGGCCTTTCTAAACGACGCCACCAAGGTGTGGGTCGGTCAGCTCGACAGCAGCACGGCAGCCAACCTGCTGGCCCTTGGGATGGACCGAGAAGCCTCGGCGTTAGTTCGAGAGCAGGCAGGGGGCTTCCCGCAAGCACTGCAAGGCGCCGGCGACTTGCTTTGGCGAGGCACCCCGTTAGAGAACCTCCAGGACGACCTCGACCAACTCATGTGGCCCCACTACGAGAGCTGGTGGTCGCACTGCAGCGAAGCCGAGCAGGAGCTGCTACGTCGCGCCGCAGGGGGCCTCGGAAAGGCAAGCCTCAGCGGTCCACCCCGGCGTCTGGCGGTGGAACTCGCCAGCCGGGGCTTGCTGGTGCAAATCGACGCCAGCTACCGCATAGTTGGCGAATCTTGGAGGAGATACGTGGTCGATGCCTGAGCTGAAAGACCCAATGTTGCCAGGTTATTGGCGGTTCACCTGGCTCTTCTTCATGCAGCCACTGCAACTCCATCGGCTGCTCCGCGATCTCAAGATCGATCCGGATATATCAGGATGGAAGCTACTCCGGAGCTGGCGATCGGGTCAGCAGATGGCGGCAGTGCTATTTGCTAGATATCTCTTCATTCTGCTCGCGGTGGGACCTGCACTCGCGGTCTTCAGCTCGCTCTTGCTAAAGGGCCTGGGGTTCGAGATCGAGTTCGGAAAGGTTGCTGTCGGCGTTGCTGGCGGCGTTGCTGTCGGCGTTGCTGGCGGCGTTGCTTTCGGCGTTGCTGGCGGCGTTGCTTTCGGCGTTGCTGTCGGCGTTGCTGTCGGCGTTGCTGTCGGCGTTGCTGGCGGCGTTGCTGGCGGCGTTGCTGGCGGCGTTGCTGTCGGCGTTGCTTTCGGCGTTGCTGGCGGCGTTGCTGGCGGCGTTGCTGGCGGCGTTGCTGGCGGCGTTGCTGGCGGCGTTGCTGTCGGCGTTGCTTTCGGCGTTGCTGGCGGCGTTGCTGAGGAGAGCATCCTAACAGGCTTCACTACTGGGATCCCTTTCTTTGTCGCCTTCGTACCGACCTATCTACGGCTGCCGATCTATCTCTTTGAAAGCCTGTGGATGTTCGGCTTGCGGATGTTGCAGCGCCAGGGCCGGGACGTTCGCCGTGCACTCCCATACCTACACCACGATTTCATCTACTTTCCGCTCCCAGCCTTGCAGGGCTTCCTGGTCCGGTTGGCCCGCGTGGACCCCGCCGGTGCCGAAGCGCTGATCACCCGAGCAGCCGACACCCTTGGCCAGAAGTCCGTCGCCCGCCGCGCGCTGCTGCAAGCCCAAGCCGATACCCTGACCGTGGCAGCACGCCATCACTCCTTCGCTGAGGTGGCCGCCCTAGACTTACCTTTTCTGCCACCGCCTGCCGAGATTCACCCTAGAGACCCGATCCTCAGCATCCGTGACGCGGCCGCAGATCTCGAAGCTGCACAAGTCAGCCGCAGCCAACACCGTCGAAAAGAGGCGTTGAATCGTGCCGAGCAAGCCATCCTCCGGCCGCTGCGAGGTAGCTCTCGAACACCAGTGAGCGACGGCAGCAATCTACCGCCATCCGTCACCGAGGCATGGCTGCGGGTGGTCACAGACGAACAGCAGCGGCTCGAACGTGAGATCGCAGAAAAGCCGCAAGTGCCAACTCCCTTCGTCGCGGGAAAAGTTCTGCACGCAGCGGATCAGCAGCTGTTCAAGGGCCGGCAGGATCTGGTCCACCTGATCGACCACGACCTGCTCGGGGAACGACGCGGCGCGCTGCTGGTCACCGGCCAGCGTCGGATGGGCAAGTCTTCGCTGCTCAATATGTTGCCCCGACACCTCGGCACCAACGCCCAGGTCGGAGTCCTGAGCATGCAAGGACTCAGCGGCTCGCAACACCGCGACCACCCCGACCGTTGGGTGGCCGAGGTAATCGCCGATTTGGGTTTCGAGCTGCTGGTACCGGCGGGACGTTGGGGAGTGGTCCTCGAAGCTCTGATCACCCTCGACCAGCAGCTCGCCGCCACTGACCAACGAGTGCTGGTAGCGGTCGATGAAGTCGAGCGGCTGCAGGATGCCATCGAAGAAGGTTGGGCCAACACCGACTTCCTGGATTTCGTGCGCGCCGCGAGCGATCAGCTCGACCGCATCCGCCTGCTGCTGGTCTCGGCCAGACCCCTCCATCGGCTTGGCCAACACTGGACCGACCGGCTGATCAGCATCACTCCCCGGCGGATCCACGTTCTCGACCCGCCGGCGGCCCGCAGCCTGATCACCGAGCCGATGGTGGGTTTTCCCGACATCTACCCACCCGGCGGGGCCGAGCGGATCCTGGAACAAACCCGTTGTCACCCGTACTTGATCCAGCTGGTCTGCGACCAACTCTGCAAGCACCTCAACCAAGTGGGTCGGCTGCAAGCCAGCGATGGCGACCTGCAAACGGCCTTCGACCTGGCGATCAACGATCAGACCCTCTTCCACGACCTCTTCGACCGCGACTGTGACGAAGACGCCCGCGAAGTGCTGCGCCGCTTGGCGCGAGGAATGCCTCTTGGCGACGAGTTCCGCCAAGCCGTGCTGGCGCTCAAGGAAGAGCGCCTGATCGCCGAAACCGCGGCTGGGCTAGAGGTCGCCTACCCCCTCTGGGCGACGTGGATCCGGCAGTTCACCTGACGACGCCAGTCGGTACTCTCGTAACGCTGGCGGCAGACGATGCACTTGTGCGCACTAGAATAGTGTGACAGATTCGATTTGCTTGAAATTGGAATCGTCTAGGAGCCTGAAGATGACCAAGAACATCACTTTGAGCGCTGACGTGGCCTTGATCCGGGCCGCCCGCGAGCGCGCGGTTCGAGAGCACACTAGCCTGAATCAGGCTTTTCGCCAGTGGCTAGCACGCTACGGCCAAAGCGGTCGATCGTCGAGTCGATTTGATGCTCTTATGGAGGATCTGGCCCATGTCAAGGCCGGCCGGCGATTCAGTCGGGACGAGATGAATGAGCGCTAGATTCTTTCTCGACACCAACATTCTCGCCTACACCTTCGATCCCTCCGCGGCCACCAAGCAGGCCAAGGCGCTAGAACTCGTGCGTCAGGCATTGTCGGAAGGCCGAGGAGTGATCAGCTTTCAGGTGGTGCAAGAGTGGCTCAACGTAGCGCTTCGCAAGTTTGAACAGCCGCTAACCACGGCGGAAACTCATCGCTATCTCGACGAGGTCTTGCAACCCCTGTGCGAGGTCTATCCCTCACGAGAACTCTATCATTCAGCCCTCGACCTCCAGCAGCGTTGGCGCTATTCGTTCTACGACTCGCTGATCGTCGCCGCTGCTCTGCACGCCGAATGCGAGATCCTCTACAGCGAAGATTTACAGCACGACCAGAAGATCGCTGGACTGAGGATCTTCAACCCTTTCAGGGACTGAGCGATTTCGCTGAGCTGCCCCCGCGTTGACCTGCTTGACGCCTTTGCGTAAAGTAATTACCATGTGATTACACGCGGAGGCTCTGTAATGAAGGCCAAGCTCGTCAGAATTGGAAATTCAAGGGGAGTTCGCCTGCCGAAAGCCTTCATCGAAGAGGCCGGCCTGGCCGAGGAGGTCGAACTCAAGCTGCGGCAAGGGGAAATAGTGATCAGCCGGGCCGAACGGCCCCGCCAAGGCTGGGCAAAGGCTGCGCAGTCCATGGCAAGTCGAGACGAAGACGAGCTGCTGGATAGTCCTGTAGCGACGCACTTTGATAGTGAAGAATGGCAGTGGTGAGGGTTAGCGCCGTACGCCGCGGCCAGGTGTACTTGGTTGCCCTCGATCCAACCCACAGCCGTGAGATCAGAAAAATGAGGCCGTGCGTCGTGGTGTCGCCAAATGAAATCAACACCTACACTCAGACCTACATCGTTGCCCCCCTCACCAGCGGCAGTCACACCTACCCTTTCCGCGTCCAATACCGCTTCCAAGGCAAGGATGGCCACGTAGTTCTCGACCAGATCCGCACCGTGGATCGCGGGCGATTAACCCGGAGACTCGGCCAGCTGTCGCCCCAAGCGCTCGACGAATCACTGCGAATTCTGCAAGAGATGTTCGCTGCTTGATGGTTTCCGAGCCGTTCTCTACTCGTAGAACCGCTTCCCTTTAGCTGCCATATCCACCAGCAACTCGGCTGGCTCGAGCCTCTCGCCATGGCGGTCGGCGTAGTGCTTCAGCCGCCCAACGATGTGGTCTAAGCCGAGCTTGTCGGCCTGGCGCAGGATGCCGCCGCGGAAGGGGGGGAAGCCGAAACCGAAGATCACTCCATCTTCGATAGGAATCGTCGAGATGAATCCAGGCTCCGCCCTCTTCGGTCTTGGCCTGCCTGATAGCAGGTGTTAGCGGCTGGGCTGGAAGTCGCCCAATCCCCTCCAGGGCGACCTGGATCGAGCAATTCACTTGACGGTGCCACTTGGCACTTTCGTGGCCCTGGCCCCGAATATGATGCTAAATTCAGTCCGGAGGTCATTCATGGACTACGCCAAGGGAATCGAGCCAATCACCGCGCTCAGGACTCGTGCCGCAGAGTTGATTCGCGGTGTTCGAGAAAGTGGAAGGCCGCTGATCGTCACCCAGAACGGCAAGCCGACCTGCGTGCTGCAGGATGTTGAGACGTTTCAGCGCCAACGCAATCAGCTGCTGATGTTGAAGCTCCTGGCCCAGGGTGAGAGGCAATACCAACGCGGGGAGGTGCTGAGTCACGCTGAAGTCGATGCGCTGATCAATGAACGCCTCGAGGCCCCGGATGCCGAAGACTGAGCGCTATCAAGTTACCTGGTCGCGCTCAGCAACCCGCGACTTGGTGCTCCTGATCGACTACGCCGCAGCGAATTTCGGCCGTGGCCAGGCAAAAAATCTGCACCAGGACCTGCGCCAGCGGCTGGGCCACCTGACCCTCCACCCTCACCGCTGCCGGCAGCTTCCTGAACTCAGAGAGCTGGGCCTCGACTACCGCGAGCTACTAGTCGGAAACTACCGGCTACCCTTCCGCATCGTCGGCGACAAGGTCGTTGTTCTCGGCGTGCTCGACGGCCGCCGCGACCTGGAAGAGCTGCTTATTCAGCGAGCGCTAGACAGCTGAACAAGTGTGGAACGAACGAGTGCTAGTTACCCTAGCGTCGTTCTTCACTCGTAAAACCGCTTCCCCCGGGCCGCCATGTCGACCAGCAACTGGGCTGGCTCGAGCCTCTCGCCATGGCGGTCGGCGTAGTGCTTCAGCCGACCCACGATGTGGTCTAGGCCGAGCTTGTCGGCCTGGCGCAGGATGCCGCCGCGGAAGGGGGGGAAACCGAAACCGAAGATCACTCCCAGGTCGATATCGACCGGGTTCTCGATCACCCCGTCTTCGATGGTGCGAGCTACCTCGTTGAGCATCTGCATCCAGCAGCGTTCGACGATCTCCTGGTTGGCAATTTTCTCTTCGTCCCAAGCGATCATCTCGTAGACCGACTCGTCGACCCGCTTGGGCTTTTTGCGGTAGTCGTAGAAGCCGCGCTTGCCCTTGCGGCCGGTGCGGCCAGTCTCGACCATATGCTTGAATACCGGCGACGGCTGGGCGCGGCTGCCGGCGGCTGCCATCATCACCTGGCCAGCGTGGTGAGCGATATCGATACCCACCTCGTCGAGCAAGGCCAACGGCCCTACCGGCCAGCCCCAGCCAGTTAGCGCCTGGTCGATCTGATCGATGCGGGCACCTTCCCATAAGCACCATAGCGCCTCGTTGACGAAGGGACCCAGCACCCGGCTGGTGAAGAAGCCCGGCCCGTCACCCACCACGATCACCGTCTTGCCCATCTTGTTGCCGATGTCGACCACCGTCGCCAACGCCTCGGCCGAGATCTTTGGGTGGCGGATGATCTCCAGTAGCGGCATCTTGTGTACCGGACTGAAGAAATGCATGCCGACGATGTTCTCGGGCTGCTTCGAGCCCGCGGCCAACTGGGTGATCGGCAGGGTCGAGGTGTTGGAAGCGATGATCACCCCGTCGGAGGCCGCCACTTCGACCTCGCGGATGACCTGGTGCTTGACCTTCACATCCTCGAAGACCGCCTCGATCACCAGCGGCAACTTGCCGAAGGTGCTGTAATCCACCGCCGGCTGAATGCGGCTCATCGCCGTCTTAACCTCGACCTCAGTGTACTTGCGCCGCTTGCGCAGACCGTCGAAGAGACCATGGCAATGCTTCAGGCCGCGGCCCACCGAGGCCGCATCACGGTCTTTCAACACCACTTGATAGCCGCGATGGGATAGCAGCTGGGCAATGCCAGAACCCATGAAACCGGCCCCCAAGACACCGATCCGCTCGACTTGGCGAGCCTTCTTGGCAGTCTTCTTGGCCCGCCCCTCGACATCGTTCTTGGCAAAGAAAATTGAGATCAAACCCTTGGCAACATCCGTCACCACCAGTTCGGCGAAGGCGTTGCCTTCGAGTTCCAAGCCCTTGGCCAGCGACAGATCGAGGCCATCACGCACCACCTCAATAGCGCGGAGTGGCGCCGGATAGTGGCCGCCGGATTTCTTCAAAACGCTCTCGCGGGCTTTGTCATAAACCAACCGGCGGGCACCCGGAGTGTGGGCGAGAAAATCTCCCGCTCGCTTGCTCAGGCTCTTCTTGCTCTTGACCACGCTACGGTTTGGGCCACGGTAGCCAGGCCGCGACGGTTTGCCCCAGGAAATCAGCTTCATAGCTGCCTGGCGCAGCACCAACGGATGGCAGAGTTCGTCGACCAAGCCCAAGCGCTTGGCTTTCTTGGCCACCACTTGGCGGCCCGTGAGAATCATCTCCAGGGCATCGGGCACGCCGATCAACCGCGGCAAGCGCTGGGTGCCACCCAAACCGGGAATCAGGCCGAGTTGCACCTCCGGCAGGCCGAGTTTGGTGTGTTTGGCTTCGGTCGCGACCCGCAGGTCGCAGGCCAGGGCGAGCTCCAGGCCACCGCCCAGGCAGACTCCGTCGATCGCTGCCACCACCGGAAAAGAAAGCTGAGAAAAACGGCTCATCAAACGATGGCCCCGGCTGACCATCGCCCGCACCGCTGCTGGATCGGAGAGCCCGTTCAGTTCCTCGATGTCGGCACCAACGATGAAGTAGCCCGGCTTGTCGGAGACGAAGACCGCGCCCTTCAAGTTCTCTTCAGCAAGCGCCTTCAAAGTCTCTTCGAACCACTCGAAGTGACGGCTCGACAGGGTGTTGACGCCTTTCGTTGGATCGTCGAGATGGATCCAAGCAACGCCATCTTCGATCTCTACCCGGCCGGGAGATTCGCTGTTGACCGCCTTGACTGGGTTCACGGTGTCGGCTGTGCTGGCAGTTTTGTTAGTCATCTCGATCCTCGCGCCGGGAAGGCCTGCCGGCTCTACGTTCTCTCTTGTCGTAGGATGGGCGTGACTCGCGAGCATTCACGCCGCGGCGCGGCGACTTTTCGCCACGCCTCGGCAATAGTATCTAGCGCTCGGTAGAGTGACAACCGAGCACGGCAGACAAGCGCAGCAGATGAACCCTACCCACCCCATCGCCCGCCTAAAGATCCCGAGCCCACACGGGCCGCTTGAGATCGGGGCCGACGACCGCGGTGTAGTGCGGGTGAAATGGACTCCCCAAGCCCGTAACTGCGACGGCTCGGCCACCGCCAACGAGACTTGCCAGCGGGCCGCCGAACAACTCACTGCCTACCTGGTTGGCGACTTGAAGGAGTTCGATCTGCCGCTGACGCCGTCGGGTTCGGAATTCCAGCAACGCATTTGGCGGGCGCTGGCGCAGATTCCCTACGGCCGCACCCGCACCTATGGCGAGATCGCAGCGCTCTGCGGTCGGCCCAAAGGCGCTCAGGCGGTGGGAGCGGCCTGCGGCGCCAACCCGATTCCGCTGATCATCCCCTGCCATCGAGTCCTGGCGGCGGGCCATCTGGGGGGATTCGCCTATGGCCTGAAGACCAAGCGTTGGTTGCTCGAACTGGAGAAGGCCCGACAAGTGCAGCGCTCGCTCTTCGACCTGGAGGACCGAGCCGCGGAGCTGTAACCCGCTGCACCTGCTGTAACTATTTGCCGCCCGGCGGCGTTTCTTTCTACGATGGAAGCGGTCGAGTTTCAAGATCATGTGCGCCAGCACCGAAACCGGATTTTTTCTCTGGCGTACTACACCCTGCGCAACCGTCAGGATGCCGAAGACGTGACCCAAGAAGTGCTGATCCGGTTTTGGAAACACCGCCTGCGACTCGACTTGGGGGGTTTGCCGGCTTGGTTGCACACAGTTACCCGCAATGTTTGCCGTGATCTGGCCCGCAAGCAACGCCGCGGGGTGAGCGGTCGCGAGGTAGAGCGTCAGCCGGAGGAACTCGAAGCACTGCCGACCGCCAGCGCCGATCCGCAAGCCGTTGCCGAAGAAGCACAATTCCGGCAGCGGCTGCAAACCGCGGTCAGCCGGCTCGCCGAGCCCTACCGCAGCATTGTGATCCTGCGCGAGATCCAGGGGCTGAAGTACGATGAGATCGCTGCCGTGGTCGACAAACCACTGGGGACAGTGAAAGGCTATCTACACCGCGGACGCCGCCAGCTCCGCGATCAACTGCGCGAGGTGAATGCCTATGTCAAAGCCTGTTGACGACTCCAGTGCCGTCGCCACCGAGGAGTTCGACTTGATCGAGGCCTTTCTCGACGGCGATCTCGCCGACGATCTCGACAGTGCTGCCCGGCAGCAATTCGAAGCTCGCCTGGCCACCTCGGCGACACTGCGCGACGAACTGCACCTGGCCGAGCGCATTCGCGGCGGTCTACAAGCCCTGCCAGCCTTAGAATGCCCACCGCAAGTGACCCGAACGGTACTGGCCCATGCCGCTGCCAATCGCTCAGCACAAGCATCGCAGAGCCACTCTTCATTCTGGTCCCAGCTGGCAGCGCTGCTCGCCGGTTCCGGTGCCAAATGGTTGCGTCCAGCTCTGGCCGGTGCCGCACTACTAGCCGTGCTAGCCATCTTGCTGCCGTGGATGCCGTCAGCAGAACAGCCGGCCGGCATTGCAGACGCCGAAGTAGCTCGCGCCGAGCAAGAGGTCAAACTGGCCCTGGCCTACCTCGGCCAAATCGGCCAGCGAGCGACTCACCAAGTGTCGGAGGAGGTGTTGGGTCACCGCCTAGTGGCGCCTATTGCGCGGACGGTAAGCACTCTCGGCGGCCGCTCGTCCAGGGCCGGAGAAACCAACCATGCGCTCTGACCCGAGCTGGCGGCGCGGCGCGGGTAGGTGGGTCCTCTACCTGACTCTGGCAATGCTGGCGGTATCTCCAGCCGGCGGCCAAGACAAGCTCACCGATCACCCCGGCTTCTTCGACTTCGCCGCCTGGGTCGGCGAAGAGCAGAACGAGGTAGCAATCTCGATCAAGGGCCCAATGATCCGCTTGCTCGCCGGCACCACCCGCGAGAGCGACCCGGACCTATCCGCCTTGCTGGCCAATCTCGAAGCCATTGAGGTCGGGGTCTACCGGGTCGACGAAGATCAGCGTTCAGAGTGGCAGCGCAAGATCGATCGAGCGGCCTCCAACCTGGGCCGCCAGGGCTGGGTCGAAGCGATGACCATCCGTGTCGAGCGCGACTACGGCCACGTCTTCCTCAAACTCGATGGCGACCGCACCATCGGCTTGGCGGCGATGTACATCTCCGAGAACAACGAAACCTTCTTCGTCAACATCGTCGGCGAGATCGACCTTGCCCGCATCGGCCACCTGGCGAGCCGCTACAACCTGGACTTCCTCAGCACTAGCCAGCTGTCTATCTCCGCGGATCGGGACAGCGGCGGCGACCCACCAGCCGAGGCCGAGCCCGACGGCTGATCGGCGGCCAAAGGCGATCCGCTTTGTCCCGCCAGGGCCACAACACGGGAGTCTGGACGGCATAGCGGCTAGCGGCTAGCATGCGCCTTTGCTCAGCCGCTCTCGCACCCAGGAGGAATCCATGACCGTCCCGAAGATCGCTATCAATGGCTTTGGCCGCATCGGCCGTATGGTGACCCGGATCGCCAAACAACGCCGCCACTTTGATGTGGTGGCGATCAACGACCTCAACCCTGCTGACCACCTGGCCTACGCCTTCAAGTACGACAGTGTGCATGGCGTCTACCCCGGCAAGGTCGAAGTCGATGGCAACCGCATGACCATCGACAACGATCCCTTCTTGGTGCTCAGCGAGCGCGAACCGGCCAAACTGCCCTGGCGCGAACTCGGCGTCGACTACGTCATCGAGTCGACCGGCGTCTTCCGTCACATCGACAAACTCGACGACCATCTCGAAGCCGGTGCCCGTCGCGTATTGGTCACCGTGCCGACCAAGGATCCGTTGGAGAGCACGGTGGTACTCGGCGTCAACGATCATGTGGTGACCCCTGAATCGAAGATCTTCTCCAACGCCAGTTGCACCACCAACTGCGCCGCACCGCTGGCGAAGATCCTGCACGACACCTTCGGCATCCGCCGCGGTCTACTGACCACCGTCCACGCCTACACCTCGACCCAGCGGCTGGTCGACGCGCCGCACAAAGACTTCCGTCGCTCGCGCTCGGCGGCGACCAACATCATCCCCACCACCACCGGCGCGGCCAAGGCGATCGGCCGGGTGATCCCCGAACTCGAGGGCAAACTCGACGGCATGGCCTTTCGGGTTCCGGTGCCCGACGGCAGCATCGTCGACTTCACCCTCGAACTCGAACGCGAGACCACCAAAGACGAGATCAACGCCGCCATGCGAGCGGCTGCCGAAGGCCCGATGCGTGGCATCTTGCAATACGAGACCGAGCCGATCGTCTCCACCGACATCATCGGCAACCGCCACTCCTCGATTTTCGATTCGGCCCTCACCCAGGTGATGGGCGGCAACCTGGTCAAGGTGATCAGCTGGTACGACAACGAGTACGGCTACAGCTCGCGGGTCGAAGACCTGATCGTCAGGCTGGCCGAAATGGACGGCATGCAGGCCGAATTCGACGGCTGAGGTTGGGGGTCGGCCCGAGGCAAATCCGACTCTTGCTGGCACAGGTACTTTCTTGCAGATTAGAATTCGATTTCTAATCTGCAAGAGGACCTTCAAGCCAAGATGAGGTGGTGCTGGGCCGAGGAGGTGCCAGCCACTTCTAGGAAGGAAGTATCTCGCTCGGCACCAAGTACAAAAGTAGCAGCTCGACATCAGGCGCACACATATCAACACCCGTTATTTGACAAGAAGACCGTCCAGGCGCGATAGAAACTCAGTTACTGACTCCCTCTCCTCTCTATTGCTACGCTGATACCTAAAAACGGTTTCCGGCCCTGCCCGGTGTCTACGCCTGAAACTTCGGGCACAGCTCAAGCAGGACTGTACCAGCTACCGCGACCGGCCCCGCTGCGCCGAAGCTGCCGGGTCGCGCACAGCTGCCGCAAATGGCCCTTGATCGTATTGCGGCTGGCGCCGGTGATCTTTACCGCCTCGGCAACGGTGATCCGCCCCTGCTCTCTGGTGATCGCCAGAATCCGCGCCGAGAGGACAGGCATGGCCTGCAACGCTCGTTCTCTCTCCAGCTTGCGCTGCAAGACCCGTTTCTGCGCGCACAGCGCACCGAGGAAGTAGCTCAGCCAGGGCTGCCAATCCGGGCTCGCCGAATCCAAGCTGCCTTGGGTCCGCCGCAGGGCGCGATAGTAGTCGTCCTTGCTGCGCTCGATGACGCTCTCCAGTGAGGCGTAAGGCACATGGTCGTAACCGGCGCGGATCAGCAGCAGAGTGGTCAGCACGCGCGACAGCCGCCCGTTGCCGTCCTGGAAGGGATGAATGGCCAGGAAGACCACCACGAAAACGCCGATGACCAGTAGCGCATGCAGCTCGCCCCGATCCAGCGCCTCGCGTGTCCAGGCGACCAGCTCTGCCATCCGGGCGGGTGTTTCGAAAGGGGATGCGGTCTTGAATACCACTCCCAGGCTTTCACCGTCTGGGCTGAAAGCTTCGACGTGGTTGTCGAGCTTCTTGTACTCACCGCGATGGCGGCTGTCTTTGCCAACGTGCTCGAGAAGGTCGCGGTGCAAGTGCCTGATGTGGTTCTCGGTCAACGGTACGACATCTGCACTCTGGAACACTGTGTCCATCACTGCGGCGTAGCCGACCACCTCAGCCTCGTCGCGGCTGCCAAACGTTGTGATCTGGAGATTGGAGAGCAGCCGATCGACGTCCCGATCGGAAAGCCGCGCTCCTTCAATGCGGGTAGACGAGCCAACGCTCTCGATGGTTGCGACCCGCCGCAATCGATTCAGCCGCTCTGGCTCGAGGCGCCCGAGTGTTGTCCAGGCACCCTTGAATTCTTCGATCTCGGCGACCGCCTTGAGCATCTCTGCAGAGATCGCGAGGGTGGAAATTCTCAGCGGATCATCCATTTGTGCATCCGGTTACATCCATTTCTGGAAGAATGACACCCATCATGCCATTTGTCCATCCGATTGCATCCAATCATGAGCTTCTGAACAGAGTGCCACACTTAGGGACAGCGATCCCAGACTCTCTTAGAGCGGCCGGCCCGGCAGGGTTAGAATCACTCCCCTATGAGCCAAGACTCCACTTACGAAACCGGACCGATCAACACCGACTCCATCACCGGCGGCTCGGCCCAACCCGCCCCGATCAAGACCCTGGCGATCAACACCGGTGGCGGCGACGCTCCGGGGCTCAATGCGGTGATCCGCGCCGTGACCCTGGCGGCGCTGGGCCGTGGCTGGCGGGTGCTGGGGATCGAGAAGGGCTACACCGGATTGCTCGACACCTCGCGGGTGGTCGAGCTCGACCACCAGGCGGTGCGCGGCATCACCCACCAGGGGGGCACGATCTTGGGCACCACCAACAAAGGCCACCCGTTCGAGTTCCCGGTCGAGCGAGAGGATGGCTCGATCGAAGTGGTGGACCGTTCGGCGGAGGTGATGGCCAATTTCGCCAAGCTAGGCATCGATGTCCTGGTGGCCCTGGGCGGCGATGGCTCGATGCGCATCGCCGAACGGTTGGCCGAACTCGGCATGCCGATCATCGGCGTGCCGAAGACTATCGACAACGACCTTGAAGGGACCGTGGTGACTTTTGGCTTCGACACCGCGATGAGCTTTGCCACCGACGCCATCGACCGTCTGCACTCCACCGCCGAGGCTCACGAACGGGTGTTCGTGGTCGAGGTGATGGGGCGCTATGCCGGTTGGATCGCCGCCCATGCCGGTCTGGCGGCCACCGCGGATGTGATCTTGCTACCGGAGATTCCCTACGACATCCTCTCGGTCTGCCGGGCGATCGAAAGACGCGAGCAGAGCGGCCGGCATTTCAGCATGGTGGTGGTGGCGGAAGGCGCTAAGCCAATCGATGGAACGCTCAGCACTCACGGTGCCAAGGAAGCCGGCCGCGAGGTGCGGCTGGGAGGTGTCGCCGAGCAAGTTGCCGCGCAGATCCAGCACCACACCGGCAAGGAAACCCGCACCGTGGTGCTCGGCCATCTGCAACGAGGCGGCCAGCCCACCGCCCGCGACCGCACTTTGTCGCTACGCTTTGGCGCCGCCGCGGTACGGCTGGCCGAGGAGGGGCGCTTCGGCCACATGGTGGCTCTAGATCCGCCCACCGTCCGCGCCGTCCCTTTGGCGGTGGCGACGCGGCGAATGAAGTCGGTACCGCTGGACTGCGATACTTTGCTCACCCTGCGCGATCTTGGCACCTGCCTGGGTGACTGAGGCAGCTCTGCCGGCACTGCTGCCGAAAGGCCAGTAGCGAAAAGGCCGGCTCCCGTGAAGGAACCGGCCTCGGCAGGGCCGGCGCGCGAAGCACCGGCCAGCAATCAGGGCGTCTTACATCATGCCGCCCATACCGCCCATGCCGCCCATGCCCGGAGGGGCACCACCGCCGCCATGGTCGTCGCTCTTCTCTTTGATCTCGGTCACCATCGCTTCGGTGGTGAGCAGGAGACCGGCGATCGAGGCCGCGTTCTGGAGCGCGTTCTTGGTCACCTTGGCCGGGTCGATGACGCCGGCTTGCAGCAGATCCTCGAACACTCCCTTGGCGGCGTTGAAGCCCACCGCGCCCTCTTTACCGAAGGCTTCCTTGCAGATCACCGAGCCCTCTTCACCAGAGTTCTCAGCGATCTGACGGATAGGCTCTTCGAGCGCCCGGCGAACGATCCGCACGCCAACCGCCATGTCACCTTCGACGTCGAGCGACTCGAGAGCGGTCGCCGCTCGCAGCAAGGTGATACCACCACCCGGTACGATGCCCTCTTCAACCGCCGCCTTGGTGGCGTGCATGGCATCCTCGACCCGGGCCTTCTTCTCTTTCATCTCGGTCTCGGTGGCCGCGCCGACGCGGATCACCGCCACGCCGCCGACCAACTTGGCCAGCCGCTCTTGCAGCTTCTCGCGATCGTAGTCCGAGGAGGTCTCCTCGATCTGATTGCGAATCTGCTTGACCCGACCCGCGATGTCCTCGCGGCGCTTGGCACTGTCGGAGTCGGTGACGATGGTGGTCTCGTCCTTGGTGATCACTACTTTCTTGGCCTCGCCGAGGTCTTCCCAATGTACGTTCTCGAGCTTGATGCCGAGATCGTCGGTGATCACCTTGCCACCGGTGAGGGTGGCGATATCCTCGAGCATGGCCTTGCGACGATCGCCGAAGCCTGGGGCTTTGACCGCCGCCACGCTGAGGTGCCGCGCAGTTTGTTGACCACCAGGGTGGCCAGCGCCTCGCCCTCGAGATCCTCAGCGATGATCATGAACGGGCGGCCTTGCTTGGCAACTTGCTCAAGTACCGGCAGCATGTCTTTCATCGAGCTGATCTTCTTCTCGTGCAACAAGATCTTGACGTTCTCGAGCACCGTCTCCAGTCGATCCGGATCGGTGACGAAATAGGGCGACAAGTAGCCGCGGTCAAACTGCATGCCCTCGACCACTTCGAGAGTGGTCTCAAGGCCCTTGGCCTCTTCAACGGTGATGACGCCGTCTTTGCCGACCTTATCCATCGCCTGGGCGATGATGCCGCCGATCTCGCTATCATTGTTGGCCGAGATCGAGCCCACCTGGGCGATGTCCGAGCCCTGTACCGGCTTGGCCTGATCGTCGATCGACTTGACCGCGGTTTTCACCGCCAAGTCGATACCGCGCTTCAGCGACATCGGGTTGGCGCCAGCGGTGACGTTCTTGGAACCCTCGCGATAAATCGCCTGGGCTAGCACGGTGGCGGTGGTGGTGCCGTCACCCGCGATGTCGGAAGTCTTCGAAGCGACCTCGCGCACCATCTGCGCGCCGAGGTTCTCGTGCGGGTTGGGGAGTTCAATCTCCTTCGCCACGGTGACCCCGTCCTTGGTGATGGTCGGTGAGCCGAAGCTCTTCTCGATGACGACGTTGCGGCCCTTGGGACCCAACGTGACCTTGACCGCGTCGGCGAGCTGGTTGACGCCGCGCAGGATCGCCGAACGGGCGTCCTCAGCATAGGTAATCTGCTTTGCCATGATTATCCTCTATTTCTGCAATGCAATCGCTTGCATTCAAATTCAGTCAGTTGGCGATCACGCCGAGGATCTCGTCCTCGCGCAGGATGACGTAATCGTCACCATCAACCTTGATCTCGCTACCTGAGTACTTGCCGATCAGCACACGGTCGCCGTCTTTGACGTCCATGGGCGAACGGTTGCCGGAATCGTCGAGCTTGCCGGGGCCAACGGCGACTACCATGGCCTCTTGCGGCTTCTCTTTGGCGGAATCGGGGATGATGATGCCGCCGCGAACTTCCTCTGTCGAGTCGATGCGCTGCACCAGAACTCGGTCATGCAGGGGACGAACTTTCACGGGATCTCCTCCTAATGGAAAAGGTTGTACAGGCTCTATTCGAAGCTGTTCGGTATTGGGTTCTGCTAGCACTCGCCAGTGACGAGTGCCAAGAATCTAATCGGGAAAGGCGCCAATGTCAAGGGCGATTCTAGCACTCCTCGGCAGAGAGCGCTAACACTCCGAGCCCTGGCCATGGAGCCCTAGAGGGCACGGCGGTAAGGGCTTAGCTAGAGATGCTCAATCAGCGGGGAGGACGCAAGGAGACCGCGGTGAACGTTTCTCGGTGCCACAGGTCGAGCGATTTGTAGCGCTTGCGCAGATGCTCGGCGTGCAGTCTTCCGCGCCGCGAGAGCTTCAGCATGGCTTTCACCGACCCCTTACCTTCCTTGTCGAGGATGGCCTTCGCCCCGGCGTGAAACTGGGCCTGAAACCACAGCCACTCGGCGAGCGGCAGGTCGGGGTTATAGTCGTCGGCGGCAAGTTCGCGGGCACCGTGAAGCTCGCCCAACAAGGAGTACATGAGGTCGACATCACCTTCCCTTCTGGGCTCCATGCGGCGCAACAAGCTGAGGTCCACCAGGTGGGCCATGACCCCTCGCACCCAGTGATGATCGCCGGCCAGACCGTGGACGTCCACTAACACCTCGGCGGCTTGGAGTTGGACGACGCGATCGGCCAGAATCATCGTCGCCACCTCCTCCGGGGTGCCCAGCATGGGCACTCCGAGCACTGCTGGCAACTTGCCCTGGAGCAACCCCCGCCACAGGACGACGGTGTCCTCGTCGCCCGCCGATGGCGCCACCAGGGCATGGGTGGAGGCACGAACCGGCACCCCAAAGGGCACCCGATAGCGGGATTGCAGCCACTCTTCGCGGCTCAACACATGGGTAGTTAGCCGTATCGGCTGATCGGTCCACTTCTCGAACAAGCGAACGGCCAGCTCGAGCCGGAACTGTAGATTGGCCGAGCGGTCCAAGGAGCCCGGCGTGTAACGCACCGTGACTCCGTCACCGCGCAGCGTGAAGTGAAGAAAAAAATCCGGCTCGGTATGCAGACGGGTCGGTGCCGCCAAATCTGCGCCCACCACTGCCGGCGCCATGGCGGGCTGGCCAACCACAGGCAATGGCAGCAGCAGCGCCACCGCCGCCCAAGCTACGACCCAAGCAGCCGGCAAGGCTGTGGGTTGGCGAGGATTTGATAGTGGATCTGACATTGCACGGAAGACCGCCGCCGGACGAGTATCACCGCCGACGATGCCGAGCATAGCAGCCCTGCTATTCGAACATCGGCTTCAGCAGCGGGAAAATCGCGGTTAGAATGCCCTTCAAACCTACTCTGACCCTAGAAGACCGACTTGAATGGGGAACTCCAGTGGACGCCGAAACTTTCGTCGCCGGCCTAGTAGACGAGATGCAAGCACTATTTGCCCGCCTGGGTGAGAAGGAAACACTGGAGGCCGAGTCCGGCGGCCAAGTAGATGTCGTAAATCTCCTCAAACTGGCGCTGAAGACTGAACTCGACGCCAGCGAGATCGCCGCCTATTGGCTTCCGACCACCCCGGAAATTGATGCCAAGTCGGTTCTGGCCGAGCAATGTTCCGACGAGATTCGCCATTTCCAACTGATCTGGAAGCGGTTGGAGCAGCTCGGCGAGGACATGTCCGACTACGACGCCGCCAAGGCAGACACCAGCCCCCTGCAGCAATACCTGCGAGGCCTGAACACCACTTTGGAGCGGATCGCCGCCGGCCCTTTCGCCTGTGAGGCGGTGGCCGAGGTACGCAACGATCAATTCATCAAGTTCTGCCTCTCCGTCGGCGACAAGGAAACCGCCAGGCTTTACGAGAAGGTGATTCAGCCCGAAGAGATACACCACCACCGCCGCGGCCGCAGCTTGCTCGAGCAACTCGCCGACACCCCAGAGAAGCAAGAATTGGTCGCCGCGGCGATGCGCAACTCACTAGCGATTGCCGACGAGTTGCAGACTTTGACCGAGATGACTACCGGGCTGGCCCACATCCCAATGTCTTAGGAAGAGCAAGAGCCCCACTCTTATGACCTCTATCAGGCTGCACCATCGACCGTGGTACCTGCAACAAGCTGGCGGACGCCGTTTTCGATCCGCCGCACCATCTCGGCCAAATCGTCAGCCCGCACCGAGCAGATCGCCAGCCGAATATAGCGCTCGGTGATCGACACCACACCGGTCGAGTATTTCTCGATCAAGTGCTTGCGCACCTCGTCCGCGTCGACTCCAGCCGGTAGCTCGAAGAGCACAAAGTAGCCGGAATTGAATGGCAGTGGCCGCAGTAAGGCGGGATCTAGGTCAGCCAGCAACGGCTGGAGGGCAGCATAGCGACGGTGGGCGATGCGGTGAATATCAGCCATCTGCCGCTCCACCTCGCCACTCTGAAGGGCCTTCAGCAGCAGCACCTGACTGACCGCCACCGGCGAGCCGATGGTAGCCCGCAGCAAGCCCATCACCTTGCTTTCCAATGCCGCTTCAGTCTTCGATCCATGCTCAACGCCAAAAGTCAGAAAGCCCACCCGGCCGCCGAAGAACGCGAGTTCCTTGGTGGCGCCATCCACCTTCACCGCCAGCAACCGGCGATGAGCGCCGGAGAGCTGCCAAAACATCGACTCAGCGGGAATCTCCGAGTCGTAGACGACGCCAGCATATGCATCGTCGCACAGCACCACCAAAGGGCGAGCTTCGGCGATTTCCAGCAGGCCGTCGCGCAGCTCGGCCCGCTCAGCCACAGTGGGCGAGTAGCCGCCGGGATTGGACGGAAAATTAAGCAGCACCACTGCCGGTTCTGCCGCCGGCATGTCCTGTAGACATGCCGCGACCAGTCGCGGCCGAAAGCGCCCATCGACAATCCAGGGCTCGGTAACCACCTCGGCACCGGTGCGCAAAGTGAAGGTCTGCCGGTAGTTGCCCCAGAACGGGCCCGGAATCACCACCCGCCGACCCGCGCCACCAAAGAGGTCCGCAACCAGCGAAAGTCCGTGGGTCAACCCGGCGGTGACCAGCGGCAAACTCGAGGGCGGCGCCTCCGCCACTCCCCGCCGCTGCCATTGGCGCCAGCTCTGGCGCAGATCCGGCAGGCCACCGACCGGTGAGTAGAGCAGCGCCCGGTCACGCAGCGCCGGCTCCAAGGCCAGCCCCTCGGCAATGGCCGGCAGCGGCACCGCTCCCCCTTGGCCGTCGGTGAAGACGCCGATGGTACCGTTGAACTCCGTGTCGCGAGCTTCAGCAGCCTGGACCGGGATGTCAGGCGGAAAAACCGCGCCGCGGCCCAAGGCCGACAACGCGGCAAGAATCTCTGGAGACTCTTGCTCCAGTTGACGATTCAGCAGTGCGGCAACGGGGTGGATCGAGGCCTGGCTCATGCGGACGACTCCTGGCGACTAGGGACGAGTTGGCGGCGAGACGAGAGGCTACGCCGGCCACCCGCTGAATGCAAGACCGACCACCTTGCTGGGCAGGAAAGGCGGCTGATACAAGGCAATCTTCAAGGCCCCGGAACCAACTTCAGCCTGCCGGTTGTCCGCGCCTCGATCTCGGCTTCCGACCAGCCAAACTCTTGTAGCTCACCTGCCAAATAGGGTTGCAAGCGATCGCTGTAGTGGACATCGGCCGGATGCCCTGACTGACCGCCGGGCAGGCCGGCGAACACCTTCTCGGGTTGGCTCCAATCGACTATCCAGCGCATCGACGGCCCATGGCCAATCTGCTGAATATCTCCGCGCCAGGGACCGGCGAAAGCGTTGATCGCGGCGCCGGTTCCGGGCAGCTCGAAGGGACCGCGCCGGGCCCAACGTCCAAACAAGGGCAGCGGATCGAGAGGATGGGTCAGGGTGAGCTGGTGGATAGAGCCGTAGTCCCACTGAGCGACCTCACCACCCCAACGCTCGACGCCCTGGAGCCAGGCCTCTGCCAAGGAAGCCGCGACCACTTGCCGGCGCTCTTCGACGGCAACGGTGGTGACATCGTCGAACCACAGCTCGACCATCTTGCCCTCGAGCAGACGCACGGTGGTGGAGCTGTCGTCGACCCGCCGCAAACCAGCAGCCTCGGCCTCATCGACAAAAATCGCTTGCCGCAAGGAGCGCTCGAAAAGGGCGAACAGCGCTGCTGTTCCCTGCTGCCGATGAGCGCGATCCCAGTTGCGAAGTTCCGCCGCCGCCAGGCCAGCATCGTCTGGATAGTCGTCGTCGAGAGTGGCGATCAAGCGATCGGCATAGAGAGACACCACATCACCCTGTAATTCGGCGAAATTGGCGACGCTCCAATCGCGACGTTCGCTGAGCCGATCAGCGATTCGACGATGGCGAAACGGCTGATAGAAATCGGCCGTCAGCGGCAGCTCGTAGCCGGCGGGACGGATGTCGCTGTTGGCGGTAGCTAAAAAATCTTCCGCCGGGGCGCTCAGCCAGGGATTGGAGTCAGGGGAGCGCAAGCCATCCCAGCCATACTCCTGCAACCAACCCGGCGACGGCAGCCGACCGTCACCCCGGCGCCGCGCCGGCACTCGACCGATCACCGTGTAGAAAAGCTCTCCAGAGTCGAATGCCACCACCAGATTCTGCGCCGGACAGAAGTAGCTCGCGACCGCGGCTCGCACCTCAGCCACCGTCCGAGCTGCTGCCAAACCGCCAAAGGTAGCGAAGGGATCGCCGCCGTAGTAAGCCGTCCAAGCCAGGCTGCGAGGCGGCAGGCCGAGTTCGCTGTCGGCCGCCAGCAGGGGCCCGATATCGGTCGCGCGGAATTCGACCAGCCGCTCTTCGCCACCGCGCAGAACAATCGTCTCTTGGCGGAACTCGATCGGCAGCCACCGCTCACCGCGCAAGTAGCGTTCGCCGCTTTCGTCGAGCTGCTCGAAAAACACATCGTGGTCGTCCAACATCACGTTGGTCAAAGCCCAAGCGACGTGCGGACCGCGGCCGATCACCACTCCGGGGGCTCCGGGCAGAGACATGCCAGCGGCTTCGTAGCCCGGCGAACGCAGCATCACCTGGTACCAGATAGCTGGCAGATTGAGTCCTAGGTGAGGATCGTTGGCCAGCATGGCATGGCCCTGAGCACTACGGCTCGGCCCCACTGCCCAGTTGTTACTACCCGGCGAAGCCAGTGGTCCGCCGACCCCCAGGTCTGCCGCGGCAGCGGGCTCGAAAGCCGGATCGGCAGCCAGAGCGGCGATCTCTGGCGGTACATGAAGGTGTGGATCGGCGAGCAGCTCCCGCACCGTGCCGGCACCCAAAGCCCGAAGCCAGCGAAAGCGCTCCTCCTCCGGCCGCCCATTCCAAAACGACAAATCGCGAGCCATCAGCAAAACGAAGGCCAGGCTGTCGCGAATCTGCCATGGCTCCGGATCAACGCCGAGCAAGCGCAGGCCGGGCGGTAGATCGCTGCCGCGCTCTGCCAACCAAGCATTGACCCCGCGGGCGTAAGCCTCCAACCAGCGCCGCGAACGCGCTGACAGCTGTGCCTCCATGGCGTCGATGGCCTGCTCGATGCGCAGAGTACGAAAGTAGATGTCGGTGTCGAGAGCCGCCTCGCCAAAGAGTTCCGCCAGGCGACCGGCTGCCGCCCGCCGGCCAATCTCCATCTGGGTCAGGCGATCATTGGCGTGCAGCCAGCCCTGAGCAGCGATCAGATCACTCTCGCTCGCCGCGACGACCGCCGGCACCCCCCAACGGTCCCAGCGCACTGTCACCGAGGCATCGATAGCGGCCAAAACATGCTCGCCATCCCGTGCCGGTAGGCCGCTGGAGCGCAGCCACAGCAGCGCCACCACCGCCGCCAGCAGCAGCGAGAGCAGCAGAAGGACGAAGATCTTCGAAATCCTCTTAGCCATCGTGCGCCACCTCAACGTCGCCAAAAAATCCACAATCCAAACGCCAACACCGCCACCGAGACGGCTCCACACAAGCCACCCCAAAACCAAAAGGGCAACCATAAGGCGGCGGCGATCTGACCCACATCGCTCGGCAGGGTGCCAGCAGCGGTCACCGCCACTGGGGTGAATAGATAGTCGCCGCGGGAGAACACCGACAGAGCCAGCTGCACGGCCAGAAACACCAGCAGCAGCTGCGCCAGCTCGCCACCACCACGCAGCACCACCAACCCACCGACCAACACCAGCAAGCTGACAAAGGCCAAGCCGAAGGGATTGCGCACCACCAGCAGCAAGGCCAACACCAAGACGGCGATAAACACCACCAAACAGCTCCGCGCCACCCGTTCCCGACGCCCGGCAGCAAACGCCACCGCAGCCACCAGCGCCGGTCCCACCAAACCGCCCGCAGCCACCAAGGCGCGGCCCAGGCGTCCGAACTCCCCACTCCACACCGCCACCCCCGAGCCATCGGACCACATCTCGAAGCGGTGAAAGCTGCCCCCCACCAACAGTGCGGCCACGCCGTGACCCATCTCGTGCGCCAAGGTGGAGATCAACATCGGTGGATAGGCCAGGAAGCGGCCCCAGGGGATCGCATAGAGCAATGCGGTCAGCACCAGGCTGACCATCAGCATCAACCGCGCCCGCTCAAGCGGCGCTAGGCGAAGGTCGGAGCAGCCCGGGGCGGCGCTCATCGGTCAGCGGCCGAGCAAGCTGAAGATACCGGTGGTCAGTACCGGCACGTAAGTAATCAACAAAACACCGAGGCCGAGAATCACCAACATTGGCACCGCCGCCCGGTAAATCGTCAGCAGCGGACGCTCAAAGCGGTAGGAAGCCAAGAACAGGTTGAGCCCCACCGGCGGAGTCAAATAGCCAAGTTCCAGATTGGCGACGAAGATGATTCCCAAATGGATCGGATCGATGCCGAACGCCGCCCCCAGGGGAACAATTAGCGGCACCACCACCACCGTCGCCGAGAAGATGTCCATCAAGCAACCCACCAACAGCAAGAAGACGTTGAGGATCAGCAAGAACACCAGCGGCGAGGACACATGACTCTGCATCCAATCGAGCACCACGGTGGGGACATCCGCATCCACCAAATAACTGGTCAAACCCATCGCCACGCCGAGAATCACCAGCACACCACCGACCAAGACGGCGCAGCGCCGCAGCACCCCCGGCAGGTCACGGATCAGGTGCAAGTCACGATGGATGAAAACCTGTACCACGAAGGCATAGAACGCAGACAAGGCGGCCGCTTCCACCAGGGTGGCGAGACCGCTGAAGATTGCCACCAGCAGGAACACCGGCAACATCAGTTCCCACTTGCCCCGCCAGATTGCCGCCAAAGCCTCCCGACCATTGAATCTAGTTCGGCTCGCGGAGGTGCGCAGACCCTCCCGGACTCCCCAAGCGGCCACCAAGCCGACCAAGATCAGCCCTGGAAAAAGGCCACCCAAGAATAAATCTCGAATCGGCACCTGGGCAACAATGCCATAGAGAATCAGCGGCAGAGCCGGCGGCAACAACAACCCCAAAGAGCCGCTGGCGGTGAGCAGTCCGAGCGAGAACCGCTCACGATAACCATCCGCCTGCAAGGCCTGGAAGAGCAGGCCACCAAGCGCCAGGATGGTCACTCCGGAGCCACCGGTGAAAACGGTAAAGAACGCACAGACCACCGCCGCCACCACTGCCGTGCCGCCCGGAATCCAGCCCACCAAGGCGCGGAAAACACCAACCAAGCGCTCAGATGCCTTGCCTTCGGCGAGCAAAAAGCCGGTCAGAGTAAACAGCGGGATGGCCGCCAGAGTGGGCGAAACCGCCAACCGGTAGGTCTCCGCCGGCACCGCGGCAATCGGCACTCCATCGGCCATGAAGAGGAAGATCGCCGCACCGCCGAGAGCGACGAAGATCGGCCCGCCGAGCAAAGTAGCCAAGACGATCACCAGCAGCGCTGGCCACGCCGGACGGAACTCGAGCAAATAAGGCACTTGGCCGATCCAGATACCAATCGCCAGCCCTGCCGCCGCCAGCAACCGAGGCCAGGCGCTGTCGCCGGCCCGCCACAGCAGGCGCAGGGCAATCGCCGCAAACGAGATCGGCAGCACCACCTGTGCCACCCAAGTCGGCAACCCAGCCACCTCGGTGCCAGCCTGGCGCTCGATCAGCACCAAGTCGAGGGACGCGCGGCAGAGCAAGGCCGACACCGCCACCCCGACCGTGGCAGAGAACACCTTGGCAATCTCCCGCGGCCGACCGGCGGGCAAAAAGGTGCCGGTAGCCAACTCCAATAGCCGGCCTTCGGCAGCAGCCAACGCGGCGCCCAAGAATCCAACCCACAGCGTGAGGTGCTGGACAAACGGTCCCGAGCCCGGCAAGCCGTGACCCAGCAGCGCCCGACTGAGCAGTTCAGCCAGCGGCAACAAGGCCATCAAAGCCAGTGCCAAGCTGGCCAGGCCACCCTCGCAGCGACCGAATAGCCGGCCCAGACGACCGAGGGCTTGGTTCAGGAGTCCCCCTCCGCATGGGCGGCACGGAAAGCGTCGCGCTCACGTCGGGCCAGATCGAGCAGATCCTTGGCCTCCATCGTCTCTCGCTTGACCTGAGTGAACTCATTCGCCGCCGCCCGCCACATCGCGACGGTGGCGTCGTCGACCTCGACCACGCTCAAACCCCGGCCTTTCATCTGCTCGACCGCACTGGCATCTTGTTGCGGAATCTGTCGGGCTAGCAGCTGCTCGGTGCGTTGCGCCGCCCGCCGGATCTCCTTCTGATGCGCAGGCGAGATGCGGTCCCAAGCCTTCTTAGTCACCACCGTCGCGCCAACCAGCGGCGCCAAGCCGATGTCCTGCATGTAGGGGGTCTGGCTGTACCACTGCAACGACAAGGCCGCCAACGGAGTGGTGGGCAGGGCCTCGATCATGCCGGTTTGCAGGCCGGTCATGATGTCGGTCGCCGCCAAGGCGACTGGTTTGAAACCGTTGGCCCGCCAGAGTTGCACCATCGCATCATTGCCGGCCCAGGCGAACAGCTTCTGCCGCCGCAGATCATCGACCGTGCGCACCGGCTCTTTGGAAAAGAAATGCACCCAGCCACCATGGCCCCAATGCAAGAGCACGAAGCCCTTCGCCTCAAGCCGCTTCTCAAGTTCGGGACGCAACTTGTCGAGCACATGGAAAAGCTCGGGATAAGACTCGAAGAACATCGGGATCTCGAAGATCTCGAAGCCCTTGTCGATCTCGCTCAAACCGCCGACGGTGAGCGCCCCGGCATGCAGCTGGCCGATGCGCATCTTGCGCACCACATCGGGCTCATCACCGGCCCGGCCACCGCCGTAAAGTCGCATCACTACTTCGCCCTCGGTAGCCTCCTGCCACTCGGCTCCCATCTCGCGCAAGGCGTTGTCCCACACCGAGCCGGCGGGCACCAGGGTGGCCATCTTGAGGGTCATCTTGGCCTCCGCCATCGGTGCCGTGAGCAGCGATGGCAGAAGGCAGAAAAAGGTCGTTAGAATCGTTCGATCGATCCATCGAGGTGAGCTCATCGGGCCTCCTCTCGTTGACTTCATAGATTCTCGGGCGAATCGCCCGAGGCTTCGGTGGTCCCTTCCGAATCGTCCCAGTCGTCTCCAAGATCGTCGAGGAAGAGATCATCAATCTGAGAAAGCAAGATCCGCGCCAAACGCTGGTTGACCAAGTTGGCGAGCCGATCCGGACCCGGTGCATAAGCGTCGATGGCCAGAGCCTGGCGCAGCAAACGCTCAAACTCAGCGCGCTCCTGGCTCGGCACCGAGACAGCTGAGGCATAGGCCACGTAGGGACTGACCCGCTGGCCGCCGCTGATCTCCAAAGCGCGCTCGAAATGCTGCCGTGCCTTCTCGGGCGAGCCGCCCATCAATTCGATGGACTCGAGCACCAGCATCGCTTCTTGCAGCAAGCCGCGCTCATATTCAGGATCGAGTTCCAAGGAGCGCAGCGCCAAAGCTCGCACCACCGGCACTTCAGCCAGCAACTCTGGGCGGTCCAAGCCCCGCGCTACCGAGGCACCCCACGACGCTCCGCTCCAAAAGAGCAGCCGGATATGCTGCTCGCCTATGTTCGCCAGCGCCTCCTCCGGCCGCTGCTGGAGCTGTTGCAAAATGCCGGGGAAGGTCAGCTCCAAAGCACGACTGCAATAGCCCTTGGCGCGCAGGTGAAGACGCAACGCCCGCTGGCCCAGAGCGCGGGCGCGGCGGAAATCGCTAAACTCGTATTGGCGCGCATCGATCTCTATAAAAGCCAAAGTGTATTGGGTGAAAGCCTGGCAAGTGGCAAGTAGCAAGTCAGCGTCCTGCGGTCGCTGCAGAATCAAGCCCTCGAAAACCTTCAGGGCGAAAGGGGTCGCCTCGCGCACCAGCTGAGGATCGTCGTCTGAAGCAAATAGGTCGCCGGTTGTGGTCAGCGCCTTGGCCACTTGGCCGATGGCCGCGTTCTTCAACGAGCTACAGCCACCAAGCAACAGCAGCGCGCTGGTCAGTAACACGGTGACTAGCACCGTGGGTAGAACCTTGAGCCGCGCCATCAGTGGTGCCAGACCGCAAAGATGAATTCTGGAGTGCATTGAGAGATAGGGGCGTACGTCTTATTGCGAAACTCTACTGCCAGAGGGTCCAGGTCAGGCTAGGTGAAGGCTCGCAGAGCACTCTACCGGTGGCCCTGAGAAGCGTCAAGGAGTGGCCCCTGGAGGATGCCTAGCGGCCCTCCGGGCGGCGCTTCAAGACCCGCCTCGAAACCCATCGCCGCAGGCTAGGCCGGCGGCCAACCCCGCTGGCCCGGCGGCGCAGCGGCGAGCCCTCGAAACTCAGACCAAACTCCTCCAGCACCGCCCGGGTGTGCTCACCAAGTTGCGCCAAGGCGCCGCCCCCGCCTGGCCGTTGACCGTCGATCAATGCCGGATAAGCCATCCGGTCGAGTCCGTCCTGGCCATGTCGCAGCAGGCCCCGGGCCCGCACTTGCGGATGTTCCCGCGCCTCGGCCTGCGACAGCACCAGCTCGGCCGGAAAGTCCTGCTCGGCAAACAGCTGCGCCCACTCCTCGCCGGTGCGGCTGGCGATCAAATCGGCGATCTTCTGCTTGATTTGCGGCTCGGCACTAAGCCGCTGGCGGATCAGGTCACGGCGGCCAACGGCAAGGCAAAACAGGCGCCAGAACTTGGCTTCGAGGGCCGCAATGGCCACCGGCCGACCATCGCGGGAGCGATAGAGGTCATAGCAGGGCAAGGCGCCGGTCAGTAGCAAGCGCTCGCCGATCTGCTTGCCGGCCGCGGCCTCAGCCGCCACCGCCATCAAATTGGCATGGCCAGCGGCGTCGAGCAAGGCACTGTCGATCCAGCTGCCATCGCCGGTTTGCTGGCGCCGCAACAAGGCGGCCAACACGGCGTTGGCGGCACTCCAACCGCCGACCATGTCGGCCACTTGAACCGCCGGCATGCCGCTACCGGGAGCCAGGCTACCGGCCACCGCCTGGTAGCCCAGATCGTGGCCGGCGCGTTGGGCGTACGGCCCCTCCTGCCCCCAACCGGTCAGGGAACAAATCACCAGCGAGGGAAAGCGTTGCCGCAGGCGTCGTGGAGCCAATCCGAAACTGGCCAGCTTGCCAGGGCGAAAGCTCTCCACCAGCACGTCGGCCGATTCCAGCAGACCATCGAGCACTTCCCGCGCCGCCTCCTTGCCAAGATCAAGCGCCACGCTCTCATGACCCGCCAGCAAGAGAGTCGCTAACGCGCTCTGGCCAGCGACCGCTGGTGGCGCCTGACGAGATGGATCACCGAGGCCAGGCTCCTCGATCTTCAGCACTCGAGCACCCAGATCAGCAAGCAAGCGACTGACCAACGGTCCGGGTAGGTAGCGACTCAGGTCGATCACCAGTAGCCCTTCGAGAGGACGCTGGGATGGCGGCAAAGGCGCGGCAGGGGTCGACATCATGCTCGGATCAGCGCTCAACGACCATCGAAAAGCCATTGCCGCCGGCGGCACAGACCGTGATCAGGCCGGTGCCCAAGCCGCGCCGGGCGAGTTCGTTGAGCACCTGCAGGGTGACCCGTGCACCGGTGGCGCCGAAGGGATGGCCAATGGCGATCGAACCGCCGGTGACGTTAAAACGCTGTAAATCGATCTCCCCCAGAGGCTGACTGCGGCCCAGTTCCTGGCGGGCGAAGCGTTTCGAGGCAAAGGCTTTCATATTCGACACGATCTGCGCCGCGAAGGCCTCGTGCATTTCCACCAAGTCAATATCGGCGAGCTTCATGCCGGCGCGGTCGAGAGCCTGAGGAGCGGCGTAGGCAGGCCCTTGCAGCAGTTGGGTCGCCGGATCGAGAGCGGCGTAGGCGTAAGAGCGGATATAGCCCAATGGCTCGTAGCCCAGCGCCGCGGCCTTTTTCTCGCTCATCAGGATCACCGCCGAAGCACCATCGGTCAGCGGACTGGAGTTACCGGCGGTCAGAGTGCCATAGCCGCGGTCGAAGACTGGCTTGAGTTCGGCCAAACGCTCCAACGACGTGGTCGGGCGAATGCCTGTGTCCGCCGTCACCGGTTGGTCCCACTGCCCTGTTGGAAAAGTCGGCACGATCTGTGAATCGAACCACCCGGCAGCAGTCGCCGCGGCCGCCCGCTGATGCGACAAAAGGGCGATTTCATCCTGCGCCTGGCGCGAGATGCCATTCTCCTTGGCCATCTTCTCGCAAGCCTGTCCCATACTCATGCCGGTGGTGTACTCGGCGATCGCTGGTGCTACCGGCAGCAGATCCTTGGGCCGCAACTTGCCGACGATCTGAGCCTTGCGCGCCACCGAGCGAGCCTTGCTGAGTTCGACGAAGCGCTGCGAAGCATTGCGCGAGTAGAGGATTGGCGGGTTGGACAGCGACTCGGCGCCCCCCGCCAGCACTACCTCCGCCTGGCCCGCCAGAATCGCTTCGGCAGCGCTGGTGATGGCCCGATTAGAGGAGGCACAGGCCAGATTGACCGTGCTGCCCTCGATCGTCTTCGGCAGCCCGGCGCGCAGCACCACCTCGCGGCCCAGGTTGGGGGCGGCCAGCAACGGCACCACCAGACCGAAAATCGACAGGTCGATCTGCTGCGGATCCAGCCCCATGCGGCTGACCAGCGCCACCACCGGACGGCTGGCCAGATCGACCACATCCATCTGCGAGTACACCGTACCAGCCTTGGCGAAGGGAGTGCGGCAACCATCGACAATCGCCACCCGGCCGCGCGAACTCTTGAGCGCCTGGCGCCGACGCTTGGCGATCATCGGCGCCTGACCGGCACCCCGGGTCCACACCGAATCGGCCCGTTGCTGAATCTCGCGGCTCACGGCCGCCACATCACCGTTCAGCTGAGCGGCGGTGGTGGCGTTGATGGCGGCGTCTGGGGAAGGTCTCTCTGCCATGAATCCTCCTGACTACTGACGGCCCGGCAATGCCGGCCGGAGTGAGTTGCGGAATCGGTGCCAGACCGATGACCACTATCTTAGCCCGAAGCCGCGCCGCGTCGCGGCGTAAGCGGCAGCAAATCTGGCGCTGCTCAAGGAGACGGAGAAGGAGGAGGGGGCAGCCAGAGAACCCCGAGACGGTCCCAGACAGCAGCTTGGCCCTGGTCGCTCAATACGCCACCGTCGCTCGCCGAGACCACCAACAATCGACTACTTCGACGATGACGGCGATCTTCAAGCGCCGTCGCCAGCAGAGAGAGTTCCGCCGCCGGGGCGAACACCAAATGGGGCCGAGTCCACAGCAAATCAGCAACCAGCTCTGCGCCCGCTGGAGGCAGTGCCAATGCCGCTCCGGTGAGCAGGCTCCAAGCGAGCAAGGCACGGCCCACGGGCTGTTCTAGCCCAACCCCGCTGTGGGCGACCCAGCGTTCCTGGTTGGCAGGAAACTGCTTGCTCCAGTCGAGTAAAGCGGTCCACGAGGGTGGGGAGAGTCGGGCATCGGGTGCCAGCGTCTGCCCTTGCCAACGGCGCAACCGCGACTGCGCCGTGGGCAGGCGCAAGGTGGGAAGAGCAGGCGAGACCGGGGACCCGCTAACGTTGTCCTCGGCCACCTCCAGCCAGCCAGCGCAGCCCGCCTGTTCAGCTTGGTGCCGAGCCGCGGCAGGTTCGCCGCCGCAAGCCATACCGGCCAGGCCGGCAGCTTGCAACGCCAGATCGACGGCTACGGCCGCTGCTGGTGGGCAACAGGCATAGCCCAAAGGAGCGTTCGATTCAGCGGCGATAGCAGAGCCGCGCAGCCGCGCAGCGCCACGCGCCACTTGATCGGCCAGCTGCCCCCAGGACAGCCAGCGCCAATGTTGCTCGCGACGATAAAACAGCCAGGGTTCCTCGCCATGTCTCACCGCTCGCGCGGCCAGCACGGAGGGCAGCGAGGACGGCGACACGATGCCCACGAGTTGAGCCGATCAGGCCGTGGCCACGGCGGCTTCGAGAGCCGCGGTCACCTTTTGCAGGATCATCGGCTTCATCATGCTGGCGGGCGGTGAGAGTTTGGCCCGGCCCACCAGTTGGCCCGCTTCGAAGACAATCGAACCCTTGGCACCGGGACCACGGAGTTCCAGCACCTCCTCGGCCCACTGCGCCTTCAACATGCCGCCGGGGAATTGACTCTTGAACGCGGTATCGAGAGCCTCCCGAAGCTCTGCCATGCTGCCCTTGTCGGTCGGGACTTCTATAACTAGCTCGCTCATGGCGCGGGAATTTATCACAGCCTCGCCCCAGGATTGGCATGGAGCGTGCTTTAGAATGAGCCCATGGACGATTTCCGCTCCGCCCGTGGCCCTCGCTCGCTGCGCTTCTACTGCTCTCTATCCCTGGCCCTCTGCACGCCTCTGCTGACGCCACTGATGAGCGCGGCCCAGAACATAGAGATCAAGAACCAAGATCTGTTCGCGAAAAGCTTCGAAGCCAGTCGCCAGGCGTTGGCTGAGTACGGCAGCGGCGACCGGCCGGAAGAGCTGCGGCGGATAGCCGACATCGGCTATGAACTCGCCCAACAAGCCCAATTCAGCGACTACCCTTTCTCGTTTTTCCTCGCAGAGATTCCGGTGCCAAACGCCTTTGCCCTGCCCGGTGGGCATATTTTCGTCACCCGTGGCATGCTCGACCTGGGACTCGACGACGATATGCTGGCTTGTTTGCTGGGGCACGAAATCGCCCATGTGACACGAGCCCACGGCATGCGCCTTAAACGTCGCGCCACGCTGTTGAATCTGCTCAGTCTGGCAACCCTGGCCGGAGTACTGATCGGGGTCGACGACGAGCGCACGCCAACTCGCGACGGCACCTACTCGGACAATCGCAAAGGGGACCTGATTCAGGGCACCCTGGCGTCGAGTGTGGTGCTTTCGGAATTGCTACTGCGCAATTACAGCCGCGATTTCGAAGACGAGGCCGACGACGAAGGCCAACGGATCGCCGCTGCCGCCGGTTTCGACCCGGCCGGTGCCCGTCGCTTGTGGCAACTGATGAATGACCGCCTGCCGCAGTCCGAGGTCTACGGCTACTGGCGCACCCACCCCTTCTCCGACACCCGCCAACGGGCCGCCGAGGTCCGCGCCGCTGAACTCAAAATCGAAGACCGCAGACCGGCCGATGACTATCGCGCCTTGACCCAGAAGGCGCTGCTCGATTGGGGGCTCGCCGAGCCGCGCAAGAAGTCCGAGGGACAGCAACATCTGGAGTTCTCGGCCCTCACCGCCTGGCCCCAAGGGCGGCGCGCCGAAGAGTTGCGAGGCAAGCGCCTCGATCGGCTGCACGACACAGAACTCGAAAACGAGGAGTTGCAACGCGACTATGGCGAGTTGGTGCGGGCCTTCCTGATCGAGATCGAAGAAGTCAGCACTCTAACCCCGAAAAGCGGCTTCGTGGACAAGCTGGAGCAGCGCATGGACGAGCTGCGAGCCGCAGCCGACAAGCTCTACCCCAAAGCTGCCACCCTGTGGCGAGATGGCATCTACCAGACCGCTTTCCTGGAGACCTTTCTCAGCAACTACCCCACCGCCGAGGAAAGTCCCGAAGTAGCGCTGACCCTGGGCAACGCCTACAGCCGGCTGGGCCGCCAGACCGACGCGGTAGAGCAGTACCTGCGCGCCGCCGACAGCGGCCCGGATAGCGAAGCCGGGGTCAAAGCGGTGCGCGGCCTGCGCAACCTGGCTCCTTTTCTCGACCGTCTCGCTGCCCTGGCGCGACTCAGTGCCCAGATCGAGGACGATGAGTTGCGCCAGCTGGCCGACCGGCGACTGGTTGAGCTGGCCAAGAAATACGACGGTCTCGACAATGGCGCCGAGTATTTACAACACTTCCCCACTGGCGACCATGTCACCACGGTGCGCGAACGCCAAGAAGTGCTGGCGCAAAACCTCTACGGCGAGGTGTTGCTCTACCAAGCGGTCGGCGATGCGGTGAAAGCGCTCGAGGGAATCCAGCAGATTCTCACTCACGCCCCCACCACCCGCGCCGCCGACAAGTTACGCCACCGCGCCGTGATCGACAGCTGAAGGGGCCTTCCGCCGTGCCCAACACGTCGGCGACCCGCCTTGTCGCGCCCGACCGCGGCGCCTATAGTTGCCCGCGACAGCAATAAATCCCGCTTTTGGGTTCCCCAAGGAGATCTGCATGCTCTTGCGACCGCTCTCCGCCTTGCTCCTGATCGCCCTATTCCTGCTCAGCTTCGGCTGTGCCTCGAAGGCCGAAGTCGAAGAACTCCGAGCCCAGCTCGCAACCTGCGATGAAGAGCGCGCCCGCGCTGAGGCGTCGGTGATCGCTTGGGAACAGAGATTCGATCGCGAAAACCGCCGCTGGGAAGAGATGGAGAATTCGGTCATCGAAGCCGTACCACGCGCCTTGACCGAGCTGCACGAAGAACGGGAACGCATCCTCGAACTAGTGCCCGAGCAAGTCGAGAACGAGGTTTCGGCCTACCTAGACGACTACTTCGCCACCGTGATGAAGGGTTTTGAGCTGCTCAACCAGGACAACCACGATATCCAGCTGCGTCTCGACGCCACCTTCGAGGCGCTCAAAACCGTAGGCAAAGACACCCGCTCCATCAGCACTGCGATCGACGGTGCGCTGGCCGATGAGCGGGCCCAGCGCGACGCTATCGGCCAGCAGCTGGGGGCCCTCTCCGGCGAGCTGACAGCCATCGTCGACCGCATCGTCGGCTTCGATCAGCAGCGGATCAACTGCAAGAACTGCGACCAGCGGCTGCGCCTCAACCGCAAACAACGGCAAGCCATCCTCAGCCTGCACGCTGAGTTGTTACTAGCCTTGGCCGAGGTTCAGGCCAACGCCAGCAAGCCGGTGGTGGAAGACACTGGCGCGCCGCCACCCGCCGTCGATGGCGAGACTCCAACCAACTCAGAAGACTCTTGAGATGGGCCGCTGTAAGCACCTCAGCCAGGTCTTCCTCGTCACCCAGGTTCTTCTCGCGCCGCTGGCCTTGTTGCCTGGGACATCGCTGGCCGAGACCCTGCCCACCCGCCTCGCAGTGCGGGCGGCTCACCTGCTCGATATCGAGTCCGGCCAACTACTGAGCGATCGCGTGGTGGTGGTCGAGGGCGAGCACATAGTCGCGGTCGGCGGCCCGGAACTGGCTCACGGCCTCGAGGTGATCGAGCTTGGCCAGCGCACTCTGCTGCCCGGCCTGATGGACATGCACACCCACCTGACTTTCGATCTCAGTGGTAAATGGCGGCATCGCGGCGTTACCACGACAGCGGCGGAAGCGGCCCTGCGCGGCGTCCGCAACGCCCGCCTGACCTTGGCCGCGGGTTTCACCACGGTGCGCAACGTAGGCTCCAGCGGCTTCGCCGACATCGCCCTGCGCAATGCCATCGAGCAAGGCTTCGTCGACGGCCCGCGGATCATTGCCGCCGGCCACAGCCTGGGAATCACCGGCGGCCACTGCGACACCACCGGTTACGCGCCGGGGTTCGCGGAATCGGGTCCAGAGAGCGGTGTCGCTGATGGCCCCGACCAAGTGCTGCGAGCGGTGCGTTACCAGATCAAGCACGGCGCCCAGGTGATCAAGATCTGCGCCACCGCCGGGGTGCTGTCCTTCGAGGGGCCGGTGGGCGCCCAGCAATTCAGCGACCAGGAGATGCGCGTGGCGGTCGAAGAAGCCGCCCGCCACGGCCTCAAAGTAGCCGCTCACGCCCACGGCTCTGAAGGCATCCTGGCGGCGGTGCTAGCCGGAGTCGCATCGATCGAGCACGGCTCCATGCTGACCGACGAAATCATCACCGAGATGAAAGCGCGCGGCACCTACCTGGTACCGACCACCTACCTGGTCGAGGCCATCGATCTCGACAACCTGCCACCTGTAATCCGCGCCAAAGCCAAGGGCATCCTGCCGCTGGCCAAGGCCAGCTTGGAAAAGGCAATTCGCGAAGGCGTCAAGATCGCCTTCGGCACCGATGCGGCGGTCTATCCCCACGGCGACAACGGCCGCGAGTTCGGCGTCCTGGTAGATCGCGGCATGACCCCGTTGGCGGCCCTGCAAAGCGCTACCCTGGCCGCCGCCGACCTGCTTGGCGTTGACGATCGCGGCATCCTTGCCGCCGGCAAACTGGCCGACCTGATCGCCGTGTCAGGCAACCCCCTCAAAGACATCCACGCCATCGAGCGGGTCGACTTCGTGATGGTCGGTGGCCGGATCGTCGTCGATCAGCGCTGAGCCGAGTCCGCTAGAAGCAGGCCGAAACAGCGAAAGACCCCATCCATCCGGGGCCATTCCGGTCGAGGAAGTCCAAAGCGGTAGCGCAAGAACCCGCTGGCGGCAGTAACTTGCTGGTCTTACCGGCAGCAGAGCTGCGCATTCCACAAGGAATGCGAGTCCGAGTCAAAAAATCCTTCAGCATCTCAAGGCGCGGAGGATTGCCGAATATTGAATATATTGGATCAAATATGCAAATTATCTACGCAAAGCACCACTAAACACATGAATCTTCATTTTTCTATCAAAACAATCAAAATTGTGGCGAATTAGGGGACAAATAGGACCATAAATTTCGAGTACCTCGAATACCTCTGAACGAAAGAGAAATCTCTTCTAAAACATTCTCAACACAACACAGTGCAGTACGGATCGCGACCAAGAGGAGAAATACGAGAATGCTGAACAAGAACTCTGCAAATGCATGTCAGAAATGGGGCATGGCCATCGACCCAAACGGGTAACAAACCTCAGATGCCGAAGCTCGATAGGTACTGGCTTGGCGAACAAAGCCGCTCAGCTCGGTCTTGAGCTTCGCGAATCAACGTCACGGTGAGGCGCTGTTGAGCCACGGCACGCTTCAGGTCTATGGCGAGTGGCTTGATCGAGCTGAGTTCAGGTTTGCGGAGCAAACTAGCGACCACATGGTTTGCTAGCTTGTGAGACTCCATGATCCACCCTCGCAACAGCAGGGATTCCAAGTGATCGAGCTGAGTCAAGAGCGCCCTTGGATCACTACGAGTGCTGAACAACCCCCAAGCTCGATGAAGAAGGTGCTCGGCCCGTTCATGCTCACCACGCCGAATCGCCACCCGACCTTCGAGCCGCAAAAGCTTGGCACGGTTGTGGTGGCTCTCGCCACTACTTTCACCTCTCGCGTCAGCCAGGCACAGCTCGGCTTGGTCGAAATCGTTCAAACGAAAATGCACCAAAGCCGCCCCCTGATGACAGGCCATACGCCAGCGGCGCAGCGTGCGATTTGGGCTCGGCAGCAGCATCAGCGCACGATCGTAGCAACGCAGAGCTTCCGGATAGGAGCCCAACTCGCAGTAGAGGATCGCGCGAGCAATAGAAACTTGCCCCAAGGCAACCATGTCATCGCAGTCGAAGTAGATTTCCTGCGCTTCGCGAAGCAGAAGAAAGGCCCGGTTCGGCTGAGAATTGTCGCGCAACACCGAACTAGAACAAACCAACAGCCGTGCTCTAGCCTGCTTGAGATCGCGTTTCCTAGCTGCAGCCAGGGCGACTCCAATCACCGCGGCGGCTTTGGCCAGATGGCCACTGATCCTTTCGGCGGAAGCGAGAATACCTAGTGCCTTGCAGAAAAGAGAGGTACATTGCGCGGGAGTTCCAAAGGCCTGGGGCGCGACCTTCAGCGCTATCGTCTCGGCAAGCCGCGCCGCCTGCTGCCGATGATCGAAGCGCATCTCGTCCAAATATTCCAGATAGAGCTGAAGAAACTCCACGTCTCGATACTGCTGAGTTCTACAAAGCAAGCGTCGCTGGCCTGCCACACTCTTCTGCGCCAGCCTCTCGACCGCTTCTTCGCGATCGAAGCCCGGCCGGTTTCGCGCCGGCTGGGATCCTTCGATCCCAGCCATCAAGGTCTCGTTCAAGGCATCCGGAAGCCGGCGATCTACGAGTTCTCCCGCCATCGCAAGCAGGAAGGTCTCGGCACTTGGTGTCGTATCGAAGGACTTCTCGAAAAAGCGTGCGGGCGTCGAACCGGTCGCTTCGATCACTTCCAGAAAACGACGCAGCGAGATCGAGCTGCGCCCATGCCAGACATTGCGCAGATAACCCTCGGAACGACCCAGCCGGGAAAGCACTACTCCTGGCCGGGCGCGATCAACATCACGCTTCAGGCTATTCAGCAAGGCACCGTAGATATCTTCGACCTGACTCAAAGTAACGGCAGTGTACCGGAGCGCAGACAGATCCTTCAAACCGCACCAATCTTGGGAGTTTTCGTCGCTATGCCTACTGATTGACGCCCCGACTTTGGTCAAACCCGATAATACCCGTATTCTCTTGCCATAGCGCCCAGATGCTGAACCCTCGATCGATGAGGTCTTCGTACCGTCCTGATGTAGACCGGCCGACGCGCCGGACAGCCTAGCGAGAAAGTATGTCCGCAGTTCTAAAACCAACCCTAGAAGACATCGCCAACCTGCTATTAGCAGCCGAAGAGCTCGGCACCGAGGTCTCGCGGCTGACCTGGTACCTGATCGGCCGCGATCCGCTGACCGGGCCTTTGCTGGCACAATTGCAAGAATTCGCCAACGACGCCCGGATTCGCATCGGCAGTCAGCATTGGGCCTTCGCTTCGCTGCAGCTCAATCGCGAGGTCGACCGGCTGATGTCCGCCGATGGCCGCACCTGGAAGCACGCCGCCGATCTGCTCGACCCGGAGCGTCTGTTGGGTATCGACTACCCGCGGTTGCTGGCCATCTTGGAGGCGCGCATCTCGCGCTTTCGCGGCGACACCTCGCGCCTGCGCCGGATTCGCCGCCGACTGATCCGCGAAGCCAAAGACAAGAACTAGCAAAGCGTCCTACAATGGCCCTCCTGTTCAACCGACTCCGGAGGATCCAATGTCGAGAATCAACTCGCCGATCGCGGCGGCAACCCTGGCTCTTCTGCTGGCCATCGCGGCCCCCGCAGTGGCTGAATCGCCGACCGCGGCCCCATCCGCCGAAGAGATTCGGCCCCTGCTGAACGGCAGTCAAGTGCCGGCGGTGACCCTGCATGACGCCGATGGCAAAGCCGTCGAGCTGCGCGAGCTGGTCGCCCTGCAACCTACGGTGCTGATCTTCTACCGTGGCGGCTGGTGACCGTACTGCGTTACGCAGCTGGGTCAGCTGCGCACGATTGAAGAAGAGCTGGCGAAGACAGGCTTTCAAATCCTCGCCATCACTCCCGACAAACCTGAAAACTTGCAAGAGGGCGCGGGCAAGAACGAATGGCGGTTCCGCCTGCTAGCCGACAGTGAAATGCAAGCAGCGCGCGCCTTCGGCATCGCTTTCAAACTCGGCGAGAAGACCAAGAAGGTCTACCGCGGCTATGGCATCGACCTGGTTGAACGCACCGGCAAGGGGCATTGGGAACTGCCCGTGCCAGCGGTCTTCCTGGTCGGCACCGATGGAGTGATCAACTTCCAATACGTCAATCCCGACTACCGCCAGCGGCTCAGCGCCGAGGTCGTGTTGGCGGCGGCGAAGTCGCTCGCCAAGTAGGCTGCAACCCACCATCAGATCCACGTCGATGCGCCTCTGCCGACAACTATTGAGATCCGCTTGGCTCGGCTGCGTGCTGAGTCAGGTGGTCCTTGGTCAAGTCCCTGAAACCCCCACCGCAACCCCCGACCTGCGCGGTCAATGGCGGAACGACCGCGGCTCGACCCTAGAATTCACGGTCAGCGGTCGATTGCTGCACGGCAGCTACCGCACCGCCGTCGGCCGGGCAAGCCACGCCCACGCCTATCCCCTACGCGGCTTCCAGAACGGCGATTTGGTGGCCTTCTGCGTCGATTGGGGGGATCCCGAGAAATCGGGCCCCGCGGCCTCGTCGGTCAGCTGCTGGGTAGGTCAGCACACGATCGACCCGATCTCCGGTGAAGGGCAGATCCACAGCCAGTGGCACCTCAGCCGAGACCTGCCCGACAACCAGGAAGCCGACGATCTGTGGGAATCAGTGCTTACCGGCAGCAGCGTTTTCCGCCGCTTGCCGGTGGCGGATAACCCTGCCCAGGGCAACGGTCTAGCTCGCCAAGCGCGCCCGCCGTAGATCAAGAGCGGCCAGATCCGCCAGCACGTCGAAAGCGTGACTGCTCGGCTTAGACACCAGGTAGATCTTCTTCAGGGTGCCATCCGCCGCCATCAAGAAAGATATGCGTAGGGGGAAGTTGAGGAAACCGGCGCGGGCCTCGGCGTCCTCGGCGAGGATCTTGCCCCGGTCGGCGAGCAACGAGAAGGGTAAGCGTTCGGCGCGGATCAGCTGCCGATTCTCGGCCGGCGAATCATAGGTCACCGCATAGACAGTCAGGCCGGCGTTCTGGATCTCGGCCCAAGCATCGCGAAAACCAACTAGCTGCCGGCGCGAGGCTCGCGAGCCCGCCTTGGGAACAAAGAAAACCAGATGGGGAGCGCCGCGCAAGTCACGGGAACTCACCATCGAGCCATCTTCAGCCGCGAGGGTAAAACTGGGGAAGGGTTCTTCGAGGTCAAGCATTGATGTCTCCTTCTACTTGTTGGTACGCAGAGCAGCAGTCGAGGTTCTGATCTCCAGCCCTTACTGCCGCTAAGGGTGCTCAGCCTCCAGGGTTAGCAAAGGCCTGAGCCAAACGCTCGCGATCGGTGGCGTCCAGCACCACTAGATCGCTGGCCGCCGGACGCCCATTACCACCCCGCCAACGGCTGGCCGCAACCAGTCGATCAAGTACCCTGACATAGGGCGGCGGACTGGCCAGGCCCCGCACTTCCTGACCCCTGGCAAAGGCATTGAGCAGGTGATCCCACACACTGGCGGTACGGGCGCAGAGATTGCGGTTAGAGAGGTCGTCAGGCCGCAAGCCGAGGGCCAGCGCCAACTCTCCACGGGCGAACCGGGCAACACTCAAGCCTGCTCCACCCACCGCCCCACCAACCGCCACCAGCTCACACGACTCCGCCGCCGTCCGGCCGACGAGACGGACCCTCGGATCGCGCTCAACGACTTCGAACAGTTGATTCCAACGCTCGATCACCTGCGCCACGGCTGCCGGCAAAGAACCGTCCGCGGCCGGCGCCGGGCCGTCCAGGACATAAGCCGGACCTAAGGCGTGGTGCAGCTGCCAAGCGCCAGCCGTGTCATCAACCGGGTCGCGAAAGGAGGCACTCAGCTCCAGTCGAAGTGGCTCGCCAATCCACGGCAAGATAGCGAAGTCCGGCAGCGGAGCGGCGGCGCGCAAGCCATCCACTTCGACCCGCAAGGCCAAGCGCGGCGGCGAGTCTTGAGCTAACACCGGCGGCACTCGGACGCGAACGGTCCGGGAATCGCTCTCTAGCACCCAGCCAGCTTGCTCGCCAAAGTAGACCGCGATCTTGCTGGCATCTTCGTGCAACCCGCGACCGCTCAAGGTCAGGACTTCGCCAACCGGCAGCTGCTCGATCGGCAGAGGGTCGAGTCGCGGCACCACGTTGTAGGTCAATACCCGCTGATAGACCTCCACCCCACCGCGCCGAGCCACCAGCGGTAAGCCGAGTTTGCCGCCGCCCAGGGTGTCGAGCTGGGGAGCGCGAAAGCTCAGCCGGCCGCGTTCGACTTGCAAGTCTTCTACCGGCGTGTCACCGAGCAACAGTTCCAGTCCACTAGCCCGGCCAATATCGAAACTAGACAGCCGCACCGCGACATCGGGACCGATTTCCGCCGGCATGATCTGCACTGAGCGCCAATAAGTCGCCGCGGGACGCAGGAAGCGTAGCAAGCCAATGCTGGCGCCAGCCACCAACACCAAAGCGAAGGCCAGGATCAACAATACCCGAGGATCTCGCAGCTCTTCGCCGACCCGACGTTCGCCGGCGGAGGGGGAGGCTGCCGCCGACGAATCGGTGGCCGGCAAATTGGTGCCTGCCGGAGCGGTTGCCGCAGCCCCTTCTCGCCCGCTCTCAGCCGGCGCCTCTTCATCCGCCGACGACCCGGCTCTAGTTCTGGCTGCTGGCGAATCGTCCCACAACCCCATCTCCCGCAGCACACCGGCGGCCGGATCCTCAAAGCGAATTTTCACCGGCTCGGCGACTGTTCGCTGGCCGAGCTGAATTCGCTGGCCATCGGCCAGGGTCACCTGGCCCTCTATTTTCTGGCCGTCGAGCAAAGTGCCGTTGGATGAGCCCAGATCCTCTAGTTGGGCACCCTCAGCATCGATCCACAGGCGGGCGTGGCGACGCGACACCGTTGCGTGCTGCACCCGCACCTCGGCCTGCTCGGAGCGACCCAGAATCACCGGCCGGCCCGGGGTCAGCTCGAGTTCAGCCAAAATCTCCTCGCCTTGCTCGAGACGAAGAATTCCATGCATTTTTGCAGGCGCCATGAAGAACTCCTAAAGCAACAAAGTGACGACCGCTAACATGACGCCGGCGAGGACCACGAAAGCGGCCAGGAATTGCAGTATCAGCCCCCAAGGCAACGGCCGCGCAGGCGCACGCGGCGGGCTGGCCGCGGTGTCGAAGATGTTGCCATCAGCGGCGTTGGGAACTGCGTCGATGACGTCCGCGCCGGATCCCAGGGCGCTCGCTGCGGAAACCGCCGGTAGCTCCCCGCGGACACCGACCGTCAGGGACTCGGGCAGCACTTCGACCAGGGTCTCGTCCTCTCCCGGCTCTACCTGCAACACCAGATTACCGATCTGCAACGACTCGCCGAAGCGCCAGGACTGTTCGACGTGCGGCTCGATCACCTTGCCCCGCAACAGGGTTCCCTCGGTAGAACCCAAGTCCTTGACCACAAAGCCGCTACCGCGACGCTCGATCAACAAGTGCAGGCCCGAGACAAACGAATGGGTGAGACGAATGTCATTGCCCTCGAGACGGCCGAGGTAGACCGAACTCTTATCCAGCTCCCAGCGCAGCACCTCGCCCGCCGGATTCTGCACCAACACCTGAAATGACATCTCGCGCTCTCTCCTTGCCGGTCACCGCTCACTCGGCCGGACTGGCGGCGAGTTGCGGCTGATCCAAGGTGATCCTGCCCACCGGCTGCAGCTGCAAATCACTGGGCAGCTCCTGGAACGACAGCACCGCCGCTTCGGGGTGGGCGCGCGCCAGCAGCTGCTTGACATGCGGTCGCACATTCATCTGGGTGAGCACGATCGGCGGGCCTTCGGCCTCGGCCGCGCCGAGGATATCGCGGAATGCACTGACAATCTGCCGACTGGCCTCGGGCGCCAGCTGGAGCGAGGTACCGTTGGCAGTCTTGCGCAGCGCCGCCTGGACCTGCTGCTCGATCTGCGGATCGATCAGATAGACCGGCACCACCGAGCGGCCGCGGGAGAATTTGAAGCCGATGTAGCGCTTCAGGCCCACCCGCACGTGTTCGGCCAACACCATGGGGTCTGATTCCGAGGCGCCAGTGCGCGCCAAGGCTTCGAGAATCGCCACCATATTCTTGACCGAGATCTCCTCGGCGAGCAGCAGTTTCATGATCTCGGTCAGCTGGGGTACCGAGATCAACCGCGGTACCACCGCCTGGACCAGGGCTTCGAAACCCTGCTGCTCCATCAGGTCGAGGATGTTCTGCACGTCCTGGATGCCGATCAACTCGTCGACCTTGCGCCGCAAGACATTCGACAGATGGACGACGATAAACTCCTCGGGCTGCATGAAAGCGCCACCCCCCTGCGCCTGCTCGACTTGGCGCGCCTCCTCCGGGCTGAGCCACAGGCCATCCCGGTCGGCGCTGTGGTGGGGCCCGCGCACCCCCTCGATGCCGAGCATCAGGATCTGCTCCAGATTATCGCCAACGAACACCCGGTCAGCCATCGCCACACCGCGCGCCACCGGCACTTCGTTGACGAACAAGGTATAGCTGTGGCTCTCCAGGTGAGCCGAATCGCCCCGTACCCGAACGCCCGGGAACAAGACCCCGAGTTCGCCAAACAACCACTCGCGCATCTGCGGCACCAGCTCGTCGGTGAAACGCGAGCCGCCGCCCTCCGCATCGACCAAGGGGGTGACCTCGGGGCTGGCTTCGAGCAGCACCGGCACGGTCATCGGCAGGCGAGATTTCTCGTTGCCGGCGAGTTCCATCGCTGGCTCGACGAACTCCGCTCGCACTGCCTCGAGTTCTTTCTGCCGGCGGGTCTTGATCAAGCTGTAAGCCAAGGTGCCAGTGACGCCAGCGAGGGCGAAAAACGGCACCATCGGCAACCCGGGAATGGCGCCGAGCAGCATTAGCATCACCGCCGCGATAGCGATCGCTTTGGGCTGCGACAGGATTTGGGTGCCGATCTCGGCGCCGAGGGAACTCTCGGCGTCAGGGTCGTTGGGGTCGGCCGAGGCCACTCGGGTGGTGATGATGCCCGCCGCCATCGAGATGATCAGCGACGGAATCTGCGACACCAGGCCATCGCCGATGGTCAGTAGGGTGTACTTCTCGGCCGCCGCCCCAACCGCCATCCCCTTGACCGCCACGCCGATGGCGAGGCCGGCAGCGATGTTAATCACCGAAATAATGATGCCGGCAATAGCATCGCCCTTGACGAACTTCATCGCCCCATCCATGGCGCCGTAAAACTGTGCTTCTCGTTGCACGTTTTGACGTTGAAGCCGGGCATCGGTGACATCGATCAGCCCCGAGCGCAGATCGGCGTCGATTGACATCTGTTTACCCGGCAAGGCATCGAGAGTGAAGCGGGCGCCGACCTCCGAGACCCGCTCGGCCCCCTTGGCGATGACCAGGAACTGAACCAGGGTAATGATCAGGAAGATCACAAAACCAACGATGAAGTCACCCGCCACCACGAACTGGCCGAACGATTCGATCACCGACCCGGCATCTCCCTTGAGCAAGATCAGCCGGGTCGAAGAGACATTGAGGGACAAGCGAAAGAGAGTGGTGATCAGCAAAATCGACGGAAAAGACGCCAGCGACAGCGCATTCGGCAGATAAAGCGAGATCATCAACAAGGTCACCGCCATGGTGATGTTGGTGGCCAGGAAGAAATCGAGCAGAAAGGCCGGCATCGGGATGATCATGATGCCGACCAACAAGATCACCACCACTGCCAACATAATGTCGCTGTAGCGGGTCAGAACCGTCGCCAGATCGCCGGCGGTAAGCTTGGCGTGGAGCGCTCTCAGATCAGTGGCGGGTACGGTGGGGGTCTTCACGGGTGTCATCCTTTCGCTGTAACTCTAAGGTCTACCGGCAAATCTACCGGCAGATCCATCGACCGTGTCTCATCGCCAAGCTAGCGGGCCATAAGGGTCTACTCAAGGCACCGATTCCGAGCCATGGGAAGGCTCATCTGGATCATCCTCCGGTTCGTCAGCGACCTCGCCGGCGGCCCGCGCTTGCAGCTTGCGGGCAAGCAAAATCACTTCCGCCACTGCTTCATAGAGATCGGGGTCAATCTCCTCTTCGACGTCGATCTCCAGCAGCTGCCAGGCCAGCGGCTTGTTGCGAATAATCGGAATTTGATGCCGGCGCGCCACCCGCAAGATCTGCTTGGCCAACTTGCCCTGGCCCTTGGCCGCCACCACCGGAGCTTGCCCGGCGCCTTCGTCGAACTCCAGAGCGATCGCCAGGTGGGTGGGATTAACCACCACCGCCGCCGCCTTCTTGGTCGCGCCAGCGGCACCGCCATCCGCCGCCATGCTGCGATGCAGGGCCTTGCGCTGCGACTTGATCAAGGGGTCGCCTTCCGCACTCTTCCACTCGCGCTTGATGTCGTCTTTCGACATCCGCAGACCGCGCCGCCACTGCCAACGCTGGAAAAGGACGTCGACCACCCCCAAGATCAGAAAGGCGAAGCCGATGATGGCCAGGAAGAGCTTGACGTGTGAGGCCAGAAAGATCAGCAACTCGCGCTCGCCGAGCAGACCGAGCTGTAGCAGCTGCCCCGAGCTGCCGCGCAGCACTAGCCAGCCGATCCAGAAAATCAAACCCAGCTTGAGCGCAGACTTGGCCAACTCGAACAGACCCTTGGGCGCGAACCACTGCTTGAGCTTATTCAGCGGATTGAGCTTCTCCGGCTTCGGCACCAAGGGCTCGGTAGAAAACAGTGGCCCGGCCTGGAGAAAACCCACCACCCCACCAACCAGGGCCACCGCCAGCATGAAGGGCGCCGACATGGCAAAGACCGTCGACAAAGCACGGCCAGTCATCTCGGCCCAGGCTCCGTCCTCGAAGTTGCCGATAGCGATCACTTCGATGACCTCGACATAGAAGTCGCGAAAGCCCCGCGCGATGCCCCCAGCGGCGACGAAGACCAACGCCAGACCCACGATGTAAGTAACGATGCCATTGAAATCACGGCTGAAGGCGATGTTGCCCTTGCGCCGGGCATCGCGCAGTTTCTTGGGGGTGGGTTGTTCGGTCTTTTCAGACATCGTCTGCTTCCTACTCAGCCAGGTCTAGACAACTGGCGAAATAGCAGCTCGATCCAGCGCTGCTGGTCAGCGAAGAGGTCACCGGCCATTGACAGCACGTAGTACAACGACAAAGACAACGCCAAAGACGCCAATGATGCCTTCAACGACATGCCCAAGAAGTGAACGTTGAGCTGCGGCGCCATGCGGTTGGCCACCCCCAACATTATGTCGAGAAACATCACCACCACCAGCGCCGGAGCAATGATCTTGACCGCGATGACAAAAAGGTTTCCCACCGCCAGTAGCCAGAGTTCGGCCCCACCACCGAGATTCAAAGTCAACTCGGTGGGTGGCAGTAGACGGTAGGAATCGGCCACCGCGGCGAAAAAGAAGAGGTGAGCGCCGGACACTAGATAGAGCACGATGAAAAGCTGGAAGTAGACATCGCCGAGAATCGTGCTCTGCACTTTGGCTTGGGGGATCAATAAGTTGGCGGTGGTGGTGCCACGCACCGTGTCGATCAAACGGCCGCCCATTTCACCACCCCAAAACACCAGGGAGGCAGCGAATCCGATCACCAGACCGATGAAGGTCTCCTTCAGCACCAGCGCCCACCACTCGACGGGGCCAATCAACAAGGGCCGCGGCGCCGTCTGGCTGATCGCCGGCAACACCAGCAGCGAGAACAGCACCAGCAAACCCATCCGCACCGGCGCCGGGATCAAGCGGCCACCCATGAACGGCGCCAAGGTAATGATCGGTGCCCAGCGGGCCATCGCCAGGGTTAGCAAGCGCAAGGTGCCCTCAAGACCGTGGCGCACTCCCAGCTCGGCGGCGAGCGGGGTGAAGAATGCTTCGAGCCCGGTGGTCACAGCGCCCCCTCAACCCACCCAAGTACCGAAGTTCTCGAACACCAGACGGGCGAAAGCGTGCACTTGATTGGCCATCCAATAGCCCAGCACCGACAGGGTTCCAAAGACGGCGATGATCTTGAACGCCATCTGCAGGGTCTGCTCCTGCACCTGGGTTAAGGCTTGCACCAGGGCCAGCCCCAGACCCACCACCATGGCGGCAGCGATCGGTGGCCCTGAGACCATCACGGTCACCAGGATGGCGCGCTGTAGGAGATCTATGATGTGGCTTTCCATGAAGTGGACTCCCAGCCGTGGCGACTCGATGGTCCGCCGGCTCGACGCGGTTCAGACAAAGTATGGCTGTAACAACCCTCGGGTAAGCAGGGCCCAACCATCGATCATGATGAACAGCAACAGCTTGAAGGGCAGCGACACCACCACCGGCGAGAGCATGTGCATGCCCATCGCCAGCAAGATGTTCGACACCACCATGTCGATGATCAAGAAGGGCAAGAAGAGCAAGAAACCGATGGTGAAGGCCTCGTTGAGTTCAGAGACAGCGAAGGCCGGAATAAGCACCAACAAGCTGTCGCGAGCCAGTGGTTCGACCCCGGTGGCCCCGCTGCGCAGCATGTTCGACCAAGCATGAAACGCTTCCACTTCGCGACCATGAGCATGCTTGACCAGGAAACCTTTGAGTGCAGGCGCCGCCCGCTTGAGCGCCCCCAACACAGTCTCAGCTCCCTTTCCCGACAGCATCTCGGTGGAGTCAGTGGCCACAATTTGCGGCTCCAACTCGGCATAGACCTCACCCAGCACCGGCGACATCACATAGACCGTCAAGATCATCGAAAGGCCCATGATCACCGGCGTCGGCGGCACCTGCTGAGTGCCCAGCGCCTGGCGCAGCAGAGACAGCACCACGGCGAATTTCAGGAAGGAGGTTGACATCATCAGCACGAAGGGCAACATCGACAGCAGGGCCAGCAACAGCATCAGGGAGAGAGGATTGGCCCCCAAGCTCGCCGCAGCATTGGGCACGGTACTGGCGGCGGTTGTACCGGCAATGGCGAAAAGAGGAATTAGCTGAGGCATCGGCGAGAAACTCCTAGTCGCTGGATTCTCTACGGCTGGTTGCGCTGCGGCTGGTCTCGGCGGTGCCGGAAGCCAGCGCCTCCGGCTCTTTGGGGTCACGGTCGCCCGCCGGCCAGCAGCGCAGCAAGCACGGGCTACCAGCGCCCAAGGCGACCAGAAAATCTTCTTCTCGTACCCGCAGCAGGGCCACCCGGTGCTGGCGATCGAGGGCTTTGACCTCCAATACTGAAATCTGCGAGCCTCCGGTGTCTGCAAGCGTCGCAACCAGGGTGCGGCAAAGCGCAGCAGCACCACCGCCAGCAGCACTACCACCACCAGTGCCCCACCGACATTGAGCAAAGAGGGCCAAAGAGAAGTGTCCACGCTCAGCTCTCCACTTGCCAATCGTCGATCTGAACCCCGAGGCGGCCATCGACCACCAGCACCGCGCCAGAGCCAATGACCCGCGTCGAAGCGCCCTGGTGCAGCAAGATGCGCACCGGGTCGGAGGGTTTTCGTTGCAGCTCCACGGTGCCTCCGGGCGACCAGGAACTCAGCTCTTCCAGAGTCACCCGTAACCGATCGAGCTCGAAGGAAACCGTCACTTCGAGTTCTTTAGGTATCTGAATCGGTGCCTCAGGAGAGGCTTCCGCTTGCGGCTCGTTGCTCTCATCCTCACGTTCTGTCGCCATCGGGTCTCCTTTCGTTGCCTGGATCCAAGAATCGGTCCAGCGCAGATGGTAATCCCCGGTGTTCTCCGGCGACACTTCGAGTTCCGCCGATCGGCTGAGAGATTGCACGACCGCCCTCACCCGACCCAGCTTTAGCGAGATCGGATCAGCCGCCTCCGCGGACGGTTCAGCCTCGCTGGCGACCCAGCCGCCCGCCAGCCAGCAATCGGGCAAGACGATGTCGCCGCGCTCGACCTCGGCCAGGCTGTCGATGGCTAGGCCGAGGCTGCCGGCTACTACCGACACGGTGAAGGGCAACTCGGCCAACCATCGCGGCTCGACCAGAGGCCGGTTCTCGGCCTGCTCCGCGGCCCAAATCACCGCGCATTCCGCGGTACGGCCAGCCAGTTCGAGATCGAAAATCGCCCCTTCCCAGGTAGCACTCAGCGCTCCCTGCCGCTGCCACAGCAGCTCGGCGGGCAGCACCTGTCCCAGCGAAATCGGCTGATCACCCTGGCGCGCGATGGCATCGGCAACCCTCTCGAGCAAGAAAGAAGCGATCGCCCGATCCAGCTCATCGTCGCCAAATCGGCCCGGCGGCAGCTGCAGATCGAGACTTTGATAGGCCTGCTCGGTCCACCGACCGGGCAGGCGGAGGAAGCCCTCCCAACCGCCAACCCGCAGCCGCACCCAAAGATCAGTGGCGGCGCCAAGCCGGGTGAAGGGATCCTCGGCCTCGAGCCACAGCGGCTGGCGTAGGCTGAGCCGCGCTGGCTGCTGCCGCGGGTCGAGCCCACAGGCGCCGACGACGATTGAAAAAGGCGCCAGCAAGATCTCGTCACCAGCTTCGAGACTCCTCGGTTCGAAGGGGCGCAAGCGATAGCCATTGACCACCGTGCCGCTAATGCTGCCCAGGTCGAGCAGCGACAGACGGCCGCCGTCAAGCCGCAGCTCACAGTGCTCGGCGTCGATCCCCGCCCCGTCAAGGCGCAGCTGGCAAGCCGCCGAACGGCCAATGCGGCTGACCGGATCTTGCAAAGTCACCACCTGCGGGCCACAGTCGGGTCCAGCGACCACCAACTCGGCGGCAGTGGCCACTTTGGTACGCACCGGCCACCATAGGTCGAGAGCCTCGGCGACCCCCGCCACCAAAGGTTTTAGCGGCCCTTCGATCAGACTGCGGATACGACCCCGAGCAGCACTTGCGGCGACCTGCTCGCCTCCTCGGCACGGCAGCTCCAATCCCCACGGCAGCCCGCGAGCGCTGCCCGGCGGCAGGTAGCCAGAGCTGGTAGCCGGGGTCATCGACGCTGCTCCGAATCACGGCGTACTTCGAGACGGCCAGGACGCAGGCCGCGGCTCAGCAATCGTCGGCGCAGCTCACTCAGACCACGACCCAGTTCTCCCTCGGCAGCTGCATCCTCAGCGCGGAAGAGTAAATCGATGGCGCCGTTGGCATCCTTGCGCAGTTCGACCTCAGCCTGCCCCAGGGCACCCAGGTTGAGTGAAATCTGGAGGTGTTGGCCACGGCCGCCATCAAGAGTGCGAGCGGCGCTGATCACCTGCGCGACCATCTGATCGAGGATTCGTTGGTCGCTACCCGCCAAGCCACTAGCCGCCGCCGTGCCTGCACCCTCGCTCGGCGCCACTCTGGCGGCCACTTCCAGCACCGAGCCGGCAGCGAGCTGCAACGACGGGTCGCCAGGGACAGTGGGCGGCTCGGCTTCTGGGTTGTCGCGCCGCTGCTGCTCTGCCTTGGCCATCAGCCGCTGTTCCGTGGAGAGCTCGCGGCGAGAGTTCTTCTTGCCTTTGGCCAGAGCATCCGCAAAGCGGGGTGCCTGTTGGCGCGCAGAGTTACCGCGAGGGGGTTTCGCGGTTTTTGCCGCGGAGGCGGGGGATCCGGAAAGACGTTGGATACTCATCGGCAAATCCTCCTAGCCACTTTGGCCGCTGACGAAACGGCTGGTGTTGATCTCCTCAGCGAGGCGCTCTTCGCGGCGACGAGCTTGGCGGGCGATCTTGTCCAGCCAGCGGCTGAAGTGCTTGTCGATAGCCTCGAGAGTTCGGGTTGCTTCGAGTAGCTCTTCGCGCGCGGCATCAATCGCCGCGGCAGCTTGGGCAATAGCCTGCCGCTGGCGCTCCATCCGCTGCTGTTGCTCGGCAACTTCTTGCTGCCAATGCTCGAAATCAGCGCGGCGATCAAGGGCGCCGGCCACTTCTAGAGTGCCGTCGTCGGCCGGTTCGTAGAGCCGCGAGCTGGCGCGCAGAACCTCCTCGGCCAACTTTTCGCCACGACGCAGCAGCCGCGTCTGCTCGAGGTTGGCGCGGTGCTCGTCCTCGATGCGCTCGGCGAGGGCCTGGCGGGCGGTGTCACGTTGTCGCCGCCGCAGCTCGAGCACGGCTTGCAGGGGATAGGCTGCAGCCATCTCAGTTCTCCCTCAGCAAGCTGGAGAGCTGCTCGGCGGTGTCTTCGAAGGACTGCTTGTCGTGGGTGCCTTGACGCAGAAAAGACTCGATCTTGGGCATCATCTCGATCGCCCGATCAACTTTGGCATCGCTGCCCTTCTGGTACGCACCGATCAAGATCAGGTCGCGGTTCTTCTCGTAAGCGGCGAGGAGCTCGCGCAGCTGGCCGGCGGCCGCCACATGCTCTGGCGCCACCACCGAGTTCATCACCCGGCTGGTGCTCTTGAGAATGTCGATCGCCGGATAGTGGTTACGAGCGGCGAGCTCACGGCTGAGAATGATGTGGCCATCGAGGATCGAACGCACCTCGTCAGCGATCGGCTCGGTCATGTCATCCCCCTCCACCAAGACGGTGTAGATGGCGGTGATCGAACCATGCTCAGAATTGCCGGTGCGCTCGAGTAACCGCGGCAGAACGGCGAAGACCGAAGGGGGAAAACCAGCCCGTGCCGGCGGCTCGCCAATGGCCAAACCAACCTCTCGCTGGGAGCGGGCAAAACGGGTGACCGAGTCCATCATGAACAGGGTTTTCTGCCCCTGGTCGCGAAAATACTCAGCAATCGAAGTCGCCACGTAGGCAGATTTGAGACGCACCAAGGAGGGTTGGTCAGAGGTCGCCACCACCAGCACCGAACGCGCCATGCCTTCTTCGCCAAGGCTTTCCTCGATGAAGTCGAGCACCTCGCGGCCACGTTCGCCAATCAGCGCGATGACGTTGACGTCGGCTACCGTGTTGCGCGCCAGCATCGCCAACAGAGTGGACTTACCACCGCCAGCGGCGGCGAAAACGCCGACCCGCTGCCCCTCACCCACCGCCAGGCAAGAGTCGATCGAGCGGATGCCCATGCCAAAGGAATCGACCACCCGCCGCCGCTTCATCGGATTGGGCGGCGGCGCATAGACCGGGTAGGGAGCAGAGCCGGCTTCGAGCGGCCCCTTGCCGTCGATCGGCTCGCCCAGGCCGTTGAGCACCCGGCCCAAACACCCTGGACCCACCGGCACGCTCATCACCTCGCCAGTCGGCAGCACTTCGGAGTCAGGGCCGATGCCTTCGAGCTCGCCCAAGGCCATCAGGAAGACCTCCTGAGCACGGAAACCCACCACTTCGGCCTGCACTGTCTGTTCGCGCAGCGGCGTCCGCAGATAGCAGAGTTCGCCGATGCGCACTCCCGGCACCCGAGCCTTGATCACCAGACCGGTCACTTCGGTGACCCGGCCGCGGATCTCCACCGTGGTCGCTCGCTCCAGGCGGGCGAAAGTTCCTTCAAGATCGAGATTGAGATCAAGATCGAGATCGCGCTCGGCGCTGCTCATCCTTGGCCTTCCAGCAAAATCTTCTCGATCGCCCGCAGTTGGGTCGACAAGCCAGCGTCGACGGTGCCGTACTCCGTCTCCACCCGACAGCCTCCGACAGCCATCGCCGGATCGACCTGAACCTGAAGGCTGCTCCACCCCGGATGGCGCTCGATCAAGCGGCGGCGGAGGTCTTCCAGCCGCGCCCGGTCCTCGGCATGGGCACGCAGCACGATCTGCTGTCCGGGCTGGGCGCGAACGGTCTCCAGAGTCTCTTCGACCAGCGGATCAAAGGCCGCCGGATCCTCTTGCAAGCGACGGCGGAGGATCTTCTCCGCCACTCGCACCGCCAATCGCAGGATCTGTGGCCGAGCAGCGGCAAGCACTTGCTGACGCGCCTCGGCGAGCCGCGCCAAACGCTGCTGCCAATCGGCCAGCGAGCGTTCCTGCCCCTCACGCTCGGCCCGCCGCAACACCGCCGCCGCCTGCTGGCGCGCCGACTCGACCACCGCGGCGGCCTGCACTTCGGCTTCCACCAACACCCGTCGGGCTTCCTCGTGCGCCAGCAAGACCTCGCGCTCGATTATTTTGCCGTGCGGATTCGTCGCCTCGGCCGGCGGACTCGACTTGATGATCTTGGTGTTCATTGCAGAGTCTCAGCAGCAGATCCTGACAGCTGACCCGGAATCTCCAACTCCCCCGCCGCGACCAGGTCGCCAACCAACTGGCCGAGTTCGGCACCGGCGCCGCTAGAGGGCAGGCCGGCAGGGGGATCGTCGAACAGCAGCTGGCCAAATTTGGTCGGCAAGCGGTAAGCCAGGCGGCGAAAATCGGCCGGTTGACGGCGCAGCGAAGAGCTGCTGGCGAGTCGCAGTAAGGCCATTCGCAGCGGCAGTTCGGCCGGCTCGCCCGAGACCTCAACCCAGCGTTGATAGACCGCGAACCACGGCTCTGTGTCGGGATGTTCGCGACCCCGCACCAAGCCCACCAACCGATCCCGCAGTGGCGGCGCAACGGTGTAGGCCAAGCGCGCCGCATCCCTGGCATCAAGCTTGGCGAAGACCGCCGCCAAGGGTCGCAGACCATAGCGCAAGAGCACCTCTTGCAGCGGCTCCACCGGCAACCGCCAAAGCCAAGAGATGGGCAGGTCAGGAGCATGGGTCCATGGCATCGGTGCCGGATAGTCCAGGCGCTGAGCGAGCCGGCGACGCCACCACCCAGCAAACCACGGTGGCGGGCTACCGGGCTCGAAGTCGCCTACTCGCCTGCTGACCAGCAGCGCGGTGGGAAGGCGCAAAGCGGCGGGCAGGCTCATCACCGCCCAGCGGCAAAGCAGTGCGTCGGTAGGCAAATGTAGGACCACCCAAGTCGGGTGGACAAGCTCTAGAGTACCGGCCACACTGCGCTGGCGCAGCAATTCGAGGAGTTCACTCCGGCACTCGATCGGGCTCTTGCCGAGGCGCTCGATCAGCCCGCCAGGCAACCACTCGGGAAGTTCGGCACGGCTTTCCCCCTCACGCTCCCGCCAGCTACTCAGGGCGAGAGAAAAGAAACTCTGCCATGATGCCTCCGGCGCCATTTTCAGCTGGCCTTCGCCGTTTCACCTTCGGCCCGCGCCGAGGGGACGTTTTGGATTTGCTGCGCCCCGCGCAACTCAGCCCGCAACCGGCTCAGGCGGCGGCTGAGCAGAAACAAGAGCAGGCCGAGGACCACCACCAGGCCAGCGACGGTGACCGCCGCGATGCGCAGCGCTGGCAGGGTATCTGAAGCGACCACCAGGCCCCCCAGGCTGACCAACTCCGGGCCACCGCCGGCGGGGGTCGCCGGGCTGGCGATCGAGGCCGGTTTCTGCACTACGGCGACATTGGCCGGCACCAGATCCTCGACCGCGTGCGCCACCATCTTCTGAATCTCGCCATCCTGCACCGGCACCACTCCCTGAGCCGAAGGCTGGTACTCGACGAATACCGAGGCCTTGGCCTGGCTGATCCGCCGGCCGGTGAGATCGGTGCGCGGCATCACCAAATGGACGCGGGCGTCGATAATGCCCTCGATGCCCTCCAGGGTGTAGGCCAGCTCACCTTCGAGCGCCGCCTGCGCCAGGATGCCTTCCTGGGTCGGGGTGCGCACCAAGCCCTGGGCCGAGAACAAATCACGCACCCGTGGCTCGCGCTGCTTGGGCAGCTTGTACTCGTCAAGAATCGCCTGCGCCCGAGCGGCGGAGCGACCCGATACCCGCACCGTCCAGGTGTTGGCCTCGGCATCTTCGACCTTTTTCTCAGCACTGATGCCGTGCTGCTGCAGCTGGGTGATGATGTGGTTGGCTTCGACCTCTTCGAGCTGGTGCAGCAGGTCGGTGTTGCAACCCAGCAGCAGCACCAGAGCCAGGGCCAAAATAAGGGCTTGGAATCTGCGTATCACTAGCCGATCTCCTAGATCTGCTGCTGCATCAGGTTCTTGATCCCGGAAACCACTTGCCCCATGACTTTGGTGGTGGCTTCGAGTTCAAAAGTGATGCGATGCACTTCGGTCTGCATGCCAACCAGCTCTTCCGGGCTGTAGCTGCGGCCGCTGCCAAGTTCGGCGATCATCTGGTCGAGGCGCGAATACTTGTCTTGCGCTTCGGCCAACAAACGTTCGGCACCGCCGGGTTGGGCGACCTGCTCGAGTTTGTCGGAGTAGATCCCATCGAGATCGTCCGGCAGCTCGACCTGGTTAATGTCGAGCGCTGGCAAATCGTTTTGAATTGTGTTTCCAGCAGCAGAACCGGCGCCATCCTGGCCGGCGCTATCGAGCTGGTTCAGCACTTCGCTGAAGTCCTGCAGCTGTTTGGGGGTGCTGTCGACCGCCCGCTGGGCTTGTTGCAGCACTTCCTGGTTGCCCAGGGAAACGGCACCTAGCGACATCGCTGATCTCCTTGATGTGGTGGCCACGGCGATGGCGCGCAGGGCGCCGCCGCCTAGGCCGATAGAAAGGGCGTGGTGAAAGCCCTCCCGTCAGTCGCTTTACTACTCTCTAGCCGGTGGCCGCGACGCCAGCCAGCTGGCCGCGAAGCTCTTCAGCAAAGACCCGGGCCGGGCCGGCCTGGTCATTGTCGAGCACGGCGAGGATCAGCTGCTTGGCCTCCTGCCAATGATCGAGACCCATCAGCACCTCAGCCAGCATCGCCTGGATACCCGGATTCTCCGGCTCCTCGGCCAGCGCCGCTCGGTAGTGACCTTCCGCTTCTTCGAAACGCTGGGCCTTGGCATGGACGATGCCACTGACGAAGTGGGTGATCTGGCGATCTGGCCAGAGGATTCGTAGCGACTCGATCAGGTCGTCAGCGCGCCGCGGCAGATCGGCGGTGGTTAGCGCCAGCGACAACTCTACGAAGAGGGAGGGAAGCTCGGAACGAAGATCGTGCGTGCTCAACGTGGGTATCCTCAGAGTTGAAAGTCGTGTTGTGTGTACCCGATCGTCGGACGACGGCGCGCCTAGTAAGCGTTCAGCCGGTCCGCAGATTCTGAAGAATGCTCTTCGACAGATCGAAGCGCGCTTTCTCCATGTTGCTATGCATCGTGTAGTGCATGTTCTTGGCGTACATCTCTCGCTGCTGCGCTAGCAGCTGGTCCATCTGGCCTGTCGAATCGGAACCTGAAAGGGCGCCCAAGGTCTCGCCGAAAGAGCTTCCGCCCGCGGTAATACCTTTCTTTTCCCGCCGTTTGGCGAAAATGTGGTCGAGCAATTTTCCGGCGACGACCCCGGCGACGTAGGGAACGGCCATAAGTGTCTCCTCGATGAAAAATGACCAGTGACAAGTGGCCGGTGAAAGGTGGCCGGTGCTCTGCGGCACCCGCCACCGCCACCCCAGTGGGTCGAACGCGGGGCTTAGACCCGCATGTTGTTGATCACCGCCTTGCGGGTATCATGCTCGGACTTCTGCCGGTTAGAGGCCATGGTGACCGCCTGGTTCTTGCGGAACATCGCCTGCTGAGCCTGCAACAGAGCGCGCGAGCTGGCGTCCAGATCCGGATTGTTCATCGGATCGCCCTTGTACGGCTTCTTGGCGACATCGCTGCGATCGACCCTCAGGCCTCGGGTCCTGGCAACCTGCGGTTCAAGTTCGAGCGGTTTGGCAGCCACGGTCGGCGTGTTTTGTCCAATCCTGCTACTCATGGTGTTCCTCCTGCTGTTGTTTGACGCGGGCTCGATCACCGAGCCCTCATTTCTGACAGTGACGAATCGTCTCACCGTTGCTGGGTAAAGCGAGTCGCGACGCGAACAGACGACTACTGGAGCAGCACGTCTTTGGCAGCGTAGATCTCGGCCAGAGCGACCGAAGCAGCTTCGATGCCGTCTCTAACCTTGGCTAGCTCGGGCTCGGTCGACAGCCCGAGGAGAATCTCCAGCTCGGCTTCGAAGGCGCTCTGGTCGTAGCTCAACCAGCGATGCAAAATCGGGAAGTCTTCGGCGTTGATGGCGCCCAAGGTGGGTTCGGCAGCGACCGCCGACGGGGCATTGTCGACACTGAGGAGGTCGTCGACGGAAAAAGTCTGCGCGTCGTCCATAGGAGCATCTCCATTGTTGTACTTACCTGTTGTAGTCCCATGCAGCAGTCGACCGAGTCGACCGTGAAGCGTCGATAGCGAAGTCATTATACGATATCAGCGCTTACAATTGTGGATACGCAGGTGCTACCCGGGGGGTTTCAACGAAGTGCGGCGGGGCAAAACATCCCTTTATTGCAATGTTTCTAGGGTAAACTGGAGAAACCCGACCCGCCAAACGGCCGTAAACACCATAGAACCATCGGGTCAGGAGTTGCCCGGCCACGGCGTGGCCGAGTCTCCGACAGGAGTCATTCAACATGGGTTTCATCGCACGGGTTTTCGGCAGCATCGGCGGCCAACCCTCTAGCCCGGTAGCTACGCTGCCCGCTGCCATCGCTCCTCGACGCGCCACCAGCGGGCGGGTGTTGGCGGCTTCGCCGATGCGCGCCGGCAGCATCTTCGCGCGCTTCGCCCACTCGCCTGCTGCTCGCGACCTGCCGATTTTTCGCGATCGCAGCGGCAAGAATCCATCGGCCGACGTTCGCCAACAAGCTATCGAACGCCTCGCCCCCCGGCTGCAGGCGGTGGTTTCCAACTCCGCCAGCCTGAGAACGCAGCTCAGCCAGATCGAGGCACAGTTCGGCACTGGGCAGACTGGGCATGGCGATGCCTCAGCGGCGGCAACACAGACTCCCCTGTGCTCTCCGACCAATGCCCTTCAGGCCCAGCAGCTGGGCCAACAACTCGAACGCCTGGGACGATTTGGCAAGGCCATTGGTGAACTCGCTGAGCTGCGTCTGCAACTCGACGCTGGCCTCAGCGGGCCGACGCTGGGCAGGAGTGGCTGAGCATGACTTCGACCTTGCAAGAGCTTCAGGAAGCTCTTGATGTCGGCCTGCGAGAACTCCACCACGGCCACGATTCGCTAGCTGCCGCTCTGGGGCTCGAGTCCGACGACATAGTGGCCCTGGCAGCCTATGGCAGCGAATTGATCGAACACGGTCAGCTAAAGACCGCGCAAGCGATCTTCGAAGGATTGGTGTTGATGGAGCCTGGAAACGCCTTGCTGCACACCTGCCTGGGAGTGCTCTATCGCCGCCAGGAGAGACCGCAAGACGCTCACCGCGAGTTCGCGCGAGCCACCAAACTCGATCCCGGCGCCGGGTTGGCGGCGATCCACCTCGGCGAAGTGCAGATAGACCGTGGAGATCTCGAAGCCGCCACTCTGACCCTGGCTCGCGCCGCCCAGCTCGACGACCTGGAAGACAGTCTGCGCCACCGCGCCGGCCTGCTACTCGAAGTTTGCCACCTCAGCGCCCGCGAGTTGCGCGCCAACGGTCCCCAAGCCGTCAAGGAGATTCGCCAACGCCGCCACCGCCTGGAGCAGAGGCGGCGTCAGCTGCCGATCCTGGCGCTGCCGGCACCGCGGGTTGGGGCCTTGCGCGATCAGCGCCTATCGAGCCTGCTGTCGAGCGCTTGAGGACCGACCTCCTGCCAGGACACTCCCCAAGAACAGCCTCAAAAGGCCCCGTGCCTGAGCATCGATCTGGGTCCGTGCCGACCCCAACTTCGCGCGAGCGGTGGATCGGGCGTTGTTTGCTCGCCCTGGCCCTCTTGGTCTGCCTTCGCTTTAGCTATCTCAACCGCTTTTTTGAACTCGACGACGCGCTGATCTATCAGCGTTTTGTTCGTAACTTGCTGCAAGGTCACGGGTTGGTCGACAACCCGGGGGAGACCTACAACGCGCTGACCTCCCCGCAGTTCACCTATCTTTCGATCGCCGCGGCCTGGCAGATGGGAGATGTGGGCCGCGGCGGAGTGGCGCTGGCCGTTTGCTTCTGGCAGCTAGTAATCGCCAGTGTAGTCCTTCTGATCGGTTGTTCGTGGTGGCTGACCGAGCGCCAAGTAGCCAACTGTCGGGTGACTCCGGTCTATCGCTCGATAGGCCAGTGGATACGGCAGAATTCGGCCACCGAGACTCGCTTGGCGGCGGCCGAAATCGGTACCCTGGGCTGGCATTCACGGCTGCCGATCATCGACATGCTGGGGCTGGTGACACCCCACCGCTCGGCTTTTCTCGCCCAACGCGACTTCTCAGCCTGGCTCGAAAACTCGGCAGCTGACGCCGTCCTAGTCCACGATCCGCCTTGGCCGATCGAAGCAGGTGGTGCTCGAGGCCGTTGCTCAGGGTCGTTTTGTCCGCGACGGTCGATTTGCCTTCACTGGCTTTCAGCTCTACCGCAGCACCGGCATGGCGGCTGGCGAGGCCATTGGTGAGCGCGTGCTGCGCCTGCGAAAATCAGGCGATAGCGAGGCGCGGGGCGCTCTGGGCCGCGACATCGTCGAACGGGGGCTTTTCGATCCGATCCCCATCGGCGACCGGCGTATCCTGGCAGTCAACCTGACCGCCGATCGCTGGACTCGAGGAGGTGCGGTGGCAGCGGTAACCGTCGAGGGAGAGGGAAGCGAGCCCCAGACGCCCAGACTGCGACTGGCCTGCATGGCAAACGCCGCCGATCTGCCACTGACAGTAACGGTCGACGATGGCCAATCACTGAGTCATTGGGTCTTCGAAGAGGCTGGCTTCCTGGAAATAGAGCTGGCTCGGGTCGAACCTGGCAAGCGGCGGCTCTACCTGCTCTGGACCGACCCCAGCTGGGTGCCGGGGCCACAGGACCTGCGGCAGCTCGGGGTCAAGCTGTTCCCACCGTTGGCCGAGCCTCGAGCAGAAGAATTGGGCCCATAAGGTGCCGAGAGAGTACCTTAGAGCTGTCGACCCCTAGCAGGAGATGCTGGCGGTTTCCAAGCAACATCGAGCCTGCCGAAACAGGTGCCGATACGGGTGCCGATACGGGTGCCACCCGCTTCGGGGCCGGTACTGTCAACTTCGGCCCGAGCTGGCCAGAGTAGCCCCATGAACGAGCCCGCTCCCAGCTACGGAAGCTACTGCTTCCCGCCGGCGGCCATCAGCCACGACGTCTGGCTCTACTACCGCTTCTGCCTGAGCGTCCGTGACGTTGAAGATCTGCTCGCTGAACGCGGGGTGATTGTTTCCTGCGAGACGATTCGCCAGTGGAGTGGGAAGTCACCTGGGCACGCTTCGCGGCCAGGTTCGCGCTGATATCGGACAAGTTGACAATACCCTGCGTCGTGATAGCGTTTGTTAACGATGTGTCCTGATGAGGTCCAGCTTAAGATAGCCTTGAGACGGCCGCGCGAAGATTCATCCCCGCGGCCCCTGACAGCCTTTTCAAGAGATTATTTGTGAGTCGACTGATGAAATCATTTTTGGCCTTTGCCCTGGGTGTCGCGCTCTGCGCCAGCGCGGCGGTAGAGCAGCGAGATGGGGTGTGCCAAGTTAGCTTGGATCTCGACAGGGTCGACTTGTCGTCTCCCAGCCCGATCACTCTCTCCTTACGGCCCTTGTCCGCCGCGACCGCGGCCCACTCCCATCGATCGGAGATCCGGCTCTCCGACTCCTCGGCGGATCCGACGATCGAAGTTCCGCTGCAAGGTATTTGGCAGATAGATCTGCAGTCAGAAACGCTCTGGGCGCCGGACAATCAAGTGTCCTGTAGCCTGGGCAACGTTACCCTGCCGCTCTTTCCAGCCGGTTGGGTCCACGGGACCTTCGAGCCAGGATTGGGAATGGCGCTGCCGACCGGACTCAAGGCCAAAGTTACCATCGCCGCAGAGGCCGACGATCCGCAGGCGAACGTCCCTTCGGGCGTGGTCGATTGCCGGGTCGACCAGCGGCGATGGAGTTGCCGAGTGCCGGCAGCGGCCTCGCACCTTCGCTTAGAACCGGCGGGCTACCGGTCCCATTTCCTGTGGGATCAACGTCTCGCGGCAGGTCAGGACCTCGATGTCGGCACTCTGCCGCTGAAGCTGGGTGGCCGGGTGGTGGGAGAGGTCAGGACCACCGACGGCACGGCGCTCGATGCAACGACCGTCGTGCGCGCGATCAGCGGGTCGGCATCGCAGAGTGACGGCTCGGCGCCGCCGAATCCGCGGAATATCTTGAGGTCGGCCCAACCCACGGAAGACGGTTATTTCCACCTCCAAGGCCTGGCACCCGGTCCCTTTTTCGTTGAGGTTGTACAGCATGGTTTCTCGCCTAGCCGTGGTGCCCGATTGGACCTGGGAGACGGCGAGACGGCGAACCTCCCCGAGCCTCTGTTGCTGCGACGGCCTTTGCAGTTGACAGTAAAGATCGACCCGTCGGCCGATGGCCAAGACGAGCTTTGGCAGGTACTCGTGGTCAGTCCCGGCCGATCCGAGTTCCAGAGACGCAAGTCGGTCGATGCTGACGGCGTGTCGAGGTTTGGGCCCCTGGCAGCGGGCTCCTATGCTCTGGTGGTATTCGATCATCAGAACAACGGGGTGGCGCAACAGAAGTTGCACTTGACCAAGAGCCAGACAGTCACCGTTGAGGTCGGCAAAGTGATCGTCGAAGGGATCGTGACCCTCGGCGGCAAGCCATTGGCGGCGACACTCTTCTTCGGTGGCCAGTCGAACGCCCTTAAGGTCAAGACCTACAGCTCTATCGAAGGGCGTTTTCGGGTGACTCTGCCTCGGGCCGGTTCCTGGCCGGTCGATGTGCGAGCCGTCGAGCCCTCGGTGTTCCGGCGCCTGCGGGAGGTCGACGTCGAAGCCCAGGCAGAAATCGCCGAACTCACGATCGATCTACCGGCGACGTCCTTGCGCGGCCAGACGGTCGATCCCGACGGAGCGTTGATCGCCCGGGCGGCGGTGCTCTTGGTTTCCGAACAGAGCGGCGAGCCGGTCTCCCATCTGAACAGCGATGAAGAGGGTCAGTTCGAGTTTGCGGGTCTGCCGGCGGGCAAGTACAAGGTACAGGCTTTTCGGTCCATCGAGGGCGAGCGATGGTCCAGTGCACAGATCACGGCGGAACTCGTGGACGGTGGCGACTTGCCGGTCGTGCTCGATCTACGGCCGCCGATGCACCTCTCGGGTGTTGTGATCGAAGCGTCGATGGGTCCTGTTGCCGGGGCGGAGATCAGCGTCTTGCCGCTGCGCGAAGACGGCAGCCCGGGGCTGCTGTTTACGGCTGCCGTCAGCTCCGAAGCCGGCGAGTTCGAAGTGGCGGTACCGCGCGGCGGGCGGATCGAGCTGACCGTCCAGGTGCCTGGATTCGCGCTGTATCGCCGGAAGGTCAGGTCGGAGTTCTCGAAGACGGTGCAGGTAGAGCTTTCGCGAACCTCCGGAACCCTGATCCTGGAGCTCGATCGGGAACCCACGGTCATGACCCAGCCGATCGTCATCTTCGCCGGGGAATCGGGGTTTCCGCTATCGTTTCTCCAACGATGGGCGGCGCAGAATCAGGTCTTCGACTCGGGGCTGAGGGTCGAGGTGCCATCGATGCCGCCCGGCGCCTACGAGGCCTGCTGGCCTATAGATACCGAGGAAGAAGCTGGCCGTACTTGTGTCGAGGGGTACTTGCTGGGAGGCTCCAGCCTGACCCTGCGGTCTCCCCTGCTCGCGTCCGAATAAAGGGAATCGAAATCTAGGAGTATCGAAGATGTCGAAAAAGTGGAAAGTCGTGTCGGTCGTCTTGGTGTTGAGCGTCCTCTTGCCAGTCTTGCTGAGCGCGCAGAGCAATCCGCCCCGGTTCCCGCCGTATTACGAGGGTACCGACTGTGAAGATTGCTACACTTTCTGCTGGCCCATTCCCGGAACGGGCGTTTGTGAGAACGTAACGGCATGTCTAAGCTTGGGGCAGAGCGGCTACACCGCCTGCCATGTGGTGTTTGGTTTCTGCGTTGGGACTCTCAGCTGTCATACCGCGGGGTCTCACGGCCCAGAAAACTTGGGGAGAAGCACCGGTGGCGCCCCGGTGGCGGCCTGTACGGGCTCGACGCACGATAGCGTCGCGGCTCCGACGGTCGGCGAAGAGCCGACTTCGGCCGCCGTAGGTAGCGCATGGCAGAGCGCATCATCGCTGGAAACGGCCACCCCTTGAAGGCGCTCATTTCCATAGTCCTGCTAGCGATGGCCTCCGGAGTTCCTGCCGAAGGTGAGCAGAAGATCTTTCACTACCGCGTCGTCGAAGAAGACGGGGTCGACGTCGCTGGCCGCGATTTCGATGTGGTCGTTTCCGAGACCCGAATTCGGAAAGAGATGGGCCGCGAGAGTCTGATCCTCGATGCCGCAGCGGGGAAGGCTCTTCTGGTCGACCATGCCCTGAAGGAAACGTTCGAATTCGACCTCCCGGTTCACCGGGACAAGCTCCTCGCTGACAAACTCGTCGAAGCCTATCGCCAGCTCCACGACGAGGTGTCGATCGAGATCGTCGACACCTCTGCCGCCGAGGAGTCGACGACGATCGCGGGGTACGAGTGCCGGGACCACTCGGTTCGGTTTCGTGCTCTTGAGGGTCGTGTGGTGGAGGAAGTTACGGCTTGCTTGACGCTCGGGCCATTTCCCGAGGCGGCGCTCTATTGGCGGCTCGTGGCGGTAGAGAGTGAGTTGATTCCTGGTAGGGAGCAGCTCTGGCAGCACTTGTCGGAGATCGGCGGTTTCCCCCTCCGCTGGCGGATCGACAGCCGCAGGGGTCAGCGTCGGTACTCCTTTACCCGGGTCTTGGAGAAGATCGAGGTCGTCGCTCCTGACGCGGCGGCCTTTCTACCGAATCCGGACTACAAGCGATCGGCGCCCGACCCGCAAGGGCGATTCATGTCTCGCCCCCGGTCGCTGCCCGGGATTTAGGCCAGAAACAGAAACAGGTGCCAGGAATGCTGGCGGCTGCAGGAAAGCGTACGTAGTTGGTGTAATGCGCAGAACAGTGCCGTCCTCCAATCCCGCCAACCGGCATCATCATCCCCGCCGACTTGTCTCGATCGAGCCCCCGAATCTGGTGCCAGCCTCGTCGCTCCACCGCTCTGCCGCCGCCAGCAGAAACCGCAGGACGCCCACCGCGAGTTCACGCTGGCCACCAAACTCGATCCTGACGCCGGGTTGGCGGCGATCCATCGCGGTGCAGTGCTGATCGACCGAGGAGATCTCGAAGCCGCCACCTTGACCCTGGCTCGCGCCGTCCAGCTCGACGACCTGGAAGACACTCTGCGGCACCGCGCCGGCCTGCTACTCGAGGTTTGCCACCTCAGCGCCCGCGAGTTGCGTGCCAACGGCCCCCAAGCCGTCGAGGAGATTCGCCAACGCCGCCACCGCCTGGAGCAAAGGCGTCGTCAGCTGCCGATCCTGGCGCTGCCGGCACCGCGGGTTGGGGCCTTGCGCGATCAGCGCCTATCGAGCCTGCTGTCGAGCGCTTGAGGACTCTAACCCTGCTGCTCTAGGTTTCGTCACCGGTGCCGAAGCCCCTAGAATTCGAATTGTCCGCCTAATAAGCATTGTGCCGCGCCAGCGAAACCCAACTTCCACATTCGCCGAGAATTAGGTGATCGACCAAGGGTATTGCCAACAACTTACCCGCCCCGGCCAACTGGCGAGTGAACGACAGATCGTTGGCGCTTGGCGAAGGGTCGCCTCTAGGGTGGTTGTGAAATGCGATCAATGAGCTAGCGCTGTGCCGTATCGCGGCACGAAGAATCGGTGCTGGCGTGGCCGGTGATCGGTGCGCTGTGCCGCGAAATATCTCGCACTTGGCGATTAGTCTGTGTCTCATATCGAGCAGTAGCACACCAAGAACCTCTTGCTCGTAGTTGCTATCCAGGGCCAGGAACTCAGCGACTACCGCGGGCTGGTCGAGCAGCCGGCGATGGCTGATCTTGGCTGCCGCCAGCCGCCGCATCAGCTCTCCCGCCGCCATCAGAACAGCCGCTCGCCCCGCGCTGGCACCGCTGCGCACCAATGCCACTCGCTCGGCGCAGAACAGCTCCCAGAGCCCGCCAATGGTTGGCAGCAGGCCAACTGCCACATCCTCCACCGAGGGGTAACGCAGCAGCACCGCTATTAGCTCGGTATCCGTCAACCCAGCCGCCCCGTGCCGCAGCAGCCGATCCTTGGGCTTCAATCCACTCGTCGACCGCTGAGCGGACTGGTCAGCTGCGGCGCCGGCCATCCCGCCCGCGCTCATGGCACAAGGAAATATTGCCAAGCCGTTCAAGGCGTCTCCTCGGACCGCGTGCCCTGGTCGGACAAGCCGGCCAGGCTTTCGACCCCGCGCGCCAGTAGCAGATGGCCTTCCCTGAGCTTCTCGCGGGTTGCCGGCAGAATCAGGGTGAGACTAAGACCGCGCAGGTTGACATCGAGTTCGACGCTCAAGTTCCGCGCCATCTTCAGCATTGTTATCAAGAAATCTTGCGCCGCCTGCTGATCGTCAAATTGCAGCGAGCAAACAAACGTTGCTGAGTCGCCCTCCTGCCGCCAATGAGAAAGGTCTTTCATGCCGAGTTGAATGCGCTCTGGTTTCATTGTTGAGTCCTGCCTACAAGCGGTTGAAAAAGGACCCGGTTCGGGGGCCATGGTGGCAACCCCCGAACCGGGTTTGAAGGGCGATAGCGCCGCGGGGTGCGGCGCTATCGCCAAGGCTCGTAACGCCTGTGCAGTCGCTCAGGGCGCTGGTTGAAATGGGTTCTTGGGGTGCGCGGGCAAAGAGCAGCAACTCGGTAATCAGATCCCGCACGCTGACCAGTAGTTCGGCGGGCGCTGAGCCGTCGCAAGCATTCAGCATCAGCCGCCAGGTTTTGATCAGCTGGGCGACGGCACCGAGGGAGGTTTGCCGCCGCAGGTCGTGCTCACGGGTCACCAACCACACTTCCGGTCCGGTCTTACGGTGCCAGTTGGGCAGACATTGGCTATCGGCGGCGTGGGTATCCCACTGCTCCCACAAATCCGCATCCGACGCGGCCATGTAGCCCAGCAGGGCATCGCTGTCTTGGCGTAGATCGGCGATCAGGTTGCCCCATCTGCCCAGTGGGTAGAGCTGCGGCGCCGGGTCTTCGTCGCCTTGCCAGCGGGCACCGGCTGGGATCGGCGCCAGCAGGGCGCTGGGCCAGGGTTCCATCAATGCCCGTTCAGCGAGGATCTGGTGCTCGACGGCCAGCAGGCCGGCGCGGCGCAGATCCGCCAGTTGGATGGGGGCCTGGTGGCTCACGGCGAGTCTCCGTCGCTGGGCGGAGCGGCTGCTGCCGCTTGGCTAGCAGGTCCTTGGCTGCCATCTCCGGCCTTTCGGGCCGAGTCACGCAGTTTGTTGACCACGAATTCGAGCACGATCATGGAATGCACCAACACCTGGCGGGGATCAGAGGATGTGGGGATACCGTCAGGGCTGGCAAACCGGCCGTCCAGTAGTTGGTTGTTGTTCTTGAGAGCTGTGCCGAGCAATCTGCCGAGTCGTCGGTGTTCCTTCTTGACTCTAAAGCTAGCCTCCAGCAGGTCGCGCCAGAAGGTGTCTTCGAAGGATGGTGCATCGCACTCGGGTTTTATTTCGTCGGACATGGTGGCCTCCTCTTGACCTGCGTTGTGGTCGGAAGCTTCGGCGAATCGTGAGAACAGAGGCAAGAGGAACGGTCTAAGTCGCGATTCTGGCCAAGAAAAGGAGCTGCGAACGCCATCAGAAGGGGCGATATCGACCCATTCGGCCAACCGTTGGCCGGGCGAACGGTGATGGTGGTGAGAGAAGAACCGAACGTCTATACTTCTGCACGTTCTGAAATAACCGGGGAGGAAGAAACCGTGAGGCAGAAGAATTCCACTTCTGAGCTTATTTACCGCCAGCTAGAGCGGGTCCTGAGGAGAAATCGTGGCCGCGTCCAACAAGTACAGACGAAGCTCAAGATGGGCGAGGGCGGGCGACTCACCAGGATGATGAAGAGCAAGCGAGGCATGCCCCTCGATACTCTAGGAGAGGTACTCATCGAATTTGGCGAGCTGCCGGAGGACTTTTTCCGCGAGGCCTTTGGCCTGCAACGACCGCCACCGCCAGATCCGCCCGCCATCGGCTCTGGCCGCTGGCTACTCGAAGTCTTGCATCTGGACCAACAGCAGGAGCCGCCATTAATCCAACAGCTGCGCGAGGTTGCTGAGAGCTTGCCCAGCACGGAACCGAAGGACTCGCCGCCAGCCAGTCCCGCGGTTAGCCGGATCACGCGCGAGATGCTATTCGCCGAGATGTCGACTGGCTCGCTCGATCAGCGATGTGGGTACCTCGAACACGATTTTTGCCAACGCAGCAATTTTGTCCACCTGGCGGCCGATGTGCTGGACGATTTGCGACTCTCCAAACCAAGAGATGCAGCAGCTCTGGCGCGTTATCTAGCCTTATCGGCATGCCCTAAACTGCCGGCAACCGAATCTCGCGACGCCTTCGCCAGTATCACCGGCAGCCTTGCCTCCGCCCATCGACTTTCAGGTTCGATTGAGACCGCAGCCCACGCCCTGGCGTTAGTCATAGACGATGCGTCGCCAGCTGTGCGCGGCGACCTTCTGCAGCGGATAGCAACGCTGTTGATCTCTTACGCCTGTTATTCCGAGTCCCTCGAGGTCAGCACTGCGGCTCTGCTGATCTACTTGGAGCGGGCCGATACTCCTAGGTTGGGCCAAGTCTTCATCGATCGCGGCGCTGCCCTGTTGTTGGTTGGGCGTTGTAGCAAAGCCCAAACCAGTTTCGAGAATGGCCTCGCTCTGCTCAACCCTGAGGATGATCAGAATCGCCTAGGTGCCCTCCAGGGGCTTGCTCAGGTAGCACTTACCCAAGGGCGGCCTGAGGAGGCACTGGAGCGATACGAAGCAGCACAACCTCTCCTCGGAGCCTACGACCCCTACGCCAGTGGCACCACGAACTGGCTGCGAGGAAGCATCCAACGCGCCCTGGGGGATAGCGCCGGAGCTGAGAGTTACTTGCGTCAGGCCCAGAAGTTGCTGTGGCCACTCAACGTTTTCGACTGGTCTCTTGTGACTCTCGACCTGTTATCCCTGCTGCTGGAGAGCGGCGAGATAGTGACAGCCCACAAAGCGGCCAATGCCGTGGGTCGCTTGCTGGAGGCTAACAAGAGCAACCGCATAGCCGCAGCGGCGTTGCAACAGCTGAGCCACACCCAACATTCCGTCGAGGGCCTGACGCTGACGGCGGTCGAGATCGCCCGGGCCGCGCTCCGCCAAGGTCGGCAACTTGGTCTACCGCCTCGCGGAGCCAGGCCGAGCTGAGGTGCTATCCGTTTGGAAGATAGATCGGACCGAACCTCGGCGCGCCGCCAGGGAGATAAAGCGGGCCGAACTGTGGCTGCCAGCCTACGACGGGCGTGATCTCTGTTCTAGGTGCACTCATCGGGTACTCCTTCCCCCACCGGAGCGTCCAGCGCTCCATGAGGTGCTGGCCGCCAGCGTAGCGACGCTGACAGCAGGGTGTTAGGCGATCCTCCCGGACTTGTTGGAAGGGGGATCGTGACCTCAGCCTACGGCACTGCCGGAGTCAGCCAGCCGCTGTTCAGACACTCGGTGCGAAACCACCTGCTGGCCCTGGTCAGACACCGTCGACCGCCAAACCGCGAGGGGGATATTGAAGTCAACTAACCGTGATATAGGTCAGAGAATAACCGCGTTAAAACGAAGAATCTCTTTATTTCATGTATTCTCTAGGGAAGTTTCTAGCACCGGATCGTTCCCTGACCGTGAACCGAAGAGCTAACGCCGTCATCCACCAGCGAGCCTGGCGAAGAACGCCAAGAGCATAGAAAGGCACAGAAACTGAGAATGGAAGCGAGCTAAAAACCCGACAGTGGAGCCAAACCAGCTAAGGAGAATATCTAGATGCAGCTCAGAAGACCGATCGTGAACATCGCTATCGCCCTCATCGTTGCCACTACCCACCCCGCCCAAGCCGGCACCGCCTGCAGCGGCGTCCTCACTTACTCACCGCCACCGCCTGCCCCTGCGTCGGCTTCTTGTGCCCCCATTGCCCGAAAGAAACGACCCGCGTCGTCGACTTCAGCCTGTCGCCCCTCTGCCCACCCCCACCCCCGCCCAGCGGCTGCCCGGAAGATGAATCGTGCCCCTCGTGCGTCGGTGGTGGCAGCGGAATAGGCGGCAGCGCCGGTGGTGGAGGCGGCGGCGCCTCGCCGCCGCAGAGCGGCCCCGGTGCCTTGCTGCGCTACCACGCGGGCGGGGTCGGCCACCCGAGCTATCCCGGCTCGGCCGGCATCACCGCCGAGCTGGGGCGCTATTGGGCCCACGAGTACACCGAAAGAATCGCTCGCGACCCCGATGAAAGCAACGTCTGGCTGCTCGCTCGCTATGCCACCTTCCGCCGCTTTACCGACCTAAACATGGACGGGGGCTACGACCGCACCATTCCCAGCGATGAGTACCGCACCCTGACCAAGACCCCGACCGGCTGGACCCTGCTCGATCTAGACGGCACCCTGATGCAATTCGACAACACCGGCCTATGGTCCTCGACCACCGACCGCAACGGCAACGCCAAGACCGCCACCCGCGACGGCACTGGCCGGCTGACCGCCGTCAGCTTCCCCGATGGCCGCTCGGAGACCTTCACCTACTCGGCAGGCGGCAAGCTGGACTCGATTACAGAAGTCGGCATCGACAGCACCACCAGCCGCACTTGGGGCTACACCTACACCGGCCAAGACCTCACCCGCATCGACCGACCCGACGGCACCGCCTGGGTCTTCCTCTACGATGACCCAACCTTGCCGGGTTACATGACCCGAATGAGCCTGGCGGGTACAGACGCTAGCGAGCGGATCGCGGGCGCCTGGGCCTATGATCCCTTCGGCAATGTTGTGCAAATGTGGAAAGGCGCCGCTAACTTCAACGACGCCGGCGCCGTCGATCGCTGGTCGATGAGCTTCGACGATCCCCAGCTGCCCATGGTCACCACGGTCACCGATCCAATGGGCGAGATCTCCACCTACACCTTGGGCCGCGACTCCGAGAGCCGCAAGCCTCGTCTGGAGCAGCTCGAAGGCTCTTGCCCGAGCTGCGGCACCGGCCCCAACAGCCGGCTGTTCTATGAAGATCCGGCCCACCCCCTGCGCCCCACTCGCCAGATCGACGGCGGCGGCACCACGACGCTCACCACCTACGACGCCAACGGCCAAGCAATCTCCCGTGTCGAAGCGCTGGGCACGGCGGAGGAGCGCGAGACCACTTGGCAGCGAGATCTCACCTACCCGGCCCTGATCACCGAGATCGAGCGCCCCTCGACCACCGGCAACCCTCTAGATTTCCGCCGTACAACCTTCACCCTCAGTGGCCAAGGCAACGCCACCGACCGCATCGACGAAGGGGTAGAAGACGGCCAAGCCTTCAGCTACACCACCACGACTACTTACACCGCCGAGGGCCAGCCAGAAGATCGCGATCCACCCGGCTATGGCACCGCCGATGTCACCACCAGCGCCTGGGACGCTGCCCGTGGCGGCCTGGTGCTGGCCAGTCGCACCGATCCACTGATCGGCAGCACTCTGTTCGGCTATGACCCTTTCAACCGCCGAACTTCAGTCACCGACCCCAACGGGGTAGCCAGCGAAACGCAGTACGACCCGCTCAATCGTGTTCTGTTCAGCATCCAGAAAGGCACGGAACTGGCCGAAGACCTGATCACTGAGCAGCGCTACACGGTCTTTGGCGATCTCTTCCAAACCGTCCTTCCGCGCGGCAACGTGCTCGAATATTCCTACGATTCCGCAGGCCGACTTGCCTCGATCGAACGCAAGCCCGATGACCTGCCCGGCAGCCACATCGAGCGCACCTTCTACACCCTCGATAGCTTCGGTCACCGGGTTCGCGAAGAGCTACAAAGCTGGGACGGCGCGAGCTGGACGAGTGCGTCGACTACCGATTACCTGTACTCGACCCGCTGTCATCTCGACCAGATGATCGAAGGCGCGGGCAGCCCCGAGCAGGCGATCACCGAGTACGCCTACAACTGCGATGGTGACATCGAACGCCTCTGGGACGCCAACCATCCATCGGCGGGTCATCTGCGCCAGCCAGTACGCTCTACGCCTATGACCCACTCGACCGATTGATCACCGTCAGCCAGCCATTCGGCGGCGCAGCAGGTGGCCAAGCCGTAACGGCCTACGGCTTTGACGTTCAGGATCATCTGAACACGGTCACTGACCCAGAGGGCACGGTCACCAGCTACGTCCACAGCGATCGAAATTTGCTGACCCGCGAGACCTCCGAGGTCTCTGGCGTGACCAGCCATCTGTACAACGAGCACGGCGAACGCACAGAGACGACCGATGCACGCAGCATCTCCACCCTGCGCACTCTCGATGAGCTGGATCGGGTCACCCTGGTCGACTACCCCGACGACACCCTCGACGTGACCTACACCTACGATGACCCGCTGGTGCCCTTCAGTCTCGGCCGACTCACCCAGATCGAACGTGATGGCCAGCCGATCGACTACCAATTCGATCGCTTCGGCCGCATGACTCAAGACGGCGAGCTGGCCTACGCCTTCGACGCCAACGGCAACAAGAGTGAGATCCTGTATCCTGGTGGAGTGCGAGCCATCTACACCTTCGATCACGCTGACCGTCACCAGACCCTCGATGCCGACGTGCCAGGCCAGGGCGTCCAATTGATCGTCACGGGAGCCCTCTACCAACCCATCGGCCCACTGCGCCAGCTGACACGCGGCAATGGTGTCACCGAAAACCGCCAGCACGACAACCGCTTATCAGCCCGCCAGCATCACAGCGGTTGGCCCTGGCGGCACCTTGCTCGACTGGGACTACACCACCGATGGGGTCGGCAACATCACCGCTATCGGTGATCTGCTCGATTCGCTGAACAACCGCACCTACGCCTACCAGGACTACCAATACTTCCTCACCCAGGGCGACGGCCCTTGGGGTGCTCTGGCCTGGGCCTACGACAAAATCGGCAACCGTCTCAGCGAGACTCGGGACGGCGCCACCGACATCTACCAGTACCTCGCCAACGCTGCCGCGAGCGGCAATACCGCGAAACTCGACCAGATTGCACTCGGTGCAGGCGGCAGTCGCGTCTACACCTTCGACGCAGCCGGCAACCAAATCGGGATCGACGAGAACGGCAACCCAGTGACCTACACATTCGATGATGCAGGCCGCCTGTCGGCCATTGATCATCCTTCGGCACAGGCCAGCTCGACGATGTTCTACGACGGTCGCAGCTACCTACGCCAGGCAGTCGGCCGCGAGCCCGACACTTCGGGCAACGCTCTCTTCTGCGATGGCTTTGAAAGCGGCAACATCAGCGCCAGGGGTGATCCCGGAGCCAGTAGCTGCATGGCCGAGACGGCCACATCGGCCACCTACAGTGCCGATGGCGTCCTGCAGCGGCGAGTGGGTGCCACCGAGGCCAATGTAGTGCTCTACTTCGAAGGGCAGCCGGTAGCCCAAACCGGTGGGGCTCTCGTGACCCACCTCACGGCAGACCACCTCGGGACACCGGTACTAGCTTCTAGCACTGTCGGTGCCTCGAACTGGAGCGGCGGATTCGAGCCCTTCGGCAGTGACTTCGCAAATGCCGGAGACGCAGGCGTTTTCCTGCGCTTGCCGGGGCAGTGGGCGGATGCAACTTGGGATGTGGGTAGCCCTTCCTTCTTCAACGTTCTACGGTGGTATCAATCTGGCACCGGCAGCTATAGCCGACCCGACCCGCTAGGTGCTCAAGGTGACTTCCACCCTTACCTCTACGCCACAGCGAACCCTCTCTTATTCGTCGACCCGACTGGCGAGAAATCAAGGGTCTGTTGCACGCCGATCACGCGAGGGCAATCCTTGGCAGCCTTCAAGCACTGCTTCATCGAGACAGAGCAAAACACTGGAGGGCCCTCGGGCAAATCCAAAAGCACGACCTATGGGTTGCAGAAAGTTCGGGGTGTGGGATGCAAATTCAAGAATGACTGGTTCGACACCGCAGGTGTCGGAGATACCAGAACAGAGTGCGGACCCTGGAGTGGCGACGAGGATTGCATGACAGACCCGTGTGTCGGTCAACAGTTTCTGAACTATCCAAACCCATCCGGCTATCGGCTCCTTCGAGGACCCAACAGCAACTCCTTCGCCAGCACCATCGCCAAGACCTGCGGCCTTACGCCTCCTGACGTAGTAGGGTCAGGGCAAACGCCTGGGTGGGGCAATAAGGGGCGGCAATCCAGGAACAGGAAAGCCAAGTGTCCAGGAGTGCGATGATGCCAAGGTTAGCCGCAGTCTCAAGCAACCTTCTTGCATCTCTTGTTGTGATTCTTGCGCTGGGTTGCTTGTCGCCGCCTTTCGTTGGTTCTGTGAAGCCATGGGGTAGATCGAACGTATTCGTCAGCGGCTTGCGTTGCCAGATGGTAGTGGCGGATGTTGAAGAACATATACAGCAGTATCCAAAGATGCTTCTTCACCGGCCCGACAGCTATCCTCATAAACTGGTCGCTCAAAAGGGCGCCACCATAGTCATCTTGGAAATGAACAGTAACCGATTACAGACATACCAGATATCTTGGACGAGTGGATTCACCCAAAAGTCCTCACACCTTAAATACGACCTTTGCGAGAAACGCTATTTGGTACACATGTGGCTCGTGAGTTCTAGGGAATACGGCGGCGCAGCAGTCTTGCTGGACGGCGTGCTCGTGGGCAAGCTCAACGGATGGGGCGGATTCGCGCGAGACATTCCCTTGGGGGTCCACGAGTTACGGATCGAGAGGCCCGGCCTTGGCACCTGGGTATTGGAGCTGCGCTATGACGAGTCTAGTCTCGGCCATGATCGGATCCCGATCGGGGTGATGACCAAGCTGGACTAACGACATGGGGCTCCCAACTTCGGTAATTCTCGGACCAAAAAGCTACGCCACAGCACGGCCTATCCAGCCAGCCGTGCGGCCCTGGACCGCAGCACGTCGCCGGCCTGGTGGTAGCGCATGGCCGACCGAAGAGGTGCCAGGCAACTTATGTGGAGATCCTCAGGCGTCGAGTGCGAAGGCCACCTTCATCCAGTCCACCACCTGATCGTCGACTTCGCACTGGTGGCTGAGAGGGAAGCGATGGGTAATGCGGTCACCACGCTCCAAACCGCCGGTGCGGAGCAAGCGATCGGGCAGCACATGTTCACAGCCCTTGAGCGCCAGGCCGAAATCGACCCGGCTGCGGGTGGCGGGCTTGATCTCCGCAAAGACGTGGTTGCGATAGAGCGGCACGATGGTCTTACAAGGAGAGATCCGCAGCTCGTCGCCAAGCCTCAGGGAAACCTCGATCAGGCGCTCGTAGATCGGTTTCAGAACCTCCTTGGCACCGCTGTACATCGCCGTCACCATGCTCTCGGCAGCGGCCAGATAGGCATCCGGGTCGGTGTCGGTGGAGCGCCCGGCGGCATGGTCGACCACCAACTTGGCGGTGACCCCGCCGATGCCGTGCATGCTCTTCATCCAGGCCCGCCGATCCTGGTCCTCGGCCGGGCCGTCGGCGCTCACCAGTGCGACCCACTGCTCTAGAGAGCGTCCGGTCTTGGCCGGCAGATTGGCCAGAATGCGCTGGCCGTGGGTCACCGCCGGATGCACGGAGTAGATTGTTCGAGTCTTACCCATCGTCTCGGTCCTCCTGAGCTTGGCTACGACAAGAAGCCTATGTTCGCTGGGCGTCAAGAGCAAGCACCGGACACAGATTGGCCCGCTCCAGTGCCAGCCTCGTCGCTCCGCCGTTCTGCCGCCGCCAGCAGAAACCGCAGGACGCCCACCGCGAGTTCACGCTGGCCACCAAACTCGATCCTGACGCCGGGTTGGCGGCGATCCATCGCGGTGCAGTGCTGATCGACCGAGGAGATCTCGAAGCCGCCACCTTGACCCTGGCTCGGGCCGTCCAGCTCGACAGCCCGGAGGCAATCTGCGCCATCGCGCCGGCCTGCTGCTCGAAGTCTTCCACCTCAGCGCCCGCGAGTTGCGCGCCAAGGGCCACCAAAGCCGTCGAGGAGGTTCGCCAGCGCCGCCACCGCCTGAAACAGAAGCATCGCCAGCTGCCGATTCTGGCGCCGCCGGCGCCACGGGTTGGGGCCTTGCGCGATCAGTGGTTGTCGACTCTGCGGTCGAGCAATTGAGGACTCGGCGCGGCCGTCGCGAGGCCGGGTAAGATTCGGCCATGAAAGCCCTACAGATAGAAGATTCGTTCGGCCTCGACAACCTACGCTTCGCCGAGGTGCCCACGCCAAAGCCGGGTCCGGGCCAAGTGTTGCTGCGGATGCGGGCGGCGAGCCTCAATTATCGCGATTTACTGATGGCCAAGGGTGCCTACAACCCGCGCCAACCCTTACCGCTGGTGCCCTGTTCAGACGGCGTAGGCACGGTCGAGGAGGTGGGCGAGGGGGTCAGCCGAGTTAAGGTCGGCCAGCGGGTAGCGACCTTGTTCTCCCAGGGTTGGTTGGCCGGCCGAGCGGCCGCCGCCGATCTGCGCGCCACTCTGGGGGGCCCGCTCGGCGGCACTCTGTGCGAGTTCATGGTGCTCTCGGCGGCGGGCGTCTCACCAGTGCCTGACCACTTGAGCGATGCCGAAGCCGCTACTCTGCCCTGCGCCGCGCTTACCGCCTGGAGCGCGTTGGCCATCGAAGGCTCGGTGCAGGCAGGGGACACGGTGTTGCTGGAGGGCACTGGCGGGGTGTCGATTTTCGCCCTGCAACTCTCACAGCTGCTCGGCGCGCGCGCCATCATCACCTCGTCGAGCGACAGTAAGCTGGAACGAGCCCGCCAGCTCGGCGCTTGGCGGACGATCAACTACCAGCAGCAGCCCGAGTGGGGCAAAGCAGTGAAGGAACTCACCGGCGGCCGGGGGGTGGATCATGTCGTCGAGGTGGGCGGCGGCGGCACCTTGAGCCAGGCATTGAAAGCCGTCCGGGCGGGCGGAGAACTCAGCCTGATCGGCGTGCTCTCAGGGGTCTCCAGTGAACTCAACCTGCTGTCAATCGTGATGCAGAACGTCCGTCTGCAGGGCATTCTCGTCGGCTCGCGAGAGAGCTTCGAGACCATGACCCGAGCCATCGACCAGCACCGATTGAAGCCGGTGGTCGATCGGGTGTTCTCTTTCAGCGAGGCGGTCAACGCTTTCCGCTACCTCGACAGCGCGCAACACTTGGGCAAGGTCTGTATCGAGATCTGAGGCATTTCTGCACGGCAAAAAGGCCGGATTCCCAACTCGGGATTCCGGCCTTTTCGTGCCACCGCGGTGTTTGCAGCACCACGGTGGCTAGCTGAGAACCAGGCTTAGCGGCGACGCAGCATCAGCGCGCCGGCACCGGCCAAAGCCAACAGCAGGGCCAACAAGCCGATGGTCCCGGCAGTTGGGATATCCAACGGTCCGGCCAACTCGATGTCGGTCGAGTCGTCGTTGTTAGCGGTGGTGCCATCGGTCTCGTTACCAGACACCGAAGCGGTGTTGGTGATCGACGGCACATCAGCGATCACGTCAACGGTGATGTTGCAGGTCGCCGAGGCACCGTTGAGCAAGCTGCCAATGTTCCAAGTCCAGGGCGGCACGTCCATGCCACCGCAGTCGTCGCTGCTGAAGGCCACCTCGACCGGCAGCGCATCGGTGACCACGACGCCGGTGGCGTCGTCAGGACCGTTGTTGGTCGCGGTCAGAGTGTAGATGATCTGCGAACCGGCCAACACGCCGTCCTTGGTGATCTCGAGATCGGTTTCCGGAACCGAAATCGTGCCAGCCATCAAATAGCAGAGATCGGTGGTGCCGTTCGGATTGGGCGCCACGCACATGGTGTGGGGCGCCCAAGTAAGACAACCGGTACCGAACAGGTCGAGCGGGTCCTGGAATGACCATTCCGGGCCGAAGTTGGCGAAGCTGTTGAACCAGAACCACTGACCGTCCGGGACGAAAGACATGATCGCCTGCGAGGAGAACCAGTAATCGCCAGCGGGAAGCACGCAGGCTGCAGGCAAGTCGATGACGTGATTGCCACTGCCAACGCCACTGGTAATGGTTTGCGAGGGATAGGAGCAGACATTGGTTCCGGGCAGCCCACCGGCGCCATCCGCGGCGAAGAAGTTCACGTTGGCGATGCCGGTGGCACCAGCAGCGGAGTAGAAGCCGCTGGCATTGACGTTCTCGATGCTCCACACCGTGCCGGGGGGAACGGTGAAATTGTCAGCCGCCTCGCTGCCACCCCCGAAATCTGGAAAGAACTGGCTGGTGGAGCCGTTGGTGTCACAGCTCGATGTCTGGTCGACCAGGATGGACAAGGCGCCGTTACCACCGGCCTGCTCCGGCGGGCTGGCCGACAAGGCAGTGGTAGCAGGTTGGCCCAGGGCGGGAAGGACGGTTAGCAGCAGGCCACAGCCTACGACCGCGAGTAGCTTTACAGCTCGGTTAGTTTCCATGAAAAGGGTCCCCTTCAGGATGTATTTGGTCCTCGAACGCGGAAAATTAGGTAATTTTGGCGGACTATATCCAGCCAGGCCCGGTTGAGTCAACTCCCGTGGGTAACAAATAGACTGGGCTGACGCAGCCGTTGCAAGTAGCCGCTGCTACTCCTCCTCCTCCTCCGCCGCCTGCAACTCACGCACCAGGCGGGTCGCCCGCCCCAGCTCAGCGGCCGACAGCAGCAAGCCGCTAGCCATGTCCTGCAATTTGGTCGAACCGGTGAGGAACGCGGGGTAGGCCTCCATCAGACCAGCACCCGCCGAACCGGCGTCGGGCAACTGCAAGACGGTGATTCCAGCTAGCTTGCCGGCCGCATTGAACACTGGCACGCCATAGCCTGCGTTCAAGGGCACCGCCGGCACCCACAGCTGCCGCGGTTGTTCGACCTTGGCACCCACCCGACCCTCGCTGAGCAGCAGCTGGCGGCCAAAAAAAGCGCCCAAACGGCGAACGGTGAAGAATGTCTCGCCGAGGCTCAGCTCGACCGTATCAGCGAGGTCGAGATAGGGCAGGAGGTGCTCTCCAAGCTCGATCTGTAGCCACAGCAGATCACGATCTGAGTCGCGCGACAGCACCTTGGCCGGCAGCCCCGCGCCCCATTCGGCGAGCAGCACTTCGAGTTTAGTGGGCCGAGCCGAGAGAGAACCACCGCGACCCATGAGACGGCCAACCAGCGGTACAAAACCACCGAGCTCGGAATTCGAGCACACCGCCAGGCCGTCGGCGGCGATCACCAAGCAGCTGACCTCGCCTTCGATCTCGCTGTCGGCAGCACCATCCATCTCGATCACCAGGACAAATTTGACCGTCACTATCGCCTCAGCATGGGCCAACAGGCGCTGCTGCAGCTCGCTCGGCGAGTTAGGCGCGGCTAGCAAACGCCAAGCCACTAGCATCACCAATGTCAGAGCAGCGTTCAGGAAAATGCGGCGGCGGTGAGAAAAAAACATCGAGGGTCCTCTGATCCATCCGCTCTTGCAGCGGCTCAGGACGTTGCTCAGCCGGCCGGCGTCCACTCCGGCTCCAGATATTGAAAACGAGTGCGGACACCCCGCAGCACCACCATCACTACCCGCTGCGGCCGCTCCTCCTTGACCGCGGCGAGAGCACTGCGAAAACTCTTCAGGCCGCGCACCGGCCGATCGGCGAAGCGCAGCACCACATCACCGGCGCGAACCCCTCCGAGCCCCACCCAACCACCCGCTTCAGCCTGTTCGACCAGAACGCCGCGGAGATCCTCGTCCCAGCGATTCTCGTCGCGATCGAAGAACGTCAGTTCGCGCACCGAGATCTCGAAGTCCTCGTCTCGATGGCGCCTTGCTTCCGCCCTGCTCAATCGGGTGCGTTCCAAAGTTACCGACAACAGCACCGACCGACCGTCACGCAGCAGTGCGAGTTCAGCCATTTGGCCAATCTCGCGGCGACGGATCAGGCGCCGTAACAAGCCCCTATCTTCATCACTACTAGGTTGCAGAGTCGCACCGTCGAGCCCCACCAGCACATCACCGGCCAGCAACCCGGCCCGCTCGGCCTCGGTGCCCGGATAGACCCGAGTAATCCGGAAGCCGCGTTGGCCACCAAGGTCCAAACGCTCTGCCAACTGCAACGACAGGGGTTGAGTCTCGATGCCGATCCACGGCTTGGGCAACTCCCGCGGCGGATCTTCCCGATCCTTCTGCCGTCGCGGTTCGATCAAGGTTAGGTGGTTGCGACCGCGGCGCTCAAACTCGACCAGTAGGGGTTGCGGCTCACCCTCGGTGACATCGCGGTCCGTGAGGCCACCGTCTGAGAGGCCACGGAGCAGGGTGCTCAGCTGCCGCAGGTCACTCAAAGGTTGTGAATCCACCGCCAACAGCACATCCTCCGGCTGCAAGGACGGCTCGGCCAGCTGCGCCGGGCCGCCAGAACGGACCCCGGAAACCAGCACTCCGAAGGTCGTCTTGAGGCGGCGATCACGAGCCATCTTGGCAGTGATCTGGCGCGCCGAGATGCCCAGGGAAACCAGCACTTTCTCGTCGCCCAAATCCTTATTCAGGCGCTCGGTCACAATCTCAGCGGTCAGGCTGGCGCCATCGCGCAGCACTTCGAAAGCCACCGTGCTGCCGATGGGCAAGCTGGCGATGCGATCGAGCAACGCCGGCAGCTGCTCGGCGAAACGAACCGTCAACGGCTCTCCCTCGAACTTGATCAAGACATCGCCCGCGGCCACTCCGGCACGTTCTGCAGGCCCCTCAACCACCACTGAATTAATCAGCACGCCCTGCTCCAAACCGGTGCGGCGAATCGGTTTGAAACTCAACCCCAGCCAGCTACGAGGCACTTCCCCATGCTCGATCAATGCCTTGGCGACGCGCTCGGCGAGATCGCTGGGAATGGCGAAGCCAATGGCATTGCCCCCGAGTTCGTTGACCCCCACCACTTCGCCAGCCAGATTGACCAACGGCCCGCCGCTGTTGCCCGGATTGATCAGCGCATCGTGTTGAATCCAGCGGGTGAAGAGACCGGTACGCTGGCCTTGCTCGAGTTCCATGTCGTCGATCTCTCCACCAAACAGGCCACCGGCGAAGACCCGCTCGGTGTTGGAGACGATGCCCAGACTGACCGAGCGCGACAACGACAGAGGCGAACCCATGGCTAGCACATGATCACCGATCTCCAGGTCGGCCGAGGCACCGAGATGCGCCACCGGCAGTTCGCCAGGGCTCAGCTCGTCCAAGCGCAAACGCAAGATCGCCAGGTCGGTCAGCGGATCTTCACCGATCAAATCGGCCTCGACTTCGCGACGATCCGACAGCGTGCATAGAAAGCGCTGCCCGCGTTGGGTGACATGCTGGTTGGTCAGTACATCTCCCGCCGCCGAAATCAACGTGCCACTACCAGCAACATGGCCGGTGAGTCGCCGTCCACCGTAGTAAACCTCGGTCAGCACTTCGATCGAAACCAACGCCGGAAACACCCGATCGCGGGCGCTGCCGATGAGCGCCCGCAGCTCCTGCCGCAGGGTCGAAGGTTCTGCCACCAGCGCCGAGGAGGTCGCAGCACCTGCTGCCTCGGCGATCGATTGCTCAGCGGCGGCGAGCGAGCCGATGAGCAGGCACCCGACGAGGCTAGCAAGCAGCGGAGCAACCCTTAGACGATGGTGGAAAATCAACCTTGGCGGCATGCAGATCTCTTGGCAGAAAGACCTTCGAACCGGGTTGGTCTAGGTGCCACCCTCTTCGGAGGTCGGTGACGATTAGGTATCTTCATCGGGTCCTTCTTAGGTATCTTCTTGAGTACCACCCTCTTCGAAGGTCGAGGGAGGCGCAGCCTACCAGCACTTCCAGGTTCAGCGCCCGGATCGGGACCAGAAGCGCGTGCGGCAGGACCAGTCGCTCAGGATCCGCGGCCGCCTTTGATAAACTCTACCAATGTCTCGCTCTGCCAGCGCCCGTTCGCTTCTGCTCCTTTCAATCCTCCTGGGAACCTCTGGATGGAGCGCGGCGGCAGCCGAACGGCCGACTGCCTTCGAACTGCTCGAGGAGGTCCGAGCCGCCTATCAAGCTCTCGAGCACTACCACGATCACGGTCAGCTGGAGCGCCTGGCAACGACTGCAGAGGGAACTCAACTTCGCACCTTGCTACGCTTCGAGACGGTCGTTCAAGGTGAAGACCTGCGCTGGCAAGTCGCACTCGAAGGCAACCAGGCGGGGCGCGACCATGTGCTGTGGCGAGGTGCTGACGGGGCCTTCCACTACGACGCCGAACTCGGCCAGTACCAGGCCGTTGATTCCCTGGCCGGTGAGTTGGCGCGCGGGTTTGGCGATGGCACCTACCAAGGCTTGGCCGTGCTGGCCACTCTACTGGGGAGCGTCGAACCTCTATCCGACCCTGAGGCCGCCTATGTCGACGGGCCGCTACCTTGCGACGACGATAGCGGTGAGCAAGGCGCGGCAACAGCTGGAGCGAACTCCTGCTACTTGCTCGAAACCTCGCGCCTTGCCACCGGCGAGGAAACCTCGCTGTGGATCGAAGTCTCTTCGCGACTGCTGCGGCGGGTCGAAACTCGGCTCGATGCGAGCTGGCTGCCGACCCAGGGCGCGGGTTGGTCAGCCAACCACCAAGAGATCTTGATCCGTGTCGAGCACGACCTCCTAACCACCGCGCTACCGACTGCCGAGCCCATCACCTTCAGCCCCCCCGACGACGCTCGGCGGGTGAACTCGTTCGAGCGTCCCGGTGACGCCGAAGCTGGCAATTTCTACCCTCCCTATGGGTTTGCCGACGAGATCTCAGTCGACTTGGTGACCGTCGAAGCTCGGGTGGTGGACAGCCGGGGCCAGCCACTCCCCGATCTCGCCCCAAGTGATTTTCGCGCCCGCATCAAGAAGCGTGAGGTGCCGATTTCAGCGGTCGACTGGCTCTCTTCTTGGCAGAGTTTCGACAGCCTCACCCCCGACACCGATCTGACTTTGGCAGAGATCGCCAGTTCCGGCATCGCCGCCGAGAAGATCCCTGGCAAGTTGGTGGTGATTTACATTCAGTCCGACTTCAACGCCCTCCGGATTACCGGTCAGCTACGCCTGCTACCGATGGTCGCGGAGCTGCTCGACACCCTGCATCCCAACGACTACGTGGCGGTGGTGACTTTCGACTCGCACCTGCGCCTGTGGCACGATTTCAGCCGCGACCGCCAGCAGATCAGCGAGATCCTGAAAAAGGCGATCCGCTTTGGCGGCGAGCCAGCGCCCCGCCGCGGCCGTGGCCCGTCGTTGCTAGAGCATTGGAATCAGGCCGCCGCCCGCGACGTTGCCACCCCCGAGCGGGCCTTGCACGTCACCGCCCAGGCCCTCTTTCCACTCGACGGCGCCAAGGATCTGATCTATCTCGGCTGGGGATTGGGCCGTTTTGGCGCCGGCGGGGTACGGATGACCGCCGAGTTCCGCCCGGCGGTGCGCGCCCTGACCGCCGCTCGAGTCACCGTTTCGGTGCTCGACGTCACCGATGCCGACTTCCACTCGCTGGAGGTGGGTTTGCAGAATGTCGCGGCTTCGACCGGCGGCACCTACGCCCGCACCCACCGATTCGCCCGCCGCGCCACCGAACAACTGGCCGCTACTTTGACCGGGCACTACCTGCTGAGCCTCGACATGAGCGGCTTGCAGGGGGCAGCCGGCGTGGTGACGATCGAGTTGCGCGACCCAAAGAGAGGCCGGGTGATCTACACCCCGCTGCGCTGGAACTGAGGACTAGAATCGGCCCATGCCCGCCGCCAAGCTTGAGTTTGTGCCCGCCAGTGAGTTTCCCGTGAGCGAACTCGCCGAACTCTTCACCCGTTCGTTCGCCGGCTACTTCGTCGAGGTCCGGGACACTCCCGAGCTGCTCGCCCAACGCCTGCGCATCGATTCGACCGATCTACATCTCAGTCGGGTCGCCCGCATTGATAGCCAGCCGGTCGCCATTATTCTGGTATCGCCGCGGGGCAACGCCTGCCGGGTGTCGGGAATGGGAGTGATCGAGTCGCGGCGCGGAACCGGTATCGGCCGCCTGCTGATCGAAGGCTGCTGCCAGCGGCTGGCGGCACTCGGCTTCCAGCGACTAATCCTGGAAGTGATCGAGCAGAACGAGGTCGCCGAGTCGCTTTACCGCAGCATTGGCTTCAACGAACAACGCCGGCTGGTGGGCTTCGAGCGGCCTCCACGGGACCCTGTGTCGTCCGCCGCCAACAGCGGCGCCAGGGCTGGGGGCGGCGGCTGCTCGAAGCCCTCGAACGCCGATTCCCGCAGCGCGGCTGGCAGGTTCCGACACGACTACCCGCATGCTTGGCCGACGACTTCTTCCGCCAGCTCGGCTTTCATCACCAGCCGATCAGCCAGCTCGAAATGGAACTCGATCTCAGCACCGTCGATCTTTGCCGACCCGACAGCGCATGATAGAACCTACACTGCCCGAACCCGAAAACCGAACGATGTCCCGTCACCGTCCACCGCTCGACGCGGTCCGCCGACGATACCGGGACCCTTGAGGAGAGATCTGCATGGACATCTTTACCAGGATCATCGAATGGCTCGAGTGGGTCGTCTGGAGCTGGGGCATTCCAGTCGATGACCAGACTATTCCCTTCATCGTCATCGCCCTGCTCGGTACCGGCGTCTTCCTCACCTTGCGACTGGGCTTCATCCAACTGCGGCACTTGGCTCACGGTTTCGCCGTTACCTCCGGCAAGTACGACGATCCGAACGAACCTGGCGACGTTTCCCACTTCCAGGCGCTGACCACCGCGCTGTCGGCGACCGTCGGCATTGGCAATATCGCCGGAGTGGCGTTGGCGATCCACTGGGGTGGCCCTGGAGCGCTGTTCTGGATGTGGATGACGGCGTTTCTCGGCATGGCGGTCAAATACTCCGAGGTCACCCTGGCGCAGCATTTCCGCCAGGTCGATTTCGACGATCCGGACCCCAAGGCTTGGGACGGGTCGGTCTCCGGCGGCCCGATGTACTACATCGAGAAGGGCCTGGGCGCCAAGTGGAAGATGCTCGGCAAGCCGGTGGCGGCATTCTTCGCCGGCGCCATGATCTTGGTGTCGTTCCTGACCGGCAACGCGGTCCAGGCCAACACTGTAGCCGACATCGTTCACAGCAACTTCGGCATCGCGCCCTGGATCACCGGCTTGCTCGCCGCCATCTTGGTGGGAGCGGTGATTCTCGGCGGCATCCGCCGAATCGGCAAGGTCACCGGTATCCTGGCACCGGTCATGGCGACCATCTACGTGCTCGGCGCGCTGATTATCCTGGTGCTCAACGCGAGTCACGTTCTGCCCACCTTCGGCTTGATCTTCCGCGAGGCGTTCAACCCCTCAGCCGGCATTGCCGGCACCGGTACAGGCGCCATCCTCGTGACCATGATGTGGGGAGTACGCCGGGGGTTGTTCTCGAATGAGGCAGGTCAGGGCTCGGCGCCGATCGCCCACGCCGCGGCGAAGACCGACGAACCGGTTTCGGAGGGAGTCGTAGCGCTGCTAGAGCCGTTTATCGACACCTTGGTCATCTGCACCATGACCGGTTTGGCGATTCTCATCACCGGGGTTTGGGACGACCGCATCCCGACTCGCCTGGAGCTTAATGGTGGTGATGTCTCCTACATCGCCAGCGCCGGTGAGCCGGCCGCCTTCGAGGTCCTCGATGGCGAACCGCAAGGCAACACCAGCCTCGCCTGGCACGAAGTAGTGGTCGACAACTTCTACCTCGACGAAAACTTAAACCAACCATTCAGCGGCAGCATCGACCCTCGCAGCGGTACCGCCAGCGATCTATCCGGTGGAACCTTCGAGGCCCTCTGGGGACCGGCGGTAGAGAGTAGCGCGCCACTGACTCAGATGGCCTTCGAGAAAGGGCTGTCTCCGTTGGGCGATTGGGGCGGAATGATCGTCTTGGTGTCGGTGCTGCTCTTCGGCATCTCCACGGCTATCTCGTGGAGTTATTACGGCGATCGCAGCGCCAACTACCTCTTCGGCAAGAGAGCCATCTTGCCGTACAAAGTGATCTTCATCATCGCTCACTTCCTCGGCGCCGTTGTTGCCCTGCCAACGGTCTGGATGCTGGGAGACATAGCCCTCGGTATCGTCACCTTCCCCAATTTGGTGGCCCTGGTAGTGCTTTCCGGCTCGGTAGTCAAGCTGACCAAGAGCTATTTCGAGCGCAAGCCTTGGGAAGCTAGCGCCATTGCCCACAAGAAGTGGCGCGAAGAGCAGAAGGGGAAATAGCTCAGCCTTATCTAGAGCAGATCCGACGGCGACAAGTGCCTTGCCACGTTGGATGCCGCAAACGGCCGCCTTACAAGGGCGGCCGTTTGCGCGCTAGGCGCATGGCAATGCGTGGCCGGTAGTATTCTCACGAGCCGTCTCGCCACTAGGACGGCGGAAGGCCGTCTGGATCCAGATCTCGGTGCTTCAAGATGTCCAACCCACCCTACACCCAGCATGACTAACAGTCGCCACCAGCGAGTCCCCCGGCCGCTGTCGGCGGCGCCGATGATGAACCGTACCGACCGGCATTTTCGCTTTTTCTTACGCCTGATCAGCCAGCACACTCTGCTCTACACCGAGATGATCACCACCGGCGCGCTGCTCTATGGCGACCGCGAACGACTGCTGGCTTTCGACCCACGCGAACGGCCGCTCGCTTTGCAACTCGGGGGCGACGACCCTGAGGAGCTGGCCACGTGTGCCCGCCTCGCCGCTGAGTATGGCTATGACGAGATCAATCTTAATGTCGGCTGCCCCAGCGACCGGGTCCAGCAAGGACGTTTCGGCGCTTGCTTGATGGCCGAGCCTGAGCGGGTGGCGCGGGCGGTGGCAGCGATGCGCCAGGCGGTTGAGCTGCCGGTGACGGTCAAACACCGTATCGGCATCGACAACCGCGACAGCTTTGAAGATCTGCTGCACTTTGTCGATACGGTGGCCACCGCTGGCTGCGACCGCTTCACCGTACACGCCAGGAAGGCCTGGTTGTCGGGTCTGAGCCCTAAACAGAATCGCGAAGTCCCACCCCTACGCTATGCCGACGTCTACCGCCTCAAGCAGCAGCGCCCCGAATTAGCGGTGGAGATCAACGGCGGCGTCGGCAGCCTCGACGAAACCACCGAGCATCTGCGCCAGGTCGATGCGGTGATGATCGGCCGCGCCGCTTATGACCGCCCCTATCTCTTCGCCGATGCCGACCAGCGGGTCTTTGGCAGCCATCTGCCTCGCTCCAGCCGCCGCCAGATAGTCGAGGCTCTATTGCCGTATGTCGAGACTCACTGCCGCGCTGGGACCCCACTACTGCGGCTGAGCCGCCACTTCCTCGGCCTGTTCGCCGGTCGCCCTGGAACGAGCTATTGGAAGCGCTTTCTCAGCGGCAACGCCCATCGCCCAGGTGCCGGGCCAGAGGTTCTCGAAGCGGCGATGGGCGGAATTCCGGACCAGATTCTCGATGAACGCCCGACCGCGGTGGAGCCGGTGAAGCCCCGAGAATCGGCCCATCCTGGGCGGAATATGATATGCTGAAGGCGATTTCCTTTGATTCCCGCCATTTTCTAAGGATCTTTGCCCTGGGGACCGCTGGTTCTCAAGGGACTTGATCGGAGACTACCGAGCAGAGTTGGGTCTGGCGCCTGGAGTGCGGGGTTGTGGGTTGGTCGACAGGCTAGCGTTGGGATTGGGAGGCTTCGAAGTTTTCAGGAGAGCTCGCAATGACCGATCAGCGGACCCACCGCCCATTCTGGATCCCCGCCTTGCTGGCGCTGGCCCTAACCGCGGCCCTTGGTGCCACGACGGCCCAGGCCCAGGATTCCGAACTCACTATTCAGCTCGACCGGCGGCCGAAACTTTTCGTCACCGATTTCTCCTGGTACACCCCCAACCGCGACTCCCGAGGACGTCTCAGCCAACGTGGTTTGGCCTGCACTCGCGCCAAGCCGAGGGCGGCGCAAGGAGAACTAACCAGCTCGGACTATCTGTCGAGCGGCGGCTACTACGGACGAAAATACGACCGCCTGCGCGCTCACGGCGTCGATGGAGTGGCCTTTCTGGTCACCGACCGATTACCGGACTCTTTCGAAGGATCCAACCTTGAAGTGCTGGCCGGACAAGCTGTCGAAGCGCGGATCGAATTCTTCGCCTACTACGATCTCTTCGTCACCACCGCGCGCGAGTCCAAGTTGGTGCTGTGCCCTTTCCCTCCCTGCGCCATCAACGCCGGTCAACGCCGGGTGATCAACTTCGACTTGGCCCGCGATAGCGCTTTCGCCGAACAACTACGGCGCGATTTTCGCGACATTGCCGAGACCTTGATCTCGCCCTACATGAACACCCAAGGGGCAGGTGGCTACGCCTTTCTCGAAGATGCCAATGGACACAGAGTGCTTGATGAAGTCGGCCTTCCACGGCCGATTTTGGGTATCTACATCGCGCGCGAGTTCGCCGACCGGCCCCGCAACGCCGATGCTTTGCGGGCCTGGCTTGAAGAACTCACCGCCACCTACCGCGGCCTTGGCATCGGCCGCCCCGCCTTCATGCTCGACATGATCTTCTGGGGCACCCGCACCGAGAACAACGTCAATGCCTCCTATGACCCGGACATTGTCGAAGTGTTCGGCCAGAATGCGGTGGCACTGACCTGGTACAGCTTTTTCGACAACTTCCGCGCCAGGGGCTTCAGGATCTCCAACGATGGCAGCCAGCCGCCAATGCAGCAGTGGGCGCAACGCATTCATCAACGCTATCGCCAGACCCGCCGCGAGCTGATCGCCAATCGCCAGCCATTGATGATCTGGCCCGGCGTCACCAGCCAGATCGATACCCGGCGAGCGGACCTACCGGGTTGCACGACCCGCGATATCGAAGTGATCTACAACCTGCGCGGAATCGCCGACTGGCGGCGCATGCTGCGCTCCGGCTACAACAACACCTGGCGGCCGATTATCGAAGGAGAAACGCCGCTGCAGACTCTGATCGTAGTGTCAAATGCTGGCGAGTGGTTCGAGGCCGGCGGTATCGATCACACTGCTCCCGACCCGTCCGGCCGCTGTAGCTATCCATACAACTGGTGCAACGCGCTGCTCGAAGAAGTGCGCTCGGCGGATCGATTTTGAGCAACAGCTCTGGGTAAAACAGACCGAAGTTAGAAGCTCTTCATCATTGACCGTCAGGCAGAGGTACATTTCGGAATCCATGCAACAAGATACCCTCGTCGCCTTCTCGACCCAGGTCCGGCGCTTCGTCGCCATGATACTGCTGCTCGCCTTACCATCGAGCCTAGCCGCCCAAAGCGGTGACACCGCCGCCGAACCCGGTGAAGACAACACCCCACCGGTGTGGAGCATCGACGCCGAGCGCTCCTCCCACATCGTCCGCGATAAGGAGGATCGGCTGCTGGTCGGCTGGCGCGGCGGGCACTGGCTGATCCAGGGCCTCTACGCCAACCTCGGGCCAGCCTTTCGCGACGACCGCAACCAGCTAGGTCTGGCCGCGACTTATTCCACCGACCGTCAGCGGCTGCAAGTGGTGGTGCGTTCTACCGACCGCAACCAGGGCGACGACGATCGGCTGGTCAGCCTCGGCTGGACCATCTCAGACTTTGCCGGCGGCGAGCTGAGCGCCGAGGTCACCGCCGGGAGTGCCGACCTCACCGCCGAGGGCTTTCGCGTTGGCGGAGACGACCAACAACTCTTCGGCCAAGTCGAATGGCGACTTCCCGGCGGCTGGCACGCCACTGTCTTCGCTGCCGACCGGGGCACTTTCGACATGACCCGCGACACCGACCAGCTGCTAGAGCGTCTGCCCCGCTCGCGCATCGTCGGCGCCGAGACCCTGGCCGATCGCTACATCGACGAGAACAGGTTGCAGGATTTCACCGGCGTCAGCATCGGCAAAGACGGCCAGCGCCACAGTTGGCGGGCCTTCTTCAAGTCCGGCGAACAACAGCTGCGCGGCATTGATAGGGCTGAGGATTTGACCGGCTACGGCGGCGAATACCGGCTGCGGGGAGAGTCCACCCGAATCGACGCCGAGGTGCAGATCAATCAACTCGATATAGGCCCCACCTCACTCGAGCGAAGCCGAGTCTTGATCGACTTCCGGCAGCGTTTTGGCAACTGGAACTTCGGCCTCGGAACCTATGCCGAGGGCGAAAATGAAACCCTCTCCGAGTTGCTCGACGACTACTCCACCGCCGGCGCTGGCTTGACCGTCTCGCGACTCAGCGGCAGCGGCGGCGAATGGGGAGGCTGGATGATGCTGGAAGACGATGCCGCCGACTTCCAGAAAACGGCTCGCCTGGCTGTCTTCTTGCGCCGCGATGAACTTGAGTACGGCATCGGCGTGCGGGCCGAAGAAATCGGCCGCGATCGCTTCCAGGAGGAGGAGATCGGTCCCTTCCTCTACGCCCGCCGACCGCTTGCCGGCCGCTTCAACTTAGATGCCCATGTGGGCGCGATCAACTCCGAAGGTTATGGCCGCATCTTACTGACCGCCCGCCGCTGAATCACCGCCCAGCCGACTCATGAACCACCAAGGAAGCTCAGCCATGACCCACCGACATCTTTCTCCCATAGTCTTGTCGTTCCTGCTCTTCCTGCTGCCCATAGCGCAACTCACCGCCCAGCCCTGCCAGACGCCTTATAACGAGGGCCGCGGCCCGCGGAGTCTCTGGCTCAACGTGCAGAACTGCGGCACCCAGTGCGGCGAGCAGTTCCTGCCCTACCTGGAGCTGATCCGTAATGGCCTCAGTGGTATTCGGATCAATCCCGTCGGTCGCCCCAACGCAGTCGCCGGCAACAACTCGTTCTACACCGTCAACAACGACGACCCGCTGCTGCGCGGAGTATTGAGAATTCTCGGCCCGGACAAATTGCTGGTGCTGGTCGACGACGGCGTCGACGACGGTCCGTTCTCCAAACCGAGACCGCAAGACATGGAGCGCAAGTTGCGCAGCCTGTTCAGCACTCACCCGGAGGTGCGGCGCATCCAATTCATGAACGAGCCGGGCAATTTCAGCGATATGAGCCCGGAAGAGTACGTCGCCGCCTACCTGCCGGTAGCCCGGAGGGTGGTGGATGAACTCAATCAGAGCCGCTCGGCAGCCGACCGCATCTGGATCTACTCCGCCGGTTGGTTCGGCAACCAGGAAGGATTCCAAGAGACCCAGCGGATGGTCGAAGCCGGTGGCCTGGGTCTGGTGGACGTGCTCGGCGCCCACATCTATCGCCAACGCACCGGCGACGCCCGAGACTTGGCGGAAGACTACAAAGCGCTGGCTCGCGGCAAAGTGGTGGCGATTACCGAAACCAATTTCAACCAGAGCGGCAGCAGCCGCTACAATACTCAGGAATGGTGGATCTGCAACGCCATGACCGCCATGGAGTCGGTCATGTTGCGCAATATGCCGGATACCGACCGCCCCCTACAACTCAATGTGATGTACACCATGGCGGGCGATAAAGCACGCAACTTTAACCTGATCACCTTCCCGGATCCGCAGCAGATATTCTTCGAACCCACCGGTCCGGGCCACTTCGTCTTGGTCGACCGCGCGACAGTTCCAACCGACCCCAAGGATTTACCCCCACTTCCTGGTTGCCGCCTCGATCTCGGCCACCCAGCCTTTTGCCGTGATCCGGAATGCGGGCCCTGCGGCGTGGGTCAAGGGGACTGCGATGGCGATAGTGAATGTGGACCCGGCCTCTTCTGCGCCAACAACATCGGCGCCCAATTCGGCTTCTCACCCAATATCGATGTCTGCCAAGAGGTCGAAATCGAGCGCGATTGCCCTTGGCCAGCCGGTCATCCTCGCTTCTGCACTGACTGCGGCCCGTGCGCTATCGGCGAGGGCGACTGCGACGCAGGGGAATGCCTGGACGGCTTGGTCTGTGTCTTCGACATCGGCGCGCAATTCGGCTTCTCACCCAATATAGACGTTTGCCAGCAGCCCTAGCAGGGCACCAGAACTAGGCGCGGCGCGGCGAACTCAGATCGCCGCCACACGAGGATGGGGGAGCTTGATTATAGAATTCGTCTATCCTTGATGACCAGAAGCTCACTCGGAACCGGGAACCGCCATGCCGTGGCGGGTAACCCGCACTCCTTCGCTCACCGTCCGACGACGAATCTCGCGATTGGCCTGCAAGTGCTCCTGCCGCACATAACCCCGTTCGTGCCACAGATGCACGCAGATCGCCCGATGACGAATCTGCATCGGCCGCAGGCCGGCATTGACCATTCGCTCACCCAGCTCGCGATCTTCACCGCCGTAACGCATGCGTTCGTCGAACCCCCCAGCCCGTTCGATATCGCTGCGCCAACCAGAGGCGTTATGGCCATTCCAGGTCGCTTTGGTGGGGGTCAGACGGTCGAGCAGCCGCGCTTGCCAGGGCGCCAAGCTTAGTCTGCGCGAACGCCAGCTTCGACCTAGACCCAGGCCGCGCAGGAAGGTCAAATCCGTGGCTCGACCGGCCAGAACATCGTCCAGGGCGAGCGCCTCGCTAACCTCTCGCGACAGCTTGAAGTAGCCCCCCGACAGGAAACAGCCCGGCTGCCGCAAGCGCATGTGAAGAGCCAGGAAATCATCGCGGGGAATACAGTCGCCATCGCTGAACAGCAGGTAGGGATGGCGGCTGGCCTCGATCGCCCGGTTGAGGATGGCGCATTTGCGAAAACCATCGTCCTCGTGCCACACCTGCCGCAGCTTGAAGTCGAGTTCACCAGCCAGCCGTTCGATCAGCTCGGTGGTTTGCGGGCCAGATCCGTCGTCGGCAACAACCACTTCGAAAGAACGGAAACTCTGGCGAGAGTAACCCCCCAGCACCCTCTCGAGCTGCGCTGGCTGGTTGTAGGTGCTGAGAATGACCGACAGAGCAGATGGACTCACTGTATCAACCTCGACATTCAGCTCCGACTCGCAGCGAGCGAAGCTGTTGCGATCTTACTACAGCACCTTTTCGGGCCCTTTCAAACAGCGCCTACCTCTCTTCGGCAGCCGCTATCGGTCGCTATCGGTATTCCTCCCCTCCACATCTGCTGTCGGCTATTATCAGCAAATCAATACAATTTGCCCCCTAAGGGCTCGAACTCGCTCTCGCGGAGGACACCGTGGTCGATCATCTGCTACGTCAGCTGGCTCTCATTCACGTCAGCTTCACCAGAAACACCGAGGGAATCAATCAGGAAGAAAGCCTGCGGCAGCCCCAGGAGAGTGGTAACTGCCTCAACTGGGTGGCCGGACATATGGTTGCCTCGCGCGATGTCATCCTCGGCATTCTGGGACAGGAAAAAGTCTGGGGGGAGACCGAGGAGGAGCGCTATGCCGGCGGCTCCGAGCCCATCACCTCAAGCGAAGACGCCCTCTCCTTCGCCAAGATCCAAGCCGACTTCGAAACTGCCCAACGACGCATGGTCGCCGGCTTGCAATCGATCAGTCCGGAAGCATTGGTCGCTCCCGCCCCCTTCAGCGTCGTCGGGGACCCGGACGAGAAGGTTATCTCACTGCTCGCCAGCCTGATTTTTCACGACGCCTACCATGTCGGCCAAACCGGCACCTTGCGGCGCTTTCTAGGAAAAGAAGGTGCAATTTCCTAAGTACCGCCAAGCCGCGACGGGCTATCGCACCACCCGCGCGCGGACAATAGCGTCGCCCACTTCGATTCGATCGACGACCTCCATACCCCGGCTCACACGACCGAAGACCGTGTAGTTGCCGTCGAGGTGGGGAGTCGGCAGATGGGTGATGAAGATCTGGCCGCCGCCCGTGTCCTTGCCCGCTTTGGGCATGCCCACCGTGCCGCGGGTAAAGCGCTCACGGCTGATCTCGTCGCGCAGCGAATAGCCTGGTCCACCCCAACCGTCACCCCGTGGGTCGCCACCTTGAATGACGAAGTTGGGCGCCACCCGATGCCACAACAGACCATCGTAGTAGCCCTTCTCCACCAAATCCAAGAAGTTGGCGACGTGAATCGGAGCCACTTGCGGCAAGGTGCTGATCTCGATCTCGCCCCGGCTGGTCTCGAGCACCACCACGGGTGAGGAAGCGCCAAATTCAGTGCCGAGAAATGGCGACGGATCGATCCTCGGCGGCGAGGACGGCTCTACCTCGGCCCCCAACCCCCGCAGCGCAACGGTCGCCGCGAGCCGCACCGAGGCCGACGGGTCCTCGGCGGCCAGGCGACGCAACAACGCCTCGCTTTCCGATCCCGCAGTCTCACTAGACGCCAGCTCTTCAGGTACCCCTTCTTTAGGCACCACGCTCGCGACCACGGCGCTCAACGTATCGACAATCAATTCGCGGACCTCAACCCACGCCTCGCCCACGGATCCCTCATAGGCCTGCTCCAGCAACTTGACGCGCCGCTCGAGCAGAGCCGAGGCCAGAGTCGGCGAGCCGAGTGCATTGACAGCGGTGCCGCGAACCGCCAGATCGTCGGCCGCCAGCGCCCATTCAAGCCACCGCCCACTGCCGTCGATCACCGCCGCCGACTCCACCGCCGCCGCTTGCACCCGCGGGTCAGAATCACCGAGAGCGATTTCCAAGCCGGCAAGCGCCTGGTCTTCACTTTCCGCAGCGCTGGCAAATTGCAGAGCGCGAGCCGCAGCCACCCGGTGCAATCCGCTGTCGCTGCCGAGGTGGCCGCGGAGGTCACTACTGTAAGCGCTTCCCAGGCGCCGCGCCAGGCTGACGATCGCCGCCCGCTGGACACTCTCGGACCCATCCTGCTCAAGCTCTCGTAGGATCGCCAGCTGCGCCGCCGCACTCCCCTGACCCAACGCCTGGGCGAGTTCTACCCGCACTTGAACCGCCGGGTCGTAGCGTAAGGAACCCAAGCCGCCGAAAGCCGCCAAAAGCGCTGATGCAACGACTGCTTCGCGGCGTACCGCGACGCTTGAGTCAGCCAATACAGTGCCAAGGGCGGCGGCTTGATCGTGCTCACCGGTGCGCCCTAAACCGCGGACTGCGAACAGTCGAACCCGCTCGTCGACATCACCTAAAGCCGCCGCCAAAGCAGGGGCGGCCGCTGCCTCGCCATAGCGCGCCAGGGCGTGAGCCGCGGCGAAGCGGACTTCGGCCGAAGGATCATCGAGCGCCGCCGCCAGGCCCTCGACTGCGGCGGCGGGCAAGGGTGGAGGAGCCGTGGTCTGGCGCCGCCAGACAGGTACGAAACGTTGGCGCATCAGCGCATGGGCGACTTCCACCCGCACAGCAACCGCCGCATGGTCCAAGAACGGCAGTAGCTGATCGGCCGCGCCCTCGGGTGCCAGCTTGCCCAGAGCTTCCACCGCTGCCGCCACCACCCGCGGTTGCTCAGCAGCGAGCCGAGTGGAACAAGCTGCGACCGCCACCGGCAGTGGCTCTGCACCCCGCGCCAATCCGAGCTGACCGAGAGCAAAGAGCTGGGCTAGCAGGACCTCATCATCGCCCTCTGCCAACGCCGCCGCCGCCAGGCCGGCAGCCAGGGTCGGATCCTGAAGCCTGCCCACCACCACCGCCGCGCGCCGCCGCCAAACTGGGTCAGCCGCAGTCAGAGCGAGAGCCAACCGCGGAGAATCCATCTGCCGCTGATCTTCAATCTCAGCGAATGGTGGCGCCTCCACTGTCGTCTGGTTAGCGCAGCCGGCGATTACAGCCAGCGCTAGGCAACCCGCGACAAAGCCCATCCAGTCGTGCTTCGAGGGTAGTAACGTCATCTTTTTCAACTCCAACATTGGTTTCTCCTTCAGCCCTGATTCTCGCCGAGAATGGTCTTCACCGGAAGAGCTGCTGAGGGACGGCTGTCTAATTCGCTCGGCACTCGGGATAAGATCTCGCCCAGCATGGAAGATTCCCTACTGCTGCTCAAGCTCCACCCGCGGGAAGACCGTGCTTCGCCGGAACTCGAATACCTGCTCAGCTGGCTGGTGGCCCAAGCGCGACAGGTGTTCGCCAAGGTCCGCTTGCTGACGGTGGACGAAGACACGCCGCTCCTGGCTACCGACTTCGACGGCGAGGAAGACCATCTGCTACTGATCGGCAGAGGCGGCATCCTGATCGGCCGTCATTCGCTGGCCTCGATGCAGCAGCAACTTGCCGGCCAGGCAGTAGTGGTGGCTCACCGCCTCGATCGCACCGACCTGCCGCAGCGCTTCCCCTTGTTTACTCTGCGCGGCTACGAACAGGCCGAGCAACATCTGCTCAGCGGTGGCAAAGTGGCGCTCGGCGAAGAGCCCACTAGCCAGCTGCCGGTCTCGCTGTGGCAGCGCCAGAGTTTCACTCACTGGTTCGCCGCGGGTGATCTCGCAAGAGTGTTGATTGAGCCGCTAGCTCCCCTGCCCGAAAATCTCGCGCGGGCAGGTCTATTCCACCACTTTGTCGACTACTACGGCGAAGCTCGCGAAGACATCCTGCCGCTGATCGCCCAAGGCAGCTCCGTCCTCGAGATCGGTTGCGCCCGCGGCGGCACCGCCCGGCTGCTCCGCGAGCAACTCAGCTGTCGGGTCACCGGTGTCGAGCTCAACCCGGAAATCGCCGAAGAGGCCAGCGCCCACCTCGAACGGTTGCTGATCGGCGATATCCAACAGCTCGAACCCGACCAGCAGTTCGACGTTGTCCTCGCCCTCGAACTATTCGAGCATTTGACCGAAGGGGAGAAGTTCCTGCGCCGCGCCGCCGGCTGGTTGCGACCGGGAGGGTCGATCGTGCTGTCGGTGCCCAACGTCGGCCACTACTCGATTGTCGAAGATCTGGCTGCTGGACGCTGGGACTATCTGCCGATGGGGCTGCTGTGCTACACCCACTTTCGCTTCTTCACCCGCGCTACTCTCGAAGATTGGCTGCGTGGTTGCAGCTTCGACGATTTCGATATCCTGGCGCAGAAAACCGACCTGCCGGAACGTTGCCGCTCCTGGCCGAGTGGCTTCGAGCCCGACTTCGAGAGCCTCTCCACCAGCGGCTTTTACGTCGTCATCCGCGCCGCCGACTAAGAGCAGCCCTGCTGCACGAGGCCGGCGTCTGGCCCACAGCACCAGACACCGGTGGCATCCGTTGCCAGCAGCTTACCGACGGCGGCGGCGACTGAGGCGGGTGGCACCGCCGGTAGCCAGCGCACGATCAGCGGCCGCTGGACTTGCAGAGCCGCCTCTGCGGCGGCCAGCAAATCGGCAAAAGGGCTGTCGGACCCTACCGCCGGCACCAGCCACACCAAACGAGCATCCAGTCGCTTACAAGCCATGGCGAGCTGCCGATTGCCTTCGATCAACAACTCTTCGAGCCGGCCGGGTCGCCGCCGGTAGCTGGCGACATCGAGCGGTGCGACACAGTGCACCACGATCCGCGGCCGGGCACGCTCCAGGCAGGATACGGCTGCGCCAGCCTGATGCAAATCAAGCCTGGCCAAGCCCAGACCAGGCCGGCTGCGATAGGTACCCAGGCTGTAGTATCGGTCGCTGAGCTGCTGCAGCACCACGCTGCCCAAGCAGCCCGAAGCACCGATCACCAACACCTCTGCTGGCAGCAGTGGCCGGTAAACCCGGCCGGTCTCGGTCAACAGCGCGGCGCCGACCACCCCACTGTGCTGACCGAGCTGAGCGGCACGCAGCCGTGAGCCAACATCAAAGGCCCGCAGCGCCGGTGAAGCATCGTCACGATCACGGATCTCCGCCAAGTCGCGGCGAACGTGATCGAGGAACCCCGGCACCGCGAGGGCGATCGAACCACCGATCACCAGGCATTCTTCTCCCTCGCCCTGCGCCAACAACTGCGCCAAGCCCTGGGCCAAATGATGGGCCGCCCGCTCGAACAGTCGCCGCGCGAAAACCTCCCCAGCAATCGCCGCCCTTCCCAGGTGAGCGGCACTCAGGCTACTGATCTGCTCGCTGACCGACTCCCCTTCGGCCCGTGCCAGGTCCAGCACTCGGGTCAAGCGAGCCAACCCGGCCTCGCCCTCCTGCCGCAGGAGGCGTAACAGGCTGTGCTGAGCGATCGCAGCCAGGCCTACCCCGCTGCACAGATCGATCAACCGCCGATCGGCTTGGCTCGGGTCGGGGTAAAGGTATAGACCGGGCTCGATATTCCGAGCGCTGTGTATTTCACTGCCGGCGGCGTCGTGGCCACCGTAACGCGCGCCGCCAAGCCCAGTCGAAACGGTGAGATAGAGTTGCCGGCCAAAACCACGCCCGGCGCCGCAGATAGCTTCGGCGACCGCTGCGGCGGCAGCATCATTGTCGATCGACACCGGCGGCGAAACCCCGAAACGCTCTTCAATCGCTCGTTGCAACAACGCAGCCGGATGGTGGCCGATGAAGCCCGGCACGTTGGCGGCGGTCTTGACTTTCTCGTCAAGGGGGTCGAAGTCACCAGGAAAACCCAATCCAATGGCAGCCAAATTTGCCGGCCCCAACCCGGCGCCGCTCAACAGCTGGTCGAGCAGGTCAAGAACCACCTGCAAAACAGCATCGATCTCGCCCCGCGGCGGCGTCGCCAGGCGCGCCTCCGCGACCAGCCGGCGCTGGCCATCGAGCAAACCGGCGGCGATCTTGGTGCCACCGATATCTACGCCTGCACGCAGCAGCTTTGGATGCTGTGGCTCTGGATGCAACGGAGTTGGAGACTGAGGGTTCACTGAGCCCATCACGTTGTTCAACTCGAAATCTTGGTCTGGTGGCCTAGTCGTCTGAGGGTCTGCCGCGGGTCTCGGCAGCGCTGGGTTCATGGTCCTCGAACCGTCCGCCACCGTCAAGAGCAACTTCCCAATAAGCGCCGCGACGACTACAGCCGCCGCCCACCGCGCCGAACCGAGGTTTGCTTGGTAGGCTGCGCTGCGCCATGAGCACCTCTCGCGACTGCGGAATCCTCCTCCACCCAACCTCCCTCCCCGGCCCTTTTGCGGTCGGCGACCTAGGACCCGAGGCGCACTCGTTCATCGACTGGGCCAGCAACGCTGGCGCCGGCATCTGGCAAGTGTTGCCACTCAATCCACCGGAACAGATCTCGCCTTACGGCGCCCTCTCTGCTTTCGCTGGCAACCCGCTGCTGATCTCACCGCAACTCATGGTCGAGGACGGGATGCTCGAACCGAACGACCTGCAGGGCGCACCAGCGAGAAGCCCAGGACGGGTGGACTTTGAACTCGCTGGGCGATGGAAAGAGGATCTCTTGCGCCGCGCCTGGCAGCGAGTGCTGAAGGACCCCGCCTGGGATCGCCAGCTCGACCAATTCGCCACCGCTGAGCAACAGCGCCCCTGGCTGGAAGACTGGACTTTGTTCTGCGCTCTGCGCCAGCGGTACGCCTCGGTCCCCTGGTGGCGGTGGCCCACCGACCTGGCGCAACGTCGGTCGGCCGCCCTCGATATCGCCGCCGCTGGGCTCAAGAGTCGCCGCCGCTACCATGCCTTTGTCCAGCTGCTGTTCTTCCGCCAGTGGCACCAGCTTCACCGGCACGCTGCTGAGCGTGGGGTGCGTATTTTCGGAGACCTGCCGATTTATGTCCCGGCAAGCAGCGCCGACGTGTGGACCCACCGCCGGCTCTTCGAACTCGACGACCAGGGCCGGCAATTGTCCCAGGCCGGCGTGCCGCCAGATTATTTCAGCGCCACCGGGCAGCTGTGGGGCTTTCCGATCTACCGCTGGCAACAGCTGGCCAAGGAGGGCCACCGCTGGTGGATCGACCGCTTGGCCGCCAACCTGCGCCTAGCCGATCTGCTACGCCTCGACCACTTCCGCGCTTTCGCCGGCTTCTGGAGTGTGCCCATGGGCGAGCCCACCGCCATCGCCGGCAGCTGGCGTCCGGGACCGGGTGAAGAGCTCTTCTCAGCCATCGCGGCTGAGCTTGGCGAGCTCCCCTTGGTAGCTGAAGATCTGGGGGAAATTACCGCAGATGTCGAGCAGCTGCGCCAAGCGCTGGGATTTCCCGGCATGCGGGTGCTGCAATTCGGCTTCGACGACCCGGCGAGCCCCCACGCCCCGCACCAGCAGAGTGGTGATTGCGTGGTCTACAGCGGTACCCACGACAACCCCACCACGGTCGACTGGTATGCACAGTTGGAGGCCGCCCAACGCCAGCGGGTGGATGACTACGGCAGCGAATACGATACTGGCGAATACAGCAACGGCAAGCGCCCTCCGATTCACTGGCGGCTGATCCATCTAGCCTACGCCTCGGCCGCCCAAACCGCCATCATCCCCGCGCAAGACCTGCTCGGCCTGGGCCCGGCGGCACGGATGAACACCCCCGGCTCGGCCACCGGCAACTGGCGGTGGCGACTCGACAGCGGACAGCTCACCCTGGCCCTCGCCAGGCGCCTGCGCCGTCTAGCCGAACTCTGCAGCCGGCTACCCATGGGTCAGTGATCTACGAGTCTCATCGAGCCCGCCGCAGTCTTCGGCGAGGGACCCTCTACAGCTCAAGTTAGGCGCCAAAAGTCGTCGCTCCCTGCTCGGCGCCGTTCGCAGCCGCCCGCAAGCTGTTGAAGAGTTCACGCCCACTGCCTTCCGAGACAGCTTCTGGCTGCTCCGCCGGCCGCCGCTGACTCCACACCTCTTCCGCGACCAGGACTTGCAGTTCACCACTGCCGGCATCGATGCGCAGCAGATCACCATCGCGCAGCCGCGCCAGTGGCCCGCCACCGAGCGCTTCGGGAGTGACGTGGATTGCCGAAAGGACTTTGCCCGAAGCTCCCGAAAGCCGACCATCGGTGACCAGCGCTACCCGATGACCCCGATCTTGCAGCACCCCGAGCGCCGGCATCAGCTTGTGCAGCTCGGGCATGCCGTTAGCCCGCGGGCCCTGGAATCTGACCACCGCCACCAAATCGCGATCGAGCTTGCCAGCGGCAAAGGCAAGTTCGAGATCTTCCGGTCGCTCAAAAATCATCACCGGAGCTTCGAGCTGCTGAAATCCCGCGGCTACCGCGGAGGTCTTGACCACCGCTCGGCCCAGGTTGCCGACCAGCAGCCGCAAGCCGCCGCTCGGTCGAAACGGCGCCGCCATCGAGCCGACGATCCCAGCATCGCGACTCCCCTGGTGCTCAACCCAGCAGAGTTCGCCAGCATCGAGCCGCGCTTCGCGCCGATAGGGCTGCAAACCGCCGCCCACGGCCACCGTGCCGACGTCGCCATGCAACAGCCCGGCATCGAGCAGCTCAGAGATCACCACCGCCAACCCCCCCGCCGCATGAAAGTGGTTCACGTCGGCCGGTCCGTTGGGGTAGACCCGAGCGAGCAGCGGAACCACCGCCGACAGCTGATCGAAGTCATCCCAGTTGAGCACTATGCCGGCAGCGGCGGCGATCGCCACCAAATGCAGCGTGTGGTTGGTCGAGCCACCAGTGGCCAGCAGGCCGACGACCGCATTGATGATCGCTCGCTCATCGATCATCTCGCCGAGCCGCAGCGGCACCTCGGCGGCCGCCAGCTCGGTGATTCGCCGTGCCGCCGCCTCGGTGAGGCGATGGCGCAACGCACTGTGTGGCTGGGCGAACGACGCTCCCGGCAAATGCAGACCGAGAATCTCCATAAGCATTTGATTGCTATTGGCGGTGCCGTAGAAAGTACAAGTACCAGGTGCGTGATAGGCCGCCGACTCGGCCTCTAGCAGCTCACCACGGCTCACCTCACCAGCGGCGTATCGCTGCCGGCTCTCTTGCTTCTGTGGATTGGGCAGGCCCGAGGGCATCGGCCCGGCCGGCATGAAAATCACTGGCAGATGGCCGAACGACAGCGCGCCGATCAACAGACCTGGAACGATCTTGTCGCAAACCCCGAGGCAGATAGCACCCTCGAACATGTCGTGGGCCAGCGCCACCGCCGTCGACATGGCGATCACATCGCGGCTGAGTAACGACAACTCCATGCCGGCGCGACCCTGGGTGACACCATCGCACATCGCCGGCACGCCACCCGCCACCTGCGCCACCCCACCGGCCTGGCGTACCGCCTCTTTGATCTGCCGGGGGAAAGTCGCCAGTGGCTGATGCGCCGAGAGCATGTCGTTGTAAGCCGACACAATGGCGATATTTGGCAGCCGACCGCCAGCCAAGGCAGCTTTGTCCTCCGCGCTGCAAGCGGCAAAGCCATGAGCAAGATTCGAACACGCCATTTGCCCGCGTCGAGGTCCCTGAGTCGCGGCGCGGCGAATCTTCTCAAGGTAGCTCTGCCGGCGCTCGGCGCTGCGTCGACGTAGACCTTCGGTAACCTTGGTAAGGGTCGGATGGATGGCTGCCATGGAGCTATGGTAACTGACGATCGGCCCGGTCTATGCAGCGGTCTATCCAGTGATTCATCCCCCGACCCAGCAGGCTCGACGGCCGCCGCCCAACGGGCTAAGCTCGCCCACCTCTACCAGCGGCCGCCGCGGCGGTCTATTTCAAGGGCGGCTCTCCGAAGATGAAGATCGAACAGATTCTGCACCTCGCGCCGGTGATTCCGGTACTCACTCTCGACACGGTGGCTAGCGCCGCACCCCTGGCGCGGGCGCTGCTCGCGGGTGGCCTGCGGGTGCTCGAAATCACCCTACGCACTCCAGCGGCGCTCGACGCCATCCACAGCATTGCCACAGAAGTTCCCCAGGTGGTGATCGGCGCCGGCACGGTCAACGATGCCGAGGCGGCCCAGCGCGCCGCCCAAGCCGGAGCTCAATTCCTGGTCAGCCCCGGCTTGACCGACGAACTCGCCAGCGCCGCCGAGGCCACTGCTCTGCCCTTCTTGCCCGGCGTCATGACCCCCAGCGAAGCGCTCGCCGCCCAGCAACGAGGGCTGCGTACTCTGAAGCTATTTCCGGCTGCCGCCGCCGGCGGGGTCGAGCTGTTGGCCAGCTTTGCCGGCCCCTTGCACGGGCTGGTCTTCTGCCCTACAGGAGGTATCACCGCGGCCACCTACCGCGACTATCTGGCGCTCGACAACGTGGCATGCGTCGGCGGCTCTTGGGTGGCACCACGAAAGTTGGTCGCGGCCGGTTCCTTCGCCGCCATCACCGAACTGGCTAAAGGAGTCAGCCGATGAAAGACGACGCCAAACCTTTCGACATGGTGGTGATCGGCGGCACCGGCGACTTGACTCGCCGCAAATTGTTGCCTGCGCTCTACTACCTGCACCAGTTGGAGGCACTGCCCAGCCCTGGCCGGATCCTCGCCGCGGCTCGGCCGCGGCTCGACCGGCAACGCTTCCTCGACGACTTCGCCGCCGACAGCCGGCAGCATATCGACCCCGGAGAAATCACCGATCGGTCCTGGAATGCATTCACCGAGCGCCTTGAGTACATCAGCCTCGACGCCACCGACGCGGCGTCCTTTGGCCCGCTAGCTGAACTCTTGGCGGCGGAGGAGGGCCGGGAACGGATGTTCTACCTAGCGACACCGCCGCGGCTTTATATTGCGATCAGCCGTGCCCTGGCCCAGGCTGGCTTGCTCGACTCGCGGTCACGTATCGTGCTGGAAAAACCGATCGGTCACGATTTGGCATCCGCTCAAGATATCAACCGTGGGGTCGGCGAGTTCTTCAGCGAGGAGCAGATTTTCCGTATCGACCACTATCTGGGCAAGGAAACAGTGCAGAATCTAATGGCACTGCGCTTCGGCAACGCCCTCTTCGAGCCTCTGTGGCGAGCCGAGCACATCGATCATGTGCAGATCACGGTGGCCGAACAGGTCGGCGTCGAGGGCCGGGGTGGCTACTACGACCGGGCCGGGGCGCTACGCGACATGGTGCAGAACCACATCTTACAGTTGCTCTGCTTGGTGGCCATGGAGCCCCCCACCCGCTTGACCCCGGACGCTCTGCGGGCCGAGAAAATCAAAGTCCTGCGTGCCCTGCGACCGATTGCCGGTGACGATGTCGCCCGCAAGACGGTGCGCGGCCAATACCGCCGCGGCGCCAGTGCTGGCGAGGCGGTGGTTGCCTACAGCGAAGAGCCCAAGGTGCCGGCCGACTCCAAAACCGAGACCTACCTTGCCCTGCAAGCTGAAATCGACAATTGGCGCTGGGCCGGGGTGCCCTTCTACCTGCGCACCGGCAAGCGGATGGTCCATCGTCTGTCGGAAATCGTCATCCAGTTCAAGCGGGTGCCGCACCTGATGTTCGACGGTCTTGGCAACATCGAGCATGACAACCGCCTAGTGATCCGCTTGCAACCTGACGAGACCATCAAACTGGCAGTAATGATGAAGACCCCGGGCTCCGGCATGGATCTCAAGCGAGTTCATCTCGACCTCGATTTGAAAGAAGAATTCGCCGGCCGCACTCCAGGAGCCTACGAGAGGTTGTTGATGGACATTATCCGCGGCAACCCGGCGCTGTTCATGCACCGTGAAGAAGTCGAGGAAGCCTGGCGCTGGTGTGAGCCGATTTTGGCGGGCTGGCGAGAACGCGATGATTTGCCGATCCCCTACCCGGCGGGAAGTTGGGGGCCAAGTAGATCGATGAAACTGTTCAGCCACGACCACCACGACTGGTACGAGAACATCCTCGGAGGCTACTTCTGAAGACCCTGGAATTTCCCGACCGGCAGGAACTCGCACTGGCCCTAGCCCTGAGGGTCGCGGCAGACCTACGAGCGGCTCTGCGCGACCCCCTGCCCGCCACCTTGATTCTCAGCGGTGGATCGACCCCCAAGCCGATGTTCGAGGCGCTGAGCCGACAGCTGCTCAGCTGGGACAAGATACTGGTGACACTGGCTGATGAGCGCTGGGTCGAACCCACCACGGAAGCCTCCAACGAGCATCTGGTGCGGCACCATTTGCTCCGCAACCAAGCTCGGCAAGCCACTTTTGTGCCGCTCAAGAACAGCGCCGCCAGCGCCCAGGCGGGGCGAACTGCTGGCGAGATAGAGATCGCTCGTCTGCCTCGGCCCTTCGACGTAGTCGTCCTGGGCATGGGTCATGACGGGCACTTTGCCTCCCTCTTTCCAGGTGCCGGCGGCCTGCAACCCACCCTGGGTGACGACGGTAGCGGCTTGGTGACCGCCGTCAGGCCGGCCGATGCCGAGCACAGCCGCCTCAGCCTCACTCTGGCGACCCTGCTCGCGAGCCGACGGATCTATCTGCACATAACCGGCGAGGGCAAGCTGGCCGTGCTGAAGCGCGGCCAGCGCGCCGGCCTGGCCGGCCAGCAAGAGCTACCGATCGCCGCGCTGCTGGCCTACGCCGATGACCGACTAGAGGTCTACTGGGCACCATAAGCGAAATCGACCTGGTGGATCTGGATATGATCCAGACTGATGGAAGCCTCCTCCCAACTGTCCGTAGAGCCTTGGCTAGCCCTGCTCGTCCTCGTTGCTTCCGCGCTGGTGGCGGGCTTCGCCGTGGCGCTGTGGGCGCTCGGGCGGCAACACGCTCTGGAATCCCGGCTGGCGATACTGGATAGGGAACATCACCTTCGGCTTGAGCAGCTCGAGGAGCAGCGGGCACTGCTGAGCGAAGCCGAAAGCCGCCTCGGCGACACCTTCGCCGCTGTCGGCGGCAGAGCACTGCGGGCCAACAACGCCCAATTCATGGAACTCGCCAGTCAAACCTTCGACAAGCTGCTCGGCCAAGCCACCGGTACCGCCGAACAGAAGAGGGTCGAGATCGACGCCTTGGTCAAACCGCTGAAGGAGCTCTTGCAACGCCAAAACCAAGCTCTCGGTGAACTCGAAAGTAGCCGCCAAGTGGCCTACCGCGGGCTCGAAGAGCAGATCAAGGGCATCGCCAGCTCACACCAGTCTCTGCATCGCGAGACCCGCCGCCTGACCACCGCCCTGCGCCGCCCCGAGCAGCGCGGCCGCTGGGGTGAGCTACAGCTGCGCAACGTCGTCGAACTGGCCGGCATGACCGAGCATTGCGACTTCGAATTGCAACCACCCACCGACGACCCTAGCAATCGCAACCACCCCGACATGACCGTGAGAATGCCCGGCGGCGCGGTTATCGTGGTCGACTCGAAAGTCGCTCTGGACGCCTACCTCGACAGTCTCGAGCCCGACGCCGACTTCCAAGATACCCGCCAGCGCCATGCCGCCCAGGTGCAGCAGCACTACAAATCACTAGCCTCGAAGCGCTATTGGGATCAATTTGCCGAGCAACACACGCCACAGCTGGTGGTGATGTTCATGCCCCTCGAATCGGCGTTGGTAGCGGCACTCGAGACCAAGCCCGACCTGCACGCCCAAGCGATGCAAAACCATGTGCTGATCGCCACCCCGACCCTGCTGGTCGCCCTGCTGCGGTCCGTCGCCTATGGTTGGCAACAGGACAGCATCGCCGAGAACGCCCATCAAATCTCACTCACCGGCAAAGAGCTGCACCGCCGGCTGGCTAAATTCGTCGAACACTTCGAGCGCATCGGCACCCATCTGGGCCGAGCCAGCTCGGCCTACAACGAAGCGATCGGTTCCTTGGAACGCCGGGTCCTGCCGGCGGCCCGCGATCTCAAGGCACTGCATGCCACCGCCGACCAGGAAATCAAGCCGCCGCTTCCGTCGCCGACCGACATTCGTCAGGTCACCGCACCCGAGCTGCGGCCAATAGCGGCAACAGAGGTGAGAAACAATCCCACGCAGTCGGCCAGGTCCAAGCCTGCGGAACCGGCTTGACTCGGCAGCCAACCGGTCTCGTACGTGCGTTTATTGACCAACGAGCGTACATAGGTTAGTCTAGAACGTGGAGGTCACCACTCATGCCGATCACCGCAACCAGACTGCGCCAAGATATCTACCGCCTTCTCGATCGAGTACTCGAAACGGGAGAGGCCCTTGAAATCGAACGGCGGGGGCGTATTCTCAAAGTCGTCGCTGAGCCGCGGAGAAGCAAGCTCGATCGCCTGGTGGCCAGACCAGACTTCATCCGTGGCGATCCCGAAGACCTTGTCCACCTCGACTGGTCCCATGAGTGGAACTCTTGATCTATCTCGACACCCACATCTTGGTCTGGCTGTACTCCAGACAACTGAGCCTATTGAGCAAGGCTGCTCGGCACGCGCTCGAAGAGCACACGCTACGCATTTCTCCTATTGTGCTGTTAGAGCTGCAATACCTCTTCGAGATCGATCGGCTCCGTGAAGGCGCGGAGGCCGTATTCGCCGAGTTGAAACAGCGACTCGGCCTGGAATTGTGTGACTCGCCGTACTCGGCGGTCACCACAGTCGCCCTTTCGGTCAACTGGACCCGTGATCCCTTCGACCGGACGATCGTAGCCCAGGCAGAGCTGAACAATGCCCCGCTGCTAACCCGAGATCAGCAGATCAGAGGACTCTACAAATTGGCATTCTGGGATTCAGCACCCGATTTGCGCTAGCGCACGCGGGGAGAAACATCAAATCCACTGATCGGTCGGCTGGGTGCGCTCGCCGCCTGCGTCGCCGGTGTTGACAGTCGCGGCGGGCTCGATCATCAGAATGTGGCACTCCTCGGCCGCCACCGGCTTGTGCTCGACACCCCGCGGCACGACGTAAAGCTCGCCCGGGCCTAGCTTTACGGAGCCATCACGCAGCTCGATGACCAACTCACCCGCGACCACCAGGAAAGCTTCGTCGGTGTCGGCGTGGGCATGCCACACGAACTCGCCTTCGATCTTGGCTAGCTTGAAGGCGTAGTCGTTGACTTGCGCCACCACTCGGGGTGTCCACTGTTGGTGGATCAGCTTGAACTTCTCACTCAGGTTGATGGCAGCATGGCGTTTATTGGCGGGCATTCATGGCTCCTCGGAACGGACTATTCATAACGCAGTGACTCGATCGGATCTAGATTGGCGGCGCGCAGGGCCGGGTAGAGGCCGGAGGCCAGGCCGACACCCATCGCCACCCCGGTAGCGAGCAGGATCGACCAGATCTGCACCAAGGTCGGCCAGCCGGCTGAAGCAGCGACAATGCGAGCGATCACTATCCCCATCAACACCCCGGCGATACCGCCCAGGGCCGAGAGGGTGAAGCTCTCGACGATGAACTGCTGCAAGATATCTCGCTTCTTCGCCCCCACCGCCCGCCGCAAGCCGATCTCGCGAGTGCGTTCGAGGACTGAGGCGAGCATGATGTTCATGATGCCGATGCCACCCACCAAAAGAGAGATGCCGGCGATACAACCCATCACGATATTGAACATCCGCTGGGTGCGGCGACTCTCCGCCAGCAACGCCTCGGGCACTACAAGCTCGTAATCATCGACCCCGGCGTGCAAATGATCGAGCAAGCCGTGGACCACTTTCGCCGTCTCGCGGCCCGAGGCGCCGTCGCGCAAACGGATGATGATCTCTTCCAGCTCCGCTCTGAGGTTGCCACGGTCGAATTTGCGCAGCGCGGTCGACACCGGCAGATAAATCGCGGTCGAGGTCGCGCCGAGTTGAACTCCTTGGAAGGCATCGACCTCGCCACCGGCCGCGGCCAGTACACCCACTACTTCGAACCACACATCATTGACCTTGAGGTGCTGGCCCAAGGCTGGCTGGTGGCCGAAGAGATCGCGCCGCGCCGACTCGCCTATCACCGCCACCTGGGTATGGTCACGAACATCCAAGGCGTCGAGGAACCGCCCTTCCAACAGTTCCAGGTGGGTGAGTTCGGCATGGCGCTCACCCACCCCATAGACCTCGGCATCGCTGGTGCCATCGGCGGCCAGCACGACGTAGGGGCGCAGATTGACTTTCGGCGCCACTAGCTCGGCGGCCGGCACCGCGTCAGCGATGGCTTCACAGTCGCGGCGCGACAGACCGGGTGATTTGGTGCGCGCCTCGCGCAGCTCCTCGCCTTCGAGATCGCTGTCGCGCAGCACAACGTTGTTCAGCCCCAACCGGCCGATGGTCTCGAGGGCCTGCTGCTCAGCACCGGCGCCGATCGACAGCATGGCGATCACCGCGCCGACCCCGAACACGATGCCCAGCATGGTCAGCCCGGAACGCAGCTTGTGGGCTGCCAGATTGGCCAACGAATCGTAGATCGCCTCGGGCAGGTTCATCCCTCACCTCCCACCCCGAGCGACACCGCCTGGGGAGTGCTCGGCGAAGCCTCATAGGCACTTTCAGCCGGCGCCCGCAAGGCGACTTCCTCACCTTCTTCGAGACCCGAAGCAAGGGCATGGAGGCCCATCGACGAAGCCTCGATCTCGACTTCTCGCTTTTCGAACCGGTCGCCATGGCGCACCCAGGCCCAACTCTTGCCATCTTCCAGGAATACGGCTTGGCGCGGCAGCACGAGAACATCTTCGAGCTCGGTCAGACGCAGAGTGGCGCGCACCCGCTGGCCGGGTTTCATGATCCGCGAGTCGGTCTGGGAGAGCTTCAGCTCGACCCCGAAGTACTGTACCGGCGAGCCCCGGTGGCGGGGCTGGGCAACGCTGTCGACACGCCCGATCTCGGCCTCGAAGGAGTGTTCGGGATGGGCCTCGATCACCACCGTGGCGACTTTGCCCACCTCCAGGCCACCGGCGTCGGCTTCGAGCACGAAGACTTCAGCTTTCATGCTTTCGAGATCGGGAATCTCGGCCAGCGCCTGCCCCTTCCACAACTCGCTGCCAACCTGCGGCGGGTCGCCTCGCCAATTGCGCTTCAAGGTCAGAATACCGGCGTGAGGAGCACGCACTTCGAGCGCTTCGAGGCCCCGCTGCGCCGAGTCGATCTTGTTCTGCGCCTGACGCCGATCAATGCCCAGCAGATCCAACTCGGCTTGCGCTAGGCGACCCTGCATCTGGCGCTTGGCGATCGCGTGGCCCTGGCGTTCGACGGCAAGCTCTTCATCGATCACGTCTTCGAGCATTTCCTGCCGTGAGTAGATCTCCCCATCTTGCTTGTCGAAAGCTTGGGCCAATGCTAGATCGATGCTGGCGACCTGATACGCGGTCTCGGCAGCGGCGACGTTGATATCCCCGTCGACCCGAGCCTTGGTGCTCCGGTGATTCGAAGTCAGACGCTCGCCCTCACCTACCTCCAATTGGCGCAACATCTCCCCCGAATCGAAGCGGGCCACCAGCTGGTCCTGTTCGACCACCGCGCCGTCCTCAGCGATCCAGGCCAGCCGCACACTGCGCTCGACCTGGGTTGGCACATTGACCGTGGTGACCTGCTCAGCAGCCAGCACCCCCTCGGCGGTGACCCGCTGACTGAAGGCTTGGCGCTCGACTCGGTAGGTCGGAATTTGTGCGCCACGGCCGCAGCCAGTGACGGCCCAGCCCACCACCAGCAACACCATGGCAACGAGGGCGTGGGACCGTGCTCTCAAGAGTCACCCTCGACAACACCGCGCAGTCGCACTCGCTCGCCCTCGCTCAGACCGGCTAGCACTTCGATCTGCTCGCTGTTTCGCTGCCCGAGCTGGAGCTGCCGCTGCTCACTGCCAAGCAAAGTGGCGACCTCGGCCAAAGCGCCCTCTGGACGCGGCTCGATCGCCGCCAGCGGCAGCAACAAGGTATCGCTCACCCGGCTGACCTCGATATCGCCGCGAAAGCGCATGCCCGGCCGCATGCGCTCAGTATCAGTGGAGTCGAGTTCGAGCTCGAGGCGGATCACTTTACGAGGATTGCGCCATGACTTGGCCTGCACGGTGCTGTGAATGCGCTGGATGGTGGCTAGATACTCGCGGTCGGGGTAAGCATCGAGACGAATCCGCGCTCGCTGCCCGGCACGCAGTCGGCCAGCGTCAGCCTCGTAAACTTGGCCTTCGGCGATCATCCGCTGCAGGTTGGGAATCTGTAGCAACACCAGGCCGCGCCAGACGTTGTCGCCCACCTTATGCTTGTCACCCCGCCAGTCGGTGCGGTAGATCACGGTGCCGGCCCGTGGCGCTTGGACCGTCATCCGCCCGATCTGGCGTTCGATCTCTTGCACTTCGACCGCGGCGCGATCGCGACGCTTGCGCAGCACGCCGAGGTCAGCCTGCTGCTGGGCGGTTCGTTGCTGCAACTTACGACGCTCGAATTCCAATTCTCGTTCGGCCAACCGACGGTCGACCCGCGCTCGCTCGAGCTGGAGCAGTGCCATGGTCCCGGTATCCGCCGCCGAAGCCAGCAAGTCCTGGCGTCGTACCTTGGCCTCGGCTTCGGCGAGGGATAGTTGCAGATCACGGCGCAGAACTTCAAGATCGGCACCTTTCTTCTCTAGCTCCTTCTCTGCCGAGTCTCGCTCGGCGATCTTCTCCTGCAACTGGCGCTGCATGTCGGTGACATCGAAACGCAGCACTGGCATACCGGCCTGCACTTCCGTGCCCTCGGGAATCATGAACGAGATCTTGAAGCCACCCCACAGATTGACCGTGCCCGGAGGCCCGAGATCGACACTCTCGACCGCCTGCAACTCGCCCTCGGCGGCGACCTCGATCACCAAATCGCGACGCTCGACCCGCGCCCAAACGCCGTCTGATTTGGCCGCCAACTGACCGAGCAGCGCCCAGGCCCCGGCAGCGACCAACAAAGTCAGCAACAACCAAAGCACTAGCCGAGTCTGTCGCCTCATGGGGTCTCTCCAATGGCTCGAGCCAGGCGCTGACCGGAGGCTAGTCCGTCTTCGACAATGCAGCGCCAGGAATCGCAGGCGCCCAGCTCGACCGCCTGCCAGCTGCCATCAGCGAGCCGCACCCGTGCTCCTTCAGCAGTCCAATCGAGACTGCTCCGAGGCACTAGGTCAGCCTCCGCAGAAGGCTCGCCATCGATCACCACTTTGACCGACATCCCCGGTCGCATACGCTCGACATCGATCTGATCCAGTTCTACCCAGACCCGGAACGAGCGGCGCAAGGATCGCCGGCCAAGCTGTTGGGCAATCTGTTCGACATACACCACCCGGCCGCTGAGCGCCTCGCCGGGATAGGCGTCGAGCACTACCTCGGCTTGCATGTCGGAGCGTACCTGTCCATCGTCGACATCCAACAGCCGAGCCTCTACGCGGATGGTGTCGAGGTCCGGCATCTCGGCCACGGTGAGACCCGGCCAGGTGTTGTCGCTGGTCTGAAAAATGCGATTCTCTCGTGAGTTGCGGCCCAAGATCAGCAGCCCATCCCGCGGCGCCACCAAAGTCAGGCGACCGATGGCCTCGTCAACACGCTCCATCTCTGCCGTTGCTTGGTCGAGGGCAATCTCTTGAACCGCTATTTCTGAGCCTCTGGCTTGGTCTTTGGCGGCCAATGCGCTGGCGAGCTTCTCCAGCTCTAGCAGCGCTCGCTGGTAGTCGCTCTGCTTACGCTGAAAGTCGATCTCCGACTCCAAGCCCTGCGGGATCTCAGCATTCAATCTGGCCTTCTCCAGCGTCCCGCGCTGATTTTCAACTGCGAACTCGGCCGCGTCCAAGTCGGCGGCCAACCGCGCCCGCAACGAGGAGAGTTGAATGCTGGCCTCGATCTGGCTAGCACGCAGCCGCTCTAGCCGACTGCCGAGTTGGGAGCTGTCGAACTCGGCCACCTTGTCACCGGCTCGCACCGGCACGCCGTCTTCCGCCAACCAGCGAATCTGCAACTGCCAGCTTTCAGTGGCGGGGGTCTTCAGCAACACGCTCTCGGCGGCTTTGAGCTCACCGGTCAACAGCAGGCGTGAGCGAATCACCCCCCGCTCCACCCGCGGCTCAGTGGTCGCCGGTCGGTCGGCGGAACTCAGGGCAGGCGAACCACCGCAAGAAGCGAGAAGAAGGGCACTCGACAGCGCGGTACAGCAGCTCAAGACGAGTCTCATCACCACAATTTCATTTGAATACTCTCAGCACTATCTGACTGTACGAGATAGAGGCATCTGATGTTGAGCTACTGGCCATTCAAGGCCCACCCGGCTGTCTCGATCCTCCCCCTAGGATCCTACCACCGCCCGCTGCGCCCCTGGCTGCTGCGAGATCAGCATCGAGTTGCGGATCTGCTCGCTGAGGTCGGTGACCGCACCGGGAGAGTGGGGCACCAGGATGGTGTTGTTGTTGGCACCTGAGGATAGCTCTTTGAGCATGTCGAAATATTGCGTCATCAGAACCACGTTCATCACGTCCTGGGACGAGGCGCCAGGGATGGACTTCTGGAATTCGTCGACCGATTCGCGCAAGCCATCGATGATCGCCCGGCGCTGGTCGGCGATACCCTTGCCGGACAGGGCTTTAGCTTCGGCCTCGGCCTCGGCCGACTTGACCCTGAGAATCTTTTCGGCCTCCCCCTTCTCGGTGGCCGCCACCCGCATGCGTTGGGCAGCGTTGATCTCGTTCATCGCCTCTTTGACCTTGATATCGGGATCGATGTCGGTGACTAGTGCTTTGACGATGCCGTAGCCGAAATCGTTCATCACCTGCGACAGTTCTTCGCGTACCGCGTCGGCGATTTCGTCTTTCTTCTCAAACACGTCATCGAGGCGAATCCTCGGCACCCGCGCCCGCACTACGTCAAAAACAAAGGACGTGATCTGCTGCTCTGGCTTGTCGAGTTTGTAAAAGGCCTCGTAGATCTTTTCTTCGAGAATGTAAAACTGCACCGCCACCATGACGCGGACAAAGACGTCGTCGGCGGTCTTGGTCTCGACCTCGACATCGAGTTGCTGCACTCGCAGATTAACGAATCCAGCGACCCGCTCGACCATCGGCGACTTGAAGTTGAGGCCGGAAGAGGCAACGCGGTCGAATTTTCCCAGCCTCTCCACCACGGCGGCGGTCTGCTGTTTGACGGTGAAGAACGGTAGGATCATCTGCAACTCCTTATGGAAAGGGGTGAAATCCAGCAGCAGATTCACTCCGGCCGCTGATGATCTAACTACGGCCCCAGATCCAAGGCTATTCGTCCACCGCTCAGCAGTCGGTCACCCAACGGGGAATACCCGCCCGGATTCGCGCCACTACTTCGTAGGCGATAGTGCCGAGCAAGACAGCCTGATCCCAGGCGGTGATCTCTCGCTCTCCTTGGCGACCGATCAGCACCACTTCGTCTTCGACTTCAACGCCCGGAATATCGGTCACGTCGACCATCGTCAAGTTCATGCAGATGCGACCGCGCACCGCTGCTCGCCGACCGCGGATCAACACCCAGCCCTGGTTCGAAAGGCCGCGATCAAAACCATCGGAGTAGCCGATCGGCAGCACCGCCAGCCTGCTCCGGCGAGTCACCTGGTAGGTCCAGCCATAGCTGACGTGAGCGCCACGCAGCACTTCTTTGACCTGGCTCACCCGGGTCTTCCAGCACAGCACCGGACGCAAGGCTTGCTCGCCTTCTTCGGGATGGGCGGCGAGGAAAGAGCGGTAGGTCTGAGGCGACGGCCAAAGGCCGTATTGGCCGATTCCCAAACGCACCATCCGGTGGTGCGACCGCGGCGCCAAAAGAACCGCCGCCGAGCAGGCAAGGTGGGTGTGCATGTTGCCGAATCCAGCCTGGCGAAGCTGCTCGAGCTGCTCTTCGAAACACCGCATCTGCCCTTCGGTGATACTCGGGCGAGAGGTCTCTTCGGCCGTCGCGAAGTGGCTGTAGATCCCTTCAAGACGCAGGTTGGGATGGCGCTTCAACTCCTCGATCAGCGCCACCAGCTGATCGCCCTCGACCCCCTGACGGTGGGTGCCGGTTTCCAACTTCAAATGCAGTCGACAACTCTCTTGCCGGCTGGTGCTCAACCTCCCCAAAGCGGCCACCGATAACTGGTTGTAGAGCACCAGGCGGAAGCCTTCATCCACCGCCTCGGCGAGGCGCACCAGCGGCACATGGCCCATTACCAACACATCCTGGTGGAAGCCACTCCGGCGCAGGGCAAGCGCTTCTTCCATGCTGTGGACACAGAAGGAGTCGGCCCCGTGGGCTGCCGCCAGGGCCGCGATTTCGGTCAAGCCGTGGCCATAGGCATTGGCCTTGACCACCACCGCAAGCTCAATCCGGGGCCCCAGCAAGCGGCGAAAGAGTGCCAAATTGCTGGCGTAGGCCGACGCCGAGAGTTCAATCCAGGTCGCCGCGCCAGCCTCCACCGAAGGACTCACCGCGGGCCGGGATCAGCCGCAGGCGCGTCGGTCAGCTGCAAGTCGGAAGGCAATCGCGGCGACGACAATAGCTCGCCGAAAACCTGCCAACGCGCCGCCGGATCACCACCGCTGCGCTGTTCGACATAGGCCCGGACCACCTCCAAGCCAACGTTGTAGTTGATCACGTAGCTACGGTAGGTATCGACAAAGCTGAGCCGCTGCTCGGCCCGCGGCCGCGACATGGCGGAATAATCCATCAACCAGCGGATCGCCTGCTCACGATCCATGGTGCCGTCGAGATAGCCACGCGCTGCTTGGTTGTCAGCATGCTTCAAGCCCGCCAGCATCTCGTGTACCCGGTAGTAGGCGGCGGCCTTGTCTGCATCCAGACCAGCCAGGGGAAAAAGCTCACGAGCCTCGAACTCGACTCTCTCCTGTCCCGGAAAAGCCAGCTCGATGCCGTAGTTGGCCGAGCCCTCGGCGATCAGCGACTGGGGACTGAACAGGGGATAGATCGACAGCTCTACCCAACCCCGCTGGCGGACCAGGTGCTGCTCCAGCATGGCGTTGTAGAGATGATGCCCAGGATAGCCCTCATGGCAAGCCAGGTCGATCGCCCGATCGATGTAGATCGGCAGATCCGTATTGACCTGAATCAGGCTGGAGAACTTCCCTTGATACCAGTTGTAACCGCTCCAGGGCTTGTCGTTGACGTACTCGATCTTGAAACTCTCGCCCTCGGGCAGCGGCAGCTGAGCGGCGGTGCGCTGGCGGCAGGCGTCGATGGCGGCGCGGAAGACGGCATCGAGGCGCTCGGTGGGGATGACGAAACGGGAACGGAAGGCCTCGATGCGGTCGATCAACGGCCCCGTGTCCAGTCCTTCCTCGGCCAACACCACCTCGACCTCGGTGAGCACCGCGGCAAAGTGCTCAGCGCCGTAGACCGGCGCAAGGCCGTCGTAAAGGGCCTGGGATTCGGTGTCGAAGTCGTGCTGCGCGCCACCGACCATATCGGCGCGAAAGATCAGCGACTCAAGCTGCCGCGCCAGGTAGCGCCGCCGCTGCTGAACCAATTCCTCGGCTTCGTCGAGCTGCAAGGCGGCGAGATCCGCCAGTTGCTGTCTAGTCTCGCGGGTGATCTGTGCCAACGAGCGGCCAGCTTCCTCCACCTCGCTCGGCCATTCCTCGGGGCCGTAGTAGGCGTCGACATAGCCCGCATCGTGCTCACCGAGAGCCAATACCAGGCGGACGTAGCTTTCGGCGATTCGGTCAAGCTCTGGCAAGGAATCTACTCCCGGCGGCGGCGCTGGCGACGAGACACCGCAAGCCATGGCCAGCAGCAGCCATAGGGCCAGCCAGATTTCAGGATGGAATCTCGGGTGGGAACAAAAATTTCGCGTCATCGGGTCCTCCTCAACCAGACTAGCCGGCTGAGCGATACTACCCGGATTCGGGGATGCTGTTGCGCCGTCGCCGAGCGATTTCAGACGGTCACGGGGGCCACCAACTCGGTCGCTCGGAGTTGGCAGTAGCGCTGAGCATCGATCAAGGTGCGAGACTCCAGATCGGCCGCCACATCGACCGCCCAAGGAGCCCGAGCCGCTTCCGGCCCAGCGCTGAGTAGCACCAGCTCGGAACCAAAGCCAGAGCCATAAGAGAACGCCAGCACCCGTTCTCCCGGCTGCGCCCCGACCAAGGCATTGGCGACCGCGATCCACAGACTGGCGGTGTAAGCGTTGCCGCAGCGCCGATTCCACTCCATGGTCGGGTTCACTCGCTGGTCGAAGAACTCCGCCGTGCGCTGCTCGTCCCAGCCGAACGAAGCGCCGAGTCGGCGTACCGCCTTCTGCACCATCTTGGGGAAGGGCACATGGAAGCACACCCCTCGCGCTTGGTCCACGGCCGCCATGCCAGCCTCCTCCACCCAGGCGCCAAAACACTTCTCGGCGGCCCGGCAATAGCAATCGAGGCTCAACGGCCCGTCGACACGGGGAAACTCCTCGCCCACCGGACGCCAAAAGTCGAATTGCGGCTCGCTCCAAGCGTATGAACGGGGCTCGATCAAGGCCACCAGCGGTTGATCGATCACCATCGCCACGGCGCCGGCTCCTTGAGTCGGCTCGCCAGGATCCTCGGGAGCGTAGAGCGCCACGTCAGACGCCACCACCAAGGCCGCCTTACCCGCCGCCGCCCCCGATAGCCGCCACTCCACGGCCTGCTTCAGGGCCAACGTACCGCCATAGCAAGCATGCTTGACCTCGTAGGAACGCACCGCGCCAGCCAGCCCCAGGCGATCGGCCACGAAGGCGCTCAGCGGGCGACTCATATCGAGCGCCGACTCGGTACCCAGGGCCAACAGGCCAATATCTTCGATCCGGCCACCCCAGCGCGCCAGGGCACGTTCGGCAGCGCCCACCGCCAGGTCGACAGCACCGTGGTCGGCCGGGCACAGAGCCATTTCGCCACAACCCAGGCCGATGGTGTACTTGCCAGGATCGACACCGCGTAGATCAGCCAGCTCCGCGACTTCCATCGCCAACGGCGGCAGCTGAATACCGATCGAGGCAATACCGGTCGGGGGCAGTTCAGATCTGCGAATGCTCATGGTCTACGCTCCTAGTCACCGTCTGAACTGTCTTGACTGGACGCGTCTAGACTGAATCCATCCTGCCTGAACGCGCTATGACTGAACCGGTCTTGGTTGAATGTGTCCCTATTGAGACCAACCGACCGTTCGTTCGGTTAACGAGTTCGAACTATAGACCAAAGCTCACCCGGTCGGGAACCCCAAAACGCTCCAATGGCTCGTCCTGACACAAGGATGACAATCACCGGACGCTCACTGACACCGACTGCTCTGCGAATCACCAGCGGTGGTAGGCCGGATGACCGGGCTGGACAGCGATGAAATGACCTAGGCAGGTGGCGGTGATTTTGCCAGCAGCCTCAATAGTCGCTTCGACTGTCACTTTCTCAGCCGCCGAAGCCACCGCCACGGCATGCAGCAGTAACTCTTGACCGAGGGGTGTTGGTCGTTTCAGACGAACGTGGAAGTCGGCGGTCACCGTCGGCGGCAGAGTCCCTGACGGATCTTGGCGAAGCAAATGCCAGGCAGCTGCCCAATTGCTGTGACAATCCAATAAGGCACCGCAGATACCGCCGTTGAGCACCGCGCCAAAGGCCCGGTGATGCGCCAGAGGAGTCCAGCGAGCGACCAGCTCATCGCCCTCTTCGAGACGTGGAAAACTGCTCAGCCGCAGCCCATGAGGGTTGGCCACGCCACAGCCGAAACAGTCGTTATTAGGTGCAAAACGCTCCTGCAAAGATCTCGCTGTGCTCATCGCAGCTCCTCTTCGAACGGCCAGAGGGTTGGGCCGCGAGCGCAGTATAGGCTAGAATGGGCACCCCTCGGCGATCCCCCTCTCGGAGACTCCACGCGATGAAAACCACCCATCTTGTCTTGCTTCTCTGGCTTACTACTACTCCCCTGCTGGCCCAGACGCCGTTGCGTTTCCTGGCCTTCGGCGACAGCATTACCGTCGGCCTCGGCGACACCAACGTCGAGTGCCCGACCAGCTCTTTTGGCGGCTACCCGGAAGAACTTCAAAGCCTGCTGCGCTCTGAGGACTTGAATGCCGAGGTGATCAACCGCGGGGTCTGCGGCGAACGCACTCCGGAGGGTCTGACCAGAGTCGAAGAAGTGCTGGCTGAGAACGGCGATGTATTGATCCTGATGGAAGGAACCAACGATATTTCCGACGGCAATGTCAGCGTCGAGTCGATTCGCTTCAATCTTAACGAAATCGCCACCAAGGTCACTGAAGCAGGCGTCGGCTTGGTCTCCAACACACTGCTGCCGCGGGGTCCGGAAGACAGCAATCGCGGCCGCAACATCTTGCTGGCGGAGAACCTCCGTGACGACGCCGAGGCCAATGGCTACGTCTTGGCGGACGTCCACAAGACCTTCGCCGACATCCCCGATTTCTTCGACATCCTCTACTCGGACCCCCTGCACCCCAACCCCAAAGGTTACGACATCATGGCCCAAGCCTTGGTGGTTCCGGCCCAACAAGCCGCTGCCGGCGGCGTCTGCGTTCCCGGCGTCTGCGTCGAGAACGAGAACACCCTCTGCCTCAACGACGACCGCTTCCAGCTCACTGTCGACTGGGAGAGGGCGAACGGCAGGGTGGGAGTCGGCAAGGCCGTCGAGCTGACCAACGACACAGGCTATTTCTGGTTCTTCAACCGAACCAACGTCGAGATGGTGGTCAAAGTGCTCGATGCGTGCAGCGGTACATTCAACAAATTCTGGGTCTTCGCCGGTGGTTTGACCAACGTCGGCGTGGTCATGCGGGTAGTCGATACCGAGACCTGTACCACCAAGACCTACCGCAACGATATCGACGTTGCCTTCCAGCCGATCCAGGACACCGACGCCTTCGACACCTGCCCTTCTGGCTAGGAGTCCGCGCCACCGGGGAAACACAGACCCTCAGCTACTCAACGCGGCTTGCATCTTGGCCACCAAAGCAGTGGCGGCGGCCGCTCGCAATTTGCCCGCTGACCAGCCGATGCCCAGGCCGCTGTCCCCCAGGCGCGGGATGATGTGGAAATGCACGTGCATGACCTCCTGACCGGCGGTCGCGCCGTTGTTTTGCAGCACGTTATAGGCCCTAGCTCCGCTGGCCGCTAGCACCGCTCGGGCGATTCTTGGCAAGACTCTGCCAAGTGCCGCCGAAGTCGAGTCGTCGAGGTCGTGCAAATAGGCGCAGCGCTGTTTGGGAATCACCAACGTGTGGCCATACGACAACGGGCGGATGTCGAGAAAAGCCAGCACCTGCTCGTCCTCATAGACCTTGTAGCAGGGAATGCGGCCATCGAGAACCTGGTCGAAAACGGTCTCCTGTTGCTTACTCATGGCGCATTCTAACCACCACTGAGCGGACAGCAAACACTGAACCTTGAGCCTGCGGATCTCGTAGCCCTAATGGCAGGATCGCGGGTCGAAGAGCATCCAGAGCCGAGAGTGCGGCTACTGCGATATCCTCTGCACCCAAGAACCCGGCGGACAACGGCCTCGAAGCCGTACGATTTCAAGGAGATTCCCTTTGAAGATTCTCGTTGCATTGCTCCCTCTCGCCCTGCTGACAGCGCTGCTGTTGACCGTGTTGCCGACCGCGGTGCAGGCGGGAGACGATTTCTTCCCCTACCCAACTCATGTCGAAACTCTCGACAACGGCCTGCAGGTCATCCTGGTGCCGATGCCGAGTGACGGCCTGGTCTCCTACTGGTCAATCGTCAAGACCGGCTCGCGCGACGAATACGAGGCCAACCGCACCGGCTTCGCTCACTTCTTTGAACACATGATGTTCCGCGGCACCGAGCGCTTCCCGCAAGATGTCTACAACAACCTGGTCACCGAAATCGGCGCCGACAACAACGCCTTTACCAGCAACGACCTGACCGCCTACAACATGAGCATCACCAACGCGGATCTGGAGCTGGTGGTGGATATCGAGAGCGACCGCTTCCTCAATCTCGACTATCCCAAGGCGGCCTTCCGTACCGAGGCGGGAGCGGTCCATGGCGAGTATCTGAAAAACCGCAGCAGCCCCTTCTTCACCATCGTGGAGTCGCTGCGTAAGACCGCTTTCAACCACCACACCTACCGCCACCTGACGATCGGCTACGAAGCCGACATCCTACTGATGCCAGAACTTTACGACTACTCGCGGCAATTCTTCGAGCGTTACTACCGGCCCGACAACATCGTGCTGCTGATCAGTGGCGACATCGACATCGAGAGCACCCGACAGCTGATCAAGAAGCACTATGGCGATTGGCAGCCCGGTTATCGAGCGCCAGAAATTGCTCCAGAACCCGAACAGCAGGCCGAGCGCCGCACCGACGTGACCTACGAGGGCAACACCCTGCCGCTGCTGTGGATGGGCTACAAAGCACCAGCCTTCGACCCCAGTGACCGCACGTGGGTAGCCGCCTCGCTGTACTGTGACCTGGCATTCGGCGAAACCAGCGAGATCTTCAACAAGTTGGTGCTCGAAGAACAAGCCGTGGAGTTCATCCAAGCCGGCCTCGACATCAGCCGCGACCCGGACTTGCTGGACATCATCGCTCGGGTCAAGGACCCGGCCAAACTGGCCTATGTTGAACGAGAGATCGATCGGGTGATCAGCAAAGCCCAGCTGAATCCTCCCGACGCCGGCCGCCTGGCCGATCTCAAATCCCGCTTGCGCTATTCGTTCTTGATGAACCTCGACACCCCGGCCAAAGTGAATCGCTCCCTGGCCCGGATGATCGCTACCGCCGGCAGCATCGACTCGATCGAGACCTTCTACCAAACTCTCGAGTCGCTAACCCCAGAGGATCTGCAACAAGCGGCGCAGAAAATCTTGGTTTCCGAGCACCGCACCGTCGCCACCCTACAAGGAGATAGCTAAACATGGCCCATCACAGCTCTCCGATCTCTAGTTTCAGAGCCATGCTATCGATCGCCCTTCTGGCCTTGATCAGCGCTTGTTCACCGGCAGGCACCGACGACGCCAGCCAACCCTCGAACGGGATTCTGTTGCCGGTCGCCTCTGACCCCACGGTGAGCTTCGGCATCTGGTTCAAAGTCGGCTCACAAGACGACCCAATGGGCAAGGAGGGCCTGGCTCAACTCACTGCCAACTTGCTTTCCTCAGGGGCGACCAGCGTAAGGTCCTACGAGGAAATTCTCGAAGCCCTCTATCCTCTGGCTTCAAGCTATGCCGCCTCCGTAGACAAGGAAATGACCGTCATCGGTGGCCGCACCCACAGCGACAACCTGGAGGCCTTTCTCGAACTCTACAGTGACGCCTATCTACATCCAGCCTTCTCGGAGAGAGATTTTGATCGCCTGAAGAGCAATCAGCTCAACTTCCTACAGAAGTCCTTGCGCTATTCGCAGGACGAGGAATTGGCCAAAGCGGCGCTGCTGGAGCAGGTGTTCGTCGGCACTCGATATCGCCACCCCAGTATCGGCACCGAGGCTGGACTGGCGTCCATTACCCTCGACGATGTCAAGCACTTCTATGCCACTTACTACACCCGTGACAATGCGGTGATCGCTTTGGGCGGCGGCTTCGAAGGGGCTCTGGTCGAACGCTTCGAAAGATCCGTGGCAGAACTACCGCCAGGCAACCCGGCGGCGGTACCCAGCCCTCAGGTCGTCACCTCCTCCGGGCGGCGGGTGACGCTGGTCGACAAACCAGGAGCGGACGCCTCGATCAGCTTTGGTTTCCCCATCGACGTACACCGCGGCGAGCGCGACTACTATGCCCTGTGGATCGCCAACTCTTGGCTCGGCGAGCACCGTAACTCCGCCAGCCACCTCTACCAGGTGATTCGCGAAGCAAGGGGGATGAACTACGGCGACTATTCCTACATCGAAGCCTTCCCTCGGGGTGGCTTCCGCAACATGCCGCCGACGAACGTTGCCCGCCGGCAACAGATTTTCGAAGTCTGGATTCGTACTCTGCCAAATAGGAACGCGATATTCGCCCTGCGAGCGGCCTTGCGGGAAATCGATCTGCTGGTCGAACAAGGGCTCAGCGAAGAGCAATTCGAACTGACCCGCACCTTCCTCACCAAGTACCATCTGCACTTCGCGGAAACCACTCAGAATCGGTTGGGCTATGCCATCGACGACCGTTTCTACGGTATCGAGGAAGAGGGGCACCTGGCGAAGTTCCGCCAGATGATGGGTCAGATCACTCGCGAAGAAGTCAATGCGGCTTTGCGCCAACACCTGCAAACCGCCAACTTGCAGATCGCCATCGTTAGCGGCGAGGCAACGGGACTGAGCAAGGCGCTGATAGCAGACGCTCCCAGCCCGATCGAGTATCCGGCGCCAAAGCCCGCCGAGGTGCTGAGCGAAGACGAGGAGATCTCCACCTACCCGTTGGCGATTGCCGCCGACGCAGTGCAGATCGTATCGGTGGAAGATATCTTCGCCCAATAAAGCAGCGGCCTCAGCACAAACGCCCCGCGATGGGTCCATCGCGGGGCGTTGCCAATTGACCGTATCGGGCGACAACTCAGAAGCGGATGTCGAGGTTCAGTCCCAGCCCGAACCGCGGCCCTTGATCGTAGAACAAGCCGGACTCGAAATACTCACCCTCGCAGTAGGAGTAGGGCCGGTAGAGCACCCCTTCGTCCAGGTAGACCGGGAAGCGATAGATGGAGTGGTAGTGCCCATGGCTCGAGTAGTAGACCCGTGAGTGGTGGTAGGAGTCGTAGTCGTGCAACAGAGCGCCGAGAATGCGCAGCGGAACCTCGAAAGCCCGGTGCCGACGATAGCGATGGCTGTCGTAGGTGAAGTAGTGCCGCGGGTGCGAGTAGGTGTGGTATCGGCCGCGGTATTGGTACTTGGGATAGCGATGGCTGCCGTGACGGCCATCATAGCGGTTGCGGTCGTAGCGATAGCGACTGGAGTAGCCATCGCGGCGCCGAGAATTGTGGTGCCGTTGGTCTGCGCGGTAACGGTCCGAGCGGTTGCGATCGGCGCGGTAACGGTCCGAGCGGTTGCGATCGGCGCGGTAACGGTCCGAGCGGTTGCGATCGGCGCGGTAACGGTCTGAGCGGTTGCGATCGGCACGGTGATGATCGTTCCGGCGAGTATCGTTGCGGTGGGTCTCGCGGCGGCGGCGGTCGGGGCGATTCCGCTCGCCGCGCCGGCCCTCGTCGCGACGACGTTCATTGCGCCGGACGTGGGATCTACTACGCTCCTCAGTTTGACCGCGGTGGCCGACGGCGGCCCGTTCACGCGATTGGCCGGAGCGGCGCGCCGAGGCACCTCGACGGGCCCTGTCCTCGGAGCGGTAAGAGCGCTCGCGCTCTGCTTCCGCCGACGCTGTACTAACAGTGAATGTAGCGGCCAAGGCAACAGCCGAGGCTAGCACCAGTCCGTGCCGTAGCCGGCTCCAGCTGGGGTTCTCATATCGGTGGTTCTTCGGTCTTTCTTTCATGGCTAACCTCCTGCTCATTGCTAGCTGCGAAGATCAAGCCAACTTTGAAATTGCTCAACAAAAATCCATTAAGTCAAGCATAATCAACAGGTTACACTCTATCCAAGACCCTCATTGGAAGCTCAGTATCTAGCCGAGACGTCCCCGCCCGAGGACGTAGCCGTCGGCTGACAATGCGTCCTCACGGGTGCTCATTGCTGGGCATCGAGGCAGGCCGCGGGCAGGCCCACCGAGTATAGACCGTTGGCATCGAGCACTGCTGAGACGAATCCGTCGGCGCCATTGAACTCGAATTCGATCGCCCCAAAGTCTACCGACGTCAGGGAAGTCAACGTGGCGGCACTGACCTGGAAGGCCACGTCGCCAACAAAGAGAGCTTGCTGCAACACCGGCGCACCGCCCGATTCCCCATACACCCGGTAGGTCAACGCCGCGACCGAGGTATCCGGCGGCGTATCTCGATCCAACCAAATAGTAAACAGAGTGCCGCCGCTGAACACTCCCCCGTTGAGGAAGCGCACACTGAAATTGCGACACAGGTCGATGTGCTGGCTACTCCCATCCAGGTTGATCAACCGATCGCCGCTAGCGAAACCCTCCTCCGGGGTGACCAGGTAGAAGTCACCCTGCAGCACCGGGTCTCCTGAGGTCGTGCGCATCACCAGGTATCCCCGCTTGATACCATCTTCGTCAACGAACAGGCCAGGAATGTCACGGAGGTTGATCGGCATCACTTGCTTTGCCGCCAGCGTCACCTGCTGAGTCAGCTGAGTCACCGCCGGCTGGTCGGTCTGGTGGTACTCCAAGACCACCTCCACCGGCGCATCCGCCTCATTGCGAAGCGAGAAAAGAGTGGTGGTGCCGAGCGGACGGACGGTGTCGATCTTGTAGAAAGGCAGCAGCAGGCGTGCAGCTGCGGTGGCGGTCTTGGCGTCCCGCTGCTGGACCTCCGCAGCCAAGGCACAGGCAGCGCCAGCGATGAGCATGACTACTAGTTGAACGCACCCAGCATTCCGAAATCGACGGACGGTTGACTTCATGATTGAAGGCTCCTGAATCTGGCGTTCAGCGGAAAATTCTCTATGGCGCCACATCATAGCAGTTCTGTAACCCACCACCTCAGAGGAATGCGAGTCTACAGCTGGCGGACGGTCCACCCAAAGCAGGCTGTGCTAGCATCGGCCGTCCGTCCGAGCTTCGGACTTCAGCTCTTTCAAACCCTCAGCATTGCCTGCTAGGGATCAGCGCTCTCCCCTAGTAGGGAGCCACCGTTGAAAGAGCTTGCATCGCCTAACTCGACCTCAGGAGAGCCTAGACATGACCCAACCCGTGCGCGTCGCGGTGACTGGCGCCGCTGGCCAGATTGGATATCAGCTCATCTTCCGTATCGCGGCAGGCAATCTGCTCGGTCCGAACCAGCCGGTTAGCTTACAACTTCTCGAAATTCCCCCAGCGATGGATGCGCTCCGCGGCAGCGCTATGGAACTTGCCGACGGCGCCTTCCCGCTGCTCGATAGCGTGACCCAGAGCGACCGTCCCGAAGAGGCTTTCTCAGGCGCTCAGATCGCCCTCCTGGTCGGTGCCCGCCCGCGAGGGCCAGGAATGGAGCGCAAGGATCTGTTGAGCGCCAACGCCAAGATTTTCTCAGCTCAGGGCAAGGCGATCAACGACCATGCGGACAAGAAGATCAAGGTCTTGGTCGTCGGCAACCCGGCCAACACCAACGCCCTGATCACCAGCCACAACGCCCCCGACCTCAACCCGAGACAGTTCACTGCCATGACTCGGCTGGATCACAACCGCGCCATCGGCCAGTTAGCCGCGAAGACCGGCAAACATGTGACTGATATTCGCCAGATGACTATCTGGGGCAATCACTCTTCGACTCAGTACCCTGATCTCAGCCACTGCACTGTCGATGGCACCGCGGCCAAAGATCTGGTCGATCAGAACTGGATCGCCGAAACCTTCATTCCGACGGTTCAGAAACGCGGCAGTGCCATCATCAAAGCTCGCGGCGCCTCTTCAGCCGCTTCGGCCGCCTCCGCTGCACTGGACCATGTGCGCAACTGGGTGCAGGGCTCACCAGCCGACGACTGGCTGAGCATGGCCATACCCAGCGACGGCAGCTATGGCATCAAAGAAGGTGTGGTCTTCTCCTTCCCAGTGCGCTGCTCTGACGGTGCATATGAGATCGTGGATGATCTTGAAATCGATGATTTCAGCCAACAACGTCTGCAAGCCACGGAAGACGAGCTCCGCGAAGAGCGGGAAGCAATCAGAGATCTACTGCCCTGACCGGAGTTAAGGAGCCAGCTGCACTAGTTAGATCGGTCGTCTTAGGTGTCCTCATGCGGTAGGTTAAAGGGGCGCTGGGGACCCGATTTGGCAGTGTACGTCTCATAGACTCGGGCGAAGGCCGCCAGCTGAACCAGCGCTTCGCGGCCGACTTCGGGAGCGGCCAACGAGAGTGCTCCACAAGCCCGAGTAACCGCTGCCAAAGCCAGCAGCATTCCCAGCTCACGACAGCGACCGAGCATCGCCAGGTCGGAAATCGGTTGGTCGTCCTGGTAAGCGGTTGGCCCAGCGGCATAAAAACGCTGACCGGAGTAGGGGCAAGCGACCACCGCGGCTTCTTTCGGCACCCGGATCGAGAAGAGCGGCGAGGCGCCTTTCGCCAACGGCTCTGTAGGCTCGGCGAGCAAAGCTGGATCTTCCCTGGGGCACCCTACGCCGACTTCTCCCAGGACTACTAAATGGCTGAGTTCCCCCGCAGCGAACTGCAAACAGGCTGGAATCAGAAATGGAATAGGTTGTACGAAACTAATCATGGCTCCCCTTGTCGATTGAGTGGAGGGTTGGATGAATGCTGGAGGCGCAACTCCAGCGTAACTTCATCTAGTATCTCACGATGAATCGCATATTTCAATCGTAGTTGTGTGATTCACGCTGTTGGACGGGAACCGGCTAACATGGAGGTGCGATGAATTTCACCATCTTTGAGCAAGAACGCGATCAAGACGCCGAACGAGTCCGCCAAGAGCTCCTCTCGCTAGTGCGCGGCTGTGGCACGACTCAGCGACGGATCGAGCAGCTCAACGGCTTCAAACGCGGCTACGTCAGCCAGGTGCTGCAGGGCCACATCACTCTTTCAATACGCCATGTTTTGGGCATCTTGATGGCGATCGAAATATCACCGAGGGACTTTTTCGCCAAACTATTCGGGGGCTCGCTTGAGAATCCCGACCCGCGGCCGCCCCTCGACGAAATTCGCGAACGCATGGCACGCTATGACGCCGCTCTGCTGGAGCTGGAGGACAAGGGCCTGATCAGCAACCCCAAGCCAGCCCCCCCGGCCAGGGACCGCGACCGCTGACTAAAGAAATCTCAGACGAATCGCTGGTGTGGCCGACTGCCAAAGCGGCACGACTGTCCCCAAACTGACACGGGGTTTCCTGCTCAGTGGGCGATAGAAGCCTTGCGGGACTCCTCAGCGAGCCCAGAGTGAGAGTCGGACAACGCCACCGAACCCTTGATTCTAGGAGCCTCCGCAGCTCCATGAGAGCGGCCTATAAGCCCCGACTACCGACCTGGCACGGCTTGTGCTCAAACCCTGAAGTGTCCTCAGCTTCTTCTTCTCCCCCTAGTGCCGGGCCCTCGGGCTCGGCACTAGCGGTTAGAGGGCTTCTCGCGACGGACTAGGTCGTTGGGCTAGAATCAGCTATCCACTCGCAGCTAGCCTGATTTTCTCCCTAACCTGATCTGCGAACACCATCCGCACTCCGGAGTGACGACCATGAGAACAGCCCTGGTTCTCGGCGCTGGCCAGAGCAGCCCCTACCTGATCCACCATCTGCTCGAGCATGCTCAAGAGCTGGAGTTGGAAGTCTTGGTGGCCGATCGTGACCCGGCAGCAGCAGCCGATCGGGTCGGCGGCCACAGCCGTGGCCGCAGCGTGGCACTCGACATCCTCGACGAATCGCAACGCCGGCCGCTGATCGACGCTGCCGACCTGGTCGTTCACCTGCTGCCGCCACCGTTTCAGCCCATGGTGGCGCGTGACTGCCTGAAGGCGGGCCGGCCGATGGTGTCGGCCTCCTACCGCCATGTCGAGACTCACCAACTGGACGTGGAAGCTCGACGTCAAGGCGTTCTGCTACTAGCAGAGGTCGGCCTCGACCCAGGTATCGACTTGATGACCGCCCGAGCGATCATTCAACAAGTCGAGGACGAGGGCGGCGTGGTGGAGAGCTTCGTCAGTTACGGCGGAGGTCTGCCGGCCCCCGAAGTCGACAGCAATCCACTGCATTACTGCATTACCTGGAATGCGCGCAACGTCGTCATGGCGGCTCGCGATGGCGCCGAATACCTGCACAACGACCGGCTGCACGCGGTGCCTTGGCATCGGGTATTCGACACTACTTGGCCGGTCGAAATACCGGGACTCGGCCAATTCGACGCCTATCCCAACCGCGATTCGGTCTCCTACCGCTCGACTCTTGGCCTCGAGACCAGCCACACCTTGATCCGTGGCACCTTGCGCTGGCCAGGCTTCTGTCAGCTCTGGCATCAGATCGTCCAGCTCGGTTTGCCCAATGAGGTGATGGAGATCTCAGACCTCGGCCAGCGCACTTTCGCCGAACTCACTGACATGTTCGTGCCCCACACCGCCGAGGGCAGCTTGGAAGAGCGCACCGCCAAGCTGCTCGGACTGGCGGTGGATTCAGCGGTCTTTGATCAACTCCGCTGGTTGGGGCTGTTCGACGATGAAGTCATCGGCGGCGAGGTGCAGCGCCCCGCCGAAGCGCTGGTCCGTCTGCTCAGCCAACGCCTGCCGCTACCCCCCGGAGGGCGCGATCTGGTGGTCCTCTATCACCAGCTGCAAGTCCGCTATCCGCAACAGGGCGACCGTCGCGAATGCCTCGATTCGACCTTCGTCAACCTAGGCCAGCCAGACGGCTTCACCGCCATGGCAACGACCGTCGGTCTGCCGGCGGCGGTGGCCAGCAGGTTCATCCTCGATGGCACATTGCGTGCCACCGGCAGCAGGATCCCCACCGCGGCAGAGATCTACCGCCCAATCTTGGCCGAACTCGAACGTCACGGCCTCGAAGTCCAAGAACGGCGCCTGGCCACTACCTGCTGAGCACCGACGATGGCCCGCCGCGCGCAACGTAAACGCATCAAAGGCGGCGGCCGAAGTTTGGCCGGGCACCAGCGCCGCAAGCTGGAGCAGCAGGTGCGCCAACTCTACAAGGGGGCCTCCGACAGCAGCGATTGGGCAGCCGGATTGGAAGCCGACGACGCCCCACCCAGCCGACCGACCAGCAGTACTAGCGAAGTCCCCAAACCCGCCACCAAGGATTCCACGCAACCGGACCAGCATGGCGTGGTGGTGGCGCTGGGTTCAGCGATCTGCGCCGTTGAGAGCGACGGCGAGGTGATCGATTGTGTCTTGCCCTCGCGAATTGCCCATCAGCAGCGCTCCCACCTGGCGGTGGGAGACGAGGTGTGCTTCGCCCAACACGGCGACGCCTATCGTCTCACCACCATCGAGCCACGACGCACCTTGCTTTCCCGACCCGACCCGCACAACCCGCGCGAGGAACGACTGATCGCCGCCAACGTCGACGTGGTGGTGCAAGTCAGCTCGGTCCGCGACCCGGCCTTCAGCGCTGCCTTGGTGGACCGATTCCTGATCGCTACTGAGCGGGGCGGCGCTGAAGCCCTGTTAGTGATCAACAAGAGTGATCTGCTCAGCGAAGATCCAGCGAGCGAGCGGCAGCGGCGGGCTGAACTCGACGAGGCCCTCGAACCCTACCGTCAGCTCGGTCTGACGGTCATCCTCTGCAGCGCCAAAGACCCCGCCAGCCTGCAACCTCTGCGCGCCGCTTTGACCGGGCGCACAGCGGTCTTCGCCGGTCATAGTGGAGTTGGCAAGTCTTCCTTGCTCAATGCTCTTGCGCCTGAGTTTGCTGCCACCACCGGCACGATTAGCGAAACCTGGGGCAAGGGTCGTCACACCACCACCCGGTCGAGCTTGCACCACTTGGCTGGCGATATCCGCCTGATCGATACACCGGGCATTCGCGAACTGGGTCTGTGGCAGCTCGAACGGCAGCAGTTGGGTAGCTATTTCGAAGACCTGCGGAGCTACGCCAGCGGCTGCCGTTTCGGCAATTGCAGCCATGTACACGAACCGCAGTGCGCGGTGTTGGCAGCCGTCGAACAAGGGCGAATCTCGGAAGCTCGCTATGCCACTTACCGGCGGATCCTCGCCAGCCTGCAATGACTGCCGCGCCGGCAGCTGGTCTCGAGCCCTCCCCTGCGGTAGATTTGGGCCATGCACGCGACTGATTCAGGTTTTATTGCGCTGGTCGACGACAAAGAGACGATCCGAGAAACCGTGGGCTTCGCCCTGCGCCGGGAAGGCTATCGGGTAGAAGCCTTCAGCGATGGGCAAGATGCCTGGCAGGCCCTCGAGAGCAACCTCGCCGACGTGGTGATTCTCGATATTCTGATGCCAAGGATGGACGGGCTCGAACTCTGCCGCCGACTGCGCGGTCTTTCAGAAAGCCTGCCCATCCTCTTTCTGACCTCCCGTGACGAGGAGTTTGATCGCGTCCTCGGTCTCGAATTAGGAGCTGACGACTACCTCTGCAAGCCGTTCTCGATGCGCGAGCTGACAGCGCGGGTCAAGGTACTATTTCGGCGCCTAGCATTGAGCACCGGTCAGAGTACGAATGACTCCGTCGACAAGCTCCTTGAGAGCGGCCCCCTGGCTCTGGACCTGCAACGCTACACCGCGACGCTCAACGGCACCGCCCTGGCCCTGACGGTCACCGAATTCAGGATCCTGCGCGCTCTCGCCCACCGCCCCGGCCATGTCAAGACTCGCGAGCAGCTGATGCAGGAAGGCTACCCCCATGACACCTACGTCAGCGACCGCACCATCGACAGCCACATCAAGCGCTTGCGCAAGAAGCTAGCCCTGGCAGACCGTGACTTCGATGGCATCGAGACCGTCTACGGCCTCGGCTACCGCCTTCGCGAAGCCTAGGAGGCGAGGAACTCTTGTCGAGGCTAGCACTGCACAGGCTCCTGCGTTTTCTCTCCCGCATCTGGATCCGGCTGTTAGCTTTCAACGTCCTGCTGATCTTCCTGCCAGCGCTCGGTTTGCTAACCTTTCGCGCCTATGAACAGCGTTTACTGCGCATGCAAGAAGATTCGATGGTGCAGCAAGGACGCATCTTCGCCGCCGCGTTGGCCGCCCACGAGTCCCTGGAGCTAGCCAACGCCCAAAGCATTCTGGTCAACATGCGCCAGGAATTCCAAGCTCGCCTGCGGGTGATCGATCAGCAGGGCAATTTGCTGGCAGATTCCAGCCGGCTCGGACCACGCATTGAAGTTGAGGGCCAAACCTATGACGGTCAGGTGGCCGACGCGACGCGACACAACGCCCTCTATCGCCTCGGCTCATTCCTCTACGGCTTACTCTTCGACCCCCCAGAATCGCCACCCGATGCCGAGTTCTATGCCCGCGGCGCTAAGTTCACCGGCCCCGAAATTCAGAAAGCTCTGGAGGGCAGCTATGGCGCCACTTATCGACGTTTCCCCGGCCAGACTTCCCTGACCCTCTATAGCGCCCTACCGGTGCGCAACGGCGACAGGGTGATCGGCGTTGTTCTGGTGTCGAAGTCCACTGTCCAGATCTTGAGCGACCTCTACGAGCTACGCCTGGCAGCCTTTAAGGTGGTGATGGCCTCGGTGTTGGCGGCGATCGTGCTCAGCCTTCTTGTGGCAACCACCATCGCCCGCCCGGTGAGCCGGTTGCGCCTGCAAGCATTGGCTCTGCTGGATCGTCGGGGCCGGTTGCGCGGTCGTTTTCGCGGCTCCCGTAGTCTCGACGAGATCGGCGATCTGAGCCGGGCGCTGGCCGAACTAACCCGGCGCTTGGAAAGCCACCTGAAGTTCGTCGAGTCATTCGCCTCGGATGTGTCCCACGAATTCAAGAATCCGCTAGCGGCGATTCGCAGCGCTACTGAGTTATTGGAGGAAGTCGAAGACCCGGTGCAGCGACAGCGCTTTCTCACCCTGGCGCAGGGTGAGGTCGCGCGCCTGGAACGCCTGCTCACCGATGTCCGCGAAGTGACTCAGATCGATCTCGAACTCGACGAAGCGGCAGCGCCGCTCGACCTACGTCAGCTGCTCGGCGGCTTGGTCGAACGCTTTGAGATGCTCGGCGAACAGCGCCTACGCTTCCATCTGGAAATGCCGTCGCGGGCCGTTTGGGTCGCGGCCTCTGCCGACCGCCTTACCCAGGTATTCGAGAATCTACTCGCCAACGCGGCGGACTTCTCAGCGGACGATTCTGAGATCCGGATCGAACTCAGCCGCGACAAAGAGGCTGCGCAAGTCAACATCCTCGATCGGGGTCCGGGGGTACCGACAGAGCACCTGGAAAAGATTTTCGACCGCTTCTTCACTTATCGCGCCGCTCCAAGACCCACCCCTAGCTGCCATTCCGGGCTTGGATTGGCCATTGTCAAGGCGATCGTCGAGGGTTACGGCGGCATGGTCAGTGTCAGCAACCGCAAAAGTGGCGGCGCCCGTTTCGAGGTTCGGCTACCCAACCGCCCGACAGACAAGCGCTGAACCTTCCCCTCGCCCGGCAGCGCCACCGAGCGCCAATTCATGGTCCCCATACGACCAACGCGCCCGCCAGCTGTGCCGACGAGCGCGTTGCGGATCTACTCGCAAACTAGAGTCCGGCAGAGAGCCGAACCTTCGGCCCGAGTATCAGAACCTGAAGGCCAAGCCCAGGTCAGCGGTCAAGGTATCCAGATCGGTATCGATATCACTGACTTCGCTACTAATCTCCAAGAAGCGGGTGCCCAGATGCAGTCCCCAGGCGCTACCGCCAAAGGGGATATCGAGTCCGAGCTGGGCGCCGAAAGTCACCCCGTCTTCGAAATTGCGGCGCTGGGTCTCGCCCAACACCGAGAAGCTGACGTCGTCGACCGTGACGTAGCCCACAAACGGGCCGAAGTAGAGATCCACATTGCTGTTCGGCGTCAGGTGGAAATTCGGCCCGAGGGTGAAGGCCAGGAAGCCGAGATCCTCGTCATCATGGTCCCAGGCCTCGTCGAGGTCAAAGAACAGCTTGGCATCGAGGTTGCCGGCGATCAAAGTGCCTTCGAGTCCAGCCCGGCAATTACCGAACAGGCGCTCAAGACTGACCCCGAGGGCACTGCCATCCGCCAGTTCGAGTTGACTGCGCTCGTTGGTACCGTCAGCCCGGAAGCTGCTGGTGAAGACGCTCGAACCTGAACTGCCCAGGTAGCTGGCGAATGGTCGCAAGATCCAGCTGCCACTACCATGCTCATGACAAGCGCCCGCGGCGGCGGCTACAGCGGCCCCCTTCGGTCGGCGACCAGCCCACGCTTCGGCGCTACAAGTGGCGGTCTTGCTGCCCCGAGTAGCCTTGCCGCGGAAGGTGTAGGCACCCTTCTTCTTCAGCTTGATCGGGCCACTGGAAGTACCACTGAAGGTAGTGATCTCGCTGCCGTCCGGGCCGATCACGACGGTGACGACCTCGTCGAACTCACCGCTGACGGTGGCTACCACCGAGCCCTTGCGCTTGACCGTCTCCGGCTCCACTGAGATTTCGCAGCTGGCGCGGATAGTCGCCGGAACGGCAACCGAAGCCGACTGGTGGGTCGGATCGAGCTCGACTTTCTTGGTTTGGGTCGGGCCCGCGCCGATGTAAGACAAGTTGACGCAAGCCGGGGGGATAGCGAACCGATGCGGGGTCTCGGTCTGGGTGCCCCAGTTGGCGCGGCTGGCGGTGAACTCCATCGTGCGCGCATCTTCAGACTCATCAATGTTCTGGGTCCAGCTACCACCGCTCAAAGTTATGGGGCCGTCCGGACCCACTACGTCTACGCCCTCGGCGTTGCCGGTGACCTCCAGCCGCACCACGCCCGGCTCGGGATTGCTGGCCAGGAGGCCGAAATCGCCCATCTTGTCGGCCATCACTGGCCCAACCTGAACGACCTCGTAGTTGTAGGACGTGTAACGCCCGTCGGGCACCACCATGCAGACCGCGCCACGCGAGGTCTTCGGCGAACCGCGCTTCTTGAACGCCATCCACTGATAGACCTGGCCTTCGAGGATTGGTGCTACTTCGGCATTCCCAGACTGAATCGCGCCGTAGAGCAGGTCGGCAACATCGCCCTGCCCCTTTTGATTCATCAGCTCGACGAGTTCGTTCCAGATCGCCGGCTCGGCACGCAGCAACTCGGCAAGTTCAGCTGGACTCTTCACCGGACCGGCGATTTTGTTCGGGCCACCCAGGCGCCCTACCCGGTCGTAGGCTGTCTTGTATCCCTGATCCCAGCAATTATTATCTGCCGTGGCGGGACTTGCAGCGACCACGGCGAGCAACAACGCCGCCAACGTGGTCCATGTCGCGACTCCGCTCCTACGCATCGGAATTCTCCTTCCGGAATATTGAACTAGATCACTCGCCTGCCGCCACCAGCTCTTCCTAACGGGTGTATTGAACCGACTGAGCGGCACGGGACTCAGGCGAGATATCGGCTCGACAGAGGAGTTGGCCACGCGGCAAGACCCCACCGCCGAAGGTACTTCGGCTCTAGAGCCCGCAGTCTATCTCAGAAAGACTCCTGACGGTCAATGCTTAGAGAGGCGTATCACCCACGCCTTCCGTAGGATACGTCCCTAGACCGCCTGCAGCGAGGGCTGTAGCAACCAGCTGAACACCTGGCCGTAGATACCGCTGCGTTGACCGAGGCCGAGATCGAGATTGGAGGGAAAGCCCATGTGCCCACCGCGCTTCGTCCAGCGCACCTCCAGCCTGGGCGGCAGAGCGCCCTCCAACACCGGACGCACCGCCTCGGTCGGCACCATCGGATCGCCTTCGCTGAGCACCAACAATGCCGGCACCCGCAGCTCACCGAGCCGCGCCGCCACGCTGGCGCGAGCGTAGTAATCGGCGGTGCTGCTAAAGCCGAACCGCGGCACCACCGACAGACGATCCCACTCCCGCAGCTTGCGCACCTGGCGCATTCGCGCCAGCGGCACCGGCAGAGTACGACGGGCGGCAATGGCGCTGTAGATGTCGACCAAGCCCGCCAGCACGTAGCGCCGGTAAACCGCCCGGCGAGGGATATCGAACGCGGCCACCGACTGCGACAAGTCGAGGGGCGAGCAAGTCGCCGCCACCGCCCGCAGGCGGGGCTCGCGAACGCAAGTGGCAAGGTGCAGAGCCAGATGGCCACCGAGCGAAAAACCGGCCACGTAGAGATGGTCATAGGGCGCCAACTCGGCACTGGCCAGCACTGCTTCGAGATCCGCGCTGAGCCCGGCATGATGCAGGTCCGCGCCCTGGCGATCGGCACCGCGCATGTTGAGACGCAAGCAAGACACACCGCGGGCGTGCGCCTCGCGGGCGGCGTGGATGACGTATTGGCTGTCGATGCAGCCGCCCAAGCCATGCACCAGGACCACCAGTGAGGGACTGCCTGGCACCGCGTGCAATTGGCCGCTGAGCTCGACCTCACCAACTTCTGGATCGGTCAGCCGGAGGCGCCAGGACTCACCCGCCACCACCCGCGGCGGCCGCAGCCGTTGGCCGAGAACCGGTCCAAGGGTCCACAGATGCCCTTTCAAGCTCGACAACCCATATCTCCTTTGGACCCAGCCTATGCCATAGAATTGCCACTGTCATGAATTCGCTACCGACATCCTCGGCAGCTTCGCCGCCGCCGACCCTGGGCCAGCGGGCATGGCGCCGCCTGTGCCGCATCACCGTCAAGTTGTTCTACCGCCGCTTCGAAGTCAGCGGCCTGGAGCGCCTGCCGAGCGACGGCGCGGTGGTGCTCTGCGCCAACCACGCCAATGCGCTGGTCGATGCGTTGATCGTGCAAGCCGCCATCCCCCGCCCGATCCACCCCTTGGCCCGCGGCGGCCTATTCCGCAAGCCCCTGCTGCGGCCCATCCTGGCAGTGCTGCAGGCGGTACCGATCTACCGCCGCAACCCGGAGCAAACCGACACCAACCGCAACCAGGGCAGCTTCGAGCGTTGCTTTGAGTATCTTGCCGATGGCCGGGTGCTGCTGATCTTTCCCGAGGGGCAGAGCCATTCCGACCCCAGCTTGCGGCCGCTGAAAACCGGCGCCGCGCGCCTCGCCTTGGGTGCCGCCGAACAGGCCAGCCAATCCCCGGTGGTGACCCCGGTCGGCCTGACCTTCACCCACAAAGGCCGCTTCCGCTCCAGCGTGCTGGTGCAAGTCGGCAGTCCGATCAAGGTCGCTCAGCGGACCGGTGAGACGCACGAAGATCGCGTGCGTAACGCCACTCGCGAAATTGAACGGGGCCTAGCCGAAGTCACCTTGAACATTGATTCGTGGAAAGATTTGAGACTGCTCAAGCAACTGCAACAATTCTTTGCTTTTCGCAAGGGGCGACAACGGCAGAGAACCTTGAGCCAGCGGTTCCGCGCTTTGCAGCAGCTGATTCAAACCCATCGCTGGATGAGCCGGCGCGAGCCCGCCCTAGTCTCCCGAGTCAGTGCCCGCTTGCGCCGCTTCGAACGCCTCTGCCAACGCTTCGGGGTCAAGGATTACCACCTGCAAGTGCGCTATCAACCCTTGCTCGTGGCGCGCTTCGCCTTGCGCTCCCTGCTCTTCTTGCTGCTGGTCATGCCACTCGCCTTGTGGGGTTTGATCAACACTGCCCTACCCCAAGGTTTCACCGCCTTGATCAGCCGCCGGGCGTCCAAGGCTCGCGACCAATACGACACCGCCAGCATCGTCGGCGGCCTCTTCCTCTACTTGCTGTTCTGGGGATCTCAGACCTTGGCGGTGGCCTTCTTCTTCGGTCCGCTGGTAGCCGGCCTCTACGCCCTCAGCCTACCGATCACCACCGCCATCGCAGTCAAAGTCCATAAAGAGCGCCAGCGCATATTCGAGAACACCCGAGTGTTCTTGATGTTCCTGCGCCGCCGCGATCTCCAGGGATATTTGCGCGGCAAGCGCCGTGAACTCGAAGAAGACATCGCCCGCATGGCCAGAATCGCCCGCCGCGGCGGGCGTAGAAAGTCAGCCGGCCCGGCACGGTCCACTGAAGAGGGTGTCGGCAGTGCCGAGACGACAACCGCAGCCTGATCCTTGGCAACTCGCTGCCTGGAATGGGTCCTCTTGGAAGCCCTACCAACATTCGGCGGCGAGATCATCGACCGAACTGAAGTGATTGTCACGAGTGACCAGGATCAGTTCATGCTGGAGAGCGCAGGCAGCAATCCAAATATCGTTCTCAGGAATCGGCCGCCCTCGCCTTCGTAGTTCGCCCTTGATGCGGCCATATTCGCGCGCTGTCCGGTCGTCAACCCTATGAATCGTGCAGGTCTCGGCAAAATCATCGATTCGAGCGGCGTTGGCCTCCGGTCGGCCAGAGTGAGCCGCACCGAAGTAGAGTTCGCCAAGCGCAATGGACGGTAGGAAAACTTCCGAGACCAGGCGGAGTTGGCGGTCGATCCCGGAGTCGCCGTTAAAGAGTGCGACGACAATATTGGTGTCTAGAAGATACCTACCATCCATCGATGTCTACCCGTTCGCACCCCTCTTCGATCGCCTGGGTCATCTCGCGAGCGGACTGGTCGTCGAGGGTGCCAGCGAAACGCAGCAGATCTCGGCCAGCTGTTCCACGCGGCGGGGCCGAAACCAGACCGCGAATTAGTTCCGCAACGCGCCGCTGCCTAGCGGGCGAGAGCTGGTCTAGATCCTCGAGGATCTGCTGCTTGATTGCTGGCACCACCATGGGGACTCCGATTGTGACCTGAAGTCACAGCCTTCTCCGACAGCTGAAGCATATCAGCTGCTTCCGGGGGCCGCTGGGGCCTGTTCCTCAGCCCGCCGCTAGCAACTCGGTGCGGGAGAAGAAGAAGCTGGTTTCGAGCGCCGCATTCTCTGCCGAGTCGCTGCCGTGGATGGCGTTCTTTTCGATCGAGGTGCCGTAGAGCGCGCGGATGGTGCCGACCTCGGCTTGGCTAACGTCGGTAGCGCCCATCACCTGGCGCAGGTGGGCGACGGCGTTGTCGCGCTCCAGAGCCACCGCCAAGGCCGGACCGCTGGTCATGAACTCGACCAGGCTGCCATAGAACGGACGCTCTCGGTGAACTTCGTAGAAAGCACCGGCTTGGGCCTCGGTAAGCCGCAACAGCTTGACGCAGCGAATGGTGAAGCCCTCTTTCTCCAGCAGAGCGAGGATGTTGCCGGCGTTGCCGGCGGCGAAGGCGTCGGGTTTGACGATGGTCAGGGTAGTGGCCATGGTGATCTCCTACGCGGGCCCGATCTGAGGAGCAGATCGGCGCGATTTGCAGCCGGGCGGCAATACCCGGAATGGGGTCGTCTTCAGGGTGAGACAGCCGGCCAAAACCAGCCGCCACCGGAGGGGGCACCTTATGCCGGAAGCACTCTTAGAGCAATCCCCGTAGGCCCCTACCTATGTTCAACTCGGCAGGGTTTCTTTGTCAGTGTCACCAAGAATCTGGTAGTCGGCTTCGGCATCGGCCAAGAAGAAGGCCAAGCCGCTGACTTCGACTGCACCGTTCGGACCAGCAGAACCGCCGCGCCACTCGGGATGCCCAAACCCCAACTCGCCTCGCCCGCGGCCAACGCCGCGCGCAAGCGACGATCGTGGGCGGGATCGAAGTTGGGTTCGACAAAGCCTCCTGGCAACCAAGCGAAACCATCCAACAACCCCTTGCCTCGCAGCCCGCGCAGCCGCTCACCGGCGGCTTGCGCGGCGGTAGCGATAGCCACCACCACGCCGCCATCTTTGAGCTTGGCGGTCAAACTATCGTGACACCGCGTCGCCAACAGTGTGTCGAGGAGGGCCTCGGGCACCCCGCCACCGAGGTAGATCGCAGCGCACTCTTCGATTCGCTGAGCGTTCTTGGCGCGGCGTGCGTCGCGCGGTCGGTAGATCGGCAAGAGATCGATCTGGCGCTCGAAATACTCGTCGAGATAGACCCCGAAATGCCGGCCGTAGTCGTCAGAACCACTGGCCGCGGGGATGAATCCCAGTCCTCCCGGACCGGTCTTGGCCAACCAGGCGGCGTCGGCCACTTCGGTTTCCTCGAAGCTAAACTCGCCGCCGCCAATCAGCGCCAACCAACCGGCGCCCGGAATTCTCCGTAGTCCCTCCATCTAGGCCGACTCACCAAGCGCTTTCTGCATCGTCACCCCGAGTTCGGCCGGTGATTCGACAACGTGGATTCCACAAACGGTCAGCGCCTTCATCTTGGCTTCGGCGGTGCCTTGCCCGCCCGAGACGATAGCGCCGGCGTGACCCATGCGGCGTCCCGGCGGCGCCGTGCGACCGGCGATAAACCCCACCACCGGCTTGGTGAAGTGATCGCGGATCCATGCCGCCGCCTGCTCTTCGGCGTTGCCGCCGATCTCACCGATCATGATCACCGCGTCGGTGTCGGGGTCCGCGTTGAAAGCACTCAACACATCGATGAAGCTGGTGCCATTGACCGGATCGCCACCGATGCCAACGCAGGTCGACTGGCCGAGCCGCAGGTTGGTCAGCTGCCACACCGCCTCATAGGTCAGGGTGCCAGAGCGACTGATCACCCCCACTCGACCCGGCAGATGAATATGACCCGGCATAATGCCGATCTTGGCCTGGCCGGGGGTGATGATGCCGGGACAGTTGGGACCGATCAGACGGCTGTCGCCGTTGGCCATGAAGGCCCGCACCTTGAGCATGTCGTTGACCGGAATGCCCTCGGTGATACAAACGATCAGCTCGATACCGGCTGCCGCCGCTTCCATGATGGCATCGGCGGCGAAGGGAGGCGGGACGAAAATCATCGTCGCGTTGCAGCCGGTGGCGGCACGAGCCTCAGCCACCGAATCGTAAACTGGAATGCCCTCAGCCTCCTGCCCCCCCTTGCCAGGGGTAACGCCGGCAACTACCTGAGTGCCGTATTCGCGGCAGCCCGCGGCATGGAAACCACCTTCCTTGCCGGTCACACCCTGGACTAGCAACCTCGTGTCGTTGTCGACCCAAATAGCCATTACTGACCTCCTCCGACCGCCGCCACGACCTTCTCGGCCGCGTCGGCCATCTGCCGCGCAACGATGAAATCAAAGCCTGCTTCGCGCAGCACCCGGCGCCCTTCTTCGACGTTGGTGCCTTCGAGCCGCACCACCACCGGCAGCTTGACATCGCCAAGTTCGGAAATCGCGCTGACCACCCCGCGGGCAATGCGGTCGGTGCGGGCAATACCGCCAAAAATGTTGATCAACACCGCCTTCACCGACGGGTCGGAAACCAAGATCTCGAAAGCGCTCTTTACCGCTTCTTGGCTGGCCGAGCCACCGACGTCGAGGAAATTGGCCGGCTCACCGCCGTAGAGCTTGATGATGTCCATGGTGCCCATCGCCAACCCAGCACCGTTGACCATGCAAGCGATGTTGCCATCGAGCTTGATGTAGTTCAAACCATGCTCACTGGCCCGCACCTCGAGCGGATTCTCCTCGGCCACGTCCCGCATTTCAGCGATGTCGCGGTGGCGGAAGAGGGCGTTGGAGTCGAAGTCCATCTTCGCGTCCAGCGCCAACACCTCACCAGCACCAGTGATCAACAGCGGATTGATCTCGGCCAGGGAAGCATCGGTTTCGAGGAAAGCCCGGCTCAAGGCGGTGATCAGCTTGGCCGCTTGGCGAGCGGTCTTGCCGCGCAGGCCGAGGCCGTTGGTGACCGCCCGCGCTTCGAACGGCAGCAAGCCAAGGTGGGGGTCAAAATGCTGGCGGACGATCGCCTCGGGAGTCTCGGCGGCAACTTCTTCGATGTCCATGCCACCGGCCAGTGAGGCCATGACCAGCGGTCTCGAAGCGTCGCGATCGAGCAGCACCGCCAGGTAGAGCTCACGATCGATATCGACCGCTTCCTCGATCAGCACCTGACGCACCAACTGACCCTCCGCACCGGTCTGCGGGGTGACCAACCGCATGCCGAGAATCTGCTCGGCAAATTGCTCGGCCTCGGCCGCCGAATTGGCCAACTTGACGCCACCGCCCTTGCCCCGCCCACCGGCGTGAATCTGCGCCTTGACCACGCAGCAGCCGCCGAATTCCTCGCAGATTGAACGCGCCTCGGACGCCTCGTCCGTCACTTTGCCCCTGGGGGTGATCACCCCATACCGGCGCAAGATCTCCTTGGCCTGGTACTCGTGTATTTTCAAGACTGCCTCCTTGTCTCTCGGATCCCCGGAGCTGCCGTCGAGCCGGCCCATACCGAGGCACTGCAAAACCCTAAGTGATGCAGGGAAGAACCTGTTTTCGGGAGCGTCAGCTTAGCACGCCAAACACCACCCTCGAGCAGATCAGCCGGTACCTCGGCAGCAGTCGGACGGCCACAGTTGGACCTACCAGCGTAACTCAATTAGCTTGGCGCGATTAGGACTATAAATGACGATTCTGCCACTTTTCTACCCCCCTGCTCCGTGCAAATCTCTATCCCATGACAGCCACTCCCCACCCCGAATCAACTGTCGAGGCCGGCCACAGGCGGTGCCGCTCGACGGTCATGGTGATAGCCGTCGCCGCGTTGGCCCTGTCAGGCTTATCAGCCTCGACAGCGGCGGCGGCCGAATTCACCTATGCATTCGCCTACCGCTACCCACACGTCTGGCGAGGCATCACCCTGCGCGAGTTCCCGGTGTTCAATGTCTCGGCGACGATGGATCATCCGAGCGGGTTCGGCCTCAGTTTTTGGGCCGGTCTGGACCTCAGCAACGAGCGCCACCAAGCAGGTGAGGTGCAGGAGATCGATCTCGATTTTTATTATCGCTGGGACTTGGGGCAGATCAGTTTCAAGGCCGGCTACGTCGAGCTGATCTTTCCTGGCGGCATCGACAGTACCGGTGAGGCCTACCTCCACTTGCGGTCAAAAACCTTGCTTTCTCCGAGCCTCGAGATCAACTACAACGTCGACCTGCTACGTGACTACTTCGTACTTTTACACTTGCAAGACAGTCGCCAGCTAAACCGTAAGATCAGCGCCTCGCTAAAGACAACAATCGCCTACGCCGGCGAGCAGTTCGCCAGATTCTTCGACGCCACTGACCCCGGTTGGCACCATTGGGGAGCCACTGGAGATCTCGACTTCGCCCTGGCAAAAGGTGCGCTGAAGCTGCGCATGGCCTACAGCGACAGTCTCGACCAGCAGGTACTGAGAGAGCAACCGGTGAAATTGTGGGGCGGCATTTACTTCAGCATCACCCCTTGATCGCAAACGCAAACTTGGAGAACATAAATGGCACATAAAGCTCTTGCACCCCTTGCTGTCTTGATATTGGGCGGCAGCTTCCTCGGCTGCAGCGGCCTAGCAGATTCTCAAGCGTCGAGCACTCCGGCCAAGCCAGCGGCCGAAGGCCGCGGCGGCGCGGCCCTCGCCGCTCTGTTCGACAGCAGCGACCAACGACAGCTCGCGCTGGATCCTCTAGGCGCCCTGGCGCGCGGCGAACAGGCTCACGCCGAGCAGTTTGGCGACTACATCAGCCACGAGTACATCGCCGCCATGGCCGCCAAAGCGAGCCTAGATTTACAGCGGCTGGAGACCATCGATCGCCAAGACCTGACCGCCGAGAATAAGATCAGCTATGACGTTTTTCGCTATCAAGCCGAGGCCGAGCTGAGCAAGTTCAAAAGCGGCGCGGCCGAGATGCTGCGCCAACTGCCCTTCGATCAACTTTTCGGCTACCACGTCTCTTTTCCCGAAATGTCCTCGGGACAATCGATGCTGCCTTTCAACACGTTGGCGGATTTCGAGCACGGTTTGCAGCGTCTCGATGGCTTTGTCACCTACCTGAAGCGAGCGCAGCAGGCGATGCTCGAGGGCATCGCTAGCGGCCACACCCAACCTGAGTTCGTAACTCTCAAAGTCATCGCGCAACTCGACGTCGCGATCGCTCGTGGAGTAGACGGCAGCACCTTCTTGCAGCCCAGCCAGAACTTCCCCGAGCAGATCTCCGCGGCCGACCGGCAGCGGCTGGTCGATGCTTACCAAGCTGCCATCGCCAGCAAGGTCCTGCCCGCCTACCAGCGTCTGCGCCGGTTCTTGCAACAGCGCTATTTGCCAGCCAGCCGCCGCGGAGTTCCCGGCCTGGCATCGATGACCGATGGCGACAAGCTCTACCGCTCCTGGCCTACAAACTGGGTCAACTAAGTTTGCTAGAACTGCGCCAGAAAGCCGAAGCCGAGTTTGGCGAGAGCTTCAGCCTGGCCGCCTTTCACGCCCAAGTACTCGACACCGGAGCACTACCACTGCCGGTTCTAGAGGCCAAGATCGAGACCTGGATCGGGGAGTAAGCACAAGGCCCGATCGAGATCCGTCCAGAGATCCTGCGGATCTTCGATACCGACACTGAGGCGAAGCAGCGAAGGCGGTAGATGCTGCTGGCCGGAGATCCCCCCGCGGCGCTCCATGGTCGACTCCACCGCCCCGAGGCTGGTGGCGTGGTGGATCAGCTCGACCGCCTGACAGACCTGGTCGGCAGCCGCAGCTCCTCCGTGCACATCAAACGAGATGATGGTGCCGAAGCCCCCTAGCTGCCGCCGCGCCAACTGGTGGCCAGGGTGGGATGGGAGGCCGGGATAGCGGGTCAGCCGCACCGCACGATGGTGCTCAAGACGCTCGGCGATCACCGCCGCGGTCTGCTGCCCGCGTTCCAGGCGCAGCGCCATCGTGCGGGCTCCACGGACTGCCAGATAGGTTTCCAAGGCACCCGGTGTGGCACCACTCAGGACTCGACTGTGGGCTAGTCGTTGGGCCAGATCTTCATCGGCGGTGGTAGCGACACCAGCCAGCAGATCCGAGTGCCCACCGATGAACTTGGTCGCCGATTGTACCGAGATGTCGGCACCCAGCTCCAAGGGCCGCTGATTGAGCGGGGTAGCAAAGGTGTTGTCGACCACCAAGAGCGATCCCGGCTGGCGCTCCGCCGGACAGATCGCGACCACATCCGCCACCTGCAACAGCGGGTTTGAGGGCGATTCCAACCACAGCAAATCGGCGGACTTGGCGGCGGTGATCCAGCCGGCAGTATCGCCGACCGCCAGCCTATCGACCTGCCAGAAGCCCTTACGCCCACCACCTTCGGCAAGCTGGGCGACGGCGTGGTAACAATCGTCTGGCAGCACGATTTTGGCCCCGGAGCCGAGCTGATCGAAAACCGCGGCTATCGCCGCCATTCCCGATGCAAAAGCGATCGACCGCCCCCCTTCCAGGCCGCCGACTAAGTCTTCCAGGGCCTGCCACGTAGCCGTTCCATCGTCACGAGCATAGACCCGCTCGCCACCACGAACGAAATTAGAAGCCGGCACCAAAGGAGTGTTGAGCGGCTCTCCGGGCAGCCCCTGCCGCCCTGCCGAAACCAACCATGAGGAAACATCCAAAGCGCTTTTTCCAGGTCTCATTGCCTTCAGTCTACTGTACCGCCAAGAGCAACCCGAGCGCTGGTCGCTAGCGACAACGGCCACCTGGACAGCCGATCAGTTGGCACCCAGCCGCAGCACCAGCACGGTCAAGTCGTCGGCGCGGGGGTGGGCGCCGGTGAAGGCTTCGACATCGAGCAGCACTGCATCGCGCAGCTGCCCCGGCGCCATGCCGGCGTGGCGCGCCAGACTTGCTTCGAGGCGGGTGAAGCCGAATGGCTCGTCACTAGCTTCCGGAGTCGCTTCGACCAGGCCGTCGCTGTAGAGAAAGACGGTGTCACCATCCTCGAGGCGGGCATTTTTGACCTGCACATCGATCTCGCCACGCACCCCGAGGGGGTAAGAAGCGGTCACGAGGGGCTCGACCTGACCGTTGGCCGACACCCGATAGGGGAATAGGTGGCCGGCGCTGGCATAGAGCATCTCGTTCCTGGCCGGATCGATCAGGGCATAGCACAGGGTGGTTAGCAAGCGTTGGCGGGCACCCTGGTAAACGGTGCGGTTGAGGGTTTCCAACACCGCCTCAATCTCCGGATTGAAGCTCACCTGCACCGCCAACGCCGACTTGGCCATCGACATCACCAATCCGGAAGACACTCCGTGGCCCGCGACATCACCCACCGCCACCGCCAAGCGGCCGTCCTCGAGCGCCAACACGTCGTAGAAATCCCCGCCCACCTCTGAGGCCGGCAGGTAACTGTGAGCAATCTCCACGCCGTTGAGCTGGGGTGGCAGCCGGGGCAAAATCGAACTCTGGATGCGACGCGCGGTCTCCAACTCGACCGACTGCCGCTCGCGCTCGGCAATTCGCCGCACGTGGGGCGGCACATCGTCGTAAAAGTAGACGAACTCGTCGTCACTACCCAGCCGTCGCAAGCTCAACAACATCGGCAAGGCGGCGATCAGCAAAGTGGCGTAGCCATGTACCTGGATGGCCGGATCGACGGCCCCGAGCAGTGGCATAACACTCGGCGTCAAAGCCGCGAATAGCACCGTCAGCAACGCCGATAGCAAGTCGCCGTAGCGAAAGATCAGCACCGGCACCACCGCCGCCAGCGCCCACGCCAAAAAACCCCACTGCAACGGCAGAGCAATCAGGAACATCGGCAGCAAGATCGCCGCTGCCAACACTGAGATAACCAGGCCCAACCCATCACCGAGTCGGTCGCTCGCCCAGGTCGGCAGCAACAGACAAACGAAAATCGCCGGCGCCAACAAGAAACTCGGCACAATGCTCAGCAGGGCCAGACTCGGCAGCGCGGTACCAAGTTCCATACCCATCACCATGCTGCTGGGTATCCAGGCGCCGGCGCGCCGCAGCAACGCGGCACCACCCACCAGCAAGCCGGCCATCAACAAGCCGCCGGCGATGCCGCGCAACGACGACAGGGCTACCGTCGCATTCGCCCACCGCAGCCGGAACAAGGCGTCGAAAGAAGCCAGCTTCTGCGGCCAGCGGTCGCGACACAGAGACTCGCCTACCGACCACGAAGTCAGCGCCAGCATCCCCAACATCAACATCTGGGTCAGCACCACAAAGGTGCCGATGAACCAGGTGGTTTGGCGGCGGGTGAGAAAGCCAACGTTAGCGCCGCTGGACATGCTCTGGCTGCATAGCAAGACGAAGACCAGCCCCGCGGCCAACACCGCCAGCAGCAGCTGAGCCCCGCGCCGCACTCCCAGCTGACCGTCGTGATAGCGCTTGAGAAAAGGAATCGTCACTAGAACCAGCAGTAGGATGGCGATGCCGTACTGGCCGAAATTAATCAACTGCAGCTGGCGAAACAAGCCCCCCAACTGCTCACTCTTCGGATCCTCATACCAAAGACCGAAACCAGCCAGAGTATCGCCGGTAAACCACACCTCCCAACCGTGCGGCAGATCAGCCCCCAGCACCGAGTCCTTGAACCGATATTGCAAGGTCAGATCACGACGCTCGGTCCGCTGGTCACGCAGGATCTTGGGCTCGTGTTCGAGCCCCCCAAGGTCAATCCCCTGCGACCGTAGATAGGTCAGCGCCTGACCCATCGCGTCGGTCTCGTCGATCGCTTCCTCGGCGTCCGCCCGCGGCAACCGACGGCGGAGAGCCAGCACCTCACCATCGAAGGCTACCAAACATTGATATACCCACTCCCGCACTCTGGCGCCCGGAGAGTAGACCCGCACCTCCCAGCGGCGATGTGCCTTGGCCAGCAAGCTCGACCGTACCGCCTCATTGCCAACTGCCGGTAGTTCTTCCAATAGACGACGCTCGAGCAAGCCGTCGCCATCGAGTTCGACCACCACATAAGCGTTGTCGATCGGCTCGCCGAGATCGCGCAAACGCTCCAAGGCGATGGCGCGAGCTTCACTACGGGTCACTTGCCAATCGTCGGAAAGTAGCGGAAAGGCGTAGGGGAAGGCCAACCACAACAGCAGCACACCGACCAGCGACACGGCTAGCCATAAAACAAGTGGGCGGTTTCTTGCAGACATTGGTAGGTGGTCTCGTTAAGGTGTCCAGGGCCAGGGAATCGGTGCCCCTCCCAGGAAATTACGCTCGACGGCCGGGCGATGTTTCGCCCGGCCGACTTAGCTCACAGATTGGCGACGATGGCCTCACCAAACTCCGAGGTCTTGAGCAAAGTAGCACCATCCATCTGCCTTTCCAGATCGTAGGTGACCCGTTTCTGCGAGATGGTGGCACCGATCGCCTGCTCTACCGAATTGGCCGCCTCTGGCCATCCCAACCAGCGCAACAACATGACGCCGGAGAGAATCAGCGAACCCGGGTTGACTTTGTCCAACCCGGCATATTTGGGAGCGGTGCCGTGGGTCGCCTCGAACAGCGCCAAGTCGTCACTCTCGTTAGAGCCCGGCGCCATCCCCAGACCGCCAACCTGGGCAGCCAAGGCATCTGAGAGATAGTCGCCGTTCAGGTTGGTAGTGGCCAACACCTCGTACTCGGCGGGGCGCAGCAAGACCTGTTGGAACATTGCGTCGGCAATGCGGTCCTTGATCACCACCTTGCCGGCGGGTGCCTTGCCGCCGTGCTGGTCCCAAACCTCTGCCTCGGTGATCGTCTGCTCGGCGAACTCATCGCGCGCCAACTCGTAGCCCCAATCTTTGAACGCACCCTCGGTGAATTTCATGATGTTGCCCTTGTGCACCAAAGTGACGCTGTCACGCTGCTCGGCGATAGCAAACTCAATCGCCTTACGCACCAACCGTTTGCTGCCGAAGGGAGAGATCGGCTTGATGCCGATGCCGCTATCCGGCCTGACATCCTTGCCCAGCTCTTCTTTCATGAAGCGGATCAGATGACCGACCTCGTCACTACCCGATGGCCACTCGATGCCCGAGTAGACATCTTCGGTGTTCTCGCGGAACAGCACCATGTCGACCCTCTCTGGCGTCTTCACCGGCGAGGGCACCAACGGGTAGTGCTTCACCGGCCGCACGCAGGCATACAGGTCGAGCACCTGACGCAGGGTAACGTTGAGACTGCGGAAACCACCCCCCACCGGCGTGGTCAGCGGTCCTTTGATCGCCCCGTGGTAATGGCGGATAGCCTCGAAGGTGGCCTCGGGCAGCCATTCACCGGCATGCTCTTGCGCCTTCTCTCCAGCCAGCACTTCCATCCAGGCCAGGCGACGCTGGCCACCGTAGCTCTTCTCTACCGCTGCATCGAGTACCCGCCGAGTGGCTCGCCAGATGTCCGGACCGATGCCATCGCCCTCGATGAAGGGCAGGATCGGACGATCTGGAATATTTAGCCTGCTGTCGCCAAAACTAATCTCCTGGCCATCGGCCGGCGGCTTGTAGAAATCCCCTTGAGTAGTCATATCTTCTCCTCCTGGAGGTGGGTCTGCCGAGCCATGGAAGGCGGCGACCCAAGGGCTTGAAATGCGTATCGATAGGCAAGTCGAATCGACATCACGCTATCACAGGCCTGAGCCTCAGCCTCCGCTAGGCCGCGCGGCCAGAGCCTATGGATAGAGCCAGACTGGTAGACTGGGAAAATGGATTGGGAAGCACTTCATGAGGCAGCTCGGCAAGCTCGCGAGCGTTCCTATTCACCCTACAGCCGCTTCCAAGTCGGCGCCGCCTTGCTGCTCCCGGATGGCAGCATCATCACCGGTTGCAATGTCGAAAACCGCTCTTTCGGCCTGGCTATTTGCGCCGAACGAACCGCGCTGGTGCAGGCGGTAGCGCAGGGGCACCGCGAGTTCCGCGCCATCGCCGTGGTCACCGACACCGATCCCCCGGCTACCCCCTGCGGCATGTGCCTGGAATCACTGACCGAGTTCTGCAAAGACCTGCCGATCCAGGTGGCCAATCTAAGCGGCGTGCGACGCCACTTTCGGTTGCGCGAGCTGCACCCGGCCCCTTTTGAATGGCCCGAAGATCTCTCGTAGGGGCGTACGGCGGTGGCCTCGCCGCAGAACGACCTCGCTTGGCCAAACCGGGCGCACGCTGGGCGCCCCTACAAAAGACAACCGTGGTCTTGAATTCTCGCGGGGGGAAGATCGTGGATCTGGGTCGCCGGTCAACCACGGCCCTGCAGCTGCTGACCGGCCGCCGGCCGGTAGCTGCGTAGGCCGACCCGCAGTTTGCCCCAGGCCAGGGCGGCCTCGAAACGCAGCATCACCCGGTGCTCGTCGTCACTGAGCCAGATGCGGAGATCTTTCTTGGAATTCAGCTTGCCCTCGATCTGTGAGGAGATAAGCAGCGGAATCGCCGACTGACGGCCGAGGCCAGTGTTGATCTGCGTCCGCGGGAGAACTTCGACGCGAGCCTTCCAGCTCTTGCCGTTGTCGTACACCGGCAGGTAAATCGTCTTGCCCGGCTCGAGTTCTACCGTGCGCAGACGATAGAGGGCAGCGAACACATCTAAAGCCTGCGCGTCGATCGGATCCTTGCGGCAAGTGGTTTTCGCTCCATGCTTGTGGCGGGTGCGATCCTTCAGATAGTGAGCGATGCCTTGCCGGTGGTCGTAGAATACCGAGCGCTCGCCGCGCTCACCGGATTCGTCAACTTCGATGTGCAGACCAACGGGCAAGAAGCTCTGCTGATCGACCAAGCTGTCGAAGCTATCCTCGGCCCGATAGACCACCCGCACCAGTGCCGACGACTCGGCCGTGCCGGCAAAATGCCATGCCGGCCGACCCGAGATCCGTGCCTGCGGCAGCACTTCGAGGCGGATCTCGCCAGCTTTTAATAACCCCCAGCGCACATCGTAGAGTGCCAACTCGCCGGTCTTGTACGGCGCCGGCCTGCGCTTGAGAGCAACCGCCTTCTCGGTGGGGGCCTTGACCGCGGCTTCGCTAGTCGCCGCCAATCGTTGCTCGGCAGCTGCGGCACAGGGCGCCGATGCCGCCGCCCAGACCGCCTGCAACTGCTCGACTCGCGAGTCAACGACCGCCAAGTCATCTTGCAGACCGATCGCTGCCCACGGCAAACCAAAAACGACGGCAAGCGCCGTCGCCCCTTGAGCGAGCCGTCGCAGGAAACCGAGTCGCGCTATCCTAGATGCTGAATTCGCCGCTGGCGGATCGGAAGACATACTGCAATCAACCTCATCAGGTCACTTTTCCTTCCGGAAATCCCAAGAAATTGTCCTCGACTGGCAATCCCCCTGCCCTGCCAACTCGCACCACTCATGAGGATCGCATGCCAAGCCCTCCGTCGCTCTCTCTATCCAGACTCGTCCTCCTCACGTTGGCAATCGCCCTGGCGGCCTTCGCACCGCGCTCAGCATCTGCCACGGCTGATTGTCGACCAGCTGAGCAGCTCGCTGACAAACTTCTTCAAGGAGAGGCCAGCGGCCAACTACCCCTAAATGCTGGCTACCTCCTCGACGAAGCACTCCTCGATCAGGGCCGCTGGTTGGCCCGAGTCGAGCTTGAATTCGCCCTCCCCGCTACCTCCCAGCTGTGCCTGGCCCTGCTGGTCGACAACGGCGAGGCGTTGCAGGTCGCCCATCGCCAACGGCTGCGGCCGACTGGCGGTGGCCAAATGGTCTATTCCGCCGCGATCGAGCTGCCCGAGGACGTGCTGTCAGTGCTGGCCGTGGTACAGCTCGGCGACGGTCCTTGGGCAGCGGTGCAGGTCGAGGAAGCCGACGCCCGACAGCACTCCGCCGGCAGCGCGGCGGTGCATCTCAACGGCGCCGGTAAGGCCTGGTACCAGATCACCGTCGCCGCGACTCCTGGCGCCAAGCAGCAGCGCCAGACGGTGGTGCGAATCATCCCGCCGCGGCGCCAGCCAGCCACCGGCAGCACCCGCTTCGACACTTTGATTTCAAGCCCAGAGGTGCGCCGGGTGATCTTCTTCCTCGACGGCAAGCAGGTAGCTGAGGACCGCCTGCGCCCCTACAACGCGCGCTTGAATCTGGCCAGCCCAGCACGAACCCAAGAGGTGCGAGTCGAGGCTTGGGGCCGTGGTGGCGAGGTTTTGCTGGGCAAGGACAGCTTCGAAGTCAACCGCCTGGACGCTCCTTTTCGGGTGTGGATCCGCAATCTGCGGCCACGGGCAGGCGGCGCCGAGACCGACCTCGAAGTCGAAGTTACCGTACCCGCCGACGGCCAGCTGAGCAGGGTCGAGGTCTATCGCAACGAGCAATTGGTCGAGACTTTGAGCCAGCCCCCATTCCGCGCCCGGATAGCGACCGCCAACGCTGGACCCAGCGATTGGATCCGGGTAGCGGCCTACTTGGCAGACGGCCGCACGATCGACGACGTCGTCTTGCTGGCCAGCGACGCCGGTGGCGAGGAGGTGGAAGTCAACTTAGTCGAGATCCGTCTGGTGGTCACCGATGAAATGGGCGCACCGGTCGAGGATCTGCGCCAGGACGAGTTCGAAATCCTGCTCGACGATCGCCCACGAACCCTCGACAGCCTGGCCTACGCCGACGATGTTCCCTTGCTGATGGGCTTGGTGATCGACACCTCAGGCAGCATGCGTTTGCTCATGCCCGCCACCCAACGCGCCGCTGCCCGCTTCTTGAGCGATACCCTGCGTCCCGAAGATCAGGCATTCTTGGTCGACTTCGACCAACAGCCGCGACTGCGCCAGCCGATCACCGGCGACATGGGTGAGTTGATCCGCGGCCTCGGCCAGCTCAATCCCGAGGGCGCCACCGCGCTGTACGACGCGGTGGTCTTCTCAATGCTACAGTTCGAGCGGCAGCCGGGCCGCAAAGCCCTGGTGGTGCTCTCTGACGGCGATGATCGCGACAGTCGCTACGGCCCCAAGAATGGCATCGAAATGGGGCGCAAGACCGGCGTTCCTGTTTACATCATCGGCCTCGGCGCGCTCGACGACATCCCCCGCACCTACCCCAAACGCGAGCTGCGCAAGCTGACTTCGGAGACCGGCGGCAGGTTGTATTTTGTCGACTCGGTCGATCAACTGAGCCAGGCCTACGCCGAGATCAACGCCGAGCTGCGCAGCCAGTACACGGTGCGCTTCTACGCCGACCGCGACCTGGCGCCGGCAGACCTGCGCCAGCTAGAGGTGCGCCTACGCCGGCCCGGACTGCGGGCCCGAGTGGTGCTGGGGAGCAACGATCAAGAGTAGGCTGCAAGCCAGAGGCAGCCCTCAGACCTCGGCCACCACCACCCCGCGCAGGTAATGCCCCATCGCCATTCTCGGGGCGCGCGGCGGTGCCGGAGAAAAGGCCAGGTCGATCAAGTAGCGGCCGGCGGCCGGCGGTCGCCAGAGGTGCGACCAGAGGCTCCATCCCGAAGCGGTCCAACTCGGCGGCGGCTGATCCAGGGAGACCAAGCGGTCCTGGGGAGCAAAGCGGATCTTTAGCGTGCCGCTCGGCGGCGGCCCACCCCAGGCAATGCCCACCACCCGGTAGAGCCAGTTCTCGCCCACCCGCCAGCGTTCCACCCGGATCGGCAGTGCCGCCGGATCGATCCGCGCCGGGCGGAAGTCGAGCGCCCGCTGCGGCACCCCTTCCTGGTGAGTGCGACTGGCGAACTCGCGCATATGGCCGGTCGAGGGGCTATCGCCAGCGACCAGCTCGAGTCGCTGCAACCACTTGACCGAGCAGCAGCCGTACCACCCCGGCACCACCAAGCGCAGCGGCCAGCCGTGCTCGGCCGGCAACGGCTGGTCATTCATTCGCAGCGCTATAAAAGCGCCCGCCGAGCGCAGCTGATCGAGGGTGAAAACCCAGCTGCAACCCGCCGCCGAGTTGGTCGAGGTCCGCGAGTGAACATCAAAACCGCTGGCCCGCAACGCCCGTGCCGCGGTACTCGGCCCGGCGCGATCGAGCAAATCGGCGACCGCCACCCCCTGCCAGCGAGCGCTGCCAATCAAACCAAAGCGGGTAAAACGAGTGTTACCAGCACACTCGATCAACCGCTCCCCTTGATCCACCGCCAGCCCGCCGAGCTGATCGATGGAGAGACTCAGCGGCCGCTGGACCAAGCCATCCACCGCCAACCGCCAATCAGACTCAAGCCGCAAGCCGTCCGGAACGCCGGTACGGACAAAGAACTCACCGCTGGCGGCTGCCAGCTGATCGCGGCGCAGAGTAGCCAAGTCGAAAAGGCGTCGAGCATCCAGCCCTACTCCGCGCAGCTCGCCCAAGGACGCCCGCGACTCCCCCTCAAAGGGAAGGTCGTCAACCCAGACAGCGCCAGCAATCGGCGGCTCGGCCAGCAGCCGACCCCAGCGACCCAAACCCCAGGAGGCCAACGCCGCCAAGCCTCCACCCAACAAACCACGACGACTGATCGGCCTGCCAAGGGGGCGGAGGGAGAGGTTCTCGGTGCTCACTAGCCCACTATATCGGCCACGGCCGGTGATCCCGGCGACTCGTCGAGCCCTCCTCGTGAAAAAAATTCTAATTGCCTTGTAACGTTTCGCGCCGCCAGACGCCTATAGAGGGTGTGAGCACAAAATAAGGACATCAGGACGGCCAACGCGGGCGCTACTGGCGCGCCGGCAAGGCCCTGGTCAACCGGTCAGAACATCCGTCCTTACCTGCTTTTCGATCTTTTCAAGCCAGTGTTTGGGACACGGAGCGGAGGCGAACTTTCTCTCGAAGCCCTTAATGCCATCTCCCTCTGACGCGACTGAGCAAGTAACGTCTTCGCTTCGTGTCCCACCTATTTCTCTCCATCACCCGTCTAAGGCTCACTCCCCGACCCGTATTGCACCCCAGTAGGCGCTCTCAGCACCGCGGAATGCCAGACGCAGCCTGCCCGTCGGCATGATCTGCCATTCATGAGCTAAAGTGATTCCGCGGATATAAATCTTAGCGAAAGTCACTCAGGTCAGCTTCAAAAGCTAGAAAACCAAGCCACAGCCTCGTTTGTGGGCAAAGATCTCGCTCAATTCGGACGATAGCGGAGTCAATTTCAAAAATCTGAGCCTATTTCTGAAGATTTTGGAATAACCACTCAGACCTTAGCGTTGTCTACTCATGAAAGGGCCGAGAGTTCATCAGCCGCCAAGGAATCCAACCCGGAAGAGCCTCACGACCTACAAAATTTCGAACCCCGTGGCTTTGGCCACTCAAGCGATCCAGGTCACAAACACCCACTAGTCGAAGGAGACTCTCCATGTTTCACACCTCCCTAACTCGTTGTTTCCCCGCCGCCACTTTCACCAACCGCCGCGACCCGCTGTTCGAGTTGGTCGAGCGGGTGCTCGACAGCGGCAACGGCGCGACCAACGAAGCCGTCGAAAGCGCCAACTGGGTACCGCCGGTAGATTTGCTAGAAACCGACACGGCCTTCATCTTCACCGCTGAGCTGCCGGGGCTGAGCAAGAAGGACCTCGACATCTCGCTCGATGACAATGTCCTCACGGTCAGCGGCGAGCGCACTTTCACCAAGGCTGGAGAAAACGACAACTACCACCGCGTAGAGCGCGCCTACGGCACTTTCCGCCGGGCCTTCTCGCTACCCTCTGGAATCGACGCGACCAAGGTTGCAGCCAAGTTCAAGGATGGCCTGCTGACCCTGTCGGTGCCGAAGAGCGAATCCGCCAAGCCACGCAAGATCGCCATCAACTGACCTGCGCCCAGCTCTCGGCGCGCTGCCGCGCCGCAACTCGACCCGCCCACAGAGGGCGGGTTTCTTGGTACCTGCGGTTTTTCCCGTTCCCCGAGTCTGCGCTCTAAAATCGCCGATCACTGGACGGTGAAAATGCGCCACTCTGCCATATAATGCCCCTACTCTCGACCCGCGACTCGTCCCAACAACGCCTTGCCGAGGCAGTGAGAACCCCCTGTTTATGGACCTTTTGGATCAGCTCCACGCCGCCGTTAGCCCAAGCCTCGGAAAACTCTCCAAACGCCGCTTTCGCGCCGCCTTGAGCGGACTGGAACCTGCCCTGAAAGCCGCTCCGCACCGCCGTACCCAGCTGACCCTGCGAGGTTTACGATTCCGCGGCGAGAAGTCCGGCCAGTTCATCTTCCGTCCAGGGGTGAACGTACTGCGGGCCGGCAACGACAAGGGCAAGACGTCGATTCTCAAGCTCATCCAACTCTGCTTGACCGGCAAGAATGAGCTTAAGCGGGATGTTGATGGTTGGATCGAGCAGGTCGAGCTGGTTTTCGAGCTCGACGGCGTGGTGCATGCGGTGCAGGTGGAAAAAGCGAGTCGCCCCCAGGGTCGCCTGCTGAAGCTCGCCGACCCCGACCACAAGGGGCCTGCCGCCGATCAGACCTTGCTCGAGTTTCACAACGGCAGCGACATGCAGCGCCGGTTGGAGAAATTCTTCAACCAGGCCTTTGGCTTGCGTCCGCTGCGTGGCACGCAGAAAGACTCGCGCAAGTCAGGTAACGCGCTGCACGAGTCGGTGACTTCCTACCGCGCCTACTTCCGCGGCTTGTCGATTCCCCAAGACCACGGCTACGTAAACCTGGTCACCGACGGCAAGGGCTATGGCAATCTGTTCATGAAGATCGTCGGCATGTTGCTGGGCCTGCGCGGCATCGACGCCTTCTTTGCGGTCGAAGCAGAACGCGCTCTGCTAGAGCATCGGCTGGCCACCGAGCAGCGCTATCAACAACGCACCGAGAAGGCACTGGGCACCCCTGATCTCAAGAGCTTGAGCGAGGAAATCGAGCGCTTGCAGGGCTACGTCGACGAGCTCAAGAACAAGCGGACAACGCAGCGCCTGCGGTCCACGACGGCCGACCTCGACAAGCGCCTCACCGATCTCACCACCACCTTGTTGGAGGCCGACGAAGAGCGTCACCAGACCGCCTTGCAGCTGCAAGAGGCCGAGCAGGCCAGCAGCCGCAGCACGGCCGAAATCGAACGCCTGGAGGCAACCCGAGAGCGCGGCCTGTTGGGTGAGGAACTCAGCAGCTGCCCGGCCTGCAACGTGGCCCTGGATCAGCGCCGTCGATTCCCCGCCGCAGAGGCTGAAGCTGAGCACTGCGGCCTGTGCCATGAAGACCTCCCCAGCGACCGCCAGCAAGCCCTTGAGGCGCGGCTTGAGGAAGCCCGCCAGCGCCTGCAAGAGCAGCAGCAATTGGACGAGCGGCTGCGCCGCCGTTTGGCCACCACCGAAGGCCGAGCACGCCAACTCACCCAACGCAAGGGACAGCTCCAAGCCCAACTGCGAGCTGCCCACCAGGGTACCGAGGAAGTCGAGCGGGAGATCGAACTCGAGAGTCGTTTCCTCGGTCGCCTCGAAGCCAAGTTCGAGGCCAGCACCCAGTTAAGCTCAACCGGCAAAGATGGCGACGAGATGGATCAGCAACTGACCCGCAAGCGGGTGCTGGATGCCGTGCTGGACCATCTGCGAACCCGCGATGCAGAGTTCAACGAGGGCCTCAAAGGCAGCTTCGCCGGCCGGGTCGAAGCATTCTGCCAGCAGATTGGTTTCCCTGGACTCGAAACGGTCGAACTCGATTCCCAGCTGCGGCCGCGGATCCGCCAGAATGGCGATGACTACGTCTTTGAAGAACTCAGCGCCGGTGAGAAAGTGCGCTTCGTCCTGGCTTTCTACTTGGCGCTGGCGCTGATCACCGCCGAAGAACCCGACGCGGGAGGCCACCCCGGATTGGTGCTGATCGACTCGCCGGGCAAAGAAGAGATGGTCGAGCGCGACTTCGCCGCGGTGGTCGAGCTGCTACAGCAGATCGAGCAGCAGCACGCCAACTCCATTCAGGTAATCGTCGCCACCTCGGTGCCGGCGATCGCTGGCGCCACCGCCGCCGACAAGCAGGTCTTCATCGCAGACGACACCTTGCCCCTGTTTAACTAGCGACCGATCAACTAAAGACCGCGGCGGCCGCTTTTCTTTTTCTTGCGCCCCTTCTCCTCACCCACCAGCACTCGCTTCTGGACGAAGGACTCGGTGCCGGAGAGTTCGTCCCACACCCCGACCACTATCTTGGGCGTTCCCCGGCCAATCTTCAGCTGCGTTTGATAGCCCAGCTCCTGCTCGCGGGCCCGCGCCACCAGGGCATTGGGAATCGACAGTGGATAGGGAATCTTGGCCAGGTCCGAGATTCCTCCGCGCTCGTCCTGCACCGCCACAAAAATCGACAGGCGGCCCTCTTCGACCTCGCCATGGGGCAAAAGTGTGAGGTCGCGGAACGGCACCCGGACAATGATCGGCAGTAGGTACTTGCCTCGACCTATCTTCTCGGGAGTGCCAAAATCGAGTTCCACCCCCAGCGGGTTCTTCTCCAGGTCGAGAATCAACGACGACAGCACGCGGTCGGCGACCCGCTCGCCCTCAGGCTTGTCCAGATAGCCCTCGCGGTGACGGACACGGAGGCCCGGACGGGTTATCCGCACCTCGATATCGTGGTACTTGCCATCGCCGCCCCGGCGCGAGCGATAGCCCAAGGAGTAGAAGCTGTCGAAATCGCGGCTGATGCCACCCAGAGCCTGCTCGAAATTGAAGGTATTCAGCACCGCTGACCCACCGGTGGTGATGGCCAGTTCAAGCAAGGGCTCTTGAAAACTCATCGAGCGAATAGCGTCGAAATCCCCTCGTCCCCCAGCCGTCTCGGTGAAGAAATTGAACTCGGCAGAGAGCGTCGACTCGCCGGCGCTGCCGCGGGCATCCATCGTGTAAAGGGTGACCTGGTGGGCATTGGCTTCGCGGGTGACAGAAGAGTAAAGCGAGCTTTGGTCCTGGCGTAGGGCCTCGATCGACGGGTCGATCAAATCACCGCCGAAACCACTGAACGACTCGGTACCGGTAAGCTCCCTGAGCAGTGAGTAGAGTTCTTCGCCGGGACGTTGTGGCAACCCGTCGGAGACATAGAGAAGCGCCTTGCGTCCTGGCAAACCGGCCAATGACCGCACCACCGAGCCCAGCCCCTTGATGGTCTGGCGTAGATCGTTGTTCGCCCCTTGCACATAGGAACGAAGGTTCTGGTAGGCGGAATCGAAGTCACCGGCGGCCGCGTCAGTCGACATGTTGCGCACCGTGCGGCGCAGGTTGGCGAGATCGATCTGGCGATAAGTAGCCGCTTTCTCCAACGCCGCCAGACCACGGAAGATCGCTTCGCGGTCTTCCGTGAAGGGCTCGACGACATCGATCGACCGATTGAAGCCGACCAGCATGACCCGATCGCCCTGAGTCATGCGATCTTCGAGAAAACCCTTGAGATCTGCCAGCACTCGCTTCTTGCTCTGCGGCCGCATATTCAGCAGGTCCATGTAGATCAGCAGATGCAAGCGCTGATCTTCCGGTACTTCACGGATGCGTGGCGCCGCGCCGATCGGCGGCGACTGACCGCTGATCAGGTCGCGGTCGCGCTCCAGGTTGTCCAGCACTTTGTCGCGACGGGCGACGGTGAAGAAATTGGAGATCTCCACCGGCTGGCCATCCTCGAGAATCTCGAATTCCTCGACGCTCAGGTCGGTCACATGGTTACCGTCCCGGTCGGAAACGAAGACCTCGACATTGACCACGTTGACATCAACCCGATCGATAAATAGCTCAGCCGGCGTATCGTCTTGTGCCGCCAGCCGACTGCTCAGCGGCAGTAGCACCCAGGCGGCCAACAACAGCAGCTGCAAGAGAATCGATCCACGAAGGGAGAATCGGCGACCTGAATGGAGCATGGAATACCTCGGAAAGTCATACAGTGCAAAATCTCGGAGCGACGTCATTAGCCGAAGCAAGAAAGCCGCCAACCTATCCGCCCACCCATTTTCTACGGTAGCGAGGAGTAGATGTTAGCAAGGCACAGAGCAGCGGCACAGAGCAGCGGCACAGAGCAGGCGGCAAGACCCAAGGCGGCGGGTGACCATCGACCTGTCGCGGGCCCACCTGCGATAGCATCCACGGCATGGGCTCAAGACTCGCGCGCAACCTCGCCGAACTACCCCCCGACCCCAACCTCGACGCTGCCCGCCACACCTTGGCAGCCTATCGCGCACCAGACCCAGCGCAGGCCACCCTCAAGCGGCGCCTGCTGACCTTCGTCGAGCAACACCCGCAAGACGCCCACCAGCGAAGCTGCCGGCCGGGTCATCTAACCGCCTCCGCCCTGGTGGTCGACCCGCCGCGACGGCAGGTCTTGCTCACCCATCACCGCAAGCTCGGCCGCTGGTTGCAACTCGGTGGCCATTGCGACGGCGACGCCAACCTCGCCGGGGTAGCGCTGCGAGAAGCGACGGAAGAAGGGGGAATCGAGGGACTGCGCATCTTTGCCGAGCCGATCGATCTCGACATCCACTCCATTCCCCGGCGACCGGGAGAGCCTGAGCATCTGCACTTCGACTGTCGATTTTTGGTCTTGGCCCCGGCCAACGCCGAGCCGGTGGTGAGCACCGAGTCGTGGGCGGTCAAATGGTGGCGGCTTGAGCAGACTGAACAGCTGGATCTGGACGACTCCCTCCGGCGGCTACTACGGCTTGCCGGACGTTTCTAAGACGGCCCGCTTTTCGTCCTCGGTAGGGGACGTAGACGCCCCCAAAAGCTGTCGTCATTACGCCCGAGGCCGGCCTCAATCAGCCGGCGCTAGGCGCCGGTGCGGCGGGCGGGGGCCTGCGGAGCGCCAAAGCGATCGGCAGCGAACATCGCGAGCGGCATTGACGGCGGCTGCTCCATCGCCAGCGCCACCAACGCCTCGGCGATGACCGGAGCGAACTTGAAACCGTGACCCGACAGCCCGCAGGCAAAACTCACCCGAGGCAATTCCGGATGGCGGTCGATGATGAAATGTAAGTCCGGGGTGTTGGTGTACAAGCAGTCGACCACCGCCATCGGCCGCGGCTCGAGATGGGGCAAACGTTCCGCCACGTAGCTCGCTAACCGTCGTAGCCGGCGGCCGCGGGTCGGCGGCCGCTGATCAGGATCCACCGGCCAACCACTGCGATGCCAACCCACCTTGACCCCGGCGATGTCGATTTGCGGCAAGGCATAGAACGGCAGCGGATCGGAGTAGTCGATCAGGGTCGGCATCGCGCCGATTCCGTGGTCTACCCCCGGCGCGGCGAAGTAGGCCACTTGCTCTTGAGTCACCGTCAGCGGCAGTTCGAGCCCGAGCCCGGCAAGCAACTGGCCAGACCAGCTGCCGGCCGCCAACAGCAAACGCTCGGTGCTGATCCGGCGACCGTCTGCAGCCACCAAGACAAGACAATCTCCAACCACTTCGATCGCCACCACCCGCATGCCAGCCATAGTCTCCACTCCTTGCCGCCGCAAAAGGCGCCACAGAGTCTTCACGGCGCGACCGGCGCGGACAATCCCACCATCCTCTTGGTAGAGCGCTTCGAGTTGGTCGCTGATCCGCAGGCCGGCAAAGCGGCGGTTGACCGCCGCCGCGTCGAGGTGTTGGTAAGCGATTGACGAGCGCCGGAAACTCGCTTCGAGATCGGCCAACTCAGCACAGCCCAGCGGCCCGCACTCCAGGCTGCCGGTGCGCTCTAGCAGCACCGTGCCGGCAGCACGCTCGAGCCGCCGCCAGGCAGCGTAGGCCTGCCCCGCCATCTCGACATAGACTTCTTCGGGATATGAATAGCGGATGATCCGCCCATCGCCGTGCGAGCTGCCGTGTTCGTGGCCCGGGCTAAAACGCTCGACCAGCAGAGTACGGTGGCCTCTTCGGCCAAGGATCTCAGCCGCTGCCGCGCCGACCACGCCGCCCCCCAAGACCACTGCCTCCCAGGCGCCGGCCGCTGAATTCATGGTCGCTGGGGTTCACCCGCAAAGCGCAGCAAGTAGAGATCTTCCTCCGCCTGCTCGCCGCCGTTGAGTCCGGCATTGACCACATGCACCAGCAGGCCCTGGCCGCGCGGGTCCCAAGCCAAGTCGTCGATCAACGCTTCGCCCAGGTAGAAGTCGCCGTCAGGGTCGTTGAAATAGGTCAGGCGCTCTTGGTGACTGCCATCAGCGTCCATCCGCCAAAGGTCGTTGTGCCAAGGCAAACGAGTCGACCAGGGCGGCGAGCCGATGCCGCGGCTCGAAGCCCAGACGATGCGCTGACCGCGCGGACCGAAACGAGCACTGGAGTCCGTGCCCCGTCCGCGGGGGCTGAGCTGGCGCAGCTCGCCATCTTCGGGCGAGTACTTGAACACCACCAGATCGTCAGTGCCGGGATGAGTTCCGGCTGAGATCAACAGCGCGCGATCGTCGGGAGTAAAGGTGTCGGCAAAGAGCAGGCCAGCGGCACTGAAGGGTTGGTAGGTGTGGGGCTTACCCAACCGCGGCACCCCGCGTTTGATGTTGAAATCGGCCAGTCCCACCGCCCAACGCCCCCAACGGCCACCCTTGGTGGTCAAGCGTTCGGTCCACAGCAAGCGGCTGCCCTCGTTGGAGAACTTGGGATCCAAGGCAGCGTGGCCTAAAGTGTCGAACCGGGTCAGCCGCCAATAGCGCTTGCCGTCCGCGGTAAAAGCCCAGAACTCGCTATGCAAACCGCGGTGGGCAGTGGCCAGCGGCACCGGCGCCATCTTCAGCTTGCGAGCTACATCCTGAACCTGCACCACCAGCAGATCCCCCGACGGATGCCAGGTTGGATTGAAGACGTTGACTTTGCGCCAGTCGAAGTTGTCGCAAGTCAGGCAGCGCTCAGTACCGCCATCGATATCGCTGACCCACAGGTCATAGAGGCCGTCCTCACCGGCCTGATCCCAGGCAATTTGAGTCCCTTGCAGCGACCAATCTACGCGGCCACCGCCCCGGCGCCACAGGCGCAACTCCTCGACCTCGCGATGACCCGGCGGCGCGAACACCGCCTTGACCACTTCGACTTGGCGCCGATCCGCGGCCGGTGGTTTGACCACCTCGGCGGTTTCAGCTTCGAGCTGACCTTGGAAAGTCGATGAGTTCACCGGCACTGGCGACGGATCTGGCACCGCAGGCTGGCCCTGCACCGCGACAGCGAGGGGCAGTGCCAGGCCAAGGAGCACCGCGCCTGGCAAGCGCGGCGAAACGGCGAGGCGATACAAGAGACGGCGTGGCTGTTGGGTGCTGGATGAACTCATGGATTCTGAACCTGTGCAAGAACCATGCGCGGCTCGGGCAGGCCGAATTCTCCTGCAATCGGCGGTCAACGGCAAGAACAACCGACCCAAAGTCGTCCCGACTCAGCAAATTCCGGCGTCTAGCCGGTCACACTGGCGCTCCAACTATCGCTATCACCACTCTCGAAGCCGTCCACGAACAAGGCCGCTGAAGCTCGTCCGAGAATCGCGTTGCCGTCACCGGAGCATAACGAGGAAAGACAGAACCTTCTCTGTGCGTTTTGGACCTCTAAACAAGTCTTACCAGTTGTTGCCCAGAACTCTCAGGTCCGAACGCATTTTATCTACTCTTGGATTACGGCACTTCGACACTTACATTGGCAGAGCCAGCGCCTCTCAGTGACCGTCCTCGGACGGTGGTACCCGGCCAAAACCAGGCTCGTGTTCGGCCAGGATGTAGCTCATCGTCGCCCAGGCGGCAACCGCTTGGTCGAGCCCTTCTTTGTCGACCGCGGCAAAGGTGTCATTGGCGTTGTGGTGATAGTCGAAGTAGTGCGTGCTGTCCCCCGGCAGGTCGAACATCGGCACTCCGGCGGGGCGCAGGGGACTCAAATCGGCACCGCCATATGCGGGTTGCTGCTGATCCCAGGCGATGCCCAGCGGCTCGAGAACTTCGGCAATCGCCGCCACTGTCGGCGCGAACGCCGGATCGACCCGCGAACGCAAAGTCCACACCCAGCCGACGCCAAAATCTGACTCCATCGCCACCACATGGCGGTCGAGTTCGTCAGCATGGGCCACCCCATAGGCCTTGGCACCGGAAAGTCCAAACTCTTCGTTGGCGGCTAGGAGCACCCGCAGGGTGCGCCGCGGATGGCGCGGCAACTGGCCCACCAGGCGCGCTGCCTCGGTGATCGTCGCACAGCCCAGACCATCGTCGATGGCCCCTTCGCCAAGACCCCACGAGTCCAGATGGCACGCTAGCAGCACAATCTCTTCGGGAGACTCGCCGCCGGGAATCTCACCGATGACATTGGCCGATTGCTCGTCCGGCAGAGTCTCGCAACCGAGTTCGAGACGCAATCGCACCGCGCCCTCGGCGAGCAGTTCCTCAAGCCGATCGGCATCGGGGTTCGACAGTGCCGCCGCTGGAATCTGCGGCACCCCCTCGGCGTAGATCATCGTACCGGTGTTGGCCACCCGTTCGGTGGCGGTGCCGGCCGAGCGAATAACCACCGCCAGAGCTCCTTTTTCCGCCGCCCGCGAAGCGCCGTGGACCCGCCCCTGCACCGCTGGGCCATAGTCCGCGCCGTCGCGCTTGCGCTGCATGCGTTTGTTGATGAAGACAATCTTGCCTGCCACCCGCTCCGCAGCCACCTCCTCCTCCAAGGCCTCAAGAGACGGAAATTCCACCACTTCGGCTTCGACTCCACCCGCCGCGGTTCCAACGCTGCCCCCCAGCGCCACCACCACCAGCTCCTCCGCCACTGGCGCCAACAGCGATGCGACCGCCTCGCCGCGCCGCCAATGGGGAACGGTCACCGACTCAGCGCGGACATTTTCGAAACCCATCTCCTCGAGCTTGGCCACCGCCCAAGCCACCGCCAGAGAATCGGCCGGCGAACCCGCGGGCCGCGCCCCCACCTCAGAAGTCAGCTGACGCAGAAACTCATAAGCCTGAGAGCGCTCGGCAGAGCTGTCGCGCAACTCCACCGCAACCGCTCGCAGATCAGCATCGAGTGCGGCGCTAGCTGAAGAGTGACCACCATCTGGCTGCCCGCAGTGGGCCAGCAGTAACAAAAGCGAAAGCGAAACCAGCAGCGAGGCGAAAAATCGCATTACGAATCTCCAGAGTCGAGAGGTTGAGAATCGGCGCCGTCACCGGTGCCACCATCGTTCCATTGTCGCAGCCGGGGGTCGCGAAAATCTGCGAAGCGATCCAAAATAGCTTCGCCATCCGCCTCGACAATCAACGTCCGGCGCTGTTCGAGCTTGATGAATCCTTGCTCGGTGGCCCGGTCGAGCATAGTGATCATCGGATCCCAATAGCCCTCGACATTGAGCAAGGCCACCGGCTTGCCATGCACCCCGAGCTGGAGCCAAGTCCAGATCTCAAACAGCTCCTCCAGGGTCCCCAAGCCTCCCGGCATGGCGATGAAGGCATCCGACAGTTGGTGCATTTTCTCCTTGCGCTCATGCATCGAGCCCACCACATGCTGTTCGTCGAGCTGGCGGTGCTCGACCTCCCAATCGAGCATGGCGCGAGGAATCACCCCCACCACCCGGCCACCGGCAGCCAGCGCCGCGTCGGCAATGCACCCCATCAGGCCGCCGCTGCCGCCGCCGTAGACCAGCTCCAGCCGGCGCTCCGCCAACAATCGGCCGAGATTCTGGGCAGCGGTGAGGTAAGCCGCTGCCCGCCCCTCGCTAGAACCACAAAAAACACACACACCGCGCAAACCTCGCCGACCATCACTCATCTTGCAAAAAAGCCTCTGAGGGCGCTTCCGGAGCGCATGAAAAGTTGCCGCGAATATAACGCATCCGAGAACATTCCAAACGACACCTGGCCCCACGTCGCCAGCGGCCCGGCTTCAGCGAACCGAAACAGCTGATGGGCGGCCGAATACGGTGGTGGGTCGATCCCCGGTCCGGCGATCGCTTCGTCGAGGCGGTAGCGAGGTTGAAGGAGCGGTCATCCACCGCCTTCGACTGTAGGAATGAGGACAAGGAGCATGTTCGGCTGTGTCTTCTTGGTGCTTGGATGCGGGACGCTGGTGGTGATGCAGGAGCTTGGGGTCCTCTTGGGGTGGCCTATAGCTCGGCGGAGACATCCAGCGGCCGGTCGCCTAATGATGAGGGCACGTAGGGCAAGAAAAGCAACACTCACAAGAAATACGCCATCTTGGGTCCAACCTAACCGCGAGGCAGGACAGCAGCTCCCACACCCCCACTTTGACGGAGGTTCGAAGAGATAAACTGTCCACCAAACCGGGGTAGCTCCATTTGGGGCGTTTGCTCGCGTCTTCGAGCACGTCGCAGCCAAGATGGCGAAGCGGCGGGGGCTGGATCTGCCGGAGGGCGAAGTCGGCTCTGGAGCCAAGTAGGGAAGCTAGGAGAGCGCGGATCATGGCTCGATCATGCCCTACGAAGACCTCCGAGAAGAGAAGTATGCGTTGGCGCCTATGGGCTGCACCTCTCTGATTCTACTGGCGGACAGAGTATTGGCGAGACGCAGGTGTATCGGGAGCTGGTGTCTCGAGAGGATTTCTCCTGAGATCGTTGCTTTCATATGAACCCATATGATATAGTTTTCCCTACAAAATATGTACCCTCGCTCCTGAGGCCTGCGAGCTTGCGGTCATGAAATCTCGATCGGACCTTCGAGATCCGGTCGTCACTCTAGGATTTGGAGGATTTTTAAAAATATTCTTTCTGACCATCCCACAACCTGGAACATTGCCCGTGCCGATCTGTCGGTCCGCGCGGCGTGCCTCTAGTCAAAGACCATATCCTCCGCGTGGTTTTCGGCGAGTCGGCGCACGCGCCGCGCTGGTAACGTGCACTCAAACGCGGCGCCGTGCGCCGGGTTGGTGATGTGTGTCTTCTCAATCTACAAAGGAGGGTTGCAATAATCATGGAGTACGGGATGAGCAACACAAGGCATCCGAATTGAAGAAGCGGCTTGCATTGCCGTAAACGAGCAGGCGGGCGATTGGCGACGATGCCGTCGCTGGCCACGGCAAGAACAAAATGCTCGCCGGAGACCGCGCAGTGTTCGACTCAAAGCTGATGGTGTCAGCAGAACAGAGGATGCTGCCGGCAGAATTCCGATCTCGCTAGGTTTGCTGGTGGTTTCCAACCAGAAAAGAAATCGGCACCAACCGGAGTTTGGACCGCTCTAAGGCTTGGCGGATTCGGGCAAACAGGAACCTAACAACCCAAAGGAGCACGTTATGGACAGGATCCTCGCATTGCAAGGCTTGATTGGCACCGCACTTAGCCTTGAAGTTGTCTACAGCGACCAGAGCAACTACTGCTCGTCGGCGACCACGGCCTGCTCAACCCAGAGCAACCAGCGTGTAGACAATAAGGGTCTGTTCGCCTGGTAGCAGCGACCGAAGTCCGGCCCGCCGGCCGCATTTTCGTTGCAGCCACCGGCGGCGGCGAGAGCTGGATCGGAACTCCGATCTCGCTTTGTTTGCTGGTGTTTTCCGACCAGAAAAGGAAACGGCACCAACAGGAGTTCGGGCCGCCCTAAGGTTTGGCGGATTCGAGCGACAGGAACCCAACAACCCAAAGGAGCACGTTTATGCACAGGATCCTCTCACTACAAGGCCTTGTCGGCACCGCACTTAGCCTTGAAGCTGTCTTCAGCGGCGAGAGCAACCACTGTTCGTCGGCGACCACGGCCTGCTCAACCCAGAGCAGCCAGTGTGTAGACAATAAAGGTCTGTTCGCCTGGTAGCGGCGACCGAAACTCGTCCCGCCGGCCGCGTTCTCGTTGCGGCTGGCGGCGTCTCGTGGCGCTCATGCCATGCGACGCCCTGGCAGCGCAACCTGACAGGGTCTGTGGCTATCTCTGGCTCTTCCCTGGTTCACCACCCGTGGTTGAGGAGAATCGATGAGCCGTGTCACCGCGTTGGAGGCCTTTGTCGACCCGCTCTTCTACGAGACGGTCGATCGGTACGACGTCAACGAAGATGACTTTCTCGCGCCGGTGCGCAAGATGCTTACCGGCACCTGGACTTTCCACCGGCGCGCGGTCTGGTTCGGTTGCACGCCGCCGGAAGGGCGGGCCCGCGATCTTCCCGGTCAGGGCTGGAAGATCCATGTGTCCTGCGCGCTGTCCAACGCCCTCGACATCCTTGAGGCGATCGTTCCCGTGCTTGACGCGCAGGACGTGGATTTCAAGTTCGCTCTCGATCGGCAAATCCTGGGTATGATGAACAGCAAGAACTGGGGACGCCAGGCTGCCGGCAAGTTCGTGACCATCTATCCCGTAGATGAGGCGGAGTTCTTCCGTCTGCTCGCCGATCTGCACGCAGTCACAAGGGCGTTCGAAGGCATCTACATCCTTTCCGACCGGCGCTACAAGGACAGCAAGATCCTGTTCTATCGCTATGGGGGAATCCGGCGGATCGCGGTGGCGAACGCCAGGGGCGAACAGACCCCGATGCTGATCTCGCCGTCCGGCGAGATGGTCCCCGACGAGCGGCGGCCCTACTTCCACGTCCCGAGCTGGGCGCGCGACCCCTTCGCGGACGACCTCAAGCACGAGCCTGACTACCAGGACGAAGAAGGTCGCATCGCGCTCAAGGACGGCCGCTATCTGGTCAAGAATGTGCTGGGCTACTCCAACTCGGGCGGAGTCTACATCGCCGACGACACCGAGACCGGTGAGGAAGTGGTGATCAAGGAGGCGCGGCCTTTCGTCACCTACACCGAGGACTCCATCTCCCTAGCTCAAGAAGGAGTACCGCATTCTTTCCCTGGTCGCGGCGACCGGCGCCAACGTAGCGCCGAAGCCGATCGACCTGTTCCAGGATTGGGAACATTACTTCCTGGTGCAGGAGTTCATCCAAGGGGTTTCTCTCACCACGTTCTCCGCGATCAACAACGTCACCCTGCGGACTCGGCCGACGCTCGAGGACACGGCGAAGTTCTTTGCCGACTTCCGGGCGATCTTCGTGCAGCTTGCCCAGATAGTGAGGATCTTGCACGAGCACGGCATCGTCTTCTCTGATCTTTCTCCCAACAACGTCATCGTCCTCACCGAGCCGCTGCGAGTGCGCATTATCGACTTCGAAGGTGCCTCCGAACTCGGTGTCGACAAGCCCGCCTTCCTCTACACGCCTGGCTTTGCCTACCGCGACCAGGTGTACGGCGAGGTGTCTAACTTCGAGAGCGATTACTTCTCCCTCGGTGCGGTGATGCACTACTTCCTGGCGCCGTTCAATCAGATTTTCGCCATCGCCCCCCGTTCACGGTTCACTTTCTTGCGCTCGGCGGTCGAGGACATCGGTTTCCCGCGCGAGGTCCACGAGATGATCGTGGCGTTGATCGAGAACGATTTCGGTAGCCGGCCCAAGCCGCAGCAAGTGATCGAGGTCCTGGAGGGCGAGTACACCCTGCGTCCGCCGTCCATCCAAGTGGATGATGAAAGCGCCAACCCCACCTACCAGGAGACCATCGACCGCGTGTGTGACTACTGTCTCGCACTTGCCGACTACGATCGCAAGGACCGTCTGTTCCCGGCCTTCGCCGAGGTCTTCCACTCCAACCCGCTCAGCCTGGCCTACGGTGCGTGCGGCGTCGCCCACGCAATGCACACCATGGGACGCGCGGTACCGGATCGGGTTCTCGACTGGATCTTGCAACCGACCAGCGACCGCGACACTTATCCTCCAGGGCTCTACGCCGGGCTCTCGGGCATCGCCTGGGCCCTGATCGACCTGGGCCGAACGGAACCCGCGCGGCGGATCATGGCCCGTTGCCACGAACATCCGCTGGTCACCAAGAGCGATGGCACCGCCTACGATTTCTTCCATGGCGCCGCCGGTTGGGGCATGGCCAATCTCAAGTTCTTTCTGGCCCTCGACGACGATTTCTATCTGGGCAAGGCGATCGCCGCCGGTGAGCATCTGCTGGCCGCAGCGCAGACGAGCGAGAAGGGCCTGTACTGGGAAGACCGACGGGGTCATTTCGCTCGGTCTAGCCCACGGTGGTAGCGGCATTAGCCTGTTCCTCTTGTACCTCTACTGTGCCTGCGGTCGCGAGGAGTTGCTTGACGCCGGGATCAAGGCTCTCGACTACGACCTGAGCTCGGGTGTCGAAACGCCCGACGGCGGATTGTCCTGGCGCCGGCAGGACGACGACCACAGCATCATCTACCCTTACTGGAAGCATGGCAGCGCCGGGGTCGGCATGGCCTTGATCCGCTACTACAGCCTGCTGGGACCCGAACGCTACGGGGAGTACCTCGAGAAGATCTTCCTCGATCTGGAGCGCAAATACGCGGTATTTCCAGGCCTCTTCATCGGCTTGACCGGCCTCGGCGAAACCCTGCTAGATTTTCATCACTTCACCGGTGAAGCGCGCTTCCGCGAGGCCGCGTATCGGGTCGCCACCGGCCTGTCTCTGTTCCGGATCGAACGGCCGGAGGGGCTGGCATTTCCCGGCGATTTTCTCAACAAGATCTGCTGTGACCTGGCCACGGGAAGCGTCGGCGTCGGGCGTTTCTATCACCGCTTGATTCACGGTGGTCCGACCCCTCTGGTGGTCGACGAGCTGCTCACGACCCGGTCGGCGGGCACCGACGCGGAGCTGCTGGCGTTGGCGCCCTAGCGCAGGTGCCCGCTGCCTCGGCAAGTGATGAGCGAAGAGCATCTCGGCCCGGCACGGGCCTTCACTATGGCTTCCATGCGCGGCCCGCAATGACGGACAAGAAAATCAAGATCCCCATCGCCCACTGGCTCGACATCCTCACGTACACCGTCCGCGGCAATCGGCGCTGGTTCGTCGCCTGCTTGTTATTCGGGCTGCTGTCCAACGGTTTCGTCAGCGCGGCCAACCCGCTCGCTCTAAAGTATCTCTTCGACGAGGGCATTATCCGGCAGAATTTTCAACGCTTTGCCTTGATCAGCGTCGGCTTCGTTGCGATCTTCACCCTCTGGCGGGTGGGTGTTTTCGTCTACCGCCTCTATACCCAGCGGCTGAAGAACGCGGTCTTCGCGCAGCTCAGCGAGAGTATGCTTCGGAAGTACTACAAGATTCCCTACGGCGAAGTGATCCAGCGTGACCGCGGCTACTTCCTGTCACGCATCTTCGACGAGGTCTCGGCCACCGCGGCGCTGGTCATCGATACCACCCTAATGATGAGCAACATGCTCGTGACGCTGGTTGTCGCCCTTACGGTGGCCCTGTCGATCTCCGTGCGGGCCACGCTGATGGTGCTGATCGCCGTGCCCGTACTCTATGTCCTGTCACAGAAGTACGGCAACAAGATCAAGCGCGAGTCGATGGCGGAGCAGGAGGAGGAGGCGAAGGTCCGCGGCGTGTTGGAGCGCGCGGTGGGCTCTTATAAGACGGCACGTATCTTCCAGTTGGAGGCTCAAGCTCAGCGCAAGGTGAGCGATCAGGTTCGCGAATACATCAACGCGTTCTTCGCGCGCTTCAAGACCTCCAGCCGCTACGAGATGCTGAGCGGCATCTTCATGTCCTATGTCGAGAATATCGCGATTGTTGCTGCCGGCTACGAAATCCTCAGCGGCCGCATGACGTTCGGCGGCTACGTGGGCTTTATGAGCGCGTTCTGGGCCGTCATGGGGGCGGTGCGCGGGGTGTTCGGGCTGGTGCCCGAGCTGTCGCGCGCCAGCGGCATGGCTGAGCGCCTGCGGGAGTTCGAGGCACTGGAAGTCGACCTCCCGAAGGTACGCTACGGGCACCGGATCGAGCTCGACCATATCGACTTCGGCTACACCAATCATCAGGTGTTCTCGGATCTCACACTCGCACCCGAGCCGGGGGAGCGCATTCTCATCATCGGCGCCAACGGCAGCGGCAAAAGCACTCTCGCGCACCTCATCTGCGGTCTGCTGCAGCCGACCAGCGGGGTCACTACCACCTACCCGCTGGATCGGATCAGCGCCGTGGTCTTGCCCCACGACTTCATTCCGGGGACGGTGCGCGACAACCTTTCTTTCGTCGGCTCGGAGCAGCAGGTTCGCCTTGAGCAACTGTCGAGTGACCTGGGTATCGGCGAAATTCTGGATAAGAAACCCTCTGAGCTTTCCGCCGGTCAGCGTAAACGGCTTGAGGTGTTGATGGCCCTGCTCAAAACGGCGGATGTGTATATCATTGACGAGCCATTGGCAGGCATCGACGTCGCCAGCAAAGGCCCCGTGATGCACGCCATTCTCGAATCCACGCAGGGCAAGACCTTGATGGTAATCATGCACGGCGACGACGAGTTCCACGACCGCTTCGACCGTCTGCTAGACCTCGACCCGCCCGCGGGCGAGGCGACTCCAGCCTCTTGGCGACCCTTCCTTGCGGCGATGCCACCCGCCGTGGGAGAGCCGCGATGAGCCTGCTCGGCGAGTTCGGGGCCACCGTGCGCGGCCTGCGCCGCCGTGGGCCCTTCGTGGTGGTTGCCGCGACCACGCTGGCGATCAGCATCGGCGCGTCGACGGCGATGTTCTCCCTGATCGATCGCTTCCTACTATCCTCGCTGCCCTACGAGGCAGCCGAGCGCCTGGTGATGATCTGGCGGGTGGCTGTGCCGAGCGACCAGCCCCAGCCGCCTGCCCGATTGCCGTTACCGCCCGGCGTGTTCACCGATCTGCACACTTCAGCCACCAGCTTCGAGCGGATTGCGGCGCTGGTCTCGGAGCAGGTGACGGTGACCAGCGAGGGCGAGCCGCGACGTGTCCACCTGCTGTCGGTGACCGGTGACTTCTTCCCTCTTTTGCGGATCCGAACGGTGCGCGGACGCCCCTTGGGACCGGAAGACGTTAGGCCAGATGCCGATCGGGTGGTGGTCATCAGCCACCGCTATTGGCAGCAGCAGCTCGGAGGCGATCCGGAAGTGCTCGGCAGGAAGCTGCGCCTCGGCCGCCGAGAGTACGCCGTGGTCGGCGTGCTGCCCGACGACTTTCGCTTCACCGAGAGTCTGGCCGCGTCCGACCCACGCCTGTCGCCGCCGGTCGATCTCTGGGCGACGCTGCGCCTGGGCGAGCAAGAGCACGAGAGAGGCTTCCACAGCCTTGTCACCATGGCACGATTGCAGCCCGGCACCAGCGTCGCCGTGGCGCAGGCCGAAGCCAGTGCCTATGCCGAGCAGGCGGCGGTGCAGTATCCAGCCAGCGACCAAGGCTTCGACCTCCAGGTCGTGTCGCTGCGCGATCAGATCTTCACGCCGCTGCGGCCGGTGTTGCTGGCGCTGTGGGCGGCCACCAGCTTCGTCTTGCTGATCGCCTGCACCAATCTCGCCATACTGCTCATGGCCCGCGGCCAGGCCGTGCAGCAGGACGTCGCCGTCCGTCTCGCGCTCGGCGCCAGCCGGGGGCGCATCGTCGCCCGCTCACTGCTCGAGAGCGTCGTCGTCGCCCTCCTCGGCGGAGCGCTGGCCTTGCCCGTCGCCTATGCCGCCAACCGCCTGTTGCTCGTACTGGCACCGGTGAACGTCTTGCACAGCTACGCGCCGGCCCTGGGCGGCCGGATAGTGGCCTTCACTCTGGTCGTGTCGCTGATCGCCGGTCTGCTCTCCGGACTGCTGCCGGCCGTGCGCGCCAGCCGGATCGACGCCGCGGCCGGTTTGCGCGAGGGGCGCGCGAAGCTCACCCGACGCTCTAGGTTGGCGCTCAGCCTTCTCGTCGTCAGCCAGATCGCGCTGACCACGACACTTTTGATCGGCATGGGCCTGTCGGCGCGGAGCTTCGTGCGGCTGTCGCACGCCGATCTCGGCTTTGCGGTGGAGAAGGTGGTCACCTTCGAACTCTTCCTGCCCTTCTCGCGGTATCGAGACACCGGCCGCAAAGTCGCTTTTTTGCAGGCGTTGCTCCAGGAGGTGCGGGCCGTGCCGGGGGTGACCTCGGCCGGCATGAACTATGGTCTGCCACTGACCGGGGTCAACCCATCCAACGGTTTCAGGATCGACGGCCGAACGCCCCTTGAGGCTGGTGAGAGACAGTCGGCCAATCTTGGACTGGTGAACGCCGAGTACTTCGAAACACTCGGCATCCCGCTCTTGCAAGGCCGACTGCTCCAGGCCACAGATACCGCCGACATGCCGCTGGTGGCGATCATCGACCAGCGGATGGTGCAGCAGTACTTCCGCGGCGAGGAACCGCTCGGCCAGACGATCCGCATCGCCAGCGACGACCCGCTGACCGTGGTCGGCGTGGTCGGCACGGTGCAGCAGGACGTTTTCGAGGAGACCGCCCGGCCCTACATCTACCTGCCGTACCAGCAGCGCTGCTACATGTTCACCACTCTGGCTATCAAGACCGACCTGGACGACCCCCTGGCGCTCATGCCCTCCCTGCGCAGCGTGCTTCGCAGCCTCGATCCGGAGGTACCCTTGGCCAACGGGACCACACTGGAGCGGACCTACAGCAGGGCCATCGCTCCCCAGCGATTCAGCTTGTTGCTGGTGAGCGTGTTCGCCGCAATCGCCCTCTTTCTCACCCAAATCGGTACCTATGGCGTCATGCGATGCCTCGCCGAGCTGCGCCAGCGCGAGGCGGGTATCCGGATGGCGCTGGGCGCAACACCGCGGCAGGTCTTCACCTTGATCGCCAAGCAGGGGTTCGTCGTCAGCCTGATCGGCACCGTTTCTGGCCTCGGCCTCGCCCTCTACGCCGAGCGTGCCCTGGCCAGCCTGGTGTACGAGATCGGTACCCGCGATGCGCTGGTCTTCAGCGTCGTGCCGATGCTGACCTTCGTGACCGCGTTCTTAGCCTACTACCGTCCGGCCCGCAGCCTGAGCACGCTGTCGCCGAGCGAGACCTTGCGTTCTCGCTGAGGCCTGAAGGATACTTCCCACTAACGTCGGGAATTAGTGCCGGGCATCTTGCGGATCAGGAGAGCAAGCATTGAGCGTAAGTGGATCCGTCCCGCGTCCTGTAGAGTTTCTGAAAATGGCGTAACCTCCAATCAGCAAATGACTTCGCCAGAACGGCGAAAGGAGGTTACGCCATGCAGAAAAGTACCACGGTCGACGAGAACGTCATCGCGTTCTGCTACAGAAGAGGTGCCAGGCACATTATGAGCGGTATCTCACGACGATCCTGCCAACACGGGATCCCTTGAGTCCCTAGCGCATCTACGAGTGGAACGACGCGATCCGAGTCAGCGCGAGAGTAGGACACGAAGAGGAGTGGGTCTCGCATGCTCACTGTTCAGGCAGTTTCTTGCACCCTGAGATTCGGTGCGTCGGCTTCGCTTAGCGGGTGTCTCTGCGACACCTAACGTTAGGCATCAGCGGCCCGCGTCTTCGCGGGTCCGCTGTATGCCTTTGTTAGGTGCTGACGACTGCAACGCAAGTCTATTCGCACGTATTATCGCAGTGTTTCGGTGGTTGTCTCCGAACACTTTTCTCATAATTGCCAAACCTCGGTCATATAACATATTTGCTCTATCTAGTTGGCCGATTTTGGCGGATAAGCCAGCCAGATTGTTAAGCAATACAGCTACATCAGGGTGGTCTGGGCCGATGAGGCGTTCCCGAATCTCCAGCGCTCGGTGATACAGGGCTTCGGCACTCTCGTAGCGACCCTGCGCTTCGTGAAGGGCAGCAAGGTTGTTCAGTGTCGTCGCCACTTCGGGGTGGTCTGGACCGAGAAGGCGTTCCCGAATCTCCAGCGCTCGGTGATACAGGGCTTCGGCACTCTCGTAGCGATCCTGCGCTTCGTAAAGGGCAGCAAGGTTGTTCAGCGTCGTCGCCACTTCGGGGTGGTCTGGACCGAGAAGGCGTTCCCGAATCTTCAGCGCTCGGTGATACAGGGCCTCGGCACTCTCGTAGCGACCCTGCACTTCGTAAAGGGCAGCAAGGTTGTTCAGTATCGTCGCCACTTCGGGGTGGTCTGGACCGAGAAGGCGTTCCCGAATCTTCAGCGCTCGGTGATACAGGGCCTCGGCACTCTCGTAGCGACCCTGCGCTTCGTAAAGGGCAGCAACGTTGTTCAGTGTCGTCGCCACTTCGGGGTGGTCTGGACCGAGAAGGCGTTCCCGAATCTCCAGCGCTCGGTGATACAGGGCTTCGGCACTCTCGTAGCGACCCTGCGCTTCGTAAAGGGCAGCAAGGTTGTTCAGCGTCGTCGCCACTTCGGGATGGTCTGGACCGAGAAGGAGTTCCCGAATCTCCAGCGCCCGGTGGTACAGGGCTTCAGCACTGTCGTAGCGACCCTGCGCTTCGTAAAGGGCAGCAAGGTTGTTCAGTGTCGTCGCCACCTCGGGGTGGTCTGGACCGAAAAGGCGTTTCCGAATCTCCAGCGCCCGGTGGTACAGGTCTTCAGCGCTGTCGTAGCGACCCTGCGCTTCGTAAAGGGCAGCAAGGTTGTTCAGTGTCGTCGCCACCTCGGGGTGATCTGGCCCGAGAAGGTGTTCCCGGATCTCCAGCGCTCGGTGATACAGGGCTTCGGCACTCTCGTAGCGACCCTGCGCTTCGTTAGACGCGGCTAAGTTATTGAGCGTCGTAGCCGTTTGGATATCTTCTTCTCCAAAGTTCTCGATCTGGAATTCTAGAAGCCGTTCGTACAGTTCCCCGGCATCTTTGTATCTCTTATTCGCAAGGGCTGCTCTAGCCTTTTGCTTCAGTGAATCTGCCAGAAGAGGTGCCAGGCACATTATGAGTGGAAATTCCACCACTTCTGCTTCGAGCCCGCCTGCCGCGGTGCCAACGCTGCCCCCCAACGCCACCACCACCAGCTCCTCCGCCACCGGCGCCAACAGCGACGCGGCCGCCTCACCGCGCCGCCAATGGGGAACGGTCACCGACTCAGCGCGGACATTTTCGAAACCCATCTCCTCGAGCTTGGCCACCGCCCAAGCCACCGCCAGAGAGTCGGCCGGCGAACCTGCGGGCCGCGCCCCCACTTCGGAAGTCAGCTGACGCAGAAACTCATAGGCTTGCGAGCGCTCGGCAGAGCTGTCGCGCAGCTCCACCGCGACCGCCCGCAGATCAGCGTCGAGTGCGGCGCTAGCTGCAGAGTGACCGCCATCTGGCTGCCCGCAGTGGGCCAGCAGTAACAAAAGCGAAAGCGAAACCAGCAGCGAGGCGAAAAATCGCATTACGAATCTCCAGAGTCGAGAGGTTGAGAATCGGCGCCGTCACCGGTGCCACCATCGTTCCATTGTCGCAGCCGGGGGTCGCGAAAATCTGCGAAGCGATCCAAGATAGCTTCGCCTTCCGCCTCGACAATCAACGTCCGGCGCTGTTCGAGCTTGATGAATCCTTGTTCGGTGGCCCGGTCGAGCATGGTGATCATCGGATCCCAATAGCCCTCGACATTGAGCAAGGCCACCGGCTTGCCATGCACCCCGAGCTGGAGCCAAGTCCAGATCTCAAACAGCTCCTCCAGGGTCCCCAGGCCTCCCGGCATGGCGATGAAGGCATCCGACAGCTGGTGCATTTTCTCCTTGCGCTCATGCATCGAGCCCACCACATGCTGTTCGTCGAGCTGGCGGTGCTCGACCTCCCATTCGAGCATGGCGCGAGGAATCACCCCCACCACCCGGCCACCGGCAGCCAGCGCCGCGTCGGCAATGCACCCCATCAGGCCGCCGCTGCCGCCGCCGTAGACCAGCTCCAGCCGGCGCTTCGCCAGCAATCGGCCAAGATTCTGGGCAGCGGAGCGGTAAACCGCTGCCCGCCCCTCGCTAGAACCACAAAAAACACACACACTGCGCAATTTTCGCCGACCATCACTCATCTTGCAAAAAAACCTCTGCGGGCGCTTCCGGAGCGCATGAAAAGTTGCCGCGAATATAACGCATCTGAAGACATTCCAAACGGCGCCTGGTTCAACGTCGCCAGCGGCCCGCCTTCAGTGAACCGAAACGGCACGGACCCTGGTAGACCTCGTCCCCGCCCGACGGCAAGCCCTGTTCAAACAACCCATTTCTCCTCTACCTTGCTTCTGCTTCCAACAACGACAACTCAAAGGTCATGCGATCCGAGATCGGGGTGGAGGCAGATGATTACGTCAGGTCGGGCGGCTGGGGTGACTACTAGCTGGAGGAGCGGTGCACGACTCGCCACCCTCCTTCGGCGGCGCCTCTGCTGCATCCGATGGCGCGATAGGCGATAGAGTGACTGGATGTCGATACTCCAACGAATCGCCTTGCTGACCAGTGTCACTTTCCTCTGCTCCGGCCTGCAAACCGTATCCTGCGCCGGCTCTTCCCCGGGCAGTGGTGACGAGGCCACCGAAACCACCGAGGCCACCGAAACCGCCGAAACTACGGCGCCGCACGGCGGCCCCACCAACCGCCTCGCCGACGAGACCAGCCCCTATCTGCTGCTGCACAAGAACAATCCGGTGGACTGGTACCCCTGGGGGGAGGAAGCGCTGGCCAAGGCGCGCCGCGAGGACAAGCCGATCTTCCTCTCGGTGGGTTACTCGACTTGCTATTGGTGCCATGTGATGGAGCGCGAGAGCTTCTCTAACCCGGCAATCGCGGCGCTGCTCAACCTGCACTTCGTGCCGATCAAGGTGGATCGCGAGGAACGCCCCGATCTGGATGAGATCTACATGACCGCCACCCAAATCTTCACCCAACGCGGTGGCTGGCCCAACTCGCTCTTCTTGACCCCGCAACTCAAGCCGTTCTTCGCCGGCACCTACTTTCCCCCTGAGGATCGCGGCGGACGGCCGGGTTTCGCCTCGCTGCTGAAATCGCTCAGCACCGCCTGGCAGCAGCAGCGGCAAGAAATCGACAAACAAGCGGATCGCTTCGCTCAGGTGATGGGGCAAGTGCTCGAAGGGGCGGTCGAACCAGCTGCCGAGGCGCCTACGGCGGAACTCGCCCAACGCGCGGCCGAGCATCTGAGCAGCACCTTCGACAAGGAATGGGGAGGATTTGGCCGAGCACCGAAATTCCCTTCGCCGTCCAACCTCTTCCTGCTGCTGGAACTCGCCGATTCCTTCGCTGGGGCGGAGCAGATGTTGGCCACCACCTTCGACCGGATGGCTCGCGGCGGCCTCTACGATCAGATCGGCGGCGGCTTCCACCGCTACTCCACCGACGCCTGGTGGCGGGTGCCGCATTTCGAGAAAATGCTCTACGACAACGCCCACTTGCTGGAACTCTATGCTCGCTGGCACCACCGTTCCGGCAACCTGGAAGCAGCTCGCGTGGTCGAAGAAACCGCCGCTTTTATCGCCCGTGAACTGACCTCGCCAGAAGGTGCTCTGCTCAGCGCCATCGACGCCGAGACCGACGCCGAGGAGGGTGCCTACTATGTCTGGAGCCGCGACCAGCTGGAGCAAGTGCTGGGCAGCGAGCAAGCGGCCTTTCTGGCGCCGATTTTCGCCTTCGATGGCGAGCCGAGTTTCGAGGGAGAACGCTACGTCTTGCACCTGGCACAGCCCCTCGACCAGCACGCCACGCGCCTGCAAATAACCCGCGAACAGCTGCTGACCCGGCTCCAACCCCTGCGCCAGCAGCTGCTGGCAAAGCGTCAACGGCGCGCACGGCCGCTGGTCGACGACAAGATCCTGACCGATTGGAATGGCATGGCGATCGCCGCCCTGGCCACCGCCGGCCAGCTGCTCGAAGAACCGCGCTATCTCGAACAAGCCGAGCGCGCGGCGCGCTTCGTATTGTCCAACCTTCGCCCCAAAGACGGTGTGCTACAACACAGCTGGCGCCAAGGCACGGCCAAGATCGACGCCTATTTGAGCGACTATGCCTTCTTGGTCCGCGGGCTGCTAGCCCTGCATGAGGCCACCGGCGATGCGCGCTGGCTAAGCGCCGCCCGCCAACTCACCGACGAGCAGATCGCCCGTCTCGGCGACCCCCAGGGAGGGTTTTTCCTCGCCGCCGAGAATCCCAACCTGCTGTATCGCAGCAAAGACCTCAGCGATGGCGCGATTCCCGCCGCTAACGGCATCGCCATGCTCAACCTGCTGCGACTCAGCGAAATTACCGGCGAACAACGCTGGCGAGAGCGAGCAACCACCAGTTTGAAAGCCTTCGCGCCACGCCTCGAGAAATCCCCGGCCGGTGGTCGCACCTTGGCTCTGGCGGCCTGGAGGCACAGCCAAGGCAGCTCACCAACAGCTGCGACTCCATCAGCTGTCTCGCGGCTCGAGGCTGAGGCTCAGCGAGTCGTCGCGTCGACGGTCACGACAACCGCCCTTGAGCACGAAGACCGAGCCGGGCGCCTGATCACCGTCCATCTGAAGATCGCTGACGGCTGGCACTTGAACGCCAATCCAGCCTCGGACGAGCTGCTGATTCCGACCCAGCTCGAAGCCTCGGAGGGCGACCTCGAAGCAATTTCCTACCCACCCGGCGAGCCGCTCAAGCCAGCTTTCGCCAAACAGGAAATCAGCGTCTATCAAGGCACTGTCAGCCTGACCGGGACCTTCTATGGCAGCCATGGCCTGCGGCTGATCTTCCAAGCTTGCGACGACCAACGTTGCTTACCGCCGGTAAGCCGGCAACTAACGCTCGATTGAGCTGCCTCATTTAAGCTCCGACTTGCTTCCTAGGCGATGGAAGGGCATAGAATGGCAGCACGCTCGGGGCACGGCTAGAACAGGCCGCTGAGAAGCACCCGTGGAACCTGATCCGGCTCGCACCGGCGTAGGGAATGCGTAGGCCACCTAATCTCACCGCCAGCGCCAACTGAGTGGCGGGGTCAGCAGCACGGTCTCTGAGCACTCCGACGGCAAGACGTACGCCCTTCGCGTTTACCTGCCCGCGGCTACCGAGGAGATCTAACCATGAGCCACCAGCCCAGCCCAGCCCGTCCCGCCCTGCCGCGCCACGGCGCCGCCAACCCCTCGACCGACTTTCAGGGCACCAGCCCCGGCAGCTTCGCGTTGGCATCACAGATCGGCGGCCCGCTGAGCTTCTCCTCCCCCGACACCCCCGGCATGCCGCCGGTGTCCCAGCACACCGCTGGTGATTTCTCCCCGGCGCCGCGCCCGGCGAGTTCGGCGGTGACTCAGCTAGAACGCGCCCGCCTCGGTGAAATCACCCCACAGATGCAACGCGTGGCACAGCGTGAGCCCCACCTCAGCGCCGAGCAGATCCGTGACGAAGTGGCGGCGGGACGGCTGATCATCCCGGCCAATCGCAATCATCTGGGCCTTCGCCTCGATGCAATGGCCATCGGTCGCGCGGCGCGCACCAAGGTCAACGCCAACCTGGGCACCTCGCCGGTGAGTTCGGGCATCGAAGAAGAGGTCGAAAAGCTACGCTGGGCGGTGCAATGGGGAGCCGACACGGTGATGGACTTGTCGACCGGTGGCGACCTGGACGCCTGCCGCGAAGCCATTCTGCACGAATCGACCGTGCCGATAGGCACCGTACCGATCTACTCGATGATCATCGGTCGTAAAATCGAAGATCTGAACTACGACCTGATCTTGCGCTCCCTCGAGCATCAGGCACGCCAGGGGGTCGACTACTTCACTATCCACGCTGGCATTCGCCGGGCGCACTTGCCGTTGATCCAAAACCGGCTGATCGGCATCGTCTCGCGCGGCGGCGCTTTGCTGGCCAAGTGGATGCTACACCACGGCAAAGAGAATCCCCTGTACGAGATCTTCGACGATATCTGCGACGTGATGCGCGAGTACGACGTCTCTTTCTCCCTCGGCGACGGCCTGCGACCGGGGGGATTGGCAGATGCCACCGACGCCGCCCAGCTAGCCGAACTCGACACCCTGGGCGAACTCACTGAACGCGCCTGGGCCAAGGGGGTGCAGGTGATGGTGGAAGGGCCAGGCCATGTGCCCTTCGATCAGATCGAGTACAACATGAAAGAGCAGCGCCGGGTATGCCACGGCGCGCCGTTCTACGTCTTGGGCCCACTGGTTACCGACGTCTTCCCAGGCTATGACCACATCACCTCATCGATCGGCGCCACCGCCGCGGCCTACCACGGTGCCGCCATGTTGTGTTACGTCACTCCCAAAGAGCATCTCGGCCTGCCTAAGAAGGACGATGTCAAACAGGGTTGCGTGGCCTACAAGATCGCCGCCCACGCCGCTGATGTGGCGCTGGGCATTCCCGGCTCTCGCGATTGGGACGACGAACTGACCAAGGCCCGCGCGGCGCTCAACTGGCAGCGTCACTTCGACCTCGCCTTCGACAGCGACACGGCGCGGGCGTTCCACGACGAAGACCTCGATGTCGACACCGACTTCTGCGCCATGTGCGGCCACGACTGGTGCAGCGTGCGGATCTCCAAAGAAATCGTCGAATTCGCCTCCGGCAAAGACTCCGACTACGCCTGGGACAAACCTGAAATCTCCGCCGCCTTAACCCCCGAACAGCGACAGATTCTCGAACAACGCGGCGTCCTGTCACCCGCGGAAGTCCACCGTCTGGCCTCGAAGACTCGGGCCGCCATCAGCCCCGAGAATGGCGCCAAAGCAGCCTGCCACAGTGATTTGGTAGGTGACTCTGGAGAGGCACAACAAGTGCAAGAAGCCGAGTTGGTGCAGATCGGACCCGCCTAGCTTCGCCGCCAGGCCGACTAAATCGCCCCCTTAGAGATGGCGATTGCCACGACCGGGAGCCAGGAAGGAAAACAGCTCCATGCCAGCCTCGGCGGCCAACTCGATCGCCAGGCTGGAAGCCGCGCCGACGGCACCAAGAGCCGGCACCGCGGCGCGGATCGCTTTGTGGGCGATTTCGAAGCCGACCCGTCCGCTGGTCAGCAAGATACGGCCAGCGAGAGGCAGATGGCCAGCAAGCAACTGCTGGCCGATCACCTTGTCGACCGCGTTGTGGCGACCAATATCCTCACGCAGCAGCAGCAGCTCGCCCTCGGCGGTGAACAGCGCCGCGCCGTGGAGCCCGCCGCTGAGCTGAAAGAGTCTCTGCCCCCGGCGCAGCCGGGCCGGCAACTCCCCCATTAGTTCGAGCGCCGGCACCCGTGGCTCGATCGGCGGCGGCGGCAGCCGCAGGTCCGCCAAACGGCGCTTACCGCAAACCCCACAAGCAGCCGCGGCTACCAACTCGCGCTGTGCGCGGCGCAGGCGTCCCCGAGCATCGCCAGCACTTGGGTCGAGGCGAACAAAGAGCAAGTTCTCGGCCTCGGGATGCTCGGGGTCGGAGACTTCTTCCAAGGCCGCCAGCTGACCGGCGTGCTCGATCACCCCTTCGCTGTAGAGAAAGCCCGCCGCCAGCTCTCGATCCTCGCCGGGAGTTCGCATGATCACCGCCAGGGGCTGGCCATCGACACGAATTTCGAGGGGCGATTCCACCACCACCCAATCGCGGCCGGAGGACCTGCCAGCTGGGCCGGCGGCGCGCTCGACCTGGACTTCGGCCAACCCTGTCTTGGCGGCTGAAGATGGGCCGTGCTGACTAGGGGGTGCCACCGGCTTCAGACCCACGGTTTCAAATCCACGACTTCAGACCCACGGCGAGGGCGGTTCAGGGGTGCGGGTTCCGGTGAGCTTCTCGATCGTCACCACCGCATTGTAGTCGGGCTCACCGGAGGAAGGATCCAACAAGTCAGCGGCCAGCAAGGCCATCGCTTCGGGCCAGTGAACCTCCACATTGCCAGGCTTGATCGGCGCCGGTAGAACCCTGCCCTGCCAACTTCCACTCGCCGAGCGCAGCTCGATCGGATCTCCTGCCCGCAGGCCCAGACGCCGCAGATCGAGTTCATTGATCAATACATCGTCGCGAGCCGCCCCGTTGAGCGGGTCCACCTCTGCCTGCACCATCGAGTTGAACTGCTTGCCGCGCCGGGTCGATAGGCGAAAGTGGTCGCCAGGAAGATCACGCCATGGTGTTTCGACGGGAGCAAAGTGGGCCTTGCCATCGGCGGTGGCAAAACGACCTTCGGCGAAGAGGGTGGCACTCCCCCACTGCAACTGGTCCCCCTTCTGCCGCAACTTATCGATGCCCGCATAGAGGGGAATTGCTCGCGCCAGCTCGCGGCGAATCTCGCCGGTGGAAGCAAAATCCATGGCCACCGCGCGTTCGGGACGCGCCCGCCGCGCCACTTCGCTCAACACTTGCCACTCCGACCGAGCACCGGCAACCCGCGGCCCGGCGATCTCCGGTGAGAAAACAATGCGGCGTTCGGTGGTGGTCTCGGTCACCCCGCCAGCGATCTCGTAGCGGGTGGTGGCGGGCAAGATCAAGACTGTATCGCTGGGCTCGACCAGCATCGACGAAGACAACATGATGTCCTGGTGGATGCGCAGTCCGGGCCGCTCGAGAGCACTCCGGTTGCGCTGCTCGCCGCCAACAGTCTCGAGAAAGTTGCCACCGATCAGCCACCAGGCATCCAGTCCGCCAGCGGCGGCGGCGGCGATCTGCGCCATCGTGGTCATCCCCGGTTGCCGCGGTGGGTCGAAGCCCCAGACCTCGGCCCAACGATCGAGTACCGCCGCTTCGGCGGGCACTGCGTCATTTAGCGGCACAGCGCCGACCTCGGCCCCACCCTGAACTCCCGAATGGCCGCGAATCGGCGTCAAACCACAGCCGCGCCGACCGAGCAGTCCGCGAGCCAACCCAAGATTGCACAATGCCCGGATGGTGTCGGCGCCATGGGCATGCTGGGTCAGGCCCATCGACCAGACAAAGATCGCCTTGGGGCGCTCGACCAACAGCTCGGCGAAAGCCTCCATCTGCTGCCGAGGCATGCCGCTGCCCTGCTCCAAGAGCCGCCAAGGCTGCCGCCGCAGTTCCTCTTCGAGAGCCGTGAATCCCACCGTCGAACGATCGATGAACTGCCAATCGATCCCCTTTGGTAGCTCCAGCAGAGCCTTCAACACACCATTGAGAAAAGCCAAGTCACCACCCGTATCCACCTCGTACCAATGGTCCGCCAAGCGGGTGCCAAAGAGCGCGCTCTCGGGATTCGACGGTACCCAATAGCGTTGCAAACCTGGCTCGCGATAGGGATTGACCACCGCAACCTGGGTCCCCCGCTGCTTGGCGAGATACAGATACTTGGTGCTGACCGGCTGATTATTGGGAGTGTTGGAGCCGAAGAAGACGATCAAGTCAGCCGCTAGCCAATCGCGATACGAGCCGGTCGAAGCGCCGTGCCCAAGGCTGGCCTTCATCGCCACTGTCGATGCCGCGTGGCACAGCCGGGCCGAGTTGTCGACATGGGGGGTGCCGATACAGCGGGCAGCTTTCTGCGCCACGTAGTAAGTCTCGTTGGGGATCCCCCGTGAGGTCAGGTAGAGGGCGAAACGAGCGGGATCGATCGCCGCCAGCCGGTCGCCGGCAAGTTCGATCGCCTGCCGCCAGTCGATCACCCTGAAACCTGCCTCACCGCGACGCCGGACCAGCGGCGCTGGCAAGCGGCCGAGCTGGCGCAACTCGGCCGAAGTCTGGCCGGCCAGCCGACTGACATCGGCAAGTATCTCGGGGGGAAAAGCCGCCGCGGTATTGAGCTGCAGCAGCTCTAGGCGCACCATGCATAGGTGAGTTCCGTCGATCGTCCAGTCGCGCAAGCCGCTGGTGCCGAGGGCGCAGCCATCGCACACTCCATCGCGCAGAATCCGCCAAGCGTAGGGCAATTGGCGGCGATTGTCCCACGCCACCTTCAGCATTCCACGGAAATGTCCCGGCTTGGTGTGGCCAAGGCCAGTGGGAATGGGCGATGCCCAACTCGAGGGTTTCCAGCTCATCTGCGGCGCATTCTACCTGGCGCCGCGCATCTTGCCCGCCCACGCATTCTACCCACTCCCATGCGGATCGACGATGGGTGTCGTTGTCGGCACGAAGTCAGATTGGCCCTGCCTAAGCGCCAGGTCTACCGAGCCACTGCCGAGAGACGACGTTCTTCCGCATTCAATCTGGAGTATCGAAGCCGCAAAACTCTCAGATATTGGGCTGCGGGAAACTGAAAAATTTTCAAAGTTCTCCGAATTAAAATGAAAATTCCTCAATAATCTGAAAATACATCGATAGAACGCTGCGTTTTCTATCTTGATATTACTCTAAAATGGTCAAACTACGAAAAATATTCTTCTCTAAATGAAACTACTGCGATAAAATCGATTTATTGTTACTCATCTGGTACAACTTTCGCGTTCACGGCGGGAAGGGCTGGAACTGGCTCCGAAAGTCACCGAGGATGGCCTGGGAGGGAACATGGAGGATCAGCGGCAAGACATCGTCCAGCAAGGCGAGAGACAAGATGTCGGTCGGCAACTGGCCGCCCGTGAGAACGCGGAGGTCCCACGCGAAGAAAGCTACCTCGTCACTCTCGAACGTGAGAACCGCAAGCTCAAAAAACAGCTCTGCCAGGCACAGAAGATGGAAGTCCTTGGCCAGCTGGTCGACGGGGTCGCGCACGATTTCAAGAACCTGCTACAGGTAATTCTTGGGCACTGCGACCTTGCTCAGGATCTTGCGGCCAACAATGACCAGCTATTGGACGAGTTACATCGCCTGGAAAGCGCCACCGAACGCTGCAACGAGCTGGTTTCTCGCCTCTTGGCCTTCAGCCGACAGCAGCCGAGTGAACCGCAGGCCCTGGACTTGAATCAGCAGGTCCGTTCACTGCTGTTGCTTCTTCACTGCCTGGTGCCGAGCACCATCGAGGTGCAGCTACAGGCGTCTTCCTCGCTACCTCTGCTGCGGGCCGACCCCGGCCAACTCGACCAGCTGATGCTAAATCTGTGCATCAATGCTCGCGATGCGATGAGCGCGGGCGGCAGCCTCACCCTTACCACCCGTGAGATCCGCCTGAACCACGAGCAGCGCCAGCGGCTCAGCGGCGAGGCGAGCAAGTACTGGGTCGAGATCGCGGTTAGCGATACCGGTTGCGGAATCGATCCACGGCTGCGCCGGCAGATCTTCGAGCCCTTCTTCACTACCAAGAGCGAGAACACCGGCTTAGGATTGGCGACGGTCGCCAGCATCGTCCAGCAATATGGCGGCTTGGTCGAACTCGACAGCCAACCGGGCGCTGGCACGACGCTTCGCATTCTCCTGCCAACAGAGAATTGTCGTGCGCCGTCCATCGACGAGCTGGACCCAGCGCAGCCAATCGCCGGCACCGAGACCATCCTGCTGGCCGAAGACGAAGCCCTGGTGCGAACCTCGGTAGCCAGAGTGCTACGTACCGCTGGCTATCGGGTGCTGGAAGCTGCCGACGGCAGGGAGGCGGTGAACCTCTACCAACGGCATGCCGAAGATATCGAGTTGCTTTTGCTGGATGCTCTGATGCCGCGGCTCAACGGTAGTGAAGCTTATAGCCGCATCCGTCACCTCGGAGCACGGATTCCGACCCTTTTTACTAGCGGCTGTAGTGCTGAGCTGCTCCCGACCGAAGCACGCGGAATGCCGGAAACTCACCTACTGCTCAAACCCTACTCACGAACTTCACTGTTGCACCGGGTCCGCCAGACCCTCGATGCGCCTTTGCAGGCGGGCTAGCTCTCGCTGTGGGTCACGGCTACCCACCGATCAAAACTGCAAGAAGGTGGTGACGGGCGCTCCGTCGCGGGAGCGCCCGCCGACATCCGGACGGATACGTCCGAAGGATGCGGAAGCTAACCCCTCAGTACAGCTCCCGCGAAGCCCACCGCATCCAATTCCAACTCGATCGCGGAGGAATTGGTCGTAGGCTTTTTTGCGTTCCCTCTCTCTCGCCCTTTGATCGGCCGAGCCGATCGGATCTTTAGGTGGCGGTCGGCTGCCGTAGCACCGTGAGAGCCCGGTCGGGAGCCTCGCCTTCCAACGAAGGATCTCCGAGCAGCCCCTGCCACCACCGTATCTCCATTCTGTTGAATCGATTGTAGCGACCCCGAGGAAGTCGCTCAAGAAGGGAAACCCTGGCTAATTGGCAAGACTCTTTGCGGTCGGCGACTCCGCCAGACGGCCCAAGACTCGTTGGTAGCGGTCGATAATGGACTCCGCCGCGAATCCTAGGGCTCGCTGCCGAGCCGCTTGGCGCATCCCTTGGTGGCGCTGCGGATCGTTTAGCAAATCGGCCGCCAAGGTACCCAGGCAGACATTCTCTCCGATTGGGCATAGCAAACCGGTGACCCCGTGTTCCACCACCTCCGGCAAGCCGCCCGCGTGGTAGCCGATCACCGGACAACCACAGGCTTGGGCCTCCAACGCCACCAGGCCAAAGCTCTCAGCCACGCTCGGCAGCAGGAAGAGGTCGCTGGCCTGGAGCACGGTCTCTAGCCGCTCGCGCTTGCCGAGCACTCGCAGGTCGTCACCTACTCCTAGAGCATCGGCCAGACGCACCGCTTTGTCGAGTTCAGGTCCTTCGCCGACCAAGGCCAGGACGGCATCGAGCCTTTCGCGCAAGACCGCGAACCCCCGCACCACATCTTCGACCCGTTTGACCGGTCGGAAGTTGGACACATGAGTGAGTAGGAAGCGCCCCTCGGCCCCCAGCTGCCGCCGTTCTCGCTCTGCAGGTGAGGGGCGAAAACGCTCGATATCAACAAAGTTGGGTACTACCTCTATGCGGTGGGCCGGGATATTGAACAGCCGCTCTGTCTCCTCCGCCAACCAGCGGCTCGGCGCGGTCAGCAGATCCTGCCGGATGATCGAAAATCGGGTGAGTTCAAAAAAGCTACGCTCCCCGCCCACCAGCGTGATGTCGGTGCCGTGCAGGGTACAGGCCAGCTTGACGTCTAGGCCTCGCTCCTCGCGCAACACCTCCCGCGCCATCCACGCTGCTTGGGCATGGGGAATCGCATAGTGACTATGGACCAGCTCGACCCCGTGCTCTTCCACCAATTCAATGATCTTGTTGGTCAGATTCAGGGTGTAAGGCTGGTAGCGGAAAAGGGGATACTCGCTGACTTCGACTTGGTGAAAATGCAGGTTCTCGATGCCGTCATCGAAGCGAAATGGCTTGTCATAGGACACCAGATAGACCTGGTGACCGCGCCGAGCAAGCTGACTGGCTAGCTCGGTGGCGACGACCCCGCTGCCGCCATAGGTGGGGTAGCAGACTACTGCTAAGCGCATCGAGCCCTCCCTACAAAGAACTTTGAAACAAGACGGGTCTTTACTCTCGAAGACATATGCCAGTTTATCGGCTTGGGTTCTACGATCGCGACGAACCTGAGCGCCCTATCGACGCCTCGGCCGCCGGTGGATTTTCGCATCGGCCGCGGCTTCCTCCCGCTGGCGTTTCTTGGTTGCAGCCCAGCCGCAGATTGGGCAGGCGGCCAGATCGTGGTAGCGCGCCGGGCAGTACTCGCGGCCGAAGTAAATGATCTGCAAATGCAGCTTGTTCCAAGTGTCTCGCGAGAAGACCCGCTTCAGATCGCGTTCGGTGCGTTCGACCTTGGAACCATTCGACAGTCCCCAACGAGCCGCCAGGCGATGGATGTGAGTGTCGACTGGAAACGCCGGATGGCCAAAAGCCTGTGACATCACCACCGAAGCAGTCTTGTGGCCGACCCCCGGTAGGGCTTCGAGCTCGGCAAAAGTCTGTGGTACCTCGCCACCGGCCGCGGCCAGCAACTGGCCTAGCCCGACCAGATTCTTCGCCTTCTGCGGCGCCAGCCCGATCTGGCGGATCAGCTGCCGAACTTCCTCCACTTCGAGAGCGCCGAGGCGCGCCGGTGTCGGTGCCCTGCGAAACAGCTCGGGGGTCACTTCGTTGACCTTCTTATCGGTGGTCTGCGCCGACAGCACCACCGCCACCAAAAGGGTGAAGGGATCGCTGTGATCAAGCGGGATGGGAACCCGCGGAAAGAGCTGATCGAGGATCCGCTGAATCTGCACTGCTTTTTCTTGCCGTTTCATGAGGGCGAGATGTTATCAGCCTGAACCCCCGAGCAACTCGTCGAGCGGAACCTCGAAACCGACCAGCACCGGCTCCGGAGACAGGGTGATGGCGAAACGTTGGCGAACCCGTCGTCGGATTTCTCCAGCCAGAGCTATCAGCTCGCTGGCACTGGCGCCACCACGGTTGATCAATGCCAAGACATGCCGACTCGACAACCCTACCCGGCCGCGTACCTCACCCCGGCGAAAGCCGGCCCGCTCGATCAACCAGGCGGCCGACAGCTTGACCCCGCCCAGCGCTGGATAGGCCGGCATCTCCGCACCAGCACCGGTCTGCTGCCGCAAGCGTTCTGCAACGCTGGCGGCGACCACCGGGTTGACAAAGAAAGAGCCAGCGCTCAGGTGGTTGGGGTCCGTGGCATCGAGCAACATAGACTTCTCCGCTCTGACCTTCAGCACCGCTCGTCGCACCTCGGCCAGGCTGGCGTTAGAGGGATCGGGCAAGCGGCCCCGCAGATCTCCGTAGCGCACCGCACCGAAGACATCCGGCTGTAGCCGCAGCTCGATAGCGGTGATCACCAAGCGGTCACGCCAAACCGTCTTGAAGTGGCTGTGGCGGTAGCTCAATCCACACTCAGCGGCGCTCAAGCGGCGGCATTCGAGACTCTGTCGATCGATCACCTCTACCGCTGTCAAGCAATCCTCCAACTGCTGTCCATAGGCGCCAATATTCTGTATCGGCGCCGCGCCAACTCGGCCTGGGATGCCGCTGAGGCACTCGATACCACCGAGCCCCTCAGCCACCGTCATAGCCACTAGCTGGTCCCAATCATGACCCGCGGCAATGCGTGCCAGGACCCCGTCGCCGGCTCTCTTCAGCTCGAGGTCGCAGCTTTCGCAGATCACCACCAAGCCATCGAAGCCGCGATCGGCGACCAGCAGGTTGCTACCGCCACCAAGCACCAAGCTGGGCACCGCCTGCCGCCGCGCCCAGTCAAGTGCGTGCCGCAACTCCGTGACGCTGCGGCAGCGAGCCAGCCAACGCGCCGGGCCACCGACCCCAAGAGTGGTCAGCGGGGCGAGAGGAATGTTCTCGTCGAAAGCCGGCAAGGTGGACCTAGAACTCAACGCTTGGAACGCAGCCAGCTGTGCAGCCGATCAGCCGACCAGGTGTTGATGCAGCGCTCCGCGATGAGCCCAGCCCGACGGGCGGTGAGCACGCCGTAGATCAGAAAATCGAAGTGCGGCGTGTCGTGAGCATCGGTGTCGATAGCAATCTTGCAACCCGCTACGAGAGCACTCCTCAGGTGGGTGTCGCGAAGATCCAACCGCTGCCAGTTGGCATTCAGCTCAAGCGCCGTGTCGTGCTCGACGGCGGCGGCGAACAAGGCCCCCATGTCGGGCGCCAGGCCTTCACGCCGATTGATGATCCGCCCCGTCGGGTGACCGACGATATGCACCAGAGGGTGGCGAATGGCGCGCAGTAGCCGGGCGGTAGCGACCGCCGGTTCCTGCCGCAGCGAGGCATGGGGCGAAGCCACCACCGCGTCGAGCTCGGCGAGCAAATCGTCGTCGTAGTCCAGTGAGCCATCGATCAGGATGTCGACTTCCGAACCCGCTAGCAAGCGAATTCCGTCGATTCGCTGGTCGGCCTCGCGCACCGCTTCGATGTGACGGCGCAAGCGATCAGGCTTCAAGCCATTGGCGATCACCGAGCTTTGCGAATGGTCGGTAATCGCCAGAGTGTGGAAACCTCGGCGCCGAGCTTCGGCAGCCAGTTGGTCGATGGTCAGGCTACCGTCGCTGGCGATGGTGTGGGCATGCAACTCAGCACGGATGTCGGCCAGCTCGATCAGCCTTACGGGCGCCTGGCCTTCGAACTCGCCACGATCCTGGCGTAGTTCAGGAGCGATGAACGGCAGTTCGAGGGTCTGGTAGATAGCCTCCTCGGTCACCGCCAGCGGCAGTTGGCCAGTGTCCTGAGGGCGCTCGTCGGTACCGGCAAAGAGTCCGTACTCGTTGAGCCGTTGGCCGCGTTGGAGGGCTCGCTCCCGCAGGCGAACGTTATGCTCCTTGGATCCGGTGAAGTACATCAGAGCAGCGCCGTAGGTCGCTTCCGGCACTAACCGCAGATCCGCTTGAACGACGACCCCTTGGACCTCCAAGCGCACCGAGCACTTGGTCTCGCCGCGAGCCAACACTTGGGTCACCGCAGGCAGCGAGACGAAGTGTTCGCGCACCGCTTCGGGATCCTCGGCAGCAACCAAAAAATCCAGATCGCCGATGGTCTCGCGGCCTCGTCGCAAGCTTCCAGCGTACTCCACCCGCTGCACTCCAGGCACCGCCGCCAGCGCCTGGCGCAACTCGATCGCCAACGGCCGAGCGATACCGATAGGAACCCGGGAGCCGGCCTTCTCGCTGAAGGCGATAGCTTTCTTGATGTTGTCGATCGACTTCTGACCCATCCGGGGCAAAGCCACAAACTCTGGCGAGTCGATCTTGGCTTTGAGATCGGCCACCGAAGTAATGCCCAGTTGATCCCACATCAACTTGGCCGCTTTCGGCCCGATGCCTGGAATATCGAGGACCTCGAAGAGCCCTTTCGGCACTTCCTGCAGCAGCTTGCCATGCTCCTCCATCGCACCGGTCTGGACATACTCGACCAATTTCTCCGCCGAACCCTTGCCGATACCGGGCAGCTCGGCCAGCCGCTTGACGGCGGTCGCGGGATCCTCCTCAACCAGCGCTGCCACATCCTCGGTCAGATCCTTGAGCAAGCGCGCTACTCGCTGATGGGCATTGACCCGGAATCGATTGGCACCCAGCAACTCCAAGGCGGCAGCCATTTGGCCGAAGAGCTTCGACAATTCGCGGTTGGTACTCATGGGGCCTATTATCACTGGTCACCCTCAGGGTGCCAATCAACTGGTGAGAATTGGCTAGTCCAGATCTTGTTCTTCAGCGGCCGCCGGCCGAACCCCTCGCCGCAGGGCCAGCTTGCGCCGCAACCAGGCAACCTTGACCGCGATCGGCTCCGCCATCATGAGCACCACGAAAGCCCGGAAAATATCGAGGCGAAGTTGCAGCCACCAGCGTTCGCGGTCACCCGTGGCAACATTGGCCGGATCAAAACGGCGCCGCAGGTCGGCACAACCAGGCAGCTCGACCGACGGCGGCGGGGACTCGGGAAAGTAGGTGGGAACGCCGTCGTCGAGTTTGATCCCGCTAGCCGTGGACGCCGGATCGTAGTCCAGCGGACGGGCCAAATAGCCGCCGATCTCGGGCGAACACAGCAGCCGCGCCCAACGATCGACCTGCGCATCCTCTAGCGCCAGCGGTGGCGGCGCAGAGTCGCCGCTGCGCGACCAAAGCCCCATCACTCCAACTCCACGCCAAGTAGTGCGCGGCGGCACATCGAGCACTCGGTGCAGCGCCGCCACGGCCTCTCGCTCTGACATCCGGCTTTCGTCGCGGGACAGCATGGCGAAATACTGCGAACTCAGGCGCGCCGGTGAACCCAACAACTGCCGCAGGTCGGCCGCCGTCCACCAGTTGAGTTCGGTGTGGGGAACTCCCGGCTGCCGCAGCCGCAAGCGCGCCCGGCGCAATCCAGCGATAGGCTCTGCCTCTTGCGTGGTGACCAACAACCAACGTGCCGCCAAGCGCCGGGCCTCGGCCAAACAGGCGATCGGATCTTCGAGATGCTCGATCACCTCGCTGACAATCACCACATCGAAAGCTCGGTCAGCAAATGGCAAACGCCCCCCCTCAGCCGCCAGGGAAGAAACCCCAAAGAGCTCGCGAGCCCGCCGTGCCGCTTCTCGACTCAGGTCGGCACAAACCGGTTCGGCACCCGTCACCCGCCGCAACAGGGCCGCCAGATAACCCTCGCCACCACCAATATCGAGCACGGTTCGCGGTTTCAATGGCACCGTCCAACGCAACAAATTCAGGGTTCGCGCCAAGCGCGGTAAATGCGGCGGTTCACTGTGCGGCGAGCCAAAGCCATATATCGGCTGATGCCCCTGGTAAGAACCATCGGCATAGCGGGCGTAGCGTTGGTCGAGCCAGCGCCGGGTGGCAGCAGTATGCTCGCCCATCGCTGACCTGGGATTCAACGCTCGCACCTCGGGCAACGGATCAGAAGGTGAATCGGCCACGGCAGAGATGCTCAGCTGTCGGCGAGCTGGCGGTAGCCGCGATTCCAATACACCAACGGCCGAGCGTCCGGCCGAGCCACCCGACAATCGACGACTGCGCCGATATAGATCACATGGCTGCCAGCCGAGTGGCTGGCATGCCGGCGACACTCGAGCACCGCCACTGCGTCGCTCAGCACCGGAGCGCCGTTGCTGCCGACCTGCCAGCTACCGAGAAGAAAACGGTCTTCCGTCTTCTCGAAGGCGAAGCGGTCGGATAAGTTCTGCTGATCGGCGGCGAGAAAATTGATGGCGAAAGCGGCGGCGGGATCTTCTAGCAGGCTGTGCATCGAGTGAGCACGATCGACGATCACCGTCACCAGCGGCGGATCTGCCGATACCGAGGAGAATGCCGACACCGTCATGCCATGTCGTTCGCCGCCAACACAGGCGGTGAGCAAAGTGACACCCGCGGGGAAGTGGCGCAAAACATCGCGAAAGCTCTCGCTACTGATCGTCATCGGTGGATACTCCGGGGCTTCTAGGGGCCAGGCGCCGCGCCGGCCCTCTGAGTGGGGCGATTATAGGACCGATTTCCAGTCTCCGGAACCACTATGCAAAAATGCAGCTCGGCCCACCGGGAAGGAAGATCACCAAACCAGCGAGGCAAGCCATGCGAACTCCGCCAACCAACGCCAGCGACTCGGATCTACAGGAAGTTTTCACCACTGCCGACAGCAGCTTGCTGCCGGTGATCAGATCCGTGCTGAGATCCGCCGGCATCCCTTTCTTGGTCCAAGGAGAGGAAGCTCAGGCCCTACTGCCCATGCCATCGCAGCTGATCAGCCGGGCCAAGACTGGCCTTGGCGCCCGTCTGATGGTACCCCGCGACAGGGCCGGGGAAGCCCTCGCCGTCCTCGGCGCCTTCACCACCGAAGCGCCAGCCGATACCGATTCCGATTCCGATACCGATACCGATACCGACCCGGAATGAACACCCCGCGCGGCCAGCCCGCGGCAGCCGATTCATTGCCGGTGGTCGGAGCTGCGATCTTCGACGGCCCCAGGCTACTCGCCGCGCAACGGGGTGAGCAGATGTCGAATGCACTCCGGTGGGAGCTCCCCGGCGGTAAGATCGAATCCGGCGAGAGCCCCCGTCAAGCCCTGCGGCGCGAAATCATCGAAGAACTCGGGGTCGAGATCGAGGTCGGCCAACTACTCGGCCATGGCAGCGCCGACGGCGACGGCAGGAGCATTTCGTTGGCGGTCTACCGAGCCCAAATTCTCCACGGCGAACCCAAGGCTAACGAACACCTGGCTCTGCGTTGGGTGAGTCACGACCAGCTCGACGAACTCGACTGGGCGGCGGCCGATCGCCCCTTGCTGCCCATCTTGCGGACCCTGCTCGAGGCGGCAGCAAGGAATCGGCTAGGGAGTTGAGGAAGAGCTGCCGCGATCCGCGGACTGTTGCCCCCAGGCATGACGCAGAATGTCCAATGCCTCGGCGTCACGCATCGAAAAGTCTCCCCGTCGGGAGCCCGGCATCCACTTCCACCAGAACATGCCCTGGATCAGTGGTTCGGCTTCGGCGCGCGCCAAAGCCACTTCCATCAGCTGGCGACGCAGAGAGCGGTTGGCCGGATTGTCCTGGCGACGTGATGCCCAAGGCTGGCTCGCCGCCACCGGCGACAGATCGTAGCCGATCTCAGCCAGCACGACAGGCTTGCCGCCATGGCGCCGCGACAGCCTGCGCAAGGTCTCAAGGGGGCCATCCCAGGCCGCCTCCAAGCTCTCGCTGGCCGGTTGATCAACCGTAGCCAAGGGAAAGTAAAATTGCACCCCGAGAGTGTCGAGAGCGTCCCAGAATGGCACCTCATCAAGGGTGTCCCAGTTGGCCGAGTAGGTCAGCTCACCGGAGTAAACCTGCCGCACCGCAGCCAAGATGGCGCGCCATTCAGCCTCTCGAGCGGTCGTTCCTTCGAGTTCGACACCCACCGCGAACAACCGCACACCTGCGCTTTCGGCAAAACGCGCTTGGTCAACAATAAATTCTCGGTAGTCGGCAAAGAACCGCTTCCAAGCGGCCTGATCCTCGCCGAATTCGATCGCCCCCCGCCATTCGAAACTGCCCCAATAGCCCAAGTGGGGCTTCCAGAACAATTCGATACCGCGCGCCCGAGCCAGCTCGACCGAGCGTTCTAGATAGCCGGTTTCGGCGGCCGGCCGGTAGCGCACCTCGCCATCGCGACCGATCCAGCCATAAGGGTGAATGGCCACCCAGCCCACCCCGAGATCAGCTAGTTGATCTAGAGCCTCGGCCATCGCCGGGCTGCCCCAGATGCGGCCGGCTCCCGGACAGGAGACCGTCATGCCACGGAGAAATTGACGGCCTTCCGCAGCCGCCTCAGCGGCCGGGGCTAGCGCCCCCAATTGCAGAAAAAGCCCACCGATGACGACTTGGCATAGAGTTCTTCGCAACCGGCAAATCATGGCAGGGAATGCTAGCATCGACCTTCAATACGCAGCCGGCCGGCAGCAGTTGCACGGCTACTCTGCGCCTGACTTTCTCGATTTACCGCACCGGACCCTTCTTCAAACTCAGCGGCGCCCGTTCGCCCGGCAGTGACACGGGTCGTAGGAGGTACCGCTTTGAGCGTCTTCGCAGAGCTGACCTGGCGAGGCCAGGTCTACGATCGCACCGAGGGACTCGAAGAGCACCTCGCCCAGGGCAAAGTAACCCTCTACATCGGTTTCGACCCCACCGCAGCCAGTCTGCATGTCGGCAATCTGCTGCAGATCATGAACATGGCGCGCATGCAGCGAGCCGGCCACAGTCCGATCGCGGTGGTCGGTGGTGGCACCGGCTTGATCGGCGACCCGAGTGGTAAATCCACTGAACGCGACATGCTGACCGCCGAGAAAGTGGCGCAGAACCTGGTGGGTATTCGCCAACAGCTGAGCCAGATCCTAGATTTCGAATCCCCGTCCAATCCGGCACGGATCATCGACAACGCGGAGTGGCTCACCACCATCCCGACGATCGACTTCCTACGCGATATTGGCAAGCACTTCACCGTCAACTACATGCTGGCCAAGGAGTCTGTCAGCCGCCGGCTGGCGCAGGAAGAGGGCATCTCCTTTACCGAGTTTAGCTATCTCTTGCTCCAGTCTTACGATTTCCTCGAGCTCAACCGCCGCTACGGTTGCACTTTGCAAATGGGCGGCAGTGATCAATGGGGCAACATCACCGCTGGCACCGAGCTGATCCGCCGCGTCGAACGGCGCCGCGCCCACGGTCTGGTATGCCCCCTGGTCACCACTTCGAGCGGGCAGAAGTTTGGCAAGACCGAAGCCGGCGCTATTTGGCTCGACGCCGCCCGAACCTCCCCCTACCGCTTCTATCAGTTCTGGCTCAACACCAGCGATAGCGACGTGGTGAACTACCTGAAGAGCTTCACCTACCTCGACCAAGACGAGATCGGCGATCTCGAACAGCAGCTGAGCGACAACCCCAGCGCTCGTGCCGCACAGCGCCGGCTGGCCGCCGACATCACCGAGCGAGTCCACGGCCCAACCGCCTTGGAACGGGCTGAAGCGTCGGCGCGAATCCTCTTCGGTGAAGCCATTGACTCCCTCGAAGTGAGTGAGATCCTCGATATCTTCGAAGACGTCCCCTCGAGCAGCCTGACCAGCAGTGACCTCGAAGGAGGCTTGCCGATCCCGGACTTACTAGTCCGCTGCGGCGTCACCGACTCTAAAGGCGCCGCCAAGAGGCTGTTGCGCGATGGCGGGATCTACCTCAACAACCACCGCGTCGACAGCGCCAAGAACCAAGTATCAGGCGACGACTTCCTCGGCGGCCGGGTCCTCATTATTCGCCGCGGACAGAAGAAATACCACCTGGTAACTCGCCAGGAGGACTAGCCCGATGTCAACCATCGATCAACTACAGACCGCCTTGGTGCAGCGGCTAGCCCACCACCAGTGGGCCCGACCACGGGTCAGCATGCTGCTCGGCACCGACGAACACATCGGCCACGAAACCCGGGTCGCCCTGACTCCGTCGCACATCCACCGCCTGCGCCTGGACCTGGAGAGCACTGGCCTGCAACCGAAGCTCTACGTCGTCGCCGGAGCCGGCGAGCGGGCCAGGGCCAGCGACCAGGAATACCGCGACGCTCGCGCCCAAGTTCTTGAGCTCGATCAGTTGGCCGAGCACGGCCCCTTCGATCTGGTCCATGCCCTCAAAGAACCCACCGGCTGGGAAGCCGAGCTACCGGGGCCATTTCTGCGTCTCGGAGCTCTGCACTTGGCCAGCAAACCGCCAGCGGTGTGCCAGCTGCTACGACGGCGCAACTTCAGCGCCATTCTCGACGGCGGCACGGTCGGCGGCTGCGCCTACTTGTCGAACGACATCGACCGCACCCCCATCGTCGCCAGCATGTCCCGCTTCGCTGGTTCGGTAGCGGGCGAGAAATTGCTCGAAGGAGTGACAAAGAACGGCTTGGGCAGTGGTCGAGTGGTGGTAGTCGGCGGCGGCATAGCCGGTTTCGCCGCCATCCGCGAGCTGCCCAAAGAGACCGAATTGGTGGTTGTGGAGTGCTTCCAAGCCGCCACCGAGCGCCTCGCGGGCGAACTCGAGAAACTCGGTTATTCGCGAGTGACCTTCGCCACCGAACTCACGGAGGAGGCGATCGACGACGCCATCGGCATCGTTTTCGCCCACCGCAGCGGCGCCAGTGCCGCCGAGAAGGTCTGCGACTTCGATCATCATATCCGCCGCATGCGCCGCGGCGCGGCGGTGATCGACATCGCCATCGACCAGGGCGGCAGCATTCGCCATGCCGATTATGACGAGCACGACGACATCGCCACCGGCCTGGCCAAGTACCGACGCTTGCTCGACAGCGACTACTTCTACTATGCCGAAACCAACATGCCTCGTGAGCGACCGCGCCAAGCCTCGCGCACCCACGGCCTGGCGGCAATGCCCTATCTGCTGATGTTGCTAGCCTTCTGCGCCATCCACGGCGGCCCGGCCGAGGCTACCCGAGCGCTGCTCGACTGCATCCCTCGGGTGTATCGCGACCCGCGGCAGACCGCGGACTTCGATCTCTTCGACAGTCTGCTGCAAGATCTACGCAACGGCCTGCAACTAGCGGTGGTGGACGGGCACTCGGCGATCGTCCATCCCGACATCGAGGAGAACGAGGTGCTAGCCAGCTGGGTTCTTCAGTGTGCCGGCCGCTAGCCCCGATCGCCAGCCGCTTCGGGCCCGGGCCCGGGCCCGAGCCTCCCGCAAACGCACGAAAGCCCGGTCATCCGTGAGGAAACCGGGCTTTCGATCAGCGATCTAGAAAAACCGCTTACAGGGCCACTCTTACGGAGCCAGAGTGCGGAAGGACGAGAACTCGTCCAAATAGTAAGTGCCACTCATCGTCGGGTTCGGGTTCTTGGTGCCGAAGCGGATGCTGGTGACCGCGTAGCTGCCGGCCTGGTAGCCGTTGTTGAAGATCGTCTGGCCATTGGCGCTGAGCTCGCAGCTGCCCAAGTTGCTGTTGTCGAAGACGGTCTCCAGCGTAACCTCGGTCGAGTTGTCGCCAATGACGATGTACTTCTGGGCGTTGCCGTTGACGCGGGCGAATTTGAAGACTCCCGCGTTGTTCAGGCAAGCGGCGCGCACCCGGTAGCTGAAGCCATTGTGCTGCAACTGCAAGCGGATGATCTCAAGGTTGCCGGCGCTACGGCCGCTGATCACCGCGGTACGGTCGAATGCGTTCATGGTCAGCGCATTCGGATCGAGCCAGAAGATGGCCCGGTAGACGCTTTCGTCAGCCGGCGAGTCATCGCGCACGAAGACATTGTTGGTCGAGCCGTCGAGGATTACTTCGAGGCCAAAATTGGTGCCGTTGAGCGCTGCGGCTCCAGTGACGGCAAGGGTGTTCTGACCGAAGGCCGCAACGGCCACAAAGGCCATCAGCAGGCCAATCACGAGGGTCGAGGGGCGGTGCAAAGTCTTCACTTCAAATTCCTCCAAGTCGCTGGGTCTCTGATTAGCCTGTAGCGTCTTCTGTCTTGAACGTCTGCTGTTCTGAGAAGCGATAGGCGTTTTGCGTGGCGAAACGCCATTTGCGGCTCCGTCTCGATGTGCCGAGGCGGGCTGAATAACGCTCGTACGCTAGTATGCCATTCTGGCTATCTCTTGTCCAGCCTCAAATCGAGGCCTCAACCGCCGGGCGAGGGCCGCTCAGTTGACGTAGCCCAGAGCCTTGAGCGCCCGCAACTGATCAGCCTCGACCACCGCCGAGGGCGGGGCATTGAGGCTCAGAGCCAAGCAACTCTGTCGATACTCCTCGGCCCAGCGCAACATGGCTCGGGTACGGCGCCGCAAACGACTGCTGAGATCGTTCTGCTCGCCGGGATCGCGAGATAGATCGTAGAGTTCGAAGGACGGCACCTCGGCGTTGTAGATTCCCTTCCAAGGTTCGTCGACCACCACCACATTGACATCTCCACGCTGCTCGAACCAGGGCCGGTAGTACTTCTTGGCGTTGTGCCGCAGACTGGTGACCCGCATGCCGCTGTATTCGGCAGTGGTTTCGCCGTCGCCGAGCAACGCCAGCAGGCTCCTACCGCGGCTGTTCTGAGCCAAGTCGGAGCGTCCAAGAACCGCCATCACGGTGGGCAGAACATCGAGCAAGCTGACCCGCGCGCCAACCCGCTCACCAGCGTGCGACCCCCCGGGGAGCTTGACCAGCAACGGCACATGGATCAGCTCCTCGTAGACCGATTGGTCGTGCTGCCAACCCCCGTGGTCAGCCATCTCTTCGCCATGGTCCGCCAACAGAATAAACAGCGTGTCCCGCCACAGGCCGTGGTCTCGAAGGGTCTCGACGACACTGCCGACGCGCTCATCAGCGGCCATCACTTGGGCATCGTAAAGCTGCTCGTGAAGCGGCCGCAACTGGTCGAGACGGGCCAAGGCCCGCTGCTGCTCGACCGTGTTATCGGTGGTTCCCAGAACTTGGCCGCGAACGAAGTCGATTCGGGTCAGCTGCCGATAGCGGCGAATCAAGCTAGCCAGCTCCTGCCGCTCTTGCTGATCGATGCGATAGCCCAGGGCATCGAGGAAACGCCTTTTGGCTGCCGGCGGATTGTGTGGCTCGGTGTTGTGGAGGTAGAGGAAGAAGGGCCGTTCGCCGGTCGACTCGGCCAACCACTCGGCCACTCGCGCCCCATCGTTTTGCCGGCTTTCGAGCCGGCTAGTCTCGAATCCCAAATCCAACCCACTGAGCTTGCCGGCATAGGGATTGACGAAGAGAGCCGCGGTCCGGTAGCCGAATTCGTTAAGCCGCAAGGCTAGCGGCCGCGCCGCGGGCTGCAAGGTCTGACGATCATAGACCACCCCGTGTTCGCACAGCGGTTGTGAAAGCATCAGCGAAGTCACCGAGGGCAAGGTCCAAGGCGCCGCTGCGTGGGCTCGCTCGAAAAGCACCGACTCGGCCGCCAAGCGGTCGATGTTGGGGGAAGTCGGGTGCTCGTAGCCGTAAACTCCCAAACGATCGGCGCGCAGCGTATCAATCAGCATGATGACGACGTTGTGGGACTTGGCGGGTAGACTCACGACCTCGCCGCCGGGCTCGCCCTCTGCCGGCGGTTGCTGACAGCCACCGAGCATAGCTAAAGTTAACGGCAGCGCCAGCGGCAACAGTAGCGCCGCCGGCAGTCCGCTCAGCCCCCCAACCCACTCTCGGCGCGCCAGTTCTCGAAGTGTCCTACTACATCGTCTCAGCACAGAGGCTCCTCGGCGTCAGAGATCAGTCCGACGTAGGTTATTCTTCCCGCGACACTATCAACGAAGCACGGCGCGGCGTTCTTCCCCACCGCGGCGTCGGTCGGAATTACGCTCCCATGCAAGCACTGAACTCAGCCGCCGAATCCTCCTCAGCGTGGCGGCGCCTATTCGGCGAGCTAGTTGGTGACCTGCCGCGAGGCGGGCACCTTGCCGGCGCCTTGCTCCTACTCCTCGGCTCAATTCTCCACAACGCCTACTGGCTGAGAGCCGACCATCTGAATCCGCTGTGGGACGAAGCCTCCTACTTGAGCAAGAGTCTGGACACTTACGAGATGTTGCGCTCGCCGAGTCGAGTGACCCTGCGGGAAACCTACTTCCAGCGTCTCGGTGTGCGGCCAACCTTCTTCTTTGTTGGCCTGGCAACACCGTTCTATGCCGCTTTTGGCACCCGTGGCGACGTCGCTATTTTGGGGGTCAACTCCATTTACCTGGCAATGCTGGTCTTCTCGACATATGCCCTCGGCCAGCTGCTTTTCGACCGGCGGACAGCACTGCTGGGCATGCTGCTGGCTACCACTGCCCCCCATGTCGGCGTGTTGGCGAGGATCTTCTGGCCCCATTTTGGAGTGGTGGCGATCACCACCCTCGGCACCTACGCCATCTTCAAAACGGATCGCTTGCGCCGACTCGATTTTTCCCTGCTCTTCGGCCTGATCCTCGGCTACGGGCTGCTGATGCGATCGGTCTATCCGGCGATCTTTCTATTCGCCCCCTGCGCCCTGGTCTGCCTGCTGGCCCTCGGCGACGGACTCGCCGATCCCAGCCGCAGCGAGCCCGCCCGAGCCGTCCTCTGGCGCAATCTGAAACAACGAATCTTTCGGCGAATGCTACCCGCGATCGCCCTTACGGTAACCCTGGCTGGCGCCTTCTACTTCAGCGTACTGGGCCAGACGCTGAGCTTCGCGCAGCAGATTCAAGCCACCTACTCACAGCGCTGGGCCGACCGTCAGTCGATCTTCTGGTATGTCGAGCATTTCCACCAGGACGCTTCCCTCTTCTTGGCGACAGCCGTTGCCATCGGCCTAGTGGTGGGGATCGTCAAACGCCAATCGGCGGTACTGCTCCTAGCTGCTTGCTGCGTCAGCTCGACCCTCCTGCTATCGCTTCAGGCGGTCAAGAACTTCTACTACTTTGTGCCCACCTACCCCCTATTGGCACTGATCGCGGCAGCCTGGGTGCAGCAGTTCGAGAACCGCCGTAGCCGCAGGATTTTCACCTCCCTGCTAGTCCTCGGTAGTCTGCTTATCTGCTGGCAAGCTGCTTGGCAGCCACGGCAGCAACCACCGACCCTTTCGCAGCGAATCTTAGCCGGCGTCAGCGCACCGCCTGACCCTCTCGATTGGCGAGCCCTAGAGATCGTTCAGTTGGTCCGTCGCGCGCATAGCGGTGGCCCAGGCAAACCGCATGTGGGCTTTATCTCCAGCAGCAAGATCTTGTCACCGCGACCCTTCGCCTACCTCAGTCGACCGCACCATGAGCAGCTGATCTACGAAGCTCCTCTGCAGGTGATCAAGACCCTGATGCAGTCGGACTTCATAGTTTCGATGATCCAGGGTCGCGCCCACCAAGGTCTCGGCAGCCGCGCCTTGATGTTTGGCTTCCGCCAAGGCGACGGGCGGGCGGTGTTCGAGCGCCAGTTTCGCAAGATCGCCTCCTATCCGCTGATCGGGCGATGGCCGATCGAGGTTTATCAGCGGCAGGGCCGGCTAACCCCGACTCGGGCACGCCAACTCGTCGCCCCCTTGATCGCCCAAGACGCCGCCTTGACCGCTCGGCTGCTGTGCCAAGAAGTCCCGCAACTAAACCGTAGCGGCACCAAGATCCGCGCTGCTCTGGCCGCATCCCTGGGCGATGCCCTGCTAGCCATGGGCGACCACAGCACGGCGGAAAAGGCCTACCGCAAAGCCCTCAGCATCAGCCCCGACCTCTCTCTCGCCCGCCGCCAACTCGCAGGATTCCAGGAAACGTGGTTCCAGAAAACGCCGGAACCCTCCACCGAGCCAGCGAGCCAAAACCAGCCGCAGAACTCACAAATCAGCTGGCAAGACCTCTGCCCTCACTGACTCAAGCGACGGCACGGACCGCGATTCAACGCAACAACTGGTCAAAGTCCTGGCGAACGGCGTAGCGACTCTCAAATTCATGGTCACGTAGGTACATGTACATCACCGCCATCGAGTCTTGGGGCTGATCGCTGGTGTTGTGGTAGACGCTGACCAACTCGTACTCGTGGTCGGGATAGACCGCGAACCCGTCGCTGCTCGAATAGTGCTCCACCGCCGCCAAACCAATGCGGTCCTCATGCCCCCGAGCGCTGCTGCGAAAGAGAGTCTCGCCAGTGGTCAGGTCGCGTAGCTCCAGAGACTCGGCGAAGGAATGTAGATGAACAGCGATGTAATGCACTCGGGTAGCAAAGGGCACCAGCATCAGCCGGGTCACCAGGGTGCGGTTGACCTCACGTCCTGGTTCGACCACCCAATGGCCGGTGAAGGTCTGGCCCAGGGCATCTTCGTAGCTATGCTCCGATGCACTCTTGCCGACCAGACACCCGGGACCATGCCGCTCGCCGTCGGGCCGCGTGATGCCAAAATAAGCGTGATCACCAGCGAGCAGCTTGAGACCATAGGCGCCGATAGGAAAGAGTGGTTTCATCGGCAGTTCGAGTTGGCTCTGGCGAACGAAGTTCACCGTCACCAGATGGCGCACCGCGAAGCTCTTCCCTTCGATATTAAGATTCAACACTTGCGTACCCAGCGACAGCACCTCGTCAGAGAGCAGCGGAATACCAAATCCGGCCGGAAATTCAATTTCGAACTGGCCTTGGGACAGGGTGAAGAGACGCGGACTGAACGCCAGATCGGTGGAGAAAGCCTGGCGGTGGGACTCGGAGTTGATATCGAGATTGGAGTGGCACATGAAGTCTCGGGCTACTCGGGTCTCGCCGTCGGCACTGACCATCACTGCACGGTAGCCGGTGATCCACAGCAGTTCGCGCGGTGCACCTGCCTCGCCCAGGCTCAACTCGCGCTGGCTAAAAGGGCCCATCATCGAACCGTACTTGCGATCTACGGTGTATATCTCGGAGAGCCAACTGCGTGATTCCACCATCAGCGGCTCGGATGACGATGACAGAAGCGATGGCAATAGCGAGGGTAGTGGCGATGACACTGCGACACTGAGCCCAAAAGGCAGCAACCAAGCCGCCAGCGAACCGAGAACCAAGATCGCCAAGACAATAGGGTATGCGCGGAAAGCCATCTCGAAACCTCTCTCAGCAGCACCAAGCCGGCCCGATCGCAGCCCCCTTCAGGCGTCGACCGGCCGCACATTCTAAGCCATCGGTGCCAGCTTAGCGACACACATCAATAGCAACACTGAAGCCGAACTCGGCACCGATATTGTCAACGCAGGCAAGCCCCGGCTGGCATTGGGAGTCATTATCGCAGTCGCCTTGGCCAGAGGCGCAGGGACCGCAATCGCGGCAGAAGTGGCCGTGGCCAGGCGGCCATGGGCAAGCGCCACCGGCAGCCGGTCGACAGACGTCGATCCCCGGCGCGAATCCAAACTGCGCGCCGATGTCGTTGACGCATTCGAGCCCGGTTTGGCACTCACTAAGCCGATCGCAGTCCCCCTGGCCGTTGGCACAAGGACCGCAATCGCGGCAAAAATGGCCGTGTCCAAGCGGCCAAGGACAGGAATCGTCGTTACCACCGCCACCGCCACCCATCGATGGCGCGACCTCGACCCTCCAAGCACCACGACCGTGGGTGAAGGCATAGAGCAGAGGGCGGCCGCCGGCTCGCTCGACCCAAGCCAGGGATTCGGTCACCGTATTGGCGAAGCCGGTGTTCTCCACCGCCCAACTGGCGCCGCCGTCGGTCGACGCGAACACTCCTAGATCGGTGCCGATAAACAGCCGCTGCCGGTTACCAGGATCGACCACCAGAGAGTGGACTGGAATATCTGGCAGCCGCCCCGTGCCCTGGCCATCCAACGCGCTCCAGGTAATGCCGCTATCGGTAGTACGCCAGACATGGCGACCACCAAACTCAGCATAGGTGGCATAGGCCACGCGCTCATCGAGAGGATCAAAAGCCAGCCAAGTGACATAGCCCGAACGCGGCCGAGTCGCCTGCCAAGTGCTTGCGGCCACGCTGCTAGTCGCCGCCTCGTGGCGATGAATCCAACCGTCGCTAGTGCCAGCCAGCACGCGGTCGGAATTCCCCAACGCCACCGCGATGGCGCTGACTTGGCCGCGCAGGGTGGCGCTGGCCCGGTTCCAGCTATTCGCCCGATCCGCGCTACGCCAAAGACTGCGACCACCGATCCACAGCCGCCGCGGGTCATTGGGGTCGAGAACAAAAGGAACAATGAACAAGAAATTGCCACTGGTCTCGGTAATGCCGTTGATCGCCGAGCTGAATGTCGCCCCGCCATCGACAGATTTCTGCAAATTCAGCCGCTGGGTCTCCAAGTAGAGGATGTCGGTGTTCGTCGGGTCGATCGCGGTATAGCCCCCGTCACCGCCAAAAAGCGGATTCCAGCCATCGAAACCAGCGGCCAAAGAGCCGCGCACGGTTCCATTGTCTTGCGTGCCGCCGAAGAAGCGGCTGCCATCCGGATAGGGGGTGCCGTGATAAAATTGAGTCACACCGTAGCCCCGCGCCAAGCTAGTCCACCGCACATCGGATTCTCGCCGGCTGCAAGTCGCACGCGTCCCGCTCCCCTTGCTGGCTCGGGGGTTGTCACTGCGGTAGACCCCACCATCGCCAGCGACAAACAGCCGCCGATTGGAAGTCCCGTCATAGCGCGGATCGAAGACCAGCGCGTGTTGATCGGCATGGGCGGAGGGCGGGGACTCGAACCAATAGCTTACCGGCCCCCAATCCTGGCCCCCATTGTCAGAGCGGAAGAGATCTACGCCTCCGGCCCACAGCACCTGCGGGTCGGTCGGGTCCACCGCGATGACATTGGCGTACCAACCCAGCGTCGAGTTGAAATTGCTGCTACCCAAACCGCAGGCGACCACTGTCTGGCCGATGGGATTGGACAGCAACAGGGTGTTGAGCTGGTTGCCGTCGGAGTTGCGCACCTGCGGCTGAAAGCTGCCCGGAGCACCGCCCGTGGTCGAACGAAAGACCGCGTGCAGTCCACCGTTGTAGAGTCCCCCCGGTCCTCCGACATAGCTCGCCGAAAGAGCGTAGACGATGTCTTGATTGGAGGGCGCCAGCGCCAGGGAAGTACGCCCCATGCCCTCCTCGGACAGCACCGCCTGCCACCGCCCGTCGGCCTCGGCACCGATCCGCCGGTGGACGGTGGCTCGTTCGAAAGTGCCGCAGGCGGCAAACAGCACATCCTCACTGCGGTCGCTGCGCAGCGCCAAATCCAGACAGCCACCATTGACCGTGCTGGCCAATATCCGTGTCCACGAGTCGCCACTATCCAGCGAGCGCCACACACCGCTGCGGGTGGCGGCATAGAGCCGCCGCGAATCGCTGCTCGAGATCACCAGGTCATTGACCCAATGAAAGTCGGCATGGGCGGTAGCCGGCAGCCGCCGCCAAGTCTGGCCAGCGTTGCGGCTCACCAGAATTCCCGCACCGCGCAGAGGCAACGCCGTACCCCGCACCACCTCGCGAAAAAATCCTTCACCGGTGCCAGCGTAAATCACCTCCGGGTTGGTCGGGTCCAAGGCCAGGGTGCTGACCGCGATATTGGGCAGCAGATCGGCCAGAGCGCGCCACGAGGCTCCACCGTCGGTGGTCTTCCAAATACCGCCAGAGACCCCGGCGGCATACATCGTCCGCGGCCGCCGCGGGTCGATCAGCAGAGCGCGGGTGCGGCCCCCGATATTGCCCGGTCCGAGACTCTGCCAGCGGCCAAGCTCGCCCGTCTTGGCCATTGCCGCCGACCGCCAGCGACCAGAACTGGCTACATGAACCGGCATTTTCGCCATCTGCCGAACCGCCGCCGCATAGCGACGGCCCAGGTCGATCTCGCTACCGGCCTCAAGGCCGCGTTGGTCAAGGAAGTAACGGTAGGCGGCATCCGGATCTTGGTGCGGATGGGCCGCAGCCTGGGCCAAGTTGGTGGCCAACACTAGCGGCGTCTCCACCGCAGCAGCGTCAGTAGCATCTTGATGCGAGCGGTCAACCCCGACCGGCAATCCGCCCACAATGACGGTCACAATCACCGCCACGACGATCGATATCAGTGGCCCAATGCCACGCGCCAGGGCACTCACGGACAACCTCCTGCTGGTAGTTGCAACGATGTAGCCATAAAAAGTCTACCGCTGGGTTCGCCCCAGCATCTAACAAGGAACTGCCGCAAGCTAACAGGTGGTGGAGTTCTTGGGTGCCTTGCTGGGCCGAGGCGGGATGCTCAGGGGTTGCGGCGCCAGTCACCCAGCGGAAGTTCGTGACCGGCGGGGTCTTTTGAGGGCGAGGGGCAGCGCAACGCATTCGCGCTGCGCTGCCCCACAACCCCAGACAATCACTATAGAGAGTTACGCCAAGAAAATACTATGAACCAAAGGAGCGGCCTGCTAGCGGGCCAGCGGGATACGATTGAGGGGTTGGACCCTCAAGCAGAACCGCTCCGTCAAATTGCCACTAATCAATAGTTTCTTAGACTCCCGTGGCAAAAGAAACTGACAACCATGATGACCGCGAGACTCCGATCAACCGTTAGGCGACGTCCAAGCTAATGCTTCGGCGACGCCTCCTGGGGGCTCTCTGACCTTCGTCTCTGTTTTTGCGGTCATCTACTAAACGCGCATTTAAGCGCCAAACTGGTCACCTAGATTTAAAAAAACCTAAAAAGTTTCACTCATCTGAGTATCAGCCATCTTCGCCGTTACCGCATCGGCCTCAACCCAGACTCGGCAGAGCAACGTATTTCAGGGTGTACTGGGCTTGCTCAACGCTGCCTGAAGAGTTGCCAGCCGGAACAGCACGCAAGCGCAGATAGTAGGTGCCAGCCGCCAGCGGCCATACCGTGCCGCCGTCGGCGAGCAACTCATCGCCGAAGATCTGACTCTTGCTATCGCAGGCGGCGGCAGTGTAGAGCGACCCTGTAGCGGCCAGAGAATCGCTGCCAATCCAGAGGGCGCCAAATTGATCGACATCGATCACCACGACCTGCTCACCCGAGCCGTCATCATCCACCGGATCGTCGTCGAGCACCTGGATCAGGTCATTGCCATCCTCGAGAGTCACCTGCGGCGCCTGCGGCGCACCACAGAGGGCGACCGACTGGAGTGGCAGGGTGACCTGTTGAGTGGCCTGCGTCGGCAAGGCGAAGAAACTGCTCGATAGATTGTAGGAGCCGGTGGAGCCGGTTGCTGGCCCGACGACGGCGAAGAAATAGTCACCTCCTTCGTCGACCGCCATCACCTGGATCACATCGCTCTTCTCCAAATAGTGCACGGCGACGCGGTTACCCGCACAGTCGCGGCCCAAAAACTGCAAACGGGGCTCCTGGCCGACGGCAGCTAGTTGCACCGTCAAGACACCGGCAGCAGCGATATTGATGCGAAAGTAATCAGCGTCGGCAGCGCTCTCGTGAACACCGCTAACCCCACTCTGGCCCACCACGCTGGCTTCGGCACAAGTGCCACCATGGTCGCCATCAGCATGGATTGGCAAGGAACTAAGTAGGAGAAGAGAGAAAGAGGCGATGCATTTCGTTAAACAACATGAAAGTTTCATCTTAAATACCTATTAAGGTTGGATCTTGAAATCACTTCTTGAAATCACTTCTTGAAGTCACTGTTTCTTGAAGTCACGAGGGGTCAGAAAAGACCCCCTCAATACGAGTTTCGTAGGTCGCTACCACCTCCTTTCAGCTAGCCATACTTCTGCCGGGCCGGGATCCCCCCGGCGCCATCGCCCGAGCAGCTGACTCTCTAGATTTTTTCTTTCGGGAGCTGAGCCAGCACCACGGGCCTGATTGTTTTCGAGTTGCCTCGCTGGCCTATAACCGGCGCCTCCGTAAAACGGCCGGGTTTGCCCGCAATTGGCCACCAGCGAGACATCGTCGGCTCTTCCTGGAGTGCTCTTGTGGCGCTAGACTCGACCTCTTTCTAAGCCATGATTTGCGAGGTGGGGGTAGGGCAACCACCGGCACCACGGCAGCCGCGAAGGGGCACGGCCAGTGGCCCGCCGCAAGGCCGGCGACCGGAAATAGGTGATGGTCAGCGATGGGAAGCCAAGATTTCGGCTCGCAGGTGCACTCAGTCAGAGAGGGGCAGGTCGCACCGGCGGCAACAACATCAGGGGGTTTTGGGACCACTATGAAACAAACAAAGTACGAATCGCCCGCCTTGGTCTTCACTCACTATGTCAGCGTCGTTGGCAGTGGTACGCCACCGCCAGCGGAGCTGTTCGAGGAACTCTGGCAGGCGCTGCGAGCCGCCTTGATCAGTGAGATGAAGAAACGCTCCGCCTGGAGCACCCCGCCCAGCTACCTCGGCGTACTGGGCTGCAACGCCTGGGCTCTCCCCAACGACAGAGGCCTCGACGACCCACTGGACGAGCTGCTCAGCGAGTGCTTCAGTTTCGTTTTCCTGCGCCGCATCGAGGGGCTGGTACGCCAACTGGCCCACAAGCCCAATATCGATGGTCTAGTGTTTCGTAGTATTCGCAACTTCCTGCACGACACCCAACGCAAGCACGACCCACTGGGCTACCGAGTTTTCGAGCGTCTCCGGGCGGCCATCGATACCCTTGTAGCGCGGGGTCAGTTGCGCCAAGCAGTGGCCGGACGCCTGCTCAGTGCCTCGCTACTGAGCTTCCAGAACGACCGCCCGCCAGCAACGGCCGCGGTGCTGAGCAAGGCGGTCGCCGGGTGGGCGGAAGAAGTTCTTCCCAAGCTGTTCCACGGCACCCAAGAAGCGCATCAGGAGGTCGTCCGTCGTCTTGCTCGACGACTCAGTGAATTGCCTGAGCACGGAGTGAACAGCTTTGTCCTCGGCGAGTTGCTGCAACCGTTGAAGGCAAACATTCGCGGTGCCTGGGCCGCCCAACTGGCTCAGGACCAGGGTGCCGTGGGTATCGAGAACGACGAGGACCGCCGATCAGCGGTTTTGCTGGTGGAACCAGAGCCGGAGATCGAGGACCGCGACCTGTTCCGCAAGTTGGTGGCATGCATCGATCGCCAGCTGCGAGCCTCGACCGCGGCGCCCAAGAGCCAACGCTATCTGCTCTCCTTGTGGGCCTATTTGCGAGCATTCGCTGCCGGTGACGGCAGCCTCGAAGGGCTGCGCCAAGACGGCCGACTACCCTCACACAGACGGCTGGCAAAGACCCTCGACATCCCCCGCGATCGCCTTCCAGGCATGTTCAAGGCCCTAGGCAAGGAGCTACAGCATTGCCATGCGGCCATTTCTACAACGCAGCCGGTTAGTAGACTACGGGGTGGAGAATCCACCGAGCAGCAGGAGAGAGATCGACAGATGAGTCGCAGTGTCCACTACGACACGCTTCGCCAACTGGCCGCCGAGGACGCCGGTCGCCGCCGCCTCGGCGCCAACACCTCGCGCTCCGGCGACCAGGCACGGATAGGAGATGTCTTGCTAGAACCCACCACCAGCGACCTAGCGGTCGAATGGGTAGTCATCGATCGCCGAGAGACTCCCGCCAGCCTGTTGCTGATTCCGGCCGATGACGATCCCCTGATCGGCAGCCGTGATTTGGCCACTCGGGACACTCAAGCTACCGGCCCGCTGGTGCTGCGCTGTGGCTTCGGCCTGTGGTTGTCACCAGACCGGCTGCACGCGGCCGACACCTGCAACCAGCTCGAGGAAGGCTGCACCGCTGCCGCCCGGCGAATCTGGGAAGAGCTCGAAAGTGGGGTCCACAAGACCTCACTAGCGCTGAAAGAAGCCGACCTTGATCCGCTCTACCAAGACCGCTCACGCTTCGAGCTTGCCGAAGCTCGGCGCCGCCTGAGCGCCACCCCTGGCGCCACAGAGCCACAATCACGGTCCACCGAACCAAACAGCCGCTGGCGACATTGGGGCAAACTGCAACTCGCCGCGTCTCTGCTACTGCTGCTGGGCAGCGGTTGGCTGATCCGTGAACGCAGCGATCTACAGCAGTTCGAGCAGCGCTTGCTGAGCGGTGATCTGGCGCTGATTTCGTTGCCAGAGCCCCACGTATACCGTGGCCACCAAAGCCCGACGACCATCTATTCGCTGCCGGCCGACGACGCTGGATACACCCTCGATTTTCCTCATCCACCCAAAGACCCAGACAAAGTCTATAATTCCTACCGAATCATCCTTAACCGAGCGGGACACCCACCACTAGTCCGCTCAGCATTGGCGGTAGCGATCGCTGACGATGTCCAACTGCGGGCCAGCTTCTCCCGGCGCGAGCTGTACCCCGGCGTCTACTTGATCGAGGTGCTGGCAACTTCGGCAAGCGATGGCGAGGAAACCCTGCTGCAAGCCGAATTCGAGTTCGAAGATCAAAATGTTGACTAACCCCCCTGACAAGAATGGGGCTGACGAGCCCGACCCAACCGCCGCCAGCGGCGACGAGCCAGACGTAACCAGGGTGCTCCTCGAGTGGAGTGACGGTAACGAAGAAGCCCTCGCTGAACTCATTCCTTTGGTCTTCGACGAGCTTCACAAGATCGCTAGGCAGTACTTGCGGCGTGAATCCGACGCCCACACCCTGCAACCCACCGCGCTGGTCAACGAGCTCTATCTACGACTTAAGAATCGGCGCCAGGTGCAGTGGAAGAACCGGCTTCAGTTCTTCGGCTTCTCGGCCTCTCTGATGCGCAAGATCCTGGTCGATCACGCACGCAGCCACAACGCTGCCAAGCGCGGCTCCGGAGCGCGCAAGATCTACCTTGACGAGGCTCTGGACTTGGCCGAGCGGCGACATATTGACCTGGTGCGTCTCGACGACGCGCTGCTCGACTTGGCCCGCTTCGACCAGCGTCAGAGCCGCATCGTCGAGCTGCGATTTTTTGCTGGCCTGTCGATCGAAGAAGTCTCCACCTTGCTCGAACTCTCACCGACCACTATCAAACGAGAATGGAAGATCGCCAAACTGTGGCTTTTCCGTGAGCTCAAGCGAGATGGATGATGAATCAACAATCCAACGGTCTAAATCGGCGCTACTTCACGCGTTTCTAGAATAAGGAGAGCCAACGCGGGATACCCCCGCAGCACGAGTCCTCCGGAGCAAACTGTGGATCAAGAGCGCTGGTCAGAGATCAAACAGGTGCTATTCGAGGCCGAAGCGGTCGAGCCGGCCGAACGCCGAGACTGGCTACGCGACCGCTGCGCCGGTGATCGCCTGCTGTTTGATGAAGTCGACTCCCTACTTGACGAGGAAGATGCCGCCGAAACCTTCATCGAAGAACCGGTGATTCGCCTCGGCTCTCCCAGTCAGACCACGAATGACGAGACAACAGAGGATGTCGCTATCGGCCGCCGGATCGGCGTCTACCAGCTGCGCCGAAAGCTCGGCCAGGGCGGCATGGGAGCGGTCTACCTGGCCGAGCGCCAGGAAGGATTCGAACAGCAGGTAGCGCTAAAACTGCTCAAACGAGGCATGGACACCGATGAGATCGTCCGCCGTTTTGAGAACGAGCGGCAGATCTTGGCTCGCCTCGAGCATCCCCACATCGCCCGCCTGCTCGATGGCGGCAGCACTGAGGACGGGCTGCCCTACTTCGTCCTCGAGCATGTCGAAGGCCAGCCCATCGACAGCTACTGCGATGGCCAACGACTCACCATCGGCGAGCGGCTGCGGCTGTTCCTCAAGGTCTGTTCCGCCGTGGCGCTTGCCCACCGCAACCTGGTAGTGCACCGCGATCTCAAGCCCTCGAACATCCTGGTCACCACCAACGGCGAGCCCAAGCTGCTGGATTTTGGCATCGCCAAACTGCTGGCCGACGAAAGTCAGTCAAGTCGCCTCCTGACCCTCGCCGAACACCGGCCGATGACCCCGGACTACGCTAGCCCAGAGCAGATCCTCGGTGAACCAGTGACCACTTCGAGCGATGTCTACTCACTCGGAGTATTGCTCTATGAACTACTCACCGGCGCCCGCCCGTACCACCTCAACAACAGCACCCCGGAGGGACTTGGGCGATCGATCACTCACCAATCTCCCAACCGGCCCTCGACCGCGGTTCGCCGCCTGCGCGCCGCTCGAGACCCGAATGAGCGCGGTTCGAAAACCGACCCGGTGATCATCGGCCAACACCGTGGGGTCGACCCGAAGCAGCTGCATCGCCGGCTGCGCGGCGATCTCGACACCATCGTTCTAAAAGCGTTAGAGAAGGATCCCGAGCGGCGCTATCCCACGGTCGACCGACTCGCCGAAGACCTGCGCCGCCACCTCGACGGCCGCACCATCCTGGCCCGGCCACAGACTTTCGCCTATCGCTCCAGCCGCTTCCTGCGCCGCTTCTGGCTACCAGTGGCGGCCGCGGTGCTGGGTGTTGTGCTGCTCGGTTGGGTAGCGTTCAGCGAAGCTCGCCGCGCCCGCGAACTGGACACCCGCTCGAAGGTCCAAGATCTCCTCCGGCAAGCAGTGTTTAGTAACGACCCCTACAATCCCACAAGCGTTAGACTCGATGTGTTGGCGGTAGATCTGCGCCAGGATTTGGCCGACCGACCCCTGCTGCGCGCCGACCTGCTAACCCTGGTGGCAAGCACCTACAGCAGACTCAAAAGCCTCGAGGACGCCCGCCAGCTGTACAGCGAGATTCTCGACACCCGCCGGGCCGAGCTGGGAGCCCGCCATCCCAAGACCAACTCCACCCAAGCCAGCCTGGGATTCGTCCTCCAGCGTCTCAACCTCCTGAGTGAAGCCGTCCCCCTACTCAGCGCAGCGATAGACCCGTTGCAGGCCGGTGGCGAAGACTACGCAAATCAACTGATCAACGCCCAAACCTACCTCGGCCAGGCATTGGTAGACCAGGGGGAGCTAAACCAAGGTGAGTCCCTACTGCGCCAGGTAGTTGAGGTGCGTCGAAATCGCGTCGATTCTGAAGATACGCGCTTGGCTCTGGCCAAGAACCTGGAAAATCTGGGGGAGGTTCACCTCACACAAGGTCAGCACGAGAAGGCTCTAGCAGAGTTCGAAGAAGCTCTAGAAATTCACCAACAATTGGTTCCCGATCACGCCTTGACCGCCCGCAGCCTGGATCGGGTTGCCCGCGCGCTAATCGAGCATGGCGGTTGGAGACGAGCAGAGAAGCTTTCACTGCGGGCCTATGATCTCCATCGTGAAGCCCTCGGCCGATACCACATCGACCTAGGCGCGGATCTCACCACTCTGGCGACGATCTACAGCCGGCAAGGGCGACTCCAAGAGGCGATCACAACTTTGAATCAAGCTCGCCCTTTCTTCGTCGATGCACGGACAGAGAAACGCGCTTCGTTCCTGAACAACCTAGCTCTGACAACCAAGAGGCTGGCGAAGCAGAGTGGCGATGACGAATTGCTGAAAGAAGCCAGAAACGGCTATGAAGAGGCACTTGAGCTATTCGAAGGCCTCGAAGGCAACCCGTCAGAAATTTCCGGTATCCTGCTAAATTTGGCGGTGGTCAGCTACGACCTGGAGGATCCTGCTGCCACCGAGGGCTACTTCAAACGCATCCTGAGTTATCAACTCGAAGTCTTCCGCCCAGGCAGCTTGCAGGTGGCACAAGCCCACCGCAACCTCGCTTCTTTTTATCTGCGAGAAAAGCACTACGAAAAGGCTCTCCAACACAGCCAGCCACCCTTCGGTGATTTCTCCACCGAAGCCGACCGCGGTGCGGCACAGAGCATCCATGGTGAGCTGTTGTTGAGAACCGGACGAGTCGACGAAGCCGAGCGGTTTCTGCTCGATGGCTACCAGCTACAAGCCGAGCATGCGAACCCCGCCGCTTCGAAATACCTCCATAGTGCTCGCAAACGACTGATCGACTACTACCAGGCCACCGGCCGGCCGGCCGAGGCTGAGCGGTTTCGCGTCCGCAAAAACTGAATTTCCCTCAGCTCAGAATGGACTGGCCAAGGCTGGATCCTCAACCAAGGTCTGGTCGGTCAGGCTGTCGAGAAAGGCCACCAGATCATCCCGCTGGCCGCGTTCGAACTCGAACCCCGCCACCAGCGCGCTCTTGTGCGGATTGGCGTAGCCAACGCCAGCGTGGGCGCCACTGGCGAGAGTGCGCCCACCCGCCGCGTAATGGTCGAGCACAGCAGCCAGCGTGGGCACACTGCCATCATGCATGTAGGGCGCCGTCAAGGCGATGTTGCGCAGGGTTGGGGCTTTGAAGCGGCCCATGTCGCCAGGCTCGCGGCTATGTTGCCAAAGACCGCGAGCACCCTCCGGGTAGCTGCCGAACAGGTCCAGGTTGTAGAGACCCGTGTTGTGAAACGCCAGCGGCAGCGGCGATGGCTGCGCGCCGACAAAATCGACCGGCCCAGAAAAATTGAACCCGGCATGGCACTCGAAGCAGCGTAAACGCTGGGAGAAGAACATTCGCATGCCGCGCCGAGCCGCCGCCGACAAGGCCCCGCGCTGATCGTGGAAAAGCAGTCGGTCATAAGGCGAGTCGCCGGAGATCAGGGTGCGCTCGAAGGAGGCCAAAGCGAGAACGGCATGGTCGAGATCGAGGGGATTCTCGATCGTCGGAAAGGCGCTGGCGAACATCCGCCGATACAGCGAATCGGCCGCCAACCGGGCTTCGACTTCAGCCTCGCGGCCGGCCATACCCAGCTCGATCGGATGCTGATTGAACATCGGCACCTGAGCTTGATCTTCGAGTCGCCTGAGACCGGCATCAGCCCAACCCAGGCTGGCTGCATAGGCAACATTGGTCAGCGACATCGAACTCAGCGAATGGCGCTCGCCGCTGGCGCCGAGCGCCCGCGCTCGACCATCGGTGAAAGCGAGCCGCTGCTCATGGCAGCTGGCACAAGCGTAGCCGCCCGCGCCAGAAAATCTCAGGTCGTAGAACAGGCGGCGGCCGAGCTCGACCTTGGCCACCGTCATTGGGTTCTCAGCTGGCACCCGTGGCTGTGGAAAGCCCGCCGGCAAGCGCCAAATCCAGGACTCGCCGGGGTCGGCCGGCGGCGCCACCGGCGGCTCGCTGCCGAGCCAGCTGATCGCGAGGGCCAAGATCCATGCCAGACCGCTCAGCAAGCCGACCGAACGGTTCACCAGGGCCGATTCAGCTGCTGCGACAGCTGCGCCGACTGCTCGGCCAGTTCAGCGCGATCGGCAACCCAAGCTTTGAACTCATCAATCGTCGACGCCTCGACCCCGGCAGGAAACACGCTGCGCTTCTCGATCCAATGCTGCATCGCCGCCAACAGTTCATCGGCGCGGGGTCGATCCTGGCGGAAGAGGTCCATATAAGCATCCTTGGCTTCGTCCAGACGATTGAGGCCGAGGTAAGCCTCGGCCCGATACTCCGTCGCCTCAGCATAGTAGGGCGCCAACTCCAAAGCCCGGTCGTAGGCTTTGAGCGCCGCCGGATAGTCGCCCATCTTGCGCAGCGCATAGCCCAGGCTGCTGTGCGCCTGGAAGAGGCCCTCGTCGCGGGAAATCGCGTTGCGGTATTTGCCGGCGGCGCGGTCATAGCTGTCCAGCATCTTCTTGCGCAGCTTGGCGCGCTCGGCCTCGGTAGAGGCTTTGCCCAACTTCTCCTCAAACTTCCAGGCCTTGTCGCGAAAACTCAAGCCCACTCGGTAGTGCTCCTGGGCCACCTTCTGCGGCGACGGGGACTGCGACGGTGAGCCTTGCGGCGACGGGGTACTGGCCGCCGAGCCGCCCGCGGCGATAAGCGGCGTCGCCGCCGCGGCGCCAAGCAGTAGAAAAGAGAGGACAGTAGCGGTCTTTTTCATCGGAATCTCCTCAACGGGTCCTTGGCAAACAGTGAAAGCCCTCGGTCGACGACTTTAGCAGGCATCGCCTGAAGACCCTTCGACCCAACAAGGACTACGCCTGGCAGCCGCGACCGGCTGGCACCACTCTCTAGCTCATGGCGGCCTCAATCGGCCGCCGGCAACTGGTAGGTGTTGAGCTTTAGCCGGCCACGGATCGGCACTCGCACTACGTCGACCGGGCGACTATCGACCCGCAGCGAGTAGATGCCGGGTAAGGCGTGGGGGATGTGGAAGCTGCCGTCGGTGGCCACTCCGACCCGCGCCCACGGCTGCAAGTCGATCAACGAGATCAACCACACCGTCTTGCCGACCGCGGGCTCGCCGTCGATCTCTACCCGGCCTTCCAACCAGCTGCTCGACAGCTCCACCTCCGCCGAGTCCTGCCCCGGCGCGATGCGCAAGCGGCCGATACGGATCTCGGCTTCAGCACCGGTCTTCGGATCCGCGCCAAGCAACGCCAGCTCGATCACTTGCCCCGCTCGGGCATCGAGTTCAAAGCTGCCGTCGGCCCGGGGATGACGGCGCTCGAATTGCCAGCCGCGGCGGGCGCCAAGCAGCCACCGCAGGCCGTCCTGTAGCGGCGTCGGCGATGGTGTCAAACGCACCTCGAACGGCTGTTCTTCGAGCTTCAAACGCAGCGCCGTAACCTCCCCCGCCACGACCCTGGCGCGGGCGCCCTTGGCGTACCGCTGCTCGATTACCGCCGACCCGAGATGGTCGATCTGCGGCAAATAGAGGCGGTACTCACCGGCTGCCAGGGGGCCGGAGAGAGCCACCCCCTCGCCATCGGTTAGCAGCTGTTCGCCGATCGGAGCCAGCTCCAGACGACATCCCTGGCACGGCCGACCGGCGGAGTATTCGACCTCAACCCCTAGCCAACCGGCGCGATCAAGGGCGAGGGTCAAGGGCTGATCAGCCGAGCTTGCCTCGGCGGTGAGTTCGGCCACCAAGGTCACCCAGCCCTCCGCCGCCGCCTCAACCTGCACCCCGGCCAAACGGGGCACGCTGAGGGCAAAGGCTCCATCGGCATCGCTGAGCACCTTCGCACCCGGCGGTTCGAGCACCCGGACGTTGATACCGGCCAAGGGCTCGCCACTGCTCGCGGCTCGCACCACCCCTTGTACTTGGCTGGCCAGCAGCAGCCGAACATCGCCCACATCGACGGTCTCACCGGCCACCAGCGAAATCTCCCGGCGTTCGATCTCCTGACCGCCAGCGCTGAGCCACAACCAGCCCTCGCCGGCCTTCAGACCGGTGAGTTCGAACTTGCCATCGCCGGCGCAGATGCTGGCCGCCTGCACCTCGATCGGCAAGCTGTCGCCGGCCGCCAGGCTCACTCTGGCGCCAGCCAGCGGCAGACCCTCGCCGTCCAATACCCGGCCACGGACCATCGCTGGTCGGCCCAGAGCACAGGTCACCCGCGCTGGTATTTGCTCGAACTCCTGCTCGACTGGCAGATAACCGTCGCGACGGCAGATCACGGTGGCGGGCAAGTCCAGTTCGAATCCACTCAGCCCAAGGCGCCCCTCGGCATCAGTCTCGCCCTCGAAGGTGCGTAACTCGAACACCTGCCGGCCTTGGCGGGCCTCCACCCGCACACCGGCCAACGACTGTCCCGCCGCATCACGGGCCAGGATCTCGACCGCTAGGGCATCGTCAACATAGATCACCCCGAGATCGCGGGCTACCGCAACTTCCCCATCGAGGCCAAGCTCGGCCCTCAGACTCACCGCTGGTGCCAACACGAAGGGGTCACCGCGATGGATGCGACCACTGGGCAAGAGAGCTTCCAACAAGTATTCGCCGGGACCCAAGGGCGGCAAGCGGAAGCTGCCGTCGGCATCGGTCCACACTTCCCTACGCACGGCGCTTGCTGTAGCCCGCAGCGGCATGGTGAAGGGACGTAGGGTGCCGAGACCAGCCGGCACCGCCGCCACCCGCACCCCGGCGATCGGCCGGCGATCAAACAAGTAAGTGCCGGTCACCGCCGCCCCTTCAGTCCAAGAAAGGAGCAACTGATCTCCGGCTTGCAGGAAAGGCTGCTCGCAAAGCACCCCGCGAACACTGTCGTCATCAGCTTCAGCGGCCCGGCACAGCATCACCACTTGGTCACTGAAGGCGGCCGGTAGATCCAGTCGCATCTCCACCGCATCCGCCGCCGGCTCCAGCAGCCACAGCCGCGGCGGCAAGTCGGGGTGGGTCATTGAGGTCGCTTCGAGCCAACCATGGCGCAGTCCAGCGACTGCCAACAGCAACTCGATTCGTGGCGGTTCGACGGCCTTCCGCACCACTACCGCGTACGACGACGCCACCGTCAGCCCAGCTCCTCGAGCCGCTGACGGGTACCCTGCAACCAGCGAGAAAATCGCCAGCAAGACGATGGCCAATGACCGAGCTACGAACGACTTGGCTTTGATGGAATCAAGGGCAGGCATAGAACTCTTCCATTATGCTAACCGCAATGAATCGTGAAAATCCCTAAACCCTGTCCCGCGGCGCCGATTGACAAGGTTCGAGCCCCGCCGGGCACAGCCGCTTGGCGAGGACTTCATGTCGGTCGAGAAACTCAGCCCACCACAGATCGAAGCAGCCCTCCGTGAGCTTACCGCTTGGACACTGAAGGACGGCAAGCTCCATCGCGAGCTGCTGTTCGACGACTTCGTAAGCGCTTTCGGTTTCATGTCCAGCGTTGCCCTGGTAGCCGAAGCCCAAGGCCACCATCCCGAGTGGTTCAACGTCTACAATCGACTCACTATCGATTTGAGCACCCACGATGTCGGCGCACTGAGCGAGCACGACCTCGCCCTGGCTCGCCGGATCGACGCTCTGGCCGCCGCCAACGATTGAGTCCTCTACCGACGGTTCTCAGTGGGTCTACGGCCAAGGGCCGCTGAACGTCGCCGCGAGCCGCGGTTTCGAAACCGTTGCCGTTCGCTCATGGGACGGCCGCATCCCACAAACGGACGGTCTTTTCCTAACTCAGCACCGCAACCCGGCGGGATCCAACTACGTAGAGCCCATGAACCCATGGCATGAGCCTTGCCTAACTAAGTCGGTCAGGAGGATCCTATGGACATCCAACGTCCGGAGCGCAAGAAGCAACTGCAACGCAAACGAATCATGACCGTGGTCGCTGTCCTCGCGGTCGTCGCCCTGATCACCTATTTTCTCAGCCGGCTGGAGCCTGCCGCTCGGCGGGTCGAGGCGTCGTCCGTTTGGGTGGAAACCGTCAAGCGCGGCGAAATGCTACGCGCGGTACGTGGCCCCGGCAGCTTGGTGCCGGAGGAGATCCGCTGGATTTCGGCCGAGACCAACGGCCGGGTCGAACACATCATCATCGACGCCGGTGCCATAGTCACCGCCGCCAGCATCATCCTCGAACTCTCCAATCCGTCGTTGGAGCAGGAAGTGCTAGACGCTCAGCTGCAACTCGCTGGCGCCGTAGCGGCCTATCGCGACCTGGAAGCCCGGCTACAAAGCAACCTGCTCGACCAGAAAGCCAATCTGGCCAGTGTCAAATCCGACTACCAAAGCGCCGATCTCGAGCGTGAAGCCAATGTCAAACTCAATGATGAAGGCTTGATCCCCGATATCCGTCTGCGCCAGTCACAGCTCACCGCGGACCAGCTGAAACTGCGGCTGGGCATCGAAGAAGAGCGCCTCGAGAAAACCAGCGAGTCGATCAACGCCCAGCTTGCTGCCCAGCAGTCGGCCTTGGAACAGCGACGCGCCCTGTACGGTCTACGTGCCAGCCAGCTCGACTCACTGCGGGTCCGAGCTGGAATCGACGGCGTGCTGCAAGAAGTACCGGTCGAAGAAGGGCAGCGCATCGATCCCACCACCATCCTGGCGCGAGTCGCCCAGCCCAGCAAACTGATGGCCGAGCTGCGCATCAACGAGACTCAAGCCAAAGATATCCAGATCGGCCAAGTGGCCCGCATCGACACCCGCGCTGGAGTTAACGGCATCATCGAAGGCCGAGTTTCGCGAATCGATCCGGCAGTCCAACAGGGGTCGGTGACCATCGACGTGGAACTCATCGGGGCGCTGCCCAAAGGTGCGCGACCCGACCTCAGCGTCGACGGAACTGTTGAACTCGAGCGACTAGAAAACGTCTTGCATGTGCAACGCCCGGTCTACGTGCAGCCGAACAGCACCGTCGGTCTGTTCCAAGTCGCCGCCGACGGCAAGAGTGCCGATAGGGTGCAGGTTAAACTCGGCCGCACCTCGGTGCAGACCATCGAAATTCTCGGCGGACTACGCGAGGGCGACAAGGTGATCCTCTCCGACACCAGCGCCTGGGACGAGGCCGACCGAATCACCCTCAACTGATCGCCCAATGGAATCCTGGTAATACGTAACACCCGAGCTAGTCGATGCGTATACTCGACTAAGGACGAATCAAGCCACAGCAGTCACCGACTCGACCGATAGCGCCTTTAGCGCAAGCGGCCCGCCACAGGAGGAGAAGCAATGTCCGAAACACTCATCAGGCTCGAAGGAGTCACCAAAGTCTTCTACACCGAGGACGTGGAAACCCATGCTCTATCCGGCATTCACCTGGACATCAAGACCGGCGAGTATGTCTGCATCGCAGGCCCCTCAGGCTGTGGTAAGTCGACCCTACTGTCGATCCTCGGCCTACTCGACAGCCCCTCAGAGGGTACTTACACATTGAATGGCAAGCCGGTCGCCAAGCTCAGCCTGAGTGATCGGGCGCGGATCCGCAATCGCGAGGTCGGCTTCATTTTCCAAGCCTTCAATCTGATCGGCGACCTGACGGTGTACGAGAACGTCGAACTCCCCCTCACCTACCGCGGCACGGCCTCAGCGGAACGCAAGAAAAAGGTCCAGATAGCCCTCGAGCGGGTTGGCATGGCCCACCGGATGAAGCATTACCCGGCACAGCTTTCAGGCGGTCAGCAGCAGCGCGTGGCGGTGGCCCGGGCAGTGGTCGGCGACCCCTCGATCGTGCTCGCCGACGAGCCCACCGGCAACCTCGACTCGACCAATGGCGAAGCGGTGATGGATTTGATGAAAGAACTCCACAAAGCCGGCTCGACGATCTGCATGGTCACCCACGATCCACGCTATGCCGCCCATGCCGAGCGCAGTGTGCATCTCTTCGACGGCCGGGTGGTCGAGGAAGCAGACGCCGCTTGACTGGACCGAAGCTAGCGGGGGTCACCGACCCCGCTCAGCCTCGCTGGTAGCTTATGACCAAGTTGATCCAAACCCACGACCTGGAGCGGTACTACGAATCTGGATTCGGCCGCACCTACGTGTTGCGCCGGATCGGTATCGAGATTGCCGACGGTGAATTCGTCACCATCATGGGCCCCTCGGGGGCCGGCAAGTCCACTCTGCTGCACATCCTTGGCATGCTCGATGGCAACTGGCAGGGCGAGTACACCCTCGATGGTCACGCCGTTCACCGGCTGAAGACCCGGCAACGCAACGAGCTGCACAAGCGCTACATGGGCTTCGTCTTCCAGAGCTACCATCTGCTCGACGACCTGACCGTGTACGAGAATCTCGAAGTGCCGCTGACCTATCGCAAGGTCAAGCGGCGCGAGCGCCAGTCGATGGTCTGCGATGTCCTCGACCGATTCCAGATTGTCGGCAAGAAAGATCTCTTCCCAGCTCAGCTCTCAGGCGGCCAGCAGCAGCTGGTGGGCATCGCCCGCGCGGTGATCATGAGCCCCAAAGTGATCCTCGCTGACGAGCCCACCGGCAATCTGCATTCCGGCCAAGCGCAGGAGATCATGGAGCTGTTCAAAGAACTCAATCAGAGCGGCACGACGATCATCCAGGTGACCCACTCAGCAGCCAACGCCGCCTACGGTGATCGCGTGATCAACCTCAAAGACGGCTGGATCGACGACGGCGACGTCAGCTGAACTCAACCTCTCTACCGCCGCCTTTAACCCGCTAGTAGCCGGCATCCGAGATGCTGGTAAGATGGGCGAGAGTTCCCGCTCTCAACCAGAATGAACCTCTTTCCCCGGAGAAAGCTCCGCTAGCTATGAACCCACAAGGCGGTCGCCCCTGGGCGACTACCCTCAACGTCAGGAGGAATAGAATCCCATGTCCATTGCTAAAGTCACAGAGATTAGCTCGACCTCGACCGTGAGCTTCCAAGACGCCATCGCCCAAGGGCTGGCCCGCGCCAGCGAGACCCTAGACGGCATCACCGGCGCCTGGGTCGATGGCCAGAAGGTCGAGTGCGACAACGGTCGGATCACCATTTACCGAGTCAACCTGAAAATTTCTTTCATCCTCAAAGGCTGAGATAGGAGCCCAAAAATGTCCATTGCCAAAACTACCGAAATCACCTCGACTTCGCCCAAGAGCTTCCAACACGCCATCGAGCAGGGCGTCTCCCGTGCCAGCAAGACCCTCAGGAACGTCACCGGCGCCTGGGTCGATGGCCAGAAAGTGGTCTGCGACAACGGCAAGATCACCGGCTACCGGGTCAACCTCAAAGTGACCTTCGTGCTCAACGACTGAGTCAGCCGCAGCACGGCTTTGCCGGAGCCAAAAAAAGCCGCCAGCGGGAGACCCCACCGGCGGCTTTCCCATATCCGGACAAGGCAAAGGCGGGACACACACCAGCCACCACCAGAGGGACTTAGCGCACTTGCCGCTTAGGCAGCTGCAGCAATTCCTCTAGGGCATCGCCAGCCGCGCAACGAGTGGGAACGTGTTGCTGGTGATAGTCAGATTTCACTGGCGGATCCACTGATCAGTGAACACCTCCGGTGCCGCGGTCAGAAGGGCAAGCCACTGCGATAGTGCGGCGGTCAGCCGAGCGCGCGCCGAGCCGCATTGCGGCCAGCAAGGCCACTCAGGGGACCGCCGCCGTGGCTTCCAGAACCACCCAGCCAAAGACCTTCGATCGGCGTATCATGACGGCTCCAGCCGGGGATCGGCCGCATCCACAGCAACTGGTCGAGAGCCGGTTCGACCTGGTAGAGACAGCCCTCGCGAGCAGCAAATCGGCGCTCGATGTCGAGCGGAGTCAGCACCCGACGATGCAGAACGGTGGCACTGAAACCGGGCGCCGCCTCAGCCAAAGTGCTCTCGACGACATCGCCAAGAAACTCCCGCTGCCCTTCCCAGTCGCCCTGGCGCAGGGTGTAGGGCGGAAATTGCACGACGGCGTGGACGACGTGTTGACCAGCCGGAGCTAGGCTGGGATCAGCTGCCGACGGCACCGTCACGTCGAGATAGGGGCGACGGGGCAAGCGGCCGTATTTCGCGTCGTCGTAGGCCCGCTCGAGATCGTCAAGATGGGCGGCGACGTGGATTCGCCCGGCGAGCAGGTGGGGGTCTTGGGGAGCGCCATCAAAAGCCGGCGACTGATCGACCGCGAATGCCACCGTCGCCAACGCGCCACGACCGCGGATCTGCCGCACCTGACGCAGGAAGCTGACCCCCAGCTGACCGCTGGGCAGCAAATCGAGCAAAGTGGTCCGCGGGTCGGCAGTGGAAATCACCGTTGTGGCGGCAAGACGCTCGCCGCCCACCAGGCGAACAGCGCACGCTCGTCCACCCGCGACCTCGATCCGCTCAACCGCCGTGCCGAGCCGCAGTTCAGCCCCGGCAGCTCTTGCTGCCGCCGCTAGCGCCGTCGCCAAAGAACCACTGCCGCCGCGGGCAAAGCTCGGGTAGGCGATCGCCCCCCGACACCGGCCGCAGCGATGGAGCAGCAAGTTGAGGGCACTACCCGGCGAGCGAGGGCCGAGCCAAGACCCCGCCAAGGCGCCGGCCGTCACCGCCACCGCCAGCGCATGCGACTCGAAACGCTCGCCCATGACATCGGCGATCGGCATCGGCCCAAACCGCAATACCTCGGCCAGGGTCGCCGTGCCCAAGCGCCGTGCCGCCAGCGCCGGCCGCGCCAACGCCAGAAGGCCCCTGGCACCGCGTGGCGGCAGCTGGGGCAAGGGATTCGCCAGCAATGGCTGCAACACCGTCGCCAGACGCCGCAAAAAGCCATCAAACTCAGTAAAAGCCTCAGCGTCGGCCAACGACAATCGAGAAATCGCTGCAACGGCAGCGGCCAACGGATCAGCGTCGTCCGGAGGAGGCAGGTAAAGACCCTCAGCGCCGGGGCGGGGAACAAACACCCCGCCAACTGGCAAGATCTCCAGACCCAGACTGCCGAGATCCAACTCGGCGGTGATCTCAGGATCGAAGGTCTCGACCGAAGCGTAAGTCGCTGGCACCTTGAACCCGGACGCCAGCTCATCACTTTGCAGGCCACCGCCTACCTGCTCGGCACCATCCACCAACACCACCGAGCGGCCGGCGCCAGCCAGATAGGCGGCACAAACCAAACCCTCGGCACCTGCCCCGATCACCACTGCGTCGTAGCGCGCCACTGCCGTCTACCTCCCGTCCGCCAAGATGCGCTGGGCCGCCAAGCGGCCGGGGGCGGCCATCACGCCACCGCCGGGATGGGTGCCTGAACCGCACAGGTAGAGGTTACGAATCGGTGTTCGGTAGTCGGCCCAGCCAACCGCTGGCCGGAGGAAGAAAAGTTGCTCCAACGACAACTCGCCATGAAAGATGTTGCCCTCGGTAAGGCCGAAACGCTGCTCCAGATCCCATGGTGTGACCACCTGGCGATGCAACATGATGTCCTTCAGATTGGGCACATGCTCTGCCAGAGTATCGATCACCGTGTCGCCAAACGCCTCGCGCTGCTCCTCCCAGGTGCCTTCGGCGAGCTGGTAGGGAGCGTATTGAACGAAGATCGACATGACGTGCTTGCCCGGCGGCGCCAGCGACGGATCCGTGAGGGTGGGAATCACCATATCCATGTAAGGGTGGCGGGAATAGCGGCCATACTTGGCGTCGTCGTAAGCCTGTTCCAAATAATCGATCGACGGGCTGAGCGAGATCGCCCCCGCCAGATGGCGCTCAACAGGCAGGCCGCTCCAGGAGCGCAGCCGTTGCAGGCAGCTGAAGTCCGGCAAAGCATCGAGCGCCAAGTTGACCTTGGCCGAAGAACCGCGATTTTTGTAGCGCGACATCGCCAGCAGAAGCTCGGCGGGCACTTCGCTGGGATCCATTAAACGCTCAAAAGTGAGCCGCGGATCGAGGCTGGAAACCACCTTGCGAGCGCTGATTTCCTCGCCGCCTGCGAGCACCACGCCGTAGGCTCGTCCTCCTCGGGCCAGAATCTTCTCCACCGGCGCCTCAGTGCGAATCTCCACTCCGGCGGCCCGCGCGGCGCCGGCAAAAGCCTTGGCCAGCCCTCCCATGCCGCCGCGAGGCAGTCCCCAGGCCCGCAGGTGCCCGTCGAGTTCGCCCATGTAGTGGTGCAGCATGACGTAGGCCGAGCCTGGCGAACGCGGTCCGAGGAAAGTGCCGATGATGCCGCTGGCCGACAGAGTGGCGCACAGCGCTTCGGTCTCGAACCACTGTTCGACGTAGTCCGCCGAGCTCATGGTCATTAGTTTGGCCAGATCGTAAAGGTGCTCGCCACTGGCGGAGAATTGCCGCCACAGATCCCACATTCCCTTCAGCTGCCCCGGTGCCAGCGAAGTCGGGTCGACGGGGGTGGTGGCCAGCAGCGGCCGCACTGTTTTGGCCAGGTGGTGCATCAATTGGCCGAATCGGCCATAGGCATCGGCATCGGCAGGCGAGTGGCGCTCGAGTTCGCGAAAGGTCTCGGCGCTGTCGTGCCAGCGCATCAGGTAGTCGCCGTTCGCGGTTGGGGTCAGGGTGCCATCAAGAGGCAGAATCTCGAGGCCGTGGCGCGGCAGCTCGAGTTCGCTGATCACCTCCGGACGCAGCAGGCTGACGACGTAGGAACACACCGAGAAGTGAAAGCCGGGGAAGATCTCCTCGGTCACCGTCGCCCCACCCACCAGATGCCGACGCTCCAACACCAGCACCGAACGGCCAGCTCGCGCCAGGTAGGCGGCACAAGCCAATCCGTTGTGGCCGGCGCCGAGAATTACCGCGTCGTAGGTCTTTGCCATGCTTGGTCTTGTCGATCAAAGGAATCGGGCGGGAGTATATGCCATCGCATGGATCGTTCGGCTACAATCCTGGCGGCGCGAGCGCGCGAGTTCTGCAGCTACTCGCTCTCGTCCCGCCAGGGACGCACCAGGCACCTACCGCAAGAGCAAGAACCGAGCATGGACCGATTGGTGACTACCCACGATTCACCCAATCCCGCCAGCCAAACGCAGGATCCAATCCCGCTGGTCGCGCCTAGGCGCGACTTTCAACCCATGCTTTAAGATGCCCCTCAAGTCACCGAATTCCGAGGAGCTTAGATATATGGCCACCGGCACCCCCTTCCACCCCTGCACGGCACCATTAAACAAGAGCCTCGCTTGGCGTCACTGGGGAGGCTACTTCGCCGCCTCCTGCTACGACGACTTTCATCAACCCGAGTACGCCGCGATCCGCAACGGCGCCGCCGTAATCGATGTCTCGCCGCTGCTCAAGTACCGCATCAGCGGCCGAGACGCCGCCACCCTGCTCGACCGGGTAGTGACCCGCGACATCAGCAAGTTCCAACCCGGCCGGGTGCTCTACACCCCCTGGTGCGACGACCAAGGAAAGATGCTGCAAGAAGGGACTCTGCTGCGCTTCGACGACAACTCCTTCCAGTTCAACGCCGCTGAGCCAGCCCTCGGCTGGTTGCACACCTCGGCCCACGGGCTGGAAGTCGAGATCGAAGACCGCTCAGCTAGCCAGGCGGCGCTGGCGGTGCAGGGGCCTCGCTCGCGGGCGTTGCTGCAAGCGGTGTGCGCGGCCGATATCGAGGGTCTGAAGTTCTTTCGCCACACCCGTGGCATCCTGGCGGGCGCCGAAGTGGTGATCTCGCGCACCGGCTTCACCGGCGATCTGGGCTACGAACTGTGGCTCGATGCCGAGGATGCACCCTCCATCTGGCAAGCGCTGATGGCGGCCGCTCCAGCCCACGGTGCGCGCCCCTGCGGCATGTTGGCGATGGACATCTCTCGAGTCGAGGCCGGCTTCATCCTGATCGGTGTCGACTACCAGCCTGCCGAGCAAGTGCAGATCCCTTCGCAGCTGTCCTCTCCTTACGAACTCGGCCTCGGCTGGGCGGTCAAACTGGACAAGCAAGTGGCCTGCAACGGCCACCAGGCACTGGCGCAAGAGCAGTCCAAGGGCAGCGCTTGGAGCTTGGTCGGTTTGGAGATCGCCTGGGAGCCCCTGGAAGAACTCTACGCCAGCGCCGGCCTGATGCCCGAGCTGCCGTCGGTCGCCTGGCGCGACCCGGTGCCGGTCTATGCCGAGGGCCGTCAGGTCGGTCGCGCCACCTCCGGCTGCTGGTCCTCGCTACTCAAAAAGTACATCGCGCTGGCCTCGGTAGAAACCCATTGGAGCCGGCTCGGCAGCGAGCTAGAGATGGAAATCACCGTCGACTACAGCCGTCGGCGGGCCCCGGCTCGGGTGGTCGAAACACCTTTCTTCCGCCCCGAGCGGATGCGCGCCTGAACGGCTTGCAGGCGGCTACGAAACCGCTCGATAACTACATATTCTCGCCGAGCGGCGGCGGCGACATCATGATTCCGCCCAGACAGTAAACGCCGGCCTCATTGCCAGCAATGTCGGCAAAAGACGCTGGGATCGCGATGTCGATATCGCAAGATGGGTTCGAAAACGCAGAATTCCGCTCGACACGAGACTGTGATCCTAGATCGTAAATACCAACGCTGTTGCCACCAGCAGCATTGTTGATCACCTGTGTTCGGTTGCTACTCGCAGTGACCAGCACGCCAGCGTCGAGGCTGTTGGCGAAAACGCTATCAGCCACCAGGCAATCGATGCCGTCGACAACCAAGCCGCTCGACGAGTTCGACAGCGACGCCTCACTACTCAGCACCTGCACCCGGCGAGCGTTGAGAATCTCAATTCCGGCCCCATTCACCAAATCGACCTGGACAGAGTAGAGTCGAACGTCACGGATCGGCGGCCCAGTTCCCAGCACGCGAATTCCGGGTCCTTCACAGCTCGTGAACGCCAACCCGACGATCGAGACACGGTGGCTGTCTTCGATCAGCAGGCAAGGTGTTCCCGGATCGAACACACCCACAACCTGCACTCCAAACGGAAAACTAGCGCCAATTCCAACCGCTCGAACGCCAACATTGGCCGGCACCTGCGCCGCCACTAAATGTAGATTGTTCTTGCCTATTATCTTCAAGTTCTCATTGTAGAGACCATCGTGGATGACGATGGTGTCGCCAGGCGAGGCGGCGTTGATGGCGTCTTGGATAGTGAGGAATCCCGTTGGCACCTTCAACACCGCAGCCATTGCGGGGGTAGCGACCCAACAGAACAAGGCGAAAACAAGCATAGCGAACCCTAGACGTCTCATGAGAGACCTCCTTTCTCAAGGCATTGCAATGAAGACCCGACGCCGACCAGGCGTCGCGGTCAGGGGAAAACGATCTGGGAAATATACGCACCGTCAAGCAGCGGTACGCCAACAAACTCGACCCCCACTACCGACCCATTCGCAGCCGCGACCAGACCCCACTGGGCAAAAGCAAGATTAAGAATCCCAGCTCTGTCAGACGCCCGGACATCAGCTGAAACCGGCTTGTCAGAATTGGGGTAATAGAAAGTCTCCACGGCCACCCCGATCACAGAATCCGGAAGTGGGAAATAGCCCGGCCTGGAAACAACAATACAATCTTGAATTGCTTCACACATAGAATCCACGGAGTTACTCTTGACCTCCTCCCCACTGGCCAAAGCGTGGTTTTCATCCTCGAGATTCAAGAGCAACGTGGAGCTGCTCGACTCTGAACCAATAACCCATTCGGAAGCATCAGAAATAGTGAAGGGCCTAGCTGACGCCGAATGAACATTCCCCTCGAACACTCGCGCGGAAACAATCTCATAAACGCCATGACCGACCGGATAGGTCATACCGACGGGGAGGTGCGCAGTCTGGCCGCTGGTGACGAGCAGAACCCCCACCATCGGCTCCGCAGCTCCCCCCACCTCGCACAACAACATGTCGGTAGTGGCGGACAGCACATTCAGCACAACCCGCTTACCCAGCGAATTCACCGTCACCAAGGTATTGTCCACCGAGGTATCGAATCCGGACCCTTGGATCGTCACCAAGTCACCGGGGACTGCCGTCGACGGCGAAACACTGATGATCTCCAATGCGCTCACACTTCCGCTTACAAAGGCTATGAAGAAACAGACCATCGCCGCGGCCCGACGCACTCTACCGACATTGTTGATCGTGACCAACACTGAATTGCCTGGGAACACGTCGAATCCTCCTTGATCAAAACCAAAACGGAAAACGTTGCAGAGCACAGAGCAGCTCTTTGGAGAGACATGCGCAGAACGCGGTCCAATCCCCTCATCGGCAGTGGAAGATTAGTGATTCCCACCGATCGGGATCAGCCCGAAGGTAAAGGCAACGCTGTGCAGGAAGCCAGTAGAGACTCACTCCACGACAGCTGGGGCGAGTCTTCTTCTTCAGTTTCTCGAAGGGTGCCGAGGGCCTGAGCCAACAGCGGCCGGGCCTCGCCGCAGCGGTCGGTCTCTGCCAGCAACCGGGCCAGGAGGAGCACGGCATCAATCCGCCGCGGGTGGGTTTCGCTGTAGTTCTCTTCGGCGACCTCCAAAGCCTCACGCAGCACCTTCTCCTGTTCCTCGATCCGGCCCTGCTCCTGGCGCAAGGCCGCCAGGTTGATCAACACTGAGACCAGCCTGACGTGGTGATCGCCGTAAGCCAATCGCAATATTCTCAGAGTCTCAGTGAAATGCCTCTCCGCCGCCTCCAGTTCACCCTGGTGGTGCAGGATGGCGGCTAGCTGACCGTGGGTGATCGCCACCTCGGGGTGATCGCTGCCACGGGTCGCCAAGCGCAACTCAAGACTACGCCGGACTTGCTGCTCAGCGCGATCGAAGTCATCTTGCAGGCTGTACACTAATCCCAAGCTCTCCAACGCCGAAAGCAGGTCAGGGTGGCCCTCTGCCAACGCTTGCGGGTGGCGCTCGATGGCGTTCGTCAACAGCGACTTCGCGCGCTCCAGATCACCGGCGTGGCGCGCCAGGGTGCCGAGGTTGATCACGATCTCGTCGGTGTCTAGGTGGAGGTCGCCCAACGCCTGGCGGCGGATCTCCAGCGCTTCTTCAAAAGCCTGCTGAGCCGCGCCCAGATCCCTTTGCCAAAAGCGCACCTCACCGAGACTATTGAGCGCATCTGCCAACCGAAGGTCACCCGCGGCAAAAAGCTGCCGGCCCACCTCGACGGACCGCTCGAAAGCGTGGCCCGCATCGTCGTAAGTGCCCAGCACAATGTACAAACCACCAAAGAAGTCGAAGAGTTCGGCCTGAGTGGCCGGACGCCGAGTGTCCATCTCCTCAGCCGCCTCAATTCCTCGCTCAACCAGCTGGTGCATATCGATCTTCTCTTTGAGGCCATCCACGTCGAAGATCCTGAACAGCAGGTCCAGAGTAGCCTCCGCCTCGTGCCGCTGGCGATGGGCGGCCCGCGCCTGCCAACCGACGGCGATCAGCGCCGCTAGCAGCGCAGCAGCAGCCAACAGACCGCCGATCACCACCTTCCGCTGGCGGCGGACAAAGAGCCCCACCCGATAACCCCAGGTGGCTGGCCGGGCACTGACCGGCAGCGACAGGCGATAGCGGCGCAGGTCTTCCGCCAGCCGCTCGGCCGAAGAATAGCGGTCAGCCGGCTGCTTGCGCATCGCTTTGAGGATGATGTTGTCCAGATCACCACTCAGACGCTCAGCGAGCTTTCTGGTGGAATGCTCCAGGCCCGCCAGCGATTCTCTCTCGAGCTGCCGCACCGCTAGCGATGGCCGCGGTGGCTCCATCTCGCAGATGGCTTCTTCCAACTCCCGCAACTTCCGCCCTTGGACTTGCTGCGGTGAGATGCCGGTAAGCAACTGGTAGAGCAGCACTCCCAGGGAATAGATATCCGTCGCGGTGGTCAGCGCCTCCCCGCGTACCTGCTCGGGGCTGGCGTACTCAGGGGTCATCCATCCTTGGCCGGTAACCGTGGCGCTGGCTTCGGCCCCCGGATCGAACAATTTGGCAATGCCGAAGTCGAGCAACTTAGGCACGCCCTCGGCAGTCACCAGAATGTTCGAGGGCTTGATGTCACGGTGGATCACCAAGCGCTGGTGAGCGTGATGCACCGCCGCGCAAACCTGCTCCACCAGCCGTAAGCGACTGTCGAGAGACAGCCGGTGCTGTTCGGCGTAGGCGGCAATCGGCTGGCCCTCTATATGCTCCATGACGAAATAGGGCACGCCGTCGGCAGTGGCATCGCCATCGAGCAAGCGGGCGATGTTGGGGTGTTCGAGATCGGCCAGGATCTGCCGTTCGCGACGCATCCGGCGCAGCGTCTCATCACTCTCCAAGCCCCGCCGCACCAGCTTGAGGGCAACCCGCTGACGGTATTGATCATCGGCCCGTTCGGCCAGGTGAACGGTGCTCAGACCACCGCGACCGAGTTCACCGAGCAAACGGTAGCGGCCGATTCGCCGTGGTCGGGCCTCGGGCTCCTGAACCAGCGCTTGGCGGATCATCCGCCCCATCCAATCGGTGCCGAGCCGGTCACCCGCCAGCATCCCTTCGACCTGTTGACGGAGATCTGGCTGATCGCCGCAGGCGCCCTCCAGCAGCTGGCGCTGGGCATCCTTCGTCAGGCCCTCACAGCGCAGAAAGAGACCCTCTACCTGACTCCAGCGTTCAGTTTCCATCGGCCCCCATCTCCTGCGCCAACCAGGCCTTGGCAACGCGCAGGTCGCGCTCGACCGTGGCGGTAGAGAGCGCCATCAGGCGAGCGGTTTCGGGGATGGTCAGGCCAGCGAAGTAGTGCAGATCGACCACTTTGGCTTTGCGTTTGTCGACCACCGCCAGCCCCGCCAGGGCATCGTCGAGATCGACCAAATCGCGAGCGGGAAATCGCGCCAGATCAGGTTCGAGAAGAGGCAAGTCCGCTTCCCCGCCACCCCGCTTCGCGGCCCTTGCCCGCCGCGCCCGATCCACCAAGATCTGGCGCATCGACCGAGCGGCAATGCCAAAAAAATGTCGGCGCCCGCGCCAGTCAACGCGCGAGTCGACCAGCCGCAGGTAGGCTTCGTGAACAAGCTCGGTGGTTTGCAAGGAGCCTTTCGACCCCTCTCCCGCCCGATAGTGGTGGGCCAAACGGTGGAGTTCGTCATAGACCACCTGCACCAGCCGGTCCCTGGCTTGCTCGTCACCGTCTCGCCAAGCCATCAGCAGCACAGTCACCGCGCCTCGGTCAACATCATTGGCATCACTCAACGGACTCTCCTCTAGGACTTCCCATTCCGCTAAGGTCGGTGGAGGCCACTATTGATCCAGAGCTTCCCTCAAGCGAAACCGAGTCGACACATTGTCACCAATAGTCGCGGCGCAGACTTTAGGGCACGACTCTAATGGATCCGCCGCACAGATCCACTGCGTAGATTCACTGTAACTCAGGCCGATTCTCACCGTATACACCTCGGGGGGGAGGCTCACCGCGACGACAACATTTGCCCCGTCGTCTGCTCAAGCTGCGAGACCCTTCCCCTGGCCCAAGTGTCCACAGGGATTACCTCGGAGGTACTTCACCATGACCCTGCAGACCATCATCGTCGACGAAGAGCCACTGGTCCGCGAACAGATGCGGGATTTGCTCACCCATCGCCGGCAAATCCACATCCGCGCGGAATGCCGCAATGGCCTGGAAGCCTTGGCGGCAATTCGCGAGTATTCTCCGGACTTGGTGTTCCTCGGTATCCAGATGCCCGACTTGGGAGGCTTCGAGGTGCTCGAGAAGCTCAATGGCGGGACCCGGCCGGACATCATTTTCATCACCAACGCTGCCGAACACGCGGCGGACGCTTTCGAGTGGGACGCGGTCGATTACTTGCTCAAACCCTTCGACCGTCAGCGCTTTGATCGCGCCGTCGACAAGGCCCTCGCTCACCACCGCCAACGCCGTCTGCACGAACTCGAAGAACGGCTCGATGGCTTGCTCGCGTTAGCCGCTGAGCCGAAAGAAGACCCTGGCCCGACCTTCGCCGAGCGCTTGGTGGTGCGCAAGGGCTCCAGCGCGACCTTCGTCAGAGTCGAGGAAATCGACTGGATCGAAGCGGCCCGCAATTACGTCAAGCTGCACGTCGGCCAAAAGTGCCACCGCATGCGCTCCACCATGACCACCATCGAAGCCAAGCTCGACCCGCAGCGCTTCCTGCGCATCCACCGTTCGACGATGATCAATATCGACCGCATCCGCCGCATCCGACCGGGATTCGGCACCGAGTCGGTGGTCGAACTCGACGACGGCTGCCGGCTGATCATCAGCCGCGCCTACCGCCGCGGCAGAGTCAGACAGCTGCTGGGCTGAGGGCACTGCTTGTCCTACTCGCGGCCGGGTAGGCAACTGGCCACTGACAAGTCCATCTCACCTTGGCCAGCGGTTCTTCGGCGGACTCTACGCCGATGTTCTGAGTCGAGGGATGAGTCAGCCTGGTCAGGCGCGAGTTCTTAGTGGACCGAAAAACCTTCGACTCCATCACTCCTGCGAATACGCCATTTTGCCGCCGACGATGGTGAAGAGCACCTGGGTATCGGCCAGCTGCTCTTCAGGAACGCTCAGCAAGTCTTGTGACAGCACCGTAATATCGGCCAGCTTGCCGACTTCCAAAGTACCTTTGTCGGCTTCTTCGAAGACCGCGCGGGCAGCGTTCTTGGTGTAGGTGGCCAGGGCCTCTTCCCGACTCAACACCTGGGCGCCGAAGAACACCTCGCCATTGTTCATCCGCCGACTGACCGTGGCGCGGAAGGAGGCTAGCGGGTCGACGTCCTCGACCGGTGCGTCGGTGCCGTTGATCAACAAGGCTCCCGAGTCCCACAGGGCGCGCCACATGTAGGCCCCCTGGGCGGCTCGCTGATCGCCGATGCGCCGCGGTACCCAGGGGCCGTCGGACGTGCAATGAATGCCCTGAAAAGCGGCGGTCACTCCCAAAGCAGCAAAGCGGGGAATGTCTTCGGGATGCAGGTGCTGGGCGTGCTCAATGCGCCAACGATGATCGGCGGTCTCGGTTTGGTCGGCAAAGAAGTCCTCGTACATGTCGAGCACTTCGCGGTTACCACGATCACCGATGGCGTGGATGCCCAACTGGTAGCCGTGCTGCCAAGCCAGCTCAGCGGTACGCCGAGCGTCTTGGAGCGACACTAGATTGTGACCGCTGGTGTCCGGCCGGTCGCTGTAAGGCTCTAGCAACCATGCACCGCGCGATCCCAGAGCGCCATCAATCGACAGCTTGATACCGCCGATGGTGAGGTATTCGCCTGAGGTTTTGGCGGCGGCTAGGTGCTGCTCTAAATTGGCCACCGAATCGCGGATCATCACCCACAGGCGAACTCCCAGAGCCTGGTCCGCCGCCGCCCGCCGCAAAGCGCCGAGAGCGGCGAACGGCGTCCCGGCATCGTGAAAGCTGGTGATCCCCTTGCGCAAACACTCGGCCGACGCCAGCTCGATACGACGCTGGTCCTCAGCGCTTGTGGCCGCGCTATCACTACTGCGAGCGATGTGAATTAGATCTTGCGCCCCCTCGTTGAACAAGCCGGTTGGACGACCGCCAGAATCATGCATGATCGCCCCTCCCGGCGGGTCCGGAGTGTCGGCGGTAATGCCCGCCAAGGCCATCGCCCGAGCGTTGGCCAGCAGGGCGTGGCCCGAAGCATGGGTCAGCAGCACCGGGTTCTCAGGCGACACTGCCGACAAGGCGTCGTGCAACGGAAAACCGGCCACGGTCTGCTCAGGCGCGGCTCGCCATTTGTCCTGGTGCCAACCACGACCGCGGATCCACACACCGTCGTCAACCTCCGCGGCCGCCAGTCGCACCTGGTCGATGACTGCCGCCCAGGAATCCGCCGAGCGCAGGTCGAGCTGGATCTTGGCGTCACCGATGCCGAGAAAATGGCCGTGCCCTTCGATCAGCCCAGGAATGGCGAGTTGCCCCGGAGCAAGCTCGATCACCCGCGTGGACGGTCCGATCAAGGCATCGATCTGCTGCCGCGAACCCACCGCCACCAGCCGTCCTCCACGCGCCGCCAAGGCTTCGACTTCTGCACCCTGCGGATCAAGGGTGACGATCCTGCCGCCTCGCAGCACCAGCTCAGCTGTTTCCCGGGGCGCCGGCGACTCACCCGCACAAGCGAAGAGCAAGCAACCAAGGACCAGCAACGCGAAGGTCGTAACACGAGGCATCGGGCGACGGGGATGGCGATCAGTCATGGAAATCTCCTGGGTTAGACAGCTGCCGAGCGGCGATGCTATCAACCCGCTGCCAACTCAACCGAGCTTTAGCGAAGAAGCCCGATCTAGCTCGCCGGCACCGTGGGCAGCCAGGGTCTGATCAGCTAGACTCACCACCTTCATTCTTCAGTACAGACCTACCGCCGGTCTCCAGATGAGCCCCTGTACAGACAAAGCGATCGAAAGCAACTCCGAGTCAAGGTACCGGGTCAAGGGGTGGCGACAATGAGTAGCCCCAGCCTGCTGCGCCAACTCAGCTCCAACCATGTTACTTGGGCTGCGCTGGCGGTGATGTTGCTCTCCTCCTTGCTGCATCTACCGCGTCTGCTAGAGCCCGAACTCGCTCCGGCGCTGCGGCTGGCGCGGCTTTGGCATGACCCGGCGGCCCAGCTGGAAGCTGCCATCGATACCCCCCATCAGCTGTTCTGGGCCGCTGCCGCCCGCCTGCCGATCGATGCCGAGGTGTTGCTGATCACCGCCGCTTGGGACCCCGACCTGGATGACGCCTTACTACAGCGCGCGCGCTACGCCCTAGCGCCGCGACCCGTCCGCGCGCTCGCCACGGTCGCCACCGGTGCCCCCCGCCACTCCCCTACCGAGCAGCTGGCTTTCGAGCTGAGGGCCATCGATCAAGCGCGGCAGCTGGGCTGTAGTCATCTGCTGAGCATCGATCCGGCACCGCGGTTCAGTTCCAGCATCGCGGTGCGCCTGGTCGGCGGCACCTTGGTACCTCTGGCGGGGGAGCTGCGGATCGTCGGTCCCTCGGGATCACCCCGGCCGCCCAGGCCCCTGTGGCCATTTTTCTTGCTCGCCGCGCTGGCCATCCCCCTGCTGCTGGGCAACGCCACCCTGAGGCTGCTACAAGCCAGTGCCGGCGGCTTGCGGCATTGGGCGACGGCCTGGCCACTGGGCTGCGCCGAGCTGAGCTGGGCGATGTTGTTGCTCAGTCGCGGTGGCATGTCGCTCGATCTGCAAGTGCCGCTGTTCGCGCTGGCTACCGCCGCCCTCACGCTGCTCAGCTATCGTGACTCGGCAACCCAGAGGGAGATTCACCAGCTCGGGTCCGCCACAGCAGCAGCCAACGGAGCAGGCGGTTGGCCACGGCGAGCGCTGATTGGCGGCCTCGCCCTGGTGACCCTGCTCCACCTCGCCCTGGTGGCGCTGCTCGCCCTCGGTCGCCCGTGGCTGAGCATGGAGAGCTGGGCCCAGTGGGGCGTGGTCGGGCGCTCTATCTTTCGCCTGGGTCGCCTGGGCGACGGTGCCGTCGAGTTTGGCAACGCCCTCGGCCTGCCCCTGGCCGAGGCCTGGATCTCGGGTTGGCTCGGCCAAGCCGACGAACGCCTGCTCGGTGTGCTGCCGCTACTCAGCTGGGTAGGCCTGTTAGTGCTGGTAGCCGCCACTGTGGCCGAGCACCGCGGCAGCCAACCCCTGATATGGATGACGGTGGCAACGCTCGCTTCGCTAAGCCACCTCTGGACCTTGGCTGGCAGAGTCGTCGTCGACCCCATGCTGAGTACCCTGGCAGCAATTTCAGCGCTGGCGGCGCTGCGCTGGCGGCGGCGGCGCAGAGCTGGCGATCTGGCCCTGAGCGCCCTGAGCCTCGGTTTGCTGCCAACTCTCGCCGACGCTGGCATCGCGCTGGCGGCGGCCCTGGCGCTGGCTCTGTTCGGCACCGCCGATCGCAACACACGATCGCCCCGCAACCTCGCTGTTCTGGGGCTCTGGGTTGGAATCGCCGCGGGTCCTGGCTGGTTGCTGCGACTCACCGAGGCCAGCAGAAGCGGCCTCGGCGAGCAGCTTTCCGGCTCACCGACCACGGTCCTAGTGGCGGCCGTTCAGCTGTTGATCTCACCGGGCTCGGCAGTGATCTGGCTGATCGTCTTGCAAGTGCTGATCTGGCGTCTCTGGCGCCGCCGAGGAAGGTGCCACGCCGATCTCTTGCTGATCGCTGCCGCCGCCTATCTGATCCTCTCTCTAGCCGCCTATCTGTGGCACCCGCCAGCGGCCGACCGGACTAGCCAAATACTGTGGCGCCACGGTACGCATGTGTTGCCCTTGGCGTTGCTGTGGCTAGTTCTACCCGGCGCCAACAGCGACCGATAGTCGATCTACTCACTATTCCAACTGCGATCAGTGAAATAGTGCAACTTCCGCATACGACTTCTCGTCCAAGAAATAGCAACACCAAATTCCCGGCCAGAAATCTAAGGAGAGCCCAGCATGCAGCGCCTCGCCGTACTGATCATTGGACTACTACTGACCTGCCTCGCGCCGCAACCCAACTCTCTGGCTCAGGCACACTTGCCTGAGTTGCAGGTCAGCGCAGCTGGCGTCACCGAGCTTGCTCTGGAACAGGCCTTTGAAATCGCCCTGAGCAGCAGCTTGCGACTGCGTATCGAGCGCCTGCTAGATCGTGAGACCCGCCTCGGCATCATCGAAGAGCAGGGGATCTTCGATGTGGTGCTCAATTCCGGTCTGCGAGCCATTGATTCGACCCAGCCTCCCACCAGTACTTTGGAGAACACTGGCGGGGCACCGCTGACCGATGAGTCGAGTTCTGCCAGCCTGGGAGCCGCTCTGTTATTGCCCAGTGGCACCAATCTGCGTTTCAACTTGAACGATAGCAAGTTCGAGACCAACAATCTGGCCGTCAGCCTGATTCCTCGATACGACGCCAGAGCCAGCCTGTCCCTGACCCAGCCTTTGTTGCGCGGCCTGGGTCGCTCGACCACCGCCCGCCGGCTGTTGATCGCGCGCACCGATTCGGCCATCAGCCGGCAGCAGTTTCAACTGCGCGTCGAAGAGGTGTTGCAGCGGGTGGCCAACGCCTATTGGGGCTTAGTGGCGGCACGCGAGCAGCTCGGGGTCGCCAAGGAAAGTCTAGACTTAGCTGGCGAATTGCACCGCTCGAATACCATCCAAGTACGGGTCGGCACGATGGCGAAGATCGAGCTGGTGCAGAGTCCAGACCTCCTGACCTACCCCTCCTAACCCTCTGAAAACACAGGACCGCCCCTCAGAGGTGGTGCGGACCCAAAACTGTCCGCTTTTTTCGGTGCCGAGGCATGATCGAGCATGGCACTGACGAGCGAGCACACCGTCCTGTTCCCAGACCACGCCGGGGTCCCCGATGGGGTTGTGGTGATCAACGACCGCTGCCGCCTCCAGCAGAGGGGCGGCTATCGGGTGGTGGTGGTCAGCGGCATGCCGCTCGCTCACTTCGCTGCCGGCGACAGGACAGGCGAGGCCCACGCGATGGTGAGTCTCGTTGAATTGGGCTGGGCACAGCAACGCGAGGTGGCCCTTGCGTTCGCTTGTGATGTGCGGACTGTGCGCCGGAATCAGCGCCGCTTCGAAGAAGGTGGGCTGGCTGCTCTGGGCCGGCCGCGCGGTTTTCCCCGGGGTCAGTCTCGGGTAGCGCAGGGCCGCCTGGACGCGGTCAACGGCTGGAAGGCCGAGGGTGTGTCGAATCGCGAGATTGGCCGGCGGCTGGGCATCGATGAGAAGGCCGTTCGCAAGCTCGCCAAGCGCCTGGGCTGGAAAGAGCGGTCGGTAGTGCAGATGACGATGCCCTTCGAGAGTGCGGACCCAAAACTGTCCGGCTCTGATGAGCAGCAGGTCGACGGCCCCCTGAAAACTGCGGATCTTGCGCTCGACGCTGAGGGTGGCGGTGACCCAGCGGCTGCGGACCCAAAACTGTCCGCTTCTGCGTCCGAGCAAGATCAGGTTCCCCTCTCGCTGGACCTCGATCCAGCGGATCGCGCCAGCGATCGGCTGCTGGCGAGGCTGGGATTCCTCGATGATGCGGCGCCGATCTTCGGAGCGGCGACCCAGCTACCGGGCGCCGGTGCTCTGCTGGCGATTCCCGCCCTGGTGGACAGCGGCGTGCTCTCCATCGCGCAGGAGCTGTACGGCAGCATCGGGCCGGCCTTCTATGGGCTGCGCACCACTCTGGTAACCCTGCTGCTGATGGCACTGTTGCGGGTCAAGCGACCCGAAGGGCTCAAGGAGCGCTCACCCCGGCATTTGGGTCAGCTTCTCGGGCTCGACCGAGCGCCGGAAGTGAAAACCTTGCGCAACAAGCTCGCTCGGCTGGCCGCGCATGGCCTGGCCGCGGATCTCGGTCGCGCCCTCGCTCAGCGCCGGGTCGCCACCAGGGGCCATGCCATGGGCTTCCTCTACGTGGACGGGCATGTGCGCGCCTACCACGGTGGCCGAGAGATTCCCAAGACACACGTAGCGCGGATGCGGATCGCGATGCCGGCCACCACCGACTACTGGGTCAACGATGCTGAGAGCGAGCCTCTCTTCGTGGTCCCCACCGAGGCCAACAAGGGGCTTGCGACGATGCTTCCCCTCATTCTCGAAGAGGTACGAAAGCTACTCGGAGACCGGCGAGTCACCGTCGTCTTCGACCGTGGGGGTTGGAGCCCGAAGCTGTTTGCGAAGCTCATCGCCAAGAAGTTCGACATCCTCACATACCGAAAGGCCCCCTTTCGTCCGGTGCCGTTGAGCAAGTTCGGGCAGATCAAGGACACGATCCACGGGCGGAAGCTCGAGTACCTCCTCGCCGATCAGCGTATCTACCTCGAGTATGGCCCGAGGAAGAAGCGCAAGCGGCTGTACCTGCGCCAGGTCACCCGCCTCTGCGACAACGGCCACCAGACGTCCATCATCACCTCCCGCCGCGACCTCTCCACACTCGAGGTCGCCTACCGCATGTTCGATCGTTGGAGGCAAGAGAACTTCTTCAAATACCTGCGCGAAGAATTCGCACTCGATGCCCTGGTGGACTATGGCACCGAGCCAGCGGACGCTGCCCGCGATGTGCCGAATCCCGAGCGCGGCAAGATCAATGCAGAGCTGCGCAAAGCTCACGCACATCTCGAGCAGCTCCGGGCCCACATCGGGATCGCTGCTCTTGAAAACCGCGAGGATCGGCGGCGCACGATGCGCGGATTCAAGATCGCCAACGCCGCCATCTCCGCCAGGGTCCGGGCAGCGATAGAGCAGATCACCGAACTCGAGAACCAGCGCGCGACCCTCCCCGTCCGCGTCCCCGTCCAAGAGGTCGTCGAAGCGGATGTCATCAAGCTGTCCGTCGAGCGCAAGCACCTCACCGATATTCTCAAGATGGTCGCCTACCAGGCCGAAGGTGATCTTCTCCGGCTCCTATCACCCCACTACCGCCGCACCGAGCAGGAGGGACGCACCCTGATCCAAAGCGCTTTCGCGGCCGGCGGCGATATGGAGGTTACCGACACCGTGCTGCTCCTTTCCATCGACCCGCTCAGCTCTCCCCACAAGACGGCGGCGATCGCCGCCGTCTGCGAAGAACTCAACGCTACCGCCACCCACTTCCCCGGCACCGAGCTACGGATGCGGTTCGCGATCAAGAAGGCGCCACCCCGGAGCCTGGCCTTCCCAGGGCCTCGGAACACCTCCGGAGAGGCTCAACCGGACATTTGAGAAAAAGGGTATGTCAGGAGTTCTGGAGTCCAGACCTCCTGACCTACCCCTCCTAACCCTCTGAAAACACAGGACCGCCCCTCAGAGGTGGTGCGGACCCAAAACTGTCCGCTTTTTTCGGTGCCGAGGCATGATCGAGCATGGCACTGACGAGCGAGCACACCGTCCTGTTCCCAGACCACGCCGGGGTCCCCGATGGGGTTGTGGTGATCAACGACCGCTGCCGCCTCCAGCAGAGGGGCGGCTATCGGGTGGTGGTGGTCAGCGGCATGCCGCTCGCTCACTTCGCTGCCGGCGACAGGACAGGCGAGGCCCACGCGATGGTGAGTCTCGTTGAATTGGGCTGGGCACAGCAACGCGAGGTGGCCCTTGCGTTCGCTTGTGATGTGCGGACTGTGCGCCGGAATCAGCGCCGCTTCGAAGAAGGTGGGCTGGCTGCTCTGGGCCGGCCGCGCGGTTTTCCCCGGGGTCAGTCTCGGGTAGCGCAGGGCCGCCTGGACGCGGTCAACGGCTGGAAGGCCGAGGGTGTGTCGAATCGCGAGATTGGCCGGCGGCTGGGCATCGATGAGAAGGCCGTTCGCAAGCTCGCCAAGCGCCTGGGCTGGAAAGAGCGGTCGGTAGTGCAGATGACGATGCCCTTCGAGAGTGCGGACCCAAAACTGTCCGCCTCTGATGAGCAGCAGGTCGACGGCCCCCTGAAAACTGCGGATCTTGCGCTCGACGCTGAGGGTGGCGGTGACCCAGCGGCTGCGGACCCAAAACTGTCCGCTTCTGCGTCCGAGCAAGATCAGGTTCCCCTCTCGCTGGACCTCGATCCAGCGGATCGCGCCAGCGATCGGCTGCTGGCGAGGCTGGGATTCCTCGATGATGCGGCGCCGATCTTCGGAGCGGCGACCCAGCTACCGGGCGCCGGTGCTCTGCTGGCGATTCCCGCCCTGGTGGACAGCGGCGTGCTCTCCATCGCGCAGGAGCTGTACGGCAGCATCGGGCCGGCCTTCTATGGGCTGCGCACCACTCTGGTAACCCTGCTGCTGATGGCACTGTTGCGGGTCAAGCGACCCGAAGGGCTCAAGGAGCGCTCACCCCGGCATTTGGGTCAGCTTCTCGGGCTCGACCGAGCGCCGGAAGTGAAAACCTTGCGCAACAAGCTCGCTCGGCTGGCCGCGCATGGCCTGGCCGCGGATCTCGGTCGCGCCCTCGCTCAGCGCCGGGTCGCCACCAGGGGCCATGCCATGGGCTTCCTCTACGTGGACGGGCATGTGCGCGCCTACCACGGTGGCCGAGAGATTCCCAAGACACACGTAGCGCGGATGCGGATCGCGATGCCGGCCACCACCGACTACTGGGTCAACGATGCTGAGAGCGAGCCTCTCTTCGTGGTCCCCACCGAGGCCAACAAGGGGCTTGCGACGATGCTTCCCCTCATTCTCGAAGAGGTACGAAAGCTACTCGGAGACCGGCGAGTCACCGTCGTCTTCGACCGTGGGGGTTGGAGCCCGAAGCTGTTTGCGAAGCTCATCGCCAAGAAGTTCGACATCCTCACATACCGAAAGGCCCCCTTTCGTCCGGTGCCGTTGAGCAAGTTCGGGCAGATCAAGGACACGATCCACGGTCGGAAGCTCGAGTACCTCCTCGCCGATCAGCGTATCTACCTCGAGTATGGCCCGAGGAAGAAGCGCAAGCGGCTGTACCTGCGCCAGGTCACCCGCCTCTGCGACAACGGCCACCAGACGTCCATCATCACCTCCCGCCGCGACCTCTCCACACTCGAGGTCGCCTACCGCATGTTCGATCGTTGGAGGCAAGAGAACTTCTTCAAATACCTGCGCGAAGAATTCGCACTCGATGCCCTGGTGGACTATGGCACCGAGCCAGCGGACGCCGCCCGCGATGTGCCGAATCCCGAGCGCGGCAAGATCAATGCAGAGCTGCGCAAAGCTCACGCACATCTCGAGCAGCTCCGGGCCCACATCGGGATCGCTGCTCTTGAAAACCGCGAGGATCGGCGGCGCACGATGCGCGGATTCAAGATCGCCAACGCCGCCATCTCCGCCAGGGTCCGGGCAGCGATAGAGCAGATCACCGAACTCGAGAACCAGCGCGCGACCCTCCCCGTCCGCGTCCCCGTCCAAGAGGTCGTCGAAGCGGATGTCATCAAGCTGTCCGTCGAGCGCAAGCACCTCACCGATATTCTCAAGATGGTCGCCTACCAGGCCGAAGGTGATCTTCTCCGGCTCCTATCACCCCACTACCGCCGCACCGAGCAGGAGGGACGCACCCTGATCCAAAGCGCTTTCGCGGCCGGCGGCGATATGGAGGTTACCGACACCGTGCTGCTCCTTTCCATCGACCCGCTCAGCTCTCCCCACAAGACGGCGGCGATCGCCGCCGTCTGCGAAGAACTCAACGCTACCGCCACCCACTTCCCCGGCACCGAGCTACGGATGCGGTTCGCGATCAAGAAGGCGCCACCCCGGAGCCTGGCCTTCCCAGGGCCTCGGAACACCTCCGGAGAGGCTCAACCGGACATTTGAGAAAAAGGGTATGTCAGGAGTTCTGGAGTCAGGCCGGAGTTGCCCAGCGCGAGGAAGACACCATCCAATTCGCTGCTCTGGTCGACGATCAACAGGATCTGCTGCGCGAACTCCTCAGCTTCGAACCCGGCCCGCTGTGGGATGCAGAGCTGTTACCAATTTCCGAGCCCAAGGCGAGCTTTGTCGAGATTGACACCAAATCAGCTATTGCACAGGCGCTCAAGCTACGGCCCGAGGTACTCAGCCAACAGCTGGCCTTGGAGAACCGCCACCTCGACCAGCGAGTCGAGCGTCGCCAGCGCTGGCCACAGCTCGACCTGGATGCTTCCTACCAATTTAGTGGCATCAGCGGCACCCCCAACGATCCAGACCTGGTGCTCGAACAAGAAGGCAATGCCGGGGCCATCCAGCAAGTGCTCGATGGCGACTTTGACGGTTGGAATGTTGGCCTGACCCTGTCGTACCCGCTACGCAATCGTGCGGCGCGAGCGCGTCACGCTCGCGCCGAATTGGCCGTCGAGCGCGGACAGCTAGAACTAGAAGAACTGCACCGGGCGATCCGCGCCAACGTCCGTCGGACCGCCCGCGCGGTGCTCACCGCGCAGCAGCGGATCGACTCCGCCCAACTAGCCAGCGAACTGACCCGCCGCAACCTGGAAGCCGAGCAAAAACGTTACGAAAATGGCCTATCGTCAAGTTTCACCCTGCTACGCATCCAAGAAGATCTGGCCGGAGCCCGCCAGCGCGAGGTCGTCGCGGTAACCAATCACCGCCGCCAACTGATCGCTTTTCAGCGCGCCACCGGCACCTTGCTCGATGAGCTAGGCGTGATGATAGAAGAACCGGCGGCTGAACGGTAGCAGAGCCACACGGCGTGGCTGATGATCTCAGGCGAGAATCGGTAGCCGCTGGATATTGGAGCGGGCTCGTCCAGCGGGCTCCTCTGCCACGTCGGAGCTCAGCCTGAGAGTGCCTCCGCGCCAAACACTAAATACGGAAGACGCTTCGGCCAACAACTTGATCATCGGCCAACAACTTGATCTGAAGGTGCTCAAGCGACCAAGCAGTCATTCTGCGATCTCTACCAACGCGGCAACAAACGAGCGGCAAAGGCACCTTCTGCTTCCTGATAAATCACCTGGGTGTGCCAACCCGCCCGCCGCGCCCGGTAACGCAAGGTGGCGGCATCGACAAACAACCAGGGGAAGGGAGCACCCCACACACCTCGCCAACCCATCTGGAAAATCACTTCGCCAAAGTAACGCCCGGCGCGGCGGCGCTCTTCGATCAACCGTGTTTCAATCGGGTCGTCGGTAGAGCGTAGGTCACAAGCGTCGAACACCAGCGCCCCACCGGCGCGCAACAAGCCGTGGGATTGAACCAACAGACGGTCGAGTCCGCCTAGGTCACCAGCTAGGCCGAGGCCGTTCATCATCAGCAAAATGGTATCGAAGCGCTGCTCGCGCAGGGTTTCGAGATCACCGCAGCGGGCATCCCTCACCCCTCGCCGCCGCATCACTGCGACCGCCCGCGGCGACAGGTCGAGCGCCAAGACCTCCAAGCCCCGCTGTTGCAGCTCCAATGTATGACTGCCAGCGCCAGCTCCAGCGTCGAGCACCCGGCCACGGACTACCTCGAGGGCCGCGCTTTCGGCGGCGGGAAAACCGTCTTGGCGAAACAACTCAGTCGCCGGCAGGGTACTGCGACGGCCGCCTTCGAGGCGCACCTCGACGGCAGCTGCCATATCCCCGGCGAGATATGCTTCGAGAGCCCTGCCGAGGGGCTCCCAAGAGGGTAGACTCATGGTTGGCGATCTCCTCGACGCACCCTACCTGAATCTCACCACCGGCCTTGAATCCGATCGCCGATCGAGCTGTAACCGCATGCGGTTACAATCGGCCGAGCGAGTCGGCTTGGCGGCTGAGATCCAAATACCAGATTTAGATGGCGACAACCACCTCACAGATCAGCTACTGCCTGCGCGGCCTAGTGCAAGATAGTGAGCATTCTTTCGTCCTCGGCTCAACCAACGGCGTCGGCAGCTTGCCGTCGAACGAAATCGTGCTCAGTGCCGCTGGCGTCTCCAGGCAGCATGCCCGGCTGACACTCGGCATCGACCAGTTGCAGGTCGAAGATCTGGGCAGCAAGAACGGCACCTACCTCAATGAGCGACGCATCGAGCAGGCTACCGCCCGACCGGGCGATCAGCTGCGTTTTGGCCCTGTCGAGCTGACTCTTGAAGAGCTGGACAGCGAAGACGCCGAACTCGCCATCGCTCTTGACTACCCACCCCTCGACCGGAGTTCCGCGGTACTGCGACGCGAGACACCGCTGGTCACCAGCAGCATAGCCGACGCCCTCACCCGACATTGGCTGCAACTGGTCGAAGCATTGGTGACCGAGATGCCGGAGGGTCCGGATGGCCATTTCAGCGCCGTTGTGCGGCTGCTGATCAGCGAGTTACAACTGCGTGGCACCTGTCTGCTAGAGCTACCGGCCGAGGAGCGGCCTATCGTCCTCGCCGCCGCCGGCCAGGTCGACGACGACGCCATGGAAAGCCTGCAAGAGGCGCTGCCGCATGCTTTCGCCGACGCCACCACCAAGGCCGATGCTATCGCTTTCGAATTGCTCAACCCGACCGCCGGAGCGCCCCTCAGCCTGGTCTTGCTAACCCCTCAAGACGCCGCCCCCCTGGCCTTGGCATTGTGGGGCAGCTTCGCCGGTCGCAGCGAGAGCGAACCCCTGCTACGCCTGGTGGTGAGGCTTGTGGACCGCTTCCGGCCACAGCCCGGCGAAGTTCACCAGCCGACGGTGAACACCGGTTTTCCGAGCCTGGTGGTGCCGGCGGGATTCGTCTTCGGACAGTCGGCGGCGATGCGCCGGATTTACCGCCTGATGGAGAGCCTGGCCCGCGGCGACCTGCCGGTGCTGATCATCGGCGACACCGGCGTCGGCAAGGAGTATCTGGCGCAGATTCTGCACCGCTCTTCGCCCCGTCGGCAACAGCCCTTCGTGGCTATCAATTGCGCCGCCATTCCTGCCGAACTGCTCGAATCAGAGCTTTTCGGCATCGGCGAAGGGGTTGCCTCCGGGGTCAGAAAACGCCGTGGCCGCTTCCAAGAAGCCGACGGCGGCACCCTGTTTCTCGATGAGATCGGCGACATGTCGGCCGGTCTTCAGGCCAAGCTGCTGCGAGCCTTGCAGGAGAAAGAGGTCACCCCCCTCGGCATGCGACCGATCAAGATCGATGTGCGGGTCCTAGCCGCCACCAACCAAGAACTGGCCAAGCGCATTGAGGCCGGCAGCTTTCGCGCCGACCTCTACTACCGCCTGGCCGGGTGGGTGCTCGACGTTCCGCCCCTCGGTGATCGGCCCGAGGACATCCCAGCGTTGGTCGAGCATTTTCTGCGCGATTGCTCGCGTTCCCTCGGCAAGCGGGTGCGCGGCCTGACCGTGCGTGCTCTGCGCCAGCTGGTGGACTTCCCTTGGCCTGGCAATGTCCGCGAACTCGAAAACGAGGTCCGCCGCCTGGTCTATCTCTGTCACGACGGTGCCGCCATCGACTCTTCGATGCTGTCGAAAGCAGTGCTCGAGAACGCCCCTCGCCCCGTCCTGGGAGATTCTGCGGCGCGCGCCCTCGACCTGTCTGCCTCACCGCCTGCGGCCAGCGACGGCGAGCCGCGTCCAGAACTACTAGCACTGGACTCCCTCGAGCTAGAAGATCTCGAACAACGCGCGGTACGCGAGGCGCTACGGCGCTGCGACGGCAACCAGGTGCAAGCAGCTAAGCTGCTCGCCATATCGAGACAGAAGCTGCGCCGCCGCATGGAACGCTTCGGCCTGCTCCCCGGCCCTAGCTGAGCTTCCCTAGTCCCGGTTCAACCACCGCCCGCCCGCCGCTGTCCGCTAACGGTCACCCAGGCTGTCCGCTAGCGAGCAGCGACCGCCCACGGTCACCAGTACAAGCCAGGTTATTTTTTTCTGAACAATTCAGTAAATGTCTTAGTTTCAATTGTTTACAGCAAAATATCAGGCTGACATGGCAATGTCCGCCAAGCTGGCATCTAGCTTGCATTAGTTCTGGAGAGTGAACGGAACCAGTAGCGACGGAGTTCCTTGAAGGTCTCGCAGCAAACTGCCACGGGTCGACCTAGACATCCAGTCCTGCACCACGAAGGGCGGCCCGGCGAACCCGGCTCACCACCGAGTACCACGGTAGATCGCGAGAGTCGCCTATCATCACGTCAGCGCACCAAGGCGGCGACCTCGCGAGCGGACATCGACATCGGGACGACCTTCACGGATCTCCGTCGCTGCCGGTCAAACGAGCACTGCCGGCGACAGGGCTCCGCGAAGATCTTTTCAACAGCGCCGCTTGAGCATCCTCTAAGTCAGCACACCACGTCAGCTCAGGCGGCCGGTCCATCCTCTATTAACTGATCTTCGCGGAGTCTACCGCTAGCGATCTCTCGGTCGCCATCCCCGGCTACTTCTCGCCTCTCCCTTTCCGCTCGCCACCTACTTTCTCCACAGCCGCTGCCTTCTGCAACCGCCCTGGCCTTGACCTCGCGAGCGGTCAGCGGTTGACCGCTGCGGGTCACCTGACTGACCGCTGGCGGACAGAAAAGCCGGCTTCAGACCAGGTCAGGCTGCTCTCCGAAAATCAGACAAAGCTACAACCCCTTTTGCTACAGCAAATACAAGAATCCTTGGAAAAACCTGCTACTCGCTCGTAGAGCCTGGCACCGCGCTTGCTCTAAACCACTTCTGTCAGCGGCACCGGTAGCGGTTGAGTTCCGTGAAGGCCAGACGACATCAGGAAGCCTCGATCCTCGCACCGCATCAAGTCAGCCATCACGAGCGACGATCAAGGCACCGCCGGGAGCATCATCTTAGAGATGGCCTTCACGGGACTCCACCGCTGCCCAGCCGCTGCCGGCCTACAACAAAGCTTCCACATTTCCTCAGAATAGGGACCGACCAGCTCCAGGTTGGTCGGTCCTCCCTCCACCGCTCCACGGCTGTAGAATGGGCCGCGGCGAACAACGCCGCAGGAGCCCGCAATGAACCAGCCCAACCCCACCAAGAGCGCCGCCAGCAGCAGTCGACGATCCACCCTTGCGCCGCGGGTGTTGGTGGCCGACGATCAAGACGACATCCGCGAGTCGCTCCGCTTGCTGCTCAAGACCGAAGGCTTCTCCATAGTCACCGTGGCCTCTCCCAACGCCCTGATCGAGCGCATAGGCGAAGTCGAGTTCGATGTCGTGCTGATCGACCTTAACTACACTCGCGACACCACCTCTGGCGAAGAGGGGCTGCACTTGCTCGACCGCATTCAAGCGCTCGATCAAGAACTCCCGGTGGTGGTAATGACCGCCTGGGCCAGCGTCGGTCTGGCGGTCGAGGCAATACGTCGTGGCGCTCGCGACCTGGTTGAAAAACCGTGGGACAACGAGCGTCTGGTCAGCATCCTACGTATCCAGACCGAGGTCGCCCGCACCCTACGCCGCGGCGTCCGCCTGGAAGCAGAGAACCGCCTGCTACGCGGCGCTCCTCATCCTGACCTGATCGCCGGCTCGGCCGCCATGGCGCCAGTCCTGGAACTTCTTGAGCGTATCGGCCCTACCGACGCCAACGTACTGCTGACCGGCGAGAACGGCACCGGCAAGAGCTTGCTGGCGAAAGCCCTGCATCAGCTCTCCCGCCGACGAACGGGTCCGCTGATCACAGTCAACCTGGGGGGGTTGGCGGAGACGGTGTTCGAGAGCGAACTCTTCGGCCATGTTCGCGGCGCCTTCACCGACGCCAAGAGTGACCGGGTGGGTCGCTTCGAGCTGGCCAGCGGCGGAACGCTATTTCTCGACGAGGTCGCCAACATCCGACCATCGCAGCAGACCCGATTGTTGCGGGTGTTGGAGAGTGGCGAATTCGAGCGCGTCGGCTCCTCCAAGACGCTGCGTTCCGACGCCCGGATCATCGCCGCCACCAATGCCGACATCGAGGCCGAAGTGGCGGCTGACCGCTTCCGGCGCGATTTGCTTTTCCGCCTCAAGACGGTGCAGATCCACCTGCCACCGCTGCGCGAGCGAAGTGCCGACCTGCGGCCGCTGGCGGAGCATTTCCTGGCCCAGCACGCCCAACGCTACCGCCAACCTATCCGGCAACTCGCCGCCGGCGCCTTGGCCCAGCTGCGAGAGCATTCCTGGCCGGGGAATGTTCGTGAGCTCAGCCATGTGCTGGAGCGAGCGGTGTTGATGGCCGCCGGCCCCCAGATCGAGTCCGCCGATCTCGGCTTGACCGCTGCGTCGGAGACCAAACGACTCGACGAGATGACCCTCGAGGAAGCCGAACGGGTGCTGATCGAACGCGGTCTGGAGCGCACCGAGGGCAACGTTACCGAGGCCGCCCATGCTCTCGGCTTGAGCCGCAGCGCGCTTTACCGGCGGTTAGACAAGCTCGGCCTGTCGGCGAGCCGATGACCCACCAAAGACGCATTTTCCTTCTCGCCTTGGGCGCCGGCTTGCCAGGAGCGGTGGTCTCGACCTACTTGCTGTGGTCAGGCTCCTATCCACCGCGGCTGGTCTGGACCGTGGCGTTGGTGGTCGGCAGCTGTTGGTTGGGCTGCGCGCTGGCCGCCCGCGAGCGCACCATCAAACCACTGCGAACCCTGGCCAACCTGATCGAAGCCCTGCGCGAAGGCGACTATTCGATCCGCGCCAACAGTCCTGGGCCGCGCGACGCGCTCGGCGAGGTGATGGTCGAGGTCAATCATCTCGGCGACATCCTGCGCCGCCAGCGCTTCCGCGCGGTCGACGCGGCCCAACTGCTCGAACGGGTGATCAGCGAGGTCGACGTAGCCCTGTTCACCTTCGACGAGGGACAGGTGCTACGGTTGGTCAACCGCGCCGGTGAGCGCTTGCTGGCTCGCCGCCGCGAGCAGCTGCTAAATCACACCGCTCAAGAACTCGGGCTCGACGACTGCCTGACCGGCGAGGCGGTGCGCACCTTTGAGCGCTCCTTTGCCGGCGGCTCCGGCCGTTGGCAGAGCCGTCGCGGCGCTTTTCGCGAAGGTGGGCTGCCACACCAGCTGGTGGTATTGACCGATCTGTCGAAAGCGTTGCGCGACGAGGAGCGGCAAGCCTGGCAGAAACTGATCCGAGTACTCAGCCACGAACTCAACAACTCCCTCGCACCGATCAAGTCCACTGCCTCCACCCTGGCTTCGCTGCTACGCCGAGCTCAGTTGCCGACAGACTGGCGCGAAGACACCCAGCGCGGCCTGCGCATCATCGCCCAGCGCAGTGAAGCGCTGAATCGCTTCGTCGCCGCCTACTCGCGCCTTGCCAGATTGCCTTCGCCGCATCTCCGCCGCACGTCCGTCGCTTCCTTGGTGAACCGGGTCTTGGCACTCGAACCCAACCGCCAAGTACGTCTCGACGGCGGCCCGGACCTGGCCCTGCAAGCGGACCCGGATCAACTGGAACAGCTGCTGATCAACCTGGTCAAGAATGCGGTCGAAGCAGCAGCAGAAACAGCAGGTGAAGTGGCGGTCGTCTGGCGCCTGAAAGGTGCCCATTTGCAGTTGCAAGTGCTTGACCGAGGCCCTGGCCTGTCTAGCACCGAGAATCTTTTCGTGCCTTTTTTCACCACCAAACCGGAAGGAACTGGCATAGGACTGGTACTCTGCCGCCAGATCGCCGAGGCTCACGGCGGCTCCTTAGAGCTGCGCAATCGACCCGACGGGGGCTGTGCAGCGATTCTCAGGCTACCGTCGTAACCCAAACAGCGTGATCGAAACCAAGCCCAGCGCCGAGACCGGCACGTCTTTCAAACTCCTGGAGACCCTGCTGTGGCGACCGCGCACCGGCTATTTTCTACTCGAGCGCCATCTCCGCCGATTGATGGACTCGGCCCGCTATTTCGACTTCGCGGCCGTCCTCAGCGACCTGCGGGCAGACCTCGCTGAGGTCTCGCGCGAGCTACCGGCAAAGGCCCATCGAGTACGTCTGGTGGTCGCCAGCGGAGGGAACCATGAGATCACGGCCGAGCCCCTCGCCAGCCACAGCCAGCGGCCCTGGACAGTGACTTTGGATGACCGCGCTGTGTCCTCCGAAGACCCTTTCTTGCAGCACAAGACCACCCAGCGCCAGACTTATGACGAGGCCCGCGGCCGCTCGCCCGAGGTCGACGAAGTGGCCCTTTGGAACGAGCGCGAAGAACTCACCGAGGGTACCCGTACCAATCTGGCGTTAGAAATCGACGGCGAATGGTTGACCCCCGCCGCCAGCAGTGGCCTGCTGCCCGGCACCTACCGCCAGGAGCTGCTCGACCGCGGCCGGCTGCGCGAGGCCGTGCTGTCGCGCGAGATGCTCTTCAGCGCCAACCGGGTGATGCTGATCAACTCGGTCAGAGGCTGGATTCGGGCTGCCCGCACCAAACGCACCACATGAACCGTCGCCACCGTCAGGGTCGGCAACACTATCGCTCCGCCTCACCCTACGAAGCCGAGATCAGTTTCTGCCGCGCCCTGCGCCAGGGCGATCGCATCCTGGTATCGGGCACCGCGCCGATCGGCACCGACGGTGAAACCGTCGCTGGCGACGCATATCAGCAAGCCCGGCGCTGTTTCGAGATCATCATCGAGGCTGTTGAAGCCCTCGGTGGCAACGCCAGCAACGTGGTGCGCACCCGTATCTTCCTGCTCGATGCTGAAGATTGGCGCCAAGTCGGCCAAGCCCACGGCGAGTTCTTTCGCGGCACCGACCCGGCCGCGACCATGGTGGTCGTCGCCGGGCTGCTCGATCCCCAGTGGAGAGTGGAGATCGAGGCCGAAGCGATCGTCAGCGGCGACGATTGACCAGTCCTATTGCAAGTTAAGGTCTACTTTGTATGGTTAATCTTGATCCGAAGCTCTTGAGATCCGCCTAGTCGGCTCGCGAAACCCGTCTAATTTTCTCTCACTCGGCAGCAAGATTGGCCGAGCGTTTCGCGTTTCCTTTCATTGAAAGGAGATCAACAATGCCAAGAAAACTTCGCTATATCGCAGAACCGGGAACCCTAGTCGAAAGCACCTGCAGAATCGTGCAAGGCCGCATGCTGCTGCGACCGAGCCGCACCTTCAACGAGATGATCGTCGGCACCCTCGCCGTCGCCAAGCGGCGATACGGAGTGAGAATTGTCTGCGCGGTCGTGCTCAGCAACCATTCCCATCTCTTGTTTGAAGTCGACAGCGCCCTACAGTTGTCCCGTTTCCAGGGCTACTTCGGCTCCAAGATAGCTCACGAGATCGGTCGCGCCACCGGTTGGCGGGAGAAAATCTGGGGACGGCGGTACTCCTCGATCACGGTCAGCGACGAGCCCGCAGCCCAGATCGCTCGGCTGCGATACCTGCTGAGTCATGGTGCTAAAGAAGGTGTTGTCTACTCTCCTGGCGATTGGCCCGGCGTTAACTCAGTCATCGCGCTGCTGACCGGCGAGCCGCTGCGTGGTACTTGGTTCGATCGCAGTCGGGAATTCGCCGCTTATCAGCGGAAAGAAGATCCTGCCCTGGGAGCATTTGCCACGGAACTGGAGGTCTTGCTAGAACCCTTGCCATGCTGGCGACACCTTCCGGCTATAGAGCGGCAGAGCCGAGTGCGCTCCCTGGTCGAGGAGATCGAAGAGCAAACCCTGGCCATGCATGCTAAACGAGGAACCGAATCAAGTGGCCCGCGTGGGGCCAGGAGAGTTCACCCTCACTATCGGCCGAACCAAACCAAAAGATCGCCGACACCTCGTTTTCATCCCTGGGACCGACGCCAGCGGCGACGCCTAGAGAGAGCTTATTCTGAGTTCGTTGCCGCTTTTCGCCTCGCGACAGAACGTCGGCGGGCGGGTCATCACGCCGTCGGCTATCCAGAGGGTAGCTTTCCTCCCGCGATGCCCTTTGTTCGGCCGATTGAGTCTCTGGTGCCTGGATAGGTGTCCAAATCGAGTGCCGCCGCCGCTACCGGGGCGGACTACCGACAGGACCTGCAGGATATCCAACGAGCGGTTGCTGGTCGCCATGGGCTGCTCGTATAGCTGTCCCTTCGCCTCTTTAAGGGTTCTCCTGGGCGCGTACCGGCAAGGAAGCCTCATCAGGACCTTCTCGGTGACCTCACCAAGCATGGGTTTCGGGAATATAAAGGCCCGTAGTTGAGCTTTTTCAGGATTCGTCTGGCACTTCTAGGAGATCACTTCTAGGAGAGCTTCGTCGGTGCCGATCACTTCACAGTAATTGAGATACCAAGTCTCATACGGCGTATCGGTGGCCGGGAAGTTGATCGGTGGGTTGACGCTGGTGTCGTCATCGCCAAAGCCCCACAGGCGGACGATCTTGCCGGCACTGCGCTGTTCGCCGGCCCAGCTCAAGTTGCCTGAGCTGGCACTGGCGGCGTAGAACCACAGCCGGTCGTTCTCCAGCTGATGGGCGTTGCCCTTCTGGAACTCGACGAAGCAGAGCTGCTGGTAGCGGATGCGCTGCTGCTGAACCGCTGGGGTCGAGTACAGCAGAGTGTCATCGGTACCTGCAGAGTCGGTGCCGGTGGTGACGCTCACCGCGTCACCGCCGGAGCTTGCCGAGGTGGTGGGGAAGCGCTGCTTGGAAGTCGCCGTCGGCTCCCCCCAGCCGACCCACAAGCCCGTGCCGATGGTGCCGACCACCTGCTGGTTGCCGCTGTCGCCTTGGTGGATCTCGACGATCTGATTCGAATCAAGATCGGTGAAGGCGAGGGATGGTGCGTTGCCATTGGCGAACCGGGTCGCATCACCCCAGGAGATCGCCCCTTGGTCGCCCAGCAGGCCGACGCAGCTGTAGATATGGCCGCGATCCTCGTAAGTCAGCACCACCTGACCAGCGTTGTTGATGGCCACCGCTGGTGTCGAGCCCGTGGCCATCTTGCCGTGGGCCAGCCAGCTGATCAGGCCGTCGTCGCCATAGCGACCAGTCCAGTACCACAGGCCCGAGTTGACCTGCGACTTGTGTACCTCCACCACCCAGCCGGTGCCATTGATCGCCACCGCTGGGGTCTTTCCCTGGTCGCTGAGATAGGCCTTGCGCGAGGACTCGTTGCCCGACAACACCACCATGATGCGGTCGTTCAGAGTCGTGGTGGTGGGCCACTCGGCGTCGCCCAGCGCGGTCGAGGTGAAGAGCAGGCTGCCGAGGTTCTCGGCCACCAGCTCGTTCAGTGCTGAGAGATTGCCCTCGGCCGGCGAATCGACCGAAGAGAGATTGTTCTTCATGTCGAGGCCGAGGGTGATCGGCGCGTGGCCTGGATGGTCCACCGACCACTGCACGATCATCTGCAACCAATCGCTGAACAGGTTGCTCGCTGGATTGCCACCGCCGTGGTAAACCGAGGAGCCGGGTCTGCCGTGACCGATCCGGTAGTCGCCGATCGATGCGAAATCATCGTCGTTGATGTCGAGTTCGATGAAGCGCACCCCGGCGTCGAGCTGCTCGGGAATCGAGCCTCGACTGCCGCCAGAATAGGAGTTGTGGGTGGCTTTGAAAAGGGTGTCAGAGAACGGCGTGGCGGTGCTGCTGGCGGTCTGGACGCTAGGGGCTGGTGTGTGCATCAGGGTCTCCACAGTAGCTGGTTTGAATAGTTGGGTTGAGTGATTGAGTGAGCCATTCTCAGTCGCTGTATTCCGCCGCTCCCCAGATGGCATAGCCGCCGACTAGCAGCGAGCCGGTGGTCATGTAGACCATGTAGGCATCCTGCGAGGTGGCTAGCTGTTTCAACTTGTCGACCACGCTCGACACCTTGGCCGTACCGGCAACCGCCGAGAACGCTTGCGACGTCATGTTGCTGCTGGCGCTGCTGGTGAATCCCGACACCGTCGAGCTGAGCAGCCCCGAGCTCAGGCTGTTGCCTTGGGCGTAGTTGGTCAGCACCGTCGAGACATCGCTCGACACCGCACCGGCGACACCCGAGGCCAGCACTTTGTAGACCGCCACCCCGGCCTTGCCGAGGCCAAAGCGCTCCGACACCGAGGCCATCGAGACCGGCATGGTCAGCATTCCCTTGACCCCTCCCGAGACCGCGCCGGTGATGGCGCCCAGGCCAACCGCCGCGGCGAAACCCTTGGCGGTGAAGTCGCGACCGTGTTGGATGTCGTATTTCAGACCCGAGGAGCCGGCGCTCCAGAGGGCAGAGCCGCCGACCATCTTGCCGACGTAGGTAGCGTTCTGCGCCAGCGAGCTGGCCGCCGAGCTGGCCGCCCCCGACTCGCCCGCCGCCGCCGCGCCGGCCTCACCGGCCGCCTCGCCAACGGCGGCGGTCGATTCGCTGGCCGCCGCTGCCGCTGCTTCTCCGGTCGCTGCCGCGGCCTCGGCACCGCCGCTGGCGGCTGCCTCGCCCGCACCGGCCGCCGCGCCGGCCGCCACCTCGCCCGCACCTGCCGCTGCCTCGCCCGCCGCGGCGGAGACTTCGGCAACCGCGACGGTGGCCTCCGCCGCTACCTCGACCCCCGCCAGAGCCGCCTCGGCACTCACCGCCGCGGCATCCGAAGCTCCACCGGTGGCCGGGGTGAGGAGAAAGCCGACCGCCATCACCCCGACCATCGCCGCGCCGATGCCGACCTGCGCCCAGACCGAGATCTGGCCGCTCGGGTCGACCATGCTCAGCGGATCGTCGCCGGCATAGACATAAGGACTGGAGAATTGCCGCGCCGGGTCGGGAGTGTGGAAGCGGCGCAGGAAGGGGTCGTAGAGCCGCGCCGTGTAGTTGTAGAAGCCGGTCTCGGGATCGAGCTCCTGGCCGCCGAAGCGGTACCACAGCACCCCCGGATCGGGGCCGCTGGCGAGCAGCTCCGCGCCGAAGGCATGGTAGTCGTAGCGGGCCACCAGATCGCCCCCGGCGGTCAGCACCAGCCGCGGTGAGCCGGTGGCGTCCTTGATCGGGAAGTAGAGCTGGTCGCGGACAAAGGCGCCGAGACCGGTCGGTCCATAGACGAAGGCGGTGGCGACGCCGCTGTCGATGCGCACCAGTGGCCGGCTCGACAAGCCGTGCAGATAGCTGCTGCGCAGCTCACCATCGACCGTCTTGCTGACCCGCTGACCGTGGCCACCGTAGATCAGCCGCACCTCCTCAGCATCGCTGGCGGGAACGATTCGGCTCGGCAGTCCGAGGCCCGGATCGTAGGTCACCTGGCTGCTGCCGCCATCGCCGGCCGCGGCCGGCACCGTGGTCATCCGGCCGACCGCGTCGTAGGCCGCCGCCACCGCCGGCCGGCCGCCCACCTGGACGCTCTGCAAGCGATCGCTGCCGGGCTCGCAGACCAGCTCGACGGTGCCACCGTTCTGCTTTATCTTCCACAGATTGCAGTTGGCGTCGTAGAGCGGAAAGCTGGTGTCGTCGGCCCCGTCCTGGGTACTCACCGAGCGTAGGCGGCGCAGCCCGTCGAAGGTGTAGTCGGTCAGCTGCTGGCCGTCTTCGCCGTCGCCGAAGGCCATCGTTGCGCTCTGCTGCCGCGGGGTGGCGTCGGCGTTGTAGCTGTAGCCGAGGCTGAAGCAGGGGCTGCTGGCGCCAACCTTGGTGGTCTCGATCGACGCCAGCCAACCCGGCGAAGCGTAGCCATAGGCGGTCTGCAGCTGATCGCCTTGGGATTCCAGCCACACCTGACCGTCCGGGCTGTAGGTGTAGCGCAGGAGAGGTGTGCTGCCGTCGTCGTGCTCGGAGATCGCCACCACTCGGCCCTGGTCGTCATAGTGGTAGACCGCTTGCCCCAGGGGCGAGCCGGCCGGGTAGACGACTCGGGTCACCTCGCCGAGATTGTTGTAGCTGTAGGACACCGTGGTCGGCTCGCCGGTATTCGTCGCCGAGTAGACCGAGCGGGTCTGGCCGCCGCGGTCGTAGGTGTAGGTCTCGCTGACTTCCACCATCGTCATTGGTTCGGTCGAGTCCCCAGGGGCCGGATGGTTGCAACTCAGGGTCGCTTCCAGCATGCCGATCGCCTCCGGCTCATCGCCATCGCCGTCATAGGTGTTGCGACGCACGACGGTGAAAGGCACCGCGGGTTGGCTGTCGACGCCTGGCCATGAGGGATCGTTGGCCGCCTTGTCGGCCAGCAGGATGGCGTCCCAGGCTTGCTCGACGGTGCCTTGCTCCAGGGTGCGGCCGAGGGCGTCGTACTTTGCATAGAGGAAGTAGGGCGGCAGCTGCGGATCGAGCTGTGGCCGGGTGAAACGTAGGGCGCCGCCGCGGTCGTAGAGGTAGAGGGTGGTGCCGCTGTCGGGATCGCTGCGCTCGGTGGTGCGCTGTAGCGGATCTTGCAGCACCTCGCCGACGTAGCCCGCCGGGTCCTGCTGCGGGGCGCTGGTGAAGGAGTTCGGCAGCTGTAGCCGGAAGGTCTGACCGACGAAGCTCGCCGGGTCGCCGCTGTAGGTGCGGCAGGCGTGGGTTTGAGCCAGTGGCAGACCGCTGCTGTCGACCATGCCGGCGCCGACCGTGTCGCCGGCGATGCTGCCGTCGACCGTCGCCACCGATTTCAGCGAGGTGGTTGTGGTCTGGCTGTAGAAATCGCCGTCGTCGGTGGCCCCGAAAGCGAATTGGGTGGTTGCCCGCTGTGCCTCGCTGGTGGTCGAGACATCGTGGATCGAGGTGGGCTTGCCGGCCGCCCCGGCCTCTACCCCACGGCCGAGAGGGGCGTCGATGTAGCGGGTGCCGGTGTAGGGATAGCCCTGGTCGTCAGAGCGCACGAAGGGTGCCTCGCCGCCGCCGCGCCAGTAGTCGGCCACATCCCCGTGCATCTCCCAGGTGGTGTCGAGGGAGGCGAGGAAAGCCGGCACGTCGACAAAGCCCTCTCGATAGCGCAGATTGGGTTGGCTGGCGCCGCTGCCGAAGCTGGCCGGTGCCGCCTTGGTGATCGCCAGCTGGCGGCCCAGCGGGTCGGTGACGCTTTGGATCACCTGGGCATCGCCGCCGAGGAAAGCTTGCCCCTGGCGCTGGTTGCCGGCGGCGTCGAGATAGGACACCGAGATCCGTGGCGTTCGCAACACCGCCAGGTTGCGGATCGCCAGCATGTTGGGGCCGCTGATCAGAGTCGGCGAGGCGGCCCCGGCGGCCCAATCCGTCAGGCTGAAGAGCAGCTGGCCATCGCCCCAGAACATCAGCGAGCGGGCCTTGATCGCCAACGTCCAGTGGCTGGCCATCGCCGGTGGCGAGCCCAGCGGCCCTTGCAGCTGAGTGCCAGCCGCGTCGAGTAGCTGCCACTGTCCACCATCGGCATCCCAGCCGATGCGGCAGCCATCACCGAATTGCAATGCGATCTCGCCCTGCGGCGGGTCGTCGAGGAAGAGCTCGAAGGCCACCGCCAGATCGTCGCTGACTTCGCCCAGCCAGGCCAGCGTGTCCGAGGTCGAGGTGGTGTGTACCAGGGCACCGTCGGCTCGCTGCCAATGGGTCGACAGATTGGAGGCGCTCCAGCGCCGCTGCCAGGCGTCGCCATCGAGGAAGGTCTCGGCAATGCCGCCATCGGCCGCCTTGAGGGTCAGCTCGGCGTTGGGATCGACGGGGTCGAAGAGATCCTCAGCATTGCCGCGCCGCGACAGGAAGCGACCGACCAGCTCCTGCACCTGGCCGTCGGCGCCGATCGACGCCATCAGCCGGTGGAAGCTATCGTAGAGCAGCTGGGTGGCGCGTCCGGCGCTGTCGCTCACCGAGGTCACCAGCTCCAGGTCGGGATGGTAGGTGCGCGCCCGCACCCCTCCCTCGAGGGGCCCGAGATAGATCCCGTCGAGCAGTACCTCGGCGCCACTGGCGTTGCCGGCCGTCACCTCCAGGCTGAGCGAGCTGCTGGCGACGGCCAGCGGGATCCCCAAGCTGGCGTAGCGCCATTCGCCGGCGGTGTCGACAAAGTCGAGGGTCCGAGCCTCCCCATCCACCCCGTCGATAGTGGCGACCGCTCGCCAACCAGAGCCCGGCTGGGGCTGGAAGTCAGCCGCGGTCTTGGCCCAGAAGCCGAGGACGTAGGTCTGCGCCGTACCGTCAGGTGAGGCCAGAGGTGGTGTCAGGGTCACCGCCAGGCTGGCGGTGCCAGCACCCGGCAGCACCCGGCTGATAGTGCCGACCCGGGCATCGCCGAGTCGTGGCTCGGTGCCGTCGAGGGTCCACGGATCGGTCGTCTCATAGGCTTCGAAGCCCAGATAGGTGGCCTGGTTGGCGCTCAGCCGAGTGTTGCTGAAACGGGCCACCGGGAAGCGCTGCTGGTTGTCGAAGAGGGTCGAGGAGGGCACCCCGTTGGCATCCACGGTCTCGGTCAGCAGGCCCAGCGGTGAGCGCCCCAAGATCCGCTGGCTGCACAGCCAGCCCGCCGGCTCTTCCCCCGGCTGATAGGTGCCGAAGGGGAAGTCGGCGAAGGCGCCGCTGGCATAGCCGAACTTGGCCTCCAGACCAGGAACCTCGACCCCGGTCGCCGCCGGCCACGAGCGGTAGACCGAAGCTGTCGCCTGATTGACCACCGCCGCACCTCCTTGTGGCTGCCACAGGGTGCGGGTCTGCGCTTGCGGCTGCAGGGCATGCAGCACCCGCATCGCCTGGTTCACCTGGTAGGCATAGTCGGTGATCGTGGTCAGGGTCTCGGGGATCCCGTCGCCGCCGACATTGTCTGAGCTCGACGAGACGATCTGCCCCGAATAGGGAGCGCCGAAGCCCTCGCTCACATAGCCGTTGCGGGTCACCGACCGAACCCCGTTCTTGGTCTGGATCTGGCCGGTTTGCAGCACATAGCCGCCGTGCAGAGGCAACACCGGTGCGGCGCCGTCTAGCGGCTCGCTGGCCCGCTCGATGAAAACCTCCCAGGTGTTGCGGGTCTGCTGCACCAGCTGCCCCCGATTGTCGAAGAGGCTGGTCGAGTCGAGCAGGCCGTCGAGCATGTCGTAGTAGTTGTCGACCACGATGTCGAGCCCGTTGAGGTAGATCTGCTCCACCCAGCCATAACGCGGGGTCGCCGGGTCGGCGGTGCCGGGATAGACCGTCGAGGTGAAGAACTTGACCACCTCGCCGCTGGGATCACAGGCGGCGCTGTCGAGGTCGGCGACGATGGTCGTCCGGGTCACCTGGCCATAGCCATCATCGATGTCCAGCCCGACCACCGGCCAGGCGGCGATCGGTCCCTCGATCTCATCGCCGGCATAGGCGTAGAGATCGAGCTGGCTGGCGTTGTCGAAGCTGCCGTCACTGGCCGGATAGGTGACGAAGGCATTGCTGCCGGCGGGGCCCTTGCCGCTGCCACCGTCACCTCCTTCTGCTCCAGTCCACATGCGCTGGTCGAGCAGCTGCTGCGGGGCGTGGGCGTCGCCATTGGCGAGGGTGATAGCGGCGCAGTGATCGTCGTTCGGGTCGCTTAGGTCGTAAAGGTAGTAGGCCAGGAAGCTCGGTGCTTCGTCGATCATCGCCGCGCTGTCGAGAGTGCCGGCGATCTGCGCTGTCGGCGCGGCACCGAGCGGTGCCAGCCAATCCGTCGAGGTGCCACGGTAGTAGATGGCGGAACCGATGGTCAGCCAGTCGCCGCCGCCGGCCGAGGGCCAGTTGGCGGTGGCCGGCTCGAAACTTCGCTGCACTGGTTGCTGCACCGGTGCGATCGGTGCCGTTGACCAGCTATCGATATCGCTGTCGGGATCGTAGGGCAGAACCCGGGCGCTGACCCCGCCACTGACCTGGTAGACCTGCACCGCATAGTCCGGCCCATAGGCATAGAGCTGGTTGCTCTGAGCGGTCGGGGTGGCGATCACCAGATCGCTGTTGACCAGCCATCGGGCGCCGTTGAAGCGCAGCAGATTACCGGCGACGCAGATCTGTCCGTTGGCCACCACCGCAGGGGTCCAGCTGGTCGGCTCGCTGCCGTTCATCACCGGGTCGACGAAGCGCTGGTCGAAGCTTTGCTCGAGCACATTGGCGGCGTCCCATTGGAAAACGGTCAACTGGTAGTCCACCGCCTGTGAGGTGTTGGCTTGCAACAGGCGGCTACAGGCGACCAGGGTCTGACCCCCGACCAACACCAAGTCCTGCAAGTTGGGGATGTTGAAACCCGACAAGCCCAGCGGCGTGCTGCGACGCCAGGTGAGGGTGCTGTCGAGCACCTCGAGGTTGGCCTGCCTGTTCGACGACGAGGCGTAGTCGTAGGCGATCCAGAAGATGTATTCGCTGCCCGCCGAGGGGTAGAGAATCTGCTGGCTATCGGTCACCAGCACCTGATGTTCGAAGCGCCGGGTCGGCCAGCGGAAGGTGTAGCTCTCCAGACCGTAGAGGCCGTCGATGGTGTTGCTGGTGGCGACCAGCAAGAAAGTGCTGCCGCCCGACAAGCTCATCTGGGTCCTGCCGGTGGCAATCTCGAAGCTCGGATTATTCAACCCGGTGGGCTGGCCATTGACACCGTCGGGCGCTGGCTGCCACTGACCGGGCGCGCCGGTGTTCTTCTGCATGAGATAGACATCGGCAAAGGTCGAGGTGCCGACCGTGCGATCGAAGCGAAGAGCGAAGAAGTCATCCCGTGCGATCACCTCGAGAGAGCCCAAGTCGAGCCCGTCGCTAGCCTCGAAGAGGGTCGGATCCTCGCTCAGCTGCCAGCTCTGCCAGCGGCCCAGCCAGGTGAAAGTCTGCAGGGTCAAGCGCCCGGCGCTGGCGTCGTACCAGGTGGAGACGGCATAGTCGTCGCCAAACCACAGCCGCGGCGTGGCCCCTTCCTGGACCTGTTCAGGGCGCTTGATGGTCAGCTCCCGGCGACAGATCGGCAGCTCCTGGCGCTGGTAGTAATAGGTGGCATGGCCACCCTGGGGGTAGGTGATCCGCTGCAGCGCGCCGAGGTTGGCGTCGGTCTCACCGGTGTCGAGGTAATAGCTGAAGAGATAGCCCGGCTGCGCATCGCCTCCCGGATTGAGCAGGCGGATGCCGGTCAGGTAGCGCTTGTAGCTCTCGCCGTAAGCTTGCCCTTCGAGGGTGGTGACATTGGCCAGTGCCCGCGCCGGCCCGGCAATCCCAGGGCGCGGTGCATAGTCCAGCTGGACGGTGAGAATAGGTGCGCCACTGGGATGCTCGACCTCGATGCGGTCGAGGAAGCGAGTCTCGTAGCGATCCTGGTAGGCATTGGGCTGGTCATTGGGGATCGCACGGTGCGGGTCAGAGTACTCTTTCGGTGCCTCCGGGCTCGAGCTGTCGAACACCTTTTCGCCGTAGATGAAAGTCGCCCGTCGGCCGAAACCGTCGACGATCCGTTGTAAATAGATCGCCTTGGTGTAGGGCAGGCCCTGGTCGCTGCCCACTAGCTGCTCTACTGTCAAGTATTCATAGCGCACCCGGTCGCCCCAGGGATCGCCGATCTCGGTCAGATACCAAGCACTGGCATACTGCTGCTGCAGCCGCTCGCCGTCTTGATGGGTCAGCCGACTCTCGCCCAGCCAGCGGCCCACCGTGCTGCCCGCCTTGACCCAGCCCACCCCCCAGGCGATGCTGTTGCCGGCGCTGCTCTGCCCACCATAGGAGAAGGTGACTCCCGACTCCTTGGTGATCTGCCAGCGCTCGAACTCGGGGTAGTAGAGAATCCGCCAGAAAGCGTAGTTTTGCAGCTGATAGGACTCGCCGCCGTCATACACCGCCAGCTCCTCGGGCAGCAGGCGAAGCTCGAAGAGCAGCTGATTCACCCGGTCGCTGAGCTGCCAGCTGTCGCCATCGCCGGCGTCGATGGCCAGCACCAGAGTTGTCGGATCGAGGATCTGGCCGAGGGCGAGAAAGCACTCCCGCACCGCCGCCGGCACCGGCTGGCCGCTTTGCAGCTGTGCCGCGAGAGCAGCATCCATGCCGAAACAATAAGGGTTCTCCAACTCGCGGATCAGCTGGTTCTGGCCGCCATTGCCCTGATAGGAATATTGCCGGGTCGCCGCCGAGGGAGAGCCGCTGTCGTTCATCACGATCGCATCGCTGGGCAGCGCCCAGCCCAGGCCGACAACGCCGGTGGGTTGATCGCGATTCCACTGGCTCGCTTGCTGATGAACATTGCTCTGACACATCAGCGACACCGACACATCGAGGGCCGAGCGCCGGCCGGGCAAGCTGAACAGCGACTGGCTGTAGTTGACATCGCCACGAAACAGATTGACGCTGCTGCGCAGATTGCCATTCGAGCTGCCGTCGAGCTGGAACGAGCGAATCGCCGGGATCTGTTGCGAGGCAGAGTTGGAGGCGGACGAGCTGTTGTCTTGAGAAGGCATGACGAACCTCAATCTTCAGGATCGGCGGCAGGCCGGGCCGATCCAGTCGAGTCCTCCGGCGGGACTTGTTACAGAGAGATGAAGAGAGTGGCAGCCTCCACCCATCCGAGCAGAGGCTGCGCCGACAAATCCAGGCAGTGATCAGAAGACGCCCAACACCACCAACGACACTTCGCTCTGATTGTCGTCCTGATGCTTGCCGCTGTCGTCTGACATGTAGGAATAGGCGTTGTCCAGAATGACGCTCCTGGCGTTTTCGGGGTCGATCCGCCAGCAGCTACAGCCGCCGCCGACGGTCCTCAGGTGGTGGTCCTTATTCGACTCGTAGCGCACCTTGTAGTTGGTCAAGAGCACCACTGCTTGGCGCAGGTCCGCTCCGAACGCGACTGAGAACTTGGTCGAAGTCTGCTTGTTATTCACCGGTTGGATCAGTAAGCCGACATCGTCCGAGGAGGTGGCCAGCAGACCGCCATCGATGTTCGCGATGTTGGCGATGTTGCCATCGTTGTCGAGCATCTTGGCGGTCGAGGTGATGTAGTCCAGCGAGCCGTCGAGCTGCACCCCGGCGTCCGCCTGGATCAGCTGCACATGATGATCTTTCGCATAAGCCAGCTCCAAACCCGCAAGGAAAGCCTGGTTGATCTGCGGCGTGGAAGTTGGCAGAGTGATGTCCGCCGAACGGGTGCCCGTGGAGATCCCGGTCCGCGAGGCCAACACAACGCCGGAGGTCGGCGCTCCGGTCCAGGCCACCGCCACCACGCTGATCGACGAGCTGCCCTTATTGATCGAGTGGCCGCTTGAGTCCTGCAGGATGCCGGTGGTCTTGACAGTCAGCTGATTTGCCGAAGGCTGGTTGGCCGATAGGGCGATCTCGATCTCTTGGATATGCTCGTCATCGCTGCCGAAGGTGAAGTTGTAATTGCTGATCCCCACCGTGTAGGCGGCAATCGAGCTGTCGAAATCAAAAGTGGCGGTATCGCCAGGCTGGACGGTTTTGGTTTGCAGCGAAAAAGCCATCGGGTGCTCCTAGGTTCAGCGAGCGTCGGGGTGCTCGCCGGGATTTTGGAGCCGAGGGAGGGTCCCCAGATCATCTCGCCCCGCCCATCGGGTGCGAGTCATCTGGCCAGCTTGGCTCCGGTTTCACTCAGGTAGTGGGATGAAGTGGCGAGCTATCGCACCCGAACTTCCTCTGCCGGGAAGCTCCCCGCGAAGGGTTGAAACCCCTCGCAATGTGATGACGTCCTTAGGGGGACAGAGAGCTGGCTTCGTTTGGGTGGAAAATCTCTATATAGGAAAGAAACCTCTGGATTGTGTTAGGGATTATCACTAAGAATCTTGATTGACGGGCGCTTGAGCGCCGTTGCCTATGATTGCCGAGTGAGTCGCAAGAATGAGCAGGGCGGATCGAAGCCCCGGAAGCCTGATGGGAATATGCCCAATGTTTGGTGGAGAGTTCTTAGTCAGCTCCGCGCAGAGCTGAAATTCACCCAGATTGCGGTCGCCGATAGGATGGGATTCACGACGCCTGATGCCTACGGATTCTGGGAGAGGGGCGACCGATTGGTGCCCGTGGAACACTTCGACAATCTCGCCAAAGCCTTGAAGCTAAGCCCTGACGACCTCCGGCGGCGTTACGCGAAAGCACTCTACTTGCACTACTTTCCGGAAGAGGAGAAGTTCAAGATCGTCGCCTTGACCGAGGCGTCGATAGGGAATCCGGAAGGTCCGATCTACGACCTTGCGGCCGCTCAATCGGTGAAGGAAACAGATGCCCCGGCCTATGGCCAATCGTCGTCGAATCTGAAACTCAACGTGCTCAAGTTCGCCGGCTTGCCCGAAGAGCTGCAAGAGGCGCTGCGAGCAGAGCGCCGCTTGCTGGTGGAGGAACTCGATGGCGCCAGCAGTCAGACGGAACGGCTGAAGGAGCGTGTCGACGCTTTTGTTACGACGACTCGCTACTTGCAGAACCACTGTCTGAAGACTGACTGATCCGCCGAATCCTGCCAACAGATTTGCAGTACCCAGTGGGCAGCACTGCCCACTCATCGGTGGCGATTTTGAAGAGAAAGCTTACCTGTGCGGTAAGATTCTGGATAAGTTCAGCCCTGAAATCTACCTTGAGTGAGCCATTCACAGAGAAATCATCTATCTCTAGACTTGTCTTGTAACTTAGAGAGTTTACTGATCAACAGAGAATTCTAATGATGGGGAAGGTATGAAGACGGCACACATGGCCTCGAAGAGTGCTTCCCGGATGGTGCTTCGGCGGCAGCACCTAGCCGATCAGGTGGCTTCCAGCGTCACCGTGCTGGCCGCCGAGGTTAGTCGCGCTCTGGACGAGCAGTTGGCTCCCTTCCTCAGTGAGGGGCAGACCTTGCCCGACTTTACTGTTTTTCAGGAAATGCTATCCGGCTGCTTGCAAGGCCAGTCGGCCGATCTGCTGCGGGCCGACGAAGCGCACTTCCGGGCCCTACGCGCAGATCGCCGAAGTCGCCAGCAGCGCGACCAGGCCGTCACCCAGATGGCCACCGTCCTACGGCGGGTGAAATCGGAGATCGACCGCTCCTATGGGGTCGACCAGAGCGATGCCTTGGTGGGATTGGGCAGAGTGCCACGGCTGCCGGTGGAACTCTGGCGACTCGGCCGCTCGGTACTGGCCTTGCTCCAAGTGCCTGATCAGGTTTGGCCGTCGGCGCTGCCCGAGGCTGAAGAACCGCAGCTCGGACTCTTAGTGGGCGAGGTCGAGGCGGCCCTTGTTGACCTCGACAGTGCTCTAAGCCAACTACAACCCGCGCGGCGCCGTGCCCAACTCACCCGTGGGGCCAGGAAACGGTTGATCGAGCGGTTTGACAGAGTTTCCCGTCGCTGCGTTCGGCTGCTCAAGAGCCTCTACGAGGTCGCCGGTTTCCCCTTCGACGCCGAACGGATCCTTGGGACAGTGAGTCGTTCGCGCCGCCAGCAAAGGCGGCGCCAAGCGGGTCGACGAGTTCGCGGATCCCGGCGTCGACGGCGTCGTGCCCACAGGCGGCGAGCCCTCCCCGGCGCCGCCGATGGCGGGCGTTTCTAGCTTTGGTCGAGGTCGGTCACTCTTGCTGATGCTTTCTGGTCTCTACTCGCAACCGCACGAGATCGCGAGAGCTTTGCAGACCTCCGCCATCTTGGCAGAGCCGACAGTCCCCACGAAGGTTCGGAGTTCGTTCTGGCGGACGGTAAAGAGATTGCAGAGATTGGCGCACGAGGCCTGTTTGAGCCCTTCGTCGACACCCAGCGCAACTTCGGTGGGAGAGTCGCGGCGGGTCGAGGTGATCGCAGAGACCGTGACGGTGTGCAGCAGCCGTACCAGTGAGGGGCGGCTGAGGACCAGTACTGGGCGCCGCTTGTCTGGCCGTGACAACTCGAGAAGCCAGATCTCTCCGCGGCTCAGTCGTTCGGCCATGATTGGTTGCCGATGAGGTTGTCGATTTCTTGCAGCAAGGCGTCGGCCTCTCCGTCGTAGGCTTGAGCCAGGCGTAGCTCGACTTGACGGCGCTCCTTGGCCTTTAGATAAAGCCGAACGGCGGCGCGGATGAAGGATGATCTGCCTTTGTCGCGTACCTCCGGGTCGGCGTCGATGCGTCCGAGCAGGCTGTCGTCAATGGAAATCTGTATCGGTCTTGCTGCCATGTAGGCACCCTACAGTAGGATTCCTACAGGGTCAATTGATGGGTCCTGCCCGCAGCTTCATTGGCTGAGCGGAGCGCACGGCTTACGCCCGCAGCGTCCGAGCCCGGCTCAGGATGACTCAGGGGCCAGAAGTGCCACCTTCCCCGGCGGCCCCTGTGTCAAGCTGCTCCCGCGCTGCCTCGACAATCGGCAAGCCGCCGACAAAGAGTTCTTCCGGCACCCCCACCCCATCGCGCACCCGCACCACCAAATACGACTCACGGCGCTCGGTAGCGTCCCTGCGGCGAAACGCCGCTTCGGCGGCGGGCGCAAGCTTGTCGTTGAGGTAATAGCGTTCGAAACCAGTTCTGAGTTGGGCCCGCTGTCCCACATTGAACCTCTGCACGCGCACCTTCAGATAGGCCCCGTCGGTAGGCGGGCTGCGGTGCAGGGAGTCGAAGAAAGCATAGCCCTCGCTGTCGACCCCAAGTCGGGCGTAGAACCGTCGCCCCTGGGTGTCGAGGGCGGTTACCGGCGGCACTGGCGCGCTGCTGTCCTCCAACCAGAGTGACACATAGCGACCGCGCAGCGCATCGTAGGGATCGACCGGTGCGGTGCGGAAACGAAAGACCTCGCCATGGCGCAGAGTGAACTCACGACAGCCGATCTGCCAGGCCGGCACGGCCAGCTGAAGGATGGCGAGCAAGGCCAACAATACATAACGCAGTTTCATGACTTCACCTCCGAACGCCGGCTGAGCGCCAGATTGGCCCACAGAAAGGCCGTGCCCGCGGCCAAGAACGCCAGGGCTCGCGGCAGCAACCCCAAATCCGCGTCCAAGAAACGCAGCAAGATCAACATCGAGGCCAAGGCCAGGCCGCCATTCACCAAGCTAGCTCGGCCGTCGCGAAAACCGATAAGCACCGCGGCCAGCGCCCAGCAGGCCGACAACAAGTTGAAGATCAAGGCGATCCAGAATGCGTCGACCCCGAGTGAAGCGGCCAGGTAACCACCGGCGAGGGCTAGCGCCACGACCGGCACGACCAAGCGGCTGAGATCGGCAGGTACTGTGCGCCGGTCGCTAGATTTGAGCAGCCACAGAGTGGCCCCCAAGCCAACTACGAGTAGCGCCACCCTCAATGCCAAGGCCCACGACCCAGTGGTCGGCAGCTGTTCGGCGAGTGTTGGCATATTCCGCCATACATCGCGGTAAGAAGCGGTGATGGCCACTATCACCGTGCCGAGCACAGCACTAGAGCGCAGTGGGCTGCCCCACCGTAGCCGGCCGCTCTCGCCCCACGGTTTCGACAACGCGAGGTGGCCAGCAAATAGGACGCCGAAGAGCACCAGCGTCAGCCTCGCAGAGCCCTGCGTATCGAGGGTCATGCCGACGCCGAAATATGAGCTGATCGCTGCCGACCAGGTCAGCAACGTGATCCAGCTCCGCGCCTTATCCGAGCGCGCCGAACGCCACAAGAATGGCAGCTGAAGAGCCAGGAACAGCCAGTACAACATTTGCCGCCCTTGATCTATCGCCGAGTCGTGCTGCAACAGCCAGGTCCAGGTTCCGAAAGAGTAAAGCAGCAGTGGCAAGCGCGCTTCGAGTAAGTAGGCGATCGGCACCACCAGGAGCAGCCAGTAAAAGAGCAGGTTCTGGAAGTCATCAGGGATGTGGTAGGTCTGCCAGACCAGTGCCAAGCAGCTGGCCATCGCCAGTGCCAGGCCGCCTCCCACCCCTTCGCGCCAGGCCGCCGAGGTGCTTCTGGCCCGCAGAACCCAGGCCGCCAGCAGCTGGCAGCCGACCAACGGTGCGAAAGCCACCACCACCCGCGCCGGCCGCGACAGGTCTTGCCAGTTGTGGGCTACCAGCAAGATCACCCCACCACCGAGCAACACCGCGCCAAGGATGGCGAAGACTACTTCGCGGCGCCACCCGGCATTCTCAGTAGCAAAGTGCTCGGCGATGCGCTTGGCGGTCTCGGGGTCGAGAACGCCGCTTTCGACCAACTCAGGGAGCTGCTCGTTGAGCCAACGGGTGTGGTTTCTTTGCATGGTTTGTCCTCTTGATGGTTTGTCCTCTTGACTGTCTTGGTAGCAGGTTCCGTGCCGCACGCGGGTGGCATTGGCAAACCCGTGGGGATGGGGTTTGGCGGCCGAGGTCGGTGCGAGCGATTGGCATTGGGTGGAGCACAGTGTACAGCGGATGATCAGCAGCGGCTGCTAGCTCGCTTGCGGCACCTTGGCGAGGGGTTGAAACCCCTCGCTATGCCATGACGTCCCGGTTGGACGAAGATTCGGGTTGTCATTGGCGGGGAGTTGTGCAGTTTCTGAGCCGCCGAGATTGGCAGGCCACTTACTCGGGCAGGTCCCAGTCGGCACCTGATTGGGACAACATAGAAGGTGGGAGCGGCGCGTTCCCGCCCCGTCTACAGATATCCCAGCGCTTCGAGCCGCTCCCGGGTCTCGGCGGGAATTTCGGCCCGTCCGGGCTCCAGTGCCGTCGGCCAATCGAAGTCTGTTTGGCGTAATAAGCTCAGGTTGTAGCCGCGCCAGAACTCGGCCTCAGCCCCCAGTCGGTGACGCTCGGACGGGTCTTTGCTCAGGTCGTAGAGTTCCAGTTCGGCGGCGCCGAAGTCATGGCGTCGGCGGATCAAGCGGTGTTGCTGAGTGGTGATGGCTTGTAGCCGAATGCCATCGAGGGCGAGGTGTGCATAAGCCGGTACTGGAGCAGATCCAGCAGTGGATCCAGCCGCCGATTTTAGGGCGATGGCGCGGGCCAGATCGCGACCTTGGCCCGATGCCGGCAGTGCCAACCCCGCCGCTCGCAGGATGGTCGGTGCAATGTCGACGTGTTGGGCAGTGATGTCGGTCTCAACTCCGGCGTGTCGACCCTCGGGGAAGCGGATGATCAGCGGCACTCGCAACTGCTCGCCGTAGAGCGTCTTGCCATGCTGCCAGCCGCCGTGATCGAGAAACTCCTCACCGTGATCTGAGACCAGAAGTACCATGGTGTTACCGAGCCCGCGAGATTCGAGGGCATCGAGCAGTCCGCCAAAATGGTGATCGTTCATGGCGATCTCGGCGTCATAGAGATCGATCAGGTCGGCGCGCTGCTGGCCTTGCTCAGCTGGGCTGGTTCTCTGCAGCTGGTCGAGAGCTTCGAGTCCACCAGCTTGGGCTGGCAGGTCTTGGCGCGCGAATAGTTCACGGAAAGGGCTGCGAGGCTCATAGGGCGCGTGCGGGTCGCTGGCGTGTATGTAGAGAAAGAAAGGGCGGTCCCGAGGGCGTTGGTCGAGCCAGTCGAGGGCCGCGTTGTGCAGAGCATCGGAGAGCTGATGCACTTCGCGGTTGCGCTGTTCCCGCAAATAGCGATAGTGATCGTAGCCACGGTCGCCAAAATTAGCGTTGCCGTTGGTGATCAAGCCGGCGGTGCTGTAGCCGGCCGCTTGCAGCCTCGCGGGTAGAGTGTCCAGAGTTGTGGCCAGGCCGTCGTCACGGTCAAGAGTGCCATGGACCGCGGGCTGCAGTCCGCTGAGGATCGACACCATACTGGCGCGAGTCCATGACGATTGGGCGTAGGAGCGCCGAAAAAGGGTCGCTTGGCGAGCCCAAGCGTCGATCCGTGGCGAAGTCGGTCGGGAGTAGCCATAGCAGCCGAGGTGGTCGGATCTCAGCGTGTCGATGACATAGAGCAGGATGTTGGGAGGATCCCGAAGCGAGGTGTTCGCGGCTGATGGGGGGAGCTTCGAGGGCGCTGGTTCGGTGGTCTCGATTCGAGGTCGCAGGAGCACTCGGTTGTTGCTGCCGGCCGGCTCTACGATTAACGACAAGCGGAGCTGTCCGGAGGCGGGTAGTCGGATTTCGGTGGGGTCTGAGGTGCTGGGCAAGGGAATCTCACTCAGGTCGCCTTGGGCGTCTGCCAACAGAAGAGTGGTTTTTGGCGGTGGCCCGGCGTCACCGGAGGTGGTCAGTCCGGCGAGGCTCAGCCAAGAGTTCGGTGGCAGATCGAGGTAGTAATCCAAGCGACTGGCCGGCGGCAGGATCAGGGAAGGTGGAGCGCTGCGCGGCCGCGCGGTCGGTAAGATGTAATCGTGATGGTTTGCGCTCAGAGCGAGAGAATGCCAAGCCGCCGCCAATGCACGGTGATCGCTGGAACCGGCCTGTACGGCTCGGGGAACAGCGCTTGCCGCATGCTCTAGAACAAGTTCGTTGTCCCCCCTGTGTAGCGCCTCTGCGGTGATCGTTAGACGGAAATCAGCCAACTTGGGGCCGGGCGTGAAGCTGTTCAGCAGCTGGCCGTTGAGCCATACGTGCACGGTCTGCGGTCCCGCGGGTGGATAGCTCCGGACAGCGGCGACGAGCTCCATGGGTCGCGGAGTGGCGATAAAAAAACGCAGTGCGGAGCGCTCGCCAAGTGCCCACAGGTAGTTGCCCGCCTTGTCGCCCGCTCCCCAGCCTGCGGTGAGGAATGGGTGAGCGGCGGCAGAGCCGAAATCGATGTGCGCCACCTCAGCCCGGGCATCGGCCAGGGCGAAGGTCGCTACCAGATCGCCAACCGTCCTGGATTCCGGGCGCCGGCAGGTTGTAGTCAGCAGCGCCAGGAGTGCAGAAGCGAGCACAAGCTTGCGGAGAGTTGCACGAGGCATCGGCCGATCCTATCTGGAAGCGGGCTCGGGAGGTGTCCGTGGCCAAGAACGCGGCATCCATCTCAGCTCGGCAGCTCGTTGAAGAGGCTGGGGTCGCCACCGACGTTCTTTCCCGCCGACACTCGCCCCGGCTGCAACGGGGTAGGGGTCACCCGGATGGGTCAGATTGCCTCTGTGGTGATCGAATCTGGGAGGTCGCTGGCCGCAAGCTTGACCAGATTGACTCCGCCGAGCGACTTGGGGACCTGCGGATTCCTCCCGGCAATCGGCTCGAGGCCCTGGCGAGAGATCGGCAGGGCCAGCACAGCCCTGGTTTCGATCATCCAGCCAAGAGCTTCAAGCTCTCGGCGAGCCCCTGCGATGAGGTCCCCTTGCAGAAGTAGCACACCACCACCCTCGAAGCCTGCCTCCAGCCCGCCATGGTCAACCGCTTGACTCAGAGCTCCAAGACCTCGGATCCAGGCCAGGTGATCGACTGCCAGGAGCAAGAGCAAATCTCCACTTTGGGTCAGGGCGGCGGCGAGGGTCTCGGTAGACGAGATCAAGCGGGCAGCGCATCTGTATCTTGTGTGGGTAGGTGACGCGGTAGTTAACCTGTGGATTGACTGGCTGGATGCGAGACAAAGAACCTGTACGCGAAGATCTTGAGCATCGAATCGCCGTGGCGAGTCACAGAAGTAGACCGGGCCTTGGATGAAGGTGAGGTCTTGGTGCACTTGGTCAACGGCGAGAGGCGCCCACCCTGTCCTGAATGCGGCAAGGCGTACAGCGGCTACGACAACCGCTTTCGTCGCTGGCGGCACCTGGATACCTGCCAGCACCGGACGTGCTAGTGGCCCAAGTGCCTCGGATCGAATGCCCGGATCATGGTGTGCTCCAGGTCCGTGCCCAGTGGAGTGAGCCCAGCTCTCGCTTCCCGGCGCTGTTCGAGGCTCTGGTGATCGATTGGCTCCAGGAAGTAAGCGTCGGGGCCGAGACTGCCTCGACGATTCCGATGGCACGTTTTTGGCTCGGGAGGGACCCTAATCTTGCTGGCCGAATTGCCGAAGAGTCCATTCGCTTCCCGCTCTGGCAGCATCAGCGAGCAGCTGGCGATTCTGCAGGAGGCAGTGAGCGAGGCCTTCCGCAACATCAGCGATTGGCAGAATGCGGCCTACATTGCCGGCTGGGGTCGGCGGCTCCAATCGACCTACCGGCACCGGTGATTCAAAGCGGCCAAGTTCGGAAATCACTTCGACGCGATGCAGGAGAGCCTGCTGATCCTTTGGATTAGAGGAAGGCATCCTGGAGGAGGGGGCGCGTCCTCTGGTTGGTACCAAAGTTTCTCGCCCTCCGATGCAAGATTGCCCGAACGTTCTGCGTCTCCTTTGAAAAGGAGACCGACAATGGCAAGAAAGCTTCGTTACATCGCAGAACCGGGAACCCTCGTCGAAACCACTTGCCGAATCATGCAAGGCCGCATGCTGCTCCGGCCGAGCCGCACGTTCAATGAGATGATCGTTGGCACCTTCGCCGCTGCCAAGCAGCGCTACGGCGTGCGGATCGTCTGCGCGGTGGTGCTTAGCAACCACCTACATCTCCTGTTAGAGGTCGACAGCGCCAAGCAGCTGGCCGACTTCCAGGGATATATTGCTTCCAAGATAGCCAAAGAGATTCGCCGCGCCACTGGCTGGAGCGAGAGGATCTGGGGACGCCGATACGCCTCGATCACAGTCAGCGATGAGCCTGAGGTCCAGATCGCTCGGCTGCGATACCTGCTGAGCCATGGAGTCAAGGAAAATCTCGTGGCTCGCTGTGTCGATTGGCCCGGAGTTCACGCGGCAGGCTCGTTACTGACCGGCGAGCCGCTGGTGGGCTACTGGTTTGATCGCAGTGCCGAGTCTGCGGCTCGCCAGCGCAATGAGAACTGCGGATTTTACACCCACGCGCGATTCGAAAGCCTCAGCTTTGATGCACTGCCCTGTTGGCGAGATCTTGACGAGGCCAAGTACCGAACCCGCATTGCCGAGTTGGTCGAGGATATCGAGGCCACAGCGCTTGCCGACAGAGAACGACGGGGTGTAGAGCCTCTGGGTACCGAGGCCATTTTGCTGCAGGACCCGCAAGCGAAGCCGGGAATCATCGAGCGCTCTCCTGCTCCCCTTGTACATACCACCAGCCGAGCCGTTCGCCGGGCCTTTCGTGAAGCTTACCGACTCTTCGTGATGGCGTACAGAATTGCGGCCAAGCGGCTTCTGGCCGGTGAACAGAGCGTGTGTTTTCCAGCCGGTTGCTTTCCGCCCGCTTTGGCCTTTGTAGATTTGTAGCCAAGTCCGGTCGCGGCCGGCCATTGGAAACTGGCCAATTGGGATTTGGAGTCATAAACACAACGATCGCAGTAAACCTGCCCACCGGCTGTGGCGGGCACCAGGGGAGTTTTGCGCTTGAACAACCAGCTGGTGCAGAAGGGTCAAGAGTATCCGCGCGGACAGCCACCACGGAAGCTTTTCGCAGCATCCTAGGACCATCGGTCAGCCTTCAAGGAGACCGCAACGCTCAAAAACCGCGGCCTCTCGTAGAAAGGGGTGGAACCTCTAAGGGATCCTTTGGAGGGCGGTCGCTAGTAGCCTGCCTTTTTCTTCCCCTCGGCTATTGCCTGGTCGATCTGCTCGACACTCAGGTTCTCGTGCTCTGCCCCGCGGCCTGAGGGGTACCAGGACTGCCGGTACAAGGGATAGGCCTCGCTGCGCAGGTGGGCGAAGTTCTGGTGGCCGCGGCGCACTTTGCGCTCGTGGCGTAAGGCGGTGATGTCGATCGGGGCGATGATGATCTTCTCTCCTGGACCAGGGTCGGCTTGGGCTAGCAAGCGGCCGTCGAAATCGACCACCATCGAGCCGCCAGGCCAGGAGAAGGGGGGATAGTGGCTCAGCTGGGCAGCCTGATTGGAAGCGACCACGAAGGCCATGTTCTCGAGCGCCCGGCAACGGTTGACGGTGGTCCACCAATCCATCGGCTCGGTGGCGCCCCAAGGATCCATGTAAGCCGAGACTCGGATCAGCACTTCGGCACCATTGGCGGTCAGTTGGCGGAGCACTTCGGGGAATATCCAGTCGTAGCAAATCGCGCAGCCAAGCTTGCCGATCGGAGTCTCGACTACCGGGAAGAGTTCTTCTTCGTAGTCGGGCAGATCGTGGGGGCTGGCGTGGACTTCCCACGGGATCCAAGTGTTGACCTTGCGGTACTTGCTCAGGATGCCCTCGGGGCCGATCAAGCAGGTGGCGTTGAACACCAGGCCGGGATACTTGGCATCGCGCTCTAGGAAGGTTCCGGTCTGGATGTAGACCCCGTGCTCTTTGGCTTTGGCGATGTAACGCTCGGTGTGCTGGTTGGGGATCTCTACAGCCAGCTTGTCGTAGAGGGTCGAGAGATCCGGGTAGACGGGTGCGGCGTGAGCGAACTCGGGAAAGACCAGCAACTTGACCGGCAGGAAGGGCTGGTAGCCGCCCACCGCATGGTCGATCATCTCCAGCATGCGGTCGACGTGGGGACGAATGCCGGAACGGTCGGCCGGATTGGGGAAATCCACCTGGCAGGCGGCAGCACTGTAGCGAATGGGATCTGCGGGCGCGGCTTTGGGAGCCATTTCGATTCCTCCTCAAAGCCTGATATTAGCCGAGACGTGGGTGGCCACTACGGCCGCAAAGGGCATTTCACTACCCCGTAGTCCTTTTTTAGTCCAGGTGATTCTTGACGCCCGCCAGCCCCTCGGTCATCCTTCAAGCCTGCCTGCAACCAGCCACATCCAAACTTAACGATCGATCGCCCTCAACTCTCGAGAGAGTGCTATGAGCTCAAAAGGCCCGAGAAAACCCCGTACCCGACGCCGGCTGCTGTTGTTGCTGGCGCTGATCGTCCTCTGCTTCCCCACTTACATGCTGGTCGCCAACAAGATCGACCGTAGTGGTTGGAACTTCTTCAATACCGGCAAGGCCGCGGTCGACACCCTGGACCAGCTAGCCCGCGGACTGCGGACCGGCGACTTTGGCGAGGTCGATGCTTGCTTCGCCGAGGTTTACAGCGGCCAACGCCTCGGCTTGGCCAGCCTGCAGCTGAGCAGTGAGCGAGATGGGGTGCGCATCTCCAATTTCGCCAGTAATGGCGTCGCCACGGATCGCCAAGTCGCGATCGACGAATGGCGGGCCTACCTGGCAGGTTTCGATCAGGTCGACGAAGTCGGGCTCTACGTGGACAAGCTGGAGAGTTGGAGGGATCCCGAAGATATCGTGATCAGCGCCCGCTTCGAACTGATCGGCACCCCCCGCGGCGAGCCTCGGGCCGGCATCGATCGCGCTTTCTTCCGCCTGCACCTGACCACCACTGCCGAGGGGCTGCGGATCCGTGGTGGTGAACTGATCAAGGGCGATCGGGTGATCAACCAAGGCGCCCACTTCACCAACGTCGCCACCGCTGCTGGCATCGACTTCGAAAATCAGTACTACCCCCGTTTTCTCAGCGAAGACTTGAAATTCGGCATGCTGCGCTATGGTCCGGCAGGGATTTCCGCCGTCGACATCGACAACGACGGCTTCTACGACTTGTTTATTCCCGACGGGGTAGAGGCCAGACTGCTACGCAACCGCCGCGACGGCACTTTTGAGGACATCACCGCCGCGCTGGCTTGTCGGGCCTCTCGGGAGTCGGCGTCGGACTGTTTGCCGACTATGACAATGACGGTCACAAGGACTTCTTCGTCAGCCGCACCTTCGAGCCCAATCAGTTGTTTCACAACGATGGCGACGGCACCTTCACCGATGTCACCTCAGTGGCCGGCCTAGACGCCGACTGCTGCACCACGGTCGGCTCCTGGGGCGACTACGACAACGACGGCCTGCTCGATCTCTATGTCGGCCGCTACCTCGATCCACGTACCGACATCCCGACCACTTTTTACGCTCGCAACGGCGAGTCCAATCAGCTCTACCGCAACAACGGCGACGGCACTTTCACCAATGTCACTGAGGATGCCGGGGTGGGTGAGATCGGTCTCTGCCTCGGCACGGTGTTTGGCGACTACGACGACGATGGCGACGCCGACCTCTACGTAGTCAACGATTTTGGCCGCAAGACCCTCTACCGCAACGAAGGCGACGGCAGCTTCACCGATGTCACCGTCGCGTCGGGCACTCTGGCCTATGGCGCCGGTATGAGCGCCTCTTTCGGCGACTACGACAACGATGGCCTGCTCGACATCTATGTCGCCCATATCCGCTCCGAGGAAGGCTGGTTCGCCGAGGGCCCGACGGTGATGCGCTACATGCTCAACACCTGGCGCCAAGGGGTGTGGAAGAGCGATATGCCCCTCTACTTCGAGATCATGCGTCAGAGCGGCTTGCAGTTCATCAAAGTGTTCAAAGACATGGCCTCGGGTAACACGCTGCTGCGCAACCGTGGCGACGGCACCTTCGCAGACACCACCTGGGATGCCAGTGCCAATCCACCGGGTTGGTTCTGGGGTTCGGGTTTCGCCGATTTCGACAACGATGGCTGGCAGGACATCTACTCCGCCAACGGCTGGGTCTACAACGATCAGGACAGCGAGATCGAACTCGAGTTCTTGAACAACGTGGTGTCAAAGATGCAAGAGTACAAAACCGGCGTTTTCTTTGACCCCAACTTCTTCGGCCGCCGTTCCTGGCACGGTTGGGAGCGCAACCGGCACCTGGTCAACAACGGCGACGGCACCTTCAAAGAGATCGGCCGCGCCTCCGACAGCGACTTGCTGGTCAACAGCCGCGGCATCGCGTTTGCCGATTTCTGGAACCGTGGAGTGCTCGACATCGCCATCGCCGCCTCCACCGATCGCCACGCCCTGCTGCGCAACGATGTCGGCCAGGCGCGCAGTTGGTTGGCGATCGAGCTAGTGGGCGCCGCCACCACCCTGGCCGACGGCACCAATCGCGATGCGGTCGGCGCGCGAATCACCATTCATCAGGGAAACACCTTGCAGACCCGCGAGGTGGCGTTGGGCGATGGCTATGGATCCCAGAATACGCTGCGCGTTCACTTCGGACTTGGCAGCGCCACCCAGGTCGATCAACTCGAAGTGCGCTGGCCCCGGTCTGGCAAGGTGCAGAAATTCTCCGCCGTCGCCGCCAACCGCATTGTCGAGATCGTCGAAGGACGGCAGGATCTGGTCGAGAAGCACTACGAATCACTCTCTGACCCGGCAGCTCAAGATGGCCAAGAAACGGCCGACCAAGGCGACGAAGATGCGGCTAGCTAGCAGGCTAGCGCTCCTGGGGTTGACTCTGAGCGGGGTGCTCGCGGCTGAGGAAGAGCAGAGCGCTGCTCAGCCCGCCCCGGCCAGCTGGTTTAGCGACATCACCGCCGCTGCCGGGGTGGCTCGCAAGCACACCAATCGCTCGTTCAAGAATCCCTATGCCCACATCATGGAGGGCTATACCGCCCTCGGCGCGGCGGCGGCGGCAGGGGATTTTGACGGCGATGGCTTCGAAGACTTGTTCGTCACCGACTCGGACGACGGTGGCCGCAACCTGCTGTACCGCAACAATGGCGATCTGACTTTCAGCGAGATCGGTAAGAAGGCTGGGGTCGCGGCCGGCAATGACGCCAAGAACGCCTCTTCCAACGCCCTGTGGTTTGACTTCGACGGCGATGGCTGGCCCGATCTCTTGGTGGTGCGCTTTGGCCACAACCTGCTCTACCGCAACAATGGTAACGGTACGTTTTCCGAGGTCACCGAACGAGCCGGGCTGGGCCGCGAATACCTCAACTCGATCGCCGCCATCGCCTTCGATCACGATCTCGATGGCGACCTGGATCTCTTTGTAGCCAACTACTTCGCACCGGTAAACCTCTTCGATCCGCAGACCTCACGCTTTTTCCCCGAGAGCTTCGAAACCGCCGACAATGGCGGCGGCCTGACCCTCTATCGCAACAATGGCGACGGCGCTTTCACCGACATCACCGAGCAGGCTGGACTCAGCCAATCGGGCTGGTCGCTCGATATCGGCCATGCCGATGCTGACCACGATGGCGACGACGACCTCTATGTCGCCTGTGATTTTGGCACCGACCGCTTCTTTCGCAACAATGGCGATGGCACTTTCACCGACATCACCGAGCAAGCCATCGGCATCGACACCAAGAAGGGGATGAATGTCGATTGGGGCGACTTCGATGGCGATGGCCTATTCGATGTCTTCGTCACCAACATCACCGACGAGTACATGCGCGAAGGCAATTTCCTGTGGCAGAACCAAGGGGATCTGACCTTCGCTGATGTCGCCCGCGAAACCGGCACCCACAACACCGGCTGGGGCTGGGCAGGCAAGTTTTTCGACGCCGACAACGACGGTTGGCTCGATCTGTTCGTGGTCAATGGCTGGGTGTCGGCCGGGCCTGAGAACTACGTGCTCGATGTCTTTGAGCTGATCGTCCAACCCGACGTCGACCTGGCGGATGCCACCAACTGGCCGCCAATGGGCGACAAAACCCTGTCGGGCTACCAGCACAACGCGCTGTTTCACAACCAGGAAGGGGCCCTCTTCGCCGATGTCGCCGAGCGCCATGGAGTTGATTCCCTACTCGACGGCCGCGGCGTGGCGGTGGCCGACTTCGACAACGATGGCCGGCTCGACCTCTTCGTCACCAACGCCAACAACCCGCCCTTTCTCTACCACAACGTCATCCCCGCCGAAGAGGGTGGCACCTGGTTGCAGTTGCGGTTACGTAGCAAAAAACCCAACCCGGCGGCGGTGGGAGCCAAGCTGTGGCTGACCGCGGGTGGCCGCACCCAGGTGAGCTTCGTCAACGGCGGCAACGGCTTCGCCAGCCAGTCGACCTACCGCGTCCACTTCGGTCTCGGCCAAACAGAGAAGATCGACCGCCTCGAAGTACGCTGGCCCAACGGCCAAAACCAGTCCTTCACCGACCTGGTGTCGAACCAGATTTACGACCTCGAACAGGGCAGCAGCAAGGCCCGGCCCTTGACCGTTGGCGCGCCGCAGAAGTCACCGCGAAAAGCTCAGAAGACCTCTACCAAAAAAGGAACCGGACGATGAGAGTCTTGCTCCGCACAACCCTCACCCTGCTGACGGCTGCGCTCGTGACCACCGCGGTGGTGGCTGAATCAACGCCCAGCGCCAGTTCCACGGCAGCTCCGGACTCGGCCGCTATTCTCGAACAATTGGAGGCCGCCCTCGAAGAGGCACCCAACGACTTGCAACTGGGCAATCGATACCGCCAGGCAGTGATCCAGGCCGAGGCCTACGAGCGCTCGGTGCCATTTTTCGAGCAATTGGTCGAAGCCCATCCCACGGCGCAGAACGCTTTTCTCAATCTGGGTTACGCCTTGGTCGACAAGATTCCTTCGGAGGGGGCCATCACCCAGGTTCTGCTGGCCAACTCCGCTCTCGGCCACTTCTCCGCCGCGATCGAGCTCGAAGTAACCTGGTTGGCGCTATTCACCCGCGGCAACAGCTACCTCTACTGGCCGCCGATCTTTGGCCGCATCCAACACGGCATGGACGACCTGCAACAAGCCCTCGAGCTGCTCAAAAACGAAACTAGGCTGGCTCCCCACGCTCGGGTCTGGATGGCCCTTGGCGACGGACATTGGAGACTCAAAGATCTCGACAGAGCCAGCGCCATCTGGCAGCAAGCGGCAGCGGAATTCCCCCAACACGCGGGACTGAAAACCCGCCTCGAGCTATCCGGCGAAGCTCTCGACAAATATCTCGACGAATACTTCGATCCCAGTCTCCGGGTCGACACCGATCTGTCGGCTATGGTGGTTGAACAGTGAGCCAGACGAGGTCCAGTGGCCGAGTTCTTGGTGGAGCCCTGCTGCTTGGCTGGCTGCTGGCCGTGGCTGGCTGGGGAACCGCCGCTGAAGCCACGGAAGCAGCTGCCAAAGCCGCCAGCGGCACCCCTCCCGCGGCACCACGGATGCTCTTCGAAGAGATCGGCCAGGCGGCCGGTGTGCGCTTCATCCACAGCACCCGCAAATTTGGCCGGCGGCACAAGGCCGAGGTGCTGGAGATGTTCACCGACGGCGGCTCAGCAGCCGCAGTGGGTGATTTCGACAACGACGGTTGGGACGATATCTTCGTCGTCGACTCGGGAGAGGGCAAACCCCACCACCTGATGCGCAACAACGGCTTGGATGAGCAGGGCCGGCTGAGCTTCACCGACGTAGCCGTCCAGGCCGGGGTCAGCGGTGGCAACGATGCCGACTCGATCTGCGCCGACGCCCTGTGGTTGGACTACGACAACGACGGCTGGCGCGACCTTCTAGTCGCCCGCTTCGGCACCCCACTGCTCTACCGCAACCTGGGTCCGGGCAAAGACGGAGTGCCCCGGTTCACCGAGGTCAGCGCCGCTACCGGGCTCACCGAATTCGGCAACACCATCGCGGTGATCACTTTTGATGCTGACAACGATGGTTGGCTCGACCTGCTGCTCGGCAACTACTTCCAACCCCGCAACCTGCTCGCCCTCGACACCCCGAACGTGATGCCGAATAACCTCGACTACGCCGATAACGGCGGCGGGGTGACCTTCTGGCGCAACGTCGCCGGCCCAGACAGCAGCCGGCGTTTTATCAACCAGACCGAGCCAGCCGGCTTCTCGCACCACACCGGCTGGTCCCTCGATCTGGGCAGTGGCGATCTCGACAATGATGGCGACCAGGACGTCTACATCGCTGGCGACTACGGCACCGATCGGCTATTCATGAATCTCGGCGACGGCAGGTTCGAAGACGTCACCGAAGAAGCGGTCGGATTTGACACTCGCAAAGGCATGAACGTCGACATGGGCGACTACAACCGCGACGGCTACCTCGACATCTACGTCACCAACATCACCGACGAGTACATGAGAGAGTGCAACATGCTGTGGTCCAACAACGGCGACGGCACCTTCCTCGACCTGTCGAAAGAAACCGGCACTTGCGACACCGATTGGGGATGGGCCGCCAAATGGGGCGACTTCGACAACGACGGTTGGGAAGACATCTACGCCGTCGACGGCCTACGCTCGCGCTCCGAGACCAACTACATCCCAGTGCTGCTAGAGATGATCATCACGCCGAACATCGACTTCTCAGACATCAACAGCTACCCCGAAATCGGCGACATGACCTGGAGTGGCTACCAGAAGCAGCGCATGTTCCGCAATTTGGGCGACGGCACCTTCAAAGAAATCGGCGCTCAATCCGACATGGACAACGACCTCGACGGCCGCGGCCTGGGCATGGGCGACTTCGACAACGACGGCCTCCTGGACCTCTACCAGACCAACGCCAACCAGCCAGCCCTGCTGCACCGCAACATCACCGAAAACGCTGGCGGCTGGGTCGAGATCAAGCTGATCGGCACCAAGTCCAACCGCGACGCCATCGGCACCCGAGTGCTGATCACCGCCGATGGCGAGACTTTTTTACGCGAGGTCAACGGCGGCAACGCCTACTCCAGCCAGAGCACCACCCGCTTGCACTTCGGCCTCGGCCGGGCAAAGCGGATTACCAAGGTGGAGATCCGTTGGCCCAGTGGCCTGGTGGAGACGCTAGCAGCCAAAGCAGGCCAGAGTGCCATCCCATTGGCCGAGATCACTCAGATCAAGGAAGGTTCGACCAGCCACTGACGCCGCTACCCCGAGTCTTTCGCTACTCGGGCGGCCGTGTTGCGGCGATCAACGCTCAGGAAACTCTCGTTCAGGTTCATAAAAGTAGAAGTCCGCAAGGTATTCGGCCTCCGTAACCGGACTGAAAACATCCACGGTCACGACTTGGTCAAACTCCGGATCGCAAAATAGAGAAATTCCTCGCGCGGGGAAAACCCATTCACCCATCTCTACAAGCAACCCTCCCCAATCGAAATTCAGTCTTATCGGCTCGACAGCAAATCTCATGAAATAATCCCTCGGAGAGAGCGGCAAATTCGGTAGATCCGCGCGGATTTTCACCACTTTCTCTCCTTCGTACCAAACCTGCAAGGGCAAGGGGAACCCCTCCAGGTTAGCTGCCGAGAAATTCAGTTGCCGCACCTGCCGACCCAAAAATCCCTTCGCATTGCCGATCAACTCAGTGTTCCAGGCAGCCTCGACATCTACGCGAGTGGTCCCTGGCGCGAGACCCATCCAGGATTCAAGTTTCTTGGCCTTGAATCCGGCCAGGGGAGCTAGTTTGTCTTGATGATCACTCATTTTTCTCTGCCAGCCTCCTTGTCACTAGCGCCCGGTTCCTCAAGTATGTTGCAAACGATCGACGTGACCGAGGAAATAGGCCGCGGCCAGGTTTTCGAAGCCGATGATCGATGCCACCCGCTCTGCCTGATCAGCCTCCTTGTAGGTACCCAAGCGGGGCGGGGCGATCGGGTCGCCGACATCGTACATGGGACCCTCAATGGCCTGTCGCAGGGCGACGTTAATCGTTGTATTATGCCAGGCAATGCGAGTGAAATAGTCAGTAAATCCCTCGCGAATGGTGAAACCCCCGGCTTGTTGATCCAGTGTTTGGCGATAGGCAATACTTGCCGAGTGCTCCAGCGTATGCGTGTATTCGTGAATCACCGTTTGGAAGAGTTCCCATAGAATACTCCGGTTCTGCCTGTCATTTGCGCCCTTGAATCGCTGCAGTTTGATCTGACCGCCACCCGCGGACGCCGGCCACCCTTTATGTGTTTCCAGTAGTTGATCACGCTTGACGGCAACAATCTCGGCGACAACCTGCGCCAACAGCACACTCTCCGGACCGCGGGACTGCACCGCCCCATGTTGGCGATCGATGGCCTTGACGGCGGCGCCCCCCTCTATGATTTTTCTTACCCGCCATGCGGCCTTGTTATCACCATAGGCTGCCGAAGCTGCGATCCGCCCGGTCTCAAAATCCCATTTATCGAGGATGCTCACGCCGTATTGGAGAGCAGGACTCCGGGCGTACTTGCCGAAGACACTATCTGCCTGTGCCTTCGCGGCGGTCGCCACGCGATCGATATCCACTGCCTGGAAAAGATTCGCCGGATCGGCTCGCAGCGCCGCCTTGCCGTGTCCCAGTTGCTGATATTGGTCATCAACGATTTCATTCGCCTTGGCCTTCACCCGCGCCTTATAGTTTCCGGCGGCAATATCTGGTTGAAATACTGGCAATGCACCGCCGACGGCGACCGCTCCGCCGGATCTGATCGCATCCCTCACCATCGGTTTCTCACGGTTGGACAAGGCGTGAGTTCCGGCGAGAAGCGCGGCCGGCGTTGCTGCGACATCATATTCCGTGCCTTCGACAGCATTTGGCACGGCCCCCGCCGCGGTGGCAAGCGTGTTCTCCGATGCGTAATCGGTAAAACCTCGGTCGAGCCTTATCATGGTCGCCGCATCGACGATGCCGGTTTGCGCGATCCCTGCTGCAGCCTGGAAGGCCCTGACGGCGACCTGGGTGGCACCGTCGAATTGACCGCTGACCGCGGCGACAGCCAAATGCCCCAGATCTACCAACGAGCGCTGGATCTTTCGAACATACAACCCTTCCTCCCCCGCCCGCACGACCTTTCGCCCTTCCATGACCGCCTCGAGAACATAGTCCAATTTCAGCCTCTTGGATCGGATGAGCTGGGCATCTTCGTTGAGGGTCGATCCAAATTCTTCAAGTTCCATCCATTCATCGCGGATCATCGATCCCATGACTTGCAGCGCCAGGCGTTTGCCCATGGTTTCCGCAGTTTCCTTTTCCGCCACGGTCTTTCCGGCATAGGCCACTTGCCAGTCTTGAACGTCATTCTCGAGGTCGGAGAGAGCAATTTTCCTTTGCTGGTGCGCAGCCGGTGCCAACACCTTGTATTGGTCCAGATGCACTCGGAAGTCATACCAAGGAACGTCGCTGCTGAACAATCTAGTCCAGCTACTGGCATGGTTGTAAACCAACAAGCCAGGCGGCTGGAAGTCGGCTGGCACACGCTGCACCAAGTGCCGCCCTGCAGCGGGCAGATTCCCATCCTGCGCCGACCTCATCTCGATGTTCCGGCCTGGCGCATCGGCGAGGGTGCCCAGCCCTGCAGGTTGGGCGGAGTTGTAGGTCCAACGATGCCCCAGCAGCTCGGCTCTCTGAATCCGTCGATCCAAAGCTTCCATTCTCTTAGCCCGCAAGACGTCAAGCCGCTGCCGCTCCGCGGGCGCGAGAACCCCCGGCAGCGCTTCGAGCTGCGCCACCTCGTAGTGGTTCTGTTGGTATTTTGGCGAACCTGCCCGGTCCTTGGCCGGAGACGGCGAGTGCGTTGGCGGCGTGGGGAGAGCTGGCAGCTTGGAAACTGGCGGTTTGAATGCCATGGGTCGGAGTCCTCCAAATACAGTTCATCAAGATCGGATTCCAAAGCTTATGCCATCTTTGCGCTGGTTCAAAGGCCCAACTTTCTCTTACAATCGAGCCAGACCTAAGCAACTCCACCGATTCGCAAGACCAAGTCAATCCGAGGATCGTTCCATGAGCACCCGCGCCTCCCTGACGGCTCTGACCCTGGGCCTGCTGCCGAGTTTGCTCATCGCTCAAGACTCGAGCGAAAGGCTGTGGCACCACCGCAATCTGGGTAAAGCGTTCTACGAGAACCCGGTCACTCAATACGAAGCCGTCGAAGAACTCAAAAAAGCCCTGGACCTGGCCCCCGACTCGGCCCGTGAGCGGCTCAACTATGGCCTCGCCCTGCTCGCTGCCGGCAAGACCGCGGAAGGCATCGTCGAGCTGCGCAAAGCGCAGCAGCAAGATCCCTCCCTGCCCCACAGCTGGTTCAATCTGGGCATCGCCTATAAGCGCGACTCGCAGTACGAGCTGGCGGTCGAGCAGCTGGAAGGCATGATCGCCCGGGTGGCCGACGATCCCATCGCCCACTACAACCTCGGCGTGCTCTACCGTCTAACTGGCCGCGGCGAGGACTCTCTGCGCCACATCGAACGAGCTGCCGCCCTCGACCCCAACCTGGCCGGACCGCAGTTTCAACTCGCCACCGCCTACCGCAAGGCCAAGCGCAGCGACGATGCCAAGCAGGCCATGGCGCGTTTCCGCGAACTCAAGAAGCGCCAGGCCGACGCCCCCTTTCCAGAAGATCTCGAATGGAGCTGGTACAGCGAACTCTACGCCGAAGTCGAGGCCGCGCCACCCCCCGCCAAAGGCAATCTCAAGCTCACCAGCCAAGCCTTGGCCGAGGGCTTCGACAGCGCCACCGCCGGCCTACTGACCTTCGACGCCACCGGCGACGGCAAGCCCGAGCTACTCGCCTTTTCGCGACAGGGCGCCCGCCTTTTCGCGGGCGGCAAAGCGGTGCAGAACAGCGGTATCGATGGCCTTGCCGGTATTCGCGGAGCGGCCCACGGCGATATCGACAACGACGGCCTGGCCGATCTCTGCATCTTGAGCAAGAACGCCGCCTGGTTGCTGATCAACCGCGGCGGCAGGTTCGAGCGCCGCACCGAACCCCTGGCCAGCGGCGTCTTTCATCAGGCGGTCTGGCTGGACTACGACCACGACTACGACCTCGACCTATTCCTTCTCGGCAAGACGCAGAGGCTGCTGCGCAACGGCGGCAGCGCGGGCTGGACCGACCACAGCGCCGACTTCCCCTTCGTCGACGGTGAAGCACTAGCCGGCGTGCGCTTTGATTGGCTCTCCGACACCCAGAACGTCGACCTCGCAGTATCCTACAAGAACCGTTCGGGAGTGGTCTATCGCGACCTCCTGGCCGGCCGCTACCAGACCCAACCGCTCAACGCCCTGCCCCCAGGAACCACCCAACTCGGCGCTTGGGACCTGGACAACGACGGCTGGACCGATCTCGTCGCCGCCAACACTCAAGACACGACCTTGTTGATCAATGACCGTTCGCTGGGCTTCCGCGCCGTCGCCGGCCCGAGTGGCGCCCATGCACCCCTAACCTTCGTCGACCTCGAGAACCGCACTGTGTTCGAGCTGCTCAGCAGCGCCGGCGTGCATCGCAACGTGGGCAGCAGCCGTTTCGCCCGCGCCGAGCAGATCAACGATCTAGCCAGCAGCAGCGCCATGGTAGCCGCCGACTTCGACACCGACGGTCGCTGGGATCTGGCGGCGATCGGAGACGACGGCAAACTACGCCTGCTCACCAATGCCAGCAGCAGCGGCAACCGTTGGTTGCGAGTCAGCCTCGAAGGGGTCAAGAACCTCAAGCTGGCGCCAGGAGCTGAGATCGAGGTCAAAGCTGGTCGGATCTACCAGAAACAACACTATCGGGGGGAACCACTGCTCTTCGGCCTGGGCAGCTACGCCGAAGCCGACACCGTGCGCATCACCTGGCCCAACGGCATGATCCAGAACGAGACCCGCCAACCCGCTGGCGAGCTACCGCCATTCAAAGAAGCGCAGCGACTGTCGGGCTCGTGCCCAATGATCTTCACCTGGAATGGCGAGGAGTTCGAGTTCATCACCGATGTTCTAGGCGTCGCCCCCCTCGGCGCCAGTGCCGGAAATGGTGAGTACTTCCCGGTCGATCATGACGAGATCATCCAGATCAGCAGCGACTCGCTGGTCGAGAAAAACGGCTTCTACGAGATCCGCATCACCGAAGAGCTGCGGGAAGTAGCCTTCCTCGACGAAATCCGCCTGATCGCCGTCGACCATCCGGCAACCGTCGACATCTTCACCAACGAGAAGTTCAAAGGCCCGCCCTTCCCCGAATTCCGCCTTTTCGGCGTCACTGAGCGGTTCTATCCTCGCAGCGCCCGCGATCACCAGGGCAGCGACGTGCTCGACCGACTCGAGGCCCGCGACCGCATTTATCCGGACGACTTCGCACGCGATTTCACCGGTGTCGCCGAACTTCACCACCTCGACCTCGACTTCGGCCCCGAAGCCGCGGAGGGCGAGCTTCTAGTGCTCTCCGGCTGGGTCGACTGGGCCGACGGCAGCACCTTTCTCGGCGCCTCACAGGAAGCCGACGGCGGCTTGATCATGCCCTACCTGCAGGCCAAGAATAGCGCTGGACAGTGGCTGACCATCCTGGAAGACATGGGCATCCCGGCGGGCAAACCAAAGACCATCGCCCTCGACCTCAGCGGCCGTTGGCCGAGCGCTCACCGCGAGTTACGCATCGTCACCAACTTATGCGTCTACTGGGATGAGATCTTCCTCGGCCGGAGCGCGGCCGAGCCACCAACCCGACTCACCGACCTACACACGGTCAGCGCTGAGTTGCGTTTCGGCGGCTTCGCCCGCGCGGTGATCCATGCCGAGCGCAAACAGCCCGAGCACTTCGTCTACGCCGTCAAAAGGTCACTGTCGATGTGGAACCCCACCCGCGGCCTCTACACTCGCTACGGCAACGTCCGCCCCCTGCTCGGCACCACCGACGACCGCCTGGTGGTGATGGGCTCCGGAGACGAGCTGCGATTGCAATTCGCCGCCACCGACCTGCCCCAGCTACCGCTCGGCTGGCGCCGCGACTTCCTGCTCTTCGTCGACGGCTGGGCCAAAGACGGCGACGCCAACACCGCCTATTCCCAAACCGTCGGCCCACTGCCCTACCACGCCATGCCGCAATACCCCTACGCCGCCCCCGACGCCTTCCCCGACACCCCCGCCCACCGCCGCTGGCGCGAGCACTACCAGGTGCGCCCGGCACTGCGGCTGATCCGGCCACTGGTCGAGGAAGGGCCCTGAAGGGCTCCAGCTTGCTTGAACTAGCATTTCGATGCGAATAGAATGAAAGTGAAGGAGGATGAAGCATGCCCAAGACGGTCACGCTACGCCTAAACGATGAGGCTTACCAACAGTTTGCCGGCGCTGCCCGCGCCGAGAACCGGTCACTGGCCAACCTGATCGAGACCGCGGCCCTGGAACGACTTCGCGAACAGCAGTTCATCGACGACTATGAAATGGCCGACATCCTGGCCAACGATGAGTTGATCGGCCGATTGCGGCAGGGCTCGCGGGACGCCGGGAAACTCCTAGGCCGCTTCGTTGAGTGAGTATCGGATCTTCGAAACCGAGCAGTTCCAGAAGGATCTGCGACAGATCGTCAAATCAGGCCTAACCCGAATCGCGGAGAAGCTGGTCCGCACGGTCTATCCTGAGCTGCGTCGCAATCCTAACTTTGGTCCTTACATCCGCAAGCTGAAGAATTTCACGCCGGAAACCTGGCGTTACCGCATCGGCCGTTGGCGTTTTTTCTTCGAACTCGATGACCAGGAAAAGCTTGTCTTCTTGATCGCTGCCACTCATCGAGGCTCAGCCTATTAGCTCGGCTCCACTGATAGCCTTCTCTCAGGAGGTGCTCAGCCCTGGACTTCGAACGCGTTCTCGACGATTTGTCTCGCTTCTGTGAAGAGGGTGGGTTTGGATTTGCGCTGATCGGCGGGCTCGGATTGGCGGCCTACGGCTTGGCCCGGACAACCTTAGACGTTGATCTGGTGGTCGAACGGCGCGCCCAAAAAGCGGTCATTCAGCACATGGAAGCAGCGGGATGGGAGACCCTACACCGTTCAGCCGGCTACTCGAATCACCTCCACCGGGATCCTCTCTTGGGCCGGGTGGATTGGGTCTACATTGGCGAGGCAACCGCTCGGCAGCTTTTCTCGCAAACCCGGACGATGGCCTGGTCAGCTGGACTGCGAATTCCGGTGCCCCGCGCTGAGCATCTGATCGCCATGAAAGTCACCGCGATCAAGAACGATCCTGGCCGGACGCTGCAAGATCTGGCCGATATCCGTCACCTCCTGCTACAGCCAGGAGTCGACCGCCTGGAGGCACGGAGCTATTTCGACAAACATGACCTCTTGGAGCACTATCATGAAATCGAAAAAACCCTCTGAGCCCCTCGATCTGGACTCCGACCTACCCACCAGCGAAGAAGATCTCGCAGCACTGCACCGCTTACGCCAGACCTCCATCGAAACCACCCCGATCGATCTGCAGCAGCTGCGCGCCGACCGCCTCGGCGACTTCCAGCCAGGCCGCGAAACTTCCGCTGGTTGGGAGCCCTTTGAGCTGTAGCCGGCTAGGCCGACCCGAAGGCTCGCATCCCTGGCCTTCCGCGCCGACTCCGGATATCGTCGGCCGGCCCAGTCGATTCCAACCGCCCACGATCGCCAGGAGAGTCCTTATCCTATGAGCCGAGTTCCCTTCATCGACAGCTTGAAGATTCCCGCGGTCGCCGCGCCGATGTTCCTGATCTCGGGACCAAAGATGGTCGTCGAATGCTGCAAGAGCGGAGTCGTCGGCACCTTTCCAGCCCTCAACCAACGCACCACGGAGGGTTTCGAAGAGTGGTTGGTGAAGATTAAAGACAACCTCGATGGCTACCGTAAGGGCGGTTCAGGGCCGGCTCCCTACGGCGTCAACCTGATCGTTCACCGCTCCAATCCGCGATTGCAGGCAGACCTGCAAATGGTGGTCAAACATCGGGTGCCGCTGGTCATCACTTCGTTGGGCGCGGTGTCAGATCTGGTCGACGCGGTGCATTCCTACGGCGGCCTGGTGCTGCACGACATTACCAACCGGCGCCACGCGGAGAAAGCCACCGCCGCCGGTGTCGATGGTTTGATCTGCGTCGCCGCCGGCGCCGGCGGCCATGCTGGAACGCTGAATCCAATGCCCTTCCTGGCTGAGATCCGCAGCTTCTTCGATGGCATCCTGCTGCTTTCGGGCTGCATCAGCACCGGTCGCGACATCGCCTCGGCGATGCAGATGGGCGCCGACCTGGCCTACCTCGGCACCCGCTTCATCAACGTCGAGGAAAGTCGCGCCGATGCGGCCTACCGGCAGATGATCATCGACAGTGGCACCGCCGAAATCGTCTACACCGCCGCCGTCTCAGGGGTTCCGGCCAGTTTCCTCCGTCCCAGTCTGGAAGCGATGGGTATCACCCAAGACATGTGGCACCAGAAGGCGAAGATTGACTTCGGCAAAGAACTCAACCCCGCCGAAGCCGAGGCCAAGGCTTGGAAGACTCTGTGGTCCGCCGGCCAGGGGGTCGCCACCATTGCCGACGTGTTGCCGGTGGCCGAGTTGGTTGAGCGCTTGGGTGCTGAGTTTCGGCAGGCGATCAGCAAGCAAGCAGAGCTGTTGCAGCGCTTCTGAGCTTTCAACTCCCTTGCCGGGTTTGAAGATCACCACCAAGCAGGAGGGGCCCATCCCTATCGAGACTGGCCAGGTCTTGCTTGACGGGAGTCAGCAACAGGTTTATGGTCAAATGCAGAACTTGAAACCAAGGAGGTTCCATATGCCACCGGGCCAGCTTCAGCCCTGGGCGGAATCAGCGGCACAAGCCACACCGTCGAGGGCTAACATCGTCCAGCCTTGACCCAGGCCGCCCCTTCCGAGCCCTGTGCTACGGGCTCCTGAGTCGCGAAGACTCCATAACGGCCAGAACAGCGGCCGAGGCCGAAGGCGCCCCGTATTCTCGGGGCGCTTTTGTATTTGTGGCGTCTTTAGGCAGTCACAGGCCAGGTCTTGCTGATTGCGACACTACTCCTCTTCTTCGACCTCGATAACCTCACCGAGGGGCGGCCGATCAAGCACCTGCAATTGGCCCGAGGGCCAGCGAATTTCGACTCGGTCAACCCACTCGGCCGACCCCAAACCAAAGCTCAGCAGCGGCTCGCTGGCTGATAGATAGGAGCGGCCGGAAACCAAGCGGCGGCGAATTCTCCGTTGGCCAACAAACACCGTCGCCACCGCGCCGTAAGCCGTGCGGTTGGAACCCCTACCCACCAAACGCAGCCGCAGCCAGGAGCGGGGCGGACTGTCATTGCGCAACAACCGTGCACGGCCACCGTTCTGGGTCAGCACTAAATCGAGATCGCCGTCGCCGTCGTAGTCAGCAGCCGCCAATCCCCGCCCCACCCATGGCCCCGCCGCAGCACCTAGAGCCTGGACTGGTTGGAGTTTTCGGCCCTCCAGGCTACGAAACACCGACAACGGCTGAGCGTGAGTTTGCAGAGGTTGAAAACGCTTTACATCGGGCTCGATATGACCGTTGGCGAACACCACATCCAGCCAACCGTCCAGGTCGAGATCAATCACCAGGGTGCCAAAAGCCAAGGTCATCAGAGTTGGCAGGCCAAGACCAAGTTGGGCGGCATCGTCACTGTAGAGCCCTCGTTCACCGGCGCGGTAGATGGCTGACATCTCCTGCGAGAAATTTCCAATCACCAACTCCTCGCGGCCATCGCCATCCAGATCGCCGGCATCGATACCCATCGCTCCGCGGGTCGCCCCCGACAGGCTGTAAGCCATGCCCGTGACGACCGCATCTTCAACGAAAGTGCCGTCGCGCTGGTTGATGAATAAAAAGTTGCGGTAAGTATCGTTGGCGATCGCCAAATCCGCCCAGCCGTCGCCGTCATGGTCGATCGGCACCACGCCGAGGGTCTTGCCGGCGCCCATCTCCAAACCAGCGGCGCCAGTGACCTCCACGAAACGCCCCTCCCCCAGATTGCGATAGAGCTGATTGCTGATGCCAGGATAGATCTCAGGCGTGCAGTAGGAGCGATGCTCTCCATCCGGACTGCAAAGTACATCTGCATCAGCGCTCCAGGTAACATAGCGGCCGACAAAAAGATCGAGCCAGCCATCGTTGTCAAAGTCGAGAAAAGCCGCGCTGCTACCGAAGCCCGCCCCGGCCAATCCAGCCGTGGAAGTGCCGTCCTCAAATCTGCCGTCGCCACTGTTGACGTACAAGCGATCACCCTCCAGACCCGAGACGAAGAGGTCCAGGTCGCCATCGTTATCGACATCCCCCACCGCCGTTCCCAGGCCGTAGAACGGCTGCTCCAACCCGACATGGCGAGTGACTTCCACGAAAGTGCCGTCACCCAGGTTGCGGTAGAGAGCGCCACCCACCAGCGCTCCGTCCGCCGCCTCGATCGGCCCGGCGTTGGCAAAGTAGAGATCGGGCCTACCATCGCCGTCGTAGTCAAAGAAAGCAACTCCAGAACCCATGGTCTCTGGCAGATACCGGCGCGGGGAAGCACCGTTGTCGTGGGTGAATCGTAGCCCAGCAACTTCGGAGACATCGGTGAACGAAATCACCGCCGCGGGCTCTTCAATGCCGGTCGATTCTGAGGCCCGTCGTTGGCATCCGACCACCACCAGCGCAACCCCCAGCCAAAGCACCGACGAAGCACCGAAAAGACAGGAAACCCGTCCCGGACTCCAGGTGAACCTTTCCCCAGCCAGCTTGCGGCATCTACCACCGGCGATCATCGAATCTTCCCCTGGTCCATCAAGCCATGCTTTTTCAGAAAATACGCCAGATTCCGCTGATCGACCCCGAGCATTCGCGCCGCCTCTCGACGCACTCCGCCGGCTCGCTCCAGAGCCCTTTCCAACACCTCCCTCTCCGCCACCGCCAGCACCTCCCGAAGGTTGAGATCGTCACCCTTCGAGGTGCCGCCAAACGGCAGACTAGAGGGCATCAACCGAGAACTCTTCTCCAGCAACACGCCGCGTTCTATCACGTTGCGTAGCTCGCGCACGTTGCCAGGCCAGTCATAGGACAGCAGGGCCGCCATGGTGTCGGCATGCACGCGGTCAACCCGCTTGCCCAACCGACCTGCAATCTCGGCGAGAAAAGCCTCCACCAACACCGCCACATCGTCGCGGCGGTCGCGCAACGGCGGCACAAGGATCTGCACCACATTGATGCGATAAAAGAGGTCGGCACGAAAGCGTCCGGCCTCGACTTCGGCCGCAAGATCGGTGTTCGAGGCGCAGACCAGGCGCACATCAACCCGGGTCGGGCGGCTGTCGCCGAGACGCTCGAAAGAGCCTTCCTCCAACACCCGCAACAGCTTGGCCTGAGCCATCTGCGGCAATGAGTTGATCTCGTCGAGAAACAAGGTGCCACCGTCGGCTACGCGGAAACGCCCTTCACGATCATTGACGGCGCCGGTGAAAGCTCCACGGCGATGGCCGAAAAGCTCGCTCTCGAACAACTCGGTGGGAATGGCGGCGCAATTGACCCCAACAAACGCCGCCTTCGAACGCCGACTGTTGGCGTGAAGCAGCCGCGCCACCTCCTCCTTACCCGTGCCGCTTTCCCCCAGCACCAGCACCGAACTATCGACCGGTGCCGCCACCTCGACCCACTCCAGCACCCGCCGCCAGGCGCGTGACTGGCCCACCGGCCGACCGCGGCGGTCCCCGTTGGCCCGCAGATAACGCAGCTCACGCCGCAGCTTGCTTTGGCCGATAGCCCGGTCAAGCACCAGGGCCAGTTCGTCCGGATCGGCCGGCTTGAGCAAATAGTCGCAGGCGCCGGCCTTGACGCACTCGACCGCCGAACTCACCGTGCCGTGGCCGGTCAGCACCACCACCGGCAGCGCCGGCTCGGCCTCGGCGAGACGCTGCACCAACACCCGCCCCCCTTCCCCAGGCATCCGCAGATCGGTGAGGACGGCGTCCAATCCAGCCAGACTCTCCGCTTGCAGAGCCGCCACCACGGAATCGGCGGTGCGTACCGTGAAGCCACGACGGCTGAGCAGGGTCGCTAGTGAGTCGCGCACGTAAGTCTCGTCATCGACTACCAGCACGGTTGCGTTCTTCTTCAAGCTGACCCCTCCTCTTGCCGCGGTGGCTGTTCAGCGGTCAACAGCGGCATGGAGACCTCGAATTCAGCACCCCCTTGAGGGCGATTCGCGCCGCTGATCTCCCCGCCATGATCAGTAACGATGCTATGGCACACCGCCAGACCCAGGCCGCTCGAGCCCTTTTCCGAAAAGAAGGGCTCGAACAGATGCCCACGGGCAGCACTGCTAATCCCCGGCCCCCGATCGGCCACCACCAACCGGGCCATCGCGGTCAAGGGCTCGCAATCTAGACGTACTTCCACCCGACCAGCGGCGGGCTCGGCCTGACGGGCATTGAGTAGCAGGTTGAACACCAGCTGGCCAAGGGTCACGGAATTGCCCATCACCCGCACCGCCTCGGCCGGAGGTTGCCACTCCACGACCACCGGTCGAGGGCCGGCATCGGCGCGCAGAAAAGCAACCGTCTCGGCCACTACTCCCACCAGGTCCACCGCCGTCTTTGGTGCTCGCCCTGGGTCAGAGAAAGCCAGCACCTGACGGGTGATGCCGGCAGCCCGCTCAAGCCCCTCGCGCAATCTGCTGGCAAGTTCGGGCGCCTCGCTCAGATCACCCGCCGCCAAGTCGTCCTCGAGCAATCTGAGGTAGTTCGACATGCCCTCGAGCGGGTTGTTGATCTCATGCGCCATCCCAGCCGCCAAACGGCCGACGCTGGCCAACCGCTCGCTATGCATTAGCTGGCGCTCCAACTCTCGAACTCTCTTCTCCTGGGCATTCTCGGCTTCAAGCCGGGCGCTACGCCGCAGCTGACGCCAGGCCAGCGCACCGAGCAGCAAGGTGAGGCCGATGACCAGCAGATTGAGCCCCACGGTGAGGCGATAACGCCCGGCCAAAGCCTTGAAAGAGCGGATCGCCTCGCTATCCGCTTCGAGCCGGTGCAGGGTCCAGCGGATCGCCGGGGTCCAGGCGCCGTCGGCCACTACCGCTCGGGCCAACAACTGTCCCGGTTCAGGGGTCGGCGGCAGGGCCTCCGCGGTGGTGTCGAGATGCAACCGCCCACCACGGGCAGGACCGAGTAAGGCGAGCAAGCGCGCCGGCTCCACCCAAGCCCGTAAGCGGCGGTCTTGGTCACCGGCCAACGACCACTGCCCGATAAGTAGGCCAGCAGTTGGGAGAGGCGCGTCGAGAGGCAGCAGCTCGGGCACTCCCCGGCGCCGCGACGCCAGAACTCTGGCCGAGCCACCGGATTCTTCCACCGCCAACCGCTCGACCGCCGGGTTGGCCGCCAAAAACAGCAGGAGGGTGCTCTCGACATCGAGCCGGCTCCAGCGCCGCACCATCGGGTCTCGATCTCCGGCGGCGTTGAAATAACGCGCCAGCGGTGGTGAACGAGCCAGGAAAAGCAGATCCCCGCGCAACGTGCCGAGCACTGCTTCGAGGGATCGGGCATCAGCATTGGTCGCCAGTTCGAGTTCGCTCTGAGCGGCCCGTTCCACCGCGCGGCGGCCGGAGAATATCCCCCAAACCGCTACCGAGTTGATCGCCAGAGTCAACGCCAGCAAAAGAAAATACAACCCCGGCGCCCGTCCCCGGCTTACCGGTCGTCTGGCCTGAGTTGATTCCATAAATTCTATGATACGCCCTCTCGACCAGCGTCGAGGCGGCTAAATCCGTGCAGGAAAGCGCTTAGCTGAGAGCCTGCGAAAAGAGAGGGCAGTGATCACCGACCAAGTAGCCCATGAAAATTATGATAATCACTTTTCTTAAATTTGAGCAAGCACCGTGGATTGTGACATAAGATACTGAAAAATAGGAACTTAGGTTCTAGCAGGAAGGCTGGGTAAGAGCCGAATGCCGCTTGCAATCCAGCTAGGAGTTCCCACGTCCGCTCTGCCCACTCCCTACCAGGCCAGAATCGAGGATAGAGATGAGTTCGACAGCACCGCAAGCGGCCAAGAAGCGCAAACCGAAGTATCGCCGGGTCCTTGGTGACCGACTGAAAAAGCTGCTCTTCGTCGTTTTCGGCCTCTTCGCCCTCTTGGCGATCAACTCTACCTACCTGGTGGGGGTGACGATTCTCGAAGCGGCGACCGGGCAGACGTATCAGAACTGGTTCTACATGAATATGTTCATCGTCCATCTGGTGCTCGGCGCGCTGATCTTGCTGCCGGTGATCATCTTTGGCATCGCGCACATCAGAAACGCCTACAACCGACCCAACCGGCGCGCCGTTCAAGTGGGCTATGGCCTTTTCGCGGTGGCCCTGGTGCTGCTCGCAAGCGGCGTCGTGCTGACCAGAATCGAGGGCCTGCTGGTGATCAAGGACGCCACCACTCGCTCAGTGGCCTATTGGGCGCATGTGATCTCGCCTTTGGTGGCCGCCTGGTTGTTCGTCCTGCATCGCTTGGCCGGCAAGAAGATCAAATGGCAGATCGGCCGACGCTGGGCAACCGTGGCAGCGGTGTTCGGCGCCGTGATGCTGGTCTGGCAAGCTCAAGATCCGCGCCGCTGGGAGGTCGAAGGACCGCAGTCGGGGGAGCAGTATTTCTTCCCCTCCTTGGCTCGCACCGCCAGTGGCGATTTCATCCCCGAACGGGTGCTGATGAACGATCAATACTGCCAGGAGTGTCACCAGGACAGCCACCAGAGCTGGTCGCAGAGCGTCCACCGTTTCGCCTCGTTCAACAATCCGGCCTACCTCTTCTCAGTCCGCGAAACCCGCCGAGTAGCACTCGAACGGGATGGTAACTTGCAGGCAGCGCGCTTCTGCGCCGGCTGCCACGATCCGGTGGTCTTCTTCTCCGGCAAATTCGACGACCCGGACTTCGACGATGAGAACGATCCCGCCGGTCAAGCCGGCATCACTTGCACTTCCTGCCACGCCATCACCCATGTCAACAGCCCCCGTGGCAACTCCGACTTCACCATCGAAGAGCCGATCCACTACCCCTTCGCATTCGCCGACAGCGAAGCCCTGCAATGGGTCAACCGGCAGCTGATCAAAGCCAAACCAGATTTTCACAAGAAGACATTCCTCAAGCCGCTGCACACCACTGCCGAATTCTGCGCCGGCTGCCACAAGGTGCATTTGCCGGTGGAACTCAACAACTATAAGTGGCTGCGCGGCCAGAACCACTACGACGCCTACCACCTGTCGGGGGTCTCGGGCCACGGGGTCAGCAGCTTTTATTACCCCGAGGTTGCCCAAGCGAACTGCAACGGCTGCCACATGCCCCTCCAGCCCTCGGACCAATTCGCCGCCGCCAACTTCGACGATCGGGGCGAGAGCACGGTCCACGACCACCTCTTCCCCAGCGCCAACACCGCCATCCCGCACTTGCTGGGTTTGCCCGACGAAGTCAAAGAAGCCCACCGCGCTTTCAACGATGGCGTCATCCGCCTCGACATCTTTGGTATCAAAGAGGGTGGCACCATCGATGGCGAACTCACCGCACCCCTGCGGCCCCAGGTGCCGACGCTGAGGCCGGGCTCGGCCTATCTGCTGGAGACCGTCGTGCGAACGGTGAAGATGGGTCATCTCTTCACCCAAGGGACCTCGGATTCGAATCAGGTGTGGGTCGATCTGCGGGTCACCACCTCACTGCGAGGCAGCGAAAGCGAGCGGGTGGTGGGTCGCAGCGGCGGCATGGGGGGCGACGGCAACTGGGTCGATCCCTGGGCTCACTTCGTCAACTCCTACGTCCTCGACCAGCAAGGCCGGCGGATTGACCGGCGTAACGCCCAAGATATCTTCGTCGCCCTCTACAACCACCAGATCCCCCCCGGTGCGGCCGATTCGCTGCACTACCGGCTCGAGGTTCCGGTCGATATCGCGGGCCCCCTGACGGTCGAAGTGCGACTGCAATACCGCAAGTTCGACACCACTTACATGCGCCATTTCAAAGGCGAAGACTACGTCAACGACCTGCCGATCATCACTCTGGCTTACGACCGGCTGAGCTTCCCGATCGCCGGCATCGCCACCTCGGTCGACGGTGAACTGAACCCCGCCCGCGGCGAGATTCCCACTTGGCAACGCTGGAACGACTACGGCATTGGCCTGCTGCGCAAGGGTGGCAAATCCAAGGGAGAGTTGCGCCAGGCCGAACAAGCCTTCCACCAGGTCGAGGCCCTCGGCCGGCCCGACGGGCCGCTCAACCTGGCGCGGGTCTACCTCGCCCAGGGCACGGTGCAAGATCAGGCGATCGAGGCGCTGACCCGGGCCGCTCAATTCGAACCGCCGGCCCCCGCCTGGACGGTGGCCTGGTTCACCGGCCTGGTCAACAAACAGAACGGCTACTTGGACCAGGCGATCGCCAACTTCAAAGGCATCGTCGAACTTGATGACCTGGCGACACGCCAGCGTGGTTTCGACTTCAGCCAGGACTACCGAGTGCTCAACGAACTCGGCCAGACCCTCTTCGAGCGCGCCAAGCTAGAGCGCGGCGCGGCCAAGAAGGAACGCCGCACAGCCCTCCAGCGCGAAGCGCTGAGTTACTTCGAGCGCACCCTGGAACTCGATCCCGAGAACACCGCCGCCCACTTCAATCTAGACCTGCTCAATCGCCAACTCGGCCAGCCTGACAAAGCCGCCGAGCATCGCCAGCTCTATGCCAAGTACAAGGTGGACGACAACGCCCGCGACCGCGCCGTGGCGGTGGCTCGGGCCGCCGATCCGGCCGCCAACCATGCCGCCGAAGCGATTGTGATCTATGATCTGCACCGACCGGGGACCTACGAACTTGACGGCGACGGCAGTCGCGGTGCCGCTCCCTACGAGCTGCGACCGCCCGGAGAAGCCGCCAAGGAACCCAAGATCGCCCGCGCATCGACCGAACGAACCGACCCTGCCGGCCCACCTGCCGGCACCAGCGGAGCCCAGCAATGAGCCAGCAGCAACCTCCTCACCCGGCAGCCGACGAAGAGCCCGAGGATCTCAACAACCTGGTCCAGGACGACGAAGTCATCGGCCACGCTTTTCGCCGCTCACTGTTGGCCATCCTACTGCTCTCAGCGCTCGGCGGGCTGGCCTACTGGTGGCAGAGTCGCCCCGAGCGCGCGGCTCCGGAACAGCAGCTCACCGCCTCTGCGCCGGAAGAAGTGGCCGCGACATCGACCGCGCCCGAGGTTCATTTCACCGATGTGACGACCGCCGCCGGGATTGATTTCACCCACTACAACGGCGCCTACGGCGACAAATTGTTGCCCGAGAGCATGGGCGGCGGCGTGGCCTTCCTCGACTACGATCTCGACGGTGATCAAGACCTGCTATTAACCCAGTCGGCGGACTTTCCCTTCGCCGAGAACAAGCGCCGTCCGGCGCCGACCCAGAAGCTCTACGCCAACGACGGCCACGGGCAGTTCACCGACATCACCGCCCAAGCCGGCCTCGACCTGTCGTTCTACGCCATGGGCATGGCGGTGGGCGACTATGACGGCGACGGTGACCCCGATATCTTCCTCACCGCGGTCGGCCCCAACAAGATGCTGCGCAACGACGGCGGCCTGTTCACCGATGTCACCCAATGGGCCAACCTCGCCGGCCGTGATGAAGAGTGGAGCGCCAGCGCCGCCTTCTTTGACTACGACAACGACGGCGACCTCGACCTCTTCGTCGCCAACTACGTGCGCTGGTCCGAAGAGATCGACTTCGAGCTGGATTTCCGCCTCACTGGCATCGGTCGCGCCTACGGCCCGCCGCAGAGCTACGAAGGCACCCTGCCCTACCTCTACCGCAACGAGGGCGACGGCACCTTCACCGATGTTTCGGCCAGTGCCGGGATCCAGATCAGCAACTCGGCCACCGGCTTGCCGATGGCCAAATCCCTTGGCGTCGGACCGGTCGATGTTGACGGCGACGGCTTCATCGACCTCTTGGTGGCCAACGACACGGTGCGCAACTTCTTCTTTCGCAACCTCGGCGACGGCACCTTCGCCGAAGAAGGCGAGCTGCTAGGAGTGGCCTACGACCGCGATGGCAACGCCACCGGCGCCATGGGAGTGGACGTCGGCCACATCCGCAACGACGCCAATCTCGGCTTCGCCCTGGCTAATTTCGCCAACGAAATGAGTTCCCTCTACGTCAGCCAGGACGATCCGACCTTTTTCGTCGACGAGTCGATCACCGAAGGCATCGGCGCGCCGAGCCGCAAGGTGCTGTCCTTCGGCCTCTTCCTCTTCGACTACGACCTCGACGGCCGCCTCGACCTACTGCAAGCCAACGGCCATGTGGAGAGCGACATCCAGCAAGTCGACCCGAGTCAGTCCTACGCTCAGCCGGCCCAGCTATTTTGGAACGCCGGCCCCGACGCCCCCCGCGGCTTCGTAGAAGTGACTGGCACCGGTGATCTAGCCCAACCGCTGGTCGGCCGCGGCATCGCCTACGCCGACATCGACGGCGACGGCGACCTCGACATCGCCATTGCCCAAACCGGCGGACCGGCCCGCCTACTACGCAACGACCAGCAGCTCGGCCACCACTGGCTCAGAGTCCAGCTGGCCGGTGCCGCACCCAACACCACCGCCATTGGTGCCTGGGTCGAAGTCACCGCCAGCGATCTGCTCCAGCGGCGCCAGGTAATGCCCAGCCGCAGCTACCAATCGCAGGTCGAGAGCGTCCTCACCTTCGGTCTCGGCCAGGCTGAGTCGGTCGACAAGATCACCGTCACCTGGCCGGATGGCGCGAGCACCGAAGTCGAGGGCGGGACGGTCGATCGGGTGCTGAGGCTTGAGCAAGACTAAGAGAACTTGCCCAGGGCTGAGCACACGCCAAGAGCGCGCCGAGTTGCCGCCCACGGAAACGTCCGGCACGCCTGCCAGCCAGCGGGCCGACTCGGTCGACCCTACCTCCGGCAACTAACTCGAAGGTACCACCACCAAAGCCAAAAACAGATCAAAATAGAACGGGCGGCCGCCGAAGGTATATCCCAGTTCCGCGGCCGCCCAGATCTGCCCATGGAGGACTTCGAGCTTTTCTCCTCTGTCAGAACAGGGGTCGATCGCAGGAGAAGCAGGAAGCCGGGCACCATCCGGCACCAGTCGGTGAGCAGTCGTCGCCGCCACCGCCACCACCGCCACCACCACCGCCACCACCACCACCGCCAGTGACGAAGCAGAAGACCACCGCAATATTGCACCGGATGCAGCTCCAGCTGGAGCCGATCACAAACCAGGAGCGGTATGAGCAGCCGTTTCTCCCGTAACATAGATCGTGCTCGTCACAGCAAGGCCGCAAGATGGTGCCGTCCAGCCAGTGCAGGCCGGTACACCCGTCGGGAGGGTCTTGTTTGCCCAAATGAGCCGCCTGCTCTATCCGAATGGCGGTGTGCATCTGCAGGAAGCCGAAAGCCTGGATGTTCGACCACGCCAAGGAGGGTTCGAAGGGGAAAGCCTGCTCCATGCGCTCCTCGTCGACGTAGCCCGAGGTCAGCCCCGGCAGGTCCCAGGCCAAAACCCGAGCCTCGCCAAACCAACGCATGATGCCCTGCGGCTTACCAGACTTTTGATCGAATAAGCGAGTCGAGAAAGTAGCATGTTGCACCCCTTCGGCACCGAGCTTGCCCTGCTGGACCTGGGCCTCGCGCACCGCCACAGCCTCGATATCGCCAAAGCGGGTGCTCACCGACGCCAAGCGTCGCGCCAGGTTTGCGCCGCGATCTTCCAAGGCGGCTTCTTTGTGAGCGGCGGCTCCTGCCAGTCGATAGAACTCACCGTGCCATTCCCAGGTGGCCCTCTCAGGCGCTTGCAGCGGTTTGCTCTGGTGGTCCCGCCAGGCGCTGTAGAGTTGAATGTTGGGCCAATCAGACCGTAGCTCAGCAAACGCCAGATCGGTGACGATCTCGCTACTATCGAGGCCGACAATCTTCAACCAACCGGTCGCGGGGCTAGCCGTCTGGTTGGCCACAGCCTTGCCGTCGAGGGCGTAGAGGGTGGTGACCAAACTCCCATCTTCAGCACGGTCGGTAATTGCGTAGGCGTCTTCGAACTGGCTCGTGACTCGCGTCACTTGAGCGTCAAGCTGGGCATATTTCTCACCATCCTGGGCCATCGCCAAGGTTGGCAGCAAGAGCATCGTCAGCGCCAGCGCGGCGACCGCGCTGGTGCCATTGCGTGTGGATTTCGAATCGAGCAAGCGTTGTCGTGTCATCACCGACTTTGACTCCTGTTGAGAAACGTTGTGGGTTCTTGCTTCATGCGTGGTCGTCAGTACTTCTCTCCGGGCCCGCCAAGCTACTAGCGACCAAGAGTCTGCGGCATGCAAGTCAGCAACATTGCTAGGAGTTCAGCTGACTGCGACCTCCGAAGAGGTGGAGAGCCACTCATAAACGCGAGGGATCCACGAGATTCCCCCAATCTTTGGGACGAGTCGTCAACTTTCCGGGCAATGAGGTCACAGAGGGGCGAGTGGCAGTTCGAAGCCAAATCGTCACTTGGCCGGATGGCACCAGCGCCGAGATCGAGGGCGGGGAGGTGGATCGGGTGCTGAGAATCGAGCAGCAGTGAGACCTACCTCACACCACCCTTTCGTTGCCACCATCCACCGGCAGCTGGGCACCGGTGGTCTTGGCGAAAAGTGGACCAGCCAACACCACTACCAGCTCGGCCACATCGCGCGAAGTAACTTCGACCCCGAGCAGGTTGTTGCGCTTGTACTCCTCGACGCCGAGGCCGTAGTGAGCAGCGCGCTGGGCCAGTACTTCGGGACTCCAAATACGAGTGTCGAAGACCCCGTTGGGATGCAGCAGATTGACCCGCACCCCACTCGGCGCCAGCTCCAGAGCGGCTACCCGCGCCAGTTGAGTCACCCCAGCCTTGGCCACCGAGTAGGCCGCCGCCCCAAGTCCCGGCGCCGGTACGTTCTTCGACGCGACAACGATGATCGACGGATCGAGCCCAACTTGCAAAAAGGGAATGGCCAGTTGCATCAGTCGCTGCTGGCTGGTCAGGTTGATCTCCAGACAGCGCTGCCAGACCGCCGGGTCGATATCGGAGATCTTGGCGCTCGGCGGAAAGATGCCGGCGTTGAGCACCAGAGTATCGAGACCGCCGAAGCGCCGCACCGTCGCCTCGACCGCTCGCCGCAGCTGCGCCTCGTCAGTGACGTCACACTCCAAGCCCAAGACTTCTGGCGCCTTGAACATCTCGACAATAGCGGGTTCGATATCGAGCGCTGCGACCACTGCCCCGGCAGCACCCAGCGCCTCGACCGCAGCCCGGCCGATACCACTGGCAGCACCGCTGACCAACGCCACCTTGCCCTGCAGCGGCGGAGCCGTTCCGGCCTTCTGCAACTTGGCCTGCTCGAGTTCCCAATACTCCATCTCGAAGATGTCTCGCTGCGGCAACGCTGTCCAGCCACCGAGCAACTCGGCCCGTTCGATCGCCTCCAGGGTGTGCGCCTTGATATCGCTGATGATCCCCGTCTCTCGCAGGGTGCGCCCAAAGGCCAGAGTGCCGTGTCCAGGCCACACCGCCCAACGTGGCGCCAGGTCGAGACAGGTCAAGCTGCCGTCGTCATGGGCAGCGAAGTACTGCTGATAGTCGGCGGCAAAATGCTCCAGGCACTGCTCGGGGTCAGTATCAAAGATTGCCGCCGCGCGCTTGGTGCGGATCACATGGTCGGGGGTCAGGGGGCCGCGGCCGGCCAGCTCGGCAACCTCGGAACGAGCGGAGAAAGCCCGCGATCCCGGTGCGTCGTCAAGCTCGGCCAACACCGCGCTGCCCCGCGCCTTGGCCACCGCCCGACGGATCCGTGCCAGCTGCAGCAGATCGACCTCTGACTCCTCCGCCCCTCGTTCCGGCAACGGTGCATGCTCGGCCAAGTAGCGCTCAGCTCGATCGGCAATCTCCACCATCTTCTCGTAGCTGGTGCGAGCGTCGTCGTGGAAAGTGAAGACACCGTGATTCATCAAGATCATCCCATCGAGACTCTGCCAATCGACCTCACGGGTCATCCGCCAGATTTCCTTGGCGAGAATGAAGCCAGGCATCACGTAGGGCACGATCATCATCCGCGGCCCATAGAGTTCGCGCACCAGCTCTTCACCAGCCGGCGAATTGGTCAGCGTAACCACCGCATCGGCGTGGCTGTGGTCGACGAAGTCGAAGGGGATGACGGCGTGCAAAATCGCTTCGACCGATGGGTTGGGGGCGTAAGGATCAAGCATCGCGGCGCGCTGGTTCTTAACCATCTCGGCATCGCTCAAATGCTCCAGCTCGGCCATCCGCCGTAACACTTCGAGCCGCACCGGCGCGAAACCAGGCGCGGCGATGGTCTCCAGATCCCAGCCACTGCCCTTGACGTACAGAATGCGTTCTTCGTCGCCGAACAGATTGGCTACCGTCGCCTTGACCGAGGTGTTGCCGCCGCCGTGCAACACCAGCTTCGGCTCCCGGCCGAGCAGGCGCGAGGTGTAGACCCGCAGGGCCAACGGGTCGGCGGCAAATTCGAGCGCATCTTGGTCGTTCCACAGGCTTTGCATCTTGGACTCCGCTGGACGGTGGGTCGGCCCTTGCCGGGGACAGCGGGCAGGATACCGCGCCGGCATCGCCAGTGGGCGGATGGAGGGACGGCTTCATCTCCACGATCCGCGTATCCACCCTCGGCGCACTCTTCGAAGACGGCTTCGAATCCGCTACAGGAGCACCTGGTCGGCGACCCAGCTGAGCCCACTCTGGGGGCAACTCGACACCGCTTTTCGTTGATGCGGCGGTTTCTGATATTTTAGGCCGATGGCAGACGAGCCCAACAGCCCGACCACCAAGGTCGATCAGCGGATCAAGATCCACTGCTTGGAGCCTGCCGCGATGGAGATCTTCCTCGAGCGCCGCCGGCATGGCTTGCCGGTGAGTTCTGAGACCGACCTGGCGGGCAACCTCGAAGCCATGCTGCGCAAAGCCAACGAGTTTGTTCCCTCGGCCGCCGGCTCGATCTTGCTCGACAACCCATTGCACAAAAAGATCGAGCGCAGCGCCAATCAGCTCACTTTCCTGGCCGCATTTGGCGACAAGTCCGAAACCCTGATCGGCCATGCTATTCCGGCCCAGCGCGGAATTGCCGGCCACGTTTACCAAACCGGCGAGCCCTACTACTCGTCGAACGTCGCCAGCGACCAATTCTTCTTCCCCAAGATGGACAACATCACCGCCTACAGCACCCGCTCGCTGGTGGCGGTGCCGGTGCGGATCGCGCAGAATGTGTGTGGCGTGCTGGAGCTGATCAACCGCCACGGCTCAGACGACTACACCCCCCAAGACCGCAACTTGTTGCAGATCTTCGCCGGCTACATCTCGGTTTCGATCCAAAACATTCTCGACGCCCGCCGCGCCCAAGAGCTGGCGCGGCGGGACAACTTGACCGGCCTGTACAACGACCATCATCTGCATCTCGCCCTGTCCCGTTCGGTGAGTCAAGCACTGGAGGAAAACCACGATCTGGCAGTGCTTTTCCTCGATCTTGACTTCTTCAAACGAGTCAACGACACCCACGGCCATTTGGCCGGCAGCCAAGTGCTGCGCGAGGTAGGAGCTTTACTCGGTTCCCAGCTCGACGATGACAGAGCCACCGTGGCCCGCTATGGCGGCGATGAATTCGTGCTCGTGGCGCCTCACTACAGTCTCAACCGAGCCCTCGATCTAGCCGAGGAGATTCGCCAGACCATCGTCGAAACCACCTTCTGCGAGCAACCCGGCGACATCCAGCCCGAAGCCTTGCACTTGACCGGCATCAGCTGCTCGGTGGGGGTTGCCACCTTGGGACGCCACGTCGAGCCCGGACTGTCCGTAGAGGCGGCCAAGAGCAACCTGGTGCGACTCGCCGACACCGCCATGTACGTCGCCAAGGAGACTGGCCGCAACCGCACCGCGGTGGCCGGCGAGCCGGTGCGACGACGAGTTCCGCCACCCAGCCGCTACTGATCGTGCCACAGGGTCTGGCCCAGCCAAACGAGAGGGCCGCAAGAACAAGCAAAGGAACTGCCGCGAGAGATCTTCTGCTTTACCTGTTATGCTATGGGAACATTCACCGGCTGCCAACGAATGAAGGCCCTCAGCACCAGCCATATTTACCCATGAAACCATCCACGCCCACTTTCGCCGTCCTTATGTGTTTGGCCATATTTTGGCCCAGCGGCGGGGCACAAGCCACCACCTTCATTCGCCTTAGCGACGCGGCACTCGCCCAGCAGTCACCGCTGATCGTCAGTGGACGGATCGTCGATATCCTGCCGGCTGAGCTCGGTGGGCTGCCGGCGGTGGACTACCGTCTGGATGTCGACCGGGTGATCAAGGGAGCCGCGGTTGCCAAAGGCGACCGCCTGCGAGTGCGGCTGCCGGGCGGAGTCCGCGCTGATGGTCTGGGGTTGAAGATCTTCGGCATGCCGAGCTTTAGCCGCGGTGAGGAAGTGCTGTTCTTCTTGCACCGCCAGCCGGGTGGTGTCTACATGCCGCAGCAGCTGATGCTCGGCGCTTTTCGCTTGGTGGTCGGCAACGCCGGCAAGGTCGCTCTGCGTGACCTCGGCGCGGCACGGGAGTGGACACCGGACGGCGCCAAGAAAGTCGCCGATGGCCCCCGCCACGCGGCCCGCTTTATCGCTTGGCTCAGCCAACTCAGCCACGGGCACTTGCAACCGCCGGACTACCTCATGCCAGAGACGGCCGTGCCGGTAACAGCGAAGTTCGCCACTATCCGCAGTAGCACCGAGCCGTTGCCCGTGGGTTGCGGCGCCAATGGCGGTCACGAGGTGCGGTGGTTCGGCTTCGGCGAACAGAGCGAGACTTGGTATAGCTCAAGCCGCAACCTCGCCGGCTTCGAAGCTGGCGGTATCGACGAGTTGCGGCGAGCGTTGCGCACCTGGTCGAGCGACCCGAACTCCACGGTGAGCTATTTCTATGGCGGCACCGTCGGCGCTAGCGGCGGCTTCCTTGGCCCGGACGGCTTCAACACTGTGTTGTTCGGTGATCCCAACGGTACCCTGCCGGGGACCTTCGACGGCACCGGCGTGCTAGCCCTCGGCGGCCCCTGGTTCTCCTGCATACCGCGACCGTTTCGCAACCGTCTCTTTCATCCGGCGATCGAGGCCGACATCATTCTTCAAGACGGTCTCGACCTCTTGGTCAGGATCAGTCGCAGGCCATCGCGGGCCATCGCGGAACTGCTCGGCCACGAGGTTGGCCACACCCTGGGCTTGGGCCATCCAGCGGTCGAAGACGCGTTGATGTACGCCAATCTGCACGACGACGGTCGCGGCGCCGCCTTCACGGTCGACGACTTGGCCGGACTCTACTACCTGTACGGCGACCCCACCTCCAGCACGCCTCGCCCCAAGCGCCCCAGCGACTTGAGGGCCAAGGCGACCGGGCCTAACACGGTGCAGCTAAACTGGCGAGATCGTTCTTCCTCAGAGAGCAACTTCCGCATCGAACGCCGCTCCAAAGGAAGCTTTCGCACCATCGGTACCACTGGCGCTGGGCAAGGCTCTTTCACCGACAGCGACCGCCAAGCCGCCACCCAATACACGTATCGTGTGGTGGCCCAGAATGCCAGCGGCGCGTCAGGATATTCGACCACCGCGAGGGTCACCACGCCTGCGGATCAGCGACCCGCGGCACCCAACAACCTGCGCTTGGCGCCCTTGTCAGATCGCCGCCTACGCTTGCGCTGGCAAGACAACTCTGGGGACGAGAATGGCTTCCGCCTCGAAGTACGAATTACCGGCCCGTGGGTAGAGATCCCCGCCTTACTACCGCCACAAACCGAAGTGGTCGACATCAGCGGCCTCGACCCACTGACCACCTACACCTTCAGAGTGCGCGCGGCCAACGCCTTTGGCGGCTCACCGAGCAGCAAGGAGGCGGCCGCTACCACCTTCGCCAGCAACGCTGAGTGCAGGGTCGACGAGCACCACCTCTGCCTCTCCGGCGGTCGCTTCGAGGCCAGCCTGGAGTACACTAATCAGCATTCTGGCAATACCCGCGGCCGCGGCCATGCCACGCCCGACAGTGACCCCACCGGCAATTTCTGGCTCTTCGATCGGCAGCTTCCCGACCTCACCGTGCGGGTGGCCGACGGTCGTTCGTTCAACGATCACTTCTGGGTGTTCACCGGCGGTCTCACCGATATCGCAACCACTCTGACCCTGCGCGACACCGCAACTGGGCTGGAACGGACCTACCTCAGCCCGGCTGGCAGCACCTGTGGGGTCACAGACACTGCCGCCTTCCCGGCCGCCGCACCAGCTCAGGCCATACTCGGCAAGGCAGTGGTCGATCTCTCGGCCCTGATCGTCGAGCCCCACCTGCCCACTGCCACAACGGACAAATCGACTGCTGGCAGCTGCGTCAGCGCCACTGGCACGCTCTGCTTGCTCGACGGTCGATTCGCAATTCGGGTCGAGTACACCAATCAATTCGCCGGCAACAGCAGCGGGGCCGGGCGAGCTGTGCGGCTAGAGCCGGCTGCCGGCTACTTCTGGTACTTCCGCCTCGATTTCCCCGAGCTGGTGGTGAAAATGATCGACGGGCGGACCAACAACGGTCATTTCTGGCTCTTCTGGGATAGTCTTTCGACCCTCGGCTACCGCTTGACAGTGACCGATACGGTCACCGGTGACCGGCGCACCTACGAGCGCTCGCCGGAGGATACTTGTGGCGCCGCCGACACCACCGCCTTCGCCGCCGACCCCGGCAGTTGAATCGGTCGCCACTTGCCAACAGTGCAACACGGGTCTTGTGGGTCCGCTCGAATGGTATCGAGATGTCTATCCAAGACCCAACGACCCGTAGCTCGATCGACGACATCATCGATCTATATCGCAAAGATGTAGACCTTTCTTTGATCCGCGAGAACTTGAAGAAGACTCCCGAAGAGCGCCTAATCGTCCTGCAGCGCCTGCAAAGAACCGCGGAAGAACTCCAACGGGCCGGTCTCTACAAACTGCTGAAGAGTGAATCGTCGAGGAACCTATCCATGCCGCGTATCACGAAGGTCTACACCCGCACCGGCGACGACGGCACCACCGGCCTCGGCGGTGGCCAGAGAATCGCCAAAGACGCCTTGCGGGTTCGGGCCTACGGCACCGTTGACGAGCTGAGTTCACAATTGGGAGTGGCCCTCGCTGTAGGACTCGAAGAGAGTCTGATCGAGCCCATGCAAGGGATCCAAAACGACCTTTTTCACCTCGGATCCGACCTGTGCATTCTGCAAGAGGACAAGGCTCGCTTGCCGACGCCGCAGATCGAATCGCGCCACGTCGCAGCCCTCGAGCAGCTGATGGACCAGCTCGCCGAGCAACTAGAACCCCTGGCCAACTTCATCCTTCCAGGGGGCAGCCTGGGAGCCGCTCAGCTGCACCTCGGCCGCACCATCTGCCGCCGAGCCGAGCGTCGTTTGGTCAGCTTGGCGCGGCAAGAGGCGGTGGGAGAGTTCACCGTTCACTACCTTAACCGCCTCTCCGACGCCCTCTTCGTGATGGCCCGCTGGGAAAATCTCCACCGTGGCAGCGGCGATATTCTCTGGGACAGCCGAGCCTGAAACAGAGCGCCTAACAAGCCGCCAGCAACACCACCGCCAGGGACTCGACATTACCGAGCCAGCAGCGGCAGCACCGCGAGAGCCTCGGGGCGCTGCTAGTCCACCGAGAAGCTGAGTAGCTCCACCGGCAAGTTGGTCTCGAAATCGTAGGTTTCGTCAAAAGTCCCAGTGGCAATGTGCAAAGCATCGGCATAGCCATCGAAGCCCGCGGCCCAGCCTGAGCCGGCCTTGAGCAGCATGCCGCCCAGCATACCTCCATGCACTGCTATATCGGGGTAAGCAGCAATCATCTCCGGCCAGGTGCAGGGATTGCCTTGGGTGCAGGCTTGGGAAGCGGCCGCGTCGCCGACCACCGGGGTGCCCGAAGACCACCAATTGCCGGTGCCAGCCGCCACTAGCGTATTCCAAGTCTGCCAGGTCGACACCAAAACTGTCTCGGTGTAATAAGGCTCATAGACCAGCCTCCCCTGCCAGCTGGTCGTGCCGTCCTGGTCGTCGTAGTCGACATTGAATTGCAGGGCGATGGCTTGCGGCGTAACGTTCTGGTAGGTGCTGTACTCGAGGGTGGTGATCTCGGCGAGGCGCTGGCCCGCGTGCAGCAGGGTGCCGATCAAAACACTGTCCGAGGTGCTGGTGAGTTGGAAACCGACGCTCCCACCACCCAGCGGCGGTGTCGCCGGACCGGCGGCGAAGGCAAAGGTCGGCGTGCCGCCCTCGGGCAGAAAGCCCCAGTCGGTGTTGGCCTCGTCAACCTGGGTGCTACCGGCCAACAGCGGCCAAGCGCAGCCCAGCAGCAGGAAGAAAATCGTCAATACCGGCAATTGCCGGCGGCGGAACGAAAGCGCAACAAGCGATGCGGTCCCCAGCATGGTGTTTTCCCCCAAAGAGAAGTGGTGGTGTTGTGCCCTTCCCAGCCCCCCCCGAGGCAGGTCTTCGTCGAACGATTCGACCTGGATCGAGCTGCATCTCTCGCCCAATATAACCCAACTTCGAGGTAGTCCCAGAAGAGAGACCCTAGCCTCGGTGCTGCGTCGCTGGAAACGAAGGCGCCAAGCCCCTCCCGGTATACGGTCTGGCTATGGCACTGCTCAAGTTCCACCTCCATCCCCAATTCGACAGACCTCGCCAGATTCATGCGGCTGCGCCGGATCCCACCAGAGACTCAAGCCATCCACTTGGCGGTGCGTGAAGCGGTCGAGCGTGCTGCCAAGGACGCCCGAAAACCAACGAACTTCAAACACAGGTCTGGATGGGATCTTCGCGCCAATGTCAATCCATAACCAAGGTTTAGCCGCGACAAACACCTATGACCCTGATCGCGGGTCGTCGACAAGTCGATCTCGCCAATGATCAGATAAGACCTGTCGATCACAAGAGATCCTAAACATTCAGCAGCGGCTTGGATTTGAGACTTCCGAAACCCAAGGAAAGGTACTACTCAGTGCCTAAGCCAATTTTCGAAGGAGCGATCTCATGACCCAGAAGCTGACTCTGACCCTCACCCTGGCCCTCCTACTTGCCCTCGGCGGCACTCTCGCCGCCTTCGCCGCCAACACCCCACCGGCACCGGCTAATGTCAAATACTTCTGCTCAGGCGGCGACTGGGAGTGGGTCAAGTTCGCCCACGCCGACCAGGGCGTGCTGCGCCGCGGCACCAGCATTATCAAGGAACGGGGTAAGCGCGCCGACACAAAGAAGTCCACCCTCGCCTACGACCCCAGCCGCGGTTACTTCTGGGAATACACCATCAACCCTGGCGGCGGGCAATGCCAGAGAGTCCAGACTTACCGCCTTCCCATTAGAAATCTCGAAATAGTGAATTTCCAGAATTGCTCAGGAATGGCCACCCAGAGGTGCTCCCGAGTCTACCGCTAGACCTACTTCGCGCAGCGGCCGGCCTGGGGTCGGCCGCTATCTGAAGCTAAGCGCCATGATCCGCCACCGCAGGCGCTTCTCTCTAGCGGCCAGCAAAAACAACAAACATCACTATCACCAACAACGCCAGCAGCACCACGAAGAGGATTTTCCACGGACTCTTCGGATAACGGCCGGCAATCTTGCCCGTGTAACCGTTGACCACCATTTTGTAGGCTTTGCCGTGGTAATCGTAGGTCAAGAGCCAAGCCGGCACCAGGATGTGCTTGAACGTCTGCTCGCTATGCTTGGGGTCGATGCGCAGATTGCGGTGGGTATCGCCGGGAACTTGGCGGCCACAGAGGGAGCGCAGCTTGCCCGCCATCGCCTGCTCGGCGGATTGGGCGGCATCGAACAGAACTACCTTGTAGTGCTCGACTACGAAACCCGACAGGTAGGCGGTGTCATAGGGCACCAGGTCGTTGGTGGGAAAGGGCTCGACGGCTCGCAATAGACCGAGTTCGACCCCTTGGCTGCCGGGGATCGGCTCGTCGTCGAAAAAGTGATCGATCTCGCCCGCGGCTGGCCGCCAACGCACCTTGCGCACCGACCGACTGCGCCGCTTGCCATCTTTGTCGCGATAACTTTCTTGCACGTAGTAATAGGTGCCCGAGTCGGCCCACCAGCGGCAGTGAACTTGCGAATCGAAGGTCCAATACGGCAGGTAGACGCCGTGGACGGTATCGACTAAGGCGCTCTTCTTGAGCTTGCCGGGGGCGAACCACTTGGAGGCATACCAGCGACGTAGGGATTCGCGAACCCGAGCTTGGTCGAATTTGAACGGCAGCAGGCTCTGCGGCCTGATCGGCGCTTTGATCTCGTCGTAGTCGACCAATTCGGGTGAGCCGCAGAAATCGCATTGCTGTCCTACCCGATCGGGGTCGAAGACCGAGGTCGCCTGACAGCTGCGGCAGCGGACGGTGCGTTTCTCCGTCTGCCAACCGCGCAACTCATCGGGAAGCTGACGCAGGGTTTGGACCAGCGGTATCTCGCGGATATTGCCGCTGTCTTGGTCGAGTTCGCCGGGGGCCTCGGTGCCGCAGTAGGAGCACACCAGGGCGGACTTCGACGGACTCCACACCGCCTGCGCCCCACAGGCGGCGCAGGAGTGTTTCTTGAGAGCAGTGACCTCGGTCATGCTCTGTCGCCGGCAACCGAGGTCACTCGGCCGCCAGGTAGGCGTCGAGAGAGGACTTCTTGATTCGGTGGGAGGAGCCGATCTTCTTCGCTTTGAGTTCACCGGAGCTGATGATTGACATCACATCCTCCTCGGACACCGCCAGCGCCTGCGCTACCTGCGCCGGAGTCATCAGTTCGGGCAGGGCTGGAGTCGCCGCCGCTGGCGCCGGGCCAGCCACCGCTTGGGTGGCGCCGCCGCCAAGTAGGGTGCCCCCCTGCTGCTGCACCATCTGCTGGGCGATCGCCATGCCCACCGCCAACTCAGTAGCCATCCCACCGGCACCGCCGCCGCCGGATGCCATGCCCTCGGCCATCTGGAACTTGACGTAGTCGTTCAAATCTCCCACCGCCGCCATCGACGAGCGCTTGTCGATCGCCTCCTCGACCGCCTTCGGCACCGATACGTTCTCAAGAATGAAGCTGGTGATCTCGATACCGTATTTGGCCTGCATCGCCGGATTGATCAGTGGTAGCAGGGCCTCACCGAGTTCGGTGTAGCGAGTCGCCGCGTCCATCACCGGCACATTGGCGGTGGCCAGGGCGTCGGAGAACATCGACACGATGCGCGAGCGCATGGTGTCTGAGAATTCATCGAGACGGAAGTTGTGGTCGGAGCCGGCAACCTCCTTGAGGAATAGTTGCGGATCGACAATGCGGAAGTCATAAGTGCCGAAGGAGCGCACCCGGACGATGCCGAAGTCCTTGTCGCGCATCATGATCGGGTTCGAGGTGCCCCATTTGTTGCCGGTGAAGAGTCGCGTGTTGATGTAGTACACGTCGACCTTGAACGGCGACTCGAAGCCGTACTTCCACGACTTCAAGCGGGTCAGAATCGGAATATTGGCGGTCGCCAGCTCGTGCTTGCCGGGCCGGAAGGTGTCGCCAAACTGGCCAAGATAAACCAGCTGCACGACCTGAGATTCGCGAACGATCAGCGCCGCGCCGTTTTTGATCGCGTGATCCTGGTCCGGAAAACGGTACGACAGGATGTCGCGCGAATCGTCCGTCCACTCGATGATCTCGAGCAACTCGCCCTTGATGAAGTCCAGCAGTCCCATCTTATGAATCTCCTAACAGGTTCTTGGTCTGGTGAGCGGGAAGCCAGTCGATAGTAGCATCGAAACCAGTGCCGAATCCTGGCTCAGGAAGCGACGAATATCCGCTACCCCACCGCGTATTGTCGAAAGTCGCCGGCAAACCCCATTGACATCGCACCCGAGGAGGATTCATGTCCAGCAAACCACCGCCACTGCTTCTGATCGTCGTCACCCTTGCCTCGCTCTCATTCCTACCGGGGCTAGCGCGCGGCGAAAATCCGCCCACTCCAGACTCGCTGGCCGGCGATTGGTCGGGAACGCTGCAAGTCTCGGGCACCGAGCTGCGTGTGGTCTTCCATTTCAGCGACAGCGACGATGGGCTGCCAGCAACCCTCGACAGCGTCGACCAGGGAGCGATGGGCATCCCGATCAACGCAGTGACTTTCGCCGATCGCCACCTGCTGCTCAAGATTGCCGCCGTCGGCGGCACTTACGAAGGCGATCTGCGAGCCGCTGGCAATATCCTCGGTACTTGGAAGCAGGGTGGACTGTCCTTACCCCTGGCCCTCGAGCGTCTCGACGGACCGCTGGCCGGACCCACCAGGCCGCAGCATCCCAAAGCGCCCTTTCCCTACCGCCAACAAGAAGTGAAAATCGACAACACCGCCGCTGAGGTGACCCTGGCCGGCACCCTGACCCTACCCGCTGGCGAGGGGCCGTTCACCGCCGTGGTGTTGATCACCGGCTCTGGGCCACAGGATCGCGACGAGTCGTTGATGGGGCACAAGCCCTTTCTAGTGCTGGCCGATCACTTGAGCCGTCACGGTATCGCCGTGCTGCGCCATGACGACCGCGGGGTTGGCGAGTCCAGCGGCAGTTTCGCCGGTGCCACCAGCCGCGACTTCGCCACCGACACCGCCGCCGCGGTGGCATTCCTGGCCACCCGTGCCGACATCGCCGCGATCGGCCTGGTGGGTCATAGCGAGGGCGGGATCATCGCGCCGATGGTGGCGGTAGACCACGAGGAGGTGGACTTCCTCGTCCTGCTGGCAGCTCCAGGAATCAACGGAGTGGAGATCCTGGTCGCCCAGGGTAACCTGCTGCTCGAGCAAGCCGGCATGCCAAGCGAGGCGCGACAACGCAACAGTGCACTACAGCGGCGAGCCTTCGCCGAAGCGCTCAGCGGTGACTCGGCAAGTCTCGCACTCACCTTGCGCAAGATGTTTGCCGTGCAGTCCCCAGGACTCGCTGGCGACCAGCTGGAGGCCCAGATCAAAGCTCAGCAGAAGCTGCTCAGTGGTGCTTGGTTCCGCTTCTTCCTGAGCTACGATCCCCGCCCTGCGCTGAGCGAGTTGCGGGTACCGGTGCTGGCTCTCAATGGAGAGAAAGACCTCCAGGTCCCAGCCAGAGCCAACCTGGGAGCCATCCGGCTGGCCCTCGAAGCAGGCGGCAACCAGCACTTCGAGACCCATCAGCTGGCCGGCCTCAACCACCTCTTCCAGCACGCTGAGAGCGGCGCGATCAGCGAATACACCAAGATCGAAGAGACCTTCGCCGAGGACGTCATGCTGCGGATCTCAGAGTGGATTGGACGGCAGACTGTGCCCAAGAGCGACCCTTAGCAGCCTGTGGTGGTTCTCTGGCAACGCCTCAGCCTGTTGCCGACGATTGAACTCATCCAAGCGCATCAGTACCTGGGTCAGCAGCGAGCGCACCCCAGCATCTTTGGTCAGATCCGTGACATGAATCGAGCCCACGCTCTCGTTGCTGACGATACTGGCGGCGGCTACTTGTGGTCCCGGTTTGTGGTCCCGGTCTGAAGGCCCAAAAGCCGCCCGCCACGGCGCCCACCATTAAGATCACAGCGAGCGCGCCACAGCCGATGCCGCAACCGATCATCACCGTGGTCAGAGCGCTGCGCCGAGTCTTCTCAGGACTGGGGCTGGATGTCATGGCTGTTCTCCGTGGTTGGTCTTCCGGATTCTATGCTTTACGGCTCACTGCTGGCTGCTCTTCGGCCAGTCTCAACAAAGATTCGCGGCGCGATCTCACGGAGTGTGCGGGCCTGGTTCCTGGTACGATATCGACTGGATTTTCGTACCAGAGGAGCCGTCGCAGTGCGAGATACACGATCAGGTTTGAGCCGTGTGTTGGTCGTCCATCCAGACGTGGAGACGCGGCGGGCGCTCGAGCAAGCGCTGCGGCGGCTGGCCGATGGTCCGTTGGCGACCTATGAGGCGAGTTCATTGGCTGAGGGGGCCGAGGCGGTGCGGGCGCTCGATCCGCGGATCGTTTTTCTCGACCTTACGGACCATCGAGAGCTGGCGCTCGATGTGGCGCGCGAGGGGCGGCAGCCTGACCGTTTGATCATCGGCCTGTTCAACCCATTGGTGGCGCAGGGTAGTGAGTTGGATTTCCTCCGCGAAGCGGTGCGGGCGGGGATTGGCGATTTTGTGGCGCTGCCGGTCTCGGACACCGAGTTGGAGTCAGTGCTGCGCGCGGCTCAGCCAGCCGAGGTGCCTGGGGAGCGCTTAGAAGAAGGCCGGGTGATTACTTTCTTCAGCCACAAGGGCGGCGTGGGTACTACGACTTTGGCGGTCAACTTCGGGCTGGCGGCGGCCGCGGCCTCAGGTGGTGTTGGCGACGTGGCGCTCCTCGACGCCGCGATTCAATGGGGCGATGCATCGGCCCTGCTCGGGCTGGCGCCGGGTCGCGACCTTCTCGGGGTGGTGCGGGATCTCGGGACGATCGTCGCCTTGCCCACCTACCTCACCGAGCACCCGACCTCCGGGTTGCGGGTGTTGGCGAGCCCGCGCGATCCGGTGGCGGCCGAAGGCGTGACGCCAGAAGATCTGAGCCGTGTCTTGATCGAGCTACGTCGCCGCTTCTCGTTGGTGGTGGTCGATACCGCGTCTCCTCTCGACGCGCTGACCCTGGCGGTGCTCGACCTCTCTGACGTGACCTATGTGGTGACAGAAGCCGTTGCGCCGACCACGATCGGCACGGCCCGCCTGCTGACGCTCCTCGACAAGCTTGGCTTTCGCCAGGATCGGCTGCGGCTGGTGCTCAATCGGCACGCGGCTTTCGAAGGTAATCTGCCGGCGGCCACGGTGGCCGAGCAAATCGGACACAAGGTGGATCATTTGGTCGGCTACGAGCCGGCGGTAATCGTGGCCGCGAATACCGGCGTGCCGATGGTCCTCAGTCACCCCAAAACCGCCTTCGCGAAGGCGATTGGCAAAATGGTCGAAGAAGTCACGGCCTCCGGAACTGCCAGCTAGCTCCTAGGGCTGAGCGCTCTTGAGCAGCTGAAAAGCCTCGAGGATCTCCAGCACCGCCGGGAATAGAATCAGCAGCAAGAGAATCGGGAAGCCGCAGAGCATCGTCGGAACGATGGCCTGGACGCCAGCGCGGTTTATTCGCTTCAGCGCTTCCTCGTGTTGGCGGGCGCGAAGGATGTCTGCTTGGCTGGTCAAGATCGACTCCACCGAGGACCCCAGTCGCAACCCGATGGTCAGGGCCGAGGATAGGGCTTTGAGTTCGACCACTCCGGTGCGCTCGGCCAAGGCGTGGAAGGCGGCTGCGCGATCCTTGCCCAAGTCAAGCTCTTCGGTGATCAGTGCCACCTCGTCGGCCAAAGGATGGGCCCGGCCCTTGCGGATTCCACGCCCGGCGCGCTCGAAAGCGTTTTCAATCGTCGCACCGGAGTGCACCAGGGCGACCAGAAGATCGAGAAAGTAGGACAGTGTGGCGCGAACTCGCTGGCGCCGTTTTCGGCGGTTGACGAGCAGCCAGAGGTCCGGCACGACGAAGCCGGTGACCGCGATACCGATCAGCGCCAAGGCAGGGAGCGACCGGCTGGCAGCCAATTCGAGCAACAGCAACGGCAGCAGCGCCATCAGGGCGAGCTTGGCGGCCCAATAGACCCAGCGTAGCTGGTCAGGATCGACACCAGCTTGACGGCTTAACTTTCGATAGTAGGCGCGGCCTTTGGCCGCCGCCGTTTCGATCTGACCCGCCTTCCCACTGCCGAATTGCGGCGCGCGAGTCGGCAGACGGCGCAGGGAAAGCAGGGCGACGGCTAGCAGCAGCAGCAGCAAAGTGGCGTCGAGCCAGAGGTTGTGGGTCGTCATCCGACCTCCGAGCGTAGGATGCGGCGGATCCAAAGGAAGCCGAACAGCTGCAGCACGACAGCGAAGAAGAGCATCTGCGGACCCGAAGGGTGGGTTATCAGGCGATCGATCCAATCCGGCTTGCGCCATGCATAGATCGGGATCAGGGCGTACGGCACAATCGCGATGAAAGCCGCGGCGAATTGCGCGCCAGACAGCTGGCCGCGCAGCTGCATGCGTAGCTTGAGCCGGGCGCGGATGATCCGATTGACTGAGCGCAGCACCGGCGCCAGCGGGCCGCCAGCTTGTACTTTGGCGATCAGTGCCTGGGTGAAGATGCGCGTTCCTTCGCCAGCGTAGCTTTCGTCCATGGGGGTGACGGCGCGTTCAATCGACATGCCCAAGGCAATCCGCCGGGAAGCGTCGCGAAAAGCGGTCTTGACGGGTTCTTCAGCTGCTTCGGCGGTGCTGGCCAGAGCTTGGGTCGCGTTCTGGCCGCCATCGAGCATGCCGACCAAGAAGTCGAGCGCGTCGACCAGCTTGGTCTCGAAGCGTCGGGCGCGAAAGCCTCCCCAGGCGCGGGCCATGGCGCTAGGAGCGTAGAGCATGAAGCCGGCGCTGATCAGCGCCACCCAGGGGGTGCCCGGAAAGCGCCTCAGGAGCGACAAGCCAACGACAGCTGCAACCAACACGCTGCCGACGACGAAGCTGCGCGGGCCGACCCGGAGGCCGGCGGCGCGAAGTCTGCTGGCGAGCGCACTAGGCGTGTCCCGACTCCCTACGCCCGTTGCCGGGCCGGCGCTGCTGAGACGCTGTAGATGATGCTGCAGGCGGCGATTGTGGAGCCGGCCACGGATCAGGTCGCCACCGAGGATGGCGGCGATCAACAGGGCGGCGACGAGCAGTAGCAAGTCGCTCATCGGTGCTCTCCTGGCAGGGTAGGTGAGGCCACTCGGGCCACCGTCGTGCGCGCCGCTGTTGCCTCCGCTGCGGTGCCTTCGGCGACAAAGCGACCGCTTCCGGGCTGATAGCGAAAGAGCGTCCGGGTGGTGAGACCGGATTCACTATCGAACTGTACTTCCTCGATTCGCGTCACCCGACGACTGCCATCGGCGAAGCGCTTAGCGTAGACGATCAGATCAAACGCCGCGCCGAGGAGTTCGCGAATCACCCGGCTGGGCAGCTCGAAGCCGCTGAGATGAACGAGATTCTCGAGTCGCCGCAGGGTGTCCTCAGGGCTGTTGGCGTGGACGGTGGTCAAGCTGCCGCAATGCCCGGTATTCATCGCTTGCAGCATGTCGAAGACCTCGGGCCCTCGGACCTCGCCGACGATCAGGCGATTGGCACGCATGCGTAGGGCGTTGCGGACCAAGTCACGGAGAGTCACCTCACCGCGGCCTTCGATATTCGGCGGCCGTGCTTCAAGGGAGATCACATGCGGGTGATCGAGTCGCAGCTCGGCGGTTTCCTCGATTGTGACGACCCGCTCTGCGGCCGGAATGAAGCGGGAAAAGACATTGAGAAGGGTTGTCTTGCCCGAACCGGTGCTGCCGGCGATGACGATGTTGCGGCCATCGCGAACCGCCGCGCCGAGCAGCTCACCCATCGCCGGATCGAGCGTGCAGTAAGCATAGAGTTGTTCCAAACGATAAGGAACCGCGCGCGTTCGCCGGATCGAGACCACGGCGCCACGGTTGCACAGCGGGGCGATCACCGCATTCAGCCGGCTGCCGTCGCTGAGTCGGACGTCTACGAAGGGTGATGCCTCGTCAAGGCGGCGGCCCTGGGCCGCAATCACCCGGCCGAGCAGGCGAAGGAGGTGCGCCTCGCTATCGAATTGGACCTTGGTCCGTTCGAGTCGGCCGAAACGTTCGACCCAGACTTCGTAGGGACCATTGACCAAGACGTCCGAAACGGTTGGATTGGCCAGCAACCGATCGAGCGGTCCAAGGCCGTCGATCTCGGCGATCAGCTGGGTCTCTAGAGTCGCCAGGTCGTGGTCGCTGAGCGCTAGCGAGGTGTTGGCGGCCATCACCCGATCGAGAGCCCGGCGCACCCGTTGGCGGGTTGCAAGGGGCGCTTGCCCGCGGCTCGAATCACGGCGTTCGGCATCTCGCAGAACTTGCTCGAAGAGCTGTTGACGAAACTGGCGGCGTGGGCTCGAGCCAGGATCAGAAGTGGGTTCTTGGGTCGGCAAAACCGGCACCCGATCGGCGAGTGCGCCATGCCGCAAGGCCCAGCCGCGCTGAATCTGCTGACGCAGAGAAGCCGGTCCGCCCGATGCTTCGGACAGTTGATCGACGGCAGCGTTCATTTCGGGATCCTTGGGCCTGCGTCTGGATCCAGGCCGTCCGACGGGGTGCCGGTCGGCGCCAGAAAGACGCCTGCTACCCATCCTCTGAGGCCATCGGCAAGCTCGACGCGCATCCACCCAGCCTGCTCTTCCGCTACTAGGACCAGGCTGCCTGGGGCCAAGCAGTCGACCGTCATAGTCTCAAACACCGGCTCGGGCCGCAGCCGGAGGCAAGGCTGGGCTGCTTCTAACACTACCCAGAGCTGTTCCGTGAAGCGGTCGGGATAGCTCTCTGGCTGAGCTGTAGCCGACCCGACGGGCGGTCTGTCGGTCGCGCCCTGGTCGTCATCTTCTTCGCCGACTACTGTCTCGCCGACCCCGGCCTCGCCGACCGGGATTTGGTCGATCTCGGCTGGATCTACTACGACTTCGATCTGCGTGCTACCGCTTGTCGTAGCAAGGTCGAACGAGTGAATCTCATCTGCATCCGGGTCCATCTCATCTGCATCCGAGGGCTCGCGGAGAAACGACGGTGGCAAGCCCTCGAGAGTGAGGGCTAGCGGATCGAAGTCGTTGCGCCAATCATCTCGGTCTCCGGGCCATTGCAGCTCCGGCAGCTGGATGCGTGCGGAGTCCACCGGCGGCATCGGCACGACTCCCTCTGCCGCTTCGATCTCCACCAATCTCGGGCTGATCAAGAACAGCAGCTCAGTGTCACCGCGGCTCTTGCGCCGCCAGCGAAAGAGAGGGATCTTGCCCAACAGCGGTAGACGCCGTTCTTCGAGCGTCTCTTGAAAATCCAACAGGCCGCCAATGACCAGGCTCTGACCAGAGTAAACGCGGGCGGAAGTCTGCACACTTTGCAGGGTGAAGCCGGGGACCCCGCTGATGCCGAGCGCAATCGTTGGGCGGCGGATGCTGGAAGAGACTTCGAGGGTGATGACCCCGGCAGAATCGACCGTCGGCCGGATGTCGAGTCGAATACCGAACTCCTCGAAGAAGAAGCCCTGGACAGCGGCGACATCACTGACGGCGGTGGTCGGAACCGGAATCTCGCCGCCGATCACCACACTCGCTTGCTCACCCGTGAGTGTGAGCACATTGGGCTCGGCCACCGACCGGGCTAGCTGCCGATCTTCCAAAAAGTCGATGGCCGCGCTGATGGAGGTCAGATTGTCGATGAAGGCGAAGGCCAAGTTGCCACCAGTGATGTCGGTGATGGTCGGCGGCTGACCGCGCAGCTCGGGCAAGTCGCCGGTCTGGGGACCGGTGAAGCTACCGATCGAATAGTCCTTGGTGTCGATCCGAAAGTTGACGCCGATGCGCTTGGCCTTGCCGCGGTCGATCTCCAAGATCCGGATCGAGACCAGGATCTGTGGCAAGCTGTCGACCTCGAGAAATGACACCACCCGGCCGGATTGGGTCATCATGACCAGGCCACGAGAAACTTCGGCGGCGAGGCCGGCAGGGGCTCGCCGCCCGCCGGCTCCGCTGAGGCCCAGGCCGCCCAGACGATCTGGGTTACTGACGCCGGACGGACCCTGAAACCCCCGGTGCGGGCCGCGGCCATGACCACCGGTGAAATCTTGGCGGCCTTCTACTGGTACCACGCCTACTCCGGTGCCACCCAGCTGGCGCTCGGCCAAAGTCAGCGCCTGAACCAGCATAGAAACGTCGCGTACCTGGCCTTCCAAAATATAGGTGTCGAGGGCAGGGTCCGGCTCGGGTCCGACCTGTAGGCGCCGGACGCGAATGCGCGGGTCAACCAGGCGCAATGCCGACCGTAGACGTTCGTCGGGGGAGAAGTCCGGATCCGGGTGATCAAGGAGATCGATGATTCGCGTCTGGCGGGATCCGCCGGACAGCAGCAAACTTTCAGCGCGCTGCCGGGCGCGCCGCGCGACCTCGGCGTTGGTGACTTCTCCGACCAGAACGATGGCCTCACCGTCAATGCTCTGCTCGACCCTGATGTCCGGGTCGAGTTGACGCAGAACCCGTTCGAGCAGCTCCAGATCCCAGCCGATCTGGAAGAGATGCTTGAGGCGCCGGCCGCTGTGCAACCAAACATAGAGCGTGGTTTGGCCGGGCGCCAGACCGCTCAGCAATACCTCGCGCTCAGAAATGATCTGAACCCTAGCGATCGCCTCGTCGGCTAGCGCCACCCGTTCGACCGACTCGGGCAGTGTGAGCAGCCGGCCGGCACCAACCTTGGCGGTGAGTAGCTCACGAGTCTCGATCGATCGTGGCGGCTGCGCCAAGGGGGTTGCCGGGGCTTCCGCTTCGGCACCAGCGGTGGGTTCGTCAAAGGGATCCTGGGCGAACGCCGGCACGGCGGCGAAGGCGAACAACGCCACGGCAGCCACCAAGTTAGCGAGTGAAACGACTCTGACCCTGCCGTAAGTCCGTAGGCTACAGGGGTGGGTGTTGCTGCTCATCGTCGGATGGTGACCTCTTCGCGCGCGGCGCCGGCGATCAGCTCGATAACCTTCGGCGGCGGTGATTCGAGGCTGAGAAGCGCACCGCGGTCCACTTCGTTCTTGCCGTGCAGCACGAGCTTGAGGGTGGCGTTCTCGCTTTCCGCTTCAGCGAGCGGCAAGACATCTCGGGGGTGCAGAGCCAGAATGAGCGCGAGGCCTTTCGCACCTCCTTTGGCTGCACGTTTGGGCGGCGAGATATCCATGCCGAGGGCTCCCTTTTTCGACTCGGCCTGCTTGCCTTGGTTGGGCGCCAAGGAACCTATCATGAAGACGTCCCGCGCCACGACCCGACCGTGGCCGTTGGTAGTACCCATGGCCTTGACTGCGACGATCTCGAGGCGATCGGCGAAGCGCAGCTGCGGATAAGGAATCGACATCGGATCAATCGTCAATGTGGTGAGCACGCGGCCAGCGGGAACGTGCGCCGCGAGTGGTGTCACTGGCGGCCGGCTGGGGACGGCAAAGTCGTGCGCGAAGAATGGCTGATCAGAAGCTTTGGCAGCGCGCAGAATCTGGCCTACGATGGCGCGACGGTCGGTCAATGCCCCGGCGGGCACGGCCTTCTTCAACAGGCGCGTTTGCTTTAGGTTGGCGGCGCCAAGAGTCGTTCCGCGGTCGAGAGCAGCGCTGGTGGTCCAAACTGGTATCGCCGAAATCCGCGCTAGCTGGCGGTAGCCGAGGATGGCGACGATGGCTAGAGCCGCGACGACAATTCCCGCTTTGAGTGCCGATCGGCGATCGGTTAGAACGACAGTATTCATGCTGCTCCCCAACGACCGCCGGAACCCTTCGCTGGTCGAGGACTCCGGCGGCCGACGTTATAACGGTGGTATCAGGTAGCTAGTTGAAGGCCAAGCCGAACTCAGACGGGTTCTGCGGTGCCACCTCGACCACTATACCGATCTGGTCACTGGTATCGATGTCGTCGAAGTATGCGCCGCCAGCGGTTTCCGTGTTCTCGAGCGGATCGAGATCGTAGACTCCGCGGTAGTAGAACGACTGATTCACCGAACCGACAGCCTCGGCAACATCGTGGAGCTCAAAGACGACTGCGTCTCGGATCGAAACCCAACCGACCAGTAGGCCGATAACGCAGATCGTGACCAAGAAAATGATCTCGACGCTGACGATGAAGCCCGCTTGCTGGCGGAGGTTCTTGGCTTTCTGATTCTGGATTGCTTTCTTCATTCTTCTCTCCTGTGGTTGTTGTGTTCCAACTGGGTTAAGGAATCGGAACATTTTTGTGTCACGACAGTTCCTTATGGCAGCCGCGCCACTTCTTGATAGGCCCGCCTGTACATCAGGAAGGCACGCTTGTAACTCTCGTCGGCCCGGAGCACCTCGGCCTGGTCGAAGAACGACTGGGCAAAGTTGACTGCCAGGCCGGCGTCTGTGGCGTCTTGAATGGTGTTTTCAATCACGGTTACTACCAGATCAAGGAGGCCACCGCTCGACGCTGGAATTGCATAGGTGACGATGATCTGATTGGGTGAGATGATCATCAGGTTCTGCTCGATCATCAACATCATGTCGAGGGTGACGTCCGCCTGCAGCAAGTCCATGTCACCGTGCAAATGGCCCAAACGCTCGTAGGAGCCTTCGATCTCGGCGGCGTTGACGGCGTCGTCGCAGAAGAAGAAGTCCTCGAGCACGGCCTCGGCGATGAACAGGATCGCGTCCGCGGCAATACACAACAGAGAAGTATTGCCGCCTTCGCCGAGGATGACGATCGTTTCGTCGCAAGCGCGACTGGCGACCGACCACACGCCCTTGGCGACCTGCAGGGCGACCTTGGCGGCAAACTCAGCGTCGGTGTCGCCGCGTTCGCTACCACAGACCGCAGAATAGGCGGCATCTGGCAAACCTGGCGTTTTGCCGCTTAGACCAGTAGCGCTGCGATCCCGGTGGCGTTCGTTATGGTCGACTATGACCTGAAGGTCACGCAATTTCGAAAGCAGCTTGGACAAGTCGACGCCGCTGGCCATCCACTGCGCGAGATCTTCATCCGTCATCCGTCCGGCCGTATTCGCCAACTGAGTGGCGGCGGCGGTCTGTTCGGTTTTTGATAACAGAGTCGAAAGCTCGCCGAGGATCGAAACAATTTCTTCGAATTCCAAACGGTAGGCCAGAACAGATAGGTTGCCGACGGTGAGTCGGTCCACCGAGGCATCGCCAGAGCCCTGTGCTACCACCGCTATGGGCAGCAACAAAGCTACTAGCAAGAAACAGATCAGAATTCGTCGCATTGTCAAACTCCCTTCATTCATTTAAAGAATCTTTTCGTGCACGTTGCACGACAGCCGTGAAAGCCGTAGCTCCACTATCAACCTCGCTCCCTGTCGCCTTTCAGCTGTTCTGCTCAGCTATATTGCAACGGGTATACCAGAGAAACATGCAGAAACATGCATGCCTGAAATCTTCGTTTTGCCAGCTGCGGGTTGGAGAAGCAGCGGGAGAATTTCACGATTTGTCAGTGAAAATGGTGAACCGCCGAGGGTTGGAGGAGCAGCGGGCTGCCCGACTCCGCGTCGGGTCTTATCGATCCTGATAGAGCTGACATGTCAGCCGGACTGTCAGCTCGGAGTGTCAGCTTCGACTGACAGTCCGAGCTGACAGCTTGGACCGGCCATCAAGGATGGCCTGGGCCTGAGTAGTGTGGTAAACGTGGCATCAGCGGCCCTCCGACCGCCAGTACAGGCTGCGGTACTGAAAAGCCTCGGCGGCATGCGCTACACGAATTTCCGCCGCGCCGTCGAGGTCGGCGATGGTGCGTGACAGTTTGAGAATACGGCTGAGGGCCCGGGCCGACAGCTTGAGCCTGTCGAAGGCGGTGTCGACCAAACGCTGGGCATCAGGCGCATCGGCCGACAGGAAGGGCACGCCGGCGGTTGAGCGGCTGGATTGAGTCGCTGGAGGTCGGAGATGATCTGGCGAGGTGTGTTGCTCGGGTGGTGGCGCTGTTGCGGGGACGGGGTGCCGTGGTGGAGTGAGCGCTTTCTGGTCTTTTGCGAGTTGCAGGAAGAAGACAGAACGATCTGGACTGGAGGTACGAATGAAGCGAAGAATCTCTGGATGCATGGCGTGGCCGGCAGCGGCGCTCGCTCTCGGCCTGCTCGCCGCCGCCACCGCCCACGCTCAATGCAATGGCACCCCCATCGCCTCGGGCGACAACGCAGAGGCCGCCTCCGCCCCGATCCTGATTGACGTCCTGGCCAACGACACCGAGCCCGACGGTGAAGCCCTGACCGTCACCGTCCTCGCCAGCACCTGCCCGGCGAGCACCGAGATCGTGCTCGATCGATGCCAACTGCACGTTGACTTACCGCATCGAAGACGAGACCCACCACAGCACCTCCGCCACCGTCGCAGTCAAATCGATCGCCGTGCTCTTTGGCGACAACTTCGAGACTGGCAACGCCAATCAATGGGATAGCACCTGCCCCGGCAGCGGCTGCTGAGCGACTATCCAAACTCGCCCCACGGCATCTGGACCTATGACTACGATCCCCAGGGAGTGCTCGGTCCCGGCCAGATCTCCTGCTACCACACTCTCACCTTGACCGACCCGCTAGGCAACGACACGAAGCACTGGTTTAACTCCGCGGGCGCTAATCGCCAAGGCTTCGGCCTGCCCTTCACCCGCTGCACGCCGGGCACCAACGACTACTTCAACAACAACCCGCCCTATTTGTCGCAAGAGATCTACCAGGGCTCGGTGGCCAGCGGCAGCAAGCGCCGCTCGATCTTCCTGGAGTATGAGAACGACGGTCCATCCGGGACCTACGCCGACCGCAACCACCGGATGAAGTACCGCAAAGTTATCTACCACGACGACGGCGACAAGTTCCGCGAGGTCACCCACTCGGACTTCGATGGCCTGGGCCATTTCCGCACCACCACCACCGGTGGCAACTTCGCCAGTGGCAACGTGCGCGCGAGCGAGACCTTCTACAACCAGAATCGCGGCTCCTATCTGATCGCCAACAGCGACACCGGCGCCATCGATCCGGCCACCGATTTCGCCATGTTCGGCCAGACCCAGCCCTGGGTGCTGGAGACCTTCAACTCGCAATCGGTGACCGAGAACGGCGTCACCGAATCCACCGAGTATGACTTTGCGCTAGTCAACGGCTTCCTGCGCAAACGCAGGGTGTTGGCAGGTGGCTCGCGGCAGTCGAACGACCTGCTGAGCATCTTCGTGCAGGCTGGCAGCACCGGCTTCGTCGCCTCTGAGCTGCAATACGGCGGCGACAGCCAGGCGATCAGCACCGCAAGCCTGGGCAGCATCAACCCGGCCCAATCCGGCGCCCTTTACCGCACCAACTACGGCTACCAGTACGGCGTGCTGAGAAACTCGACGGTGGTCAACCCTTGCGCCACCAGCGAAGTGCTACTCAAACTGGCCGACTACGATCTCGACAAGAACACCGGCTTGGTCAAACGCAGCCGAGACAGCGCCGGGGTCAAGATCGACTTCCTCTATGACCGGCAGGGCCGCTTGACCCACGAGTTTCCCGAGAGCGAGGCGGTGCGCCGCTACACCTACCGGCTGGCCACCCAGAGCAACTTCAACTTGGTGCCGCTGCTGACCGAAGAGCAATGCGTCACCACCGCCGCTTGCTCGGGCTCCGGCCTGCTGGCCTACCGCCAGCACACTTTCGACGGCCTCGGCCGCCGGGTCAAAGAGCAGGTGCAGTTGCCCGGCGGAGTGCGCTGGTACCGCCACATGAGCTTCAACCCACGGGCCTGGAAGACCGAGGAGTCAGTGAGGACCCTCAGCTCTAGCGCCGATTCCCGCGTCACCAAGTACGAGCAGTACGACAACTTCGGCCGCCCCGGCAGGATCACCCCACCAAGCCAGCCGGCCACATTCCTCAGCTACGAGGGCGAACGCACCAAGACGCGGCGGTTCAAAGTGATGCTCGCCTCCGGAGTGCAGGAAGACACCTACAACACCGAAATCTCAGATGGCCAGGGCCGATTGTTCGCGGTCTGCGAGGGCAGATCGGCAACCTGGAACGGCAGCTGCAACGCCGACGGCTTGCTGACTCGCTATGCCTATGATGCCGGCTCGCGGCTTTCCCACGTCTGCCAGAATCGGACTGGATCGACCTGTGGCCAGCAACGCTTCTTCAACTATGACGGTCGCAGCTTCCTGACCTCCGAGACCCATCCCGAAGTCGGCCCGGTGGGCAACGGCGCCTCGGCTTATTCGTATGACGGTCGCGGGAACGTCTTGAGCAAACGCATCACCGGCTCCACCGCCTTCGACCTCGACTACCTCTATGATCCCGCCGGACGCCTGATCCGCGTCGACGAGAACAACGGCGGCTCGCCGCGCAAGCTCAAGGAGTTCCGCTACGGCCGCCAGAACATCGGCAGTGACAAGCGGGCCGGCAAGCTGGTGCAGACCACCCGCCACAATTGGGTGGATCTGGTGAATCCGCTGAACGCCAACCCTGGCTTCCTCGATGTCCGGATCTCCGAGAGCTTCGTCTACGCGGGTCGCGGTGGGCGGATGTCCGAGCGCCAGACCCGCTACCAGCTCGGCGTCGGCCACTACGCCTTCCAGGCCGGCTTCACCTTCGATCTGCAAGGCAACCTCGCGACCCTCGACTATCCTGACTGCCTGCACAGCAACGACAGCTGCGACCAGGTCAGCCCGCCGTGGCTGGTGAGTTACGCCTACGACAAGGGCTTCCTCACCGCGGTGCCCGGCTTCGCCTCTGACCTCAGCTACCAGAGCGGCGGCATGCTGACCCAGATCAGCCACCAGAGCGGCATCACCGAAACCTACCAGGTCGATCCCTCCGGCCTCGCCCGGCCCGAGCGCATCTCTACCAACGCAGGCTGGGACACCGGCACCTTCGACTACGACGGAGCCGGAAATATCCACCGCATCGGCTCCTTGCAATATCGCTACGACCGATTCCAGCGCCTGGTCAGCGGCGAGGTAAAAGTCGGCAGCAACGACCGCCTACAGACCGCGAGCTATGACAACTTCGGCAACCTTACCCAGATGGTCACCCACGGCGCCAGCCAGACCATGAGCCCGAGCAGCAGCACCAACCGCCTCGGCCTCAGCGGCACCACCCATGACGCTGGGGGAAACCTGACCCGCGTGCGTTACAGTAGCTCGGAGATCTACCAGTACACCTACGACGCCGCCAACATGATGAAGCACCTGCAATCCAATACCGACCAGGCGAGCGTGTACATCTACAACGCTGATGACGAGCGCATCGTCACCTTCAGCTGCTTTAGCGCCGCCGGCGGCAGCTGCGTCAGCAGCCCGGCCAGCGAGACCTGGACCCTGCGCGGGCTGGGCAACGAAGTGCTGCGGGTCTTTAGTCATCCATGTGGGGAGAGCTTCCAGTGGGAGCGGGACTACGTCTATCGGCGTGGGCTGCTGCTGGCTTCAGTCGACCCCGACGCGAACGGAGTGGAGGAGACTTACAGCTTTCATCTGGATCATCTTGGTACCCCACGGCAGGTGACGAAGAGCGGCAGCCAGTTGGCGCTGCACAGCTACTATCCGTTTGGACAGGAAGCGACCAGCTCTAGCTCGGATGAGTTTCAGCTGAAATTTACCGGTCATGAGCGGGGTAAAAACGGGGCGGGGGCGAAGAGTGAGCTGGACTACATGCATGCTAGGCATTGTAGTCCGGTCGTGGGGCGGTTCTTGAGTATCGATCCGTTTGGCGGTTCTGAGGATAACCCGCAGAGCTTCAATCGCTACTCCTATGTAATGAACAGTCCGATCGGCTTCGTGGACCTCTTTGGGCTGATGCCGTCAGCGACTTTTTCAGACGAGATATTCGTCTTTTCCACACCGCTTCCTGTGGACGACTCCGCCGGAGTAGAGATCCCCCTTTGGATGGTCAACAACTGGTTCTGGGACGATGGTACTGATCCCGGACCGCCGATCTTAATGTAGAATGTGCAGCCGAAGTCCGTCGGCTGCAGTGGGGGGAACATCAACTGTCAGATCATGGCTCTTGTCGGGCAGAACGCGAAGGCTTCGACGTATTTCTACAACATCACGGCTTCCATCTCCACTTCGGCAATATCTTCTGGGTTGTACTCGAAGATTGGGCCGAGGGTGGTGCCGAGAGGGGGGTCGTTATTCACAGCTGCGCGCTCGCTGGGTGCGGCTGGGAACAAGCTGCAACAGAGGCTTGCTAGACTAGGAAATAAGGCATTTGGGTCTAAAGGAAAAAAGGCGTCCTCTCTCCTTCAGCGGATGGCGAAAAGGGCAGGATTCGAGGTTAAGGCTGGAGGGAAGCACTTGAAGGTCATTAACCCAGAGACTGGGAATACAGTAACCGTGATTCCTCATAGCCCTCATGCGCGGGGAACGATCAAGAGAATCGCGGAAGCGATCATGAATGAGGCAGGATTCTAGATGTCGAAGAAAGAGACTCAATCCGTATGGCTGTTTCGGTTTGGACTAGAAGGGGAAGCGGGCGCGCCGATTCGACGTGCGCTTGCTGAGGCTCTTCTCGATCGAATAATAGAGTGGGCCGAGGAGAATGAATGCCAGATCGGAGGGGGTTATCGACCTCCTGCGCCCGACGAGCGTTGATTCCCCGATATAGGTGCCGATTAAGTCACGCACGGCCAATGCATTGAACGAGTTCGCCGGATTTAGCCTTCATCGTCGTGAGTTAGTATGGGCACTCGAAGCGTTCAAGCGAGCTGCCAGCCTAGCAGCCGCAGAAGCCCGGTCTCGGCCGGGCCTTTGGTGAATTTGGGCTCAGGGAACGCTATACGCCTGTCTAGCTCGCGCGTCGCGGATCAGCCCATCGACGATGTAGAGGATCTTGTCGCGGTCGCTGGTGGGCAGACCGCCGAGGGATCGCCAGCGCTCGATCATCTCTGGGTCCTTGAAGGCCTGTGGCATCTCTTCGTCGCTGGCCAAGAAATCGAGGCCGACGTCGAACGCTTCGGCAAGCCGGCTGGCGACATCTACGGAAGGCGTGATTTCAGCCCCCCTCGTAGCGCCCGATGATGGCGTCCGAGTCCCCACCTTGCGCCCCAGCCATGAAAGCCGTCGCTCCACTATCAAACTCACTCCCTGTCGGCTCTCAGCTGTGCTGCTCAGCTCCAGTGCAACGGGGATACCAAAGAAACATGCAAAACAATGCATGCCTGAAATCTTCATTTTGCCTGCTGCGGATTGGAGGAGCAGCGGGAGGACTTCATGATTTGCCAGTGAAAATCGTGAGTCGCCGAGGGTCGGCGTCCCAGCGGGCTACCAGGGCCCGCGTCGGGTCTTATTGATCCCGATAGAAGGCTGACATCTCAGCCGGACTGTCAGCTTGGACTGACAGCTTAGACCGACAGCTTGGACCGGCAATCAGGAACGGTGTTGGCAACCTCGAGGCTGGCCCTAGCCCGACTTTACCGCCAGATCGCCTAATTTCTGGGTCATCCGGAAATTGGAGAGGTGAGCTGGTCATGGAGGAAGAAGAGCCCCAGCTTGAAGTACTCCATGTCGCGGATTCCATTGGCTCTCCTCTTGAGGACCGAGATCTTGTTGTTGCGGCCTTCGAGAGGTCCGGATGAGATGCGATGGCGGAGGTAGCTGAGGAGGGCGAGGTGCCCGCATGCGGGATATCAATGCCCGCTATGGCTGGCGCACGCCTGGTTTGGAAGAGGGGGCTCTGCAAACCGCGGAGGGATGACCTCCGTATGGCGGCAGGGTCCCAACTTTTACTAGAGGGCGGCAATCGCCTGGACGGTGAGTTCGGTTTCTTGCTGGCTGTGGCAAGGATTCCGACTAAGAGATGATTGAGACGCCAGCTCGGTGGTAGGAGGTAGCTGTTGGGTCCCACGCGGTTTCGTGACCGCCGTCCGATAGCACAACGCTAGTTTAGGGTGACCGTTGGCAGTGGCCTCTTTCCTGGCTTCACGAGACAGGGAAGCGCTGCGCTCGTGCCTTCCTTTGCCCGGCGCATTACACCAGGTTCGAGCGCACTGGGACGGTCGAGAGCTACCCCTTTGGCTAATTCGCTGCCAAGTCGGTGTCGCTGCCGAGTCCTCCGACGACTACCAGGGCGGGATCTCCCAACAAAGTCCAACCGAGGAGGACATCGAGCAGCTCAGGCTGGCCGGCTCCCAGTGACCGCTTGGCTTCCAGCATAGCTTGACCCAGGCTGGTGCCCGGCCGCATCAGCCGTTCCAACATTGCTGGGCCCAAAGCTCGATCGGAGCTTAGCTTCGACAGCATCGAAGAGCCGATGACAGCAGCTGCTCCCGCATCTTCAGCGAGCAGGAAACGGTGCCCCAAGGTGTCGTACCTCGGAGACACATGATAGGTGTTCCAACAACCCCATTGGATCACCACCGAGGGCTTGCCGTTAGGGTCCAACTGGTCGATATCGGCGCTGTCGAGTAGGCCGTCGAAGGTCCAGGCGGTGGGGCCGGAGTGGCCTACGAAGTTGATCAGAGCTTGGCCGGTCTCAAAGCTCTTTTGCAGCCGCTCTCGAGCTGTTGTTACCGTCAAGTCGTCGAGACTGATCTGCTCCGTTTTCCATGACCGCGGAACGAACTGCGCCAGCTCTTCGCTCAGCTTGGTCAAGGTCCGCCCTGGGGTGTCGTCGGAGACAAAGGTGGCTGCTGCTCTGGAGGACTTGTAGGTCAGTGTCTTGGCGATCACCGCTGCCAGTTCCTCTGCGGTGCGGACCGGCAGACGGCCGATGGCCACATCTGGCAACCCATCCCCGTCGACGTCGCCGAACAGCGGGTCAGCCGGAGCGAAGTGAACTATCTCGTCCGTTTGGGTATACAACGTCGGGATAAAGCTGATCGAACCGAGGCTCAGGTGATCCAAGTAGTCGTAAGTATCGCCGCCCACCAGGAGCACAAAACGTACCCCTAGTTGCCGATGGGCTTCCGCGATGTACCGACGAATTGCCTGAGGATCGAAGACTCCACCAGAGTACCTGGCGTAGAGATCTCTAGCATCCACCACCTTGACTTCGAAGCCACTCCTTTCCCTGGCCGAAATCAGGTCATCGAGCTCGCCGAGGAAATCACCATGGGAAACCACCAGATAGTCAGCCTGGCCGCGGAGAAGATTCGGTGAAGGTGCCCATACTTGTTCGATTCGAGGGCTCTGCCAAGCGTCGCTTCCTGCTGCGATGAATTCGGTAAAACCAGGCGCCGAGAAGGTCGCGGTGTAGGTGTCACCATCGCCTGCGGCTACTTCGAACAGATCGAGGCGCGTCGAGGCACTGGCATAGATGACGATATTCGGGCTCGACAAACCAGCGACTTCGACCTCGCGGAATCGACCTGAGAACTCGAGTCGATCATCGCTGGCGACGAATTTCCGGGGATACCGCAGGCGGAACCGGTCGAGGTGAACAAGATCAAAGGCGAAGCCCGTGTCACCAGGCAGGCGGATCTCTAGTTGCTGGGGGCCTTCGCTCAATCGGGACATAGCAATCGGAAAGTGAAGAGAACGAGCAGTTAGGCCATCGAACCACTCCTCGCCTAACAGCTCACCGTTGAAGCGGATCTCGAGGTGATGATCCGGCTCCGATCCCGGCCAATTGGTGACGCCCCACAGATCTACTTCCAATACCGCATCACCATTCGGTGCCAGGGCGTCGATTTCGATGTCGAAGGTCCGGCTCGCCGCTCCGCCGTTGGCAAGAATGGATGCCTGGTACCAAGGATCCCCGTTGGGGGAGGCGAAACTATAGAAATTCTGTTGGTGAACCTCTCGCGACTCCTCGTATCCAACGGCAGGTGGGAGGTGCTGAGGCGTCGCAGACACCACCCGGACCGGCAGGTTGCTCCGGGTCCGCTTGAGGTGGTACACCCGACTCCGAGTGTACTGGCTGTCGCGAACCGCGCGTCCTAGAAACTCGACGAACCCGCCGGGGCCGAACACCTGCGGGTTGGACCTGGATCCCTGGATGTAGACCGGCACCAAACCATGGGAAGGATCTTCCAGGGCCATCTGGTGCACCGGCACGCCGCGGAAATCGAAACCCGCTGCCAGCAGCTCCTCATGAGTCGACCGGTAGATGCCGTCGGTGTCCACCCACAGGGCGGTGGGTGTCTTTCCTCCGGCGATCTTGCCGGCCACGCTAGATGCCCGGTCAAATCTCTTCAGGGCTATTTCCGAAAGCCGATTGGCCGGTCGCTGTTCTGCGATGGAGCGCCAGTCGATCGCCTTCGCCGCGACCTCCCGACCCTCTAGGTGGCCCGGGAAGAAGGGTCCGTGAGCCTCATGGCGCCCCTTGATGTCAATGTCGACCAAGCTGAAAGCCTCGAAATCCTCAGCCGCGTAGCTCTGCAGGGAATACCGTTGGGGCTCGAGGGAGTCGATTTGGTGACTAGGAACGAGCGGGTCGTTGAGCGGCTGCCAACGGTCTCCGATCCGGCCGAAGATCTGGTAGCCGACCGTCGAGGTCTCAGTGGCGGTGGTCCACTCCAGCTGCCAGCCGTGTCTGGTGCGACTCGACGAGAAAGACGCCAGCGTCACCGGCAAGGTGGTGCAGATCGAATCAGTAGCGGTGAAGGTGGACACAGTACCCGCCTGTCCGCTGCTCGAACCATAGGCGACGATGTCGGGTAGAAACGAACCCCTCGATCCCGCGGCAACGGAGGTGGTGGGCGTGCCGGCTCCAGTGGAGTAGAAGATCGCGCCGCCCCCGCCGCCCCCACCGGGGCCGTGCAGGTCGGCAGCTGTGCAAGTGGAATCGCCGCCGCTACCGCCGTCGGCACCGAGAGCCAGATTGGCCAGGGAGCCATTGAGAGCCGCTACCAGCACCGAGCCACCGGCTCCGCCGGCCCCCGCCGCATCGCAGTCCGCCGGGTCGCCGCCCAGGCCATCGGCGGTAATCGTTCCGGTTCCGACGACTTCATAGGCCTGAATGATGACGATGCCGCCGCCATTCCCTCCATCCGGGAACGATAGATCGTTGGAGGCTCCCGCGCCGCCGCCGCCGCCGAGCACCAAGCGGTTTCGGCTAGCGGGAAAGACCGCGCCGCCAACCCCGCCGTTGGGGGTCTGGCCGAATCCGATCCAGGTGTCACCGCCCTGGCCGCCGGCGCCGCCATTGCCGCCGCCGCCGCCACCTGCGTTGTGCTCGTTGCCGCCGCCGCCAGCGTTGGCGGGAGCACCACGGGCCAGGTCGCCGGCAGGATAGCCGGTGCCGCCAGAGCTCGCTGGGGTGCCGGCAGTACCCTCTGCTTTGGCTGCTCCAACTTCCAGGTCAGTGGTTAAGTAGACCGAGAAGTTTGGCGGAGTGTCGCTGTCGTTGCTCACCCCGCCACGAAATCCAAGGCCATCGAGAACGATGCTCTGGCCGTTGAAGTCCAGAGTACTGCCAGCTTCCAAAACGACCACACCGCCGGTGCTGCCGTTCCACGCCGAGGCGGTCACGGTGCCGCCCAAGGTGACGTCTCCATATTGGGGAACCCGGATGACTTGAAAGCTGGAGCGCCCGCGAGACCAATAGCTGTTCTGCAGGGCGGTGGTAAGGCCTAGGGTGATACTGGGTGCCGAGCCGGTCACTGAGGTGACGCCGACAAATTCATAGTACCCGCTCCAGCGATCCGTGACGCTGCCGGTTGCGGGGTCGCCAGCGGAGCCATCGCCGTAGGAACTCGAGTCAGTGGAATCGATCGAGCTGTCTTGCATCTGAATTACCAGCACCTTGTCGCCGGCGGCCAGTCCCGTTGCAGAAGTCACCTGGAGAGAGCTATCTCCGGCGGCGGCGCTGGCGGCCGGTGAGAAGTAGGCGTTGATGACCCCCGAGAGGCCGGCCGCGTCGCCGTCACTACCGGTGTTGACGCAGTCGATGGCCGCCGCAGCTGAGTCCGGCCCTCGCAAGGTCAGCTGAGCGCTGTTGAAGGTGCCGTCATCGGCGCCGGAGAAAGTGTCACAGATTAGCAGGGTCCAGGTGCCATTGACGTTCTCGCCGACAAAGGTGCCCAACGGATTGCTCGGGCTGGCGCTACGGTCCAGATGGTAGAGCGGGGCGCTGATGGTATCCGCGTCGCCGTCGTTGACCGCGTCGGCGACGTCGTCGTCGAGAGCCAGGTCGTAGTTGTCGAAGTTGAGTCCGTCCGAAGCGATGATGACCACGGAGGTTGCGGCCGGTGATTGCAGAGTGACCTGGATGTCACCCCGCCAGAAGTGGGAGGCATTGAATCCAAGATCCACATCTTCCACCAGGAAACTTTCGGATACGGTGAAGGTACGGGTTAGCTCACTGCCACCACAGGTGGTCGAGGCATCGATGCTGCCTGCGGTGGTGTTGTCGATGACAACGGTTTCTGCGCCAGCCGGCAGCAAGGGAAAGAAGGCGAGGAAGGCAACCAACACGGCAGCGCTCCGCAGGCGCCTGGAGGCCCCACTTTGTCCAGGTGTCCGTTCAACGCCCTTCGCTTTGCTATCGAGATCGCTACCGATCAAGAGATGCACTTGCTGACCCATTTCGACTCCCTTCCGCCCGAGGAACTGCGTACAGTGATCAATGGAACTTCTCCATTCTGGCGTACTTAATCTTGAAGAACTTCATGCTGTTCTGCTCCAGAGGCTGATTCAAGTACCGCAAGAAAGAGTGCCCAGGAACAAGGGCCAATCGACTCGGCGCCTCCCCCGGGGCTCTCAGTGCGCTGTCCAAATAGACCGAAGATGCGGTCCCAAGTCACAACCGGTCGCACCACGGCCGGGCTCAGTGAAGAGCAGGCCCCCCTGGGATACAGAAGCCTCAAGCACCCTTGAGGTCCTGGTCGATTGAAAGCTGAATAAGGCGAGATTCACCTGAAATTCTAGGTTAGCACGCGGCGAGACGCTAGCAATAGGACTAACTCGCTAACCTCTATCCGTGTCGCTCCTACGCAGAGCAGCAAGTCGCTCTCGATTGGCAGACCAGTCAGCAGGCCGGGATGAGTTCGCTGGATCTACGCTCAAGGGCTTTGCTAATCTAACCAAGAACTGCTTGTTTGGCGGCTGCCAAGAAGGTGCCAAGAAGGTGCCAAGAAGGTGCCAAACATCTCTTGGAAGAGGTGAGCTTGGTAACCACCTGCGCTCCTGGAATCGGCTGAGCCAAGAAGGTGCCAAACATCTCTTGGAAGAGGTGAGCTTGGTAACCAAGAAGGTGCCAAACATCTCTTGGAAGAGGTGAGCTTGGTAACCACCTGCGCTCCTGGAATCGGCTGAGCCACCTACTCCTCCGAACGATTTAGGAGGGCAAGCTGAACCAAGAAGGTGCTGAACCAAGAAGGTGCTGAACCAAGAAGGTGCCAAACATCTCTTGGAAGAGGTGAGCTTGGTAACCACCTGCGCTCCTGGAATCGGCTGAGCCACCTACTCCTCCGAACGATTTAGGAGGGCAAGCTGAACCGGAATCTCTGGTTCCCGCTCCGAGAGACCCAAAATCACCCCTACGGGTACTTTCCGAAAAGCCGTTGGCACCGACCACCCACTCGGTGGTCCTCAGAAAACTTCCTGGCCTGGCGATGACCCCGGTGGCGATCAAGGCGCTTCGCCTATCCGGGCGCCACGGACTCCAGAGCCCGAACAAAGGGCATCGCTGGCCGAAAACTTCCGTCGGGGAAACTGGCAGAGCAATCACCTGCTCGCCAGCGCTCGGCAGCAACGCGATACGCGGCGACGAATTCAGCATACGCGCTCTCCAGCCGCCGCCGCTGTCGCCGGCTCCAAGCATGGAAACGCGGTGCCGGCGACCTTCTTACCTGACTCGGCCGGTGGTGGGGATGGACTCTCCGAGCGCGACGGGGACCTATCGGCTCAGTGCCGCGTTCGGCGTGCATGGCCAGGGTCTGCTTTTCGATCTCCTCAATCAAGCTCCGCACTCGAGCTTGCCGTGCCTCTGGTGGCAGATGCCGCCAACAAGGTAGCGGCTGGAGCGTGACCTCCATCTCTGTGGCGAAGGCTCTCGGAGATGGAGATTCCCTCCGTTGGCGGGCGGCGCATTCCCGACTCCGGTCGAACCAGGTGCCACGTAGAGGCTCGCCGGTCAGAAGCGCCTCGACCGAGTTCGCTCCAGGCCAACACGCTGGTGAGTAAACCACTCCCTCCTTGGCACCATGGCTCAGCAGGTATCGAAGTCGAGCAATCTGGATCTCTGCCTGATCGGCCACTGGAATCGCGCGATAGCGACGGCTGAAAATTGTGCCCGGCCAGTCATGAATCCTGCCGACCTCTTTCGACAGGTTGGTGTTGAGGTGCCTCATGAAGTTTGCCAACTGTTCGCTATCCGCTGGCGAAACTAGAAGGTGATAGTGGCTGGAGACCACCACGGCAGCGTGAATGTCGACGGCGAACAGACCGCGAGCCTTGGCCAGGCAGCCAATGAAGATCTCGTTCAATGCCTGTCCTGGTCGCAACAGAAAGCGGCCCTGGATGGTTCGGCAGGTGACTTCGACAAGCATCCCGGAGCGCGGCAAGTAGCGTAGATTTCGTCCCATACTCTACAGAGACGCGAAACGATCTTCGGTTCTTGCCTCCGACCTCGAGCGCGACGATCTACGGCTCTACTCCCTGACGGCCGGAGCACTCCCTCAGTTCTGAGGCGCCTAAATAGGCGCCTAAATAGGTGCCAGCCGATTCGCCAAGTCGGCGCCTAAATAGGTGCCAGCCGATTCGCCAAGTCGCCCAGCATAGGTACCAGCCGATTCGCAGAAGCCCGGTCTCGGCCGGGCTTTGGTGTACTTGGGCTCAGGGAGCGCTATACGCCTGTTCTAGCTCGCGCGTCGCGGATCAGCCCATCGACGACGTAGGGGATCTTGTCTCGGTCGCTGGTGGGCAGACCATCGAGGGATCGCCAGCGCTCGATCTTCTCCGGGTCCTTGCAGGCCTGTGGCATCTTTTTGTCGCTGGTCAAGAAATCGAGGGTGACGTCGCTGAGTAGTCCAACCGTCGAGGAAGTCCTCGCCGGCCGCCTCGTTCGGTAGGCTGCAGCAGCATCGCAGCTCCTCTTTGAGCAGATAGGCCTGGTAGAGGGGCTGGCTCAACTCCATGAGGAGGGCGAGGTGCTCCAGGGAGGAGGGCTTGAGCTTGTCCAGTCCTTTGAGCAAGAGGTACCGGCTACCCTTGAGCACGGCGGGCACCCCACAGCCGAAGCTACAGCCGATCATCGCGGGGGTCAGGACGCTTCGCCGAGTCTTCTCAGGGCTGAGGCTCGAGGTCATGGCTGCTCTCCGTGATCGGTCTTTCGAGCCCTATTCTCTACAGCGCACCGAGGATCGCTCTGCGGCCAGTCTAGACAAAGATTGCCGCCGCGGGCTCACCGCCCGGTGCGCGATCGGATAGGCTCGCTGCCGTTCACCCAGGGAGGCATTCTTGAGCAGAAAAAAGACCGCGGTTGACTATCGCCGCTTGATGATCAAAGTAGAGAACATCGCGCAGGCTATCGAACGCGACGATCCGAAGACCATCATCCATCGTCTGGCCGAGGAAATCTTGGCCAACTTTCGCGATGAACTCGGCGTGCAAGGCGTGCGGCTTTACGGCCGCGAGGGCGACGGTTTCATCCTGCTGGAGAGGTTCCCCGGCGGCGTGGTCGAGGACGGGCAGCGGATACCGCGCTCCTATCCGCCGGTGGCTTTGGTGCTGGAGCGCGGCCACATCTACATGCTCCCAGGCGACCCGCGACTGGATCCACAGCTCGAACAGCGGTTGGGAGCGGCCGGTTTCGCCGCCGTCGAACTGGGCCGAAAATCCTACTTGCTGGGCTTCGATATCGAGCCAGGCCGGGATCGCCGGGACGTGCTCTACACCCTCGGTGTGATCCGCCACATCGCCAATCAAACCCTGCGCCAAGAGCAGCTGGATGACTCAGTGCGGGAGATCCGGCGGCTGCAGAACGCGCTGCTGCCAGACCCTCAGCCGGCCTTCGGTGCTTACGACATCAGCGGTCACAGCGAGGCGATGGAAAGCGTTGGCGGCGACATTTTTGACTACATCCCGATCTCCGACAAGATCCTCGGTTTGATGGTCGCCGATGTCACCGGTCACGGCTTGCCTGCGGCGATGCAAGTGCGCGACATCTACACCGGACTGCGCATGGGCTTGGGCCGTGACTTCAAAATGGTCTTCACCATCGAACGGCTCAACGCGATCATCGCCGGCAGTACACTGAGCAGCCGTTTTGTTTCTTTGTTCTACGGCGAACTCGAACTCAACCACAACTTCATCTACGTCAACGCGGGTCACCCGGCGCCGCTCTACCTAACCGCGGCGGGCGAGGCGTTGACCCTCGAGCAGGGTGGCCCAGTGCTCGGCCCGGTGCGGGACGCTCGCTATGAACGTGGTTTCGTGCGCCTGGAAAAAGGAGACCTGGTAGTGCTCTACACCGACGGCATCACCGAAGCCGCGGCGGCTACGGGGAGCTTGTTGGCCGGCGAAGAATTCGGCGCTTGCCGGCTGGCCGACAGAATCGCCGACCTCCGCCAGCTGCCGGCGCAAGAAATCGTCCAACGGGTCTTCGCTGAGTTGGAGCAGTGGACCGCGGGGGAACCGTCCTCAGACGATCGTACCTTGGTGGTCATCCGGCGACCGTTGAACTAACCCCTGACCTGAGATGCAGAGAGAGTCTGCCCGCTTGAGAATGCAAACGATGATCGGATTTCGCCTACCTACCCACGTCCACATCGCCGAAGGTTCACTAGCGCGCCTCGGTGAAGTGGTCCGCTCAGTCGGCGCCAGCAGCACTTTATTGGTGCTCGATCGCGGCCTCGCCAACACCGAATGGCCGGCCAAGGCCCGCCGAGTGCTCGATCAGGCCGGCCTCCGGCGGGTGGAATTCGACACCGTCGAGCCCAACCCCCGCACCACCACCGCCGAGCGCGCCGCCGAGCTCATCCGTGAGCAAGACCTGCAGGCGGTGGTCGGTCTCGGCGGCGGCAGCGTGCTGGACGCCGCCAAAGCAGCCGCCATGCTGGCCACCAACTCGGGCAAAGCCAGCGATTTCGTCGGCAAGAATCGCTTCGCCAACCCACCGCTGCCCTTGATCGCCATTCCCACCACCTGCGGCACCGGCTCTGAAGTCACCTGGGTATCAGTGCTGAGCGATCCGCAGCAGCAGTCGAAGATCAGCGTCAAGGGCGACGGCATGTTTCCCGACCAGGCATTGGTCGACGCCGAGCTGATCCGCACCCTACCGGCCGATCTGGTGGCCTGGACCGGGGTCGATGCGATGACCCATGCCCTCGAAGCGATCACCTGCAGGGTGTCCAATCCGGTCTCGGACGCGATTGCCGGCCGAGCTCTCGCCCTCTTGTTCCACAACCTGGAGGCGGCGGCGGCCGACATCAATGGCCAGGACAGTGCCCGCGAAGCGGTGATGCGCGGTGCCACCTTGGCCGGCATCGCCTTCGGCAACGCCGATGTCGCCGCCGTCCACTGCTTGTCGGAGACCCTCGGCGGACTCTACGATGTACCCCATGGCTTGGCCAACGCGGTGCTGCTGTTGCCGGTTCTGCGCTACAACCGGCCGCACAGTGATGCCGCCCTGGCTTCCGTGCTGCCCTGGCTGAGCCCCGCCGCAGCCGACGGTAGGCCGACCGGCGAAGCCGCCGAGCGGGTAATCGAGCTGCTGGCCGAACTGCTGCACCGCTTGGCGGTGCCGACTTTCGCCGCCTTCGCGATACCGACAGCCGACTATCCGCGGATCGCCGAACGGGCGGTAGCTAACGGCTCTAACGACTCCAACCCGCGACCAATGACCGCAGAGAGCTACCTTGAGATCCTACAGCTGCTGCTCTGACCCCCGGTTGCCGATTTAGCGTTGCCGAGGAGTTGGGTTCAGACTCTCAGGAATCGAGCGGATCGACCGCCAGCTTAAGGAAGACATCTTCGAAGAGAGCTTCGGGCAGCCCAGCGACCCGCCTCAGTTCAGCTCCATCGCCCAGCGCCACCAGCCGGCCTTGACGCAGCACCGCCATGCGCTGGCAGACCCGCTCGACAAACGACATCACATGCGACGAGAGCACGAAGGTGGTCCCCGCCTGAGCCATCTCTTCGATCATCAGCCGCAGACGCCGCATACTCTCGGTGTCGAGACCATTCAGGGGCTCGTCGAGTAGCACCAGGCGAGGCTTGCCCATCAAGGCCGAGACCAGCCCAATCTTTTTGCGCATGCCTAGTGAGCACTCGCCGATTGGCAGCCGGCCAGCACGCTCGCCATCGAGTTCGGCCAGCAGCTGGCGGCGTTCGGTAGGATTGTCGAGCCCACGCACTCCGGCGACGAAGGCCAGCAGCTCATTGCCGGTCAGACGCTGGTAAAGCCGCGGCTCTTCCGGCAGATAACCAATCAGGCGCCGGGCCGCGACGCTCTGCCGTTTGCTATCCAAGCCCGCCACTCGAATGCTGCCGGAATCCAGCACTAGCAAATTCAGAATTGCCTTCATCAAGGTCGATTTGCCGGCTCCATTGCCACCCAAGAGGCCGAAAATCTCACCCTCTGCGGTAAAAGAAACTCGATCGACCGCCAACAACTCGCCATAGCTCTTGACCGCCCCGTCGACCACCAAAGCCGGAGCATCTCGGAGATCACTCATCGCTCGGCCTCCATGAACCACACCCGCAAGGTGGCGCGTTCACCCAGCATATTGAAAACATAGAAATAGCCCGCCACGCCCAAAATCCAGAACGGCCGATAAAAGATCAGAAAGCTAGCTACCGCAAGTCCCAGCAAACCACCAAAGACCAGTCCTACGGAGGGCTGCTCAGCGGTTTCGAAACCCGCCACCCCAAGTATCGACGACAGCATCCAGGCGATCACCACCAGCTCCCCTACCACCAACGCCAACTGCCACCCCGCGGCCGCTTGACTGGCCAGCACCAAAGCGGCACCCCCCAGTACCGCCGGCAGCGCCAGCAGCCGGGCCGACCACAACTTGGCGCGCCACACCAGCTGACGTTCCACTCCGCTCGCCCGCTCGATCCAGAACCGCGGCTGTTGCCGAGCTAACAATAGCGGGGCCAGCCCACTGATCGGTAATACCGCCGCGGCCGCCGCCAACAAGGCCAGTCGACCGCGCAAATAGGGCTCGAGAGCCGCTTGCGACAGCGCCGCTCCGGCAGCGAGTAGCAGCAAGGCCGAACCGCTCACCGCCAAGCCAACCGCCGGTGAGAAGCGGCGCAGCACCTGCAATAGATCACGCCGCACCTGCACCCTCAGTGGCGCCGGCAAGAAGGCCGTCGCTACCCGCGCCAACCGGGAACCGAAATCGGCTTTGGCGCCCCACCGAGCGCTGTCGAGGACAGACCGGCGCCAGGTGCCGATCAACAGGCGACAGAGCAGGTACGAAGCCGCCGCCACCAAGGCAAGGGGCCAAAGCGCGACCGGCGGCTGAGCCTCTCCGAGCACTTCGCCGAACACTCTCTCGATCATCTTCGCCGCCGGCAACCAAGGGCTGGCCAAGAGAGTGCCCGCCACGCCCCGATCGAGGACCCACAACAGCCAGCTGGCGGCCAAAGCACTCAGCAACAGCCAACGACGATACGAAGCTCGCGCTTGGCGCCAAACCCCTAGCCCTAGTGCCAGCAGCAGCACGCCGGGCACCAGGCTCCACAGTACGAGCACCAGCCAACCGGCCCAGCCAACCAGGCGCCCTGGCGGCGAATCCCCTAGCCAATAGCAGCCGGCTGACAGCAGCAGAGCGATCGGCAGCGCCCGCACCATCATCCCCGCCAACGCGCCGTGCAAGCGCAGGGCTTCTGAAATCGGCAGAATATCTAGTAGCTGATCGGCGGAGGAGCGGCGCGGAAAGAGTTCGCTGAGCGCCCCGGGCAATAGCGCCGCGGTAGCGACGACCGCCAGCATTAGTCCACCACCGCCGAACAGCAGCGGCGCCAGGTCCTGGCGCAACAAGGGCAGATACCGCGAGGCTATCCACAGGGCTCCGCCCAGGGGCACCGGCGCCAGCACGAAGAGGACAAAGGCATGCTCCATCAGCCAGCGCCACAGGAGCACGGCGCGCAACTTCAAGATCTGCCGCAGCTCACCCATCGCACCGATACCTCAGCGGATGTTGTAGTTGCGGATCTTGCTGGTCAGAGTTTTGACGTCGATCCCCAAGAGCCGCGCTGCGGGAGCCTTCTTGCCCTCGGTGTAGCGCATCGAGCTGATGATGTGCAGGCGCTCGATCTCGGACAGTGGTAGCGGCGCTTCGGCATCGTCGAGTCTTAGCTTGCCCACCGGCCGCAAATTGCGCGGCAGGTCTTCGCCACGAATGATGCTCATGGGCGCCAGCAGCAGCAACCCTTCGACCGTGTTGGCCAACTCGCGGACATTGCCCGGCCAGCTGTAGGCCCGGAGCAGCTGCATCGCCTCGGGCGACATGGTCTTGAGATCCGCTGAGCCCGGTAGCTGAAAACGGTCGAGGAAGAACTGCACCAAGCCGGGAATATCGTCGCGGCGCTCGCGCAAGGGTGGCACATAGAGCTGGATGACATTGAGGCGAAAGAACAGATCCTCGCGAAAACGCCCCGCTTTGACCTCGCTTTCGAGATTCTTGTTGGTGGCGGCAAGAATCCGCACGTCGACCCGCACCACCTTGGTGCCACCGACCCGCCGCAGCTCGCCCTCGTCGAGCACCTGCAGTAGCTTGGCCTGCATGGCGGTGGTCATCTCGGTGATCTCGTCGAGGAAGAGGGTGCCGCGATGGGCGACTTCGAACAAACCCTGCTTGGTAGCCACCGCGCCGGTGAAGGAGCCCTTCTCGTGCCCGAACAGCTCACTCTCGAGCAGGTGGTCTTGAAAAGCGCCGCAGTTGATCGCCACTAGGCGCTCTTCGGCCCGCGGGCTAGCAGCGTGGATCTCGCGCGCGAAAATGCTCTTACCCGAGCCGGTCTCACCGTGGATCAGCACCGAAGCGGTGCCCCTGGCAACCCGCTTGATCATGGTGATCAGCTCGCGCATTTTGGCGCTCGAGCCAAAGAAGATCTTCTCCGGATCACTGGGCTGCAAGCTGTCGGCCTCATGCTCGCCAGCCTGGCGCGCGGCCTCAGCGGCCAGCGCGGTCAAATCCGAAGTGGCCAACGGCATGGTTAGAAACTCGGTCTTGGCCCCTTCCGGCTCCAGCGCTTCGGCAATCGTCCGCGCCGTGCTTGGTTGGCTCTCAGGTACCACCACCAACAGCTCGGAGCAGCTCGCGTCCGCCTGCCGAAGACGGGTCTCGATGCGGCCAATTCCGGGCAGCTCAAAGTCGAGCTTGGAGACGTCGAAGCGCTGTTTGTCGAGCAACTCGGCCGCTTCCTCGCCATCGCGCACCGCGATCACCGTCGGCCCAGCACCGCTCAAACCGTGGTTGAGCAAGATCTTGACCGGACTGCCGTCCTTGACCAGCAGAATGCGAATGGACCTATCGTCAGCCATCGATCATTCCTCTCCGAACCGCCAAACCGGCGCCAGGCTTCGCTTGGCCATTCACCCGTCGCCAGTGGAATCCGCGGCAAGTCTACCGGATCTGGTGCGAAATCTGGCGCTCGGTCAACGCCCCGGCTGACGCCCGGCGCGGGCCTCTCCCGGAGCCCCGCCATCGACCTCCACCAGCGTGGTCCAGGGGGCTCCTTGGTGTCCCAAGCGATCGCTGGCGAGCACCTCCAACTGGTGTTCGCCGGCACCGGCTGGCGGTTGCAAGTCCTCGCCTTGCCAGATCTGCCACTCGCCATCGTCCCAGCGGAAGCTGACCTGCTCGGTCCCCGAAGCATCGTCGTGAGCATGCAAACGCAGACGGGCGTCGACACTCAGCACCAGCACCGTGGTACCGCGGATAGCGCGAAAAAAGCCGCCACCGACCCGCGTTACGACCACCCACGGTGGCTCCAGGTCCGGACGGGCCCGCTCGATGTGAAACCGCCGGGTAGCGCTGGGATAGCCATCGAGACCTGAGGCACTGACCGCCGTGAGGCGAAAAAAGAGTTCACCGATCGGCAGCTCGGGCGCTGACCACTCGAGCGCTACAATCTCCGTCGCCCGCGCCACCAGCTGGTCGCAAGTCGCGTCCCGACACACCTCGAGGGTGTAAGAGCTAGCTCCGCGTACCGGTCGCCAGGCGAAAGTCGGGTTGGAATAGTCAAACTTTTCTTCGTTTCCAGGCTGGCGCAAAGCCGGACGCGGCAGCAGACGTTCCGGCGGGCTCGGCGTGCCGCCCTCGGGCACCGAGGTGCCCATGCCGCGCGCAACCTCCACCGCCTGGCCACCAGCCTCTACTCGACTCGAACCGCTGTAGACCATCAATTGCGAGCCACCTTCCGGTGGCATGCGAGCACGGGTCTCGCCCTTCCCATCACCCCCCGACCGGGGCCGGCTGACGGTAGCGCCAACAATGATTTCGATCTCGCTCAGATCTGGCCGTGGAGCGATCAAGACCAGGTCTACCTGCCCTCTCTCGACCTCTATCGAGCCTTGCTTGACGCCAGCCAGAGAGGTCGAGATGTCTTTCAGGAAAACTTGCGAGTATTCGCTCAGGGTCAGCTTGGTATCGTCATCAAAACGCAGCCCAGCCGAACTCTGGGACAAGGTGCGAACCCCATCGCGAGGCTTGAGACCATCGCCCTGTGCCGCGTCTTGCCAGCCCCGCCGCTGTTGATTCTTGTCGACCCGGTTGGCGACGGTCTCGACCACCGCGCCACGGGCCGGTAGCTCGCGGCTGAGGATCACCTTGAGCCTCTGTCCTACCCGCAGAACGTGAGGGTCCCGCAGTTGCGGGTTGAGGCGCCAATTGTCGCGCCACAATTTCTCGGTGCCGAGATAGCGGCGGGTGATCGACCGCAGGGTGTCACCTGGCTGGACCAAATGCTCGCCCACCGTATCTTGGCTCGCATCAGCACCGCCATCCCCTTGCGCGACGCCACCCATCAGCGCCCACAGTCCGCACCAGACCATTGCTCCCAGTCGGCTGCCACGCCTGGTCATCGTTGGCCTCCTGCCGCTTGCGGCCGCCGGACGACGATAATCCAATTCCCTCGCGAAGTATTGCCCAACCGATCGACCGCTACCAGGCGGAGCCAGAAGCGGCCCGGATGGCGAAACTCCAACTGCTGCGGCATGGACCGCCGCGGACCCACCAGACCATATCGATAGATCACCTCGGCGACCCCGCAACCGGCATCGCGAGCCTCCAGCCGCAGCTGCTGCCCCAGCCTGATCTCGAGTCTGCCGCCGGGGGCCACGGCTTGCCCTTCGGGATCACGGATCGCCAACTCCGGGCCCACGGTATCGATATGCCAGTTCGCTTCAATCAGGCTACTGTTGCCTACTCGATCGACCGCGCGCAACTGCATCTGCTCGGCATCGGTCGCGATCAACCCGCGCACCGGCTGGGCGCTTTCTGAGGGCAAAATCCACTCGAGGCTAGCGACACCGGCTAAGTCATCCGTCGCTGCGACCTGTACCTGAACTGGGCCACCATAGAAAAATTCTCCATCGACCTCAACGCCGTCATCGAGCACTTGCCAAGTGATCATCGGACCGGCGTCGTCGACGCGAAAAGACAAGCCGCCAACCACCGCCCGATTGCCTACCCGATCGACCGCCTCCAAGTCGGCGAGGTAGGAGCCAGCTTGCCAAGGTCCTTGCCAGCGCTGCGCGTCGACCTCGTTACCCTCGAGTCGCGGCGTCCAGCGATCGACTCCACTGTCTGCGTCCGACACGGTGGCTGCCAAACTCGCCTGCGGGCCAACGACCCAGCCCTCGGCCACCTCTATCACTGCTCCAAGCAGCCGAATCTCTGCCGCTGGCGCCACCGAATCTACTTCCACCACCAGCTCTACGGCAGCACTGTCGTTGTCCACCGCATCGCTGGCCCACGCTCGCAGCCGCACTTCGCCAGCCAGCGGCAGCGCGCCAACCAGCTCACCCCGCGAAGCCTCGAACCGCTGATTGCCGACCCGCAACTCTAAGCTGCCCAAGCCGGCTTGGGCATCGACTGCGCGGGCAACCGCACGGCTACCGGGCGGCACCCAAAGCTTGCCCGCCGCCTCAATCGGCAGTGGCTCGGTAACCAGCTCTACGACCGGTGGCTGAGCGTCCACCCGCAGCCGAAGCCAGCGCACCGGCGACAGATTGCCCGCCCGGTCGCGGCTAGCTACCGCCAACCAATGATCACCCTCGCCAGGCACGTCGAGCATTCCATCCACCGGCCGCAGAGGGCCGCCGTCAATGGCCGCTTCGACCTGCGCGCCAGGCTCCGCGGGCTCGAAGGCCACCCGGTCCCCAGGCCCCAAAAGTAAGTCTTCGGCGGCTCGTGCCGTACTAACTGAGACCGTGCAACATAGAAGTATGAACGGTAGCGTGCGGCTCCACCGCAGCCTTGTAGGTAGCATTTCTATTCCTTGCTTGAAAAGGTTTGGGCGACCAACAGAGATCATCCTCAGCCATCGCCTGCAAGCTTTCAACCACCGCCTGAGCAGCGGCCGGCCGCTGCTCAGGATCGGCTTCCAGCAGGCTCAGCACCAACAATTCCAGGTCGGTCCGCAGCGACGGCAAAAAAAGGCGCAGGGGAGTCAGTTTGCCGAGCAAAGTTTGAACCATTATCTCCCGCGGCTCGCTGCCAGCGAAGGGCCGTTGGCCCGTGAGGCATTGATAGAGAACCACGCCAGCGGCGAATAGGTCGCTGCGTGGAGTATAGCCCTTGCCTTCGAGGGTTTCGGGTGGCAGGTATCCGGGAGTGCCGCAGACCACGCCGGGCCGCTCTCGCGGGTTCGACAACATTTCGGAAATACCAAAATCGGTGACCTTCACCGAGCCGTCCTCGCCGAGCAAGATGTTGGCTGGCTTGACATCGTGATGAACAATCTCTTGCCGGTGGGCAGCGGCGATCGCTTGCATCATCGGGATGGCGAGGGCAATCACCTGGTCGGCCGGTAACTTACCTTCCTGAATCAAATAAGCCTCAAGGCTTACCCCTTCGACCAACTCCATGGCGATAAAAGCAACTTCCCCAGCCTCCTCAACATCAAAAACAGTAACGATACTGGGATGGTGGAGGCGGGCCAGGGTGACCGCCTCTTGCACCAAGCGCCCGGCGAGTTCCTTACGTCTCTTCTCACCCAATTCGGCACCGACCTTGAAGGTCTTGAGCGCCACGGTGCGCTGCAAACGGGGATCGAAGCCACGAAACACCGTTCCCATGGCGCCGACGGCCAGTACCTCGACAACTTGGTAGCGGCCGAGAAACACCTTGCTCAGTGCTTCGCGGTCGTACAGATTCTGCTGCAACAAGGCAAACGAACTTTGCAACTGTTCGATTTCGGCGCCGCGCAGCCCCTCGCCATCACTATCGAGCCCGGCCAGCTGGCGCTGGGCGCGAGCTAGTTCACGAATTGGCCGGACGATCGTCAAGTAGGTGCCTACGGCCAACAAGGCCGACAAGACAAGAACTACCAGAAACAGCCTCAGGGTTTGCCGGCGCATCTGCGCCGCTGCCTGCTGCACAGTTTCCTCCGGCTGGCGCGAAAGCACCGCAAACGGTGTTCCCTCGACCGCTGAGAAGGCGGCCACCAAGCGCTGGCCGTCCGCCATCGTAGACTCCTCGGCGCTATAGCCGACCTTGCCCGACAAGGCGCTCTCGACCAGCAGGGCCGGAAACTCAGCAAGCTCTCCGGCACCGGCAATCACCTCGCCGCCACCGTTGGTCAACACCAGCGAAGCGTCGTCCTGCAACTCCGGTGGATTGAGAATGTCGTCTACCCGCTCAAAGTTGGCTACCAGCAGCATGCTAAAGCCTGGATGCTCAGGCAGCACCGTGCGCAATCTGATCCACAAGCCGCTAGCGTCTTGCTCAAGCAGCAGATCATCGTCCACCTGCGGCCGCAACAAACCGCCGATATCGCGCCCTTCGACCTGGAGCTTGGCGGTCAATACCATTTCCGGACCATGGCCCTCGTCAAGGTAAGTGGCCACGGCGAACAGATCCGCTCGGGTTTGCAACAAGTTGGCCAACACCTCGCTAGCAGCCGCGGATCTCGGCGCCTGATAGATCACCGGAGTGCGAATTGCGGAGCGGCTGAGCGAGGCCAACAGCTCGACGTAGGAACTCACCCGGCTGGCGGCTGAGCGCACCGCCGCCAAATGGGTCGCTTGAGCCTGCAACACCATGGCATCCCCGGCCTGGCGCGTCAGGTAGGAGAAGATACCGAAAGGCATCAGGGCAACAATGGCCAGGGCAAAAACCACTTTGCCCAACAAGGGGATGGAGAACCGCGTCATCAGTGCTCAATAGAAGTTGTTATGAGAACGGGCAAAGCAGCCGAGCCACCGGCCCAGCATGACTGGCACCTCCTCAGTCCTACTTCGGATCGGAGAGTCCCATCGAGTGTACACGAAGGAGGCGGAGAAAACTCGCACCACCGATCTTCCTCAGGCCACTGGAAACGACTCAGATAGCGCCAAGCTGGCGGGCTGCCGCGCCCATCTAGTGATCGCTGCGCAGGCGATCGAGCTCGCGACGTTCCTTCTTCGACGGCCGACCGCTGCCGCTGTCTCGACGTACCGGAGCGCGGCGCAGCAAGCGCTCGAGTGGATCGCGGGGCGGCGGCGGCGGGCTCAGATCTTCGAACAGCCGCGGCACTTCGGCCTTGGGCAGCGTCTTGTCGCGCAGCTCGGCAACCACCAGAATCCGCTGCCGATCACCCCGTTTGACCTCGATTCTGTCGCCGAGCGCCAACTTGCGATGCGCTTTGACCACCGCGCCATTGACCCGCACCCGGCTCAGGTTGCAGGCACGGGTTGCTTGCGAGCGGGTCTTGAAAACCCGTGCTACCTGCAACCACTTGTCGAGTCGGACGCCTTCGCCCATCTTGCCTCCCAGGGATTGGGAATCAGTTGAGGTAGCCAAGGGCGCGCAGCTGCTCTTCGAGCTCGGCGTCTATCTCGGCCGTCGGCGGACTATCTTCCCGATTCTGTCGGCTGGCGAAGCGCTGAGTGCGCAATAGCTGGCGCAGATAGCCACGCTCGAAGACGTGGCGTGCTTTGAGGTCGATCTGCTCGGTGGGATCGTCGAACACCCGATAAAGTTCTTCGCCCAACGCCGCACTGCGCCGCGAGCGATCCTGAATCAGCTTCCAACCCCCCGCCTGAGCGGCTTCGACAACCCGTTCATCGAGAGCCAAGAGGGAGAAGGAGACGCCCCTGATGTCGTTCCCCCCTTCACCTCGCATCTGCGCCAGCAGACTACGCCCGTCCAGGGCTCGCGGCGCCTCCAAATCGAGATAGTCGAGCACCGTGGGTAGCACATCGACCTGGCGGGTAAGGCCATCGATCCGCTGGCCAGCGCCGACTCCGTGCGGCAGCTTGATGATCAACGGTACCCGCAATTGCTCGCCATTGAGGGTCCGGCCATGCTCCCACCCCCCCCGTTCAAGAAACTCCTCGCCGTGGTCGGAAATCAAGATCACCAGCGCCGAATCCCACAGGCCCCGTCGTTCGAGATCCGCGATTAGACGGCCGAAGTGGTGGTCGTTGAAAGCGATCTCAGCATCGTAGAGATCAAGCAGGGATTGGCGGGTTCCCGGCGGTGCTTGACGCTCTCCTTTGGCAAAGGCTCGCACGTTGTCGAGAGTGCCGAGTTCCAGGTCGGCATCGGCGGCAAAGCGCTGCCGGAAAGGCTCGGGCGGGGCGTAAGGAGCATGGGGATCGGTGACATGAATATAGAGAAAGAAAGGCTGATGTTCCGCCTCGGCACTGTCGAGAAACTTGAAAACCCTCTCGTTGACCTGGTCCGATAGGTAGTGGACGCTTGGCCGATTGTGCGACTCGCGCATTCGCTCGTAGCGATCAAATCCCTGGTGCATGCCGAATTTGGGATCGACATTGCCATTGGTGGCCCAGCCGAAGTTGCTGTAGCCAGCGCTCTTGAGCACTTCAGCCAGAGTGTCGAGGGCTTCGGGCAGGGCGTCGAGCCGTCCGTTGACCCGGTGGGTCTGCGGATTGAGTCCGGTGATGATCGAAGCCACCGCGGCGCGGGTCCAAGAGGACTGCGCTTGGGTGTTGGTGAATAAGGTCGCGCGCTCGCTAAAGCTATCGATCCACGGACTGGTCGGCCGGTGGTAGCCGTAGACACCGAGGTGGTCGGCGCGCAACGTGTCGATCAGGTACAAGATGATGTTGGGTCGCTGCTCGCCCGCCATCGCCGGCTCGACCGTGGCGGTGGTAGCGGGCTTTGGGGGTTGGACCACGGTCGGTCGCAACACCCGCACCACGTCGGGTGGTAAATCGTCGCCCCACAACTCCTGCCAGGCCGCGGACAGGGAGTCCCGCCAGCCTGTTTCGCCGGCCTCGGCGGCCAGCGAAACCCGCACTGTTTGCCGACCTCCAGCGCCGCTCAGCAGCGGTACCCGCATTGCACCTTCGCCGATCTCCAAGCGGATCCGCTCGGGCTGATCGGCGGTCTCGGCGGTCGCCACTTCGACGATCAGCGCCGCTTGCCGACCCAACTCGGGAGCTGCCCGCAGGCCTGCGAAGTAGAGCTCGCTGCCCGGCTCGAGATCGAGGTAGAAACTCACCCGCTGCCGTGGTGAAACCTCGATCCACGATTCCGGCGCCTCGGCATCTGCTCGCGCCTGGCTCTCGCCGCCGACCTCCAGCAAGCGCAAGGCGTGCCATTGCACCGCCAGCGCCCGCTGCCGCGGCTTGACCCCTGGTGGCGAAGATGGCCGGTGGTAGGCGTAGGCCAAGCGCAGCAGATTGACGCCATAGCGCTGCGCCGCGGGCGGCAGGGCCAACGAATGCTGGCCAAACTCCACACCCAGAGTTACCGTGCCCACCGCGTGGCCGTTGAGTTCAACCCCTACTGCCTGGACCTGACCGCCGATTTGAAAGGCCGAACCCTCGAGCTGCAGGGTCAGCGGTCGCGGTCGCAGCAGGGTGAGTTCGAGTTCGGACGCCGCGCCAACACCCCACACAAAAGGCTCGCCAGCGGTGGTCGTCTCGTCGTGACTCCAACCGGTCAGCAACTGGTAACGGGCGGCGCCGAGGCCGAAGTCGATGCGGGAAGTCTCGGCTTCGATCTCCGCCACCGGAAACAGCCGCGCCAGCTCCAAGCCGGTCGGCGGGATACCCTCGCCGCCGCCGTCAGAACCGCAAGCAGCACTCAGCAAGAGTGCTATTGCCAAGAGTGCAAGTCTTGCAGAGATACGCGAGAGCATTGTCTTCCTAGGGGGTCAAGAGATAGCTTGGAGAAGCAAGTTCATCCGCTTCGAGGGGAGGAGCAACACCAGAGCGGCCAACGGCACCCCATCTATCGCTCAGGCGCTAGCGCGCAAGTCCTCGACCCGACGGTCGCAACCGCTGTCGATCCGCGCCAGCTCGGCCTGGAATTCCTGCTCCTCTCGCTGTCGCTCCATCGGCTCGAGGAGCTTGGTCAGCCGCTCGCGGTGGAAGATCTCGAGTTCGGCCTTTTTCGCTTTGGCCTTCGATCGCTCCTCCGCGATGGCGGCCCGCACAGACTCGCTCAGCCGCTCCTCCCGCGGCCGCTCGATGCCCTGCTGTTCCATTCGTTCGAGGGCCAATTCATAAGCAGATTTGATTCCGTCTTCGTTTGCCATTGCCACCGAGCTTACTAGACGGCGGCTCCGGTGCCTATCGTGAAACCACGATTCCCCAAGGTGCCGGTGCCAAGCTCGCTGCTGGTGTCAATCTGGCATGCCCGGCGGTCGTCTAGACGCCCTCTTCGGCCTTCAGGCACCTTACAGTTTGCCCAGCAACCCCATAGCGTCACCAGGCAGGCGCCCCAACAGCCGGCATCGGTCTTGCTTCTCGCTTTTTTTCCGAGATCCAGCTCAAACTTGTAAATCCCTTGCCCCAGATCTGAGTCCACCGCCGAAGGAGCACCTCCATCTATGATCGAAGCTCGCAGCCTGTCGCGGCACTACGGTGATTTCACCGCCGTCGACGATCTTTCTTTCGTCGTCAACGAGGGTGAGATTGTCGGCATTTTGGGTCCCAATGGCGCCGGCAAGACCACTACAATTCGCATGCTGACCGGCTTCCTGCCGCCATCGAGCGGCACGGTGACGGTCGACGGAATTGACCTCGACAGTCAGCCAATCGCCGCTCGCCGACGGATAGGCTATTTGCCGGAAAATGTCGCCCTCTACACCGACATGCGGGTTTGTGAGTACTTCTCCTACCGTGCCAGACTCCAGGGAATGGGCCGGGCCGATGGCCGGACAGCGATCGGCGAGGTGTTGGAGCGCTGCCTGCTGCAAGAAGTCGAGAAGCAGATCATTGGTACTTTGTCCAAGGGGTTTCGACAGCGGGTCGGGCTGGGCGCGGCGATTCTCCACCGCCCCCCGGTGCTGGTGCTCGACGAACCCACCGTCGGCCTCGATCCGAAGCAAATCATCGCCATCCGTGAATTGGTGCGCGAACTCGGCGAAAGCCGCACCCTGATGCTGTCGACCCACATCCTGCCCGAGGTCGAGCAACTCTGCCACCGGGTGCTGATCATCGATCGTGGGCGGATTGTCGCCGAGGGCACACCGCAGGAACTCAGCAAACGTTTTCAGGGACAGGTCTTGCTCTATGTGACCGTCAAAGGCAACCCGGCCGAGGCGGCTCAGGTGCTAGCTGGGATTGCTGGTGTCGAACGGGTCGAGGCAAGTACCACCGCGGGCCGCTTGGAAGTTTTCTGCCAGCCGGATAGCGACCTGCGCGAAGAGGTGTTCCGTGCCGCCGTCGAGCGCTCCTGGGTCTTGCTCGAACTGGCCGAACGCAAGGCCTCCTTGGAGGATGTCTTCGTTCGTCTGATCAGCGGCACCATCGAGAGCAACCCTGCTGAGAGCGACTCCCCGGCGGCTGCCAAGCCCGCCGAAGACTCACCGACCGACCACCCGGAGAGCGTGCAATGAGCGGTCTGTGGGCCACCTTCTTGCGCGAGCTGCGCGCGTTCTTCGTTGCGCCACTGGCCTACGTGGTACTGGCGTTCTTCTTGCTCGTCAACGGCTGCGTCTTTGCCGCCATCGTCTTCGAACTCAACCGTCAAGGGGTGCCCGGCGACATCACACCGATGAAGCTCTTCTTGGGCAACAACATCTTCTTCTGGTTCGTGCTGATCACCATCACCCCTTTGCTGACCATGCGTCTGGTGGCCGAGGAACGGCGCCAGGGTACCCTCGAGATGTTGATGACCGCGCCAATTTCGGAGACCCAAGTGGTGCTGGGCAAGTTCTTCGCCGCGATGGCCTTTTACACCTTTCTCTGGTCACCCACCCTGGCCTACGCGCTGATCACCGCTCGCTATGGAGACCTCGACTGGGGCCCGGTAGCCGCTGGCTACCTCGGAGTGCTCTGTCTCGGCGCCCTGGCAATGGCTCTCGGCATCTTGGGATCGACCTTCAGCCGCAACCAGATCAGCGCCGCGCTGTTTACATTGGCGATGCTGCTACTGATCATGCTGATGAGCTTCCTCCAAGGTCTAGCGACTAGCGAGGTCGCCCAGAGAGTGCTCGAACACGTCGACCTGATCGGCCATCTGGACGACTTCGGCAAGGGGGTGATCGACAGCCGCCGGCTAGTGTTCTACACCTCGGTCACCGCCTGGTTGTTGTTTCTATCGAGCCGCGTTCTGGCGGCCAAGAAGTGGAGGTGATGGGTGGCTGAGAACAACCAAGAGCCGGACAACGAGAGACCGGACAAGAGAAAGCCGGACAACATGAAGCTGGCCAAGAACTCCGCGTTGGGCGCCGGCTTGATCCTGGCGACCGTGCTAGTGGTGATGCTCAACTATCTGGCGATGCGTCACTACCAACGCTTCGACTGGACTTCGAGCCAGCTCTACACTCTGTCGGATAAAAGCCTCAAAGTGCTCGATCAGGTGACCGAGGACATCGACATCGCGGTACTGCTATCACCCGGCTCGCGGCACTACGACGCGGTGCAAGAACTGCTCGCCCGCTATCAAGCGGCGCAGCCTGAACACCTCCGAGTACGCGACGTCGACGCCGCTCGTAACCGACTCGAGGCGCAGCGCTTGATGGAGGAATTTCAAATCGAGCGGGCCGAAGTCATCGTCTTGCAACAGGGCGAGGATCGGCGGGTGATCGACCAACTCGACCTGGCCGAGTACGACTACTCCGGCATGCAGCTCGGCCAAGGGCCGGAGCTGACCTCCTTCAAGGGCGAGCAGGTGATCACCAGCGCGATCCTGGCGCTGGTGGAAGAACGTCGGCCGCGAGCGCTGTTCACGGTGGGCCACGGCGAGCTGACTCCCAACCGGGCCAGCGAAGGGGGGCGCTCGCTGCGGGTCGCCACCGACCTGCTGGGCAAGGACAACTTCGACATCGAAGACTTCTCCACCCGCGGCGCCGAGGCCATTCCCAACGGTACCGACCTGGTGGTGGTGGCCGCTCCGACCCGCCGCTTCGAAACCGAGGAACTGGCCCTGCTAGCGAACTATCTCGACCAAGGCGGCCGCCTGCTGATGCTGCTCGACCCGGTGTTCGACGATGCTGGAGTGTTCGCCGATCTCGGCCTCTCCAGCTGGCTCGGCGAACGGGGAGTAGAGATCGACGCCAACGTAGTGCTCGACAACACTCAGAGCCGTCCACTCTACGGCCCCGAGTTCCTCTACAGCGTCGATTTTGCCTTTCATCCGATCGTCGAGGATTTCGCCGCAGCCAAGTTGGCGGCCTACTTCACCATGGCGCGCTCGCTACGGGCCGCCGCCAACCCCAACGCCGACTGGCAGGTCACCGAATTACTATCGACCTCCGCCGACGCTTGGGGCGAGACCGATCTGCTCAATCCGGCTGAGCGGACCGCCAACGTCGATCGCGACGGACCCTTAGCTCTGGCCGTGGCGGTGGCCTATCCGATCGACGCCAGCCAAGCTGGCGAGAGTTCCCAAGACGACGCGGCGTCGAGCGACGATCCCGCCGCGGAAGCCCGTCTGGTGGTGTTCGGCGATATCGACTTCGCCACCGACTCGCAGATCACCGGCGGCATCAACTCCACTCTGCTGCTGAACTCGCTCAATTGGTTAGCCAAGCGCGAACAGCTGCTTGCCATCGAAGCCCGTACTCCCACCCAAACCCGCTTCGAGATGACTCCCTCCGAGATCTGGTCGGTGGCCTTCTTGGTGGTGGCGGTGATGCCACTATTGGCGGCAACCTTGGGAGTGATGATCTACCTGCGGCGCCGCCGCTGAGCCGAGGGAGCGAGAAAGCATGCAACAGCGAACTTTGCTGATCCTCGGCAGCCTGGTGCTGGTGTTGGCCGTGTTCATTCTCATCTTCGAACGCGACTTGCCCTCCACCGATGAGCGCAGCGAGCTAGAGGCCAGAGTCTTGCCCCTGGAGGGTGACACCATCGATCAGCTGACCCTCGAATGGGGCCAGCAGCGGACCTTGCTGGTGCGCCAATGGCCAACTACCGACACCGCCGACCCGGCGACCGCAAGCCCCGCCAAAAGCCAGTGGCTGCTGACTGAGCCGACCACCGCGCGGGCCTCGGCGAGCCAGGTCGAGACCCTGCTCACCAAGCTGCTGGAACTGCGCCACCAGCGTCTACTGGAGAACCTCGATCGCGGTGCCGCCGGACTTGAGGTGCCGCGAGGTCGACTGCGGGTGTCGAGCGGTGATCAAGAAACCGTCCTCGAATTTGGCCCCGCGGTGCCAGCCGCGCAGGCTCTGTTGGTGGCGATCACCGGCCGACCCGAGATCTACCAGATCAGCGACTCGCTGATCGTCGACTTGGAACGGCCCAGCGGAGATTGGCGGGACCCACAGATTCTTGGCCTCGAACGGTCTGAGATCGACTACCTGACCCTCGAACACGCAGGAGAAAGGGTGAGTTTGAGGCGCCAGGGCGAGCGTTTCTGGCTCGACTCTCCACTGCAAGACCGAGCCGATCGCGACGCCGTCGCCGGGCTCCTGGCCGCGGTCGTCGGCCTGCGCGCCGAGAGCTTTCTCGACCGGCTGCCGGCGACCCTCGAACTAGGATTCGACTCCAGCGCCGACCTGCTGGAAGTCGCCACCACTGACGGCCAGATCTGGCGCGTCACCCTGGGCAGTTTGGCCCCGTCCGGCCATCGGTACGGACGCCTGTTGGCCGAATCCCCGAGCAGCGGCGGCCTCACCTTCGAGACCGCCGCCCAACTCGACAATTCATTCGCCCGTTCGGCCGCGGATTGGCGGTCGCCGGTGTGGAGCGCTCTGGAGTCGTATCAGATCACCGCCTTCAAACTCCACGATGGCGCCGGGGTGATGTCCTTCGAGCTGCGCGATGGCGACTGGCACCGGGGCGAAGAAGCTCTCGACTACGCGCTGGTGAGCGACCTCCTCTTCCTCGTCACCGCCGCCCGCGCCGAGCGCTTGCTGGACCAGGCCCAAGCCACCGCGGCCGGGCTCGGACAGGGCACCGCCGCCCTCGAGATAGAACTGGTCAGTCGTGATCTCGATCAGCAGACCTTACGCCTCTGGCAGCCCATTGGAGAAGCTGCCGCGGCGGCCGACGGCGAGCGCTCGACCTGGCTGATGATCGAGACTGCGACCGCCCAGCAGATCCTCGACGCCGCCAGCGCGCTGCGCCACGCCAAAGCTGCCGCCGAACCGGCCGATAGCCGTGGCGAGTAGCAAGCCGCAGCCTTTCTTCGCCGCCAGCGGACTCATATACTGTCAATTCATACGGTGACGGTCATACAGTGACGGTCATACGGTGACGGTCATACGGTGACGGTCATACGGTGACGGTCGGTCGAAGACGAAGACTAGCGGCGGCTCGGCGGCCAATCCGTCGCTGTGCGACGACCGTAGCTGTGAGAGATTGGCCTGCCACCAACCCGAACCGATCAGAGCCAGCAAATAGGTAACCAGATGAGCGAGATTTCCAGCACCAGCCTGCCACCCGCCCCGCAGACCCACGCGGTCTCGCTGGGCAAGTTCTTGCTCTTTACGGTCGCTGGCTTCGCGCTGGTGGTGGTGGGAATGAACTGGGCTGCCAAATCAATCCGGCTGAGTTCACCCCTGACTTCAACCGCTAGCACGGCACCCGCTGCCGGCGGCACTGGTGGGGACCTGGCCTCCGCAGATTTTCGCGCCGCCAACCTCGACGGCGGCGATCTCGGCCCGGCCGATTTTCGAGGTCAGGTGGTGGTGGTGGACTTCTGGGCCACCTGGTGCGGGCCTTGCCGCATGCAGGCCGAGTACCTCGAAGAGCTGCGGGATGAATTTGGCGATCACGGGGTGCAATTCCTCGCCGTCAGCCTGGGCGAGAAAGAAGAAACCGTCCGGCGCTACATCGCCAAAAGGCCCTTCCCTTACCCAGTGCTGATCGACCCCGCAGACACCATCACCCAACGCTACGAGATCTACAGCCTGCCGACGATGATGGTCGTCGACCCCCAAGGCCAGATCGCCTTCTTCCGCCCCGGGGTCAGCAACGTGTCGACCTTGCGCGCGGCGATCGAAAAAGCCCGCGTCGGCACGGTTTGAACGCGGTTCTAAACCCTCGACCTTTGACCCTCCGCACCCTGTCACCGAGCCATTCGCTCTAGCTCAGAGGGTAACTCCCCCGCCCCAACAACATCTCGGAAGCTACACAAATGCCTAAAAACAGGCGCATTGCTCTTCGTCCCGACAGGGACGTCACGCCCTAGCGAGGGATTTCAATCCCTCGTGGAAACGCAGCATGATGCGCCGACTGCAGGCTGCGGTACCCCGCAAGTGATTGAAATCACTCGCTGGAAGATAACGTCCCTCGCGGGACGGGGATTCTATGCGCCCCGAAGATGCGCGAAGCGCCGAATTCGGCCGCGCCGTGGCTCTTCGCACCGTCAGGCGCCTGAGTAGGTGTGGGTTGTTGATCGTCTTCGAGCAGTTTCGCCTTCATCGCTCGTTCTCCCCTACCGAGCCAACGCCGCCGCTCGCGTCCGCGAGCCAACGCCCATCAGAAATCGAAAATCTCCGGCAGAGGCAGGCTCCAGCCGGGGTAAAAAACTGAGGCACTTGACCAGGCTCTTACTCACGGCGCACCAGCGGGCCGCTGCGCAATCGCACCAGGGCGTGGCGGCGGCGGACGCCGCCTTCGCGACGTTCGACGATCTCTCGCTGGGCATGGTCCAGGGAACGATCGAGATCGCCTTGCAGCTCGCTCATCTGCTGGCGCATGTGCAAGATGACTTCGACTCCGGCCAGGTTGACGCCCAATTCACGGGTCAGAGTGAGGATGATCTCCAGACGACGAATGGTCTCGGGATCATAGAGCCGGGTGTTGCCTTTGGAACGCTGAGGTTGGATCAACCCTTCGCGTTCGTACATGCGCAGAGTCTGGGGATGAATCTCGAAGCGCTCGGAGACCGCGCTGATCATCAGGAGCTTCCTCGGGGCGCTCGCCTTTTTCGGGCCGGTCGCCATGGGCTACCTCCTTTCTCCGATCTAACAAAGAACTCGGGCGACCGGCGCCGCCCGAGTTCTACCTAGGTGCCTCAGTCTTTCTCTTCGGACTCGACGTCGACCACCTCGGCGTCGATGACCTCGTCGTCGCCACCGCCAGCCGCCGCTTCGGCCTCACCGCCCTCGGCAGCCGCTTGTGCCTGCTGCTGATACATCGCCTCGGCTAGTTTGTGCGAGGCTTGGGTAAGTTCCTGAGTGGCTTTCTCCATGGCCTCCAAAGAACCGTCCTCGAGCGCCTTCTTGGCATCGCCAAGGGCTCCTTCGAGGGTGCCCAGGTCCTCGGCGGAGAGCTTTTCTTTGTTCTCCCCGACGCTCTTCTCGGTGCTGTAGACCAAGTTGTCGAGCTGGTTGCGAGCCTCGACCTTCTTGCGCCGCTCTTTGTCGTCGCCGGCGTTGGCCTCGGCATCCTGCACCATCTTCTCGATCTCATTTTCACCAAGACCACTTGAGGCGGTGATGGTGATGTTCTGCTCTTTGCCGGTGCCGAGATCTTTGGCCGAGACGTTGACGATGCCATTGGCGTCGATGTCGAAGGCGACTTCGACCTGCGGCATGCCCCGCGGTGCCGACGGGATGCCCACCAGATGGAAACGCCCCAGGGTGCGGTTGTCTTTGGCCATCTCGCGCTCCCCCTGCAACACATGAACCTCGACCGAGGTTTGGTTGTCGGCGGCGGTTGAGAAAGTCTCGCTCTTGCGCGTCGGAATGGTGGTGTTGCGCTCGATCAAGCGAGTGAAAACACCGCCCAAGGTTTCGATGCCGAGCGATAGGGGGGTGACGTCGAGCAGCAGCACGTCTTTGACATCGCCGCGCAGCACGCCGCCCTGGATGGCGGCGCCGATCGCCACCACCTCGTCCGGGTTGACGCCTTTGTGCGACTCCTTGCCGAAGAACTCTTGCACCTTCTGCTGGATCAGCGGCATCCTGGTCTGGCCACCGACCATCACCACCTCGTCAATCTCCGCAGCCTTCAAGCCCGAGTCCTTCAGCGCCTGGCGGCAGGGGCCGAAGGAGCGCTCGACCAGATCACCGATCAGCTGCTCAAGCTTGGAGCGCGACAACTTGATGTTGAGGTGCTTGGGGCCGGAAGCGTCGGCGGTGATGAAAGGCAGGTTGATTTCGGTTTGCTGGGTCGAGGAGAGTTCGATCTTGGCCTTCTCCGCCGACTCCTTGAGCCGCTGCACCGCCATCGGGTCCTGCGACAAGTCGACGCCCTGATCCTTCTTGAACTCGGCCAGCAGCCACTCGATCACCTTCTGGTCGACGTTGTCACCACCGAGGTGGGTGTCACCATTGGTCGCCTTGACCTCAACCACCCCTTCGCCGACCTCGAGAATCGAGATGTCGAAGGTGCCACCACCAAAGTCATAGACCGCGATCTTCTGATCCGTTTTCTTGTCCAAGCCATAAGCTAAGGCCGCCGCGGTGGGCTCGTTAACCAGCCGGCGGACCTTGAGCCCGGCAATCTTGCCGGCATCTTTGGTCGCCTGGCGCTGGGCATCGTTGAAGTAGGCCGGAACGGTGATCACCGCCTCTTCGACCTTCTCGCCTAAATGATCCTCAGCCGCCTGTTTGAGCTTCTGCAGGATCATCGCCGAGATCTCTGGCGGCGAGAACAGCTTGCCCTCGGCCCGCACTCGGACATCGCCGTTGTCTGCCTTCTCGACTTTGTAAGGCACCATCTTCAGCTCTTCGGACACCTCGTCGTGACGACGACCCATGAAACGCTTGACTGAATAGACGGTGTTCTCAGGATTGGTCACCGACTGGCGCTTGGCCACTTGGCCCACCAGGCGCTCGCCGCTGTCAGTGAAAGCAACTACTGAGGGGGTGGTACGGGCGCCCTCTGAGTTGGCAATGACCTTGCCCTCCGATCCTTCCATGACCGCTACGACACTGTTGGTCGTACCCAAGTCGATACCGATGATCTTGCTCATAAAACGTCTCCTTGAACGCTGAAATTCGCTGCTCCGTGGGGATCTCACGCGGTGGCATGTCTGGCTGAGGGCGGGCGACCCAAGAAACCGATGGGCCGATGGGCCACTTGACCGATAGGCCACAGGGCCGCGACCTGCGAGATCCTGCAAACTCTACAAACCTTAGTCGGCTGATGTCAATACCGAACTCACCATATATGACAATCCTCGACTCATATTTATTCCGGCACCGAGAAATACGCTGAGATCCGGCGCCTGAGCCGCCACCGGAACTCGGCTCGCGGCCGGCAACTCAGTCTTTGAGAAAGAGAGGGGGAATGCTGGAGACTGTGGCCGGCAAGAAGTGCGGGTCGAGATGCAGGTTGTCGGTAATTGATCCGTGGCGAGACGGAGCGCCGACCGGGCTGAGCGGCTCGAGACGATAGGCCACATCTTCAGCGGTGTAGAGCAGTGGTCGCCCGGAGGTATCGCGCAGATCCGACCGACAAAGCAAGCCCAAACCCCGCAGACTGTCCAACGAGTCGGGAAAGTAGGCGTCCATCAGGAAAAAAGTGCTGGCGGCGCGATCGATCTTGGCGTAGCGGGTCTGCAGCTGTTGTCGTTCATGAGCCGCTCGATCGCTAGCCTGCCATGGGAAAGGCAACAGCAGGATGGTAGGTCTTTCGAGCAGCAACGCGAGGATCGCCACCACCAGCAAGGCCGCCATGACTCCCGCCAACCAGCCACGCCACATGCTGGTCACGGCGGCCAAGCGCTCGGCGACGACCACCGGATCCTCGGCAGGATCCGCTTCCTCAGAACCAAAATCGAACTGTAGGTCGATGGGTCCCGGAATCTGATCGGGAGGGCGAAATACGTCGGGCCCAAACCCCTCAGGCTCGCGCAACAGAGGCGCTAGCTCCTCGTCCAGGGTCTTGCCCAACAGAGAGCTACCCTCCTGCCCCGAGGACAGCTTTTCAACTAGGCCCCGCTGGCGTAGACGATGCAGACTGTAGACCATCTTGTAGTGGCCAAATTTCAGCGTCTTGCCGACCGATTGGGCACGCCGCCGCCCATCGATGTTGTGCAAGACCACCGCCTCGTCCTCGGAAATCCACACTCCGCCGCCACTGCCATCGCCATCACGGCCCAAGACTCGCGGCGCTTGCTCCTGCCGCACTCGGCCATAAACAGAGTCGAGATCTGGCAACTCCCCTTCTTGCTCGGGTCCGCCCAAGTCGCGGCGAAAGCGCACCAGCAGCTCTTCGATGGAGATCGGGGCGAAGCCCTCCTCGAACGAAACCTCGTTGCCACCGTAGAACTTGTACTCACCTTGGCGCCAGGGCAGGACGCGCAGCAGCAGAGCGTAGATCTGCTGGCGAATCCCCTGCAGTAGCTGCTCTCGATCGAGCAGACCTTTGCCCACCAGCAAGTCACCCAGACTGCCACCACTACCGGCCTGGTGCTCACGCGCCGCGGCGTCGAAGTCGGCTCGCGGCATCAGGTCGCCGATGAGAATCTGGCCAAGCCCTTCTTCGACGGTCTCGTTCAAGGCATCGGCTGAGACGATCTCGCCGCCAAGAAAGGACACCGCGACAATGTCGCCTTCACCCTGGATGGTGAGGATGCCGGTGGCACGGTCCCCGGCCACCCGCCGCAGCACGTCGCCTAATGAGGAACTTCGCAGGTCACCTTCGAGCGCCATCGTCGAGCACCGCCCTTCAGTCCGCCAGCTCGATGCGCAAACGGATCAACCAGAGTATCGCCAGCGCCGCCGCGGCAAAAATCACCAACAGCCAACCTGCCGGCTCGTAACCCAGCGGCAAACGCCAGCCTATGCGCCGAAGCAAGGGAATCATCAAACAGACCACCGGTATCACCAAGGCGAGAAACGCCCGCGTACCATGCCCGTCTTCAGCCGCAACCGCCCCTGGCAAGAGAGCCCGCAGCCAGGCCGCGTGCGGTGCCGGCGCCGCCCGAGAGTAGCGCCGCCCTGCTCCATCTCGCAACAGCCTGCGCAGCCAACGACCGCCGACCATCAACACCAAGAAAGCCACCAGCGACTGCCAAGATCGCCAGTCCGTCCACCGAGCAAAGGTGGGGTTCTGGGTATCCCAATAGCTATCCAATGCCTGGCGAATCTCGGGCGCTCGCTGCAGGCTGCCATCGACCGGCACCGGTTTCTCGCGCCGCGACTCGTCTTCAATCCATGAACTCACCCGATCGCTGTCGAGCGCCCGCGCCTGTGCCAACGACAGATTGGAACGCGAGAATTCATAGGTCTGAGCATAAGCCTGGTTGAGATTGTAGAACCCCTCAGCCAAGCTCGAGTCGATTTCGGTGGCGGCCTGATTGAGCTGGATCGCCTGGCTGAAGTCGCGTTCGCGATGGGCGTAGACCGCCAGATTGATCAGTACCGAGGCGTTGTCCGGCTCCGCCTCCGTGAGACGCTGGTAGAGAGCCTTGGCATGCTCCCACTGTCCCAAGCGACGGTAGAGGTCGGCCCGAAGTTCGTCGACTGCCAGGCTCTCGGGCAAGACCGTCTTGAGAGCCTCTAGATCGATGAACAAGTCACCATAGAGGCTGCCTTCGGCGAGGCTATCGAGCAGCCGCACCGACGGCGACAGTTGGCGTTGGACGATGCGCTGTTGCAGTGGCAACACGACCGGCATCAAGCCGGCGAGCAGCCAGACCGCCGACAACACCCAGCGCTCGCTAGAAGAGAGGTAGCCCCACAGCAAGAGGCTCCAATAGAGCAACAACCACAGCAGTCCGTTGGGCAAAACCAGCGGCCACAGCAACATGGGTATCGGCACCAGCCACAACGCCACCACCGGCCAATCAGCGGGTAGAAAACGCTGCTGTAGGTCGGCCATCAGAGCTTGGCCCTTGGAGAACATCTGTAGGGCGATAAACAGCCCACCACTGACCAGCAGCACGTACAAGATGAAGAGCAGCCCGTTGCTAAACCACAGACGGCGGCTTGAAGGTTGCCGCAACAGCCGAAAGTAGCCGCGGCCAAGCCCGAGGGCAGCATCCAGGAAGTGGTTTTCATGACGCGCCACTTCAGCAGCGGCAAACTCAGTCTCCGGCCTTTGGGGATCGAACCGTCGTGCGGCCAACAGCGCCCAATTGGCCATCGCCGGGTCACCCGCCGCGGCACTGCGCACCGCGTAGACTCCCGCCGCCAGACTGAGGTCCGGTAAGCGCTCCATACCCAAGTAGTTGCAGATGGTCAGCGATTCTTCGATCGCCACATCGGCAGCGTGACGATCACTGGCGTAATAGGCTTTGACCCACCGCTGCCAAGCATTTTGGACCCGGCGCAAGCTCTGCCGGGTGGGTGATAGGAGTTCGATTTCCTCACCCTGCGCGGTGGCAGACGGCGCGGCGCCGATCACCGCCAGGCCGATGAACAGCGCCACGTTCACCCACCCCCGCCTGGTTGCTGCCGCTGTTGTTGTTTGCATGATTTCGTCTATCGGCACTGCGGATGCCCGCCCTGGCCTTGCGCGTCGCTGCCCGGCGAGAGATGATCCGCGCAACCCGAGAGTGGATCCGCTTCCGGTTTGGTAGCGATGCGAATCCCCCGATATCTTACTCGCAAACTTAACAGAAAGTGGTTTTCACCGGTTGGCGAGCGAGTCAGAGTGAATTCTCGGCCGACGACAGCGACAGACCGCTTTCAGAGTCTCCGAGATGGCTAGCGCAAGCACCGCCGACATCACCAAACTGGTAGAGCTGATAACCCGGCTGCGGGCTGCCGACGGCTGCCCTTGGGATCGCCGCCAGACCCTCGAAGATTTGCGCGCCTATCTGATCGAGGAGGCGCACGAGGTCGCGGCGGCCATCGATGGCGGCGACCTCGACGAGCTGGCCAGCGAGCTGGGTGATTTGCTCTTTCAAGTCGTCTTCGTCGCCCAGCTCGGCGCCGAGGGCGGTGACTTCGATCTCGCCTCAGTGATCGACCGTATCCACCAAAAGATGATCGACCGCCACCCGCACGTCTTCGGCGGCGAGCGTCTGGCCGACGCCGCGGCGGTGGCCAGGTCCTGGGAGCGACGCAAGCGTCAAATCGAGGGGCGACGCTCGACTCTGGCCGGGGTGCCCACCTCCCTGCCGGCGCTAGTCGGCGCCTATCGCATGACCCAGAAAGCTGCCGCTGTCGGATTCGACTGGCCGCAGCTGGACGATGTGTTGGGCAAGGTCTACGAAGAACTTGGCGAACTCGAACAAGCCCTCGCCGAACGGCGGCAGGATGATGGCGCCAGCCGGGCAGCGGTGCAGGAAGAACTCGGCGACCTGCTGTTCTCGCTCGCCAATCTGGCGCGCCATCTCGAACTCGACCCCGAAGCCACCCTCGCCCAAGCCAACGGTAAGTTCCGGCGCCGCTTTCAGGCCGTCGAGCAGGCGGTCGAGACCAGCGGCCGCGAACTGTCCGACACCGATTTGGCCGAGCTCGACCGGCTGTGGGAAGAAGTCAAGAGCCGCGAGCAGCAGTCTTGACTTCGGCGGCGACCGGCTCTTCGTCCACCGCATCGAGCAGCCGCCGCAGATCAGGCGGTCCAAGACCGGCTGGCCGCCGAGTTCCCCAACATCACCTTGATCCGCATTCGCGAGGTACTCGAACGGATCGCCGCCATTCTCCGCCGACTGGCCCTGGGGGTTCGCCTACTAGGCGGCCTGTCGGTGCTCGCCGGCTTGGCCATCCTCGCCAGTGCGATCAGCGCCGGAGCCCTGCACCGCGGCGCCGAAGGAGCGCTCTACAAGACCCTCGGAGGCGCCGCTCTGGGCTGGGCGGTGTTGCACTTCGGCATGCAGATCGACTGGCTATGGCCCCTCAGCGAACTCGTCGCGGCACCCCTGCTCACCGCCCTGCTAGCGGTCACCACCGGCCTGGCGGCCAGCCTGCGGGCTCTGCAACGGCGGCCCGCGGAGGTCTTTCGCCAGCTCAGCTGACCCCGCCGCTATCGAGCAACTCACTGAGCCGCACAAAGTCCACACCCGCGGCCCGCGCGCGGGGAATCTCGCGGGCGAGGATCTCGAGGGTTTCGCGGTAGGGGTGGGCGATGACGATCACCCCGCCGCGCTGACGAGCCAGACGCAGAAGTCGTTCGAATTGCTGCTCGATGAACCGCGGATCGCGCTCGGTGTCGAGAAACACCTGCCGCTCGCCGGCTGGCACGCCGAACTGGCGGGCGACACTGTAGCCCAGGGTGTCGGCGCTAGTGCGCGAGTCGAGGTAATACAGCCCGGCTTCGGACACCACGGCGAGCACCTGTGAAATCGCCTGGCGCTCGGCGGAAATGCTCGACCCCATGTGGTTGTTGACCCCGCGGGCTCCCGGCACCGCCGCCAGCGCCTGCCGAGCGGCTTGGCGCAGTTCTTCGTGACTCATCGCCAAGGTCAGAGCCCCGGGACCGGGATTGGCCCCACCCCGAGGTTGCATCGGCATATGACAGATGTACTCGACGCCGCGACCGTTCAGCTCCGCCACCACTTCACGGGTCCGGGTTTCGAAGGGCAAGACGGCGTAGGTGATCTCGATGCCCAACGCAGCCAGAGCCTCGACATCGCGCAAGCTGCGTCCCAGATCGTCGATCACTAATGCGATTCGCGGTCGCTCGGCCGCTGCCGGAGGGGGTTGGCGAACGACTTCGAACGGTTTTCGCGATGGCGGCGCTAGGGATTTGGCCGCGGCGCCGCTCGGTGCTGCCGCAGCCGCCGTAGGAGCAGGCTCCGACGACTGAACAGGGCCCTCTGCGAGGCTCTCGGTTGCGGGCTCGACCTCGGTCAGCTGGGTTAGATCCGGAACGGCAGGCGGCTTCGCCAGTTCAACGCCGAAGTAGAGCACAACGGCGAACAACAACACCGCGCCGAGGGCAAACCCCAGCCGCCGACGACGCGAAACTCGCGCCCGTGAGGATTTTTTCTTTGCCGCCATGGTCGGACATCAGCCGGCACCGGAAAGGTGCCGTTCAAGCGGCTTGCTCGACGGCCTCCGGCTCCTCTTCGAGCAGCACCTCAAGACCACGTTCGAGCACCGGGTCGACCGGCGAACCGTCTTCGTCGTCCTCCTCGGCAGCGACCCACACCGGCACCCGATGGTCGGGCATCAGGCTGGAACTCAACGGCTCCAAGTCGGGGCCGGTGAAGAAGGCGTCGGTAATTTGCAGATGGCCACCGCTGGACAGCTGACGCAAGCTCAAGCGCCCGCTGTGGCCAAAAGTGCGATCCCCCACCAACAGCGCCCCGGCAGCCTGCTTGAGTACCGCCGCGAACACTTCAGCGGCTCCCTGGGTACCGCGGTTGGTCAGCATCACCAGGCGGCCTTGCCAGCGGGCCTGCAAGGCTCCGTTGAAAGTCTTGAAGGTCTCTTGGCGATTCTTCAAGACACCGATCTCGCCGGTGGCGAAAAGACTCGCCACGCGATAGGCAACGGCGCTGTCGCCACCCGTAACTCCGCGCAGATCGATCAGCAACCGGTCGCGCTCGGTCAGCTCGGGCAGCTGGTCGCCCGCGCCCAACAGAGTCTGCAGGCTGAGATCGATATCCGCGAAGGTCGAATCGTCAAAGCGGTGGATCTGCAAAACCCCGACTCCCTGCTCGGCTCGCAGGCCGACTCCAGGCGACGGGTACTCCGCCAGGGTCAAGCTGACCTCCTCGCTCTGGCCGAGGCGAATGCGCTCCATCCCGATCTCGCGACCGATCTCGCCGGAGAGCAGAGTATGGATCTCCCACAGGGGCAGATCGCGGGTCGAGCGGCCATCGAGCGAGGCCAGCAGATCGCCCGCCTCAAGCCCGGCGGTGTCGGCCGGCGAGCCCTCGACCACACTGATGACATAGGCCATGCCCCGTTCCTTGAGCACCAACAGACCACTGCGACCGGCACCGATCTCGCGCCCGGCCAGGTAGCGTTCGAGCTGTCCTTGAGGAACATAGAGAGCGAAGGGACCGAGGGCCTCGGTGGCACCCTCGTAAGCACCCGCCATCAACTCCTCGGGGTCGGTCTCGTCGACGTAGGAGCGCCGCACCAGGCCGAACACATCGGTGAATACCGACAAGTACTTGTAGAGCGAATCCGCACCGTCGTCCCGATGGCGGGGAGTCGAAGCCAACAGTGTGCCGCCCAGCAGGGTGACCACGGTCAGCAGAGAACAAGCAATGAAAATCAACCGGCCTCGGCTTATCATCAACAATCCACCTGCTTTACGGTGAGTGGGTACGAATGCCTCACAGCAGAAATCTCATGGTAGAAATCTCGCGGTAGGAACGGTGTCAGGCGGGAGTCAGCGCAACCACCGGCGAGGGTCCTCGGGGGTCTGCTCGTTGCGAATCTCGAAATAAAGTCGGTCCGTGGCAGTCCCCAACATACCTCCTAATGATACCACATCGCCCTTTGTCACCAGCACTTGGCCCAATCCAGCGTAAAGGGTGAAGACGCGCTCCGGATGGTGCAGCACCACCATCGGTCCATAACCCTCGAAACGGTCGGCGAAGACCACCCGGCCGGGAAATACCGCCCGCACCCGCGAACCCAAACCGGTACTGATCTCGACCCCATTGTGCGGCACTTCGGTGCCGTAGCGGGGGTCGAGCCGCGGGCCGAACTCGCCAGTGACCTGGCCGCGAACCGGCCAGTCGAGCACCCCACGATAGCCGTCGATCGGCGCCCCGGCAAGGGCGGCACCATTGCCGCTGACCAGCACCTCGATGAACTTCGCTAACTTCAGCGCTCGGTCGTTGAGTTCACTGCTTTCGGCTTCCAACTGTCGGCGTTCGCGCTCCACCCGGCGCAGCAGCCGCTGGTGCTGGCGGCGCATATCGGCCAACTGATCGCGGCGTTGCTGCTCCTGATCCCGCCATCCCTCAGCTTCGGCCACCTCGGCCCGCAAGCGCTCGCGCTCGGCGGCCAGACGGTCTCGGGTCTCGCTGTAAAGACTGAGCACTTGGCGATCACGAAAGGCCATGAAGCGCAGCTGACGAATCGCCGGCAAGAGATCCTCGCTCGGCCCGACCGACAAAAAGAGGCGCAAATACCCCTGGTGGCCAAGCTTGTAGAGGCCCACCAAACGGCGGCGCAAATCGTCCCGCAGAGAGAGCACATCGCCCTCGAGCAACTGCACTCGCTGATGGGTGGTGGCGGCGCGCTGAGCCACCAAAGCCAAGGCGGCGCTAGCTTCTTCTAGCTGTCGTTGTTGCAGTTCGAGTTCGGCGGCCACCCGCCGGACGGTGGAATCGAGACCTTGTTCCCGCTGCCGCATCGCCCGCACTCGAATGTCGAGGCGGGCAATTTCCTGGCGCAAGCGAGCCAGTTCGACCTCACGACTGGCGTCTTCCTCAGCACCGCGGTGATCAGTGCCAGCCGGCTGGGCGAGCAGCAGTTGAGTGACCCAGAGAAGGGCCAGCAGCATCGCCACCGCTCTGCTGGCGGCCACCCACCCGCTGCCAACCCGGCGCCGCAACCCGGCCTAGCTTCCCGGCAAGAGGCTGCTGCCGTCGAACTCGGTCGCCGAGGTCACGCCAAAGTGCTGCAGCAAGGTCGGCATGATGTCGGCCATGTAGGGTGCCTCGCCGACCAACGGCGAGTTGCTGAATAAAATGCCGTTGACCAACGGTGGGTAGACCGAGCAGTGGTCGCCGCTCCAGATGCTCTCGTTTTCCTCGACAATCGCCTTGCCGATGCCACCCAGGGCATCCTGCCAGCCGACCCGGTAGCCGGCCGCGTTCGAGGGGATTAGATCAGGGATCAGCTGCGGATCGTACTGGCCGTAGATCTCGTCGCGAGTCCACACATAGGCCACCGGATGCTCGCCCGTCTGCTCATCGACAAACGCTTCTAGCCCGGCCTTGAGTTCCACCACCAAAGCCTCGTACTCGGCCCCGGGCTCGACCACACCTTGGCCCTCGCGCCCCTTCAGATTGATGTAGATCTGCCCCAGGCCAAGGGCGTAGGCGCGGGTCTGGGACCAGTCGACATTGACAAAGAAATCGCCTTTGTCGAACAGGTCCTCGAGGTTCTTGCGGTCCGCATCCTCGCCAGTCAGGGTCATGTAGCCATTCTTGGCCAGCCAGGTGTTGTAGTTCATACCGCGGCGGAAGGAGGCAAAACCGTGGTCCGAGACCACCATCAGCATGGCGTTCTCGGGCATCCGGCTGAGGGTCTCACCGACGATCTCATCCATCCGCTGATACGACTCCAGGATCGACCCCCCCCATTTGGCGGCCTCCTCGGCGTCGTAAAGGGGATGTTGCTCGTCGAAGAAGCGCCACATCATGTGCTGCACTCGGTCGGGGAACTCGAAGTAGTGCACCATCAGGTCCCAATCGGCATCGTCGAGGTGGCCGTTCAGGATCTCCTGGTATTTGTCGACGGTGAAGTCGATATCTTCTAAGAATGCGGCCTCGTCGAGAGTGCCTTCGTTCATCGACCAGGTATCGACCGACCAGCCCATGGTCTTGAACAGACCAAAGCGCGAGGTCAGCCGGTCGACAAATTTCTTCGGCGTGGTGATCTGCAGATTGGGCGGCAGCCTCTCGGGATCGAAGTTGATCGGCGACAGATAAAGCCGTACCTCTGGATCGATCGACAGCAGACGGAAACGACCAATGCCGTACAGCTTGACCAGTGGATTGAAGGGGAAGGTAAAGTGCTGCCAATCGCTCCACTCGCCGGGGCGCAGGTCGAGGGAGCTGTCCGGCAGCTCGATCGACAACTTGGAGCGGTCCTCGGCGACGGTCAAAGTCATCGGAATCTTGATGTAGCGTTCCAGGTCGGGGAAAAGTTCGTTCGGCGGCCCCTTGATCTCGGTGGGTATTTCCCCCCTGTTGTCGATCAGCTCGACCACCTCGATCGAAAAATCACCGCCCCCCTTGGGCTGAAAAAACAGCTCCGAGGTGAAGTAGAACGGCTTGCCAATACGCAGCGACATATCCGGGGTGCCGAGACCGGTGAGCAGCTCGCCATGCTCAAAGGGAGTCGGCGGGAAGGTCACCGGCACCCGCACCACTTTGACCTTTTTGCCAGCGGCACCGAGTACCTCCCAGAAGGTGTCGCCCTGCTGACGATTGATCGCGATCGGCTGCTCCTTGGGCAGATAGCGCGCCGCGGCGACGTTAGAAACCACCCCCCCGGTGATCGCCAACACCAAGGCGGCGGCCAGCGCCAGCCGGGTCGAACGGCGCAAAAGCTTGAGCAGCGCGAAAACCAGCAGCAACAAGACCACGGCGCAACCCAAGCCGAGGATCAGCGGCGTGCGCTCGCCCCACAAGAACGGCTCCTTACCCTGATCGAAGGCGGCGAAACCCGGCACATAAGTCTCGGGATCGCGCTTGAGGAAATCGAAAATCGAATGCCGGCCCGGATCGAGTCCAGTCGAGAAAGTCGACCACGACACCGGCGTCTGCGACGGCACCGTCGAGCGCAGCGGGCTGAAAGTGCCTTGGTCGCGTAATTTGGCCAGGTTGGGCAGCTGGCCTTCGTCCATCCACCGCTCGGTGAGCTTGGCGTCGACTCCATCAAAGCCCAGGATGACCACCGGTGCCGGCTCCGCCGCCAACAGCGGCAGGGCCCACGCCCCGGCGACCAGAAAACACAGGACGAGCCAGTTGCGAGTACGAATCTGTGAACTATCCATGATCAGGGGGATCTCCGTCGAGAATATCTGCCAACCGCACGCCCCACAGTCCGGGGTTGATTCAGCCAGAGGGACGATCAACGCGACTCTCGGGTCCAAATCGCGCCGCCGCGGCGCATCATAGCAAACAGCGCCTTGCCTCAGACGACAAGCCCTCGACCTTCGGGCAGTCGCACCGTCGCTCGTGGCAGACGGCCCTCAGCTGCCACAGACCTCGACCACAGCGTGGTGCCCAGGAGCCGCGGCCAGTCGCTGGTCGCAAGTCAGCAATGGTGCGGCTAGCTCTTCGGCGAGGGCGAGGTAAGCCGCGTCATAGGCGGTTACATTGTGTCGTAGCTGCCAGATTCGCGGCAAGAAGACATCGTGCGGGTAACGGCTGAGACCGAAGAAGGCCAAATCGTCCATCGCCTCCTGAGCGCGCAGCGGAGCCAAGTCGCCGATGGCGCAGTAGCGCCGAAGTACCTGAGTGATCTCAAGATCGATGAGATGCGGGGCGTGAAGAGTCTCGCCAGGGGCGAAGCAGCGATCTTCGATCTCGCTGGCGGCTGGAGTGAGTAGGAGCACCTCCAGCATGGCCGAAGCGTCGACGACGATCATCGCGATTGGCGCTCGGCACGCACCATACTGGCCGGAGGGATGCTAGGACGCACCGGTTGGCGCTGGTGTAGGCGCTGGCGCAGCTCGCGCGTCGTCGGGCGCTCGGCGCTGCGCTCGATCTCGGCCAGCAAATAGGAAGAGAGCGACCTGCCTTCGAGGGCGGCACGAGCTTTGAGAATGCGGTGCAGTGGGTCTGGAACATTGCGGATTTGGATCATCACCGACATGCCTAAACGCTAGTTGTATGTGGTTCACATGTCAAGCTTCTCTCAGCCCCATTTGCACCGCCGGCAGGTCGCCAAGTCATGCAAACGGAGCTGGAGATCCCTCTCGATCATCCAGCTAGCCCACTTCCTGACGCCAGCAACCTATCCACGAAAACCGTGCTACACTCTTTGCGTGGAGGCATCAGATGAGAACGACCAACATCACACTGAGCCTGGATTCCAATCTCGTCCGCGAGGCGAAGATCCTGGCTGCTCGGCGAGGCACCTCGGTCAGCCGAATGATGAGCAAGAACCTCGAGGCGCTGATTCACGCCGACTGGCAGTACGAATCGGCACAGGCACGCTCGATCCAGCGCCTGGAGCGCGGTTTCGATCTCCACTGGACCCGTCCTTCCTCACGCGCCGAACTTCATGAGCGATAAGCTCTTCGTCGACACCAACATTCTGGTTTACGCCCACGATCGTGGCTCCGGGGAGAAACACGACCGGGCCAGCGCGCTCGTCGGCCGCCTCTGGCTCGACCGCACAGGGGCAATCAGCACCCAGGTGTTGCAAGAACTCTACGTCAATATTCGGCGTAAAGCAGCAAATCCGATCTCCCTGACAGAGTCACGAGAAGTGATCGGAGACTACCTGACCTGGCAGGTGGTGGTGAACGATGGAAGTTCAATACTCCGAGCGCTCGACGTCGAGGCTCGCTACGCCATTTCCTTTTGGGATGCGCTCATCGTCCAAGCTGCACAGCAATGCGGAGCCAAAGTCCTCTATTCCGAGGACTTGTCGAGCAGCCAGAAATATGGACCGGTCGAGGTCATCAACCCCCTCACCGTCTAACCACCCCCCGATGGCCATGCCATGGAGCTTCTACAAATAACCCAACGAACGCAGGTTCTCGAGGTACTCCTCGCTCCGCTCCACCGCATCCGTAGCCCGACGGTGACCGAAGGTGTCGAGGGTCAGGCTGGCGGCGGGCCAGTTGCATAGCGCTGGCGGCTCGGGCAGCTCGCGGCTCTGCGGCAGCCCCAGGGCACGCAGCAGACTGGCGGCGATCACCTCTGGTTCGATGCTCGGCAAATTCTCGGCGGCACAGCCATCCCGCCGCCACAGCAGCACTCGGCCTTGATCGACACCACCGCGACCGACACCGCGGCGACCAGGATCGAAAACCAGGACCACCGTCCCGATGTCGCCAGCCTCGGCGACCAGGCGATCCACAGCTTCGAGCTGCCAACGCAGCAGGTCAGCCTGTGCGACCCCATCTGCTCCAGTCAAGGTGGCGGCAATGTCGAGAGCCGGCAGGTAAAGCGCAGCCGCCCGCGGCCGATCCGCAGACAAAGCCCGGGCGAAGACCCGGCGATAGAACTCGTCGGGCTTTAGCGCCGCTGCGACCAGCTCAGCGTAGGACGACTTAGGCAACGCTGCTCGCAGCCCTGGCAGGGCGGCGGCGAGACGTGGCGCGGAAGCCTCCAACTCGAGGTCGTCGCGCAACTGGCGTAGGCCGGCCTCTGCCATTGCCGGCTCGACCGCGCCAGCGGTAGCATCGCCGAGCATCTGATAAGCACCATGAGCCACCACTAAGCCAGCGAGTGGCTCAGCCGGAAAGGTCCCCCACCAATTGACCACGACGGCCGGCGCTTCGCCACTCGCCGCCAACTCCCAAAAGGCCCAGCCACGACGGCTCTGCGACAGCACCGCGCGATACTCCGCCAACCCCAGCGGCTCGGCCACCAGGGCCCACCAGGGCCGCAGCCAACCGCTGCGATACAGAGGCCGGCTGAGACCGGCCGGACGGAAGCTATCCAAGGACACCAAACCATGCCCGGCTGCCGGTAAACCGGTGCCGACGGTGGTCCAGAAGGCGGCCGGCGGCCCCTCGGGCCGGGGATAGGACAACAGCACCCCGCCGTGATCCAGCCGTCGCTCAATCTCCGGCAGCTCGCCACTGGCCAACAGGTAGTCGAGTTCACCCGGCAAGACACCATCCACCCCGATCAGCAAGACTCGTTCGAGGGGCAGCATCGGCAAACTCGAAGGGAGCGGATCCAGGCCTGTTCCAAGATCCAAAATCGCCGGAAGCAGGGTCAGCAGAGTGAGCAACAAGAGCACCAGGGCGATCCACCCATGGGGCGAACTGGGCCGGCTCGGAGCCCGCTCGGTCATCCGCACCGACAACGCTAGCAGGCCACCATGGATGACTTGAAACAGTCCATAAGCCACCATTGGCAACGCCAGCACCAGCAATCCCAGCTGCCAGGCCGCCGCCGAGCCCCACAAATCTTGCCCTTGCCACAAGCCGGCGGCAGAGAGCGTGGCCACCGCCAGCGCCGCCACCGTCGTGCTCAAGGTACCGATCCGGCGCCAATGCGACAGCCGCAACACAACGATCAGCAGCGCCGCCAAGCCCAAGAAAACCAAGGCCAGCCCCAGCACCATCGGCGGTGCCAGATGCAGAAAGAGCGGCAGCAGATCGAAAGGGCTGCTCGATAGATGACCATTCCAAGCCGCCAGCACCAAGGTAGAAAACAACGCCGCCAAGCCACCGCCGATCAGACCCACACGACCCGCCAGGGCCAGCCAGGTACGCACCGAGCCGGCCGGCTTGAGGGCATCTTGCAAGAGCAGGCGCTCGACACTGTGGTCGAGGTAGCCCATCCGCCGCAGCTCCAAGCGCACCTGGTCGAGATTGTCCTGCGAGCCCACTAGACGCTCCGTCCGCCTACCGCCTCGGCGAGTTCGCGCAGCGGGTCGGCGCGGCGACCGAGAGGCGCCAAGGAGTCGATCGCGAAATCGATCAACTCGCTAGCCAAGGCGCTGGCGCCAGCGGTGCCGAGCAGCTTGACGAAGGTCATCTTGTCTCGATCCTGATTGCTGTCCTTACCGGTTTCGCTACTGCTCGCGGTGACGTCTAGCAGATCGTCGGTGATCTGGAACGAGAGGCCCAGGTTCTTGGCATAGCGAGTGACCGCCGCCAGCTCGCGCCGCCGGGCGTCGGCAGCCATCGCCCCCAACTCAGCGGCGGCGGTAAACAGCGCGCCGGTCTTGTGCGAGTGGATGTACTCCAGCCGCTCGAGGTCGAGATCCAGGCGGCGCTCCAGATCGAGGGCTTGACCGCCGATCAGACCGCGGCTGCCAATGGCGTCGGTCAGCAGGTGAATCAAATCCTCCGGCGCGTAGCGTTTCATCCGCAGCCGATGGCTACCTTCGGCGACCACCTCGAACACCCGATTGAGCAAAGCAAAGGCCGCCAAGGTGGCGATGTCTTGGCCATACACCAGATGGGTGCTGGGCCGACCACGACGCAGCTCGGCGTCGTCCATCATCGGCAGGTCGTCGAGCACCAATGAGCAGGCATGAATCATCTCGATGGTGCAGGCCAGATCGAGAATCACCGGGCTCGGTCGGCCAAAGATCTCGGCCACCACCAGGGTGAGCACCGGTCGCAGCCGCTTGCCGCGGCCGGTCAGAGCGTAGCTCATCGCCCCGTGCACAGCCTCGGGCCGATGGTCGGCGGGAGGGATCAACTGCGGCAGGCGGCGCTCCACTTGGCCAGCAAGTTCGATCAACCGCGGTGATAAACGCAGCTTGGGTTGTGGGACTGGGTGGTGCTCAGCGGAATCGGTGGACATGGCCAGCAGCCTGGGCATGAGAACGGGCGCGAAGAGACGAGGGATTAAAATCCCTCGCTATTGTACAACGTCCGCCCCAGCGGGGCGGACGAAGGCCGCCAATTCCCCGTCCCACAGGGACGTCATGTACTAGCGAGGGGTTCTAACCCCTCGGTCTCAGCCCCTCGACGTCTAGAACGCCGCGACCGCTTCATCGACCGTGTCGAAGACCTCGAATACGGTGATCAGCTGGGTGACCTGCAGAATGTCGGTGACCTTCTTCGGCAAGCTGGCCAATTTGAGCTGGCCCTCTCGGTTGGTCACCGTGGTGTAGGCGCTGACCAACTCGCCAATGCCCGAGGAGTCCATGGTCGTAACTCCGGCGAGGTCGAACAAGATCTTCTGCGCCCCCGCTTCCAGGGCTTGGCACACCGCTTCGCGCAGGGCCACGTCGCCGACGCCAATGGTGATCTTGCCTTTCGGCGCCAGCACCGTGACACCTTCTTTCTGACTCACTGAAATCTTCATCCGATCAGCTCCTTTCCATCTCCGCCGCTGCTTGGTTATCGCCGCGCTGCTTTAGTTGCCGCTGCAATGGACATTCTCATTCCGGCCGGACCAGACATTTGCGCAAGGTAACCACCGTGCCGCCGCCCGGCCGAAAGCTGTACTCGATCTCATCCATGAAATTCTTCATGTAGAAGATGCCTCGGCCACTGGATTTGAGCAGATTCTCCGGCGCCACAGGATTGTCCACCAACTCCGGATCGAACCCTTCGCCGCGATCCTCGATGCGGATCACGACCTGCTCGCCGACCAGCGCCAGCTCAACATCAACCTCCTTGTCGGGGTCTTGCCGATTGCCGTGCTTGATAGCGTTGGCCACTGCCTCGCGAACCGCGATCCCCACCCAATGGCGAGCGTCCTCGTCGAGTCCCAGGCGGTCCATGGCATCGTCTAACACGACCTGAATCAGGTCGATGTGCTCGAATCGACTATCGATAGTGATGCGAACCTGTGGCTTCTCGGGAGGCATCGGACGCAGTGTAGCAGATCGGTGGACGGTCCTAGGGCAAGACGGCTACCGCCGCGCCGCTGGCTTCCAGACCAGCCAGAGCCGCGGGGATCACCACCAAGAGCTGCACTAGATCAAAGAGGACGTGGGCGGTGATCGCCGCCAAGATGTTGCCGCGCCAACGCGCCAAAGCAGCGTAAATCAACGACAACACGATGATCCCAGCGAGCATCATCGGCTCGCCATAGCCCAGGTGAGCGGCGGCGAAAAAGGCGGCGGACAACCCAACGCCAACACGCGGCTGCAAGAAGCCACGAAAGAAGATCTCCTCGAAGATTCCGGCAGACAGGGACAGCAGGATCCGCATCACCACCGGCAGCCCCGCCATCCAGACGATCTCCTCGGGCGACTCGCGGGCCTGAAGAAAGTCCTCGCCGGCAAAGATCCCGACCACGGCGGCCAGCAAGAGCGCGGCGGCCAGTGCCGCCGCCCACGCTCCCAGCCCAGCCACCACCCCCACCACCAGCTCGCTCTGCGGCCGCCGGGCGCGCAGGCCGAATTGCCCCAACCACCCCCAGGCCGCGCCGCGCACTCCGACGCCGACGTAGCCGAGCAAATACCAAGCCCCCAGTGCCAGAGTCAGCAGTCTGGCCATGGCGAATAGATCCCAGCTGCTCAGCTCCTGCAGTGCTTCCAGATCGAGACCGAGATCCAGCCCCAACATCGCCGCCGGAGCAAAAATGCCCACTAGAAAAACCACGAAGAGGGCCGCCGCCGCTGCCAGCCGCCGCCACGGCTGGTGGAAACCAGGAGGAAAGAAGCGCCCGCTCGCTATTCGCCGGTCCACCCACCACACCGCCAGCAGGGTAGCCAGCATCGCCCCGCCGATCCTGGTGACGTCGATCGCGGGCGCCAGAGCTTGAATATCCTCTGCCGACCCCGCCGGGGGCGAAAACACCGCTACCCCCGCCAACACCACGACTTGCCACCCCATCCGTCGCCTCCGAGAGCTAACGGCGGTGCAGGCGAAAGGCCTGCAACATCATGCGACTGGTGTTCAGACGTTGGATCTTGCGGTTGCGCTGCTGAATCGCCAAGGTGTCATCCAGCGACGCCGGTTGGCTACGGATATCGCGTAGCAGCCGATCGATCTCGAAGCCCAGCTTGTCGAGGTCCGGACGGCGCATGCGGCGGAGGGTACGCTCGGTGACCAAAAGTACTCCCATGGCCACCTGCTGGGCCATGGAAAAGGCGCTACCGCCCGCGAAATTACTCATGGCGGCATGATACTACCGGCGCTTTCACCGTGCTATGCTGCGGACTCGTGGCTGGCCAATATTTCGACATTTCCGAGCGCTCCGCTGCCAACGCTCCGCTGAATTCTGACATCGAATTGGCAACATCGAGTTCCAACAGTAGGGTTGCAATACAGGGTTTCGGCAATAGGGTTCGACCCGCGGTCAGATGCGGCCGCTGAACAGGTGGACACCATGGCTGGAGCCGGGCATTCATCACCCAGAGAACGCCAGCCGCTTACCGCTTCAAGCCCGCTGACACCTTGCTGAAGGAGGATACCCCGTGAACCGCTTCAACGGCGTCGACTTCCTGGAGTTCGACGCGCTCCTGACCGACGAAGAGCGCCTAGTGCGCGACACCGTGCGCGAATTCGTCGATGACATGTTCATGCCGCTGATCGAAGAGTGCCACCGCGAGGCCACCTTCCCGATGCACCTGGTGCCGGAACTGGGCAAGCTCAACTTATTCGGCGCCTCGATCGACGAGTACGGCCTACCGGGGCTGGGCGGGGTGGCCTACGGGCTGATCATGCAAGAACTCGAGCGCGGCGATTCAGGCTTGCGCAGCTTCGTCTCGGTGCAGAGTTCGCTGGTCATGTATCCGATCTACGCCTTCGGCTCGCAAGCGCAGAAAGATCGCTGGATCCCGGCCCTGGCCAGTGGCGAAGCGATCGGCTGCTTCGGTCTCACCGAGCCCGACTTCGGCTCCAATCCCGGCGGTATGCTGACCCACGCCAAGCGCGACGGCAACGACTGGATCTTGAACGGTTCCAAGCAGTGGATCACCAACGGCTCGCTGGCCGACATTGCCGTGGTCTGGGCCCAGACCGACGACGGCGTACGCGGCTTCCTGGTCGAACAAGGCACCGCTGGCTACACTTCCTCCGACCAGCACGGCAAGTTCTCCCTCCGCGCCTCGGTGACCTCGGAACTCAGCTTCCAGGACTGCCGCATCTCGGGGGACAGCATTTTGCCCAAGACGGTCGGCTTGAAGAACGCGCTGATGTGCCTCAACCAGGCCCGCTACGGCATTGCCTGGGGCGGCCTCGGCGCCGCCATGGACTGCTACCACACCGCCCTCGAGTACTCCAAAGAGCGCATCCAGTTCGCTGGCCAGCCGATCGCCTGCCATCAGCTGGTGCAAGAGAAGCTGGTGTGGATGATCTCCGAGATCTCCAAGGGCCAGCTGCTGGCGCTACAGCTCGCCCGACTCAAGGATCAAGGCAGGCTCAAGCATCAGCACGTCTCCCTCGGCAAGCGCAACAACGTCTGGGTGGCGAGAGAGAGCGCCAAGCTGGCGCGGGAGATCCTCGGCGCCAACGGCATCGTCGACGACTATCCGGTGATCCGACACATGCTCAACATCGAGTCGGTCTACACCTACGAAGGCACCCACGACATTCACGGTTTGGTGATCGGTGCCGCCATCACTGGCATCCAAGCCTTCAACCCGCCGCAGCGGACAGCCCAACCGGCGCCCGCGGCTAGCCAGAGGACCAGCGGATGAGCCGCCAACTAATCGAGCAGGACTTCCTTGCTGTCACCGAAAAAGCCGCTTTGGCCGCCGCCCAGACCATGGGCTACGGCGATGGCGTGCACTCCGACCACGTTGCCGTCGAGGCGATGCGCCAAACCCTCGAGTCGGTGGACATCGCCGGCCGGGTAGTGATCGGCGAGGGCGAACGCGACAAGGCGCCAATGCTCTTCATCGGCGAAGAGGTCGGCGCCTGCAAGGGCCAGCAAGAGGCCTTGCAAGTCGACATCGCGGTCGACCCCCTCGAAGGCACCAACCTCTGCTCCACCGGCGGCCCCGGCGCGGTGGCGGTGCTGGCGGCGGCCGAGCGCGGCGGCCTGCTGCACGCCCCCGATACTTATATGGAGAAAATCGTCGTCGGCCCGACCGCCCGCGACGTAGTGCATATCGACGCCCCGGTGGCCGAGAACCTGCGCAACATCGCCCAAGCCTTCGGCCGTGAGGTCAGTGATCTAACGGTGGTGGTGCTCGAGCGGAAGCGCCACCGGCAACTGATCGCTGACATTCGTTCCGCTGGTGCCCGCATTCGGCTGATCTCGGACGGCGACATGGCGGCTGGTATCTCGGCCGCGGTGCGCGGCTCCGGCGTCCATGCAGTGATGGGGACCGGCGGCGCTCCCGAGGGAGTGCTGACCGCCGCCGCCATGCGTTGCCTAGGTGGCCAAATCCAAGCCCGCCTGGTCGCCCTCGACCAAGATCAAGAGGGACGATTGGCGGAATTGGGCTACAACGACACCAGCAAGATCTACTCCACCGAGGAGCTGGCGCCGGGCGAAGACATCGTCTTCAGCTGTACTGGGGTCACCGATGGCGAGCTGATCCGCGGCGTCCGATTCTTCGGCGGCGGCGCCCGCAGCTCCACCCTGCTGATGTCGCTCAAACGGCGGATGATCCAATTCGTCGACACCATTCACCGCGACGACGTCAACAGCCCGGTCAACTTCCGCTGAGCACCCACCGCTGACTAGCCAACCGCCGACCCGGAGCCCAAGACATTGATCAAATCCGACAGATGGATCCGTCAGTGGGGCCTGGGCGGCGGCGCCGAGCCCTTCATCGAAGAACAAGTCAACGCCGCCAGCTACGATGTCCGGGTGAGCGAGCATTGGATCTGTCCGACCCGCGAACCCGCCGAGTCCACCGCGCCGCACATCAAGTTATTCCCCGGTGAAGTGGTGCTGGCCTCGACCCTCGAATACGTCCGCATACCCCGCGACGTAGCTTGCGACCTGAAGCTCAAGTCGACCCTCGGCCGGCTGTGGATCAACCACTCGCTGGCCGGCTGGTGCGACCCCGGCTTCGAAGGCAACATCACCCTCGAGTTGCAAAACCTCGGTCCGGTGCCCTTCGTCTTAGAAGCCGGGCGGCGCATCGCTCAGCTGATCTTCATGCGCATGGAAGAAGAGCCCACAGTGGCCTATGGCGATCCTGGTTCGTCGAGCCATTACCAGGGGCAGCGCGGCACCACCCTGGCCCGCGATTGATCGCCTGCGGTTCATCGAGCACAGAGAAAGACCACCGATTCAGCCTACAGAGAGATTGGTGCAGATTCGGATATAGTCATGGGCCGGCGCCGCGGGCGCTGTCCAATCCTATGGGTATCAGCGGCAATCTCAAGACCATGGTCCTGGCGGACCTGCTGCAATGGCTGTCGCAGGGCCAGAAGACCGGCACCTTGGTGTTCGAGCAAGACGACCTTGAAAAAAAGATCTTCTTCGACCAGGGTTCCATCGTCTCGTCGGCCTCCACCAGTCCTTCCGAGTACCTCGGCCGCTTCCTGATCGGCCACGGCCTGATCACTCGTGAGAATGTCGATCAGGCCCTAGAACAGCAACAAGAAACTCACCAGCTCTTCGGCCAGATCTTGGTCGGCATGGGCTTGCTCGACGAAGAGCAGCTCAACAAGCACCTGCAGCTCAAAACCGAAGAAACCATCTACGAGATCTTCAGCTGGGACGAGGGCGAGTTCCGCTTCCTCGATCAAGAGCTGCCGGAAGACGATTCAGTGCGCAGCATGCAGCTCGACGCCCAGTGGATAATTCTCGAAGGCAGTCGGCGGGTCGACGAGTGGTCGCGGATTCGCGAGGTTATCCCGTCGTCAATGGCGGTGCCGGTGATCATCAAAGACCTCGGGGAACTCGAGGCTGAAGAGATCGACCGCCGAATTCTTGGCCTGATCGACGACGACCGCACGGTCGAAGAAATCGCCGAGGGCGCCGCCCTCAGCGCCTTCCGAGTTTCCCAGACCTTGTCCGACGTCGCCAGCCAAGGCTACTTGAAGATGGTGCGACCGCGGATGATCGAGGTCCGGGTCGAGGTGCCCGTCGCCGAACAAACCCCCGGCAGCCAACGCCCTACTGCCACTCAACCGTTGGTGCAGTTAGTGGCGCCGCCGCCAACGATCTCCTATCCGCAGCAGGTCTACCTTCAGCCACCGGCACAGCAGCCACCAGCAGTGGTGCAGGGACCCCCGGCAGCTGGCGATGAGTCGGTCAATGTCGGTGGCGGCCGGACCTTGCAATTCGCTGCCGCGGACGGCACTTCGCTGGCGTCCTCGGCACCTCCCAGCGCGCCGCCGCAGCTCAGCGCCGCCGATGAGTTGCTGCAACGAGCCGAGACCTTGACCGGCAATGGCCACCTGGACGAAGCCATCGCCGCCCTGCGGCAAGCTGCCACGGCGGCGGGTGCCAACCCAACCACCGAGCAGCGCGCCAAGATGATCGAGGAGCGAGTACACCAAGAGCTGCAAAAAGCTGGAATCGGCTTGAAGTCCGTGCCCAAACTGACCTGCGACCTCGGCGATCTCGCCAACCTCCCCATCTCACCTGAAGAAGGCTTCATGCTGACCAGGGTCGATGGCCGCTACGACATCAAGTCCATCCTGCAACAATGCCCGATGCCCAAGCTCGACGCCCAGCTACTGTTCTGGAAGCTGCACAAAGCCGGGCATGTGGCGCTCAAAGACTAGGCAGACAACCAGTAAGGGCCCGTCCCCGAGATGGGTGGCACCCCAATCCAATCCAAGGTGGCACCCCAATCCGCACCCCAATCCCCCGGCGCTTGCGACGAGCCGGCCGGCCATCTTTCGCTCCGGTGGCATTCGTAAGCGGGCGGCGTTGTCGCGACACAGCTCTAGTGGGTCGCGCGATGCGCTCCCCAGCTAAGATGTCTCGTTTGGCGAAACTTGGCTCAAGAGTCAAGATGTCGCCAAACCTAGACGGCTAATGGCTGGCCGGTCAAGAGAAGAAGGCCCCTTCGGAAGGGGCCTAGTGGGTCGATAGCGTTCCTTTCTTACTTGGCGTAAGGATCGCAGGTGATATCCGTCGCGCAGGTGAAATCTCCCCAGCCGCCATCCATCTGAATCCGAAGAAGGCCACCGTGCAAGTAAGTGCTGGCGAAGGATCTCGAGCCGCTCACGTCCAGAAAGTTGAGCAGCTCAATCCAGAACTCCGAGACTTCCTGGCCGCCAATGGGTTCTGTCGGCAGCAGCAACGAGTCTGGGTGCTTGGTGGCCTCGTGCTTTTCCGCGATTTCCTCCGAAAGGCTCTTTTCAGCCCCCTCCGCAGTAACTTCGATATCCGCACAAAATCGGCCTGCCGGGCACTCGGTTTGAGGGTTGGCACCATCGATGAAGACTAGGCGACCCTTGTCATCGACCTGCACATGCCCTGCCTGCCACTCAAGAGGATTCTCAGCTACTGTCAGTGCCCGATATAGCCAGGCTAACCCGGGATTCAGTAGGCCAGAGGTTCTCAGGGCCCAATCGGGCTGACTGGTGAAAGCGGTCATAGCGCCATTGATTTCCGTTCCGATCGCGTACCCCGAAATACCGGCACCGACAAAGGCCGCAGCGCCGCCGCCGGCCACCCCGGCGGCAGCCATACCAGCTTGTTCGGCAAGCAAGACTTTGCCGCCGAGATAGAAGGAACCTCCGAGGGCGCCAACCTCTATCAAGAAAGTCCTGAAGCTCCTGCCGTCCGGGTCGACGAATTGAAGCGGGTTTCCTTTGGAATAGGAATATAGATTCAGTGTGTGAGGGCTTCCCGCCTGTCCTCGACCCGGATCGACGCTGAGAAAACGCCCCAGGTCCCAGGTGTAGTAGCGGGCATGCATGAAGTCATGGCCGGCGTCCCCGTCGCGCTCGTGGCCGGTGAATTTGAGCAGTCCATCCGCCGGCAGGGTGATCTCCTCACCATAGGGTAGGTAATCGTGTCGGCTGAGCTCGAAGCCGTTCTCGTCAGTGCGTAGGCGAACGCTTCCCAAATGATCGAGGTGGAGGTGAGCCACTGTGCCTTCGGCATCCGCTGTCGCCAGCAGCCGTCCGCCAGCCAAGATCCAATCGCGGCGGTGTTGCCAATTGGCGCTGCTGTCGTCCCCGGCGACTTCGAACTGGCTCAACACCTCGCCCGCCAGACCTCGGAGCGTGAAAGTCATCGTCCTAGCGTCCAAGGTGCCGGTCCAGTCGATGGCCACGGCCCGCTCGCCACCGCTGTCATAGAGATAGAAGAACCGGTCGTTGAGGGACGTCATTCTCCCCAGCGCATCCCACTCGTAGTGGTTGGCGCTCCAATTGGTCGTATTGCCGGCGCTGTCGTAGCTCGCCGAGGTGAGTCGGTTGGACGCCTGATCGACGGGAATCTGCAATTGGTGAGTAGGTCCCTGGGGTGGTTTGGTGAGGAACGAGGTCAAATTGGCAAAGGTGTCGTAGGTGAAGCGCTGCTCGTAGCCCTCCACCGCAGCCTCGACCAACCGGCTGACCTCGTCGTACGCGAAGGAGCTCGTGCCAATGGCTTCGACGTTGCCAGCGCCGTCGTAGCTGTAGGCTCCTTTGTTCCAGAGTTCGGTGCCGTCCGTCGCGAGTACTTTGAGCTGTAGCGGCCGGCCAGGGCGAACGGGGTCGGCTACCAGCTCGTCGGTGACTCCGTTGGCGTGGGGAATGGTGGCCCAAAGACCGCTCGGATGGTAGGTCATGGGGCCACCGGTCCAACCCGGTATTTCCTTCAGCAGGCCCTGGTCGTAGGTCGCGGCGATGGTTCGCGCCGGCGCTCCGGCGCCGGCACAGGTGCCGGCCACGCACTCTGGATAACGCAGGGACGAGACCAACCCCTGCTCGTTGTAGTCATAGAGGGTTTCGAAGCTCTTGACCCCTTCGAGGGCGACCTTCATTTCGGTCATAGACAGCGCACCGTTAGGCCCCTCGAAGCTGAGAGTCTGCCGCACCCAGGCATCGACCTCGCCGGGGCCGTCCCAGGGCAAGTCGAGCCAGTTGTGGCGAGTCGATTTCCACGGTCGCCCGAGACCCGCCCCGGACGCTCCGTCGAACTCCGCTTCCAACAACAATCGACCGCCATGACTTTGATCCCGGACGGCGGTTAGGCGGCCCAGGAAATCATATTCCTTGGTGAGATCATCGGGGCCGTCAATCACCCGGTGGGCGAGCCCCGAGGAATCGTAATCCTCGTACAGCACGGCGCCATTCCCCGAAAGGCCCTTCTCGGGGTGCGTTTCGGACAACAGGAAGCCACGGTTGTCGTAGTTGAACAGGCGATCTTGCACCACGACAGTGCCCTGCGGTGGACCGATGGCGGGGGCCGAAGGCGTCGACAGGCTGGTCATCCTGCTGCCGACATCGTAGAAGTAGGAAGTGGGAATGCTCACGCCGCCAGCGCCGGAAGCCTCCAGCAGAGTACGCAGGCGGCCATAGCGGTCGGATTCCTGAATCACCGGCTGATAGACCTCGCCGGCGGCGGTCGCCACTTTGACCTGACGGGTCGTTCGGCGGATACCTTCGTAGGTGATCAGCAAGTCGTGGGACGCTCCTTGCGGCGGCCGGATCACCCCCGGCCGGCCGAAGGCGTCGAAGGCGAGGTAGCGGGTCCTTTTGCGGGGGTCGTCACCGAGCACCGAAACAGAGGTCTTCCACCCCCGAGCGTTGTACTGAGTTTCCTGGCTCGACCACGAGCCTCCGGGCATCTTGCGGCGGGTGAGGCTCAAACGGCCGAATTCGTCGTAGACCTTCTCCGAATCACTCAGCACGCTGAGACCCAGGCGAACCTTGGTCGCCACCCTGGCGTCGCTGCTGGCGCTGGGAGAAGAGTAGACGTAGCTCACCTGAGCGCCCTCTGCCGGCGCCGCCCCAATCAATCGGCCGAGGGTGTCGTAGCTGTAGGTGGTCGCCTGCCCGGCAGGATCCCGCGCCACTAGTACCTTGCCGGTCTCCGGATCCAAGTCCACGTCGTAGGAGAAGAAGGGGGCGTCGACTCCTGCGCTGGTGCGTTGCACGGTTCGCACCCGCGCTCCCCGCTCGTACTCGTGGTGGGTCCAGTACTCGGGACCCGCCACCACGAATCCGCAGGTGCCGCTGGTCGGGATGGGCTGCAAGTCGCCGCCGTAGATCTTGGCGTCGGTCACCTGGCCAAGCGAATCGCGGTCGAAGCGGGCCAGGATGTCTTGGGCGGAGCGGCTCAGATCCGACTTCAGGACGCGGCTGCAGGTCACCGCCCCGGTGGCCGAGTCCACCTCCTGCTCGATTCGGCTGCGCCACTCTCCTTGGGAGTCCGGCTCTTTCACCTCCAGGTACGACCACTTCCCCAGCACCCAGGGATCGGTAGCGGCCGGCGGCACGTAGCCCGAACTCGGGTAGAAGCCGATGGCGTCGGTGTAGTCGGTGAAGGTCTGCCGGTATTCTTCGTTGCTCGAGCCACCCCAGAAGTTGCCCCAGGTCTTGGTCCGGCGAAAGTGGCCGAGGCCATCGAAGGAAGTGCTCTTTTGGTCGGTCCAGCGGTCGCCATCGTCGTGGTAGATGGTGTGGCTGGCGTAGAGGCCGCGGTTGAGGTTTCGCCAATCTCCCGGGTTGTCGGCGTTGGTCGGCGGTACGTCCCGTCGATGGTCGACGTAGGTCGAGCGCAGCAACGTTCCGGCGCACGAGCCGTCGCCGTTGTTGGAGGCGAAGATCTTCTTCGCCATGTAGCGCTCCTCCCCGTTGACGTCGAGGGTGTCTGAGGAGGCCCCGGGGAGGCCGTAGCGCCAACCCAATTTCAACGCCGGAGAGATTTTGAATCGAGCGTCGTAGTAGCTCTTGGTGCAATCGCCGGTGGGCTGCACCAGATGCGAGCGCATCTCGTGTTGGTCCGTGCCGCCGGCGTTCATCACCTGGTTGAATTTGTAACGCCACTCTCCCGCCAGCTGGCCGTTCTTGTCGTAGAGCCGGCGAAATTTCACCCCGGCGGCGTTGTGCTGTATCTCTTCCCCGGCCACCGCCGGGAATTTGACTTGCTGCCATTCCCACTCCACCTTGGCGCCGCTGGGCAGGATCAATCCCTTGAGCACTCCGGCCGCGTCGTCGGTCGGAGTGCACTGAGTCTCGTAGAGCAGAGCGCCGCCCTCTTTCATCTTCCAGGAGGTGCCGTCCGGCAGGTCGATGCGTTCGAGGTAGGGAACCTGGACCGTCGCCGCGGTCGAGGAGTGGGTGTCCTTGCAGCTGCGCTTGTGGGAAGCCTGGACATAGGAGAAGCCATAGACGATCGCCGGCCCCCCCTGGATCGCCGGCGGCAGCTCGACGGAGGTCACGGTGTTGATCAGGTTGGTGTACTCGTTAGTGGAGTGAACCCTCGTCACCCGGCCCCAGCGGTCGGTGAGAATCCACTCCTCCAAGCCGTCGGCGCCGGTGCCCCGCACGTAGGAGACGCTGAAGTCGGGGTCGCCTTCGGCGGCGAAGGCGCTCCATCCGGCGGTGAGGTTGAAGGCGGTGCCACCCTGTCCGGTCGGCGCCACGAAGCTGCGGGTCGAGCCGTCCGGGTGCTCGATCCAGACCTTGTAGATGGTGCTGGAGCCATTGATCGGAAAGCGCCGCAGTCGCAGGTAGCTGCTGTCCCGGGTGTAGAGCACGTCGGCATCGCCGTCGTCCTCGTCCTTGTGCAGCTGTTGGTAGAAAACGTGCCGGCCGCCGTTTTGATCGACGTACACCCACTGGGTGCCCGGGTTGTACCAGTGGCCGGGGCGGTAGACCTCGCCCCAGCCCAAAGTCCAGCCCAGGCCGCCGGTGTTCTTCTTGTTCGGCTTGACGACGATTCGCAGGTCGTTGGCCTGCTCGTCCCATTCGTATTCATAAGTCCAGATGGTGGAGCCATAGGTCAGGGTGAGTGGGCCGATGGGGATCCGTATCGACAACGAGCCGCCGAACAGGTCCACCTGGTCCGGCAGGCCCAACTGATACATCTTTTCCGGTGAGTAGCCCTCGGGGTGGGCAGGGTGCATGGCATGGCTCGGCGCCGCCAGCAGGCAGCAGATCATCGCCAGTAGTTGCAGAATTGTTCCGAGTCTCATCAATAGCCTCCTTCTTCGCGGCGCCGCCGTCGCTCGGCGAGCTTGCCGGCTGACCCCGCGGTGGTAGTCGTCTTAAGAGCTGACGCGCAAAAGCAGCCACGAAGTGACAACAGGGAGGGGTGAGAGGCGCTCGGGCAGGCTGCAGATACGACAAAGGCCCCTCCGAAGAAGGGCCTTGCTGGTCGCTCCGGCGGCGGCCAGATTGAGGAGGACCCTAAGGAACAAGGCTCGAAGCCGGTGCGAACCTCCAGGAGAAGCCTACCGGCCGGAAGACGAGCTCGCCCTCGATCCCGGAATCTCCGCCGATCAGGCCGACTAGGGCTCGAACCGGAGTGCTGTAGTCCTCCATGATCAGTCCGCTCAACTCGGCGATCACTTGCCCCGCCAAGCTGAGCTTGAGCCCGCCGACGACCTCGGGATGGGTCGCGGTCCAGGTCACGCTGAGCCGTTGCTCACCTCGGCGTAGCTTGGCGAGGTAGCGCAGCGTGCCGTTGCTCTGGTCGTCACTCCACTGTAGATTCACCCAGTCATCAAGACCCAGGCGGCGGATCCAGACGGAGGCGATAGGGCTGCCGTCCAAGCGGACGAATTGAAAAACCTGCAACTGCTCGCGGTCCGAAATCGTCAGCTCCGTGAGGTCGATATCGAAGTCAACGACCACCTGGGCGGGCTGTTGGGCAAGATCGATCTCTACCCAGCCGTCCGGGGAGTGGGCCCGGCACTCGGAGTCTTTCTCCACCACGCCGACGGTGCCCTCATGGCTCGCGAAGCGGTCCAGAAAGTAATGATCCGAGCCCATGACATCGCAATCCCAGGGTCGCACGGTATTCTCGGATTGAGAGTTCGACGGCGCCAACGCCCAGATCAGGACGGCCAGCCAAAGGGTTCTATGGTGGAGGCGTGACATGTTTGGTTCTCCTTTGCTCTTGATGATCAGTTCTCGACCCCTTGTTTCAGCTCTCGCTCAGTCACTGACGCATAAGAACCCATGGAAATGGGACAAGAGAAGAAGAAATAGCCCCTCATTCGTCATTCGCTGGCGAAACCCCCTGTCTCATACTAACTCAAGAACTATTCGAAATTTTGGAAGGTGACGCACGATGGTCGAAAAAAGCTGGCAGCGAGCCAAGGAACTCTTTCTGGAACTTTCAGAAGCGGACGAGGAAAGCCGCGCCGAGCGCCTCGTGGAGGTCGCCGAGAAAGATCCTTGGCTGGCCAGGGAAGTCGATTCCCTGCTCCGCAACGACCTGGAGTTGCTGTCGCCGACCGAGAATGCCGCGCGGCTCCCGACCGTCCTCGCGGAGCTGCAAGACGAATCCTGGATCGACCGGCAGCTGGGTCCTTACCGGCTGAAAAGTCGGCTCGGCCGAGGTGGCATGGGAGTGGTGTACCTGGCCGAGCGGGCGGACCAGGAGTACGACCAGCGAGTCGCCATCAAGATCCTGCCTCTGGGTCTCGACAGCGCCCTGGCCCTCGATCGTTTTCGTCAGGAGCGGCAGATCCTGGCGATGCTGGACCACCCCAACATCGCGCGTCTCCTCGATGGCGGTACGACGGCTGACGGCCTGCCCTACTTGGTGATGGATTATGTCGAGGGCGAGGCCATCACCGCGGCCTGCGACCGCCGCCGCCTCTCCATCGAGGCACGCCTCGAGCTGTTTTTCAAAGTGTGCTCTGCGGTGAGCTTCGCCCACCGCAGATTGGTGGTCCATCGAGACCTCAAGCCAGGCAATATCCTGGTCACCGAAGACGGCGAGCCCAAGCTCCTCGACTTCGGCATTGCCAAGCTCTTGCGGAGTACGGCGGATCCTCAAACCAAGACCCGAGACTCCTTTCTCACCCCGCGCTACGCCAGCCCCGAACAACGGGCGGGGGCTCCTATCTCGACGGCTTCGGACGTCTACTCGCTGGCGGTGCTCCTAGATGAACTGCTCAGTGGACGACCGCCGGAGCAGTCCGACTCTCAAGCTACCGCAACACGCGGGGAACCGGGCTCTTGGCCGATCGGTCGCTGGCTGCCGGGCCGCCGGCGCGGCGCCTCGGCGGAGCTGGCGGCGGCAGCCGAGTGCCGAAATACGACGGTCCAGGGGCTGCGGCGAGCCCTGGCAGGGGACCTGGAGATTGTTCTGGCCAAGGCCTTGCGGTCGGATCCAGCGGCCCGCTACGGGTCGGTGGATCGTTGGGTCGACGATCTCGACCGTTGCCGTCGAGGTCTGCCAATCGCCGCCAGGCCGCCGACTTGGCGCTACCGCATCGGCAAATTCATGCGCCGACACCTACTGGCGGTGGGTGCCTCGGTGGCGTTTCTGGCGCTGGTGCTCGCCTTTGCCATCACCTCCTTGTTCCTGGCTCGGGAGGCGGCACGGGAGCGGGATCTGGCCCGTCAGCAACAAGGCCGGGCAGAGCGGGTCAGCACCCTGCTCAAAGATGCCTTCCTGCAAGCGGACCCGGCTCGCACCCGGGGAGCCAATGTCACCGCTCGGGAGATTCTCGAGGCCGGCGTGCGTTCGATCCGCAATAGTCTGGACGACGATCTGGTCGCCAAAGCGGACCTGCTGCATACCATCGGCTCGGTGCAAGCAGCGTTGGGACTGTTTTCGCAGGCCAGTGGAGCGTTGGAAGAGGCGCTGATCCTCAAAGAACAGACTTTGGGCCCGGCCAGCGAGAGCCTCGCTCTGACCCAAAAGGAGCTGGCGAGCTTGCAGTACGTACAGGGCGATCTGGACGGCGCCCACGAAACCGCGCAAGTCGCACTGCGGGGATTTCTCGCCACCGCGAGCGCCGGCTCCGCCGATACCCTCCGGCTGTTGGGAGATATCGAGTTCGACCGTAGCAACCGTCCGGCCGGCATCGTTCTACATCGTCGGGCGGTCGAAGAGACGATCGCCTATTTTGGTGCCCAGAGCTTGGAGCACGCCAGTGGTTTGGTGGCCTTGGGGGAAACCCTGGAGCTCGAAGGCGACCGCGGCGAGGCCTCGGAGCTTTTTCGCCAGAGCCTGGCGCTGCTAGACTCCCTCGATGCGGCACGGCATCCGACCGCGGCGCGGGCCCTGCGCCGCCTGGCCCGCCTGGCGGGCCGTGAAGGGCGTGCCGAGGAGGGCCTGGTGCTGGGCCGGCAGGCGGCCCAGCTGGCCCAAGAACTCTATGGCGAAGAGCACCCCATGGTGGCCGATGCGCTGACCACCTTGGGAAGTCTCTATCGGGATCTGGGAGACGGTGTCCGGGCGCTGGCCAACTATCAGCGCGCTCTGCGTATCCAGGAAGGTCTGTTGGGCTCCGAGAATCCCGAGCTGGCCACCAAAGTCAACAACATCGGTGGCGTGCTTTTTTCCAACCAAGGCTTCGCCGAGGCCGAAGGCTATTTTCGCCGCGCCATCGAACTCCAGCTGAGCGGCGGCGGGGAGGATAATCTGCGCATGGGCTACTTCAAGGCCGGGTTGGGAGCGACGCTGATCGAGCTGGCCCGCCCCGGCGAAGCCGAGGATCATCTTCGCGGCGCCATCGCCATCTTTAGCCGTCACTCTCGCGGCGGCGCCGACGGGCGCAATGCCTGTGTTGCCAAGGCTGACCTTGGTGGAGCCTTCTTGCGCCAGGGTCGGGTGGAGGAGGCGGAGAATTTGCTCATCCCTTGTCACGAGGTCTTGTCGCGCGATGGTAAGCTGTCGAATCGGTTTCGTTTCAGGGCCGCCCGCTGGCTGGTCGAGCTCTACCAGACGACCGGCCGCGAGTCGCTGGCGGCGGATCTCGAAGAATGGATGAGCAAGGGTTGAGCAAGCCGCTTGGAGATCCCGAATGAGCACACCTTCCGCCGACATCACCGCACTGCTTCAGAAATGGCAAGGGGGAGACGCGGGTGCCGAACGAGATCTGATGCGGATGATCTATCCGGCACTTCATTCCATTGCCGCTCGACGACTCTCCAGCGACCCGGCGAACCCGTCCCTGCAGCCCACCGAGCTGGTCAACGAAGCCTACCTTCGATTGGTCAAGCAGGGGCGTTCAGATTGGCAGAATCGAGAGCATTTCTTTGCCATCGCCGCCCGCATCATGCGCCGCATCCTGGTCGATCATTTTCGCCGTAAGGTCAGCCTCAAACGTGGTGAAGGGGCGCCGGTGCTACCGCTCATCATGGCCGCAAACGTGGCCAGCGCCAGCCCTACCGATTGGTTAGAACTCGACGCCGCCCTGTGCGAGCTGGAGGCCCGGGATCGGCGCGCGGGCAAGGTCGTCGAGCTGCGCTACTTCGCTGGTCTGTCGGTCGAGGAGACCGCTTCGGCTTTGGGGGTGAGCGGTCGGACCGTTAAGCGGGAATGGCGTTGCGCCCGGGCTTTCCTGCAACGCCAGCTACGAGAGGGAGGCGGACCCAGGGCCTAGAGCGGCCCCTGAGAGCCGGCCCGTCGGAGGCCGGCTCCAACGAACCCACGCTCGCAGCCGTCGGGTCCGCCCAGGAGCGCTACAGCGGCCCCGGAAGGAGGAGTTCGACCGAGACGAAAGTCTGGATGCCCGGACCCAGGATCGTCGACTGGTCGAAGCCGTTGCCGCCGTGAACGAGGTTGTTGCCGTCGCCACCGAGAACAAAGTCGTTGCCGCCGTACCCCCAAACGTCGTCATGTCCGATACCGCCGTCAACAGTGTCGTCCCCGGCGTTTCCTCGCACATTGTCACTGCCGCTGCCACCATCGATCTGGTCATTGCCATTGCCGCCCTCGACCCGGTCGTGGCCCGACCCGGCGTCGATCACGTCGTTGCCCGACCGGCCACAGACCTTGTCGTTGCCACCTTTGGCATCGATCACGTCGTTGCCACCTTTGGCATCGATCACGTCGGGCCCGGAGGTGCCGTAGATCAAGTCAGCGCCGCCGGTGCCGAGAATCGTAGCGTTGGAGCCGAAGCAAGTCGCCCCCCAGGAAGGGGTCGCCGGCATCGTCAGCGCGGCGGCTATCAGACCGAGTAGAAGGGTGCTTTTCCATGTCATCTCGTTTCCTCCGTTGTGGAACCACTCCTAGAAAGAGCGTTCGGATTTCCTGAGGGATGACGCGGACAACTCGCCAGAAGTGGGCCAAGATCGTTGGCGGAAATCGGGCACCCTCCTTTGTCCCCCGTCCGGCACTCCTTCCGCGTCTCCTTTCCGCCGGATGATCTATCCGGCACTTCATGCCATTGCCGCTCGACGACTCTCCAGCGACCCGGCGAACCCGTCCCTGCGGCCCACCGAGCTGGTCAACGAAGCCTACCTTCGGTTGGTCAAGCAGGGGCGTTCAGATTGGCAGAATTGAGAGCATTTCTTTGCCATCGCCGCCCGCATCATGCGCCGCATCCTGGTCGATCATTTTCGCCGTAAGGTCAGCCTCAAACGTGGTGAAGGGGCGCCGGTGCTACCGCTCATCATGGCCGCAAACGTGGCCAGCGCCAGCCCTACCGATTGGTTGGAACTCGACGCCGCCCTGTGCGAGCTGGAGGCCCGGGATCGGCGCGCGGGCAAGGTCGTCGAGCTGCGCTACTTCGCTGGTCTGTCGGTCGAGGAGACCGCTTCGGCTTTGGGGGTGAGCGGTCGGACCGTTAAGCGGGAATGGCGTTGCGCCCGGGCTTTCCTGCAACGCCAGCTACGAGAGGGAGGCGGACCCGGGCAGTAGAGCGGCCCCGGAGAGCTGGCCCGTCGAAGGCCAGCTCTGGCGAACCTGCGCTCAAGGCCGTCAAGTCCGGTCGGGGGCGCTACAGCGGCCGCGGAAAGAGAACTTCGATCGAGACGAAGGTCTGGTTGCCCGGACCCAGTGTCGTCGAATAGTCGTAGCCGTTTCCGCCGTGGACGAGGTTGGTGCCGTCGCCACCGAGAACAAAGTCGTTGCCGCCGTACCCCCAAACGTCGTCATGTCCGATACCGCCATCAACAGTGTCGTCCCCGGCGTTTCCTCGCACATCGTCCCTGCCGCTGTCACCATCGATCTGGTCATTGCCATTGCCGCCCTCGACCGAGTCGTGGCCCGACCCGGCGGTGATCTTGTCGTTGCCCGACCGGCCACAGATCTTGTCGTTGCCACCTTTGGCATCGATCACGTCGTTGCCACCTTTGGCATCGATCACGTCGGCCCCGGAGGTGCCGTAGATCAAGTCAGCGCCGCCGGTGCCGAGAATCGTAGCGTTGGAGCCGAAGCAAGTCGCCCCCCAGGAAGGGGTCGCCGGCATCGTCAGCGCGGCGGCTATCAGACCGAGTAGAAGGGTGCTTTTCCATGTCATCTCGTTTCCTCCGTTGTGGAACCACTCCTAGAAAGAGCGTTCGGATTTCCTGAGGGATGACGCGGACAACTCGCCAGAAGTGGGCCAAGATCGTTGGCGGAAATCGGGCACCCTCCTTTGTCCCCCGTCCGGCACTCCTTCCGCGTCTCCTTTCCGCCGGATGATCTATCCGGCACTTCATGCCATTGCCGCTCGACGACTCTCCAGCGACCCGGCGAACCCGTCCCTGCGGCCCACCGAGCTGGTCAACGAAGCCTACCTTCGGTTGGTCAAGCAGGGGCGTTCAGATTGGCAGAATTGAGAGCATTTCTTTGCCATCGCCGCCCGCATCATGCGCCGCATCCTGGTCGATCATTTTCGCCGTAAGGTCAGCCTCAAACGTGGTGAAGGGGCGCCGGTGCTACCGCTCATCATGGCCGCAAACGTGGCCAGCGCCAGCCCTACCGATTGGTTAGAACTCGACGCCGCCCTGTGCGAGCTGGAGGCCCGGGATCGGCGCGCGGGCAAGGTCGTCGAGCTGCGCTACTTCGCTGGTCTGTCGGTCGAGGAGACCGCTTCGGCTTTGGGGGTGAGCGGTCGGACCGTTAAGCGGGAATGGCGTTGCGCCCGGGCTTTCCTGCAACGCCAGCTACGAGAGGGAGGCGGACCCAGGGCCTAGAGCGGCCCCTGAGAGCCGGCCCGTCGGAGGCCGGCTCCAACGAACCCACGCTCGCAGCCGTCGGGTCCGCCCAGGAGCGCTACACGGCTGCGGAAAGCAAGACTTCGATCGAGACGAAGGTCTGGTTGCCCGGACCCAGTGTCGTCGAATAGTCGTAGCCGTTTCCGCCGTGGACGAGGTTGGTGCCGTCGCCACCGAGAACAAAGTCGTTGCCGCCGTACCCCCAAACGTCGTCATGTCCGATACCGCCATCAACAGTGTCGTCCCCGGCGTTTCCTCGCACATCGTCCCTGCCGCTGTCACCATCGATCTGGTCATTGCCATTGCCGCCCTCGACCGAGTCGTGGCCCGACCCGGCGGTGATCTTGTCGTTGCCCGACCGGCCACAGATCTTGTCGTTGCCACCTTTGGCATCGATCACGTCGTTGCCACCTTTGGCATCGATCACGTCGGCCCCGGAGGTGCCGTAGATCAAGTCAGCGCCGCCGGTGCCGAGAATCGTAGCGTTGGAGCCGAAGCAAGTCGCCCCCCAGGAAGGGGTCGCCGGCATCGTCAGCGCGGCGGCTATCAGACCGAGTAGAAGGGTGCTTTTCCATGTCATCTCGTTTCCTCCGTTGTGGAACCACTCCTAGAAAGAGCGTTCGGATTTCCTGAGGGATGACGCGGACAACTCGCCAGAAGTGGGCCAAGATCGTTGGCGGAAATCGGGCACCCTCCTTTGTCCCCCGTCCGGCACTCCTTCCGCGTCTCCTTTCCGCCGGATGATCTATCCGGCACTTCATGCCATTGCCGCTCGACGACTCTCCAGCGACCCGGCGAACCCGTCCCTGCGGCCCACCGAGCTGGTCAACGAAGCCTACCTTCGGTTGGTCAAGCAGGGGCGTTCAGATTGGCAGAATTGAGAGCATTTCTTTGCCATCGCCGCCCGCATCATGCGCCGCATCCTGGTCGATCATTTTCGCCGTAAGGTCAGCCTCAAACGTGGCGAAGGGGCGCCGGTGCTACCGCTCATCATGGCCGCAAACGTGGCCAGCGCCAGCCCTACCGATTGGTTGGAACTCGACGCCGCCCTGTGCGAGCTGGAGGCCCGGGATCGGCGCGCGGGCAAGGTCGTCGAGCTGCGCTACTTCGCTGGTCTGTCGGTCGAGGAGACCGCTTCGGCCTTGGGGGTGAGCGGTCGGACCGTTAAGCGGGAATGGCGTTGCGCCCGGGCTTTCCTGCAACGCCAGCTACGAGAGGGAGGCGGACCCGGGCAGTAGAGCGGCCCCGGAGAGCTGGCCCGTCGAAGGCCAGCTCTGGCGAACCTGCGCTCAAGGCCGTCAAGTCCGGTCGGGGGCGCTACAGCGGCCGCGGAAAGAGAACTTCGATCGAGACGAAGGTCTGGTTGCCCGGACCCAGTGTCGTCGAATAGTCGTAGCCGTTTCCGCCGTGGACGAGGTTGGTGCCGTCGCCACCGAGAACAAAGTCGTTGCCGCCGTACCCCCAAACGTCGTCATGTCCGATACCGCCATCAACAGTGTCGTCCCCGGCGTTTCCTCGCACATCGTCACGGCCGCTGCCACCAGCGATCTGGTCATAGCCATTGCCGCCCTCGACCGAGTCGTGGCCCGACCCGGCGGTGATCTTGTCGTTGCCCGACCGGCCACAGATCTTGTCGTTGCCAGCTTTGGCATCGATCACGTCGTTGCCACCTTCGGCATCGATCACGTCGGCCCCGGAGGTGCCGTAGATCAAGTCAGCGCCGCCGGTGCCGAGAATCGTAGCGTTGGAGCCGAAGCAAGTCGCCCCCCAGGAAGGGGTCGCCGGCATCGTCAGCGCGGCGGCTATCAGACCGAGTAGAAGGGTGCTTTTCCATGTCATCTCGTTTCCTCCGTTGTGGAACCACTCCTAGAAAGAGCGTTCGGATTTCCTGAGGGATGACGCGGACAACTCGCCAGAAGTGGGCCAAGATCGTTGGCGGAAATCGGGCACCCTCCTTTGTCCCCCGTCCGTCACTCCTTCCGCGTGCCCTTTCTAGAGCCGTTTCTTGTGAGACCCTGCTGCCGTGAGACTGTGACTGGCGTCCAGGTGCCAGCCGCCGCCGGCTGGCCCGGGCGCTGGCTACCGAACCCCTGCGTAGAGGAGCCACCGAGCATGTTTCGAAGGCCTGTAACACTGCGAAGGATCAATGCCCTGCTGATGGTGGGCTATCTGGCATGGATGGGGCTGCCGCCCGCCGCCGCCGCCAAGCAACTCTGGATCCTCTCTGGGACGGTGCTAGATGGGCTGGGCCGTCCGCTGGCCGGGGCGCGGGTGAGCCTTGCCGACTTGCCGACCAGCGCCGAGCAGGGCCGGCGAGGCGTCGAGGGGGCCGCGATGGACTCGCGGTTGCAAGTGGCTACCGACTCCGCGGGGCGTTTCGCCGTCGAGATCGGCACTCCAACATTGCTGACGGTCACGGTCTCCGCGGCAGGCTTCTTGGCAATGCGGCTGGGGCCTTTCGCCGAGACCCGATCGGTCGAGTTGCCGCCGCTGGTGCTTTCCAGATCAGAGATTGCCTCCGTCCTGCTGGTCGACTCGGCCGGCGAGCCGGTGAGCGGTCGCAGGGTCGCGGCGCGCTCTTCGGTCAAATCGGCCGCGGCGCCTGGTTGGAGGCCGGCCCCGCGGCATTACCGGTCCGATCGGCGGGGAGAGATTCTGCTTCAGCGACGGCCGGGAGAAGAGCTCGAGTTGCAGCTCACGGATCGAGCTCTGGCGAGCTATGGGCTTCCGAGGACTTCGACCGAGACGAAAGTCTGGTTGCCCTGACCCAGGAGCGACCGGTCGATGCCGTTGCCGCCGTGAACGTAGTTGATGCCGGCGCCACCGAGAACAAAGTCCCTGCCGCCGTACCCCCAAACGTCGTCATGTCCGATACCGCCATCAACAGTGTCGTCCCCGGCGTTTCCTCGCACATCGTCCCTGCCGCTGTCACCATCGATCTGGTCATTGCCATTGCCGCCCTCGACCGAGTCGTGGCCCGACCCGGCGGTGATCTTGTCGTTGCCCGACCGGCCACAGATCTTGTCGTTGCCACCTTTGGCATCGATCACGTCGTTGCCACCTTTGGCATCGATCACGTCGGCCCCGGAGGTGCCGTAGATCAAGTCAGCGCCGCCGGTGCCGAGAATCGTGGCGTTGGAGCCGAAGCAAGTCGCCCCCCAGGAAGGGGTCGCCGGCATCGTCAGCGCGGCGGTTAGCAGACCGAGTAGCAAGATGTTTTTCCGTGTCATTTCGTTGCCTCCGTTGTTGAGCAGCCCTCTTGGAACGAGAGCTCGCGTTTCTTGTATGGATGACGCGGGCAAGTCGATGCAGGTGGGCCAAAGTCGTTAGCGGAAATCGGCCACCCTCGTTTGTCCCCCGTCCGGCACTCCTTCCGCGTCTCCTTTCTAGAACGGCCACCGACACCGAGGCCGTCAACCCAGTGGGAACCGCCGTTTCTTGTGAGACCCTGCTGCCGTGAGACCGTGACTGGCGTCCAGGTGCCGGCCGCCGCCGGCTGGCCCGGGCGCTGGCTACCGAACCCCTGCGTAGAGGAGCCACCGAGCATGTTTCGAAGGCCTGTAACACTGCGAAGGATCAATGCCCTGCTGATAGTGGGCTATCTGGCATGGATGGGGCTGCCGCCCGCCGCCGCCGCCAAGCAACTCTGGATCCTCTCCGGGACGGTGCTAGATGGGCTGGGCCGTCCGCTGGCCGGGGCGCGGGTGAGCCTTGCCGACTTGCCGACCAGCGCCGAGCAGGGCCGGCGAGGCGTCGAGGGGGCCGCGATGGACTCGCGGTTGCAAGTGGCTACCGACTCCGCGGGGCGTTTCGCCGTCGAGATCGGCACTCCAACATTGCTGACGGTCACGGTCTCCGCGGCAGGCTTCTTGGCAATGCGGCTGGGGCCTTTCGCCGAGACCCGATCGGTCGAGTTGCCGCCGCTGGTGCTTTCCAGATCAGAGATTGCCTCCGTCCTGCTGGTCGACTCGGCCGGCGAGCCGGTGAGCGGTCGCAGGGTCGCGGCGCGCTCTTCGGTCAAATCGGCCGCGGCGCCTGGTTGGAGGCCGGCCCCGCGGCATTACCGGTCCGATCGGCGGGGAGAGATTCTGCTTCAGCGACGGCCGGGAGAAGAGCTCGAGTTGCAGCTCACGGATCGAGCTCTGGCGAGCTATGGGCTTCCGAGGACTTCGACCGAGACGAAAGTCTGGCTGCCCTGACCCAGGAGCGACCGGTCGATGCCGTTGCCGCCGTGAACGTAGTTGGTGCCGCCGCCACCGAGAACAAAGTCCCTGCCGCCGTACCCCCAAACGTCGTCATGTCCGATACCGCCATCAACAGTGTCGTCCCCGGCGTTTCCTCGCACATCGTCCCTGCCGCTGTCACCATCGATCTGGTCATTGCCATTGCCGCCCTCGACCGAGTCGTGGCCCGACCCGGCGGTGATCTTGTCGTTGCCCGACCGGCCACAGATCTTGTCGTTGCCACCTTTGGCATCGATCACGTCGTTGCCACCTTTGGCATCGATCACGTCGGCCCCGGAGGTGCCGTAGATCAAGTCAGCGCCGCCGGTGCCGAGAATCGTGGCGTTGGAGCCGAAGCAAGTCGCCCCCCAGGAAGGGGTCGCCGGCATCGTCAGCGCGGCGGTTAGCAGACCGAGTAGCAAGATGTTTTTCCGTGTCATTTCGTTGCCTCCGTTGTTGAGCAGCCCTCTTGGAACGAGAACTCGCGTTTCTTGTATGGATGACGCGGGCAAGTCGATGCAGGTGGGCCAAAGTCGTTAGCGGAAATCGGCCACCCTCGTTTGTCCCCCGTCCGGCACTCCTTCCGCGTCTCCTTTCTAGAACGGCCACCGACACCGAGGCCGTCAACCCAGTGGGAACCGCCGTTTCTTGTGAGACCCTGCTGCCGTGAGACCGTGACTGGCGTCCAGGTGCCGGCCGCCGCCGGCTGGCCCGGGCGCTGGCTACCGAACCCCTGCGTAGAGGAGCCACCGAGCATGTTTCGAAGGCCTGTAACACTGCGAAGGATCAATGCCCTGCTGATGGTGGGCTATCTGGCATGGATGGGGCTGCCGCCCGCCGCCGCCGCCAAGCAACTCTGGATCCTCTCTGGGACGGTGCTAGATGGGCTGGGCCGTCCGCTGGCCGGGGCGCGGGTGAGCCTTGCCGACTTGCCGACCAGCGCCGAGCAGGGCCGGCGAGGCGTCGAGGGGGCCGCGATGGACCAGCGGTTGCAAGTGGCTACCGACTCCGCGGGGCGTTTCGCCGTCGAGATCGGCACTCCAACATTGCTGACGGTCACGGTCTCCGCGGCAGGCTTCTTGGCAATGCGGCTGGGGCCTTTCGCCGAGACCCGATCGGTCGAGTTGCCGCCGCTGGTGCTTTCCAGATCAGAGATTGCCTCCGTCCTGCTGGTCGACTCGGCCGGCGAGCCGGTGAGCGGTCGCAGGGTCGCGGCGCGCTCTTCGGTCAAATCGGCCGCGGCGCCTGGTTGGAGGCCGGCCCCGCGGCATTACCGGTCCGATCGGCGGGGAGAGATTCTGCTTCAGCGACGGCCGGGAGAAGAGCTCGAGTTGCAGCTCACGGATCGAGCTCTGGCAAGCTACGAGCTACCAGCTGCTCAGGACCCTGCGGTCCTCGAAGTTCGTGCCGCGGAGCGCCGGGAGCGGCTGGCGGTCACCGCGGCAGCGGGCGAGGCGATGCCGAATGTCGTCGTCTGGGCCGAAGGTTGGGAGCAGCCGCTGGCGATCTCCGATGCCGCCGGCTTGGTGTCGCTGCCTGACCTTGGCACGGCACCAGAACAGCCGCTGTGGCTGCAGGCGCCCGACGGCTCGTCGTCGGCATTGGTCATCACGGTCAGTCAGCTCGGTAGCGGGTTGCATCGGCTGAGGATTCCTCACCGACAGTCGGTCCACGGGCAGGTCTTGGCGATCGCTGGCGAGACGCCGGTAGCTGGTGCGTTGGTGTGGGCCGGCGTCGACCCCGGACGCTGGGTGCTGACCGATCGCGAGGGCCGATTCGAGCTCGCCCACCTCGCCGGCGTGCCGACCTTTGTCCAGGCTCAGGCCAGCGGCTTCGTTCCCGGCCGGATCTGGCCCTTGAAGTCAGCGGCTGGCGAGCCGACCCGCTTGAGCCTGCCGGCAGCGGGCCCGGTGCTCGGCCGGGTGCTCGATGCCACCGGGGGAGAGGTCGCGGGAGTTGCCGTGTCAGCCCGGGAGAGCGAACGAGCAACGACCTTCTACCGGACCGACTCGGCGGCCGCGCGAACCCTCAGCGAGGCTGACGGCCGCTTTAGTCTGGAAGGCCTGGCCGAGGGCCGCACCTACGAGCTGCTGGCCGAGCATCGGACTCTGGGCACCGCGGCGCTGTCGTGGACAGTCGGCGCGGCAGGCGAGCCGCGGTTGAGGCTGACCGCTCTAGCCACCTTGACCGGCAGAGTTCTGGATTCGGACGGTGCGCCGGTCGCGGCGGTGGCGGTGAGCGTCTGGCCGTCGCGGGAGGAGCGCGGCGCCCGCACTTGGACGGCCGAGTCGTCGCCGGCTGGCGAAGTGCTGGTCGAGGGTCTGCCACCCGGACTGTGCGAGGTCGAGCTGCGCTCGTCGGGTTACGCACCAGTGCGTTTGCAGCGAGTTCGAATCGTCGCGGGCAAGAATACGGCGCTGGGAGATCTGGTGTTGCCTCAAGGGGCCAGCGTGGCGGTTCGAGTCACGACCCTGGTTAACCTGCCGGTCGCTGGTGCCCGTGTCCAACTGCTGGTCCCGGTCGAGGAATGGCGGGAGAAACTCTTGCGCCAGGCTCTCACCGGTGAGGACGGAACCCTACGCTTCGACGACCTTGGCAGAGACCGCGTGTTGCGACTCCGGGTCGCCAAGGAGGGCTATCTCGACCAGCATTTCACCGCCGTGCGCGCCGGTGGCAGCGCGATCGAGGTCGTGCTCCGTCCGGCGGCGGCGATTCGCGGCCGGGTGACCTCTGGCGACGGTGAACCGGTAGCTGGCGCGCGAGTGGCGATGGCTCATTCCGAGCCCTTGCCGGCGACCGGCGGCCGAGCGATGCGATCCGGACCCCGGCTCGAAGGCACCGAAACCGATCCAGAAGGGTTCTACGAAGTGCTCGGAATCCCCGCCGGGGAGCTCAGGATTTGGATCCGAGCCGCGGGCTATGTGTCTCCGCAGGAGCGCCGGCTAACGATCGCGGAAGGTGCCGTGGTCGAGGATGTCGACTACCAGCTGTCTGCCGGTGCGGTGGTTACCGGCGAGGTCATCGACAGCGATGGACAGCCGGTGCCACGGAGTCATGTCCAGGTCGCCGACGCCGGAACCTCCGCCGACGCGCAGGGACAGTACCGGGTCGCCGGCGTGCCGACGGGAGAGCAGACCGCGATCGCGAAGCATCCTGATTATGGGGAAATCCAACAGGAAATCGAGGTAGGGGAAGGCGAGAACACCCTGACGCTCACCCTCGAAAAAGGGCAGGAGGTGCTCGGCGAAGCGGTAGATGCAGCAGGCCGACTACTCTCCGGAGCCTACGTCACCTTGCGCGTGCCGGCTTCCGGTGGACGGTTCTACTCGACCTCCTCCGACTCTGGGGGCAGGTTTTCCTTTCCCTCGGTCGACGACGGCGAGTACCAACTCGAGGGCCAGCTGGTCGGTCTTGCCGATGCCCGGCTCGAAGCGCCGGTCGTGGTTCCTGATACCGACGGCAGCGCCTTGCAGCTGATCTTTGATCGTGGTGTTCGAGTCCATGGCCGGGTCTTGGGTCTCGAGCCCACCGAGCTCAGCGGGGTGCGAATCGAGGCCGAGACTGGTGCCGGTCGGGCGAAATCGGGGACCGTCGATTTCGACGGCAACTTCGAAGTGCAGAATCTGGCGCCGGGCCGCTGGCTGTTGCGGGCGACAAGGGGCGATGGAGCACGGCACACCCAGGCGCGCCTGCTGCTCGGTGCCGGCGACTCGGACATCGAACGGGACCTCGAGTTCGAGCGCCGGCTCAACCTGGATGGCCAGGTGATCCGCGGCGAAGACGGACTGGCGGCGGTCGACGTGACCCTGCAAGGCAACAGGCTGGCGGTTGCCCGCCGGGTGGTGACCGACCAAGACGGTCGTTTCGAGATCGAGGACCTGCGCCCCGGGGCCTATCTCTTGAGCCTGCGACACGGCCACGAGCGCTTGGTGCACAACGAGGAGATCCTGCTCGACGCCGACCGCACGATGACCATCGACCTCGAGACCGGGAGTCTGAGCGGAGCGGTGGTCGAAAGTCAGAGCGGTACCCCTCTCAGCGCCGCCTTGCTGGCGCTTCGCCGAGTAGTCACCAGGCCTCGGGAGTTTCCTTTCCTGGTGACCCACGGGAGCCACGAGGACGGTTCCTTCTTCATTCCGCGGGTGCCTGCCGGTCACTACCAGCTGACCGTGCACAAGGAAGGATTTGCCGAGCACAGCGCCCAGATCGAGGTGGTCGCCGGACAGGAGCTCGAAGATCTCCGGATCGAGCTCGCCGCGACCCGCGGCTTGCAGCTCTTGGTGCGGGCAGTGGGTGGGCCACCGGCATGGCTTAGCGCGCGTTTGACCCATGCCACGACCGGCCAGGTGTTGCAACAATCCCGCGCTCTCGATAGCCAGGGTCGTTGCCAACTGGCCACCGTGCCGGCGGGAGAATGGCAGGTGGCGATCGGTGCCCCGGGCGCCAGCCTGACGACGATCACCGCCTCGGTGCCGGGACCTCCGGTCGAGGTCCAGCTGATTCCCGGCTCTCGCTTAGAAGTCTCGGTCGAGGATCTGGCAAGCTCGGATCAGCTCGCTGCCTTGGTCGTCGTCGGCGCCGATGGGCGACGTGTCGAGACTCTGGCCGAGGGTGGCGCCTTGCGCGACGCCTGGAAGATTCGCGCCGGGGTCGGGGTGATCGACGGCCTGCCGCCGGGCCTATGGACGGTCGAGGCGCGGTCCCCCGACGGGCGATCCTGGATGGCGACTGTGCTCGCCCAGGGAGAGCCCCGCATCAAGGTGGCTCTGCATTAGTGCCCTGTACTGCGCAGGTCCCAATTCCTGCCTAACGGCCGCCGGCGAGCAGATTGGCGAACAGCCGGTAGGCGCGATGCCAAGAAGGGGCCGTCCCACCCCAGCCCAAAAAGCAGCGGCTGTTGCGATACACCGTCGCCAAGCCCAGACGGGGCAGTTGGCGCGGTGCGTAATCGAGGACTTCCTGCGGGCCCAAGGGCCGGTCGGTGGTCTCGATAGCTTGGCGAATGGCATCGCGTTGTTGAGTCCGGCGTGACATCTGGCCATGATATCTTGCCCAGGCTCCGCCGCTCGCTCAATCAGGCTTGGCGATGAGCTGCGCACCTCCCGGTTGGGCGAACTAATACCAGAAACCACGCGCGTCCGGTGGCAGTTTGCAGATCGTCTTCGTGAGTGGCATCATATCCTCTAAGTCTGACAATCGATCCCGCGAGCTAACAAGCTAATCCCGGACTAGGAGACTACCGATGCGCGATGCGAAGAACTCTCTGTTCCTCCAGCTCTGTGCGGTTGCCGTTGCCCTTGCGCTGCCGGCCATGGCGAGCGCCACCGAGTACACCGTCAACATCTCCGGCCTGTCCTTCGTCTTGGCCGAGATGACCATCGAGGTCGGCGACACGGTTACCTGGACCAACGACGGCGGCAATCACAACGTTCTGGCGGACGACGGCAGCTTTGGCAGCGGACCGCCGTCGACCGACCTCTGGGTGTACTCGTACACGTTCCACAAGGGCGGAGTTTACCCCTATGCGTGCGAGATTCACGGCGGCTCGGGGATGACCGGAACGATCACCGTCGTCGGTGTGTTCGGCGATACCTTCGCATCCGGCGACACCGCGGCCTGGGACGAGACCGAGCCGCTGCGCGATGGCTGCACCTGCTACTTCTCCAGCGATTGCGCCGGCGGTAGCTTCTGTGACTACGGTCCGGGCGGTTTCTCCACCGAAGACCTTTGCACTTGGATGGACGTCAAGCCGGAAGGGGTGCCCGGTGCGGGCTGCAACATTCCACATATCGGCGCTTGGGGCGGCGATATCTGCGACGGCCTGTGCAGCGGCTCGCGGACCGGTTCCAATCTCGGATACGAGGATCGTAAGCTGCTGTCCGAGGGTGTCCGGATGTGGTCAGAGGCCATGCTGCGACCGGCTGAGCTGGGTGGCGGACCGCCGGACGGCGAGCTCGTCAACGGGGTTCTCGAGCTCGGTTTCGACCTGTCCTACTCAGCCTACAGCCTTGGCCGGCAGGTAGCCGATCTGTTGGTTCTGTCCGGCTCACCGGGATTCTACGGTTACTTCTGTCACTACGAGCAGCATCCGGACGAGCCGGCGCCTGAAAGGCACGTCGACCTGTCCGGCGACAGCTGCCGGGTAGCGACCGCGCGGTTGCTGATCGAGGCCGTGGTGGCGGAGATCGGTAGCGCCGGCGCCGGTTCCGAAGTGCTCGCGGAGCTCGATACCGCCTGTGTCGATTGGCGTCAACTGGTGAGTTCGCGCTGTCCGGCCGGCAATCGCTCGCTGGCCTGTGTTCAGAAGCGAATAGCCGATACCGCGGTATTCCTGACCACGCCGCGCAATAGTCCAGGGTTCGACCTGCTGACCAATTCGTCGGGCGAGTGAGCCGGCACCTGAGGCGGCACCTCGCGGTGCTGGCGCTGCTGCTGGCCCCGCGGCCAGCCGCCGCCGAGTGGCATTTCACCGAGGTTGCCGCCGCTGCCGGGCTGACCTACGAGCACGGCTTTGGCGGCGAACCGCTGACCGAGGCTCATCTGGTTTCGGGTGGTGTTGCCGCTGGCGATCTGGACGGCGATGGCTGGCCGGATCTGTGGGTGGTTCGGGGCGGCAAGGGTCCTGACCTGTTCTACCGCAATCGCCAAGACGGCACCTTCGAGGCGGTGCTGGTAGCGCTGCCGGACGGCGGCGGAGTCAGTGTCGGCCCAGCCTTCGCGGACCTCGACGGCGACGGCCGACTCGACCTGGTGCTCGGCGGTATCGCCGGCGCGCCGGCCCGTACCTACCGCAACCTCGGCGACGCCGGATTCGAGCTTCTCGAAGAGCTGCCGGGCGGTGACACCTTCTCCCGTGCTTTTGGTGATTATGATCGGGACGGAGATCTCGACATGTTCGTCAGCCGCTGGGGGGTGCAGGAGTTCTTCCGCAACCACCTGTGGCGCAACGATGGCGACGGCACCTTCTCACCGGTCGACTTTGCCGCCGGTATCGCGCCCGCCTACCAGGAAGTCGATTGGAGCTTCACGCCGACGTTCACCGACCTCGACGATGACGGCTGGCCGGACCTGGTAGTGGCCGGTGACTTCGGCACCAGCCAGGTCTTCCTCAATCGACGCGACGGCAGCTTCGAGATCGTCACCTCGGCGGTGATCTCGGATGAAAACGGGATGGGCTCGGCGGTCGGCGACTACGACGCCGATGGCGACCTCGATTGGTTTGTTTCGAGCATCTGGGACCCCGATGGACAAGCCGAAGGCAACTGGGGCACGACCGGTAACCGCCTCTACCGAAACCTCGGCGACGGCAGCTTCGAAGACGCTACCGAGGAGGCCGGGGTGAGCCAGGGCTGGTGGGGCTGGGGTGCCTGCCTGGCCGACCTCGACAACGACGGCCACCTCGATCTGTTCCACACCAACGGCTTCCAAGCCTTGCAAGCGGTGGATTTCCACCACGACCCGGCTCGCCTGTTCGTGGCTGACGGTGACGGCACCTTCACCGAGCGCGCCGCCGAACTCGGCCTCGACCATACCGGCCAGGGCCGCGGTGTGGTCTGCTTCGACTACGACCAAGACGGCGACCTGGACATCTTAGTCGCCAACCACGGCGGTCCGCCGTTGCTCTATCGTAACGAAGGCGGCAACCAGAGATCATTTCTCGCTCTGCGGCTGCGCGGTGCCGGTGGCAACAGCGAAGCGATCGGTGCGCGCGTCGAACTCAGCGCCGGCGGCCATCGCCAGCTACGCGAGATTCGCGCCGGCAGCAACTACGTATCGCAGAATCCGGCGACCCTGAGCTTTGGTCTCGGAGCGGCCACTGCCATCGACCAGCTCACCATCCGTTGGCCAGATGGTGAGGTCGAAGTTATCGGCCCGTTGGCCGCCAATCAGCGGCTGGAGGTCGTCCAGGGGGGTTTGCCCGTCATCGAGATCCCGGCCAGCGGCCGGTGGGGCCGGCTGCTTCTGATCCTGATCATCAGCCTGGCCGGCTGCCGGCTGTTACACCGTTGCGGGTAACTCAGCTCGGGCCGCTACGACCTCAAGTCCATCCCGCAACAATGCCCGATGCCCAAGCTCGACGCCCAGCTGCTGTTCTGGAAGCTGAGCAAAGCCGGGCATGTGGCGCTCGAAGGCTAGGCAGACAACATGTAAGAGGACGACGCATGCGTCGCCCCTACAGGTTCATCGGCCGTCCCCGAGAAGGGTGGCACCCCGATCCCTCGGCATTCTGCCGACCCTCCAAGAACGCACCACACAAGCCGGCCTGGAACTCAAGATCGAAGGGTTGCACCTTCACACCGCAACCGCGGTACTGGCCGAGCCCGCAACGCTCAGCCGTATCCTGCTCAATCTGGTCGACAACGCCTGCAAATACGGGGCAGCGCCCCTCGTCTTGACCTTCACCAGCCAACCGCGACACCTGCTTCTGCGATTGAGCGATGGCGGCCCCGGCCTGACTCCAGCGGCACGCCGCCGCATCTTTCGCCCCTTCCACCGCGCCGCCCACGACGCCGCTGGCAAGACCCCTGGCGTCGGCCTCGGCCTCAGCTTGGCGCGCCACCTAGCTCGTGCCCAAGGCGGTGAGCTGCGCTGCCTCGACACCCCTCGGGGCGCCACCTTCGAGCTGCGTCTGCGGCGGGTGGTCTAAGATGCTCTCGAAGTTGGGCCAGCTAGACCGGCCCAATTCCAGAAACTGCCCAGGAGGTTGAGAATGGCGACCAGCGGCAGAAGACAGTTCGTCTTCTACTGTCTCATGGGGCTCACCACACTCGGTGCGATTGAGGTGGGCGCGCGCCTGCTTGCCCGAGTCGCTTTCCCCGAGCAGTCCATCGGCGAAGTGTCAGCTCTACGACGACAGCTCGTTGACGAGCTAGGCGACGGGAGGCTGGCCTATCAGTTCGAGTCAGACATCCGGGGATTCGATAACGAAGTTCTGCACCCTTACCTTGGCTTTGTCTTCGATCCAGGAGCGAACCAGCGCGAGAAGCGGCGCGACAACGGCATGCTCGAAGTCACCCGCCTGGGATTTCTTCGACTTCCCGGCGAACAGCCGGCGTACGCAGACAAGGACACCAGCCTTGGCATCTTTGGCGGCTCGGTCGCGATGCTCTTTTCCTTTCACGGAAGAGATGCCCTATCCGAGATCCTCAGCGCAGCTCGGCCCGAGCTCGGCTCGATCGGTGTCAGGAGCCTCGCCCTTGGGGGTTACAAACAACCCCAGGCATTGATGACTCTCAACTACCTGTTGACGCTCGGCGAGGAGATCGAGATCATCGTCAACCTCGACGGCTTCAACGAGTTGGCGCTAAGCTGGTTCGACAACTACCAACATCGTATTTTTCCGCCCTATCCACGCGCCTGGCGACAGCGCGTCGAAGGGCTTTCCTCACGTTCGTTTCTGCGCTTGCTTTCACGGCGAGATGCGCTTCGTAAGACAAGGGTTGCGATCGCCAGAGGATTTGAATTGCCAGTCCCCCGGTCCCTGGCGATATCCAACGTCATCTGGCTCAGCATCGACCGGCAGCTGGCGACGACCGACAAGGAGCTCGCACAAGCGATAGGAGATTCTGCGTCCGCCGGCGAGCACTACGCCCTCCAGGGGCCGTTCACGACAGCAGACAACACTGACGCCTTGCTAAGTTCCTTGGTCGATGTGTGGCAGCGCAGCTCCCTTCAAATGCACCACCTATCGCGAGCCAACGGAATCACCTACTGCCACTTCCTACAACCTAATCAATACGATCTCGGCGGCAAACCACTGTCCGCCGAAGAAGCGAAAGTGGCGATTCATCAAGAAAGCCCATACCAAGAAGCGATCAAGCTTGGCTATCCGATGCTGCGAAAAGCAGGGCAAGCGCTGAAAGCTGCCGGCGTCTGCTTCGCAGATCTCAGCACGGTATTTGCCAAAATCGAAGAGCCGCTCTACACCGACGACTGTTGCCATTTCAATCGAACGGGGAGTCGCATAGTGGCCGCGGCCGTTGCGAAAGTTGTGGCGCGGGACTTGGCGACCAGGCAGGGATCCGTAAATAGCCGCCCCTGATCGAGGGGAGGCCGCCCCAATCTATCGCCGCTCGACCTCCAGCTCGTAGCTAGCCCGCCGGGTTCGCTCGCCGGCCGAGGTGCCGAACAGGCGTAGCTCGTAGTTGCCCGTGGGCAACAGATCGGGGGGTAACGTGAAGGTGAAGCTCCCTCCCGGCTGGCGCGAGATCGACAGCTGCCGCACCCGTTTGGCCGTGGCGTCACGCCGCCGCCAGATCTCCAACTGCCAAGAGTCGGCAAGCTCGCGCGAGCCGAGACTAAGCCGCACTATCACCCTGTCGGCGTCGGTCGGTACCACCAGAGTCGATTCATCACCGCCACGGCTGACCACGTCGCTCAGGCTTACCTCGGCCGGCTGAGTAGCGATCGCCGGCCCGCGCAGCCAGCTAGTGAGCGGCCAGCCCAGGCCGAGACCCAGCACCAGCATCGCCGCTAGCTGCCACGAGCGCGGTCGCGTCTGCTGCGGCATCGACGCCACCTCAAATGCCGGTTCGACTGGCTCGGTCGAAGGTAGCTCCGCCACTCGCTGACGCAAGCGCTGCCAGCTGGCCTCGAGGTCCGGCAGCTCCGCTGAGTCGGGCTCAAGCTCTGAAAATCGAGCCATGTCGAGCACCGTCTCAGCGGCCTCCGGGCTGACCGCCAGGTAAGCCCGAATCCGCCGCCGGTTGGCATCGTCGAGTTCGCCGAAATAGTAGCTCACCAGCTCCTCGGGAGTCGGCGCGAGACCGAGTTCGGCACGCAACACTCTAGCTTGCTCACGGATCGTTCTCTTGGCATTCATGGTGATTCGCTGAGCCTTCGTCCTATGGCCAGGTCAAGCCGAGCCGTTCCAGCTCCGGCCGAAGACGCAGGCGAGCGTCCCGGAGCTGCGATTTGACGGTGGAGACGCTGATCTTCATCAGGCAAGCGATCTCCCTTTGGGTCTTGTCCCCAAGCGACAAGCGTACACACTCGCTCATTCGCGGTGGAAGGCCGCCAGAGATCTCGAACAACACCCGCCGCAACTCCCTGGCCAGACTCTCGGCCTCAGGAGCAAGCCTCGGATCGGCGGGCAAAGCCGAACCTCGGCGGCCCTCCTCGACAAAGGCCTGCTCCATCTGCTCCAGCGAGTCAGCAAGGTCGAACTTACGCTTCAGAGCGGCCTTGGCGCGATAGTCTTTTCTCCACACGTTCATCCCGATGGTGAACAGCCAATGCTCGAACGGAGCATCGAACTGATAGAGCCTTACCTTCTGGTAGACCCGAATCAGGGTTTCCTGGATGAGATCATCTGCAAGATCAGGAGCCAGACCCCGCCGCAGGAAGAAGGCGAAAAGACGCGGGTAGTACTCCACGAAGAGCTGCTGAAAGGCGGTTTCTGCCGCTTTCCCACCCTTTTGCAGCTGACGGATCAGAGTCCCCTCGCCGAGCCCCCTGCCGGCGACGGGAGGCTGCCGATTCTCTCCCATATTTTTCAGACTCCCTACCCGGACGCCCGCCGACCAGGGCCAGGCATTCCGGAACTGCGCTCGATGTAGATGAGATCGATTGCAAAGGCGGCTGCGGGGGAGTTTACCTGACGCGGGTGGGGAATTCTGCCTGAAAGCCGTGGCACAGGGGCCGCCAGGCGCTCAGGTATACTCCATGTATGGCCGCAGCAGTCCTGAAGGAAATTCCGATCTCACTGCCCGACGAGTTGGGCCCCTACCGTAGCGCGGACTACGCAGAGCTGCCGGACGAGCAACGTTACGAGCTGATCTTGGGAAGGATCTTCATGAGCCCGAGCCCATCTCCTCTACATCAGGTCGTCGCACTGGTACTTTCCAGGCAGCTCTACCGCATTGCCCGTGCCCACGGCGGCCTAACCTTGACCGCGCCCCTCGATGTCCACATGGCCGAGCATTCGGTCGTGCAGCCCGATCTGATCTACCTCACCGGCGAGAGCAAGCATCTGTTGGGTGAGAAGCTAGAAGGGGCACCCGAGTTGTTGGTCGAGATCCTTTCGCCGAGCACCGCACGACGAGATCGCGGTGAGAAGCTACGCCTCTACGCCGAGAGCGGAGTGCAAGAGTATTGGATCGTCGACCCGGCCGAGCGCCAGATCGACTTTCTGATCAACCAGGGCCAGGTCAACGAACCAGGCCGTTTCGTGGTCTTCCTTCCCCAGGGCGACCTCTACCGCTCCTCCAAGATCGAAGGTCTTCAGCTCAGCCTCACTGCCTTTTGGCAAGAAGTCGAAGAGCTGCTTAACTAGTTCGACCCCCCTCAGCGTTTCTCTGCCTCGACATCGCCCTGATTCTTCGCAGCTCGATCGCGAAAGTTCTCCCCACCCCTCCCGCCCTCGATCGGGTCTACCTCAAAAGAGACGCCGCTCGCCCATCGACCTGGGCCGGCGCCGGCCGCCGGGCCGGGCGCCACCCATGGCATGAGAGGAAACCGATCGCATGAGCCTTCAACCCCTGCAACCCGTCGCCCCGGACCGCCGGACCGCTGAGGTCTCGACACCACCCCTGTCCGACGCCCCCAGAGCTTGGGCGCGGGCCTACACCCTACCGAGCATTCCCCACCTGCGGCTGCGATGCACCCTCGAAGCCCAGCGGCCGGCGCGGCTCAACACCCAAAAAGGCTCCATGCTGCGCGGCGCCCTGGGCCATGCCCTGCGCCGCCTGGTGTGCAGCCAGCCCGCCGGCACCCGCTGTCCCAGCTGCGCCCTGCGCCTTGGCTGCGCCTACAGCCGGATGTATGAAAACCGCATCGAAGGCGAGCCGCCGCCGCTGCTCGGCGGCTCCGTGAGCGCCCCCCGCCCCTACGTCATCGAAGCCTCAGACCTGCGTCGCGACTTCGCCACCGGCGAGCACTTCGACTTCGACTTGCTGCTGATCGGCCAAGCCACCGAGCTCCAGGGTCAGGTCTTGTTGGCGATCGACGGCATGGCCCAAGCCGGGCTTGGTAGTCAGCGTTGGCCCTTCGAGCTGCACGAAGTGCGCTGGCAAGACCGAGACGGCCACTGGCAAAGCGGCTACCAACGCCGCCAGCGCCGCTGGCAGCCGGTAGTCGCCAGCACTCAGCCGAGCAGCAAGGCGCCCAGCGGACCGATCACCCTGCGCTTCCTCACCCCCTGCCGGCTCAAAGTCCACAGCCAAGTTATCGAGCGCTGCCACAGCTTCCGCACCTTGGCCTTCAAGATGCTGCGACGCCAGCTCGAGCTGGCTCACTTCCACTGCCCCAGCATCGAGGTTGACTGGACCTTCCGCCCCTATCTTGATCTCGCCGACCAAATAGAGATCGTCGCCGAGCGGCTGCGTTGGGAAACCTGGCAACGCTGGAGCAATCGGCAGCAGCGCCATCTGTCGATGGGTGGTTTTGTTGGCGAGATTGACCTTGATGGGGAGATCGAGCCGCTGTGGCCAATGCTCAGGGCGGCAGAGGTGCTGCATGTGGGGAAGAGTACGGCGTTTGGGTTGGGGCAGGTTGAGGTGGGGCGATGAGAGGGCATGAGATCTCAGCGACTTATCGGATAACCACGCCGATGTTCCTCGGCGACGCTGATCAGAAGCCGAGCAGCTTGCGACCACCTTCGATTCGTGGAGCGTTGCGGTTTTGGTGGCGGGCTTCGGAGTGGCCGCGGGTTTGTGTTGAGCATGCGGACCCAGCCGCGGCGCTGTGCGAGCTGCATCAGCGGGAAACAAGGCTGTTTGGAGCGGCTAGCAAGATTGAAGGTGGCGAAGAACAAGGCGGGCAGCGCATGTTGATCAGAACGTCGATCGCAACAGGAGGCTCAACCTACAAGCCTGACGCGGGACCCGGCCAAGGGTATCTCCTCGGAATGGGCCTGTTCCACTTCAGAGATCGCTGCCTACGCAAAGCGTTCAAGCCCGACACCTCTTTCACAGTCCGTATTCGCTTGCGGAATAAAGATGACGCATCGATCGCCAGCATCTCAAGAGCCCTATGGCTGTGGGGAATGCTGGGTGGGCTCGGCAGTCGCTCACGCCATGGAATGGGCAGTGTCGTACTGGAGTCATTAGAAGGAGCTGCGATAAAGATTCCGAGAACCCTTGATGAGCTGAAATTACAACTCAACGACAATCTGCCCGACCTCGGCAGCGATCTACCTCCGCTAACCGCCTTTTCCAAGATGAGCAAGGTCCACTGCTCGACCAAGTCCTCAACGGCGAATGGCTGGCAACTACTCGAGGGTGTCGGAAGAAAAATGATGTTCTATCGTAGTTGGGGACTTCGTCGGCCGCAAGACTCATACCACAAGGTCCTGGGCCAAAGAGCGGAACAGAACTTCCCGGATGATCACAATGAAATGCAGAAAGCGATGATGGGAGGCGTTGCCGAGCAGCTACCCGGCCGTATCGTATTCGGCTTGCCCCACAACTACTTCTTCTCCTCGCCAGGACACATACCAATAGCGAGACGAAGGCTAGAAGTGGAGCCCACAGGCGAACGGCGCGCTCGCCGTGCTTCTCCTCTCTTGCTGCACATTCATCAGTTTCCCAACGGAAGTCACGCTGCATTTCACACCCTTCTACCAGCCATCTTTCTACCATCCGGCGACAAGATTTCGATCACTGGAAGGACTCCCGACCTAGTCCCTCAACCCAACTTCAAGCACATCACAGACTTTCTCGATCGCTTTTCGGAACGAAAGGACCTACTGCCGTGAGCCAGCACTTTCACTTCACCATCGGACCAGTTCAGAGTTTCGTCGAGCAAGCCAGAAGGACTCGCGATTTTTGGGCTGGGTCATTCATCCTCTCGTTTCTATCTGCGGTCGCGATGAAAGCTGTGCAACAGCAGGATGGCAGGATCACCTTCCCCGCCCCAGACCCGGAATTCATCAAGTGCCTGACGCAGGGAAACAAGGCGAAGTTCTCACCTACCCAAGGGTCCGTACCGAATCGATTCAAAGCAAAGATAGAAGAAGGATTCGTTGCAAAGCGCATCGCGGAAACTGTACGCGAAGCCTGGCACCAACTTGCAGAGGAACTTTGGAAGAGAGATCTCGCAGCGCTAGGTGAGGAATCCGAAAGTCGTAGAATCTGGAATCGTCAAGTCAAGAGTTTCTGGGAGATCTACTGGGCGGTAGCACCTGATGATCAGCACAGCGACCTGATCGACCGGCGCAAGAACTGGCGTAACCACCTGGCGCCCGACGAACCAGGGGCCAAATGCCTGGTGATGGACGGCTGGCAAGAACTCTCGGGGATCCAGGGCGAAGGTAAAGACGACCGCGACCGCCGCAAGGAGTTCTGGAAGAGTATCGCGCAGAGCTGCAACACCACCGACTTTCGTGAGGGCGAGCAGCTCTGTGCCATGGCCTTTGTCAAGCGGCGGTTCGCTCGTCACTTCAAATGCCTCAAGGCTGAAATGCCGGGAGGCTGGATGCTGCGAGGCTGGAAACTCCCCACCGCCGTCCCATCGGTGGCCTACTTGGCGGCGGTGCCCTGGATCGAACAGATCGTCAGCCAGAAAATTGATCCCTCGGCGGTCGAAACCTTCACCCTAGCTGCCCGGGAAGTCACCGGTAACTACGGCGAATGGAAGATCGATCTCGAGTGCCTGCGCCAAGCCGGAAAGACGAGCGGCGCCCCCGCCCACTTCTTCCGCTCACTCGATGGCTCGCTATTCTTCAAGGAAACCCTGCTCAACCCGAACCTCTTCAAAGACGTTCCTGAGGAGACCAAGAAACACGCCCGCGAAGCCCTCGAAGTGCTGCGTGATCAAGCCAGGGCAAAAGACATCGCCCATCCATCTCCCTACTACTCGATCCTGCGAATGGACGGTGACGCGCTCGGCAAGCAGATGTCGATTGTCGACCGGCAAGAACCCATCAGCAAGGCATTGGGGAAGTTCACTGGTCAGGTCAAGAAAATCGTCGACGCCCAAAGCGGGTTTCTGATCTACGCCGGGGGCGATGATGTCCTGGCAATGTTGTCCCTGGACCAAGCGATGCCCTGCGCTCGTAAGCTGCGAGATCACTACGAAGCATGCTTCGCCAGCAAGGTCGACGCAGTCGGCAAACCTGTACGTTCCACCCTCTCGGGCGCCATCGAATACGCCCACTTTCGGGTGCCGCTGAGCAGAGTGCTGAGCAACTCCCACCACCTGCTGGACAACGTCGCCAAGGATGGCTGTGGTCGCGATTCTCTGGCAGTGCGGGTCTGGGCACCTGGCGGTCAGCTCATGGCCTGGGCGATGCCCTGGGAAGCGGCTCTCGACGAGCCGGTCGAAGGCAAGGATCAACGGCTGGTGCTGGAAGCATTGGTAGACGAACTACGGAGTCCCTCGGGAAATGAGTCTGGTAGACCTAAGCAACCGGAAGAGAGTGTTTTCTCAAGCCGTTTCTTCTATCGCATCCGTGAACTCTTCGCACTGCTCAATCCACGCCACACGGATCAAGAGCATCTCACTTCTGAACAGGCCCTCAAACTGATGACAGCCGAATACATCAGTTCCGGAGTCCATGGCGAAAAGAGGCCGACGACGGATCAGGTACAGCCGACCGTGGAGCGTTTGCTGCGGCAATGCCGCCCGCAAATCAGGCATGTGAACAATGACCCACCAAAGGATGACGTTACCTTCGAGATCACCGATCAACTCCAGGCCGACGGCGCGCTGCTAGTGCGCTTTCTGGCCCGCAAGGGGGTAGAGGCATGACCGTCGAGACCTGGCGCTACGAAGCCCACGACACCTGGTTCTTCCGCGAATCCCGTCCCCACGGTGTCGTTGGCGGCTTAGAGCTCGGCAGCGTCTTCCCACCACCGGCTCGGACCCTTGCCGGAGCCACCCGATTCCTGATGGGCGAGAGCGTCGGGGTTAATTGGAATGACTTCCGCGTCGCCAAGGACCAGGCCGGGCCATCCGGCGGCAGCCTGCAAGGCTGGATAGGTTTTGGCGACGACCTCGGTTCGCTGCACTTCGCTGGCCCTTGGCTCACCCGGCGCAACGACAGCGGCACCACCGAACGCCTCTTCCCCGCTCCGGCCTTTCTGATGTCACGCGGCGAGGGCAAGCAGGGAATCGTCCGTCTCGCTTTGGGTTCAGCAGAGAAGTGTGACTTGGGCAGAGTTCGCCTGCCGCAACTACCTACTGGAGACCATGCCAAGCCTCTCGACCGTGCTTGGCTAACCCTTCAGGGCCTGCGACAAACGCTGGCAGGCGAGCTACCTGCCAGCGACGATGTCGTCCTGCTCGCACCACTGGTACCCGAAGAGCCACGGCTCGGGATCGCCCGTGAGAATGCACTGCGCACCGTTAAAGAAGGGCTGCTCTATCAGACTCGCCACCTGCGACCTAACCACCAGCTGGCAGTAGAAATAGACGTCGAGTTGCGGGCTGACAAGGTTAACCCCCGACTCCACCAACCGCGATCACCGGTGCGATTCGGCGGCGAAGGCCGAATGGCGATGGTGAGTGTCAGAGACCAAACGGCCAAGCTCCCCCACGCTCCTCGGCCAGAGCCAGGTCAACGCTGGCTGGCACTGTGCCTGCTGACCCATGCCGACTTCGGTCGCTGCCGTTGGCGGCCGGAGGGACTGAATCCAGCTCCCGGCTTCGATCCCGAGATCTGGAACACCCGCTGCGACGCCGAACCCCGGCGAGGTGAGTCCATCGCTCTGCAGGTCCCTCTGACCTTGCACTCAGCAATCCTCGGCAAACCCATTCGCGAAGGCGGCTGGGATCTCGCCAATCATCGATCGCACCCAGTCCGCAGCCTGGTGCCCGCCGGCAGTGTCTGGCTATGCACAGTCGACGAGGGCGCCATCGACGAAGCCATCGCCATCCTCCACGGCACATCGATTGGCTATGACACCCAACTCGGCCGCGGTCTGTTAGCCGTGGGCTTGTGGGCCGACTGAGCCCCAACCAATCCGATCACTCAATCAAGGAGTCCGCAATCGTGAAACAACCCACCGCCATCCTCGGCCTGCTGGCCGAAACCTCGATCCACGCCGGCGCCGGCCACAGCGCCGGACCTATTGACTTGCCCATCCAGCGCGAGGCACACACCGACTGGCCGTGTGTCTACGGCAGCGCGGTCAAAGGAGCGCTCCGCGCCCGCGCCGAAGATCGTCAGATGCCCAAAGACCTGCGCTGGTCGATCTTCGGTCCTGACACCGACAACGCATCCGACCACGCTGGCGCCCTGATCGTCGGCGACGCTCGGCTCGTGCTGCTGCCGGTTCGCTCACTCACCGGTCACTTCAAATGGGTCACCTGCCCGGCCTTGCTGCGCCGCCTGCGCGAAGATCGGCAACGGCTCGGCGGCAGTCCCGCCACCGAAGCTCTACCCCTGCCAGCCGTTGACAAGGCAATACTGCCAGCTGGTAGTAGCGACAGCCTGCTCTTCCTCGAGGAGTTTCGCCTGGAGGTCGTCACCGGGGATCTCACTAGCGTGATAGGGGAGCTCGCCGACCTGTTCCCCGATCCCCAAGCTGGAGATCGCTTGAGCGAGCAGCTGGCCGTCGTCGACGACGACCTGTTCGGATATCTGGCCCGCTTCGCGGTTCCTGTGGCAGCGCATGTGCGGATCGACAACAAGACGAAGACGGTGGAATCCGGCGCCCTCTGGTATGAGGAAACCCTGCCGCCAGACACTCTGCTCTACGTAGCGCTGGCCGCGTGGGCCTCGCGTAGCGATCTGAAGAAGAGTTCGGCTCAGGTGCTGAGTGAAACCCTAGCTCAGCTCTTCGGCGAGCAGCCTTACCTACAGCTCGGAGGTAACGAAACCGTTGGCATGGGCTGGTGCCGAGTTCAACTCCCCACCGTGGAGGGCTGAGCATGGACCCCGCAGCCGTACCGCAAACCATCGAACAGCGACGCGCAGCGTTCGCCCTCAAACGGATCATCAACACCGTCAATACGAAGATCGCCGCGAACGAACTCAAGGCCAAGGAGTTTCGCGCCTACGCCCAAGAGTTGCCAGCCATGATTCGCATGAATGGGCTCGGCCAGGCAGCTGCTTTCAGCAAAATGAAGGGCGGCAGTCACGGCGAGCTGTACAACATTGTCTCGGAGTGGATGACACAGGCCGGCCAGCCTCTGGAGGAATACGACGATCTGCTGACCGGCATCACCAAGACCAAGATGTTTCACTATCGGGTCGCCCAAACCGAGGCCATGGCCCTGATGGAGTGGGTGCGCAAATTCGCAACAGCCTTCTTGGACGAGGACAACCAGTCAGAGAGCGAGGAGGCCAGTGATGACTGAGCTGCCCCTATACCGTGGCCATGGCGCTCCCAACAGACCACCGGCCGGCGCCCATCTGGGCCTCTGGCACAGCCGCTTCTTTCGCTATGAAGAAGGTTGGACTCTCGACGATCCCGACACCAAGAATCACTGGCTTAGAGACTTGGCACAGGCCACCTGTAGCGACACGGAGCTACCCGAAGCGACGGCCCTACGCCTGCTGCGTCTGGGCCGTTCGCTCGGGGCCGAGAGCCGTGAGCTTCAGGCCAGCTGGCACTTCGCATCCGGCCTCGGTCTGCCGCACCCGCTGGAGAATGGTTTTGCCTGGCACCCTACGCTGGGAGTCCCCTATCTGACCGGCACGGCGGTCAAGGGCATACTGCGGGGGTGGCTCGAGGAATGGTCCGGAGAAACCGCTGAGCTATGCCAAGAGCGCCGTCGCCGCTGGTTGGGTGAGCCCGAGCAACCCGGCAAGCCCGATCGAGCCGGCGATCTGATCTTCTTCGATGCACTACCGATCACCGCACCATCGCTGGTAGTAGATGTGATGACACCGCACATGGGCAAGTGGTACGAGCGCGGTGATCAAATCGAGGAGATCGATTCGGCCGACTCCGCCGAGCTTCTGCCTGGGGATTTTCACAGTCCCAACCCGGTGAAGTTCCTGGTGGCCAAGCAGCCATCATTCCTCGTCCAGATAGCGGCCCGCACGGAGACAGCCCGTGCCGAGGTGCCGGCGGCTTTTGCAGAGATGCGCCAGGCCCTTGACCTGCTGGGAGCTGGCGCCAAGACCGCGGCAGGTTATGGCCAGCTGATTCCCGGAGACAAGAGAATCCTCTCCAGGCTCGAACGACAGCTCGACACCCAGGAACGCCACGCCGGATATGCCGCCCTCGATCCTTTCGACCGCTCCCTCGCCAAGCTCGCCGAAAAAGCGATTCGCCGCAAGAAGCCCGACTACGAGTTGATTGTCGAGGGGCTTTACAAGAACACCTGGCAGGGCGACGAGCTACTGCGCGCCGCCCGCAAGGCAAAGGAACTGATGCTGGCGCAAGATCACTGGCGCCCGCGCCTTCTGGGCAAAGCGCGAAACGACAAGCCGCATATGCGGACTCTCAAGATCATCCGCCTGTTGGGTGAAAAACCCTGAGCGGGAGTAGGATCATGCCCAAGCTACGCACAATCCTACTGACCGCTGCTTTCTTCCTGGCAATTGCCACTGCGGCGGTCCTCTTCTCCAAGCTTTTTTCGCCGGGTTGGATTGATGCCTTCGATCATGCCGGAATCCTGCTCAGCTTCGCCTGGAGTTGTCTAGGTGCGGCGGGGTTTCTACTCGCCTTGATCGAACGCGGCTCGGTGCGCCGTCTAGTGCGGCGCTGGGTGCGACGCCGTGAGTTCGCCAACGCAGGCGTTCGGCTTGCAATCCTCGAACAGCAGGTCGATGCGATGGTGGTCCCGGTCAGCCGCCGCGAGCAGCCGGAGTGGATCTTGCGTCACCTACAGCCCGAGCGCGTGGCATTTCTATACACTGAACAAACTCAGAAGATCGCCGCCAAGTTGGCTCGCAGCTTCGCCGATCGGGTAGAGATCTACCCGCCAGTTGCCGAGATCGACCGCGGCGGTTTCTGGCTTGATGATCCGCACAATCCAGAAGACAGCCGGCGAATGGCACTGCACTTCGTTGACCGTTTCAAGCGTCTTGGCATTCACCGCCACCGCATTTTTGTCGACACCACAGGCGGCACGGTGCCCATGTCGATCGGCGCCTTCCAAGCTGCCGAAGAATGTGCAGTCTCATCAATCTACGTCGTTGGCAAAGGCGAAAAAGGAGGGCGAAAGGGCTTGATTCTTGAACCTAGCGACGCCCATGAGGGAGTGCCTCAATTCATGAGCGACCACACGGGGGGAAGATAGTAGCGCAGCATGGAGACGTAACCACTGACAACAAACCGTAGGAGTTCGCGATGTGCGATGACCCAGAACAAACAATGAGCCAGAAGGGAGCTTGGATTCTCGGCATGGATGTACCTGGCAAGAAGAGCAAGGCGACCGGCAAAATGTCACAGGACCACGACGCACAGCCGGCAGAAGAGAAAACCAAGCAGCCGGCGGATGACACGCCGTAGGCCGATTGAGCAGAGCCCGGCTGCCCCTTCTCTTGCGACTCAGCCTCAGAGGGGCAGCCGGATCGCCGGATCATACTCTCCGGGTCTACCCATGCCGAATGGTAGTTCCCAGATCTGTACTCGGGACAGGCTCGCCGCCTGCTGGCCGAGATAGAACATCAGGCTGTTGGGGGCCGCAAAGAAGATGTGCAGGCCCGCCTTCTCTTCTTCGACCGTCACGTTCTTGAGCAGCCAGAGCATCAAGTCCTGAACTAGTCTGCGCGCATGTGCCGCCCCGAAGATCGCCGTTGGGTGGGCTCCGCCCTCGGGCTCGAACCAAACTACCCGGCGGACTGCTGGGAAGCGTTGGTGGTCAATAAAGCTATTCAGATGTTTGTGGATTGGCGTCGACACGCTCAGTGCCACAGCGAGGCCTCCCTGCTCGCCGAGTTCCCGCTCTTCGACCCGCCAATCCGGACCTTCGCAACCCTTGCCATCCTCTGGTCCCCGATCGGGCCAGAGAAAGAAGCGTTTGGAGCGGGCCCGCTGAACCACCGATACCGGCACGTTGCATCTTTCCATTGAATAGCCGGCAGCGAACGCGAGGCTGCCGCAACAGGGCAAGATAAGCTCTACGGGCCGGCCTTCTGACCTCACCTGTTCGAGAAAGTCGGCAACCGCGGGAAATAGCACCGTATTCCAGGCATCCGGGTTCTTGAGAACCCTAAAACGATCGGGCCGGAAGTGATCTTCAAGCTTGAGCCATCGGTCCGCCAGCCCCTGCTGCTCGATTTCGACTCCCCAGCCGCGGCCGATGCTGCGAATAGCGGCCCGCAGCGGCAACCGCTGCCCGTAGTCCAATCCGAGTTCCTGCTCTTCCGGCTCTTCCGGCAAGGCGACCAACCGGCCATCGTCCGCGCGGCTAAACAGAACCGGCGTGGCCCACTCCAGGCTGTGTGTCGGGTGCTGGTAGATCGCCATGCGGCCCGCCGCAACAGCGGCCTCTACCGGCAAGTTCTTGGCCAGATCGGCGAACATGGCGCGGCAGAACGTCCGCACCGCCTCCTCAGATATCGGGTGCTGCATCGCAATGACCGCGGGCATTCCGGCTAGCAACAATGCCGCCGCAACATTGGCATAGGGATGCTGATCACCCCGCCGACGCAAGGCCCCACCGGAGCAGGTCGCCAGAACTACCAGACGCAGGGAGGCCTTGCCCTTGAGAATCTCGGCAAATGCGGAGTCGGTCACAGAGGCCATATCCTGATCCTGATCCTTTAGACCCAAATAGCCGATGCCGTCTTGCGGATCGAACACTCCGTGACTGAGCAACACCAAGATGTGAGGTTCTGAGTCCCGCAACGCCGCATCCAGAGACTGGATTGTGGTCTGCGAAAGCACCTTGGGCGCGAGCTTCTGAGCGCTCGCCATACCTTGCTCCAGCCACTCTCGGAAACCGTCGATGTCGATCGCCCGCTCGGGCTGGTCGGGAGAAGCAGCGGCAAAGAGGACCCGTAGCTCGGGAGACTCGGGCAGCTCCCCGACCTCCCCGGCAAGACTCTCGACAACTTGGCGGGGAACTATCCCGTACCTCACCATGGGAGTCTGACGGAGTCGAGCATAGGCATCGCCTTGCTCCCTTGCTCGCATCAGCTCCCACGGCAAGCTGAGTAGCGGCGCGACCCTGCTATCGCTGGGATCGATGGTCAGCCGCAGGCGGAGGCTCTTGTGCTTGTGCCAGAGGTCGGCGACGATCCCCGCATGGTGTTCGTAGAAGATCGCCTCATACAAGCTGCAACCCAGCTCTTCCTGCAACTCAGCGAGCTTGGCTTTCGCGCTAGCCAGCTTGGTGGCCTCCGCGGTATCAAGGGCCACCTTCGGATCAGGGTTCTGTGACGCGCAGGTGATGATCAACTTCTCGAGCTCGGCGAGGCGGCGCTGAATATCACCCACGGCAAACGCGAGCCGCAGCGGCCGGTCCCCGCTCGGGTGCTTCACCATATGCTCGACAACGATCTCTTCCTCTCCCCGCGACTGCAAGTTGATCCACAGATTTTGGTAGTCCATGCACAGATTATGGACCAAATAAGCGAAGCCGGAACCAAAGTTGGAGCAGGGCGTCGAATCCGGCAGATTATTTCGGAATTCTTCTCCACCCTCGGGCCGAGAGATGGGGTCTACCCAATCAGAGCCGGCCGATTTGGAACTTCGCCGGCTGCTGGAGCCCTTGATGCTAGTGCTGATTTCTTATGACATCTCAGACGACCGCCGCCGCACCCGGCTGGCGCACCGGCTCGAGGATTTCGGCCGGCGGGTCCAGCTGTCGGTCTTCGAGTGCTGGTTGGAGCCGACGGGCATCGCGGAGCTGGAGGCCGCGACAGCCCGTGAGATCGACCCAGAAGTCGACAGCTTGCGGCTCTACCTGCTATGCGGGCAATGCCATCCGCGAGTACGGATTCTCGGGGTCGGCGAGCTAACCCATGACCCGGAGGTCTACGTCCTGTGAACGACGAACTGATGGCAGAGCTGACGTCCTGCGGCCTGCTTCACCGAGCCTTCGAGCGGGTGGCCAAGAACGGCGGCTGCCGCGGCTGCGATGGGCAGGATCTTGGCGGCTTCAGAGCCCGCTTGGACTACGAACTCGACGATCTCGCCAACTCACTGGCGCGCCGGGTCTATTGCCCTCTGCCGCTGATGCGCTTTGCGGTCGGCAAGCCGAACGGCGGTCAGCGCTGGTTGAGCGTGCCGACGGTGCGCGACCGGGTCGCCCAGAGCGCCGTCTATCTCCTCTGTCGCGAACGCTTCGAAGCTAGCTTCGAGGACAGCAGCTTCGCCTATCGAACCGGGCGCTCGGTCAGAGACGCGGTGTTGCGAGTCAGAGATCTTCGTGATCGCGGTTTCCGCTGGGTGGTCGACGCCGATATCGACGACTTTTTCGACAGCGTAGACCATCGGCTATTGATGGGTCGGGTCAAGGAACTCTCTCTTCACCCTTACTTAGAAACTCTGATCGAGCTGTGGGTCTGCGCCGAAGTCTACGATGGGACTTCGATCTGGCAGCTCAAAGCGGGCCTACCGCAGGGGTCTGTGGTCTCACCGATGCTGTCCAACCTCTTTCTCGACCGGTTCGACGAGGAGCTGATGCGACGCGGTCAACAGGCGGTTCGCTACGGCGACGACTTCATTCTCCTCTGCCGCGACGAGCCTGCTGCCGAAACCGCCCTGGGAGTAGCCGATGAGTTGCTGGCCGAGCTGGAGCTGCTGCTCGAACCCACCAAGACCTCGGTGACTAACTTCGAGCGTGGCTTTCGCTTTCTCGGCGCCCTCTTCGTGGGCGATGCCATCTATCGCCCATTCGACACTGCGAAGCGAGAGCGGCGCCGGCCGTCGCTGCCCCAGGCTCTTGGGCTACGACGCTATATCGAGCTGCGCTCGGTCGCCAGCAAGGAGAGTTCGATATGACAACCCTCTACATCACCGAACAGCAAGCGATCGTCCGCAAAACCAGTGACCGTCTTTATGTAGAAAAGGACGACCGCATCTTGCTCGAAGTGCCGTGCAGGAAGCTGACCACAGTAATGCTATTCGGCAACGTTCAGTTTACCACGCAGGCGGCGGTAGAGATGCTGGACCACGGCATTGAGCTAGCCTTGCTATCGCGCAACGGCCGCCTCCGCGGCCAGCTAACACCGCCAGAGACCAAGAATGTCCATCTTCGTCTGCGGCAGTACGAAAGATCGGTCGATCCTGACTTCTGCCTCGATCTGAGCCGTCGTCTGGTCAGCAACAAGATCCGCGGAGCGGCGGCTGTGTGGCAGCGGTTTCGCGGCAACCATCCCAAGGAAGTCCCGCTGAGCGAGATTCGCGAGCTGAAATCAGCCGCCGCTCAGGCTCTCGAAGCGGGTTCGATGGGGTCTTTGCTGGGCACCGAGGGAGCCGCTGCCCGCCGCCACTTCTCTCTGCTGGCCAAGCTCATCCCGGCGCCGTTCGAGTTCCCAGGCCGCAAACGCCGCCCTCCCCCGGACCCGGTCAACGCGCTACTCTCATTCGCCTATGTCTTGGCCGGCGTGGAGCTGCAGGCGTTGCTGGACGGCATGGGATTTGATCCCTACCTGGGGGTGCTGCATCAAACTCAATACGGGCGGCCGTCCTTGGCCTTGGATCTACTCGAGGAGTTTCGAGCCCCATTGGTCGATCGTTTCGTGCTCCGCCTGGTCAGAACAAAGATCCTGCGGCTTGAGCATTTTCGAAAACATCCCAACAAAGGTGTTCGGCTGACCCGTTTGGGTCAAAAAAGATTCTTCCCGGCTTGGGAGAAGGCACTCGAAGGTGAGGTTTCCGTCGGCGGTGCTCGGCTCTGCTACCGTGAGCTCTTTCGTCGCCAAGTAGAGCGCTACAGAGAGGCTCTAGAGGGAGTCGAATACAATGGCTTTCGCATGGGTACTTGACCGGAATGGCTTGACAAGAATGACCGACATCTCATATACTCCAACTAGATATGAAGTCGCTTTCGTCGATCGACTCATGATTGATCAACAGATGAAAGTAGGTCCCACCAGACCTTTCACCAAACGGCCCGGTGAATACTTCGAATACTCACCGAGCCATCCCACACAGGGAGGAAGCCCTATGTCGGATTCCGACTACTCTACCTCAATCAACCTCCAGGGGCAAAATGGCCCGCTGGACTTGGCCAAAGCGCAGAGCAAGTTGCTCGAGTTGGTCATCTCGCTACAGCGCTGCGATCAGCATCTGTTCCAGCTCAGTCGAATGCTGCCTATCCCCGTGGATAGCCAACAAATGGGCGAGGACCAGCTGCCGCATGATCTGGGTATGCACCTCTACGCCATCATCGGCGGGGTGCGGCAGGAGTCGCTGAATGAAGCGATCCAAACCCTCTATTCGGCCACGCAGGCTGATGATCAAGCCTTACGGCGTGATTTCAGGCTGCGCCAGAAGCTGGAAGGTGCTAACTAGCAAAGAGCATACCAGGCTCTCAAGCCAGTTTTGACCGGAGGATACACAAATACCTGTAAGTGGCTTTGATTCAGTGGGATAGCCTCTTGAGCAGAGGCACTTACGGGTAACTTTTCGAATGGTTTTGCTAACAGAAAATAGAGGGTACAGAAACGAGACACTTAAACTCAATAGAATGAGCCACTTACAGAGGCAGGGGTCGGAATTGCCCTGAGAGGTCTGGTGGGATTAAGACACACAAAGACGTAAGTGGAGTAGGATCGAGGAGAACCTTTACGTCGGAATTGCCCTGAGAGGTCTGGTGGGATTAAGACGCTTAAATGCCAGTTTGGCGCTGAATTTAAGTATCGAAAGTCGGAATTGCCCTGAGAGGTCTGGTGGGATTAAGACAGCGAGGCTTGTGCCTCACGGGCCACTGCTTCCGTGCGTCGGAATTGCCCTGAGAGGTCTGGTGGGATGAAGACGGTTGACTGACCCGACCGACTGTTGGAACATAAGGAAGGTCGGAATTGCCCTGAGAGGTCTGGTGGGATTAAGACGGGCCACCCACATACTTGCCGCCTCCTGCGTCTACGCTGTCGGAATTGCCCTGAGAGGTCTGGTGGGATTAAGACTCTCCAATCCTGCCAAGTTGCGTAAAACCCCCCAAAACAGTCGGAATTGCCCTGAGAGGTCTGGTGGGATTAAGACGATTTTCTCGAGGGCCTCCAAATAGAGGGCCTCCAAATAGAGTCGGAATTGCCCTGAGAGGTCTGGTGGGATTAAGACCCTCATCACTGATTCCAACAAGGTTCCCCGTTGCATACTCGGTCGGAATTGCCCTGAGAGGTCTGGTGGGATTAAGACCTTCCTTAAACTTTAGCTTGCACTCTTCAATTGTTATGTCGGAATTGCCCTGAGAGGTCTGGTGGGATTAAGACTGATCCTGAGATGGATGAAATATATGCTATCCCGTTCAAGTCGGAATTGCCCTGAGAGGTCTGGTGGGATTAAGACAACCAAGAAGTGATGATCATCCCACCATCCCGAAAGAGGTGGTCGGAATTGCCCTGAGAGGTCTGGTGGGATTAAGACACGTTGGTGGAGTCACCGTTGATCGGCAGCACTCGGCCTTGTCGGAATTGCCCTGAGAGGTCTGGTGGGATTAAGACCCTCATCACTGATTCCAACAAGGTTCCCCGTTGCATACTCGGTCGGAATTGCCCTGAGAGGTCTGGTGGGATTAAGACCTTCCTTAAACTTTAGCTTGCACTCTTCAATTGTTATGTCGGAATTGCCCTGAGAGGTCTGGTGGGATTAAGACTGATCCTGAGATGGATGAAATATATGCTATCCCGTTCAAGTCGGAATTGCCCTGAGAGGTCTGGTGGGATTAAGACAACCAAGAAGTGATGATCATCCCACCATCCCGAAAGAGGTGGTCGGAATTGCCCTGAGAGGTCTGGTGGGATTAAGACACGTTGGTGGAGTCACCGTTGATCGGCAGCACTCGGCCTTGTCGGAATTGCCCTGAGAGGTCTGGTGGGATTAAGACGGTGGAACTCGCCTGCAACCGCGCCGCTGGAATTGAACGGTCGGAATTGCCCTGAGAGGTCTGGTGGGATTAAGACTGTAGCCAGGATCTCGGTGACGACGAAAACCGTCTCGTCCGGTCGGAATTGCCCTGAGAGGTCTGGTGGGATTAAGACAGCGAGGCTTGTGCCTCACGGGCCACTGCTTCCGTGCGTCGGAATTGCCCTGAGAGGTCTGGTGGGATGAAGACCCTCCATCACCATCCTGTCAGGAATGGGAATGTCAGCCAGTCGGAATTGCCCTGAGAGGTCTGGTGGGATGAAGACGTTGCGGACAAATCAAATACCATCCGCCACTCGTCACTGTCGGAATTGCCCTGAGAGGTCTGGTGGGATGAAGACGGGACAGAATACCCAGAATCGTGTCCCCAAAAAAAAGTCGTCGGAATTGCCCTGAGAGGTCTGGTGGGATGAAGACTCTGGCTTTGCTTGGCCATTTTCGAACACCTCTTTCGAGTCGGAATTGCCCTGAGAGGTCTGGTGGGATTAAGACAGGTTCCGTCTCGAGGGATGGTGTTGACGTGAGGTGCTCCCCGAATTCTGGTCCAGTCAAAATGAGAGACTGGGCATGAGGAGGAGCCGATGCGCAAGAGCCGATTTAGTGAAGAGCAGATCATCCGAGTTCTCGACCAAGTGGAGTCGGGGCAGCGAGTGAAGGACGTATGCCGGGAACACGGCGTGTCCCAAGGAACCTACTACCGGTGGAAGTCGAAGTTCGGTGGCATGGGGGTCAGCGAGGCGCGTCGACTGCGAGAGCTAGAGCAGGAGAATCGGCGGCTAAAGGTCGCTGTTGCCGAGTTAACTCTGGACAAGCAAGTGCTCAAAGAAGCCCTGTCGAGAAAATGGTGACGCCCGCGACCCGGCGTGAGGCAGTCGAGTGGATCCGGGAGCGCCGCAGTTGTAGTGAGCGCCGAGCGTGCCGTCTGGCGACTACCTGTCGCTCGATGGTGCGCTATCACCGCCAAGAGAATCCTGATGAAGAACAGGTAGTGGAAAGACTCCTAGAGCTCGCTGGCGAGCGGCCACGCTTTGGCTACAGGCGCCTGCATGTGCTGCTACGACGCGAAGGCAAGCAGATCAACCATAAGCGCGTCTATCGGCTCTACAAGGCCCTGGGGCTCGCTGTGCGGCGCCGGAAGCGCAAGCGAGTAGCGCAGGCAAACCGCTTGCCGCGAGTCGTTCCTGAGCAAGCCAATGAGCAGTGGTCGATGGACTTCATCAGCGACACTTTGGCAGGTGGACGCTGCTTCCGAGCTCTCAACGTTGTGGACGAGGCAACGAGAGAGTGTGTAGCTATCGAGGTCGATACGTCCCTGTCGGGTCATCGTGTGGCCCGAGTACTAGATCGCGTTGCCGAGAGTCGAGGATACCCGCACCGGATTGTGGTGGACAACGGCCCGGAGTTTACTAGCAGAGCCTTGGATGAGTGGGCCTACCAGAACGCCGTCACCTTGTTGTTTATTCGGCCCGGCAAGCCCATCGAAAACTGTATTGTGGAGAGCTTCAATGGCCGCCTGCGAGATGAGTGCCGCAACCTGCACTGGTTCACGAACTTAGTAGACGCTCGCCGCAAGATCGAGCACTGGCGAATAGACTACAACCATGTACGTCCCCACAGCTCGTTGGGGAACCTACCGCCGGCTGAGTTTGCTGGTGCGATGAGCAAGCAAGAAATGAGAGTGTGCTAAAACTCTCATTGGCCGTGGTAGAACCATGGGGAGCACCTCAGACGCCGTGCAGCTTGGTCGGAATTGCCCTGAGAGGTCTGGTGGGATTAAGACAAGAACTCAGACTCCAGTACCCGAAGAACCTCGAGTACACGTCGGAATTGCCCTGAGAGGTCTGGTGGGATCAAGACGGAACGTATTGTCGATCGCCGGGATGGAGCCGCATTGGGCAGAATGCGCGACCAGAACGGGTAGGTGGCCAGGGGGCTTGGGGCCGCTATTCGAAGGCTCGCCAATCGCCGATCAGGGCCATGCTGGCCCATTGGTGCGGGGCGTACCCCTCCTGATACATCGAGCGTTGGGCCTGCTGGAGTGCCGCCCCTGGGGCCAGGCCGCCCTCACCCAGGTGACGGTAGAAACGACCCATCAACTCGGCGGTCGAACGATCGGGAATGCGCCAGAAACTGACTATCAAGCGAGCGGCACCGGCCTGAAAGAACGCTTGGGTGAGGCCCATCAAACCCTCGCCACGTACTTCTTTGCCAAGTGCCGTCCGGCAAGCGCTCAGCACGATCAACTCGGCGGGCAAGTCGAGGTCAGTGATGTCGTGAGCCTGCACCAAACCATCGATCGGGCGCCCCTGGCGATCAAAAAGCGAGAACACCAAGCCGGACCGTTCAGGATGGCTAGTGTCGAACACCCCGTGCGTGGCCAGATGGATAATGCGAAAACCTCGCACACCGCCGCCGAGCAGCAGCTCGCGGGTGGCGGCGAAGCCAGTGGCGGGCAGTACCTCATCCTCTCGCTTGCCTGACTTGCCAATGGCTTCTACCTCACGACCCGAGAATGGCAATCGCCGCAAGCCCGCAATGCCCAGGCCGGCAAGCGCCCGGCTGGCCGTAGCTGTTTCCTCGGTTCCCGGCACCACAACGCCAGCACCGGCTGCCGACAACCTGGGATCGTCAGCATCGAAGACTGCATCGCCGATCGCCGCTAACCAACCTTTGGCCGGCGAACGATCGACTAGCCGCCGCCGCTGCGCCACCAGCAACGACGCGGCGGGCAGGTGAACCACCTCGTGCTCCATCACCAGGGGCTCGCCGGTAAGCGGATGGGCAAGCACCGCAAAGGGCAAGTAATGCAGCGCGCCATCGGCCGCCACCAGCAGGCGCTGCCCTGCTAACCGCTCGGCCACCGGGCCGAGCAACAAACCACTGAGATCCCTCAAATCGAGCTCGCGCTGGTCAGCGCCGGCAGCATCCGCCGGACTGGCCAAAGAGCGGTGTACCTGGCGCGCCAAGCGATCGATGATCTCGACACCCGGCAGCTCGAAGCTGTGCAGATCGTTGTGCTCGATCCACCACAGATGACTGCGCTCGCTGCCCAATAGAAAGCTCAAGAGGACGGTCCCAGGCTCGAGGATCTCCGCTTGGATCGTCGCCAAGTCAAGGGGCGGCGTGGTGAGTGGCAAGGGACCGGTGAGACGATCGATGCGCTGGTAGAGCTGCTCGATCCGCTGATTCAACTCCGCTGCTGGCTCGCGGCCAGCGAGCTGAGCACGAAGCTGGCGATTTTCCAGCTCACTGAGCCGCTGACGCAGGCGCCCCTCCTCACTGTCGGAACGCCAGCGCGAACGCTGTTCGACCCTCACCCGTTGGTCGAGCAGGGTGCGAGCCCGAGCACCTTCGGCGAGTTCGAAGGCGCGCTCATCGTGACCAGCCCCAGGCTCGGCGCGATGACGCTCCATGGCCAGCTCTACCGCGGTACCAAAAATGCCAAAGCGGGAGCCCAGGTAGTCGCCCCGCATTGAGGGTTGGGCAAGGCGAGCCCGCATCGCTTCGATCTTCTCCATCGCCTCATTCAATATACCTTCAGCCTCCTGCCAGTGGCCTTGCGACGCCAGACAACGTGCCTCTGCCGGCACACCCTCGGCCACCGCGGCGTCGTTTCCCTGCTCGGTGAAGAGCTGCCGGGCATGGCGTAAGGATTGCCGGGCAGCCGCACAGTCGCCGCGCTGCTGATAGTGCAGGCCCAGGCTGAGGTGAATATGGGCCTTGATGGGCACGGCGTCGGTCTCTCTGATCAGCCGCAGTGCCAGCTGATGCTGCGCTAGAGCCTCCTCCGGGCGACCCAGCTGGAGTAGCAACTTGCCGCGCAGATCATGGGTCAACGCCAGGTAGGCGGTCTGGCCGCTAGCCCGCAGTCGCTGGAGCGCTTGGTGGTAGGTAGCAAGGCCCTCCTGCAACCGCCCACTATCCACCAGGGCCAGACCGAAGGTCATGGTGCTCACAGCCCGTTCCGGACCGGGAGCATGCTGCGAAACTACTCGCCGCAACTGCTCAGCCGCATCGTCGTAGCGCCCTACCGAACCGAACAACACCGCCAGGTTGTGCCCGGCAGCCGTCGCCAAATCCCTCGCGCCAACCGCGGTCGCCAGGTCACGGGACTGACCGTAGAGTTCAAGGGCGCGCTGCAAATCGCCCGACGCATGCCAGGCTTGGCCGAGTTTGCTGAGCGCCGAGGCTTCGAGCCGCGGGTTGGCGTCCCGCCTAGCCTGCTCGACCGCCTCCTCGCAGACCGCGCGGGCCAACTGATTCTCACCTTGCTCGAGATGGTGGCCACAGCGAATATCTGGCGAGGTCGCCAAATCCCCTATGCTCTCGCCGGCCAAGGCAGGGGCCTCGGGGAGCTGCTCTTCCGTGCCGCAGGCCGCGGTTGCGCAGATCAACACCCAGACTGCCAATAGACGCCAGCCGCTGAGCCTGGCGCTCGGGTTGGCAGCTGGCAGAATGTGGTGGTTGAGGGTCATCGCTGCGTTCGAGGTTCAGTCGGGTCGAGTCGATCAAGGCCGGCCTGGCCTGGTCTCTCCAGCTTGCGAGCGCGGACTCACAAGCTCTAGAATCTAGCCAATGATCTCAACGCGGAGGCTGCGGTGGCGACGATCCAATTCAACGTACCCGATCAAGTCGAGGAAGAGTTCGACTCTACCTTCTCCGGCGAGGACAAGGACGCCATCGTCGCCCGACTGATGCAAGAGGCGGTGACGAAGCGTCGCAGAATTCAGCGACGGGCAGCGGCAATCGAGGCTCTGGTGGAGTTGCGCGCTTCCCAGCCAGCAATTTCGGACTCGAAGCTGGCAGCGGCCCGGGCGGCGCTCAGGAAGTGAATCAACTACCGAATTTCATGCAGCGAATCTGCCAAGAGGGTACCAGCCCAACTGAGCAGCCCAACTGAGCAGCCCATCTGAGCAACGGCAGAGTGTCACGTCTCATGTTACACTCCGATGGTGATCAAGAGCTTCCGGCACAAGGGTCTCAAAGAGCTTTCAGAACGCGGTAGGAGCCGGCGGATGAGATCCGATCTCCAGACCCGCGCACTCCGCAGACTGGACGCTCTCGATTCTGCCGAGGAGCTGTCTGAGCTGAACCTGCCAGGATTCAACTTCCATGCTCTGAGGGGCAAGCCAACGAGGTATAGCTTGCACGTCAACGGCCCCTGGTCCATCACCTTCGGCTGGGAGAATAAGCGGGCCATGCACCTGGACTTGGAGCAATACCACCAGCGAGGTGAACGAGATGTCTAAAGACCTGAGAGGTGGCGCACGGCGCGACCGGCCACCAACCCATCCTGGCGAGATCCTGCGCGAGGACGTGCTGCCGGCGCTGAACCTGTCGGTCACCGCGGCAGCACGAGAGCTGCGAGTGACCCGCCAGACTCTCCACCGAGTTCTGGCCGGCAAGTCTGGCATCAGCCCGGAGATGGCCGTTCGGCTCGGTAGATTCTGTGGCAACGGACCGGGGCTCTGGCTGCGGATGCAGCAGGCTTACGATCTCTGGCACGCAGAGAGGCGGCTCGGCGCAGAGCTGGAGAAGATTCCGGCGCATGCCGTCGGGTGATCCCGCTCAAATGGTGCCATCGTTTTAATAGAGGCGGGGGCCGCAGCCGGGTCGAGACGGTCAGCGGGTTCTAGCAGCTATGTGCTGGCCGCCCCTATAGGCCTCCATTTCGACCCAAATTACCTACCAGCTGTCACAGGCCTGTGGCCCTATCGCCACAGCTTCTTTATGCTGGTGCGGTCAACTTTTTGCATTAGGTCCACCGGCGCAGGTCATCTGCGTCAACTGTGAAGGGGTACGAATGCCGACCAAGGTGCTGCTCGCTCTGGCGAGCATGCTCTGTCTTGTGGCGCCGAGTCTGGCGACCAGCTACGTCGAGGTTGCGGACGAGCGGCTGGTTGAACGGGCAGAGCTGATCGTTCGGGGAGTGGTCGACGAGGTCGCGTTTGTCGCTACTCCCCAGGGTCCGCGCACCGAGGTGGAAGTGCGGATTGAGGCGTTGATCGCTGGTGACGTGGCTCGATCCGTGCTGCGGCTGTCATTTCCCGGCGGCCGTGGATCGAGCGGCCGAGTGCTCCACATCTGGGGGGCACCGGTCTTCTCACCCGGTCAGGAGGTATTGCTCTTCCTGCGCCGTGGCAGCGAGCACTACCGTCTGGTCGACTTTCCGCAAGGTGTCTTCTGGCGGGTCGATTCCGAGCAGGGCCGGCTGTGGTCCGCGGCGCCGGGCGGTACTGAGCAGCGGCCCTATCGCCACGCCGAGCGCTTCCTCGCCTGGCTGCGCGACTCCAGCCAAGGTCTGGAGGTCAAGACCGACTATCTCGTCGAGTCACCGGTCGAGCTGGCTGGCGCCCTGACGACGACGAAGAGTTCGGCGGTGAACCTCCGCTGGCGGGTCTTCGACGATGGCGGCTCGGTTCAGTGGGACCTTCATGGGTTGGCTACAGACCCTGTCGCCGAATATCTGGGGCCATTCTCTCGGAATCTGGAGCTCTGGTCGAGCGATCCCTTCTTCGCCATTGATCTCCTCCAAGGCGCGCTGGCTAGCGACTTGACCAGTCTGCCGTTCAAGTCTGCCAGCGGATCGAATGTGCTCTATCTCGACGCCTCCTCGGACTTGCTCGGCGACAGCTTCGACTGTCAAGAGGGTGGTACCCTGGCGCTCAGCGGAGTCTGGTACGAGCCTGCCGAGCATCCCTGGAAGGGCCAGCCGTTTCACCAGATCGTTCGCGCCGAGGTGCTGCTCAACAAGGGTGCCGAGTGCTGGCTGGCCAGTGGCCGAGGCGCCGCGATGGCTCTGCTCGGTCGTGAGATTCGCCACAGCCTGGGTCGTATCGACGCGACTCAGACAGGGTCCTGGCTTGGAGTGACAGCAGGAGCCCAGCCTGCGCTGATTGCCGTGAGCGACGACGCCATCGCCTTCGCCGACGCTGAGCGGCCCGATCTGCGTTTCCTCTACGCTATCGCCAGGGACTGTGATCTGCCACCTGGCAATGGTCGGTTCTGCACTGTTTGTGGCCCTTGCGGGCAGGGACAGGGCGACTGTGACAGCGACCTCGAATGCCTCGCTGGCCTGAGCTGCGCCGACAACGTCGGCAGCCAGTTCGGTTTCCCTCCCGCCGTCGACGTCTGCGTGGCTGAAGGTGGCGGCGGAGGTGGTGGCGGTAACAGCTGCTCCCGTCCTGCTGGTCACGGCCGTTTCTGCACCGAGTGTGGGCCTTGCGCCGCTGGCCAGGGGGACTGCGACAGCAATGCCGAATGTGCCCCAGGCCTGGTCTGTGCCAACAATGTCGGAGTCGATTTTGGTTTCAATCCGGCGGTGGATGTCTGCGTTGCCGGTGATGGCGGCGGTGGCGGCGGTGGCGGTGGCGGCGGAGGCGGCGGAGGAGGTGGTGGTGGTGGAAGCTGTTCTCGGCCGGCTGGTCATGGCCGTTTCTGCACCGAATGTGGTCCCTGCACACAGGGCCAGGGGGATTGCGATAACGACTCGGAATGTGCCAGCGGGCTGATCTGCGTTAACGATGTTGGTGCGGACTTTGGTTTCCCTCCCGCCGTCGATGTCTGCCTTGCCGGGACCGGTGGTGGTGGTGGTGGTGGCGGTGGTGGAAGCTGCCCTCGGCCGCCGGGTCATGGCCGCTTCTGCACCGAGTGCGGCCCCTGCAGCCGCGGCCAGGGAGACTGCGATAACGACTCGGAGTGCGCCGGTGGGTTGGTCTGCGTCAAGGACGTAGGCCCGGACTTCGGTTTCAATTCCAGTATCGATGTTTGCCTGCCTGCCGTCGGCGGGTCGACACTCCTGGCTGAGGGCCAGTTCGAGCTGCTGGCCGCGGTGGACTTCAATAGCCCTAACTTTCACAGAAAGATCGACATTTTCGGGCAACTTCCCAATCTGCTGGCATCGGACAGTGGCAGGTTGGTGCTGGGGTTGAGAGATATTGATCGCCCCGATCAGACCTGCGAATTCGACCATCCGACGTCGGGCTGCGCGACCATCGACCTGGATCACATCAGTGACATCGACATCATCTTCGACAACACGGTGATCTTGGAATTGGTCGGCGGAAGTCGAACTCTTCATGTTACCAGCACTCGTGGCCTATCCACGGAGCGCGATCCGCCAGCAACCTGACGGCACCTGGCCGTGGGCGGGTCCGTCCGCGAGTGGAGTGTCAATCTGGTGTCGCCGGTGGTTCCTGGAACCGACTTCGAGCTGCACCTGGTGATGACCAAGTTCGATGAACCGGCGGTGACGATCGGTTATCAGATCCGTCTCGAGCCCTTTCCATGAGGGTGCGGTTCCTGCTGTCATGAACCGCCGCCGAGGAGCTAGGGCGGGCGCAGCTGCATTGAAACCGTCTGCTGTTCCTAGCTCTTGCCGGCCGGCATCGAAACTTCATCCTTGTCGGGCAGCTTCAGCATTCTTCTTGCGGTCCTTCCGGTTTGGTTGGGCTGGGTTCCGGGTGGTGCCACCACTGGCACCACCCGCGGCGGTGCCAGACACTTCGCGGCGGGGTATGAGGCAAGGCTACGGGGGACGACCCATTGAGTGTGCAACTCTGTCGTCCCCTCATATGGGCCTGAACGGTGTCCTCTGGCTCTCCCAGTATCTCGTCCTTGACGTCAACTGTGTGCCCTATCGCTCGACTACAGATGGATATCTCCCGATTCGAAGCCACCCGCGACTACGATCTAGGGCGCCGCGGCTTGGCCGAGGTCCAGGGTTGGGTCTCCGAGCAAGTTCCATCCGAGGAGCACGTCTAGCCTGCCACCTACTCCGAACTCTCGGGCCAAGGCTCGCTTGTCGGCGACGATGGCGTCGCCGACACGGTTGCCGGGGACGAAGAGCCGCGGCACGAGACGGCCGCGAGTTCGCGTTCGCCTTCCGCGGTGGTCAGGGTAGAGGCACCGAGCACGGCGGCGGCGCCGCGATCGCTTCTCGGATCGCCGCCGGCCATGAGCTGGTGGCCCATGGTCTCGTAGTACGGCGATACATAGTAGGTATTCCAGCAGCCCCATTGGGTGATCACCGTCGGCCGGCCTCGGTTGTCGAGCGCGGCGGCGTCACCAGCGCTCAGCAGGCCGCTGAAGCTCCACACCGTGGGACCCGAATGGCCGAAGAAGCTGGCCAGGGAGACACCCGCGTCGAGGGTGTCGATGAGCAACTCCTTGGCACCTGCCAGGCCGAGCTGGTCGATGTAGGCGCGGGTCAACTGCCAAGATGCGGGCAGGGTCGCGGCCAGGCTCTCGCTGTCGGCGGTGAAGGAGTAAGCGTTGGCCGCGTCGTAGCCATCGGCCGCGAACACCGCGGTTCGCTCGGCTGCCATGGCGGGGTAGGCCAAGATCTTCCTCACCATCGTGTCCAGCTCGTCCGGGGTGCGCACGGGCAACCGGCCCACCGCGACCTCCGGGACATGGTCACCGTCGATGTCGCCGAATCGAGTGTCGATCGGCGCGAAGCTTACAATGTCGTCGGTGGCGCCGTAGAGAGTCGGCACGAAGCTGATCCCCCCGAGACCGAGATGGTCGAGGTAGTCGTAGGTATCCGATCCGACCAAGAGCAGGTAGCGGGTGGCAATCCGGGCATGAGCGTCTGCGACGTAGGAGCGGATCGCCTCGGGATCGATCACACCGCCACTGTAAGCCGCGTAGACATCTTCGAGATCCACCACCCGCACGCTCAGGCCGTCGTCACGGCGGGCCGCAGCGAGCGGCTCGATGCCGGCCAGGAAGCTCGGATGCGCGACGATCAAGAGTTCGGCCTCTCGGTCGAGCAGATCGACCGCTGCCGCGCCAGGACGGATCTGCGGAGTCAGCAGGGCGGCAACATCCGCCACCCAACAGGTCGCAGGCATGCCGGCGGTACCGTTGAAGCGCAGGCGGTATCCGTCTGCTTCGAGGGTGCTCTGCAGCGCGTCGATGCGGGTCAGCTGGCCGTCTTCGAGACGGTAGACCACGGCCTTGGGAGACGGCATGCCACGCACCTCAAGCACTTTGCTGCTGGCCTCCAGCCGCAGACGGCCATCGCGGGCGATGACGGCACGGGGGTAGATAATCGAGAAGCCTTCCACATGGACCAGATCGAAGCCGACACCGGTGTCGTGGGGCAAGCGCACGACCAGCTCTTCGGAGCCGTCAGCGCTCAGGCCGGTGAGGGTCGCCTTGAGCGTTTGCTCGCTCAGGCCGTCGAAGAGGGCCTCAGCCACCACGGTAGCGTTCACCGACACCTCGGCATGGTGGTCGGGGGCTGCGGGCCAATCGGTCACACCCCACAGCTCGACCCGCAGCTCAGGCGCCCGCTGATCGGGCAGGTAGCCGTCGAGTTCGAAGCGATAGACCTTCTCGGCCGGCTGCGACGAGGCGAGAAGCCGAGCGTCGAACCATGGGTCACCGTTCGGCGAGCCGAAGCTGTAAAGGCGGTCCTGGCCCACCGCCAGAGTCTCGAGGTACGAGGTGGGGGCTACCGCCCGGGGGTTCACCGGCTTGTGGTCGACCGCCGGCCGCAGCGCCTGGGCAGCATCGACTACCAGGCGGTAGACCTGGGTCTCGGTGTACAGAGACTCCATGGCCTCACCCAGGAACTCGAGCCAGCCGCCGGGGCCGAAACGCCCTTGCGGCGATTCGACGCGCATCGGCACCGGGCCGTCCGGACCGAGCAGCGCCAGGCGGCGCTTGAGCGTTCCTCGAAAGTCCACACCGCCGGCCAACAGCTGTTCGTAGGTGACGCGGTAAAGACCGGTTTGGGCAACCAGCAGCTCGGCCCCGGACGCGGTCCCGGACGATGCAGCTTTGGCGGCCGACCGCGACCGCGCGGCACGTTCGTGGGCAACGCGCACCGCCAGCCAATCGATCGGCTGCGCGGCGACCTTATGGCCGAAGCGCTGATCCGCCTCGAACGGCCCGTGGAAACGCGAGCGGCCGTAGATGTCGACATCTTCCACCATGAACGGTCCCTGGTGGAGTAAGCCCGCGTCGTAGGCATAGTGCTGCGGATCAGTCGAGTAGACCGCCTCAGACGCGATCAGCGATTCGTTGATCGCCTGCCAGTCGCCGGTCTCCCGGTTCCAGGCCCACAGGAAAAAGCCGACATTTCCGCTCTCGGTCGCCGTGGCCCACCTGAAAGAGGTGCCCGACGCCTCGAACGACGCCAGGGTCACCGGGTTGGTCACTAGCCCGCTGTCGAAGAAACCGAAGTCGTGGTCCGTGGAGTCCGCCCCCGCGAGAGTGACCAGCTCGACACCGCCCGTGGCGTTCTGGGTGGTCTGGTCATAGCCGTCCACCGCGGTACCGGCGGTCTGTACTTCGACCACGTAGTCGCCGTCAGGCAGGTTGTTGAAGCTGTAGTTACCGCTCGCGTCCGTGACCGTGGTGCCGATCAAGACGGGCGTTCCGGTGAGTAAGTAGGAGCCGTCCGGGCCGGTGATCGCGGTGATCGGCTGCCCGCCGCTGTCGAGCGCCGGGGTGCCGTCGGCATTGAACAGCTGCACCGTGACGCCGGCGATTCCCACCTCGTCCGGATCCTCGATGCCGTCGCCGTCGGCGTCGCTCCACACTGTGCCTTCGACGGCGGCGGTGCCGGCGTCCGGCAGGTAGCCGAAATCGACCACTTCGGTGCCGCCCGGCGGCAAGGCGATGGTGCCGCTGTTGCCCACCCCGTTGCCGGGTGAGCCCTGGAGACCGTCGAGCGCCGGATCGGTGTCGTCCACCTGGACCTGGTAGTTGCCGGGCATCAGATCCGGGAACACGTAGTTGCCGTCGGCATCGGTCACCGCCGTGGCGATCTCCGTGCCGGCATCGCACACCGGCGTTGACGCGTCGCACAAGAAGACCGTGACGCCGGCGATCCCCGGCTCGCCGTTGTCCTCGACACCGTCGCCGTCGACGTCCAGCCACACCGTTCCTGTCAGCTGGCTCAGCTGGCGGTTGAAGAACGTACAGACCAGCGTGTCGCCCGGATCGAGCACCAGCGTCGCGGTTTGGCCCGCCACGTCCACCGTCGAGTTGGAGGTGCTGTCTGTACAGGAGATATCGGTCAGCTCCCACCCCGCCGGCACCAGCTCGGTGACCTGGTAGGTCCGGTTGGCGGATACCTGGAAGCTCAGCTGGTTGTTGACGCTGTCGGCGTCGGCGCCATCGACCAGCTCGCCGTCGAGCGTGAAGTCGCCGATCTGGTTGGGCCCCGGGCCCACCCTCTTGACACTAATGAAATCGAAGTTGGTCTCGTCCGCCGGTGTCGCGTTCTTGGTGATCGCGATGTTCGCCTTGCGGATATTGGAGACTGTGCAGGTGACCTGCTGGTCGAGCGTGGTGACGGCGCCGCCCGCCGGGATCGTCACGTCGGCCGTGGCGCCGGTACCGGTGACCACCTCGTTGCTGGTCGCCAGCACATCGCCATGGCCATCGACACACAGGAAGATCACGTCGTAGGAGTTGAGCGCCGCCGGGCTCACCGCCAGCTCCCCGAAGGTCACCGGGGTGCCCGCGTCGACGCCCTGGAAGCCGGTATCGCCGCCGTTGCCGACCGCCGCAGCGTAGGTGACGCCGGCGATCTGCAAATCGAAGGTCCCGATGTCGGTATTCGGGACCAGGCTCTTGACCACCCGCAGCTGGGCCTGGGTAGCGGTGCAGATCTGGGCCTGATCATTGGCGCTGTCGGTATCGGACTCGGTAGCGCCGACCGTGGCCACGTTGCTCATGCTGCCGGCCGGACACGGCGGGTCAGAGACAGCGGTGGTGTCGAGGATGACGGTGACGGTGACGGTCGCCGTAGCGCCGTTCGCCAGGTCCCCGATATTGCAGCTGACAGTGCCGCCGGCTTCGCTGCACGTACCCTGGATCGGGACCGCACCCTGGAATGTCACCTGCGACGGCAGGGGATCGGTCACCACCACCGAGGTGGCACCGTCGGGCCCGTTGTTGGTCACGGTCAGGGTGTAGGTCAGGGTCTCGCCCACCGCCACCGGATCCGGCGACGCACTCTTGGTGATCGCCAGGTCGACGGCACACGCCGAGCCACCATTGCCCGTGGCGTCCACGTTATCGGCCGGTTTGGGATCGTTGGTGTCGGCGCTGACGAAGGCCACGTTGTCGAACTCGCACGCCGCGTTGACCGCGTTGCCGGCGAGGTGTGAGGTTTGGTCCGAGTTGTTGGTGAGATCGCTGTCGGCCTGGTCGGCGGCGACGCTCACCGCGTTCTCGAACACGCCGATGGCACCGATCACTCCCACCACCGTGATGGTCTCGGTGGCACCGACGGCCAAGCTCGGGATGGTGCAGGGGAAGGCCGCGCAGCTCGCGCTCGAGACGCACTGGATGATCACGTTGGATGGGGTGTCACTCACCACCACGTTGGTGGCGACGAGCGGCCCGTTGTTGGTCACCGCCACCAAGTAGGTCACCTGCTGGCCCGCACTGCAGGTACCCGGGGTGAGCAAGGTCTTGGTCACCGCTACGTCGGCGCCGCCGAGGGGATTGGTCGCGGTGTCGCTGACTGGCGGCACGCCGGTGGCCGCGGCCGCGGCGGTGTTAAGGAATTGGGTGATGCCGCCGGGGGCCGGATCGTCGACGGTGACCTGGAACGTGACCGTCATGGTCTCGCCGGGCTCGAGATCGATGCCCCCGGCTTCGGGCACCGTGGCGGTGACCAGACCGGGCGCCGCGGCCGACGGATTGGTCACCCGCAGCCTTAGCCCCACCGTTGTGGTTTCGTGGTTGATGGTGAACGACGCCGCGGTGATCGTGTTGTCGTCGCCGCCGACGCCGTCGAAGACATCTCCCCATATGAGCTGATACACCCCCTCGGCTGATCCTGCAAGGGGATCAGGGCCACGGGTTTCGTTAAACGCCCCCGGGCCACCGCCGCCGAAGCTGCCGGCCGCCAACGAATAGGCGGTGCCGCCGGGATAGGTCGCGGCCAACGAGATGTCGCTCAGGAAATCCACCGTGCTGCCGGTGACAGTGAATTCGTACGACGTCAGCGTGGCGCCGGCCGGAATGCTGCCGGTGGTGTCGAACGTCTGGCTCAAACCGGCGATGTCGAAGGTGGCGCCGCCGTAGTTGTGGGTAAAACTGCCCGGTACGACGGTGATCTGATCGACCCAATACGTCGCCGAGCTCGAGCCCGGCACGTAGGTGACCCCGGTGGGCAAGGTGTCGGTGACGGTGACGGCGGTGGCGCTGCCCGGCCCGTTGTTGGTGACCTCGATCGTGTAGGTGATCGTGTCGCCGGGCGACACGGCGCCGGCCGGACTCGCGGTCTTGACGATCTCGAGATCCGGCGGCGTGTCTTCGACGCAGAAGTCGAAGCCGGGTATACGCACTGAATGTCCGTTGCTCACCCCGGCCCCTCCCTCGTTAATCGGGTCGTCCGGGCCGTTTTGGTAGATCAGACTGAAGGTGTCGAAGGGAAGGCTCGTCGACGCGGTCAGCGTCCCTGCCGGATCGGTCGGCAACAGGTTTCCCCCAACGCCCGCCACCACGATTGCAGTTGCCGTCTGACCCGAGATCACTAGGTTCGAACCCCAGCTCAGCGTCACCGGTACGTTCGTCCCGCCATTCGACGCGGCGACCGTGATCAGGTCTTGAAACGAATCTCCAATCACAAATGTGACTGGCACCTCAATCAGCAGGCACCTCAATCACAAATGTGACTGGCACCTCAATCAGCCTCATCCGCCGTCGATCAACGCCTCGACGATGCGGTCCTGGGCATTGCGGGCTTGCCAGGCTGAGCGGGTCGAGTTCATCAGAATCGAGAAAACATAGAGGTCGCCGGAGCGCCCTTTGGCGAATCCCGACAGGGCCGAGACACCGCTCAGCGTGCCGGTCTTGGCGAAGACGTTGCCACGGTAGGGCGGCTTGGCTAGACGCTTGGCCCAGCCCAGGCCGAACTCGCCGCTGTAGGGTAAGGTGCGTAGATACTCCTGCCCCCAACGGTGTTGGTTGTACATGTGGCGCAGCAAGGTGGTGACCTGGCTTGGCGCGAAGCGGTTGCCGCGGCTCATCCCCGATCCATCGGCAATCTGGTAGGTATCTTCTTCGATACCTACAGCGGTCAAAAATTCCTTCACCGCTCGCTGGCCACCGGCCCAACTACCATCACCACAGGCCTGCTTGCCCAGGGTCTTGAAAACACTCTCGGCGTAGAAATTCTGGCTCCGCTTGTTGACGATCTCGAGGGTGCTCAGCAGATCGCTACGGTGGGTCAGCAAGCGCCGCCAGTGCCCCGCTGGCACCTCGGCGGTGAGTAGCAACCGGCCATCGAGCTGGATGCCTTCTTCGCTGAGTGCGTGGATCAAGGCGACGCCAAAATATTCCAGCGGATCGGGCACCGCCACCCACTCGTCGTAGGACAGACGCCCCTTGCCAATGCGGCCGCTGACCACGATGCGCTTCTGGCCGGCGGCCCGCCCAACGCTGACCTGGCGGCCCTTGGAGCTGGTCAGCACGGTCGAGTCCACCGGATAGAGCCCCAAAGGCGGCACCAGCTCGGTCAGTGCCCGAACACCCGCTCGATCGCCGGGATGCACTTTGGCCAAGGTGCAGCTGTCGTTGAAGGCCAACGCCGCCACCGGCGCCTCGTACCAGCGATCTTGCTGCTCCCGGGGCCAGCTCGGATGGTGGTATTGGCGATCGAGAAAACCGTGGATCAGGTATAGATCGCCGGAGATCCTGGAAATGCCGAAACGGTCCAAGGCCCGCGCCCATTCGCGGAAGGCGCCGAAGGAATCGCCGGCATAGTGACGACCGGAGATATTGGGATCACCACCGCCGACGATCGCCAGGTCGCCCCCAAGAGCCCCCCCGTCCAACTCGCCGCGAAGCAGTATTTGGGTCTCGAAAAAGTAGCCAGGTCCCAGACGGTCTAGAGCCGCCGCCGAGGTGAAGAGCTTGGTGTTAGAGGCGGCAATACGCAGCTGATCGGCGCGAAAGCCATAGACGTGGGCACCGTCAGCGACCCGCATTACATGCACCCCCAGAGCCGGCGCCACCTTACGCGCCGCGGTCACTTTGAGTTTGACCGCCGCGGTCAGCGACGCAGGCACCACCTCAAGTGCCACTCTGGGCACTACCGTGAGCCCCACCGCGTGCGCCGAATCAGCAAACAGCGGCGGCACCAGGCTCAGCCCAAAGAGCAAAGTGCAGCCGGCGAACAGCCCTCCGATCACCGCGCGGGCCACCATCGTCTAGAGCAAGATGCCAGCCACGGTGGCAGTCATGAAGGAGGCCAGGGCGCCACCGAACATCGCCCGCACACCGATCTTCGCCAAATCCGACCGCCGCCCCGGAGCCACCGAACCAAGACCGCCAATCTGGATGCCGATCGACGAGAAATTAGCAAACCCGCACAGCGCGTAGGTGGAGATGATCTGAGCCCGCTCGCCCATCTCGCCGTTGTTGATCGCCTCGCCGAGGAAACCGTAGGCTACGAATTCGTTGACTGTCAGCTTGACGCCGAGCAGATTACCCACCGCCGCCGAATCCTCCCACGGCACCCCCATGATGAACGCCAAGGGCCGCAGCACAGTGCCAAACAAAGTTTTCATCGAGCCGGGAAAAATACCCGCATACTCGCCGCTTGACTGCACCAACGAACCGCCCAGCAAACGGCCATCGACCCAACCATCGGCAAAGCCCAACAACACGTCGAGGAAACCGATCAGAGCAATAAAGGCGATCAACATGGCACCGACATTCAAGGCCAGCTTGAGACCATCGGTAGTGCCGTTGGCGGCCGCACCGACCACGTTGTCGGCGGTACGTAAATTGGGCAGCTCTACATCACCGGCGGTCGCCGATTGCTCGGTCTCGGGATAGAGCAGCTTGGCGATCACCAACGCCGCCGGCGCCGACATAACGCTGGCGGCAATAAGGTGGCCGGGATTGACCCCCATCTGGATATAACCTGCCAGCACCCCACCCGCCACGGTGGCGAAACCGCCGACCATGATGGCGTGTAACTCTGACGTGGTCATCCCTTCGAGGAAGGGCTTAACTAGAAATGGCGCCTCGGTCTGACCGACAAAAACGTTGGCCGAACACGACACGGTCTCAGAGCCGCTGGTCTTCATGCTCCAACGCATGAAGCGGGCCATCGCCGTGATCACCACTTGCACTACCCCAAGGTGATACATCACCGCGATGAAGGCGGAAAAGAAGATGATCGTCGGCAGCACGGCAAAGGCGAACTGCACGCCGAACCCAGGCCAGTAGCTGTCGCCTGCGGCCGGGAACCAATACTCCGCCTTGACCAAGTTGCCAAAGAGGAACTCCGAGCCCAAGGTGGAGAGATTGAGGAACCCGGACACCCGGTCTGACAGCCCTTGGAATAACTCCCGCCCATCGATGCCACGCTCCCACAACGCCGCCACCCCCAAAGGCAACGCCGAGGCCATGCCCCAGCGCACCCACTGCGGCCGCTCGCTCCAGCCCCCCAACACCATCAATACCACCGCCACGGCGATCAATAGCTCGGTGACTCTATAGGCGTAGAGAACCCTGCCCAAAGCCACCAGCCCAGCGGCCCCGACCACCGCCACCAGCAATGCTTGGAGCTGGCTCCAGCCACGTTCTTCAACTTCGGCGGTGAGCAGGTAGATCACCACTAACGCAGCGAGCACGAACATGGCGACGAATGACGCCGTGCCGCTACGCAAGATCACCACCGCCAGCAAGAGCTGCAAGCCAACGCCCCAGACTACGGTGTGGAGATTGACCCGCCGACGATGCTTGGAAAACACCCAGGCAATTCCCATGATGACGACGAGGCCCAACAAGCTGATCGCTTTATCCATGCGCGGTCCCCCGGTGCTAGTCGGCCGGTCCTTACCGACTCTTCTGCAAGTAACGGTAGAATTCGGCTTCGGTCGACATCACCAGCCAGGTATCCTCGTCGATTGTTTTCGAGTAGCTCTCCATGGTCTTGAGGAAGCCGTAGAAAGCCCGAGAATCAGCCGACTGATCGTAAGCCCGAGCGTAGATCTCGGTGGCTTCGGCGTCGGCCTCACCGACAATTTCCTGCGCCCGGCGATAGGCTTCGGAGGTGATCCTTTTGAGTTCACGCTCCTTATCACCGCGGATCCGGGAAGCCTCGCCCTCACCCTCGGACCGATAGCGATCGGCAATCCGCTGACGCTCGGCGATCATCCGCTCGAAAACACTGCGACGCACCGCTTCGACATAGTTGATGCGCTTGAATTGCACATCAAGAATCTCGATGCCGAGGCCCGCGGAGGCCTTCTGCGCGTTGGCCAGGATTTCCTGACGAATCGCTTCGCGGCCGACGCTAATGGCCTCCAATTTGCTCGTCTCGTCGGCCTCCTGGGTTGGGTCGAGCACCGGCTCGCGGTCCGAGGTGCGAATCAACTCGGCCAGGGTGTGGCGAGCCACCGCGTCACGGGTGGGGCCATCAAGCAGGCCGTCGAGCCGCGCTTGGGCACCGAGTTCGTTGTTCAGCCGTTGGTAGAACAGCAGCGGATCGACGATCCGCCAGCGGGCATAGGTGTCGACCAGGATGGGCTGCTTCTCTTTGGTCGGTGCCTCGGTGACCTTGCCGTCCCATTCGAGGAAACGCTTATCAAAGCGATGCACGGTATCGATCAGGGGCAGCTTGAAGTAGAGCCCGGGCTCTTGCACCGGCTCCCCGACCGGCTCCCCGAAGCGGGTGATGATGGTCTGCTCCCACTGCTCGACAATGTAGGCCGAGCCGAACAGCACCACCGCCGCCGCGATCAACACGAGAATCAACAGAGGAGATTTCTTCATCCTTCACCTCCGGTGTTCGCTAGAGACCGTTGTGCGCGGCTGGCAGGGGGTGCCAAATTGAGCAGCGGCAGTAGGCCGCGCACCGAGTCGTCGACGATGACCTTGCGCCCGGCGCGCGGCAGAATCTCGCCCATGGTCTCAAGGTAGATCCGCTTGCGGGTCACCTCAGGCGCCTTGCGGAACTCCTGGTAGAGAGAATTGAAGCGCGCCGCCTCACCCTCGGCCCGGTTGACCCGATCGAGGGCATAGCCCTCGGCGGCGAGGATGGTCTGCTGCGCCTCACCACGGGCGCGCGGCACCACCTTGTTGTACTCCGACTGTGCTTGGTTGATCAGCTTCTCTTTCTCCTGCTCGGCTTGGTTGACCTCGTTGAAGGCCGGCTTCACCGGATCCGGCGGGGTGACATCCTGCAGCAGCACCTGCTCCACTTGTAGGCCGATCTCGTATTGTGCGCACAATGCTTGCAGCTTCTGATGCACCACTGAGCTGACCTCTTGACGGCCGACAGTGAGCACCTCGTTGACCGTCCGATCACCCACTACCTCGCGCATCACCGCCTCGCTCATGTCGCGGAAAGTGGGGATCGGATTGCGCACCGTGAACAAGAATTTCACCGGATCGATGATCCGGTACTGGATCACCCACTCGACCACGGCGGTGTTGAGATCACCGGTCAGCATGCTCGACTCGGCCTGATACCCCTTGTTGGTGAATTGGCTGCGCACCCCCGCTTTCTGGGTGCGGAAACCGAACTCGCCAGTGAGCTGACGCTGGGTGGGGACGTGGATCACCTTGTCGAGCGGGTCGGGCAACTTGAAATGCAGCCCCGGGCCGGTGGTGGTGATGTGCTTGCCAAAACGCATCACCACCCCGACCTCTTCCGGGTCTATCTTGTAGAAAGCGCTCGATAAGACCGCCAACGCCAGAATCGCGGCGAAAACAAGCACCAGCGTGCGGCGGGGAATCTTCGGTGGATCGAAGCGAGGAATGTTGATCTGATCGCCAAACGGACTTTGAGACACGGTCGGCTAACCTCCTGGGCCAAGCCCAACTCTTGCGACGCTGCTACGACACCGCGGCACCGAGTCAGGCTGGGCAAAAATCTGCGGTGAATGAGTCCGACAAGAGTATCAGATCGCGGCGCGCTCGCCGGCCCGCGGCAGCAGCAGTACACTAGGCGCGTCCGGCAGCTCAGCCGGATGCAAGCCGGATGCAAGAAGGGGACAGACCATGCGACGCACCATGACTCTAGCCGTGCTGATTCTGCTGGCCACCGGGCTCAGCCTACGACCCCAAGCTGCTCCCGCCGCTTTCATCGTGCAGCAGGGCTACGGCGCGACGGAGGTCTGGAACCAGCTGCGGGCAGGGTTTGAAGAAACCAGCGGCCATCGCCTCGCCGGCAGCCCCTCAGCCCCCACCCAGGTCCTGCTACAGCTCACCGCAAAACCCCCTGCCAGTACCGCGGATTGCCTTCTGCTGCCGGGAACCAGCGCTGTACTGGCTACCCGCGAGGGCCTCTTCGAGCCCTACAACCCAGTCGGCCTGGCAACTGTGCCGGCCGGCTATCGCGACCGCGGCGGCCATTGGTTCACAGTCCACATCGCTACCGTGGCGCTGGTGGTGCACCAAGGCGCTTTGGGCAAGGTCACCCTACCGGGAAGCTGGCAAGATCTCGGCCGACCACCTTTCCGCGGCCAGGTGGCCTACGAAGATCCGCGCGGCGGCGGTTCCGGCTACACCTTCCTATTCGGCATCAATCAGCTGCTCGGCGGCAGCGCGGAAGACCTCGAACCCGGCCTCGCCTATCTCAAGGAGCTACACCAAAACGGAGCCAGGGCACTAAGCCCCGCCGTTGCCGAAAGCGCTCTGGCGAAGGGCGAAATTGGCGTTTGGATCGGCCTCGACGCCGATGGCTACCGGCTGCGCGAAAGTGGCGCCCCCGTGCGGGTGATTATTCCTCGCGACGGCTCCTTCAAGCACCTCACGGTCGCCGGCCTGGCCAGCGCCGCCCCCCACCCAGAAGCCGCCAAGAGATACCTCGATTGGCTGATCGAGCCGACCACCCAAGGCCTCTTGGCTGGCACCTACTTGCAACCGATCCTGCTCAGCGCCACCCCCGCCGAAATCGCCCGCAACAAACTGCCGGCGAGCCACTATGCCCGCGTCCGCAACCTGCCGCTACCCACCATGGCCGACACTTTCAGCACGCTGACTGCCGCTTGGCAAGAACACTTCGGCGGCGGGTGACCGGCATACAGCAACTCAAACCGGCGGCAGCGGACAGGGAGTTCAGTTCAGCTTGACAAGTTCCACAGATGAAGATTTGCTGAAAGCATGTCCACTATGATCCAAGTTCGCAGTGTTCCGGACAACATCCACCGCCCATCCGCCAGATCGACCAGGGTGTAATGCGGCGCCGGTCGTGCCTGCCACGAAGACTAAGTGGTTTGGCTCGGTCTCTTGGGGACTAGCCCTCGGTGTTGACGAATTGATCGACGCCGAAATCGACATCGACGTCGTCGGCACTGCTAAAGACCCCGTCCACCTCAAGGCCGAGATAGTCGCACCATCGAAGTCGACCAAAAGGGTCTTGGCCTCGACCGCCCCGGCCAAGGGGCTGAGGAAACAACCGCAACTCCAGATCGCCGCCAGCGACTCGCGGCGGCGACCGCACATCCATAAGAACTCGATTCCATATCAACTCGTGCGTGGCGTAGCGCTCCAAGTCGCATATAGTGTTTCTATCACTCGGCCGTGTCCGAATCCAAACAAAAAGACCAATGACCGACTTCGAAAGGCCCGCAGCTTGGCTGCGGATGAGCCCTAGCGAAGTGAGCGCCCAATAGCATGACCTACGACTACGAGCTCTACGCCGATATCTCTTTGCATCGCATGATGCTGCTCGACAAAGTGCGCAACGAGGCCTTTGAACGCGCCATCATGGCCGCCGTGGAACCCGGCGCCACGGTGCTCGATGTCGGCGCCGGCAGCGGCATCTTGAGCCTCTTTGCCGCCCGCGCCGGGGCGCGCAAGGTCTACGCGGTAGAACGCACCCAGATCAGCTACTTGGCGCGCCAGCTGGCGCAGCACAACGGCGTCGACCACCAGGTCGATGTGATCTACGACGACCTGGAGAAGATTCGCTTACCGGCGCGGGTCGATGTGTTGATCTCCGAGTGGATGGGCGGCTTTGGCATGGACGAGAATATGCTCGGCCTGCTCGCCATCGCGCGCCAGAAATTTCTCAAGGAGGGGGGCATCATCATTCCCGGCCGGTTGAACGCCTACTTGGCGCCGGTCTGGGACGGTGACCTCGCCGACGAACTCGACTATTGGGAATCACGGCCCCATGGGCTCGACTTGCGGGCGATCGGCGATATGAGCGTCCACGGTATGTTCATGAACCGCCACAACGTCCGCCAGGGCTCGCTGCTGGCGCCACCACAGGAGATGTGGACCAACGATCCCTACACCGTCAGTCTCGAACAAGCAGGCGAGGTGCACGCCGCCAACCTGAGCTTCATCGCCAGCGGCGAGCCACGCCAATTCTCGGCTCTGGCCACCTGGTTCTCCGCCGAGATGTACGGCAGCCCGCCGCTGACCAACGCTCCCGACGCTCCTGACACCCATTGGGGCCGCTACGTCTTTCCCCTCGACCGTACGGTGGAGGTCGAGGCAGGAACGCCGATCGAGGTCGAGTTCCGCTGTGAGCCCACCGGTCCCGGCGACTGCGAATTCTGCTGGAGTGTCAAAATCGGTGATGGCGAGACCGAGCACCACGACTCTCGCCGCAGCCAGGCCTAGGCTTTATACTCTGCCGCCGATGTGGTTTCGAATCCAATTGTTCGCGGTGGTGGTGCTTTGCGGCGCGGTGATCATGGCGCTCGAGATTCTCTCGAGCCGCCTGCTAGCGCCGCAATTTGGCAGCAGCGTCTATGTCTGGGGCTCGATCATCAGCGTCTTTCTGGCCGCCCTGTCGCTGGGTTACTACTTCGGCGGCCGGCTCGCCGACCGGCAACCAAGGCTTGAGGTGCTCGGCCGGGTGATCCTGCTGGCCGCGCTGGGCCAAGCGGCCTTGCTCGCTTTTGGCCACCCGGTGGTGGCGGTGCTCGGCGAATGGACCGGTGGTTCACCCGGTGGCACTTTGATCGCCACGTCGATTCTCTTTGGCCCGGTGAGCGTGCTGCTAGCAATGGTCTCTCCCTTCGCTATTCGCCTCGCCACTCACGATCTGCAAAACCTGGGGAACACCGCCGGGCAACTCGCCGCCCTCTCCACCTTCGGTAGCCTGCTGGGCACTTTGGGCTGTACCTTCGTCTTGATCCCCTATCTGAGGTTTGATCGCGGCCTCGGCTTGCTGATCTTGCTCACCGTCGCTGCCGCCCTGGCTGGGTTGGTCGCCGCAGGTAGAAAAGAGCTGCCGGCCATTGTGCTCGCCCTGGTGCTGGTGGTCTATGCCGGCTACGGCAAGGGACGGCGGGGCACTACTGACTCGGGCCTGCTGCATGTCCAAACCAGCCCTTATCAGACCCTTGAAGTCTATGAGCGAGGCGGCGCTCGTTATCTGCGCAGTAACCGAGTGCTGCACAGCGCCATCTGGACCAAAAGCGGCGAGCCAGCCTTGTCCTACGCTCGCTATTCGGCAGCCAGCTTGCTGTGGCAGCCGGAACCTCGGAGCATGCTGGTGCTCGGCATGGGCGGGGGCACCGTCGGCTCCTATTTGCAACAGCGTCTGCCGCGGCTGCAGGTGGACTACGTCGAGATCGACCCCGCGGTGGCCGAACTCGCCGAAAGCTACCTTGGATTCCGCAGCGATGAACGAACGCGGGTGCATCTCGGCGATGCCCGGCGCTTCCTCAGCAACTCGACCCAAAGTTGGGACTTGATCTACAACGACACCTACATCGGCGCCTCCGTTCCCTTCCACCTGGCCACCAGCGAGTACGTCGCTGAGGTCAAGGCGCACCTCAACCCCGGTGGAGTCTTCGGGTTGAACATGGCCGGTTCCACCGAAGATCCCTTCGTCAAGGCGATCTACATCACCTTGCGGCAGCACTTTCGCCAGCTCCGGGTCTTCGCTTGCCGACCGGGCCCCAACCTCTTCGTGATAGCGACCGACGCCGAGCACCAACTCTCAGCAGAAGAGCTGCTCGTCGTCGCCCGGCAGCTCGACAGCCGGCTCGACTTCGACCCCAGCCTCGAAGAGATCGTCGACAATCGCTACACCAAGGGAATGGATCTCGAAGGAGCCTTGGTGCTCAGCGACCGTTACGCACCGACCAACTGGCTGGTCGGCCTGAACGAGCAGCCCTCGGAGGTGCTGAACCTCGGAACAGCCACCGAGGAGGACGACGAGTCTCCTTGAAACGGAGGTCAAGAGCTGGATGCTTGTTGACAGCACGAAGCGGCTGGCGCCTAGATTTCGGCACCGGCCCAATTCTGCAGCTGTAGATCGCGAACGCGGGAAAACTCTCTGACGTTGTTGGTCACCAGCACCGCTCCGAGCGACCGCGCATGGCCGGCGATCAGCAGGTCATAGGCTCCAATCAGCTTGCCAGCCGCCGCCAAGCGGGCACGGATTTCACCAGCTTCCCGAGCTGCGGGAGAGTCGAAGAGGAGCACTTCGACATTTGCCAGGAAAGCCCGAATAACCCGAGCGATCTCTGGCCGGCCACTGCGTTGAGCACCAAACTCGAGTTCGTAGACGGTCACCACCGAGACCTTGAGTTCACCGGTTGCGAATCCCCGAATCCGGTCGATGAGGGCGATGTGTCGCCGCTTCATCACATAGCTACAGATATCGGTGTCGAGCAAGAACATCAGAAGAGGTCACGCTCGGGAGGCGGTGGATCTTCGCCCAGCTTGAAGTCTTCAGGCAAGGCCAGCGACGGATCGCTGAAAAACTGATCCCAGCCCGCCTTCGGCTTAGGTCGCACGATCAGTGTGTCGCCGCGCTTCACGAGAATAACCGTGTCCGTGTCGAAACTCAGCTCAACCGGGATACGAATCGCTTGATTGCGACCGTTGCGAAATACCTTGGCGGTGAATTGCTGCACCAATAACTCCTTGAGTCGCGACTAGAATGATCGGCCTATGCCACAAGCATATGCTTATTTGCCGAGGCTGTCAATTCTGGCCGACCTCCTCCTCGATGATCGCTTGACATGCAGGCACCGCCTGCCTAGCATGCAGGCATGACTCAATACACCCTGCGCAACGTCCCGAACGACTTAGACCAAGCGCTCCGGCGAGCGGCGAGTGAGGCAGGTAAGAGCCTCAACCAAACCGCCGTTGAGATCCTCCGCCGTGGTCTGGGAGTGGCCGACAAGCAGACTCGGAGGCGTGATCTCTCGGACCTCGGCGGCACCTGGCAGGAAAATCCAGAGGTGGCTTCGGCGCTTGCCGATCAACGCCGGATCGACCCTCAAGACTGGTCATGAGACTAGCCCTCGACACCAATCGGTATACCGACCTCTGCCGCGGTGATCAACGCTTGACCCGAAGGCTAGAAGAAGCTGAGCGGATCTACCTGCCATTCGTAGTGTTGGCGGAGTTGCGAGGTGGATTCGCCACCGGTACTCGAACAGCGCAGAACGAAGAGGTGTTGCGGCGGTTCCTCAGCAAGCCAGGCGTTGAAGTGCTCTACGCGGGCGAACAGACGACCCGCGTCTACGCTGGCCTCTACCGCCAGCTCCGCCGCCAGGGAACACCAATCCCGATCAATGACCTGTGGATCGCTGCTTTGTGCACCGAGCACAACTTGGTGCTGTGTACTGGCGACCACCACTTCCGACACCTACCGCAACTCGAAGTGATCTAATTCAAGCCGCTTGTCCCCCCGAGGATCCACCTTTCAATCGTCCGCCACCCAGATTCCGGTCCCACGAATTTTGCCTGAAGCCTACCGATAGCTTGCGTATACTGCTGCCGTGGCACCGCGTTTCGACACCGACTCCTCCACCCTTGAGCTGGCCGTCGCCGACCTGCTCGACACCCAACTGCTGCGCAGCTTGGGCTTCGCCAACCGTGGCGGCTATGAACGGATGTGGCTCGGCCAGGCGATCCACAGTCGCTATCAGCAGCAAGCCCTCGAGGAGGACCCCACCTATCGCAGCGAAGTCACCGTCCGCCACACCTTCGAGCACCACGGCTGGCGGGTGACGGTCCATGGCCGCATCGATGGCCTGCGCCGCGGCGACCGGGGGGAGCGAGTGGTTGAGGAAATCAAGTCGGTGCGGCGCGACTCGCGACTGGCGCCCAACACCCGACAGATCTACGAGCGCCAGGCCAGCCTCTACGCTTGGATGCTGGCGCAGTCGGAGCCGGAACCCGAGGCACCGCCGATCCGTGCAGAGCTGCTGCTGATCGAGATCGGCTCCGAACACCTCGAACGTGAGCCGGTAGAGGTAGATCTCGACCTCCTCGGGGCGCTGGTCAGACGGCGGGTCAATCACTTGCTGCGGCGTCAGGAAGCCTCTCGCCGAGAGTTCGAAGAACGCCGCGCCGCCGCCACCCAATTGGCTTTTCCCTATACCGAAGAACGCCCCGGGCAGAGTGAAATCAGCAGCGCCGTGGCTGCCAGCGTCGCCGCCGGTGAGCACCTGCTGGTCGAAGCACCCACCGGCATCGGCAAGACCGTGGCGACCATTTTGCCGGTGCTGCGCTTCGCCCTGGAGCACAACAAGCGGGTGTTTGTACTCACCGCCAAGAACTTGCAGCAAACCATGGCCACCACCGTCTTGCAGTTGCTCAACCAAGACCAGGCCTTCCGCACCTTGCAGTTGCGCGCCAAGTCGCGGATGTGCGCCAACGGCGAGATGCTCTGCCACGAAGAATATTGCGAGTTCGCCAAGGAGTACTACCAAAAACTGCACCGCAGCGAGATCGTCAGCCGGCTGCTCGATCAATACGGCACCTTGCTCCCCGACGACATCTTCGCCGCCGCCCGCAACAGCCAGGTCTGCCCCTTCGAAGTCAGCCTGGAACTCAGCGGCCAAGCCCAGGTGACGGTGTGCGACTACAACTATGCTTTCGACCCCTACGTCGCGCTGAGCGACTTCGGCCCCGACGCTTCGCTCGAAGGCACTATCTTGATCGTCGATGAGATCCACAACTTGGTCGACCGTGGTCGCGGCTACTACAGTCCGCGGCTAACCTCCCGCCAAGCCTTCCAGGCCGGCGAAGAAGTCGCCCTCGGCCTGGCACCGATCCACCGCACGCTGGCACGGCTGTGCTACCGGCTGGAGAAGCTGATCGAAGAAACCGTGGCCGACGCCCAACCCGTGGGCGAAGAACACCAGTGGGCTGCCGAGCAAGCGCTGCCCGAGGATGCGCTACACCAGCTGCGCGGCGCCTTCGATCAAGCCTTCGTCGACTACCTGGAACACCGCCGCGAGACCAAGACCCTGACCGCCGACGACCGCTTCGTCGATCTCTACTTCGGCCTGCTCAAGTTCTTGAATGCTCTCTCCCTGTCCGACACCTCATTCTCGCACTACGTTGAGCGCCGCGACCAGAACAGCAAATTGTGCATCCTATGCCGCGATCCCAGCCTCTTTCTGGGCAAGACGATCAACCGCTGCCATGCCGTCGTCGGCCTCTCGGCCACCCTGTCGCCGCATGAGTTTTACCGCGACCTGCTGGGCTTCGATTCAGGGCGCACCGTGCCCCTGCGAATTAGCAACCCCTTCCCCGCCGAGAATCGCAGGGTAGTGATCGACACCTCCGTCGCCACTACCTGGCGCGAGCGTCCGGCCAACTACCCACGCATCGCCGACGGCCTCAGTCGCTTTGCCGACGCCGTGCCGGGCAATTGCCTAGCCCTCTTCCCGAGCTACAAGTTTCTCGCTGAAGTGGCTTCGATGATGGGTCCCGACAGCAAGCGGGTCCTGGTGCAAAATTCGGGCGACAGCGCCCAGCAGCGCGAGGAGATTCTTGAGACTCTGCGCACCGCCATCTTCGGCGACGTGCTGCTGCTGGCGGTGGCGGGAGGGGTGTTCGCCGAGGGGGTCGACTATCCGGGAGATATGCTCAAGGCGGTGGCGGTGATCGGCCCCTGCCTACCGCCGGTGACCCTCGACCAAAAGCTGCTGCAAACTTACTACGATGAGCGTTTCGACCGCGGCTTCGAATATGCCTTCGTGGTGCCCGGCATGACCCGGGTGGTACAAGCCGCCGGCCGCTTGATCCGCTCCGCCCACGACACCGGGGTGATCGCCCTCTACGACCGCCGCTTCCTGCGCCGCCCCTACAAAGAGCACCTACCTGCCGACTGGCATCCCGACGACGGCGGTCAGCTAGCAGGCAGGCCGCACGAGGTCGCCAGAGACTTCTTCGCTGAGTTTACGACGTAGCTTCGAGGGATTTTGTAGGGGCGCATCGCGATGCGCCCCTACAAAAAAAAGTTTGTTCTCAATAACTTGTGGGATTTCCGTGACGTTGCCTTAGAAGTGTATCTTCCGGCCAGAGGTGTTCTGCCTTTCACTCAGCCTTGGCCACTAGCTGATGCAGCGCTTTCTCCGGCGCGTTGAGATCGCTGACGCTGAGTCGGCCCACCTCTTTGCCGGCCACATGCACCACCACCGTCGGAATGCCTTTGATCTCGACCTCGCGGGCGACCGGATCGTCGTCGATCTTGTGCGGCAGGCCGTAGTAGGAGAAGCGGATCTTGGAATCGGCCAACCCTTCTTGCACCTTCAGCACTTTCGGCACCGCGCGGGTGCAAGCCGGGCACCAAGTGGCGAAGTAGACTTTGACCTCGACCGCTTTCTTCTGGCCTTGCAGCAAGCCGAGGTGCTCCGCGCTCGGGGTGTAAGCGGCTGAGCCGCGCACGTACTCCACCTTATAGTCGATCAGCTCGTCTGCCTGGCGCCAACCGAGTAGCGGCGGCTTCTCTTCCAACACCGCCTTGCGGTCGCCAATGGCGAAATACACCTTGCCTTCTTTGAAGTTGAAACCGCCCAACGAATCGAAGGAAGCATCGGCCAAAATATCGACCTTGCCGCTGTCGCGCCGCGCGACTTTCATGATGTGAACGCTCTGCACCTGCTGCGCCCGAGCATTGATGATCACCGGCGAAGCTAGCTCGGGGGCCATGATCAAGAAAGCGCCCGCGCGCTTCGACTGAAAGATCTCGGCGTCCTTGAGCGCCTTGCCATCGAGCACAAAGACGTATTCGCCATTGGGCTCGAAGTCGCTGAACAAGGCGTCGGCCGCCATCTGGCCGGCGGCCGGCAAGGCCAGTAGAGCGGCGGCGACCAGCACGATGGCCCGCGACACGGTGAGCCGCGAAACAGTGCCGCGCGCCACGGTAACCCGCGGCGATCTGTCGGCCAGACTCGTGGTTGCTAAGTAAGTGAGTGTCTTCATCACTGGCTCATCCTCAGTATCGTTGGCCTCCCCCACCGAGCAGAGAAGCGGTGATTGTCAAGCTAGCCGGCCCCGATCTCGCCCAGCGACGGCAGTCCGGAGTAGGTTTCTTCGACCCGGCCATCGCGAATCCGGAAAGAGCGCGGCAGGGTGCGGTACATCGGCCTGAGCAAGGCGGCGGGGGCTTCGCGGATCTCGAACGCCGGGAAATAGCCGAAGCGAAAAGCGGCGAGCTGCTCGTCGCTAGCCCCGGTCAACAACCAGACCATCCCGGCCTCTCCCGACAGATGATACTCGTTCAGGGCGTCCAGGTTGGCGATCAATGCTGGATCTTCGAGTTCGGCCAACAGCACCAGGTGCTCACCACTGCCGAGCTCGGGAGCCACGCCGTCCATACAGACCCGCGTTCCATCTTCCTCGCTGCCAGCGCAGAGACTGAGGATTTCGGTACCCGGCTTAACCCTGGTAGCCAAGTTATCGAGCGGCAGATCGGGGGCTTTCCAGGCCACCACCACCGTGGCCAAAGTCAGTAACCCGACCCACACCAGACGCAACACCGGCAAGCGATGGGAGGCGCCGCGGCGACCCAGGAAAGCCAGTAGCAAAGCCGGCACCATCAGCAGCAGGTCTTGCCAGAAGGCCTCGGTCGGCGTGCGCTCGACCAAATTGCCAAAACAGCCACAGCCGGCCTCATCGGGAACCTCCCCGCCCAGGTAGCGCAGATAGGCCCGTCCGGTGAGGAAAAGGAAGAACACCACCAAAGCCGCCGTCGGCCACAGCACCCACCGCCTGCGAACCCCGAGCACCAAGGCCGAACCCAGGGCAACCTCGAGAGCGAGAGCGATCAACGCCACCGCCATAGCCGGCAGCAGGATTGCCAAGCCTTGGTGTTCGATCTCCTGAGCGAAGGCCGAGGGGTCGAGAGTCTTCGCCCAGGCGGCGACCAAAAAGACCAGACCGAGCACGACGCCACCGGCCGAGCCAGCGAATTTCAACCAGGTTGGAGAGGCCTTTTCCATAGCCCTCATCCTAACTTTCGGGGATTCGCCGAGCAACCGCACTCAGCCCTGCTGAAGTGCGGCAAGGCCCAGATTTACCAGCGTTTTACCGCCCGACAGCGAACACCGCCGGCGGCTCGCGGATGGTCCGCCCACTCAACCTCAGCGCGCGACGTAGGTGCCAGCAATCAGGTCGTGCAAGCCTCTCTTGGTGGATGAGAAAGCGATCAAGAAGCAGCCGACAATCAGGGTTGGATAGGTGACATAGCGCAGCAGGGCGCGGCCAAAGCCCACCCCGGCGCGACCATCGAGGGTGCGGACGGTAAGCCCCAGCAGCTTCTTCCCCGGCGTGGTGCCCACCGTCGCCCAACCGACGACAATGACCAAGGAGATGGCAAAACCCACCAAGGCGGGCACAAACACCGCCAAGCCGGGCACAAACGCCTCCAAGGCGCCGCTACCACCGGCCATATTCCAACCAAAAAGCAACGCCACATTTAGTAGCACCATCCACACGGCATCGATCAGCACAGCCCCCAGCCGACGCCAAAACCCCGCCGGTGGAGCCAGAATTGGAGCTGCGGCGGCGACCACCGGGGCAGCCGGCACGGCGGCCGCCACCGCCACCTCGGCCGCCGCCGGAGGGCCGTCTATTCCTGCTTCGATATCATCAAAGGTGCGCAGTAGTTGACTCTGATCTGGATCGGCGAGGGGAGTGCCAAGCGCCCCCTCGGCATCGGGATCAGGGTCGCCACTGGTTGCAGGCATCGCCACGCCCTGCCCGAATGGCTCGGGATAAGCGACCGCGACGGCAGGAGCAGCAAACGAAGCCGACGGCGGATCTTCAAAGGAAGGTGGGGCAACCGGTGGTGGCGGTGGAACCGCCGCGACAGGCTTTGGCGGGGCGGCGAACGAAGATGGGACGGAAGGGGTTGCCGCCTCTTTCTCCAGGGAGGGCAACGGCGGCACGGTGTCGAGCACCGGCGGCAGCTCGGCCGCGGCTTGCGCCGAGTCTTGATCCAGCACCTGCTGGGCCAGCTCCACCGACCCGGCCTGCAACAGCGAAGTGGCCTCACCCACCGACGGCAGTCCCGGCACCTGGGCTAGGTCGGCAGCCGACATCTGGACCGTGCGAAAAGTCAGAGCCTCGATATGAACGGTAAGTTCAGCATCGCCCAAGGCCAGGGTCGAGCCTTGCCGGGCGGGCACTGGATCGGCGAGGCGCAAGCCGTTGACAAAAGTGCCATTGGAGGACTCCAGATCCTCCACCCGCACCACTCCGTCACCTATGTGCAGCTTGGCATGAATCCGACTGACACTCGGGTCGTTGATTGAGATATCGGCGCGGCGGCTACGGCCGATATTCATCTCACCCACAGTGAGTTCGATAGCCTGGCCTTGAAAATCTAACCGATAGGTCCAGCCTTCGGACACGAAACACCTCCACGGCGCTGCAAGCGTTGGGGGATCAGAATGGGTGGCCAACCGTCTCTGCCAGTCGGTCAGCATGGCGCTTTAGAGGTAATTCTAGCACGCCTCTGAAGCCGTTGAAGGAGGCCAGATCAGCCACCTGCCTGACGCCGCAACAGCTCGATCTGGGCCATGGCGGCGGCGACCGCGGTCTCGACTCTGAGCACCCAAGGGCCGAGTTCGACCGGGGTGAAGCCGGCATTGCCGAAGGTTTCTATTTCACGCTCGATCCAGCCACCTTCTGGGCCGATAGCAAGTTGGTAGCGAGTCTTGGCGGCAGCGGCGCCCAAGCCGGCTAGATGGTCCTCGATTTGCGTTCCGCAGCGCGGCTCGGCCAACACCCGGCAGGTGCCTGGCGGCGGCGCGCCAAGTTGCTCCAAGAAAGGCACCAGCAGGCGTTCGAGACGCACTTCCGGTAGCCGGGTGGTGCCACCTTGCTCGGCGCCCAATCGGAGATGGCGGGCGATGGCCTCGGATTCTAGCGACGGCGAGCCGAAGAAGCTCTTTTCCACCCGCCAGGCATTGGTCAACCACAACCGGCCAACCCCCATGGTGGCAGCGGTCTGCAAGACTCGGTGTAAAACCGCCGGACGCGGCACCGCCAAGACCAGATCGAGCCAAGCCGAGGCGCTGGGCGGTGGCTCATGGAGGTCGAAGCGCAGCACAACCTCGTGACCCTCGATCCGCTCGACTTTGGCCTCACCCAAGGCTCCGTTCACCACCCCGGCACGTAGCCGCCGTCCGGGCTCTACCCGCAGTACTTTCAGCAAGTGTTTCGCCCGCCGCCCGCTGAGCCGCACCCGACTGCCGGGCGACACTTCATCCTCTTCGACCAGCAGTAGATTCATCGCGCTCTAGCTCAAGGGGTAGCTGGTGGCGTGTAGAAGTCGATTATCTGCTCCAGGCCATGCCGGCACGCAGTGCAGAAACCGACCGGATTGCGCGAGAACATCAGGCAGTCCATCTCGGAGCGGTAGTAGCCAGTGGCCGAGTAGTTGGCGCCTTCGAAAGCTCCCATTTGGCCCCAGCTCGGCGCTTGCTGGAACAGCTCGGTCTCGTACTGACGCTGCTCAGCAAACAGCGCCGCCATCTCGCTCTCCGGTCGGTTGGCGGCGCGGATTTGTCGGCGGCGCTGTTGGATCTTGCGTGCATGAGTCTCGTAGACCAGCTTCGGCCACGGCGTGGGCAACTCGACTCCTGGACTGGCCAACGCTTCCCACTTGAGCGTCTTATCGAGCAAGGCCGTGACGTTGGGCTCCCACGGCTCGGTCTCGATGGCGGTCGGCTGATAGGCCACCGGCGAGGTGTAGTACTCGTCGGCGAGACCCGCGAAGTGGTGGGCGAATTCATGCACAAAGAGGTACTCCGCTTCCGAGCTGCGCGCCGCCGCGGTGCTGTAGAGACCGAATATCCCACCACCACCGTAGGTCTCGCTGTTGACCAGGATCTCGACAAATTCATAGGGAGCCCAGGCCGCCACATCACGCCAACGGCGATTCTCGAAGCTCAGCAGGTAGCGCTCTGAACCAAAGGCATCGTAAGTCGCGCCCAGCGGGCTATGGCGGTGCATGCCGGTCGATGGCCTGGTAACCCCGGACTGCGCCGCTGGTGGACAGATCGCCCAGACATTGAAGTCCTCGCGCCGCGCCGCGAAGGGGGGCTCGCTGAACAAAGCCGCTACCAATCGCCTGGCCTGGCTGATGAACTTCGGACACTGCTGGGCGGTGTAACCGTCACCGAGCAGCAGCAAGTCGACTTTGTCGGCCGGCGGGCCATGAGACTCGAGGGTGATCAAGTCTTGACGGGGCGGCTGTGCCTGATCGACGAAGATCGCGGACGGGTCGAGTTCCAACTGCCACAGCGACCGCCAGCCATTGGCCACGTCGCGCACCGATAGCAGCACTGAGAAAGGCTCGCCAGGGTCGGGAAAGCGCAGCGACTCGTGAAAAGTACGGTGGCTGTTCTGCGCTTCGGCGGTGGTCTCCCACTCGCCATAGATCGAGGCGAAGCCCCGCGAGTAGAGCACCTTACCGCCGTCCGAGCGGCGGATTTCGAAGCGGTACTTGCCCCGGTTGGTGGTGTCGACCGCCCGCCGTGGATGACCCGGCCAGGGCAGCGGCTCGCGGCGCAAGGCGTCGACACTGAACACCTCCGTGCCCATGCCGCCGGTGTGGAAGTAATCCAGCCGCAGGGTCCGGGGAAGTTCGGCGGCGACGCTGGCCGAGCAGAGAATCGGCAAAGTACTGGTCAACAGGGCTAGGGAGAGGATGCGCGCGATCATGCTTGGAACTCCTTGGGTTGTCCCTACAATTATACCGACGCCAGCCCACCTGCCATACAATGCTCGACAATGAACAAGACCACATCGACCCCAAACCCAATCTCGACGACGATCCAGCCGCCGACTCTTCTCGCCCGCGCCCTTCTCGGACTCAGCTTGCTCGGGCTGTTGGCGGCACCCCTTCATTCACAGACCATGGAGCAAGCAAAGGTGACGACCCAAACAGCTAGCGGCACATTCGAGGTCAAGATGGTCCCCCAAGGCGAGCCCGACGCCGGAGCCGGCGCGCAGCTGGCAAGAATGGCCCTCGACAAACAATTCCACGGCGATCTCGAAGCCGCCGGCAAGGGCGAGATGCTCACCGCAGTGACCGAAACCAAAGGCTCGGCGGGCTACGTCGCCATGGAGCGGGTGAGCGGCACTCTCCATGGTCGCAGCGGTAGCTTCGTCTTCCTCCACCGCGGGTTGATGAGCGCCACAAGTCAGGAGCTCAGCATCACCGTGATACCGGGCTCAGGTAGCGACGGGCTGACCGGTCTCACCGGCGAATTCAAGATCGACGTTGTCGACGGTGAGCATCGCTACGAATTCGCCTACTCACTGCCCGCGGTGCCCGACGCCGAGTAATGACCGATTCCGCGGCCCCGGCGCGCTGCCGACTGATCAGCTGGACCGACCCCGACGAATTCCAGCAAGCGGTCCGCAGCGGCCGCTACCGCAGTGGCCTGGAGATGCTGGAGGCGATGCGCACCGGCGAGCTGGCCAAGCCGCCGATCGCTGAGTTGATGGCCTACTGGCCAGTGGAGTTCAGCGACGGTCGAGCGGTCTTCGAATGCGACCCCGACGAATCCCATTACAACCCGATGGGGATCGTCCACGGCGGCCTTGCCGCTACCCTGCTCGACACCGTCATGGCCTGCGCCATCCACACTCAATTGCCGATCACCACCGCGTACACCACCCTCGAACTGAAGATCAACTACATCCGGCCGATGACCACCGCCACCGGCCGGGTGCGCGCCATCGGCAGGCTGATCCACTGCGGCAAACGCACCGCCACCGCCGATGGCCGCATCGAGGATAAGGCAGGTCAGCTGCTCGCCCATGGCAGCACCACCTGCATGATTCTCGGCCGGCGCCCTGTCACTGGCGGTTAGCACCGAGCTGCCCCGAGTACTTGCAGGCGAGCGGCCCTCCCGCCTCTTTCAAACACAGAGATTCCCGGATCGACGCGTGTGCTACTCCGATTCCGTGTTGCAGTTGCAAACACCCGGCAATACAATTGGTGTACGATTTGGTGTACGAGAACCAACATCGTGCTCAATCACGACCTGATGCGAGAAGCGGCGAAATATTCCTCCGCCACTTCAAAACGCGCCGTGGTCGAGGAAGCTCTGCTCCTATTCGTCGCCGTCAAAGCCGACCAAGAACGCTCCGCCAGCTACCGCGATCGCTGGCGCGGAATTGAATCCAAGACTCGCCATCTGCGTCTTCGACAGGCACCCAGCGAACTCTTGCGCGAAGATCGCAACCGAATATGACCCAGGATCTAGTTCTCGACACCTGCGTCGCAATCGCCTGGTACTTGCCCGAGAGTTCGTCGCAGGCAGCCCGTGAATGGTAACAACGAATACTCGACGGAGAGGTACATCTGTGGGTCCCGGGGCTGCATTTCTGGGAAATCGCCAGCGTACTTCGCACTTACGTGCGGCGCGGAGAGATCGATGAGCCATTGGCGCAAGAGATCTACGGCCTGCATTTGGCCGCTCCTCTCAGAACCAGCGAGCCCGAACCTGCAAGGGTTCTACAAACTGCGTTCTCTTACCAGGCAACGGAATATGACGCCGTCTTCATCACCTTGGCTCTGACTCTCGAAGCCCGTCTACTGACCGCTGAGCGCAAGACTCGCCCCTGGGTCGTTCGCTTGGGCAAGCGGGTCGAGCAGGGCTCCTGAAGAGGCCCTTCCGAAGCGGCGAACCTAAACCTCGGCGCGAAGAGTTTTACGAATCTCATTCCTGGCTCTGTGACTGCCTATGCAATGCTCCTTTTTTGAACACAGCGATGGACCGTAGAAGGTTTTTGCTCGGCACCGGCCTTTCCCTTTCTCTCGCCGGATCGGCCCAAGTCAGAAGGGCGGCAGCGATGGAACCACCTAGCGGCGGACGACCGGAAACCGCTGGCGATGCGACGCTGCTACGCGGCGTGCATGTAATACCCATGGATCGAGCACGCCTGCTGAGGAGCCGCGACGTGTTGATCCGTGATGGCGTAATTCACTCGATTTCACCCGATGGCACAACGCGCCACGACGATGCAAACCCGCGGCTCATCGAAGCCGCTGGCAAATACCTGATGCCGGGGCTCGCCGACGGTCATCCACATCCGCCGGGTCGGCAAGGGATCGACCTGCCGCTGGCTGACTATCTGCGCCTGACGCTAGCGGCGGGCGTCACCACTCTGCGCTTTACGAGACACACTCCGGACCTAACGGCTGAACTCCGTGAATTGCAGCAGCAGGGGCTGGCATTGCCGCAGATATTTCCTTGCGCCGCGCCGCTGGTCAAGCCGCCGGCGCCTACGGCAGCACCTTGGTGCGCAAGACCATCACCCTGATGATGGCGCAAGCAGGAGTGCCCTTGCTGGTTAGTGCTGGCGATGGCGCCTTCATCGTCCCGGGCTTTTCCATGCTCGAAGAACTGCGGCTGCTCGCCAGTTCCGGCTTGTCGCCCTACGAGGCGCTGCGAGCAGCAACTGTCAGCATGGCGGAGTTCTACGGCGAAGAGTCCGACTGGGGCACGGTCGAGGAGGGCAAGAGGGCGCTACTGATTCTGCTCGAAGACAATCCCCTGACCACCCTCGAGGCTCTGGCCAAAGTGCAGGCCGTTTTCGTCGGCCCACAGGTCTTGAGCCGAGCTGAGATCGATGCCAGCCTCGCCTCGCTGGCGGTCTGAGACAATCCGCCTGGTGATTGATACCTCTCAAGCTACTTGAAAGGAAACCCGATGAACGCCGCCCCTCTGGGAATTCTCGTCCTCCTGGCCATCGCCATCCTGTGCTCGGAGAACCGCCGGGCGATCCGGCCGCGGGTGGTGCTGAGCGCTTTCGGCCTGCAAGCGGCCATCGCGGTGTTGGTGCTCTACGTGCCGCTGGGACGGCGCATCTTGCAGGCCGCGGCCGATGGGGTGCAGCGGGTGGTGGCTTTTGCCGATGTGGGTACGGAATTCGTCTTCGGTCGGCTGGCTTCAGTGGAGGAGTTTGGTTTCGTGGTGGCGATCCGAGTGCTACCGGTGATCGTCTTCGCCTCAGCCCTGATCTCGGTGCTCTACTACCTACGGGTGATGCAGTGGGTGATCCGGCTGCTCGGCGGTGCCATCCGCAAGATCGTCGGCGTTACTCAGGTGGAATCTTTCTGCGCCGCCGCCAACATCTTCGTCGGCATGATCGAGGCGCCGCTGGTGGTGCGGCCTTACCTCACCTCATTGAGCCGCTCGCAATTCTTCGCCGTACTCGGCGGCGGGCTGGCCTCGGTTTCGGGAGCTATTCTGCTCGCCTATGCCCAGCTCGGCATGGATCTCGGCTACTTGATCGCCGCCTCTTTCATGGCCGCACCGGGTGGCTTGCTGATGTCGAAGATCCTGATCCCCGACACATCCGACGATTCGCGCCAACCCGGCGAGCTGCTCGATGCCCGCAGCTTCGACGATGAAAATCCGCCGGTGAACATCATCGAGGCGGCCACCGACGGCGCCGCCACCGGGCTCAAAATAGCCCTCAACGTGGGCGCCATGCTGGTCGCCATCGTCGCCCTGTTCGCCCTCACCAATGGCATTGTCGGTGGCATCGGTGGGGTTTTCGGAACCCCGGATCTTACGCTCGAGAAAATCCTCGGAGTGATCTTCGCACCGCTGATGTGGGTGCTCGGAATCCCCTGGGAAGATTGCCAGATCGCTGGCAATCTGGTGGGACAGAAAACCATCCTCAATGAATTCGTCGCTTACATCAACTTTGTCGATGCCAAAGCCAGCCTGAGCAGCCACAGCCAGGCGGTGATCACCGTCGCCCTCTGCGGCTTTGCCAACTTGACCGCGCTGGCCATCATGATGGGTGGGGTCGGCAGCATCGTGCCGAGGCGCAAACACGAGATCGCCCAGCTCGGGCTGAAGGCGATCCTGGTCGGCACCCTGTCAAATCTGATGAGCGCGGCGCTGACTAGCCTGCTGCTGTCGTTCTAGCCAACAGCCTGCGCCAGCCAACGCCGATTCACGACTCGTGTCAGAGGTCTGGAATCTCAAAATCGCCGAAGTATTGCTCCCAGTAGTTGCTCGGGAAAGACGCTTTGAGTTCCGCCAGATTTATCCGCACTTTCTTCTTCGCGTGGTGAGCCGAGGGCTTCGAGGGCATTCTCGCGCACGGCCGTCAGCCAGCTGTCGAGGCCCTCCGGATCCTCCTCGCTGGCGAGGGCGATCATCTCGGCCAGCTCTTCCTCTGACATCTCGAAGAGGTTGTTGGGTTCTGGACCCTGCTGCGGGTCGAAGTCTTCGAGGTCGAGCACCACCGGCGGTTCTCCCTGTTTGACGAAGATGTCGCCAGGCGTACCCCAATCCTGGAAAGGGTCCGGGACCTCGACTTGGTCGCCTACCTGCTCGTAGGTGACGACATATTCGTCGTAGAGGTCGAGGCCGGCTTGGCTGAGAGTCGGGGTAACCTTGGCCGCCACCTGCGACACCTGATAGTGCAGAGTGTAGCTGGCACAGCCCGACAGGGTACCACTTTTGCAAGTGCTCTTTTCTCGACCGATTGTAGTTTCCTGAGGCAACTCCAACAACACGTCGCCAGTGTTGTCGGACCACCCCCAATCCGGTCGCCGTCGTTGTGAACATCGAGTTTATTGACCGCTAACCGCCACTCGCTGAGCCCCCAGTTGTCTGGTGAAGGCAGCGCCCAGGCGGCATAGATCTTCCGTGAGTAAACGTCGCTGGTGAAAAAAGTGAGGTCTACGGAAACGTGCAGCAGGCTGGGGTTCAGCGGATCCTGAGTGATCGTTGGACTCGGCCCGCCAACATTGCGCGGATCGAGGATCTCCAGATGCAGCGGTGCGGCTGGCACATCCTTGTAGGGAGCCAGCAGCTCTCGCGGGTTGCGTGGCAGGTGGATGTCGAACTAGTGGCGTTTTCTGATCGGGTTGGTAGCGGGCAAGGGAAAGATCCGCGGCGGTACGCAGAGCGGCTTCAGCGGCACCGGCCGCTGGGAAAAGGGTTGGTGGAGATCAGTATCGGCACAAGAATTGGTCACCGCACCACCTTCGTTGTTGACCCACAGATGGGTGACAATGCCGGGCACCCAGACGTTCGAGCCGAGGTTGAGAGACTCCGCGATCTTCACCGGGCGCGGCCGTTGGGAGGCAACCATCACCGGTGGATGAATCTCGGTCCGATCCTCATGAGCACACTCATAGATCCAGTGGCGCAACAACACTTTGTGTGGGTAGCGTTCACCGCCCGAGGCTTTCCGGGTAGAGATCAAGACCCCCGAGATGGAAGTAGATCGCGTTACGAAAGCGCTCCCGGTTACGGAATCCCCTGGCCGTGTACTTGACCCACTGGATCTTCGCATTGATTCCCTCGGAACGAGCATTCGTGACGTATTGGACAATGGCGGTGAGGATACCCTCCAGGTGGCGTTTTACCATCCTGGCAACCTTCTTGATGGGTTCAAGCTGGGAGCGGATCGCCCAGGCGTACCTCTTGTTCCAGGCTTTGCGAGCATTGCCTCGGTAGGTGTAGTGCCACAGACTCAACGCGAGTTCTTTGATCGCCCATGCGCGGGCGGTCTTGAGGCTGCTTTCGCGCAGCTCCTCGAATCCCGCCCAGCGCTCAGCGCTCATGTTTCCAGGGTTCTGGAGCCAGAGGTACTTGCTGCCCTTCAGGAACTCATCACCTTGGTTGATGAGAATCTTGTTCTCCTGTCGGCGGATCTTGTCCACCGCCTTGGACAGGTGCTGGGCCACATGGAACTTGTCGAAGGCGATCTTCTTCTCGGCCCCAGGAATGTACTGCTCGGTCGAGCCGATGTACGCTGGCCACATGTCCATCGAGACGGACTCGACGGCCTCTCTGTCCTCTTCGTCGAATGCTTTGTAGAAGTCGTCGAGGCAGTCTCGGCCCCGACCGTCGGCCACATGAATGACGACACCCTGCTGCTGGTCACAGACCACGGTCACGTATTCATGGAGCTTCTGGAAGGAGGTCTCATCCACACCGAGACGCTGAGGGAGTTTGCGCTCTCGCCGAGCCAGACCTCTGGCTACTGCTCGGGGGTACTGGCAGGTATCCAGATGCCGCCAGCGACGGGAGCGGGCGTCGTCGCCGCTGCACGGCCTGCCGCATTCAGGACAGGGTGGGCGCTTCTCGCCGTTGATCAGATGCACCAAGACTTCACCCTCTTCCAAGGCCAGGTCTACTTCAGTGACACGCCACGGCGATTCGATGCCCAGGATCTTCGCGTACAGGTCTTTGTCTCGCATCCAGACAGCCTATCCGCTGGTCCATGGCCCACACAAGATACGGTAGCGCCCCCTGTGGAAGATCAACCTCTGTTCAAAAAGGTCACGTTGTTTTTTCTTCCAAGAATGGAACCGGGAGAAACTAGAGCAATCAGTTTGACTCATACCTGGCCAGGCATGCACTCCAAGCTCCTCAACAGTTGGGAAGAGTTCTCCCTTCATTACGCAGCTGACGGAAAAATCGACAAATTCACTTTCCGAGTGTTCTTCGAACCAAAGGCGGGCAAGTTCTCGTGTGACACCATAGGAAGAGGGCATAGAGATAGCCTGAAAGACACTCAGTCAAACCACGGTTGGCCAGGTTATGAGTACACTATCCAAAATGCGACATGGAAAGCGGACCACCCCTATGCCCTACGACTCTCCCAGACTGTCGCCTCGCATCAGTTGAAACGAGTTTGGCAAGAGAATGCGCAAGCACGACACGTTGACATTCGCACCTGATATCCTATACTCTTCCGCACCGAGGTTTCAGAAGATGCACATCAGCTCAGACCCTGGTGGCTAATCGAGGCGAATTCAGCGAACGCCCGAATTCAGCGGACGCCATTGCCAATAAGCTGCGGAACGGCAGTCTGGCTCCCAACCTTGAGCGCAGTCGGTCGCTTCAGGTTGTAGGTCTTTATCGCCAAGTGGCTTTCCTCGTCACCCGCCTCTCCGGTATGTAGCAGCCCTGGTCGACGCTGGGAGCGACGGACTGGCCACCTCCTCCCCCACCACCCTGTGCTAGGCTTGGCTTCTTCCGCGAGGTCCCTAGAGATGAAACCTATCCATGCTTTCGCCCTCGTCTTGGTCTTTGCCGCTGGTGTGCTGGCGGCTGATTTCGCCCTCGAAGGCGGCTTCAGCTACGGTTCCTATGAACAGGTCTCTCCGCAACCCGATGGCTCCCTGCGCATAGACATCAGCGACCTTGAGACTGAGCAGGTACGGTTCTTCCGCTTCCTGAACACCGGCAATCAGGAGATCAAGTTCTTCATTGGGCGCGACATTGAGAGTCAAATCCAAGTCGGCTTCGACGCCAACGAACAGTGCTACAAGCTGAAGCGGGGCTATAGCGCTGCCGATGGCTGGCTGACTTGCCGCAAATGCGACAAATCGTTCGAACTCACCTCGATCAACGCTGGCGGCGGCGGCTGCAAGCCAGTACCGCTGCAGCATCAGGTGGTGGGCAACGAAGTGCTCTTGAGCGAAGGGCAAGTCCTCGCGGGCTGGCGCTACTTCCGTTAGGTGCGGTGCACCAAATCCTGATGTTCTGCCCTCAATTCCTTGCTCGAAGCTGCCACTGGTCGCGGTACCCGGTCGCCTTCTGCTGGCTGGCGATAGCCGCTGTTGCCGTGGGGCTGGTCCCGGTAGCCGCGGCAGCCGATCTCGGCCCGGGTCTAGCCTCCACCCCACAGCTGTCAAGCGGCGAATTGCAGCTGGCGCTCGACCAGCTGCAGGTGCTCGGCAGCGTGCTCTACATCGCCGCTCACCCGGACGACGAGAACACCGCCCTTCTGGCCTGGCTGGCTCGTGGCCAGCATCTGCGCACCGGTTACCTGTCGCTGACTCGCGGTGACGGCGGCCAGAATCTGATCGGCGCCGAGAAGGGAGCCGCGCTGGGGGTGATTCGCACCCAGGAGCTACTGGCCGCCCGACGTCTCGATGGCGCCGAGCAGTTCTTCACCCGCGCTATCGACTACGGCTACTCCAAGTCGGCCGCCGAAGCCTTCACCGCTTGGGATCGTGAAGCGCTGCTCGAAGACGTGGTGTGGGTGCTGCGAAATTTTCGGCCCGACGTGGTGATCACCCGCTTTCCGGGAGACGGCCGCGGCCGCCATGGCCAACACACCGCCTCGGCACAGCTGGCTGCCGAGGCCTTTGATGCCGCCGCCGACGCCAACCGCTTCACTGATCAAATGGCCCATGTCGAGCCCTGGCAGGCCAAGCGTCTGCTGTGGAACAACTGGCGCGGCGCTCTTGGTCGTGACGAGCCGGTGGATGAAACCCGCACCTTCGAAGTCGACGTCGGTGGCTACAGCCCCCTGCTCGGCCGCTCACTGGGCGAACTTGCGGCCGCCAGCCGCAGCCAGCACAAGAGCCAGGGGTTCGGCACCGCCGCGCAACGCGGTCGCCACTCCGAGGCTCTGGAACACCGTGCCGGCGAGCAGGCCGAGAGCGATCTGCTGCAAGGCATCGACACCAGCTGGGCACGCATTCCGCGCGGCGCCGAGGTGGGGCGACGACTGGCCGCGGCGCGAGCTGCCTTTGATCCTCACCAACCCTCTGTCGTGGTGCCGCAGCTGCTTGACGCGGCGGCCGAGCTAGCCCAACTCGACCACCCTTGGGCACGCTACAAGCAGCAGCGACTGACGGCGGTGATCGCCGCCGCCAGCGGTCTGTGGCTCGACGTCAAGGCAGCTGCCCCGACGGTGGCCAAAGGCGAGGCGGTTGAGCTGACCATCACCGCCCTAGCCCGCAGCCCGCTCGAGTTCGAAATCGTCGCCCTAGAAATGCCGACCGGGCCGGTCGCCGCTTTCGCCGGCCGCCACCTGCAAGAGAATCGGCCACTGGTTGAGAAACTGACCCTGCAGCTGTCGCCAAACACCCCGGCCAGCGAGCCCTATTGGCTGCGCCAGCCCGCCGACGGCGCCCTCTTCTCAGTACCCTCTCTGGCCTTGCGAGGTCGGGCCGAGAATCCGCTTGAGCTGAGTGCCACCTGGTCGCTGAAGATCGCCGGCCAGCTATTGAGTCTGGTGACTCCGATCAAGCATCGCTGGGTCGATCCGGCGATTGGCGAACTCGAGCGCCCGCTACAGGTCGTACCGAAGATCTCACTGCGGGTCGAGCCGACGATTCTCATCGCCGCCGACTCTCAGCCGCGAGAGGTGCAAGTGACTTTGAACGCCGGCACCGCTCGTGCGCAATCCGGCCAGCTACGACTGACCACGCCGCCAGGCTGGCGGATCGAGCCGACGAAGGTGCCATTTACACTCGCCACGGATGGCGGTGAGAGCCGTTTCACTTTCAGCCTCATCGCCACTGCCGCTGCGGAGCCGGGCCAACTTAGCGCTATTGCCGAAAGCGCTGGCCGCGGCTACCACCGCCAGCGCCTAGAAATCGACTACCCGCACATTCCGCCCCAGAGCGTGCTGCGCCAGGCAGCCGCCCAGCTGGTGCCGCTAGAAATCGAGATCGGCGGTCGTGAGATCGGCTACGTGATGGGGCCTGGCGACGAGGTTCCCGCCGCCCTTGAACAACTCGGGTACCGCATCACCTTGCTGAGCGACGAAGATCTGGCAAGCAACGATCTCGACCGCTTCGATGCCGTGGTAACCGGGGTGCGAGCCTACAACACCAGACCGCGGCTAAAGGCTCTACAGCAGCGACTGCTCGACTGGGTAGCGAGTGGCGGGGTGTTGGTGATGCAGTACAACACCGCCCACGGTCTGGTCACCGAAGAACTCGGCCCCTTCCCCTTGCGCTTGTCCCGCGATCGGGTGACGGTGGAAGAAGCTCCGGTCACTTTGCTCAGCCCGCAACACCCCCTGCTGAACTCCCCGAACCGAATTACCGCCGAGGATTTCGCCCATTGGGTGCAGGAACGCGGCCTCTACTTCCCCGGCGAATGGGATCGCCGCTACCAGCCGCTACTGGCCTCTGCTGATCCCGGGGAAGAGCCGCTCATTGGGGGCCTGCTGTGGGCTCGCCACGGCGAAGGGGTCTTCATCTACACCGGCTACTCGTTCTTTCGCCAGCTGCCCGCTGGAGTACCCGGCGCCTATCGGCTATTCGCCAATTTGCTCGCCGGTGGGCGTTAGGATTTTTCAGCTCTCGACGGCGTAGCTATTCAGCACGCCCAATCTTGAGAAGCACTAGCCCGCTCATTCCGTAGAGGTCTAAAAATGTTGTTACTCGCCCGTCGCCGCTGCACCTTCCTGCCCTGTTGGGCAGCTCTATCTATCTGCATTTCGACAGTCCTCCCAGCGACCGCTGACGATTGGCCAGGCTGGCGCGGTCCAAACTACTCGGGCAAGGTCCCGACATCCCTTGAAGTGGCCGGCGCGACGACCCTGGAAGTCGTTTGGATGACCGCCATCGGCCCTGGCTACTCGAGTGTCTCGATCGCCGATGGCAAAGCGGTGACGATGTTCTCGGACGGCCAGCAAGATCATCTCGCGGCCTTCGCCAGCAGCGACGGACACGAGCTGTGGCGCCACACCATCGGTCCCACCTATGTCGGCCATGATGGTTCGCACGACGGCCCGATTTCGACCCCCTTGCTCGCCGCTGGGCGGGTGTTTGCCCTGGCCCCGCGGGGCCAGCTGGTGGCTCTATCGTTGGCCGACGGCCAGCTGATCTGGTCGCAAAATGTGGTCGAAGACCTCGGAGCGACCAAGCCTCACTATGGCTTTTCGACTTCACCGGTGCTCGACGGTGGCGTGCTGGTCGTGCAGCTAGGTCGCGAAGACACGGCGATCAGCGGTTTCGATCCAGCGACCGGCAAGGAGCTCTGGAGAGTCGGCAAGGACGGCGTCAACTACCAATCGCCGATCGTCACCGAACTCGGAGGGCAACGCCAGATCTTGGCGGCTGGCAACTCTCAGCTTTTTGGTCTCGACGCCCGGACGGGTACAATCCTCTGGCAGCAGGAACACGGCGGCGATCAGTCGGCGATGGGCGGCAGCACCCTGAATCCGGTGCTGCTGGGCCAAGAGCGCTTGTTCATGACTTCGACCAGGCCTGAAAGCATGCTTTATCAGTTTGGCCAGGGCGACAACCAACAGCCCGCAACGCCTCGACTCGAAACCCTATGGACTAGCCGCTCGATCCGTGGCACCTACAGCACACCGGTGGTCCACGGTGAGCATCTCTACGGCTACAGCAGCCGCTTCCTCACCGCTGTCGACGCCGCCAGCGGTGAGGCGGTTTGGAAATCACGCCAGCCGGGCGACGGCTTTGTCATCGGCGTCGGCGACCACTTGGTGCTGACCACCAAAAGAGGCTCCCTGCACGTCGCCGAAGCTAGCTCTGAAGGCTACCGCGAGGTCGCTGGCCTGGAACTCTTCAAAGACGATTCCTGGACGCCAGCGAGCTATGCGGAGGGCGCCATCTTTGCTCGCAGCATGGGCCACTTAGCCCGAGTTCGGCTGCGGCCGGCCAGCCCCCCGGGGGCGACGGGAGGAATCCGCGCCGCAGCGCTGGGCGCCACCGACGCCTTTCTCGCCAAGCTCGAAACAGCGACCGAGCCAACGGAGCTGATCGCTGCTTTCTTCGCCCAACATCCCGAAATGCCGCTGATCGAGGGCAATCAGGTACATTTTCTCTATCACGGCGAAGCTCAAGATATGGCCATTGCCAGCGATTGGATTGGCGACCGGCTGGAGGAGGCAATGGTCCAGGTCGCTGGCACTCAGCTGTTTCACTACTCCACCCGTTTGCCGACCGACGCGCGACTGAACTATCACTTCATCCGCGATTTCGAAGATCAGCTGCCCGACCCGAAGAACCCCCGGACGACGGAACACTACCGCGATGGCCAGCACTCCTGGTTCGCCATGCCGGCTTGGCATCTGCCGAGCCATCTGCAGGAACCCACTGGACCGCGTGGCCGGATCGAGACGATCGAGATAGAAAGCGAGGGTTTCGACGGCAAACGCTCCCTAAATATTTACCTGCCGCCGGGCTACGACGAGGACGACGGGCGCCGCTACCCGGTAGCCTACGTCCATTGGGGAGGCGCCGTGCGGCGCTGGGGACAGCTCGAAAACAGCCTCGACAACCTGATTGGCAAGAGTGTCGAGCCGCTGATTGCGGTGTACATTCAGCAGATCGCCCCGGAGCAATTTGGGGAGATGCTCGGCGAGGCCTACGTGAAACTGTTCGCAGAGCAGATCGTGCCACTGATCGACCAGCGCTTTCGCACCCTGCCCAGCGCCGATCAGCGGGCCAACATCGGTTCTTTTTTCGGCGCTTTCGCGGCCCTCAACGTCACCCTGAACCAACCCCATCTGGTCGGCAAACTCGGCCTACAATCCACTTTCTTGCTCACCCGACAAGAGCAGGCCGTGAACTCGCTACTGCAATCTGCCGAGCAAGTTCCGCTGCTGATCTACCTCGATTGGGGCCGCTTCGACCTGCGCGCCGAGCGCGAAGGCTGGAGCCTGGTGAAGAGCAACCGTCGGCTGCTCGAAGAACTTAGCCAGCACGGCTATCAGCCGGCCGGTGGCGAGGTTCAAGACGGCCACGGATTCGAGAGTTGGAAGTCACGCAACGACCGTTGGTTGGAAGCACTGTTCCCCCTTCAGGATCGCCCCTGAGCCGCCGCCGGTACTCCGCGGAGGCCGGAGCCTAAAGGTTGGTGTAAGATGCAGCCACAACTTCCAGTATCCGCCGTCTCGCCTTTCTGGGACCAGCTGAAGGTGAATGTGCCCTCCGCGGCAACTCGGTTGGGATGTGCCCGAAGAAATGGGGCTGCTGATCAAGGCTCAGCTGAGACCTCGGTTTGCGGACCCGGTCCCACGACTCTTAGGCGCCATGATCTGGAACAACCAACAAGGAGATCTTGATGACTATTCTCTACCAACTGATCGTCGGTGCGATCGCCGGCTTTCTTGCCGGCCAGGTGATGAAGGGCCGCGGCTTTGGAATGCTCGGCAACATTGTTGTCGGCATCCTCGGTGGCATTCTGGGCGGCTTCATCTTCGGCGCTCTCGGCATCTCCTTCTTCAGCGGAATGCTAGGCTCGATCCTCACTGCCTTGATCGGCGCGGTGGTGCTGCTCTTCCTCGTCGGCTTAGTCAAGAAAGCCTAGGGCTGCTGCGCCCTACTCGGCTCTCGCCACCAGTGCATCGGGCTCGACCCAGCGCCCGATGCCGCCGGACTATCGCATGTCAACCTACGTTATTGGCGACATCCACGGCTGTTTCGACACCCTCAAGCGCCTGCTGCGCAAGATCCAGCCAAACTACGATCAAGACCACTTGTGGCTGACCGGCGACCTGGTCAACCGCGGTCCCGAGTCGCTGCAAGCGCTGCGCTGGGCTCGAGCGACCCAACAGCAAATGGGCAAGCGCTTCGTCACCGTATTGGGTAATCACGATCTCCACTTGCTCGCCCTGGTCCTCGGCTATTCGCGGCGCCGGGGGAAAGACACTCTCGACCCTCTGTTGGCGGCCGAGGACCGGCCACGATTAGTACGTTGGCTGCTCGCCCAACCTCTGATCCACCGACGCAAGAAAACCCTGCTAGTCCATGCCGGCCTACTGCCGAGCTGGAAGCCCAAGCAGGCGGAGAGGCTGGCCCGCGCTATCGAACAGCGTTTGCGCGGCCCGGCAGCTAAGGCGATACTCTCCCACCACCCTCGAGGCAAGCTGGACGCGGAAACCCAACAACTACGTACCGCGCTGGCAGTCATGACCCGGCTGCGCACCCTCGACGCCACGGGTCAGCCGAGTAGCTACTCCGGACCGCCGAAGAACGCCCCCGCGGGGCATCGTCCATGGTTCGAGGCCAAGGATCGTCAGAGCCGAAAGGTGGAGGTGCTGTGCGGCCACTGGGCCGCCCAGGGGATTCACCTGGCACCCGGCATCAGCGCACTCGACAGCGGCGCGGCTTGGGGAGGCAAGCTCTCCGCCTTGCGGCTGGAGGACCACCAGCTGTTCCAGGTCAAAGCCACTGAGATGCGTAGCAAGGCCCACTGAACCGAGCCAACCAAGCCGCGCCTTACTCAGAAAATATCTCGATCAGGCCATCGAGCAGATCCACCAGCCAGAAGCGGCCGCCCCAATGGCTACATCCCCCCGACCCTCCACGGACCCCACCGCCGTACAGCACCTCGCCGGCGGTGGCGGAGGCCAGCCCACCACGACTCGGTTGAATGCGCTCAGCTTGACGGCGTCCTTCAGCCTCCAACTGACGGCTACGCTCCAGCCCACCAGCTCTGATCCAGGCCAAGATACGCTCCAGTTCGTCAGTGTCGAACCAGACCCCATGGGCCGCACAGACATCGATCAGCACGCCACTCCTGCGAGCATAGTTCTGCCGGTTCATCAAGGCGCCGCACTCGACACAGGGCCGGTAGGCCGCCGCGGCCGGCGATCCTGGAGTGAGAGGCGACTGAGGCTGTCTTGACAACCGCCCTGGCTGCCACGGCGAAGCTCGGCCCTTGGCTCGTTCTTCGAGACGATGAAAGGTCTTGCTGGCGAGCCACAGGCCAGCACAGCCCGGGCATTCGAGCACCCCGATACCGCCCAGCTCACGCCGGGTCAGCTGGCGCTCGCCAACGCAAGCTGGACAGCGGTGCTCGCTGGCTTCGCCAACTTCGCCTTGGGGAGCGATGATCAGTCCGCAAGAATGGCAGAAAGACGACCGGTCTCCGATCCGCGTCCAACACTCCGGACAGATGGTGTGAAGATCTTGCTCGTGCAGAGTGAAATCCGAGCTGCAATGGCCGCAAGCAGCACTCCCGGCTTGGCGCGGCGCACCACAGGACGCACAGCGCACCACCGCGGCGTCATGTGGGGTGACTGTCGGCACCTCCACCAACTCGCCGCAACCGCAATGAAATCGACTGCCGCCGGCCAGGCCACTGGCGTCGAGTTGAGTCTTGCAACTGTCGCAGGCAACCAACAGGCGTAGATCGCTCACTCGCATCGCCAGTTTCCTCTTTCCCTCCAGGCCCGGTGGCCACTCAGGCGAGCTCGGGTTCCTCATCGATCATGTCCGGCAGATCCTCTTCCACCCGGCGCATCTTGGGCACGGCGAAAGAGATCAACGCGATCAACAGGCTAGCAAAGCCCAGCAGGACGAACAATAAACCCATGCCACGTCCCGGACCGACACCGATCACCATACCGACACTATTCGCCAACAGACCATCCGCCGCCATCATCGGCTCGAAGAGGTGGTCCGCCACTGGCCCCGAAACCAAGTAGGCCGCCGGCAGGGTCGACCAGGCGATCATCCGGCGGATGGCGAACACCCTGCCCTGCAACGCGGGTGGCACCTTGGTCTGCCAGATCGCCTGGCTACAGCCGTTGATAAAAGGCATGGCGAAGAACAGCAGGAAGAGGGATATGGCGATCAGCGTCGGTGACGGTGACAAGCCGAGCATGATGTGGCTGACGCCGTGCAGCAGGGCAAATCCGAGCACCCCGAGAATTCGCCGCCGCGGCCCTCCCCAGACACTCATCACGACGCTGCCGAGCAGCATGCCGACTCCACCGATCGACAGCACCGCCCCCAAGACTTGCTCGGAGGCAAAACTGAGCACCATCGGCGTCACCAGCACCTGCGCAAAACCAATCGAAAAATTAACTAGACCGAAGAAGATCACCAGCGCGAGCAACCCACCCCGTTGCCGGATGTAGGTCCAACCACGGACTGCGTCGCGCCACAAGCTCTGCCGCTGAACTAGCTCCGGCAGCTTCGGCGGCCGCGGAAAACGCACCGTCAACAACACCAGCAGCGCGAAGCAGAACGACACTACATCGATCAGCAGCACTCCTTCGATACGAATCCTGGAGAGCAGCAGGCCAGCGAGAAAGGGAGAGACGATGCGCGCTGCCGACTGCGCCATCTGCACCATGCCACTGGCCCGGCTGAGCGAGTTCTTGGGCACCATCAGAGTCGTCGCAGCGCTGTAGGCCGGCCATTGGAATGCCGCCGCTATGGAGTTCATCGCCATCGCCGGGTAGATATGCCAGGTCTGTAGACGATCAAAATAGAGCAATAGCACCATCGCCAGAGTGGCCAGAGCCGCGACCGAATCGCTCAGCACCATCACCCAGCGTCGATCCCAACGATCGGTGAGAGCACCCGCCAGCGGGGAGATCAAGATGCCGGGCAATTGAGTGAGCAAGTAGGCCAACCCAAACTGCGTCACCGAGCCGGTGTGCTGCAAGATCCACACCCCGAGAGCGAAGGTGGTCATCGACGAACCCATCACCGAGACCCATTGCCCCAGCCAGACCAGGACGAAGACCCGGTGTTTCCCGCTGCGCAGACTCTGCATCCAGCTTTCGGCTCGGTGCTGACTTGACATCGTTATTTCACTCGAGCACGGCGACGGACCTGTGGGCGCTCGGCAACCTTCGAAAAACTCCGGTGAAGACTGCCACATCGCAACCCATCTGGCCAGAGTAGAGGGTTCGGAACACCCCAAAATGCACCCGCCAAGGCACATTCCGCTAGTCTTGCGGTAAAGGAGCCTGTATCCATGTCTACTTTGATTCGCGGTGCCACCTGTGTGTTGCCCGGCGAGACCATCCTCACCGATATCGCCCTCGATGGCGGCCGTATCGTGCACCTCGGCGCGCCGGCCGGAGGCCGGTACGAGCAAGTGGTCGAAGCCACCGGCCTGCATCTGCTGCCGGGGGTCATCGACGACCAAGTTCACTTCCGCGAGCCCGGCTTAACTCACAAAGAAGATCTCCGCAGCGGCAGCAGCGCTTGCGCCAAAGGTGGTGTCACCACTTTCCTAGAGATGCCCAACACCCAGCCGGCCACCACCACCGTCGGGTTGCTACATCGCAAGCTGGAGCTAGCGGCGAGCAAGAGCCGGGTGAACTTCGGCTTCTACATTGGCGCCACTCCCGGCAATCTCGCCGAGCTGAAAGCCGCTGAGCGAACTCCCGGGATCAAGATCTTCATCGGCTCTTCGACCGGTGATTTACTGGTCGACAACCAGGACGCGCTGGAGCGGATCTTCGCCGAGACCCGGCTGCCGATCACCGCCCACTGCGAGGACGAAGCCACCGTTCGTGGCAATCGCCAGGCCCTTGGCGACGATCTGGTGCTCGCCGACCATTCGCGGATCCGCGATCATCGCGCTGCCATCATCGCCACCCGCCGGGCTCTCGACCTGGCTTTTCGCCACCACCACCGCTTCCATGTACTGCACGTTTCGACCGCTGCCGAAGCCCACCTGTTGGCCGACCACCGCCAGCTGATCACCGGCGAAGCCTGCCTGCACCACCTATTCTTCGACCTCGGCGACTACCCGCGCCTCGGCAGCCGCGTGCAGATGAATCCCTCGATCAAGACAGCCACCGACCGCCAAGAGCTGTGGCGAGCGCTATCTGCTGGCCGCTTGCAGGTCGTCGCCACCGACCACGCTCCGCATACCCTGGAAGAAAAGGCTCAGCCTTACCCCCAATCGCCTTCCGGTTTGCCAGCAGTCGAGAATTCTCTGGCCTTGATGCTCGACCAAGTCCACCGCGACAACATCACCCTGCAACAGGTCGTCGCCTGGATGTGCGACGCTCCAGCGAGGGTCTGGGACTTGGTCGGCAAGGGGCGCATCGAGGAAGGCTACGACGCCGATCTGGTGCTCGTCGACCTGGCCAAAGAAGCCACCATTCTGGATCACGATCAACTCACCAAGAGCCGCTGGAGCCCCTGGCACGGCAGCACCCTCACGGGCTGGCCGGTCCGCACCTGGGTACTCGGTCAGGAGGTCTTCCGCAACGGCCAAGTCGATCCCACGGTCAGCGGCCGGGAAGCGGTCTTCGACCATTCACGAGGTGGGTATTGGGCCAGCGTTGGCGACTCGCCCTGAGCAGCGCCCCCGGGCAGGTTCAAGAGTTGTCACTCCACGGTTGTCATGACATACGTATTGACATCGCAAGGAAATGGCGCCTACACTCACTGGATCATGGCCGCAAAATCCGAGTATTTGCAGATTCGCGTGACCTCGGAGCAGAAAGCAACTCTCCGACGGTCGGCGAAGCAAGCTGGGCAAGGACTGTCGGAATATGTCCTCAGTCGAGTATTGCCCCAAGCAGGAGCCCGTTTCGCTGAGCTGATGCGCGCTCTGGAAGAAGGAAAAGACGATTCGCGCTTCGTGCTCGCCGAACTCAACGACCTGCTGTCTAGTTTGGCTCCGGTGGAGTTCGGAGAGGCGATCGCCGAGGCCCCGCCAGGCCAGTTATCGCCCTACCTGCGGAATTATATCGCGGCGATGGTCGAACTGGCCGCCTACCAGAAAAACACCGCTCCTCCAGCCTGGCCGCGAGATATCGAGCCCCTGGAACAGCCCCACTTCGCAACTCCCTCGGCAAGCCTGCGGCCGCATCTGCTGCACGCGGCGCCGGTACCATTCCGGCGCCGCAACATCTTCGTCGATTCGACCGTTGGCGACCGCATCTAGCAGCATGAGCAGTCTGACCAGAGCTGACATCAGCAGACTGCTCAAGCTCCTCGACCAGGAGTTAGCATCCGTCGAGGCCATCGGCGAACTCTATCTGGTTGGAGGTGCTGTCATGTGCCTGGCACTGAACGCCCGAGACGCAACACGCGATATCGACGCTTTGTTCAAACCGACCCAGCTGATTCGAACCGCTGCTGCTCGCGTCGCCAGTCGAGACGGAGTACCAGTGACCTGGCTGAATGACGCCGTCAAGGGGTTCTTGAGTCCGCGCGGCGAGTTCGCTCTCTACCTTGAGCTGGCCAACCTACGGGTCTACGTCGCCGAACCTCACTACTTGCTGGCGATGAAGTGTGCCGCCATGCGCCTCGGTGAAGAATTCCATGACCTGGATGACGTCCGCTACCTACTGCGTTTCTTGAACATTTCTTCGGCGGAAGAAGCGCTGAGCATCGTCGCCTGCTATTTCGACGAAAATCAGCTCCAGCCAAAGACTCGCTCGGCGCTCGAAGAGCTGTTGGGAAATTGATCCGACACCAAGACCAACCACCTACCTCCTCAAACCGGATTTCGCCGACACCAGCAGAGGGATAAAAACTCAGCCTTCGAATCTCAACCACTGCCGCCCTCAGCGATCCGTCCACAGCGGATCGTCAGCGCTCGTGAGGACTCGCCAATGACCAAAGCCTGCCACTCGATCCCGAGGATTCTTCGCACCTGCCTCTGCCTCATGGCCTACCTGGCACTCCCTGCCACTAGCCTCCTGGCGCAGGATTCCTCAGACGACAAGTTTCGCCAGCTCGAAGAGATTCTGCCGAGCCCCACGGTCTACCGCACCGCCTCCGGCGCGCCCGGGCCGCAATACTGGCGACAGCGCGCCGACTACGTGATCGATGCCGAACTGGACGATGTCGAGCAACGGCTGACCGGCTCGGAAACTGACCTGGATCTACCGCGCTGAGAACGGCCACGACTTCGCTTTCACCAGCTCGCGCAAGTTCATCTGGGATGCTCAGGGACACCAGGTCGCCACAACTATTTTCCGATGATCGTCAACTCCGACGAACGGCAGTGGACCTGGACGGACGAAGGGCTCAACACCTTTTTGCAGCGCCCAAATTTGGCTCTACATTGAGTTTCCCGTACCGGCCTTTCGCGGTTACTGCGCGTTGTCGAATCGACTATTCTTCACCCTCTCCAAGCAGCAGATCAACACCGTCGTACTGGACAGGGATGATGACCACCGCACACTGACTTTCACCGTAGAGAATCCGACTCACGAGTTGGCGTTCTGAGCCGCTTGCTCAAGGCAAGATCAAACCCTCAAGAGGCTCACATCGGCGCTAGCGGTAGACAGCGAAACTCAACTACAGATTCACAACCTGAAGCAGGGTAGACCACGTATACTCTACACTGAATGACGTATACGGAGAACCGATGAAGACCAAGCTGACCGTGACCATCGATCAGGAGCTGATTCCCAGGGCCAAGCAATATGCCAGAGCGCGTGGAGTCTCGTTGTCATCGCTGATCGAGAGCGCGTTGCGCGCACTCGATCTGCTCGAGCGTGGGTCTTTTTCGTCCAAATGGCGCGGCAGGTTCGAGGTCAGCTCAGCCAACCAGGATCCAACAAGTCCGCGATTCGAGAAACTCAGTGAGCGTTTTCTGTGAAAATCCTGGTCGACACCGACGTGCTGATCGACCTGGCCCTGGACCGCGAGCCCTTCGCCGGTGCGGCAGCCCAGCTTCTCGATGGACTCCAGCAAAGGCCGGGAATGGCCTTTATCGCCTGGCACTCGGTATCGAACTTCTACTACCTGGTCCAAGCCAAGCGCGGCCAGGCGATGACCCGAGACTTTCTCCTCGACCTGACCCGCTTCGTCGATATCGCCCCGACGACGACCGGCAGCCTAGTCTATGCCAGCAGCCTGGATATGAGAGATTTCGAAGACGCTCTGCAAGTGGCAGCAGCGAGAGCCTGCGGCGCGACCCTAATCACAACCCGCAACCTGAAGGACTACCGTCGCTCACCTATTCCCGCCAAGACACCCGCCGAGGCGCTCCATGACATCGAAGTCCTCGATCGATAGCCTATCTACAGCAAGTCGATAACTACCCCAGAACCTCTGCCGCCCGGCGAGCGAAGTAGGTCAGGATCATGTCGGCATCGGCGCGGCGGATGGCGGTGAGACTCTCCAGCATCAGTGCCTCGCCATCCATCCAACCGCGTTCACTACTGGGAAGCTGATACGAGGACGGACCCAATCAACGCATCCTCGAAGCGGAATTCGCCGGCACCAGCCTAAGGGCTAAACTCAGCCAACGATTCTCGACCCCCATCGCACTCTAAGATCCATGGACAACGGACCGCCAGCGCTTGTGAGGACCCCCGATGACCGCAGCCTCCCCTTCGACCTCCAGAATTCGCCGCGCCTGCCTCTGCCTCATGGCCTACCTGGCACTCCCTGCCACTAGCCTCCTGGCGCAGGATTCCTCAGACGACAAGTTTCGCCAGCTCGAAGAGATTCTGCCGAGCCCCACGGTCTACCGCACCGCCTCCGGCGCGCCCGGGCCGCAATACTGGCAACAGCGCGCCGACTACGTGATCGATGCCGAACTGGACGATGTCGAGCAACGGCTGACCGGCTCGGAAACCGTGATCTACAGCAACCACTCACCAGATACCCTACGCTACCTGTGGTTACAGCTCGACCCCAACCTCTACGCCGACGACGCCGCCGGTCTGCTAGTCGCCAAGATTCCAGATTTCGACGAATTCGCTTACAAGAAGCTGCGCCGGCTGCTGGCACTGGAGAAGTTCGATGGCGGCGTCGAGATCCACCGTCTGGTCGACGGCGCGGGTCAGCCCCTCGACTACACCGTGGTCAAGACCATGCTGCGCCTCGACTTGCCGACCCCCCTCGAACCTGGACAGCAGCTCACTTTCCAAGTCGACTGGAGTTTTGCCATCAACGACGCGGTCGATATCGGTGGTCGCTCCGGTTGGGAGTTCTTCGACGACGACGGCAACTATCTTTACGAGATCGCCCAATGGTTCCCGCGCGTCGCCGCCTACACCGATGTCAACGGCTGGCAGCACAAGCAGTTCATCGGCAACGGCGAGTTCACCCTCGAACTCGGCGATTACCTGGTGCGCCTGACCGTGCCAGAGGACCACGTCGTCGCCGCCACCGGCGAACTGCAGAACCCGGAAGAAGTCTTGAGCGAGGTCCAGCGTCAACGCTTGAAGCGGGCTTGGCAAGCGAGCCAGCCGGTTTTCATCGTCACGCCGGAGGAAGCCAAAGCCAACGAGAGGACCCCGGCAAGCGGCAAAAAAACCTGGATCTACCGCGCTGAGAACGTCCGCGACTTCGCTTTCACCAGCTCGCGCAAGTTCATCTGGGATGCTCAGGGACACCAGGTCGACGACCAGCGGGTGCTGGCCATGTCCCTCTATCCGAACGAGGCCGAGCCATTGTGGAGCCGCTTCTCCACCGCCTCGATCATCCACACGCTGGATGTCTACTCGCGCTACACCTTCACCTATCCCTATCCGGTAGCGATCTCGGTCAACGGACCGGTGGGCGGCATGGAATATCCGATGATCTGTTTCAACGGACCCCGCCCCTACGAGGATGGAACTTATTGGGACAAGAAACGAGGCGATAAATACTGGCGGCGATCAAAGTACGGCCTGATCTCAGTGATCATCCACGAGGTCGGCCACAATTACTTTCCGATGATCGTCAACTCCGACGAACGCCAGTGGACCTGGATGGACGAAGGTCTCAACACCTTCTTGCAGTACCTCGCCGAGCAAGAGTGGGAAGAGAAGTACCCGTCGCGGCGCGGCGAACCCAAAGACATCGTCGAGTACATGACGAGCGACAACCAAGTGCCGATCATGACCAACTCGGAATCGCTGCTGCAATTCGGCAACAACGCCTACGCCAAGCCGGCGACAGCGCTCAACATCCTGCGCGAGACCGTTCTTGGCCGTGAACTGTTCGACTTTGCGTTCAGGGAGTACGCCCGCCGCTGGCGCTTCAAACGACCGATGCCAGCGGACCTCTTCCGCACCATGGAGGATGCTTCGGGGATCGATCTCGATTGGTTTTGGCGCGGCTGGTTCTACACCACCGACCATGTCGATCTGGCGATCAACGAAGTCCGCGAATACACCCTTGAGACCTACAATGCCGAGATCGACAAAGGCCGGTTGCGGGCCGAGCGAGAGGCCGAACCACAGACTCTGTCCCGAGAGCGCAACCAGCCCCTGTCCAAACGTGTCGACCGCGAACCACGACTGAAGGATTTCTACAATGATTGGGACGAGCTCGAAGTCAGCGATTGGGACCGCGAACACTTCAAGAAGCAGCTCGCCGGCCTGGAACTTGAAGACTGGGAACGCAATTTGCTCGACACCGAACATCACGTCTACGTCGTCAAACTCGACAATCTCGGCGGCCTGGTGATGCCGGTGATCCTGGCGATCACTTTCGAAGACGGCAGCGAGCAAGAACTGCGCATCCCGGCCGAGATCTGGCGCCGACATGCCGACCATGTAGACCAACTCCTGCTGACTCGCAAGGCCGTCCGTTCGATCGTCCTCGACCCCCATTGGGAGACCGCCGACACCGACATTGAAAACAACTACTTCCCTCGCCGGGTGGTCAAGAGTCGCTTCCAGCTGTTCAAAGAAGACGAACACTCGACCCCCAACCCGATGCGTCAAGCGGGTCAGGGCGAGGGGACGAAGAAGAAGGGCGATGGCTAAGGCGCTGCGTCCGGTGACCGTGCTGCTTCTGCTCCTAACCGCCAGCCCGGCAGTCGCCCACCCCTACCACACCACTGTCGCAGAGGCCAAGTACAACCCCGCCACCGGCCACCTCGAAATCGCCCTGCGGACCCGGCCAGAGGATCTCGAAGCGGCCCTTGCTCAATACCTCGGCAGGCGACTGATCCTCGAGCGGGAAGAGGGGTTAGAAGAACACCTTGCCGCTTACCTGAGCGAAGTTTTCGAATTGCACTGCGGCGAACGGAAGAGCACTCTCCAATGGCTCGGGATTGAGTTAGAAACCAAGCAAGTTTGGCTCTACTTCGAACTCGCCGCGCCGGCCGACTTCGGCAATTGCAGGCTAGCGAACCGAGTATTCTTCGCCCTCTCGAAACGACAGATCAACACCGTCGTACTGGACACGGCTGATGACCACCGCACACTGACTTTCACCGTAGAGAATCCGACTTACGAGTTGGCGTTCTGAACCGCTTGCTCAGGACGATTCCGCGAACAGATTCTTTGTAGGCGCTGGAAAGATCCGTCTCAGCTTTGAAGCTGGCCACGAACCCAGTGTCTTGCAGAACAACAGCTGGACTTTGCTCGGAGTCTTGCAAATCCTCGCGGTAGCTGTCGGTCACTTGCTTGAGGATGTCACTCATGGCGCACTACCCCAGGACCTCCGCCGCCCGGCGGGCAAAGTAGGTCAGGATTATGCCGGCACCGGCGCGGCGGATGGCGGTGAGACTCTCCAGCATCAGTGCCTCGCCATCCATCCAGCCGCGTTCGGCGGCGGCCTGGATCATCGCGTACTCGCCACTGACCTGGTAGGCCGCCACCGGCACCTCGACCGCCTGGCGCACCGCGTGGACAACATCGAGGTAGGGCAACGCCGGCTTGACCATAACGATATCGGCCCCTTCTGCGACATCGAGCCGCACCTCGCGCAGCGCTTCGCGGGCATTGGCCGGATCCATCTGGTAGGTCTTCTTGTCGCCGTGGCGGGGCGCTGAGTCGAGAGCGTCGCGAAACGGACCGTAGAACGAGCTGGCGTACTTGGCAGAATAGGCCAGGATGGCGACCTCTTCATGACCTGCCTGATCGAGAGCCTGGCGAATGGCCCCCACCCGACCGTCCATCATGTCCGAAGGCGCCACGATATCGGCACCGGCTGCGGCTTGCGACACCGCCATCGCGGCGAGAATTTCGAGGGTCGGATCGTTGAGGATCAGCCCTTCGTCTGACACCAAGCCATCGTGCCCGTCGCTGGAATAGGGATCCATCGCCACATCGGTGATCACCAGCAACTCTGGCAGTTCTTGCTTGAGCTGCCGCACAGTGCGCTGCAGGAGCCCCTCAGCGTTGGTGGATTCAGTAGCCACCCGATCCTTGCACTCATCTCCAAGGGCCGGGAATAGGGCAATCGCCAGAATGCCCAGGCGATGGGCTTGGGCAGCTTCTTCGAGCAGCAAATCGGCACTCAAGCGATCGACACCGGGCATTGATTTCACCGCCTGACGCTGGTTCTGCCCGCCGATCAAAAACAGGGGCAGAACCAAATCGGCGGGCTGCAACACGGTCTCGCGCACCAGACTGCGAAGCGCGGCGGTGCGACGGTTGCGGCGCGGGCGGATGGGAAGCTGAAGACGGCTGGCAGAGGGCACAGTGTTCTCCCAAGGTCGAAGGTTGGCGATCGGCCAACGACTCTAGCAGTCCAGACCGAAGATCTGCCCGACGCTGGCAGCGGCAAGCTATGATTCTGACCTCGGCCGACGCTAAACCGGCCACCACCCAGGGGGATCCATGGCAACTTGCAGCTCCAGCGTTCGATCAGTCGCCCGTGCAGGTCTTATTCTTCTCGCGCTGTGGGTCGCTGGACTCCCGGCCCACCTGGCGGCCGCTGAGCAGCCGCCAACGGATGGCTTCTTCAACTCGCTGAAATTCCGCCATATCGGGCCCATCGGCAATCGGGTGAGCGCGGTGGCCGGGGTAGCCGGCGATGCCAATACCTACTTTGCCGGCGCCGCCTCGGGCGGGGTGTGGAAGAGCGACGATGGCGGCGTCCATTGGCGACCCACTTTTGACGATCAGCCAGCATCCTCGATCGGCGCCTTGGCGGTGGCGCCCTCAGACCCCAACGTGGTCTGGGCCGGTACCGGCGAAACCTTCATTCGCTCGAACATCTCGATCGGCAACGGCATCTACCGCTCCACCGACGGCGGTGAAACCTGGCAGCACCGTGGCCTCGACAACAGCGGCCGGATCGGCCGCATCGTCGTCCACCCCAAAGACCCCGACACCGCCTGGGTAGCCGCTCTGGGCCACTGCTACGGTCCGCAAGAAGAACGCGGTGTCTACCGCACCGGCGACGGTGGCGAGACCTGGCAACGAGTGCTATTCGCCGGTGCCGACGCCGGTGCCTCGGATCTGGTGATCGATCCGACTAACCCACGGGTGCTCTACGCTGGCACTTGGCAGATGGTGATCTGGCCCTGGGGTCGCCAGAGCGGCGGGCCGCAGAGCGGTCTGTGGAAGAGCACCGACAGCGGCACCAGCTGGCAGCGGCTCAACGGCCCCGGACTGCCGGAGGCCCCCTGGGGCAAGATCGGCCTGGCGATCTCCGCCGCCGACCCGCAGCGCATCTACGCGCTGATCGAAACCAGCTCGAATCACGACTTCGCCCCGTCCGATCCTTTCGCCGGAGTGCTCTGGGCGAGTGACGACGGCGGCAAGAACTGGCGCCTGGTGAGCCGCGACAACCGCCTGGTACAGCGCCCCCTCTACTACTCGCGGATGGCGGCGGCGCCGGACGACCGCGACGAACTCTACTTCATGGCGGTCGAGTTCCGCACTTCCCTCGATGGTGGCAAGACCAGCACCGAGTCACGGCCGGGCTGGGATCACCATGTAATGTGGATCGATCCCCAGCAGCCGGATCGGCGCATCGTCGGTCACGACGGCGGCGTGTCGATCTCCACCAACCGGGGCAAGAGTTGGCGCCGGCCGCAGCTGCCGATCGCTCAGATGTACCACGTCGCAGTTGATGATCAGATCCCCTACTTCGTCTATGGCAATCGCCAGGACGGCCCGGCGCTGCGCGGCCCTTCCCGCTTCCTCGCCGGCGAGGAGATTCCAATCGGCGCCTGGCAGACCCTGGGCGGCTGTGAGGTCGGTTTCACCCTACCCACGCCGGGGGACGCCGACACCGTCTGGACCGGTTGTTACGACGGCATCTTGGAACTCTACGACCACCGCAGCGGCCATGCGCGCAACGTCAGTGTGTGGCCTATGGCAGTCGAGTCTTGGCCGGCGGCCGAGCTCAAGTACCGCTTCCAATGGACCTATCCGATCGTCATCTCACCGCACGATCCGGGTCGGGTCTACGTCGGCAGCCAGTTCGTCCACCGCACCACTGATGGGGGCCAAAGCTGGCAGACGATCAGCCCCGACCTGACCACCGACGACCCGGCCCTGCAACAGCGCAGTGGCGGCCTGACCCTCGACGACGCCGGCCCTTCCCTGGCGCCAGTGATCTTCGCCCTGGCCGAGTCAAAGCTCGAGGAGGGCTTGATCTGGGCCGGCACCAACGACGGCCAAGTACAGCTGAGCCGCGACGGTGGCGAGAACTGGCGTAACGTCACGGCGAGGATTCCCGCCTTGCCCGAACTCGGCACGATCTCCAACGTCGAGCCCTCGCCGCACCGGGCCGGCAGCTGCTTGATCACTGTCGACCGCCACCAGCTTGGCGATACCAAGCCCTACGTCTATCGCACCGACGACTACGGCCAGAGCTGGCGCAAGATCACCGATGGCATCCCCGAAAGCGTTTTCAGCTATGCCCACTGCGTGCGCGAAGACCCGCGGCGGCCCGAGCTGCTCTACCTGGGCACCGAGAACGGCCTTTATGTCTCTTTCGATGGGGGCGGACAGTGGCAGCCGCTGCAATCGAACCTGCCGCCAGCACCGGTTCATTGGCTGACCGTCCAAGAGCATTTCTACGACTTGGTGGTGGCCACCTACGGCCGCGGCTTTTGGATTCTCGACGATCTGACTCCCCTGGCCCAATACTCCGGCGAACCGACCGAACCCGCCCTGCTCGCGCCCCGCCCGGCCTACCGTTTCCGCACTCGCGAAGAGCCCATCAGCCAGCCCGATGACCCGGCCGCCGGCAGCAACCCTCCCGAGGGCGCCTCGCTGCACTATTACTTGCCAGCCGACAACACCAACGACGACGAGAAGGCCGAGGCGCTGAGCGTGACCCTGGAAATCCTCGACCCCGAAGGCGGGGTGATTAGAGAATTGGACGAGGTGTCGAGCGAGGCTGGCCTGCACCGTTTGTGGTGGGACCTCTACCATCAGCATACCCCCGAAGTACGCCTACGCACCCGGCCCCTTGAAAATCCCGAAACACCCCTGCCCAGCGAGGGCTGGCGACCCCAGGGTGACGGTGGTCGCATGGCGGTGTTAGCCCCACCCGGCATCTACACCGTCCGATTGACGGTGGGCAGCGAAACCTGGAGCCAAGAACTCGAGCTGCGCCGCGATCCTGCTACCGGCGGCAGCGACCAAGATCTTGAACGGCAGACCGAGCTGGTGATGCAGATTGCCGAGCAAGTCAGCCATTCGGCCGAGCTGATCAACGAAGTCGAATGGGCGCGCAAACAGCTGATCGACCTCGGCCAACGCTTGCAAGACAGCCCCCAGGGCGACGATAGCGACGACGGCGTCGCCGACGACCTCAAGCAGCTCAGCAGACGCCTGGCAAAACTAGAAGGTCATTTCTTCGACCTTCGCCTGACTGGCGCTGGCCAAGACACCCTGCGCTGGAAGCGGTTGCTGGCCGCTCGCCTGACTCAGCTCGCTTGGGGGGTCGCCAGAGCCGACTACCCACCGACCGACGCCCAGCAGCTGGTCTTTCAGCAGTTGGCGGCAGCGGTGGAGGTTCACCAATCGAGCATGGTAGAGCTGCGGCAAGAGATCGTCAGCCTCAACCTCCGATTGCGGCAGGCAGGGATCGAGGCCATCGTCCTCGCCCCCCCACACTGACTGGCTGCAGGCCAATCGCTGGACTCCAAGCACCGATCAGACAGAGGCCGGCCACCGGTGATTCAATTCAACCGGCGGCTGCGGTAGGCTCTGCGCATCGCGAGACGCAGCCTCGCCACTCGCGGTCCCGAGGAGGTTTGCATGCACCCAAGGACCCTAAATCGTTGCTTCGCCGGACTCATCGTAGCCCTCACCCTGGCGAGCACCGGGACCGCTGCAGCTGGAACCGTGGTCGTGGTAGCTGACCGCGACACCACCCTGTATGCAGAGGACGACTTCACCAGCAACGGTGCCGGCGACCATTTGTTCGCCGGTCAAACAGCGATGGGCGACGCCCGCCGTGGCCTGCTGCATTTCGACCTCAGCGCCATCGCGCCCGGAACTACCGTGCTCTCGGCAACCTTGACGCTGAATATGTCGCGCACGGTCACTGGGCCGCAGCCCGTGACTCTGCATCGCCTGACCAACGATTGGGGAGAAGCGGGATCCGACGCGCCAGGCCAGGAAGGAGGCGGTGCTCCGGCGATGACCGGCGACGCGACTTGGGTGTTCCGCTTTTTCGATAGCGTTGGCTGGGACCTTCCGGGCGGCGATTTTGCTGCCATAGCGAGCGCCTCGCAAATGATCGACGCCAACGGCTTCTACACCTGGGGCACGAGTCCTGAGATGGTGGCGGATGTCGGCAGCTGGATCGATGATCCGGCGATCAACTTGGGCTGGATCCTGCTTGGCGACGAGGCTGGCGCCGCGGTGACCGCCAAGCGCTTCGACACTCACGAAAATAGCGACCCGGCGGTAGCACCAACACTGACGCTGGTCTTAGAAGCCCCTTCGCCGTTCGAAATACCTACCCTGTCGGCCCTCGGGCTGATCTTCTTGACTGTCGCCTGCGCCGGCGCCGCGCTACGGCTAGCCTCGAGGCGTCGACTGCGCGACTGAGCTGTTCGCTGACTCGCCGTGGCTCGGCCGGGGCGCTAGATCCGTCACCCGATAGGAGCAGCGATCACTGCCGGCCAGCAAGTGCCGAACTCGCTCGACCTGCACTGCGGGGCCCAAGACTTGTTGGAAGACCCGCAGCTCACCACGGCACAGGCCGCTACAAGCGCGGGCCGCAGCACAGATCGGGCAATGGCTCTCGATCAGCAGGAAGCTGCCCCCCGGCTCGCGCACCACGATGGCCATATAGCCCTCGCGGGAACGCTCCTCCGCCAACCTGTCGAGCTTCTCGCCGAGCCCCGTTGACGACCGCATGAGCCGACGATAGCGCCGCTCCTGTGCCTGCGAGCGGATCTCGATCAACCGTTCGAGCCCCTGCTCGCCAAAAGCCTCGCGCACGCCGTCGATCAGATCGATGGTCAGCTCCCCATGGCGGTCGGGAAACAGCTCGGCCGCCGCTTCACTCAGGGCCCACACTTCCGAAGGGCGCCCCCGCCCGCGTGGAGAAGACTTGGCACGCCTTACCCACCCCTGCTGTTCCAGGGCCCGCAAGTGCTGACGCACCGCCACCTCGGTAGAGCCATGCACCGCCGCCAATCCAGACACGGTGGCAGAACCGCCGCGCTTGAGCTGCTCTAGCAGACGCCGCTTGGCGCCGCTCAGGTTCTCTCCCTGCTTGCTTTCCACCGATGAAGTCTAACTCAAGACGAGTAATTTCATAAGAAACCTCTTTCTAAATAACCCGCACCACGGTATAAGTAAGCCAAGACTTCTCTAAAGGAGACCGCCATGTTTCTCGAACACGTCAATCTGACCGTCTCATCCGTCGCCCGGTCGATCGAATTCTACCGCCACCTATTCGATTTCGAGGTGCGCTGGCGCGGCACCAACTCCAGCGGACGGCCGGCCGCTCATGTCGGCAACCAGCGGCACTACTTGGCTCTCTTCGAAGCGCCTCACAGCCGCCAAGCTGACGAATCCTATGACCGCGTCGGCCTCAACCACCTGGGATTCGTGGTCGAAGACCTCGAAGTTCAGCGGCAACGCCTCTTCAAGCTCGACATCGAGCCCCATCTGGAAGCCGACTACGAACCTGGCCGGCGGCTCTATTTCCGCGACCCCGATGGCATCGAAGTTGAGCTAGTCGAGTACTCGCAACCGGCAACCAAGATCCGCCTCGGAGACGTTCGCTTCCCCGACGCCGGGTGGGCCTGATTCCTACACCTGCTCGCTGGCGGCATCGGCATCGGCTGCGACGACTTCGACATCCCACATCATGCCCAAGTCCTCGTGGCTGAGCACGTGGCAGTGAATGACGAACTTGCCGGTGAAGGTGCCGAAGCGCTGACGGATAGTCAGCTGCCCCACGGTGGCCAGGGAGAGGGCTGCCGGAATCGCGATGGTGTCCCACCACAACCACTCTTCCGGCGGCAGGTCGGGATCGACCACCTGAAACGGATTGACGTGGATGTGAAACGGATGCTCGGCGTGGGAGGTGTTGATCAATCGCCATTGTTCGGCACTGCCGAGCCGCACCCTAGTCAGCGTGCCGGGCTCGCCATACTGCTTGCCATTGATCAAAAATCGGCTCGCGACGACCGCCCCTGGCGACTGCTCGCGACAGCCGCCGGAACTGCTGTCGACACTGAACTCGAACTCTCGCTCTGGCCGATCACCAATCTCCTGGTCGATGATTGGCCGCAGATAGGCCGGGCGAGTGGTAATCGGCGGCAAGGCGGGCAGCGGCCGCGCCGGAAGAGGCTTGCCGGCAACCAGCACCGTCGCCAGTAGTTGATCGTCACCCTCCTGCAAGGCTCCCTTGATTACCTGGTAAGTCCCCGCGGCTAGCTGCACAAGAAAGTCCGAACGGTTGCCGGGCGCCATCTCCCAGCCGCGTGTTTGTTGTGGCGACTTGCCGTAGAAGGTGATGCCGTCGATGGCGATCAACTCCATCGGCACCAGCTCGCCCGTGGCGGCATGGACTAGTTTGAGCTTCATGAAAGCACGCTGGGTTCCGCCGGCGAGCAAAAAACGCCAGCGCTGAATCTCACCCGGACGCATCGAGAACGTCGGCTGGTGCACCCCGTTGACGGTGAAAGGCACCCGCGGCGGCTGACAGCTGTAGACCCCCTCGGCGGCTTCGCCAATGATCTCCTGGACGATCCAGGTTTTCTCCTCGTCGACGGCGATTTGCTGCGCCGCCGGATCCTCGACAATCAGCGCACCGTGCAGGCCGTTGACCATTTGCACGGCAGTTGAGCCATGGCGGTGGGCGTGGTACCAGTGAGTGCCGGGAGCGTGAAAGTCAGGCAAGCAAATCTGATAGCTCTGGCTCTCACCGGGCTCGATTTCCAGGAATACGTTGTCTGAATTGCCAGCCGGTGAAACATGCAATCCGTGGGTGTGCAAGTTGGTGGTGTTGAACCGTCCCGGACGGTTGTGCTCTGCCGCCTTGGGCCCGCTCTCGGGATTGGGCGGCAGCTGGTTGACCAACTCCAACTGCAAGCACTCTCCGGCCCGCAGCCGCAGCGTCGGACCGGGCACTTGACCGTTGTAGGTGCGGGTGATTTCGGTACGAACACCGTCCGCCTGCTGAATGCGAACAGCCTGCTCGCTCACTCGCAACGTCACCGCCAAGACTCCGTCGCGAGAATAGACCACCTTCGGTTCAGCGAAAGGGACATAGCGTGCCAGAGGGACTTCGTGGTCTGGTCCGCGGACCGCTGGCGACTCGGCAGCAGTCTTCGCCGCCACCAAGAAACCCGCGGCGGCACATCCTGAGACCATAAAGCGCCGTCTGCTCAGACGATCAACGGCACTCGCCCCAGCATCACCACCGCTTGCTTTCTGTGATCGAACGGACTGGCCAAGACCGTCCTTGGCAGACCTAGAATCTTGCATCGAGACTCCACCTTGCAAAGTTAAAGCGATGATACCAGCGCTCTCCACCAGTCCAAGAACCAGGCTGTTCGAGTCAACAGCCTCATCGCCAAAGCTCCATTGCGCGAGAAATGAGGAGGTGATAGACCCTTGACGCGTCTCTTGCCCAGCGGAGGCCGCCCCTCCTACAAGGCAACTTGCAACAGCCTTCGAGAGCGAAAATGTCGGCACATCTTCCCCAAGCAATCCTCACTCACCCAGCGCGGGGCCACCGACCCCTGAGCCTGTACCGCTGGGTTCTAGGCACCGTCGTCTTGATCCTCGGCTGCAGCGTAGACTGTTGGCCAGTGCAGCACGACGAGGAGGTGCTTGTGTTCGCCGCCGCCAGCCTACGCAACGCCCTCGAACAGATAGGTGTCGAGGCCGAGCAGCAGGGACTGCGACCGGTGTTTAATTTCGCCGGCTCGAATGTGCTCGCCCGACAGATCGAAGCGACCGCCGGTGGTGACCTCTTGCTCAGTGCCAACCACCGCTGGGTAGAGCACCTCCGCCAGCGCGGTCATCTGGTCGAAAGCAGCATCAGACCGTTTCTTGCCAATCGCCTGGTGGTGATCGGTCATCCGCAGGGTTCAGCCCCCCTGAAACACCCGGCCGAGCTGGCGACGCTGCCCTTTGCCCATTTGTCGCTGGCCGATCCACGGGCGGTGCCAGCCGGCATCTATGCCCGCGCTTTTCTCGAATCCGTGGAATTGCAAGAGGGCAATCTGTGGATCCACTTAGCCGGCCGGGTAGCACCCGCGGCAGACGTGCGCGCGGCCCTCGCCATCGTCGCAGCGAGGATTGATGTGGTCGGCATCGTCTACCACAGCGACGCCATAGCCAGCCGGCGGGTGAAAGTTCTTTATGAAGTCCCAGCCGAGCACTCCCCCGACATCGCCTATTGGGCAGCTCAGATCGCCGACAGCCAGTCACCACAGGCGGCGGCCCGATTCAGCGACCTGCTCAGCACCCCGCGAGCAGCCCAGATCTTCGCCCAACAGGGCTTCACGCCCTATCCTTCACACTCGCGGAGCCAGGCCGACGATGAGTGAGGCCGCCGGAACCGCCGTCGCCCTGACCCTGCAGGTGGCCACCGTCGCCACCTTGCTGGTGCTACCCCCGGCAACGCTGCTGGCCTACCTGCTAGCGCGATTTCGCTTTCCGGGTCATGGCGCGATCTCGGTCCTGGTCGGCCTGCCTCTGGTCTTGCCACCCACCGCCATCGGTTTCTTGATGCTGCAACTGCTAGCCCGCGACGGGCTGCTGGGCAGTGAACGGCTGGGCTTTGACTTCGGTATTCTGCTGACCTGGAAGGCAGCCGTGCTAGCCGCGGCGATCATGGCCACGCCACTGGTGGTGCGAACCGCTCGAGTGGCTTTCGAAGGCATCGATCCAAGGCTCGAGATGATGGCCCGAACCCTCGGCCACAGCCGGAGTCGGACCTTCTTCAACACCACCTTGCCGTTGGCTCGTAGAGGGCTGTTAGCAGCCGCTATCCTCGGCTTCACCCGGGCGGTGGGTGAGTTCGGCGCCACGGTCATCCTGGCCGGCAACATTCCCGGCCGCACCCAAACCCTGGCGTCGGCTATCTTTTCCGCCCAGCAAGTGGGTGATGAGCGCACCGCCTATCTGCTGCTGGGCCTTGCTCTCTTGGTGGGAGTCGTTGCCATCTCGGCCTCCGAACGTCTTTCCCGACAGCCACAGCACCCTCGACAAGGGCACTGATGTCGTTGCGAGCGGCAGGCACCGGTAGCGGGCCACCCACCCTCAAGGTCAGCATCTCGGTGCCGCTCGACCCCTTCGAGTTGACCGTGGATCTCGACTTCGGGGCCCGCAGCACCGCCATCTTCGGTCCCAGCGGTGCCGGCAAATCGACTCTCTTGCAAGCCATTGCCGGCCTCGATCGGCGGGCGCGCGGGCGAATTCAAGTCGGCGCCGACATCTGGCTCGACACCAACCGGGGCATCTACCTGCTGCCGGAGCAGCGCAATATTGGCTACGTGCCGCAGGACGGTTTGCTCTTTCCTCATCGCGACGTCCGCGCCAATCTGTTGGCCGGGGCGAGACGGGCGCGACGCAACCTGAGCCAGCCCGCGGCGACCTTTGACCAGGTTTGCGATCTACTTGAGTTAAACGACCTGTTGCGCTGCCGCGTCGACACTCTCTCAGGCGGTGAACGGCAACGGGTCGCTCTCGGTAGAGCGATCTGCTCGGGGCCGCTGCTGCTGCTACTCGATGAACCTCTGGCGGCCCTCGACCTCCAGCTGCGCCGGCGAGTGCTGCCGCTGCTCGGCCGAATCCGCGATCAGCTACGCTTACCCATACTGCTGGTGTCGCACGATCCGGTGGAGGTGCAGGCGCTGTGCGACGAGGTCATCGCCTTGCACCGAGGGCGAGTCTTGGCCAGCGGCCCGACCCGGCAGGTGCTCACCGACCCCCGAGTCTTTCCCTTGGCTCGTGATCAGGGATTCGAGAATGTCTTGCCGGCGACGCTGGTGGAATCTAACGCTGGCCAGGCTCGGCTACAGCTCGGCGACGGGCCCGACGGACCGGTGCTCTGGACGACCTGTGCCCGAGGCAGACCCGGCGATTCACTTTGGGTGGGAATCGCGGCGCGCGATGTCATCTTGGCCACCGAACGGCCGCGGAATATTTCCGCTCGCAACGTGTTGCCCGCCACTGTCTTGGAGCGCCAGGCGGTGGGAGATTTGCGCTTGATCACCGTCAAACTCAGGGGTAGCGCACCGCCGTTGGCGGTCGAGGTGACCCCGAGTACGGTCGAGGAATTGGACTTGATGCCCGGCAAAGCTGTGTTCGTCATCGTCAAGGCAGCTGGGTGCCGGCTATATCAAGCACCTGCATAAAATGCGATCCTGGCGCTAAAACTCTGTCAGTTCAAGAAAATATCAAATATTTAAAATCTCGAGGAAAAAGAGAAATGTCTGGTTCCCGAACCAGAGAAGTCAAGCCACGCTTAAATTATTCAGCTGCAGCTTCGAACCGACCCGCCACTAATGCGATTTGGGCAGATTTACTGGGCGAACGCCCTTCTCCCAGCTAATCTGAGGCTCATCGAGCGCGCGCTCCCTCCGGGGAGGGGGGATGACGACGCGCTCGCAAGGAGCGAGCGTGATGAACTATTACTACTGCTACTACGGCGAAAAGACTCAAGGAATCTCTTTCACCGGTGCGACCGAATCAGGATATTGCCATCTCGTCGACCCGGTGGGCTAGACCGGCACTCGGAACGCCTTAGAGACCCGGCGACCGCTGCAGCGCGGTGCGAACCTGGTGGAGAAGGGTAGCGTCAACACGCTCCTTCTCCACTGCGCTTTGCAACATGTGAAAAGCAGCCAGCGAGTCGCGGAATACCCGCAGTGCCTTGAGCACCGGCAGAGTTTCGGCGGCCAGCCGAATCACTTGGCGCGAGTTGCCTTGGTCTGCGTAGAGCAGTGCCAGGTCGAGACCGACCATCGTAGCGCCATAGATCTCGCCTTCTCGTCGCAATCCTGCGCGAGCAGCGAGCAGGAGATCTTCTGCTTTCGACAAGGCACCTCGGGACAGCAGCAGGAGAGCATGCAGCCAGTCGAGGTGGAACGAGATGCGGTCACTGCCCAAGCCGGCGGCCAGTTGGTAGGCCTGTCGCAAATTGTCCTCAGCCTCCTGCAGCTGGCCATCTTCGATCAGGTGGAAGATCAAGCCAGAACGGGCCGACACCGCCAAGTAGGGAGATACCTTGGCATCGATCAGGCGGGTCGCTGCCAACGTATCTTGCAGCACGCCCTTGAGTTGGCCGGCGACGTCGAACGCCATCCCACGGACTAGCAGAGCTTGAATCTGTAGCTCTTCGAGTCCATGTTCCCGACAAAGTTCGATGGCTCTGCTACTGCTCTCCAAGGCTTCGTCACAGCGCCGCTGCCAGACAAATAAGGCAGCCTCGTAGGTTGGAAGTTCAGCTTGGGCCAAGTGATTGGGCCACTCCCGAGGCATGGCCAGAGCCTTCTTAGCTTGCACGAAAGCTTGCTCAGCACCGCTGAAGTCCAAGGCTATGCGGCGGGCGTTGGCGATCCAAGTCCAGGCCCTGGCTACCAGGTCGGTTTGCGCACTCTGCCGGCCACAGCCGGTGACGCTGGCCAGCGCCAGCTCAGCGACCTCGACTCCACGTTCACGCTCTTTGCGCCCTTCGGTGCGACTTTTCTCCAGCAAAAGCTCGAACAACGCAGGCGAGTTGAAAACCACCTGCCGACTGACAATCAATTGCTGATCATCGAACCCGCGGCCATCGAGGGAACGCCAGACGCGCGCGGCTAGAGTCTTCTCGTCAGTCGCTCCGTTCTGATACGGATACAGAGCTTGGAGGCGCTCGATCAGCTGCCCGGCTTGCTCTTGCTCCAGTCCACCGGACATCGCCTGCCGCCACAACTGGGTGCTGTGCAGCGCATCCTGCCGAGTGCTGACGGTGATCGCTGCTTGGCGTTGGCTACGGCGGAAGACCCCCGGCCGCGAACCGGCCCAGCGGTCGAAGGCGCGGCTGAAGATCGACAGCGAGGAATAGCCCAACAGCTCACCCACCTGCCAGATCTTGAGGTCGGTCTTGGTGAGCAGGCGAACGGCGGTCTGCAGGCGGTGTTCTTCGATGTAAGCCCGTGGACCCTGGCCTAGAGCAGCGCCAAATTCGATCGACAGCGAGTTGTCGCGAACATTGCAGGCCCGCATCAACTGGGCAACGTTGAGACCCGGATCGAAGAGGTTCTCTCCGAGGTAGGCCAGCAACGGCCGCAATTTGGGCGGCGCGGTGCCGCGATCTTGGTTGATTTGTGCCAATGCCGCCTCTGCGGCATCGGTGAGAAGATTTTGTGCTCTATCGAGGTGTGTCATGGCTCCCCCCAGCATTGGTTTAAAGTACCTTACCAGAAGCCCTGTTACAGACCGCCTTACGCTGCCAAGCAATTTATCCGGAATGGCAGAGAGGGCAAATGGGCAATCTCACTAGTCAATTCTCTCGCCTAAATTCACTAATTCTTTCATCGCTCTTTCATCGTCCTGGGTCACCAATCGTCGCTGAAACTGCGGGACCACTGGGGTTGTCGAGGTCAACCTCTCGGCCGCTGCTCGCCAGAGCCTCACTGTGGCGCTGCCGCCAGGCCATCAGCGCTGCCTCGTACACCAGAATCTCGGCCTCGATGCGACAATCGGTTCTCAACTGCGGCTTTGCCAGAGCTTGCTTGGCTTGAGCAAAAGCCTGCTCAGCACCGCTGAAATCCAAGGCCAAACGGCGGGTATTGGCGATCCAGGTCCAAGCGCGGGCTACCAGGTCGGAGCGCCCACTCTGCCGACCACAACCGGAAACACTAGCCAACGCCAACTCCGCGATCTCGACGCCGCGTTCTCGGTCTTGGCATCCCTCGGTGCGACTCTTCTCCAGCAAGAATTCGAACAACGCGGGTGAGTTGAACACCACTTGCCGGCTGACGATCAGCAGCTGTTCATCGAACCCTCGGCCATCGAGGGAACTCCAGACCCGTTCGGCCAGCGTCTTTTCCTCAGTCGCTCCGCCTTGATGGGGATACAGGGTCTTTAGGCGCTCGATCAGTCGCCCGGCTTGTTCTCGCTCAAGACCACCAGACATTGCCTGACGCCATAGCTGGGTGCTGTGCAGTGCGTCTTGCCGGGTACTGACGGTGACCACTGCTTGACGTTGGCGGTGGCGAAAAGCTCCCGGCCGGGAGCCGGCCCAACGGCTGAAGGCGCGGCTGAAGGTCGACAGCGAGGAATAGCCCAACAACTCAGCCACCTGCCAGATCTTGAGATCGGTCTTGGTGAGCAGACGGACGGCGGTCTGCAAGCGGTGCTCTTCGATATAGGCCCTCGGCCCCTGGCCCAGAGCTGCGCAGAAGGCGAGCGACAACGAATGATCGCGAACCTTGCAGATCAGCATCAGCTGAGCCACGTTGAGCGCCGGATCGAAGAGGTTCTCTTCGAGATAGTCCAGCAACAACCGTAGCTTAGCCGGCGCAGTACTGCGATCCTGGTTGATTCGTGCCAGCGCCGGCTGCGCGGCATTGGATAGTAGAGCTTGCGCCCTATCGAGGTGTGTCATGGCCCCTCCGGCATTGGTTTCGAGCACCTTTTCAGCAGCGATGTTCTAGACCGCCTGATGCTGCAAACAACCTATCCGGAAAGCCAAAAAGAGTAATTGAGCAATCTCGCTAGTTTATTCTCTCGCTGAAACCCTCTTGCACCTTGCCCGCATGGGGCCGCTGATCGTACTTGCGGAACAAGGTCTTATGGCGGTTGCCAAGGTCAATTTCGCGGCCATTTATCCACACTCTGGTCACCCGCTGGGTTAAGGGATCCATCACATCGCCCTGAGAGACAAAGAGAGTCGCCTGCTTGCCGACTTCGAGGGAGCCTTGACGGTCGCTGATACCGAGAATCTCGGCGGTGCTCAAGGTAATCGCCCGCAGGGCGGCCTCCGGCCCCAGACCAAAGCCCACCGCGCGCCCGGCTTGTAGCGGCAAATTGCGCACATCGGTACCGCCGCGGGAAAGCTGGGCAATGGCGAAGGGGACTTCGGCGGCGGCCAGCTTGGCCGGCAGCGAGAAGACCGCGTCGAACGGATCGTCTTCACGCAGCAGCCTGCTGGTCGGCTGGGTGAGCAACACAGGCACCCCAGCCGCGTGCAAGCGCGACGCTAACTGGTCGGCTTCCTGGCCCCCGACCAGCACCCATCTGAGGTCAAACTCAGCTGCGAATTCGAGTACTTCGGCGATCTCCCGGCGGTCGTTGGCGACCACGTAGACCGTTTGTTCGCCGGCTAACGCCGGTGCCATCGCCTGCCAACGCAGATCGAAAGCAACCTCCGCTCCCACCTCCCGAGCCCGCCCATAGGCGGCCGCCGAAGCAAACGCCGCGCGCAGCTCGGCGAGCTGCCGTTGCCTATTTTCTGAGCCGTCCGGTCGAGCTCCGAAACGGCCGCGGCGGCGGAGGGAAGGCCACACTACTTGCAAACCATCGAGCAAACGCACCGCGGCGTCTTCCTTGGTCCAACCATCGAGCGCCACAATCGAAGTACGACCCGCGACCAACGAGCCGCTGGGCACCACTTGTACGGTGGTAATGCCGTGCGCTCGCACCGTCGGCAAGATCTCAGAATCTGGATTCCAGGCACTGTGGGCGGTTACCTCCGGGGTTATTTCGCCGACCTCAGAACGGTCGACCGAAGCCCGCACCGCACCGACTTCGACCAAGCCGATAGGGGTCTGCGGAGCGATCAGACCCGGATAGACCCGCTCTCCCCGCAGCTCGATCACGACTGCCGACGGCGGCGGCGTGAGGTCTCGGCCAATAGCGACTATCCGCCCCTGATCAAATAGCAGGTCGGTCTTCTCTTTGACCCCGTTGGCCACGGTGTAGAGGTCGCCACCCCGCAGCAGCACTGGCTGACCTTGGGGAGGCGCCGGCACTTGATCTGAAGCCACCGCTAACCCGGTCGCGACGGTGCTCAGCAGCAGGGTGAGCAACCGAAGGTAAGCCAAGAATCGTCGCTCAGCGCGCATCATCCACCTCCTTGACGCCGTTGAAGTGGCGCTGTTGCCAAACATCGTCAGTGTCGTCGCAGCGCCAGTCTCGATCGCGCCAGTCTCGATCGTGCCAGTCTCGATCGTGCCAGTCCCGAGACCGACCCTTGCCGCCCTTATGCGGCCGAGCAGGCTTCGCCGCGCGCAGCGCCTTCTGCACTAGGGCTTGCTTCTCGCTGGCGTCGGCCGACCGACGGCGAACATCCTCGGCGAGATCGAAATAGCGGGTGCCCTCGATCCACGTCTGCTCGACCCGTGAGTAAATCGACAGGGGGTGGCCATTCCAAACTACGAAGTCCCCATCCTTGCCGACCGCCAGGCTGCCGACCCGGTGAGCGATGCCCAACTGCCGGGCCGGGCCGAGGGTAACCAGCTCCAGAGCCTTGGCGGGGTCCATGCCGCAGTACATCACCGACTTGGCGGCTTCTTGGTTGAGGCGCCGGATGAGGTCCGACGAGTCGCTATTCACCGAGGTCACCACACCATGCTTGGTCAGCAGGCAAGTGTTGTAAGGGATGGCGTCGTAGACCTCGAACTTGTAGGCCCACCAATCGGAGAAGGTCGAAGCCATGGCGCCGTGGGCAGCCAGCTCGGGAGCTACTTTGTAGCCCTCCAGAATGTGGGTGAAGGTACCCACCCGAAAACCGAGTTCCTCAGCCAGCCGCAGCAGCATCAAGATTTCTGACTGGACGTAGGAATGGCAGTGGATCGTGCGCTCGCCGGCGAGGATCTCGGCCAACGCTTCGAGCTGCAGGTCGCGTCGGCCGCCGTCGCCGTTGGCGCGCTCTTCAGCGTAGCGGCGAGCCGCCAGAAAGGCGTCACGCATCAGGCTCTCAACCCCCATGCGACTCTGCGGATAGCGGCTTCGATTATCGCTATTGGAACGCTTGACGTTCTCTCCCAAAGCGAATTTGATCGCTGGCGGCGCGTCCCTGAGTTTCAACCCCGCGGCATCTTGTCCCCAACGCAGCTTGATAGCCTGCGATTGACCACCGATGGCATTCGAAGAGCCGTGCAGCAGCTGGGCGGAGGTGACACCACCGGCCAGAGCGCGGTAGATACCAACATCGTCGGGATTGACCACATCGCCGATGCGCACCTCTGAGGACACCGAAAAGCTGCTCTCGTTGACCCCGCCAGAGATCGCCAGATGAGAGTGCTCATCGATCAAACCAGGGGTGATGTGCTTGCCGGAGGCGTCGATCACCCGCACCCCACGGGGCACTTTCAAGTCGCGGCCAACCGCCACCACTTTCCCACCGCGAATCAACAGATCGCCACCCTCGACGACCCGCCCGTCAGCCGCCGTCCAGATCGTCGCCCCACGCACCAGCACATCCTGCTGCACCAGCGGCTCGGAGTGGCCAAAGGCCAGGTCGGGGTACGTGCGGCGCGAGATCAACTCGCCTTCATCGTCGCTGCTGGTCGCCTGAGCCCTTTGGTCGACCTCATCTGCCGCGCTCTCAGCCTCCGCCACCGGCTCCGTCTCAAGCAGAAGGAAAGGCAGGCGACGACCGTTGGCGGTCAAGACTTCGCCGGTGACTTGCTCGCCGTGGCGGGCAAGCTGGAACCGAGTCACCCCGCCGAGAGAGTCAATCTCGGCGCGAAAACGCAGCACCTGCCCGCTGATAGCAACCCCTTCGAGGTCGACCTGGTCAGCGTCGGCAACTCCTATCCGCCCTTTCGGCTGCGCCGCCGAATCGCCCTCGAGGGTCAGCCGCAAGCGCTCGCCGTCGAGGCTCAGGCGATAGTGGCCACGATAGTCCGGCAGATCCAGAGGCTGGCGTTCCAGCGCTGGCTTGCCGCCGACCCAAACGGCGACGATTTCCGCCTGCCCATGGCGCAGCAGATCGCCATCCGAGATGATCAGATCGGCTCTCTTGCCGACTTCCAAAGTGCCCACCCGGTCGGCTACTCCGGCAAGTTCGGCCGGCACCGTGGTCAGTGCGGCCAAAGCGATCCCCGGCGCCAAGCCTCGGGTTATCGTGCGCCGCAGGTTGGCAAAAAAATCATCATCCTTACCCAGACCGTAGCCGGTAAAAGCGAAACGCACCCCGGCAGCCGCCAGCCAGGAAGCGGTGGAGGGTGCTCGCTCCCAATGGCGTAGGTCGGCCAGGGTTACGTCGAGCTCGCCCTCTGGCTGGTCGAGTTCGTCGGGGCGAGCCGGGAACACCAGTGGCAAGATCAGCGGTTGGCCCAACGCCGCCACTTGGTCGATCCGCCGGTGCTCTCGCTGACTACCAAGGTGGATCAACTCGACCCCCAGTTCGCCAGCCAACCGGCCGGCACGGAGCAGCGACAACTCGTTGTCGCTGGCAAAAATCAGCGGCCCGTCGTTGGCTGCCAGAGCGGCCAAATTACGGTCCAAGGCTGGCCGCGGCTGGGCCGGATCGGCCTGATGATCCGCCATCTCACCGTCGTACCACTGGGCATCGAGCAGAGTCTGGCGGATCAACGCCATGGAACCCATTAGCGACCGCGGATAGGCCTGCCCAGAGCTGCCCTTGTCGAAGGCAGCAAAATGCCGCCCAGCGGGCTCGATCACCACTTCGCCCGCCAAACCATCAGCCAACGAGGCAACGAAGCCGCGACCGCGGAAAATACCGTCAAGCCGAGCCGACTGCACCACCGTCACGCCACGCTCGAGCAACGCCTTGGCGGCTTCGGGATCAGGTCGGAAATGGTCCACCCATTGTTGCTGGGCGTGGATGGCATCGTTCCAGCTGTCGAGCCCCGAACGGCTCCCTTCGAGCCGGGCGGCGGAACCTGGCCGATCGGACTCACCAGCGGTCGAGGAACCAGCCGCCGCGGCCAATCCGTAGTCCGAGTAGGGGTCGACGAAACCGGGATAGATGGTCTTACCCTCGAGGTCATGCACAGTGGCCTCGTCGGGTGGCTGCAACCCCTTACCCACCGCTACCACTCGGCCATCGCGCAGAACCAGAGTGGCGTCGTCTACAATACGCTGCGGCGACACTACGACCCGGGCGTGCGTGAAGGCTACTGAAGTGGGTTGCACGGTGCGGATACCGATCACCGGAGCCGTATCCGCGCGAGGTCGCGGCACCACTAGGAGTGTTCCTACCAGCACTGAAACCACCACGATCCTCGACCACATGACTCTGATTGCTCGCATTGCCGAATCATACCTTGCCAACAGCCGCCGCTCACGGTTCCGCCACCCACCGCCGGTGCTAGGATCCGTGCCTTAGAACAATTGTTCAATTCACCGAACCGAGGAGGACTCTCCATGAAGAGCACGCGAGTCATCTTGTTGGCTGCATTGCTGCTGGCGGTCGCCGCGCCACAGGTCTTCGCCCACTGCCAGATCCCCTGCGGCATCTATGATGATGCGGCACGCTTCGCCGCCATGTACGAGCATGTGACGACGATCGAGAAATCGATGAATGAGATGGCCAAACTGGGCAAAGAAGCCAGCCCCAACTTGAACCAGCTGGTGCGCTGGGTCAACAACAAAGAAGATCACGCCGACAAAATCAGCGAGATTGCGCACCAGTATTTCCTTGCCCAGCGAATCAAACCCGCCGCCGCGGACGACGCCGCCGGACAAGAGAAATACGCCCACCATCTCGAGTTGCTGCACCACATCATCGTCAGCTCGATGAAGTGCAAGCAGACCGCTGATCCCGAGAATGCCCACGAGCTGCATCATCTGATCGATCAGCTCAAAGAGTCCTACCTGGGCAAATAGAGCCAGCCTCGGGCAGTGCCCAATCCCTCGATCAGGCACTGCTCCTGGCCCTGTCTTACGCTCACTGAGTAGTGAGAGCGGCGCTGAGCAGCCGGCGCTGACGGCGGTTCTCAGGCCCGTCCCAACTAGCGAGAATCCGCTCCTGCTCGACCGCCGTCAGCTTCCACGACAAGGGCGCCTGAGCCCGCAACTGAAAGCGGAAGCTCTTGAACGGCACCCCCAAGGCTCGCCACTTCTCGGCCAGTAAATCGACTTCCAGATCATTGCGGAGCAACTGGGTGGAGGTGCGCACTTTGACCATAGTCAACACCGGACCGACGGTGGCATGGACCCAACCTCGGCGGCTACGCGAATCGGGTCCAGAGTCGGTTCTTGGCACGGGCGGGTCCGCTCCGGCGCGAATCCGGATCAGCACCACTCCCCGCTGACGCAGGCTGGCGGCGCGACGCGGATCCTTGTCCTCAAGCAAGTTTTCGATCCAGTGGATCGCTGAGACAACACCAAAATTGTCAAAGTAACCACCGTCGGCCAAATGGTCGGCCAGGAGCCTCTTATCGACCGCGAAGCTACCCCGCTTGATGGTGGCTCGAGTCACCGGAGTGAGCCAGGGGAAGGTTGCCGACAAGCGAGCCGCCGTGGTTAGATCGATATCGCCAGCGGTCTCTGCGAACAGCGATCGAGCACCCCAACCCTGCTCGCCAGCCGTGGGAATATCGATCGGCGTCAGCAAGAACTGCTCACCGGTCTCGACCACGGTGGCGTTCATCAGCGCCACTGGCAGCTCACCCGCAGCAACCCGCGCCCGCCAACGGCCCAAGGTCGCATTGGGGGTGTACAGCCGACGCCGCCAGGCCTGCTCCAAAGCCCAACCGCGGTCGAGAGCAGGGCGGGCGATAAAAGGTGCAATCACTCGCCACAGATCGGGATAGGACACCCCCCACACCGCAGCATCGAGGGACTCAGCAGCAGCAGCCGAGAGTATCTTCTCGTGCTCCTCCACCCTGCCAGCGGCGAGAGCATCGAGATAGAACAGCGTGCCCACACTACCCCCCGAAACCGAGCTGATCGCCGACAAGGCCGGGGCGAATCTTCCGCCGAGATCCTCGTCTAGGCCGGTCAGAACCCGAGTCGTCCACAGGGCGGCGCTGATGCCACCACCACTGGTCGCCACCACCACCACCGGCGGTGGCAGCCGCGCTGGTACCTCCCCCTCCAGCCGTCGCAAAGCGGCGTCATAGGCCATCGCCGGGGTCAGCACGGCCGGCGACGTGGCCCGCGGGCTCAGGTAGTAAAAATGGTCGGCCCGCCACAGCGAGTTGACCGCAAACGAGGCCAGCACTAGTGCCACCAGAGTGGGAATGCGGTAGCGATCAGCAAAGAACGACACACCGGGTAAGACCCAGAGAGTCATCAGCACGACAATCAGCAGGTAAGCCAGAGCTGGAATGCGCCAGGACGGCGAACGATCCGGGCTGAGTAGACCGTAGCCCAAGCCGTAGCAGGCCAAAGTCACCAACAGGAACAACGTCGATTTGACATGGGCCGAATAAAACCGCCCCGCGGCATCGCGGTAACCCGGCATCGGCGACAACTGGGTGGGATCAGCCGGCGCCAATCGGCCCATCAAATCGTGATGGCCGCGGCGTAATCCCGGCAACTTGGAGTAGATCCGCCGGGTCAGCGGCAGCAGGGTTTCGTCGGCTGGCGTGCGTGAGCTTCCCAGCTGATATTGCAGCACGTCTGCGACCAGCAAGACCAGCATCGCCACGCCGCCACCGATCAACATTCCCAGCAGCCCTTCGGCGCAGCGTCCTGAAGCCCACCACGCGGTCATCGGCACCGGCAGTGAGAGCAGGACCGACACCAGTACCCGATGCCCAGAGAGCCACTGCAACAGAAGTTCAGGGCGCGCCAACTGAAAGCGCTCCGGGCCATGGCGCAGCACACTGCCGAGGGTGAGCACCACCGTCGCCGCAATCAGCAGAGACAGCGCAGTGACGGTAACGAATCCCGAACACGCCCCTTCTCCATCCACCAACACGAAAAGATTGCCCAACACATTGGGTAGCCCCCACACCGCCACCGGCCCTAGCGCCACCAAAAGAGCCCCGAGAAGCAGTGGAAAGCGGCAGAAATACAAATGCTGCAAGATAGGAAAGGAGCATTGACGGTAGATCAGCCAGGCCACCGGCAACCACCCCAAGCCGACGAAGAGCAAACCAAACTTCCATCGCGCACACCAGTGGGCAAGTCCCGCCAGCTGGTCACTGGTGCCACCCCCGAGTTGCCCCAGCAAAGCGATGTTCTCGATCAGATCGAACGCCCCAGCGACCCACTGAGCGATGCCCACCGCCGCCAGTACTCCTGCCAAGCGCCGCACCGCCGGCCAGCGCCAATCCGCCCGCCGCCAGCGCCCTGCCAAAGCCAACCAGAGCAGTGCCAAGAAGGTGGAGTAGGTCGCCAGAAAAGGAAAATCCAGCCAGATCTGCAACTCTGGCCGGGGCCGCGAAGGACCACCTTCCAGGAGTCGGCCACGACGCCAAGACGCAATGATCTCGCCCGCCCGTTGGCCATCTCCAGCAAGCTCGAACGAAACAACCCCTCGGGGTGCCTGCGGCGTCTGCAGCGGCTGGTCCAGCCACAGCTGCAAGGCTAACTGCGCAACCATCGCCAATAGCAACCCCAGCGAAAAACGCCGAGAAAACACTGTGCGCTGAGATCGAGTCCAATCAAACATCGAATGCTCCTGGTTCGACCGAACAAAGCCTCATGCGTGACTCGTTCGCCGCCGCTGCAACCACTCCACGACCGCCACCACTAGCAGGCCGAGCACGCCACTAGTCCAGCTCGGCCAGAAGAGCAATAGAGTGGCGGCGGCCAACAACAGCCACTCTGACCAGCGGGTTCGCCGACGCCAATACCCCATACTCAAGGCCGAAAACGCGACCGTTCCGGACACGGCGGAGAGCATCACCAGCAGCACCCGAGCCGGCTGGGCGCGAAGTTCGACCATCACCGCCCCGCCCTCGATCTGCTCGCCACCGCTGAACGGCAAGGCCGACACCGTTCCCCCGTGCTCGGCCCTGAGCTCGCGTAATTCCTCACCGTCGAGTACAACGGCGTAAGCCTGTCCCGCCTCCAGCCGATCCCCGGTGGCCAGGCGCAGCTCGGTGATCAAACCACCGACCACCTGGTCATTCATCGGCGGCGCCAGCAAGAGCTGGCCCTGGAGAAGAATCGCTGGCACCAAGGCAAAGAGCGGCGGCATCACGTAGAGCAGCTTGGCAAACTTGAAAGCCGTCCAGCCAGTGCGCCAAGGATCGGCGCCGGCAATCGCCGCGCCGGCATAGGCAGCAACACACACCGGAGGAGTGATATTTGAATCCTGACTGAACCAGTAGACGATCATGTGGGCAGCCAAAAGGCCGACTCCCAAATCGAGCAAAGGCGGCACCGCCAACACCGCGGTGATCAAATATGCAGCGGTCACCGGCACCCCCATGCCGAGCACCAGCGAAGCCACGCCGATCAGCAGGATCGCCAGCAGCAAACGGCCGCTAGCCAGGGAAATCAGCAGAGTAGAGAACTTCAAGCCGATACCGGTCAGCGAGATGGTGCCGACAATGATGCCGATCACCCCTAGAGTGGCACCGATGATCAAGGTGTTGCGGGCACCGGTCTGGATGGCAAGCCAGATCTGCCGCGGCCCCATCCGCGTGTCGGTGCGAAACCAGCTGACCCCGACGCACGACAGCAAGGCCCAAAAAGCGGCGAAGCCCGGCGAGCGGCCAAGAATCATCAGGACAGTGATCACCGCCAGCGGCAAAACGTAATACCAACCACGGACCAGCACCGTCGTCCAGGGAGGCAGCTCAGAATCCGTGGTACCACCGATGTTGTGCTTGCAGGCCTCGAAGTGGATCATGCAGAACACCGATAGAAAGTAGAGCAGCGCCGGAAACAGCGCGATAGTCATGATCCGCAGATAGGGAGTCTCGGTGAGTTCGGCCATCAAGAAGCCGCCAGCGCCCATGATCGGTGGCAAGAACATGCCGCCAATCGAAGCCGCCGGCTCGATGGCAGCCGCCACATGGGGCCGGAATCCGGCCCGTTTCATCAGCGGGATGGTGAAGGCGCCGGTCGACACGGTGTTGGCGATGGCGCTGCCCGACACCGAACCAAAGAGGGCCGAGGCGAACACCGCCACTTTGGCCGGCCCTCCCCGTGAACGGCCGGCCAAGGCCAGCGGCAGATCGATGAAGAAGCGGCCAGCACCGCTCTGGTGCAAGAAAGCACCAAAAAAAATGAACAAGATGACGTAAGTGGCCAGCACGTTGGCCATCACCCCGAAAATCCCATTGGTGGTCAAGAACAGAGCCGTCGCCAGGCGCTCGATGCCAAAACCACGGTGAGCGATCAGCCCCGGCAGCCAGGCACCGCAGTAGGCATAGGCGAGCATCGCCAGACCGATCGAAGCCATCGCCCAACCCAGCACCCGGCGGCAAACCTCGAGCGACAGAAAGACGCCAACAATCGACACCAGCGCGTCGAGTTCGGTCTCCGCCCCGGCGCGGTAGTTGAGATTCTCAAACTCGTGGATCCAGTACCAGACCACCAGCCCTGAAAGCGCCGCCAACAGCACATCAAGCAGCGACGGGTTGCGCGGCCTGCCAGCCGCAACCGCCTCGCCGGTGCTGCGAGACAGCAACCCGCGGCGCCATGGCGGCGACGGGTAGAGCAAGAAGATCAAGACGTAGGTGATGCCGACGTAGACCCCTCGGTGGTACTGCGTCGCCACCGAAGCGATCCCGGCGGCATAGAGGTAGAACAACACCATGCCGCCGCCGAGCAGCGCCACCAGCCACTGCCAGGGGGCGGAAAGACTGCGGCAAGCACCCGCCGTGTTGGCCAAAGGTGCGGTGCGACTCGGCAGCTGCGGGTCGGTCAACGGTCCAAGTGCTCCGCTTCAGGCTGCAAGCCTTGCGCCCGCCAGAAGCTCTCGGCACCGACGTGGAGCGGCGTGACGATGCCGTGCAATCCGCTCGCTACCGACATCGACCGCGCGGTGCTCTTGACCTTGACCATATAGGCCAGCCCCGGCTTGGAGAAGATCTCGGCCAAGGCCGCTGCAACTTGCCGCGGCGGCAGATCCTGACGCGCCACCCATAACGCCGCATCCTGGAACGAGAACACTTCCCCTTCGACCCCGCGGTAGGTGCCCGCGGGAATCTCCACCGGCTGGTAAAACGGATAGCTGGCAAGAAACCCACTGCGCTCAGCGGCGCCAGCTAAGTCCAACAAGCGCACCGGATTGCTCGCCGCGGCCTGGATCACCGACGCATTGGGAAAGCCGGCGAGCACCCAGAAAGCGTCAACCAGGCGGTCACCCATCGCCGACGCGGCCTTGCTATAACCGAGAAACTCGACCTCGATGCCATCCCACAGCCCGAGGGCGGTGAAATAGCGCTGCGCCGCACTGGCTGCCCCTGAGCCGGCTCCCCCCACCGCCACCCGCTTGCCCAGCAGATCCTCGACTTTGGCGATACCGCTGTCGGCCCGCACCACCAGATGCGCCGGCGCACCGTAGAGGAAGGCCAGGGCATGGACCTTGCGGTACTGCCGGGGATCGCGGGTCAGCTTCCCCTGCCTTCCGAGGTAGGCGTCGCCTGAGTAGACGATGGCGAAATCGGCCTCGCCCGAGTCAATGCGGCGTAGATTCTCGAGCGAGCCGGCCGAAGCGGTATTTGATATCTGAACCTCCGGCAGCGCTGCCGACAGGCGGATCGACATGCCGTTCGAGAAGTACTGAAATGTCCCCCCTTGCGGCCCGCCGTAAAACGCCAGGTGATCCTCGGCCAAAGCCGGGCCGGAAATCACAATGCAAGCAGCCAGAGCAATCCAGCCCCATCCAACACGCAGCGTCTTCAACATCTGTAGTCTCCTGGTCCAGGGTACCCAAGCGGTATCACGGACCCAGTATCCGTCGGCCAGCCGCTCCGCGTCCACCTGCCAATACCGTACTTTCTCTACCAACCGGGCCGCCGAGCGTGGATTCTCGATGGCACTAGGGGTAATCTAGACTTACGTTTCGAACTCAGTATCACCGCCGCTCAGCGAGCGGCACGGAGCCCAGCGACGATGTCGAAAGCCACCGCAGCCGTCGATCAGCCCTTCGTCCATCTCCACCTGCACAGCCAGTACAGCCTGCTCGATGGCGCCAACCGCATCGAGCGCTTGATCGAGCGAGTCGGCGAGCTGGGCATGGACTCAGTGGCGGTCACCGATCACGGCAATCTCTTTGGCGCGGTGCATTTCTACCAGCAGGCCAAGAAAGCCGGTATCAAACCGATTCTGGGCATCGAAGCCTACGTCGCCCCCGACGTCAGCGGTCAGCAATCAGACCGCAAGCTGAAAAAACGCTCAGGCGTCGCCGACGGCGGCTTTCACCTGGTGCTGCTGGCGGAGAACCAGCGCGGCTGGCAGAACCTGCTCAAGCTATCCTCCGACTCCTACCTGCACGGCTTCTACTACAAGCCACGGATGGACAAGCAGACTCTAACTGATTGGGGCGATGGGTTGATCGCTATCAACGGTCACCTGGGTTCATCGATCGCCTTTCACCTGTCGGCTTTCGCCGAATCGGGAGAGGAGCAGCACTACCAGAAGGCAGTGGCGGAAGCACGCTGGCACGCCGAGGTCTTCACCCTCAATGCCGCCGGCGAACCTCGCTTCTTCATCGAGCTGCAACGCCACATCGATGAGCAAGAGGCGATCAACCCGCACCTGATTCGCCTGGCCCGCGAACTCGAATTACCGCTGGTCTGTGACAACGACGCCCACTTCCTGCTGGCCAAAGACTGGGACAGTCACGACTCCTTGGTCTGCATCTCCACCGGTAAGGTCAAGGAGGACGAGCAGCGGCTGAAGTATCCACCCGACCTCTACGTCAAGTCGCCGGCCGAGATGTACGAGCTCTTCGCCGGCTACGGCGACAACGGCGCTGGCGACGAAGCGCTTGAGAACACCGTCAAGATCGCCGCGCGTTGCAATGTAGAACTCGACCTGGACCAGAACCACGCGCCGGTGGTGCGCCTCGAACGCCATCCCGCCAAAGCAGACGACGCCGACCTGGTCGCCGGCTCCAATGCCTGGTTCAACGCCTTCTGCGCCCGCTTCGAACTGCTGCCCTACGACAGCACCCAGGGCAGCGAGTCGACCGAAGAACTCAAAGCACAATGTGACGAGGCCCTGCGCGCCCTCGCGGAAGCTGGCCTGGTGTGGCGCTATGGCGAGGAAGGCATCACCGAGGAGATCCGCGCCCGGCTCGACCGCGAACTCGGCATCCTGGGCGACAAAGACATTTCCTCCTACTTCCTGATCTGCTGGGACTTCGTCCAGGAAGCGCGCCGCCGCGGCTTTCCCGCCTCGGCCCGTGGTTCCGGCGTCGGCACCATGGTGGGCTATTGCCTGGGACTGTCGAACGCCTGCCCGGTGCATTACGGCCTGCTCTTCGAGCGCTTCACCGACCCGGATCGTTCAGAATATCCCGATATTGATATCGACATCTGCCAGGACGGTCGTGGCGAGATCCTCGACTACGTGCGCCAGAAGTACGACGCCGAAGGCCTCGGCAAGGTAGCCCAGATCATCACCTTCAACGTGCTCAAGGCGAAGGCCGCGATTCGCGATGTCGGGCGGGTGATGAACGTACCGCTGAGCGAAGTCGACCGGATCTGCAAGATGATCCCCGAGCAGCTCAACATCACCCTCGACGAGTCCCTCGAACAGAGCGACGATCTGCGCCAAGCCTACGAAGGCAACGACGACACCCGCCGCTGGCTCGACACCGCCCGCGATCTCGAAGGGTTGGCGCGCCACGCCGGGATCCACGCCGCGGGTGTGGTGTTGGCCAACCAGGAGCTGTCGAACATCCTGCCGCTGGCGCTCAACAAGCAGGGAGACCGCGAGACCGTGGTCACTCAGTGGGACGGCCCGACCTGCGAACGGGTCGGCCTGCTGAAGATGGATTTCCTCGGCTTGCGCACCCTGTCGATCATCGAACGCGCCCGCCAGCTGGTGTTCGAGACCCTGCCCGCTGAAGCCATTCGCGCCGCCGTTGACCCCGCCGGCGAGCGCCCGGCAAGTTGGGAGCCCCTCGATCTCGATCGCCTGGACTACGACGATCCGCGGGTGCTCGAACTCTTCGCCCGCGGCGACACAGTCAGCGTCTTCCAATTCGAATCCGACGGCATGCGCCGCCTGCTGCGCGCCATGGCCCCCGACCGGATCGAAGATTTGATCGCCGCCAACGCTCTTTACCGTCCCGGTCCGATGGCGCTGATCGACGACTACAACGCCCGCAAGCACGGCCGCCAAGAAGTGCCCAAGGTACATGAGATCGTCGACAAATTCACCGCCGAGACCTACGGCATCATGGTCTACCAAGAGCAAGTGATGCAGATCGTCCACGAGCTCGGCGGCATTCCCCTGCGCGCCGCCTACTCGCTGATCAAGGCGATCTCGAAAAAGAAAGAAATGATCATCAACGCCAATCGCGCCCAATTCTTGAGCGGCGCGCAAGAAAAAGGCCTGTCGCAGAAAGACGCCGCTAACCTCTTCGACCTGATTCTCAAATTCGCCGGCTACGGCTTCAATAAGAGCCACTCCTCAGGCTACGCCATCGTCGCCTACCAGACCGCTTACCTGAAGACCTACTTCCCGGTGCAGTACATGGCCGCGGTTCTGACCTACGAAGCGGTCAACACCGACAAGGTGGTCAAGTACATCGAAGAATGCCGCCGAGTGCCCTTCGTCAGCGGCCGGGTGGGGGTGGCCGTGCAGGCTCCGGAAATCAACACTTCGGGGGTCGGATTCACCCCGGTGCTAGCGCAGGACGAACCCCAAAACGCCGAGCACGGCTACATCCGCTTCGGCCTCAGTGCCGTCAAAGGGGTCGGTGAGAAAGCGGTGCAAGCCATCATCGACTCGCGGCGCCAGGAAGATGGGCACTTCAAGAGCCTCTACGATTTCTGCGAACGGGTGCAGCTGGGAGCGGTCAACCGCTCGACCCTCGAGGCCTTGATCAAATGCGGCGCCTTCGATCGCCTGCACGGCGCCGAATCACGAGCGGCGCTGATCGAGGCGGTCGATGGCGCCATCCAACGCGGCCAGCGAGCCGCCGCCGACCGCGACTCAGGCCAGGCCAACCTCTTCGGCATGTTAGCCGCCGACGAGCCCGCCAACAGCGCTGTTGAGAAGCTTCCCGAGAGCTTGCCCCAGGTCACCCCCTGGGCCATGGCCGAACAACTCCAAGAAGAAAAATCGGTGCTCGGCTTCTACCTCTCCAGCCATCCTCTCGAAGAGCACACCGCCACCTTGGTACGTTTCTCCAACGCGCGCTCGATCGATCTCAAGAAGCTGCCATCGGACACCGAGATCACTATCGGCGGACTGCTCACCGAAGTTCGCCGCCGCACCATGCAGCGCGGCAGGTCGGCGGGCAAGAGCTTCGCCATCTTGGGTTTCGAAGACCCCCACGGCCCCCTCGACGCGGTGGTCTTCTCCGAGTCCTTCGAACGCTACGGCAACCTGCTCGAAGCCGACAAAGTGGTCTTCCTGATCGGCAAACTGCAATTCCGCGACGACCAGCCCAGCCTACAAGTCAGCCGAGTCGTACCGATCGGCCGCGCCGAAGACCTGGCCCGCGGCCTACGCATCCGGGTCGATGCCAAGGGCGGCCACGGTGATGGAGACCTGCTGCGCGACCGCCTGCGAGAGTTGCGCAATGTACTGCTCGACGCCAGTGGCAGCAACGGCACTTCCGGCCCGGTGTCGATCGAAGTCCAGACCGATCAAGAGCTGGTCACCGTGGCGCTGGGCACCCGAGTACAGATCAGCCGCGAACTGCCCGCCAAAGTGCTCAAGACCCTCGGCCCGACGGGTGCTTGCCTGCTGGTCGGGCCGGCTTCGCCGATGATGCGTCAGTAGGCCGCTACTCGGGCCTGATCCCCGCGGCAAGCTGACAAACCCCGCCCGCGGCAGCCAGGGCGCTGCCGCAGCTTGCCCAGGCGAGCTTTTCAGCCGGATATTCGAGGAACCCTAACCAGCTACCGTTCGGACCCAAGGTCACATTGAGGTAGCCAAAGGCCGATTTGACGCCGGCAGGAGTCGACAGCTGAGCGGCGGTGGTCAGCACCGCCGCGCTGGAGCCTTCGACAGAAGTAGAGAACGAGCCCACCGGCGGGTAGGTGTCGAGAGACACACCGCTAGTGCCGACGACCACCAGAGGCGGCCGGCCGTCACTGAATGTTAATGACTGAAAGCGGTGCATGTGGCCCGCCAGCAGCAGCTTGACCGCCGCCGGGAAAACACCGCCGAGTCCGTTCTTGAGCGCTGCCTGCAAGGTTTGGCTGACACAGCCAAGAGCGTCCGCCGAGGTGCAGCCGGTGCTCTTGTCGGTCTCGTAACCGGTCACTCCCCAGAGTGGCCGGTGCGACATCAACCAGGTATTGCCGCCAGCCAGCTGGCCGATGGCGGCTAGCTGCTTTGAGTAAGCAGCGGTGAATGTGGGCTCAGTGAAGGCATCACAGGCGTTGGCTGAGTCGAGCACGATCAAACGCACGGTGCCCAGATCCACGGCGTAGGGCGTGGAAAGTACGACATTAGCGATCGGCGACTTGGTTGGATTGGGCTCGGGACAGGATTGCTGGCCGCCACCGCCGGCCAGATTGGAACTTGGATCGAGAAAGTAGAACCAACCCGGTCCAGCCCGACTGCACAACTCATGATTGCCCCGCGCCACCACCCATGGGGCGGCTTCGAGCAGCGAACTCGCGGGCAGAAAGAAATCATCGCGCCAACTCGCCCAGGTGTCTGGCTGGTTGGCGTTAGCCGCGTTCTGGCTGTAGAAACCCGCCCCCGCGGCTTGTTCGCAGGCCTCGTCCGCGGTAGTTCCGTCGCCAGCATCGTAGCTCCACTCTTGCACCTGCTCGAAAGCACCTGTGGTACTCGGCTGAGTGAAGTAGATCTTGCTGCCGGTACCCCGATAGTTGTAATCACCCATGTGCAGCACCACTTCGGGAGCAGTGGCGGCCGCCGAATCGGCCAGCGAGCCAAACGGCTGCGCCGCGGCCCCAGGCTTGCAAACACTCGACTTGCAACCCGTATCGCCGAACACCACCAGATGTTGCGGGTCCAACCTGGCAGCTGGCAGGGGGAGGGTGCCATCGCCAAGACTCAGCTCAGCACTCTGCCCAAACGGCTGTGCCGCTTCACACACCACTACCGGAAATCCGTGCGAATTGTCACGACTGGTCATCGCCACCCCGGCCGCTCTACCGACCACCAGCTCGGGGCAGAGGTAACCAGGCTCGGTGACCACCCGAGCCCAGGCCAGAGTCGCCCCGGACGGGTCGGAGCCGAGCACCACATACCTTGCCAGCACCGCCGAACTCGGCGGCAGATCAGCAGCAGCCAGTGGAGCGGCGAGCAACAAGCCGGAGAATACAAGAATCAGCGAAAACCCAAGCCGGTGCTTCATCGATTCACTCCCCCAGAACCTCAACCCTGAGGGGCAGAGAAAGAAAAGTCAGAGGTGCCGGCTTCTCCTTCGCCGAGGGTGACGCTGGCGCTCTGCGTCCCCAAGCGCTCATGCCAAGCCTCGATCTCCCAGGTACCCGCGGGCAGCCCGTCGATGGTGAAAGAGCCATCCGCGCCGCTGACCGCGAAGAATGGATGGCTCACCACTGCCACGTAGGAACGCATCCAGGGATGGACGTCGCACTTGACCGGAAACAGCGGCTCCGGGCGGCTGAGCACTTTCTCGGACTCGGTCACTGTCGGTGGCATGCCGATGTTGAATTCGCGATTGACCGCGGGCTGGCCATGAACGTTGTGCAGCAAACCGTCGGAATTGCGAAAGATCAGTTTCTGTCCAGCGATCACCCCGAGCACATGCGGCTCGTAGCGACAGCCAACTTGATTGATCACCGCTGCCGCTGCCGGCGATGCAAACGTTCCCGCGGGCGGATTGGTGACCTGAACGAAGACATTGGCCAGGCTCTGGCCCTCGCCCAACACCAGGAACTCCGGCATCACCGGCTCGCTGTGCTTGGCGGCGCAGCCCGGATCAGCCTCCATCGCCAAGGGCCGCAGACGCGGCGCCTTGCCAGCAAAGCTGACCGTGCCGCCGATCAAACTTGAGCCCAGCAAGAGCGGCGCCGTCATTGGCTCCGCTGTAGTCGCCGCGGGTGCCGTCTCGGCCGGGGGGCTGCTCTGCTGAGCGTCGTCGTTGGCCCGCTGGGCCTCACCCCCACCACAAGCCCAGCTGAGCAAGAGGGCAGCGAGTAGACAAACCCTGCCGGCAAGCCGGGTCGACGAACGGGAAGAGCCCTGACATTGCCGCGAATCAAGCTGTCTCATGATCGTTCTCCTGCGATGGTCTAGGTTGGGCTGGGAGCGGAAAGCCCACTCTAGCAGCCGGCAGCCTGAGTGCTGCTCTACCTGCCCGACTCAGACCGCCGATTCGCCACCGGCCGGTGACGAGAGCGACGCGTTGTCGGGACTACCAGAGGGTCTGGATGCCAAACAGGCTGAGTGGGTCGTCGCAGGTCACTAGCGGGCTGGATTCGAGGGCACTTTGTGCTGCCAGCATGCGGTCGAATGGATCGCGGTGGGGCTGCGGCCAGCTGCCGGCACGTTGCGCATGAGCAACGCTGATCGGCAACTGACGGAAACCGGCACGGCGAAAGCAAGAGTCCATATCGCGCATCAGCTCGCTCGCACTCGGCAGCTTGCCAAGGCGATACTTGGTGCTGATCTCCCAGGCGCTGGCCGCGGAAACAAATATCTCGTTAATGGAATCTCCGATCACGTCGCGAGCCTTTCGCGACAGCTTGGGATCGTCGAATAGCCACCACAACAGAGCGTGCGTATCGAGTAGATACCTCACGATTCCCAAGCCGCGAGTTCCGCTTTCGGTAAAGGCTCAAAGAACTCCTTACCAACCTTCCCCGCCAGCAATCCGGGTTGTCTCCGTGGCGGCTGCTCGAGCGCGCAAAGACGCGCGCAGGGCTTACCGTTCTTGGCAATGATGATCTGCTCGCCAGCGCGAACTCGCTCCAAGAGACGGGATAGATGGGTCTTGGCTTGGTGGATGTTGACCGTCTTCATTCTAGCAACTTAGTCTATTAGATAAACTAAGTCAATCCGTCGTCAGAGTTGGCCTGGAGGATCTGCCTTATCGCCCGCGAAGCGTTCCCGCATCTTGGCATTGAAGGCTTCGGAACCGCCGCGCGGAATACTCATCGTCTGCCAGCCTTCGCCCACTTGAGCCTTGGCCAGCTGGACGATCTGGCCAACGTGATAAGCCGCGTGCCCAAGCTGCCGCTGGATAGCGCCGAGCACCGAGTGCGGCTCCTGGCGGATGGTGGTGGTGCGCAGCAGATCTCCCGCGCCAAGCTCTTCGATAGCGCCGAAACACCGTGCCCAAGCCTCCTGCCAACCAACCATCAGGCTGGCACGGGAGTCCTCGCGGCCGATCACGAATTCGCCGTCTCGGTTGCGGTCGGCCTTTTCGCCGTCGCTGGTCAGAAAATCCGTCCAGCGCGAGCGGGTGCTGCCCGCCAGGTGCTTTACCGTCACCGCCAGACAGCTGCCACTGGCGGCGTCGACGAAGAAGCCCTCTTGATCGACCTGGCGCAAAGCGGTTTGGGCAAGCCCCTCCAACCGCCGTAGTTCGCCAAGTGACTCGCTGAGGAACGTGTTGCCCAGCGCCTCCAGCGCGGCATCGGTGGTCTGCTTATCGCTAGCATTCGCCTCTTGATTGTTCATTGCAGAAAAGTATGGTGCCCGCTGATGGAAGTCAAACGAGGCAACCAAGAGCCGGCTCGCTACCTCGGGTAGACTGGCCTGCCGATCCTGGTCAAATCTCCCGCCGCTACCCTTGAGGAGCCTCCACATGGCCTTACGTGTCTTGCTCACCGCCGCAGTGACCCTTGTGCTCGCCCTGCTGCCGCCGACCAGAGCCCTTGGCGCCGCCGATTCGGGGCTCGACGAGGCGGCCCTGCAAGCGCTGGAGTGGCGTCACGTCGGCCCCTTCCGCGGTGGACGCTCGGCGGCGGTGACCGGGATTGCGGCCCAGCCCGAGGTCTACTATTTCGGCGCCGCCGGTGGCGGGGTGTGGAAGACCACCGACAGCGGCCTGACGTGGAACAACGTTTCGGACGGCTTCTTCGGTGGTTCGATCGGCGCCGTGGCGGTCTCCGAGTGGGATCCCAACGTGATCTACGTCGGCGGTGGCGAGAAGACCGTCCGCGGCAATGTGTCGCACGGTCTCGGGGTGTGGAAGTCCAAGGATGCCGGCAAGACCTGGCACCATGTCGGGCTCGACGACTCGCGGCGCATTCCCCGCCTGCGCATCCACCCGCGCAATCCGGATCTGGTTTACGCCGCGGTGCTCGGCCATCTGTTCGGCCCGAACGAGATGCGCGGGATTTTTCGCTCGCAAGACGGCGGTGAGACCTGGGAGAAAGTGCTCTACGTCTCCGATCGAGCCGGAGCGGTCGAGCTGACCATGGATCCGACCAATCCACGAGTGCTCTACGCCAGCTTCTGGCAGGTGCAGCGCACCCCCTGGAGCTTGGCCAGCGGCGGCGAGGGCTCGGGGATGTGGAAGTCGACCGACGGCGGCGATAGCTGGGACGAGCTCACCGACAATCCCGGCCTACCCAGCGGCCCCCTCGGCATCAACGCCGTCACGGTCTCGCCAAGCAACCCGGAGAATCTCTACGCCCTGATCGAAGCCAAAGAAGGCGGCGTCTTCCGCTCCAAGGACGGCGGCGAAACCTGGGAGCGCACCAACCAGGATCGCAAGCTGCGCCAGCGTGCCTGGTACTACACCCGGCTCTACGCCGACCCGGCGGATGAAGAATCTCTGTGGGTGCTGAACGTCCGCCTGCAGCGCTCAAAGGACGGCGGCAAGACCTTCGCACAAGTTGCGACCCCGCACGGCGACAACCACGACTTGTGGATCGACCCGCGGGACCCGCTGCGGATGATCGAGGCCAACGACGGCGGCGCCGCCATCAGCTCTGACGGCGGCAACACCTGGTCGCGACAGGACAATCAACCGACCGCGCAGATCTACCGCGTGTCGGTAGACAGCGACTTCCCCTACCGCCTGCTAGGTGGCCAACAGGACAACTCGGCCTTGCGCATCCGGTCACGCTCCGCTTGGGGCAGCGCCATCGGCAAGCGGGATTGGGAACCCACCTCGGGCGGGGAAAGCGGCCACATCGTCGCCAAGCCCGACGATCCCGACATCGTCTACGGCGGCTCTTACGGCGGCTTCTTGACCCGATTTGACCACCGTACCGGCCAGCGCCAAGCGGTCAATGTCTGGCCCGACAACCCAATGGGTTGGGGAGCCGCTGAGTTGGCCTATCGCTTCCAGTGGAACTTCCCCATCTTCTTCTCCCCGCACGACCCCGAGATCCTCTACGCCGCCTCGAACGTGCTCCACCGCAGTGGCGACGGCGGCCGCAGCTGGCAGGACATCAGCCCCGATCTGACCCGCAATGACTCGACCAAGATGGGCTCCTCGGGCGGGCCGATCACCCAGGACAACACCAGCATCGAGTACTACGGCACCATTTTTGCCGCCGTTGAGTCGCCGCATGAGCCCGGGGTGCTGTGGACCGGCTCGGACGACGGCTTGGTGCAGATCTCCCGCGACCGGGGCCAGACCTGGAACAACGTCACTCCCCAAGGCCTGGGCGAGTGGACGATGATCAACTCCCTCGACCCTCACCCCTTCGAGCCAGGCGGCCTCTACCTGGCGGCAACGCGCTACAAGCTCGACGACTTCGAACCTCTGCTTTACCGCACCACCGACTACGGCAAAAGCTGGAGGCGGATCACCGACGGTATCGAGCCACAGCACTTCACCCGCGTGATCCGCGCCGATCCGGCCCGCCGCGGTCTGCTCTACGCCGGCACTGAGCTGGGCATTTACGTTTCGTTCGACGACGGCGCCCACTGGCAGACCTTGCAGCTCGAATTGCCGGTGGTGCCGATCACCGACCTGGCGGTCAAGGGCGGCGATCTGGTGGCCGCCACCCAGGGACGGGGCTTCTGGATTCTCGACGACCTATCGCCCTTGCACCAATTAGACGTCGAACTCGCCGCCAAACCCCTGCATCTGCTAAAGCCCCGACCCACTTGGCGACTGCCCGGGGGCCGCAGGGAAGTGGCCGGTGCGGGCCTCAACCCACCAGACGGCGTCTTGTTCTACTTTCTGCTCAACGATGAGCTAGCCCAAGCCGACGATCTGCTGCTGGAGGTTCTTGAATCAGACGGCACGCTGATCCGCAGCTTCGCCCCCAAGCAAGACCCGGATGAGAAGGACAAGGGTAAAGAAAACAAAGAGGACGAAGTCGAGCCTGCTGACGACCCACACCAGTTGGAGATCGAGCCGGGGCTCAACCGCTTCGCTTGGAATCTGCGTTACGGCTCAGCCGAGACCTTGCCGAAGCTGGTGCTGTGGAACGGCCAGCTAGCCGGCCCCAAGGCTACTCCCGGTACCTACCGCGCTCGTCTCAGTGCCGCTGGCAATACCGCCGAAGTGACCTTCGAGGTCCGCGCCGACCCGCGCGCGTCGGCCACGGCCGAGGACTACCGGGCTCAGCACGCCTTGCTGATCAGCCTACGCAACAAACTCAGCGAGACCCACCGAGAGATCCGCCGCCTTCGGCAAGTTCGCGACCAACTTGGGAAGCTTCTCGAACGCCTACCATCAGAACCCAGCGATGAGGCCAGCCAAGACAGCGACTCGCAATCCAAGACACTCCGGACCCAAATCGAGACTCTGAGCAAACAGCTCGGCGAGATCGAAAAAGCGCTCTACCAAACCCAGAACAAGAGCCCCCAAGACCCGTTGAACTTTCCCATCCGCCTGAACGATAAGCTCGCCGGCCTGATGAGCCTGGCCGACCTCGGCGACCACCCGCCGACCGCTTCGATGCTGCGGGTTCGCGACCAGTTGATCACGGCAATCGACGGTGAACTCACCAAGCTGCGGCTGATCTGGGAGCAGGAACTTCCCGCCATCAACCGACTAGCCAGAGAGCAAGAAGTGGTCGCCATTCAGCTGCCGCAAGGCTGAGAGTGGCGAGGCAGAAGGACTGTGCAGTGGCAGTAGCGAGAAGCGCGTCCCGCCCAACGCAAATGCCCGACACTTCTTGAGGCTGGTACCGGCTCTTCTGTTCATCGAGGCCATACGCCTAGCACGCAGAAAAAACAACAAAACAAAACCTTGTAACGTTTGAGCCTCCAACACGCCTAATAGTAGTGAAAGTCAGTGCTAGAGCTTGCTGCCCAAGATTCTTGGTGAGCCATGGAACCAATCATCGGGCAGAAAAGTCTAAACAAATACGCAACCTAACTAACCGAGGGTAAAGAGATGCGCCGAAGAGTCCGCTTGAGTACTACCCCCCTCCTGCTCCTGACCTGCCTGGCCACGGCCCCACTCCTGGCTCAATGCGACAACAATCCGATCGCCATCGACGACGAAGTGCTGCTCGCCGCCACTCCAGTGCTGATCGACGTGCTGGCCAATGACCAAGAGCCCGACGGCGAGGCCCTCAGCCTGACGGTCCTCTCGACCACTTGTCCACTGACCTTCGAGGTGCTTTTTGACGTCGTCCGGCTGACCCCGACCCCGGCGGTGCGAACGGCTTGCACGGTGACCTACCGAATCGAAGATGAGTCGCAGAATGTAGCCACGGCCACTATCGAGGTGACCCCGAACGGACCCTTATTTGCCGACGGCTTCGAGACCGGGAATAGCTCGCAGTGGACCGAAACTTGCGCCAGCGCCAGCTGCTAGGGGAGAACAATCATGCGAATTAGACCTCTCAGCCTCATCCTTCTCGGCCTCTGCATCGCCCTGCCGCTGACCGCACAACTCCCCCCAAGCCATCAGCGCGGAGTGACCGCCGACACTGCCTACCAAATCGGCGACCTGGATCAGATAAATCTTTTCAACGGCAGCCTAACGGTATCTCTGCCGATCGGCATCACCTACCCCGTCGGCCCGTCGCTGAGCTTCAGCCTGACCGCCTCGTACAGCTCCGGTGGCTGGGAGTACGATGAGAATCACCAATGTCAAGACATCAATCCACCCTTCGCGCTGCGTACCTACAGCCTGCCGATCCAGGATCTCAAGACGCAGGCCGGCTTCGGCTGGAGAGTCAGCCTCGGAGAGCTGATCGCGCCACGTAACAGTCCGACGACAACGCCTGAGATTTACGTCGATCCAAGTGGCGGCGAGCACAGGTTTTATACCGAGCTGCATCCCGGCGGCTTCCCGGCGACACCGCAGCCCAGCACCTGGTTCACCAACGACAGCACGTACCTCCGTCTACGCAAGCGCAATCCGGGGGTGTGCGAGCTGCCGTCTGGCACCTTTGTCGATCAGAGCTGCTACACGGTAGAATTTTCTGGCGGCGAGCTGCATGAGTTCCATAACTACGCCTCAGTCGGCGATCTCTGGCGCCTGACGCGGATGGAGGATCGCTTCGGCAATTGGATCAATGTGCGCTATGCCAACGATGGCGACTGGACATTGACCGACAGCCAAGGGCGCACTCACACGGTGGATTTTGTCGGTGGCAGAGTCGCTACGGTGAGGCTCGAAGCCTTCGGCAGCCAAAGCAACTCGACCTTCCTCTTTCAGTACCGCACCGAGACCCTCGAACGGCAGTTCGGCTTCCGTCCCGGCGGCGTGCCGATAGCCGAACACACCCTCAATACCCAGGTGCTCGACAGGGTGGTGCTGCCCGATGGTTCGTTCTACGAGATGGACTACCTGACCGTCGACAACCTGCTCTCGGGCGGCTTGTCAAAGCTACGCCTGCCCACCGGCGGCGCCTACGGCTACGACTACCAGCTCTTCCCCTTCCAAACCCAGCTGGCCGACCTCTTCCATGCTCCTGACTGGGGCACGGTGGCGCGGGGAGTCAAGAGCAAACATCTCTTCCTCGACGACGGCGACACCACCCCCTACGCCACCTGGAACTACAGCTACGACACCGCAAACCCGCAAGCCCCCGGCGATCCGCTGGGCCACCCCTGCTTCCACTCGATGAAAGTGACTGATCCGCTGGGCTTCGAAACGGTGAGCTATTTCTCCACCGTCGGCGCCAACAATCGCTGGTCCTACGGCCTGCCCTACACCTACTGCGATCCCATCAGTGGCAGCTTCTCAGAAGCCGGCCCCTTCCTTTCCCAAGAACTCTTCAACGCTGGCGGAACCAAGCTCCGCTCGATCTTCGTTGAGTTCGACAGCGATGGCCGCGACGCCGGCAACTACAACGAGAAGGCCCACCGCTTGCGCTACCGCAAGGAGACCTTCCACGACGACGGCGGCAAGTTCCGCGAAGTCACCTTCTCGGACTTCGATGGCCTGGGCCACTTCCGCACCATGACCACCGGCGGCAGCTTCGGCGCCGCCGACGTGCGCACCAGCAGCACCACCTACAACGCCAACAGCGGCACCTACATCATCGCCAACCCCGACGACAGCTCGATCGATCCGGCAACCGATTTCGTGCTGCCAAGCCACAACGCACGCTGGATCTTGGAGACCTGGGACGAGCAGTCGGTGAGCGAAGGCGGGACCACCGAGAAAGCGGAGTTCTGCTTCAACAGCACCACCGGCTTCCTCGAACGCCGCCGCCAGCTGGCCGGTAGCAATCGCCAGAGCCGCGACGTGGTGAGCCTCCTCACCTCGAGCAACGGCTTCGTCACCCGCCAGCGGGTCTATGGCGGCGACACCCAGAACCTCGGCACCGGCTCCTTGTGCAGCCTCAGCTTGTCCGGCCCGACCTACCGCACCGACCACGTCTACGCCAGTGGCAGCCTGCGCAAGTCGACGGCGGTGGACTGCACCGGCACCGCGATCCTCACCCTGGCCGACTACGACATCGACTCAGACACCGGCCTGGTGGCCACCAGCCGCGACGCAGCGGGCCTGGGCACCAGCTTTACCTACGATCGCCTAGGCCGCTTGACCGGCCAGCGCCCGGCCGAGCTGGGCTGGACCCAGTGGACCTACACCCTGCCCACCACCGCCAACCCCGGTCTTGCCCCCAAGCTCACCGAGCAACAGTGCCAGCCCTTCCAGACCTCCTGCAGCGGCACCGACCTGATGAGCTTCCGCGAGCACCGCTACGACGGCCTCGGCCGGCGGCTGCAACAGACCGTGCGCATCCCCGTCGCCAACGCTGGCCAGACCGAGCTCTGGCATCGCTACACAACCTGGAACCCCCGTCACTGGAAGACGGACGAGTCGGTGTGGACCACCGCCTCCGCGGCCGGCGAGAGCCGGCGCACGACCTACATCGCCTACGATCGCTTCGGCCGCCCCGGCCGGGTCAAGCCGCCAGAACAGCCGGCGACCTTCTTCACCTACCAAGGCGACCGGGTGCAGACCCGGCGCTTCAAAGTGCAGCTGACCAGTGGCCAGCAAGACACCCACGTCACCGAGATCATGGACGGCCAGGGCCGTCTGGCCGAGGTCTGCGAGGGCAGTTCCGCCCCCTGGTCAGGGAGCTGTGGCGGTGGCGGTCTGCTGACTCGCTACTCATATGACGATGGTGGCAGACTGACCAAAGTGTGCCAGAACCTCGCCGGCTCGACCTGCGGCCAGACCCGCTTGTTCAGCTATTACGGTCGCGGCTTCCTACTCTCCGAGACCCATCCCGAGATCGGCCCCTCGGGCAATGGCCGCATCGATTACCGCTATGACGCGGGCGGCAACGCCACCTCCAAAGATCTGATCGGCAGTACCGCCTTCGATCTGAGCTTCGATTTCGACGCCGCCGGCCGGTTGATCCGCGTCCTCGAATCGAGCAATGGCGCGGGGAGCACCCCGCGCTTGCAGAAGCAGTTCCGCTACGCCCGCGCCAACTCTGGCAGCGACCACCGGGCCGGCAAGCTGGTGCAGACCGTGCGCCACAACTGGGTCGACATTCAGAGCCCCCTGGCCCCCGAGCCCGGCTCCCTCGACGTCAAGCTCTCCGAGAGCTTCCGCTACACCGGTCGCCAGGGGCTGATGTCGGAGAAGCAGACTCGCTACCAGTTCTTCGCCGGCAACTACGCCTTCACCACCGGCTTCGCCTTCGACACCCAGGGCAATCTGTCACAGCTCGATTACCCCAGCTGTCAGCACGCCGACGGCGGCTGCGCCACCAACGATCCACAGCGCACGGTGAATTTCAACTACGAGAAGGGTATGCTCAGGTCCGTGCCCGGCTTCGCCAACAACCTCACCTACCAGAGCGGTGGCATGCTGCACCAGCTCACCCACGGCGATGGTGTGGTCGACACCCAGGAAGTCAGCAGCTCCAACGGCCTCGCCCGGCCGCACCAGCTGACCACCTCCGCGGGCTGGAACAGCGGCAACTTCTCCTACGACGGAGCCGGCAATATCTCGGCCATCGGCAACCTGGACTACCGTTATGACCGCCTCGGCCGATTACGCTCCGGCCAAACCTCCGTCGGCGCCACCCGGTTCACCCAGACGGCGACTTATGACAATTTCGGCAACATCCAGCAGCTGTCGACACCCGGTTTCGTGGCTCTCAACCTCAACCCCAGCACCACCACCAACCGCCTCGGCCTCTCAGGCGCTCAGTACGACGCTGCCGGCAATCTGACCGACATCACCCTCGGCAGCGAGAGCTTCGACTACGCCTTCGATGGCGCCAACATGATGAAGCACCTGCGCTCAAACACCGACCAAGCGCGGGTCTTCATCTACAACGCAGAGGACGAGCGGATCCTCACCTTCGACTGCTTCGGCCCCGGCGCCACCAGCACTTGCACCACCCAGCCCGCCAGCCTCACCTGGACCCTGCGCGGGCTCGGCAATGAGGTCCTGCGGGTCTACGATCAGCCAGCTGGCGGCGCCTTCAGCTGGAGTCGAGACTACGTCCATCGCGGCGGGCAGCCGCTAGCCACCATCGAGCCCGAGGGTAGCGGTGGCGAGATGACGTCGCATCTCCATCTTGATCACCTGGGCACACCCCGGCAGATCACTCGCGGTGGTCAGCAGGTGGCGTTGCACAACTATTACCCGTTTGGTCAGGAAGCGACCAGCGCGGGGGCTGATGAGATTCAGCTGAAATTCACCGGTCATGAGCGGGACAAGACCGGCACCGGGGTGAGGAGCGAGCTGGACTACATGCATGCTCGGCATTGCAGCCCGGTAGTGGGGCGGTTCTTGAGTGTCGATCCGGCGAAGTCCGCCAAGGTCAGCGCACCAGGAAGTTGGAATCGCTACACCTACGGGGCCAACAATCCGATCAACGAGATCGACTCAGATGGTCGGGAGAGCCGCGCAGCTCTAATGCTCGAACAAGATATCCAGCGCATGCTGAAGGGAGAAATCACACAAGAGCAGTACATCGAGAATATCAATGCTCGAGGTACGGGGGCGCTCGTGGCAGCCGGGTTCGTTATCGCTGGAGCTACTGCGGGACCGTATCTGGCAGAGGCAGCGCTTACAGTTTATCTCAACCCATCCGTCCAACTCTCAGCTGCAGCTATTGTCGCAGAATTTGCCGACGATTTGACTACAGGAGGTTCGGGTGCATCTACTGTGATTCTGTTCACAAAGCTGGACGGACCAGTTGAGGCAGGAAGAGCGCTTTCTGTGGCTGTAGGAGATGGGGCCAAGGAATTGGCTTCGAAAGCCAGAAGTGGCGGACAGCTCTTCGCAGCCAAACTCCCGGCGGCTCTTGTTAAGAAACTACGTCTTGCGAACTTCATAACTGAGAGTACAACTCAAATGGGCGGGAAGACCGCCCGCGAGCTTCGACTTTCGGAAGAAGCTACAGCAGAACTTGCCAGGCACTTCAAGAAACTTGAGAGACTTCCAAGATGATGTTAACTCCAAGAAAGTGGTGCTGCGCGTCGTTCAAAGAGCGCTTCGAACAGCAGGGGGAACGAGGTATTTCTGTACTTGTAGGCGACACCGAATACGACAGGCCAAGATTCGTTCTCCAAATCCGATCGGTGGACACTCGTGACCAAGATGATCTCCCGTTGCTAGCCACTCCTATCGCTTTAGTTACAGAAAGTCATATATCGTTTTGCCCTTGGTGCGGAAGGAACCTCGCAAGAGCCTATCGGAAGAATTGGAGACACCTTGTCTCGAAAACGCTGTTACTTGACTAGCTGCTGAACAGGCGCCCAACAGGCGGTCGCGGTAGGACGGCCCGTCGCCGGGCCGTCCCCGCACAGATCCCAGCGTGCAGGACTATTGGACTGGGCTCTGAGCGGCCAGGTGCCAACCGTTTCGCAGAAAGCCCGGCTGATGCCGGGCTTTCGTGCATCTGGGCTCAAGTAGCGGCGTAGGACTGCCGGGTACGTGCGTCTCGGATAAGTCCATCGGCCTGCTGCGGAGGTGCCAGAAGGCGTTTCGCTGCAAGCCAACTGAAATCAGCGAGCTGTATTGATCGAGCCCGGTGAGAGCCGGGTTTCCGTCTATATTGGATCAAGAGGCGCCGAAAGCCTGGCGGGTCTTGGCTTCCCTAATGAGCGAGTCGACGACGTAGAGGATACGGTCCCGGTCGCTCGTCGCCAAAGCGTCGAGAGTCATCCACCGTTCGACCATTTCGCTTTGGGTGAGCAGATTGGGAACCTCCTGCTCACCCACCCCAACAGGCGTGCCACCCACCTCGGCAACATCCACTACGGCCGCTGATTCTCAGCTCTGGAAAACTCACTCTCTCGTCGATGGGCGCTCTTATCGCGGAATGTGTCAATGAAAGTGAGACACTTTCTTCTGGGAATTAGTACGGAATCGGTAGTGGCTCCGGCACCATCGCTTTCAGCGAGGGCGCGCAGCCAGGGGTCTCGCCTGGTGCGTCGTTGTGTACGCGGTGTGTCACTACGTTCTCGGTATCGACTGGGTCAGTGCTGGCGGCGGTGGTCGGCGGGTTGATCCAGACCTTGTCACTGGGCTCCGGCAAAGCCGGCGCTCGCCGCTTGAAGCGGCTTGGATGAGCGGCTGAGGCGGCGGCGAGGACTTCTCGACGTTGCTCCAGTACTGAGGCCGTGAGGCCGTAGTGGACGGTCTCTGGCGTCAACAAGCCGAGTCCTGTGTGGTAGTGCTGCGTGTTGTACCAGCCGATGAACGAGCGGCAGAATGCTCGTGCATCTTCCAGTGATCCGAAGCGGTCGGGAAAGCTCGGATGGTACTTGAGCGTCTTGAACTGGGCCTCAGAGAACGGATTGTCGTTGCTCGTGTAGGGCCGGTTCAGCGACCGTGTCATCCCGAGATCGGCCAGCAGTAGAGCCACTGGCTTGGATGTCATGCTCGAACCGCGGTCCGAGTGCAAGGTAAGTCGATCTCGCTCAACACCTTGCTTCTCAACACTGTCGGCGATCAACCGCTTCGCGAGCCCTCCGGACTCGCGGCAGGCGAGCATCCAGCCGACGATGTAGCGGCTGAAGACGTCCAGAATTACGTAAAGGTAGTAGTGGGTCCACTTCACCGGGCCCTTGAGCTTGGTGATGTCCCACGACCACACCTCGTTCGGCCCTGTGGCCAGCAGTTCGGGCTTGGTGTAGTTGGGATGACGCCGCTGACGGCGTCGCTCGCGCAGCTCGCCCTCAGACTCCAGGACCCGGTACATGGTGCGCACCGAGCAGATATGGCGCTGATCCTCGTCCAGCAGCGCCGCCCAGACTTGACGCGGCGAGCGGTCGACGAAGCGCTCCGAGTGCAACACATCGAGGACCTCCTGGCGTTCAGCGGGCGTCAATGCCAGCGGCGGTCGAGGCCGCGTTGATAGCTGCGGCCCTGCGCTCTGCTGCCGACGGCGGCGATAGAAAGTGGCTCTGGGGACCGCCAAGGCGACGCAGGCTGCTTGCACCCCCACCGTCTCGGCCAGCGGCGCCACAGCGCTCATGGCTGGCTCTCGCTCGGCTCGATCCCTAGCAGCCGGGAAAGTTTTTTTTGGACATCGATGATCGTCTCGGCTTTGTACAGCTGATGCTTGAGCCGGGCATTCTCACGCTCAAGCTCCGCGACGCGGCGGGCCTCGGCAGAGACCGGTCGACGCTTGCGACCGCGCTTCTTCGACAGACCGGCCAGAGCACTGGCATCGCGTTGCTGGCGCCACTTCGATAGGAGTGAGGAATACAGACCCTCCCGGCGAAGCAGGGCGCCAATCTCGCCGGCTTTGCTACAGGCGTCGGCGGCCTGGACGATGCTCAGCTTGTACGACGCGCTGTACCGCCGCCGCTTCGCCTTCTCAGTTACCTCGGGATCTGGTCGGTCAGCACTCATATCTCGCAGCTCGTGGCTTGGACTCGCCATGGTGTTTGCTCTCCACGCCCTCACTAATTTATCGGTACGGGAGTGTCTCACCTACATTGGCACAGAGGGTCGGGCGTCCATCGACGAGGAATCGTGGTCTTTGGCCTAGCAGCGACCATCGAGCAAGTCTGCCGATCGCTCGTCATTGCTTTCGGGTGCAATCAGGACACACCTCCCCTGTTGATTGAGAAGGTAAGTCCGATGGTTTGCGATCTCTCTTGGTAGCAGAGACCCTCGTGAAGTCGCAGCCTATCCAGGCACCCGGATCGGTCCTCCCTACTTCCTGGCTGCTCAAGGACGCTCGAAACACAGGGCCGTGGGGGCGGAACACAGCTCTGCGGAAACTCTACCGAGTAGTTGCCCGACCGCAAGCGGACGGCCGCCTGCCGATATGCCTCGACGAAGAGGCGGTAGGCTTCCTTCAACTGCTTGCGGACCGCTTTCGATGCTGCATGGGCAGCTGACGCCGGAGATTTCTTGCCGCGAGCAAGCCGCTGGTGTGGGTGCTGGTTGCGGATCGCTGCCGCACCCAGGGGCGCGGAGCCGCCGAGTACCAACCGTCGGGCGCTTTCAGCATCGATCTCCGCGACCATCTCGGTAAGACGCCGGCGAATCTCATCAGACGGCAGGTGCCGCCAGCAGGGCAGCGGATCCAGCCGCAGGGAATGGCGTTTGGTGAAGGTCTCAGAGCCGGCCTCCTGCTCACGGCGGTGGGCTTCGTACTCGAGACTGCGGTCACGCCAAATCCCCTCTAGGGGTTTGCCCTGGGGTGAGGGCTTCGATGCACTGCGGCCCTGGTTTGCCACTCGCCCGGACGGCCGCCTCTCAGGGAACGCTGATGTCCCAACGTGAAAAGTCGCCGGTTTCGAATCCATCCGCAAAAATCGACCGGCTGCGAATTACCAAGATGGCGCCCGGATCGGCACCGATGGGCTCACCCCATCCTGGAACGCCAACGGCTAGATCCTGGCTTTTGGATGAGCGATGGAAGAAGCGCCCCGTGGCAAGAGCCGAGCCGAAGAGGTCTTCCATCTCCAGGGTGTCGAAGAAGATCATGTTGAAGACTTGTCCGCCAGCGATCGTCAGGCCGTTGGCGGTGCCGTAGAGCACATCGACCTCACCAGAGTTCTGAGAGCCGAGCGAATTGTCTAAGGGCGCGCCGATCGCCAAGTCGTCTCGACCGTCGGCATTGAAGTCTCCAGCCGCCAAAGCGACGCCCAAGCGATCGAAGGGATCCACATCCGTGTCGAAACTGCTCTCGACGATGAACTGATCGCCGAATGCCGTGATTCCGATCGGCCCGCCGTAGAGAATCTGTACGGCGCCGGAGTTGGATGCCCCGAGCTCGCTCTCGCCAGGTACGCCGATGGCAAGATCCGTCCACAGATCGCCGTCAAAGTTGCCCGATGCGAGCGCAAACCCGAAGCTGTCGCCTTCTTCCGCGGTGCCGAGGATTCCTGGAGTCTCTTGGCTGAAGAACGCTTCGATCCCGGTGACCGGATCGATGCCACCGGGCGCGCCGGGAAAAATCACCACGGCGCCTTTCGCACCGGGGCCGAGCACGATCTCGCCCGGTACTCCGACCGCCAGATCGGGGAACGAGTTGCCGGTGAACTGGCCGATGGCGAGCGCGTAGCCGAAGTGCTCTCCGGCATTCGCGTTAAGACTCACCCCTGGGCTGTCTTCATGAAGGATTCGGTTACCGGGGCTAACCAGGCCGACGTCTTGGAAACCGTAGAGCACGTTGACCGCTCCGGCATCCTCCTGCGATCCAAGATCGCCCGGGAGATCCTCCAGGTGGACTCCGATGGCGAGGTCATCGACACCATCGGCGGAAAGGTCGCCCGCCGCCAGACTAGAGCCGAATTGATCGCCGACTTCTGCAAGACCTGAAATTGAGTTCTGGCTGATGAACTGAGCGCTGTCGAGGTCAAGGTTCTGCGGACTGCCGTACACCACGACGACCTGGCCAGCGGCAAACTGGCTGCTGACCGTGCGGTTCGGAACACCTATTGCCAGGTCGTCATGGCCGTCGTTGTCGAAGTCTCCAGCAGCCAAAGCTGCGGCAAATTGAGCGCCCAGCTCACCGAAACTGCCCAACTCCTCCGGCGTGACGATCTCGATCAGGGACCAGTCTCCCGGCCCGCCGTAGAGCATGTACAAAGCTCCGGGGCCGGGCGAGTTGCTGAAAGTGAAATTGGGCATGCCGACCGCCAGGTCGTCAAACCCGTCACCATTGAAATCTCCCACCGCGACGGCACTACCCATCCGACCTTCGCCAAAACCACCGTGAAACGAGAATCCTGGGATATCGAGTTGCGCCCTAGCCGGATTGGCCGCCACACCAAACGCGAGCACGAGGCCGATTGCGAGAGCTACTCTGGCCGAGGCGTTGGCTGGTCCTGGTGAAGAAGAGATCCAGGTACCGGAGTGAAGAGGAAACATGATCGGACTCCCTATTGTTAACAGACGATATACTCTCAGGCAGAGAGAGTCGGTGCGACGGTTCCCATGCTTGGCGATCCGTGGCGATGGTGTCCTGACAAAGTGAAAAGGGTTGGCTTAGGATGAGCTTAGGACCGGCATCATCCCCAGAAACTTCGATCTTGGGCCACAGGCCGCCAGTGGATTGCTCGTCGTTCGAGATCGGCGATTGGCTCGCCGTGCCGGAGGACTCACGGCTGCTGCGAGGCTCCGACGTTCGCCAGCTTGAGCCGATGGCGATGCGCCTGCTGATCTTCCTCGCCGAACGGCCGTCCGAGGTGATCTCACGGGCCGAGATTCTCGACGAGGTCTGGGAAGGGCGGGCGGTGGTGGACGAGACCCTCAGTCGCGCGATGTCACTGCTGCGCCAGGCGCTCGGGGACAACGCCCAGGAACCGAGCTACATCGAGACCCTCCCGCGGCGGGGCTACCGGCTGATAGCTCCGGTGCAACCTCACTCCAGCAAGTCAGGGATATCGCCGATAGCGAACTCCAAAGCAAACCCGGAGACCCAGGGGTGGTCCCACAGCAGACTCAGGCGCTGGCAGATGCCAATCGTCCTGGCCATCCTGCTCGCTTTGATGGCTCTGTGGCTGGGCAGATGGGGTAGTGAACGGCTGGCTCGGAACGCCAATCCGGCTTCGGCTGGCGCAGTCGAGATACTCCGGCGACCCGGTATCGCCGTCCTGCCCTTCAAGAACCTCTCACCGGACCCAGAGATCGCCTATATCGCCACCGGACTTACGGCGGAGCTGATCCACCAACTCGCCGGTTTTTCCGGGTTGAGAGTCGTTTCGCCCGCCTCGTCAATGCGTTTCCGCGACTCAGACGCCCTGGCATCGGAGATCGCCCAAGCACTGGGCGTCGACTACCTGCTCGAGGGTTCGGTGTTGGTGGTCGATCAACGTTTGCGGATCACAGCTCAGTTGATTCGTCCCGATCTGGACGAACACGTCTTAAGCCGCAGCTACGATCGACGCTTCTCCGAAGTGCTGGAACTTCAGCGCGAAGTCGCCAAGGACGTTGCCGACCTGACCCGCACCAAGCTCAGTCCTGCCGAAGCAAATCGGCTGACCCGCGAAGACCCGATCAATCCCGAGGCCTATCGCGCCTACTTGCAGGGCCACCAAGTGATTCAGCAGCGAAGGGAACTCGCTCGCGGGCTCGATTTGCTGGAGCGCGCCGTTGAACTCGACTCAGGCTTTGCGCCAGCTTGGGCAGCGTTGGCAATTGCCCACCTGCTGGGCAACTCCTATCTCGGCCGACCCGAGGACGCGGCTTACGCTGGAGCGGAGGCAGCGATCAGCAAGGCGATCGAGCTGGACCCGGGGTTCGCTCCGACGCATGCCGCGCTGGGCTTGCTTCGGCTCCAGCGCGATCACGACTGGTCGGGCTCCGAGACTGCCTATCGGCGCGCCATCGAGCTCGAGCGGAGCTACGGCACCGCTCACCAGTGGTACTCGGAGCTGCTTTCGCTCATCGGCCGACACCAAGAGGCGCTACGCGAGATCGAAACCGCCCTCGAACTCGACCCGCTGTCGCCACTGATCCACGCTGCGGCCGGCCAGCGCCTGAACGCCGCCGGGAGCTACCGACGAGCGCTGAGCCGCTTCCAAGACGCGGAGGCGCTCGGCGGTAGATTCCAGTGGATCGCTCGTGAAAAGGCTTGGGCCTTCGCTCGCTTGGGAGAAGAGGAGCAGTCTCTTGAGATTCTGGTCGGTTCGGCCGTAGAGCGAGAGAGACTCGACAGTCGGCAGATCGCCGAACTCAGGCGCTCAACCCAAGAGAAAGGAATGATCGGCTACTACGCCTGGGAGCTGCAGGTTCTGCTCTCCAGAAGGCAACGAGACCCCGGGTACCCAACCTGGGTTGCCGCGGCATACTCCGGAGCAGGCCGAACGGAGGAAGGGCTCGATTGGTTGGCAAGAGCTGCTCAGGAGCAAAATCTCTGGTTGCCCCACTCGCTGAAGAGCCCGGCTTTCGACTCGCTGCGAGACGATCCGCGATTCCTCGCAAACCTTGGCAAAATACCCCCCTGGTGGCCCGAGCCAGCACCTTCGAGCCCAGACCGGTGAGCCACCCCACTGCTTGGCCAATAAATATCAGTCTCTGGAGTGCAGACGAAGCACAGCGAGTGTCGGCACACCTTGCAGTTGGTGGCTCAGGAGCCCAGACCACCTACGGACCACCCGGGTCACCCGAGGTGGTCGGCAGGTGCCCTGCTCAAATTGCCTCTTCCTTGTCCATCGCGCCCAGACCTCAGCCAGATGCACCGGGAAAAAGCTCAGCATCTGTTGCTCGACAGTGGCAATACAGAGCCTGACGCCAGTTGGCGACTACAACACTCGAACTAGCTGCGGCTCAAGAACAGCGGCGCTAAATCGTCACGCATTGCGCCAGGCTCGAAGCCGGAGCGGAAGATCTAGGCAACCGAAATTGCGTTCGTAACGCTGAACGGCGGCAACACTAGAGCGTGGCCGAATCTGCGATACTTCAAGTCGCGTTGGCTCTCGCCACAAGCACGCAAGGCATGATCAATGTCAGGACACACAACCCAACTACTCAACGCCATCAGTGATGGCGATTCCGAAGCTGCGGAAGAGTTCCTACCGCTGGTCTATTCAGAACTGCGCCGCATCGCCAGCGGGCGGGTGGCCAGGGAACGCCCGGGCCTCAACCCTGCAACCCACCGCCTTGGTCCACGAGGTCTACGCAGGCAGCGAACTGCCCAACACTCGCTCTGCCCGGCACAGCAGAATCTCCGCCTCTAGCGGCCGGCCAGCTGTGAGTACGCTCTTGCCGAGCGCCGCTTGCGAGCGGGCGACGTGGGGATGTGTTGGTCCATGGGCAGCCCGCAGGATCTCGACCGCTCGCCGTATCTCGGCTTCGGCCTCCTCGATCCGCCCCTGCCGACGCAACAAGGTCGCCAGATTGTGATGCGGAATGGCGACCGTCGGATGATCGAGTCCTAGCAAGCGCTGCTCTAGGTGGAGGGCCTGACGATAGAAGCCTTCGGCTTCTTTGTGCCGGCCGGTCTGCCGTTTGAGCACGCCGAGATTCAGCAAAGTGATAGCTCGAGTCACCTGCTCCTCGCCGAGCTGCTACCGCCGCAATTCGAGGCTACCGCCGCGGGACTCAGCCGGATCGACCACCGCGAATAACGCGGAGAGAAAGCTCGATACCTCGGCTGCTTTGCGCGTCTCCCGTTCACTCTGTTCCAACGCCCACCCTAACTCGATCGAATGCCTGGCGATGAGCACGGTGAAAGTCAGCAGCAGCGCCAGAATGCTGGCCGCCACCGTCACGCCGAGCCGATGGCGGCGCAGGAACTTGCTGGTCCGACAGACGAAGGTCGGCGGTCCGGCCAGCACCGGCTGATGGCGCGAGTGGCGAGCGATTTCTTCAGCCAGCTCCGAGGCGCCGTCAAGGCGGCGCTCACGGTCCCTTTCCAGCGCCTTCATAGCGATCCAATCGAGATCGCCGCGCAACTCCCGGCGCAAAGCGGCAGGCTGTGTCCGACGGTCCGCGGCAATTGTCGACGTCAGCTTGTCTTGGCCACTCATCCGGCTGCTCGGAACCGGCGGTCCAGTGGCTTGAAACACTTCCCCCAAGCGCCGCACCGATCTAGAGCGTAGCTCGCCACCATCGACTGGCAAACAACCGGCAAGCAGTTCGTAGAGCACTACTCCCAGAGAGTAGATATCGGTTCTGCCATCGATATCGAGGACCCGTTCGGCCTGCTCCGGCGACAGTTGGTGTCGATCGCAGTAGCGGGTGATCGCCTCTCCCGCGACCAACTCCAAAACAAAAAACGAACGTCCCTTTTCAGTAGCGCCAGCATCGAACACTTTGGCGATATTGGGATGATCCAACAGCTTAGGCCCCTAGCGCCCCAGCCGCTTGTCGATCATGTCCGCCAGCAGGGCGAACATGGCGGTGTTGAGGGTCGCTAGCAGCAGCAGGATCGACTTGTCGGTGAGGTTGTGCAGCACCCAGATATCGTAGCCCAGGGCCGCAAAGGTGATCAGGGCGAGCAACACCAGAACCGGGGCGAGCACCCGCAGCGGAGCGAAGTACATGCCGGTTCGGACGATCAGTTGGATGAACCGCAGGGTGTCGCGGATGGGTTGGATCTTTGAGCGGCCGACCCGCCGGGCATAGGAGATCGGCAGGTAGTCGACGACGAAACCGTTGGTCATCATCGCCAGAGTGATGGTGGTGGTGAAACTAAATCCGTCGGGCAAGATGTTGATGAATCGCTCGGCCAAGGAACGGCGGAAAACGCGCAGCCCGGAGTTCATGTCAGGAATTGGCTGCGCCGCCAACCAGGCCATATAACGCTCTAAGAACCACTTGGCAAAGCGCCGGGGCAAGGCTTGCGGAGCCTCGGCGCCAAGTCGCGCGCCGACCACCATGTCGGCTTCGCCTAGCTGCGCCAGCAGATCCGGGATGCGCTCGTTGGGATAGGTGCCATCGGCATCGGTGATCACCACCGTGTCGCTCGCCGCGCGCCGCAGGCCGGTCTTGAGGGCGGCGCCGTAGCCTCGGTTGGCAGGGTGATGGAAGACCCGCAACCGCGGGTGTTCGGCAACCGCTTGATCAAGCTCTTCGCCGGTGCCATCGGTGGAGCCATCGTCGACGAAGATCAGCTCGTATTCGCCGTGACCCGCGAGCCCCTCTTCGAGGGCACGCACAGTCTGGCGCACTGCGTCACGCTCATTGAAGCAGGGCACGACGACACTGAATTCGATCGCTGGAATCTCGGTTCGGGGCATCTTCGAGGGAGCAGGCTACAGAGGTTCGATTGGAGGGTCAACGCCCTTCATCCTTCGGCCGAATCCTCGCCGACAGCTGGCGGCAGCCTACCGCTATGCAGATAGACCCGCGAAAGATAGTCGAGCGCCAGACAGAAGCCCAATCGATGCGGCATGGTCCCCAGCAGGGGCACCAAGGTCATGACCATCAATAGGCCCCCGAGAGGCCATTCTCTGGGCTGAAAAACCACAAAGAGCGCCAGGATCAGCAAGCCCAGAAAGACCCGATCGCCAATCAGCCAAAAACCCCAGATATCGCCGGGAGACTCCTCGAATCGCAGGGAGCAGTGGGAGCAGCTCTCATGGATGGAGAACCAGTTGCGAAAGAGAGTCTGGTGACCACAATGGGGACAGCGGCGACGCAAGCCGCGCCACAGAGTGATGCTGAAAAAGCGAACGGTGCTGAAAAATCCTGTCGGCCGGCGCGAACTCATCCATCAACCTTAACGGATCGATCTCACCATCCGCCCTCAGCGGCCAACCTGCGGTGGCCTACGCCTGAGCCTGTCGTCGCGCTCGATCTCCTCCAGACTGCGGGCAATGGCCTCTCCCAACCCCGCATCAAGGCGGGTCAAGTGGCGCATTAGCATGTCTTTACCGACCTCCGCATCGACCTCGATCAAGCGGGCCAGCGCCAAGTCGATAGCTTCCGGATCGGCTTGTTGCAAGCGCCGTTTCTCCATCTCCAGAGTGTGCTTGAGACTCAGCGCATGACGATCTTCGCCCCACTTCCAAAACTCCGATCGCTTGACCCCAAAGGGCCGACAAATGGCCGCTACCTTAAGCGAGGTCATCGAACCCTTGCCAGAGTAAGCACGTTTTAACCCCGAGACCGCCAATCCCGCCGCCCGAGCGATCTGAGTCTTGTTGACCTGACGGTATTCAGACAAAGCATCGATCGCGTGGCGAAATTCGGCATCTTGACGCGGCTCCGCGAGCCCAGACCGCCTACTCATCTCAAAACTCCACAAATCCAGAGATTATCGCAACCTCTTCGAACCAAGCTGCCCTTGAGTATCCAACATATTGGCTGATCGCACATTCTAAGTCGATCTCCCTGTAGCTTTACTGTTTCACACAGAGAAAAATCTCTGAAGGGAAAGACTATGCCAGTGAAATCTTCGGTTGACAACCCTAGGCAGGAGAACCGGAGAGCACGACGAGCGTGGCGCACGCTCTTGTCCCCTACTTAACTTGCAAACACTTCCAGCTGGCGATCCCGCGGTCCGCCCCCTGGGTTTGTGGTAAGACGGGCAGATGACGCAGCCTGACCAGCCCCCACGACCCGAGCGCTCGACGGCACCGCCGGACGCTGTCGCTCCAGATCCGCCTTCCCCCGCCATCGACCGCCGACGCTACCTCCGGGTGCGTGGATTCTTCGCCAGGGTCTTTCTGCATATCTTGTTCTGGGACTTCTTGATGCGCAGCCCTGGCCTGCGCTGGCTACGCCGCGATCCGCGGGGCCGCTGGCGACGGATCGCGGTGCGCTACCGCGGCTTGGCGGTCGAGTTGGGCGGCGTGTTGATCAAACTGGGGCAGTATTTGAGCACCAGAGTCGATCTGCTGCCATCGGAAGTCACTCGCGAACTCAAAGGACTGCAGGACGAGGTGCCGGCGGTTTCTTTCGCCCTGATCGCCGCCGAGATCGAACGTGAGCTCGGCGGCCCGCTGGGTGAACTCTTCGCCGCGGTCGAAAGCGAACCCCTCGGTGCGGCATCGCTGGCGCAGGTGCATGCGGCGCGGCTGATCAGCGGCGAAGAGGTGGTGTTGAAGGTGCTCCGACCGGGCATCGATGTGCTGGTAGAGACCGACTTGGCGGCGGTAGGTTTGGCTCTCGGCTGGCTCAAGGGTTGGCGCTTCGTCCACCGGCGGGTCGACCTCGATGCGCTGATCGACGAATTCCAACAAACCACTCGCCGCGAACTCGATCTGCGATCAGAGGGTACCCACGCCGAGCGCTTTGCCGAGTGCTTCGCCGAGGACCCCAGGGTCTACATCCCTTCTATCTACTGGTCGACCAGCAGCCGCCGAGTGCTGACCGAGGAAAACGTAGCCTTTATCAAGGTAGATGATGCGGCCGCTTTGGAAGCCGCCGGCATCGACCCGCGAGAACTCGCCAAGCAGCTCTATCAGGTCTATATGGAGCAGGTCTTCGTGCACAATTTCGTGCATGCCGATCCCCATCCCGGCAACCTCTTCGTGCGACCGTTGCCCGGAAGCAACGCGGGCGAGCCGTCTTTTCAGATTGTGTTCGTCGACTTCGGCATGGTGGCGGAGATCCCGGAACGCCTGCGCGCGTCCTTGCGCAAGTTCTTGGTCGGCCTCGGCAGCCGCGACGCCAGCCTGGTGATCCGCGCCTGCGTCGACAGCGGCCTGCTGCTGCCAGGGGCTGATCTGATACAGCTCGAAGAGGCCCTCGAACAAGCCTTCGACAAATTCTGGGGCGCCGATGTCAGCCGTCTCAACAATCTGGTCAAGAGCGAAGCGGCGGCTCTCTTGCTGGAGTTCAGACAGCTGATCCTGGAGACTCCGATTCAGATCCAGACCGACCTGACGTTCACCGGCCGGGCCATCGAACTGCTCACCGGCCTGACCACCGGCCTCGATGCCGAATTCAACCCCTGGCTCGAAACCCTGCCTTTCGCCGAGCGCCTGGCCGGAGAATTCGCCGCGGGTTGGAGCGAGCGCCTGCGCGATCTGCTGGTCGACACTCAGCGACTCTCCCGCCTGCCCTCGGACCTCGGCCAAGTGGCCGCCCAAGCGAGCCGCGGCAGGCTGGTGGTGCGCGCCTCTCTGGCCCCCGACAGCCGCCGCCAACTGCGCCGCATGGAGAAGTCCATCGACGGTCTGGGCAATACCATGGCCGCCTCCGCCGCGCTGATTGCCGGTGCCCTGTTCTATCCCCACGAACGCTGGCTGGCGTTCGGCTTGCTCGGCCTAGCGCTGGTGCTGTGGGGGTGGAATTTGCTGCGCCGTTGGTTCGGCTGAGGATGACGCTGCCCACCTCTCCGTGACTTTCCATTCGCGCCGCGGTGTTGACGGTGTCGCCCCAGATGTCGAAAAGGAACTTGCGGTCGCCGACCACCCCTCCCACCACATCGCCACAGTGGATGCCCACACGCACCTGCCAGCCGGAACTCAGACCGCGACAGGCGGCGATGATGTCGAGCCCGCAACGCACGCAGCTGAGCACTGGATTCTCGACTTCTTCGAGCAGGCCGGCTGCGGCCATGAAGGCATCGCCTAGCTGCTCGCAATCCCGCAACTGTTTCTTCTCCAAGCAAGAGCACAGATGCGCGTCGAGCAGCACCAGATCGTAAGCCTCGCGTTCTAGCTCTTCGAGAGACTCGCGACCGTTGACCGCCGTACCCACTTGGTGCCCCTGACGCTCCAACCGATGGGTCAGAACCTCGCGCTTGAGCGGCGTATCGTCCACCACCAGCACCCTTCCCGAAATTCGTTCGAGGGGTTGCGGCCGGCTCAGATCAGGGATCGCCGGCAGGCTGTCGGTCAGGCGGGTCATACTGCCTTGCCGTCCAGCGCCGGGCTCTGCCAGCGCGACGGATCTTGCCGAGGTCAGCGACAAAGCCGCCGGGGGCATCGGCCGCGACTTCTTCGAAGAGCAAGCTAGCAAATTGCCGCAGGGCCGCCACTGACGCCGCGCCACTGACGCCGACAGGTCTTGGTGCAAGCTGCTTAGCCAGGTGCGGTCAAGGCCACCAGCGATCTCGCGCGAATCACTCATTCTGCCCCTTCGCCGCTGGCCACCAAGGCAGCAATTTTGGCCAGTAAGCGGGGGAACTCGATCGGCTTGGTCTCGAACTCGTCACAACCCGCGGCTAGCGCGTGCTGCCGATCGCCGGCCATGGCATGGGCAGTGAGGGCGATTACCGAAATTCGCGCGGTATGTGGGTTGGTTGGACCCATCCGCATCTTCTGCTGGCCCCGTATCGTCGGTGATACCCGCAACTCTCTGCTGTCGCGGCGAAACACTACCAGAGGTCCTGCCCCTCCTGACCCGCGCCCTTCGGCGTGGAATAATCTGCCACCTACTTCTCAGCAACAGCCTCAATGCCGGACACGCAGAGCGAGATCCATCGACAATGAATACCCGTAGCCAACGCGAGCTCGTCCTGGTGGGTGGCGGCCACACCCACGTTCAGATCCTGCGCCAACTGACGATGAAACCGCGCGGCGACCTGCACTTGACCCTGGTGGTTGATACGCCAATAGCGGTCTATTCAGGCATGGTGCCGGGCTTCGCCGCCGGCCAGTACAGTGCCGCGGAAATCGAGATCGACGTGGTGCCGCTAGCCCGCCAAGCAGGCGCTAGGGTGATCTTGGCGCGAGCCGTTGGCATCGATGCTCCGCACCGCCGGATCGCCCTCGAAGGCCGTCCCGACATCGCTTATGACTTGGCATCGTTCGACATCGGCTCCACCGTCGCGGGTCTGGATCTTCCCGGCATCCGGCAACACTCCTTGCCGACCCGCCCGATCGCCAGCTTCGTGCGAAGGATTGACGAACTTCTGGTCGGCTTGCGCCAGAGATCGCAGAACCAGCCACTGCGAGTAGTAGTGGTGGGAGGCGGCGCCGGTGGGGTCGAACTTGCCTTCACCTTGCGCCAACGCCTGCTGGCCGAGACTCGAGCAGCGGTCGAGGTCAGCTTGCTGCAAGCCGGCCGACAACTCCTCCCAGACTACCCGGACGGTTTGCGGCAGCGGGTCGAGCACCACGCTCAGACGGCCGGCATCGAAGTGCGCTGCGACACCCGCGTGGCGGCAGCCCACGCCGGCGAGGTCGAGTTGGAAGGCGGCGAACGCCTGGCCACCGACCTGCTGCTATGGGTCACCGGCGCGATCAGCCAGCCCATTTTTCGCAACTCCGGTTTGCCCACCGACCGGCGTGGCTTCGTCAAGATCCGCTCGACCTTGCAAGTGGTCGGCCACGACGAGCTGTTCGCGGTGGGTGATTGTGCCACCATGATCGAGCATCCCGACACCGCCAAGGCCGGGGTCTACGCGGTGCGTCAAGGCCCCTACCTGGGAGCCAACTTACGGGCCGCCTTGGATGGCCGACCGCTGCGGCCCTATCGACCGCAGAGGGACTTCCTCACCCTGTTAAATCTGGGCAACGGTGAAGCGATCGGCGGCAAACGCGGATTTTCCTTCGCCGGCGCCTGGGTGATGCGGCTCAAGGACTGGATCGACCGCCGCTTCATGCGCCGTTTTCAGGTGCTGGATGGCGCCGGTAGGCTGCTGCCGCTCTTCGCCGACATGGCACAAATGGACGACTCCGACGAGCCCATGGCCTGCGGTGGCTGCGCCGCCAAGATAGGCCAGAGCGTGCTCACTCGGGCCCTCGACCGGCTCAGGCCAGGCACCCCGGATCCGAGCGTGGTTCTCGGCTTAGAGACGCCGGACGACGCCGCGGTGGTAGTCACCCCTGGTGGAGACCTGCTGGTTTCTAGCATCGATGCCTTCCGCGCCTTCACCGACGACCCCTACCTGGTCGGCCGGGTAGCGGCGGTCAATGCACTGTCCGACCTCTGGGCCACCGGTGTCGAGACCACTCACGCGCTGGCTCTGGTGGCATTGCCGGCCGAACTCGACGACGCCACTAGCGAAGAGGTGTTGGTGCAGATACTGGCCGGCGCCACAGCCGTCTTCGAGCCCCTCGGCGTGACCTTGCTCGGCGGCCATACGATCAGCGCCGGCGAATTACTAGTGGGCTTCCAAGTCTCCGGCCTGGCGCCCTCGTCCGCGCCCCTGCTGCGCATCGATGCCTTGCTACCAGGGCAAGCCCTATTGCTCACCAAGCCCCTCGGCACCGGCGTGCTGTTGCAAGCCGACATGCGTGGACGGGCCCGCGGCTCTTGGCTCGAGAGCACGCTGGCCTCACTACAACTGACCAACCAACAGGCCGCCCAGATCGCCTTGCGGCACGGAGCCCGCGGCGCCACCGATATCACCGGCTTTGGCCTTGCTGGTCACCTCGGGGAGATGCTGCAAGCCTCGGGCCTCTCGGCGCGGTTGGAAGTGGATCGTCTACCGGCCCTGCCCGGAGCCCTGGAGTTGCTAGAACAGGGAATAAAGAGCACTTTTCACGACACCAACACCGCGGCCGGGCGGCGACGGCTGACGTCATCGACCAAGACTTCCAACCCCAGGAGCGAGCTGCTCTTTGATCCGCAAACCAGTGGCGGCCTGCTGATCGGCCTCAACCCGGCGGCGGCCAGCAGCGCCATCGCCGAGCTGCAAACCACAGGACACGCGGCCGCTACAGTGATCGGACACACTTGCCCGGCACGTTCTGACGGTGCCTTGATCGAACTCGTCTGAGGGAGACCATCCGGCGCGGCCAAAGACAGATCGCATGTTAGCCTGCAACAACGAAGAAGACTTCGAAATGCGCCACCCCGTGACCGCGGCGGCGGTGAGAGATCCCCGGGAGAGGGAAGGAGCGATCTTGAGCAACAGCATCCGTCTAGCATTCCATGGTGCCGCTGGCACCGTCACCGGCTCGAAACACCTGTTCAGCGTCGGCAAGACCAACATTCTGCTCGACGCCGGCATGTTCCAGGGGCGCAAGAAGCTCCGCTTGCGCAATTGGGAATCCCCCGGGTTCGACTGCAAGAGCATCGATCATGTGCTGCTGTCGCACACCCACATCGATCATGTGGGTTATTTGCCAAGGCTGGTCAAACTCGGCTTGACGGCACCGGTACACATGACCCCGGCGGCCTTCGAGCTGGCCGAGCTGATGTTGCTCGATGCCGCTAAGATCCAAGAAGAAGATGCCCGCTACGCCAACAAGAAGGGCTTTAGCAAACACAAGCCCGCGCTGCCCCTTTTCGACGCTGAAGACGCCGCCAAAGCACTCATTCTGCGCCGCAGCGTGCCCTACGAGCGCTGGTTGTCGCTGATCAAGGGGGACCGCATCCGAGCCCGCTTTCACAACTCCGGGCATCTGCTGGGCGCCGCCTTCATCGAAATCGAGGCCAAGCTACGCAACCAGGGTCTGCGCCTGGTCTACAGCGGTGATATTGGCCGTTTCGAAATGCCCCTGCACCTCGACCCCAAGCCGCTGCCAAGCTGTGATGTCTTGATCCTAGAATCGACCTATGGCCAGCGTCAGCACGTCAGCACCAGCATGCTGGAACAGGTGGGCAAGCCGCTCAACAAGACCCTGGGCCGCGGCGGTACAGTGTTGATTCCAGCTTTCGCCGTCGGCCGTTCACAGCAAGTCAGCTTGATGCTGCGGCGGTTGATGCGCGACGGCTCGATTCCGCAGGTCCCGATCCACATCGACAGCCCAATGGCGATCAACGCAACCAAGATCTACAGCCGCTTCTTGAACCGCCGCAACCTCGACCCGGACGTGCTCGAAGACGGCCGCCTGCGGCTGTTCCCGGAAGATGTCCACTTCCACCGCTCGGTGCAGGACTCGATCGAGCTGAACAACATGAAGGGGCCGCGGATCATAATTTCCGCCAGCGGCATGTTGACCGCCGGCCGGGTGCTGCACCATCTCAAACGCCTTGCCCCCGACTCCAAGAACCTGGTAATGCTGGCTGGCTTCCAAGCGCCAGGCACCCGCGGCCGACAGCTCACCGACGGCAAACGCCAAGTCAAGATCCACGGCCAATACATCCCGGTGCGGTGCCAATGCCTATCGTTCCGCGGCCTGTCAGGGCACGCTGACCGCGACGAGTTGTTGCAGTGGGTGGCCAGTGCGCCGAAACCACCCAAGCTGGTCTGCTTGGTACATGGCGAAACCGACTCGGCCGAGGCTCTGGCCGGCCACTTGGAAGAGCAGTTCGGCTGCCAGACTTTCATTCCCCAGCAGCACGACGAGATCGACCTACTGGAGGAGCTCAAGAAGGCCGATCCGCCGCGCCCAAAACGCCGCAAATCAGCGGCCGCCAAAGCTCAACCCAGCAAGCCAACCAAGAGGCCGTCACCGATCCCGCCGCGCCATTGCCAGCCCCTGCCCGACAGTCGACCCAAATCCGCCACCCTCGACGCCGCGGCGCCAGAGAGAGTCGAAGCGTTGATGGAGAGTGCTTCCTACCGCCTACCCAACGCCGACCTCGCCTTGCTGCAGCGCGCGGAGCTGCGCGGCGTGCGTCTACAGCTGGAGTACACCAAAGCCCAGCTGCTGCAGGTCGAACACGGCGTTCGCTCAACCATCGTGGTCTTCGGCGGCACTCGAGTTATCGAGCAGAAAGACGCCCAGCAAAAGCTGGAGGCGGCCCGCCAAGCTCTCACCCAGGAACCGCAGAACCATAACCTGAAACGCCAGGTATCGATCCGCGAGCGGGTGCTCGCCAAATGTCGCTACTACGACGAGGCGCGGCGCCTAGGCCAGCTGGTGAGCAAAGCCGGCGGCGGCCCCGAGGACAATCGCTTAATGGTGGTCACCGGCGGCGGACCGGGCATTATGGAGGCCGGCAACCGCGGCGCTCACGATGTCGGCGCCGAGTCTCTCGGGTTGAATATCACCCTGCCCCACGAGCAGTACCCGAATCCCTACATCACCCCCGACCTGTGCTTCCAATTTCGCTATTTCGGCATGCGCAAGATGCACTTTCTGATGCGCGCCAAGGCGCTGGTGGCTTTCCCCGGCGGCTACGGCACCCTCGATGAACTGTTCGAGACTCTTTGCTTGATCCAGACTCGCAAGGTCCGCCCTCTGCCGGTCTTCCTGGTCGGCGAGTCTTTTTGGCGCGGCGTCTTCGATGCCGAGTTCCTGGCCGCGGAAGGGGTGATCGACCCGGAGGATGTCGACCTCTTCCAATTCGCCGAAACCGCCGAGCAGGTGTGGGCCGGTATTGTCGACTGGTACGAACAGACCGAGGCTTCGCTGTTCGATTGAGGGTGCTGTAGACTGTCAACAATGGCACCAGATGAGACTGTCGAGAAGCTGACGCCCGAGCTGCGCGCGCAGTTTGCTGAGCGTCGCGCCAGGGCGCGGGCCAAGATCCCTGTCCTGACGGTTATTTACCATCCGCAGATCGATCGCGTCGGCGAACGCGCCCTTCTGCACGGCCTAACCGAAAGCAAGCCCGCCTTGGTCTCGCGTTTGATTCCGGAATTCTCGATCCCCGGGCAGCGCGAGGCGCGGCCGCTGGAATCCCCCTATCTCAGCCGAACTCCCCTCCGTTTGAGCCGCAGCACGCGCACCGACGGCCTACGCCTGACCCTTGAGTCCAGGGGCAGCGACGTGCTGCTGGATGGCCTGGAGATCGAGGACGAACACTTGATCTCAGCCTATGATCTGCAACGCGGGGTGGTGCTGCTGCTCGCCAGCCGAGTGGTTTTGCTGCTCCATCTGACCCGCGAGGCAGCGGTCTACAAGGCAGACCGATTCGGCCTGATCGGCGAAAGCGACGCGATCGTTAGAGTTCGCGAGGAGATCGATCGCGTCGCCGACCTAGAAGTGCCAGTGTTGCTGCGCAGCGAAACCGGCACCGGCAAGGAACTGGTGGCACAGGCTATTCACCAGAGCAGCAAGCGCCAGCGGCAAGATTTCCTCAGCGTCAACCTGGCGGCAGTCCCGGCCTCCCTAGCCACCGCTGAACTCTTTGGCTCGGCCAAGGGTGCCTACACCGGTTCGGTGCGCAATCAGGTGGGTTACTTTTCACGGGCTCACGGCGGCACCCTCTTCCTCGACGAGATCGGCGACGCCCCCTCGGAGGTGCAAGTGCTGCTGCTGCGGGTGCTCGAATCCGGTGAGGTGCAGAGGGTCGGCAGCCAAGAAGCCCACCGGGTCGATGTTCGCTTGATCGCCGCCACCGATGCCGATCTCGAAGCGGCGATCCGCAGCGGCAAGTTCCGTGAGCCTCTGCTGCATCGCTTGTCGGGCTACGAGATCAACGTACCGCCGCTGCGCGAGCGCCGCGAAGACATCGGCCGCCTGCTTGTTCATTTCCTACGCCAGGAACTGCGAGGCACTGGCGAGGAATACCGTCTGGGGGAACTCGCTCACTCTGACAACCCCTGGCTGCCGGCATCGATCGTTGCCCGCTTGACCCACCATCCATGGCCCGGCAATGTACGCCAGCTGCGCAACGTGGCCCGCCAGCTGGTGGTGGCCAACCGGGGCTCGGCGGAAGTCAGGATCAGCCCCCAGATCGAGCGCATGCTGCGCGAGGCCGAAGCCAGCCTGGCCCGCCAACGGGCGCCAGAGGTCACCGCGCTAGAGACCGCAGCGGCCGCGCCACGGCGTAAGCCGAGCAGCTTTCGCAAACCCTCCGAGGTCGACGAGGAGGAGCTACGGACCGCCTTGCGGAACAACCGTTGGCAACTCAAGCCCACCGCCCAGCAGCTGGGCATCTCGAGACCTTCTCTCTACACCTTGATCGAAAGATGCGCGCAGGTCCGCAAGGCGGTCGACCTCGACCGCACCGAGATCATGGCCTCATGGCAGAGTTGTGCCGGCGACCTCGACGCCATGGTCGACGAACTCGAAGTCTCGAAAAGCGGCTTGCGGATGCGGATGACCGGGCTCGAACTTCCCTGAAAAGAAGCAGGGGTCGCAGAGCGACCCCTGGAGAGAGAGAAAGTGCGGAGAGTCCGCAAAGGGAGATCTCCGGCAAGAGACTCGTTCGCGTCTGGCTTGGTACCCGGCCCGCGCCGGGCACCGACTGCTTGGTCTCTGGGATTCTCTAGTAGCAAGCCTCATACCAGTTTTGCATGATTTTCTTAACTGCTGCACACAAACGAGTTATCAACTTTTCCAGAAAACTCGCCAGCGCCCGCGAAGGTGTCAGCATGGTGTCAGACAGGTGCGTAGAGTGTCGGACACTCGGCCGGCATCACAACCGGTGAGGGATGCAGTAGAGCAAAAAAGAAGGACCGCCGAAGCGGTCCTCGAAAGCGGAAGTGCGCGGTTCTCCGCTGGAGTCCTTGTGCTGCCCGGCGATCCCGTTCTGGGGATCTTGCTGCCAGACAAGAAGGACTAAAGCAAGGCTTGCGCCAGCTTCGAGAAAGCGCGCCAGGAATTACCTAAGATCCTTCTTATGAACAGTTTGATGCAGAATGACCCCAACGGGGCAAGAGACCGGCAGGAGGTGTCAAGCGGGTGTCAGAGCGTGCCCGACGCCACCTCGGACACTACTTCGGCGGCGATTTCCTCGACTGCCCGTTCCATAAACCCCGGACGCACCAAGATCTGAGCCTGAACCTGCCGTCTGCCGTCGGCTCCGCGCATCACCCGATAACCCAATCCGCCGCGCATCCAGATTTCGTTGTCGAACCCGGATTGACCGTGGACCAAGGTGGATAGACGGCGGAACCCGAACAGTTCGTCCCCTTCGCCAAGATCAAGGCGAAGAGGAGCTAGCAAGTTTGGGCGCTCACCGCCGGTGCCGAATCCAAGTTTGGCTGGACTAGCTGGTACGTCGAGGAGCCTCACCGCCAGAACGGTCTGAGTCTCAGATGCAACTACCAGCGAGAGCGAAGTCGAAGGTCCCGGGCGCAGCAATCGCCAGCTCGACGAACCGATTGCAACTGGCTGTTGACGAAGAACGTCGAGCTGATTCGGGTCGATGCGGTCCAGCGCTTCAACGATCGCTGCTTGCAACTCAGCGTCTTCAAGCGGTGGCGTTGGCACCTGCTTTGTTCGCAACTTCGAGCGAGCGCTTTCTTCGTAGATCCCACCCGCCGTTAGCTCAAGAAAGTGCCGCAACTCCAACTCACTCTCATCGACTCGACCCAGCCGTCGCAGGATCATCGCCCGGTTGTAACTCAGCGGCCCTTCGAGGGCGCCCGGCAACACGGCCGTGGCCCGCAAATCGTCCAGCTGCTTCAAGGCACTGGCACAGAGAGACTCGTCCTCTTCACAAACGTCGTAACGCAAGGCCAATGGAGCCAGAGCGGCAAATATATTGACCGCGGCTGTTCGCCGCAGGCCCTCCGGTAGCTGCTCGAGATGGGCAGCCAACTCATCGCCACGATGTCCGAGCAGCTGTGCCGCCATGTAGTTGATCTGCGACGGCTCGTAGGATGGATCACGAGCGATCAACTCGACGAAAGAGACGAGAACTTCGTCGAGTAGGGGAGCGAAGATCGCCTCGCATGGGGCCCATTCCTCACCGAGTCCCCGCTTGACGCTGAATGGGCGTCGCAGGTCGTAGGCCATCGGTGGCAAGACCGCAGTTGCCAGGTTCGAACTACAGCGATTCAACCCTTCATGCGCCCGCAGCAGCTGCACCAGACCCAGGTTATTCGCTACCGCCAGACTCTGACCCTGGAAACCCGACCCGCGTTCAGAGCTCAGACTTGCGAATTGCTGCACCGCCAAATCCGGGCTGCCCAGGGCGAAGAGGTAGAAGGCGAGATCGAATTGATCGAGTTTCTTGAGCGATGGCTCGAGTCTCCCCTCGAGCAACAATCGGAGCCGCTGACGCTGGCGACCCACGACCACGCCCATGACCAAGCGCTCGCTCTGCTCGGCGACTACATCGGGGTCAAGGTTCAACCCAGCCATCTGATAGTGGTGCTCGGTGCCCACCTCCATTGCTGCCACGAGGTCGTTGAGCGAAGACGCGCGCCAACTTGCCAAGGGCTCCAGAAGCGGCCGCAACCAGGCGGGCCAATCATCACTCGCCACCAAACCGCCTTCCAGGCCAGAGAAAATTTGGCGCGCCAGCAGCTTGTTTTGCTGAGCATAATTGGCGCCGGCCAAGAACTCCTCCGAATTCTGTGGGGTGGTCAACTTCGCCAACCAAAGCGCCATGCCGAGCAGCGCCAACGCAGCCACTGCCGCGAGCCACCGCCAGCGAGTTCGCGATTCTGAGGGCAGAGCTTCGCCCAGCGGCGCCACTGGCTCCTGTTCTTGCTGCCAATCGAGGAAGCGGGCACTCTCGACGTAGATCTGGTATGCCTGCTCGTTCTGGTCGAGAAGCTGCAAAGCCTGCTGCCGAGCAGCGCCTTTGAGCCGACCATCGAGCAAGGCAGCGATCTCCTCTAGATCGCTCTCGTCCAGGTCGGGGCCTAGTTCAGGGTTCACGACGTCTTCTCCAAGATTCTGCCCATCGCGGTGGCCCCAGCGATGCGCGGTTCTCGCCCGTAACTATCGGACGGACCCAGGCACCAGTCTTCGCCAATCGCCGCGAGGCAGGGTCAGTCCAGATCATCACCACTGTACCCCAGCTCTTGCAGAGCCTTCTGCAAGCGCTTCTTGAGCCACTCCAAGCGCCGGTAGAGGGGCCGTACCTCGCTGCCGAGGCGAGCAGCGATCTGCTTCACCTGGAATCCCTCCTCGTAGCGCAAGCGCAAAATCAGTCCATCTTCTATCGGCAACTCGGTACGCAGCTCGGCCAAGGCCCGCAGCAGTCCGGCGCGCTGGCTCTGACGCTCCTCGGCCAGCATCTGCTGCTCAGGATTCGGACCCGCTGCGGAATGGAAGGCCAAGGGCTCTTCTCCCACCTGGCGACGAGGAGGGTGGGCCGGTAGCCCAGCCGCCATGCGGTGCAGCTGCCGCCGCGATAGCTCGACGCGGCGATTCTGTTTCAGCTCCTCGACCGCAGCATCCGCCCCCAGGCCGTCACGGTGGATGAGTTGGTCGAGCCAACAACCCTCGCGCCCTAAGCTCTTGGCCTTGGCCGAAGGCCGCCACTTGCCCCGCTCGTGGTTCTGCCAGTCGAGGTACAGCCGCTGGACCACGGAGACCAAGAAAGTGCTGAGCTGGCTTTGACCCGCCCACTTGCGCAGCCGGCCGCAGCCGTCCTCGAGCAGCTTTATCCGCGTCCAGCTAGCGAAATCCTCTGACGCTGGCGGGCGCAAGCCCCGGCGGCGGCAGGTGAACGCCAAAATCTGCTCGATCAGCTCGGCCTGGCTCTCGTAGAGCTGCGGATTGTTCACGTCTAGTCGCGGTCCTGATCAAAGAGCCCACGCCGGGCCGAATAGGAGCCAGCCGAAGCCTTGATTCGGCCGTTGTTGGACCCGTTCTATACTGACCACTACCGTTCGTCAACTCGCCGCGGGGGAAGCGGGCGGTAGATCATCACGCTCGACACTCCGGGAATTTGCCCATGCCCGACAACGAAGGCTCAGAGATCCGCATCGAGACCTGCCCAACCCACGGGCTACGCTTCAACGCCGCCGTCCATCCGGGTTGCGCCCGCTGTCGCAAAGAAGCTGGCGAGCAGATCGGCAAGGCTTCTCAGACCCCCGCTCCAGCACCACCGAGTGGCGGCAATCGCGCACCGATGGCCGCCGCCATTGGCCTGGCGGTGCTACTGATCTTGCTGGCGGGCACTGCTTTTTATTGGGCTCACGCCCAGGTCTGGAGCCAGGGCCGGGCCATCCTGGGAGTCGACAGGCCGCCGCAATCCGATGTGGAGTACCGATATCGAATCAATGAGATGACCGAGAGGCTCGGTGAAGCAATAGAAGAACTCGATCCGAAAACCCGCGAGGCGCTGCTCGAAATGGGGCGACAGATCAGACAACAAGGGGTACCGATGGATGTCGAGGAAAAGCTGAATCAGAAAAATCAACAAAGCCTACGGCGCCAGATCGAGCAAATCGCACCGAGAGAGGACCGGGACAGCGGTGAGGGCTAATGCGCAAGACTGCCGCTCAAGGAGCACGGCGGCTCAGAGGTAAGGCTTGTAGATCGCCTCGACTCGCCGCCAGCGGCGACGAAGGTCTCGAGATGGCCCAGCAAGCTGAAAACCCGCAACCGTCCAATGTGGGCAGCGGCGCCGAAGGCCACCGTCGCCAAGCCGCTACCGAGCCATGAACAAACGGCAAAGGCAAGCCAGAACCACGGGTTCGGTTCTCGTGCCAAGAGCCGCCAGCCAACCAGCGAGAGCAGCAGAACCGCCGGCCCGAACTGCATCAAACAGACCACGACCCAAGTCAGCAGGTCGCGCAGCAACTGACCGCCGTTGAACTCGGGCCAGTCGGGCGGCTCGTCGTCACCCTCGGTGGTGGCGCGGACAATGCGCATTTGCAATCCGGCAATCAACATTGCTGCGACCAGCAAGTCGTGCGGCGTCTCGGCGCGCTCTGGTTCAGCTTCTACAGCGCACCGAAGGGTCTTGATCGTCGCTAGAATCTAGCACGAGGTCCCGCCGATCAAGGACCCGCAACGCCGCTGGCGAGCAACGGATACAATGGCCCGCGTACCCCGTGATGGAATCCTAGATGGGCGAGCAAACAAAGATCGAGAAGGAACTCGCCGCGCAAGCTAGCGAGCTCCGCGCCCGAGTGGCCGAACTCGAAGCAACGCTGGCGGCGGCCCCAAACACCGAGAGCGAGGGGGCGCTGGCGGCGAAGCGCCGCGACTTCTTCGAACAAGCTCCGGCGATGTTTGTCATCACCCGCCTCGACCAGGGGGTGCCGGAAATCACCGACTGCAACCGCCCGTTCCTGAAGGCACTGGGCTACGTTCGCGATGAGGTGATCGGTCAACCGCTGGCCGACTTCTACACCGCCCAATCGCGCGAGCTGCTGCTCGATAAGGGTGACTACCAACGATCCTTGGCCGGTAGCATGCAAGCCGAAGAAAGACATTTGGTGGCTTCGGACGGCCGGGTAATCGAGACCCTGTTGCGCGCCGTGCCGCAGACCAACAACTCCGGCAAGACGATCGGTACCTGGGCGATGTACGTCGACATCAGCGATCGCAAACGCTTGGAGCGGGCGCAGGAACGCCATCTGGCGATTCTCAATGCCACCACCGACCTGGTGGCGATGCTTGATCCCCAGGGCTATATCTTGCATCTCAACCAGGCCGGCCGCGGAATGCTCGGCATCGCCGCTCGGGAGAATCTATCGTCGACCCAGCTGGCCGATTTTCATCCGCCAGAGATCGCCCAGCGGATGGAGGAGCAAGTGTTGCCCGCCGCCGCCGACGACGGTACCTGGTCTGGCGATACCGAGTTCGTACGCCGAGACGGCCGCGGTTTACCCGCCTCGCAAGTGGTTTTGGCGCATCTCACCGCCAGCGGCGCGTTGGACTATTTCTCGACCATCGTCCGTGACACCACCGAGCGCCGGCGAACCGAGAAAGCACTGCGTGAGCGACAACTGGACTATCGGCGGGTGATCGACAGTGCCCACGACGCCATCATCATCTTCGAAGCTGAGAGTGAGATCGTGCTCGACGTCAACCTGCGCACCTGCACCCTCTTCGGCTTCACCCGCGAGGAGTTGGTCGGCCAGCCCTTGGGCCATATTTCTCAGCAAGTCGAGCAGGGCCGACTGTACGATCCGAATACCCTGCGCCGGGGAGAACACCAGCGATTTGAGACCGTGCAATTTCTCAAGGACGGTAGCGAGGTGGCGCTGGAGATCCTCGCCACTCCGATCCGCTACCACGGTAGGGACGCGGTTTTGTCGATCAACCGCGACATCTCCGCCGAACGCCGAGCCCGCGAAATGCACCTGGCGAAAGAAGCCGCCGAACAGGCCAATCAGGCGAAGAGCCAGTTCCTGGCCAACATGAGCCACGAGATCCGGACACCGATGGCGGGCATCATCGGCATGGCCGAGCTGCTCAGCAAGAGCCGGCTGCCACCTCAGGATGCTGAGTACATCAGGGTGATCCGCTCTTCGGCCAACGGTCTGCTAGAGGTAATCGACGACATTCTCGACTTCTCCAAGATCGAAGCCGGCAAGCTGTCGTTGAACATCGTGCCTTTCCGACTCAGTGATCTGCTCAGCGGCATCTCCTCGCTGCTGGCGCCGCGGGCCGAGGCGAAGGGGGTCGAGTTGCGGCTGGAGGCAGCTAGCGGAATACCGACTGAACTTGAAGGCGATCCCGCTCGATTGCGCCAGGTGCTAATCAACCTGGTGTCGAACGCGGTCAAATTCACCCGCCAGGGTGAGGTTCGGGTGAAGATTTCCCTGCAGCAAGACCATCCACTGCAACCCCTGCTGCGGTTCACGGTCAGCGATACCGGAATCGGCATTCCACCCGAGGCCCAAGAGCACCTCTTTGCTCCCTTCACCCAAGCCGACAGCAGCACCGCCCGACGCTTTGGCGGCACCGGTCTCGGGCTGGCGATCTCCAAGCGGCTGGTGCAGCTAATGGGCGGCGACATCGAGTTGGAGAGTACCTCGGGGAGCGGCACGACCTGTTGGTTCGACCTCTACTTGCGCCGCGCCAGCTCGTCAGCGGCTTTCGCCCGCGACTCCACTGCCGCGAATACCGCCCTCATGCCAGCCGCTGAAGCTCAGCGCGCCCGGTTCCTCCTCCTGTTGGCAGAAGACAACCCGGTCAATCAACTAGTAGCAAGACGCCAGCTGGAATTCATGGGCTATCGCGTCGAATGCGTCGAGAACGGACAGCAAGCTCTCGATGCGGTCGCCCGCAGGACCTACGATCTGGTATTGATGGACTGTCAGATGCCAGAAGTCGACGGCTACGAGGCTACCCGCCGCATCCGCCACCGAGAGGGTGCTGGAGAGCACCTTCCGATCATCGCCCTGACCGCCCACGCGATGAAAGGCGATAAGCACAAATGCCTCGCGGCGGGGATGGACGACTACCTTTCGAAACCCTTTCGCGAGGAACAGCTAGCGGCCCTGATCGATCGGTGGCTCGCGGCCGCACCAGTGGATGAGAGCGAAACGCCCCACGGCAACCGCAAGGCGATCGAGAGCGAGAGGCTCGACATTCTGCGCACCCTCGGCCAGCGCACCGGCCGTGATGTGCTCAGCGAAGTGATTGACCTCTATTTTGAGCAGAGCCACGAACGATTGGACGAACTGCGCCAAGCGGTAGAAGAAGGTGATTTGCCGGCGGTCAGGCAAGCCGCCCATTCGCTGCGCGGCAGCTCGTCCAATCTAGGCGCGATGCCCTTGGCCCAGTACCTCGGCAAGCTCGAGAAGGCAGCCCGAGAAGGCAGGGCCGAGGACTGCCAGGAGTTGCTCACCCCGACCCTCGCCGCTTACCAGGCGACCAACCAGGAACTCGACGAAATCCTCGAACAATCGCGTCAGGAGGCAAAAGAGAAATCCACCACCGACTGATCTAGACGCCTTACTAGCCCCGATCTCCTGCTTCCTCGTCCCGACAGGGACGTCATCACTTAGCGCGGGGTTTCAACCCTGCGCGGTCTCTTCGAGTCGCATCCCACTAGCCACGACCGACCCACTGCGTACCGTGTCGGGTGTCCCGCGGAGACGCCACCAATTCAGGATCCAAATCACCGGGCAACCAGGGCGAGTCCTCGATACCGACCGCCAAGCTTTCTAAAACCTCCACCACCGCCAGCGCCGAATCGAGACGCTGCGCAGGTTCCTTGGCCAAGAGCTGCATCACCAGATCGGAGAACCGCTGCGGCACCCTGGGCGCCAGGCCCCTGGGCTCCTCCGGTGTCTCGGTGGCCGTGCGCAGCAAGGTTTGACGGAGATTCTTGCCCACGAAGGGTTGGCGCGCGGTTAAGCACTCGTAGATCACCACCCCGAGAGCGAAGAGGTCGCTACGGGTGTCGTATTGGCCGCTTTCAAGACTCTCAGGAGGAATGTAGCCAGGCGTACCGCGAATCTGCCGCTTGTCGCGGGTGGCGAAGGAGAGCAACTCCGAGATGCCGAAATCGGTCACCTTGATCTCGCCGTCCTTACCGATCAAGACGTTGGCGGGCTTGATGTCATGGTGAACCAGCTGATGGGCATGAGCTTCGACCAGCGCCCGCGCCACTGCCATGGCGACATGCAGAGCCCGCTCCGGACTTAGCGGCCCATGCCGGGCCAACAGGGCTTCGAGAGAGGGGCCGTCGACAAACTCCATCGCGATACAGGTCGAATCTCCACCTTCCAACACATCATAAACAGTAACGATGTTGGGGTGGTTGAAGCGGGCGTAGGCAACCGCTTCCTCGACCAAGCTCTGACTGAGTTTCTGGCGATCGAATTTGGCACTGTCAAGGCGGATGGTCTTGAGTGCCACTGATCGTCGCAACCGGGGATCCCAGCCACGAAAAACGTTGCCCATCGACCCCGAGCCCGCCAGCTCGATCACCTGGTAGCGACCGAGAAACACCTGGCCGAGCTCATCGCGATCGCGCTGTCCTTGCTCGAGCAGCCGGAAGGACTCCTCAAGCTGCTCAATTTCCGAGCCCGCCACCACCTTTGCGGCGCTACCCGCCAGCTCGCGTTGGGCACCAACAATCCGGCGCAAGGGCCGAACGACGCTGAAGTAGGCCAATGCCAGCACCACTCCACTGAGCACCAGGACCAGCCCTGCCGCTAACCAGCGGGCCCGATCAATGCGCGCACGGGCGATCTCCGCCTGCCGCGCCGGCTGCCGGGAAAGTACGAACCAAGGCGTGCCATGAACTAAATGATGAGCCACCACCAACTGCTCGACGCCGGCGAATGAATAGCGCTGACAACTGGAAGTGAGCTTGCCACTAGCCGCTAGCTCGACCGCGCCAGGCGGGAACTCGGCCAGATCATCGAGACCACCGTAGAACACCTCGCCATCGCGGTCGGCCAAGACCAAGTGCGCTTCCTCACCGAGTTCGATCACCTGCACCATGCCAGCCAGCGGCTCTCCTTCGGCTAGCAAAATGAGATAGCCCTGTTCCTCGACCAAGGCAACGCGAAAAAACAGCCACTCTGCGCTGCTGCCGGCAACCAGGCCCATCGGTTCCGTGGATTCCAGGACACGGCTCAAGGCGGGCTCGATCTCAGCTCGCAAGTCGCGCCGCTGAGCCGCCAGATAGGATTCTCCAGCCAGATTGTAGGTAGCGACTAAAACCACATCCGCGCGGGCGTGCAGCAGACCGGCCAACAACTCGCCGGCGGTGGGCGATCCCGGATCGGACTGAATCGCCGGTTGGTTGGCGGTGCTCTGCGCCAAGGTGCGCAGCCCATCAAGGTGCGCGGCAACCCGCTCGGCACAACTAGCGGCGGCAATGATGTGCGAGCGCTGGACTTGCGCTAGCAACCCATCCTCGTTGCTGCGCAGCTGGTAAAAGCCGATCAGCAGCGGCAGCAACCCAATCACCGACAAAGTCAGTGCCAAACGCGCCAGCAGCGGTAGCCGAAGAGGCTTCAACCATGGACTCCGAGCTACACTCAGGGCAATAGTGCCCACTCCAGCCGACTGAGATTGCCCACCGTATCCCGTGCCTCGACCACCAACCGGGCCGGCGAACCCACGGTCGGCGGCAATACCTGGAAGCTCAGCCGCTCGACCCGCGAAAGCGCATCGTCAGCCTCAATCCACAGACCTCGAGTCGCGGTGAGTATCAAGCCCGAGTCGCCCAAGCCAACCTCGCCGGCCGGCGGCCGCAACGTTGTCCGCGGTCCAGCGAATTCCATCCGCACGGTTTGCCGCCTCTCGTTGCGATGGCGCAGACGCGCCCGGTCACCGCTCCACACTCCCCAACGATTTCGCCCCCGATGTTTGCGCACCATCACCCACGGTTTCTGCGCGTGGTAGGTCCAGCGCTGGCGACCGGTAGGCAGCCACTGCCGCAGGTCTCCGCTCCACTGCAGTTCCACCGTACCGCCGGCCGCACCGCCGGTTAAACCACTGGCCGCCGCGGCAACCGTGCCCTGCGCCCGCCCCTGCGCACCTTGCCCTTCAAGGCCCCAGGAAATCTTCGGTGGATCAGGATCATAGACCATCTCAAGAGTCTCGGAACGGGTCTCATTGCCCGCCCGATCGACCGCCAAGGCCGCTAGCCGGTGTGGTCCCGAAGCCCAAGGCCCGTGCCATTGCTCGGCCTGCGCCTGCCGGTCATCAAGCAGGCCGGTCCAATGATCGAGGCCACTCTCATCGTCCTCGGCAACAACCCGCAGGCGCACCTCGCGACCGACGATCAGCTGCCCGTCCAAGGCGGCGGTAGGGCCATTGACCCACTCGAGACCAAGGCGCGGCGGCACCTCGTCCAGCGGCAGATCGTTGATCTGGAATCCGATCGCCGAGCTGGGAAAGCCGTCTAAGCCCGAACTGCTGTGGGCAGTAACGCGCCAAAAATATGCACCGAGAGCGAGTTCCTCCGAGGCTTGCCACGAAGCCTGCCGCAACTCCGTCACCCGCTGCACCAACTCGCCGCAACGGCGATCGAGGCAGAGTTCGACAGTGTAGGAGCTGGCTCCCTCGAGGGCCTGCCAGCGCAGCTCCGGCCGTCGCTCGACGCGCTCGGCGCCAGCCAGAGGAGCCAACATCACGGGTTCCGGCAGCAGCTTCTCAGGCGGCGAGGGAGGCGCTCCCGGCTCCACCGCAGTGCCCATGCCCTGCTCGACCTCGACCGTCTTCCCGGCCGCTTCGACTTCGCTCTGGCCGCGATAGACCATCACCCGAGCACCATCACCTACCCGCCGCGCACGGGTCTTGAGACTTCCCTCCTGGTCACGCCGTGGAATCGCCCGGGCGTGGCCGACGACGATCTCGATCTCCTCCGAAATGCTCGTCGGTGAGCTACCCTGCAACTCAGCCTGGCCGGCGACGATCTCGATCAACCGCCGTTCGACCCCCCGCCGCATGGGTAGGGTGGCACCAAGAAAAACCAGAGAATCTTCGGTCAGCAGCAAATGGGTCCGATCGGGAAAGACCAGCTCCGCCGAAGACGCCCGATGGGTGCGCACGCTGTCCTGGGGAAAAAGCAGATCATTCTGCTCGGCCGAGGCCCAAGGCGAAGGTGCCGGGCGGTCGTCGACGCGGCGGGTCGTTCCGACCAGCAAGGCGGTTCGCGGTGGCAGTTCGGCCGGCAGCAAGACTTGCAACCGCGCCCCCGGAGTCAGCAGATTAGGATCCTCCAGGGCCGGGTTGAGCTGCCAGTTCTGCTTCCAAAACTGTGGGTCACCCAGGTACAGTTCGGTGATATCCATCAGCGTGTCCCCAGGCCGAACGATATGCAAGCCGACCTGCCGTTTACCAGAATCCGCGGCCTTGTCTGAGTCTGAGGTGACAACGCTTGGGGGCATCGCTAGCACTATTGCTGGTAGCCACCAGCTACAGACTATGCCGGCCAACAAGCCGGCGAGATGGTTCCTCTGCGAAGGTGATCGGACGAATTTCACGCGTGTCTCCCAGCGGCCGGTCAGTTGGGTAGCGCCGGCAGCTCGACGAAGAAGGTGGTGCCTTCTCCCGGCCGGGACTCGAGCCATACCTGGCCTTGCATTTGCTCGACCAAACCTTTGACGATGCTCAGGCCAAGCCCCGAGCCACCGGCCTTGCGAGTCGGCGACGAGTCGACCTGGGTGAACTTGTCGAATATCCGGTGCTGGAACTCGGGCGGAATTCCCTCTCCGTGATCTGCGACTGAGAACAGCACCTTATCCTGGCATGGTTCGACTTTAACCAACACTACCTCACCGGCGGGTGAAAACTTGATCGCATTCGATAACAAATTGTTGAAAACCTGCATCAGCCGGTCGCGATCAGCCAACGCTTGCAGCGGCTTTCCAGGATGCGTCAGCTGGAGTCGTACCTTGAACGACTCGGCAAGGGTCGAGATATCTTCCAACACCTCCTGTAGCAACGGCGCTGGATCGAGCGGTTCGATCCGCAGGCGCATCTTGCCGGCGGCCAGCTTCTGCAGATCGAGCAGATCATTGATCAGCTGCAAAAGGCGATCACTATTTCTCCGCGCCACGACCAGCAAGTCGCTGACCGCTTCGGGTTTTTCAGCCAGCCGACCACTGCTTAACAATCCCAGCGAAGCAACGATCGAGGTGAGGGGAGTGCGCAGCTCGTGGCTGACCGTCGAGACGAACTCTTGCTTCATCCGGTCGACCTGCTTGCGCTCGGTGATGTCGCGGAAGATGCCCAGGGTGGCCACCGTGCGGCCGTCTTCGAGACGTCGAGTCAGGCTGCCCTCGACCGAAATCAGCTCCCCTCCCTTGGTCACGAAGTCGACCTCGATCCGCTCGGCGCTGTCGCCATGCATGATCCTCTCCATAATCTTGCGGCAATGCTCATGGTGACGCGGATGGATCACGTCCCAAGCGCTCAGACATTCGACTTCTTGCCGCTGATAGCCCAAAGCCGTCAGCCAGGCACGGTTGACGAACTCGAAGTGGCCACCGGGACTGATGCTCTGGATCAAATCGTTGGCACTTTCCAACAGGTCGCGGTACTTGGCCTCACTGGCCGCCAACGCCTCCTCGGTCTGACGCCGCTGGATCGCCGCGCCGAAAGCCCGTGCCGCCACCCGTAGCGCCTCCAATTCGACCGGCGACCAATGACGCCCCGGCTGACGGTCTTCGAGGCATAGAAAACCACACCAGCGCGACTGGCGAAAGATCGGCACCACCGCCAAGGATTGGACTCCCCTAGCTTCCAACACTTCGCGTTCTTCTGCTGGCAGGTCTTTCACCGCTCCTTCCAGGATGCCGCCATCCTCGAGCCGTGCTCGCCAGCGCTCGAATAACCCCCCCCGCGGAGGCAAGTGCCGCATGCCGGTGCGGGTGTCCTCGACGCCGCTGTCGGGCGCCATCCAGCTCTGACCACTAGGAACGGTGGGAATGTCGTCAGGATCGTCGAACCGACTCAGGTAGACGCGATCGGCACGGGTTGCCTCTCCCAGTCGCTTGAGCACTTGCTCGACTTTCTGCTCCCAGGCCGAGGTGCCGAGAAAACTCTCGGTAGCCAAGCCGATCACTTCCAAAATACGCTCGCGACGCTCCAGAGCCTCGCGGATAGCCAGCTGCTCGCCGATGTCTTCACAGAGAGTCACCACGGCCAGCGACTCGTCCTCCGGCCCGCGCACCACATCAGACACTAGTCGGACGTGAAATTCCTCCCCGCTGCGGGTGACATTGATGCGCTCACGGGTCCATGCTTGGTACGTCTCAGGGGGCGAGTCCGGGGACACCGTCTTGCTGCGTTGGGGTGCATAGGTGCGGGCGCTCTTACCTTGCAGCTCTTCGACCTTGTAGCCGTGCATTTCGGCATCGGCCGGATTGACGTAGAGGATCTTGCCCTCGAGATTGGTGATGGTCACCCCCAATGACATCGTCTCGACCGCTTTCTCGAGCATTCTCAACGAACTAGCCGCCCGCCGCCGCTCGACCTCCTTGACCACCAACTGCTGATCGATGCGTTCAATCTCCCGCGATCTCTTGTCGAGTTCCAACTGCGCGGTCTGCAATCCCACCACCGCGTCTTGACCTTGACTCGAAGTCTGAACCAACTCCATCGCCAAGCCGACCAACAAAGCAACGTAGCCCAACAAACGAAGGCCCAAGGAAAACAGCAACGCCGGGCTGAAGGGATCGGGGGAGCCCCAGGCAAGCAGCAGATGGCACAAGATAAATGGCACACTGGCAAGGATCAAGGCATGGCTCAGCAGGGTCGGTCGCAGCCGGTGCAGCTGGGGGAACAGGAAGAACGCCCCGAGCAGCAACAAGAATGCCGGCGGTAGCTCCCAGGGTCGTGGCAGCGCCAATCCAGACAACCGCCAACCAGGATGCAGCCCGGCCGCTGCGGTCGCCACCGCGATCAAAACCGCCAAACCTGACAAGCCACAGATCAAAGAGATCCAGCGGGCGGCGATTCGCCGATCGGCAACCGCGGTCGCCAAGGTCGCCGTAGCTAGCAAGGCCACCACCAAGTAGATCCGACCGAGGGTCCAGCCAAACAACGACCAAGACGCCTCGCCGCCACCCTGCAACCAACCGCCGATGCTAGCCACCGCATCGATCGAGCCGAGAAAGGCGAACACCCACGCCAGGCCGATCAACTCGGAATCACGGCGCACCCGATAGCGAACCGCCGCCAGCCCGGCCAAACCCCAGGCCACCAACACCGCGCTCCATTCCAGCAGCAAGCGCAGCAGGCGAATTTCGCGGGTCGGCTGGCCGCCGGCCGGCAGCAGGCCAGCGACGAAAACCAGGACGCTGGTCAGCACCAACACGATCAGCGCCAGCATTGACGGCAGCGAGACTCCACCCAGGTGCCGGCCCCAGAACGTTCCCCATTTGAGTCTCTTATCGATCATCGCCTCGGTGCTCTTACCTCTTTCGCCCCCTCTGCTCGCGAGCGGATTTCAGGCATGAGTTGCCGACGTGCTTGACAGAAAACACCGGCCACTGAGTCTAGCGACCGCAGATTACGTCAGAGATTACACCGCGACTGGAGCAGGGGTTGGCCGGCTCGCCCGCCAACCCTGCGTTTCTCAGCGACAGCGGCGCTCAGCGACACCGGCGCCAGATCGCTTCGACTTCGGCGCTCAGTCCGAGGGGATCGAAAGGCTTGGCGATGACATCCACCGCACCGATGCGGCGATACTCGGCTACCTCGTTGGGCTGCGCCTTGGCGGTCATGAAAACCACCGGGGTATGGGCCAGATCGGGAATGAAGCGCAGCTCCTGCAAAGTGCTGATGCCGTCCATGCCAGGCATCATCACGTCAAGCAAGATCAGCTGCGGCGAGAATTCGCCAACTTTTGCCAACGCCTCCTGGCCCGAGCCGCAGATCTCGACAACGAAGCCACCGATATCCACCAACGACAGCCTCGCCACCAGCTGAATGTCCGGGTCATCCTCGACCAAGAGGATTCTTTGTAGCTCAGTATTGGCTTCTGCGGCTTCCAAGACAGCGCCTCGCGGAGTAGTTTAGCAGATTCCAGTATACTCGCCCTATGGACTCAGCATCTTCGCCGGTGCGTGTCGTCCCCGCCAAGCTGTCCATCAGGTTTTCGGGCCGGCAGCAGAGCTGCCCCCGACCTGACGGAGGTGTGGGGTGAGCCGACTGACTCTGCCGGACCCCTCCTCCGACCAGCAGCGCATCCTGGCGGTTGACGACGCGCCAGACATCCTCACCGTAGTCGGTCTCAGCCTGGAGACCGAAGGGTTTGACGTCTCAAAAGTTGCTTCCGCCCAGCAAGCCCTAGACTGGATCAGCCGCCACGGCCTGCCCCATCTGGCGGTCGTCGACGTGATGATGCCTGGCATGGATGGCCTGGAGTTCTGCCGCCGAGTGCAGAAATTCTCTGATTTACCCGTGATTTTACTGACCTCTGTCGACGATGAAGACACCGTGGTGCAGTCCATCGAAGAATTGGCCGAGGACTACATCACCAAGCCCTTTAATCCTCGCGAGTTGGCGGCCCGGGTCAAGCGAGTCCTGCGCCGGCTTGGCGACTTCAACTACGCCTTGGCGCCGAAAACCGTCATCGACGACCAGTTGGCAGTCGACTTCGCCCACCAATCGGCGGAAGTCGCCAAGGGCACCGTCGATTTGACCCCCACCGAGACCAAGCTGCTATACATCTTGATCCGCAGCGCCCACCGGCCAGTGTCGACGCAATATTTGCTGCGTCGTCTGTGGCCGATGGAAGAGGTGTTCGAAGACGCCCTGCGGGTTCACATCCACCGCCTGCGACACAAGATAGAGCCCAAACCCTCAAGCCCACGCTACCTGGTAACACAGCGTGGTGTCGGCTATGCCTTCCTACCCTAGGTCCCGGCCGCCACCAGCACTTGGTTGCGGCCGGCGCGCTTGGCCAGATATAGGGCCTGGTCGGCGCTGGCGGTGAGGGCACGAGCGCTACCTTGGCTGGGAAAATCAGCCACCCCGCAGCTGAAGCTCACCACCGCCCCCTCCCCGACCACTACTGGCGGTTGATCGACGAAGCGCTGCCGGGCACGATCGAGAATCCTCTGGGCGCCGGCGGCGTCTACCCCCGGAAGTACAATGCCAAACTCATCTCCGCCATAGCGACCGACCGAGTCCGAGCGGCGCAGAGTGTGTTCGATAAAACGCGCAAATCCCCGCAACAGACGGTCGCCAACCGCATGGCCGTAGGTATCATTGACCTTCTTGAAGCTGTCGAGGTCGACCATCGCAAACGCCACTTGCACCCCACGCCGACGCGCCCGACTAATTTCCTGATCCAGGCGTTCGAGCAGCAAGCTGTGGCCGATCAATCCGGTCAGGCCGTCGCGGGTCATCAGCGACTGCGCCAGTCGCGAACGCCGCGCGTGATGACTGACCGCCGAAACCAACTGCTCAGGAGGAATCGGCTTGGTCAGCACATCGTCGCCGTCGCGCAACATATCGCCAAACTGTAGATTGGGATCCGACTCGACAGAGAAGAAGATAATCGGCAAGCTGAAGAAGGATGCTTGCTGGTGGATCACCGCCGCCAGCTCGAGGCCATCACAGTCCGGCATGTAGAGATCCATCAACACCAGGTCGGGCTGCAGCTCGACCAGCAGCTCGACCGCCTGCTGCGGCTCGGTCACCAGCTCGACTTGCATTCCCTCCTGTCGCAGCAGCAGGGCATTGTGCTCAGCAACCGCGACATCATCGTCCACCACCAGCACTCGGAAAGGTTGCTCTGCATGGTGGGCGGTCAATCGATCGAGACTCTCGACCAGGCTTTCGGCATCGATCGGTTCGGTGAGAAAAGCGCTCGAGCCAAGGCGCACCGCCTGCAACCGGGAAGCAAAGTCATCGACCTCAGAAACCACCACGGTAGGTGAGGGTCGCGAGCCGGCCAATATAGACCGCGCCGGGTCGGCTTCCAGCAAGCGCACAATACAGGCCGCTGGCGTCGGGCACAGGTCCGCTCCCGAGTCGCACTCCTGGCGGGTCTGCAAACGATATCCGGCCGCTCCGAGCACTTGGGTCATGGCCAAGAACTGACTAGGTGGGGTGCTTTCGAAGACCACTAGATCGCTAGCGCCTTGCTCCGGGTGCCGGTGTGTACGGCGAGCGGGCACGGGCTCCTGCGGTGACTGCGTTCGCTGCGGGGAGACGTGGGCCAGCCGGCGCCCAAGCGCTGCCAACTGCTGTTGTGCTTGCGGGTCCGGAGGCGCTTCGAGCCAACGCCCTACTTCTCGTTCGAGCCGCCGCGACTCGATGCTCACTTGCTCGAAGCCAAAGGTGCCGCTCGAACCCACCAAGCGGTGCAGCCGGTCACGGATCTCGGCCGCGAGATCGCACTGCCAATCCTCCGCCAACCGACCGAGCAATTCACGGATCTCAGCGACAGCGCCGGGAATCTGTGCCGCATAGCGAGCCCGCAGCTGCGCCAGCTTCTGACTCGCTCGATGAGGATCGTAGCTCTGCGACAACGCCGGTACTCTCCACTTGATCCGACCGCTCCTCAGTGAACGGCCGATCCCCCTACAGATACATCTAAGATAAGAGACCGTCAGCCCAGCTAGGCCGCGCCAAAGAAAGCCGCCCACAGCGCCCTCGCCGAGGGTCCAAGGATGACCTTAGCCTACCGCAAGCCCTTAGCCCTGGCCTTGTATACTTAGCAGGCTTAAAATTCATCGCCAAACTCATCACTGCTCTCCCGCTCGGAAGCCGCCGCCGGGCAGAACTCGCCAAGAGGATCTCGACCGTGAAATTCATCTCACCCTTCGTTCTAGCTCTGGCTCTGCTACTGGCCCCCGCTGCCGATGCCGGCGATCGGATCACCGGCCGCGACTTTGCCACACGCTCAGAGGTGATTGCCCGCCACGGCATGGCCGCCACCAGTCAGCCGTTGGCCACCCAAGTGGCGCTCGACATTCTTCAGGCCGGCGGATCGGCGGTCGACGCGGCGATAGCCGCCAACGCCATGCTGGCGCTGGTCGAACCTACCGGCAGCGGTCTCGGCGGCGACCTCTTCGCTATCGTCTGGGATAGTGAGTCGGGCAAGCTGCACGGTCTCAACGCCAGCGGCCGCTCGCCCGCCAGCCTGACCCTGGCGGAGTTGCGTCGCCGCGGCTTCGATAAGATGCCCAGCCACGGTCCCTTGCCGGTCACTGTGCCCGGAGCGGTGGACGGTTGGTTTGAGCTGCACCAGAAATTTGGCCGCCTGCCGATGGCCGAGGTACTGGCGCCGGCTATCCGCTATGCCCGCGAGGGCTATCCGCTCAGCGAGCTGATCGCCTACTACTGGGACCGCAGCGTGCCGATCCTGAAGAAGTTCGAGGGTTTCGCCGAGACCTTCATGCCCGAGGGGCGGGCGCCGCGCAAGGGCGAGATCTTCCGCAATCCCGGCCTGGCCCACACCCTGGAGCAGCTCGCCAGCGGCGGTCGCGACGCCTTCTACACGGGAGACATCGCCCGCACTATCGCCGCTTACATGAAACGGCAAGGCGGTTTCCTGAGTTACCAGGATCTGGCGGCCCATCACTCGACCTGGGTCGAGCCGATGTCGACCACTTACCGTAGGCTCGAAGTCTGGCAGCTGCCACCCAACGGCCAGGGCATCGCCGTTCTGCAAATCCTCAACCTGCTCGAGGGTTTCGACTTGAGAGCGATGGGCTTTGGCAGCGCCGACTACGTCCACCATTTCCTGGAAGCTAAGAAGCTGGTCTTTGAAGACCGCGCCCGCTGGTATGCAGACCCCGAATTCAGCCAGCTACCGCTCCGCGGTCTGGTCTCCAAGGCCTATGCCGGGCACCGCCGCCAGTTGATCGACCCACGGCGCGCCGCCAAGACTCTCACCGCTGGCAACCCGGCACTCGAAGAAGGCGACACCATCTACCTCACCGTCGCTGACCAAGACCGCAACATGGTTTCGCTGATCCAAAGCAACTACCGTGGCATGGGCTCGGGCATGACCCCCGACGGTCTCGGCTTCATCCTCCAGGATCGCGGCGAGCTGTTCACCTTCGAAGAAGGCCACCCCAATGTCTACGCTCCCGGCAAGCGCCCTTTCCACACTATTATTCCAGGATTCGTCACCAAAGACAGCAAGCCCTACATGAGCTTCGGTGTGATGGGCGGCGCCACCCAGCCCCAGGGACAAGCGCAAATCATCATCAACATGGTCGACTTCGGCATGGGTTTGCAAGAGGCTGGCGACGCACCGCGAATCTTGCACCAAGGCTCGTCTCAACCCACCGGCGAGCGCATGACCAACGGTGGCAGAGTGACGCTTGAAAGCGGCTTCCCTTACGAAACCGTTCGTGAACTCATGGGCCGTGGCCACCAGATAGGCTTCGCCCGCGGCCCGTACGGCGGTTACCAGGCGATCCTCTACGACGCTGAGAACGACGTCTACTACGGCGCTTCGGAATCGCGCAAAGACGGCCAGGCGGCGGGATATTGAGGGGTACAGAAAGCTCTCACTCTGACTTCCGGACCTTCCCTAGCCCGGTCGGAGGTGACTCGGCTCACCTTGAGAAGCGGCTTTGGCAGCTCGGAAACTGTCCAGGGGAAGATCACTTGCCACTGATTGTTGATCTGGTTGGGGCAAAATGAGAAACCGCAGGCACCGTAAGCTGCTCCGCGGCATCGCCTACCTTCTGGTGGCGCTGGCGATCTGGGCCGCGCAGCGGTTCGACCTTCAGCTGCCCGGTAGGGGGTCAGCCGCGACGGCCGATGAAGCAGCCATCCTCGAAGCGTTCGATCAGCACACCTCTAACCTCGAGGTCGAGGTCATGGGTGTCGTCCGGCGCCTGTTAGCCGACGACACCGCGGGCTCGCGCCACCAGCGCTTTATCGTCGAGCTGGCGAGCGGCCATACAGTCCTGGTCGCCCACAACATCGATCTAGCCGAGCGTGTTCCACTCGCCCGCGGCGACCAGGTCGAGATCGGCGGCGAATACGAGTGGAGTGAGCGGGGCGGGGTTATCCACTGGACCCACCACGACCCCCGGGGTCGCCATCGTGGCGGCTACATCCGCCACGGTGGTAGCGAGTATCGCTGATCAAGACCAGCCGACTTTGCTAACCCAGAAACCACCAGGAGGTGTCGTGAACAAGTTCTTGCTGATCGCTCTGACCCTTACGATCTGCTCGACGCTGGCCTGTTCGACCCGGCAAACTCCAACCGAACAATCCAATGCCCCGCTAGCGGCCCCCGAGGATCCACCCACCGAACCCGCCCCGCCACCGCCGCCAGCGGTCGTTGCCCCACGCTTGGTGGTGGTCTTGGGCAAACCCTACAGCTCGAAGGTCAGCGGCTATGAGCCACTGGCCCAAGTGGTGACCGACCTGCTCGACCCGCTGGTAGCCGACTACGGCGATCAATTCGGTGGTTTTATGGCTTGGGAGTTCAACGAAGATGCCGACGGTAGCTGGGCGGCGACGATCGCCTCTACCCTCGACCGCCGATAATTGCTATGGCAGCGACCTTGCCCCAAGCAACGCGCTTTCGCTGGTGTCTGACTTTTACCACGGCTTTCTAGGCCATTCGCTACTCAAGGTTCAGGGCCGATCTGCACCAGCAACTTGCCGGTATTGCCACCATCGAACAGCTTGAGCAAAGCCTGGGGGGCGTTCTCGAGCCCCTTGGTGATGTCGACCCGGAACTTCAGCTTACCCTGTTCCAGCCACTTCGCCAGCTCGGCTTGGGCCGCGGCGTAACGGGGCTGATAGTCAAAAATAATAAACCCTTCCATCCGTGCCCGGTTGACCAATAACGAAAGGTAGTTGATCGGCCCTGGCGCCGGCTCAGTGGCATTATATTGCGAGATAGCGCCACAGATCACTACCCGCGCCTGGCGCCGCAGCAGGCGCAGGGCAATGTCTAAAGTCTCGCCGCCTACGTTATCGAAATAGACATCGATACCCTTCGGGCAGTGGTGATAAATCGTGGCGTGCAGATCATCGCAAGTCTTGTAGTTGATCGCCGCGTCGAAACCGAGATCTTCGGTCAACCAGCGGCATTTGTCATCGGTACCGGCGATGCCCACCACCCGGCAGCCCTTGATGCGGGCGATCTGCCCGACAATCGAACCCACCGCCCCGGCCGCTGCGCTAACCAGCACTGTCTCGCCTTCCCGCGGCTGGCCAATATCGAGCAAGCCAAAATAGGCCGTCAACCCGGTCATCCCCAACGGCCCCATGGCCAGTGCTGGTGGGGTGCCGGCAGGCAGGCGATCCAGATTTTCGGGTTTGAGGATCGCGTATTGCTGCCAGCCGAGCAGTCCGGTCACCAAGTCGCCCGAGTCCCAGCCCACAGCCCGCGACGCCACCACTTCCCCCAAAGCCAAACCACGCATCACTTCGCCGATCGACACCGGCGGAACGTAAGATTTACGGTCGGTCATCCACCCACGCATAGCCGGGTCGAGAGACAGCAAGATATTGCGTACCAACACCTGTCCCTCTGCGGGCTCCGGCACCGTCGCCTCGACGGCTTCAAAATCACTCGCCTTGGGCAACCCTTTGGGGCGCGCTGCGAGGCGAATCTGTAGGTTTGTTTTCGGCATTTCTCTCTCTCAGGGTTCGCGGGTTGCGGTTGGATGGCAATATCAAGGATCTCTCAGGGTCAAGCCGGCTCAGCGAGCCGAATACTAGCTACCAAAATTGCCGCCAGCAATGCCGCCCCGGCAGCCAGCAGATAGGGCAAGGCCCCCGCCGGCAGCCCGCCGATACGGCCACTTTGGTCGTAGAGCCAGCCAGCCATCACCGGCCCGACCCCACGGGCAGCAGCGGCTAACGACTGGCCCGCGCCGAGGCTCCAGCCTTGCTCGCCGGCTGCGGCGGTGAGGGAGTTGAGCGTCGAAAGAGAAGGCGAGACCAGCCCCTGACCGACAGCGAGCAAGCCGAGGGCGGCAAGGGCCACCGGCAAGGTGGTGCCCAAGCCGATACCAGCCAGGGCCAGAGCCATCGCCGAGCCACCGACCACCGCTATCGGCCGCACGCCAAAGCGCCGGGTCAAGCGCCCGATCAAGCCCCCTTGGACGATGACGATCACCACCCCGACATAGACCAGCACCAGCCCAAAACTGCGCTCATCGAAAGCAAAACGAACAGCCCCAAGAAAAGCGAAGGTTGTCTCCATTCCGACAAAAGCAAAAGTGGTCAGAAAAGCCGCCAACAACACCTGCGTCAAGCCAGGTCGCGCCAGCGCTCGCAGCATTTGGGCAGGACCTGGCCGACGGGCGCTCATCGCAGAACGCACTGTCGTCGACTCGCGTAACCGCGCCAGGCCGAACAAGAAATTGACCAAAGCCAGTCCGGCCGCGGTGAAGGCGGCGCCGGCAAAACTATAGCCAAGTCCGCGAATCGCCACCCCCAGAGCAGGTCCAACAACGAAACCGAGGCCGATCGAAGCGCCGACCAGGCCCATATATTTGGCCCTCTCGTGATCCTCGGTAACATCGGCGACGTAGGCTTGAGCAGTGGCGATACTACCGCCGAACAACCCCGCCAGGGCGCGCGCCAAGCACAACCCGACCAAAGTCTGGGCAAAGCCGCAAAGGGCCATCGATAGGGCCGAGCCCAGCAAGCTGAGCAGTAAGATCGGCCGCCGCCCAAAGCGATCCGACAGGCGGCCAAGAACCGCCGCGCCGACCATTTGGGTTGCCGAGTATGCAGTGAACAGCAAGCCCAAACCAAGACCGGTAGCGCCGAGGTGCTCGGCGTAGTAAGGCAGAAATGGCAAGATGATGCCAAAGCCCAGGATATCGAGAAAAACCGTCGCGTAAACGACAGCCAAAGAAGCGCGATGCGGGCCGGCGGCCAGGCCATCGATGTCAGACTCGGATTTCGCCATGGGGCTGCATCGTGCCAGACCCATCGGGCCGGAGCAAGGAATTAGAATCACCAGCACCGATACCGCCGCGCAACCAACCCAGGAGTCTCAATGCCCGATCGCTACCACCCAGCTCGTCTCACCCCCCTCCGCGACCCATCGATGTGAAGCAGCACCAGACCATGAGGCCGGTGCCCCACTCGCTGCTGAGCCGCGTTCTGCAGGCCCTACACCAGCCGCTGTCGGCAGAGCGCCTGCGGCTCAACCGCGAACACTGGCGAGAGCTGCCCAAGGATCTCCGCCTACCCGGCCAGCTCAGCGGTCGTTGGCACATCTCCTGCGGTGCCACCCACAGCGTCATGGAGCGCTGCGACTTCGCTTGCACCAGTTGCTACCTGTCACGATCAGCCAACTCCACGCCGCCGCTCGAAGCCGCCGAGGTATACCGCCAGCTCGATCAGCTGCGAGCCTATCTAGGCCCCTGGGGCAAGGCTCAGATCACCTCTGGCGAGGTCACCCTTCTGCCCCTTGAAACCCTCGGCGGCTACTTCCGCTACGCTCACCAGATCGGCCTCGATCCGATGCTGATGACCCACGGTCAGCGCCTGCTCGACCGTCCCGAGTATTTGCTGCGACTGGTCGACACCTATGGCCTGGGTAAGATTTCAATCCACATCGACTCGACCCAGCGCGGCCGCCGCGGCTGGCGGCCGCGAATTCGCGAAAGCGAACTGCACCCGATCCGGCTGGGCTACGCCGATCTGATCCGCCGAGTACGCCGCGAGACCGGCCGCCGGCTGTACGCCGCCATGACCATGACCGTAACTCCGGAAAGTCTGCCGCAAGTGCCCGAAGTGATCGATTGGGTGGCGCGCCACGCCGACGCCTTCCGCATGCTCAGCTTGCAGCCGGTGGCGGCGGTGGGGCGGACCCAGGATCAACCCTTGGCGGACGTCAGCATCGAGCAGGTGTGGCAGCGAGTCAGTGACGGCCTCGGCCACAGCATCAATCCTCGCGCCGTTCACTTCGGTCATCCACAGTGCAACATCGTCACTCCGATCACAGTCGTCGAACTTGGCAAGCAGCGCCGCATCGTCGAGCTGGTGCGCGCTGACCAGCATGGCGACAAGAGTTGGGACCGGCGATTCCTCGACCGGCTGCTCGGTGCTCTGGGAGGGTTCTCGTCGCTCGGCGCGGCACCCTGGGAGAACAGCCTTAAGTTGGTTGGCCTGCTCTGTCGCCACCCTCTGCTGGCGGCGGAGCTGATGCCCTACCTTGTCTATCGACTGTGGGGAGAACGAGCTTGGCTTGGCCATGCCCTCACCAGCCTGGCCCGTGGCCGCCTGCGCCTGCGCCCTCTAGCCTTGATCGTGCATAAATTCATGAGCGCGGCAGAACTCGAGACCGAACTGGGGCAAGAGCGCCTGGCGGCCTGCACTTTCCGCTTGCCGGTAGGCGAACAAATGGTATCGATGTGCGAAGTGAATGCCAGCAGTCTACGCCTCGACCTCAACCAACAGCAGCGGGCGCACTCACTAAATGGCTGCAACACGGAAATTTGAAAATTGGCAAGAATTCTAATCGCCGGCTGCGGTGAACTCGGCAGTAGTCTGGGACGGCGGCTGGCCGCTGCGGGCCATCAGGTTTGGGGACTGCGCCGCCAGATCGAACATTTGCCTGCAACCATTTTGCCCTTGGCCGCCGACCTGACTGATCCGGCGTCCTATCGCCACTGCTTGCCCAGCTCGCTTGACAGCGTTTTCTATACCGCCGCTGCCGACCAACGCACCGACCTCTGCTATCGCCGCACCTACGTCAACTCCCTAGAGCATTTGATCAGCGAACTCGACGATGGTGGGCAGCAGCTGGCAAGTTTCTTCTTCTCCTCCAGCACCGCCGTTTATGGCCAGAATGAAGGTGAATGGCTGGACGAGGACTCCGCGACCGCGCCGCGGCACTTCACTGGCCGGCGCCTGCTTGAAGCTGAGCAAGTGCTTGCGGCCGCACCTTGGAAGACGGTGAGCCTGCGACTGGGTGGAATCTACGGCCCCGGTCGCAAACAGCTGGTCGATCGCGCCTGCCAGGGCCAGCCGATTCAGCGACAACCGGCCCACTTCAGCAATCGCATCCACATCGAGGATTGTGCGCGAGCATTGGAACACTTGCTGGCCCTCGACCGACCGGCACCGATCTACCTCGGGGTCGACCATGCACCGGTGCCTATCGCCGAGGTCATCGACTGGCTGTGCGCTGAACTCGGACAACCACCGCCGCCGCCGCTACCCCCAGTCGCCAAACCAAATCGCGGCAAACGCTGCTCTAACCGAAGGCTCCTGGCGACCGATTTCGAATTCCGATTCCCCTCCTACCGCGCTGGCTACGGTGCATTCTTGCACCAACTTTGACGGCTCAGAAGAAAGGCACAGAGGCTCCGCCGAGCCCCCCTCTCTATCGCTTATGTTATATTCGTCCCTACTCCAAGGGCAGACAACCGAGTGCTTCAAGGTAGCCTTAAATAGGTCATTTCAATATGTGAATGATCTCTATTTCGAGCCACCTAGAATTGCAAATACCGCGAAAAAACTTTGAAACGAGCGATGAAAACAGAGATGCCTGAGATCGCCATGGACAACATCGGCAATTACTTTGAGCATTTTTCTGTGGATCTAGGCGGCGATCTATTCTTACCAAGCCACACAGCTCACCCAAACGCGGCACTACAGTCGGTAGACGCAGAGGGTAGCATTGCACCGAAACCAATAAATCTCTTCTATTTAGAGAGTTGGGGTAGAAATTCGAATCCACGGCCCAGATGGGGCAAGAAGGCGGGTTCGAGGAGCGGGCTCGGGCGATTTCAGCTCGGCTCTTTACTTTTCAGAACTGGGGTACCAAATGCCAGAACAGACTACGATCCACGAAATCCAAGCAGCCATTACCATCGCTGAGCACGCCCTGGTGCGCTATGGGAATGATCTACAATTTTTAGTGACACCGCAGGGCAAGCTAGAGATCGCCCGGCGCTCTAAAGACGGTGACCCGGTAACCCCCAAAGACGTTATCGCCGAACTAGAAGGAGTCGATCTGATGCTCTGGCGGGCCGATCCGGTCTGAGTTCGCGAGCCTTCGCTGAGGCCTGGACTGCGGTCCTCTGGACCGCGGCGGAACGCTCCCTGAGTGTGCCGCTCGTGTATGCTGTGCCGGTGGGGACCATTGTCCAGGAAAAGCGCCGCTTCCCCCGATTGACCTCTGGTATTTCGGTGTTTTACCGCGGTTATCGAGTCGATCGGCCGACCCGCGCCTATCTCGAGGGGATTGCTCAGAACGTCAGTCTGGGCGGCCTCCTTCTGGTCACCGAACGGCCACCACCTAAGGGTGTGGTGCTGGAGCTGAGCTTCGGCCGCCGGCACTCAGACGACTCGACCCAGTCGATCCAGGCCAAGGCCATCGTGCGCTGGCGCAGCCGCTGGCGTAAACCTCGTGGGGTGGGTATCGAATTCATCGAAATCGAAGGCGTCGACCAGGACAAGATCCAGCAATGGGTGGCCTCTATCTCCAGCGACAGCGGCGAGTAGACCGCCGCCGCTGCCTGGTAGCCTGCTGCGCTTGGCTGCTCGGCGCCTTGGTTTGCAGCTCGCGGGTCGTCGGCGACTCACTCGCTGACCAACTAGGGCGCAACGAGATCAGGGTCTTTGCCGCCCCGTGGCCGATCCTGCCCGGCGCCACCATCGTTGGCAGCCGACTTCCCCAACGCCTCGAAGCTCGGGGCTATCGCCGCGTTCATCGACAGCCGCAGAATGCAGGGGAGTTCTTCTGGGGCCACGAGCGTTTTTGGATTCACCGCCGGGCCAACTCCTGGCCTGGGCACCGCCGGGCCGCCCTGTTGCTGGGCCTCGACCTTCGTCGCAGCGACGGCCGGATCGAGCGCATTTTCGCCCACCAGGACGGCGGCGAAAAAAACCTTCCCAAAGCGCGGCTCGCGCCGCGTCTGCTGGCCGAATCCCTACAGGCCGACCGCGCCCGGCGGCTGCCGATCGACTTCGACGAATTGCCGGAGTACGTCTGGAAGTCGGTGCTCGCGATCGAGGACGCCCGCTTCTTTGAGCACTCCGGGGTCGACGGACGCTCGGTGGCGCGAGCCTTGTTACGCAACTTCAAAGCGGGTCGCATCACCCAGGGTGGCAGCACCATCACCCAGCAGTTGATCAAGATGCGCGATCTAAGCCCCAAGAGGTCTCTCGGCCGCAAGGTCTCAGAAGCCATGCGGGCGGTCGCCCTCGAAGCCGAGCACGACAAGCGAGAGATTCTCCAGACCTATCTCGACCATGTGTATTTCGGTCACCTCGGGGGGGTGGCTATCTACGGCATCGGCGCTGCTGCTGAAGCCTACTTCTCACGCTCGGCGAATTCCCTCGAACTCGGCCAAGCGGCGCTTCTTGCAGGCCTGATCCAAGGCCCCAACCGCCTCTCACCCAACCGTCATCCAGAACGCGCCCTAGTCCGGCAGCGGCTGGTCTTGGACCGTCTGGAGACCCTTGGATGGGCCGAGGTCGAGGCGGCCCGGCGTGCCGGCCTGCCGCCTTTGAAGCTGCAACCGCCAGCTGCCGCCGGTCCGACTTACCTACTTGACCTGGTGCGCGATGAAATCCAGCGAGAAGCTCCCCGCCATACCGAGCAAGGCCGCGGGGTGATTGTCGAAAGCGCCCTCGATGCGGAGTTGCAAGATCTGGCAGAAGAAGCCGTCGAACGGGGCCTGGCAGAACTTCGTCGCACTCAGCGCCAGCTCCGCGGCCGGCCCCTGCACGCTGCCTTGGTCACCCTCGATGGCGCCTCGGGGGAGGTGTTGGCCTATGTTGGCGGCGATCCGGCGCAAGCCGGCGATGCCTTCGACCGCGCTCGCCGGGCTCGTCGCCAACCCGGTTCGACGGTCAAACCCTTGGTGCTGCTCGAAGCCTTCGATGACTGCGGCGATCGCCAACCGCTGTATCCCGCACGGCAGGTCTCCGACCAGCCCCTGCGGCTCGATCTGCCCGCGGGTGCATGGGAGCCGCGTAACCCGGATGGCAAGCACCGGCAACAGGTGAGCTTGCGCGAAGCTACCGTCCGCTCGCTCAACATCCCCTTCGTGCGGATCGCCCGCTGGTGTGGATTCGAGGCTACCGCCAAACGGCTGCGCCGAGCGGGCCTAGACCTACCACCAGCCACACCTCCGGCTTTCGTGCTCGGCGCTATCGAAACCTCGCCGTTGCAGCTGGCCGCGGCCTACACCGTCTTCAGCGATCCGGGCAAGGTGCGCCAAGCGGTGCCCATTCTTCGCCTGCGCCGCCCCGGAGGCCGCACCCTCGAACGTGGCGGCAGCCGAGCGCGCCGCCTGTCCCGCCCCTCTAGCGCCTACTTGGTGCGCGACTTGCTGCGCGACAATGCCGAGCGTGGCACCGCCCGCGGCGCCCGCCCCGGCGACCTCGAAGTGTGGGCCAAGACCGGTACCTCCTCAGACCAACGCGACGCCTGGTTGGTCGGTGGTGGCGGCGGATTGGTGACTGTGGTCTGGCTGGGCCTGGACGACAATGGCAAGATCGGCCTATCGGCCAGCGCCGCGGCGGCGCCTATCTGGCGCCGATTCATGGCGCAGGCCATACCCACCCGACCCCAACGGCAGAGCGCGCCACCGACAGACTTAGAGCAGCATTGGATCGAAGCTCGCAGCGGTTTGCGCGTAGCAGCCTCGCGCCGTGGTAGCACTGAAGAGATTTTTCGTCGTGGAGCCATGCCGCCAAGGCGCCGGCTGTGGAAGTCGAACCCGGCCGTAGCGCCAATTCAGTAGTCGGTCGCTAAACTCAAGAAGGGCTCGCCGGTCCTCCGGCGAGCCCTAGGTACTCATTCCAAACCAGCAGCTACTACTCGAGTTTATCCACCAGGCTCTTGGCCTTGTCACGCCCACCTAGACCGAAGGCCAAGCCGAGCGCCAGGGCGGTGCCAAAGAGCACCGCGGCAACCAACAGGCGAACAATCTCCTCGCCCACGCCGAGCTGGTTCAGCCCCATGCTGAAGCCGAGGAAGATGATCGCGAACTTGGCGACCATCGCCACCATCCGGCCGTGCTGCGAGCCAGCCAACATCGAGTTCAGCAGGTCGGCGGCGTAAGAGCTCAAGCTCAGCGCTGCCAAGATGATCACCAGACCCACCAGCAGCTGCGGCAGATAGCCGAGCAGGCCAGCGACCAACTCGGAGAGCTGGCCCAGCTGCAAGGTGGCTAACGCTTGCTGTGCGGTGAGCAGCAAGATCACTGCCATCACCACCGTACCAGCGATGCTCGACAACCCCAGCTGCCCTTCCTTGGGGGTGAGGAAAGCCAGACCGAGCTTGCTCGGCAACTCATCGAAGCCGACGCCGTTCAAGAACGCTTCCAGCAAGCCACGAATCGCTTTGGCCACGTAGTAGCCAATCGCCATGATCACTAGAGCGACGAAAATCAGCGGAATCGCTTGCATGACCTGCTCGAGAGTGCCCTTGACCGGCCCCGAAACCGCTTCGATGCGCAGAGCATCCACCGCCGCCACAATGATCGGGATGAAGGCAAAGAAGAAGGCCACCGAGCCAATCATCGCTGACAACTGGCGGCTGTCATCACCGCCGAATCCCCATTTGGCGGCAAAGCGGTCGACCCCGGTCGCAGCTAAGAAGTTGGTGACCACCTCCCGCACGATGGTGGCCACGACCTTACCGATCAGCAGCAAGATCAAAGCCGCCACCAAGTTGGGCACAAAATCGAGCACCTTGCCCAGCATGTCACGCATCGGCGAGACGATGGCCTGCTGACCCAGAGCGTCGAGGAACGGCGGCAAGCCGAAGAGCAGCACGACGTAGAACAATAAGCGACCGACCATGCCACTGGGGCCAACATCTTCACCCTTGATCTTGCGGCTGGCGATAAAACGTCCGACACGGTCGTCGAACTTCATCGCTTGCAGGCCCTTGGTGGCCAGCACTCGCAGGATCGAGCCCAGCACCCAATAGCCGAGCAAGATGACCGCGGCCTTCAATAGCTTGGGCACCGCGCTGGTGATCTGATTGAGGATGTTCTGCAACGGCCCGGCGACCATGCCCAACTCCAGAGCATCGAAAAAAGCAACAAAACCAAAGAGCAGAATAAACCACTTGACCACCGTCGCCACCGTCGATTCGACCGTGCGTCCGGTCTCTTTGGACTCGAACAGGTTCTGTATTCCCCACTCCTTGACCAGCCGTTGATCGAGTGTCGTCTTGCCCAACAGCCAGGCGACCGAACGGCTTACCAGGATGGCTGCGATCCAGAAACCGAGCAAGACCAAGAAAGCCTTGAGCACCGACGGAAAGGCGGCGGCGAACCGCGCCCAAATCGGTATCAACCAATCATTGACCGCCTTGTCGCCAGTTGCCAGCACCGCTTCGCCGCCAGCCACCATGGTGTCGGCGGTCTCCACCGCCGCCGAGGTCACCGCTTCACCGCTGGCCTGCAACACCGCACCGGAGGTCGCCACCGCACCACTGGCGACCTCCGCCACATCGTCGGTGGCCTGCTCTTCAGCGCCTGGCGCTGCGACCTCCGGCTCGGCTGGCGAGGTCCCTACCTCGGTAGCGGCCGGTGCCTCATTCGCCTCGCCTTCTTGGGCGTTCAAGGTCGCCGGCAGCAGGCCAATGACCATCGCCAAACCTACGGCCAATACCCATCTCCGCCGCAATCTAATGTTCTCTATGCTCCTCATCTTCCTCTTCTCCTCACAGGTGATTTGCCGTCTTGCAGCGGTCTCTCTACCGAGAGACCGCTGCAAGTCCGACTGCAGAACCAGCCCAAGAACGTACCCACTCTATGGCGAGCAGAACTTGCTATCGAATGTACCTACTGACTTCGGCTGGTAGATAAAGTCACATCGAATCTAGCAGCCGCCTCACTTGGGAGTCGCCCAAACTCCTATATCCTCTGCCCTACTCTCATTCAGAGTGACTTTCAGCTCCCAGGCCGGTCTGTGAAACCGATGCTATTGAGCGGCCAACGGCGATCTCGATCTCTGGGGTAACAGGAGCCTTCCGTGACGCCTGACAGTCAGACGCTCAACAGCCCAACGATCCAGGCGCTCACCGACGAGGAGTTGGTGGTGGCGGCTTGCGGCTCCCCGAAAGGGGATCTGCGAGCCTTCGAAGCCTTGGTCCACCGCCACCAGCAGCGAGTACTGGCCAATTGCCGCTACCTGACCCGTTCACCAAATGACGCCGAGGATCTGTCGCAAGAAGTGTTTGTCAAAGTGTTCTTTCATCTCTCCAGCTTCGAAGGGCGGGCAAAGTTCCGCACCTGGCTACAGCGCATTAAAGTCAATCACTGCCTGAATCATCTTGAGAAGAAGCGCCGCCAAACCATGGTCAGCCTGGAAGAAGAGGGCCTGCAAATCGCCCCTGAACTGCGCACTCGCTCGCATGCCGAACGTGATCTAGAGGCCGGACGCGCCCGACTACGCATTCAGCAAGTGCTCGACCAACTGACCGACAACCTCCGCCTGCCCCTGGTAATGCGCGATGTCGACGGCATGACCTACCAAGAGATCGCCGAGATCCTCGACCTTGGGCTGTCGGCGGTGAAGATGCGGATCAAGCGGGCGCGGGAAGAGTTTCGCCAGCGCTACGGCGCCGGACCAATGAGGGCCACCAAGTGAGCACCGGCAAGGACCGAGCGGACGAGCTGTCGACGAATGACAACGACGACATCGACACCGGCGAGCCAATCGCCGAGCTGGCCAGCTTGCGCGAAGTCCCTCACCAAGGATTTTTCGGCCGGATCCGACGGAGGATCGAGCGTCGCGATCTCGGCACCCAAGTGGTCGAGCTGGGCTGGCACGGTCCGATTCTGGTCTTGATGGAGTGGCTAGGCGCGCTTTTTGGCAGCGACCCAGACGCCAACGTCGATGAGCATCCTTCGAACCCACAGAATCCACAGAACCCACAGAACCCACAGAACCCACAGAACCCAAGGTAGGAACCCATGGAAACGACCCTGCTGATCAAGAGCGAGCTGATCGAGACTTACCAGCAGCTGGTGAGTTCGGTGATCGGCGCCGCCCCAAAGGTGCTCACCGGCCTCATCTTGCTGATCGTCGCCCTGGTGGTATCCAAACTCGTCGAGCGCCTGCTGCGCGGCTTGCTGAGTCGAGTCGGAGTCGACTCCCTGGCGCAGAAAGTGGGCATCGACCAGGCGGTAAGCCGGATCGGCATCCGCCAGCCAATGAGTCAGTTGTTACCGCGGCTGGTTTACTTCCTGTTGCTTTTCTTGTTTGCCCGCACCGCCGCAGACGGACTCGGCCTGACAGCGGTATCGCAAGCCCTGGGATCGTTCCTTGCCTTCATGCCCAACCTGGTTTCGGCCCTCCTGATCTTGCTGCTTGGCAGCCTGGCGGGTCCCTTTGCCGGCCGCGCGGTCGGCCAGGCGGCGAAAAGTTCTGGCTTCGATGCCGGCTCGGCCATGGGCAGTGCGATCTCCGGCCTGATCCTGTTCATCGCCGGCATCATGGCCTTCAGCCAGTTGGGAATCGACACCGACATCGTCCGCATCGTCACTTTCTGCTCGCTGGCTGGACTGGCGTTGGCCTTCGGTCTGTCATTCGGCCTCGGCAGCCGCGAAGTCACCCACAGCATCCTGGCCGGTTTCTACGCCCGCCGGGTCTTCGTCATCGGTCAGCCAATCGAGATTCAAGGCCAGCGCGGCACGCTGAAAGCGATCACTCCAACCTTGACCCTGCTCGACCAAGACGGCAAGACGGTGTCGGTCGCCAATACTGTCTTTCTGCGCCAAGCAGTCAAACAGTAAGTCGCAGCCACGCCCAACAGAGAAGCCCGGCCGGTGGCTGCGAGGGGGAAGCGCGAGCGCCCAAGCACTCACGCTCCGAACCCCACCGGCCGGGCCAACGCCACCCACTTGGAGGGCGGCCCCCTGGTTCGAGTCTTACTGCGGACAAAACAGCCGACCAGCGACCGCGGCAGGGGGAACTGCCAACAGCAGAAGGTCGCCAGCCGGCGCGGGTCAAAGCGAGGGCTGATTCCCTCGCCAGATCCTAAATCGGTCGGTCCTATATCCACCCAGCTGACCGACTGTCCGCGAGGGAGGCGGCGTTTTCTGTAGTCAGCAAGCTGAGGGACTTGAGCCCGAACTGAACCAAGTGCGTCGCGACTTCAAGCAGTGCTGCGCGGGCCTGCTGTAGCACGATCGGAGCGACCGCTGGAGCGTTCATGTGCCCCGACCGCGGCGCGCTAGCCACCTAGCGACCCCTAGCATCAGCGCCCGCGCCTTCGCCTCGATTTGATCCCGCGAAGCGGCGTCCCAGATCAGTGTTTCGTCACTCATGGGCCGCACCTTAGTCAGCGAAGGAATCCACCAGAGCAGCAAGTTTCATCGGATCGATCTATAGACGGCACCCCATTTTGCAGAGAAGTGACCTGTACTGCCGGATCTATATACCTTGGCGTCAGCCGGAAAGCCCAGGAATTGCGCTATGATCGAAGCGCGAGAGCTTGAGATCAATTCAATGGAGCCTGGGGGATGAATAGCGAGAACAAGCAGCGGATTGAACAGCTGCGTCGGGCCCTGCTCCGCGACTTCGCTTTTCACCGCGGCCGCCAACCTGCTGTCGACCGGGCCAGCGGTCACGCTCGGGGCTGGACTCGGGAGGCACTCACCCGGCCAGTGTTCAAGCTGACCGGCTACCAACTACTCTCCTGCGCCCGCGGAATGGGCCTCGATCTTGGCGAGCTGCTCAACGAAAACACCAAGCCCGACCCTGCTGAGCTGCTCCGCAAAGTCCGCGAGGCCACCCACGGCAAGCGGCAAGACACTCTGGCGAAGCTGCCCACGATCAAGACCAAGTCCAAGATCGAGACACAGAGCGGCAAGACCAAGGCAGCGGCCGAGGGTGGTGCGGAGACTGCCGAGACGAAGAGCGAAGCAACGAAGATCGTTCTCAAGACTCCACCGAGCGCCATTCTCAGACTCCAATCCGCAGCGCGGCAAGTCGCTTGCAACCGCTTGGACCCAGCCCAGGCCCAGCAACATTCCGCGCCCACTACCGAGGAAGCCTTCGCCTGCTTGCTCCACGCGCCACTCAACCACCGCCGGCAGGTGCTGCGGGTGGAGCCTCGCTGGCGTAGCTTGGCGGGCGTCAAGAGTGCCGCCCTGGCGATCGACAAGCTGCGACTGCGCGCACCCGAGGATGCAATAGCGCGATCCCTCTGTGCCAATGTAAGTGAGACACTCAAGTACCGAGAAATTAGTGAGGGTGTGGAGAGCAATCACCATGGCGAGTCCAAGCCACGAGCTGCGAGATATGGGTGCTGACCGACCAGATCCCGAGGTAGCTGAGAAGGCGAAGCGGCGGCGGTACAGCGCGTCGTACAAGCTGCGCATCGTCCAGGCCGCCGACGCCTGTAGCAAGCCCGGCGAGATTGGCGCCCTGCTTCGCCAGGAGGGTCTGTATTCCTCGCTACTGTCGACGTGGCGCCGTCAGCGCGACACGGGAGCTCTGGCCGGTCTGTCGAAGAAGCGCGGTCGCAAGCGTCGACCGGTCTCTGCCGAGGCCCGCCGCGTCGCGGAGCTTGAGCGTGAGAATGCCCGGCTCAAGCATCAGCTGTACAAAGCCGAGACGATCATCGATGTCCAAAAAAAACTTTCCCGGCTGCTAGGGATCGAGCCGAGCGAGAGCCAGCCATGAGCGCTGTGGCGCCGCTGGCCGAGACGGTGGGGGTGCAAGCAGCCTGCGTCGCCTTGGCGGTCCCCAGAGCCACTTTCTATCGCCGCCGTCGGCAGCAGAGCGCAGGGCCGCAGCTATCAACGCGGCCTCGACCGCCGCTGGCATTGACGCCCGCTGAACGCCAGGAGGTCCTCGATGTGTTGCACTCGGAGCGCTTCGTCGACCGCTCGCCGCGTCAAGTCTGGGCGGCGCTGCTGGACGAGGATCAGCGCCATATCTGCTCGGTGCGCACCATGTACCGGGTCCTGGAGTCTGAGGGCGAGCTGCGCGAGCGACGCCGTCAGCGGCGTCATCCCAACTACACCAAGCCCGAACTGCTGGCCACAGGGCCGAACGAGGTGTGGTCGTGGGACATCACCAAGCTCAAGGGCCCGGTGAAGTGGACCCACTACTACCTTTACGTAATTCTGGACGTCTTCAGCCGCTACATCGTCGGCTGGATGCTCGCCTGCCGCGAGTCCGGAGGGCTCGCGAAGCGGTTGATCGCCGACAGTGTTGAGAAGCAAGGTGTTGAGCGAGATCGACTTACCTTGCACTCGGACCGCGGTTCGAGCATGACATCCAAGCCAGTGGCTCTACTGCTGGCCGATCTCGGGATGACACGGTCGCTGAACCCAGAACTCCTGACATACCCTTTTTCTCAAATGTCCGGTTGAGCCTCTCCGGAGGTGTTCCGAGGCCCTGGGAAGGCCAGGCTCCGGGGTGGCGCCTTCTTGATCGCGAACCGCATCCGTAGCTCGGTGCCGGGGAAGTGGGTGGCGGTAGCGTTGAGTTCTTCGCAGACGGCGGCGATCGCCGCCGTCTTGTGGGGAGAGCTGAGCGGGTCGATGGAAAGGAGCAGCACGGTGTCGGTAACCTCCATATCGCCGCCGGCCGCGAAAGCGCTTTGGATCAGGGTGCGTCCCTCCTGCTCGGTGCGGCGGTAGTGGGGTGATAGGAGCCGGAGAAGATCACCTTCGGCCTGGTAGGCGACCATCTTGAGAATATCGGTGAGGTGCTTGCGCTCGACGGACAGCTTGATGACATCCGCTTCGACGACCTCTTGGACGGGGACGCGGACGGGGAGGGTCGCGCGCTGGTTCTCGAGTTCGGTGATCTGCTCTATCGCTGCCCGGACCCTGGCGGAGATGGCGGCGTTGGCGATCTTGAATCCGCGCATCGTGCGCCGCCGATCCTCGCGGTTTTCAAGAGCAGCGATCCCGATGTGGGCCCGGAGCTGCTCGAGATGTGCGTGAGCTTTGCGCAGCTCTGCATTGATCTTGCCGCGCTCGGGATTCGGCACATCGCGGGCGGCGTCCGCTGGCTCGGTGCCATAGTCCACCAGGGCATCGAGTGCGAATTCTTCGCGCAGGTATTTGAAGAAGTTCTCTTGCCTCCAACGATCGAACATGCGGTAGGCGACCTCGAGTGTGGAGAGGTCGCGGCGGGAGGTGATGATGGACGTCTGGTGGCCGTTGTCGCAGAGGCGGGTGACCTGGCGCAGGTACAGCCGCTTGCGCTTCTTCCTCGGGCCATACTCGAGGTAGATACGCTGATCGGCGAGGAGGTACTCGAGCTTCCGCCCGTGGATCGTGTCCTTGATCTGCCCGAACTTGCTCAACGGCACCGGACGAAAGGGGGCCTTTCGGTATGTGAGGATGTCGAACTTCTTGGCGATGAGCTTCGCAAACAGCTTCGGGCTCCAACCCCCACGGTCGAAGACGACGGTGACTCGCCGGTCTCCGAGTAGCTTTCGTACCTCTTCGAGAATGAGGGGAAGCATCGTCGCAAGCCCCTTGTTGGCCTCGGTGGGAACCACGAAGAGAGGCTCGCTCTCAGCATCGTTGACCCAGTAGTCGGTGGTGGCCGGCATCGCGATCCGCATCCGCGCTACGTGTGTCTTGGGAATCTCTCGGCCACCGTGGTAGGCGCGCACATGCCCGTCCACGTAGAGGAAGCCCATGGCATGGCCCCTGGTGGCGACCCGGCGCTGAGCGAGGGCGCGACCGAGATCCGCGGCCAGGCCATGCGCGGCCAGCCGAGCGAGCTTGTTGCGCAAGGTTTTCACTTCCGGCGCTCGGTCGAGCCCGAGAAGCTGACCCAAATGCCGGGGTGAGCGCTCCTTGAGCCCTTCGGGTCGCTTGACCCGCAACAGTGCCATCAGCAGCAGGGTTACCAGAGTGGTGCGCAGCCCATAGAAGGCCGGCCCGATGCTGCCGTACAGCTCCTGCGCGATGGAGAGCACGCCGCTGTCCACCAGGGCGGGAATCGCCAGCAGAGCACCGGCGCCCGGTAGCTGGGTCGCCGCTCCGAAGATCGGCGCCGCATCATCGAGGAATCCCAGCCTCGCCAGCAGCCGATCGCTGGCGCGATCCGCTGGATCGAGGTCCAGCGAGAGGGGAACCTGATCTTGCTCGGACGCAGAAGCGGACAGTTTTGGGTCCGCAGCCGCTGGGTCACCGCCACCCTCAGCGTCGAGCGCAAGATCCGCAGTTTTCAGGGGGCCGTCGACCTGCTGCTCATCAGAGCCGGACAGTTTTGGGTCCGCACTCTCGAAGGGCATCGTCATCTGCACTACCGACCGCTCTTTCCAGCCCAGGCGCTTGGCGAGCTTGCGAACGGCCTTCTCATCGATGCCCAGCCGCCGGCCAATCTCGCGATTCGACACACCCTCGGCCTTCCAGCCGTTGACCGCGTCCAGGCGGCCCTGCGCTACCCGAGACTGACCCCGGGGAAAACCGCGCGGCCGGCCCAGAGCAGCCAGCCCACCTTCTTCGAAGCGGCGCTGATTCCGGCGCACAGTCCGCACATCACAAGCGAACGCAAGGGCCACCTCGCGTTGCTGTGCCCAGCCCAATTCAACGAGACTCACCATCGCGTGGGCCTCGCCTGTCCTGTCGCCGGCAGCGAAGTGAGCGAGCGGCATGCCGCTGACCACCACCACCCGATAGCCGCCCCTCTGCTGGAGGCGGCAGCGGTCGTTGATCACCACAACCCCATCGGGGACCCCGGCGTGGTCTGGGAACAGGACGGTGTGCTCGCTCGTCAGTGCCATGCTCGATCATGCCTCGGCACCGAAAAAAGCGGACAGTTTTGGGTCCGCACCACCTCTGAGGGGCGGTCCTGTGTTTTCAGAGGGTTAGGAGGGGTAGGTCAGGAGGTCTGGAACCGGCCCTACACGAGCAACGACAATCCGTTCTCTGAGGCCCAGTTCAAGACGCTCAAGTACCATCCGAGCTTTCCCGACCGCTTCGGATCACTGGAAGATGCACGAGCATTCTGCCGCTCGTTCATCGGCTGGTACAACACGCAGCACTACCACACAGGACTCGGCTTGTTGACGCCAGAGACCGTCCACTACGGCCTCACGGCCTCAGTACTGGAGCAACGTCGAGAAGTCCTCGCCGCCGCCTCAGCCGCTCATCCAAGCCGCTTCAAGCGGCGAGCGCCGGCTTTGCCGGAGCCCAGTGACAAGGTCTGGATCAACCCGCCGACCACCGCCGCCAGCACTGACCCAGTCGATACCGAGAACGTAGTGACACACCGCGTACACAACGACGCACCAGGCGAGACCCCTGGCTGCGCGCCCTCGCTGAAAGCGATGGTGCCGGAGCCACTACCGATTCCGTACTAATTCCCAGAAGAAAGTGTCTCACTTTCATTGACACATTCCGTAGCGCAGATCCTCGCCGTCGAGACCTCCACCAAGATCACGGGACCAGACGCGGGCGAGGCATTCTGCCGAGCAGCCGGCGCCCTTGGCTCTGCACACCGCCACGCGGCCTCATTGGAATGCGCCGCCTTCTGCCTGGAGACAGTCTTAGTAATCGGATGCTGGGCACCGCCAGGGGTGAGAGCCGACTTGCTGCAAAGGACCAGCGTTGTCCTCTTCGGCCACAACGAAGTCGAGGCAGCCTTGACAGTCTCCGATATGGCTATGGCCATTTGCGCATCGCAACGCGACAGAATAGGCATGGGGAGGGTTTTCGTAGACCAAGGCGCGTACTTGCTCGCGCCCGATCCGGCGGCCGCGACGGATTCCTATCGGACTGCCCTGGCCTTGCTGCCAGATAGCGAGGGGAGCAACCGAGCGGCAGCCTATCAGGGGCTAGCTAGCATCGATGAGCAGGCCAAGAGATTCGACCGGGCCGAGGGATACCTTCTGCAAGCGCTGGCGCTGATTCCCCAGGACGCGATTTACCCACGAGCGATGGCCCAATGGTCGGCCGGAGCGATCGCGAAGGCCAGCGGGAAACCTGACAACGCTGAGCCACTCCTAGTGCTGGCGATCGAGGGGCTGATCGTCACAGACCCATTCAGCGCCGCTCTCGCCACACTCGATTTCGTCGATTTGCTGCTCACCAGCGGTCAGACAAGAGCGGCTACAGAGCGCGCGAAAGAAATGGCGAGGTTTCTGCAACCATTCCGCCACGATGCAATCGCCGCCGCCGCAGTGACTCACTTCACCAGCCTCGTGCGCAAAGGCGAGCTGACCACCGAGATAATCAAAGCGGCAAGAAAGGCTGTAGAAGGCGAACGGACCTACGGAATCCGCCCGCCCCTGAGGCACTAGCCGTTCGGCAAGATCGCGGTGCTCCAGCCGCTTGGCTTGATCACGCTGCGGAAGCCGCTCGGTTCGCTGCCGTTGCTCCAAGGATTCAGAGTCGGTTGTGCGACTGTCTTGGTTGGCATCACAGATTACCCCCGGCCACCGCGTCGCGGGCGTCATTGCTCGCAACGAGCGGCCTGTAAGCGGGCAGTCTAGCGAGGTTGGATTTGGTGGCCAGCGGCGGGCTTGGTGGCAAGGGTGCCTTTGGCGGCAGTAGATCGGCGCGCGAAGCAGCGTTATCCACAGCGCCGCTTGTACTGCGTCAGGCCCATCGACGGTTGCCGCTGAGACATGGCTGCATGCCAAGTGCTCGCGGTGGTTGGAAATCGTGAAGGCATGGAATCGGCCCAGCTATAAGAAGGGCCGATCAGTTCAAGGTAAGCTGCCCAGCAGCTAGAGAATATTCTCGTTAACACTCAAGAGGGAAAGTTTGATCGATGCCACAAGCGAAGCTGACCCACGGGCCGGTGGATGCCGATATTTGGCTTTCTCAGTGGCATCACACCGCTCTCGATTCTTGGCTCCAGATCGCCGGAACCGCGGCCGTGGCGGTCTTTCTCAGAGTGATCGCCATGGCCAACACGCCGGCCGCGCCATGTCCGCGCGCACTCTGGCCGAAATCCTCAAGTACCGGGCACTGCGCACCGGACTCGATCCGGCCGACTACAGCGGGCATTCGTTGAGGTCGGGATTTGTCACCTCGGCTGGGCGGGCTTGGGTCAGCCTGCAAGAGGTCATGCAGCTGTCCGGGCACCGCACCCGCGCGTTGGCTATGCGCTACCACCAGGCCGGCGACGTGCTCCGGTCCAGGGCCGTGAAGCTGGCTGGGTAGGTGGCTGGGTAGCGTAGTTTCTAGGTTCGAGGATTGTCGAAGGCTAGGTGCTGCCAGCGCTTGAAACCGTAGGATCTCGTTCAAATGCCCCCGCTGGTCCAAGATGCTCTTCTAGTTCGTTGAGTGGTCATCCATAGATGGTGCAGTACAGAGCATCACTGACTCTGAGAACACCACCTCGGTTAGCGGCCTTAATTTGACGTGTCTGTAGGAAATCAGGCCGCCCTTCGAATCAAACTTGCAATCATAGCCTCGCCGCCCCCAGGAAGCGGAGCAGGTCAGAGGCCGGCCACCTGCGTAAGAGCAAGCGAAGTGGCGCACACTCGAATTCCCAGCTATTACCCGAACATCTTCAACCGTCAGGCCGCATCCTAGGGATTCTCGAAACTTGTTCTGCAATCCACTGGAGAAACACCCAGTAGTTACCAAGGCAACTAGTACGGCTTGTGTCTGCTTTATCACGGCGGTGCATCTCTCCAGCCTGGAGCCTTGCGAGGTCGCGCCACATCAACTTCTACCCGAGAGGTCGAGTCGTTGGTCACCTCGGTCCGTTCCCGAGTACGAAAGGTGTCTCACGAACGGATCAAGACCCTCTTTCTCGGTACGGATTTCATGCTCGCCCAAGGGAATCTCTAGGCGAGCAAACATCAGTTCGTCAATCCCAGCCGTCTGCTTTCCGTCCAAGAAAACCGATGCACCTATGAACTCCCGTTTCGTGAGGATTTCGAGCATCAGCGTCGATTAACCAGTGCAGAGATTCGCCCGGGGCGAAAGTCGTACGGATTTCAGAGGTAGGATTTCGTCCGTCGCAATTCGAAAAGCCTCAACACCTCTTGGCCCCATCGAAAACCAGACGGTGCTACGCCCCTTCTCGATCATAAGATCGCCCAGCCAGGCATGTTTGTAGGGAACGACGCTCCGAGTCGGCTGTACAAGATCCGAAACTTCGCCGATTGTCATACCACATTGGAGCTGACCAGCAACGTGCCTGGACCAGACCTCTCCCGAGGAGACACACCCTGTAACCACGACAGCGACTAGACAGATCTTAGCCCTGGTTGAAAAGAGGATTTTATTGCCCATTCCCTGTCCCCGGTTCAGGGGACGCCGGAGGCCTATTCCACCCCGGCGTACGCCATCCCCCAGCAACCCTTTGGCAGTTTCAGTTTACATTCTATTCCTGCGGTGAGTCGCCAGATGAAGGAAAGGTACACAACACCTCGACCTCTGAAAATTCCAACACGGTTAGCGGTTTAAGTAGGAAGTGCCTATAGGAAACCAAGTCGCCATTCGAATCAAACTCGCAGCTATACCCCCTCCGACCCCATCCGACACCACACGTCAAGGCTCTTCCGCCAGGCCGAGAGCACGCGATGTGCCTTGCGTGCGAATTCTCAGCAAGAGCGCTAACCTCTTCAACGCTGAGGCCACATACCAAAGCTGCCCGGAATGTCTCCTGGTTTCGGTATGCCGCGCATCCGGTGATCCAAATCGCAACCAAGACTAGTCCTATCGTCCTCATGGGTTCGAGGGAGGGGCATCGCCCCAGCCGGGGGCCTTGCGAGGTCGCGCCATAGGTGGAGGCTCTAAGCCGCAGCGATCGGTTAGAGTAGAGCTAGAAAAATTGGAAATGATCTTTACCACCTTAAATCACTATCAAGAAACACTCTGGAGACAGTATTCCTAGAATCGAATTCGATAATCAACCGGTGGGAAACAACGAATCCTAACAGAGACGTCTCTTTCACCTCATAGACAAAGAAGTTAGAACCGACCTCGAAATCTGGCTGGCCCAAGGCGGCTTCAACGCGAAGGCGGCTCGCTTCCAGAAAGGTCCCTGACGACAGGAGGCTACTGCAAAGCTGATATCTGTTGCCGGTGCTGTAGACTTCACTCCATTCGGAAATGCTGAAGTCTCTTCTGGGCCAAGTCAGTGGAGAAAAATACACTGCCGTACTCGCCCAGATCAGAAATACGAGCAGGACGAAAGCTAAGACGAGCGCGACTGTGCTCTTGGCCAGTCTGCGCATACCAACACAGAAATATCGAGTTCTAGATTCCACAGCATTCATGCCAACCGTTTCCTTAGCTGAGCTGAGGCCCACCCCGTCTGCTGGGGCGAGGTTTATTGTTGTCGGGGGAGTACAGACAGCAGGCGACATCTGGACTCTCGATCAATGGCAGAAAACTACGGTGCGTGTCGCAGTCGCTTCAAGAGCTGGCCCAGAAGAAAGCCAGAAATTGCGGAGAGACAAAAATCTACGGAGGGATTCAAGGCAAACCACACTGTCTCGAAGGAAGTGAAGATCTCGACGACACTATGGATTAAGTAATCAGCATAGGGATCTGATGTTCCGCTGACCAGAAACTCTAAGAGAGGCAACCACAACAGTATAAACAAAGATGCCAGGACACCGCCGAAAAATACCGCAGTCGCTGCTCGAAGGCGGAACGCGAACACAGATGCCAATTGTGTTACGGCAACCAAGAAAAGGACGATGCTCCAGGAAAACTTGGCGCCTACTAGTGGTGGCAATAGAAGCGTAAGGCCGACCAGCACCCCAACATGGAGTAACGCCGAGCCACTTACGATTAGTGCGAACCTTAGCATTTTCAGTTCTACGGGGTAAACGGCGGTATGCCAGATGGCCAGAAAATTCTCATGCCTCCGCACGACTCTACAAGATCGGCTGCAAATGTGTTGCTGTTTGGTCCATTGAGAAATCCTGTTAGTGGGTACTTGAACCCATTTTTTCGGATCTCATGATACTTCTTTACAACACACTGCTCACGCTGACAGTCTGAACTATCGGTGTCCGCTGGGAGAAAGGCGACTCTTTGAGCAGCGCTGCCATGGTGAAAAGTAGGAGGGCTCTCTGGTATCTCGCCCATCCCCCCAGAACGACCACGGACTTCAAGTCTCAGGTCAAATGGCCCCCCTTCGCTTTCACAGTCGCACTTCACTCGCACAAAGCAGTGGCCAAAGCCTTGTCTACCAATTGCTTTTCGAATTGGATCATTTCCACCTGCGCCGATTGGATGGCAGAAGAGTTCAATCGAGAGCCCCTTAGGGTCGAAGAACTTCAGAGGTTGACTTGCTGCATATACAAGAATATTCGGCCCGCCTTCATATCCAAGCGGATCTGCGCGTGAGTAGTTGGCAGAAGCTAGTTGGTACCAACGATGAACGTTGTAGTAGTAGGCGCCGCCAGCTCTCCAAGCCGCATCCTCCCACTGGCCAGGGAACCGAATGAACACGCTTTGATCTCCTGCGTTTGAATAGTCAGTGCCAAAGGGCTCGAATCCCCCAACCCAGTTCACCGTTCCGGCTGCGCCTGAGGCGAGTACTGGCGTACCGAGGTGATCAGCGGTCAGGTGTTTTGCCGCCCAGCCAGCGAACTGCGCCACGACCCTCCCATCGAAATAAAGCACGTCGCTCTCGTCTGCTGCGCTGAGCCGCCGCTGCAAGACACCTTCGGAACTGTAGGTGGCCAAAGTAGCTGCCTCGGCCATGCAGCTACTCGCTCCCGGATCACCCCAAGCGCTGATGTCGCCGCTTTCAAAGCCATCGCAGAAGAGAGCGTTGCCCGAAGTGTCGGGCTCGCGGCCGACTGCCTGGCGTAGATAGCTGCGACCGTCGTAGAGCATCGTCGAGCTGGCCTGTGCCGAAGGGTGATCAATGGCCGACAAGCGGCCAGCATCATCGAATGTGTAAGCCACGGGGTCGCCGTTCTCGTCGACGCCGATTTGGTTGCCGGCTGCGTCGAAGGTGTAGACACGACTGCCGCCTGCACTGAGTGCAATCTGATCGAGTTTCGCGGTGTTGCCGCTCGCGGCAGCGTTGGCGAGGTATTGATAGCTGTCGGTGGCGCCGTCCCGCGTTTCGCTGAGACGGTTGCCGATTTTGTCGTAGGCCCAGGTCAGAGCGCCCCAAGGGCCATCGCCCTGGGTAAGGAAATACTGGTAATCCTGGTGGGCGTAAATGCGGTTGTTCAGCGGGTCGAGCAGATCACCGATGGCGGTGATGTTGCCGACCCCATCGGTGGCGTAGTCCCAGTCGAGCAGGGTGCCGCCGGGGCCAACGGCTGTGATGCTGGCGGGCCGGTAACGGCTATCGTGCTGGCGGCTTTCGGTGACACCATTGCCGCGCGTCAGCTGGCGCAGTGGGCCAATCGGTTGGTAGAAGGCTCCCGTGACAATCGATTGGATGCCTTGGCCTGGCACCTCGGCATCGAGGGTCAGGTGACGGTCAGCGTGATCGAATGTGTAGATAGCCCTCACGCCACCAGGATACAGGATCTCGCTCTGGTTGCCGTTGGCGTCGAAGGCGTAGGTCAGCTCGCCGTCCTGCGTCATCCGCCCGAATCGATCGTATTGGAAGTCGATCGGCTGGCCATCACGTTCGATCTGAGTGAGTCGGCCGAGACTGAAGGGCACCAGCGCGTCATCGTAGGTGTAGGTCACGTCGAGGGTGTCGTCGGGGTAGTCGACCAGTGTGACCCGATCTAGCTCATCGAGGGTGCGCAGGGTGGAGATGCTGCGTGCATCGGTCGTCTCTGTGCGCTCGCCGTGCTCGTTGTACAGATGGTTGGTCACGCCAGAGACCTCGGAGGTCTCGCGGGTCAGCAAATTTCGATCGCTGTGGACGTAGCTGGTGACCGTGCCCTCTGGGTCAGTGACCGTGTTCAGATGATCCTGAACGTCAAAGCCGTAGGCCGTTACGGCTTGGCCACCTGCTGCGCCGCCGAATGGCTGGCTGACGGTGATCAATCGGTCGAGTGGGTCATAGGCGTAGAGCGTACTGGCTGGCGCAGATTGACCCGCCGATGGATGGTTGGCGTCCCAGAGGCGTTCGATGTCACCATCGCAGTTGTAGGCGTACTCGGTGATCGCCTGCTCGGGGCTGCCCGCGCCTTCGATCATCTGGTCGAGATGACAGCGGGTCGAGTACAGGTAATCGGTAGTCGACGCACTCGTCCAGCTCGCGCCGTCCCAGCTTTGTAGCTCTTCGCGAACCCGGTGACCGAAGCTATCGAGGGTGTAGAAGGTGCGCTCGATGTGGCTGCCGGGCAGGTCATCGGGCTTGCGTTCGATCGAGGCAAGTCGGCCTGCGGAATCGTAGGAATATTCGAGCACGTTGCCGCGCGGAAGGACGGTTTGGAAGAGATCGCCAAAGACCGTGTAGCGCTGCTCAGTGATCAGGTCTTCGGCCAGTTCCGTGCCTTTCTGGATGCTGAACAGAACACGATTGAGCGGGTCGTACTGCGTTTCGCTGGCTACCCCGTTGGGGTCGGTGACTGAAGTTCGGCGGTTGAAAGGGTCATAGCCGAACAGAGTGCTGCCGATCAGCGGATCGGTGCGACTGGCCAGCACCAGGCCGCCACGGGCAGCGTCCCAGGCGCTGGTGGTGACATCGGCGGTGCCATAGCCGGGTGGATCGCGATCTTCTGGCTGGCCCTCGGCGGTGTAAGTAGTCGTGGTGGTGTAGCTGAAGGCTTGGCCGTCTTCTACCCCTTCGTCGATGCGGTCGGTGGCGTTGCCTTGGCCACTGAGGGTGAAGGTTGTACGGCGGAAATCTAGAGGGTTGCCGGTGGTCGAGGGGCGCTCGATCTCGGTGATCAGCGCCGGGTAGGTGAGATCTCGCTGCCAGGTTGTCTCGCGCTCCAACGCCGTGCCGAGGGCCTCGACGCGAGAGATTGCTTGGCCGTTGGCGTCGTAGGTGGTCAGGGTCGTGGTGCCGCCGCCGTCGATCTGGCGAGTGGGGCGCAGGGGGTGGGCCGGATCTTCATAGAACAGCCGGCTGTTGGGGCCGGTGCCGCAGCTCGGGCAAGAGCCTTCGAGCTGCTCCAGACGAGGCTTGCGGCTCTCGGAGTCGCGACCCAAGGTGTAGGTGGAGATCTCGCCCATGGGGTCGGTGACCGTGGTGACCATCGGCAGCTGGGGATCGTCGAAGCTCATCGACCAGCGATCGACGGCGCCGGCATCGTTGAAGTTGGCCGCGCCTTTCCACATTTGCACTACATTGCCGAAGGGATCATAGGCCCAGGAGCCCGCGATCCGCTCGCTAGCGTCTGTACCCGCCAGACTCATTCGAGTCATGTAGCCCGGCAAAGTTGGATCATCGTAGAGGAAAACCCAGGCGGTGCCGTCGGGTCGGTCGATGCGGGTGAGGTCTTGACCGGTGTAGGTGTAACCCCAAGTTCTGGCGGTGGCGCTGTCGATGCCGACTTCTGTAATCGAGTCCAGCCTGCCGCCCACCGAGTAGGTGAAGGTCTCCGAGCGACCATCGGGGAAGCTGACGGTGGTCAGCCGGCCGGTGCCATCGCGGTTGGCGGTCTTGGCGTTGCCGTTGCGGTCGGTGGTCGAGGACCATAGGCCGGTGTCGTCGAATTGCATCAGGGTGCCGTCTAGATCGAGCAGGGTCCAGCCGGTCGGGGTCTTGGTCAGAGTGCGGTATTCGTCGCTGGGAATGGTGCGGTCGTAGTCCCCGTCCATGTTTAGGTCGGTAAAGCGGCGGAAGGTGGCGTAGCGAGTGAGCAGCCAGACGTTGCTATCGTCGGGGTCGCGAGCGATTCTTTCGGTGTAGTCGTGGGCCCAATAGCGCCCCAGCTCCGCGGTGATGCCGGCCGAGCCGGGGTAGGTCGGGTGGCCGACGCCTCCCGCGTGGTAGCGCAGTAGGGCGCCGGGGCCGCTCTGCGGCGGCGAGGCGCCTCCGCCTCCACCACCGGCGCTACCGCCTATTCCGCTGCCACCACCGACGCACGAGGGGCAATCTTCATCTTCCGGGCAGCCGCTGGGCGGGGGCGGAGGTGGGCAGAGGGGCGACAGGCTGAAGTCGACTACTTGGGTGGTTTCTTTCGGGCAATGGGGACAGAGGCCGAAGGCACAAGGGCAGGCGGTGGCGGTGATGGTGTAGCTGGCCATCAGGTCGCTGCAAGAACTGGTGATGCCCCAGCTCAAGGTGCCGTGATCTTCCTCGATCACCGCGCCCGACAAGCCGCAGGTGCCCAGGGTACCGCCGCCGCTGGGGGTCACCGTGACGGTCGCGAAGCTGTAGAGGAAGCCCGACGCGCTGGGGTCGTTCTGGTGGTTTCCGGCGAAGTCGATCGGCACTTCGATGGTGATGGCGCAGGATTCGATCGCCGGGTCGCAGCCAGCCTCGGGGGTGAAGGTGGCGCCGGAGATGACCGGCGTGTAGCAGCGGGCGCCGGTGGAGCAGTTCGAGGGTTGGTCAGCGAAGAATCCTTGTTCGAGGTAGGTGAGGACGCCGCTGCAGGCGGTGCCGGCTTGCAGTGCCGCCGGCAGATTTAGAAGGATAAGGAGACTGATGAGAAGGAAGAGGCTGATGGATCGGATCACAATAATTCTCCTTGTTTCTAGCTGCTACCCACGTCCTCTTAGACTCTGTATAGCGGGCGTTGGTTCCTGATGCCTCGATTTGATTCTGCGAAGCAGCGACTAGGGCAGGTGCTTCGTCACTCACGGGCCGCACCCTGGCCACAGGTTGAGCCCGCCAGACCAGCAAGTTTCAACAGGTCGATCTATGGACCGGACCTCATCCCGCCAAAAAACCGGCTTGAATTGCCGGATCTATACATCCTGGCGCCAACGGCGAAGCCGCAGAATTTACGCTATAATTGAAGCGTTAGAGCTTGTGGGTATTTCAGAGGCGGCCGGGGGAGGAATAGTAAGAACTTCACCTTCTAAGCGCTGGCGAGCGCTGGCGCTGGCCTTCGGGCTGTCTTTCGGCCTCTGCAGCCGCGAAGACACCCACAGCATCCTGAACGGTTCCTACGCCCGCCGGCTCTTTATCATCGGTCAGCCAATCGAGATTCAAGGCCAGCGCGGCACGCTGAAAGCGATCACTCCAACCTTGACCCTGCTCGACCAAGACGGCAAGACGGTGTCGGTCGCCAATACTGTCTTTCTGCGCGAAGCGGTCAAACAATAAGTCGCAGCCACGCCCAACAAGAAGCCCGGCCGGTGGCTGTGAGGGGAAAGCGCGAGCGTCCAAGCACTCACGCTCCGAACCCCACCGGCCGGGCCAACGCCACCCACTTGGAGGGCGGCCCCCTGGTTCGAGTCTTACTGCGGACAAAACAGCCGACCAGCGACCGCGGCAGGGGGAACTGCCAACAGCAGAAGGTCGCCAGCCGGCGCGGGTCAAAGCGAGGGCTGATTCCCTCGCCAGATCCTAAATCGGTCGGTCCTATATCCACCCAGCTGACCGACTGTCCGCGAGGGAGGCGGCGTTTTCTGTAGTCAGCAAGCTGAGGGACTTGAGCCCGAACTGAACCAAGTGCGTCGCGACTTCAAGCAGTGCTGCGCGGGCCTGCTGTAGCACGATCGGAGCGACCGCTGGAGCGCTCATGTGCCCCGACCGCGGCGCGCTAGCCACCTAGCGACCCCTAGCATCAGCGCCCGCGCCTTCGCCTCGATTTGATCCCGCGAAGCGGCGTCCCGGATCAGTGTTTTGTCACTCATGGGCCGCACCTTAGTCAGCGAAGGAATCCACCAGAGCAGCAAGTTTCATCGGATCGATCTATAGACGGCACCCCAATTTGCCGAGAAGTGACCTGTACTGCCGGATCTATATACCTTGGCGTCAGCCGGAAAGCCCAGGAATTGCGCTATGATCGAAGCGCGAGAGCTTGAGATCAATTCAATGGAGCCTGGGGGATAAATAGCGAGAACAAGCAGCGGATTGAGCAGCTGCGTCGGGCTCTGCTCCGCGACTTCGCTTTGCACCGCGGCCGCCAACCTGCTGTCGACCGGGCCAGCGGCCACGCTCGGGGCTGGACTCGAGAGGCACTCACCCGGCCAGTGTTCAAGCTGACCGGCTACCAACTACTCTCCTGCGCCCGCGGAATGGGCCTCGATCTTGGCGAGCTGCTCAGCGAAAACACCAAGCCCGACCCTGCTGAGCTGCTCCGCAGAGTCCGCGAGGCCACCCACGGCAAGCGGCAAGACACTCTGGCGAAGCTGCCCACGATCAAGACCAAGTCCAAGATCGAGACACAGAGCGGCAAGACCAAGGCAGCGGCCGAGGGTGGTGCGGAGACTGCCGAGACGAAGAGCGAAGCAACGAAGATCGTTCTCAAGACTCCACCGAGCGCCATTCTCAGACTCCAATCCGCAGCGCGGCAAGTCGCTTGCAACCGCTTGGACCCAGCCCAGGCCCAGCAACATTCCGCGCCCACTACCGAGGAAGCCTTCGCCTGCTTGCTCCACGCGCCACTCAACCACCGCCGGCAGGTGCTGCGGGTGGAGCCTCGCTGGCGCAGCCTGGCGGGCGTCAAGAGTGCCGCCCTGGCGATCGACAAGCTGCGACTGCGCGCGCCCAAAGATGCAATAACGCTAGCGCAGATCCTCGCCGTCGAGATCTCCACCAAGATCACGGGACCAGACGCGGGCGAGGCATTCTGCCGAGCAGCCGGCGCCCTTGGCTCTGCACACCGCCACGCGGCCTCATTGGAATGCGCCGCCTTCTGCCTGGAGACAGTCTTAGTAATCGGATGCTGGGCACCGCCAGGGGTGAGAGCCGACTTGCTGCAAAGGACCAGCGTTGTCCTCTTCGGCCACAACGAAGTCGAGGCAGCCTTGACAGTCTCCGATATGGCTATGGCCATTTGCGCATCGCAACGCGACAGAATAGGCATGGGGAGGGTTTTCGTAGACCAAGGCGCGTACTTGCTCGCGCCCGATCCGGCGGCCGCGACGGATTCCTATCGGACTGCCCTGGCCTTGCTGCCAGATAGCGAGGGGAGCAACCGAGCGGCAGCCTATCAGGGGCTAGCTAGCATCGATGAGCAGGCCAAGAGATTCGACCGGGCCGAGGGATACCTTCTGCAAGCGCTGGCGCTGATTCCCCAGGACGCGATTTACCCACGAGCGATGGCCCAATGGTCGGCCGGAGCGATCGCGAAGGCCAGCGGGAAACCTGACAACGCTGAGCCACTCCTAGTGCTGGCGATCGAGGGGCTGATCGTCACAGACCCATTCAGCGCCGCTCTCGCCACACTCGATTTCGTCGATTTGCTGCTCACCAGCGGCCAGACAAGAGCGGCTACAGAGCGCGCGAAAGAAATGGCGAGGTTTCTGCAACCATTCCGCCACGATGCAATCGCCGCCGCCGCAGTGACTCACTTCACCAGCCTCGTGCGCAAAGGCGAGCTGACCACCGAGATAATCAAGGCGGCAAGAAAGGCTGTAGAAGGCGAACGGACCTACGGAATCCGCCCGCCCCTGAGGCACTAGCCGTTCGGCAAGATCGCGGTGCTCCAGCCGCTTGGCTTGATCACGCTGCGGAAGCCGCTCGGTTCGCTGCCGTTGCTCCAAGGATTCAGTGTCGTTTTTGCAACTGTCTTGGTTGGCATCACAGATTACCCCCGGCCTCCGCGTCGCGCGCGTAAGTGCTCGCTCCGAGTGGCCTGTAAGCGGGCAGTCTACCGAGGCGGGTTTTGGTGGCCAGCGGCGGGCTTGGTGGCAAGGGTGCCTTGGGCGGCAATAGATCGGCGCGCGAAGCAGCGTTATCCACAGCGCCGCTTGTACGGCGTCAGGCCCATCGACGGTTGCCGCTGAGACATGGCTGCATGCCAAGTGCTCGCGGTGGTTGGAAGTCGTGAATGCATGGAATCGGCCCAGCTATAAGAGGGGCCGATCAGTTCAAGGTAAGCTGCCCAGCAGCTAGAGAATATTCTCGTTACCACTCAAGAGGGAAAGTTCGATCGATGCCACAAGCGAAGCTGGCCCACGGGCCGGTGGATGCCGATATTTGGCTTTCTCAGTGACATCATGACGCTCTCCATTCTTGGCTCCAGATCGCCGGAACCTCGGCCGTGGCGATCTTTCGCAGAGTGATCGCCATGGCCAACACGCCGGCCGCGCCATGTCCGCGCGCACTCTGGCCGAGATCGTCAAGTACCGGGCGCTGCGCACCGGACTCGATCCGGCCGACTACAGCGGGCATTCGTTGAGGTCGGGATTTGTCACCTCGGCTGGGCGGGCTTGGGTCAGCCTGCAAGAGGTCATGCAGCTGTCCGGGCACCGCACCCGCGCGTTGGCTATGCGCTACCACCAGGCCGGCGACGTGCTACGGTCCAGGGCCGCGCGGCTGGCGGCCTAGACCACGCTGTCGCGAACATTCTTGGTCCGAGAATTGCCGAAGTTGGAAGCTCGTTGCCGTTAGTCCAGCTTGGTCATCACCTCAATCGGGATCCGATCACGGCCTGGACTAGACTCGTCATAGCGCAGCTCCAATACCCAGGTGCCTAGGTCGGGTTTCTCGATCCGGAAATCGTGGACTCCCAAGGGAATGTCGCGCACGAAATCACCCGATCCGTCGAGCTTACTCACGAGTACACCGTCCAGCAACACGGCGGCGCCGCCGTATTCCCTAGAACTCACGAGCCTCATGTGTACTAAATAGCGTTTCTTGCACAGATCATACTTCAGGAGTGAAGAGCTTCTAGTAAATCCACTAGTTCACGATACGTGATATGTCTCCAGAAGATCGTCTTGCAACCCTAGTCGAATGAGCGTATCGCCTTTCTGAGCAATAAGCACATGCCTCAAGCTGTCAGGCATGTGGAGGAGTATCTTGGGAAACTGCTCTGCGTACTGTCTCAGGTCTGCTTCTGTCATCTGACAACGTAGGCCCTTGACGAATGCAGTGGATCTTGGCCACGGCCTGAAATTACCGACAAAGGGCGGGGACAAGCAGGCCTGTGTTATCGCAACAATGAGCATTGCCAGGAGCACTGCGGGAGCTGGAAGACCTCAGGTTTTCATCGCCGCCCTGGGCATTATGACTCCGGCTGCGTGTTGACCAGCTGGACATCCGGCTCCGTCAGGTCCAGCCACACATGGCCCATATCCTCGGGGCCAAAGTGAAAAATCTTGACGATGGGCTCAAACCCTTCCTTTACCACCCGCAGCTCATGCCTGCCGGTAGAGAACGAAAACACGACACCGGCGGAGGCATTTGCCTCTACAAGGTCGCCATCCAGGTACACGTCTGCGCCTTCAAGCGGAACAATCCATCCGAGACTCACCCAGAAAGTCAATTCCCCAGTACAGAGATTCGTCTTGGGCGATGTGCGTATAGACGCAAGCCCGTCTATCCTTCCAGTAGTAACACTCACTAGCTTGGAACTCTGGAAGTCAAACCATATCGTGGCGAATTTTGAGCTTACTACAAAAGACCCAAAGTCTGGCTGAGTCGTCGTGTTTTCAATACGCCGCTCTGTCAAGAGTTGAACTTCTCCTAACGACTGTCCGCAGTACAATTGAGAGACAACGGCATTGACCCACTTCGGATCCTTCTTCAGCCCTCTAATTCCTGTAAGACATGAGACGCAGAGCAGGCATGACGATAAGCTCAAAGCGGCTTGGAATTTCACGGAAGCTTGCATGGCGACACCTCAGATTCTAGTCCCTTCTTCCTCTGGGCTGGGTTTGTCCTCCGCCAACCACGAGTCCACCCGGCACCCTCGGGTCGCTTGAGGCCGCACCGCCGAGCAATCACACCCACGAACGTGTTGCTGTTCGGGCCTTTTGCAGCGTTGTACTTGCTCGGATTAGCATAGTTGCCCGCAGTCCCGATAACGCACTCATCCGTGCCACACCCCTCAACCCAGTTGCCACAGGTGGAGAATTTCGGGTCGTCAAAACTGTGATCTTTTCTGATCGCGCCCGTCCCGGGCTTCTCCCCAGGGGAGAACCGGCCGCCTTGCAAGCCACATTTCGTACTTTTCCCGTTTCTCTGGATCTCTATGAAGCAGTGAGATGCTGGTACCGCCGGAATCTGCCTGCAACATATTCGTGATTTCAAGCCGAGGGGATCGGTCCGGGACAGCGGGTTCATTTTCCCATAGCCATAGGCTTGCTCGAGGTCGGCCGCGAACGGAGATCCACTGAAGGTCGCAGTGTTGACCGGGGCCAACGGGTCCATTCTGCTATATCGCCCCGCCCCCGCTTCGTACCAGCGGTGTACGTTGTAGAAGAACGTTTCGCCAGCTGTGCTCCAAGCAAGATCCCCCCACTGCCCCGGAAAGCGCAGGAAAACGCCTGCGTCTTCGGCATTTGCGAAGTCACTGCCGAAGGGCTCGAATCCGCCACTCCAGTTCGAGCCGCCGACACTGCTAGAAGCTAGCACCGGTGTGCCAAGATGGTCTGCCGTGAGGTGGGTTACACCGGTCCCACCGGTCTGGGCTACAGGCTGCCCTCCGAAGTAGAGCACTGCATTGGCCCCGGTGGCACCGGCTCGCCGTTGCAGCACACCGTCGGAACTGTAGGCCGCTTCGGTTACGGCCTCAGCTGTGCAGCTACTGGCCCCCGGATCACCCCAAGCGCTGATGTCACCGCTTTCAAAGCCATCGCAGAAGAGAGCGTTGCCCGAAGTGTCGGGCTCGCGGCCGACTGCCTGGCGTAGATAGCTGCGACCGTCGTAGAACATCGTCGAGCTGGTCTGTGCCGAAGGGTGGTCGATGGCCGACAGGCGCCCAGCATCATCGAACGTGTAAGCCACGGGGTCGCCGTTCTCGTCGACCCCGGTCTGGTTGCCGGCTGCGTCGAAGGTGTAGACGCGACTGCCGCCTGCACCGAGTGCAATCTGGTCGAGTTTCGCGGTATTGCCGCTCGCGGCAGCGTTGGCGAGGTACTGGTAGATGTCGGTAGCGCCGTCCCGCGTTTCGCTGAGCCGATTGCCGATTTTGTCGTAGTCCCAGGCCAGAGCACCCCAAGGGCCGTCGCCCTGGGTGAGGAAATACTGGTAGTCCTGGTAGGCGTAGGTGCGGTTGTTCAGCGAATCGAGCAGATCACCGATGGCGGTGATGTTGCCGACCCCATCGGTGGTGTAGTCCCAGTCGAGCAAGGTGCTGCCAGGGCCGACCGCTGTGATGCTGGCGGGCTGATAGCGGCTGTCGTGCTGGCGGCTTTCGGTGACGCCATTGCCGCGCGTCAGGTGGCGCAGTGGGCCGATGGGTTGGTAGAGGGCTCCCGTGACGATCACTTGGATGCCCTGGCCAGGCACCTCGGCATCGAGGGTCAGGTGACGGTCAGCGTGATCGAATCCGTAGAGCGCTCTCACCCCACCAGGGTACAGGATCTCGCTCTTATTGCCGTTAGTGTCGAAGCTGTACGCCAGCTCGCCGTCTTGAGTCATCCGCCCGAATCGATCGTATTGGTAGTCGATCGGCTGACCGTCACGCTCGATCCGGGTCAACCGGCCGAGGCTGAAGGGCACCAGCGCGTCATCGTAGGTGTAGGTCACGTCGAGGGTGTCGTCGGGGTAGTCGACCAGGGTCACCCGATCCAGCTCATCGAGGGTGCGCAGGGTGGAGATGCTGCGTGCATCGGTCGTCTCTGTGCGCTCGCCGTGCTCGTTGTACAGATGGCTGGTCACGCCGGCAACCTCGGAGGTCTCGCGGGTCAGCAGATCTCGATCGCTGTGGACGTAGCTGGTGACCGTGCCCTCTGGGTCCCTCACCGTGGTCAGATGATCCTGAACGTCAAAGCCGTAGGTCGTCACGGCTTGGCCGCCGGCCGCGCCCCCGAATGGCTGGCTGACCGTGGTCAATCGGTCGAGTGGATCGTAGCCGTAGACCGTGCTGGCTGCCGCAGTCTGGCCCGCCGATGGATGGTTCGCGTCCCAGAGGCGTTCGAGGTCGCCATCGCAATTGTAGCCATATTCGGTGATCGCCTGCTCGGGGCTGCCCGCGCCTTCGATCATCTGGTCGAGATGGCAGCGGGTCGAGTACAGGTAGTCGGTAGTCGACGCACTCGTCCAGCTCGCGCCGTCCCAGCCTTGCAGCTCTTCGCGGACCCGGTGACCAAAGCCATCGAGGGTGTAGAAGGTGCGCTCGACGTGGCTGCCGGGCAGGTCATCGGGCTTGCGCTCGATCGAGACAAGTCGGCCTGCGGAATCATAGGAATATTCGATCACGTTGCCGCGCGGCAGGACGGTTTGGAAGAGATCGCCAAAGACCGTGTAGCGCTGCTCGGTGATCAGGTCTTCGGCCGGTACCGCGCCTTTCTGGAGGCTGAACAGAACACGATTGAGCGGGTCGTACTGCGTTTCGCTGGCTACGCCGTTGGGGTCGGTGACGGAGGTTCGGCGGTTGAATGGGTCGTAACCGAACAGGGTGCTGCCGATCAGCGGATCGGTGCGACTGGCCAACACCAGGCCGCCACGGGCAGCGTCCCAGGCGCTGGTGGTGACATCGGCGGTGCCGTAGCCGGGTGGGTCGCGGTCTTCGGGTTGGCCCTCGGCGGTGTAGGTGGTCGTGGTGGTGTAGCTGAAGACCTGGCCGTCTTCTACTCCTTCGTCGATCCGATCAGTGGCGTTGCCTTGGCCGCTGAGGGTGAAGGTTGTACGGCGGAAATCTAGAGGGTTGCCGGTGGTCGAGGGGCGCTCGATCTCGGTTATCAGGGCCGGGTAGGTGAGGTCGCGCTGCCAAGTGGTCTCGCGCTCCTCCGCCGTGCCTAGAGCTTCGACACGGGAGATTGCTTGGCCGTTGGCGTCGTAGGTGGTTAGCGTCGTGGTGCCGCCGCCGTCAATCTGGCGAGTGGGCCGCAGGGGGTGTGCCGGATCTTCATAGAACAGCCGGCTGTTGGGGCCGGTGCCGCAGCTCGGGCAGGAGCCTTCGAGCTGCTCCAGACGAGGCTTGCGACTCTCGGAGTCGCGACCCAGAGTGTAGGTGGAGATCTCGCCCATGGGGTCGGTGACCGTGGTGACCATGGGCAGCTGGGTATCGTCGAAGCTCATCGACCAGCGATCGACGGCGCCGGCATCGTTGAAGTTGGCTGCGCCTTTCCACATTTGCACTACATTGCCGAAGGGATCATAGGCCCAGGAGCCCGCGATCCGCTCGCTAGCGTCTGTACCCGCCAGACTCATTCGAGTCATGTAGCCCGGCAAAGTTGGATCATCGTAGAGGAAAACCCAGGCGGTGCCGTCGGGTCGGTCGATGCGGGTGAGGTCTTGACCGGTGTAGGTGTAACCCCAAGTTCTGGCGGTGGCGCTGTCGATGCCGACTTCTGTAATCGAGTCCAGCCTGCCGCCCACCGAGTAGGTGAAGGTCTCCGAGCGACCATCGGGGAAGCTGACGGTGGTCAGCCGGCCGGTGCCATCGCGGTTGGCGGTCTTGGCGTTGCCGTTGCGGTCGGTGGTCGAGGACCATAGGCCGGTGTTGTCGAATTGCATCAGGGTGCCGTCTAGATCGAGCAGGGTCCAGCCGGTCGGGGTCTTGGTCAGGGTGCGGTACTCATCGCTGGGAATCGTGCGGTCGTAATCCCCATCCATGTCCAAGTCCGTAAAGCGACGGAAAGTAGCGTAGCGAGTGAGCAGCCAGACGTTGCTGTCGTCGGGGTCGCGAGCGATTCTCTCGGCGTAATCGTGGCTCCAATAGCGCCCCAACTCGGCGGTGATGCCGGCTGAGCCGGGGTAGGTCGGATGGCCAACGCCTCCCGCGTGGTAGCGCAGTAGGGCGCCGGGGCCGCTCTGCGGCGGCGAGGCGCCTCCGCCTCCACCACCGGCGCTACCGCCTATTCCGCTGCCACCACCGACGCACGAGGGGCAATCTTCATCTTCCGGGCAGCCGCTGGGCGGGGGCGGAGGTGGGCAGAGGGGCGACAGGCTGAAGTCGACTACTTGGGTGGTTTCTTTCGGGCAATGGGGACAGAGGCCGAAGGCACAAGGGCAGGCGGTGGCGGTGATGGTGTAGCTGGCCATCAGGTCGCTGCAAGAACTGGTGATGCCCCAGCTCAAGGTGCCGTGATCTTCCTCGATCACCGCGCCCGACAAGCCGCAGGTGCCCAGGGTACCGCCGCCGCTGGGGGTCACCGTGACGGTCGCGAAGCTGTAGAGGAAGCCCGACGCGCTGGGGTCGTTTTGGTGGTTGCCGGCGAAGTCGATCGGCACTTCGATGGTGATGACGCAGGATTCGATCGCCGGGTCGCAGCCAGCCTCGGGGGTGAAGGTGGCGCCGGAGATGACCGGCGTGTAGCAGCGGGAGCCGGTGGAGCAGTTCGAGGGTTGGTCAGCGGAGAATCCTTGTTCGAGGTAGGTGAGGACGCCGCTGCAGGCGGTGCCGGCTTGCAGTGCCGCTGGCAGATTTAGAAGGATAAGGAGACTGATGAGAAGGAAGAGGCTGATGGATCGGATCACAATAATTCTCCTTGTTTCTAGCTGCTACCCACGTCCTCTTAGACTCTGTATAGCGGGCGTTGGTTCCTGATGCCTCGATTTGATTCTGCGAAGCAGCGACCAGGGCAGGTGCTTCGTCACTCACGGGCCGCACCCTGGCCACAGGTTGAGCCCGCCAGACCAGCAAGTTTCAACAGGTCGATCTATGGACTGGACCTCATCTGGCCAAGAATTGGCTTGAATTGCCGGATCTATAGATCCTGGCGCCAACGGCGAAGCCCAGAAATTGCGCTATGATTGAAGCGTCAGAACTTGTGGGTAATTCACTGACGGCCGGGGGAGGAATAGTAAGAACTTCACCTTCTAAGCGCTGGCGTTGGCCTTCGGGCTGTCTTTCGGCCTCTGCGGCCGCGAAGACACCCACAGCATCCTGAACGGTTCCTACGCCCGCCGGCTCTTTATCATCGGTCAGCCAATCGAGATTCAAGGCCAGCGCGGCACGCTGAAAGCGATTACCCCAACCTTGACTCTGCTCGACCAAGACGGTGTCGGTCGCTAATACTGGATTTCTGCGCGAAACGGTCAAACAATAGCCGGCCAATGGGGCCGGTGTGACTTTGCCACGAGTGGTCTGTCCAATCACTTGATGGAGGTTAATAGAGTGCAACTTGAGATCCGAACAACGCTGGCCACGGTGCTCGCCACCGCCTGCATAACGCTCTTCCCCGCGACCGCTAGAGCCGCAGAAGAAGAGCCCAAGACCGGCTGGTTCGACACCACCGAGCTGACCTATGTCTTCACCAGCGGCAATGCCGAGATCAGTACGCTAGGCTTCAAGAACGATCTGACCCGACTGTGGGATGGCGCCGAGTTCTCGCTCAAGATTGGCGGCATCCGTGCCGAATCGACCACCGTCGGACGGCGGGTGGTCGGCACCCCCGACGACTTCACCCTGATCGAAGACAAATCCACTGAAGCCACTGCCGAGAACTACTATCTGCGCGCGCGCTACGATCGCAACTTCACCGAGCAGCTGTTTTGGTACGCCGGAGGCGGTTGGGAGCGCAACCGCTTCGCAGGCATCGACAGTCGTTACAGCGCTGGGGCGGGCATCGGCCGGACCCATTTCGACAACGACGCGCGGCGGTTCAAGACCACCTATGGCGTTACTTTCACCCGCCAGGAAGACCTAAGCGGCGTGGATAACGAGTTCGCCGGGCTGCAATTCACCTGGCTGTACTTCCGCAAGCTCAACCAGACCACCGACTACGGCAACGACTTGATCGTCGACTACAACCTCGACCAGACCGACGATTGGCGCGCCGACATGGACAACTGGCTGGCGGTGAACATGACCGACCACCTGGCGCTCAAGCTCAGCCTACAGCTTAAATATGACAATCTGCCTTCGGCCCAGCTGATCGCCCTTGAGTCGAGCCTCCCGGAGTTTGACGGCCTCTTGGTTCCAGTTCCGCTCGACGATCTCGACTCGTTGTTCTCCGCCGCCCTGGTGATCAACTTCTAAAGTCCGGCGGCCCCCTAAGCGGCCCGCGCGCGCTAAGATCGGTCACACGGATCGACGCTCCGAGCCACGCCAATCGCCTGCGCCCGAAGTGAGTCCGCCTGCAACATGTTGAGCCGTCTCCAGCCCGTGCCAACCCGTGGCAAGATTCAACCCGCATCGCTGGGTGGGCGAGCGGTGCGCGCGAAACATGCCACCGTGGCCAGGCTAGCCGCCCTCGGCTGGCTGCTGACCGCAACGATTTGGGGAACGCCACCGCCCGAGGGCCCAGCCGCCCAACCACGCCTAGTCAGCGCCGAGGAAGGCACCAGCCAAGGCGCTGCCAAGCGGGCAAGCCAACCCCTAAACCAGTTCCCTGCCGCCGTGCTGCAGCTGCCACCCAACACCAAAACCGCGATCACGGTCGACCTAGAGAACAACAAGTTACACCTCCTGCGCGCTGGCCAACAGGGCCTGGAGATCGTCGCTAGCTTTTACGTCTCGATCGGCAAGGCCGGCGCCGCCAAGAAAGTCGAGGGCGACGAAAAGACGCCAGTAGGGATTTACTTCATCGTCGCCCACATTCCCGGCGACGAATTACCCGAGATCTATGGCGCGGGTGCCTTGCCACTCAACTATCCGAACAGCCTCGACCAACGACGCGAACACAGCGGCAGTGGCATCTGGATCCACGGAACGGACAAGACCACTGAAGAGCTGCTACCGCAGTCGAGCCGCGGTTGCTTGACCCTGCGCAACAAGGACTTCCTGCGCTTGTCTCAAGAAGTCGAGATCTCCCACACTCCGGTGGTGATCAGTAGGACCCTGCGCTGGCTGCCGGCGAGCGATCTCGACCCGCTGCGCCACTCCCTAGCCGCGACGCTGGAGAGCTGGCGACACGACTGGGAAAGCCGCGCGACCGAGCGCTATTTGTCGCATTACGCCGAGGACTTTCGGAGCGGCTCGATGTCACGGCGCCGATTCGCGGCGCACAAAAAGCGGGTCAATGCGAGCAAGAACTTCATTGAAGTAAGTCTAGAAGAGATCGGCTTCTATCTCGATCCAGCTGAGAAGGGGCTAGCTTTGGTGACCTTCGAGCAGAACTACCGCAGCAACAACTTTGAGCAGCAGCGGCTCAAACATCAATATTGGCGGCGCCAGGACGGGAGTTGGAAGATCGTGCTCGAAGGCGGCGTCTGAACTCCGCGAGGGGTTGAAACCCCTCGCTATGTCATAACGTCCCCGCGGGGACGGAAGACAGGCTTTTGATCTTAGTCCGACTTTGCCGCTGCGGCGCGGCGAGCCCGGTCGGCGGGCAGGCGGTGGCGCAACCAGCGCACCAGGTCCCGCCAGATGCCGATTTGCTCGGTGGAACTCGGCATACTGCCAGCGGAGGGCAGCTCCAGGGTGACGACCGGCAGCTCTAACTTGACCCCGGCATAGCGGCCCAAGGAGCCAGGATAGGTTCCCAGCAGCTTGAGTTCCAGGGAACCGAGGCGTGCCGGCGCCTTGGGCGGTCCGTCGAAGTCGACCACGCCGTGGGGAGCATGCACGGAGACGATCACATCGGGACGAAAGCGCTCGATCTCATCCGCCAGCCAGCGACTCTCCGGCTCGACCAAGGGAGCACTGCCGGGATAACGCCGAAGATTGCGGCCGGTGCGCCGGATCCAATAGTCCTGTGTCGCCGCCAGCCAATTGGGGCACGGAAAGTTGCGATTCAGATCGACACCGTGCTCATTCATGCGCTGCGACCGACGACGCAACAAGCCATCAGGATTGAGCAAGGGCACCATCTGCCAATGGAACAGGCCGGAGTGAAAGCGATTGAGGATCGCCATCCACTTCAAGACAATCGTCACCGAGGAGTATTCGTCACCGTGAATTCCGCCGAATAAAAGCACTCGGCCAAGCGGCTTGCGGCCCGCCAGTGGCGGATATTCTTTGTGCAATATCGGCGTACCGAGCACTGAACGGCCGCCGCTGAGTTCAAGCCCCAGCGACAGACACTCTTGCAGTTGTACACTGGCCAGCTTGCGGGCAATGCTCTCGCAGGCTGCGCGCAGCCCACCCGAGGGAGCGCCCGACGCCGATTGCGGATCCTCACCCCAAGCCGGCCCACCGGCGACGAAACTTGCAAAAATCATCCACGTCAGCCCGCAACACGCTCTCCACTTCTTACCCATGGGAGGGAATATATCGTGTTCGATCAGCAAAATCCGATCGCCGCTCAATTCGCAGACGGGGCCGGCCGAGCAGGGCCGGTACAAGCCTGCACCACCCGCCACAGCGTTTCGACGCCACGTAGAAAAACGGTGCGCGGCAAATGCTCGTCAATTCCGTGGATGCCATAGCGTCGACCGGAGGGCAAGGCGAAGGGCGAGAAACCATAGGCGGGGATTCCTCGCTGACGAAAGTAGCGTGAATCCGTGGTACCAACCATGAAGGTCGGCAACAGCGGCGCCCGCACTTCGAGAGTACGCCGCAGGGCATCGAATACCTCACCGCGGGTGGGCGAGGCCGGGGTCGGGCCAGCGGAAAGCAGCACCTCGACATTGAACCCATCACCTAGCACTCGCCGCAACTCGGAGAGGTAAGCGGCGGCGTCCGTGTCCGGCAGCAAGCGAATGTCGAGCGTGGCGGTCGCCCTCGAAGCCACTGCGTTGATGCTCTCGCCAGCTTCGATGGTGGTGACTTGCAGCGAGTCGAGCAAATAGCTCATCACTCCGACTGGCAGAGCGGCTTGGGCTCCGCCGGTTTTGACGATCTGGTCGAGATGGAAATAGACGTGCTCTGGAGAGGCGTGCTCGAGCCGCGCCAGACCAGATAAATAGTTTCGAGCCGCCGCGCTCACCCGCAGCCGCGGCGGTCGCTCCGTCAAGCGCGCCAAGGCGGCTAGCAGGCGATGGAGGGGACTGTCGGGGTGAAAGCCGGAGGCGTGCCCACCAGCGCCTGCAACCGAAACTCGCAACCAGAGGGGGCGTTTCTGCGTGATCTCGAGCCCCCAGAAGGCCAGTCGATCACCGAGTACGCGATTCGAACCGCCTTCGTTGAGCACCCCGACGATCTCACCGAGCAAGTCGGCATGTTGGTCGAGAATCCACCCTGCCCCTTCCCCACCACCGACCTCCTCATCGGCCACCGCCAGCAGCACCAGATCGCGTCGCAGCGAATCGGCGACCCGTTGGGCCCGCACCATGGCGACCAGTTGAGCAATGCCCAGACTCTTCGAATCGAGTGCCCCGCGGCCCCAGATCTGCCCTTGATGAAGCCGACCAGAGAAAGGCGGCTGGCTCCAGCCGCTGCCCGCTGGAACCACGTCCAAATGGTGCAGCAAGAGTAAGGCGCCCGACTCCGAATTCCTCGCCGAGACCCGAGCATAGAGGCTGGTGCGGCCCTCGGGGCTGTGCAACAACCGGCTTTCGACACCTTCTTTGGCCAACAACGCAGCCAGGTATTCGGCCGCCGGACGCTCATTGCCAGGGGGATTGGTGGTATCGATCTGGACGTATTCTCGCAACCAACGCAGGGCTTCCTCGGCCGAGGCCGCGGTAGCTGCCAGCGGCAGCAATAGCCAGCTACTGAAGAACAGTGAGAACAAAACTACCCGCCACACCGCCCCTTGTTGCATCGGCACCCGCTCCATGGGCAGAGTGTAGCAAGGCTTGGGCCAGGTTCTGATAATCTGCTTCGCGGCCCTGACCACCCAATCCATCGCCACTCCTGATGAGCGCAGATCGCCCAGCACAGCTCCACCCAGAACTTCCCAAGCGGTTCCTGCTCACCCCGTTGCGGGTCGTTGTGTGGAGCGTCGCCACCGCCACCTTGGTGCGCTTGCTTTATTTTGTTGAGCACCTGGCCTCACCCTTTGCCACCGTGCCGGTGCTCGACAGTCGCTACTACGACTCTGTTGCCCGAGCCCTCGCCAGAGGACAGGAGCTGGAGCCCTTTTCGGCCAGTTTCCGCTCCCTGGCCTACCCAGCGTTGCTGGCTCTGCTTTATCGCGGCAGTGCCGACTGGGGCATAGTCTTGGCGACCGCCGTGCAGCATCTCTCGGGCATCGTCACCAGCGCGCTGGTGGCGGTCCTCGCTGGGCGGCTGACGGGGCGCCCAAGCGCCGGCCTGGCCGCTGGATTGCTCTACGCCCTGGCCGGGCCCCCGCTGTACTTCGAAGGCGAATTGCTGACCACCTCCCTCTTCACCCTACTGCTGACCGCCCACCTGCTGGCGGCGAGCCGCATCGACCTTTGGACCACCGCAACTGCGGCCGGTTGGCGACGCTGGCTGCTGGCCGGCGCCTGCGGTGGGCTGGCAGCAGTGCTGCGCCCCACTCTGTTGCCGGTGTTGGCCGCTTACCCGATCTTGGCTTGGCCGGGGGATCCGGCGCGGCGCGGCCGCCGCTTGGCGGCAAGCGCGGCGGGGCTTGGCGCCGCCTTCCTAATGCTGGCATTGAGCGGCGCCCTACAGCGTCCCTGGGTCGGCCACTGGCAGCTGCTGCCCACCGCTTCTGGGATCAACTTCTACCTCGGCAACAAGGCTACGGCGGACGGCCGCACGCCACGCCAAGACCAAGCGGTGACCTACGCCGCGGACTATCGAGATTCGGTCGAGGCTTTTGCCGAGCAAGGCTACCGCCAGGCGCGGCAGCTAGCGCCAACAGCGGTAGCCGATCCGCGGCTGGTGTCGCGCTACTGGCGGCACCGCGGTCAAGAGGAGATCGCTGCGGACCCGCGACGCTGGTTCGGCTTATTGGCCCGCAAGGCGGCCTATTGGACCTGGAATCGCGAGATTTCCAACAACAAGAGCTATGCCTTCGTCGCTGGCCGCGAATCACCACTGTTGCGCCGCCTACCAGTGCGTTGGTGGCTGTTGCTGGCACTCGCACCCCTGGGAGCCGTCCTGGTTTGGCAGCAGGAGCAGCGAGGGCAGCGCAGCCGCCTGCTGTGGCTCTTGTCACAGGTAGCCTGCTACAGCTTGGGGGTGAGTCTGTTCTTCGTCAACGCCCGCTACCGCCTGCCCCTGTGGCCGCCGCTGGCGGTGCTTGCGGGTGGCGGCGTGGTGGCCCTGTGGCGGAGCGTCAGTGGGCGGCAATGGAGGCGGTTGGCGGTGATGGTGAGCCTCGCCACTGGCATCGCCGCCCTGTCGCTGGCCAACCTGCCGCCGGCCAAACCACCGAGCCAGGCTCGAGATTTTTTCTTTCGGTCGATCGCTCACTACCAACATGGCGCCATCACCGAGGCCATAGCCGACGCCCAGCGGAGCCTCGATCTAGAGCCCGACAAAGCGGCCGTCTTGCTCCAGCTGGCAACCTCCCAATTGGCCGCAGAGCAGCCCGCCGAGGCACTCGCGGCACTCGACCGAGCGGCCCTCAACCTGGCCCGGGAGCCACGAATCCACAATCTACGAGGCATTGCTCTGGAGCGCCTGGGACAACCTCGCGCCGGCTATGAGAGCTATCTCGAAGCCCTGCGGCGACTGCCAAACTACCCACCGGCGCTGATCAACGCCACCCTGCTAGAACTCCGTGCCGGTTGGTGGCAGCGGGCCTCCGAGCACCTGCGGGCGGCCCGTGCCAGCGGCCTCGACAGCGTCCGGACCCGGGTCGCCGCCGCCGTCTTGGCCGGCCACAACGGCCATCCACGGCGGCAACGCCAATTCCTCGATGAGGCACATCACGCCTCACCGCTCGCCACCCAAGAACTACTCGCCGAACTCGCGGAACATCTAGCCTGGGGAGAGCCTGACGAGCTCAGTTCGGCGGCACCGCGCCAGCCTCCACGCGGCTTCTGAAACCACGCACGGCAGCGAATAGCCCGCTGCGCTGCGCTGCGGCGCTGGCCGGCGAATGCTGGGTGAAAACAGCGAAGATCACCGGCAGTTCAGCTCGCGGATCGATATAACCCGCGAATCCGCGAGCTACCGTCAGAGTGCCGGTCTTGGCGGCGAGCGGTGGCAGATCGGTAGCATGCTTCAAGGTTCCACGGCCGGGCCGAGCCAAGGCATCGATGAACTTCCGACCCCAAGGCTGGCCGGCGACGAAACGCAGCAGCTCGACCACGGTTCGCGGCGTCAGCAGGTTGTAGACCGACTGTCCGGAAGCATCGTCGAGGCGAAACGAAGCCACCTCGACACCAACTACCGCGGTCAGAAAGCGACCTTCGATGGCCAGGCCTTCGTCGTAACGCCCTTCCCCGACCACCGCTCGCGCCACCACCCGCAGCAACATCTCGGCCCACCAATTGCGGCTGTCGCTGAGAATCGGCTCGAGCCAGGCCGACAACGGCGGCGAAGACCAACTCGCCCACGGCTCGCCAGTGGTTGGCGCGGTCGAGCTCAGCCGCACCTGCCCCCGCAGCTCGATTCCCTCTTCAGCCAAGATTCGCCGCAGGACGTGGCCGGCATGCAACTCCGCCGCCGGCATCGGCACCTCGACCCGATAGGACGGCTCGCTCAGCGGATACTCACCGCGCACCAAAAGCCGAGGCTGCTGCCAATCGGGCAAGAAATCCACCGTACCCTTGCCGTGGCGCTCAGCGCCGACGGTGATCAACTGGGCTTCGACCTCGAGACCCGGAGTGAGACTGCGGGCCGACCCGGCGGCTCCCGGTCGGGAGCCGGGGGCGATCCGCACCACGGCGGCCGCCTGGTCCACCGCCACCGCCGCGGCAGGCGCGCCGAAGGCCGCCATCAGATCACCCAGCGGCCGCCCGAGGGGGAGACTGCGCCCGGGAAAGTGACTGAGGTCGATCACCAGATCGCCTTCTATCCGGCGCAGGCCCCGGTCTTTCAAGCTACCTACCATCTGGCGCAAAGGTAGGTAGGGATCGTCGGCGAAGAGCAAGTGGTTCCAAGTCGGGTCGCCAGCGGCGACCCACACCAAGTCACCTGCCAGCGTGCCGACGGCTAGCGTGCCGTCGGCTGATGGGCCATCAGCCCACTTGCCCGTCGGGCGCAGCTCGGTGACCACCCGGTAGCCCGGCCCCAAATGGTGCAAAGCCGTCGCCACCACCACCAGCTTGAGCACCGATCCGGGCACGAAGAGTTCGTCCGCCCGATGGCTGTCGAGCTGCCTCTCACCCTGCACCGCCAGCCAGCCGCGCTGGGCACTCGCCGCGCCCCAGGCTGGCGACCGGGTCGCGGACAAGAGGGTGATGCTGACCACAAGGAACAAGACCCACTTGGGAGCACCACCCATCAGCAGCTCCTAAAGGTCGATCTTGGTCAGCAGAGAGTTGATCGCCCGCGAGCTTTGCATGATGTAGAAATGCACCGAAGGAACCCCCCGTTCGAGCAACTCAAGTGTCTGACGGGTCGCCCATTCGACCCCCACTTCAGCCACTTGCTCCGGTTTGGCGGCGGCAACTTCGTCCGCCAGATCGGCGGGAATCTCGCAGTAGAAATTGCGCGGAATCGACTTCAGTTGGTTGGCTCGGGTAATGATCTTGAGGCCGGGAATCACCGGCACTTCGACCCCCTCTTCGCGGCATAGGTCGAGAAAGTGGAAATAGTGCTGGTTGTCGAAGAACATCTGGGTGACAACATAGTCCGCACCGGCCTCGACTTTCTGCTTGATCCGCCGCACATCGGCTCTGAGGTTGGGAGCCTCGAAGTGCTTTTCCGGATAGCCGGCGGCACCGATACAAAAATCGGAGGGATCGGCATCGAGCAAATCCTCCAGGTAGTGACCCTGGTTCATGTCTCGAATCTGGCTGATCAGATCGGCAGCATAGGAGTTCGGCGTACGGCCATCGCGCAGCGGTTTCTTGTAGCCACTATCGTCGCCGCGCACGGCGAGTACATTGTCGATGCCCAGGTACCGCAGCTCGATCAGAAAATCCTCCGTCTCCTCGCGCGAGAAGCCCTGGCAGAGCACGTGCGGCACAGCATCGACGTTGTACTTGTTCTGAATCAGGGCGCAGACTCCGAGGGTTCCGGGGCGCTTGCGCTTGGTCTTCTTGCGGATCCCATCCGAGGTCTCTTCATAGATCACCTCGGCGGCGTGACTGGTGATGTCGATAAAAGGTGGCCGGTGCTCGACCAAGTCCTCGATCAGCTGGAGCAGACCGCGGATGTCGCCACCACGCAACGGCGGGATGAGCTCGAAACTGATCAACGGGCGAGTGGCACGGTCCAGATGCTCGGTAACTCTCATGGGCTCCCCACCCCAGAGCGGCGCTGCCAACCCCAGGGCTGTTGCGGGTGATGCGAGTGGTTGGCACCAGAGTCGTCCGGTGCTCGACGGTGCACACCCTAGCCGGTTTTGCCACCCATTGCATACCGCGAAACCAACAGACCATAGAACAGAACCGCGCCGACATTCACCAACAGATCGCCGCCCTCTAGCCCGCGGGCTGGAATCAACAGCTGCAGCAACTCGGTGCCGACCCCGAGCCCCACTGCCGCCATACAAGCCGAGCGCAAAGGCTGGGAAAATCGCCTCAGACGGCGCCAGGAGCGGTCGAGAGCCATGGCCTCGAAGAAGAACAGCAAGGCGTGGACCACCTTGTCAGACCACGGCGGCAGGCCGAAGGGTAAGCCGGCACTTGGATTCTGCAACTGACTACCCGGCATCAACAAGAGCACCAACACCAGCGACGTCCAGCCGACCGCCGCGACATGGGCCCGCCGACTGGGGGCAAGGTTTGGGGACCGATCTCTCATCGCCTGCAATAGTATGCTGAGAATCGCTGCCCAAATTTGGACTATGCCCAACAATTCACCGCCATCCGCCACCACCCCAATCGCCCCCCGCCTGCTGCTCGGCGCCTTGGCCCTGCTGCTCGCCCTGGCCTCCGGTCTCGGCTGGCTGGGCTGGATGCAGAACCGCCAGCAGTTGACCGAGCTGGTCGGACCCGCCACCGGCAAGCCCACCGACCCGGCACGACAGCGATTGAGGCGCGAGCGCACACCGCTGCACGCCCGCATCCTGGCCTGCCGCATCTTGATCAACGATGTGATGGCAGCGCCCGCCCTCGACAAGCTGCCTACGAGTGAGCACGCGGCACAGATCGAGGAGCGAAGCGCTCGCCTACAGCAGGCCAAACGACTCGCCCGGCAAGTGCTGGCCGAACAGCCGAGCAGTTGGGAAGCCACCCTCTTTCTCGGTGCCGCGACTTACCTGGATCTGCTGTTGCGCCAGGATCCGCGGCTGTTCACCGAAGCGAGCAGCTGGGAAGCGCCGCTCGAGAAGGCGCTGGCCGATGCCAGTGGCCAACCCGAACCGGCTCGCTTTCTGGTGACCACCTATCTCGAACTCTGGCACGCTCTCTCCGCCGCCAAGCGCGAGCGCGCCTATCAGCTGCTGGTGCAGGTGTTCGAGCGTGATCCGGAGGCTTTCGCGCGGCTGGTGCCCACCTGGTTGCAGCTCGCCGATAATGTCGAAGAAGCCTTCGCCCCCTTGCCCGAGAACCCCGCGGCCTGGGCGCAGGTGACCGCCATCTACGCCCAGCAGGGCAATTGGCGCACCTTCAAAATCGCCGAGCGGCGCCGCCTCGACAGTCTCGAGCAACAGCTCCGGCGAGACCTCGACGAAGCTCTGCAACGCCTGCGCAAGGGCGATGTCTACAACAGCCGGCAGCTGTTCATGAAGGTCCTCTCCACCGCACCCCTGGAGCAGCGTTTTGCACCGTTGTTTAGCGAGGCACTACACAACGCTCCCGCCGGTATCCACGATCAAACCCTGCCCCAACAATTGCATCGCTGGCTCGCTTGGACCCTTGAGCTTGCTGACTTGGGCCAACAGCCGCTGACCAGTGACGCCTTCGGCCGGTTGTGGGCGGCCACTGGCAAGTTACCACCCGCGCAAGCCGCCAGAGCCGCGCTCTACGCTGGCGATTTGCATACCGCCGAACGTTTCGAACGCCGCGCCGACACTCTGTCAATCAGAGCCTGGGCTCCCTACCTGCTAGCCAAGATCCACCTGCTGACTGACCGCGGCCTGCTCGAGGACGCCGCGCGAGCAAAGCGCCTGGTTGATCCGGCCAGCCGACAGACGGCCGGCTATTGGCTGGCCACCGCCAAACTGGCGGAAGCACAGCGCAACCCGCAGCAGGTAGCTGAAGCCAGCGGCAAGTTGCAGCGTCTCGGTCGCGATGGCTGGCTGGCCAGCGATTGGACTGCCACCGGTGGAGTCTCCAGTTTGTTGTTCTTCCCCGCCTACGCCGCCAGCGGTCTGGAGATCGAACTCGACCAGATTCCCCAAGGGGGTAACGTGGCACGGGTAGCCCTCAACGGCGTTACGGTGGCTTTAGAGCCGGTGTGGCCCGGCCGCCGCCTACGTCTGGACCTTGAAGTCAGTCCCACCTCCCACCTGCTGCAACTGAGCAGCGCCACAGGTGCCGAGCTGACTCCCGGCAGGGTTCGTCTGCGTTTGGCGAAGCAACGCTAGGAGCCAGTGCCAAGAGTCGAGTCGCGCTGCTTCAGACTCTCGCCGCAGGCTCTTGGCGGCGCAATCTCGGTCGGCACCCGGCCCTCACTCCTGCAACGAAGGAGTGCCGCAGGCGAGGCCACAGAGCAACGCCAGGGAGAATGAGTTCGCGGGGATCGACAAGCCGAAGTCGAACAACAGATGCACCCCGGTACCTACCACCGCACCGGCGACAATCAGCGCGAAAGCTCGGTCCTCCGACCGGCGACCAAGCTGCAAGACCCGCCACAGCTGACGGCCCAGCCCGACTACGCCCCACAGCACCAGCGGCAACCCCACCAAGCTAGTAGTGGCCAGCAACTCGACAACGTCGTTGTGGGCATGGTGCCAATCTCCCACGAGATCAGCCGGCTGGACCAGGGGGAAAGCTTGGCGGAAGGTCCCCAAACCGCTACCGACCCAGGGGAATTCGGTCCACAGGTCGAGGGTGGCCGACCACGCCTGCCAGCGAGAGTTCAGGGTGAGCTCGAAAATCGAAGTGTCGAGCCACCGCCCCAACCCTTGGCGCAAACCGAAGCCCGCCACTCCGAGCAGGCCAGCCCCTAGCACCACCAAACCAAGCCAGCCCCGCCGCCAACTGCGATAGTGCAGCGCCAGCAAGATCGTCTGAGCAAGAAGAGTCGCCACCACCACCAGCAGGCCAGCCCGCGAGCCGGTGAAAGCAACACCGACGAATAGTGTCAGCAGCAGCAGCGCCGGCCCGGCCACCAAGAGCAACCGGCGCTCGAAAGACGGCTCGTTTCGGGCCCGCCGAGTCGCCCACCACAGGAAGCCAAAAGCCACCGCCACCCCGAAGGAGATGTAGAGTGCCGTGTGGTCGGGGTTGACGAAGCTGCCTCGCAAGCGGTGCCCCGGACTATCGACCGTCACCCCCCAGATGGTGGTGCGGTTCTCAACCATCGCCTGGGCACCGAAGATCACCTCACCAACCATCACCAACAGCAGACCGGCGCCGAACAACCGCCGGTTGCGCCGATCACGACCGAGAATTGCCGCCGCCGCCAAGCAAGCCGCCAGCGCCAGCCACTCAACGGCGGTGATCAATGACACCCGCGGCGCCAAAGAGGGCGCCACCCAAGAACTCGGTTCGATGCCCAACAAGCCCTCCGCCGCCTGCCGCGCCGCCAGGGTGCGCGGCGCCAGCAAAGCGGTGAGAGAGCGGGGCCAGGGCATTGCCTGCAAGGCGCCGAAGACCCCCACCGCCGCCAGCGCCAGCGCCGGCACCGCCACCCGCCGCACCGACTCCGCGGCATGGCGATCGAATTGCGCCAGGGCGAGCACCAACAAGACGATCGCCGCCGCCAGCGCTCGGTGGCTCGGCATCACGCCGCCGAAAGGCAGCGGCAGCAACACCACGGCGAGCAACAACAAAGCCGTACTCAGCGCCGTCAGCAGGTCTCGATGCCATATGATTCCGCTTCGTTCAGACATCTTGAGACGAGTTCTAGGAGAAAACGAGGATGCGCTCGGCAAACTGGTTGGTGGTAGTTGGGATCTTGGTGGCGGTTTTCTTCCTCAGGTCGACGCCACTTGCAGCGCAGTATAACGCGCCCGGTGAGATCGCCCCCGGCGAAGCGACCCCTAACGAAGCGGCGCTCGAATCCGGTGCCACTACGGCGCCCTGGCGACTCGGCATATTGCGCTTGTCACCTTGGTTTGGGATTCGCGATGCGTCGTGGGTGACCACCACCGACGACAACGGCAGCGACGAACGCGACTTCACCCTCTCAATTGGCGCCGGTCTGCGCGGTTACATCCGCAACGGTCCCAAAGTCACCTGGGCGGCACACCTCCTGCCGGAGTACAGCTGGTGGTCGCAGACCGAGAACAAGCGCCGGCTCAACGGCCGTTATGGGCTCGGGTTTTTCGCTTTCTTCAACCGCTTCCACCTCGAACTTTCAGCCCGACGGATCGAAGAACAGTCCTACTTCACTTCCGAGTTGCAAGAGCTGACCTCGTCGAGCAACGACATCGCCCGCGCCGCGGTCGAAGTGCGGGTCACCCAACGTCTGTGGCTATTCGCCAACCTCACCCACAGCGAATTTGAGAACCAGGAAGACGAGAACGAAATCTTCGACTTGCTCAACCGCCAGCAAGACACCATCAACGCCGGCTTCCGGCTGCGCAGCGCCAGCGGCTGGGCGGTTGCCGTCGGCGTCGAGCGGGTCGACAACGAGTTTGCCGGCGAGGCTCGCAATCTATCCAACTCCGGAACTCAGCCCTTCGTCGAAGGCAGCTTCAACGGCGGTAGGCTCGAAAGCCGTTTTCACCTCGCCTTCAATTCCATCGAGCCCGAACCAGGTTCCGAATTCGTGCCCTTCGACGAAACCACCGGCTTTCTCGATTTGCTGTGGTCACGCTCCGAGCGCCTGCAATTCCTGGTCTACAGTCGCCGCTCGTTGGTCTACTCGGTGGCCGACATCAACTCTCACTACTTGGCCGATCGGCAAGGTGCACGGGTCGAGCTGGGACTTCGCCGGGCCAATCTCAGCCTCAGCTTGGAGAGCGGCGAGGACAAATTCGCCCAGCTTGACTCGCAGAATCCGCCACGAATCGACGATGTCACCGCTTTCGGCGGCTCCCTCTATCTTCCCCTGGGGCGCAAGCTCGGCATCTCATTGGTCGGCAGCCGTACCGAATACGACTCCAGCCTCCTCGGCGCCAACCGAGAAACCAGTAGTTTTGGCCTGACGGTAAGCTATGGCCGGCTGCGCGAGCGCCTGCAACTTGGCCGCCGAGGCGAGATATGGTAGTCTGACAGAGGCTATTTCGGCCCTCCTCACGGCTCGCACTGCTGGTTCGTAATTGGCTGCGTTATAAACGGTGGGTAAGCTGTGTCCATGAATCTGATTCGGATTCTCATTTCTGCATTCTTGACCAGTGCTCTGTTGAGCGCCGGGCCTGGGTTTTCCCAGAGCACAGCGCTTGCCCAGAGCACAGCGCTTGCCCAGAGCACAGCGCTTGCCCAGAGCACAGCGCTTGCCCAAAGCACAGCGGCGGCCGACCCCTATCGCATCGGTCCCCACGACGTACTGTCGATCCGGGTCGCCGAGCTCGACGAGCTGTCACAGACCGTGGAGGTGGCAGAAGACGGCACCCTCGACTTGCCGATCCTCGGCTCGATCGTCGCCCAAGGACAGACCGCCGAGCAGTTGGCGGCTGAGATGAAAGCAGAGCTGCAAGCCAAGGGAGTACGCCACGCCACGGTCAGCGTGCGGGTGCGCGAATTCCGTGTCTCGGTACTCGGCGCGGTCGCCAACGCTGGTTTGATCACCGTACCCACCGGCGTCACCTTGCTCGAAGTTCTGGTCACCGCCGGTGGCCTGGCGGAAGACACCGCCGGCATAGTCTACGTCCGCCGTCGTGGCCGCAATGGCCTCAGCGATCAGGTCGGGATCTCCACCGAGGATCTCTTGGTGCGTGGCGACCCCAACGTCAACCTGCCGATCATGGCTGGCGATCTGATCCAAGTACCGGTTGCCAAGAGGATCACCGTGCATGTGATTGGCGAAGTTGAGCGGGCTGGGGTCTTGACCTTCGAGCACGGCGAATCGGCCACGCTGCTAGCCGCCTTGGCCAAGGCCGGCGGGCCTACCGAAACCGCCGCCAAGACTCTGCGAATTCAGCGCCAGGGCGCTGATCAAACGGCCGAGTTGGAAGTCAACTATCGCCATATGCTCAACGGCAAAGAGCCCAACCTCGAACTCATGGATGGCGACATCATCATCGTCAAGGAGTCATTCTTTTGATGCACTCCCCAACCTCTCAGTTCCAGCCCCGGCAAGCGATGCCGCCAGCTCAGAAGATGGAAGTCAGTGGCGATGACGACGGCATCGATATCCATCGGTACCTCAACGCCCTGCGCCGACGTTGGCCGTTGATCGCGGTGTGCTGTTTGGTGGCGGCAGCCTACGGGCTGGTCAAATTCTCACTGACCACCAAGGAATACCGCTCGTCGACCTTGCTGCAGATCGAGCGCAAGCGCTTGTCGTCGATGGCTCTGGGACAGAACAGTTACCTCGAAGACTGGTGGAATATGGAGTACTACCCGACCCAATACCGGCTGCTGGCCAGCCGTGGCTTGGCGGAGCGGGTGGTGACCAACCTGCGACTGGCTGAGAATCCCCTGTTCACCGGTCAGGGCAATAGCCTGACTTCCCAAGACAGGGACCCGGCGGTCACCGCGGCTCAAGACCAGGCGCGGATCGCCTCCTTGGCGATGCGCCTTCAGGGCAGGCTGGAGGTCGATCCGATCCGTGACACCCAATTGGTCAGTGTTTCCTTTGTCTCCCATTCGCCCATCCTGGCGGCCCAGATCTCTCAGGGCTTCGCCGAAGCGCTGATCGAGTGGGGGGCCGAGAAGCGATCGGCCACCGTCGGCCGCGCCTCGGGACTGTTGACCGAGCAAATCGAGAGCTTGCAAGCGGAAATCCGCCAACTGCAGAGCGACCTCTCCCAGCTCGGCAACTCGGTAACCAGCGAGTTTGCCCTAGACCCGGATGGCCAAGCCTTGGTGGAGCGCAAGAAAACCCTCGAGAAACAACTCAATCGGGTGATTGGCGACCGGGTCAACAAGCAGGCGATCTCCGAGACCATCGGCAGTCGGAACGACCGGAGAGTGGCCAGCGTCCAGGCGGGGGGCCGCATCACCCAGCTCAATACCGCACTGGCCCAGCTCGAAGGCGAGTATGCCGCCAAATCCGCGGAGTTCACCGCCCAGTGGCCAAAGATGCAGGAACTGGCGCAGAGCATCGAAGAAAAGCGCGCCGAAGTTGGCCAACTGGTGCGCGAAACCGCCGCCCAAGTTCGCTCGCAAGCGCGGGCACAATACGATGCCGCCCGGCGCGAGCAGATTCGACTCGAACAAGAGCTACGGCAGGTGAAAGCGACGATGGCTGAGTTCAACAACGATTCGTTGAACTACAACAACGTCAAAGACACCATGGACACCAAGCAAGAATTGCTCGTCGATCTGCTCAAGCAGCAGTCCGAAACCGACGTGGTGGCGCGGGTTGACTACAGCCGCGACAGCAACGTTCGCATCGTCGACAGTGCTATCGTGCCGGCCTACCCCTACCGGCCGATCCTGCGCCGCGACCTAACTTCGGCGCTGCTCTTCGGCTTGGTTTTGGGCTTGGCTGGGATCGCCCTGTTGGAGTTTCTCGACCGCACGGTGAAGAGCCCGGAAGAACTTGAGAAAATCATGGCTCTGCCCATTCTGTCGGTGATTCCAGATGTCAACCTCTCGGGGCGCAATACTGGCAGCAAGCGCTACGGCTACAGCTATGGCTATGGCTACTCCGACACCCAGCTGCGCCAGGCCGGCGGCCGCGGCGGGAAAGGAGCCAAACAAGAGGTCAGCGAGAAGATTCGTATCGAACTCCTCCCCCATCACCGGCCGCGGCTGGCGGTGTGCGAGGCCTATCGCTCGCTGCGTACCGCTCTGCTGCTATCCAGCGCCGAGGAGCTACGGGTGGTGGCGCTGACCTCGGCCGAGCCCAGCGAAGGCAAGACGGCAACGGTGTCCAATCTCGGAGTGGTCATGGCCCAGCTCGGCCGCCGGGTGTTGATTATCGATGGCGACCTGCGCCGGCCACGGCTGCACAAGGTTTTCCAGGTATCGAACCGGGTCGGCTTGGTGAGCTATCTCACCGGTACTTCAGAGCCGGAGCAGCTCTACCAGGAAACCCAAGTACCCGATCTGTGGATCTGCCCTTGCGGCCCGGTCCCTCCCAACCCCTCCGAGCTGCTGGCCAGCGAGCGGATGAAGAAATTGCTGCGGCTAGCCAGCGAGCACTTCGACTTTGTGCTCATCGACACCCCGCCCACCTTGCCGGTGGCCGACGCGGTGATCCTCGGCACCCACGCCGACGGCATGGTGATCTGCACCAAAGCAGGGATACTGCGCGAAGACGCGCGAGCCTGCCGTGATCGGCTGATTTACTCCAACATTCGGGTTCTGGGAACAGTGCTCAATCGCTATCGCGCCAGCAGCGCGCGCTATGCCAAGCGCTACCACTACTATGGTGCTTACGAGCAGAACCTGGCCGAGGTCAGCGAAGCCGCCGACTCTTCCGCCGCCTAGGGCGCGGCGGGGTCTTTCCGGAATCGACTTGTGATGATCGATCTGCACTGCCATCTGCTGCCCGGTGTCGACGACGGTGCCCACCACCTCGAAGAAGCTCTCGAGATGTGTCGGCTGGCCGCGGCGGACGGCTGTCGAGTGCTTGTCGCAACCCCTCATCTGCGCCATGAGCACTGGGCCAATGACGACCGCGACCATCTCGAGAGCCGCTGGCAGCAGTTGCGGCTGGCCGCCCGCGGAATCATCGATGTCCGCCTCGGCGGCGAGATCGCCGTCTCCTCACAGAGCGCCCGCGAGCTCGAGCAGCTCCCCGCCGGCAACCTGCTGACCCTGGCCGGATCGCGCTATTTGTTGCTCGAACTACATCACCAGGGGCTGGGGCCCGATCCGCTGGAGTTGGTCCACGAGCTGCGGGTCGAGGGCTGGCAGCCGGTGCTCGCCCACCCTGAACGCATTCCATGGTTGGCCCGCGACTATCGGCTGCTCGACGAGTTAGTCGACAGCGGTGCCCATCTCCAGTTGACCGCCATGTGCGTGCTCGGCAGGCTCGGCGGGCAGGTGCGAGAACTGTGCTCAGCGCTACTCGAAGACGGCCTGGTGAGCTTTATCGCCAGCGATGCTCATGGGGTTAAGCGGCGCCCGCCGGGACTCAGCGACGCCTTCGGCTTCGTTGCCGCCAACTGGGGCGAGAGCGAAGCCCGGCGAATCTTCATCGACAACCCCACCGCGGTGCTAGAAGATCGCCCATTGCCCGCTAACTTGGCCGTGGCCGAGTCTGAGCCAAGCCGTTGAAGGGACCCACCAGCATGCGATATCGACTAGCCCCCCTGCCCTTGGCAACGGGAGTCCTCCTGACCTTCATGGTCAGCCTACCGCCCGCGGCCAATGCTGCCGACGCCTTCTACAACGGCTTGCTGCGTCGGGGTAGCCTGGCCTACGACAGTGGTGATTTAGTAGGCGCCGCCCAGCACCTGCGGCTCGCTTGTTTTGGCCTGCTCGACGAGCCTACGGCACTGGCCGACTGCCTGGTGCGGCTGGCGGCGACTCAGGGCCAGCTTGACCAACGCGATGCCTTCAACAGCACCTTCGGCCGGCTGCTGGAAGTCGAAGAACTCTTCGGCGGCTACTCCGCGGCACAACCGCCGCCTGCCTTCCACCAAGCCTTCACCGAGGTGGTCATCCGTTGGGTACCCCGCGACACCCTGCGCGGATTGGCGGCTTTCGCGCCGATCGCCCGAGAAATGCTCGAAACCGAGCTGCTCGGGCTCGACACCGGTGGCCGGCGGGCGGCGCTGCAGCAGCAGATAGCCATCGCGGCCGGCGATCCGAAGTGGCGCCGAGCCCTCGCCGAATTGGAATTAGCGGCGGGCAATAGCAGCGCCGCCCTGGCCGCCTTCGAGGGCCTGGCGCCCAGCGCGGAAGACTCCACCGGACGCTGCCTACGTGGCCGAGCCCTGAGCACCCTCGGGCGCTGCGCCGAAGCCCTGCCCGAGCTAGCGAGCTGCGGTGACCCGAGCAGCGACACACAGCTAGCGGAAGAGCGGCTCAGCTGCCTGCTAGCGGTCGGCGAGTACGCCGGTGCCAGCCAGTTCTACGACCAGTTGCCCGCCGCCTTGCAGAGGAAAAAGACCTTTCGCCGGTTAGCAAGAACGGCCCGGAAGCAGCTTGCCGCCGCCACCGAAGAGCCCACTGAGGGGCAGATCGCGCCCCTCGATGTGGCCCCACCAGCCGCCGGTGATGCCCTGGAGGCGGCACGCCCAGCGGCAACCATGGGGGCCGATCTGCCATCCCAAAATAGCGATCCGCCAACCGCGGCCAGCGCCGAGTCCACCCTCGAATTCTCAGTCGAGTCCACGGTTGGCTCCACCACCACTACACCCACCGCGGCACCACCACCGCCGACCCAGCCCAGCGCGAGCACCGATCCCCGAATCGAGGCCACCCTGAACGAGCTGCGCCAACTGCTACAACGAGCCGGCTCGATCAACGACCCTGATCAATTAAGTCGCCTCACAGATCGTGGCCTGGGCCTCGCCAGCCGCCTGCCACTCAATAGCGAGGCGCTGCACATCGCTGGCGAGCTGGCCTACCGCGATTCCAGATTCGCCGCCGCTGCCCGCTACTTCGACCGTGCCCGGCCACAGCGGGCCGCCCTGCGCTTCTATTTTGCAGTGGCCCTTTTCGAGAGCGGCCAGCAAGAACGCGCCGCCAGCGAGCTGCGACAGGTCTTGCCTCGGTTGCAACGATCTGACTATGTCGACGAGATTGCCGTCCGGATTCTGGGGAACAACCCCTAGCCCCCAGCTCGGACCGCTCGAGATCCCAACCACCATGCAGACTTGCACCGAATTCAAACTCGCCAACCGCTCGATTGGCACCGACCTGCCCTGCTTGGTGATCGCCGAGATCGCCCAAACGCACGACGGAAGCCTCGGCCAGGCTCACGCCTTCATCGCCGCCATTGCTAGAGCTGGCGCCGATGCGGTAAAACTGCAGACCCACATCGCGGCAGCCGAAAGCACTCCGTCGGAGCCTTGGAGAGTGCGTTTCAGCACTCAGGACGCAAGCCGCTACGCCTATTGGCGGCGAATGGAATTCAGCGCCGACCAATGGCGGGAGCTGAAGAACCACGCAGAGGATCTCGGCCTAATCTTCCTCAGCTCGCCATTCTCAGACGCTGCCGTCGAGTTGCTCAGCGAGCTCGACATTGCCGCCTGGAAAGTGGCCAGCGGCGAAGTCGCCAGTCGCCCTTTGCTAGAGAAAATGGCCGCCACCGGCAAGCCGGTCATCCTCTCCTCAGGCATGAGCCCGTGGAGCGAACTCGATGCGGCAGCCGCAATTGTGCGCGCGGCCGGCGCGCCGCTGGCCGTCCTGCAATGCACCTCGGCCTACCCGTGTCCGGCGGAGAAAGTAGGACTCAACCTGATCGGCGAGACGCGCCAACGCTACGACTGCCCGGCCGGCTTGTCAGATCATTCCGGCACCATCTATCCCGGCCTCGCCGCCGCCGCTTTGGGCTGTGAGATCCTTGAGTTGCACGTCACCTTGAGTCGCGAAATGTTCGGTCCCGATGTCGCGGCTTCGGTCACCACCGCCGAACTGCGCCAGTTGGTCGACGGCATTCGTTTTATCGAAGCAGCCCGCAACCATCCTCTCGACAAAGATCAAACAGCCGCCGCCCTGGGCGAAATGCGGCGTCTGTTCACCAAGAGCCTGGTGGCTCGCGGCGACCTGGCAGCCGGAACAGTGCTCGAAGCTACTCATCTGGCAGCCAAGAAGCCCGGCAACGGACTCCCCGCCGAGCGCCTCGAAGAGGTTCTCGGCCGACGCCTGCTGCGGCCCCTCAGCCATGACCAGCTGCTGGCCGCCGACGACCTAGAACCAGCCCTCGAACCCGCATTGGAGCCAGCTTGATGCGCAAGGTATGCGTGGTGGTCACCGCCCGGCCAAGCTATTCGCGGATCAAGACGGCACTCCAGGCAATACGCTCGCACCCCGAGCTTGAGCTGCAGCTGGTGGTGGCGGCCTCGGCCTTGCTTGATCGCTACGGCAACGCGGTGCAGGTGATCGAGCGGGACGGCTTTGAGATCGCCGCCCGAGTGTTCATGATCCTCGAAGGCGAGAACCTGGTGACCTCGGCCAAATCCACCGGCCTAGGCTTGGTGGAACTGGCCACCGTCTTCGACAATCTGCGACCCGACGTGGTGGTGACCATCGCCGACCGCTACGAAACCATCGCCACCGCCATCGCCGCCTCCTTCATGAATCTACCCCTGGCCCACGTCCAAGGTGGCGAGGTCACCGGCTCGATCGACGAGAAGGTGCGCCACGCAGTGACTAAACTAGCCAATATCCACTTGGTCTCGACCGCCAAGGCCGCCGAGCGAGTGGAACGCATGGGCGAGCGCCGGGAGTCGATCCACGTCACCGGCTGCCCGTCGATCGACCTGGCCACCGAAGTGCTCCAGCATCCGGGACTCGATTTCGATCCCTATCAGAAATACGGCGGTGTCGGCCCACGACCCGACCTGACGGCGGGCTACCTGGTGGTGATGCAACACCCGGTGACCGACGAGCATCAGCAAGCGCGGCAACATGTCGAGCAGACCCTGCGCGCCATAGAGCGGATCGCCCTACCAGCCCTGTGGTTCTGGCCCAATGTCGACGCCGGCTCAGACGGCACCTCGGAGGGCTTGCGGGCCTATCGCGAGTTGCTTCCGGCAGCGCCACTGCATTTTTTCAAAAACATGACACCGATCGATTTCCTGCGGCTGATCCACGGCTGTCGCTGCCTGGTGGGGAATTCCAGCGTGGCGATCCGCGAAGCCTCGTTCTTGGGCATTCCGGCGATCAACATCGGCAGTCGCCAGCAGGGCCGCGAGCGTGGTCCCAACGTGCTCGACGTGGACTACAACGCTGAGGCTATCGAGACCGCGATCCAGCAACAACTAAGCAATCCCAGACCAGCCTCGGACCCGCTCTATGGCGATGGCTCCGGCGGCCGCCGCATCGCCTCTGCGCTGGCCGAATGCGCGCTCGAAACCCACAAGCGTCTGACCTTCTGAGTATTGCTGATGCGGATTCTCAATGCTGAGCCGGCAGGCTACTCGGAGCAAGCTCGGCAGATCCTGCGCAGCGTGGCCGAGCTGCACGAGGAAGAGTTCGACCGGCAACAGTTGATCGCTCGGCTCGGCTCTTTCGAGGTGCTGATCGTCCGCCTGGGGCAGCAGGTGGACGCTGAACTCTTGGCCCACGGTAGACAACTCTTAGCCATCGTCACCGCCACTACCGGCCTCGATCACATCGACCTGAAAGCGGCCGCCGCGGCCAGTATCGCGGTGCTGTCGCTGCGCGGCGAAAGCGCCTTTCTGCGCACCGTAACCGCCACCGCCGAGCACACCTGGGCGCTGCTCTTGAGCCTGCTGCGCAAGATACCGCAAGCGGCCAACCACGTGGCTGCCGGCGGCTGGCAGCGCGACCGGTTTCGCGGTCGGGAGTTGGCCGGCAGGCGCTTGGGAATCGTCGGCCTGGGCCGCCTGGGCCAGATGGTCGCCCGCTACGGCCTGGCATTTAGTATGCGGGTAGAAGCCTACGATCCGGCGCCGGTCGAGGCGCCACCAGGAGTGCGCCTGCGAACCAGCTTGGAATCCTTGCTTCCCCACTGCGACGTGCTCTCCCTACACGCCCCTCTCGACGAGCTTACTGCGGGCATGATCGGCGCCGAGCAACTGGCCCTCTTGCCAACCGGAGCGGTGCTGGTCAACACCGCTCGTGGCGACCTGATCGACGGCCAGGCGCTGCTGGCCGGACTGCGCGACGGCCGGCTGGCCGGCGCGGCTCTCGATGTGGTGCCCGGCGAACGCCAAGCCGAGGACCCGACCCGGCAAGCCTTGATCGACTTGGCCGCTGAGAACTCCAAACTGCTGATCACCCCACACATCGGCGGCGCCACTCTCGACTCGATGCGCAAGACCGAGATCTTCATGGCCCAGAAACTGGCCCGCTGGATCGCCGATCAACCGCCAGCGAGGTCGGCTTCGTGAGGAACTCGGGATGAGAACCCTCGGAATCGTCCCGGCACGCGCCGGTTCGAAGCGCCTGGCGGCGAAGAACCTGCGACTGCTGGCTGGCAAGCCGCTGGTCCGCTATGCCATCGAAGCCGCCAGCCAGGCCACCACGATCGACCAGTTGGTGGTTTCGTCGGACGATCCACGGGTGCTGGAGATCGCCAGCAAGTTTGCTTCTGTTGTGCCGATCGAAAGGCCGCCAACGCTGGCCGCGGACCGTTCGCCCGCAATCGACTATGTGCGACATGCTCTCGAGACCGTGGAGAATGAGGCTGACGCCGAACCCTTCGAAGCGGTCGTTATCGTCCAGCCGACCTCCCCCCTGACCCTGGCCAAAGATATCGACCGGACCGTCGAGTTGCTCTGCCGCAGTGGCGCTGATTCAGCAGTCACGGTGCAGCGCCTGGAGCACGCTATCCACCCGCTGAAGCTCAAGACCTTGGACGGCGACCGCCTGCGGCCCTACCTCGAAGAAGAAACCGGGCGGATGGCCGAGCATCAGCTGCCGCCGATCTACATCCGCAATGGCTCGGTCTACGCCAGCCGCCGGCAGACGATCGAAACCGGCGACCTACTGGGCGCCGACAGCCGCGCCCACCTGATGCCCCGCGAGCGCTCGATCGACATCAACGACGCTTTCGACCTCAAGCTGGCGGAGCTGCTGTTGGCGGATCTGGTTCGGAGTTCGGCATGAGCCGGCGGCCCCTACGAGCCCTGCGCAGTCGCCTCGGCCAGCTGTGGCGGGGCAACCAGCGGCGGACCTGGAAGCGGCGCCATGAGCGCTACTTGCGCGACCTTGAGCGAAGCCAGCGGGAGGCCCGCAGAAAACCGGCCAGCGACACCCCGGGGCGACTCTTCGTGGTGGTCAACATCGATACCGAAGGGCCCTGCCAGTGGTGCAAGAACCGCGACTGGTCAGCGATCGCGCAGGAGGTCGAACAGAGTTCAGCCGCCGAGTTGCGGCACCGCTTCGCCGACTCGGCGGGGCGGCCGCTGGTGCTCAGTTGGTTCGTGGTCCATTGGGTCGGCGCTGAGCACTCCGCCCGTGGCCGCGCCTTGGGCTTTCACCAGGTTTATGACCGCTACCGCGATTGGGTCGACGAGTTCGGAAAGCGCGGCCTCGGCGACCAGATCTACTGGCACTACCACCATGTGCTGCCGGGCAACGTCGAAAGCAGCAACCGCGATTGGAACCATTTTCCGCTGTACGAGGAAGTCCTTTCCCGCCTGGTCCTCGAACGAAACCATTTCCCCTCCTGCTATCGTGCGGGCAACACTTGGGAAGACGCTGCTGGTTCCAGATGGTTGGAACGCTGGATGCCTTTTGATTTCTCCAACCGGGCACCTCAGCGGGGCTCCAACTTCAATTGGTCACGAGCGCCGACAGAGTGGACTCTCTACACGCCAAGCGCGGATCAGGTGCAACGACCTGGCGATCAGCATCGGAAGTTGGCCCGTAGCCTGTCGATTGAAAACGGTTGGTTCCGAACTGCGGAGATCGAGGCCGCGTTCCAGCGTGCGCGTGCTGGCCATGATAGCTACATTTCATTCTTCACCCACGACTACAAAAATATGGCCGAGCAGATCAAGCTGGGCATGCAGCAGATCGATCAACAAGCTCGCCGCTATCCCGAGATCGAGGTGTGCAACGCCGCGGCCGCTGAGGCCATTCGCCAACTCACTGGCGGCGAGCGCCGGGCCCTACGATTCGCGGCACGGCGCGATCCAGCTGGCATCCTCCTGTCGGCCTCCGCACCGCTCCAAGGCCCCCAGCCGTGGATCGCGGCCCGAAGGAGCGATGGCCAGGTACTCAGGCTGGATACCACTCCGACCGCCGACGCCGGCCACTGGCGGCTGCCACTTCAACTGCTCGAAGGAACTACCGAACTGGCCGTCGGAGGCGCCGACACCGCCGGCAATACGGCGACCCTCGATCTCACCGCCGAACTCAGCAGTACCGCCGATCCACACCGCCACGCAAGAGTTTTTTGAGGTCCCCAGCGCGATGCCCCAACCACTTTTCGACTTCGAAGACGTCAACCGTTGCATCTTGTGCGACTCGAGAGAGCAGCACGTCGCCAAGGGTATTGCGTGGCTGGGAGTGGGTTTCTCCTATTCACTGTGCAAGCGCTGCGGTCTCAAGTACATGAACCCCAGGCCGACCGAAGCGAGCTACCAGATTTTCTATCGCGACAATTATTGGCAACAGAACATGAATGCCTCTGGCTTTGCCTCGGTCGAGGGTTATGACGATCCCGAGCGCGATCAGCTGGAGTTGCGAATGCCCAAATACCGCCGCACCTATCGACAGGTGGCGGGTGATCTTGCGCAACTGCTATCCCTGGGTCCACAGCATCGGGTACTCGAAGTAGGCTGTGCCTTCGGCTTCTCTTTGGAATGGCTGAAGCGCGATTTCGGCTGCCAGGTCTACGGCATCGAGCCCTCATCAGAAGCGGTCGAGCGCTGCCGTCAAGGCGATGTGCCAATCATCGCTGGTACCGCGGAAGAGTACCTCGTAGGCCACCAACCAGCCGATGACGAAGAACGCTATGACGTGATTCTCTTCCGCCATGTACTCGATACTCTGGTCGACCCGGTGGGAGTGATCAGTGGCGCCCGAGATTTTCTCAAAGATGACGGCATCCTGGCAGTCTACTGCGTCAATGGTGAGTACTACGACGCCATGGATCCCTATCATCCGTTCCTGTACCGGCCACAGACTTTGCACCGCCTGTTCGCTCTCTGTGGCCTCAAGTCGTTCCGCATCGAGGCCACGCCAGAACCGGCGAGCCATGGTCAAATCGTCGAGATCTTGCAACCTAGCTATCAGATCGCCGGCTTCGCGCGCCGCGGTGAAGTGCGCCGCCTGCCAACCCCTGCCCTCGATCCGATCGCTCTGGTAGCGACCCTCGAACGCGGTCAGCAAGCCCAACAGTGGAGCCATCTCTCGGCCGGCGACCTGCTCAAACGCTTGCGCGCGAAGCTCCTCGCAAAACTGCGTCGCACCCTCGGCGCGGGCAAGTCGAACCCGGTGGTCGACCGCCTGCCAAGCCTGCGGTGAGCGCCTGGCCGAGATCCCCATGTGGCGTAAACTCGTTCAGTTGCTGACCGACTCGCTGGCCTATGGCCTCGGTTCGGTGCTGAGCAAGATCATTGGCTTCCTGCTGATCCCCCTCTACACCCGCTACTTGCTACCCGGAGAGTATGGGGTGCTGGCGATGCTGGGGGTCCTCAGCATGACCTTTCAGGCGATCGCCTATCTAGGCCTAAAAAGTGCCGTCTTCCGCCAGTTCAGCCTCGACTCAGACGGCGACGAGAAGGCTCATACTTTCGTCTCTGGTCTGTGGGTGGTCCTCGCTTCGACCGCCGCCTTGACCCTCCTTGCGGAATACGGCGCGGCCACCCTGGCAGAGCTGCTGATCGGCGACTCTAGCCACCTGCCGCTAGTGCGCTTGTCCCTGGTGTCTTCGGCGTTGGCGACAGTGGGAGGAGTTCCCTTGCTGGTGTTGCAGGCCGATCGGCGGGCGAAGACGGTGGCCGGCCTCAACCTCGGGCTGTTCTTCCTCAGCACGGTGATCACCATCTATTTGGTGGTCGGACTCGAGCTGGGAGCTGCCGGAGTAGTCTGGGGCCGGTTGATCGGCAACGGTGCCCTGCTGCCCCTACAACTGCTCTTGGCTCGCGACTACCTACACCATCGACCGAGCATCACCCGCACTCGCCAGCTGTTGCGCTACGGCCTGCCCTTTGTACCCTACCGCCTGCAAATCGTCGCGGTGGCGGTGTTCGGCGAGCTAATGGTGCGCCACCTATTGGGTCTCAGCGAGGCCGGAATCTACAGTGTAGCGCTACGCTTCGCCCTGCCCTTGGGTTTCGTCGTCGGCGCCGTCAATCAGGCTTGGTGGGCCTATAAATTCAAGATTTTCCGCGAGGAAGACACGCCCCAGGCGTTCTTTCGCTCGATCGTCACTTACTACCTAGTGGTAGTTTCCAGCCTTTGGGTTGGCCTCAGTATTTGGGGTCCGGAGTTAGTACGCCTGCTGACCCCCGTCGCTTACCACCGCGCCGCCTGGATCGTGCCGGCCGCCGCCCTGGTGCCCCTCTGCCAGGGGCTCTATCAAATGCTCGGCACCGGCATCGAACTCGGCGACGAAGCGCGTTCGATCCCCTGGGTCGGCAGCGCCGGGTTGGTGACTTCAATCGCCGCTACTCTCTATCTAGTGCCCAGACTTGGCGCCCTGGGAGCCGCTTTGGCGACCGCCCTGGCGGCGCTGGCGATGACGGTAACCATCTACGTGCAAGCGCAACGCCGTTTCGAGGTGGCCTACGACTGGCCGCGGTTGCTCGGAGTGGCCTCTTGGGCCAGCCTGGCGGTGATCGCCACCGTCAGCGCCCGCAGCCTACCCAACCTGGAGCGTTGGACGATCGGCGGAGCGATCTCCATGGCTTTTCCGCTGCTGGTGCTTGGCACGTTGTGGACTTCGGCTGTCGACCGCCAGCGCCTGCTAGCCGGTGGGGCCGGGATATGGCAGCGCCGCTGGCGGCGCCAAAGCTCTTCCTCGGAGCACAGCGAGTGATCGGCCAAGAGATTTTCGCCTGGCAAACCGAGGCCACCCACCGGTTGGCAGACTCGGCTTGGACCACGGCTCTGGAGGTCGCAGGCGGCAGCGGTCTGGATCTGTTGTTGACCCCCATCTTCACCGAGCTGCAAGCCGAGATCCGTGGCTCTGCCGCGCCGCGGCCGCCGCAAGGCGCGATATCACGCGGCCTGGCTGCGCTGCGCCAACGTCGCTGGCCGGGAGCGATGCTCGAACGCTTGGCCCGCTGGCAGAGCGCTCGCCCGCAACCTGCCGAAGTAGTGCTGTGGCCTCGCGAGCCCACCCACCTGGTCAACCTGCTACCAGTCGCCACCGAGTTGCGGCGGCAGGGCACGGACTGCCTCTTTGTCGCTTGCCAGCCGGCAATTTTTGCCGCCTTGCGCCGAGCAGGCGAAGAAACCGTTTTCACCCGCGGCGCCTGGAGCGAAGAGTTGCTCGCCGCCCGCCAGCTGGCCGACCAACAGCTGGCCCAGTTGGCTCGGGACCCCGAAGTCGAGCTGCCAGCCGGCCCGATGTCCCGCCAGCGTTTGCTCAGCGCCGTGCGCCGCGCCTTGAAGATGTTGCCCCTGGCCCACGAATCGGCGGCCGCGGCACTCGAGATCGTCCAACATCTCGCCCCGCGAGTGCTGGTGGTCGGCAATGATCTGACGGTAGAAGGGCGTGCCGGAGCATGGGTGGCGGAAAGCCGATCCCTGCCCACTTGCAGCCTGATGCACGGCACCGTGACCGGCTCGACCCATGCCGCCCATCGGGTACGGCGTTTCCTGATTTACGGCGAGGCGGCACGCGACACTTTGATCCACCTCGGTGTTGAGCCCAAGCGGCTAAGCCTCGTCGGCTGTCCCGGCCTCGGGCAGCGGCGATCAGCCACTACCACTCCCCACCCCGCGCTAGCCCGACGCTTCGGACTCAGCAAAGAGCAGCCTTGGGTGTTGGTAGCGACCTCCGGGCCGGGCCATAGCATTTCCCATCGCCACCACCTACAGCTGGTGCGCGGCCTGGCCCAGCTAAGTGCCGAAATGGCGAAAGTGACCTTTGTTGTCAAACTGCATCGTAAGGACCGGCTGGACTGCTACCAGCGGGTTGCCAGCGAGCAGTCTGCCAGCCGGCTACGGGTCATCGCCCACGGCGCCAGAGGTCTGCCCAAGAGCATCTTTGAGTGGTTGCAGGGCTGCCCGCTGTTGATCACCGGCGCCTCGACGGTGGCTCTCGAAGCCATGCTGATGGAGGTACCGGTGGTCACCGTCGATCTGGCAGATGAGCTCCACGACATAGATTTCATCGACGCCCGAACCAGCCAACACGTTCAGAGCATCCAGGAGCTGGGGGCAGCGATTCAGAACACCTTCGACCAGGCGGCGGCATTGGCCCCAATCCAAGAACGGGCAAACCGGTTCGCCGAGCGGGTCTATGGCCCTCTCGACGGCCGTTCTGCGGCGCGGGCGGCCGGCGAGATCCACCAACTGCTAGGCTCTGTCTCGCAGCAAACTGCGGCCACCTGGCCAACGCACCGACCACGATTTCGATTCAGATGAGCTATAGCATTCGCAGCAGAATCCTCAGTTTCTTCGCTTCCCGTTGGCCCAACCCGGTACGCCAGCGGACCGAGAAGCTCGGTGCCGAGCCAGGTTCGGACGAGTTCGAGCGGGCCTACGCGGTGGCTCAGTACACCCGCAAGATGAGTTCCGGCCTGCGCCTCACCGGTGTACCGCCACTGTGGGGGCTGAAAATCCTGGAGGTCGGCTGCGGCCACGGCGGTATCAGCTGCTACCTGGCCGGACTCGGCGCAAAGTCGGTCGTCGGCATCGATCTGAACCGCCGCAACTTGGTCTTTGCCGACGAACTCAAAGGACGAATCGAAAGGGAAAGCGGACGCCCGCTGGCAGCAACTTTCTTGCCAATGAACGCCACCGAACTGGCCTTCGCGGATGCCTCCATCGACTTGGTCTACGCCGACAACGTCTTCGAACACTTCACTGAGCCCCAAGCGGTTCTCGCTGAAATGCACCGAGTGCTCAAGCCCGGCGGCCTGCTGGTGGCACCGATTTTCAGTTCGATCAAGAGCAAGTACGGCCTGCATCTGAAACACGGCCTCAAACTTCCCTGGGCCAACCTGCTGTTCTCGGAGAAGACCATCATCGAGGCAATGCGCATCCAAGCCGCGAAGCGCCCCGAGCTGCTAGATCTCTACCCAGGGCTGCGCGATGATCCCCGGCGGGTGCGCGATTTACGACGCTACGGCGACCTCAACGACATCACCTACCGAAGCTTTCGCCAGATGGCCCAAGAGTGTGGTTTTCGGGTCAAGAAATTCCGCCTTTTCCCGACCCCGCTGGGACGTGTGCTGCGCAAGATCGCTCCCCGATTGGAGCGTTCGAAACTGTTGGAGATCCTCTCGACCGGAGCCGCCGCCCTACTGCAGAAGACCTCCGAGGAGAGCATTTCGTGAGCGGCGACAAGGACAAGATCGCCGACACCACCGTCTTGATCCCCGCCGCCGGCCCGGTGCCCGAAGGAGTCCTCGGCCTGGCAAACATCTCCTGCCCGGCGATGATCCCGGTGGCCGGCCGGTGATCCACTGGACGATCTCCTATTTGTATTCCCTCGGCCTGCGCCGTTTCCTGGTGGCGGTGGCTCGGCTCGGCCGCCGTTAGCCGCGAAAGGACCCACTCCCTCAGAGGATTCAGCAATTGCCGTCTTCCCCCAGCTTTCCCATATCCATCTCCCGTTCGCTTCTGCTGCGCTGCGCGCTCGGCATACTAGGTATCTTGCTGTTGGTTCCTTTGCTATTGCCTGGCTCTCGCTTGAGCCGCGACTCGGTGATCTACCTGGAAGCAGCCCAGAGCGTCGCCGAAGGGCGCGGTTTCGAGATTCCGGGTTCCCATCAAATGGGCAGCCAGATGACCCACTTTCCGCCTCTCTTCCCCCTTGTACTGGCGCCAGCGACGCTGCTGGACAGCAGTGCTACCGAGTTCTACCGCTGGCTTGCTCCTCTGCTGCTGGCTCTCTGTGCGGTGCTGGTGTTCTGTCTGGCGCGGCGGACCGGGGCCGGGAATACCGCCGCCACAATGGTGGCGGTGACTTTTCTTCTGGCTCCTTGGGTCTTGGCCGGTTTCCGCATTCTGCTCACCGAGTCCCTTTTTCTCACCCTGTTGCTCTCAAGCGTGGTGCTTTTCTCACGCTTCCTCGACTGTGGTTCGGCGGCGGCCCTGACTTTGTCGGCATTGCTGATCGGTCCGGCGACCATCACCCGCTATGCGGGCCTGCCTTTCGTCGCCATCTTGGTGCTCGCCTGTTGGCTGTTCGCGCCTCAACGACGGCGGCGCCTCGCTTGCTGGACAGCGATGGTCGGCGGTGCACCGCTGCTGCTCTGGCTGCTCCGTAACCAGCGGCTTGAAGGCGGGATAACCAATCGCAGCCTGACTTTTCACCCCCTCTCGACTGAGCAAATAGACTCGGGCCTGCGAGTGGTCGGCAATTGGTTGCTGCCCGCCGGGCTACGGCTACCTAGCATGGTTGCTTTCGCCCTGGCCAGCACCGGGGTCTCTTTCTGCTGGCTTGGAGTTGGCGAGCTGCCCGCGGCCAGCCACGACCACGCAAGACCCTACAGACACTGCTCCTGATGGCCGGCGGATATCTGGTGTTCATCTTGTTCTCGCTGATCTTCGTCGACGCCGACACCAATCTTCATAACCGCATTCTCCTACCCTTCTTCACCCTTGCTCTGACCGCCATCGCGCCAGCGCTTGAGCTAGTTCGCCGCAACGGAGTGAACCACCCCTTGCGCCGCTGGCAATGGTGGGGAGTGGTCGCTTTCGTGCTGCTCTTCGCCCTGCGGGGAGTCCACAGCTGGTCAGTGGTGGCGCGACAGCCAGAGCTTGGCTTTGGCTCCAGGGAGTGGCGGCAGAACGAAGCAGTGGTGGCGGTTCGCGCCCTGCCGCCAGGCACGCTGGTGGTCAGCAACGAGCATCTCGTTCTTGGTTACTTCGCCGGGCGTCGAGTGCAAGAGTTACCCCTCAAACGACTCCTGACCAGCCACCAACCCAACGAGACCTTCGCTGGAGAGATGGCCACCCTGGCCACTCGCCTGCAGGCGAGCTGCGGGCAAGTTGTGGTATTTCCGGCGACCCTCGACGCCGACCGGGCCAGTCTGGAAGAGATTCAGCATCACCTCGACCTACGCCTGACGCGGCAAATGCCCACCGCGGTCATCCTACGCTCGGCTGGCGGGGACTGTGAACCGGCCGGCAGCGACTAGGCATATAATGGACGCTCCCTTCGCAGGAGATCTGCGCAACAGGTATAGCCAAACCAAGTGAGCCGCAGTGTCCGAAGCTGATTTTACCGACACCACCGTATTGATTCCAGCCGCCGGTCCGGTACCCGAAGGAGTTCTCGGCCTGGCTAACATTTCCTGCCCGGCGATGATCCCGGTGGCCGGCCGGCCGGTCATCCACTGGACGATTTCGTACCTGCATTCTCTCGGCCTGCGCCGTTTCTTGGTAGCGGTAGCGAGGCGCGGTCTATTTGTCGAGGACTTCGTCGAATGCGCCTTCGGCTCGCGCTGCGAAGTCGAGTTCTTGGTACCAGAACGCACCGGCGGGCTCGGCGACACGGTACAAGCGCTGGCGGCGGCAGCGGGCGAGGGCAGCGCTCTGGTGGTGCTCGGCGACACCCACTTCCAGCTCCAAGATCCGGCGCTACTGGCCGACCCACGCCCAGCGGTGTTGGTCAGCCCGGTCGAGGAATCCTACCGCTGGTGCATCGCCGAGAGCCGCGAGGACGGCACCCTCAACCGCCTGCGCGATAAGCAACCAGGCCTGGTGCCGGCGGGTGATAGCGCACTCGAAGCGTTGATCGGGGTCTATCATTTTCCCGACCTCGACCACCTCCGCGCCGCCGCCGATAGCGCTGTCGCGCAAGCCACCCAAGCCGACCAACGCACCGAGATGGCCGCCATCCTCGAAGGCATTGCGGCCACCTCGCCGATTCGCGTCGAGCGCGCTGGCGACTGGCTCGACTGCGGCAACCCCGACCACCATGCCAGCTCGCACCGAGCGCTACTGCAAAAACGAGACTTCAACGAGCTAGAAGTCGACCCTCATTTCGGCCTGATAACCAAGCGCAGTCGCAAGGTCGAGAAGTTCATCGACGAAATCAACTTTCTGCGCTTGCTACCCCCCAAGCTACAAGTGCTATTCCCTCGCCTGGTGGACTACTCCACCGACTGGCACAGTCCACACCTGACCCAGGAGTACTACGGTTACCCCAACCTGGCCGACGCCTTCGTCTTCGAGTCCCTCGATCCGGGCCTGTGGGAACGCGTCTTCCAGCACCTGCGGCACATCCTCGAAGAAGCCTTCATGACCGACCGCCGACCGCTACCGGCTGGCGCTGTACGGCAGATGTATCTGGAGAAAACCCGCCACCGGCTAGCCGAGCTGAACGGCCCGCCGGAGCTGCTGCGGCTGGTCGAGGCCAACGGCTGGGTGCGCCTCAACGGCCGCCGAGTACGTAGCATGAACAGCCTCTGGCCGCAGCTAGAGCGGGCGATCACCGAGCTAGATGCCAGCGCCGAGGGTGCCGTCATGCACGGCGACTTGTGCCTGTCCAACATCCTCTACGACCTGGCGGCCGGCATCTGCAAGTTGATCGACCCACGGGGCAGCTTTGGCGTGCCGGGAATCTACGGCGACCCGCGCTACGACGTCGCCAAGCTCTACCACTCGGTCTACGGCCTCTACGATCTGATCGTCAACGACCTCTTCCAAGTCGAGACCGACGGCCCAGAGGTGCAGCTCGAGATCCGCTCCTTGCCCCAGCATGGCGAGATCCGACAACGCTTCGAGCAGGTCTTCTTCCCCACCTTCGACCGCCGCCAGGTGCTGCTGATCACCGCCCTGCTGTTCGCCAGCATGCCCGCCCTGCACTACGACAAGCCGCGGCGCCAAATCGCCATGTACGCCCGCGCCCTCGAGTTGCTCGACGAGTATTTCGCTAGTTGAGCAAGGCGGCAGGAAAGCAACCAGCTCTAAGCCACAAAGCACCGACAGAGCACCACGGGACAATTCCCGAAGTGCTCTCATTCGCCCAGCGGCCGGATGTGCGAAACTACACCCATGCGAATCGCGAAAGCGACCTGGATAGACACGGCGCAAGAGAGGAACGGACCATGAACACGCCCTGGGACTGGCCTGGTTCCCGCTGGTGGCGGGTCGATCTTCATGCGCACACTCCTGCATCTTACGACTTCGGGACCCCGGCGGATCGCGCCGAACCGGACTGGCGGCGCTGGACCGAGGCCGCTCGTGACGCTGGTCTCCAGGCAGTGGCGATCACTGACCACAACACCGCCAAGGCTGTCGATCACCTCCAGCAAGTAGCAAAGAAGGTCGAAAATCCCCCGGTCCTTTTCGCTGGGGTCGAGATCACCGCCTGCGATAGAACCCATTTGCTCTTCCTCTTCGACCCAGGTTGCGGCGAGGAGCACGTCGACGCTCTGCTCACCCAAACTGCTGTCCCGATCGAGCACCGGGGCAAACAGAAAGCGCGCTCAACACTCAGCATTGAGAAGCTTCTCGATCTCGGGAAAGAAAGCAGTGCCGTTGTGGTGAGTGCCCACGCCAACGACGAGAATGGCCTCTTGCTGCTTAGAGGCGAGCAGCGCATCGCAGTTCTGAAGCATCCGGAGCTGCTAGCGGTAGAGATGGTGCCCGACAAGCAGCTCGATGGTTCTTGGCTCGACGGCAGCCACCCAGAGATTGGGCGGTCTTTGCCCCAAATTTCCAGCTCGGACAGCCACGACTTTGACCAGGCAGGGTGCCGCTTCACCTGGATCAAAATGACCAGGCCCGACATCGTGGGGCTCAGACTCGCTCTCCAGGACGGTGATACTTCTCTGCGACCGGCAATGAAAGGCGATAGCTTCGATCCCAATCGGGTCCCGGACCTCGCCATCGAGAGCATAACGGTCGACAAAGCTAAGTACATCGGCCGTAGCAAATCCTTGACCGTAGCCTTCAATCCCTGGTTCAACGCAATTATCGGCGGCCGTGGTACCGGCAAATCGACCCTGATCGACTTCTGCCGCAAGACTTTGCGCCGCGGGGAAGAGCTACCGACAGGTGGTGACGACTCCCTCCGTGCCAAGTTCGACAGACGTCTGCGAGTCCCACCCGACCGCAATGCCGAAGGGCTGCTGACCTCCGAGACCGTGCTTGAGCTGACCTACCGTAAATCTGGGGAACGCTTCCGCCTGACCTGGGAAAAACAGAAACAGAAGCCGTCTATCCAACGCCAGGACGGCGACAACTGGCTTGCCGAGGAAGGTGACATCCGTCAACGCTTTCCGGTCCGCATCTACAGCCAGAAACAGCTCTTCGATCTCGCAACCAGACCGAGCGCCTTGCTCACCGTGATTGACGATACTGATGAAGTCGGCGGTACGGAGTGGCGGCGAAAGAGTAAGCAGGAACACGATAGCTATCTGTCGCTGAGGGCTGAGGCCCGCGCCCTGCGAACTGGTGCGGAAGAACTGCCGGCGCTAAGAGCGACTTTGGCCGATGTGGATAGAAAAAATCACTGTGCTGGAGCAGGGTGGCAACGCTGAGATTCTCAACCAATTCCGCAGCCATAGGAATCTGGAAAATACCTGGCGATCGGTTCTAGCCGACTCCGTCGCAGGTGTCGCGGCCGTCGAAGAAGCCGCGCAGGAGTTGGGCGTTGCCGATCTCGGTCTGAGCGCCGACTCAGTGGAAGCCAAGGCCTCAAAAGCTCTTCGCGATGCCCACCGGGAATTGCAAGACGTAGTCGAAGGTTTCCAGAGAGCTGTGCTCTCAGCGGTTGAAGAAGCCCAACTCCAGTTGCACAAAGTACGAGATGGGGCTAACGCGACCGCCTGGCAGGAGGCGACAAAGGCCAGCGACGAGGCCTTTCAGCAGGTCTCCCTAGAACTGGCTGAAGCTGGTATCTCCAACCCGGACGAGTACCGATATTTGCTCCAAACCGCAACTAACTTGAAGCGAAATATCAGCACCCTTGAAGAGACTGACAAGGTGGCGACAAAGAAAGAAGAGGATGCCGAAACAGCACTGCGGCGCTTCCGCAAGCTGCGCACAGAGCACGGAAAAAGCCGCGAAGGCTTTGCCAAAAAGGCGTCCAGCGATCTGATCCAGGTGGTGATTGATGTCAACGGTGATCGCCAAGCCAGCAAGGAGTTCTTACGCAAAGCCCTGAGTATCGATCACTTCGAGGAAGACCATCGACAACTAGCAGAGCGGCTGACCTCTGGAGTTGGCGGAGCTTGGTGCTTCGATCAGTTAGACCAGGAGGTTGAGAACTTGCGGCGCCTGCTCACTGATCCAGAAATGGAACGAGACGCTGCGGATCTACGTTTCGTCAGGAAGCTAAGGGACCTCCACCCTGAGCGGCTAGATCGACTAGCCTTATACCAGCCCGAGGATGCGGTCAAAGTGAGCTTCACTGACCCGCGGGATCCAAAAAGAAGCTCAAGAGACTTAGCTCAAGGCTCTCCCGGCCAGCAGACAGCAGCGCTACTGGCCTTCGTGCTCGGCTACGGCAGCGAACCCATACTTCTAGATCAGCCCGAGGACGACCTTGACAGCATCTTGATCTATGATCTGTTGGTGCAACGTCTACGCGAGCAAAAGAAAAGCCGCCAAATTATCGTGGTGACCCACAATCCCAACATCGTCGTGCATGGGGATGCAGAGCTGGTGATATCCCTCGAAGCCAAGTCCGGCCAAACCCACCCTGCTTTCGTAGGCGGTCTTCAGGAGCAGCAAGGACGAGACGAGATATGTCGAGTCATGGAAGGCGGGCGCGAGGCATTCGAGACCCGCTACCGCCGGATCATGACCCACAGAGGGACAGCCGATGGCAGAGCTGACTGATCTTGCACGCCGGATTCGCCTCGGAGAGGACTCCGAGTTGGAATTCAAACGTTTGCTGCTGGCCGGTGAGCGGGTCAAGGAGCCTCTCCGCAATGCCTTCGCTGATGAGCTGGCAGCCTTCGCCAACGGGCGAGATGGAACAGTCGTCCTAGGCGTCGACGATGAAACTCGAGAGGTTATAGGGCTACCCCTGGAACGACTCGATGGAGTGGAGAAGTGGGTACGCGAGATCTGCAATGACTCCGTCAAGCCGGCGCTCTACGCCATCATCCTCAAGCTCGAGTTACCCGACTCAACGGGGAAATTGGTGCCGCTGATCCAGGTCGACGTTCCCCATAGCCTCTTCGTCCACAAGAGTCCTGGCGGATACTTCCGCCGGCTCGGCAGCTCGAAGCGAGAGATGGCACCTGAGCTGCTGGCGCGGCTGTTCCAGGAAAGGAGCCAGACCCGGGTGATCCGCTTCGACGAGTCAACAGTCCCCGGCTCTTCTCCGCAAGACCTCGATGACGACCGGGTGCGGCAGTTTCTGCGTCCAGGAAATGAATTAGACGGAACTACCCTGCGTAAGCTGCGGCTCATCGCCGAAGACCATGGTGGCCAAGCCAGGATGACCGTTTCCGGAGTGTTGTTAGCGACCCAGGAGCCACAACGCTGGCTTCCCCACGCCGAGATCCAGACGGTCAGCTACGCCGGATCCCGACAGGACATCAACTACCAGAACGATGCCCGAGATCTTGGCGGCCCGCTGGATGTTCAAGTCGCGGAAGCCCTCCATTTCGTGCGCCGCAACAGCCGAATCGAAGCTACCAAAGCGACTGCCCGCGAGGAGCAACCACAGTTCAGCCAACGAGCGATCTTCGAGGCTCTGGTCAACGCGGTGGCCCACCGCGACTGCGCGATGGCCGGGGCCAGAATACGCCTGCATATGTTCCGGGATCGCATCGAATTATTCGTTCCAGGCGGACTGGCCAATACTCTTACCCCGGATAGCATGCCCTTACGTCAATACCGCAGAAATGAGCTGATCGCCTCTCTACTCGCGCGCTGCCCCAGCCCGAAATCAGCAGGCCTCGGCCGATCGCACCTCATGGATCGGCGTGGCGACGGGGTGCCGATCATTCTCGAGGAGAGTCAGGAATTGTCAGGACGGACCCCCGAGTACTCGGTCCTCGACGACAGTGAGCTGCGATTAGTAATATGGGCAGCGATGCCGCAGGAGCGCCCGAAGATTGCCGAGAAGTTACCGTAATCGAGCGAATTTATTGTGTATCTGACGACTAGGGTTTAAGCCACGTTGACCCATTGCCCCCTATAAATCACCGTGATTCTCCCAACTCACTGATTTATTTTACTTATGAGGACTAGATCGATGCCACCTCCTAGTGACAATTTCAGATCTGCCCAGCGGCAGACCCCTCCTTCCCTCACTCGCTTTCGCCCACTGCCCTCGATCCCGTTGCTACTCTTCATTTTCGCCACCTTGGCGGCACCGACCTGGGCAGACTCTCAGGCCGCTGAGCAATCCTTGATCGAAGCCGAAGAACACCTCGCGAAGAGTGACTACCGAGCCGCGGTCAAGGCCTTCAAGAAAGCCGAGAAGCTCGCCGACGCGCCGGTCTTCCGCTGCTCCCTGGGCCTGGCGCTAGCCTTCAATCAACTCGGCGCCCACAAGGAAGCGATCCGCCGAGCCGATACGGCGATTGATCTCGCGCCGTCCGATTTCGACCGCGCCCGTGCCCACAATCAACGCGGCCGAGCTCTGCTCGAAGGCCAGCGAGACAACGACCCGGCCCAACTCGAACAGGCGGCGCAGGCTTTTCGCCGCACCTTGGACTTCGATCAAAGCTCTCCGGTGGTGTATTTCAACCTCGGCCTGGTGTTGCTCAAGCTAGGGCGCGACAGCGAGGGCATTGCCGAACTCGAGACCTTTCTCGCTCAGAAGCCCAGAGGCAGGGAGGAAGAACTCGCCCGAGCGCTGGTCCACAATCCGCGCCGTGCTCGAGTGCCATTGATCCCCGATTTCGAATCTGCCACCTTGGCCGGCGAGTATCTCACCTCCGAAGATCTGCTCGGCAAGGTGGTGCTGATCGACTTCTGGGGTACCTGGTGTCCGCCCTGCGTCGCCTCGATCCCGGAGCTCAAGCGGCTCAACAAACGCTTTGCCGACAGCCCGTTCGTCTTCGTGAGCATCAACAGCGGTGACGAAGAATCCACCCTGCGGGCTTTCGTCGCCGAGCGTGGCATGACCTGGCCACAGATCTCGGATCAGGATCGCCGCTTGACCGGCAGCGTGTTTCAGGTGAGGAAGTTTCCAACCCACCTGGTGGTCGATCATCAAGGTGTGGTGGTCTACCGCAGCTCGGGCTGGGGCAGTCGCAGCGCGGCGGACCTGAGCCGCCAGATCGGCGTCGCCGTGCGCAAAGCCAAGAGGGCGCTCTAGACACGGGGGTTGAGGAGCACCTACCAGCGCTCGTCAAGCTAAACCTTCGGCAGCAAGTAACGGTCGGCTAGCAGCGAACGGTGAAGAATCAAGCCCATAGGTCCCCCAGTGGTTCGCCACGGCCTGGCGAGCAGAGTGGCGGCACCGCTCTCGGCAAGGCGCCCCAATGCTGGACAGATGTCTGGTACCCACGCTCCGCGATCCACGGATCTACCGCGGCCGCGGAGTTGAGCACCGACGCGGCTTGAGGTCGGCAATCAGCGTCCGGCAATACGACCGGAACCTGCGGCGGCACAGTTGCGCGAAACGCATTGGCCGACCACCGGCTTCTCGCCCGGTGAGAGGTTCTGCAGGTTGATCTCGAAATCCCAATCGTGAGCAATTGTCGGGTGCAAGAAACCGTGGCCTGCGGTCGTCAACCGAATCTGCTCGACCCCCCTAGAACCAGGGGACATCAAATTCCAACGAACGGTGGTGAGGCTTCCTGCCGCCAAGGTTCCCAACTTCACTATCGGTGGGCCGACCGGCACCAATCCACCGGAAATAGAACGAAACTCCACCACGCTTTCGAAAGTCGGACTCAACGGATCTCCTTCGATATCGACCGCAAAAGAAACTTGCTGGTCGGGTAAGCTCGACACCACCGGGTTGACCGGACGCAACACCGGATAATTCAACAGATTGACCTCGGCAAAGCCTTCTTCAGCCGCCAGTTGAAAGTCGTGCCCAACCACGGTCTGGGGGTCGAAATCGGAGCGCCGATGGACCACCAACACGACTTCCCCATCCTCCTCGACACTCACTTGTTCGACCGTATGGCTGGCGCCGCTGCTGCTGGCGAGCAGAGTGCCGTCGTCCCAGCGATAGACCTCGAGATCCAGGTCGAGAAAGGTCTCGAAGACCTCGAACTCGCAGCTGTCAATCTGCCAGCACACTACTCGCCGGGGCGAGGTGAGGGTTGCCTTCTCACCCGCGAACATGAAGCCACGGTATGATTTCACCGTCTCGGGGAAAGGTTCCTTGGCGAAGAATCCGTACAGCACCCCGCCAGCATCGAGCCACGCTTCGCCACCGTCGAGATAGCCCCAGCCGTACTCATTGTAGTGACTTCCCACCAACGGCCCGTTCGCCGACCAGGCATCGGCGGTGTTGAGCAGCAGCGGAATCGGCCGCGAGACCCCGGAGTTTCGCAACAGAGCGGCCAGACCCGACACGTGAGCCACGGCGGCGCTGCGACCGGAAACGTCGACGAAGTCGGGGCGGGTGCCGAACCACAGATTGTTGGTGGTTCGGGTGTTGGTTCCCGGCGCCGACAGAGTCCGCCGACGTACCGTTAGATTGGTCAGCGGAGTGACCACTCGATCATCGCTGCGATCGACGGTGTTGAAATCGTCGACTTCAAGCACCCCAAGGATGTTGTTGCCAGCGACCGGCGCGACGATCGTCCGAAAACTGCCGAATTCATCGATCTCGGAGTGCATGGGCGAAATGGCACTGAGACTGATCACGCTCGCCCAGATCCAGGCCAGATCGGAGAGGATGCGGGACGTTTGTACAGACCCCAGCTGCAGTTGCGAGGCGCCGAAGGCCAGACCGCGAAAGAGTGGGTCGTTGCTCACCAGAATACCCGCCATCGCGGTACCGTGGCCCGAGAGGTCGATGTCAAGGTCTCCTTCTCGCGAGCTGAAGGTCACATGCCGCAGGGCGGGATGATCGACTTGCACTCCAGTATCGATCAAGCCGAGGCTGCCGGCGGTAAAACCAGCTTGCCACGGTCCGGTGACGATCCCCAGGGACTGAACATGATGATCGAGCACTAAAACCGGCTCGATCAGGGGCCGTACATCAATGATGCGTGAATCGTGGCTGACTTTCGCCAAGCGAGCCGCCGGCAAGCGAACGGCCAGCGTACTCCACCTCGCGGCGCGGCCGAGGATCTCGCCACCCAACGACTCGATCCAATCAGCGGCTGCCTGCATCTCACCCCCTACCGCCGCGGCAACGAAGCGCTGCTCAGCCGTGACCAAGTCGGCTTCGAGGTGCTCTCTACGTTGCACGAGCTGCTGCGTGCGCAGCACATCGGCCGGCAAAAGCCACCGGCCGGTGGCTCTGATCTCCGCCTGGTGCCGGCGTTCTTCGGCAGGAGACAGTGGACGGCTAGGCCGCAGGGAGCGATGAATGTCCAGCAGCTCCGCCTGCAACCCGGCGATCTCAGCCCGGTAGCTCTCGCCAATCTGGTGCAGCTTGCTGGGTGCGGCGACACCGCGCAGACGAATCAGGAGCTCTAGCTCTCCATGCTCGTCCACACCAGGTGCTAATAAAGGCACGGCTGGCGCGCCGCCAGTGCTCAGCACCTCATCGGCGCTGAGCAGCCCACCGCCGAAGATGGCACAAGCCACCAACCCCGAGGTCAATATCAGCGCTGCCACTAACGGGCGGGCGCCAGCAGGCCGGCGTGGTGTCGTGGATCCTTGTTGAGTCATCGTGCCTCCCCCAGTTGACTGTCCCAATCCGAAAGATCGCCGCTCTCGAATCCATCGGCAAAGATGCCGCAGCTCGAATTGTCACCACCGCAGACACCACAGGCGTCCAGGAATGACGTTTCCGGATCGCTGTCGCGGCAATCCAGATCGGCACACACTCCATCGTCATGTCACCGCTCAGATGCTTCGCCTGATGCTCGACGACAATCTCGTCCTCTTCTCGCGACTGCAGGTTGATCCACAGGTTTCGGTACTTCATGGGCAGATCATGAACCAAATAGACGAAGTGGCACCAACACCGGGCCAGCCCGTTGAGCCGAGCGAATTTCTTGGATTTCTCTCCCCCCCTCGGCAGAGAAAGCGGGTCTACCCAATCAGAGCCGGGCCACATGGACCCTTGCCCGCTGAGCGTCGCCGGCCATCACTGCCCAGGGCACTTGGCTTGCGGCGCTATACCGAGCTGCGCGCAGCCGCCAGCACGGAGCCCGTGAGGTGACGACCCTCTAATATCACTGAGCTCCAAAAAAAGTGCCACACATTAGCGGATAGTCCGTCAAGGGCAAGATCTCCCCTTAGCGCTCTTTGTTCGAGATCGCGGTCGTAGAGTTGGTGAGCTAGGTAGCAGGCTGCATTGCCGGGGTTCTCTTTTGCCGGGTGTCGGTCCCGTATCGGGATCCGCACCAGCCACACATCTGGATCAAGGCGTTGGAGGTTCGGCGAGCCGAACCTCCAACGCCCCTGGCAAAAACTTGCCTCAGAAAACTATCGGTACCAGGCCGTGTCCAGAGGTTATGACACTCGCATGGCTCACCGCCCTGGTGGGCGGGTCCAGCACATTGAGGGCTCACGGCGTGGGCGCATCCCGCTTCTTCGCTCGATGTGGAATTGGCCGGGATCGTCTCCAATCACCCGGTGTGGTTCTCAGTCCAGCACCTTTTCTGGCTGAGGACCCCGGCCAAGGTTTAGCAAAATAGTCGACCCGGTTGGTAGAGCGTCTGATCGCGAAGCAAGTAGTAGCTCGCCCGGGCCAGCTTGTGCGCGAGGGCACGGATCGCGACCGGGTGGCAAGTCTTGGAACGATTGCGATCGTAGAAGCGTCGGGCCAGCTGCTGAAATCGCAGTGCGAAGGCGGCGGCCTCGGAGAAGGCACAGGACAGGTTGGGGTTGCCGTTCTTGCGGTTGCCCTCACCCTTCTTCTTGTTGTTGCTTCGACGTTGAGCTTGCACCAGTCGACAGTAGGAAACGAAGTTCCCGACGGCCGGGAAGCGGTCGATCTCGCCGGTTTCGTACATGATCGTCAGAGCCAAGGTCTGACCGACACCACCGATGGACTTCAGCACCCGAAAGCGAGGCTGGAGATTTGCGTGAGCTAGAACCGCCTGTTCGAAATGGTGAATCTGGTCGTTGAGGATCTCGATCACTTCGAGATGAGCATTCGCGCCTAAAGCGCGATGTTCGTCAACGAGAATCTCGTAGACCTCCTCTGGCGTGAGCCGTTTGAGCGCATTACCTTTGACCATATGGCCGGTCTGGCGCACGATCTGGTTCTGGAGGCTGAGCAGATGGGCGGTCCGGTGATGAACGAAGCTGGCTCGCTGGCGCAGTAGATCGCGGATCGGTCGCTGCTCTTTGGGCTAGATGTAGCCCGTGGGCAAGATGCCTGACCTGAGCAGATGGGCGAGCCATCGGGCGTCATGTCGATCATCAGTGAACTTCAAACCGCTGTACTGCTGGACGGCGCAGGTGTTGGCCAGCCTGGCGCAATAGCCGTTGTCCATAAGACCGTCGACGAGCCAATCCCAATGGAATGTTGATTCGACGGCAAAGCCGACCAGTTCGCATCGGTAGGGCTCGAGTTCGCGAAGGATGACATCGAGCCGATTAGGCAGCCTCTTATCCAGCAGGCATTGGTCCTGGTCGTCGAGGACGACAACATAAGTGTTGTTTGAATGTAGATCCATGGCGCCATAGAGTGGCATAGGGCTCCTCCTTTCGGTTGTCGAACAAGATCAGCGTCTGCTTGCCAGCAGGAGAGAGTGAGCCCCCCCCCTACTGGCTCACCTCGAGCGTCGAGGATGCGTCCATTTTCCTATACCGGTTCGGTCAATGCGACAGCGACCCGCCCGGCAACCTTCCCTTGGCATGACTTGGGAGGGGTGAGAGGAAGCTGGAAGCCTCTCTCGTTTTGCGGTCCGGCCGGCGCAACTGGTCGGTGGCGACGGAGGCTGTCTGCTCCGACCGCCAAGATGCCGCACTAACGTCAGCCCGCTAGCTGATCATCACCCTTCTAAATGGGAGGCCAGCCTACCGCGGCAACTGTTGATCGATATTGCCTCGGGCGGAGATTCGCTCGGCGAGCAGTGAGCCGATCAAGCGGTTTCCAGCGACAGTGTAGTGAACGTCGTCGCGAAAGAACTCGAGGGTCTTCGGCACCGCTTTCTCCAGATCGACGAAAACCAAAGCATGCCGTTGGGCCACCCTCCGGCTGGCGGCGTTGAACGCCTCCATACCGGCGATCATCGACGGAATGTCGGCTTTGCTGCTACCGAAGCGGCAGAAATTGTCGGGAAAGAGAATCCTCGCCCGCTCACCCTCGCTCAGATCAGTCCGGTAGAGGAACGGTTGCGAGGCAATGATCAATTCTGCCCCCAAATTTTCGACCACTCCGGCCAGGCTGTTCATGTTGCGCTCGAACGCCGGCAGGCTGGGCCAGCTGTCGACCGTGACTGGCGTCAGCTTGCCGGCCGGACCGGAGCCAGGTGAGTCGCGAAGATCGGCGAACCAGTGGTCGCGAAATTGCTCGCGCGCCGCCCTTACGACCCGCAGCTCAAGCCCCGGCCGGGCGCTCAAGTACGCCTCGAGAATCGGCGCCACCGGGCCGAGAAAGTGACTGTAGTCGCCGCGGTAATCGCCACGGCTGAAACGCTCGACCGCAAAGCTCCGGTAGAGGTCGTTGATGGCGTGGTAGACGACGATCAGGTCGGGGTCGAAGTCCTGGATATTGAACAGAATCTTGATCAAGGAATGTTGCGACGTATGCCAGTGCATGCCGGCGTTCTGTACCTCGATTCGGCGGCTCGGGTAGCGTCGGCGGAGCTCCCGCTCCAGAATCCGCGGGTGGCTTTGCTCGAATCCCACCCGCGCGGCATAGATCGTCGAGCCACCGACCAGAAAGATCCGATAGGTTCCGGCGGGCTTCTCCCTGGCGATCTGCTCACCGCGAAAACCCCAGCTGTTGATGTGCTTGGCCGAATCTTGGGCCCGCGGCACAATCTGCAAAAAGGGATCGAAGCTGGCGACCCGTTCTCGGCGCTCCCGTAGCGACTGCTCGGCCTGCCGGTAGGCCACCCATCGCAACCCCCCTTCGGCTAGCGCTAGGGCAAGGAAGCCCAGCCCGGTGACGATCAGCAGCCTGGCGCGGAACGCAATGGCCCGGCACCGTGGCGCCCGCGCTGCCGGCACCACCAGGAGGAACCGGAGCAACAAGACCGTCAGATACCCCAGCACCGAGAACCAACCGAGCCTCACCAAAGTGGGTACCGAATACCGGCCGAGAATCGGCGCCTGCGGATCACTGTCGAACCAGAATCCAGCGACCACCACGCTGATGATCGCAGCGGTCAGGCCCCAAAACCACTTTGCGGAAGTCCATGTCACGAGAACATGATAGTGCCTTCACCCCGCCGCGTCGAGCGGGCCGCCTGGTGGGCACCCGCCGGCCGTACCCGCCAGCAGCGACCCTGAGAGCTCGGATCGAGGCCACCGGGCCGAACTGCTCCGCCGGGCCCTGGTGGGGAAGATATGGTGGCAGTACACTTCAGCCACCGATGATTCCGACTAAGAGCGACCCTTGAGCAAGACCCAAACCGCCGACAAGACCGTCGAATCCAGCCTCGCCGCCACCACCGTGCTGATCCCCGCCGCCGGGCCGGTTCCGGAGGGTGTGCTGGGCCTGGCCAACATCTCCTGCCCGGCGATGATCCCGGTGGCCGGCCGGTGATCCACTGGAGGTCTCCAATTTACGCTCCTTGGGCCTGCGTCGCTTCATAGTCGCAGTGTCGCGCCGCGGACTGTTCGTCGAAGATTTCGTCGAGTGTGCTTTTGGCTCGTCCTGCGAAGTTGAGTTCTTGGTGCCGGAACGCCCCGGCGGGCTCGGCGATACGGTCCAAGCCCTCGCCGCAGCGGCCGGCGAAAGCGAGCTCGAAGCTCTTATTGGGGTCCACTACTTTCCCGAGCTGAGCTCGTTGCGGGGCGTCGCCAACGCCGCCGTGGAGGCCGGCAAACGCACCGAGATGGCCGCCATCCTCGAACGGATCACCGCCACCTCGCCGATCCGCGTCGAGCGCGCCGGCGATTGGCTCGACTGCGGCAACCCCGACCGCCACGCCAGCTCCCATCGAGCGCTGCTGCAAGAGCGCGATTTCGACGAGCTCGAAGTCGATTGGCACCTCGGCTTGATCACCAAGCGCAGCCGCAACGTCGAGAAGTTCGTCGACGAGATCAACTTCCTGCGCTTGCCACCACCGCGATTGCGCGTGCTATTTCCCCGGCTGGTGGACTTCTCCACCGACTGGCAGCGCCCACATTTGACCCAGGAGTACTACGGCTACCCCAACTTGGCCGACGCCTTCGTCTTCGAATCCCTCGATCCAGGATTGTGGGAACGGGTTTTCCAGCACCTACTCCACATCCTGACCAAGTCTTTCGCCAGCGAACGGCGGCCGCTGCCGGCTGGCGCCGTAGAGCAGATGTATCTGGGAAAAATACGCCAGCGGCTCGCTGATCTAAACGGCCGCCCGAGTTCCTACAATTGGTCGAGGCTGAGAACTGGGTGCAGCTCAACGGTCGCCGAGTGCAAAGTCTGAAGCTCCTCTGGCCTGAGATCGAAAGCGCCGTCCTAGATCTCGCGGCGACAGCCGAAGGCGCTGTCATGCACGGCGACATGTGCCTGTCGAACTTCCTCTACGACCTGTCAGCCGGAATCTGCAAACTGATCGACCCGCGCGGCAGCTTCGGCATGCCGGGGATCTACGGCGACCCACGCTACGACGTCGCCAGGCTCTACCATTCGGTTTACGGCCTCTACGATCTGATCGTCAACGACCTCTTTCAGGTCGAGACCGACGGCGCCGAGGTCAAGCTCGAGATCCGCTCCCTGCCCCAGCATGGCGAGATTCGGCAGCGCTTCGAACGGCTCTTCTTCCCCACCTTCGACCGGCGCCAGGTGCTGCTGATCACCGCCTTGCTATTCGCCAGCATGCCGGCCCTGCACTACGACGCGCCACGGCGCCAGATCGCCATGTAGGCCCGCGGGCTCAAGTTGCTCGACGAGCCTTTCGGCTGCTGAGCAGGCCAACGGGCGAATCCAGAACTCCTGACATACCCTTTTTCTCAAATGTCCGGTTGAGCCTCTCCGGAGGTGTTCCGAGGCCCTGGGAAGGCCAGGCTCCGGGGTGGCGCCTTCTTGATCGCGAACCGCATCCGTAGCTCGGTGCCGGGGAAGTGGGTGGCGGTAGCGTTGAGTTCTTCGCAGACGGCGGCGATCGCCGCCGTCTTGTGGGGAGAGCTGAGCGGGTCGATGGAAAGGAGCAGCACGGTGTCGGTAACCTCCATATCGCCGCCGGCCGCGAAAGCGCTTTGGATCAGGGTGCGTCCCTCCTGCTCGGTGCGGCGGTAGTGGGGTGATAGGAGCCGGAGAAGATCACCTTCGGCCTGGTAGGCGACCATCTTGAGAATATCGGTGAGGTGCTTGCGCTCGACGGACAGCTTGATGACATCCGCTTCGACGACCTCTTGGACGGGGACGCGGACGGGGAGGGTCGCGCGCTGGTTCTCGAGTTCGGTGATCTGCTCTATCGCTGCCCGGACCCTGGCGGAGATGGCGGCGTTGGCGATCTTGAATCCGCGCATCGTGCGCCGCCGATCCTCGCGGTTTTCAAGAGCAGCGATCCCGATGTGGGCCCGGAGCTGCTCGAGATGTGCGTGAGCTTTGCGCAGCTCTGCATTGATCTTGCCGCGCTCGGGATTCGGCACATCGCGGGCGGCGTCCGCTGGCTCGGTGCCATAGTCCACCAGGGCATCGAGTGCGAATTCTTCGCGCAGGTATTTGAAGAAGTTCTCTTGCCTCCAACGATCGAACATGCGGTAGGCGACCTCGAGTGTGGAGAGGTCGCGGCGGGAGGTGATGATGGACGTCTGGTGGCCGTTGTCGCAGAGGCGGGTGACCTGGCGCAGGTACAGCCGCTTGCGCTTCTTCCTCGGGCCATACTCGAGGTAGATACGCTGATCGGCGAGGAGGTACTCGAGCTTCCGCCCGTGGATCGTGTCCTTGATCTGCCCGAACTTGCTCAACGGCACCGGACGAAAGGGGGCCTTTCGGTATGTGAGGATGTCGAACTTCTTGGCGATGAGCTTCGCAAACAGCTTCGGGCTCCAACCCCCACGGTCGAAGACGACGGTGACTCGCCGGTCTCCGAGTAGCTTTCGTACCTCTTCGAGAATGAGGGGAAGCATCGTCGCAAGCCCCTTGTTGGCCTCGGTGGGAACCACGAAGAGAGGCTCGCTCTCAGCATCGTTGACCCAGTAGTCGGTGGTGGCCGGCATCGCGATCCGCATCCGCGCTACGTGTGTCTTGGGAATCTCTCGGCCACCGTGGTAGGCGCGCACATGCCCGTCCACGTAGAGGAAGCCCATGGCATGGCCCCTGGTGGCGACCCGGCGCTGAGCGAGGGCGCGACCGAGATCCGCGGCCAGGCCATGCGCGGCCAGCCGAGCGAGCTTGTTGCGCAAGGTTTTCACTTCCGGCGCTCGGTCGAGCCCGAGAAGCTGACCCAAATGCCGGGGTGAGCGCTCCTTGAGCCCTTCGGGTCGCTTGACCCGCAACAGTGCCATCAGCAGCAGGGTTACCAGAGTGGTGCGCAGCCCATAGAAGGCCGGCCCGATGCTGCCGTACAGCTCCTGCGCGATGGAGAGCACGCCGCTGTCCACCAGGGCGGGAATCGCCAGCAGAGCACCGGCGCCCGGTAGCTGGGTCGCCGCTCCGAAGATCGGCGCCGCATCATCGAGGAATCCCAGCCTCGCCAGCAGCCGATCGCTGGCGCGATCCGCTGGATCGAGGTCCAGCGAGAGGGGAACCTGATCTTGCTCGGACGCAGAAGCGGACAGTTTTGGGTCCGCAGCCGCTGGGTCACCGCCACCCTCAGCGTCGAGCGCAAGATCCGCAGTTTTCAGGGGGCCGTCGACCTGCTGCTCATCAGAGGCGGACAGTTTTGGGTCCGCACTCTCGAAGGGCATCGTCATCTGCACTACCGACCGCTCTTTCCAGCCCAGGCGCTTGGCGAGCTTGCGAACGGCCTTCTCATCGATGCCCAGCCGCCGGCCAATCTCGCGATTCGACACACCCTCGGCCTTCCAGCCGTTGACCGCGTCCAGGCGGCCCTGCGCTACCCGAGACTGACCCCGGGGAAAACCGCGCGGCCGGCCCAGAGCAGCCAGCCCACCTTCTTCGAAGCGGCGCTGATTCCGGCGCACAGTCCGCACATCACAAGCGAACGCAAGGGCCACCTCGCGTTGCTGTGCCCAGCCCAATTCAACGAGACTCACCATCGCGTGGGCCTCGCCTGTCCTGTCGCCGGCAGCGAAGTGAGCGAGCGGCATGCCGCTGACCACCACCACCCGATAGCCGCCCCTCTGCTGGAGGCGGCAGCGGTCGTTGATCACCACAACCCCATCGGGGACCCCGGCGTGGTCTGGGAACAGGACGGTGTGCTCGCTCGTCAGTGCCATGCTCGATCATGCCTCGGCACCGAAAAAAGCGGACAGTTTTGGGTCCGCACCACCTCTGAGGGGCGGTCCTGTGTTTTCAGAGGGTTAGGAGGGGTAGGTCAGGAGGTCTGGAATCAGAGCGTCGCGATTACCTCGGTATGGTGAAACACTGCTCGCCGCTATGGACTGCTGAGCTGCGGTAACGTTTCAGCTGCCGCTGCGCCTATATAGAGTTAAAGGCAGCGCCGTGTTTCAGGTGACAGCGTTCCCCCAACCCCAACCTACGCCAACTCACACAGTGGTCGATCATCAAGGCGTCGTGGTCTACCGTGCTTCGGGTTGGAATAGCCGCAGCGCGACCGATCTCAGCCGCCGGGTCGGCGCCGCCATGCGCAAGGCCAAGATAGCGCTCACGACCGGAGGCTGAAAACAGACGGCCTCAGCCGGCCAATCTAGCCAACCCGCGGTCTCGAGGCCGTGGTAGGTTTCCCCCCACCCAGTGATCTCGTCGTAGTTCTCATCTCAAGCTCTCGGCTAGCCACGCTGGTGTTGCCCGCTAGCGGTAATTCCAGCCGTAACCCCGAAGGGTAGAACTGAGTAGCGCCTACCGCGAAGCCCGCGGCGCGCCGACAGTAGGAGGAATTCTGAGATGAACATCGTCATTCCCATGGCCGGAGCCGGCCGCCGTTTCCACGATGCCGGCCACCGAGTTCCCAAGCCGCTGATCGAGGTGCGCGGCCGACCGATGTACAGCTGGGCGGTGGATAGCTTGCCACTCAATCTGGCGCGGCGGCTGATCTTTGTCTGCCTGCGCGAGCACCTCGAAGGCCGGCGGCTGGAAGCAGATATCGAACAACGCTACGGCCACCTTGACCCGGTGATAGTCCCTCTCGACCAAGTCACCGCCGGGCAGGCCGCGACGGTACTCGAAGCTCGCTCCTACATCGACTCTCCAGAACCGCTGCTGATCTACAACGCCGACACTTTCTGCCGTAGCTCACTCGACGAAACACTGAGTGGGCTGCCATCGGAGGTCGATGGCGTGCTGGGGGTTTTCCAAGCACCCGGCGAACGCTGGAGCTTCGCCCGGGTCGATGCCAGCGGCCGGGTGGTGGAAACGGCCGAGAAACGGCGCATCTCTGATTGGGCCTCCACCGGGCTCTATCTCTTCCGCCATGGCAGCGATTTCGTCGAGCACGCCGAGGCCATGATTAGCCAAGATGATCGCAGCGGCGGTGAGTTCTACGTCATCCCAGTCTACAATCGCATGATCGCAAAGGGTGCCCACCTGGTGCTGGACGTGGCACGGGAAGTCTGGGTGTTGGGCACACCGGAGGAGCTGGCAAAGTTCGAGCAGGGATACACCGGTTGAGCACTGAGCTTCCCCGCCGGGTATTGCATGTGCTCAATGGAGCCGGTGGCGGTGCAGCGATGTCGACTTGCGGCTTGGCCGAAGCTCTGGCCGACCATGGAATCACCTCTTCGGCGGTTTGCCACAGCGCTGGCACCAGTGCCGAACGGGCGATGGTGCGAGAGGCTTTCGCCGGCCGGGTATTGTTTGCCCCGCTCTATTTCTGGCATCGCCGCAGCCGAGCCAAGCTGTGGAAACGTCCACTGATCGAAGCCCGGCAGCTGATAGCAACCGGCTGGGGCCGCGCTTCTCGACGCTGGGTCGCAGAGTTCGCCGCCAAACAAGAAGTCGAGCTGATCCACACCAACACCATCCTCAACCCAGAAGGGGCAGCAGCGGCTCAAGCCCTCGGCTTGGCGCATGTCTGGCACCTGCGTGAATTGGTCGGGCCGGGAAACCCGTTCCGCATGCCCCGCGAAGGCGCTTCCTTCGGCCGCTACCTGCGCTCGCGCTGTTCTGTCTTGGTCGCCAACTCCCATTTTACAGCTCGAACCATCGATGGATGGCTGGACGAGGATCAGCTGCGGGTGGTTGAAAATGGTATCGATCTGAGCCAATTCGAGGTTTGTCGCCCAAGAACCCGAACGACCACCGAGCCGCTGATCGTCGCCATGGTCGCCAACCTCAGTTCGCGCTGGAAACAACATCATCTAGTGCTCGAAGCCGCCGCCTTGCTCGACCCGACACTGGCGATCGAACTGCGCCTCTACGGCCATGCGTCAGCTGGCGATCCCTATGTCGAGGAGTTGCGCCGCCGCAGCCGGGCCTTGGGGTTGGGCGAGCGCTTGCGCTTCTGCGGTTTCGTCGAGCCACCAAGCCGGATCATGGCCGAGATCGACCTGCTGGTGCATCCCACCGCCGTCGAGTCTTTTGGCCGTATCGTGGTCGAAGCGATGGCCGCCGGTTTACCAGTGGTCGGGGTAGCCGACGGCGGCGTTGGCGAGTTGGTCGAGGACGGTGTCACTGGACTGCTGGTGCCACCGAACAATGCCCAGGCCCTGGCGACAGCGATTGAACGCCTGGCAAGCGATAGTGATCTGCGCCAAAGTCTTGGCAAGAATGGGAGGCAGCGGGCCGAGCAGCGCTACTCCCTCGAAAACTGTGCCGGCCGCATGGCAAAGGTATATCGTCGAGCTATGGCCCGGCCCCTCGGCCGAAGCCGAACGAACTCACAACCCGGCGCAACGGCATGAAGTTCTCGATCTGCATCCCGAACTACAACTACGAACGCTATTTGGGCAAGACTCTGGCCAGCGTGCTTGAGCAGTCACACACCGACCTCGAGGTGGTTATCGCCGACAACGCCTCAGAGGATCGCTCAGTGGAGATCGTGCGGGCGGGCGGCGATCCCCGAGTGCGGCTGCGGGTGAACCGCTGCAACGTCGGTTTTGGCGGCAACTTAGATCGGGCCGCCGGCATGGCTGTGGGCGAAGTGATGATCCTGCTGTCCTCTGACGACTTAATACGAGCCGGCGCTCTCGCGACTTATAGCCAGCTGTTCACCAGGCTCGGCGACCAGGCCGCCACGACTGTGGTCAGCTCGACCATGGACATCATCGATGCCGACGACAACACCACCGGCAAGTTGGGACCCGATCGTGAGCTGTGGCGCCCAGAGGATCTCGACCCGACTCTAAGCCAGGTCCTCGACGCTCCGGTCTACTGTCTGCCAGCCGACGAGCTACTACGACGCTCGCTGCGACGGATGCGCAATCCGTTCAATTTCGCCGCCACCGCCTACCCCAGAGCGCTCTACCAAGCCGTCGAAGGCTATGGCGGCGGTCGACTGATCAACCCCGACAAATGGTTCCATTGGCGCTTGCTCGGTGCCGCCAAGAGGGCCTACTTTATCGACCAGCCGCTCTTCGCCTACCGCTGGCACGCCGCCAACCAAAGTGCGCAGCAGGCCGTCACCGGCGCTCTCAAGCACCTGGCCGACGAGTACGCTTCAACCCTTGAATTGGACGGCGCCCTGCTCGACCGCTTGGGCCTCGAGCGACAAGAACTCGAAGGCGCATTTATCGAGCACGATATCGGCCGCCACGGCCTGGCTACCCTGGCCCGCGGCCAAAGCGCTCGAGCTCGGCGGATCCTGCGCTTCGGCCAGGCCACCTATCCCTGGCATCTGCGCCGCAATCGCAAGGCTTCCGCCCTAGGCTGGCTGCTCGCTCTCGGGCCGGTGGGCAGCTGGATCGCGGCCCGCGCCTACGCCCGACAACAAGCTGAGCGGCAGCCATGAAACGCGGCCCCCAGACTTTGCCGGAAGTATCTCAGCTGACGCCCCCGGTAGCCGCAAAAACGCACTGGTACGACCAGGTAACTCCCTATGGATTCTCCCTCTTCCTGGTCGCCTTGCTGATCGCCGGCTCAGCATTTCGCGGCCTCCGCTTGGAGTTCGGTCGCCTGCTGGTCCACCCCTATTTGATTCCCTTGCTGGCCCTCGGAGTGCTGGTCGGCGGAACGCGAATTCAGCTTTTTCCCGGTCGGGTCCTGCGGCCTCTGCTAATTTTCCTGGGCCTCTACTGCCTTGCCTGTACCCAAGGTGGCGCGCACATCAGCGAGATCATCAAGATCTGCGCATCCTTGTTTACTATCGTCGTCACCACCTTGCTGGTACGCAACTTCTCAGACTATCGCGCCGGCGTGCTGGGGCTGGCGGCAGCCGCCAGTCTTCTATCGCTACGCGGCCTGCTGACCAGCGCTGGCCTAGCCGGCATCAATCCCCTCGAACAGGTCGCCAACAAGAACGCACTTTCGCTCTACACCCTGCCAGCGATCCTGATGGCGGCACATCTGCTACTCGACAAGACCACCACCAAGTGGGTTCGCCTGCCCCTCGCGGCCAGCGTCATCGCCTCAGTGGCAGGCATTTTCGCCAGCGCCAATCGCTCCGGTTGGCTGGGGGTGGCGCTGATCGGCTTGCTGATGTTTGGCGGCAAACAACGGGTCAAAGCGAGCATCGCCATCGTCCTGCTCGCTTGTGCCAGCTATTGGGCGCTGAACCGGTTTTCCTCGACTGGCACTTTCGAATATCGCGTCGAGCAGTCGGTTCAGGGCTATAGCTCCGACGAGCTGCGGCTACGCCTGATCACCACCTCTTTCGAGATCGCGCTGGCACAGCCGATTCTCGGCGCCTCACCGCGCCGGCTACCTTTTGAACTAGCCAAGAGGGCTAAGGTACGTGCCTTGGCCATCGATCCCCACAATGTCCTGGCATTTGTCGCCGGGGGCTGCGGCTTACTGACTTTCTTGGCCTTGCTGGCAAGCGCCACCGCGCTATGGCGCCGGCCGCCCAACTTCGCTCGTCTGCTGGTGCTGAATCCGACCCAGGCGCACCACCACGACCTACTGCGCATGCTGCTGATCTTGTGGCTGGCACGGGGCATGTTTTCGCGCGAGATTCTCTACTCGCCGAGCTTTTCGATGGCCTTCGGCTTGGTGCTCGGTTTGACCATGGCCGACGGTCTGTGGCAGGTGGGCAGCTGGCCAAGCAGCGAGCCGCCGCCCGAGCCTCGAGCGACGTTGATGGATGAAGGGCCGCGGCGGTGAACCGACCCGATGCCGACCTGCGGCTAGGTTTCCTCAGCGCCCGCTCGGCTTACCTGGCCGAGGATGGCGTGTGGACCGACGCTGGCCTTGGCCGGGTGGTGGATCACCTCGCCTCGCGCTGCCGTACGCTGGAGTTGGCACTATGCGCCGTTCCCCGGCAAAAACCCCTGCAAGACCACCGTCTCGAGCACTTGCCAGTGGAACAGTTCCGAGCCTTGCCGCATTTGGTGTCACTGGCTCGCGGCTTCGCCCAAGCGCGCGCCTGTCGCCGCATTGTCCGCCAGTTGGAACAACGCTGCGATGTGCTGTTGGTTCAGCTCCCTTTTGCCGCCCCCCTGGCCCTGCTCGGCGGCCGCAAACCGCGGGTCTACCATCTCTGTGCCGACATCCTGCAGCAAGCCCGGACTTCGACCTGGTACGGCGGTCTCAGGCGACCGACGGCGCTGGCCATGGGCCACTTCATCGATCGCTTACAGCAGCGCCTGCTGACTGCCCCGAACACCCGCGCGGTCACCCACGGCGAACACCTGCGCGAGCACTACGGCCAGCCTCTGGGAAGAGCCTTAGTCTCCTCCTCGATGCTCGAACGTGAGATCCTCTCGGTCAGACGTCAACGACCGGCCGCAGCCCCTTTCAGAGTGTTGTTTGTCGGCTATCTGCGGCATGAGAAAGGCATCGACGTGATGATCGACGCCTTCCGCCTGCTGCTCGAGCACCAGCCCGAGGCCGAGCTCCACATCGTTGGCGGTCGGGAGCTGCTCGACCGTGGCATCTCGGCCATGCTGAATTCGGCGATCGACGATTTGCAGAGCCGAGGACAGATTTCCTTCCTCGGCCACAAGAACTTCGGCGACGACCTTTTTCGCTGCTATGCCGATGCCGATGTATTGGCATTGCCGAGTCGCAATGAGGGAACACCACGGGTGTTAGTCGAAGCGCGGGCACTGGGCTGCCCAGTGGTGGCCAGCGCGGTGGGCGGCATCCCGACCTCGGTAGATGACGGTCGGGATGGTCTGCTGGTGCCGGTCGGCGACCCGGCTGCCTTGGCCGCGGCCCTGCGCCAGATTGCTACCGACTTGCCGCTGCGCCAGCGGCTGATCGAAGGGGGCTTGCAGCGCGCCCGGCTGACCACCGTCGAACGAATGGCCGACGCCTTGTTGGCAGAATGCCAACTGGCCTTGGGCCAGTCGAACTGAGAGTCATTGCACGAGAGGGAAGCGACCTAATGTCCGACTACATCCTCGCCCTACGCGCCGGCCACAATGCCAGCGCCGCGATCGGCAACCGTCAGCAGCTGCGTTTCGCCATCCAGGAGGAGCGGTTGACGGGTGAGAAGAATTTCTGGGGCTTTCCGAGCCGTTCGATCACCGCCTGCTTGGAAGCGGTTGGGGCGAGCCCGGCTGACCTGGCGTTAGTAGTCTCGGGCGGCATCCGCGTGTCGACCCGCTACCATGCCCGCGAGGATGTGTTGAAGTCCGCCGAACGCCACAGCACCACCTTGGGCAGAATTCGTCAGCGGGTGCTGATGCCGCTGGCCATCGCCATGCTGCCGACCTACGGTCACAAAGGGTTCGACCGCCTGCTGCGCCAGAGCGGCCTCGGCGAGGTGCCGCTGGAGCGGGTCGATCACCATACGGCGCATGCGGCCACCGCTTATTACGGCCTGCGCCGCGATGCCGACGAAAGCTACCTGGTGCTGACCTGCGACGGCTCCGGCGACACCCTCTGCGCCACGGTCCGGGTGATGGGCGGGGGTGAGGACCGAGTGGTGGCGGAAACCTCGATGGCGCATTCGCTGGGTGCTCTGTGGGCTTGGGTGACCTACAGCCAAGGCTTTGTTCCCTTCGAGCATGAGTACAAGCTGATGGGTATGGCCCCTTATGTCGGCGAGGGGCCGACCGCCCAACACGCCGAGCTGTTCCGCGCCTATCTCGGGCTCGACCCCAGCGGACTATCTTTCGAGCGCAAGATTTCCGAACGGATCTCCAACATCTCCGACCGCCTGCACCGCGATTTTCGCGCCAAGCGCTTTGACTACCTGGCGGCTGGGCTGCAACGCTTTACCGAAGCGCTACTCTGCCAATGGGTCGACAACGCCGTCCGCAGGACCGGCATCGGCAGAGTGCTGGCGGCTGGCGGCGTGTTCATGAACGTCAAAGCCAATCAGCGCATTGCCGAACTCGAAGCGGTCGAGTCGTTCGAAGCCTTCCCCTCCTGCGGCGACGAGACCCTACCCCTCGGCGCCTACTACCTGAAAGCGGCCGAACGCTTCGGCCACCAGCAGGTCGAGAGCCTGCGCCATTTCTACCTCGGGGGCGATCTTGATCCTGAAGAAATCCGCCGTTCGATCACCGCCAGCGGCCTGCACTGCGAGCAGCCCGACGACATGGCGGCGGCGGTTGCCGAGCTGCTGATCGCCGGTCATCCCGTGGCCCGCTGTGCCGGGCGGATGGAGTTTGGCGCTCGGGCTCTCGGCAATCGCTCGATTCTGGCCGATCCGATCCACACCGACGTGGTCAAGGTGATCAATCACATGGTTAAGAAGCGAGATTTCTGGATGCCCTTCGCTCCGATGGTTACGGAAGAGCGCCACCAGGAGTACGTGGTCAACGACAAGCAGCTGCCTAGCCCCTACATGATGATGACTTTCGACACCCGCGAGAATTCCGCCGACCTGGCGGCGGCGGTGCACGATGTCGACCGCACCTGCCGGGCGCAGGTCTTGCGCCGCGACCAGAACCCGGAGCTGTCGGCTATTCTCGACGCTTTCGCCGAGCGCACCGGCCGCGGTGTGCTGCTCAACACTTCGTTCAATTTGCATGGCTTCCCCATCGTCCGCACCGGCGAAGAAGCCATCGATGTGCTCCAAGGCTCAGGGCTCGAATATTTGCAGCTTGGCGAATTTCTGGTTTCGAAGCAAGATAGAAGCTAGAAGGCGATGAGACACTCGACGCCACCGCCGCGGGCGCTGATCGCTGGTGATGTCTATCCCTCCGCCGCCGACCGCGGCGCTTTGCTAGCCGCCTGCGGCGTCACTGAACAGCCGGAGATCTTTCTCTTCACTCTCGATGCCGCCCTCGCCGCGGGTCCACCGCGACCGAGGCAAACCTGTCTGGCCTTCACCGCTGAGCATTTAGAGGCACTGCACCTCGGCCAGACCACCGTCGCAGTGACCGCTTCGAATCACCTCAGCGATTTCGGCGCGGGCGGTACCCAAGCCACCCTCGCCGAGCTCGACCGCCGGGGCTTGCGCCAGGTCGGCGCCGGCATGGATCAGCGGGCTGCGCGGCAACCTCTCGAGCTCGACCTGGACGCCGGACGACTCGCGATACTGGGCTGGGCGGAGACTGCGCCACGGGTCGGCGCCCAGGCCGCCAGAGACCAGCACGCCGGGGTTAACGAGTTGGCCATCGAACGCGCCGTCCAAGAAGTGCACCAAGCCGCCGAGCGAGCCGACTGGGTGTGGGCGGTGTTGCATTGGGGAGAGGAATACGTGCGCTTCCCAGATGCCGAGCAGCGCCGCGACGCGCGACGCTTGGCCGACGCCGGCGCCGACCTAGTGGTGGCGGCCCACACCCATGTGCCCCTCGGCTTCGAGCGCCATGGCAAGGCATCGATCTACTATGGATTGGGCAACTTTCTCTTCCCTGGATTCCGCGAAGCTCGCGGCTATCACTATCGATTTCACCCCCAGGCGCGGCGCGGCCTGGTGCTCGACGGGCAGCTCGGCCGAGGTGGTTGGAGCTGGCAAGCCCGCGGCTTGCGCCACGATCGCCACGGCCTACCCCGGCCGGCAACAGCCCGCTGCCCGAATTACGCTCGGATTCTCGATCGAGAGCCCACCGCCTACGCTATCCAATACCGCGGCCTGCGACGCCGCGAGTGGGCCGTGAGAGTCGGGCAACGACTGCTCTACATGAGCATGGACGAGCGTCGTTTCCGGCTACGACAGCTGTTCGGCGGGAAGAGCGGTCGCAGTCGGGACGAGGAGGCGGCATGAGCGCCAACACCGAGCATCGCCGCTGGCTGGCCTTCTCGATCGACTTCGAGGGTTACGTCGAAGCAATGGAGGAGAGCTTTCCAATCGCCGCCGAAGAGCCGCGCTTCGAGATCGATGCCGAACTCGAAGCCAATGCCGAGGCCTGCCTCCAGTTGCTCTACCACCACCAGGTGCGGGCCACCTTCTTCATCCTCGGCTGGATCGCCGAGCGGCTGCCCGGCTTGGTACGACGCATCCACCAGGCGGGGCACGAGATCGCCAGCCACTCATTTCACCACCGCCGCCTGCTGCGGCTGGGTAAGGAACCGGCGACGCAGCAAATCGAACGCTCCAAGAAAGCCCTCGAAGACGCCATCGGCGAGCCGGTGATCGGCTTTCGGGCGCCGGATTTCTCCTTGCGCCAAGATAGCTGGCTGCTCGACCACATGGCGAAAATCGGCTTCCGCTACGACGCCAGCTTGAACCCCACTACCCTGCACGACGTCTATGCCGGCACCACCGATCAACGCGCCGTCTATCGGCTCGGCAATGGCCTGTTGGAGTTCCCCGCAACCACCGCGCGGCTACCCGGCGGTCATCGGCTGGTGGTCGGTGGCGGCGGCTACCTACGCCTCTTCCCCTGGTGGCTAACCCAGCGTTGTTTGCAGGCCAGCGCCGATCCCATGAGCTACCTGCATCCCTATGAGATCGGCGGTGTCTTCCCCCGCCACCTACCGATGTCGCTGCTCCGCCGCCTGCGCCACAACTACTCCAGCGGTCGTCTCGACGGCAAGCTGAGGCGCCTGTTTAGCACCTTCCGGGCAACCACGATGCGCGACTATTTGAGGCGCCACCATGACCTCGACTAGCCGCTCTAGCTTGCCGCCAGTCGAGTATCGACCCTTTCGAGCCGACGATACAGAGGCCCTGCGTCAGCTCTACGAGAAAGTTTTCGGCAGCGAGATGAGAGCCGAGCATTGGCGCTGGCGATTTGTCGACAACCCGGCCGGTGAGAGCTACATCAGGGTCGCCGAAGTCGCGGGTCGGTTGGTGGGGCAATTCGCCTTCGCCGCCTTGCCCCTGCGCCACCGCGGACGCTCTCTTCGCGGCTACGTAGCCCTCGACGGCATGATCCACCCCGATCACCATCGCCGCGGCATCTTCGGCAACCTCGAACGCCAGGTCACCGCGACCATGCCTCGGGAAGTGCCTTTTTACGGCTTTCCCAACCACAAATCGCATCCGCTCTTCATCCACAAGTTGGGCTGGGCAGCGGCTGGCCAACCACGGGTCTTCGTCAAGCTGCTGAGCAGTGCCGGCCTAGCTCGCCGCTCGCCGGTCTTCCACCTCGCCAGGCCAGCGTTGGCTGCCTACCGTCGCCTCTACCGCGATCGCGGCCGGAGGTTAGAGATCGAGCCCATGCCGTCGTTCGCGGGTGCCGACGGCGAACTCGGCAGCCTGCTGCAAACCAAGGGTATGACCTTTGATCGCTCACCCGAGTTTCTGCGCTGGCGCTACGACGACGCGCCACACTCCTACCAACGCTATCGGCTGAGCGCTGGCGGCCAGGCGATCGGCTACCTGGTCACTCGCCGACAGCAGCGTTTCGGCCTGGAGATCGTCTGGGTAATCGACCTGGTGACCGCCGGCGACCCGGAAGGCCACAGCACCAGCGGCGCGCTGGCCAGCCTCGAACGCAATTTGGGTGACAGCGGCGAGGCTCCAGACCTGCTGGCCTTGATGCTGGCCGAGCCGCGGCAAGAACGATCGGTAGGCCGCGTCGGCTTCCGCGAAGTGCCCCGCCGCTGGCTGCCCCACGACTTTTTCTTCATCGTCAAGCGCAACGACTACCCGCATGCCGAGGTCGACCACATGAATAGCTGGCATATGGGCTGGGGGCTGCACGATGCCCTCTGATCAGAGCAGGGCCAAAGGCCGCCGATTGCTGCTGCTGAGTCAATATTTCGTGCCCGAGATGGGTGCCCCTCAAGTACGGCTGTCGGAACTCGGCCAGGGTCTCGCCCAGCTCGGCTGGCAGGTGGAGGTGCTGACCGCGCTGCCCAATTACCCCACCGGCCGAATCCTTCCGGGCTACTCCCGCTGGCGGACAGTGCGGGAAGAAGTCGGCGATCTGGCGGTCGGCCGAGTGCCCCTGTGGCCGGCCAAGAGCGGCATCGCGCAGCGGCTGATCTCCTACCTGTCGTTCGCCCTCACGGCCAGTCTGCTGGGCCCGCGAGTAGTCTCTCGCCCCGATTTGATCCTGGTCGAATCACCGCCTCTGTTCATCGGCTGGGCGGCTCGCTGGTTGGCTTGGCGCTGGCGCTGTCCCTTTGTGCTCAACGTCAGCGACTTGTGGCCCCAATCCTTTGTCAGCGTCGGCATGCTGCGCTCCAACCACCCGGCAGTGCGTGTCGCCGAGCGTCTGGAACTCAAGCTCTACCGCCAGGCCGCCGCGATCACGGGTCAAAGCAACGAGATCATCGAGCACGTCCAGCGAAAGGTGCCCGGCAAGGCAACCGCGGTGATCACCAACGGCTGCGATCCGAGTCGCTTCGGCGCCGAACAGGCAACCGCGGAAGCCCGCCACTTGATCGGTGACGAGCCCGGCCCGGTGTTTATCTACGCCGGCCTGCTGGGCATCGCCCAGGGGCTCGACCGCGTACTCGATTTGGCCACCGCCTTGCCGCGGGAAGTTCCAGGACGCTTCGTGCTGGTCGGCGACGGCCCAGTCCGCGAGCATCTCGAAGAGCGTCTGCGGGAGGAACGCATCGATCGGGTTCGCCTGTTACAGGCGCAACCGCGGGAAAAGATCCCACCCTTGCTGGCGGCTGCCGATGCCGCCTTGATCAGCCTCGGCAGTCAGATTCCCGGTGCGGTGCCGAGCAAGATCTACGAAGCAATGGCCTCCAGCCTGCCGATTCTGTTGATCGCCGAGGGTGAACCCGCTCGGCGAGTCGAGGCGGCAGGCTGCGGCATCGCCGTCTCGCCCGATGATCCAGCAGCCATCCGCAACGCCTTCACCGCCCTGGTCGCCGATGCAAACACCTTCGCCGAACTCGGCCGGGCCGGTAGGTTGGCCGCCGAGAGCACCTACGACCGGGCGCGCATAGTCGAGCAACTGCATCGGTTTCTAGCGCGCCTTCCCAGCCGGTGCGCACCTAGCTAGGGACACGGGACCCCGGGGCGGAGATACTCTATACCGCCAACTCTCATCGCACATGTAAGAGCCCCTGTGATCGAAGTGGTCGGGGATGTTGCCGCTGAGAGGTCGCCATCCAACGGCATCAGTAAGTAGGTATCGTCATCCCAGACAAAGGCCGCCCGCGGCGGGGTGAAATCGCCGCCATAGCGCAGAGTCTTAGACACTCTGAGTTCGTCGACAACCACACCGACAAAGAAAGCCGACGCCGCGAGGTCGTGGTAAGAGCCAAGACGCAAGACAGCACCCAGAACGTTCGTCAGGCCTATCACACCTTGTTTAGGGAGTAACTTACCCTTCTCCCGGCCATTGACAAACAGCCGAAGCACACCGGGCTCTCCGGCCTCGTCGGGATCGGGATCTAGATCCCAAGTCATCGCCACATGGTACCAGCGGCCTTCGGCCGGATAAAACCAACCCGGAGTTTTCAACGTCCCACCCTCTACTCGGGCAATCATCGTCCCGGTGTTGTAGATACCTCCCTCTCGGTTGCCATCTTGAGCAGATCTCTTCTTGATGGAGTAGTGTGGGGCGAAGTTGGATGCACCCGGCCCAAGCACGGCAAACAAGTAGTGAATGTTCTGGGCTTCGAGATTGTCATAAGATGCCACATTGCCGTCCTGCATAGGCTGATACCAGAACTCGGCAGTTCCCTTTTCGGTGGGGAAGGTGGCGTCCAATCCAGCCGCAGGTAAATCTAACTCAACCCACCGATTCTTCACCCCGAAGCCGAGACCAAAGCGTCCTTTGGTAAACTGACCGTCGGCGGATGGCGGCCAGCCCAGTCCAGAAGGAGCGGAGCTCGGGTAGAAGTCGGGGTCGAGGTCGAATATTCTCGAAGCCTCACCGAGAGCGATGATCAGAGGCAAGTCGTTGCCAGACTGATCCTGGAGAAAGCGCACGAAAGTATCGGCCGAATCCAAATTCCTGAAAATGGGGTTGGGCAGTGGCGGGTCGCCGGCTGTGGCACCTGGGCGGATCCCGTTGACCGCCTGCATCTTCCAGATGCCAGATTGAGAAACCGGGAAGAAGCGCTTGCCTAGATCGGTCGATGACCCATCGCCCGGGTCGAACTCGACAACCACCTCGTTTCCTTGTGGGTCCCACACGGCAACCCCGCGGTGGGTGAAGAAGTGGACCTCACTGACCCCATCAGGGACCACGAAGTAATAGGGTTTGGCGCGCATCAGCGGGATACCTTCAGGAGCTACTTGCAGCACCTGTTCGATGTCGGAATCGAGCAGTGCGAAGGCAACCTGCTCCCCCAAGTCCAGGTGATAGATGCCCGGCCCAACGCTCGACGGAATCTCCACGCGGAAGAAATGGTACCCTTCACGGCGGCCTCCGAGAGTACTCCGAACCTCGTTACCGAGTTCCGTCCCATCGATGATCCGCTGCCACCGATGATCCCAGACTCGCAGACCGACTTCTTGCGCCGGGACACTTGCGTCCAGCAACCGTGGCCGAACCCTTGGTTCGCCGACATTCCAGACCGCGATGTCGAGAAAAGCAGGACTCGAATCCGTACGATTGAACAAGAGATAAGTCCGCGCCGTGGGGAAGCCCTTGACTGCCAGAGGCAGGTACCGGTGCACCGGATTCGTGTTGGCGAGGGCATTCATGGCTAAAGGTAAGCCGATGGTGTGCACATCGTGTGACGCGAGGCTCTGCGGCCCAAAGTCATCCGCCGTCAACGGGTGAAGAGTGTCGATCAACAGCCCCTGCTCGGCAAGACCGATCTCGTTGCGGGGCAGATCCTCGGCGGCCGCGGCCGCAAGATCTCGAAAAACACGGTTGTCGGTCGCGTCATACGCCGCCAGCAGGGAAGTCATCAGATCCTTGTTATGGCGGCCTTGGAAGTCACGGGAAATATTGCTCACCGCGCCCAACCAGTAGGCGGTCTGCACGCGGCGCACTAAGAAATCTCTAGCACGTTCATCCCCGGTAGACACGTAGTAAGAATAGAGAGACTGGAAGTACTCGCCGGCCTTTGCCGACACACTCAGGCCGAGGCTGGGGTCGAATGACTCCGGGAACCCGACGGTCCTCAGTCCCGCCAAGTCCGCGGTTCCAGCGTCACAATCGCTGGCAGGCAACAAGCCACCGACCAAAGACACCTGTCCGCTCACCGGATCCACAGCATCGAGATCAAACCTCACCAGCTCGTCCACCGGGCCGCAACGCAGGGCAAAGAGATGATCCGGCGAGTCGGCACCGCGAAGAAATGCGAGGCCGTAAATCCCATCGGGTCCAGCACTAGTAGAAGTCTTCCACTGTTCTCTGAAGATCTCCTGGTAGCCCTCTCCCGGATCAATCTGAAACAGATAGTCGTAGATCATCGAGGGTCGGCGCTCCTGCCACAGGCCATAGAGAGACCCGTCCATGGCGGCACTGAGCGCGGTCGGGAAAGCGATGCCTACGCTCTGCACCGCAATAGCACGGGTGCTGCCAACGACCTTGGCACCCGTCGCCAGATCGACCTGGAACAAGTGACTGTTTAGATCCAGCGCCCACAGGTGGCCCGCTGTGTCGAAAGCTGCTCCCACCACTTGCCCCGCGAAGAATGACAGGTCCATCGAAACCTCGATATTCGCCGGTGGCGCGGCCGACAACTCAAACGTCACCAGGCGCGAACCGACGCCACCCTGCACCGGTGGCTGAGGATTTCCATTGACTTCGAAGGCGTAAAGTTTCCCTTGGTGAGAGATCGCCAGGCCGTCAAATCTCGCCCCAACGCCGGCTACCAGTAACGCGCCGAGGTCTTCGACCACCCCGCCATCTGGCGCGACACGAAACAGGCGTGTCGCCAGCTGCCCGGTGAGTTGGGTGGTCTTGATGCCATAAACCCAATTGCCGTGCAGCTGCTCAGGCAGCGGAAAAGGCGCTGGCATTCGGCCGAGAACCTCGTGACCGTATTGCCACAGCGCCAGATCGTGGTCCAGCTCGTAGGCTGCTGACAAAGGCCGCAGAAACTCCGTCTCTGGGTTGAACAACATCGCCTTGTCGACGTCAAGCTGCCCACCGACCGTCATCTCGGCGATCATCGCGTCGCGCCACTCTGTTGCCATGTCACGAGAGTGGAAATCGCCGGTCAGAAAGTAGTCGTAGACGAACTGGATAATGTCACCGCTGCTCTCATAAACCAGAGCAACACCGGTATCGTGATTGAAGTTGGCTGGCACATTGGCACAGTTTGAGGCGGTAGCCTGATTGCTGAACTGTCCCCATAACACCGGTGTCGCGAATACTGTGTTGACTCCGCCAAGTATCATCCAGCCCTTCGGCTTACAGGCGATTTGCCAGCTTGAGAACAGGAAATCTCTAAAGTGACGGGTCATCTGGCGCGCCAAATGGAAATAACGCGCTTCGCCTCCCCGCGCCACCAAAGTCCAAAGCGCACGACGAAAATTGTACTCAAGACCACGTGCCAGCCGGTTGGCCTGTGGCGACCAGCGGGCCGGCATCACCAGATTTCCGGTCGACCAAAGCTGGGCAGAAAACGGATACATCCCATAGTAGAAGTAGCCGGCGGCGGGAAACACTTTGTCTTTGGCGAACGCCGCTCGGTCCAGATAGTCGTCCAGGGCCTGCTCGACCTCCGCGAACTCCGGCCCTTCTGCTTTCCAAACACCCATCGCCCCGGTGGAAGAAATCCACTGCGGATCGGGCAGAGCAAAGATCTCATCCTCCTTGCCGCCGAATCCACTGACTAACCCGTTGGTCAGCGGCCCGAGATGGGGGTAGATCCAGAGCTCGTGTGTGCGCGCGCTGCCAGTACCAACAACCAGATTGGTGCGTGCTGGCGAATCGCCTAGAATCCACGATTCGGGCGGCAGGCTGGCAGCCGGGAAGTACTCGTCCATGAATGGACTGACGTTGAAATCCATCTGCCTGGCCGGCAGAGCGGCAGTGCTACGCTCCGGCGCCCAGAACTTGACCGACAACGAGCCGGGGTCGGCAACAAAAGATTTTGGAAACTGCTCCGCGAAGGCGGGTAGCTGGGCCGCGATGCCGAAGTTAGGGCCGGAGAGATCCGCCCAATCGCCAGCCGCGGTGCCCGAGAGCAGCGGCGGATTGACCGTGGCCAGGTTACGGATTGCGAAGGTGCTGTCGAGACTCTCGAAGTAGGGAAAGGCATCCTGCACCATCACTAGCTGGTCCGTCGGGCTCAGGCTGAAGCCGGCGGTCACCGAGGTATCGTCGTGGTCGCTATTGAAAGTCACCAAGGTCGCGGGCACGGCTGCCGGCCGGGACAGCTCGAGTCCAGCCTCCAGCAGATAAGGGCCCGGGAGATCGTCGGTCACGATCAGCTTGTGGCTAACGCGAAACGCTGCCTGGCCGGCGTAGAAATGGTAGTAGACGACGCCAGCGGCGACGGTGGCGGAGTTGAAGCGGTACTCGCCCTCGACTCTCACTACCAAATGCCGTGGACCGTCGAGTTCGATTACTGTAGAAGTTGCCGTCGATGGTTCAAAAAGGGCTCGCTGGCCGGCGACCTGTTCGACGTATAACGCATCGCTGCCGGCATCGATCACCGATATCAAGCTTCCGCCAGTGTCGCGTAGCCAGATTCGACTGAGAAACCCCGCGTCGGCATCGATCTCGAAACATGCCGCGGTGGTATCGATCGCAATTACACCGCTAGTCCCCTTCCCGCGGCTACCGGGGCAGGACTTGGGCAGCTGAATATCGTCGCTGTGGTTCGCTGGTGTCCCTGCAACGATTTGGTATTGCTGCATCAGATCGGGTTTGAAATCAATCAATGCCCAACGCAAGCTGCCGTCGTCCCAGGTAGCCATGGCCTTGACTTGAGAGGGTTGGACCACGCTCTGCGCATCGACAACGACTAGCCCGCCTTCCCAAGCTTGCCCTTTGCGAAATGGCACTCCGAAGCTGACCGGCCACTCCGCAACCGTTGAATTCGCAGGCTTGAACAGTTGGATGTCAACCGGCAGTGCATTCGCTGAAGTGAAGGTGAGTACAGAGAACAATATTGCGATAAGGATATATGCACTTCTTAGTTTCTTCGGCCAAAACATTCCAGGTTCCTCTCGTCTAGCAGGTGTGAAGTTCGAGTTGCTGCCAATGTGGGCTCGTCTGCGTGTTGAACCGCTGCCAGGTCCTGTGCATTTCAACACTACAGGTAACCCTACTCGACATACAACGATCTGGAAAACGGTTCATTCTACGCCTCTAGAAATGAACCGTTTTCCCTAAGTTTCTTTAGCTCAAATGCTGGACGAGAGAAATCTCTAGCCTCCACGACTAACCTGGACGTGGGTAGAGAGGCTGCCTCCATCGACATCTCCACACCGATGGCCAGCGACCCATCCACTGCTCGTGGATCTCTGCAAGCTCGCCAGGAGGGCACTGAATGCGGTAGCTTCTGACCATGCTAGACCAGCGCGCAAGGCCCGAGTTCAAACGCAGCTTGGCGTCCCAACGTCTCTTCAGGCTGCGCCAAGCCTTCGGCGGACGCTGAGCGATGGCAGACCGCTCCCACCTCCTGCTCACCGCCCTGGTCTGTCTGGCGACCTTGGCCGCCACCGAGTGGCTAGCGCATCGCATTTCCCAAGACGGCCCCGGGCCATCGTCCGACTGGCACCGAGCCAGCAACGTAACCGCCCTGGCGAAAGACCCGACGGACCTGCCCAAGCGCTGGAATAGCGGCCCCAGCGTGCTGCTGATCGGCAACTCCCACGCCTATGCCCTGCCCGGCTTGGAGCGCGGCCGGCCCCTGCGCCCGGATCCTGGCGCGACGTTGATCGACGAGCTGGCGGCGAGGCTTGGCGAGAGCTACCCGCAGACCCACTTTTACCGCCTGGCGTATCCCAACTTCCTCAGCTTCGAGATGCTCACCCGCGTCGCCCAGCTGCAACGGCAGGGTTTACGACCGACCGTCGTGGTACTCGGGCTGACTTTTCGCAACCTGGCCCGTGGCTCGGAGACTCGACGGCAGATCCGCCAGCTCTTCCGCGACCCTGGGTTTGGCGAATCCCTCGGTCAGCGGTTGGGCTCGAAGGCCGATCTAGCCGGCAACGCTCCAGAAGTCTTCGAGACCCTGGCCAGCGAGCAGCGGCGAGCCGTCAGCGAGCTCGCCCTAGAACGCCAACGCAGCGCCGCCGACCGCTTCGACCGCCTGTTGAGCAGCTGGGCCGGCCAGCGGCTACAGCTGCTCGGCCGCAGCAACGAGCTGAGGGCGGCGGTCTACCGCAAGGTCGCGCTGACCATCGACGACCTGCTGGTGCGCAAAGAAGGCATCGACTACGTCTATGGCGTCGTCGACCGCGATCTGCACCACAACCTAGCCAGCTTGCGGGCACTGCTCAGAATGCTCACCGAGAGCGGCAGTCGAGTACTGGTCTATCAGGCGCCCGAGCGCGACGATTTCCCACCATTGATCGATCCAGCTCGACAACAGCCGCTAATGGATTCCCTCCAAGACGAGTTCGCCAAACTCGACACCCCGCTGGTCGATGGACGCCACACGGTGCCCAACAAATATTGGGGATGGGTCTACAACACCCCGGACCGATCACACTTCACCGAGCCCGGACACCGCCTGCTGGCCGATTTTCTGGTTGGCAAAGGACAGCGGCTCGGCATCTGGCAAGCTCTCGAAAGCTCGGAGGGCGAGCTGGATGAGGCCCCAGAGGTGGCGGCGCCTTGAGGTTCAACAGCCTCACCTACTGGTTGTTCCTGGCCCTGGTCTGCGTGATCTTCGCGGCCCTGCCCGGCCGCCGCTGGCGTAAGGGCTGGCTGCTCGGCGCCAGCTACGTCTTCTACGCCTCGTGGCATTGGCCCTACTTGGCGCTGCTTTTCGGCGCCGTGACCCTCAACCATTTCGGCGCTCGGTGGATGGTAGCGGCAGCCGATCGACGGCCGCGAGGACGGCTGCTACTGGCCGCCAACCTGCTGCTGCTGGCGATCTTCAAATACCTCGACTGGCTGATCGCCTCCGCCAACGACGGCCTGGCATTGTTCGGTGTATTCAGCCAGCTGCCAGCGGCCAATCTGGTGCTGCCGCTGGGCATCTCCTTCTATCTATTTCAAGCAATCAGCTACGTCATCGACCTGATGCGCAAGCGCGAGCAGCTGCACTCGTTCTGGGATTTGCAGCTCTACATCACCTACTTCCCCCAACTCATCGCCGGCCCGATCATGCGCGCCAAGGAGTTCCTACCGCAGCTCGGCGAAGACTGGCGCACTAGCGCCGAGGACGTACTCGGTGGGCTCCGCCTGGTGATCACCGGCTTGGCGGTCAAGATCGTCCTCGCCGACGGCTTAGCGCCGCACATCGACCGTGCCTTCGCCCGTTCGCCCGCGGCGTTGTCAGGCTTCGATGTCTGGATCATGGCGGCGGCTTTCGGTTTGCAGATCTACTTCGACTTCTCGGCCTACAGCCGCATCGCCATCGGCTCGGCACGGATCTGCGGTCTGCGCCTGGTCGACAATTTCAACTTCCCCTACTCGGCGACTTCGCCGGTCGACTTCTGGGCTCGCTGGCATATCTCCCTATCGCGCTGGATTCGCGACTACCTCTTCTTCCCCCTAGCCAGCCGTCGCCCCGGTCTGGCCGGCCTCTGCCGCGCTGCGATCCTCGCCATGACCTTGTGCGGCCTGTGGCACGGTGCCGGCTGGACCTTCGTCCTCTGGGGCCTCTACCACGGCCTTCTGATCGCCGGGTACCACCTGCTACGAGCGCGCCGACCCGCTGCAACTGGCACCGCCAGCCAAAGCAATCGCTGGCGGCGGGGGGCATCAGTGCTACTGACCTTCGCTCTGGTCAGCCTCGGTTGGCTACTCTTTCGCTCCAGCGACCTGAGCCAAGCCGGCGAGTTGATCAGCCGCGCCCTGACCCCATGGATTTCCCGCAGTCGCGCCCTCTCCGGTACCTTCTACCTGCACACCGCCCTGCTCACCGTCGCGGTATGGGCGATGCCTGGACTCAGCCGTGCCGGCCAGCGCCTGCTGACCCCGGCAACGGCCCGACGACCCGGCTGGATGGCGGCGGCTGAGGGCGTGGGTCTCGGCCTGCTGCTGGCGCTGTGTCTGGTCTATCTGCGGGGGCAGACCAGCTTCATTTACTTTCAGTTCTGAGTGAGGGCGAGCGAAGGAGCCAGTCCTCAACTCCTATTGACGAGTATGCCTTCTAGAACCATACTCATATGCATGAGAACGACACTCAACATTGACGACAGGCTGCTTCGGGAGGCACAGCTGCTGACCGGTCTAAGTGGCAAGACAGCGCTGGTTCGAGCGGGCTTAGAGGCTCTCGTCGCGAGAGAGAGTGCTCGCCGACTGGCGGCTCTCGGCGGTAGCCAGCGAGATCTCCAGGCAGTGCCAAGGCGGCCGCTAACAGAATCACCAGAAGCAGTCACAGAGTTAGAAAACAGAAAAATCGACCCTTCCAAACCTAAGTCGAGCTGAACTCTTCATCACGCCGTGGCAAGTGTTGTTCTACAAACCGCATAATTGATCGCTCGTCTTCAGCATCGATCTGTGTGCGATCGTAGAGAGGGACTCCGAGTTGACCGAGGGCCTCCCGTAGCTCATCGTCGGTACGGACCGATAGAGCTGCGATCGGTAGATCAGCCTCAGCGATCCGCAGCCTCTCGCGCGCATAACGACAAAGCCGAAGACCGGTATCGACGGATGGCTCGAGTACCTTGCTCTCCAAGTCGACACTGTCATCCATCTCCAGTAGCGTGGCGAAATCTACTGTAGCCACCATGACATCGAAGATAGCCGCAACAAAAGAGCTTGGGTGGTCGGCGACTTCCTGCAACATTCGCTCGGCCTCACGCTCGTTGGTCGCCAACATCAAGTCGTACCCTCGGTTCTTGATGCGGCGAATCAGCGACCTGATCTCACCGGCCTGGTCATCGACGATAAAGACCTTCCTGCGTTCACTCATCATGTCCTCCTATCGCGCTGCGCTCAGGGCTAGGAAACACCAATTTGAAACAAGTTCGACGTCGGCCGTTCTCTTCGATCTCGTCGCAGGAGGCGGTGGCGGCGTGGGCCTCGAGAATCAATCGCACTAGCCAGAGGCCGAGGCCAGTACCGTGCGGGACCCAAGTCTTTGCACGGTCAGTGCGGAAACCGCGCTCAAAAACCTTAGCTCGCAGCTCAGCAGGAATCGGTAACCCTTCGTTGCTGACCTGGAGCACCTGGCCCTGCGACACTGTCGAGCCATAGATCGCGACCGTGGATCCTTTGGGAGAATACTTGATTGCGTTGTCTACCAAATTGACTACAACTTGCCGCAAGAGGTCTTCGTGCCCGCGAACAGTCAAGTGTTTCCGTAAGCTTCGATCATCAACATCCAGACGCAAGCACTTCTCCTCAAGAAGATGCAAGAAGTCGTTGCGAGTGGCAATGCAAACCTTGGCCATGGAGACCCTCCCCATAGGGAACGTTTCCTGACGCAGAATCTTATCCATGTAGGACAGGTTTCGCACCATCCGCATGCACTGCTTGGCCTGACCAATAATCCATTCTAAACTGTCGTCAATCTCGGCTGCGTCTCGGAGTAGTCCGGAATGCAGATCATCAAGGTTTCCAACCAGTGAAGCAAGCGGCGTAAGGAGCTGGTGCCCGAGGCCCGACAGATAATCGTGCTGATGTTGATCGCGCTCTTTGAGCTTTGCAAAAAGCTCGTCGTCGGACACGACCCGCTCTCTCGACGCATCGACAAACCCCTGAATCTCAAGCCTCCGTGTGACGTCGCGGTAAAGCCCCTCAACCGTCGCCTGACCATGTTGGTCGAGGGTCTCTTGAACGGTACGCACATAGCCAGTCGTATTGATGAACTCACCACCCTGGCGGCGCAATGGCTGGCGCACCGGCACCAACTCGCCTGAATCCACGGTCTGAGCACGCATCATCAGATTAATCCGATCTTGCGGATCCTCATAGAACTCTGAACGATCCAGTCTCAGCAAGTCGGCTTCAGAATAACCAAGAATATCCGCCTCAGCGGCAGACGTCTCCAGGGTTCGACCGTCGATTCGGGCATGGAAGTAAGCAATTCCCATACCGCGAAGCAGCTCGAGTAAACGGCGGTGTTGCGCCTCGCGCCGTGCGCTATCCGTTCGATCACGGAAAATGCCAATGGTATAGATCTCTGTCGGTTGGAACCGATGGTCGGCAAAGATTCGGTAGGACATCTTGACTGAGCGAACAGATCCGTTCCGGTGGAGCAACTCCGAATCAACAGGCCCATATTCGGCATGCCCAGCCTCCTCGGCCTGTGCAAGTTTGGCTTCAAGTGCGTCCTGAACTGGCCCATACGCATCTGGCGCGTACAGATTTTCTGCGTTCAGCCGCAAGGCTGCTCCGTCTTTGTAACCAAGCATGCGCTCAGCCCCGGGGTTAAACAAGATGAGTCGCGGAATAAAGGAACCGTCTTCTTGTCTTTCGCGATGGGTAACGGCAATTGCAATTGCCTCCGAATCCTCGATGGTCTGCCCAACAAGCAACTTCCACTTAGGTTCGAGTGCAATACCCAGAATGCCAGCAAAATGTTGGAGTGCTGACTCGTCGTCACCCGAAAAACGAGAGGCTGCAAAGGGTCTGGTCATCCGCAAGACACCGAAGGTTTCTCCAGCAGTACGCACTGGCACGGCGAGAAACTGTGTATCCTCCACGCCATCTCCATCATTTTCTGCAAACCGTGGCCCCGCGCGCCTGAGCCCTGTAGCTTTCAGTACCGCACCAGCGTCACCAGCCCGCACCAAACGCAGGGCTCTACCGCGATCAAAAACCCACCCAGTAAGACCTTCTCCTCGCTGATACTCAACCGGCCCTCTGCCGTTCTCACCCCGGCCAAGACGGGAGTCAGTGCTGGCACTCAGCCGCAGCGTAGCATTGGCTGGCTCTTCGAGCAGCAATGTGCAGGAAGTAGCCGAGAACAGCGTGGCGAGACAACTGACGATCAACGCCAGATCGGGTTGGTCAGCACCGAGGCCGCGCAGCGCGAGATCTTGGAGCTGTTGGACCTTGGTCGCTGCTTCAGTTTTCTTGGCGGCCTGAACCGTCTCGGCTACCCAAGGAGCGGCCGTGGTAACTGTCTTGGCGAGAGTCTCGATCCGCCCACGTCCTCTGCCATGCAGCAGAATAGCGCCAGCGAGAGTACCCTTGTGTCGGGCAGCAAACCCCAGCAGAATGCCGCGATCAGTGCCAGCAGCAACCGCTGTAAGAAAGCACATATCAGTACTGCTCAGTCTTACTGGCAAGGCATTCAACCTCTCGTCATCGAGAGTAATATCCATGCCGTTCGATGCGACGGCGAGCAGCTCTGTCTGGTCGTTGAACGCGACTACGGCAGAGCCCGCAACTTCCAGAAGAGTTGTCAACCTTTCCGCTAGGCGCGCGAGGGACTTTGGCAGGGCGTCGACGCCTTCCCATTGGACACGGGCGAGATCGCGAATCAAGGTGGATTCGAGCGCATCGAGGTTGCTACTGTGGAACGCTGACACTATTCAGACCTGCCTCGCAGCATATAACGGTAGAACTTCCCTCCAGCCTCAGCCCAGAGCCACCAACTCAGCTCCTCTCCTGCTAGAGCCATCGACTTGCGGCTCGGCGACTCGCCTCACGGCCTGGAAGTCTTCGATTTGAGTAACTTCGTGCTGAACCTCTCTTGCTGGGGCACCGAATCTCTCCAAGGAATTCTTGACGAAGGCTGCATTCGCCGTGCTCTGCAAGATTCCTTTCAACACACGACGCCTCCAATTCTGCACTCCGGGCTGGGACTGCGCCCAAGCCCTGGACATCGCCGCCAAGACCTTCTCGGTCTCATGAGCCAGAGTTGGCTTAGCTGAGGACTCCAGCTTGGCGATAGTCGCGGGTGTCGGCGTCGCAATCCCGAGATGTCTGCACAGAGTGAAACCACGAGGTGCCAAAGCGTAGTGGGCAACCTCCTTGTTACCGCGAGCGCGGACCATCCGGCGGATGGCATAACCATGCTGGTGCAGTTCGCGCAGCAGCTGGCCGACCCGACTTGCTGTAACGCTTGATGCGCCAAGCTTCAACTGCTGGTGAACCTCGCCTTGGCGCGAGGGTTCTGCGACACTAGCCAGTACTTTGAGGATGGCACGCTCGGTCGGATTGCGACCACGGTCGCTCCAGCGCTGCTCGAACTCGGTTTCGCGCAGCTCATCCTCGCCAGTGTAAAGAGCCATCAGGGCCTGTTGAACTTCGGTCGCAGCCTGAGACCTAGGTGTGAGAGCTGGCAACGCATCGTCAACCACTGGACGGGCTTCCCGGAGGACGTTGATCGCCTCGCGTAGCGCGTCCGCACTACCGACCACGGCGGCACGCCAGCCCCGAGAAATGATCTGGCGAAGAAAGCGCCGATAGTCGCGGGCATCACCGCCTTCGGCTTGGTCGGTGAGAGCTTCGAGGGAGGAACGTAGTTGAAGGCCTAACGTGGAAAGGTCATTCGCAGGACGTTGGTGTCGAGTCATCGCTGGTCTCCGTCGTCCTTGGGCAGGGGCACCCAAGGCACGTGAGATGCGGCAAGTTTGCATCTGCGCCGCTATTTGTAGCTTACCCCGAAGACTATTTGCAGATATTTGCAGTTAGATCCCCATGTTGTCAATACAGTATACGACATTCTACAGTCATCAGTTTGCAGAAACTTTCAGATCGATGTGGCGTTCCTTCTGGTGTTTCGAGTTCGATAGGCGCTGAGATCCACCACCATGCCGAGTTTCTGGCCACCACCGCTCTCGAGCCAGCTCACCGCACCACCCCGATCACCAATCTCTGCCCATCCTTCTGGCTTTCGCTTGCGGTCCCACTGCTGCAGGCAATCGCCACACCAACGTACGTGGGTAGCCGGGCCATCTTGGTCTTCGTGGATGCCAAGGCAGAAGGCAGCGAGAGTCTCGGTAGACGGGCACACACATGCGGCGTTGACGAAAAGAGTAGAGACTCCCAGACGCTCAAGTCGACTCGCGAGTTCGTCGAAACGGGCGGTCTTCGGGGTCATCGAAGGGAGGAAGACAAAATCGGGTCGCAGCGAAGCGATCTCTTGGTGCAGCTCGGGCCGATCCTGCTCATCAATGCCGTCGGCGCAGATGAGTACTGCCATCTGCCCTAGGTCCGTCTCGAGCAGCGAGAGCCCCTTGCCTGGATCAATATGCTCATCAATGTCAGCAGGGAGCTGGGCGAGCCGCGATAGAATCCACGCCTCATCGTGAAAGAAACCACGCTTGCAAAGATCCTCCACTTCGTGCCCAGAAACGCTGAAACGGCCCCGCTTGTGGTGGGATAGGAGAACTTCCCCGGTATGGCCAAGAAATACGCTTTCATTGCGGGGAAGGGATGCGCCGATGTGGAAACTCCCCGCTACTACCCCGTAGGGAAGATTTTCGGGAGACTCTGAAAGGTGCCTGGAAAGCCACTCGCGAGCCTCGAGATCAACTGTGAGTTCGGGAAGCACAAGGATATGGACGCCAGTCTTTCGGCAAGCCTCGAGGATGACCTGGAGCTGTTCAGGAACAGAAAAACCCGGCTTCACAACCATAGGAGCAGCTTGGTGGACCAGGAATCTCGTGTCGTTTTTGACCATTTCGAATTTCGGATGCGCTCGAGCATCCAACGGGCAGAGGGCAATGCGAAAAGGCTCGCCGTCTTCGATCCAGGATCCGCTTGAACGGAAGAGGGGCGCACCGGAATCGGCAGGATGGGCCAAAGAGACCTCAATCTTCCCCTTCATCCAGTGACATACGAGGCGCTTGAGATGCCGCGCCGGCTCTTCCAACGGCTCCCGCGAGGTGTGCTTGCCAGCATCTCGCGCCGCTTCAAGCAGCTCCAGGCGCCAAGCCCTGAAGGCGCTAGGGGGCCGGATCCAATAGCTAACGCGCCCGGTAAGACGATGGCTACCGCTCCCGAAAGAGTCGATCTCGACAGGCTCAGCAGAATACCCCTCATCTTTAGACTGACAGCTGACATTCTCAACGGCATCCATAGCCTCGATCAAACGCCAGTATAGTTCCTTCGGCGAAAGTGTCTTCGGTAGCGCCAGAAGAAGCCCTTGGAGATGCTCCAGCGATTGAATAATGTGCCCTAAAGATCCCCCATCGAGATCGTTGTCATCCACCGACAGCTGGTGGGCAATGGCGAAGAGGTGCGCCACAAGCTCCAAACTGCCGTAATCACGGTCTGCAGTCGCAAGGTGGGCTATTCGATGGATGTATTCGACATAGAGCGAAATACTCTCTTTCTGGGTCGCGGCCACAGAGACACCCCCTGTCAGGGTAGATATTGTTCGCGGATTCCCGCCACGAAGGCAAACTATTGAACTTCTGGAATCTGGCGGATCATACAACCTGTACGAGGGGAATCGTCAAGTCCCCACGGGGAATGGAAGAGGAACGAGAGCGTCGGCACCCCTGGCTTGGTCTTCAATTTGGCGAGCCGCCAACGCGGCTGGGCAACAGCATCCACTCCACGTAGACTCTGCCTACTCGTTTGAACCGCCAAGAGTCTTGAGCCAATGACGTCGTGAAACACCGATCAGACAGCGTACTGCGCCGCTTCTTCCACCAAGCCGACACCCAGCCAGACGTCCCCTGCGTCCACTGTGTCTCGCGCCGCAAGCCCACGATCTCGCTCACTTTCGCCGAAGTCGCTGGAGCCGCCGGGCGGGCGGCGGCGGCCTACCGCCAGGCCGGGGTGGGCAGCGGCGACATCGTGGTGATGGTTGGCACCCACCAGATCGACTTCTACGCCGCCTGGCTAGGGGCTTGCTGGGTAGGGGCCGTGCCGACGGTGCTGGCCGAGCCCAGCGTGCGGATGGATCGCGAACTCTACTGGCAACGCCTAGGTGCTCTGCTCGAACGGGTTGACGGCAAGCTACTGGCATTGGCGCCGGAGATCGAGTTCGAAAGCGACTTGCTGGGCGAGCACCGCACTTACACAGAGCTGGCTCTTGATTCCGGCCCGGCGCCGGAGGTCTTCGAGCATGGCGATACGGATCTGCTCTTGCTGCAACACTCCTCGGGCACCACCGGCATGCAGAAGGGGGTCATGCTTTCTGATGGCGCGGTGCGGCGCCATGCCGATGCCCTGTGGCAAGTCCTCGGTCGGCAAGAGGACGATCTGGTGGCTAGCTGGCTGCCGCTCTACCACGATATGGGGTTTGTCGCCTGCTTCCTCAACCCGCTGATCGCCGGCGTGCCGGTGGCATGGATGTCACCCTTCGAGTGGGTGGCCAACCCAGCGCTGTGGTTGGAGACGGTCGGCGAGTATCGAGCTACCCTGTCGTGGTTGCCGAACTTCGCCTTCGCTTTTCTCGCTCAGCGAGTGCGCCAGCCAGCGGGCAGTTTCGACCTCTCGTCGTTGCGCCAGTTGATCAACTGCTCGGAGCCGGTGACCGCTGAGGCGATGGGTGGCTTTGCCCAGCGCTATCGCGAAGATGGCTTCGAGCAGCGGGCCCTGGGCACCTGCTACGCGATGGCTGAGACGGTCTTCGCGGTGACCGCCAGCGGCCTGGATGAGCCACCCACAGAGTTACGGATCGACCGCACCATCTGGCAGCGCGAGCATCGGGCGGAGGAGGTGAAGCGTAGTGCGGGCGAGAGCCTGACTCTGCTGTCGAGCGGGCTTTGTCTAGCGGGCTGCGAAGTGCGCATCGTCGACGGGTCGGGCGCTGGGCTGCCGCCGTATTCTGCCGGCAGGGTACTGATCCGGGCACCGTTTCTATTCGACGGCTATTTCCGCCGCAACGACCTCAACAACGACCTGATCGACCCACAAGGTTTCTACGACAGCGGCGACCTGGGCTTTGTCGACCCGCGGGGGCGGCTGTGGGTCACCGGCCGGCACCAGGATTTGGTGATCGTCGCCGGTCGCAATGTTTATCCGCAGGAGGTCGAGCAGCTGGTCGGCGAGATCGCTGGCATCCAGCCCGGCCGAGTGGTGTGTTTCGGCGTCCGGCCGGTGGGTCCGGCCACCGAGACCTTGGTGGTGCTGGCAGAAAGTCAACGGCCCGAGGAAGACTGGCCCGCGTTGCTGCGCGATATTCGCCGTGCGGTGCCGGCGGCACTCGACCTCGATCTTTGGGACGCCCGTTTGCAAGCTCGAGGGAGACTGCGCAAGTCGACCAGCGGTAAGCTGGCCCGCGACGGCAATCGCGAATGGTACCTGCAAGGCCGCTTCGGCCCTGTCGCGATGGCCCTGCAACCCACCACCCTAACCGAGGACTGAGTACCGCTTATGGACATCGATCAGACCGCCCTGCTGACTATTGTTCGCAAGTTCATCGAGACCCGCAAAGGACTTGAGCCGAGCGCTCTCGACCGCGACAGCCAGCTCTTCCAGGAAGGCTATCTGGATAGTTTTTCGCTGGTCGAGTTGATCGCCGAACTCGGGCAGATACTGCCCGGCAAGGTGGCTCCTGGCGACCTGATTGCCGACGACTTCGCCTCGGTGAGCACCCTCGAACAACGCTTGCGGGAGCTCTGAGCGAGCCCGCCATGAGCGATCGGAGGCAGCGCGAGGCCGAACGCATTCGGCGCGAGTATCAGCGCCGACAACGGGACATCGAACCAGGTTTCTATGCTCTCGATCGGCCGGCCAACCTCTTTGCCCGCCACACCCAGGAACGGGCCTTGGCCGCGGCTCTGCGCCACGGTGGCCTACTGCCCCTGGCTGAACGACGGGTGCTGGAAGTGGGCTGCGGCGGCGGTCAGTGGTTGGCCAGCTTCGAAGCCTTTGGCGCCGACCGCCTCCGGCTGGCGGCGATCGAGTTAGATGAAGAACGCTGGCGTGGCGCCTGCGAGCGCTTCCCTGGGGCCGACCTGCGCCTCGGCGATGCTAGCGAGCTGCCGTGGGCCGACGCTAGCTTCGAAGTGGTCCTGCAGAGCACCGTCTTCACCTCGATCCTGGAGCCCGACGTACGCCGCGCGGTGGCGGCCGAGATGCTGCGCGTACTGGCTCCCAACGGGCGCATCCTGTGGTACGACTTCAGCTGGGACAACCCAGCCAATTCGCAAGTCCGCGGAGTGCGACGGCGAGAACTCGACGAGCTCTTTCCCAGCTGCCGGATCTGGACCCGCCGGGTCACCCTGGCACCACCGTTGGCCCGTCGCTTGGTACCCCTGAGCCGCCAGGCCGCCGAGCTACTCCAAGGCTTGCGGCTGCTCAACACCCACCTCTTCGCCTGCATCGAGAGACTCCCTTGAGGGCGCTGCCCAACCGCAGCGCGCTCAACGTCCGGCGACTCCTACTAGCCGCGGGCGCCATCACCGGCGAGCCGCCGAAAGTGGATCTGGAACTTGCCGGATTGGCCCGCAGTGAGGGCTTGGCGCCACTGCTCGGCGCACGGTTGCGGCGGCGGCGGCTCGCGGCGAGCAACCCCGAGATCGACCACCAGCTGCGCCAGCAACACCGCCAGACCACCGCCTTCAACTTGCTGCTCGAAGCGCGTCTGCGGCCATTGCTGAGGGCACTGGCAGAGCATCAGGTGCCGACCCTGGCCCTCAAGGGGGTAGCCCTAGTGGAAACGGTCTATGGCGACCCAGGCCGCCGACCGATGGGCGACGCCGACCTGCTGGTGCCGGCTGAGCACTGGCAAGAGGCGCTGGTGGCGGTGCGCCAGGCGGGCGGCAAGATCGAATGGTCGCGGCAGCGCCCGCTGACCGCCCGCCGTTTTCACGAAGTCCATGTCGATGTCGGTCAAGCAGTGGTGGACCTACATCGCCAGGTTCACGACCCACGACTCTTCGCGGTGGATCACGACGGGCTGTTCGAGCGTGCTACCGCGGCCTCTAGCTACTCCGGCCTCCTGCTGCCTGAGGCCACCGATCTGCTGCTCAGCTTGGCCACCCACGCCGCTCAAGACGGCTTCTTTGTCCAGCTGCGATCAGTTGTCGACAGCTTGCTGTTGATCGCTGGCGGAGAGGTGGATACCGTCGAGCTGGTGCGTCGAGCGCGGCACTGGCGGGCGCGCAAGGCGAGCGCAATCTGGCTGCGGGCGCTGATCCGGCTGGGACTCGACGACCCCGACTACCGGCATGCCGCCGATGAACTCGATCCTGGCCGCCGACTAGTGCAGCGAGCACGGCAGGTGCCCTACCGCGCCGAACGCTTGGGGCCAGCCACCGTGCGGCGCCAGAAGTGGCAGCTGGCGACCGCTCTCGACGGCCTTCATCGGCCACTCATCTTTTTCTTCGGCCGCGCCTTTTGGCGGATCGCCGACGGCGCTGCCGCCTGGGGCCACCGAGAAAGGTCGCAAGATGCCGGGAAGCCATCGACCCATGCACGATCTTGAAGCCACCAAAGCGGCTGCGATCGAGTCCACTGTCGACCCGCCGCGGCAGCTACGCTGGCTGGTGCTGGCACTGCTGGGGCTCTTGCTGCTGCAAGTCACTATCGCCGCGAGCCGCGACTCGGTGACGGTCGACGAGACGGTCCACCTGCCCCTGGGGCTCTATTTTCTCGCTGGCCACGACTTTAGCGTCGATCCGATCAACCCGCCTTTGGGCCGCATGCTGGCAGTGCTGCCAGTGATGGCCGATGATCTATTAATCAATCAAGAACTCGGCCGCTTCCACTGGCGCCTGGCCTTCGACTTCATGCAGCGCCATGCCGAGGTCTACCATCATACTTTCGCCAAAGCTCGCGCGATGACCGTCTTCTGGCTGCTACTACTGGCCGTGACAACCTACCGCTTCGCTGGCGAGCTGGGCGGCAGAGCGGCCGGGCGAGGGTGCCTGTTTCTCTTCGTGCTGACTCCAGACTTGCTGGCTCATGGCCATTTGGTGACCCTCGACGTGGTCGGTACTCTGGGTTTCGTAGGCACCCTCTATGCCACTTGGCGACTGCGACGACGAGCGACTTGGCCGGCGACACTGGCACTCGGCATCTGCCTCGGCCTGGCCAACGCCATCAAGCTGTGGAATGCCCTGCTGGTGCCGCTGGTGGTGATTCTCTTGCTGCTCGCCTGGCGCCGCGGCAGCGGCCAGGGCGGACCAGGGCGGGCACAGCTGGTGCGACTGACAGCGGTGCTGCTGATCGCCCTGCTGAGTTTGAGCCTGAGCTATGGTTTTGCCGGTTTTCTGGCGCCCTGGCGCACCATCGAATGGGCCGGCGATAGCTCCTTCGCCTCCCTCGCGGAAACTCTGCCCGGCCTGCGCCTGCCGCTGCCGGCGCCCTATTTGCGCGGAGTCGACAAGGTGCTGTCGACCGGTGGGACGACTAAGATTCCGTTGTACTACCTGGCCGGCGAACTGTCCGCAGAGGGCTGGTGGTACTACCACCTGGTGGCTCTGGCGCTGAAGACGCCGTTGGCGCTACTAGTGCTGATGGCCCTCGGTGTGGGCCGCTGGTTTCGCCAATCCAAGCCCGGCCACAGCTGTGATCCGCTGCTCTTTGTCGGTCTGCCGGTGCTAGTGGTTTTCGCCGCCAACATCTTCTTCAACTCGCAGCAGATCGGTGTCCGCCACATGCTCGCCGCGACCACCTTGTTGCTGATTCCGGCCGGCGCGACTTTGGCCAGCCTATTGCAAGTTGGCCAGGGACGGCGAGCGGAGGTGGCTCGGGCCAGTGGTCTGTTGTTGGCTGGAGGGTTGCTAGTTGCGACCCTGGCGGTGGCGCCGCGCTATCTGCAATTCGTCAACCTGCTGGGCGGCGGTGCGCGCGGCGGCCACCACTGGCTGAGCGACTCCAACAACGACTGGGGGCAGGACTTTCGCCGCCTGCACGACTATGTCGAGACCCAGGGCATCGAGCAGATCAGGGTGATCGCCGCTTCGCGGGTAGATCCAGCGGTCTACGATCTGCCGGTCGCGGCTGCCGATGCCAAGGCTTCGGGCGGCTGGCTGGCGGTCTCGTCCTCGTTCGTTGTCGGCCGTCCCTATTTCACCGTCCAAGAGGGACAGCTGGTGTGGCTGCCGGAGAATCAGCTGTCGTGGTTGCAAGACAGCGTTGCCGTCGCCCGAGTGGGGGCGTTTTTCATCTACCTGCAAGACTAGGTTTGGCATAGGGTCAGGGCATGCAACGAATTGTGTGCGTCGTCGGAGCGCGGCCTAATTTCATGAAGATGGCGCCGGTGGTGTTCGCCCTGCGCGAGCACGGCTTCGAGCCCTACTTGGTGCATACCGGTCAGCACTACGACCGCCGCCTTTCACAGGTGTTCTTCGAGGAACTCGGCATGCCGGCGCCGGATCTCGACCTCGGGGTGGGCTCTGACAGCCACGCTCGACAGACCGCTCGGGTGATGACCGAGTTCGAACGGGTCTGCGAGGCCCAGCGACCCGAGCTGGTGATCGTCGCTGGCGACGTCAATTCCACCCTGGCAGCGGCGCTGGTGGCGGCCAAGCTGCACATTCCGGTGGCGCACGTCGAGGCCGGCTTGCGCTCCGGGGATCGCGCCATGCCCGAAGAACTCAACCGCATCTTGACCGACCAGCTGGCGGAACTCTGCTTCACCACCGAACAGAGCGGCAACGACCATCTGCGCGCCGAGGGTTTCGCCGCAGAACGCATCCACTTCGTCGGCAATTGCATGGTCGACACCCTCCTGACCCACGCCGAGAACGCCATCGCCGCCAGTCCGTGGGAGGCGTTCGACTTGCCGCCGGGAGGCTATGCTCTGGCCACCTTGCACCGGCCTTCGAATGTCGACCAACCGGCAGACCTGGAGCGCATGGTGGAGGTTCTCGAACGTGCGGCGCGCCGCCTGCCGGTGCTCTTTCCGGCCCACCCACGCACCCGGCAGCGGCTGGCCGATGCCGGCATCGAGCTGCGGGCGCGCGTCCTGGAGCCGTTGCCCTACCTCACCTTTCTCGGTCTGATGGCCCGCGCTCGCGTGGTGCTGACCGATTCCGGCGGCATCCAGGAGGAGACCACCGTACTCGGCGTCCCCTGCTTGACTTTGCGCAACAACACCGAACGGCCCATCACCCTTGAGACGGGTAGCAACCGGCTGGTCGGCACCGTGCCAGACACCATCATCGCCGCTCTCGACGAGGTCTTGGCAAGCCCACCTACCAAGGCCGCCGCGCCAGCACCTTTTTCACCACCCTTGTGGGATGGCACCGCCGGCCAGCGGATTGCCGCCGTGATTGTCGATTGGGCGGCCACGCGGGAAGCTGGAGACGGCGCATGAGCGCACCGCAAGTGCCCTTCTTCCGACCGCCGATCGGCGAACGAGAGATCGCCGAGGTCGCCGATGTGCTGCGCTCGGGCTGGCTCACCAGCGGCCCAAAAAGCAGGGCCTTCGAAGATGGCTTCGCCGCCGCCGTAGGGGGCCGCCAGGCCATCGCGGTGACCTCATGCACGGCAGCTTTGCACTTGGCGGTCGAGGCGCTAGGGCTCGGCCCCGGTCAGGCAGTGCTGGTGCCCACCATGACCTTCGCCGCCACCGCCGAAGTGGTGCGCTACCTCGGCGGCGTGCCGATCCTGGTGGATTGCGACCCGCTGAGCGCCAATCTCGACCTGGGCGACGCCCGGCGCAAGATCGCTGCTCTGCGAGCTGGCGAGCTGGCTCCCGCGATCGCCGCTGATCTCGAAGTGGTGGGAATGATCCCGGTACATGTCGGCGGCTACCTAATGGATCTCGAGGCCATCGCCGCCTTCGCTGCCGAACATGATCTGTGGGTGGTGGAAGACGCCGCCCACGCCTTCCCCGCCGCCTGGCGTCCGTCGGCCGAAGCTGAATGGCAGCGCTGTGGTGAGAACAGCGCGGCGGTGAGCTGCTACTCGTTCTACGCCAACAAGACGATCACCACCGGCGAGGGCGGCATGGCGGTCACCGATCGCCCAGACCTCGCCGAGCGCATCCGACTGATGACCCTGCACGGCCTGTCGAAAGACGCTTGGAATCGCTACAGCGGCGGCGGTTCCTGGGATTACCGGATTGTCGCTCCAGGCTTCAAGTACAACATGCCCGACACCGCCGCCGCCCTCGGTTTGGTGCAGTTGGAGCGGGCCGAGACCTTCCGCCTCCAGCGCCAGGCGGTGGCCGAGCACTACCTCGCCGATCTCGCCGAGATCGACGAGATCGGCTTGCCGCTGAGCGACAGCAATCGCTTGCACGCCTGGCACCTCTTCCCGATCCGCCTCCGCCTCGATCGGCTCTCCGTCGACCGCAACCGCTTTGTCGAGGCAATGCGCGAGCAAAGAGTAGGTTTCTCGGTCCACTGGCGTCCGCTGCACCTGCACCCCTACTACGAAGAGCGCTTCGGCTGGCAGCCAAGGCAGCTACCCGCTGCGAGCGAACTGTGGCCGCGGTTGGTCAGTCTGCCGATCTACCCCGCCATGGCCGCCGCCGAACGCGATCGAGTGATCGAGGTCGTCCGCCAGATCTGCGCCCGCTGCCGCCGCTAGACCCACGGCAATTTCATCCCTCCGACCCACCGCAGGCCTTCGTTGTGCCTTGGCGACAGGCTCTTTGAGCGCCGCCGAGGTTGATTGATTGAGATTATTATTTTGGTGCCTGGAAACCGTCTCGGGCCCGGAAACACTGGAGCGATTCGGCCTCACCGAGTGCTTGGAGCTACGCCTGGGTTGGGGCGGCAGAGACGAATCGGAGCTACGGACAGGAGCCGGTAGATTCGACACCGATGGCTCCACCGACGGCGAACTCGGCGCCAAGATCCTGCTGCTTGAGGAACGCGGCAAAGCGCCCAAGACAGCGATCTAGCTGCCGGCAACAGCCTTGCCGGCCCAGCGCCAGACAGCTTCGTGGGCATCGGAGTAACCCTCAAGGTGCCGCGCTAGACAGTCCCTTGATCGAGGAGGCACCTCCAGGGTCAAAGCCGGCAGGGCCAGGGTCAGGGCCAGGGTCAAGGACTGTCGATGAGGATCAACTCTTGGCTATCCCGAAGGGTGTAGGTGATCCCGGGATAGGTTCGCTCGAGGTCATCCAGCAGCTGCCGACGTTGCTGGTCCTGCGGCATCCTCCGCACCTGGGTCAAGTGGCGCTTGAAGCTCACCGCTGCCGCCAGGGCTTCCTTCAAGTCGGGCAGGCTGCAAGGCTTGCTCAAATAGCGAAAGACTCCTCCTTCGTTGATCGCCCGCAGCGTCGCTTGATGGTCCGAATAGCCGGTGAAGATCATCCGCATGGTCTCGGGGAAACGCTGCCGAACCTCGGCCAGAAGCGCCGCCCCCGACATTCCCGGCATTCGCTCGTCCGAGACGATCACATCGAACTCTTGCAGCTCAAGCTGAGCGAGAGCATCCGCCGCAGAACCCGCCGTGGCAACTTGGAAGGGGGAGTTCCGCAACGCCGCCTTGAGGCTCTGAACAACTATCTCCTCATCATCGATGAACATTACTCGTGGTCTCTCTTGGTTCTTCATCACTCGCTCCTTCCCCATCAACCAGCGGCTTCCCTATCAAACAGCGGCTTCACCTGCTCTTCCCCTGCCAAACTCTCGAGATCACTCCTACCTTCATGAAGCTTGGCACCCTCTAGAGTAGCAAGTAAAAACAGCGGCGTCGATCTTTCGTGATCCACAGCAGAGGAATAGAGAAAACTAGCCAGTTGAAAATGGCAAAACAAGACCTAGACCTACAGAGCTAGGTACCAAACACCTACATGAACCGCGACCTTCTCCGCACCGTCACTGCAATCCAAAACGTAAGCAGAAAAGGTTTCCAACAAAGATACAAATCAGGCCACGCGGCTCCTCGGAGCCGCGAAATCTATGTTGGATAAATCTTGCATCCTTTTGCTCAATCAGCCGACTCTCTAGATAACCGGACGCTGAACATCCGGCCAACACCAGGGAGACCCGACCATGAAGAGACTGCACGTCAACCTAACAGTGTCCAACCTCGCGGAGTCGATCCGCTTCTATTCGACCCTCTTCGCCGGCGAGCCCACAGTCACCAAATCAGACTACGCCAAGTGGCTGCTCGACGACCCCCGAGTCAACTTCTCCATCATCGAGCGGCCGGCCAACACAGAAGGACACGGCATCCAGCACTTAGGCATTCAGGCCGAGACCCAAGCGGAGCTGGTAGAACTCCGGCAGCGACTCAGCACGCAGCAGGATAAGGTCTTCGACGAGGGAGAAACCGTCTGTTGCTACCACGCCTCGGACAAAGCGTGGGTCAACGATCCGCAGGAGGTCTCGTGGGAACTGTTCTACACCTCCGGCGAAGCCACCGTACGCCGCGAACCGGCAGCCGCCAAAGACCGCTGCTGCGACGCAACCTGCTGTACCTGAATCTGTGGAGTTGCGATGAAGTCGAACAACCCAACAACCCAGCCGTCCAGCTCCGAAACCTCGTGGGTGCGATTTGTCGCTGGGCTGCGAGCCTTCATTGCCCAACGCACTCCAGCCCAGGACGCCGACGACGTGGCCCAGGAGGCCCTGCTGCGCATCCACCAAGGCGCCGCCTCGGTGCGCGATCCCCAACGCCTTCAGTCCTGGGTCTACACGGTGGCTCGGCGAGCCATCGCCGACCACTATCGCGGCCAGCGACCGATCGACACGGCAGCTGGGGTCGAGCCGGAATCAGTCGCCGACCCCAGTGCCGCCGTCGCCGAAAGACTCGCCACCTACAAAGGCGATCACAGCGCCCACGAGGAGGTGCTCAGCTGGTTGCGGCCTCTCGCCGAGCAGTTGCCCGAGATCTACCGAGAAGCCCTGCTGCTGACCGATTTCGAAGGCCAAACCCAACGCCAGGCGGCCAGCGAGCTGGGCCTGTCGCTGGCGGCGATAAAGTCCCGCGTGCAACGTGGCCACCGCCTGCTAGCCACGGAACTCGAGAAGTGCTGCTCGGTCGAGCTCGGTGCCGAAGGCAGAGTCGAGGACTTCCGCCGCAACCGTTGCGACTGCTGACCCAGCAGTGTTAGCGGCTGAGTCCAACAGCGAACAGATCCTTCCTCTCAAGATTCCCGGTGAACAAGGCTGGGGCAGGGCTCATACTCGTCAATCACGATCAGCTCTTGGCTATCGCGAGCCGTCTTGGTGATACCGGGATAGACTCGCTCGAGCTCGTCGAACAGCTGCTGGCGCTGCTGGTCCAGCGGCTGTTCCAGCGGTATCTCTCGCAGCTCGGTCAATCGCTGCTTGAACTCCATCGCCGCCCAAAGAGCCTCTTGCAGATCAGATAACTTGCAAGGCTTGGAGAGGTAGCGAAAGACCTCTCCTTCATTGATGGCTCGGACCGTCGCCTTACGGTCTGAGTAGCCAGTGAAAATTATCCGTACGGTTTTGGGAAATCGCCGCCGGACCTTAGCGAGCAGGTCGGCACCCGACATGCCCGGCATTCGCTCGTCTGACACGATCACGTCAAACACATGCCGGTCGAGCATAGCAAGAGCCTCCCGCGCCGAATTCGCTGTTTCGACCTTGAACGCAGACTTCCAAAGTGCCGTCTTGAGGCTCTGCACGACCAGCTCTTCATCGTCAACAAACAGCACTCTTGGTTCCTCTTCACGTCTCATCAGTTCCTCCTTTTCCATTAATCGGCAGAATCACGCTCACTCGAGTACCCTGCCCCTCCGAACTCTGCAGATCCATCTTGCCATCGTGAAGACTGGCGACCACGTTCATGGCCATTGCGAGACCTTGACCGGTACCCTTGCCAACCTCCTTGGTCGTGAAGAAAGGATCGAAAATATGCTCCTTGGCATCTTCCGGCACTCCACATCCATTGTCAGAGATGGAGATCTCCACCCAGCGGTCGCCGAGGCACCGGGTCGCGACCTGAATCAGCCCAAGGGTTTTACTTTCCGTCTGGCGAATGGCGTCGGCAGCGTTGACTAGAAGATTCAGAAACACCTGGCCGATCTCCGCAATGTTACACCTGACTCTGGGCAAGTCGACCAAATCCAGCTCCACAGTCGCAATTTCTTTCCACTCTGAGGAAGTCATCGTTATCGCCGACGCCAATGATTTTTTGATATCAGCCCAGTTTTGTTCGGAGCTCCCCGGATGGGAGAATACTCGCATAGCACAAACGATCTCAGAAACCCGTTCCAAACCAAGGCTGATTCTGGCCAGAGCCGCCGGTAGGTTCTCCCGCAGAAACGCTTGAGACTGCAGCTTATCTTCGCTCTGATTCTCCGCGCGCGGCATAGGCATCCCCGATCTCCGAGCGGCCAGCAAGGCCTCGATGAAGTCACCTTGTTGTCGCCCATCGATCAGCAACTGCTCGACACCCTGGCGGACGAAATCCAGGCTGTCGCTGACGTATTGGATCGGCGTATTGATCTCATGGGCCAAACCTGCAGCAAGACTACCAACCGCCTCCATCCGGCCAGATAGTCGCCGCAGATGCTCACTCTTGAGCAGCATCTTTTGCTCCCTTTTCAAGAGTCGATCAAAAAACTTGAACAGAGCATCCGTCAAAATCGCTAGAGCGACCAAAACAATGAGAGGCTCGATGGCTTTCCCAAATCGCCCTCCTGCTAGATGCTCGGCCCAAGCCGCCGAGGCACCGAACGCTATCGCCGACCCAACTCTTATCGAGCTAGCCGGAAAGACTAACATCGTTCTGCAAATTTGCACCAAGTGCAAGATCCAGATCAGTGTCGAATGTCCGCCCAAGAGCGTCGCCACAAATACATATACCAAATTGAATCCAAGCTTGACCAACTCGCCAATCCGACTTGATGTCTGATCCAATCTCGAAATCACCCAAGACATCAACACATTGCTCACGACATGGCCTGCGCAAAGCCACAACGCAAGAGCTCGGTCAGTCGAATTGGCCAGCACCAAGACTAGGAAGAGCAGCGTGGTGCCCGGCAGCACTCGCTCAAGGAACGAGTAGGTCTCGCGCCCCCCAGAAGACCCACGAATAGTCATCAACACCTCTGTCTCGCTACTCACGGCATGGCACCTCCCTAGACATTTAATTGTTGGCAACGGTCAATCTGGACATGGTCAACCTCTAGTCCGATCGTCAGTCGACAACCCCTGAAGCTCCGCTGAGTCAGGAAGAAGCTGATCTCCTCTAAGACTCCTCAACCAGTCAAGAGACTAACAAGACTACGGGCTGACGATCGACGCCCTGCAGACTCCAAGGAAAATGAGCAGGAACTTGGATTTGTCGACCGTCGTGCAATAGGACATCGATTGACAGTCACGTCAGACAAACGTTTACGTTGGCACCAAATTGCGCGAGAAGTTGGCCCCTATCGAACCGCCCCAAAACCTCGCAGAGTCGATCCGCATCTTCTCGACGCTCTTCGACAGCGAGGCCACGGTCACCAAATCAGACTACGCCAAGTGGAACCCCGACGACCCCCGAGTCAACTTCTCCATCATCGAACAGCCGGCCAGCGCTGAGGAACACGGCATCCAGCGTTTCGGCATCCAGGCCGCGACCCAAGCGGAGCTGGTAGAACTCCGACAGCGCCTTGGCACGCTACTGGATAAGGTCATCGACGAGGGAGAGACAGTCTGTTGCTACCACGCCGCGGACAAGGCTTGGGTCAGCGATCCGCAGGAGGTCTCGTGGGAACTGTTCTACACCTCCGGCGAAGCCACTGTACGCCGCGGACCGGCAGCGGCCAAAGACGGCTGCTGCGACGCAACCTGCTGTACCTGAACTTGTGGAGTGGCGATGAAGTCGAACAACCCAACAACCCAGCCGCCCAGCACCGAACCCTCGTGGGCGCGACTTGTCGCTGGGCTGCGAGCCTTCATCGCCCAACGCACTCCAGCCCAGGACGCCGACGACGTGGCCCAGGAGGCCCAGCTGCGCATCCACCGAGGCGCCGCCTGCTGGAGACGGAGCTCGAGGCATGCTGTTTCATCGAGCTCGGTGGCGAAGACAAAGTCGAGGAATTCCGCCGCAACCAATGCGAATGCTGAGCCAGCGAAGCCGTTCGCCGCTCACCCATGGCCAAGGTAGGGGGTGGGACATTGGTGGCTCCGGATAGCTCGTGCTACAGCTGATCAGCCGTGCTGGTTACAGAAGATCCTGTGGCTCTCCAATTTTTCCAGGAGATGCCGTTTTCCCGACCCATCAGCCTTGGTGAGGCCAATCAGCATTTGTCTCGATATTAAATTGCCTTTGCGGCCGGCCTAGCCGCCGTAGCCGAGGGATCGAAGCCGCTCGACTTCTTCCTCCCTGGCCTTCTCACCGACCGCCAGGTCCGCCGGCGCGGCGCGGGGTGGGCGGCCATAGCTCGGCAGCGGCGGCGGCGGGCTGGCCAGCTCGGCGCCGTAGATGGCCAAAGATTCGCCGGACTGCCCCGCCACCCGTGGTAAGCCGAAGAAGCGCAAGACGGTCGGGAAGATGTCGTAGAGATCCACTTCGGTGATGCGCCGCCCGCTGGCCAAGCCGGAACCGGCCGCCAGTAACACTCCTGGCGGCGCGTCGTCGTGACCCCAGCGGCCCACATCGTCGCGAGCAAAGCCGTGGTCAGAGAGCACCAAGACACCACGCCCCGCCCCTGCCGCCGCAACCAACTCTCCCACCAACTGATCGGTGAAAACGTAGTAGGCACGCACCAAGTCGGCCGCCGAACCCGGCGACGCAGGATCGAGAGGGGTGCCGAATTCGAGCGCCAGGTGAGACAGGGTGTCGACACCCCGCAGATACACCACCATCAGGTCGAGATCCGGCTGCCGCCGCAACAGGTGCTGGGCCAGGTCGGCATAGGTGCGGTCCATCGAGAAAAGATAGAGGAACTGGTCGTCCACGGTCGGCAGCCAACTGCTGTTGCGCAGCTCTTCGAGGCGCTCCATTGGGCGAGCGAAGAAACGCTCAATCTCTGCCTCGCCAACCGAGTGCGGCGAGCGCCGCAACCCTTCCAACTCGACCTTCAAAGTTGACGGATAGACCGCCCCGCCCGCACCCTCTAAGCCCAGCCGCGGCGGCTTGTCGCGGCCACCATAGTGGTAGTAGAAGGTATCGCTCACCACCACCCCGCGGGCGGCGTGGGCCGGCCAAGTCGCCCACCAACCTAGGACCGCGGCGCGCCCGCCAGCGGCCTCGACGATCTCCCAGAATCGCGGCGAGCTGCAGTTGTAAGAAGACACCGGTTCGCGCCGCGCCCAACCACGACTTACCGCCAGATCGAGCAGACGCGGCAGCCCGCTGCCGTTCGGCCAGCGGGCGATCAGCGGCTTCCCGATACCCGGCAAGACATAGGAAAAGAAACTCGCTACACCGTGCCGCTCAGCCGTTTCACCGCTCGCCACCGTGGTCCACAGGCGTGCCGATTCGGTGGGCCGCAGCGAGCCCAAGGGACCGGCCACACCCAAGCCGGCAAGGCGGCTCAAGTTTGGCAACTCACCACGCTGCCTCATCGCCGAGAAAAACTGCCAGGAGAAACCATCGAGACCAATCACCAGCAGCCGCTGGCCGTTGACTCGCAAACCTGCCGTGACCTGGTGGAAGAGTTCCTCTTCACCCTGGCGCCGAGCCTCGGCGCTGCTACTGGAAACCCGAGCCACCACTCCCCAGAGCACCATCAGGCTCACCGTCACAGCCACCAGAGGCCGCCAATCGAGAAGTCGTGCTCGGCGCAGCAAGGCACCACAGCAGAGCCAAGCGAGCCCAGCCAGAGCAACGAGCAGAGCGAACGGTAGCGCTCCGCCAGTCCCCCAACCGACGATCGCTGGCACCATGACTGCGGCCAGAACAGCGGCCACCTGCACCCAGGGGGGCGGACGCTGGCAGCGTGGTGGCGTAAAACGACTCCACAACCAGTGACTGAGGGCCGCCAAGGCCAGCAAACCGCCAGCCCCCAGAGCCAGGGTCACGAAACACAGCAGACCCAGCCAACAACGCTCGCCCCAAGGCAAATCGTTGGCCGCCACCAACCCCGCGGCCAGGATCCAAGCCACGGCGGTCACCGCGACCAGTAAGAGACAGCTGGCCGCCAACCATCCCGAAGTACGCGGCGGCGAGGACGAGTTCAATCGAATAGGCTGACCTACCCCCTGGGATTCCGCCATCCCTTCTAGCCTTGTTGATGCGCCTCGATCAACTGCTTGACGACCCCCGGATCGGCCAGGGTCGAGATATCGCCCATATCGTCGTACGCGCCAGCGGCGATGTTGCGTAGAATGCGACGCATGATCTTGCCCGAGCGGGTCTTGGGCAGGCCGGGGGCGATCTGAATGTGGTCGGGTTTGGCGATCGGCCCGATAACTTTGGCCACCTGGGCTCGCAGGATAGCCTCCAGCTCGTCGACCGGGGTCGACTCGAAAGCCGGGTTGATCAGCACATAGGCGAAGATGCCAGTGCCCTTGATGTCGTGCGGGCAACCCACCACTGCTGCCTCGGCGACCGCTTCGTGGGCCACCAGCGCGCTCTCGACCTCCGCGGTGCCGAGCCGATGGCCGGAGACATTGAGCACATCATCCACCCGGCCAGTGATCCAATAATAGCCATCCTCGTCGCGGCGGCAGCCATCGCCGGTGAAGTAGAGGCCCGGATACTGGCTGAAGTAGGTCTCTTTGAAACGACTATGATCACCGTAGATAGTCCGCGCCTGGCCTGGCCAAGAACGTTTCAGACACAGGTTGCCGCGCACCTCGTTGCCCTCGATCTCCTGGCCCTCCTCATCCACCAGGCAGGGCTCCACACCAAAGAAGGGTAGGGTCGCAGAACCCGGCTTGGTAGGGATCGCACCCGGCAGCGGGGTGATTAGAATGCCGCCGGTTTCAGTCTGCCACCAAGTATCGACGATCGCGCAGCGGCCCTCGCCCACCACCTCGTAGTACCACTGCCAAACCTCCGGATTGATCGGCTCGCCCACCGTGCCGAGCACCCGCAAGCTCTTGCGGCTGTACTTCTTGACCCATTCGTCGCCCTCCCGGGCAATGGCGCGAATGGCGGTCGGCGCGGTGTAGAGCACGGTGATGCCGAGATCGTCGACCAGCTGCCAGTAGCGGCCGGCGTCGGGATAGGTCGGCACTGATTCGAACATCACCGTCGTCGCGCCGTTGGCCAGCGGCCCATAGATGATGTAGCTGTGGCCGGTAACCCAACCGATATCCGCGACACAGGCATAGACATCGTCATCATGAATATCGAAGACGATCTGGTGGGTTAGAGAGGCGTAGACTAAGTAGCCACCGGTGGTGTGCAGTACTCCCTTGGGTTGACCGGTCGAGCCCGAGGTGTAGAGGATGAACAGCGGCGACTCCGCATCCATCCACTCGGCGGGGCAGACCGCGCGCTGCTTGGCGGCTTCCTGGTCAAGCCAGTAGTCGCGGCCGGCGCGCATCGCCGAATCATGGTCGGTGCGACGAGCCACCAGCACGCTGTCGACAAAGTCGAGCCCCTCGACCGCCTCATCAGTGGTCTCCTTGAGCGGGATCCTCTTGCCACCCCGCAGGCCCTGATTGGCGGTCACCACGATCTTGCAGTGGGCATCGACGATACGGTCGCGCAGCGCCGCCGCCGAGAAGCCGGCAAAGACGATTGAATGCACCGCGCCAATGCGCGCGCAAGCCAGCATGGTGTAGGCCAGTTCGGGGATCATCGGCAAGTAGATGCACACCCGATCGCCGCGCCCAACGCCGTGGGCCAGCAGCACATTAGCGACTCGCGAGACCTCGCGTTGCAGCTGGCGATAGCTGATGTGGGTGTACTCACCCGGCTCATCGGCGGCCCAGATGATCGCCGTCCGCTCCGGCTGACTCTGCGCGTGGCGATCAACACAGTTGTAGCAAGCGTTGAGCTGACCACCGGCAAACCAGGAGATATCGACGCTATTGAAATCGCAATCCCCAGCCTCCGACGGCGGCTGAAACCAGCTCAGCCGCTCCGCCTGATCCAGCCAAAACGCCTGCGGATCCTCCAGCGATGCCTGGTACAGGCGCTGATAGTCGTCCATCGAAGGAACATGAGCACGCAACGAAATATCGGGCTTGACGGCAATCACAATCAGGTCCTCCGGCCGGTTCAAGATCTGGAAAGGGGATTCTAGCCGGAAATCCCCTCAACTCATCGACCCAACCGACAAGAGATCTTGCCTGGTAGCTCCGTCTGTGTAAGACTTCACACATGGCAACCAACCTCGCAATCGACGAACGCCTCTTGCAACAGGCCCTTGAGATCGGTGGTCACCGAACCAAGAAGGCGACCGTCACCGAAGCTCTTGAAGAGTACGTTCAGCACCGCCGCCAGCTCCAAGTCATAGAACTCTTCGGAACCCTCGACTTAGACCCCGACTACGACTACAAGAAGCAGCGGCAGCGGCAGTGAAGGTATTGATCGACACCTCCATCTGGTCGCTGTCATTTCGGCGTTCAAGAGCTGAGAACTCACCCGAGCGGCGACAGCTCACCGAATTGATTCGCGAAGGCCGAGCGCAAATGCTCGGTGCCGTGCGCCAAGAACTCCTCGCAGGCATCCAGCACGACGAACAATTCGAGATGCTGCGAGCAAAGCTGCGAGCCTTCCCCGACATCGAGCTACAGACCGAAGACTACGAAGAAGCCTCCCGCTGCTTCAACCGCTGCCGGTCTCGGAGCATCCAAGGGTCCAACACCGACTTCCTGATTTGCGCGGTGAGCCGGCGTCGAAGGTACTCGATCTTCACCACCGACCAGAACTTCACCACCTTCACCAACGCTATCGAGCTGGCCCTCTTCGGCGCTCAAGACGGCTGAGAACCTCCTCCTGGACCAGGCCCAGAGGGTTAGGGCTTTTCCTTGACTCCACGCGTAAGCTATTGAGAGCAATAGAGTACGGGGAGGGTGGCACTCTGATCAGGCGGGCCTCAGTGCTTCGCGACACTCGAAAGTCGTGAATCCAAACATCTCATGACCCTGATCCCGAAGCAGGACCGTATCGAGGCCTTTGATAGCCACTTGCCCCGACAGAGCGCCCAGCGACTGTGGGGATGGTGCATTCGTCACCCGCGTTTCTGGAACAGCGAAGCCTAATGTAGCTGCTAGGGAAAGCTGAACGGCCTTGTGTTCCGCTTTGTATGTGGTCGCGGGGTTGTTAATCCAGCACGCTTCCTCGAACAGCATCAGGTTCCGAACAAACGCCATCCAATGGAGGCGCGAAAAGCGATCTTCGGGCGATCGATGGTCGTCACCATAGTCTCGAAGGAAGACGGGACGCCTGAAGAACACCGAGCGAAGATGGTCCGGCGTAATGTAGTAGCTCCCCCCGCTCTGTTTGATCACAAGGTGCCGTCCAACGGGGTCCAGACAGACAATCGAATCGCTGAGATCCTCTGTATTCAGGCGCAGATAAGGAACTGACCTGGTCCTGAGTTGAGCCACGACGAAGTCGCAGGTAAGGTCGTACCGACTCGCAAGGATAAGAACCTGCGGCTTGTGACTTCCAGGTATGGCGTCCATGGTTGGTTACTCACCTTTCTGGTCCTCGCCCGTTTCGATATCCGCCTTCTTCGTCCTGGGTCCCACGCGCCCGGGCGTTTCAACCCAAAGCTCTCCGGTTTCGACTAACCGCCAAGCTCCAATTGCCTCGTCATAAAGACATCCGGCTGGTTCTAAGTCGACTTCTTGACGGACGTACCTCTGTGCGCGCTCTAGTAAAGGGTGCTCGTGGTTCATGGGATTCTCCTTGTGTTGCTGATCGCATCGACGATTCTGGCGCTTCTCCATCTTCTCTTTGTGACTAACGGCCAACGGTCAGCAGCGAGCAACGCGAGTCCGCTGCACCGAAGGGTTCCGCGTCGATGTAGCTGCGGCCGGCAGAAGCTTCACCGCGAGACTTTCCTGCTCTTTGAGGTGTCGATAGTACGCATCGAAGTCAAAGTTGAAGCGCTTCATTTCTTCCGCGCGTTGGCGATGTAGCTCTTCGACAACTGGATCTGTGCTCATTGGGGCTCTCCAAGGAGTTCTTCAGGAGTGCAAACATACGGTAAGAGTAGGCCAAGACGCTCGCAGATCAGCGCAATGCGCGGCAAGATCTCAGCATTGTTGATGTGGGAGCAGTTCCAGGTAAGAAGATAGTCAACTTGATGCACTGTCGCGATCGCGATGTGTAGCGCATCAGGAAAGGCCGCCTGGTGAAGAAGACCTTCCTCGACAATGGACACAGCGAACTTCCGGGCCGTGTTGGTCAATTCCAGGAAAGGGATTCCGTCAAGGGCTCCAATCCTGCGCTGCGCCAGGTCCGGATCACCGCGACGCGCCTCATCGAGGACGAGTTGGGAAGTGCAAAGCTCGAAGTCCGTGCGGCGATGCTCCCACCAATCGAGCGAAACCTGCTGATGAGCAGCAGCAACGACATCCCGGCTAGGCCGAGCAACGAGGTAGCTCACCAAGGAAGTCTCTATGTATGCGCGGCGCTTCATACCAAGATGCTATCATCTATTAACTGAACCTGTCGCCCGCCAGAAGCGGGCCACCCATCTCGGCAGAATCCGCTGAGATTGCCGTCTTCTAGCTCTGAGTGACCTGCGCTCCTGGCCGCAGGCGCCCTGATCAGGCTCTTCTGTTGAAGGCCCGTGATCGTTAGCCTGCCGAAATACCCTTTGATAGAGACGAAAGATCATCCGGAATCGACTCGACACACCTCCCCCATAGCTCCACAGAGGCATTCGAATACAATCACTTGCGAGCCTTCTAGGTGGCGGTGACGCTGGCGACGACGAGGTCTATCCCGCCGCGCGGGCTGGCCCCGCGCGGCTACAGGGCCGCCCAGCATTGCTCGATACACAGGGAAGCGGGGGCGGAAAGCAGCCGGAAGGGAATTCCACCGGGTACTCGCCCGATCGCAGGCGGGCCACCGCTGCACGATCCCTCTGTGCCAATGTAAGTGAGACACTCAAGTACCGAGAAATTAGTGAGGGTGTGGAGAGCAATCACCATGGCGAGTCCAAGCCACGAGCTGCGAGATATGGGTGCTGACCGACCAGATCCCGAGGTAGCTGAGAAGGCGAAGCGGCGGCGGTACAGCGCGTCGTACAAGCTGCGCATCGTCCAGGCCGCCGACGCCTGTAGCAAGCCCGGCGAGATTGGCGCCCTGCTTCGCCAGGAGGGTCTGTATTCCTCGCTACTGTCGACGTGGCGCCGTCAGCGCGACACGGGAGCTCTGGCCGGTCTGTCGAAGAAGCGCGGTCGCAAGCGTCGACCGGTCTCTGCCGAGGCCCGCCGCGTCGCGGAGCTTGAGCGTGAGAATGCCCGGCTCAAGCATCAGCTGTACAAAGCCGAGACGATCATCGATGTCCAAAAAAAACTTTCCCGGCTGCTAGGGATCGAGCCGAGCGAGAGCCAGCCATGAGCGCTGTGGCGCCGCTGGCCGAGACGGTGGGGGTGCAAGCAGCCTGCGTCGCCTTGGCGGTCCCCAGAGCCACTTTCTATCGCCGCCGTCGGCAGCAGAGCGCAGGGCCGCAGCTATCAACGCGGCCTCGACCGCCGCTGGCATTGACGCCCGCTGAACGCCAGGAGGTCCTCGATGTGTTGCACTCGGAGCGCTTCGTCGACCGCTCGCCGCGTCAAGTCTGGGCGGCGCTGCTGGACGAGGATCAGCGCCATATCTGCTCGGTGCGCACCATGTACCGGGTCCTGGAGTCTGAGGGCGAGCTGCGCGAGCGACGCCGTCAGCGGCGTCATCCCAACTACACCAAGCCCGAACTGCTGGCCACAGGGCCGAACGAGGTGTGGTCGTGGGACATCACCAAGCTCAAGGGCCCGGTGAAGTGGACCCACTACTACCTTTACGTAATTCTGGACGTCTTCAGCCGCTACATCGTCGGCTGGATGCTCGCCTGCCGCGAGTCCGGAGGGCTCGCGAAGCGGTTGATCGCCGACAGTGTTGAGAAGCAAGGTGTTGAGCGAGATCGACTTACCTTGCACTCGGACCGCGGTTCGAGCATGACATCCAAGCCAGTGGCTCTACTGCTGGCCGATCTCGGGATGACACGGTCGCTGAACCGGCCCTACACGAGCAACGACAATCCGTTCTCTGAGGCCCAGTTCAAGACGCTCAAGTACCATCCGAGCTTTCCCGACCGCTTCGGATCACTGGAAGATGCACGAGCATTCTGCCGCTCGTTCATCGGCTGGTACAACACGCAGCACTACCACACAGGACTCGGCTTGTTGACGCCAGAGACCGTCCACTACGGCCTCACGGCCTCAGTACTGGAGCAACGTCGAGAAGTCCTCGCCGCCGCCTCAGCCGCTCATCCAAGCCGCTTCAAGCGGCGAGCGCCGGCTTTGCCGGAGCCCAGTGACAAGGTCTGGATCAACCCGCCGACCACCGCCGCCAGCACTGACCCAGTCGATACCGAGAACGTAGTGACACACCGCGTACACAACGACGCACCAGGCGAGACCCCTGGCTGCGCGCCCTCGCTGAAAGCGATGGTGCCGGAGCCACTACCGATTCCGTACTAATTCCCAGAAGAAAGTGTCTCACTTTCATTGACACATTCCGGATAGGCTTCGACGAAGAGGCGGTAGGCCTCCTTCAGCTGCCTCCTCACCACTTTCGACGCTGCGTGCATGGCCAGCGCCGGAGACCTCTTGCTGCGAGTCGGGCGCTCATGAAGGTGTTGCTGGCAGATCGCCGCCGAATCCAAAGGTACAGCGCCGTTGAGCACCACCCTCCGGGCGCTCTCAGCGTCGATCTTCTCGACCATCTCGGTGCTTCGCCGTCGAATCTCCTCAGACGGAAAATGCCGCCAGCAGAGCAGCGGATCCAGCCGCAGGGTGTGGCGTTCGGTGAAGGTCTCGGAGGCGACCTCCTTGCCACGGCGATTGGCCTCGGGCGAAGATGCCGACCGCAATGCTGCGGAAGTGCTGACCCGCAGGAAACAGGAATCGGCTCAGCATGCAGCGGGTTGTGATCTCGAACATGGCGCCGCCCGGGCGTACGTGTCGTAATGGCCTTGTCATGCACCTAGGGACGAGAAAAGGGTCTCCGATCTTGTCAGTCTTGGGAGAAAAGTTGATGGATTGCGGGGCGGCTTGGAATCGCAATCTCCCGTGTGTGGCGTAAGGTGTTGAAAACAGGTGAGTACGACTTGGGTGGCACCCTAGCCCTAGGAAATCCCCTCAACTCATCGACCCAACCTGATCAGATCTGCTTTCCCGCATCAACCCGCTCTGCGCAATGGCGGCACGGCTTTTCCTGGCCGATTGAGCGACAGGTCATGATTCGTCTGCAGATTCAGCCAAAACTCAGGAGTCGTATCGAACGCCTGAGCAAGCAGCCAGGCCGTCTTGGGGGTCACACCTCGCTTCCCTCGCACGACCTCGTTGATTCGCTGAACGGGAACGCCAAGATTTTCGGCAAGACCAACCTGCGTCAACCCCATCGGCTCCAGAAACTGCCCTTGCAGAATCTCACCTGGATGGGTTGGAATACGGTTCTCTGGTAGCACGACTCACTCCTTTCATCCGCGGTGGTAGTCCCCGACCTGCACCGAAAGCGCGTCGGACGAATCCCACCGAAAGATGATCCTCCATTGGCTGTTGATGCGGATGCTGTGATACTCCTTCAAGTCGCCCTTGTGAAGCTCGAGGCGGTTGCCAGGCGGAGATCTCAGATCTCTGAGCTGCCGCGCGGCGTTGACCATGTCGAGCTTCTGCGTTGCAGAGCGAAGAATGTCTTGCGGGTACCGCCTCGCCCGCCGCGTAGCGCGGTTGTGAAACTGGTCTTCTGTTCCCTTGTCGCCAAACGAGACGATCACTGCCGTTCCACCTCATCGCCACTATACTGTTTGCCCGGTAACCGGGCAAACAGGCAAGCCCCTTCATCGGTCTTGCGTAGAACAGCTTGAATTCAACGGCGGCGCGGAGTTCGGAGAGGGTGGCGCCCTGACCCTGGGACAAGATTCCCTGAGATCGCCTCGCAGCCGGCTTGGGCAGCAGAGTGCAGAGATGTGGCAAGAGCTCCAAAAAGAAGGAGCACTCTGAGGGAGCTGGAAGTCTCGGTTGAAGTCATCTCAATCTCGAGGAAAATGTAAAATCGCGGCCGCACAACGGAAGACACCTATACGAAGCGACTTCTTGTCGCACAACGGAGCGCGGCTCACCGCCACGGAAGTCGCGGCAGAATCCGAACTCCGGCGCCCGTGCGAAGTCGCCTGGTAATGCGTCATTTTATCGATTCCGCTTCGTGAACGAGGTGTCTGCTAGCATCACCGTCGCTATCACTTGGCTTCTTCTTCCGCATGCTGCTGAGCTCGAGTGCCACCTTACCTTCGAACCCCTTCGGATAGCTCGTTGGCGCTAGCCTGTGGAGTAGCCACGCCAAGAGTGGCTTCCTGGTTTGCCCCAACAACTTGGCGCGCGCGATCATCTCAACGGTCATCTTTGTGACTTGACCGATCCTCGTCTGAATCTGACACATGGTCTCTCTAGCAAGCAACGCATTCGCTTTGTATTGTTGCAAGTCGATTTGGCCAGTGTTCAGAGACTTCAGTGCTCCAGAGTACATTCGGGAGACTATTCCCATGCTGTCGTTCAGTTGCCGGACCTGAGAGTTGTAACGGAGAAGGTCCGAGATGAAGTCCACGTTGAGCATATCCAGCGACAACTCGGCTTCGATTGGGATCGGCGCAAGCTCATTCACGCTAATCCGTGGGGATCCATCGAGCACTGGCTCTGACAGAGTGTCTACGAAGCCCTTGGCAAGCACATAATCATCCTCAAGCACTCTCATCGATGAGAAAAGCCCATGCTCCATCCTCACCAAGGCGCTATGATCCTTAGCCTGCCGGTCGTAGAGCCGAGTCGCTGCATCCGCAAACCGCAAAAACAAGAACGCGAAGAAGGCGCCAAGAAAAGGGCCACGGATCTCTTTGACGAGCGGCACGAGCTCTTCACTCTGTGAACTGAATAGAAGTACCGCCAGCAGCACGAAGCCGCCTGCGAGAGCAAGTAGAAGCGCGATACCGAGAAAACGTCCTAGCATCGGATCCACTCACTCACTAGTTCGAAATTGCTTAGCTTCCTGCGCATAACCTTATGATCTACTAACTTCTGCGGACGGCCACCAGCATGCGTAGCGCGCACCGGCTTGCCGGAATTTTCCCGGCCGGCCAGTGCAGCTGCCATGAAGTAAGTACTTCGTATCAAAGAGCGTACCGAGTATGGCGTGGCCGGTCAAGCGACCGAGAGCACTGTGAAATTGGCAACCGGCGGGGCGCGCTTCATGCGTCGGAACACGGCCGGGAGCGTCATCTACCGCACGCACTCGCGGCCCGTTCGAATGCCTGTCTCCATTACTAACGAGTGCACGGACGCTGTTTTTCAGATTCTTTGGCTGACGGATGAACGCCAGCAACTTCCGCAACCTGAGCGCTTCAGCTGCCGAGTAGACTTCCCGGGCATCCCTCCACGCCCACGCAGATCGAGGGTTCGCGCGCTGTACTGTGCTCTCGTGCAGGAGATGCCGAAGCACGATGCCGGTGCGCGGATCGCGCGTGCAATTGTAGCTCTGACCATTTGGGCAGTACCCATCAGCAGAGACATCCCTACCCCGGCGCCCGCACCGAGTCCACCAATCGCTGAATCTCCAGCGGCGGCGGCGCTGTCAGTCGCGACACGGTGAGAGTGACAGTCAGGTTGAGCAGCAGGCCCACGGTGCCGATGCCCTGGGCGCTGATGCCGAAACACCAGGGGGACATGCCGAAGAAGCAGTTGCCGATAATGTAGAAGCCGGTGAAACCGATTCCCACCAGCATACCGGCGATCGCCCCGGCGCGGTTGGTGCGCTTGTCGAAGATACCCAACAGGATCACCGGAAAGAAGCTTGCCGCCGCCAAACCGAAGGCGAAGGCCACTACCTCGGCGACGAATCCCGGCGGATTCACTCCGAAGTAACCGGCGATGAAGATAGCCACCAAGATCATCATCCGGCCGACTCGTAACCGCTGCTTCTCAGATGCCCGCGGATTGATCAACTTGGCGTAAACATCGTGCGCGATCGAACTCGAAATCACCAGCAGCAGGCCAGCGGCGGTCGACAGGGCCGCCGCCAATCCGCCAGCAGCAACCAGGGCGATCACCCACGGTGCCAGGCCGGCCACCTCGGGGGTCGACAGCACGATGATGTCGCGATCAATACCGATTTCGTTGCTGACCGGGTCTGGCGACAACTGCAAGCGGCCGTCACCATTCTTGTCGTCCAATTGCAGCAGGCCGGTGGCTTCCCAGCTGCGCACCCAATCTAGAGAGCGGGCCTCGGCCACGGTCTGGTCGTGCAGCGAGTCGATCAGGTTGTAGCGAGCAAAGGCCGCCAACGCCGGTGCGGTGGTGTAGAGCAAGGCGATGAAGAGCAGTGCCCAACCGGCCGAATAACGGGCCGCGCGCACGCTAGGCACGGTGTAGAACCGCACCAGGATATGCGGCAGTCCAGCGGTGCCGGTCATCAGGGCCAAGGTGATGCAGAACACATCGAGCTGCGACTTGGACTGAAAGGGCTGGGTGTATTCGGTGAAACCCAGGTCGACCTGGATCTGGTTTAGGCGCTGGGTGAGATCGCTGAAGGTGAAGGACAGCTGCGGGATCGGATTGCCGGTCAGCTTGGCGGAAATCGCCACCGCCGGGATCAGGAAGGCCAGGATCAGCACCGAAAACTGCGCTACTTGCGTCCAGGTGATGCCCTTCATGCCGCCGAGCACGGCGAAGAAGGCCACCACCGTCATGCCAATTCCCACCCCAAGGCCGATATCGACCCCCAAGAAGCGGCTGAACACCACCCCCACACCGCGCATCTGGCCGGCGACGTAAGTCAGTGAGATGAAAATCGCACACCCTGCCGCCACCAACCGAGCGGCATCCGAGTAGTAACGATCGCCGACAAAATCGGGCACGGTGTACTTGCCGAACTTGCGCAGATAGGGGGCCAGCAGCAGCGCCAGCAGCACATAGCCACCGGTCCAGCCCATCAGGTAGACGGTGCCATCGAAACCCATGAAGGAGATCAAACCGGCCATCGAGATGAACGAGGCAGCCGACATCCAATCGGCGGCGGTGGCGGCGCCGTTGAAGATCGCCGGCACTCCCTGGCCAGCAACGTAGAATCCCTTGGTGTCGCGCACTCGGTTGTAATAACCGATGATCAAATAGGCGGCGAAGGTCACGCCGACGAAGAGGTAGGTCCAGGCTTGGACGCTCATCGCTCAATCCTCCTCGTCGAGGTCGTATTGGCGATCGAGCCGGTCCATCTTCCAGGCATAGATAAAGATCAGCAGCACGAAAACGAACATCGAACCCTGCTGCGCCCACCAGAAGCTGGCCGGCAGCTTGCCGATGCGCGCGCCGTAGAGCGGCTCGGCGAGGAAGATCGCGAAGACGAACGAGACCAAGAACCAAATCGCCAGCAAGATCGCTATCAAAGTCTGATTCTTGCGCCAATACTGGCGCAGCCGCTTGTCGGGCTCCATTGGCTACCTCCTTGGGTCGGTCTGCTTGAATTGGCTGAGGGGCGATTGTAGCGAAGTCGTTGACTGCTATGATTGATCTTCGCCCCCCTCCGCGGAGCCTCTAGTGTCCAAGCTCGACACGATCTACGCCCATTTGCCCGTCTGGGCACAGCATTGTGCGGTCAGCGCCTATGGCCTCTACTGGCGAAGGTTGCGCTTTGGCCCCGGCTACCAACGCCATCTAAACGGCTATTTGCAGCGTCAGATTCTCGATCCAGCGGCCTGGCGCAGCGCTGTAGACCAACGACTCCGGGCTTTGCTCAGCGCCGCCGCCGAACAAGTGCCGTACTATCGCGACACTTGGAGTAGCGAAAACAAGCGCGCCGCCCACGCCGGCCGACTCGCGGACCTGCCCCTTCTCGGCAAGGAGGCGCCACGGGCCGACGCCCGCCGCTTCTTGCGCCGGGACCTCGAGCCGAGCCGCGAGCTGGTCTTTCACACCAGCGGCTCTACCGGCACGCCGATTGCCACTCTCTGGACGGTGGACGAGCTGCGCAACTCCCTCGCTCTGCGCGAAGCACGTTCAGCAGGCTGGGCGGGGGTGTCGTTCAACCTACCTCGGGCCTCGCTCTCAGGGCGCATCGTAGTGCCCGATCCCCACAGCCAGGGTCCCTTTCATCGCTACAACAGGGTCGAACGCCAGGTCTACTTCTCGGCCTTTCACCTCTCTCCCGACACCGTTGGCCGCTACCTTGAAGCGCTCGCCCAGCACCGCATCCGCTGGCTGACCGGCTACGCTGTCGGGGTGTATCTGATGGCTCGCTTCGCCCTCGATCGCGGCCTCGAGATTCCGCCGCTGGACGCTATCGTCACCACCAGCGAGAAGCTCACCCCAGGGATGCGCAAGGTTCTGCAACAAGCCTTCGGCGGCGGTGTGTTCGAGGAGTACAGCACGGTCGAGAACGCGGTGTTCGCCAGCGAGTGCGAACACCGCCGCTTGCACGTCAGCGAGGATGCCGGAATACTGGAGATCTTGCGCCCCGACGGCACTTCCTGCGCACCCGGCGAACCCGGCGAGGTGGTCACCACCTGCCTGATGCGGCCCTACCAACCTTTGGTGCGCTTTCGCCTTGGCGATGTCGCCACCTGGGCCGACCCCGCTGACCCCTGCCCTTGTGGCCGGCCGTTGCCGGTGCTGCAAGAAGTGGTCGGCCGGGTCGAGGATGTCGTCGTCGGCCCGGACGGTCGCCAGATGGTGCGTTTCCATGGCGTCTTCGTCGATCTACCCCAAGTCCACGAGGGCCAGGTAATCCAGGAAGCCCTCGACCGGATCCGAGTCAAGGTGGTGCCAGCGGCCGGCTGGGACGCCGTCGATCACCAAACCATCAGTGAACGCATCCAGCAACGGCTGGGCAAAGGCGTCGAAGTCGAAGTTGAGGTGGTCAAGGAGATTCCCCGCACCAAGGCAGGTAAATTCCAAGCGGTGATTTCGAAACTTGGCACTGCACCCAGCGCCGCTGCGGATGGCGGGCTGGCCGGCGGCGATCAGGAATGAGCCCGGCCGACCCACCGCCCCTAGAACACCGGCACGGCGGTCTGCCACGCTGGCTCGAAGCATTGGCCGCGGGCGGCGGACTCCTCCTGGTGGCGCCTCTCTTGGCCGCCGCCGCGCTGGCGGTCAAGCTGAATTCACCGGGGCCAATACTGTTCCGTCAACAGCGGATCGGCCGTGGAGGCCGTCCCTTCCTGCTCTACAAGCTGCGCAGCATGACCATCGACCAGGCCGGGCCCGGGGTCACGGCTGGCGGCGATGCTCGCGTCACCCGAGTTGGCGCCCTGCTCCGTCGCAGCAAGCTCGACGAGCTGCCGGAACTGTGGAATGTGCTGCGCGGCGACATGTCTTTGGTCGGCGCCCGGCCCGAAGTGCCACAATTTGTCAACCTTAACGACGAGCTTTGGCAACAAGTCCTGGTGACTCGTCCTGGTCTGACCGATCCGGTGACTCTGGCATTGCGCGACGAAGAAAGTCTGCTGCGCAACTACCCCGAAGACCCGGAACGCTATTACCGCGAGCAACTACTGCCGCGGAAACTCGCCGGTTATGTCGCTTACCAACGGCAGAGGAATTCAACGACAGATAGCTTGGTTCTGGCATGGACGGTGCTTAAGATAGTCATGCCGAGTGTACGAATTCCGCCGAGCCTGGACTATTTCAAGCTCGACAATGAAACGCAAACTACTGAAAACAAGCCACTTGACAAGAACTAGCTCGCTTATGACGGAGCCCACGAACAGCCGCCAAGGGGTCAAGAAAGACCCACCGCCCACCACCCGGCCCTTCTGGACCTACCATTTGCGCCGTGAAATCCAGTTCTTGCTCGATTTATCAGTGTTGGTGGCGGCTTTCTGCCTGGCTTATTTGCTGCGCTTCGAATTCTCCTTGACGCCGCAGATCCGCGACGACGCGCTGGTCCAATTGCCGATGGTGGTGTTAGTTCAGCTGGCAGCGATCTTCCTCTGCGGCATCTACAGCTTCATCTGGCGCTACATTGGCATGGCCGAGATGCAGAGCTTCATCCTCGCCGCGCTGTTCTCCGCCCTGCCATTGCTGGCCTTGCGCTTCGGCCTGCCCCCGCAGCTCGGTGACCTGCGAGTGCCGATCTCGATCATCGTCATGGACACCGCCTTCGCCTTCGGCGGCGTCCTCGGCATCCGCATTCTGCGCCGTAGTCTCTACGAACGCTTCGAGAGCCACCTGCCTTTCGACGACGTTGGCAATCGCCGACAACGCCAGCAAGTCCTGTTATTCGGTGCCGGCCGCGCCGGCTTGCGGGCGGTACGAGCGCTGGCGGGACAGGCAGCGGCTTCGGAGTTGCAAGTAGTCGGCTTCGTCGACGACGATCCCCACAAGGTGGGTTCGGTGCTGCACGGCATCAAGGTGCTCGGCACCTCCGACGATCTACCCGAACTGATCTCGGCGCTCGACATCGACCAGGTGCTGTTGACCATGGTGCGAGTCGAACGCCGCCGGGCCATGGACCTGGTCGATCTATGCCGCCAGCTCAAAGTCGAGGTGCGGATCATGCCGAGCCTGTTCGAGATTCTCGAAGGTCGGCTCAGTGTGTCCCGCTTTCGCAAAGTGCGAATCGAAGACTTGCTCGGCCGGGAGCAGGTGCAGCTCGAAGACGGTGAGGATCGGCGGCGCTTGACCGAGCTGATCGGCGGCGCTCGGGTAATGGTCACCGGTGCCGGGGGTTCGATCGGCTCCGAGCTGGCGCGCCAAGCAGCGCTCTACCAGGCCAGCCGGATTATCTTGGTGGAACGCGCGGAGCCGGCGCTGTTCGAGATCGACCGTCAGCTACGCGCTCGCTGGCCGAACCTGGAAATCACCGCTCGGGTGGCTGATGTAGCCGACGATGAGCGCATGCGAACCTTACTGCAGGACGAGCGACCTCAGCTCATCCTGCACGCCGCGGCGCACAAGCATGTACCCCTGATGGAGCTGAACCCCACCGAGGCGATCAAGAACAACACTCTGGCCACCCACCGTTTGGGCCGTCTAGCGGGTGAAGCCGGGATCGAACGCTTCGTGCTGATCTCGACCGACAAGGCGGTGCGCCCCGCTTCGGTGATGGGCGCCTCCAAACGTCTCGCCGAGATTTTGCTGCTCGACCTCGAGAAGCGCTTCGCCACCCGCTACATGGCGGTGCGATTTGGCAATGTGCTGGGCTCCACCGGGTCGGTGATCCCGATCTTTCGCGAGCAGATCGAGGCCGGGGGGCCGGTGACCGTCACCCATCCGGAAATGACCCGTTTTTTCATGACCATCCCAGAAGCCGCGCAGCTGGTGCTACATGCCGCCGGCATCGGCGAGGGGGGCGAGATCTTTGTCCTCGACATGGGCCGAGCGGTGAAGATCGTCGACTTGGCCAACGACATGATCCGCCTTGCCGGCCTACGACCGGGCGAGGACATCGCCATCGAATTCACCGGCACTCGGCCGGGAGAGAAGTTGTTCGAGGAATTAGAGCTAGAGAACGAGCATCTGGCCAAGACCGGCCATCCGAAGATCTTCATCGGTCAGCTGCAACCCTACAGCGAGGATCTGCTACTGCGGATGCTCGATAAGCTACGGCTGCTGTCGAGCAACGGCCACCACCAGCATCTGCGCAACTACCTGCAAGAAGTCATCCCCGAAGCCAACCTGGAACTGCCGGCTGAGACTCAGGTCCACGATAAGGACGCTGTGGTCAGTAGGCCCTCGGTATAAAACCGAAGGTCAGACCATCTTTAGCAGGTGGCCCATTTTGTCGCGCTTGGCGCGCAAGTAGTCGCGACTCTTGTCCGTCGGCACTACCTCTAGGGGCACCCGCTCGACGATCTCTAGACCGTAGCCATCGAGGGCGATGTACTTGCCGGGATTGTTAGTCATCAGACGCATTCGGCGGACCCCGAGATCGCGCAGGATCTGGGCACCGATGCCATAGTTGCGCGCGTCGGCCTTGAAACCCAACTTCTCGTTGGCCTCGACGGTGTCGTGCCCCTGCTCTTGCAACTCGTAAGCGCGCAATTTATTAAACAGGCCTATGCCGCGACCTTCCTGCAACAAGTAGAGCAACACGCCCTGACCCTCGGCCTGGATAATCTCCAGAGCGCGGTGCAGTTGCACCCCGCAATCACAGCGTTCTGAGCCGAAGATGTCGCCGGTCAAGCATTGGCTGTGGACCCGCACCAGCACCGGCTGCTTTTCGTCGATATCGCCTAACACCATCGCCAAGTGCTCCTCGCCAGTCACCTCGGAGCGGTAGGCATGGGCGCGCAATTCGCCGTAAGCGGTGGGCAACTTCGGTGCCGCGATGCGTTCGACCAGGGTCTCGTGCATCATCCGGTGTTTGATCAAGGCAGTCACCGAGATAATCGCCAATTGCTGGTTCTCGGCAAAGCGCAGCAGTTCGGGAACCCGCGCCATGGTGCCATCATCATTCATGATCTCGCACACCACGCCGGCAGGCTTGGCCCCCGCCAACACCGCCAGATCGACCGCTGCTTCGGTGTGGCCGGCGCGTTTGAGCACCCCCCCCGAGCGCGCCCGAATCGGGAATACATGGCCCGGCCGAATCAAGTCCTGCGGCCGGGTGCGCGAGTCGATCGCGGTCAGCACCGTAGCCGCACGATCAGCCGCCGAGATGCCGGTAGTCACTTTGCCGCGCCCTTCGATGGTGATGGTGAAGGCGGTGCCAAAGGGGGTCGAATTATCCTCCACCATCAGCGGCAGATCGAGTTCGGCACAGCGCTCCTCGGTGAGCGCCAGGCAGATCAGTCCACGCCCGTGCTTGGCCATGAAGTTGATCGCCTCAGGAGTGACATTCTCGGCGAGGATCACCAGATCCCCTTCGTTCTCGCGATCTTCATCGTCGACGACAATCACCATCTCACCCTGGCGTAGGCGCGCGATAGCTTCTTCGACGGTACTAAACGGTTGCTGCTCGGACATCTTCGGGCCTCCGAAGTTGACGGGGCTTGTTGCGGGATTGAAATAGGGCGGTTGAATCTTGCCCCGAAAAGGACAGTTGGTAGTCTATCTGGCGCCCCGAGCCATGGTCAAGAAAGCTGCACTTCGCCCTTCGCCGGTTGGTAGCTAGCCGCCAGCGCCTGGCGAGCGGCGGCGCCACAGACCAGTTCACCAAGGCAAGAGGGGGCACCAAAAACCGCCACCGGCTCGAACATCTCCCCCGCCAGCGCCAAGTCGAGAAGATCTTCCGCCGATAAAGTCAGGCGGCCCGAGCGCTCAGCGAGTTCGAACTGCATTGCTCCGATGCCATCGTAGGCCCGGTAGATCACCTCAGTGCAGACCAAGCGATCGGTGCGAAAGAAATCGAAATCAAAGTTGTACATCTTGCCCTCGTGGGTAGCGGCACGGCTCAGCGCGCGGCCGATCTCGGCCGGCTCTAGCCGTGGTCGGATCACCGCCACCGCATCGACCTCCAGGGTGTCCGCCAGCGCACGGAAAAGCACCCCATCCTTGCGCGCCTCAAGCACCCGTCGCGATCCACGCCAGCGGCCGCGGCGCTCCTCATCGAGTTCCACCCCGAGTTCCTGCCGCTCCGCTTCGCTACCCACATAGAGCGCCGCATGCGGCCAAAAGCCAGGCAGGAAGAGATTCGACAGAGCCAGATCATGCCGAGTCACCAACACATCGCCCGGCTTCAAGATCTCGTTCAGCCGCTCCTGTACGCCGGTGTGGATGCGCGGCATCATCAGCTGCCCGTTGACCTCGGCAACTAGCCGGCCCGCGGCTTCGAGAAGTGTCAATTCGGTCTTCTGCCGCGCCGAGGCACCGCGCCGCCGCAGCGAGTGTTCGCGATAGGCGAGCAGCAGGCCGAAGAACCGTCGCTTGCGCGGATTGAGCGGCTGTTCGAGCTGCTCCAGGCACTCGGCGACAAAACCGACCGTGGGATCGCAGGCCAGTGCTTCCAGTTCGCCGCGAAACCTCTTGGCGTGGCGCATGGCGTCGTGCATCCACTTGGCCAGCAGTGGATCAGAAAGGGACTTGAAAACCTCAGTGAACTGCTTGCGGGGAATACGCCGCTCCTCGTCCCCCTCATTGATCTTGCGCTGTACCAGCGATTCGGTGGCCAGACTGTGGACCAAGAAACGGTCGAGCTTGACGATCTGGCAAGCCGCGCCGTAGCCGAGCAGGAAGAGGCGCTGATGATCGACGGTAAGGACCCGGTCCAGAGCCCCCTCGATCGGCTCCGAGACCTCTTCGAGGATCTCCCACAACCCGCTCCGAACGCTCAGCAGAGCCCCCATCCAGGCCATCAGACGGTCCTCCTCCGCCGGCCGGAAATAACCCCGCGCCACCGCCATATCGAGGTGCTGGCGTAGCACCTCGACCGACTCCAGCCCGCCCGCCGCATCGATCAACGAACGCAGGGCGAGGGCACTGCTTTCGATCAGAGTGTCCATTGGAGCCGAGAATAGCAGCCTTGGAGATGGTCTCTCCACTTGGCCTGCTGCACGTTTGTACATACTATTGATGAATGTATGAGTGGGACCCTGTGAAGGCTGATCAGAACCTCGGCAAGCATGGGGTCGATTTTACGAGGAAGGCTAATGCAAAAGGAATACGATTTCAGCGAGGCAAAGCGAGGGCCAGTCCGGCCGGTGGCGACAGGCAAGACCCGCATCACAATCCGGCTGGATGAGGACGTTGTGTCCTGGTTCAAACAACAGGTTCATAGAGCAGGTGGCGGCAGCTACCAGAACATGATCAACAGCGCACTGCGGCAGCATATCGCCACCGCCGCGGAACCACTGGCGGACACTTTGCGACGCGTCCTGCGCGAGGAACTGAAGCGCGCCAGCTAGCAGCTGGTCGAGAGGCGACTGGACTGGCACCGCGTGGAGTACCGCACCGCGTGGAGTACCACTACTAGGCCACCGATGAAGCACCCCCAATGAGCAACGACCCGACCCTGTTGAATTTTCTCAGCGACACCATCCGCGGCGCTTCCCCCGAGGTGCTGGCGGCGATCACCGCGGCCAACGAGGGCTCGATGGCCCCCTACGGCAACGATCCGCTGAGCCAGCACATCCAGGCGGATTTCGCCGAAGTCTTCGAGACCGACCACCTGGAGGTGCTGCTGATGGCCGCGGGTACCGGCGCTAATGCCCTCGCCCTGGGCCTGCTGGCGCCGCCTTACTCGCAAGTGATCTGCCATGCCGAGAGCCACATCTACGCCCACCAATGCGGTGCCCCCGAGTTCTACAGCGGCGGCGCCAAGCTGCTACCACTGGCCGCCGAGCATGCTCGATTGAGTCCTCAGACCGTGGCCGACTCGCTGCAACAGCTGGCCGGCACGAGCGGCCCGATGATGATGCCGCCGTCGGTGCTCAGCCTGACCCAGGCCACCGAACTCGGCACCATCTACCAGGCCGACGAGATCGCCGAGCTGACGGCGGCGGCCCGCCAGCATGGCCTGCGGGTGCATGTCGATGGCGCCCGCTTCGCCAACGCGGTGGTGGCGACCGGCGCCAGCCCCGCCGAGCTGAGCTGGAAAGCGGGGGTCACCACCCTGGCTTTCGGCGCCACCAAGAACGGCGCCCTCGCCGCCGAGGCTTTGCTGCTGTTTGACCCCGAACTCGCCAGCGAGGCCCACTTGCGGCTCAAGCGTGGCGGCCAGCAGTGGGCCAAAATGCGCTTTCTCTCAGCGCAACACCGGGCCCTGCTCGAAGATGATCTGTGGCTGCGCAACGCCCGCCACGCCAATCAACAGGCAGCCCACCTGGCCGATGGCCTGGCCCAGATCCCTGGCATCGAGCTAGCTCATCCGGTCGAGACCAATCAAGTCTTCGCCAGCTTGTCGCGAGCGTTAACTGAACGGCTGGAAAGCGATGGGTTTCGCTTCGTCCGCTGGAACACGGTGGAGAACCGGGTGGTTATCCGACTGGTTTGTGCATTCGACACCCCAGCCGAGGCGGTCGATCAGCTGCTAACCGCGGCTGGCGAGCACCGACTCTAGATAATCCGCCAAGGCGATGGCGATCTCAGGCTTGCCCGCCAGACGCTCCGGTTCGGAATCGCGGCGCAGCAACCAGGCAACCTGGGGACCTTCGAGAATAGTCTCTTCGCCGCGGTTAGCGACCACCGCGTCGTAGGTCTGCAAGCGTTCGCGGCCAATCGCCATCAGCTCTTGGTGGCTGACGCCTTCCTGATACTTGAAGGTCACCATGTGCAGATCCCGGTGGCGCTGGCGCACTTCTTCGATCACTTTCGGGGTTGGCACCATGTCGAGGCGCAACCGGCCGCCGCTGGGGGTCTTGCCCGGCAGCACCTCAGTGGGCCGGTAATCGGCCACCGCGGCGGTGAAGATGCCGGCCAGGTAGTCGCCCGCGGCCAACCGCTCATGCACCGTCTCGCGATACTCGTCGAAAGTCCGCACCACCCTATGCGGCAGATAAAGCGGCGCCGGGTGGGCACCATCGCCATGCACCAGCAGGGGCTCGGCGCCGCGCAGCCAGAGTTCTTCGGTGATGGCAATGCCTAGTCGGCCGCGAAAGCGATTAGTGAGCCGGCGTACGGCATCGATCTCGACCGGGGTCGGACCGCCGGTGACCAGCACTTTGCGGCCGCGCAGCGGCGACCGACTGACCGCTCGGCAGACCTCGGCCACCAAGACCGGATCGTCGGGAATGTTGTGTTTGCCATAGCCCGGCCGCGGCGGCACGATCCGTACCCCCAAGCCATCGAGCTTGCGCAACGACTCGGTGAGGATCGGATTGTGCATGCTGCCATGCATGGTCGGCACCACCAACACCGCCGCCTGGCCGCGACTCATCCGGCCCATCGCTGAAGCCAGAGTCGAGGTAACGACGCCATCGGCGACGCCACCGGCGAGTTTGTTGATGGTGTTGTAGGTCGCCTGGGGTAGCAGATAGGCAGCGAAGGGCGAGGCGTCGCTCAAATGCTCGGCAGCCGGGCTGAGGCGCTCGATCACCGGCCGGTGGGTGCTCCACTCAAGGGCGTCGGCGGTGACATAGCGCAAGGCTTCGCGCGACACGAAGGCGGTGACCTCGGCGCCGCGCTTGCGCAACGCCCGAGCCAGCAACGGCGTCTTCATGGCAGCGATACCGCCACAGATCATCAGCGCCACTCGCCGACCAACCAGCTGGCGACCGAGTAGCGGTACGTCGTGGTCAACCAATTCGGCAGGCGGAGGTGGCGAAAAATCCCAGTCATCATTCATCGCCGCGGCAGTCTACAACTTCTGACGGCTACCCGGCTGTCCTCTTGCCAGCCGGCGCCCAGAGGGTAGGTTTCGCCATGCTACGCTGACCCGGAGCAACCCGGCGATGAACAGCAAGCACCCGACTCCCCATCGATTCCCAACCACCACGGCGCTGGCGATCTCGATCTTGCTGGCCTTGGCCTGCACTCAAACCGAGCCCTTCGACTCTATAGAGCACCTGCGCAGCGAGCTGAGCGAGCGCCTGGGCGCCGAGCCGGCGGCGCGGCTTGAGCTGCCCTTCGAGCTACCGGCGGAGAAGCTGGCGGAGGTCGAGGACCACATCGGCCTCAGAGGCAGCGCGGCGGATAGGGTACGCGCCACCGAGGACTTCATCTTCCGCCGTCTGGGCCTTGTCTACGCTCTGGGGCCGACCCGCAACGCCCTCGATGTGCTGAGCACGGCGCAGGGCAACTGTCTTTCTTTTGCCCACCTTTTCGTCGCCCTGACCCGGCATCAGCGGATTAACTCTTTCTATGTCGAGGTCACCGACCGACATAGCTGGAGCTACCACCAAGGAATGGTTCTGAGCCAAGGCCACATCGTCGCCGGGCACTATCTCGATGGCCACTTAGAGCTGTCGGACTTTCTTCCTGGCCGGCCCCGTTCCTACCACAAGTTCCAGCCCATCGACGACCTCACCGCCACCGTCCATCACTACAACAATCTGGGCGCTGAAGCTCTGCTAGCCGGCGACGCCACCCTAGCCGAGCAGCACCTGCGCACCGCCGTAGAACTAGCTCCTGGTTTCGTCCGCGGGCTCAGCAACCTGGGCCTGGCCCTGACCCGGCAGCAGCGCTATCGCGAGGCCGGCGAGGTCTTCCAGAAAGGGCTGGGCGAAGAACCTGACGATGCGGCTCTGTTGAGCAATCTGGCCCTGACTTACCAGCTGCAGGGACGCACCACCGAAGCCGACGAGCTACTCGCCACGATCGAGACACTGCAACAAGCCAGCCCGTTCTTCTTCATCTATCAAGGTGAGCGTGCACTGGCTGCCAGCGACCTCGGTAATGCTCTCGGCTTGATGCGCCAAGCACTGAGGCGTTCGAGTGAGATTCCCGCTGTCCACGTCGGTTTGGCGAAGGTTTACCTGGCCCTCGGTGAGCTGCATTCCGCCGGCCACCATCTGCGCCGCGCGCTACGCCTCGACCCGTCCCACGAAGCAGCGCAACACTGGGCTGAGCTGCTGGCCAAACACCGCGGCAAGCGAAAGGGCGGCGAGTGACAAGCCCGCACGCTGTTGCCCTGTTGGCCTTTCTGGCAAGTCTGGCCAGCGTCCAGACGGTGGCGGCTAAGCAAGCAGAGCAGACTTTTGCGGGCAAGACTGAGGTGATTTCCGTCGAGGTGCCGGTGAATGTAGTCGACCAGCGCGGCCAGCCGATCGGCGGGCTTGGAATCGAGCACTTCGAGCTCCTCGACGACGGCCTCCCGAGACCGATAGAAAGCGTTGAAGTCATCGATCTCGCCACCCTCGACCCTGCCGACCCGTTTGCCGCCCGCCGTGCCGCGCGGCGTTTGCCGGCTGCCAGTAGGCGCCATTTCCTGCTGCTCTTCGATCTCGCTTTCTCAAGCCCACAAGCGATAGCTCGAGCGCGGCAGGCGGCAAGAGAACTCGCCCTGTCCTCGCTACATCCCACCGACCTGGCGGCGGTGGCCGTCTACAGCCGTAAGCGAGGCCTCGAGTTGTTGGTGACCTTCAGCCTCGACCGCGTCCAACTGGTTCGCGCCATCGATAACCTGGGTGCACCCAGGCAGCTAGCGCGGGCCCGCGATCCCCTACACTTCCTGATCGAAGAACCGTCTAACATCACCCCGCTGATGGCCGGGAACCGCGGAGATTCGACGCTGAGCAGCAGCGAAGAATTTACCGATTCGTTGCTCATCAGCAAACAACTACGGCAGAGTGACAAGGCATTCGAGCGCGCTCGTATCTCGGGCTGGGCCAGCGCCCTCGGCAAGATGGCGCGGATTCTCGCAAGCGTCGAGGGGCGCAAACATATTCTCTACTTCTCAGAAGGTTTTGACGGTCGCTTGCTTCTCGGCCGCGAAGCCGACGCCCAAGATCCACAAGTAGAACTGGACAAAGAACTCACCCATCGCGGCCTGCACGGGTTGGTGGACAACGACGACATCTACGGCAACGGCACACTGAAGAACGACATCGAGAGCATGCTCGAACAGCTACGCCGTGCCGACTGCGTGCTGCAAGCGATCGACATCGGCGGTCTGAAAGCGGGTTCGGCCGCCGCCACGCGCATCGACAGAACCGGTCAAGACGCTCTTTTCTACATTGCCCACGGCACCGGTGGCGAGCTTTTCGAAGACACCAACCAACTCGGCCCGCAGCTCGAACGGGCACTCAACCGCTCGCGGCTGACCTACCTGTTGACCTTCCGCGCTGACGACCTGCCCAAGGACGGTAGTTACCACCGGCTGCAAGTCAAAGTGGCAGGCCACAAGGGTCGCATCTCGCATCGCGCCGGCTACTACGGGCCCCAGCCCTTCGCCGAGTTGCATCCTCTGGAAAAAAGCTTGCTCGCCGCCGAGGTCATCGCCAGCGCCGAGCCGCGCCGGGAAATCACCCTCGACTTGCTAGCAACACCCTTCAGAACCGGCTCGAATATTGCCTATGTGCCGGTAATTATCGAAGCCGACGGGGAAGACCTGCTGCGAGACCACGGTGGTGAGCTTCTGGCGATTGAAATCTATGTCTACGTCACCGACTCCGATGGCACCCTGCGCGATCTGTTCAGCCAGGTGGTGAAAATCGCGCTCGAGAACGCCCGCGAGCATCTCGGCAAAGGTCTCAAATTCTATGGCCACCTCGAGTTGGGAGCGGGCAACTACTTGCTGCGAACCTTGGTGCGCAATGCCGAAACCGGCCGCGCCGGCGCCCGCAGCCTAAGCCTCGTGGTGCCTGATTTCACCGACGGTACAGTGAGAATCTTGCCGCCCCTCTTCCCCGAGCCCTTGGATAGTTGGATGTTGGTGCGCGAAAACGCCGCGGGTACTGGCACCGACCAGGTGGTCTACCCCTTCACTTTCGCCGGAAAGCTCTTCGTACCGGCGGCCCGGCCGCGATTGAATTCGGGCCCGACGGCCCTCTACCTGATCGGTTACGAACTCGCCGCGGGCCCACTGATTTTCACCGGGCAGGTGCTCGACAGCTCCGGCAAAATCGTCGACCAGCCGCGTCTGGAATTGATTGAACGAACGGCGACAGCCATTGACGGGATCGACAAGTTTCATCTCGAGCTAGAACTCGGCACCTTACCGACCGGCGACTACAGCTTGCGGGTGGAGGTCAGCGACAACACTACCGCCACACTAATTCGCTCGGTTGCACTTTTTCGGACCCAACTCCTGCATCCAACACAGTAGATGTGGCACTGGTTGTCCGGATCCGAGATACGATCTTCGATCTACTGAACAAAGACCAAGATTCTTGATTCGCAATGTCTTCTATGAGTCGGACGGTTCAAGTCAAGCAGAATGGTGGATTCTGGTCGATGATTTCTCGCTGGTGACTGGGTCTGATCGGACGAGCTTCTATTCACACTCTTTGAGGCCTGATCAGAGGCCGGTATACTGTGATCTTTGCGTCTAGAGACCCAAAGAGGGCGCTCCCATCTGGCACACGGAGTCCAAGCTCCAAGACACTCTCGGAGTCACCCAAGCTTCTCATCGTCCTTCTTCATCGCCACTCTTCTCTTCACCGTCGTGGCCGTTCTAAGTCTCTTCTTTCTGGCTCCTTGCTGCCCCCCGAGTCCTTGAACGTACTTCGTCGAAGTACCCAGAAGCAGATCTAGCTCCGTACCTCGGCCGAGAGACCTATCGCCGGCAGAAGTGACCGGCACCAGCTCGGGCACTAACTCGGATCGCCACTCCCGTCTGCCCACCGCTTCGAAAACTGCCAGCGCAGCCGTTGCCGGTCGATAGCTAGACTCCCAACGGACACGCTCTCCTTGCCCGAGCAATTCAGCTCGGCCAAGGCGGCGGCGTGTCGGGGAGTTTCAAATGAGCAAGCAGAAAAGAAGGCGCGGGCGAGTTGGCCCGATCATCGGGCACCAAGGCGACCAGGCCGGGTTCGGTCCAATGATCGAACCAAACGGTAGCCCAGCCTAGCGCCAATTGGGCGGGCGGATACCGCGATGCCGCTCGCCCTTGATCACCTCCCTGGCCACCTTGACAACCGCCAGATCGAACTCTCCGCGCCGGGCCACGCTGGCGAGCTGCCTTACCGCAGCGTGAGCGATCTCGTTGCTCTTAAACAGCTTGAGCAGGGCTTCCGTATCCTTGGCCAGCTCCACCGCCTCGGCGGCCTGGCCGGTCTCCAAGAGCAACTCAGCAAGATCAAGAGTTGCCAGCGCTAGGTCGAAGGGGTTGATCTTGGCTAGCTTCTCCACCGCCTGCCGCAGATGGCGCTCTGCCAGACTGAGCTGCCCTTGCTTTCTGGCGATCTCACCCGCCGACCAACACACCATTCCTCGCAGATACGTTGCCCGCCGAGGAATGAACGCCTGGGCTAGCTGCAAATGCTCCGCTGCACTGTCGAGCCGCTCAGCCTGTTCATCAAGATGGGCCAAACCCTGATAGATCGCTGCACGCTGGTGCTGCTCAGTGTCGGGTAGCAGCGCCAGGGCGTATAGCGATGAGCGCCGCGCTTTCTCCGGCTGGCCGGTGTAGTTCAAGAAAGTTGCTTGGTCCACGAAGACCTTGCCCATGCCAGCATTGTCCCGCTGCTCGGCGTAAATGGCCATGGCCTTGGTGGAGACTGCCAGGGCGGCTTCGATGGCGCCGTGACCCGACAGAACGAAGCTCGCCCTCTGCAGTAGATCCGCTCGCACCCCTGGGGGTGCCCAGCAGGCGATCACCAGGGCGGTCTCCAGGCAGAAGGCGGCGCCTTCCATCGAGGCGCCGATTCTGTGGCTCGAACCCAGCACCCCAGCTGCCCGGCAGAACGCCTCGGCACAGTCTGAGCCTTTGATCTTGGCGGCGATCTCGACCGCCAGGATCTGCGCCAGCACCCTGGCTTCCTTGGGGGCGCGAAGCCGTAGCTTGTCGATCGCCAGAGCAGCATGCCTAACTCCCGCCAGGCTACGCCAGCGCGGTTCTTGACGGAGCACCTGCCGGCGGTGATTGAGCGGCGCATCGAGCAAACAGCTGAGGGCTTCCTCGGCGGTGGGCGCGGGCGGCGGCGAGGGTTCGCTTTGCTCGAGGCGTCGGCAGGACACCTGCCTAGCGGCGGATTCGAGGTTGAGGATGGCAGTCGGTGGAGTCTTGAGCAGGACTTTCTTGACCTCAGCCTCGGCCTGGGTCTCGGCCTTGGCTTCGACCACGACGGGGTCGGCTTTGGCCTGGGCGGACTCCGTCTCTGCGGTCTTGGCCTTGACCGTGGACCGCCTGGTCAGGGTGTATTCCCGCTGGCCGTGGGTGCCCTCGCGGACCCTGCGCAGCAACTCGGCCGGGCCAGGCGCGGTGGTCTCGGCTACCAGCTGACCGAGATCTAGGCCCATGCCCTGAGCACTGGAGATGATCTGGTAGCCGGTGAGTCTGCGCGTCCCGCGCCTGAATATTGTCCGATTCCAACCTGGAGAGTGGCCGCTCTCGCGGTCGACGGAACTCTGCCGGCCACGGTGCAGGTCAAAGTATCGGCGCAACTGCTGACGCAAGCGCCTGGTCTGCTCGCGAGTCTCACTGTTCATCCCTGGCCCCTCTTGAACTATTCATAGTCTATAGCTCCAGTGAGCTTATCCCATACCCTCGGCATTGCTCCTGGGCACTCGCTGCCCGAGGCGGCTGGCGGCGAGGTTGATAGATCCCGGTTCTCAGGTCATTGGAATCGGAATTGGCCGAGGAGTGATAGATGGTCGCGCTGAGATTCGCTGCCCTGCCAGTCCCGGACCGTGCCTACAGTGCAGCCCATGAGCGACCCACAACCAGAGCCGAAAGTTGCTTCGCCAGAGCAAATCGAATCCCAGGCGCGGGCGATGATGCTGGAGACCGGCGCCGAGTTGCGGCGCCTGGAGGACGACTCGGCAGAAGCGTATGGCACCCGGCTCTCCCGACTCCGCAGCCTCCATCTCGACGCTCGGTTCATTTGTCTCAGGCAGGCGGAAGCGCCCTCTCTCCAGCCGCTGGTACCAGAGGCAGAAGCTCGTTCGCGTCAGACGGCTAGGGTGCGGTCTTGGCCACAGCGTCACGTTTCAGAGGTCTGTACCACCACCCGCAAATCGCCAACGCCAGGTCGTTCTGCTCGCAGAATTTCACCTGGGACAGGCCGCTGCTCTTCCACGGTTCAATCGTTCTTTGCCAAGACGCCCTGCTCCGGCGAGAGCGCGACCGATTCGTGCTTTCAACCATAGGTCACCTCCTACGGCTGATCTTGGCTGCTCAGAAGCGCGAGGGGAAGGTGGGGTTGCTGGGACGCTTACCTTCTTGTAGATTGGAGTGAATGTGTTGAATTCAGAACAACTAGAGAGAGGATGAGAAAGGAGTCTTGCATGCGTATTGCCCCTGTCCTGCTGGTCGCCGCTCTGCTGTGGCCAACAGCCCCCGCCCTGTCGTCAGACCCTGATCCGACGTGGCTGACCTCCCACACTGGCGACGACGGCCAACGCCTCTTGACCACCACTGGCCTACCCGACGAACGACAAGCTGAGATCCTCAACTGGCTCCAAGCCTGGCAGCGCGGTCACAGCGCCGCCGCCTCGGCTTTCGACACGAAAGCGGCCGATGGCAAATGGGAGACGACCACCCAATCCGCCTACTACTGGAGGCTGTACCGAAGCGTCCTACCTCCTACTGACGCGTTCGAGCCCGGAACAGTGCTCCCGGAGCAAGCGATCTTTGAAACTCAGGCTGAGTCGCTCGGCCAACAGCTCACCGTCACCAAGAGAGTCGGGGTACGGTTCCCCCAGCGCTCCAAAGAAAGAGTGGTGATCATCAAGGATTCACTCGGTGGCGAGCGCCACCAGAGCCGCAACCGTCATGGGCTCCTCTGGGCAAAAGATGTGAACGGGCCGCTGGCAGGCGTTGAGTGGGATGTGGAAGGCCGCCCACTCAAGATTCATATCGGTCTCGAACTGATCCTTGAATACATCTACCCATCCGATCCCACCGATATCGTCGAGGCTTTTCACTGGACAGAGAAACGACTCAGCACCATCGGGGGAAAGGTCCTCGGCACTTGGAGCCATCAGGCCCCGCCGGAGCCGCGAGCAGGCGCCCGCCTCTGGGGCTCAAACCCTCCCGGCAGCTTATTTGGCCAACCCCTTATCGGTGAATGGGATGTCGAGCTGTATCCACAGGGATCGGCCGTGATTCCACTCGACAATTATCCCTATGCTCTGCTACCGCTGGGCGACCATGGGGAGATCTGGCGATCGATTAGCCTGCCCTTGATGGTCTCGAACAACGATGATAGACAGGCGTTTACCGCAGACCGCCTAGACTACACCGACAGGAATTTCCGTCTTTGGCTCTATCTCACAGGCCCGGCCGGAACCGCGCATTCGGTCCTGGTCGAGCACCCCCGGAATGTGGTGGCAAGATGAGCGCGCGAGCCGCCTTGTTGTGCTCTGTTCTGGTCGCCCTGATGTCCACCTCGGCGCATGGTGACTGTGGGTGGGTGCCACTTAACGTCGACTTGGACGACTGTACGTGGGAATGGGATAGTTCCTCAGCCACCGGCACCTTGACCTGCCCGCTCGGCGATTGGGGGTACTCGTGTAGCGGTGGTGGCGGCAGTGGCGGTGGTGGTAGTGGCGGTGGTGGCGATGACAGCCCCCTTTAACGAGAACGGTTTCACCAACTACCAGCAGATAAAACTCGACCAAGCCCGAGCCAACGCCTTCTTCAAGCTTCTGCAAACATCCTGCGCCAACCTTTGGCCAAGCAACGGGATTAGCGGTGACGGGATTACGACCATCGAACTTACCAGGTACAAGCCAGGTGACGGCGTGAACGTCGCCTGCGACAGCACAGCCCTGGCTTTCACCTATCGGGGATCGTTTACGGTTTACCTTTGCTCAGGACTGTTCTTCCCGCTCCCTTATTCGCGCGCCATACCTCTGATCCACGAAGCGCTTCACTCTAGCGGACTCGGAGAATTCCCAAGCACGCCGAGCGCGATGTCTTCAGGGGAGATCACCCAAATGGTTCAGATCGCGTGTCCATGCTGAGGCACACGTAATTACAGACTGAGAGAGCAACGCGCTCTAGATGGGCCGGGTGGGGTCGTTCGAATTCGACGCTTCGCCCGGCCCTCTACTTGTCCAGCAAACGCACCCGACATACACCAAATGGGGTGCCACGCACCTTACCAGCAGTTCATTCTGTCGTTTTTACTCTGCTCGGGTTGCTCTTGAACAGCTTGAGCAGGGCTTCCGTGTCCTTGGCCAGCTCCACTGCCTCGGCGGCCTGGCCGGTCTCCAAGAGCAACTCAGCAAGATCGAGAGTCACCAAGCCGAGATCAAACGGGTTGATCATTCCCAGCTCTGCGACCGCCTGCCGAAGCTGGCTCTCCGCAGCACCGAATCGCCCTTGCTTTCTTGCTATCTCACCCGCCGCCCAAGACACCTTGCCTCGAAGGTAGGTCGCGCGCTGAGGGATGAATTCCTGAGCTAGCCGCAAGTGCTCAATGGCGGTATCGAGCCGGCCAGCTTGCTCATCGAGGTGGGCCAATCCTTGATAGACCGCTGCGCGGTGATGTTTCTCGGTATCGGGTAGCAGAGCCAGAGCATTCAGCCACGATCCACGCGCCTCTTCGTACTGACCTGAATAGGCCAAGAAGGTTGCTTGATCGACGAAGACCTTGCCCATGCCAGCACTGTCCCGCTGCTCAGCATAGATGGCCATTGCCTTGCCGGAGACTGCCAGAGCGGCCTCGATGGCGCCGTGATTCGACAGAACGAAGCTCGCCCTTTGCAGTAGATCCGCCCGCACCCCTGGCGGTGCCCAGCAGGCGATCACTAGGGCTGTCTCTAGGCAGAAGGCGGCGCCTTCCATGGAGGCGCCGATTCTGTGGCTCGAACCCAGCACCCCAGCTGCCCGGCAGAACGCCTCGGCGCAATCTGCGCCTTTGATCTTGGCGGCGATCTCGATCGCCAGGATCTGCGCCAGCGCCCTGGCTTCCTTGGGGGCGCAAAGCCGAAGCTTGTCGATCGCCAAAGCAGCATGCTTGACCCCAGCCAGGCTACGCCAGCGGGGTTCTTGACGGAGCACCTGCCGGCGGTGATTCAGCGGCGCATCGAGCAAACAGCTGAAGGCTTCCTCGGCGGTGGGCGCGGGCGGCGGCGAGAGTTCGCTTTGTTCGAGGCGTCGGCAGGCCACCTGCCTAGCGGCTGATTCGAGGTTGAGGATGGCGGTCGGTGGCGTCTTGAGCAGGACTTTCTTGACCTCAGCCTCGGCCTGGGTCTCGGCCTTGGCTTCGACCACGACAGGCTCGGCTTTGGCCGGGGCGGACTCCGTCTCTGCGGTCTTGGTCTCGACCTTGACCGTGGACCGCCTGGCGAGGGTGTATTCCCGCTGGCCGTGGGTGCCTTCGCGGACCCTGCGCAGCAACTTGGCCGAGCCAGGCGCGGTGGTCTCGGCCACCAGCTCACCGAGATCGAGGCCCATGCCCTGAGCACTGGAGATGATCTGGCAACCGGTGAGCCGGCGGAGCCCGCGCCCGAATATCGTCCGATTCCAACCTGGAGAGTGGCCGCTTTCGCGGTCGACGGAACTCTGCCGGCCACGGTGCAGGTCAAAGTATCGGCGCAACTGCTGACGCAAGCGCCTGGTCTGCTCGCGCAGTCTCACTGTTCATCCCTGGTCCCTCTTAACTATCCATAGTCTATAGCTCCAGCGAGCTTACCCTATACCCTCGGTATTGCGCCTGAGCACTCGCTGCCCGAGGTAGCCGGCGGCGAGGCTAATGGATCCCGGTTCTCAGGTCATTGGAATCGGAATTGGCCGAGGGTTGATAGATTGTCGCGCTGAGATTCGTTGCCCTGCCAGGCCCGGTCTGTGCCTACAGTGCAGCCCATGAGCGACCCACAACCAGTTGCGAAAGTTGCTTCGCCCGAGCAAATCGAATCCCAGGCGCGGGCGGTGATGCTAGAGACCGGCGCCGAGTTGCGGCGCTTGGAGGACAAGCTGGCTGACCTGCTGGCTATGCTCCCCGATCCGCCCACCGTGCCGACCCATCGTGGCGGCTTTGCCAAGCGGGAGTTGGCGAGCGCCGAGCTTCAACCGCCAACGATCTTGGAAGCAATGCTCGGTGCCACGGAGCTGGCAACGGAGCAGGTCGGCACCACGATCGGCCTGCTGAGTGACGCGGCCGAGATCTCGGAGGAGGAGCTGATCGAGAGCTGGCTGGAGCGGCGCGGCGCCGATCAGCGAGCCCGCATCGCCCTGCTGGTGAGATCCAGCGGCCAGCGACTGAGGACGGTGCAGTGATCCGGCCCGCTGTAGATGCCGAGTTAGTCGCCAGCCAGCGAACCTGCAGCGCCGCCAATAGGGAGCCAAACTCGTGAGCACACTGCTCTATCCAGTCGCGCCGCAGCAGTTGCGCCGAGGCTGCCTCGAAGCAGCAGCTTTGATCGTCGCCGCCGAGCGTGCGATGGTGCTGCCCTGGGTGTTGGTGCCGCTGGCCCCGAGGCCCCCCGGAGCGCGACCCGACGACCCGGCAGATAGAGCGCCGGTTGAGGTCTTCCCACTGGGCGGCTATGGCTCGTTGGTGGCCGATCTTCGAGCCACTCTTGATACCCTTCTGCTCCTCGGCCAGGCACCGCCCGGTGAACTGTGGACCGCAGAGGACGCGGCCGCCGCCGACCACCAGCTAGCTAGCTGGCGCGGCGCTGTAGAGCAACAGATCGATAGCGCGGTGGTGGCTGCCGGCGAGGTCCGAATTGGTGCTCTGGCCGCCCTGCGCCACTCGACCCTGGCGCAGAGAGATATTGCCATCTCGCCGCCTTGCAGGCAGTTCGCGCCAGCTCTGGGGTTCTTACGACAAGCCGGCAACGAGCTGGTCCAGATCTCACGGGGTCCGGGTGGGCAGAGGTGAGCACTCAAGCCTTGATCGGGCAGCACCCGAAGGCAAAGGTCGTCCAGGTCGAGCTGGGGGAGATGTGGACCTGCCAGGGGCTAGCGTCGGTCGCTGAGGCGGCGTTGGTTCTGAACTTACTGCTCAGTAGATCCGAGCCCGGCGGCGTGTTGCTGCTCGACGCCCAGCACATTCCGGTGGCTCATTGCCTAGCATCCGCTGGCTTGGCGGCGCTCGATGTGACCGAGCTGCTGCTCGCCGGGCAGCCCTACGACCCCGCCGCGGTGGTGCTGTGGATTGGCGGCGCAGAGCAACCGTCATGGCTTGAGCTAAGGGCACTAGCCGGGCTCTCCAAGACGGTTGACGCGCACTGGCAGGCGCTCGACGTTGTAATTCGACCCATTGAGCACCCGGCACGGTCCGTGCGCTCGATGTGCCCCTGTCCGCTACCGAATCTTCGGGGGTTTCGATTTGGTTGATCCAAAGCTGCGCCTGGCCGTCTGCCGCCTGCTGCTCGATCGAATGGGCCGCGCCGAGCTGTGGGGGGCGAATGGACCCAAGAATACTGCCTACGAGCATCTCTCAGAGATCGACCAAGCGCCGCCCAGGGAAAGGGTCTTGACCCTGGCTATCTGGGCGATTTGGAACGGTCGTTGGCAACTCAGATTCGCCGAGATTCTGGCCCTCGAAGATCGCACTGTCGCAGCATTGATCTCAAGTTATTTGGTGGCCGCTAGCTACGGCAATGGGACCGTCAGGATCTGGCTTGCCGCGAGGCGCGGAGGCGATACCCCTAGCTCCTTGAGGTTCTGACTGAGGCTCCTGCCAGGTGGGTTCGGCAGCCCGGTCGGTGGTTAACGGAGCGAGCACTCGGACGCTCGCCACCCCCTCGCAACCACCGGCCGGGCTTTTCTCCGGCAGAGCTGCGATTGGGCGCGTTGAGGGAATCCGCCCTTAACTTCATCGCCCACCGGCCACGGCCGTCAACACGCGGCGCAATCCCCCGCCGTGGCCGCTGGCCGGCCACTTCTTAAATCGCGGCGGCGGTGCCAAGAAGGGCAGCCAACAGACTCACCGCCAGGTTCAGGACTGCGATCGCAGGGCAGCAACCTCACCCGTCACCAGATCGAGGTGTTTCTGCCGTCTGGGGGGCCACCACGAGAAAAAGGCGTCGGGGTCGCCAACCGGGCTTCCTTGATGTTGAAACTGCAAGGACAGATAGTGACCCGCGAAGTGTTGAACGCGGGCCACTCGCCCACGGTTCGATGGTCGGCCGCCGTAAAACTCTCTGCCGCGACGCTTATCCAGCAAGAGCCCGGCGAGTAGCGCCAGTCGCTCTGAATTCAGCTGACGGGTGAACTGAACGGAATTCAGTACCGTCACCAACATATCGGGGTGCTGTTGCTGAGCGATTGCCGCCCAGACCATCTCATCGTACTTCTCACCCTGAGCGGTTCTCGGCACCTGGCTAAAGGCATTGAGACTCCTCCTGAATTCAGGCACCTCGCCACTACACAGCCCCCGCGCGAACATACGCAGACCCTGATGGTCGCCAAACCTACTCAACAAGAGAGATGAGGCCCGAGCCTTGTTTTCTGGCTCCTCGCCCGGACGATGCATGACATTGACGAGCAAACTCCTGGCTTCTTCAGTTCCCGCCTCCGTCATCGAAAAACCGATCGTCGCCAGAAACCGCGGATATTTCTCGGAGAGATCGGCCAGGAGCTTCCTATCGCTGCTGTCCCCGACGGCCCCAAGATAGGCGACACAACCCCGAGCCCTTGAGTCCATCACCAGATCGGGCACCTCTCGAATCCGCTCTTGTAGCATACGCAAGATCACCGGCTTTGCAGCCAGGAGCCGGCGCGACCGAGCGGCCTCGAAGGCCAGATGGACAGCGACCGGGTGCTGATGCTCTGCTGATCGCAGGACGTGGATGGCCGTGTCGCTATCCACTACAGGCAGGGCCTAAATCCGATGTGCCTATGGATAATTCGCTCACAGTATCTGAAAATATACCAGTGCTTCAGTTCGAACCAGTAGTTCACAATCCCAGGAGGACAGAAACTAGTACCAAGTTCAAGAAAAGTCCTGCGACACTTGCCTGTCTCGCACGGCTTATAAGTGCAGTTAAAAACATTCGGCGCAACCTCCTGATTGTTGACAAGTTCGTAGAAAACCTCCCCTATGTCAGTAATGTTTGTTACGGAATCTGGCGGCGGCGGCCCAAAAAGCAGCTCGCAAGGAGTGATAATCATCTCGTGATCTCCACCCACAGTATCGCCTTCACCGCAATGCTGATTGCAGAGCGCCACAGTATTCCTTGAAAAGTCAAAAGTCGGATCTGCCGCCAACATCCGCGAGTTCGAAGAGCCGATCACCGCACTGCCATGCACTAGATCTAACGGCAAAGGGCTGCCGTCATACCCCAGAGTGCGTTGGTCGCGCAGATCTTTCAGGTTTACCGTGATCAGCCCCTGTGGGTTGGCCTTGAAGGGGTGGAAAATCCAAACGCCGGAGCCGCTCTCGGTGGCAAAATGAAGAGCGATGGAAAAGGTAGTCTCTTCGTCGTCAACATTCTTGGCGGACAGGACCGTTGTTCTCCCCGGCTTAAGATCGAAAGTCACCGCGAACTTATGTGTGCCTGCCAGCTCTACGCTGGTCAATGGGCAACTGTACTCCGCCGTCGAGCCCCGCATCGAGGTTACAACCTGGCCGATGATGGAACCCGTCGAATGGGAGTCGACGATTTCGATCGACCTAAAACCTCCCCGCCCCCTGGCGGGCAGATCTTTGATCAGCCTGGTTTCAAAACCACCCAGTGTGAGGAGACTGTGCTCGCGGCGAGAGCCATCGTCCCGATAGGAGACGATGGCAACTTCACGCCGGCTCTCTGAGACGTTCGAAATCAACAAGCTGTTGGAATAATAGCCCCGAACCGGAAAGCCGTACTCTTCGCCAGGCACCCCGAACGGTACCGGCGTCGATTGTAGTCTGGTGCCATAGAGATTCAGCGGCTGCAACTCGACAGAGCTTGATCTCAAGCTAGAACGCGAGGACGTAACACCGCGACCGAGGAGCCCCTGGGAGCTGGCCGAGATCCTCACGTAGCCGCTGTCGCCGAGACTCCGCAGGTGTGACGCCGAGTAGTGGAGAAGCTTGGTACTGCCGGGCCCCACGAGCAGGGTCTGCTCCTGGCAACTCCCATCCTGATTGCAAATCGTCGCCGTCGGACGGGAAGGCTGTGGCCCAGGGTTGGAGAGTAAAATCTTGAGACTTGTGTCTGGATCTGGCCGCTGCCACTGTGTGATGAGTCCCTTAGCGGTCTGGTGAGACCAGATGAAGGTGCTGACCTTCTGCGCCGATCTACCGGTATCGCCAGACACAATCCAGGCGATCACGCCGGTAAGGTCGGCACCATAGAGGACTGCAGAGCCCCACATCAATCGGCCTCTGAACTCACCCTGAAGCAGGGATTCAAGGTCGAGGGTGACGGTACTGAGCGAAGCGATGGTTTGTGACGCCAGGACGACATCGTCAACCCCACGGATTGAGGCCGAGAGGGTGAAAGAGCGGGGGGACTCAGCGTTGTTGGTGACTTCTACCTTAGTTGAGAAACCAGGACCGGTCTCCCAATAGGGGCTTATTAACTCGTCGCTACTTGCAGGAAGTCTTCCAACTAGCCAAAATAGAATGAAGCCTAGAACAAAGTGGGAGGTAGAAGGATTGAGGGAAGATTTGCTTAGCATGATAGCTCATCCAAATAGGATCTTGCAATGTAGCCCCCTAGCAGCCCGTGGTGAAAGTCCCGATTACGGCCGTCTTGGCGATCTTCCCTGGTAGAATCTTTCCACCCGAGGGAGGTAGCGACCATGGCGATGGGCAGGCGAAGCAAACGAAGACAGCGGCAGCTCTGGGTGGAAACCCAGGCGCTGGCCAAGTCCCCAGGACATCCTTTCTACGAGCGTCTGTCCAAGATTCTCGACAAGCACGGTTTCGATCGCTTTATCGAGGAGCAGTGCGCGAGGTTTTACGCTACGAGGATGGGACGGCCTTCGCTGGCGCCCGCGGTGTATTTTCGGTTGCTGTTGATCGGCTTCTTCGAGGGTATCGACTCTGAGCGAGGTATCGCATGGCGGCTTGCGGATTCGATGACTCTGCGCGACTTTCTGGGCTTCGAACTCTCGGACCAGACCCCGGACCATTCGACGCTCTCTCGGACCCGTCGCCTGATCGATCTCGAGACCCATGAGGCGGTGTTTGCTTGGGCTTTGCAAGTACTGGCGAAGGCTGGCTTGCTCCGGGGAAAGACGCTGGGCATCGATGCGACGACCCTCGAGGCGAACGCGGCGATGCGCAGCATCGTGCGTCGAGACTCGGGCGAGAGCAACGAAGAGTTTCTCACGCGCCTGGCCGAGGCTTCGGGTGTGGAGACCCCGACGCGAGCGGATCTGGCGCGTTTTGACCGCCAAAGGAAGAACAAAAAGACGTCGAACGGCGACTGGAAGAACCCCCACGATCCCGACGCCAAAGTCACGCGAATGAAGGATGGGCGGACGCATCTGGCGCACAAAGCCGAGCATGCGGTGGATATGGAGACGGGTGCGGTTGTGGCGGTGACGGTGCAACCTGCAGACCGAGGGGACACGTCGAGCCTAGAGCGGACGTTGGATGAAGTCGCTGCGGTGCTGGAAGATGTCGTTGAGGATTCGGGGGCTGGCGATCACTTGAGCGAGAAAGTCCGTTCAGAGCTGGTGGCTGACAAGGGCTATCACAGTAACGCGGTCATGAAGGCACAGCGTCAAGGGAAGATTCGAACCTATATTTCGGAACCGGATCGAGGCCGACGCAACTGGTGCGGCAAAGAGGCGGAGAAGCAAGCGGTGTATGCCAACCGTCGACGGATCAAGGGTCGTCGAGGCCGCGAGCTGTCGCGGCGTCGAGGAGAGAAAGTAGAACGCACCTTTGCCCATTGCTACGAGACTGGCGGTATGAGAAGGACCCACCTTCGAGGTCACGACAACATCCGCAAAAGGTTGCTGATTCACATCGCGGGATTCAATCTTGGGCTGCTGCTTCGTCAAATGTATGGAGCCGGCACTCCACGGGCCCTTCAGGGCTTTCTTTCGGCTCTCGAACAGGGCTTTCGCGCCGTATATAGCTTGCTGAGCTGGCTTCTGCCGCACGAGAGCGGATATTGGCCACTAAGATCTTCGATCAGACCACCTGCGCCGGCTGGCCTCAATTTAGGCCACATTTTGTAGAAACGGACTTCTGCCACGGGCTGCTAGCAATAGTAGTGTTTCACACTTCATAATCTCTGTCCAGGATTCGCTGACTGAGGAGTACAGCTTGATCAGACGGGATGTTCAACTGCCTTCTACGTGGCTGCCAAGAAACGAATAAGTCTACCTAGCCGGAGCGGCATTGGCGGTGTGTCCGGCGGGCGCTGCCAGCCGTTCTGGAGGAGCGACTGCGCTGGGGAGCAGCTGGGTTGACACCCCACCCGCCCCTTTGCTACCCTCCACGATCCTTGGCAGCCGCCTCGCGGCGGCGATCCGAGGACAGTTTCAGGCCCGTAGCTCAGCTGGTTAGAGCGCTACGTTGACATCGTAGAGGTCAGCGGTTCGAGTCCGCTCGGGCCTACCAAGGCGAGAATGGCCGATAGCCAGTCGGTCGGGTGGAGTCGTCGAGTAATCCAGATCCTAGGCGCTTAGCTCAGCTGGTTAGAGCGCTACCTTCACACGGTAGAGGTCAGCGGTTCGAGTCCGCTAGCGCCTACCAGGGTCGGCTCGCGATTTCCCCCCGTTCCCCGAAGAAGCAACTGGCCCTTCCGCGCCCTACCGGCAGCGGATTCTCCGACCAAGGCATCTAGGCAAGGCGATGAGCACACCCACCACCCTTGAACTGACCCTCCCCGATGGCTCGGTTCGCTCCACCGCCCACGGCGCCACACCGCTGGATATCGCCACTGAAATCGGCCCCGGCCTGGCCAAAGCAGCCCTCGGCGCCGAACTTGACGGTGAGTTGGTGGATCTGCGCCAACCGATGCACCACAGCGGTCGCTTCCGCCTCTTCACCTCCCGCGACGCCGAGGCCGGCCAATTTATCCGCCACTCGGCCGAGCACGTGATGGCCGACGCGGTCAAACGCCTCTGGCCAGAGGTCGAGTACGACGCCGGACGCCAGGACCACTCGGAGAAGTACCAATACGATTTCCGCTTTTCGCGCGCCTTCACCCCTGAAGATCTAGAGCAGATCGAAGCCAAGATGAAGGAGATCCTGAAGGAGAAGGCAACCTTCGAGCGCATCGAAGTGAGCCGCGAGGAAGCAGCGAAGATCTTCGCCAAACTCGGCGAGACTCTGAAACAGGTGCGCTTGGAGGATATCCCCGAGGGCGAGACCATCACCCTCTTTCGCCATGGCCGGTTCACCGACCTATGCCGTGGGCCGCACGTACAGAACGTTGGTCAGATCGGCGCCATCAAGCTCCTAGAAGCCTCCGGGGTGTACTTCAAAGGGGACGAAGCCAACGAGCGACTGCAACGAATCTATGGCACCGCTTTCGGCTCGAAGAAGGAACTCGCCGCCCATCTGCAACAGATCGAGGAGGCGCGGAAGCGCGACCACCGGCGACTGGGGCCGGAGCTGGACTTGTTCAGCTTTCACCCGCAGGCGCCCGCCAGCCCGTTTTTTCACCCCAACGGCACGGTGATCTACAATCAGCTGATCGAGCATGTGCGCCAGCTCTACCACCAATACGGCTACGACGAAGTGGTGACGCCGCAGATCCTCGACGTCGACCTCTGGCATACCTCGGGCCACTACGAGAACTATCGCGAGGCGATGTTCTTCATCGATGCCGACGACCGCCAGCTGGCGGTCAAGCCGATGAATTGCCCGACCCACTGCTTGATCTACTCCACCCGGCTGCGCTCCTACCGCGACCTGCCGATCCGCTATGCCGACTTCGGCCGGCTGCATCGCTACGAACGCAGCGGCGTGGTCTCTGGGCTGACCCGGGTGCGCACTTTCTGCCAGGACGACGGCCACATCTTCTGCACCGCAGAACAGGTTGAAGAAGAGGTCCTGCGCACGGTGGAGATGATCCAGCAGATCTACGGCACCTTCGGCTTTGAGATCGACATCGAAATCTCCACCCGACCGGAGAAACGCATTGGCAGCGATGAGATGTGGGACCGCGCCGAGGGCGCGCTGCGGGCGGCGTTGGACCGCCAAGGCATCGCCTACGACACCAACCAAGGCGACGGCGCCTTCTATGGCCCAAAGATCGACTTCCAAGTCCGCGATTCCATCGGCCGCAGCTGGCAGCTCGGCACCGTGCAGCTCGACTACCAGATGCCCGAGCGCTTCGAGTTGGAATATGTCGGCAGCGACGGCGCCGAACACCGCCCGGTGATGATCCACCGCGCCATGCTCGGCTCGCTGGAGCGCTTCATCGGCATCCTGATCGAGCACACCGCCGGTGCCTTTCCCCTGTGGCTAGCTCCGGTGCAAGCCATCGTGCTGCCGGTGTCGGAGAAGTTCCTGGACTACGCCCAGCAAGTCCGCGACCAGCTGCACGGCGCCGGTCTGCGGACCAAACTGGACTCACGCAACGAGAAGCTGGGCTACAAGATCCGTGAAGCGCAGCTGCAGAAGGTGCCTTACATGCTGGTGGTCGGAGGCCGGGAGCAGGAATCCAGCTGCGTCAGCGTGCGCCGCCGGCAGGGCGACGACCTGGGTAGCCTGAGCGTCGAAGATTTCCTCGCCCATGCCGTTCAGCAGAGCGATTCGCACAGCAATGAGCTGTAGCCAGCTGTAAGGTGCGGCAAAAAGCTGACTGCGGACCAAATCTAGGATATAAAGAGCGACTCGCGCCTGCGGCGCGGCTAATAGACACGCGGTAGACAAAGGAGCAAACCCGTGCCGAAACAGAAAACCCATCGCGGAGCAGCCAAACGCTTCAAGGTGACGGCCACTGGCAAGGTGCTACGACACAAGTCGATGGCCAGCCACATGCTCACCAAGAAAAGCCAGAAGCGGAAGCGCCATCTGCGCAAGAGTACCGAGGTGTCTCCCGCCATGGTGGGCACCATCAAGAAGCTCCTGCGATAGCGCGGGACCGGCTGCGTCGACCGCGGCCGCCAGAACAACCCGGCTACCGGCGGAACGAACCTGTCCGCCGGGGCTCAGGCGCGCCGCTCATCCGGCACGCCACGGACGCCGCCGCGAGCGAGCGCCCTTAAACAAACGAGGTTCCAGTCATGCCGAGAGTTCGCAGAGGCACTAAGCGTGCCGACAAACGCCGTAAGATCCTCAAGAGCGCCAAGGGCTACTACGGCGCCCGCTCCAAGGCCCATCGCGTCGCCAAAGAAGCGGTCGATAGGGCACTGTCCTTTGCCTACCGCGACCGGCGCCAGCGCAAACGCCAATTCCGCCGCCTGTGGATCGTCCGCATCAATGCCGCGGCCCGCTTGCACGAGATGTCCTACAACACCTTCATGGGCGGCCTGCGCAAGGCCGGCTGCGACCTCGACCGCAAGGTCTTGGCCGATATAGCGGTACACGACCTGAAGGCTTTCGGCGATCTCGCCGAGCTGGCCAAGAAGGGCATGGCCGGCGAGATCAGCGCCGACCCGGAGGCGCCGGCTGAAGAAGCCAAGCCAAAGAAAAAGGCCGAGCCGAAGAAGAAGGCCGCCGCCAAGCCAAGGAAAAAGGCCAAGCCCGAGGACGCCAAGCAAGCGGCCGAGGAAGGCTAAGCCTCACCAACGGAGGCCGAGCCGATGAGCGATAACGCCGCCACCGAGCTCGACCAGCTGGCCGAGCAATTCACTAGCGAAGCCTCGGCGGTATGTACCACCGAGGATCTAGAAGCTCTGCGTCTGCGCTGGGCCGGCAAGAAGCAAGGCCGGCTGCGCGCCCTGCTGGGCCGCATGAAAGACATCGCGGCGGCCGATCGCCGCGACTATGGCCAGGCTGTCAACCGGCTCAAACAACAAGTTCAAGAGCGCCTCGGCGAGCTGCGCGACAATCTAACTTCGGCCCGCAGCGGCCCGCCGCCGATCGATGTTTCCCTACCCGGCCGGATACCTCGAATCGGCGCGCTGCATCCGGTGACCCATACCGCCCGGCTGATCGAAGAGATCTTCGCCGAACTCGGCTACAGCGTTGCCGAGGGTCCCGAAGTCGAGGACGACTACCACAACTTCGAGGCGCTGAATATTCCCGCCGGCCACCCGGCCCGCGACACTCAGGACACCTTTTTCCTCGGCGGTGAAAGCAGCAGCAGAGATCTACTGCTGCGCACTCACACCTCGCCGGTGCAGATCCGCACCATGTTGGAGCGCAGTGAGCCGCCGATTCGGGTGATCTGCCCGGGGCGGGTATATCGCAAGGACAACGACCTTCGACACTCGCCGATGTTCCACCAGATCGAAGGACTGGCGGTCGGTGAGGGCATCACCCTGGGGGACCTCAAGGGCACCTTGGAAGCTTTCATTCAGCGCCTGTTCAGCGCCGACACCGGGGTTCGACTACGACCCAGCTTCTTCCCCTTCACCGAGCCGTCGGCCGAGGTCGACATCACCTGCCCATTCTGCCACGGCAAGGGCTGCGCGGTGTGCTCGGGCAGCGGCTGGATGGAGATCCTGGGCACCGGCATGGTCGACCCGCGGGTGCTGGCTGGCTGCGGTATCGACCCCGAGCGCTATTCTGGCTTCGCCTTCGGCCTCGGCATCGACCGGGTGGCGATGATCCGCTTCGGCATCCCTAACATCCGCTTACTGTTCGACAACGACGAACGCCTGCTACGCCAGATCCGCAGCTGAGGAGAACAGCGCGATGGAGCTTTCACGCAATTGGATTGGCGACTATGTCGAGCTACCCGAGGATCTCGATCAGCTCGCCCGCGGACTGACCGACGCCGGGCTGGCGGTCGAAGGTCAACGCCAAGTGGGCGACGACGTGGTGCTGGATCTCGACATCACCACCAACCGCCCCGACTGCATGTGCCACCTCGGCATGGCACGGGAAGTTGCGGTGGTCTTTGGCCAACCCTTACGGCCGCCCGAGTTGGTTGCCAGCACCTGCTCTGAGTCGATCGACGGCAAGATCATCATCTCCCTGGAAGAGCCGCTGCTATGCCGGCGCTACAGCGCGCTGATGATCCGCGGCGTCACCGTCGGACCGAGTCCGAGCTGGCTGGTCGAGAGGCTGCAAGCGATCGGCTCGCGATCGATCAACAACATCGTCGACATCACCAACTTCGTGCTCTGGGAAACCGGCCAACCGCTGCATGCTTACGACTACGACAAGCTCGCCGGAGCTGAGATCCGGGTCCGCCGCGCCCATGCCGGCGAAGCCTTGGTGACCCTAGACGGCAACGAGCACAAGCTCGATCCGGAGGTGCTGGTGATCGCCGATGCCGAACGAGCGGTGGGGTTGGCGGGAGTGATGGGCGGGCGCGATAGCGAGGTCACCGACAGCACCACCACGGTGCTGCTCGAAAGCGGCCATTTCGACCCCAACGTCGTCCGCCGTGGGGCCAAAAAACTCGGCCTACACACCGACGCCAGCCACCGTTTCGAACGCGGTGCCGACCCCCTGGCCTGCCTTTGGGCAGCTCAGCGAGCGGCAGCTTTGATCGCCGAGCTAGCCGGTGGCGAAGTGCTGGCCGGTGAGGTAGATCCACAGCATCTAGACCCCGACTGGCCACCGACCTTGGACCTCGAACGGCACCGGCTGGCAGCCTTCGGCGGGGTCGACATCGCCCCCGCTGAGATCGAGACAACGTTGACCGCCCTGGGTTTCGCGGCCGAGTCCAAGGGCGAAGATTGCTGGCGGGTCAGCGCCCCCTCGTGGCGCTGGTACGACTTTCACAACCCCTTCCCGGCAGACCTCTATGAGGAGCTGTTGCGCATCCATGGCTTCGACAACGTGCCCTCCAGCTTGCCGCAGATCGCCGGCCTCGATGCTGCCGAGAGTCCCAACCACCGACTGCGGCGACAGATCCAGGATCACCTGGCGGCCTGCGGCTTCGCCGAAGCGATCAACTACGCCTTCCACGATCGCCAGTCCGACGACGCCTTCGCCGGCTTATTGAGCGCTGCTCCCGCTTTGCAGGTGGCCAATCCCCTATCTGACCGCTATGCGGTGATGCGCCGCTCGCTGTTGCCCGGCTTGCTGAGCACGGCGCGCTACAACCAGCGCCGCGGCGCCGGGGAAGTGCGCCTGTTCGAGATTGCCCATGTCTTCGCCGCCGATGCTGGGGTGACCTCACCGGTAGCTGGCGTGCGCGAGTTCGAGACCCTCGCGTTGGTCGCTGGCGGTGCCGCTGGCAGCGCTTGGCAACGCCCGGCCGAGGTCGACTTCTTCGACCTCAAGGGGGTCGTCGACAGCCTGGCGCAGGCTCTTGGAGTGACCCTCGAAGCGCGCCCGAGCCGCCGGCCGCAGTTGCTGCCCGGCCATACCTCCGACCTGTTTGTCGCCGACCAGCCGGAGCAGCCAGTGGGCTACCTCGGCCAGCTCGACGAGGATGGCCCCTGGCCGCTACTGGTCGCCGAGTTGGCCTGCAGCGCTCTGCTCAGGGATGACCAGGAAAGTGCTCTGCGGGTCGATATCCCGTCCAAGCACCCCGGCATCGCGGCCGATACCACCTTGACCCACGCGGTCGAAGTCTCCTGGAGCGAGATCGGCCGCACCATCGACCAGCAGCAAATCACCGACCTGCTCTCCTTCGGCCTCAAGGACCGCTACAGCGGTAGGGGGGTGCCGGCAGGAGCGGTCAACACCACGATTTGGTTCCAATACGGCTCGACGGCCGGCTCACTGACTCAAGACGAAATCAACCAGCGCCACCAAGACTTGGCGGCGCAGCTCGAGAAGCGATTCGGCCTGGCCCATTGATTCGGTGCCGAGGGCCTGCCCGCAGGAGAAGAAATGTCTACCGCCTGGCTCAAAGATTTAGAAGAGAAAGTTCATGCCGCCGCCAAAGGCCTGCGTCAAGCGCGGGAGCAGAACACCCAACTCGAAGCCCGTGTCGGCAAACTAGAGAGCGCCCTCACCGAGGCGCAGAAGAATCAGCAAGAAGTCACCGCCTGGCAGCAAGAGCGGGACGACATTCAGCAGCGGGTTGGCAGCCTGGTCGAGCACCTCGAAGAACTGCTCACCGACCAAAGCTAGGGGGCCTGGGCCAACCGCCCTGTGCTATAGTTCACCCGCGTCTAAATCTCTGGCAGGGCATGGGTTGCCCGCGGAGCGAGACACTTTGCGGAGTCGCACGGGCATGGCAACACTAGCGAGAAGCATCACTTCGATCGACGTGGAGATCCACGGCGCAGTCTTCCATGTGCGCAGCGAGCACGGCCGCGAATACATGCAAAAACTAGCAGGCCTCGTCAACTGCAAGATGCAGGAGATCGCTGAACACGTGACGACCGTAGATTCCGGTAAGATCGCTGTCTTGGCGGCCCTGAATCTGGCCGACGAACTGCTTCAGTGCACTCAGCAGCTAGAAGGGGAACGGGTCCAGATCATGGAGAAAGTGGCCGAGCTGAGTGGCGAGCTCGACGAAGCGTTGGACACCTGAAAGCTCCAAGCTGGCCACTGGTAAGCGCCTAACTTGTAAGCGCCTAAGGCATCATAAGTCTTGCATCCCTCGTGGATGGGTAACTGGGTCTCTGAGATTGCTAGAACCAACGTCATGAAATAGGGAGTCTTCACCCGCTGGCCCGTGCCAGCCTCGCCTGCACGAGGACGCTGACGGCCAGCGGCGCGGACACCCACCTGGTTGGAGCCCGGTTCTAACCAAAGGAGCCCCACCTTACCCCCACGGGGGATGCTTGGTCTTCTCTGCCTTGGCCGCCACCAACGATGGCGACGCATTGATCAGCCTGCCTCCTGCTGATGCACCTACCTCTATCTGGGGGTGAACGAAGTGACCAGCCCGATCCTCTGGATCTTGATCGTCCTGGTGGCGATCGTGATCGCCGTACAGCTATATTTCCTGCTGATTCAGCGGTCCGCCCGACAGCAGATCGAAGCCGCACAGAAAGAGGCCCAGAAAGTAGTCGAAGACGCTCGCCGCGACAGCGAAGCCAAGCTGCGCGAAGGTGAGCTGGTGGTCAAGGAAAAGCTGCTTCAAGCCCGCAACGAGTTCGAGAAGGTGTCGCGGCAACGGCGTAGCGAGCTGGAGAAGATCGAGCATCGTCTGGCACAGAAAGGTGATTCCGTCGACCGGCGGCACCAGGAAGTCACTCGGCGCGAGCAAACTTCTGCCGAGCTGGAGCGTCAGCTGGCCAGCCAAGAAAAGCAAGTCGACCGCGCCCAGACCGATCTCGATCAGCTGATTCAGCAAGAGCGCACCAAGCTCGAACAAATCTCTGGCTTGACCGCCAACCAGGCCAAAGAGGACCTCATCCGGGTGCTCGAGACCGATGCCCGCAACGAAGCCGCCCACCTGGTCAAGCGGATCGAAGACGAAGCCCGCGAGCAAGCCAACAAACAGTCGCAACGTATCCTCGCCAACGCCATTCAACGCAATGCCTCGGACTTCGTCGCCGAGACCACCGTCTCGGTGGTGCTGCTGCCCAGCGACGAGATGAAAGGCCGCATTATCGGCCGCGAGGGGCGCAACATACGCGCTTTAGAGATGGCTACCGGGGTTGATTTGATCGTCGACGACACGCCGGAAGCGGTGATCCTCTCGGGCTTCGATCCCTTTCGCCGCGAGATCGCCCGCGTGGCTCTGGAACGCCTGATCACCGACGGCCGCATCCACCCGGCCCGTATCGAGGAAGTGGTTGAGAAGGTCAAAGCCGAGTTCGAGACCCGGGTGCAGCAAGAAGGCGAAGCGGCTCTCCTGGAACTCAACCTGGCCGACATCCATCCCGAGTTGGTCAAACTGCTCGGCCGCCTGCGCTACCGCACGTCCTATGGCCAGAACGTGCTCAAGCACTCCAAAGAGGTCGCCTATCTGGCCGCCACCATGGCCGCCGAACTGCGCGCCGACATCCACACCGCCAAACGCGCGGGCCTGCTGCACGACATCGGCAAGGCCGTGGACCGCGAGATGGAGGGTTCCCACCTGCATCTCGGCATCGATCTGCTGCGCAAGTACGGCGAGTCCGAGAAAGTGGTCCACGGCATGGCTTGCCACCACGGCGACTTCGATCCGGAGACCGTCGAAGCGGTGCTGGTGACCGCCGCAGATGCGCTGTCGGCGGCCCGTCCGGGGGCCCGCCGCGAAGTGCTCGAGAGCTACATCAAGCGGCTCGAGAAGCTGGAAGAGATCGCGCGCGATTTCAAAGGAGTGCAGAAGACCTTCGCCATCCAGGCCGGCCGCGAGATCCGGGTCATCGTCGACTCCGGCAAGCTATCTGATGAAGCCTCGCTGTGGTTGTCGAAGGACATCGCCAAGCGGATCGAGAACGAACTCACTTACCCGGGCGAGATCAAAGTGACGGTGATTCGCGAAACCCGCGCCATCGAACACGCCCGATGAGGTACCGGAGATGAAGCTGCTATTCGTCGGCGACCTGATCGGCAAGCCCGGCCGCCGCACCCTGCAACGCCTGCTACCCGAGTTGCGCCACCAGTACGAACTCGACTACGTGATCGTCAACGTCGAAAACTCCGCCGGCGGCTTCGGCGTGACCCCGGCGATCATCCAAGAACTTGATGCGTTGAACATCGACTGCTACTCCACTGGCAACCACATTTGGGACAAGAAGGAGGGTCTGCCGCTGCTCAGCTCCGACCCCCGCTTGTTGCGTCCTGCAAATTACCCCGAGGGCAATGTCGGCAGCGGTGTTTATGTCGGCGAGACCGCAGCCGGGGTGCCGGTGGCGACGATCAATCTCGAAGGGCTGGTGTTCATGAAGAACCTCGACTCGCCCTTCAAAGCCGCCGACCGGCTGCTTGCCGACCTACCCTCGGAGGTCAAGGTGGTGGTGGTGGATTTCCACGCCGAGGCCACCAGCGAGAAGCAAGCGATGGCCTTCTACCTCGACGGCCGAGTCAGCGCCGTCTTCGGCACCCACACCCACGTACCCACCGCCGACGAGCGCGTCTTGGCCGGCGGCACCGCCCTGATCACCGACGTCGGCATGACCGGCCCCTACGACGGCATCATCGGCTTCAAAGCCGCCAAAGTGCTCAAGCGCTTCGCCCTACAAACCCGCGTGCCCCTAGAAATCGCCAAACACGACCTGCGCCTGGCCGGCGCCGTGATCGACGTCGACGAGGTTACGGGTAAGACCCGCAGCGTCGAGCGGTTGTTAATCCCGACTAGCTGATTCGCCTGGGGGACAAACTACGGCTTCTGGTTGTCGTGACATCCGGTGCAAGAAAGCAGGTTGATGAGGAAGCCCATCCTATTAGTCACCGGCGCCAGCCGAGGAATCGGCCGGGCAACCGCCAAGCTTGCCGCCGCCCACGGCTACACGGTGTGTGTGAATTTCCGGACAAACGAGGCGGCGGCTGAGGACGTCGTGCGGGAGATCCGCACCTCGGGCGGTTCAGCGTTGCCGGTAGGCGCCGACATTTCTGTGGAAGCGGATGTCGTGCGGCTGTTCGAGACGGTAGATCGAAAACTCGGCTCGCTATCTGCCCTGGTTAACAATGCCGGTATTCTGGCACCGCAGATGCGGGTCGAGGAGATCGGCATCGAGCGCTTGCGGAGAGTCTTCGCAACCAACGTCTTCGGCTCCTTTCTCTGCGCCCGCGAAGCCATACGCCGCATGTCGACGGCGCACGGCGGGCAGGGTGGAAGCATCGTCAACGTCTCGTCTGCGGCGGCGCGGCTGGGCGCACCTGGCGAGTACGTCGACTATGCCTCCTCCAAAGGTGCCGTCGACACGATGACCCTTGGGCTCGCCCAAGAGGTCGCCGCGCAGGGCATCCGGGTCAACGCCGTGCGGCCTGGATTTATCGAGACTGAGATCCATGCGAGCGGCGGTGAACCCGATCGGCTAGAGCGCGTCAAGGCGAAGATCCCAATGCAGCGCAGCGGCCGGCCGGAGGAGGTAGCCGAGGCGATTCTCTGGCTACTCTCCGAAAAAGCTTCTTACGCCACAGGTACCTTGATCGACCTTGCTGGCGGCCTATAACTGCCGACCCGGTATCAGGGGTGCGAAGACCACCACCAATGGTCTAAGATCAATTCTCAAACTGCTGAGGAGACCTCCATGGCCATCGACACCGAGCTACTCGACATTCTGATCTGCCCAAAAAGCCGCGGCGAGCTGAGCCTGGTCAAGCTCGACCAGCCGACCTGCGACAGTCTGGTCGAGAAGTACCGCGAACACTTCCGGGATGAAGAACCCGAGGTCTCCCAAGGGCTCTACTGCGAGACCTCGCAGCTGGTCTACCCGATCGTCTCCGACATCCCAATCCTGCTCGAAGACGAGGCCATCCCAGCTGGCGCCGTCGAACACAGTCCGGTCTGAAGAGACTCGGCAGCCTTAGCCGTTGCCATCCTCACAACTGCCACTTGCGATGCATCCACAGCCAGAGTTCGGGCCGGCGGCGGATCCAGCCTTCAATCTCTACCAGGTAGCGCTCGGTAAGGGCGCGTTCGGCTTCCTCACCCTTGCCCTCTGGCAGGATCGGCTCGCCGACGGTGAGGCGGTAGCGATCGGCCTCGATGGGTTCGGTGAAGATCGGTAGCACCGGCGCGCCAGTACGGATCGACAATGCCGCCAGCACCGGGCTGTTCCAGGCTGGTTGTCCTAGGAAAGGCACCTGAATGCCAATATCCGACGGCACCCGCTGGTCGATGACAATGCCCACCCGCGCGCCCTTGCGCACCGCGCTCCACATGCGCCGGGCAGCACCCCGTTTGTGGATGACCTGATTGCCGAAGCGGCAGCGCAGGCGAGCCAGGTCGGCCTCGATGTGTGGATTGTCGGCCGGACGGGCGACCATGTGGACCGGGCCGGCGCGCAAAGTGAAGGGATGGGCACCGAGTTCAAAAGCACCGTAGTGGCCGGTCATCAAAAAGTAACCGTCGCCAGCCGCTTCGGCGGCCTCGACGTGCTGCCAGCCCGCGACCTCGAAAAGGGCATCGCTGGCTTGACGATCGAAACGCCCCGCGGAGAGGAACTCGCAGAAGTAGGCGCCGAAGTGCTCGAAGCAAGCCTTGACAATGCGCTCGTGCTCAGCCCTGCCGAGCCGCGGCAAGACCAGCTCCAGATTGGCCAGAGCCAAACGCCGCTGGCTGCTCAGCAAGCGGTGCGCCAAGCGTCCGAAGCGATGGCCGAAACGCCGCACGCCAGCATGCGAATGGGCACGCAACCAACCCTTGGCCGCCAGGTAGGCGACCTGCTCTAGACGGTGGCGAATAGGGGCGTTCTTCATCGGCGGCTAGGGGCGGTGGACTCTGCCCGGCAGGCTAGCACGTCGCCCAGCTGCCCACAGCCAGCTAGAGTTCAGCCACCGCCAAATCACGATCGAGCTGCAAGATCAACAGGTCGGGATCGATGACCAGGCGCTCCGGGTCGAAGTCGACCGTCCAGGAAACCTGCCGCGATTGGCCTCCCCCGAGCAACACCGAGGTTCGCTGGTCCTGGTAGGGCGAATCACCGCCCGGCGCCCGATCAGCGAAGCGTTGGCCGCGGACCGCCGACACCTCCACCGTGGCGGTGCCGGTGCCAATGTTCTCGATTGTCGCTTTGATTTCGAAGCGTTCGCCGACCCGCCTTACCGAGACCTCTCGCCAGCGATAAATCGGTAGCACCACATCATAAAACCACTGCTCGACAAAGGCGTCGAACGCCTCGGGATCCACTGCTTGAGACCGCAGTACTGTCAGCAGATCCGCGGTCACCGGTGGCTTGGGATGATGATGAAATTGCCGTACAAATTCACTCAACCCAGCCAAGGACTTGGCCGGTCCCAGATGATTGTGCAGCATCCACATCACCCAAGCGCCCTTCTCATAGACCACCGTCCAATCCGACGTCTCTCGATCGTCGACCATCTCGGCCACCGGCCGCTCGCCATCGAGCCGCCGCTTGCGGCCGTAGCTGGCCTCCATCTTGCGACTCAGCTCGAGCCGGCCACGCAGCCCGTTCTGGGCCTCTTGCAGCAGGAGGGCTGAGAAATGAGCCATTCCCTCGACCAAATGAGCGGTGCCAGGACCCTCGGCCGCAGCGACCAGATTGCCCCACCACTGATGGGCCGCTTCGTGGGCGGCCACCATCGAGAACGGTGCTCCCTCAAGTTGCGGCCGCTCGAGAAATCCAATGCCCTCTGAAAAGGAGATATTGGTCGGAAAACCTTGCGCGTTGGTCACCAGATTGGGGAATTCACTCAGCCGCAGCTGCTGCCAGGGATAAGGAAAGAACCACTCTGAGTAGTACCGCCGCGCGGCGGCTAGAGTGCCGAGAATCTGATCGATGTTGCCCTGGTGATCGGGATGAAAATACACCGCCGCACCGCCCTGCTGCCGGCTCTGCCAACGCCCCGCCAAGATATTGACCGCACCGATCGGATAGTCGCTCTCCCAAACCACCGTGGTACGACCGTGATCGGTGTACTCCGCGGTCTTGTTGCCGACCGAATTAACCGTGTAAACACTGGGTGCAGTGACCTCGATCCGGGTGGTGAATGGCACCCCATCGCCACTCGCCGGCTGCGCCTCTTCTCGCTGCCGCAAGTCGGCGGGGAGCGCCCGCGGCGCATAGCGATTGTCCTCGCCAACGCCGATGCTCTCGACAAAACCAGGGGTGGGCAAGAAGGAGTCTCTCAAAGTGTGCAGCACCACCCCTGCCGGCAGGACGAACTGCTCCACACCCCGACCATTGCGAGTCATTCCCTGAGGATAGACGGCATCGTAGGCGAAGCCGACCACCACCTGACCACCAGGTGCCAGGGACGTAGGGCGTTCGAGCAACGCCAGGCCGGAGCGATTCTCAGCCGCCGCTGAACGCCCATCGAGAGTCCAGCTGACCTCGCCAAACGACGGCGCGACGGTGAAGGGAAACCAGCGCATCGGCTGCTCGGACTGGTTGACCATAGTGAAGGTGCCGGCGATGGTGGCGCCGCGGCGGGCGGGCCACAACTCGACTGCCAGATCGACATGTGTGATCTTTGCCGTCTCAAAGTCAAACCACGTCGCCAAGTTGCGTCGCCAATAGTTCTTGGCCGTCTGCTGCGCGACAGCGCCCTGAAACCCCACCCCGATCTGCTGGTTGAGATAGCCGCCAAGGAGTAGCGGAAGCAGCGCAAAAGGCGCCAGCCGCAATGCCCGATGCAACACTTTTCCTGGCCGTCGGCGCCAAGCCGCGGCAGTGGCGTCGGGTTCTGTTCGGGCAAAAAACTGGATGGCGACAGCGACACAGAAAACCCCCACCACCAGCGCCAGGCTGCGATTGAGCAACAAGGCCCGGCCATTCAAATCGAAAGTGCCCATGTCGCTCCAGCGCAACGTACCCCAAAGCGGCCAATTGGTCACCCAAGTCAACTTGCCACGCTGAAAGTAACCAAAGGTCACCGCCAACGCCGCCAATCCCACGGCATAGGTCAGGTAGCGCTGACGCAACCCGGCGTAGACCGCGACGATGAAGGAGGTCCAGACAAAGAAAGTCGCCGGCAACACCCCGCACCACACCACCACGAAAGGCCAAACTTCGAAGCGAGTGCCCTCTTGCAACGCCAGCAAAGCAAGACAGAGCGCAACACTCCCCGCCAAGGTGACGCTGACGATCACCGCTCCGGCCAGCCCTTTCGCCAACAGCAAGGCACTTGTCCGGAAGGGCAAGGCATAGAAGATCGAGCCAAAACCGGTGATCTTCTCTCGCTGCAAGGACTCGACGGTGAAGAACAGCAGCAGCAAACAAACCAGCAGGCCGATCAGGCTCAGCGTCGCCCTCGCCATGGTGCCGGCGGTCAGCAGCAGCGACGCGCCGTAGACCCCGTGACGATTCAGCCCTCCCTCTGGAATCATTAGTAAGACCAGCGTTATGAAGACATAGATGCTGGGCTGGCCGCGCAGCTCCGCCAGCTCGGCCCGCAAAATATGCCAGGTGCTGGCCAGGAAACCGGGTTTCGAAGTCGTCATCTGGAGATCGCGCAACGGTCGAAAGCTCGAACTCTCGGTCGCCAGAGATGCTGGACGAACCCCTTGCCTAACAGCTGGCCGACGCCACCTCGAGAAGTCGAAACCGCCCGCCTTGCCCCGAGCGACTCTTCCACAGTGGCCGATCGACCCAAGCACCGCCAGCATAGGAAGCACCAGCGCCAACCCGAGACGGGTGAAGTAGATCCAATCAAAGGCCAACGGTGCGGTGTTGTAGAACTCCGCACCTCGGTCGACAAGAAAAAAGCTCTCGATCAACCACCCCAAACCCGAGGGGTCGAGAATCAACAGTAAGTTGTCGAGCCATGGGTCGAGGTCCGCGCCACGGCTGGGTAAGAAGATGAAGACCGTGGCCGCGAATAAGGCGGTGGGCACGGCGTACACCAACAGCGGCTTGCGCGTCCTCTCGCCCACTGCGAAAGCGATACCCGCCGACGCCCAAATCGCCGGCCCGGCGAAAGCCAGCACCGGCAGAAAATAGCTGGCCAAGCGAAAGGGGCCCCGCTGGGTCGCCGCGTCGGTCACCGGACGCAGTTCCAAGCACACCATCGCCACCAATACGTGCAAGACCAAGACACCGGCCAGCGCCGCCATCACCCCAGCGAACTTGCCGAGGATGTACTCGCGGGCGGCAAGCGGCGTGCTGTGCAGAAGCTCCGAGATCTCCGCCTCGTCATCGCGGATAATCGACATCCCAGCCATGATCGCGGCAAAAAAGCTGTAGACCAGGAAGCCGGTCAAGCAGAACAGCTGCGCCACCGCGTATCTAGAATTCATGAACGGCTGCAAGCCACCCGGATCACCATTGGGAATCATCCCCGCCGGGTTGATCGCCAAAGTCGCCAGCGTGGTCGCCAACACCAAGCACCAAAAGAGCGGCCCCTTGGCCAGGGTCCTGAATTCAAGGCCGGCAACGGCCAGGGTCCGGCCGCTGCTCACGCCCGAACTCCAGCCGGCAGAGGCTGAAGATTGGCATCGGTAGCCGCGGTCCGCATCAACACCAGATAGGCATCCTCAAGACTAGGTTCCTTGGCCTTGAAACCGGCTGGGGGCGGCCCCTCGGGCACATGCAGGTGGATGATGTTGCGCCCTTCGACCAGGTAAGCTTGGGTCACCAGCTGGCTCCTTGACAGCTCAGCAAGTTCTGCATGGCTGACCTCGCCCTCGTAGATCTGGCCCTCGATCCCCGCTCTCGCCGCGGCTGGAGTGGTGGTAGTCAAAAGCCGGCCCTGGCGGATGACGGCGAAGCGCGGACAGAGCACCGCCACATCTTCGACAATGTGAGTCGACAACAGCACGATGCGCTCCTCGGCCAACTCAGCGAGCAGTCGGTAAAAGCGGATCCGCTCTTCCGGGTCGAGTCCAGCGGTGGGCTCGTCGACGATGATCAGGTCCGGGTCGCCGGCGATCGCCTGGGCAATGCCCAGTCGCTGCCGCATGCCGCCGGAGTAACCCTTCACTTTGCGTTTGGCGGCGGCGCTCAAGTTGACCCGCGCGAGCAACTCAGCGCAGAGCTTGCCCAACCCCCCCGGCGCGTGCACTCCCTTGAGGCGCAGTAGATGGAGCAGCATCCGTTCACCGGTCAGATTGGGGTAGAAGCCAAAATACTGCGGCAAATTGCCGAGCCGCGGCCAAATGCGCTCGGGCCGCTGAGTCACATCCTCGCCATCCCAAACAATGCGCCCGGAGGTCGGCTCCAAGACACCGGCTAAAATCCTCATCAACGTCGTCTTGCCCGAGCCGTTGGGCCCGAGCAGACCAAAAAGGCCCTGGGGGATCTGCAAGTGAATACCCTGAAGAGCGGCAACGGGTCCGGGATACACCTTTACCAAATCTGTGATCTCGAGCATCGGCGGCGGGGCTCCTCTAGCCATCAAATGGGCAACGTTTCGAATTCCTTTACCCACATAACGCCCATCACCGCGTAATTCTTACCCTCACCCGACCCTCGAAGCTCCGCCGACCCACCGGCGAGACCACCGCGAGACCAGTGGAGACCGAACGCGATACTCTCCTCCCATGACCGCCGACCCACGCCACAAGATCGCCCTGCCCACAGCTACTTCGATCGTGGTCGCCAACATGGTCGGTACCGGCGTCTTCACCAGCCTAGGCTTTCAAGTGCTCGATATCGAGACCGGCTTTGCCCTGCTCTCGCTGTGGCTGGTGGGCGGTGTCTTCGCTCTCTGCGGCGCGCTGAGCTATGCCGAGTTGGCGGCGGCTCTGCCCCGCTCGGGCGGCGAATACCACTTCCTGAGCAGAGTCTTTCATCCCCTGCTCGGTTTCCTCGCCGGTTGGATCTCACTGACGGTGGGCTTCGCGGCGCCGATCGCCTTGGCGGCGATGGCTTTCGGTAGCTTCTTCAACCGCCTGCTGCCGGCGGCATCGCCGCAGTGGGCGTCGATCGTGCTGATCGTCTTGGTGACCCTGGCCCACCTGCGCAACCTGCGCCTGGGTAGCATGTTTCAGAACTTCTTCACCCTGTTCAAGGTGTTGTTGGTGCTCGCCTTCGCCGCCGCCGCTTGGCGTATGGGCACCCCCACCGGCATTGACTTCGCGCCCTCCGCTGCGGCCTGGCGCGAGATTGGCGGCGCCCCGTTTGCGGTGTCCCTATTGTTTGTGATGTATGCCTACGCCGGCTGGAACGCCTCGACCTACATCATTGGTGAAGTGCGAGATCCAGCACGCAATGTGCCCCGCTCGCTGATCCTCGGCACTACCCTGGTGCTACTGCTCTACCTGGCCCTCAATTGGGCTTTCCTACACTCCACACCCATCACCGAACTGCAAACGCAGAGCGACAAGGTCTCGGTGGGACATACCGTTGCCATCCGGATTTTCGGCGAACTCGGCGGCCGGCTAATGAGCGGCCTGCTGTGCATTGCGCTGGTGTCGTCGATTAGCTCAATGATCTGGGTGGGGCCGCGAGTGACCATGGCGATGGGTGAGGACTTCACCCTTTTTCGCCGCTTGGCCCAAAAGAACCGCGCCGGCATCCCCATCTGGGCAATCCTGCTGCAGACCATGATCACCGTGGTCTTGATCCTCACCGCAACTTTCGACAAAGTGCTGATCTACACTCAGATCGCCCTGACCACTTCGTCCCTGCTCACCGTGGTGGCGGTATTCTGGCTGCGTCACCACGAGCCCGACCTACCCCGCCCCTACCGCACCTGGGGTTATCCCGTGACACCGCTGCTTTTCGCCGCTATCAGCTTGATGACCATCGTCTACACCGCCCGCGCGCAACCCTGGGAAAGCCTCGCTGGGCTCGCCACGGTGTTGCTGGGTATTCCGCTTTACCTGCTATCGAAGCAGCGCTCGAACTGTCGGGAGAACGATTGACATGACCGCCCACTACCGCCGTAGAATTCTAGGCTGGACTTGCCTGAGCGGCCTGGCGTTGCTGCTCGCCGCTTGTGGCGAGCAGCAACCCACCAACAACAGCGAATCCTCTGCTTGGCGACCGGGGTCAGACAGCCCACAACAACGTCAAGTGAGCCATCGTGACGATGGCGGCCCGCGGGCGCTTCAGGCCAGCGCTCGCTTTCTCGCTGGCCTGCAAGCGACTGACCCGGAGCAAGTACCCGCCGAACTGCTCGAACCATGGCGGCCCCACGCCAGCAGCATGGACTCGGCTTGGCAGCGCTTGACCGAGGAATACCTGCAGCCGATCGACCGTTTCACCAGCCAACATCTGGCCGCTCTGACCGTGCCGGCCGCCCCCCTCTTCTACCCTTTCGGTGGCCCCGACCTGATGCACGCTCTGCACTTCTTCCCCGCCGCCTCGACCTACATCTTGGTAGGGCTGGAAGAACCCGGCGAGCTGCCGCGCCTGGCCGACTTGCGAGCCGCCGAGCTGACTGAAGAACTCGGCCGGCTGCGCCAGGTGCTCGACAACTTGGTCGAAGCCGGCTATTTCGTTCGCAAACGCATGCGCCAGGACCTACCCGGCCGCTGGAGTGGCATCATCTCGGTGTTTTACATCCAGCTTGCCCGAGCTGGCGCTACACCCACCGCGGCTCACTACATCACCCTCGACGAGGAGGGCATCGAGCATCCTCTAGCCGACTCGCAAACCGCCCCGAGCGCGATGCGGCTAGACTTCATCCTTGATGACATCCCACGACGGCTTTATTTCTTCTCCCAAGACCTGTCTGACGATGGACTCGCCGAGAACCCGGCTTTCGGCCGCTTTATCGGCCACCTGGGCCCCTACAACGCGCTGCTCAAATCGGCCCAATACTTACCCCATCTGGACAGCTTCTCCTCTGTCCGGGCGATGGTGCAGACAGCGGCTGCCGTGTTGCAGGACGACAGTGGCGTCCCTTTCGCGGCCTTCGACCCCGCTACTTGGCAGATCGGCCTTTTCGGTCACTATGCCGGCACTCTGGCGGCCTTCCACGAGTATCAGCAGGACGATCTGACGCGCGCCTTCGCCGAGCGATCAGAGGACGCCCCACTAGGCTTCCGGGTGGGCTACAACGGTGACCTCGCCGGTGGCGGCTTGATCCTCGCCGAGCGTCATGCAACGCCCTGAGAGCGCTCGCCAAGCGGCCTGGCTGTTGGCCTGGCCAGCAAGGCTAGCGCTCCTAACATTCTTGGCCGGCTGGCTCACCGGCTGCGGTGGCAGCCAGCCGCCAACGCCCGCCCGATCGGCGACGCTACCCCCCACCCTCTCCAGCGACACCCTCAGCGAGACCACTCCCCCCACCGCGGGTCTCGAACCCGCACCGGTAGACGCCATGGTCGAGCACGGATGGGTGGTCTGGGAGTCCAACCGCGCCACCGACTGGCGCATCTGGCTACGCTCTTTCGATGGCAGTCCCGCCCGTCAGCTATCGGCCGACGAGCCGGGGCGCCACCACTGCTGCCCGCACCTCTCGCCCAATGGCCAACAGGTGGCTTACCTCAGCCTAGCCCGCGGCCGCGAGCGCTATCCGCGGCAGGGTGCCGGCGGCATTTTGCGCGTGGTCCGGATCGATGGCGGCAGCGTGCAGACCCTACCCGGTCGGGCGCGGACTTACTTCGAGCACCGGGCCGCGGTGTGGCGCAACGATGACCAGTTGATCTACATCGATGGCCGTGGCCGCACCCGTCTTTTTCGCTTGTCGAGCGGCGAGAATCTACCTTTGATCGATAACGAGCTCCCCCGTCACGGCTGGTTGGTGGACGCCAGTTTGCGCTGGGCCACCCAAGGCGACCCGACCTTCTCGCCCTATGACCCGGAGCAGCGCCAGGTCGAAGCCATGGACTCCTTGGGGGGCTGCGAACCCTACTTCTCCCACGATGGGCGCTGGGGTTTCTGGGCCGCCGGCGCTGGCGGCCCGCTGCAAGCGATGGAACTCGCCGAGCGTCGCAGCTTTACCTTGCTGCGCAAGAACGACCCTCTGCTGCCCGCCGGCCAGGGCTATCTCTACTTCCCGATGCTGTCCCGCGATAGCCGCTGGCTAGCTTTCGCCGCCTCCCCGAACCAGCACGATCACCAGCGTTCCAACTATGACCTCTTCGTCGTCGAAACCGACCCCGACAGCCTGACTATCGTCGGCCGCCCGCAGCGGCTGACCATCGATCCCGGCACCGATCGCTATCCCGACCTCTGGGCCGAACCCCTGTACCTTGGCCGCCATCGCGGCGAAGCACCCCTCACCGTCGAATTCAAGATCGACGACGACAGTCCGGAGAACACTGATTGGAACTGGCGGCTGGGCGATGGTGCCACTGCCCGCGGCCAGTCGATCCGCTACCGCTGGAGCACCCCCGGCACTTACATCGTCGAAGCCAGCCGTGGTCAGCTCTCGCGCCTGGGGGTGGTCCGCGTGCTGCCCGCCCGAGCTCCCCAAGCCATTGCCGCGATAGCCCTTGGTAGTAGTGTGCTGGTGCGCTTCGACGAACCGATCCGCGCCACTCCGCTGCAGGCCGAGCTGGCTTCCGGCCAGCCCATCTTGGCGCGACAGCTCGGCGATCCCGCGAGCGAGCTGCTGTTGCTGCTGGGCGGCGACCTCACCACCGCAGACACTCTGCGTCTGGCGGGTATCAGCGACCTCGCCGAGCCAGCCAACCTGGCACCACCACAGGAGCTACCCATCGCCGCCCCAAGCTGGCCCAGCGACCCGCGCGGTCTACTGCTGCGCTGGCCCGCGGCGGCTGGCGCAGAAAGTGAGTCTGGACTTGCCGTCGAAGGCGCTGCCCGACTCGCGGAGTCCGGCGGCTTGCTCCTCAGCGGCGGCCGGGCCTACTTCGATTCGGCACCGATAGAGCGCCTCTACAAGGGTGCGCGGCGCACCCATGAACTCACCGTGGAGTTGCTCTTCACTGCCGACGAACGCTCTTTCGACAACTCCTCAGAAGGCACCCTACTGTCCTTCAGCGGCAGCCCCAGATCACGCAACTTGACCCTGGTGCAACGCGCGGATCGTCTGTGGCTGCGCCTGCGCACCCCATCCACCGGTAAGCTCTCGAACCAGCCGCAAATCGAACTCGCCACCCTGCCCCGCGGGCGCCCGATCCATCTCTTGGTGAGCTACTCCAGCGGCCGCTTGCAAGCTTATTTGGACGGCCGCAAGGTACTCCACAGCACCGCTATTAGCGGTGGCTTCTACCATTGGCAACCCCGACCCCTGGTGCTCGGCAAAGCTTGGAGCGGCGGCCGCACCTGGTATGGCCGGGTCGGAGCTCTGGCCTTCTACGACCGTATCCTGGATGCTGGCGAAGCGCGTGCGAACGCCCGCCTGGCACAGCTGGAGAGTCTCTGACCTAGTGAGCCGCCCGAGCCGCCGTGGCGAGGCGCGCCGCGATCTGGGGATGGGAGCTAGGGGTCAGCCGTTTGAGCCGATACATCGCCGCTCGCTGCCGACTACCATCCGGCTTCTCGGTGATCACCGGACAGAAGAACTCCCACACCACCTCGCCAGCGGCGGTCACCTCGAAAGCGCGACCCGCATCACTTTCGGTGATCAAGGTATTGCCATTGGCCAGGCGTTGAGCCGCTCCCCGGCTGTGGCTGTAGAGTGCCGCCTCCTCACTGCCCCGGTATTGCCAGACAATGCCGCCATTGGTCGGGTCGATCTCGAGGGCGCGCGACCATCCGCGGCGCCGACCGTTGTCGAAAATCAGCATCGAACCGCGCGCGGTCATGGTCGGGTGGTGCTGCGCATCGAGCTTGCCACGACCCCAACGCCAGCGCAGCTCGCCGCTCTGCGCATCCAGCACCACGACCTCATCGAGTTCGCGCACCGAGATCAGCAAGTCATCGGCAGCTCCCAAAGCGGCGCCGGCACCGCCCAGCAACTCAATGCTGTTGAGATGGAAGAGATCCGGCGCTTTGCCGGGTTGCAAATGAGCCAGAGCGGCCAGCGGATCGCCGTATTGGGCGGTCATCTCGACAATCAGGTCCGTCCGCCAGGGAAGTACCGAATCGCCCAGCAGCGGCAGTAGGGGGATCTCCTGCAGAGTCTCTCCTGTCGCCGAAAGGCGCACCAGAGAATCGGTGATGACCGGTAGCCGCCGGCCAGCAAGAGAAACCACTTCGGCCCGTCGCACAGCCGCCCAAACATCACCACTCGGAGTTGGTGCAACATCGTGGTGATAGCGCCCCTCAAGCCGCCAGCGCAGCTGCGAATTCCACCCCAGGCGCAGCAGAGCCTGCCCTTTGATGATGACGAAGAGATCGCCCTGCTGATCGACTTCGACATGTTGCCAGCCGGCGCCATCTGACACTTCGGCCGACCACGAATGCACCGTTCGACCCTCGTTGTCGATCAAGTAGGCGCGCCGCTGGTCCCGCGGCGTGAACAGATTCCATCCCTCTTGCGCCTGCTGCCGATCATGAACTACCACTCCCCGAGCCACCGGCTGGTCCGCGGCCAGCGGCACCGACCCGGCATAGGGTAAGGAACGCAGTAAATCCCTCGCTGGAGCAGCCCCAGCAGCCGGCTCCGAAGCCTCGGGCACCTTGCCAGCGCAGCCGGCCAGCAGCCACCCCCCAAGACCTAGGACGATCGGCAGGAAAAGGGCTCTGTAGTCTTTTGTCACTCGTTCACCCATCTTCGTCGTGGCTCCCCAGTCTGCGCTGGTCTGACAGAATTGGAGCCTAGCAGCCGGCAGCCAAGCAAATCCGCGACCAGTGATACGATTGGCGCTGATCCCAATCCACGAAGAGTTCCGATGAGCGCACCAACTCAGCCCCCGGCAACCGCCCTCTCAGTGGTCATTCCGGCCTACAACGAAGAGCGGCGCCTGGGACCCACCCTCGAGCAAGTGCTCGGCTATCTAGAGCATCGGGGCCAGTCCTTTGAGGTGCTAGTGGCAGACGATGGCAGCCGAGACGCTACCTCACGGGTCGCCCAGAGCTTTGCCGAGCGTAGCGTCAAAGTATTGCGCCACCAGCCCAACCGCGGCAAAGGCGCCGCCTTACAGCTGGCGGTTGCGGCCAGCAAGGGTCACCGGGTGTTGCTTTCAGATGCCGATCTATCTACGCCGATCGAAGACCTTGCGCTGCTCGAGGCTCATTGCGCCGAAGCCGAGTTGGTGCTCGGTAGCCGCGCTGTAGCCGGCGCCCGGCTAACCCAGCGGCAGCCCTTCTACCGCGAGCTGATGGGCAAGACCTTCAACAAGATCATCCAACTCGCCGGCGTGCGCGGCATTCGCGATACCCAATGTGGGTTCAAGCTGCTCGACGGCGCCGTTGCCCGCGACCTCTTCGCCGACATGATCACCGCCGGCTTCGCCTACGATGTCGAGCTGGTTTGGCTGGCACGACAGCGCGGCTACCGGGTGTGCGAGGTCGGCATCACCTGGGCCAATTCACCTGAAACCCGTGTTCGACCTTGGCTCGATCCGCTGCTGATGCTGGCCGAGATCGCTCGCTTTCGCTGGCATCACCGCCGACACCGGGTCCACGAGACCAGCGAGGTGACCACCGGTTAGCGACCGTAGTCAGGGTCGCTTGCGGAATTTTCTTCTTTCCCGGACCCGTTGGGTTGGACAGGGTGCGGTGATCGGCAAGGTCGAGCCACACCCTTGAACCAGGACACCGCGATTTTTCACTCCGGCCCATGACGGAGTTCAGAGGTAAGCGCCTATGACCGAGCCCATCACCCTGCCAGTTCTGCCCCTCCGCGACGTCGTGGTCTTCCCCGGTGTCGCGGTACCGATCGCCGCTGGCAGACCCGGAACCCTGCGCACCATCGAGAGCGCCCAAGCTGCGGAGTCGCCGTTGGTTTTCGCCGTCACCCAACGCGAAAACGTCGAAGACGTCACCGCCGAAGGCCTCTACACCATCGGTACTATCGCCCGTATAGAACAGCTGCAACGCAACCTGGCCGGCATCCAGGTGCTGCTGCACGGCGAACGGCGAGCCATCGCCCTGCGCTACACCAGCAACGAAGACGGCTCCATCGAAGCAGTGATCCGCGATGTCGAGGAAATGCCGCCCGTCGATGCCAAAGATCCGGCCTATCAGGCCCTCTACCGCGAAGCTCGGGCCCGCGCCGCCGAACTGGGCCACAAATCGGGCCTGCCCAAAGACGCGGTGCGCCAAGTGCTCTCGGGGATCGAAGAACCCGGCCGCCTGGCCGACCTGGTGGCAGGCTACATCGACGTGCCGGTGGCCGACCGCCAGGCGCTACTCGAATCCCTATCGGTCGAAGAGCGCCTCAGGCGAGTGCTGATCCATGTCCAGCGTCAGCTCACCGTGCTCAATGCGCAGGAAGATCTCAAGACCAAGGTGCAGGAAGAGCTCGGCGACCGCCAGCGAGAGATGTACCTGCGCGAGCAGCTGAAGGCCATCCAAGCCGAACTCGGCGACGACGGCGACAACCAGGACCAAGAAGAGCTGCGCGAGCAGCTCGAAGCCCTCGAGCTGAGCCCCGAAGCGCGCCAAGAAGTCGACCGCGAACTGCGCCGGCTGTCACGCATCAACCCCGAGGCGATGGAATCGCAAGTGATCCGCACTTTCCTCGAAACCGTCGCCGAGCTGCCCTGGTCAGAGCGTTCCGAGGAACGTCTCGAATTGGTCGAAGCGCAGCGGATTCTCGACGAAGACCACTACGGTCTGGAAGATGTCAAGGATCGTATCTTGGAGTTCCTCGCCGTCCGCCAACTGAGGGCCAAGAGCATCGCCGAGCAGGAGGCCGCGGAGGAAGAAGCAAAGCTCGAAGCCTCCCCTGACGGCGACAGCGAGCCGCCAGACGACGACGCCACAGCCCCAGACGACGCCACAGCCCCAGACGACGCCACAGCCCCAGACGACGAGCACCGTAAGAACGCGGAGGAAGAAGTCGGCCGTACCCCCACTCTGTTGTTCATCGGCCCACCAGGAGTCGGCAAGACCTCCTTGGCCAAGTCGATCGCCCGCGCCATGGGCCGCGAATACGTCCGCATCTCCCTCGGCGGGGCTCGTGACGAGGCCGACATCCGCGGCCATCGGCGGACCTACGTCGGCGCCATGCCGGGCCGCATCATCCAGGGTATGAAGCAGGCCGGAACTAAAAACCCGGTGTTCCTGCTGGACGAAATCGACAAGCTCGGCACTTCGTTTCAGGGCGATCCCTCCTCGGCCTTGTTGGAGGTGCTCGACCCGGCCCAGAACGACAGCTTCACCGACCATTACCTCGGCCTGCCCTTCGATCTTTCTGAAGTGCTCTTCGTCTGCACCGCCAACTTCGCGCAGAACATCCCCAGCCCGCTGATGGACCGCATGGAGCTGGTCGAATTCGATGGCTACACCGAAGGCGAGAAAAACACCATCGCCCAGCAATACCTGATCCCGCGACGGCTGCGCGGCGCCGGACTCGACAGCGAGCAGCTGCAAATCACCGACTCGGGACTAGCCAAGCTGATCACCGAGTACACTCGCGAGGCTGGCGTCCGCCAGCTGGAGCGCGAGATCGGCCGGGTGGCGCGCAAAGTGGCGCGCAAGATCGCCAGCAGCGAGGTGAAGGCGGTGAAGATCGGCCGGCAGCAAATCGACGAGCTGCTCGGCCACCCCAAGGTGCATCCAGAAAAGAAGGCCAGCCACGATCAAATAGGCGTCGCCACCGGCATGTACTTCACCCCTGCCGGCGGCGACATCATGTTCGTCGAGGCCTCCACCATGCCGGGCAAGGGCAAGCTCGACCTCACCGGTCAGCTTGGCGATGTGATGCAGGAGTCGGCCCGCGCCGCCTGGTCCTACGCCCGCAGCCATGCCGCGGCGCTGCACATCGACCCGCAGAGCTTCAACCGCGATATTCACATCCACGCCCCGGCTGGCGCCATCCCCAAAGACGGACCCTCGGCCGGGGTCACTATGGCCACCGCCCTGGTCTCCGCCCTCTCCGGCCGGCCGGCCCGGCACGACATCGCGATGACCGGTGAGATCACCCTCTCCGGCCGAGTGCTGCCGATCGGCGGTGTCAAGGAGAAGATCCTCGGCGGCGTACGCGCCGGCATCCGCACCTTCATCCTGCCCAAAGAAAACGAGCGCAATCTCGACGATCTACCACCCGAAGTGCGCGACTCGATCGAGGTCATCACCGCCAGCGAACTCGGCGAAGTCTTGGCAGTGGCGCTGCGCGACGCCTCCTTCCGCGAAGGGCGGCTGTTGTTTGGCGACGAAAAACCCGAGGACGTGGTACCCCTATCGAACAATCTCGAGAACTGACCCTCTCCGGGATAGCGAATAGAAACAATTAGCAGCCAATAGCACGGCCGGCGGCAACTTCCGCCGGCCTTTTTCGTTGGCAATCGAGCAAGCTGCGATTTTTCGCCGACCGAACACGCTATCCTGCCGCCGCCTATGTCTACAGAGAAAAACTCACCCCAGCCCGCCGCCAAGAATGGCTCCTTCGACCGCTCCCTAACCCAAGGCCCGTTGCTCGGCGCGGTGTGGAAGATCGCCTGGCCGAGCCTGCTACAGAACCTGATCGCCGGCCTGCAAGGGGTGGTCGATCACGTCATGGTGGGCCGCTTCGTTGGCTACTCCGGCAACGCGGCGATCGGCGTCAGCTGGCAGATCTTTCTGGTGGTGGTGGTATTTCTCGGTTCGGTGTTCACCGGCATGGGGGTGTTGGTGGCGCGCTATGCCGGTGCCGAAGAGCCGGAGAAGGTCAATCGGGTGGTCTACCAGGGTTTCATCACCGCGGTGCTGTTTCATCTCTTCCTGCTCGCCCCGTTGGGCTTCTTTCTCACCCCCCAGCTACTCGACTTCGTCAACGCCTCACCCGAAGTCAAGGCCGAAGCCCTGCCCTACTTGACGACCATGTTCGTCTTCAGCATCGGCATGCTCTTCTTTTTCCTCCTCGGCGGCGCCCTGCGCGCTGCTGGCGACGCCAAGACGCCGCTACGCCTCGGCGTGGTGATGACCGTGCTCAACCTATTGCTCAACGTAGTACTGATTCGCGGCCTCGGCCCGATTCCAGCCTTTGGCACCCTGGGCGCGGCCATGGGCACGGTGATTTCCTCGGCCATCGTCTCCGCCTGGGCGCTGTGGTTGTTGTTCAAGGGTAAGTTGGTGGTGCGCTTCTCCCTCGGCATGGGCTTGCGCCCTCACCTGGCGACGATTCGCTCGATCTTCCGTTTCGGCCTGCCCACCGGCTTTCAGGGCATCGCGATGAATATCGGCGGCGTGCTGCTGCTGCGCTTCATCGGTTCCCTCGACGAAAGCGCCAAGGCGCAGGCGATCTACACCGTCGGCTACACCCAGCTGTTCTCGTTCGTCACCTTCTCCTCCGTGGCGTTGATGGCGGCGTCCTCGACCATCGCCGGTCAGAGCCTGGGCGCCAAGTTGCCAGAGCGAGCCAGCGCCACCCCCCGCACCGCCTCCTTGCTCGGCCTGGCGGCAGCAATTCCCGTGGGGCTGCTCTTCCTGCTCATGCCTGGCCCCCTGCTCGGTCTCTTCGACCTGCGCGAGCCGGCGGTGGTGGCGCTGGGGCGCCAGCTGCTGAGCTTCCTCAGTATTACGGGCATCTTCCTGACCACCGCCCTGGCCTACACCGGCGCTCTGCAAGGCAGCGGCGACACCCGCAGCCCGATGTACATCACTCTGGTATCGCAACTCGCCCTACCGCTAGCCATCTGCGCCTTCTTCGACGCCACCGGCATTCTCCAGCCACACCACATCTGGAGCGCCATCGTCGCCGGTCACCTGACCCGCTGCTTGCTGTCCATGGCCCGTTTCCGCCAAGGCGGCTGGCGCCACATCGAAATCGAAGCCAGCACTGCTTGAGCCGGCTAAAACCCGGTAGTGGCGCGATCAGCATGCGCTAGAATGAGCCATGCTCCCGCCCACCAACAGGCCCGAGAAGGCCACCAGCCTGAGAGATTTGCGGATCGTTTTCGACCCGCAACTAGCCGTCGATCCAAAGTCTGATCTCTATGTCGAGCGCGACGAGCAGGCGCTGCTGCGCTTAAAACTCGACCTCAGCGGCTGCTTCGAACCGCTGCACGCCTTCCTCTGCGGCCATCGCGGCAGCGGCAAGACCACTGAGTTGCGCCGCCTGGCCGCCTCCGAGGAGATTCAGCAGCGCTACCTCACCATCTTCCTCACCACCGCTGAGTTCGGCAACGACTCGGTACATCTGACCCACGACGGCTTGCTGGTGGAGATCGGCCGCGGCCTGGTGCGGCTCGGCGAGGAGCATGGCATGCCCACCAAGCTGGCTGGCGAACTCGATCGCTGGGGGCAGGAGGTGGTCAAGACCTTCCTCAAGAGCGAGGCTGCCGAGGCCGAAGCTGGCGCCGGGGGAAACGCCTGGCTGGCCTACTTCAGGGCGATGCTCAAGACCCGGAGGGAGTGGAGGACCGAGCAGAAGCAGATCCTCGAGCCGCGGGTGCAGGACCTGATCGGCATCGTCAACCGCTTGGCGCAGGACGTGGAGAACCGCTCCGGACGCGAAGTGTTGGTGATCGTCGACGATCTGGAAAAAGTGGAGTCATCAGCCCACAAGGAAATGCACCAGCGGCTCTTCCAGGAGCACTACGAGACCCTGGTACAGCCACGGCTATCGATCATCTACACCCTGCCGGTCTACTTTCGCGCCCTGCCCGGCAGTCGCATTCCGCTAGATCAGATCTATGCCTTCCCGGCTGCTCGACTCTACTCCCACGTCAGCAGATTGCGCGATCGTCCCAATCCAGACGGTAAGCTGCCCGGTTATCGACTGATGAGGGAATTCATCAAGTGCCGGCTGGCCGATCCGCGAGTGCTGTCCGAGAGCCTCTTCGACGAGATCCTGTTATTAGGCGGTGGGCTGTTCCGCGAAACCGCCCGAGTGATCCGCGAAGCCGCCACCTACGCCCTGCTACGCAGCGGCGAGGCGGTGAGTGAAGAAGATTTGGCACAGGTCTTCAGCCAGATAAAGAAGGAATACCAGCCCATGATTCGCGGTAATGCCATCGGTGTGCTGCAGGCGGTACTCGGCAGCCCAACCGGCTGGGTGCCGGGGGTCGAACCCTTCCTGCAATCGCGGGCCGTAGTGGAATACGAAAACGACGAGCTGTGGCTCGACCTGCGCTATCCGCTAAAAGCCTATGTCCGCGGCCTGCCTGAGCCCAATGACTGATTCTGCAGCGGACGAAGAGTACACTGCCATCGCGGCACAGGTCGGCGAGCAGCACCAGGCGGCGATCAAAGCCGACCTGCCTCTCTTCCTGCTGATCCACTACGAGCACGAAGCCGACAAGCTGAGCTTCCTCGACACCCTACGCGCCACCTTGGGCGAAGCCGGCCTGCCCTCCCGCACTTACGACCCGGCCCACCACCCAGAACATGGCACCGGCAAGCTCTATGGCGCCCTGGCGGAGCACGGCGCCGAAACCTTAAATCTAGTCACCGCCTTACCCCGAGAAGAAAGTGGCAGTCGGTCGCAAGGCGCCTTTCTCGACTACCTCAACCTCCACCGCGATCGGATGGCCGAGCGCCGCCTACGCTGGGTGCTCTTCCTACACTCCGCCGAAGCCGAAGCTCTGATCACTCGTGCCGGTGACCTGTGGGACTTCCGCCACCACACCTACTGGTTGACCCACCGACGAATGGCCGGGAAAAGCGTCTGGCAAGAGCTGCCCGCGAAAATCGATCAGCTGGCCTTGCCCGAGAGCGGCCAGCAGGAGATCCGCGAGCACATCGCACAAGTTCGCAAACTTGCCCAGCAATCCGCCAAACCCGAAGACCAAGCCGCCTTGCTACTCAACCTTTCTCAATGGCTCAGGCGGCGGCGGGCACAGAAGCTTGCCGCCGACGTTGCTTTCGAAGGAATCGGCCTACTGCCCGGCCAGCCCGGAAAGCTTCTGGCTGATCTTGAGCATGCCCTAGGCTTTGCATTGCAGCTGAGTTCACAACTACCGGAAGCACTAGCCCACTATCACCTATCTCTGGACATCAGAAAGGAGATCGGGGACAGGGCTGGGGAAGGCGTGACCTCAAGGAACCTGGCATTGGAACACGAGCGGCGCGGAGACCTTCCGCAAGCCATCGAGCTGGCCAAGGTCACCGTCGAGATCGACAAAGAAACCTCGCATCCCGATCTAGCAAAGGACACCGCCTACTTGCAAAAGCTCGAACAGCGACTCGCGGACAGCTCGCCCGCCAACTCCGCAAGGTCCTGAAAAACCAACCATCACCCTGGCGTGCCGATCAGATAGGTCACTCGCAGGGGCAGCCAGCCCATCTTCTCTTCGCCCACTTGCCAGCGATATCCCTCACTTGGGATGCCCTCGACCATCCGTTCGAGTTCGGCGGGTGAGTAGGTTCGCAGGCAGGAAACCAGGCCGTCGAAGCACAGCACTAGCGGGATCGCGGGCAGTAAGTAGGTCCAAAAAAGACGGGACCAGCGGAAGGGGCGTTGCCAGGGTACGCTCAGCAGATGCAGCAGGGTCAGCAGAAAAACCCCTGCCATGCTACTCAGCTTGCGGGCGCCGAGCTCGCAGATGGCGATTCCTTCGCCCTGCTCGACGGCGTCGCGAAGGATCGCCGCCGCATCGTCGGGGCGGAAGTGATGGAAGGAGGCGAAAAGGGTGCGGAAACCCGACAGATCCTCCGCCACGGCCCGGGCATCGACCGGCTCTAGACGGTAGCTAAGCCACTCGGTCTCTAACTCGCCCGCCCGAGTGTTGGGAAAGAAATCGGTCAGCACGACCCGCGGTCGTTCCTCAGCCTGCAGCCCTTCGAGCAGCCGAGGCCAGGGGCCGCCACCGCCTGAGCACAGATCGACCACCCCCCCGCCAGGAGACGACGAGCGCGCCGCCGCCAGCAGACGCTCGGCTACCGCCGCGTAGGGATGAAAGGTGGCGACGAAGAAGCGTAGGAAGTCGGTGGCGCCGTCGCGCACCGGTGACGGGCACCAGCTCTGTTCGTGGATTTCGATCAGGTGTGCTCTGCCCATGACTCCCTCAGCTGCTGCCTCGAGATCAACGTGAGATCGACACGAGGGGCAGATCATAGGGCCGGAGCATGAAGAAACTTCTCCTGGCGTGTAACAATCTGACGTCTCGGACGCCTGAGAGTAGTGAGAACAGCTTGCACCACCACCCTCGCAGGTTCAACGGAAGGATTCCATGCCCAAGATCAACCTCTGCCTGGCCTTCTTGCTCGCCCTGGCAGCCCGCCCGGCGGCGAGCGCCGATTTCGCCCCGATCAGTGATGCCGAGCGCGCCCTGGAGCAAGTTGCCTGGCAGCCCGAGGCCACTGCCGTGGTGCTGTTCAAGCGGGCACGGATGAAGATGCTCGACTATCCCCGCGAGGTGTCGTCGTTCCTCGATGTCCAGGTGCGGCTCAAGATCCTGCGCGAAGAAGGGGCCGAGCATGGCGAGGTCGCCATCGGGCACAGTAACTTCCTGCGCCTCAAGAGCCTGGAGGCCCGCACCGTCTTGCCCGATGGCACCGTGGTACCGGTGCCCGAGGGCTCGATCTTCGTGCAACAAGCCTCGCGGGCAGAGAACACTTTCGTCACCAAAGTGGTCTTTCCCTCGGTGCAGGTGGGGGCGATTCTCGATTACCACTATGTCGTGCGCTGGGACTCGTTTTACTACCTCGAACCCTGGTTCTTCGACAACCACCTACCCACCCTACTGTCGGAAATCACTTACGACAAACCCGACAACCTCGGCCTCGAGCCTTGGGGCAACGAAACCAGTAAACGCAAGATCCAATTCGACGACCAGAAATCCACCCGCGGCCTCTCGCTACGAGTGTGGATGGAAGACTTACCCAGCCTGCCGCGGGAGCCCTGGGCTTTTCCCGATGCCGATCTCTCCAGCCGCTTCATGCTGGTGCCCAAGACAGTGGTGGTCAACAGCACTCCGGTGCCCCTGCTCGACAGCTGGAAGTCGGTGTGTGGCACCTTCGAAACCGAGATCTACGGCCAAGCCCGTCGCCGCAGCAGAGCGGCCAAGAAGCAAGCCAAAGATCTGGTGGCCAGCACCAAAGATCCTCGCCAACGGGCGGAGATCCTCTACCGCTTCGTCCGCGACGAGATCCTCTCCGAGCCCACAGGCTGGATCAATCTCGGTAACAATTCCAGCGTCGATGGCGTGCTCAAGAAGCGCCGGGGATTGATCACCGAGAAAGCTCTGCTGCTGCAAGTGATGCTCGATGCCGCCGGCCTCGACGCCCAGCTGTTGTGGGCCGCCGACCGCACCGATGGGGAGATCGACACCAGCGTCGCCAATCCCTGGTGGTTTGACCGCACCCTGGTGACCCTGATCCTCGGCGACCAACGCATTTTCCTCGATCCCAGCGATCGGCAGCTCGCTTTTGGCCGCCTGGCTCCCTTCTTCGAAGGCACCGAGGCGCTGATCGTTGACCGCCGCAAGCCGCAGTTGGTGGCTCTGCCCCAGACCCCCTACACCGCCAGCCAGCGCCAGGCCCAGATCAAGCTGGTTTTGGACCCGGAGGGCCGCTTGAGCGGCAGCGGCGAACTCCAGCTCAGCGGCCACCACGCCTGGCGTCGATTGGCCTGGCAGGACGATCCGGAAGGCACCACCGAGGCATGGCAGGAATGGTTGGAAGCAATCTTCGAAGATTTCGAAATCAGTGAACTAAAGGTCGCGGAATCGGTGGCGACGACCACCGTCGGACTGACCTGGGGGCTGCTGCAGCATGAGGAAACAGTGCTCGGCAACGAAGCCACCATCGAGCCCAGCCGCCCGTTCGGTCCATTGACTCAGATCTTCGATCAACCGCCCGGACAACGGGCCACCCCCCTACTCCTCGCCTTTACCGATCGCGACCAGGTCTCGCTCCAGGTCACCTGGCCTGAAGGATGGGAAATCGACCTGCTACCCGAGACCACCACCCTCGATCACCGTGACGGAGCGCTGAGCTACGAGGTGCAGGTCGACGAGGGGCAACGCCGAGTCGAATACAAACGACGCTTCGACCTCAGTTCAGTCGCCGTCATCGGTCGCCAGCGCTATGGCGCCCTGCGCGAGCAATTCTCCACCGCCGCCCGTCATGATGCGCAGAGTCTGGTTCTGGTGCGCCAGTAGTCTGCTGCTCGCCCTGCCGGCGAGCGCGGCAACCATCCTTGAGCGACGATTAGAGGTCCACATCGCCGCCGACGGAGTGGTGCGTGAGCATCAGCTGCTGCGAGTCCGGCTAGACCACGCCAGCGATCTCGAAAGCTGGACCAACTACCCGATCTACCTCGACGACAACCGTCAGCTGGAAAGCGTCGAGGCATTCTCCACCAACGCCCACGGCAAGCGGGTCGAAGTGCGGCGGCGCGATCGCGACCGCATAGAGCTGTCGAGCAGCGGCATTTTGCACAGCAGCCAACAGTTCGAGGTACTCAGCTTTCGCTCCCTGGCCCCCGGATCGGTGGTGCAGATCGACACCCGCGTAGTCGTTGAACCCTACTTTCCCAGCGGCGGGGACGTGGTCAGGCTCAGTGAACCTACCCAACACCTGCACCTGGAGATCCGCTACGACGGCCCCCCCGAGCAGCTGCGGTGGAGCCTGGAGGAGGTCGACACCGAAGGCTTGGAGATCAGCGAGCAAAGCGGCCGCCTACTGATCGTCGGCCATGATCTCGAAGCCGCCGCTGGCGATCTACTGCGCTTCGCCTGGGACAGAAGCGGCACCTGGGCCGAAGTCGAGCGCTGGTACCAAGCCCTAGTGGCCGACACCGAGCCTGCCGACGCCGCCTTGAAGACTCAGGCCCGGCAGCTGATCGCTGGCCACGACTCCTCCCGCCAACAGCTCGAGGCACTGGTCGCCTTTGTTCGCCGCCAGGTGCGCTACGTGGCGGTCGAAGTCGGGGTCGGCGGTTTTCGCCCGAGCCCCTCGGGAGAGGTTCTGGAACGCCGTTGGGGCGATTGCAAGGACAAGTCGATGCTGCTGATCGACCTGCTCGCCGAAGCTGGCATCGCCGCCTACCCGGCGCTAATCCGTGGTTCCTACAGAGAGGATATCGATCCCGATTTCCCCTCCCCCGACCAATTCAATCACTTGATCGTCGCCCTCGACGCCAGCGCTGTCGACAGCCAGGCCGAGGATCCCGTCGCCGAGGGCTTGCTGTTCATCGATCCCACCCAAACCCGCGGCAACGCTGGGTGGCTGGCTCCCTGGGTGCAAGCACAACACGCCCTGGTGATCGGCGATGGCAACAACGGCTTGGTGCGCACCCCCTTGCGTCCGGCCCAAGAGAGCCGCCGGCTCGAACTCGACCTATCACTCGACGAGGGTGGCGACGCCAGCGGTGACTTGCAGCTAATCCTGGTGGGCCGCGTCGCCAGCGCCCTCACCCAGGCGATCGAAGAACAGCCACCGCTGAAGGCCAACGAACCGCTGCGCACCTTACTCGACAACCTGCTTCCGGGCAGCCAGCCGACCCAGCTCAGCTGGCGCCAGCTCGACGGCCCGGCCCCCACCGTCGAAGTGCAGGCGGCTGTTCGGTTCACCGACCTGGTGCAAGGCGCTGCCAATGCTCGCCCCTCGCTGCGCTTGCCCGGCCCCGCCCACCTGCCGGCACCGCGTGAACTCGACGAACTCGACCAGGACCTGTCTCTCTTGGCCGGCTCGCACCAAGCGCGCTGGCGGCTGCGCCTGCCGGCGGCTTGGTGCCCGCCAGCGGCGGCCAACGAAGAAGTCAGCGAAGCAGTGGCTCAGTCGCGGCAGATCCTGAGCCACGATGAAGAAGGCCGGTGGCTGATCGAGCGCCACACCGCACTACATCGACGCTGGTTCGAAGCAGAGGCGATAGAACTCCTGCGTAAGGTTGCTCTGCACGAGCACCGCCTGCTGCGAAGGCGCTTTCGCCTACACTGCAAAAGCCCATCTGGGTAGGCAAAACCAGGTTGATGGCCCCTGATCACCAGCCCCCGGAGGAAGCAACCGCCCCGCTGCGGGTGCTGGCGCTGGAGCCCTACTACGGCGGCAGCCATCGCGCTTTCATCGATGGTTGGATCGCCCACAGCCGGCACCAGTTCAAACTGCTCACCCTGCCGCCCCATCACTGGAAGTGGCGCATGCGTCATGCGCCGATCAGCATGGCAACAGCGATCGAGGAGCTGGACCGCAAACCGTGGGATGTTCTGTGGGCCTCCGACATGCTCGATTTGGCCCAACTACGCGGCCTAAGCGCCACCGCCGCGGGGCTGCCCGCGGTGCTCTACTTGCACGAAAACCAACTCACCTATCCCGTGCGCCAACCCAAAGAGAGAGATTTGCATTTCGGCTTCACCAATCTGACCAGCGCCCTGGCCGCCGGTGCGGTGTGGTTCAACTCTGCCTTTCATCGCCGCGACTTTCTCACCGCCGCCCACCGCTTGGTGCGCCAGATGCCCGACTTTCAACCCCGCGAAGCGGTCGCAGCGGTGGCCGAAAAGGCGACGGTGCAGGCTCCCGGTGTCGAGTTTCCAGCGGCGATTAGCAGCTGCCGGTCGGGCCCACTACACATCGTCTGGGCGGCCCGCTGGGAGCACGACAAAGGGCCCGACGTGTTGTTTGAAGCCCTCGGTCAGCTGCACCGAGAGAACTTGTCCTTTCGCTTGAGCGTGCTTGGCGAGAGCTTTCGCCAAGTACCGGAAGTGTTCGCCCAAGCGCGCCAAGTCCTAGCCAGCCATCTTGAACATTGGGGCTTCGCCGCCAACCGCGACGACTATCTGGCGAAGCTGGCGGCGGCTGATGTTTTCGTCTCCAGCGCTCGGCACGAGTTTTTCGGTATCAGCGCGGTCGAAGCCATGGCCGCTGGCTGCCGGCCGCTGCTACCCAACCGTCTGGCCTATCCCGAACTGCTGCGAGAAGTGCCCGCGGCGGCCCAACAACAGCTGCTCTACGACGGTAGCTCGACCGAGCTAGCAGAGCGGCTGCGAAGCCTCGTCCAGCGGCCCGAACTCGCCCGCGGAGACAGCAGCAAATTCGCAGCGGCGACCCTCCGCCGGGGGCTAGAACGCTATGCTTGGAGTCGGCGCGCTCCACAGCTCGATCGAGCGTTGGCGAAGCTCACAACGTTACGGACCAGCCCCTGACCGGCCACCACCGAGAACTGTCGAAGGGCTGCCCTCGGCTCTGGTAGAACTGCTTTACCGCATCACCGACGACCGAAAGGGCCCTGATGAAACACGCCGTCTCCCTTCTCGCCATCGCCTCCACAGCTTTCTCCTTCATCTCCTGAGAACCGAGCCTGCTGGCAGCGGGCGAGTGGTGTCAGTCACTTCTTGCAGCAGCGAAGGAGAGGGTCATTCTGCGCCTGATGCTCATAGTCGAATCGCTCGCTCTCGGTCCAGAGGTTGGACTCAGCTTATCCCGAAGCCCTTGCTATCATCACCGACCGGAGGAGAAGCGAGATGAGCGTAGAGAAAATCACCCTGCCCGGCAACGGCCCCGGCCTGCACGAAATTACCGGTCTGGTTGCCGCTGTGGTCCAGCACGGCGGCCTCGAAGAAGGTCTTTGCACCCTCTTCCTGCAACACACCTCGGCCAGCCTGACCATCCAAGAAAACGCCGACCCCTCCGCCCGCCACGACCTCGAACGCTGGCTGGCCCGCCTGGCGCCTGAGAACGACCCCCTCTACACCCACACCGCCGAAGGCCCCGACGATATGCCCTCGCACATCCGCGCCGCCCTCACCGCCACTTCCCTGGCCATCCCTATCTCCGGAGGCCGACTGACCCTCGGCACCTGGCAAGGCATCTTCCTCTGGGAGCACCGCCGCCAACGCAACCCGCGCCGGCTGGTGATACACCTTGGCAGCTGAGCACTTTCAGTCGGCAGCTTCGAATGAGCAGGCTTGCTCGCCCGCTGGCCGCCAACCTGGGCTACGAGCCGAGAGTCGAAGTGGCCGGGTACGAGCAGCACTCTCATCTTCGTGCTCTCTGCCGCCGGCTTAGCGAGTGATTTCGACCCCAACCTTCGCCCGCGAGCGGAGGTGAGTACCTCTTCTGAGTGACGAAGGCAGCTAGAGGACCGAGCCGGACCAGCCCAGCAAATCCCCGCTCTCGAAACCATCGATGAAAATCGGCGTCTCGAGACTGTAGCGCCGTAGGATGATGTCTTCTTGGTCACCATTGGCTGACCCAAGCCGAGTCCACAGAATGATCAGCTGAGCAGACGCGGGATCGTAGGCGATCCGCGAGCGATTCAGCGACACCGCCGCGGTGTCGACTTGCCACTCAGTGTCGATCTGGGAGTCGGCGGTGATCAGCTGGGCGTCAATGCGGTACGGTCCATTGTCTGGAATCGTCAGCCAAGTCACCGCCGCTCGGCCACCGGGCAACGCCGTCACGTCGGTCCATCGCTGCAGGCCAGCCAACGGGCTGATGTCGACCGCGGCCGCACCGGTTGCCGACGCATCGAAACTGCGCCGCTTGGCTCGGCTGAGACCCGAGCGCCAAACAGCCATCAATCCGCCAGTATCCAAGCCCTGGAGACGGGCGTTGCCATAGCTGCCGGCCGTCACCTCGATCGGGCTGCCTTGCGCCACGGCGGAGCCATCGAAAACCTGCCCGTACAGGCCATCGGGACCGTCGATGTAGTCCCAGACGACCAGAAAACCATCGCCCGAGCGCTCACCCAACTCCGAGGCAAGAACATTGGACGCCGTGCCGTCCTCCACTTCGTCGTTGCGGACACCAAGCTTCGACGGGTATCTCGGCAAGCGCGGCCCGAACCGGACAAGACTTGAGAGGAAAGCTGCAAAGAAAGGCGAAGGTGGCCTGCTCTGCCCCAGGGTTGCAGCCTCCGCCGGAACCACGGGTGAGGGCTGAGCGAGCCCGTGTGAGCCAGGACAGCAGGTTGCGGGTCGGCGCTGCGGCAAACATCCACCGCAGATCTGAGGTCTCAGAGAGCCAGGCACTCGCTCTCAACAGTGCCTGACTCTGACCGCTACATGCTAGATCGAGAGCAACTAACCCTTTTGCTCTGGGCTAGGAGGCGTGCCGCCACCCTCATCATTGACGCAACAACAATTCCCACAGTTGCCGCAGCCGAGACAACGGCCGCTGTTCGGGCAGCAAAGAAGGCTCCCACACCTGCAACACGAGCAGCTGCCCTTGGTTAGCAGAGGAGAAGTCGAAAGCCTGATCGACCAGCCGTTGAGTCCGGCGGAGTCTAGTTCGAGAAGCGGTAGCGGCGCGGTTTCGAGCTGCGGCGAAGGCTCAGGCCAATCCAGAGCCTTGCCGGATCCGAGAAGGTGCGCGATTCTCAACTCGGACCAGTGTTCAGGCAGGTCGAACCAATAGGTGCCAAGTTGTAAGGTCGAAGCATCGTCGTAGATGCCGCTGAAATCCACTCGCAGATGATCCCCTTCAAGATCGGTCGCCACCAATAGACCACGCACCCACTCGGTCTCGATCGGGATCGTGACCGGGCCATCGGATTCTACGAGCAGATCCAAGAGAATCCGGCCCTCGGGATGGGTTATCTCCAATGCCAAGAGGGGGCTCAGTTCGGCACCTGAGTCTTGTGCATAGACCGGCTGGACGACCAACGAGATCAAAAGGAACAGCCAGCAAATAAAACAGCGGGCGCACCATGATCTGCTTCTGAGATACAACATCGTATTATCTCCCTTATTGGTTTATTGCACACTTGACCATCAGGCATGCTCTATAAGCGCTTTAGAACTTTCGCCGGATCACTCCCGGCGGCCTTCAAAGCTGGAATCAAGAGCGCTGGAACAGTAACCACACCAAAGAGCAGTACCGCTCCCAAGAACACTCCTGCCCCTAAGGGTTCCGTCCACGGAACCACCCGATTCAGGAAACTCGACATCGCAACTGATAGCAACAGTGCGACGCCCAGCCCCAAACTCACCCAGACGACGATCCGACAGGTCACAGCCCAGAAGAGATCGCCGCTACCAGCACCAAGTGCTAGCCGGACGGCTAACTCCCCCTCGCGCCGGCTGACTGAGTAAAGCAAGGAAGCACCTATTCCAACGGCTGTAACCAGCACCGCCAACGCGGCAAAGAACCCGACCAAAGCCGAGTAAAACCTCTCCGGGCGAGTGGCGGATACGAATCGCGATTCCAGGGTTTCTATTCCTGCGACGGGCAATTCCGGGTCGATCGCCCCAATAGCGGAGCGCAGGCCAGCGGCAAGGTCCCCGGTGAGACTCGTGCTGGTTCGCAAGACGATGCGCAGCTCACTCAAGAGACCCCCAAGTCGCGAATAGGGCAGGTACATCGCTGGGCCTACCGGCTCGAGCAGATCCCAGTAACGCAGGTCCTCGACGACGCCCACCACGACCAGCTCGAGCGCGCGCGGGCTTTCCATGCTGAGGAAACGGTGCAGTGTTTTTCCATTCTGAAAAAGATGTTGAGAGAGGGCCTGGTTGATAACAACCGGCACCGATGCAGCTCTCTCATCCCCCTGGCGCAGGTCTCTTCCGCGAACTAGACGGGCGCTCAGGACTCGGAAATATCCTGGACTGACCGGGTGAACCAAAGCGGCGATGGCTTCTCCCCCTGCCGGATCCGAGAGGTGGGTGAGGAGGCAACATTGAGCACCGCCGATAGCATCGAAGGGCAGGCTCCAGGCCACCGCTGCTGAAGTGACGCCCGCGGTGGCCCGCAACCGCTCCAGCAAAGAGTCAGCGAAATGAAGCCGTTGTTCTGGCGTGTACTCATCGCCCAGAGTCACCTCGGCCCTGGTAAGACCCTGCACCACGAAACCGGGCTCGGTGTTGACCAGCTTCGAGAAACCTTGCAGCATGAGAACGGCAGCGGTGAGCAGAACCAGAGTCATGGTGATCTCCCCAACGACCCACAAGCCTTCAGCCCGCCACCCCCGTCGCTGGCCGCTCGCACTGCCCGCGAAACTACCGTTACAGGCTCGCCGAACCGCCTGGATGGCCGGTGCAAGACCGATTGCTAGAGCAGTAATCCCAGCTACCGAGAGCGCGAAAAAGAACAGCCGAAAATCGAAGACTGCCTCGCCAAGACGAGGGATCTCGATTGGCCGAAAGGCCACCAGGATCTTCTGGCCCGCGACAGCGAGAACCAGCCCCAAGCCTCCTCCCAGGAAGGCAAGAACCAACGCCTCTAGCAAGAGTTGACGCAACAATCGGCCGCTAGTAGCCCCAAGAACAGCCCGCATTTTCAGTTCCTGTGTCCGTTCTCTGCCATCGGCCAGGAAGAAGCCCGCGAGGTTTGCATTAGCGATCAGCAGCAGCGCCGCGGCGGCAAGCCAGATCATCCACAACTTGCCTTCGACCTCACTGACCGTTGCGCTCTTGAGCGGCAACAAAGCCGTGAACTTTGCATCACCTCGCAGATTGGTACGATGCTCGGGGATCTGTTCTGCAAGCCTGGCGTCCACTTCGAGCAGGTCGGCGCTTGCTGATTCGAGAGTCCCTCCCGCACCAAGTCGACCGATCACCCGCAATGAATGGCTGCGCCAAGCGCCCGAATCGTCGGCCTCACGATGGAGCGGTAACCAAATATCGACCTGCTCGCCAGTCACCCTGGAGGGCGGCACGAACGATGGGCTCAGGACACCGGTGATTGTCCAGAGCCGGCCCCCCAGTTTGATCCTGCTGCCGATCACTCCAGGATCACCCGCCCAGCGGCGATGCCAGATCTGGTGGCTGAGAACCAGTCGCTCGGCCCGACTAGTGAAATCCTCTGGTTCGAAAAGGCGGCCCGCGGCGGCTTTCGCGCCGAGCAAGGGAAATAGCTCGCGGCTCACTTCGGTGGCCAACACCCTGGCCGGGATGTGCTCACCGGTCAGGGCCATGGGACCAGCCGGCCTGGCCGCCGCCAGCAACTCGACACCGCGCAAACTCGCTTGCCAATGGGCAAAGAGCGCCACCGACTGCAAACCTCGTCCAACCAGCACCAAGCGGCTGGCTTGTGGATAGGGTAGGGGTCTGAGAAGAGTACTGTCGAGAACACTGAAAACGGCACTGAGCGAGCCGACTCCGAAACTCGTGATCAGCAGCACAACCAATGGGAAAGCTGGCCGCCGGCGCCATCTCCGCCAAGCAAAACGCAGGTCACTGAGCAAGAAACTCGTCACCGGCGATCGATCCTCCCAATTTCACGGCCAGCCGGACACTGACCTTCGCGCTCGCAACAAGAAAATATCTTCCGTACACATTGCGGAAGGGTCGCGAAGCCCTATTACAAACTCACAAGTAGTATACAAAAACCCTCTGCAAAGCTACCGTTTCTCACTCTCCGATCACCCCGCACGCCGAGATTTCCCGCCGCCAGAATTTCTTCTTCAGCGTCGCAATAGCTACTCCCGCTTCCACCGAGGCAATGCCTCGGCATTCTTCTCATGTCGAGATCGGGTCAAGCTCCGTCTCAGAAAATCTAATAATATCAATATTGTTACTCAAAATACAGAGATTTCTCTTAAATAGAAGATGCAGGATCTTTCAATATGAACAGTTTCTCCTCAGAGCAGAGCGCCGCGAGTCAGCGGACTATCGGCGGAGTCTCAAGTCCTTGCAATGCAGAACGGACGAAAAACTGCCGTTTAGCTGGAGCGAGGCAAGCCAAGGGTCAGATGCAGCTCCTGCGGTCGCAGGATGCGCCGCAACACTGCCTGCACATCCGCCGGCTCGACGCCGCTCAGGCGACGTTCCAAGGCGTCCGGTTGATCACTCGGCAGGCCGTAGAACTCGGCCTCGGCAAGTCTAGCCACCCACTGCCGAGCGGTCTCGCGGCGGAAGGGCTCGCGACCCACCAGGAAGGCCCGCGCCTCCTCGACCTCGTCTTGGGTAAGACCGTCATCGAGCAGCCGCTGTAATTCTTCGCGTACCGCCTGCTCGACTTTGGCCAGGTTGCGGGGGGCGGTACCGACGTAGACCGTCAACCGGCCCTGATCGAGACCCGCGCCGGCGGCAACCGCCACCCCAACCTGATACGCCAACCCCTGGCGCTCGCGAATACGCTCTGGCAAACGGCCGCTGAGCCCGGCACCCGCGCCCAAGGCCACACCGGCGAGCTCCAGCAAGGGCAAGTCTGGATCCGCCAGTCGCAAGCTTAGATGACCAGCAAATAGGTGCGCTTGATCCGCCTCACCAGCCTGCACTTCGCAACGCTCAGGCGGAGCGCTATTCGGACTCGGTAGGGGCAGTTCCGGCTCCGCCGCGCCGGAAAGCGGCGCCATGAGGCTTGCCAAGTGCTCTGCAACCTCGGTCTCGTCGATCTCGCCACAGACCACCACCAAGGCACCGTGGCGCAAGGCTTGGCGGTGGAACTCTGCACAGCTCTCGGCCTCGAGTTCGGCCAGGCTGGCGGCATCGCCGTGCAGCAGCCGGCCATAGGGGTGGTCGCCGTAGAGTTGGCGCAAAAATGCGCGCGATGCTCGGGCCTCGGGCTGGTCCAGCATGCTGTCGAGCTCGGCGCTGGCCTGCCGGCGCAGCCACTCGAACCGGTCGGCGGGAAAGCTCGGTTCGAGGGCCAACTCGGCCAACCAATCCAACGCCTGTCGCCAATCTGCGGCCAAGCAGTCGACCGCCACTCCGATCGACTCGTGGGTGCCAAAGCTCTGCACCAACATGCCGAGATCCTCGGCCTGGCGATTGATCGTCTGATAGTCCCGCCGCTGGCTGCCTTCGGCCAGCAATCGGCCGCTGATTAGGGATTGCCCAGGAATGCGCTCGATGCGCGAGCCGCCGCGCAGCAGCATTCGCGCCGCCATCACCGGCATCCCTTCGACCCGCCGCACCCGCACCACCAAGCGGGGGTTGGCGGCGGTCTTTGTGCTCGTCGGTTCCATGCTTAACCTTCGGCCAATGACCAGCCCAAAACCCCATCGCGTGGCTGGCCCACAAAACGTTCCGCCACCGGCAGCAGATCGTCACCAGCTGCCGCCAGTAGGCGTTCGAGGTACGCCCAGGGATGGTCGGGGCCGAGAAAAGCCCGCGCAAACCCCAAACCCAGGGCTTGCTGGTGAACTTTTTCGTGGCCAAAAATCCAATCGGCGACCAGGATCTTCTTCGCCCTAGCCAGTTCTTCGTCGCTGGGTGGTTGCTGGAGCAGAGTGTCGAGTTCGGCTAGCACCACTGCTTCGACCCGCTGGGGATCGACCCCTGGCAACACCTCGGCGGCGAGGACTGTGCATCCCGGATCGAGGGTGTCGCCCAAATCGGCACTCGCCCAAACGCAGAGCTGGCCGTCATCGACCAATGCCCGATGTAGACGACTCGAACGGCCTTGGGCCAGGACTGCCAGCAACAGCTTGAGATATGGGTGGTCAGGGTCGCTCACCGCTGGCGCCGGCAACACCAGCAACAGCCGCGAGACCTCGCCGTGGCGTCGCTCGATCCGCACCAACTGGCCAAGCTCGGCCCTAGGCACCGGCCGCGGCCGCTGGGCCGCGCTTCCCCCGACTTCGCCAAAAAGCCGCGCGGCGGTCGCCTGGGCGGAAGAGTCGACATCGCCGGCAATCACCAACACCGCATTGTCCGGCCGGTAGTAACGGCGGTGAAACTCCCCCAGCACCGCGCCGTCGATGGTAGCCAGCTCGGAGCGGCTGCCCAACACTGGCCGGCCATAGGAATGCTCGCCGTAGAAGGTCGCGGTCACCTGCTGTTCGAGGGCATCCCAAGGCTCGCCCTCGTACATGGCGATTTCTTCCTCGATAACTTGCCGCTCGCTAGCCACCTGTTCGGCGGCGAGGGTCAAGGCCGCCATCCGGTCGGCCTCGATCGCCAATCCCTGCTGCCAGCGATCAGGGGCGAAGGAGAAGTAGTACAAGGTGCCATCATGGCTGGTCAGGGCGTTGTTGCTGCCACCGAGGGCCTGGGTCATGCGATCGATCTCGCCCGGCCCGTAGGCTGCCGACCCCTTGAACATCATGTGCTCAAGAAAGTGAGCCGAGCCACCGTGGCCAGCGTCGTCGTCGCGAGTGCCGGCGCGGTACCACAGCGCGGTGGTGACCACCGGCGACCCCGAATTCCTCAGCACGCAAACTTCGAGCCCATTGGCGAGACGCTCGATTTTGGGCTGCGGCAACAGCGAGGGTAAAGAGTAGGTGACTGTCACTGCGGCTCAACTTCCTGAGTAGCGAATCAAATGTCGGCCGGTTCGTCTGCCCACTACCCGCCGCACCAAGGGCGAGCGACCGGGGATTTCGACGCGGATCTCATGCGGACCCGGCTCGAGCTGCAAATTATTCGGATGGTTCGGGCGAATACCGCCACCGGGCCAACGCGCGGCCTCGCCAACCCGCCGACCGTCGACGAAGACTACCGTACCGGTGGGAAAGCCGGTGAATGCCAACGATCGCGCCTTGACCACCCCACGGGGACCGAGGCTCGCGCCGACGCCACCGAGCCGCGCGCTGACCACCCCCGGGGTTTGGCCGTTGGCCGGCGCAGCATCGATCAGCACCGAGTGATCCGGCAGACCGTCATGGCGTAGCACCAACAGGTACTGACCGGCGAATGGCAGCTCCAAGGATCGTGAGCGCTTCTTGCGCGGGTCGAACTCATGCGCCCTCCCCTTGACAATGGCGCGAGCCTCGCCTCGCCGCAGCAAGGTGACCAGGGCCTCCGGGGGGATGACCTGCAAACGGAGGAAAAGGCCGCTCTGCAAACGTTGGGCTACATGGCTCGCCCGCCGATCGAACGTCGCCTCGGCCAATTCCTGGTTGGACACAGACTGGGCAGCTTGCGGCGGAGGTGAAGTGGTCCCAGCCGCCGCCCTCGGCGAGGTTTGCCGAGGTGGGGTCACCACCGCCGCTGAGGTCTCCTCTCCCGTCGACGCCAGCGTGGGTGGGGGTGGAGGCGGCGGCGTCCCCCGCGGCGCAGGGTGGGCAGGCGCGGGGTCTAGCGGCGAGTCTGTCGCCTCGGCGGGCGGCTGCGGGCGATCAGCGAGTAAGGCCGTGACTGCCGCATCCGGCTCACCCCCCCGCTCGCCAGTCGACGAGGTGACCTCGAAGTCAGCGGCGGGGCGCTCTACCGGCACTTTGGCACCACCGATTCCGGCCTCGGCCAAAGCTGGAGTAGCCACCGCCGCTCCATTCTCGGCCCGACCCCGCTGGACCCACCACAGAACGCCCGCCGCCAAGACGAGCAATACCAGCAGCCCGCCGCCCAACAAACCCCACGGCAGCCGGCGGCCCTGGGTAGCGCCAGCGGTTCCGGCGGCGCTCGGCCGCAGCTCGGTCGACGAACCCAGCCCACCAGTGGGGTGCTCCGGTTCCGGCAGCGGCGGCGGTGGCGGCGAACTGCCTGGCGGTGATGGTGGCAGCGGTACGACTCTGGCCGCGGCCTGTTCGGGCTGCCGCCTGGCTACCCCGGTCGCCACCTCGGAACTCAGCACCGAAGTCTCGCGGGTCTCACCCGGCGGCAGGTAGACCAACTGCGCCATCACCGCCCCCGGCAGCTCGCGCTCCAACCGTGTGATCTCGGCCACCAACTCGGTCGCCGAGGCCTGCCGCTGGTCTCGCTCCTTGGTCATCATCCGTTCGACCAAGGCCACCAGCGGCGGCGGCAAGCCGGGGCGCAGGGCGTCTACCGGCTCGGGCATCTGGCTGAGGATCTGGAACACCAGGGTACTCAACGACTCGCCATCGAAGGGACGAGTCGAAGTGAGCAGCTCGTAGAGCACCACCCCGAGGGAGAAAATATCGGATCGCCCATCGAGAGTCTCGCCACGGATCTGCTCCGGCGACATGTACTGCGGACTGCCCACCACCGAGCCGGTGCGGGTCAGGTCGGTGCTCTGATCCATCAGCTTGGCGATGCCGAAGTCGGCCACTTTGGCCACTCCGCCGCGGCCGATCAAGATGTTGCTCGGCTTGATATCGCGATGCACGATGCCAGCGGCGTGAGCGTACTCCAAAGCACTGGCTACCTGCCGGCCCAGGCGCAAGGTGTCGCCCAAGGACAGCGGCGTACCACTCTTCAACCGCTGGCTGAGATCCTGCCCTTCGACCAGCTCGAACGCCAGATACAGCAGCCCATCGGCTTCGCCAGCATCGAAAAGGGTCACCACATGGGTGTGCATCAACTTGCCAGCAGCGCGGGCCTCGCGTAGCAGGCGGGCCTTGCGCTCCGCGCTGTCACGCAGGCCCAAATCGACCATGCGCACCGTCTTCACCGCCAACAAGCGGTCGATGTTGGGATCGCGGGCCAAGTAGACATCGCCCATGCCGCCGGATCCCAGCAGCCGGACAATTTCGTAACGGCCAACGAACTTAGGCAGAGGTCGCTCGGCACTCACGATGGCATCTCACTCAGCGGAGTCTCGGTCGAGGACCGAGCGGATCGACGGTGGCAAACGACAGACATCATACCGCGGCCCCGGCCGAGCCAGCACCCAACCAGTAATTCGGCGCCGTACGGCGCGGGTAGCGATGCTCACTCCAGACCACGAATCTACTCTCTTCGGCTTGCCAGATAAGTCGCTGGACGCGCAGCTGAGTAGCATCGATCTCGATCCAGTTGCAGGTGTTGCGACGGCGCTCGATGCCCCGCCCACGGCTCGAGGTGGTGGTTCCCGAATGCACCAATAACATGGGTCGCTGACCGCTCGGATAGTATGCCTCGTTGGTGCCCACCCAAGCCTGGTGCAGATGGCCCGAGAGCACTATTTCGACCCCCGCCTCGGCAAACACCCGCTGCGCTTCAAAAGCACCGCTCAGCACCCGCTGGTTCTCGAACCGTGGCGGCGGGACGAGCTGGTGATGCACCACCGCGATGCGTATAGCGCCATCCTCGGCGGCCCCCCAGCGGGCGCTCGCCGAACGTAGCTGAGCAGGCTTCAACCGACCATCCTTGACCGTCCAATTGAAGGCACTGTTAAGCCCCACCACCGCCAGCTCGGAGTCGAAGAAGTCGGGCTCCAAGTTGCTGGCGAAGTGCTGCCGATAGACACCGAAGGGCACCCCCACCCGCTCCCACACCCGGTACATCGGCACATCGTGATTGCCCGGTACGCTGAGTGTAGGCGCCGCTAGCCGACCGAGAAATTCAAGCGCCTGGCTGAATTGCAGCGGCTTGGCACGCTGGGTCATATCACCGGAGTTGACCACCAGATCCGGCTGAGCCCGATCTACCAAGCGGGCCACGCCAGCAGCTACCTCCGGCATATGGCGAGGGCCGAAATGAAGGTCCGAGACGTGCAGGATCCGGCGCACGGGAAATTGCTCCGCGGAGGCGGCTAGCCCTGATCAGAGGGCGAAGGGGAGACCAGTGAGCTGACCTTATCCACCACCCGATCAGTCGCCAGGTTGGCCAGCGAGCGGGCTAGCTCGGTGCCGTGGGCACGGCCCAGCAGAAAACCAGCCACCGTCGCCAGCAACAAGGCCGGTAGCGGATAGGAACGGACCTGGGCTCGCCAATCGAATTCTTCGGGCAACAGCTCGTCGAGCATGCCATCGGTGAAGGAGGTGGCTTCCGTCTCGGCACCCATCACGGGGTCTCCAGCCACATCAGGCCTCATCGCGGGTGCGCAACAAGAGACCGATGACAAAACCCACTCCGGCGGCGATCATCACCGACTTGCCCGGATTGTCGCGCACATAGTCGGTGAGGTCATCGGACCAACCATCGTAGTCCTGGCGCACCTTGGAGTAGCCGTCGCGCAACTGCTCGACCGCGACGTCGTAATGCTCGCGGCCACTGGCGCTCGCCTCGCGCCAACGGTCACGGGCTTTGCCTACCGTCTCTTGCACCCGCTCGCGGGCTTGATCCAAGCGCTGGCCCTTGTCGGGCTTGTCTTCTTCGCTCATGATGACCTCCACAGCCTAAGCAGGTGGCACCACCCGCCGCCGAGGCCCGATTCTACGCCTTGGACCGGTGGAAAGATATGCTTGCCGGCAGTGAGTCATTCAATGCAAAAACTACCGATCCTCTCGCACAGACTGTGGCGCTTCGCCGAGCTGTCGATCCGCAAGGCCTGGGCGGACCACCTGCTGCAAAGATCCGCCGCCTTAGGGTTCGTCACCGTGTTGGCGATCGTTCCCCTGCTGACGGTGTTCTCACTCATCGGCAAGAAGCTCTTCGACCAGGACCCAGAGCGCATCGTAGAGATCCTCAGCCGGGTGATGCCCTTTGCAGAAGAGACCCTGGTGCAGCACCTGGGAGCTTTCCTGCTCCAAGCCAGCACCCTGAGCGGACCTGGGTTCGTCGCCCTACTGCTGACTTCGCTGGGAGTCTTCAGCACGGTCGAAGAGACTTTCAACCGGATCTGGAACGTATCGCGTCGTCGCGATTTGCGCAGCCGCTTGCTGTCCTTCATCTTGGTCTTATTCTTAGGACCGATGGTCGGCGCCACCTACTCCAGTCTCTTCGTCCTGCGCAATAAGTCCGGCCTGAGCGAGCTTGCCGATTCACTACCACTGCAGGTGGTGCCGCTACTGGTCACCCTGATCGTTCTCAGCATGCTCTACTGGCTGGTGCCCTACACCAAGGTGCGCTTGCCCCACGCCCTGTGGGGCGCCTTGGTGGCGACTTTCCTGATCGAAGTGCTGCGGCGCGGTTTCGGGCTCTATGTCAGTCGGCTGCAATTCTATTCGGCGATCTACGGCACTTTCGGCCTGGCTCTGCTCTTCATGATCTCGATCCAGCTCAGCTGGTGGATCGTGCTGCTCGGCAGCGAGGTCACCTACTGCTTGCAGAATCACCCTCTGGCCACTGATCGCCGACGCCAGGCAGCGCTCGAAGGCAGCTGGGTGGGGCTCGCCGCCCTGGCTATGGTGCTGGAGCGCTTTCGCGACCGCCAGCCGATCACTTCCCAAGAACTGCTCTCAGAACGCCTGCGCCTCGACGCTGGCGAGTTGCAGCAAGCTCTGGAACCGCTGCTGGAAATACAAATACTGCGCCGCACCGGTGGCGACGACGCTGGCTATCTGCTGTCTTGCGACCCCTACCGGATCGATCTGACACAGGTTCTCGAGGCCTACGAAGGTGAACACCAAGCTCTCTTGGAGCCCTTGCCGGCCGAACTGATCAGCTCTCTCAGCCAGCTACGCCAACGCCTGGTGGAGGCCCGGAGCCAAGGTCTCGCCGGCCTCACCCTGGCCGGCCTGCTGCTCGGCAAGGATGTCACCGAACCGCCCAGCCCCTCTGCCCAGGTCGACTCTGCCGGGCCCCGAGAATCGGCCTGAAGGTACCGCTTGCCGAGGGCGGGTGTCGCGGCTACAATAAGCGCCCTCTGTGGGGCAGTAGCTCAGCTGGGAGAGCACCACGTTCGCAACGTGGGGGTCGAGGGTTCAAATCCCTTCTGCTCCACCATCTTCCTTTCCAGCAAATCCGACCTGCGCTCTTAGGCTCATGCAGTGGGTCGATCTATCTGAATTTGCTAGTCTTCAGCCCATTCGTCTCATGCCACGAAGATTCCTACCCTCCCTTTCCGAAACTCTGAAGCTCAGAGCCTCGGTCTTCTTTCGTGCGGAACTCGCTGCGCCGTGGGGAATGGCCCTTCCATCAGGGGTCGCCCTGCGTCTGCACATCGTCACCAAGGGCAGCTGCTGGCTAGGCGGAAGTGACCTTGGCATGCCGGTCGAGCTGCAACCTGGCGACATTGTGTTGCTGACCCGCGGTCAGGCGCAGTGGATTGCTGATCGACCGGGTCGCACCCTGTTGACCAGCGAGCAAGCGACAAAATCCTGCGAAGTACGTCAACCTCCATTCCAGGACAGCCAACTGACCCACCGCCTGCTCTGCCTTCAGGCGGAGGTCCACGATCGTGGCGGCGGCTGGTTGTTGTCGCTGCTGCCGGCGATGCTCCATTTCCGCAAGTCCGATCTAGCGGACGAACGCACTTGGAGGGTCGTCGAAGCCATCAATGCGGAATCGAAGCCCCTCGATGACGACGACTCGACGGTGCTCGATCGACTGGCGGAGGCACTGTTTCTCTGCTTGCTAAGCCAAGCCAAGAAACACGAGTTGGAGATCGGCCGGCTCGGTGCCGCGCAACGAGATCTACAGCTTCGCAAGGTACTGGCGCTGATGCACACTAGACTCGCCGGCCCGTGGACAATTCAAAGCCTCGCTGCCCAAGCAGGCCTCTCCAGAGCCACCTTGGCACGCCGGTTCCGGTCGGCTCTGGGGATCTCGGTAATGGACTATCTGAACCAAGTTCGCATGGCCCACGCCATGGAGCTATTGCTCGACGGGACCGATCTTGGATCGGTAGCGGCGAGGATCGGTTACGGCTCTAGCGAAGCCTTTCGCAAGGCTTTCAAGCGGCACACTGGCAAAACGCCGGCGCGCTGGGCTTGGCCGCATCCAGAACTCCGGCCACGGCCGCGTTGATCGCATCGAAGCTCTCGTTGGCGGAAACCATCGCCTTGGCGGCCCCCTGGACTGAAGTACAGCCTCGAGCAACGCTTGCTGATGCGAGAACCTCGCTAGCCGGCGATCGGGCAACCTACCGAGGCAATGTGGCGTCTACTCCAGAACCGTGGCGGCTATTTTGCTCGCTTGTTCTTGATGGAACTCGACCAGCCGCTGTTTGAGTTCAGGACGGCTCAGCGCCAGGACCCGAATCGCCAACAGAGCAGCGTTGATCGCTCCCGCTTTGCCGATCGCCAAAGTGCCTACTGGCACTCCTTTGGGCATTTGGACGGTGGCCAGCAGGGCATCTAGGCCGTCGAGAGACCAGCCCTTCATCGGCACCCCAAACACCGGCAGCAGGGTGTGCGCCGCGACCACTCCGGCCAGATGGGCCGCGCCACCGGCGGCGGCGATCATCACTTCGATGCCTCGTGCCTCGGCGGCGCTGGTGTAGTCCACCGCCAAGATGGGCGAGCGGTGGGCCGAGATCACCCGACATTCGTTGGCCACAGCGAATTGGTTCAGCGTGTCGCGCCCGTGACGCATGGTGTCCCAATCGGACTCGCTACCCATCAGGATGCTGACCAAGGGTGTGGAAGTGTCGCTCATCGTCGCCCTCTAGGTTGGTTGCGATGCTGGCTGGTTGCGGTGCGGCGCCGATTGTATCTACTTCAAGACCTACATCGAGCGCTCTCTGAACATCGCCAGATAAGACTCTAGAGCTTCTAGCGCTAGCTGGTCGGCAGAAGTGGTCACGACGCGGATCCCAGCTCGCCGCAGCTGTCCCCCAAGACGGCGATTGGCCAGCTTGATATCCAGCGCCGAGACCTTGGCGAAGGCGTCTTCGACGGTCTCGGGAGTGCCGCTGGCCAAAGCGGCCAGGGCGGGGTCTTCGAGATTGAGCAGGATTGGCCGGTGGCGGCGTTCGAGGTGTAGCAGGGCTTGGCGCAGCAACTCGGCGGCGGCCAAGTCGACCACCGAGGTGAAAAGCACCACTGTCGAGCGCCGTCGCTCGAGCTGCGCCGCCGCTTCAGCGGCCAGGTCAAAAGCCGGCTCGGCGTGACGAGCTTCGAGGTCGTAAAAAGCGCTGTAGGCTTGGTGGGCGCCGCGCTGACCGCCATGCAAACGGACTGAGCGCTCGACTCGATCGGAAAAGGCTATCAACGTCACCTGATCACCCCGCGACGACGCCACTCGGGTCAGCGCCAGGCTAGCGGCCAGGGCGTGGTCGAGCTTGGAGCGCTCGCCATCGAGCCCCGACATGCCACGGGCACAGTCGAGCAGCAGAATCAAGCGGGCGCCGCGCTCCCAGGTGTCCTCGCGACTCACCAAGTGACCGTGCCGCGCGGTAGCTTTCCATTGGATCTTGGCCAACGAATCGCCCGGCAAATACTCGCGCAAGGCGTAGGGCTCCGAACCCATGCCCTGCAATCGCTGTGGCTGGCGACCCAGCGAACGGCGGTGGGCGAGTAGCAGCAGATGCCCAACTTTGCCATCCCAACGCACCTGGGGATAGATCCGCCGCGGCTCCTCGGGCAATAACTGTCGCTGGCTCCAGGCCAAGCGCCAGGGGCCGAGCAGCCGCGCCATCAGCGGCCCCGCCTGATGTGCCCCGCGACGGCGTGGAACGACCTCGTAACTCCAATGTGCCCGCCCAGTGGAATCCAACTCGAGGTCGGTGCGGCAAGGGGCGAAGTGGATCGCTGGATGCAAGGTGTCGCGCAAGAGCACCCGCAGGGCCCCCGCTGAAGCGGCCTCAAGTTCGACTTCGATCATCGCTGGAGCGCCTTGAACCAAGAGCACTGGCCAGCTGCGATGGGCTTTCAGCTCAACCTGCCGGGCACGCCAGAGATCCATACCGAAGGCCAGCAAGACACCACCGTCAAGCAGCAATGCAGCCACCGCCCAACCCCGAGCAACCACCCCCACGATGCCCAGCATCGTGGCCAATGCCAGGAGATAGAAAACGCGGCGTGCCGGCATGGTTAGGGCAGTCTCCCGGCCGGCCGGGGTAGGTAGGCGGCCGACTATCTGTTGCTTCTCAGTTCTTACAGCACGGTCATGTTGCAGCGCAGTTGCTACAGCAAGATTTTAGCACGGGGCTGGTTCTCGGCCTTCGCCGATAGCCGAGTGGAAGTTCAGCACATGGATTTGGTAACGCTCGCTGACTTCGCCTATCTCATTCATCAGACCAGGCTCGCAGCCGACCCACCGGCGCCGCTGAGTCCCGAATAATGGAGGAAGCAATCAATGTCCAAGCCCAAGTTCGCCGTCTCTCCACTACCCACGACCGCAGCCCGCTGGCCAATACCCCTGACGCTGGCTCTCACTACCCTGCTCGCCCTCGTGCCCCAGCCCACACTCGCTTGCAAGGGCGATCCGCCAAAGCCGTTCTGCGGCAAGACCTTGGTACTCGCCATGGCTGCGCCCCCGGTGGCACTGATCACCGGTGGCGGCATTCTCGACGTGCCGCTGACCACCTATTTCAATATCTTTGATTTTCCTCCCGGTGCCGGGCTCTGCCCACCCGAGCCATTCAGCGCCGCCATCACCCTGACCGCCACTTGCACGACCTCGACGGGCGCTGTCGGCGGCACCACCGTGACCCTGACTCCGGGGGCTTACACCAATGCCACTGTGTCGTTGACTTTTGCCGCTGGACCACCTCGATTGTGCACCATCGCCGGCACCGCCACCGCCACCGCCACCTTAGCCGACGGCATGGTGATGACTGCAGTCGGCGAGTCGGTGCTCTGCATTGCCGATCCCGCGCCGGGCAATCCCTTGCTGCCCCGTCTCGACCTGCTGCCACTAAATCCGCTCCTGGGCTTTGCTCATCCTGGAGACCAGAGCTCGTTCCGCTACCGGATCACCAACAACGATCCTCTGGAAACCTACACCGGCGACCTGGTGATCGAGACCCGAAATAGCTCGCGACGACCAGCAGCCAGCGGTCCGGCGGCACCGGGCACCGGGGTGTTCTCGATCTCCAATCCGCTCCAAGGCGACAACTTCCCGATCGCCCTGGGCGTCGATCTGAACGGCAGTTGCCTACCACTGCCGCCCAACCCGCTAGATCCGGCAATTCCTCAACTGATCGAACAAATCCTCCTACTACCGGGGGAGTCGACCGAAGTCGAGGTCGTCGCCCGCAGTTGGGGAATGTGCTCCGACGGCAGCTGTAGCCAGGGCAAATTAGTGCTCGACGGATTCTTCAGCGACACCAGTCAGGGACGTGCATGCAGCGCTTTTGTAGCTGCCGCCGACACCTCGGTGTCCCCTTTGTATCTGTGGCCCGACAGCGGCCAAACGGCCTTCATCCTTCCGCCCGCCGATCCGCAGCTCGGCGTGCTCACTCTGGCCGCCGAGCCCTTTGCCGGCCTGCCAGTAGCGATCGACGCTGTCATCCAGCAGCCACAGCTCTTCGTCCAAGGCAATCCACTGCCGATTCCACCAGGGTTTTTCGCGGCACCCTTGCACGACGGTCTGGGGCGCAGTCAGATCCTCTTCCTGCCCCAGCAAGGCAGCTTCCCGGCCGACTCGTTCTTCGATGTTTTCTTCGACATCGAGCTACCGGCGACACCGGGTCAGCCACTGCTCACCGAGTTGCGCAGCATGGAGCTGACTCCGGGCGCGCCAACCGGCTTCGAGGACACCGCTCCCTTTGCCGAAGGCGAGATCGCTCTGGTCGACCCGCAGACTGGCGTGATCGATTCATTCTTCGACATCACCTACCAGATCAGCGGCACTGGAATCGACGAGGATGGCCAGCGTCGCCGGGTGGTGTTCTCCAACCTCGACATCCGCCGCCGCGGGGATGGCAGCGGCTTCAGCGTGGCGCTCAACGCCAGCTTAGAACCGGGCACCGGCAGCCAGATCATCGAGTTGGAGATCGACCAAGACTGGAACGGCTATGCCTCGGCCTTCGGCGCTTCGATCTTCGTCGATGGATTTGAGAGCGGCGATACTGCCGAGTGGTCCTCGAGTTTGCCGTAGGAGCCGCCGCCCGTACCGGCTGCTAGCATCCGGCGGTGAACCGCGAGTGCCAACTGATCCGCCGAGTTGTCGACCGAGAACAGGCCGCGGAAAGGGAATTCGTAACCTGTTTTCGCGGCCTGATCCTCGGCCTGGCAAGAGGGCGCTTCGGCCTCGACGTCGAAGCCGCGGAGGAGATTCTGCAAATGACCATCACTCGCTTGTGGGAAGACGACCATCGAGCACTGCGCGCCTGGCGCGGCCAGGGCAAGTTCTCGACCTACCTGAGCGTCATCGTCTGCCGTCTGTGCTTGCACCAACGCGAGCAGGCCCAGCGCCAAGCAGATCGCACCGCCGATAGCTGCCCCGAGCCGGTTGCCGAAGCGCTCGGCAGTCACCGTCTGACCGCCCGTGAACATCACCGCGCGATCGGACAGAGCCTGGCCAAGCTGCGCCCCCGCGATCGCCTGCTACTCGCCCTGCGCTACTTTGATGAGCATAGCCCCGGCGAAATCTCCACCCTGCTGGGCAACAGCCCGGGGGCGATCCGCAAGGCGGTTCACGACGCTCTCAAGCGCTTGCGGCAAGAGTTGCGACAGCGTCATCCCGAGCTGTTTGATGCAGCTTCTGCCGGCACCAAGAAGGCGCCCCCAAGCCAAGGCGAACAGCCATGATCTCCGACCACCAACTGGCCCAAATGCTGCGCCGGTATCCCGACTTGGGCGAGCAAGCCATGCCGCCCCATATCGACGATGTGACTTTGGCGGAGCTGGTCGATGGTGCCCTCGACAACAACCCTCTCGACACCGCATTGGCCCACCTGGCGAGTTGCGCTAAATGCCGTAATCTGGCTTTCGCAGTAGCCTTGGCCAGCCAGGACAACACCGCTTATCGCAGCAGTCAAAGCACTCCCGGACCCCACCCTGAGACCAGGCGTTGGCTGCGCCCGGCCCTCGCTCTGGCAGCGACCTTGATCGCCGCGGCCGGTGCCTTGCTGTGGCTCGACGGCAAACCGCACAAGCCCGCCTCACCTTCAGACATCAGTCTTCAGCTCGCCGCGGCCCTAACCGAAGACTGGCCGCGACAGGCAGCGCTAGAGCCATTTAATGCTCTAGCGGCTCCAGACCCGCTACGCGGCGACAGCGACGATTGGCGCACCCCGACACCCCTAGCGCCGCGGTGGTCGCGAACGATCCTCCGCCGTCCAACCCTACGCTGGTGGATCGACAGCACGCAAAAGCCCAGCCAACTCGAGCTGCTGCTGCTAGATCAAGACGAATTGCCTGTGGCGGTCTTCAGCCCACCGATCCACGGCGGCGGCGAGCAGACCTTCGACTATCCCGCGGATCTATCACCCCTCGAACCCGACCGGGTCTATCTGTGGAAGATCAGCGCCAAGATCGGCGGCGAGTGGATTTCTTCGCCTTGGGTGCCCTTTGTAGTGCTATCAGACAACGCCGTCGCCCGACTCAGCTCAGACTCCGAGCAGCATGCCCTGCTGGCAGCGGTAGACCTGGCCCAGTCCGGACTCTACGAACAAGCGCTGGCAAGATTGGCGGCGATCGAGGGCACCACCGAGGGAAGCGAGCGCAAGCGTCTGACGCGCAAGATCCTGCTCCATCGCCGCTTGCCCCAGCGACTCCTGGACCGCGAATTGGACCGGGAACTACGGCGCTGATGCGAGCCACCCGCGCCGCACTAGTCGCCCTCCTGCAGAGCGCTTGCACCGCGCCCACTTCACCACCTACTGCCGCAGACCCGGTCAGCAGCTCTTACCAGGCCCAGCTGGAGGCGGTTCTAGAACAGGGCGAGAAGCTCCTCGATGCCGCCGAATTCGATCTTGCCCAACAGGCCATCGAGCAAGCCCGGCAACTTGCCGCCGACCAGGCCGACCGCCTGGGAATGGCCCGTGCCGAGCTCTTGCTGGCCAAAGCGCTCAACGCCTCCGGGGCTCGGGACAGCAGCTTCGAGATCGCCGAGCGTCTCGAGCGCACCTTTGCCGACCTCGAAGCTCACCGCTGGCAAGCCCGGACATTGGAGTTGTTGGCCACAGTGCGTGAGGGCAATCTCGAACGAAAAATAGCTGACCTCGACACCGCCGAAGCGCTCTACACTCAACTCGACGACGGCCTCGGCCAAGCACGGGTCGATGCTGGCCGTAGCTTAGTGATGGTGCAGGCGGGAAAGTTAGAAAGCAGCGTCCGCTTTGCCCAGCGCGCCTTGGCGGTGCTAGAAACGGCCGGGCAGCCAGCGCAAATCCTGCGCGCGCTCTCCGCTCAAGCCTGGGCATTGCACCAGTTGGATCGCCTGCCAGAAGCCCGAGCAGCCTACGACCGAGTCTTGGACCTGTCCCTAGAGCACCAGCTGCTGCGCCATGTTGGCTTCGCTTTCTGCAATCGTGCTGAGGTGAGATGGGAGCTCGGCGAGCCGCAACCGGCAGTGGCCGACCTCGAGCGAGCGATTGGCGAATTTGAGCAAGCCCGCGCCAGAATTGCCGGCACACCGCAAGCACGCAGCCAGTTCCTGGCCACCCAGGTCGCCGCCTACGATCGGCTGATCCGCCTGCTGGCCGACCTCAGCCGCGGGCAAGAGGGTTTCGCCATCGCCGAGCGCTTCCGCGCCCGCTCCTTCCTCGAACTCCTAGAGCAGCCCGCGAGCGGCAAAGAGCGGCCTCGAGCCGCCGATGAGCGCCGCTTATTGGCCGCGCTAGGTCGCGCTCACTTGGCCTTGGTGGCTGCCGAAAGTGGTGCCCAACGAGCCACCGCTCGGCAACACCTGGATCGCCAGCAACGAAACCTCGAGCGGCGGCGCTCTCAAACCGCCCGCAGCCACCCCGCCGAGCTGGTCGCCGTCACGCCACCCACCAGCGCCTCGGTGAGCGCCAGCCTGAACCCCGACGAGGCGTTGATTGCCTATTGGTTGGCCGACGACCGGATTCTGGCCTGGAGCATCACCGCCCAACAAACCCGTCTGACTCAGATACCCGTGCCGAGAGAGCTACTCGAACGACGCATCGAGGCCTATCTCGACCCCCTGCACTCGCCCAGCCGAGCCACCGACGATGCCCTGCTCGGCCGCGAAACCGAGCATCTTGCCCTCGGTCACGAACTCTACAATTGGTTGGTGGCAGGTCTGCCGGCGCCGGTCCGCGCAGCCCAAACCTGGATAGTAGTGCCAGATGGCCGCCTGCACTACCTACCCTTCGAAGCCCTCGTAGAGAGTTGTCAGCCGACCACGGCGACCACAGCAACCAGCGGTGAGATCCTGCACTCCGCCTATGCCGAGTGTCGCTATCCGGGGCTAGAAAAATCGATCATCTACAGCCCTTCCGCCGGAGTATTCCTGGCCTTGCGCCAGCGCCACCAACAGCGCTCCCCAACCGCGCCAAATAGCCACACCTTGCTCGCCATGGCGCCCTCCTTCAGCCACCCAGTGGCGAGTGCCGCGGTCTTGCGCGGCGGTTTTCCACCACCACCGCCACTGGCCCATGCCGAGACCGAAGTGCGGCAGGTTGCCACTACCTTCGCCAGCAGCGAGATATGGCTCGGCAGGCGGGCCGCCGAAAATCGCTTCAAACAGCTCAGCGGTAGCTATCGCTTCCTCCACTTGGCCACCCACGGCCTGGTCAACGACCAATTGCCCTTGAGTTCCGGGCTGCTGTTACATCCTGGCGGCGGTGACGACGGCTTGCTCCAGACCTCCGAAGTGCTCGATCTCGAGCTGCGCGCCGAGCTGGTCACCCTGTCGGCCTGCCGCAGCGGTCGCGGCGACCTGCGTCGCGGCCAGGGGTTGGTAGGCCTAAGCCAGGCCTTCTTGGCCGCTGGTGCCGCCGCCGTGGTGGTGTCCTTGTGGGACGTAGACGACCGCTCGACCCCCTTCTTGATGAGTGCGTTCTACCGCCAGATCGCCAGTGGCAGCAGCCACGCCGAAGCCCTTCGGGCCGCCCGCCGCGAACTGTTCCAGCGCCGAGCACCTACCCGCATCGCCCTGCGCCAGCGCCAAATCTCCTACGCTCATCCGCGATTTTGGTCCAGCTTCGTCCTAGTCGGCGCCCCGGCTGGAACTTGAACCAACTGGGGGACCACCCAAGTCGTACTCACCTATTTTCAATGGATTACGACACTCATGGTACACGTCGACTCCAACGCATCGCACACTGTTCAGACTTTCTTCCCCTAAACTGCAAGATTGGAGACTCTCTCCGCGTCCTATGGAGGTATGTCAAGACATCTCCGACACATTCGCCCCGGCGGCGCCATCTTCGAAATCACCACGCGCTGCCTCCAAAGCCGATTCTTACTACCTGCTGGCGAGCACTTCCGCAGCATTGCGATCGGCATCATCGCCCGCGCCCAGCAGCGCCATCCGGTGGAGATTTACGCTTTCGGCGGCCTCCTCAACCACCTCCATTTCCTGCTCGGAGCCGCCAACGTCAAGGATCTGTCCGGTTTCATGGAGTACGTCAACGGCAACCTTGCCCGCGAAGCAAACCGCATAGTCGACTGGCCGGAGAAATTCTGGGGCCACCGCTTCCGAGCTATCGAGGTCAGCAGCGAAGAGGCGGCGTTGGTTTCCAGGCTGCGCTATGTGATCAGCCACGGCCCGAAAGAGAATCTGGTGCTCCGCTGCCGGGAGTGGCCAGGGCTGCAGTGCATTGAAGCTCTCACCCAAGGCAAACCCCTCGAGGGGATTTGGCGTGATCGCAGTCTCGAGTACGAGGCCACCCGTCGTGACCAGGAGGTCGACTCTGAGACCTTCACCAAACGCCATACCCTGCGGCTGGATCCGCTGCCCTGCTGGCGGCACCTGCCGTCTAGTGAGATTCGACGGCGTCTTACCGAGATGGTCGCGGAGATAGATGCTGAGAGCGCCCGACGGGTGGTCCTCGGTGGCACTGTACCCATGGGTGCGGCGGTGATTCGGAAGCAGCACCCGCACCAGCGGCCTGCTCGCAGCAAGAAATCTCCGGCCCCAGCTGTACATGCTGCATCGAGAGCGGTTCGCAAGCAGTTGAAGGATGCTTATCGCCTCTTCGTCGAGGCATACCGGCAGGCGGCCGTCCGCTTGCGGGCAGGCGATTACTCGGTAGAGTTTCCGCCGAGCTGTTTTCCGCCCCCACTGCCTTGTGTTTCGAGCAGCGTCGAGCAGCCAGGTAGTAGAGCAGGACCGATTCGGGTGGCTGGATAGCTTGCGACTTTATGAGGGCCTCTGCGGTCGAGAGAGACCGCAAAACATCGAACGCAATCTCTGATTCAACAGGAGAGGTGTGTCCCGACAGCACCCGAAGGCACTGACGAGCGATTGGCATACTTACTCGACGGACACTCGCTAGGCCAAGACCACAGATTTTCGTCGATGGGAACCCGATAAAAGCGCTAATCAACGAGAGAATGAAGTTCACGGAGCTGAGAGACAGCGAACTCTCTGGATGCTACCGAGGCGGGTGGCACCTTGCCCTTGCCCGCGACAGCTCTACTTCGGCGTTTTCACGCTATCGATCACCCGACGTAGCAAGCGCTCGGTGCTGTGGCCCTCAAGTTCGGCTTCGGCAGTGAGCAGTAGACGGTGCCCCCAGCATGGGCCAACAAAACGTTTTAGATCGTCGGGGATCACGAAGTCGCGACTTTCTAACAAGGCTGCGGCGCGAGCTGCTTCGATCAATGCCAAGGCACCGCGCGGACTGACCGACAACTCTACATGGTCGGAATCACGCACCGCCGCGGTGAGCCGTGCCAGGTAATCCAACATATCGTCTGCAACATGTACGCGGCGCGAGGCATGACGCAAAGCAAAGGCCTCTTCGGTACTCATCACTGGCTCGGGCAAGCCGCCCTCGCCCCAACCCGGCAGCTTTCCATCGACCGCTAGACGATACAAGCGGCGTTCGGACTCGGGGTCTGGCAGGCCCATTTGAATGCGGGTCAAGAAGCGGTCCAGCTGTGCTTCGGGTAGGGGATAGGTGCCTTCGTGCTCGATCGGGTTCTGGGTTGCGACGACAAAGAAAGCTGGATCAAGACGCTGCACTTCCCCATCGATAGTCACCTGCCTCTCTTGCATCGCTTCGAGCAGGGCCGCTTGGGTTTTTGGCGGTGTGCGATTGATCTCGTCGGCCATCAGCAGTTCGGTGAAAATCGGCCCGCGCACGAGACGGAAACCGGCCGTCTTTTGATCATAAACATTGGTACCAATCACATCGGCGGGCATCAGGTCTGGGGTGAATTGGATACGTTTGTAGCCACTGCCTAGAAGCGCGGCGAAGGTGCGCGCCAGCAGTGTCTTGCCAACACCAGGAACTCCCTCTAACAGCCCGTGCCCGCCTGCCATGTAGGTGGCGAGTAGGGCTTCGGCAACCGGTCGCTGACCCAAGACGTGCTCTTCCAATGCGCCTAGAACCCGCTCAGCTAGAACTGTGGCTGCCGGCTCTGGGCGCGGCGCGGCGGGGGTTGACTCGGTTTGATCTTGCATCCGCTCGAATCTCCACTTCTAAGATGTGCTACCGATCGCTTCGCAACCGACAACACGATGAACTACCTGGCTCGCGAGCTGCCGGAACTCCGCGCTCGGGGCACTGCCGGCGAGCGTTGATAGCGCGCCACCCGCCGAGCGAAGCTCAGCAAGTTGGCGGCGTTGCTAACCCGTTGACTTTCGAGCCCCAGGTCGGCAGGCAGCTCGAAGCCAGGATCGAGCTTCACTAGCCGCTCGACTAACAACCTGGCCGCCGCACCATGATGACCAAGCTGACCGTGCAGGGTCCCCAACTGACGCAGAAAGGTAGCCGCCGAACCACTGCGAGGCCGCGGCTCGCGCCACGCTGGGCCCATGCGGCGGCCGAGGGCTAGCCAACCAAGTAAATAGAATAATCCCAGATGAACGATCAGCAAATCCCAAGTGATGCCGGGCAACGGGTCGGCCACCTCGCCGCCAGCCACCAGACCATGATGGTACTCGTCAAAAGCGATCTGCTGACCATATTGCGCAGCCAAGGTACTCAGAAGATCCGCGTGGCCCGGCTCGAGCAGTCGTGCATTGCTAAGCAAAGACGCCGGCATCACCATCACCTGCCCCCCTTGAGTGTGCAGCTCGAACACCACCGCTGGCGCCGACTCCACGTCCTCGGTAGAAGCGCGATAGAGAACCCGACTGTCACGGGTTGGATTAGCCAGCAAATGGGGTACCCGTAAGAGCAGGCTGCCAGCGCCACTGACGGCAGTCACCTCGGGCTGCAACCGCCACTCCTCTTGACGGTAGGACCACCAGCGCCAAGGCACCAAGGAAGGATCTCGACGGGCCTCCTCTAGCTCGACTGCAAAGGCACCCAACAGGCTCTTTTCTTGCGCTTGCGCCGGAGCCCCTGAGTAGGCTAGCAGCAGGTTGCCACCGGCTCGCAGAAAGGAAAACAGCCAAGTCTCGTCGACGCTAGAGAGCGCCCTTTGCAAGGGAAAAGTCAGGATCAGTAGGTCGGGGCGTGAAGCCTCGTCAACATCATCTAGCTCACTCAACGGCCGGTCGAGTATTTGCACTTCGAAGCCCGACGCTTGCAAGTAGAGTCGAGCCCCCAGCCAGCCAGCCGAAGCTCGCGATAGCGAACTCGAAGTATCACCGAGCTTTGACCTACCGCTCCAGATAGCCACCAGCACAAGCAACGCCAGGCCGCCCAGGACGCGCCAGCGCCACGGCCCTTTCATCCGACCACCTTCCGCAAACGACCCCACAGCTGACGAACGTCCTCGACCAGCGGTTGCTCGCTACCCCAAACCAACCGATCGAGACGCCGGACCCCGGGCAAGAGATCGCGGCGCCCTGCCTTTTCGACCAACTCGCGGCTAGTCCAGGCCGGATCAGCGTTGGAGCCCACCAAGCGGATCGCCAAGCTCCACCACAGGGCTTCGAGCGCGCCGCGAGCGTCTCCACCATCGAGCCGCTGTTGCAGGCGCAGTTCCCACTCTGCCACTGCCGCGCTTAGCGGCTGGAGAGCGGGCACCCCCGGGACACCGCTAGGCGATTCGTGCCCCCGACGGCTGAATCGACTCCGCAGCCTAATAAACAATGTCAACAAAAGCGCTGCCAGGATGAGCCACAGCAGGAGCTGAGAACCCGCAGCTCCAAACCAGGCAAACAGAGCTGCCAACGGGCCACCGACAGAGCCCATCCAACCCGCCAACGGCGCGAAGGCTGCGGTCGCCAAGTCGAGTAGGTAGTGAGTCAAGCTGGGCCTCGGCGAACCGCCACGCAGCTCGCCGTCAGCGGCCACCTGGCGCAGCAGCTCAACATCGGCCGGCAGGCTTTGCCAGGGTTGTTCAAGACAAGGAGTCTGCTCGACCTCCGAATCTGTCCGCTCTTCGCTGGCCGCTAGTGGCTCTGACCCTGTGAGGGTCAGTAGAGCAATCAGCAGCCAAGGCAACCAAGCACCAGCGGCATGAGGAATCTTCATGGCCCTTGGGTCGATGGCACAGCACTCGGTGGCTGAGTCAGGTTGGCGATGGCTAGTTCCAGGTCTGCTCCTTCCTTGAGCCGGCGAGTCTCGTGATAGAGCAAGCCAATTGCGAAGGTGAGGTAGAGGAAGCCCACCACCGCCACCAGCGCTCCCAAGACTGTGGCCGGAACCTGCAACCAAGCCGAAGCGCCCATGAGAACCAGCGGCTCCGCGATCTCCCCTTCGAGCCCTTCGCGGAGCATCAGAAATTGCTGAACAACCTGAATCGGCACCTGCACCACCATGCTCAAAGCGTTGCTGATCAGCGTCCAAACAACATAGATCAACAGACCGCGCAGCCATGGAGATCGACTCAGCTGACGGCTGGGATTGAAACGCCCCAACTCGACACTGCGGCCGATTGCCTCGAAGGTGGTGAGCTTCTCTTCCAACGCCGCCGGCAGCGCCAAACAGAGGAGTGGCCCGACATAGAACGCGGGAAAAACACAGGCCAGGGTACTGACCAACACCAAGAGGCTGACTGTCAGAGCGGTCAGGAAGATCCGCGGCCGCAGGGCGATGCGCCAAGCTCGCACCATCTCCACCTGCCGCCCCTCTAGAGCGTCCATCGCCGCGACCATCACCGCCACATAGCAAATCATGTAGAGCGTTGCGGCGACCAGCACTCCGACCCCCCAGAACAGAGCACCACTCAGCATTCCATCGACCGAGCCCTCGGCTCCCAGACTTGAAAGTGTCTCGAACCATCGCATCTGAGCCAAACCCACGAACAGGCCACCCACCGCCATCGGCGCAGCAGCCCATAGGTAGATCGCCCGGAAATTACGCCGCATCTCTTCCACCGCCAGGTCGAGGAGGCGACGCATCGAGAGCGGTTCAAGCGCCGTGTTTTCAACTTGCTCGGCCGATCTCCTCATCCAGTTCGCTCCTCGAGCGAGGAAGTCTTCAAGAAGGGATTCCAGGCGACCGCCAAGAACACTGCCTCAACGATCAAACCGATTAATATCTTGATCGCCCAAGGCACCTGCGTCGAAGGTGAAATGTGGCCTTCGATGAAACCCAGCAACAAGATCCACGGCAAGCAGCCGAGCAGAAGGATCAGACTTCGCCGGCCAGCTTGCACCAAGCGTTCTGCCCGCGGCCGATCATCGGCCACCACCAGCGCCCGACCGAGATCGAGTCCAGCAGCGGCGCTGAACAGGATCAAGCTGATCTCTAACGGGCCGTGGGCGCTGATGAATTCGAAGAGTGCAGGCTCCATCGAGTAGTGCATCGTCACCCCGATCACCGAGCCCAGCATGACGCCATTGAGAAAGATCGCATACAGGCTCCCCAAGCCAGCCAGAATCCCTCCCGCCCATGCGGTCAGGGCTACCGAGAGATTGTTGGTCGCGATCATCGTCGATGCCACCGAACCGGGGACCACGGCAAAGAGCGACTCGGTCCACAAGCTGCCCTGTTTGAGTCCTTCGATCGCCTCGCCACCGAGAAAAGAAGTGCCGAGGCTGGGCTGCCTGACAGACAGTGCAAAACCGCTCAGCCCTGCAACCAGAAAGAGCACCAAGGCCAGACCGATACGGGGCAGCGCGGCGCGAAAGGCAAGGGGGAACGAGTGGCTGAAGAAACGGCCCAGGCTCGGCATTCGACTAGCTGAATCGCGCTGCAACCAATGCGTGCCGTCGAGCGCCACCCGGCGCAAGCGACGGGCCAACGCCGTTCCCGGATATCGCGCCCGCGCCAGAGCATGATCGTGCAACAACTGGCGATAGCCGTAAGCCAGCGCTTCAAGATCCTCATAGACCAGTCGCTTAGGGTGCTGGCGGGCTTGCTCTAGCTGCTGTTCAAAAGCGTCGCAACTAGAACCGCGCAACTTGGCGAATTGGCGGTAGTTCACGCTCAACCCCCTTCGACAGCCAGTAACAGACGGAGTCTGACTAGCGGTCGCAACTCGCCCTCCAGACCTACTGCCAGCTCGGGGGCGACGCTCTCGATCCAGGTCACAAGTCGGCTGGCGAGAGCCGCGGCACGCTGTGCTTCCAGCTGTTCGCTGCGACGCAGAAACCCTTCGACCACGGCGACCTCGTGCGCACCCCAATCTTCTGGCATGCGACCTAGGCGCGGCCCCTCGTCCTCTGAACCCTGGCGCACCACCAGAGTGCCACCGACCAAATCCCCCAGCCGCCGTGAGCGGCGATCAAACAACATTAGGGCAACACCGAAGGCATAGTCCAAGGGGCGGAGGAAGTTTCGTGCCAGCACACTGACTGCGCTGGCCCGGCCACCTTGGCGGGAGATCACCCGCAGACCGATCGCCATCTTGCCCGGTGTGAGACCGGCGGTAGCGATTTCGAAGGCAGCGAAATAGCCCCAATGGATGGCAAACACAAACAGGCCGAGCAGGGCAAGCATCCAAGTGCCGTTGTCGACCCCCAGCGCGGCGATGGCAACCAGCCCGCCGGTGATGACCAGAACAATGAGGAGGGAAACTACCAGGAGATCGAGGAAGGTCGCCAGCACCCGATTTCCGGCACTGGCGACGGCCAATTCCAGGGGGACGTTGTCAATACCGAGGATCGAGCGTTCCCAGGCGTCGTGGTCGTGCGTGGGATTATTGGCCAAACCTGATGCTCCGCCGAGGTGGTTGCAGCGCTGGGCCGCTCTGGTTGAGGGGCGAAGCGTCAATACCGACGCTCCACCGAGCGCTGGCCGAGATTAGCACGTCATCGAGGAGTCTCAATCCTACTCGACACCGGCACCCGGACTACCACTGCCCTCACCCTGCATCGGCGATACCCGAACCGGCTTGATGCGTTCGCTCTCGGCAAAGCCCTCGGCGGACTTGGTGATCACTTTCAGATCTTGGACGAACTTTCCCACCGGAATCACCATCTTGCCGCCCACCTTAAGTTGATCGAGCAACGGCTGCGGAATGCTCTCGGTGGCAACGGTTAGCAAGATGGCGTCGAAAGGGGCCTTGTCGGGCAAGCCGTGATAGCCATTGGCCGTGCGCACATCGACATTGTCGTAGCCCAACTCTGCCAAAGTGCGACGCGCCGCGGCGGCTAAATCGGCATCAATCTCGATGGTGTAGACCTCTTTCGCCACCCGCGACAACAGGGCTGCATCGTAGCCACTGCCGGTGCCGACCTCAAGCACTCGCTCGCCACCGCTCAGCTCAAGGTGGGAGATCATCAAGGCCGACAAGAAAGCCTGATGGATGGTCTGGCCTGAGTCGGTCTCGACCGGCTGGTCGAGATAGGCCTCGTATTGCCGGCCCGCGGGCACGAAAGCGTGTCGCGGCACTTCCCGCATGGCCTGCAATAACAGCGGTTGTTCAATACCACGGCGACGAACTTGTTCGACCATCCTGAAGCGCTGATTGGCAAAGATATCCACCGCGATCGGAGCTCCAGACTGGGCGGTCACCACCCCTGTCGACCCGAAGACGATGGCGAGCGCCAAACTGAGCCACAACCAGCAGCCGCGTGTCAATGACCGCCCTACGTCCCCTTCTGGAGACATAGCAGGAGCCAATTGACCGCGGTTAAACTCGGTCTTGGCGATCGATTTGCTGGGTTGCGTACTCATTTCGGCGTCGAACTCCATTCTGACAACAGGACTCTGCAAAACACAAGCCAGACCACCGAAGCTGACAGCATGCTGAGCATCAGCAGCGGTGAACGCCGTCCTTGACCTGCTAGTCTTCTGTCACCGTGAACAGCACCAACCCAAGCCGCTTCTGTCCCCTGGGACAGGTCACCGAGTTACTTGAAGGCACCCTGGCCGGTTCAGTCGCCGACGAGACCGAACTGGTCTGGCTGCAACGCCGACGGGGCTGGGCATCGAGCCGCGGAACCCCCGAAGGCAGTGTCGAGAACCCCATTCTCACGGTCTTAATACGGGTCGTCGAGGGCCAGCGTCTGGGCTGGTACCGCACCGAAAGCCTCGACCCCCACGAACACCAACGAGGGATTCGTGAGGCTATCGCCCTGTCTCGAGTGCAACCAACGATCAAGAGGAGGCCCTTGTTTCCGCTGTCCGCCGAGGCGCCGAAGACCCCCGTACATCTGCTCGACCCCGAAATCGAGAACCTCGATGTGCCCGCCGCCAGGGACTTTCTGCGCCGCCATTGCCACGACCACGAACTGGGTCGCTTGTCTTGGTCAGACAGCAGGCTGGCGATCTTCAACAGTCATGGAGTTCGTCGCTCGGTAGCCGCCACCGAAGTCAGCCTGGAGCTGACCAGCGGCTACCATCCCGGCGCCGGCCGCGCCGCCGGTTCGGCCCGCAAGCTGGCCGACCTCGATGCCGAGGGCATTTGCCGGCGAGCCCGAGCCTGCCACTCGAACGGAGCGGTCGCGGCTCTGCCCACTGATGCGGTGCCCGTCTTGCTGGCTCCCGAAGCCGCGATCGAGCTTCTCAACTCACTCAACACCTTCGCTTTTTCCGGCCGGACCTATCTCGATGGCACCTCTTTTATCAGCCGGCACCGCAACGTGCAGGTGTTCGATCGGCGTCTCAATCTGCACGACGACGGTACCCTCGCCTGCGGCTTGCCTTTCCCTTTCGATCTGGAAGGGGCGATCAAAGCGCCTTTGAGTCTGATCACCAACGGCACCCCTTCGACCGCGGCTCTGAATCAGTACCACGGCGCCGAGGTCGGCATGCGTCCTAACGCGCAGTCGGTCGGCGGTCAGGACGCGTTGTGCGGCAATCTTTTTCTCCAGCCGGGCACCACCGAGCCGCAAGAATTGATGCGTCTCGCCGAGGGTGGCTTCCGCGTCGGTTGGCTCGATCATCCAGAGTGCTTCGAGCCGACGCAGCTGCACCTGCGCTGCATCGCGCGCGGTTTGCGCAGGATCAAGGATGGTCAGCTCGGCGCAGCACTGCCCGACGCGGTGTGGGAAGAAAGCGCGCTGCGAGCCTTCGCCATGTTGCGAGGTATCGGCGACGACCCGGTGGTCCTGACCACCCGTAGCACGCCGCTGGGGGGCATCTCGGCGCCTTCGTTGGTGATCGGAGATTCGAGCGGTTTCACCGCCTTGCCCGACGACCCAATAGCCGCCGAGGCTCAAGACCGGCGCAGCAGAACCACCGTCTGATCATCACCCTGCGGCAAGCCGGCGGCAAAATCGAGCATCGCCCGATCGATCGCCACAACAATTTCGCCCAACGGCAGCTGACGATTTGTGAATAGCAAGTCTTGCAGCCGCTCCATGCCATACTCCTCCTCCGCTGGCGACTCACACTCGGTGATGCCATCGCTGTAGAGACAGAGCAAATCCCCGTGTTCGAGGGCTAGTTCGGCGGCGTGGTACCTGCCGTTGGGCATCAACCCCAGGGGCAACCCGGCCGAGGGTAGCTCTTCGGCCTCACCGCTGGCCCGCACTACCAAACCAGGATTGTGACCGGCGTTCAGGTAGCGCAGTCGGGCGGTTTCCGTGTCAAGCTCGGCCAACAACATGGTGATGAATTTATTGGCGCTCGAAGACTCGAAGATATGCGCGTTGAGTCTCTCGACCAGGGTCGGACCGATATCGACCCGGTCAGCCAGCAGGCGCAAGGCGGAGTGAAAGGTGGAGACCAACAGCGCCGCCGGCATGCCCTTGCCGGTGACATCGCCCACCACCAGACCCCAGCGATCGCCATCGAGGGGTCGAATATCGAAATAGTCGCCACCTACCTGTCGCGCTGGCCGGTTCCAACCCAACACTTCGAAACCCGGTAGGTTGGGCATCGCCTTGGGCAGGATCTGCTGTTGAATCTCGACCGCCAGCTCCATCTCCCGCTCCATGCGCTCTTTTTCGAGCGCTAGCCGATGTAACTTGGCGTTCTCCAAGGCGATCGCCGCTTGATTGGCAAATAGCGACAGGGTGCGGCAATCCTTCTCGGAGAACGGTCCGACTCCGCGGCGACTTTCTTTGTCCGCGACCAACAACAAGCCTCGGCGCCTTCCCTCGACCTCGATCGGCGCCGCTTCGAGAAACTCGGCGCCAGGCAATGTGTCGGCGTCGAGCTCAGCACAGTCGTCGACGGCGAAGGACGGGACTGCCGTACCTCCAAGATGGGACTGCAGACGATAGGTACCGTCGTCGAGTAGGTAGAGGGCACCCCGGCGGGCGTCGAGTAGCGAGACGGCATGGATCAGCAGTTCGCCGCCCAAGGACTCGAGGTCCAGGGTCTTGGTGATCGCCAAACCCACGTCGTAGAGCGCTTCGAGCTCGACGCCGCGAAAGTTGGCCTCGAAGCTCTGCCGCTGCACCTGTTTCTTGAGGATGCTGATGCGCGCCCCGGCGGCGATCAACAGGAGATCGCCATCGATCTCGACCGTGGCCGGGCCTCGAAACAGCAGCGGTCCTTCGACCAGCTCCAATCGACGCCAGGCGCCAACATCGCCTTGCTCGCCATCATTGTTTGGGTCATTGACACTGGCGTCGGTCAGCGGATCGGGAAAGTCACCTTCGCCACAACGCACCTGGGAACGAAGCACGCCATCGGCATTGGCGTATAGCGCTGCGCCCTCGAGCCCGGCACCCTGGCACCAGGCGGCTAGGCGCTCGGTCAAAGTGCCCAGATCTTCGCTCTGGCGCGAAGACAAGGAGAAGAGGCGGCGCCAGGATTCAGCCGTCGATACTACCGAGACGGCGGTGGTCACGAGAGTTCTCGAACCGCGGCCTCTTCGTCGGCGTAGATCCCGGCGTATTGGGCCAAGCCCATGATGTGGAAAGTCTTGTGGATAGTCGGCGTCAGGCTGCAAAACGCCAGTTTGCCCTTGATCTCGATCATCTTCTCGATGATCTCGATCAGGATGGAGATGCCGATCGAGTTGACGATCTTGGTACCGGCGAGGTTCAGTAAGAGGGTCCGCGTCCCCTGATCGATCAGCTCGTAGGCGATCCGCGCGATCTCCTCGCCCCCTTGATTATTGATGTAGCCCTCGGTGTAGACCACCGCCAGACCACCTTCGCGCTTGTCGATTCTCAGCTTTAAACTCTCAGTCATCTAGTGTCTCCCGGCCTCACCGTAGCTTACGCATGATGACGCTGGTTCCTGCAGGCCCTGATCGGATATCGACTTCGTCCATCAGACCACGAATGATCCGCAACCCCCAACCTCTCTTGTCGCCAGTTTCGAAGTTCTCTTCCAGACTCCGTTGCGGGACATTCTCCGGGACGAATCCGACACCGTGATCCCTCACCGTAATTTGCAGCCCCAGCGGCTGATCTCGGGAACCCAGGATCCGGAATCCAACTCTCACCCGCTCATCTTCGGCCTGGCTGTACTCGAACGCGTTGATGCAGGCCTCGACCACCGCCATGCGCATCTCGTCGATCTTATCCGGACTCATCCGGATCTGCTCGCCCATCGCGCAGGCAGTCTTGCTGGCGGTCAGTTCCATGTCTTCGAGCATTGGCAGCTCGAGCATGACTTCCTGCACTTCGCTTTCTCCTACCGTCAAGTCTGCGGTAGAGATGTCGTCACTGGCCATCAGAGCCCGGATCCACTAGAAGGTCAAATAGGCCTGGAGCAGGTAGATGACGAGGGGATGGATCTTGTCCTGTAGCAGTAGCCAGGAAAAACTCGCGATCGTCCCGACCGACAGCATGAGCTGCGTTGGGACTCGAGGGAGGGTGATGATGCGCTGTCTGGCTGATTCTAACATGAGGGCCTCCGTACTGATTCACCCAGGTTCTTTCGCAAGGTCGTTGCCAGCTTGGAGAAAAAACTGAAAAGTAATTGCAACCTGTTGAATTAATTGAGTTTAGACCCCATAGCCGCGCCCTGGAGTACAGCCCACCTCGAAACTCAGCGCGACAAATTGTCGCGACTTGGCGAGAAACACCCAAGACCTTCGGCCGAAACCCACGAGAAACGAGCCTCGAAAGAGCAAGTGGGACATTTTGTCACCCATGCGGCAAAACGCCGCACAAGAATCAAGCCGCCAGCTACGACTTAGTCGAGGTCTCCCGCACGATGCGCCATGAGCCGTCCCGACGAACAAAGATCAGCGTCTTGCGCACCTGATCCTGGTGCCTGTCGGAGCGGTACCGCTGGACGAAGGTAGCCGCTATCCGCCCTGCTGCAAGGCGCTCAATCCGCAGATCCGAAACCGTAATCTCGACGAATTTTGGCCCCGCCAATCGTTCTCGCCGCTGTTGTTCCCAAGCTTCACGGGACAGGGCCAGGGGCTGGAACTCGGCGGCATAGAACGCCAGGTAATCCTGCGCATCGCGCGCCGACCAGGCCGCCGCCCACGCGGCTACTAGGCTATCGACCGCTGCGGCTTCATCGATCGACGACGAGTGACTCGCCGCCGTCAACGGCGTAGGGTCTGCAGCGGAGTAGGTGGGCAGCGCTGAATTCGGCTCGGCAATAGCCAATGAGCGTGGCGCAGCGCGGCTCTGCGGCACTCGCGCATCGCCAGCGAGTAACGCCAAGCTGTGATTACCGAGAGAGTCGAGGAAGCGCAGCTCGAAAGCCGCCCGGCAAATCGGATGGGCCAGCAGTGCCGCTTCGGCGGCGTCGGCGGCAGCCACCGAGTTGCTCGGCGCTAGCAATGCCGCCAAATTGACATGCGGCTCGGTCAGCTCCGGATGGGCAATAGTGAGAGCCTTGAAGAGGGTCAAGGCCTCCCGCACCCTACCTTCGTCGGCCAACTCAACGCCACGCGCGAAAAGCTCTTGCGGGCCGCTAGCCAAGAATGGCTTTGGTTCGCCCTCCTCCTGCCGCGGCGTTACCGCTCGCGGGCGCGGTTCGTCCGGTTGTGGCCCTTGAGCCCCTAAGACCGTCGCTAGACTGAAAAACACCAGCCAGCAAATCCCAAAAGTCGTCTTTCGCACCCGGATACCCTCCGCGACTCTGACCGAGCCCACAGCAGCCGCCGGCCTGGTTGGGCCGAGCGATTTTGAAATTCGTTGAAGTGCTGCCACCGAGTCTAGCAGTAAGGCGGCAGCCGGCGCTTCGCCGACCCTTAGAACCCCTTGCGCTGCAAAGTCCGACGATCGAGCCCTAGCACCTTGGCAGCGGCACTCTTGTTGCCACCGGTCAAGCGGATGACTTGACGAATATGCCGCCGCTCGACGGACTTCAGATCCAAGGGACCTTGGGCGCTGTCCTCAACACCACCCAAAAGCCCGCGAAGCAACTCACCATCTACCTTGCCGTCGGCCAGCGAAACGCAGCCCTCGATCAGGTTTTGCAACTCACGAACATTGCCCGGGTAGTCGTAGGCCAAGAGTATTTCGAGGGCGCCGGAGGTCATCTGCGGCGCGCCAATCGACTCGCGGCGGCAAAACTCCTCGGTGAAAATACGCACCAGGTGGGGAATGTCCTGCCGCCGGTCGCGCAATGGCGGTAGCTCGATGTCGACTCCTTTGAGCCGGTAGTAGAGGTCCTCGCGAAAGCGGGCCTGATCGGTCAACGATTCGAGGTTGCGATGGGTCGCCGCCACCAGGCGGACATCGATCGGAATCGGCTTCTCGCCACCGACTGGCGTCACCTCGCGTTCTTGCAGAGCGCGCAGGAGTTTGACTTGCAGTGATAACTCGAGATCGCCGATCTCATCGAGAAAGAGGGTGCCGCCGTCGGCGAGCTCGAATTTGCCGCGCCTCGCTTCGACCCCGGTGGCAACCCCATGCTCGATGCCAAAGAGCTCGCTTTCGAGTAGAGACTCGGGCAAGGCGGCGCAGTTGAGGGCGATTAACGGTCCTCGGCGGCCGGAAAGAAAGTGGATCAGTTTGGCGATCAGTTCCTTGCCGGTTCCCGATTCGCCCCGCACCAGAATATTGACCCCGCGCGGCGCTACCCTCTCGACCCGCTCGAGTACCCGTCGCATGGGCGGCGCGTGGGCAACGATGCGCTGGCCCGCGAACTCTTCGACCAGGCGTCCCTTGAGGGCCCTATTCTCCTCCGCCAAACGCTCGCGCTGACTAGCCATCTCTTGCAACTGCCGAGCACTATCGAGCGCCACCCCGGCCAGCGAGGCCACGGAATCGAGAAAGCGGCGGTCCTCGTCACTGAAGGCAGACGAAGCCGGCGCCTCGCGGACCTCCTTGTCGAGCAACGCCAAATAGCCGAGGAACACGCCGCGATAAACCAACGGCGCCGCCACCAACTCCTGGTAAGGACGCCCGGCAAGCTCGCCCTGGTGCCGCACCAACGCTTCGCCTTTGGTCAGCAGCTCGCGCCACAGGGGAGCGGCGAGCAAGCTGGAGCCGGCGGGCCGCTGCAACCAACCGACGCTGGCCACCGTTCGCTCCGCGCCATAGGGATCGCGGGTCACCGCTACCGCCGCCGCCGGATCGAGCACCATGCAGACCTGTTGCAATAGCTCTTCCACCAGCTCCTCCTCGGGCCGGTGGGCATGCAGCGCCAGGGCGAGATCGTAGAGCGTCTCGAGCTGCAAGATGCGCCGCTTCTCGGCCAAATTGGCGGTCGGTGGAATCATCACGGTCCTCGGTTCACGGTCCTCGGCTCTATTCTACGCTGAGCGCGGCAGCCAACGACTGAGCAGCGACTGGGCAGCACCCGGGATCGCCGGAGACCGCAGGCTGTATACTCCGCGGGTTCTGAGCAAGCCGATGAATCGCCGTACCCACTCCACCCCACCGAGCGCCGGTGGCGTGTTGTCTTCGCTTGCCTGGCGGTCCGCGGTGCAAACTCAGCCCCGCGCCGACCCTGCCCGGAGCGAGAAGTCCACGGAGCTGTGACGTGACGCTTGAGATCGCCTTCCTCCTCGCGCTCCTGGCCGCGATGGTCTACTGCTTCATGACAGAGGTTCTGCCGGTCGAGCTGACCGCCTTCATCGGTCTGTTGATTCTCATCTTCACCGGCATGGTCGAGACGGACGAAGCTTTCGCCGGCTTCTCCTCACCCGCGGTGATGACCATGTTCTCGATCTTCTTCATCTCCGGTGCCCTGCTCAAGACCGGCGTCGCCGACTCGATCGGGGGCAAGATACATGCCCTGGTTGGCGCCCGTGAGGTGCCTTTGATCATCCTCATCATGTTGGTCGCCGGCGTGCTGTCGGCGTTCATGAACAACGTCGCCGCGGCGGCGGTGCTGCTGCCGGCTATCTCCAGCCTGGCGCGGCGCTCAGGCCTGTCGCCCAGCCGGCTGTTCATGCCCCTGTCCTTCGGCGCGATCCTCGGTGGCACCACCACCTTGGTTGGCACGCCGCCCAACATCCTGGCCTCGCAAATGTTGGAAGAGCGCGGCCTGGAGCCCTTCACGCTGTTTGACTTCACCCCCATGGGACTCGCGCTGCTGGGGGTCGGCATCCTTTTCATGACCACTATCGGCAGGCGCCTGTTGCCCAAAGACGTAGCGCAAAAGAGCAGCGGCGATAGTTCACAGCGCTTGACTCGCGCCTATCGGTTGGAAGACCGCCTGACCTCGATCTTGATCCCCGCCGGCTCGCCTCTCGATGGGCTTGAGCTGCGCCAAACTCGCCTCGGCAACGCCCTCGACGTCAAAGTTCTGGCGGTCGAGCGTGGTGCAGAGCAGCATCAGGCGCCAGCTCCAGATTTTCGCCTGCGCGGTGACGACGTCATCCTGGTCGACGGCCCCTTCGACGACTTGCAAGAGATGCTCGGCGTCCAGGGGGTGGCGATTGCAGAGGTTTCAGCCGGCCATCTCGACGGCGCTTCTGTGGCGGTCCAGGGAGCGGTCTTGCGCTTGAGCCGCGGCTCGGGGCTGGTCGGCCGCACCCTCAGTCAGCTGCGCTTCAGGGCTCGCTTCGGGGTGCTGGTGGTCGGCGTGCGGCGCGGCGAAGAGGTCGTACGCCAACGCCTGGCGCAAGAGGTTCTTCTCGCAGAGGATCAGGTGCTGGTGATCGGCCACTACGGCCAGATTCAGGCCCTCGAGGAGCAGAAGGCTTTCGAAGTTCTCGACTCCGGCCTGAATATCGAGGAACTGCTGCAAGAGCGTTTGTTCAGCATCCAGATCCAACAGGGATCTACCCTAGCCAACGTCACCTTCCGCGACAGCCGGCTGGGCGAGTTGGTCGGGGTCACCGCGTTGGGCATCCTGCGCGACGGCGAAGTCCGCTTGGCGGTGTCGAGCGACGAGCTGATCCTGGTTGGCGACGAGCTGATTCTTGCCGGCCAACCGACCCAATTCCTCAACCTGCTGGAACTCGGTGATCTGAAAGTGCAAGAGAAAGCAGATAGCACTTCGCTGGAGTCCGACGAGATCGGAGTCAGCGAGGCGGTCGTCGCGCCGCGCTCCCGGGCTGCCGGCGCGACCTTGAGCGAGCTCCATTTTCGCGATCGGTTCGGGCTGCAAGTGCTGGCCCTGTGGCGCGGCGGCAACGCCATCTACCGCGATCTGGCCTCGATCCCGCTGCAATTCGGTGACGCGCTGCTGCTGCATGGCCGCCGCGACAAAATGCGCGAGTTGGCCGAGGACTCTGATTTCGTCGTCCTCTCAGTGCCCCAGGGAGAGCTGCGCGACAAGAAAAAAGCACCCGTCGCCCTCGCCGGCCTGGCCTTGATGATCGGCTTGGTGCTGAGCGGCCTCTATCCGATCCACATCGCCGCCTTCGCCGGTGCTGTGCTCTGTGTGCTCTTCGGTTCCCTGACCATGGACGAAGCCTACCGGGCGATCGAGTGGCGCGCCCTCTTCCTGGTCGCCGCCATCCTGCCAGTGGGCAACGCCATGGAATCGAGCGGCGCCGCCGGCTTCCTCGCCGACAGCGTGGTCGCAGTCGCCGGCAGCTACGGTCAATACGCTTTCTTGGCCGCCCTGGCCATCCTCGCCAGTCTGCTCAGCCAGGGCCTCGACGGCGCGCCAACAGTGGTGATCCTGGCGCCAGTAGTGATCCGCGCCGCCGAGCAGCTCGACATTAGTCCCTATCCGCTGATGATGGTGGTTGGACTGGCTGCCTCAGCCGCCTTCATGACCCCCTTCAGCCATAAAGCCAACCTATTGGTGATGGGCGCCGGTGGCTACAAGGCGATGGACTACGTCAAAGTCGGCACGCCGTTAACCGTCATCGTGCTCGCCATCTTGGTGCTGATGGTGCCGGTCTTCTTCCCCCTCTAAGCCGGCCGCCGAGCGAGCACCAAGCATGGAATCCTCCACCCGCGCCGAGCGTCGCTTGGCCCTACTCCTGCGCCTCGCCGGCCCGGTGCTGCTCCTCGCCATCCCGGCAGCCTTCCTACCCACCGCCTGGATGGCTTCTGCCCATGCCTGGCTCGGCCTCGGTGAATTCCCCGAGTCCCCCCTGGTCGATTATCTAGCTCGCTCGGTCGCTGCCCTCTACGCCATGCACGGCCTGCTCTACCTGGTGCTGGCCGGCGACATCCGCCGCCACCGCCCAGTGCTAGCGCTGGTGATCTGGATGAACATCGCCTTCGGCGCAGCAATGGTGCTGATCGACCTCCACGCCGGCCTGCCCTGGCATTGGACGGTGTTCGAGGGGCCGCCCCTGATCGCCTTTGGGCTGTTGCTGGCTTGGTTGCTGCGCGACGTGGCAAAGAGCTAGCAGTAGCGGTCGAGTATAGCCGTCTCTTCCGTCCAGACCCTCGCGGGCTAACCTGGCCCAACCCTTGCCAGATCCCTGCTGCCCGCTCCACAATCCGTCGCTAGGATTGAGATCCTGTTCGCCAGATTCGCTCCGCGAGTGGAAGGCTCTCGCTAGAACTTGAGCAAGGGGTAACTAGGAATTATTCATGCGTAAATATATCCCTAATGCTCTGTCACTATCGCGTGTAGCAATGTCACTTCTGATTCTGCTCGCCGCAGCCAATTTGAATCGCACGATGTTCATAGTCTTGGCCAATCTAGTAATCTTAGCAATGATTACAGACTTTGCAGACGGCAAGCTCGCACGTAGATGGGACGTATGCACAGACACAGGCTATGTGCTCGATGCAATGGGAGACCGCGCCATTCATCTGTCATTGACACTTGTAGTTCTAGTAAGGTACGACGTCAGTCCAATCTTTGTCTGGCTGCTTATCTTTCGTGACATTGCAATCTATGCAGTCCGAGTTCTGACTCCGGACTGGCTCGCTCGCTCTCGCGAGATTCAATGGATTTCTCGGTTTCATGCGACGAATCTCAGAATATGGCTCTGTAGCTATTTCCTGAAGGATGGCTTTCGTCTTTTTGCGAATCGCAACCCCTTCGACTCCTGGCAATATCAGACAGGACAGTACATTTTACTCATTTTTACGCTCCTACTCTCCTATTGGGGTCTCGGGAAAGCCTTTCTCTGGATCTGGCACACTGAGCCTGATCCAAAACCACTGATGTCATGATTTTATCATGCTAACTAGCGCAACAATTGCAGGAGTATAGCGCAATACAACCACTGCCAACATTGCCTTGGAAGTGTAGGGATAGGTGCGGAGCCCGATCAGGTGTTCCCTCAGAATCAAAAAATCACCGTGGAATTCCAAGTCTCCGTCTAGTGCGCCCCGCAACTGATCGTCAATCTTCTTGCCTACGGACCGCAAACAATCTCGCTTTTTATCCACCACAAAACGATGCACAGAGTAAACGCCAATAACACTCAATGCAATGAGAAACAAAGAACAGAAGATCAGCGCGCTTTCTGTTACGAAGTATGTTCTCTTGTGAGTTATAATCATCCCGATGAGTATCGCAAAGAACAGTATACACAACGTCATCACCAGCAGATTCAAGTACCCAAACCGGGAAGTGCCTCCGCAGTTGTCATGGTGGAAAAGACGCACTCTCAACACCTTGTTCTCGCAGGCTAGTCGCAGTACTCTCGTAACGGACCATGTGACATGGGCCGCAATAAATATAGAAAATGGATAAACGACGATAAAGATCGGGAGCAAGTACAGCTTCGTTGTTGCGTAACCCCAGGAATGCGCCGCAGAGTCGAACACGTCATGCCCATACGTCAAACCAGGATTGTAAGTCTTGATGTCGTTGATGATCGCATAGAACAAGCCGACCAATATTCCGAAATAGAGCAAGAATCTGGATCGTCCGCGAAGAAGAACTGACTCTGTCTCGGCAAGTATCAACTGTCGGATTCTGCTTGCGGATGCTGGGTCGGATTTCATGTCGATATAGTTTTCTGGACCGCCCACGATCTCCTTGAAATTGTCGAGGATGTGCCCTGTCAGGATAATGATTAGCGGCGTAGTAGTGAATATTACCCAGAATCCCCAGTGCTGAGCCAACCCCTTGGCGCCTCCACTCATCCAGACAGTGTTGTCAATCACGGAGCCCACAAGTACCAGTGTTGCCCCAAGAATGGAGGCTATGGCTGAGCAGGACCGTGGCGATAATGGACAGTTATCGTTGGCGTCTGCGCTGTCGAAGAAGTAAGAGAACCTGGCGTGTGTGCGCGACGCATCGCCACTCTGTTTCGGGCCTACCATGAATAATTCCTAGTTATTGAAAGAGTATTACTTTTTACGCCTCGGTTACGCTTGCAGGGCGGCCTCGTCAGTCTAGCGCCCCGTGCGCGACTTGACCAGTACTCTGCACTTCCTGCTCAGATTTCTGCCAGCCCCCGATGATTCGGATGATGCCGGCGCAGCGTCTTGCCGAGCAGGTCTTTGCTCACATGAGTGTAGCGTTGGGTAGTGGTGATGGAGGCGTGGCCGAGGAATTCCTGGACGATTCTCAGGTTGGCGCCGCTCTGCAGCAGCATGGTGGCGATGGAGTGGCGCAGCATGTGGGGGGTGACCCGCTGGGGCAAGTTGGCGCGCTCGGCGAGCTGGGTGACGACGTTGGCGATGCCCTGGGCCGATAGCGGCCCCTCGAAGACGTTGAGGAAGAGCGCGTCTGTATCCACCGCCAGGCGCTGCCGCCGCTGAGTGTACTCGGCCAGGGTCTGCCGGGACCGGCGGTCGGAAAGCAAGGCTAGGCGCTGGCGCGCGCCCTTGCCGCGGATCAGTAGGGTCGCACCTCGGTTACTCAGGTCGAGGAGACGAATCGCCGCCAGCTCGCCGACGCGGATTCCGGTGGCGAACAAGACCTCTAGCATCGCCAAGTTGCGCAGAGCGAGGAAGCTCGGGTCAATTGTGCCTGGCGGCCCCTCCGTCGAGTCTCCGACCTCGTGTCGAGCCCGCTTGAGGAGCTTGCGGACCTCTGCGGCGGAAAGAATCCGCGGCAGCTTTCGCTCACGCGCCAGATCCAACCGTAGCAGCCAGAGCGGCGAGCGTTCGAGCAGCTCTTTGCGCACCCAGTAGTTGAAGAATACCCGTAAGGTGGCGAATTTTCGGCGGATCGAGGCCGCCGCATAGCTCCTTTTTTGAAGTTCCGCCGCCCAGGACTCGAGGGCGTCAGCCCGGATGGCGCTGATTCGGACCCTGGCGGGCATCGCCTGAGCGAATTGCTTGAGGTCGCCCTGGTAGGCCTTGCGGGTCTTGCTGCTTAGATTGCAAGTCGAGAAGTAGCCGTGCAGAAACTTCGGAATCGCGTGTCGCAGTTGCATGGGTGGTTGGAACTCCGTAAGACCTCGCCCCGCCCCACCTGGACAGATTGGCCTCAGTCGGGTAGCGAGTTGCGTCGTTCGGCGGTCAATCGCCGGGAATGGCCGGCAGGGTGACGGTGCCGGGTTTTTCGAGAGCGGCCCGAGTCGCCTTGAGCAGGTACGCGTAGGGCTCATCGCCGGCAAGCTTGGCGCTCTCGGTGAGGCTGTAGAGGATCGCCGCGACCTCGGTTCCCCGCTTGGAGCGCGACCCGTAGTGGTTCTTGCGTCCGATGACGACGCCTCGCAGCTCCCGCTCTGCAAGGTTGTTGTCGAGGGGAATTAGGGGGTTTTCAAGAAAACGCGTTAGCCCTTTCCAATGGCCGAGCAGGTAGTTGACTGCCTTGCCCAATCCGCTGCGCGGCAGGGCTACGGGTCTGGTCTCCATAGCCCAAGCTTGCAGCTTTTTGAGAATGGGCCCGGAGTGCTCGGCGCGCAGCTTCAGGCGCAGATCCAGAAGCTCTTGCGGCTCCGGAACTTGGATAGCCGGTACCTTCCGCTCCACTTTGAAAAGATCGCTGATCATGTCCAGCGCTTGACCACAGTGTTTCGGGTAGTTGTGCTCTGCGTCGGCGAATTTTCTTCGTGCGTGTGCCCAGCAGTGGGCCAGTGTGAATCCAGGACCGGCGCGGGATGCCGACTGATCGTCCCTCTTGGCCTCACTCTTGGCCAGAGCCTTGTAGGCCGAGTATCCGTCGCACACCACGATGCCCTGATAACCAGAGAGGATCGACCTGGCAGATTTTTCCGAGCGAGTTCCGCACAATCGATAGAACACCGCCTGCCGATTGGCCACGCTCCACACCCACCACTTGGAATTTTCTTGACGAGTCACCAGCCGCCAGTGAGTCTCGTCGGCGTGGACCACCGGAGCCATGAGCACCTTGTCATGCAGAGCCAGGTAGCTCGGCGTCAGCACCCTGGCCAAAGCTTCGATCTGGTCCCACAGAGTCTGCGAGCTGACGTTCAGCCCTTCCCGCGCCATGCTTCGGCTCTGGCGCTCAAGAGGTGCATGGTCAAGGTATTTGCTGATTGCCACCTCGACCGCGAACTCTGGTGCATAGCGCCCTCCAGGGATCAGCTTTGGCAGCGCTGGCGCCGTGACCACTGCCGCGTTGCAGCGACAGCGATACTTCTGACGCTGGTGCTTGACCATGATGAAGTGTCGCCGGACTACGGAGATCTCGTCGGAATCTTCCGTCTGATCACCCATCGGCTGAAGGGAGCCGTCGCAGGTCGGGCAAACCTGCTCTGCAATGGGTAGCTCGAGGAGTTTCTCGACCACTGGCAGCAAGGGCTGCGGAGTCGGCCCGTGGCCGGTCTGCGGCTTACGCTCCGACGCTGGGGTCCGCGTCCTGGGGCGTTTCTCCGAGGACGGGCCGAAGATCTTTCGCTCGCGTTGAGCGAGAATCTCCTGCAGTTGCTCAAGCTCAAGTTGCAGGGTAGCAGCGCCGGCCCCTGCAAGATGTGCGTTGCTAACTATCAGATTCTTGATGCGCTCGTGCAGGTGTCGATTCTCGCGATCGAGCAGCAGCGCAATTTGACGCAGAACGTCGGGGCGCTGTTCGTTCTCGATCCGAAGCATGCGTCTATTATAGATCAGAAATCAGGCTGCGTCAGCAACCTTTTTCCTCACAAATAGGGGCGGCGAGAGCCTCATCTTTCCGATCAGCTTGCTGCCCTCCAAGAACAAGGCCAGCTCACTCATAGTCAGCCGCAGCCGGTCCTCTTCCCGTTCGCGCCACAGACAGGCAAACCGCCCCTGCTCGAGCCGCTTGCTGTAGACACAGAGCCCGGTACCGTCCCAGACCAGAACCTTCGCGAGGGTTTGCGCCCGATTGACGAATAGGAACAGATCGCCTGAGAGAGGGTCTTGGTCAAGCTCGCCGGTCACCAGACCCGAGAGACCGTCGAACCCCTTGCGGAGGTCGGCAGGCGCACCGAAGGCGTAGACGCTGACCCGGCGGGTCGAGCCGATCATCCGAGCGCTTCCAGCAGCAATGCCACGTCGGCCAGAGCCAGGCCCTCCACGCGGTGGCCAGCGACAGTCACCAGGACCAAGCCCTCTCGATGGCTTCGATTCATGATTGCTACTTCGTCGGCCTCTACGACTTCGACCGCCCGCAGCTGAATCGGCCTCGGCGGCGCTGCCTCGATCCAGCGGCGGAGCGTGTCGACGCCGACTCCCAAAGCAGCGGCCACCCGGCCCAACCGATCGCCGTTGGACTGCGCTTCCAAAGCAACTTCCACGGCTTCTGCCCGAAGGGAAGCCGGATACCGACATCCGCGGCCTGGGCGGCAGCCAAAGTAGACCTCGACCTGATGACGAAAGCTCGCAATTCGTTGTTCCATAACGGTTCCTCCTTTTGAGGAATCACCATGCAACAGATCCGGCCGCTTGGCCAGACGGGGCGCGGCGATGTCTTACGGAACTCCTGTCAAAAGTTGCATTCTGAAGTGAACTTTTCGAACAGGAGAACCTACCAAGAGATCGCTGGACAAAGAAACGCCGCCAGCCGACGCGATAAGTGCGGAGGTCTATGGCGCCGAGCTGCCCTCGGACCGGTGGGCGGCTTCCTCCGGTGGCAGCGGCACGGGCTGCGTCGCTCGCAGCTCGATCACCTCCGGGCCCATGCGGACCACCACCGGCCGCCGGGCCTTGGCCATCTCGGCTAGCTCTGAACCCTCGGCCAATAAGCGCCTACCTTCGACGGAATCAACCCAGATGACGCGGGCGTTGGCCAGGTCGTCTAGCCTGAGACCTTCTTCGACCCATCTCTCGCCATCCCAGGTCAGCGAGCGGCCAGCTGCCCAGGTGCGGTGATTTAGAGGCGGCGGGGATTGCGACGGACGGTTGTCGATCAACATCCCTCCATCGGTGGGGAAATACACCGGGGTGAGCACCTGACCGTGATGGCTGTCAAATCCATAGGCAAAGAAGTAGCTCACTACCGCCAGCATGATGATCACCGCGAACAAAGGCAGGAAGTAGGATTGGGGACTGGAGATGCCACGCAGGCGCCCTTCTAGTTGGTCCATCAGGTTCTCTCTGTGCCCTGCAAACTCGATACTCTGGCTCACCCACAGGTCGAGAGATTGGGGCGGCTCGACCCGCCGCAGTCCACGCATCCCGCCGGCCACCCCTTGCAGCTCGTCGAAGCGCTGGCGGCAAGGAGCACAACCATCAAGATGGACTTGCACCCACTCTTGCTCATTGCCGGGGAGTTCTTGGTCAAGATAGGCCGACAACTGCTCTAACGAGGGATGCTCGGCGCGAAACGGCCTCATGGTGCCCTCCCGAGGACCCGCCGCAACTGGTCGCGGCCGCGGGCGATGCGAGAACGCACGGTCCCCATGCGCACTCCTAGCACCTTGGCGATCTCTTGGTAAGTCAGCTCTTCGAGATCGCGCAGGATCAAGGCTTCGCGGTACACCGCTTTAATCTGCGGCAGAGCCGCGGAGATCTGCCGCGACACGTCGCTGGCCATGGCCCGCTGTTCGGGATTGCGACGGGTCTCACGCAGCTTCACACCGCGACCGTCCTCGGTGTCTTCGGCCAGCGATTGGATGGGGATCTTCTTGCGCCCCAAGCGGCTGCGGCAGTGATTGAGTGTCACGCGATAGACCCAAGTCTTGAGTGATGAGCGACCGTTGAAACGTCCGAGGTAACGGTGTATACGCAGAAAGACCTCTTGACTGAGGTCCTCGGCATTGCCGGGCCGACCCGACATTCGTAGGGCCAGGTTGTAGACCAGGCCGGCGAACTCTTCATAAATCTCTTCGAAGGCTTGGGGGTCGCCGTAGCGATGCCGCTGCACCAGGTCGGACTCGGAGGTTGACGACCAACCGGCACCGGCGGAACGCTCCTTGCGGGGCGTCGAGGCTGCTGATCTTGGCTCCGCCTTGGCGGAACGTGTGGCCTCCATGAATCTCCTGAACCGCCGAAATGAAGGGTCGACTCCGGTCGTTGATCCAGACTCTGCCGGGTCGAACTTAGTTCCCGAAAATCGACTATTCCTCGACTTTTCTGGATGCCTAGCGCGCCCGAGCTGCCACTTGGCCGATGGCTCCATCGGGAGCCTGACCGTAGTATTCGAGGATGCCCTCGACCAGAGCCTCGGCCATTCGCTGGCGGTAGGCTCGGGTCTTTAGCTGCCGCCGATCTTCGCCGTTGTTCATGTTGGCGACTTCGAACAGCACTTTGGCTGGCACACTGTTGTAGCGCAGCACCGCCGGCACATAAACCCAGCGCCGGCTGCGGATGACCCGGTCGCGAATTGGTTTTTCCGGCGCCACTGGCAGCTGGTGTCGACGAAAGCCGGTCATCAGTTTGCTCGCCAACTGGCGTGACAAGCCCTCGCTGCGAGTCCGCTCTTTCCAGCTGAAGCTCACCCGCGGTCGTTCACGAACTTCCTTGCGCTTGGTGTAGACCGAGGTCGAGCGGCCGAACTCGCCTGTACGCAGGCTAGTCGCCGGAATGTAGCCCATCGCGCCGCGCATCGAAGGATGGCGCGAATCCGCATGCAGGGAGATGAAGATCACCTTGCCGTCGTCGCTCTGACGGTTGACCTGGCGGTGCACGCTGTTAGCCAGATACCAGCGAAGGTTGGTCGCCACCTTGGGCTCGGCGATAGCGTACGCTGGTGTGGTCAGCACCAGGTGGCCGCGGGAGCGCGGCAACACGTCGCGCTCGGCTAGTTGAAAGCTCTTGCCGTCACGAACCGTCGGCACCACCCGCGCCGCGGTGGTGGTCTCCAGGATCTTCTTCATCCGCACCATGATGTCGTAGACGTAGACGCTCTCCCACATGCTGCCGTTGGATACTCCGGGGTCGACGCCGCCATGGCCAGCATCGAGCACCACGGTGATGCCTTCGAGGCGAGTCGCTCGCACCGTATTGCCATACTTGGCCGCCGCCGCCTGAACTTTTTCCCATTCCTGCCGCTGTGGATCATCCGCAGGCAGGAACTCGGGGGTCAGCAACTCGAAGGGGATCTTCACCCCTCGACCGACGGGAATGTCAGTGACATCGCGGATGCCGTTCAAGCCAGCAATCTCGCTAGCCAGTCGATTGACATCCTCGCCAATGGTGCGACCGGTGAAGCGAACCACAACACTCGAGTACAGCGCTTCGCCCTGAGCCAGGTGGTAGATGGCGTATTTGCCACTACTGTCTTCGACATATTCGAGACGGTGGCCGCGAACCGTCACTCTGGCAGTGGCCTGGGGAGCCGCTGCCGGAGGCGGTGACTTCGGCAAAGGCGCGGCCGGAGGCGGGCTAGCAGCGACTTGCTGGGCGGCCACTTCGCGGCGAAACACCGGTAGCAGCAGACCTTCCGGAATCACCAACACCTGCCCAGGATAGACATCGTTGTCGCGCAAGCGGTTGTGCTTTCGGATTTTGGCGAAATTCTCACCTCTGCCGGTAAACCAAGTGGCGATATGCCACAGGCTCTGGCCCCTATTGCGCCGGTCGATCTTGTGCGCCCAGCCACCGTCGACCACCCGATCTTCGGCGAAAAGGGCATGCACTACCCGCAGCTTGTGCTCTTCGCGCAATAGTTCGTAGGGCACTTTGTAGCGCACGCCACGGAGCAGCTGCCGCGGACGGCCGTTAGCGCGGCGAAACTGCTCGCTATTGCGGGTGCTCCCGGTCAGCCGTTTGACGAATGCCCACAATCCCTCACCGCGCAGCGGCGGGGCCTCGAGAATGATCTCTTGCCGATCGTTGATCGAGGCCCGCTGGCCGCCATCAAGAGAACGGCGAACGGTGGCCGCAGCAGCGATATCGACCCACAGCAAGATCGCCAGTACGGCGATCGACAGCATCCGCCAGCCATCGACAGACAGTCGCCAGAACGGCGGCTTAGCTGTTCTCGGTCGGCACAAAACCAGGCTCCAGGGCGAATCCAACCACCTGCTCGAAAGCCCGACCCACACGCAATGCGAGGGCTTCGGCAAAAGGTGGCGCGGTTATCTGCAACGCTAAGGGCATGCCCGAGGAGTCGAGCCCGCTGGGTACTGATACAGCAGGCAAACCCACCAGGCTGGCCGGCGTGGTGTAGATGTCCGACAAGTACATCGCCAGTGGTTCCTCGGTACGCTCTCCCAGTTTGAAAGCCCCGCCGGGAGTGGTCGGCGTCACTAGCACGTCGACGCGCTCGAACGCCGCTGCCATCTCGGCCCGCAAGATCTCGCGGACCCCCTGGGCGCGACCGTAGTAAGCGTCGTAGTAGCCGGAAGATAAGGCAAAAGTTCCGAGCATGATGCGGAGCTTGACCTCGGCTCCGAAACCCTCACTGCGGCTTTGCTGGTAGAGGCCCGCTAGCCCCCGATCCGAGGCTGCCCGACGGCCATAGCGCACGCCATCGAAGCGAGCCAGATTGGCGCTGGCCTCGCTGGGGGCAACGATGTAGTAGCAAGCGACCGCTAATTCCAGGCTGGGCAGCGAAACCTCTTCGAGGCGGGCACCGAGGCTCTTCAGAGTCTGGCGCGCCGCCGCCCAATTCGCCTGACTCGCGGCATCCATGTCGTCGCTATCGACTTCTGACACAAAACCGATCCGCAACCCCTCGACGCCCTCGCCGAGGCTTCCTTGATAGTCGTCTAGTGGCCGCGCAGAACAGGTTGAATCGTTGCTGTCGGCCCCAGCCATCACTCCCAGAGCAAGGGCGGAGTCCTCGACCGTCCGCGTCAGCGGGCCAATCTGGTCAGTCGACGAAGCAAACGCCACCAGGCCGTAACGCGACACCCGGCCCCAACTGGGCTTGAGCCCCACTACGCCACACATCGCCGCCGGTTGGCGGATCGAACCTCCAGTGTCGGAGCCTAGCGCCAGCGGCACGCTGCCGGCCGCCACCGCCGCCGCCGGACCACCACTTGAGCCACCAGGAACTTTTCCCAAATGCCAGGGGTTGTGGGTCGGCCCAAAGGCCGAGTTCTCACACGACGAGCCCATCGCGAACTCATCCATGTTGCATTGACCCAGAGGCACCGCGCCGGCCCCCAACAATCGCTCGACCGCGGTCGCAGTGTAGGGGGCGACGTAGCCTTCAAGAATTCGCGAGCCACAGGTCAGCGGCTGGCCGGCCAACGATAAATTGTCCTTCAGCGCCACGGGCACCCCCGCCAACGGTCCGAGCTGCTCACCAGCCTGCCGCCGGCGATCGATGTCGAGCGCCCGCTCGCGGCCTGCCGGGTCGAAACGCAGATAGGCGTTGACCCGCGGCTCGACCTGCTCGGTTCGCCGGCAACAGGCATCGAACACCTCGACCGCCGAAAACTCACCCGCGCGCACTCCGGCAGCGATCTCGGTGGCGGACAGCTGGTGCAGCTCCCTCACCCGCCACCGCCCGCTGTGCCTTTGCCCACCTTCTTGACCTGAGGCACCACCAGATAGCCATCCTGACGCTGCGGTGCGTTGGCTTCGAAAGTCGCCCGCTCAAGGCACGGAAGAGGCTCGTCGCGAGCCAGACGAGAACTGCCAGTGGCGAGCACCGGCTCGGCCCGCTCGACATCTTGGAGCTGATCCACGTAGCCGACGATCCGCGCCAGCTGTTCGGTGAGCACAGCCTCTTCGCCCGGCCCCAGCTCGAGCTGGGCGAGGGTAGCGATCTTCCTGATTTCATCGATAGTTAGAGACATATTACTAAGGCAGGAGTTTAACTGTGGTGACCCCGGTCTTGCAACCGAGGACGGCGTAAGCCGTCGGTTGGACGGAGGTTGAGTGAGCGCTGGGGCATGGGAACTCTCAGACTGCGATAGGATGGGATGGACATGCACGACGATGTTCAGTCCCTAATCTACGAGCGCCTATTAGACGCCGACTACGGAGTACGCTACTTCCAGCTGTTGGCAGAGCGAAATCGAAGATTCGATCGGTGGATCTCGTTGGCTGTCGCAGTACTCTCTTCGTCAGCCGCGATCTCGCTTTTCTCGCCGTGGCCCGGGGCCGGCAAGATCCTCGCGGTGGCAGCGGCTCTAGCAGGTGCTTGCCTTGCCGGCTTTCGCCATGGTGATTCAGTAGCTCCGGCCGCGGCGGTGGCTCGCCAGTGGACAGAGATAGAGGCCGACTACGACCAGCTCTGGCTGGAGCTGAGTACGCTAGACGACGCCAAGGCCCTAGAGCGTTCGCAAGAGTTGCAGACTCGGGTGGCCAAGCTCGATGAAAGCGCGGTGGCCGGCCTACCGGCGATCCATCATCTGATGGAGAAGGCACAAGCCGCGACTCTGCGGGGTCGCCAGTTGGAAGCTGTGACTTGATGTCGACCATCAAGCGGGTTTACCCAAAGCCACCCAAGCCCTGGCCGAAACAGCCCCCAACAACGAAAAAGATCGACGTTCAGAAAGAGAAGACGGCAAAACCCAAGAAGACTCCTTCTGCCACAAGGCGCTGACCAGCTAGCGGAAGATGCCCGACTTCTTGTCGCCGGCGCTGCCGCTGGGGTTAAGGCGCTGATTGAGATCTTTGATGCGCTCCATCAGCTTCTTGATCTTGCCCTCGGCTTCTTCTTTGAGGCGGCCGTAGTCGGATCGCATGCGGTCGGACTCCTGACGCATCTCCTGGGTGCGTTCGTCGAGCTCGCGGATTCGCTGATCGCGATCGGCGAGCGATGCTGCCATATTCTGGAGTTCCTCGTCTTTGTCCCCCAGGCGCAGCTTGTTCTTTTCTTCTTGCTCTTCGTAGAGCTTGCGAAACTGTTGCAGCTCTTGAATCTCGGCAAAATCGGAACTTGCCACCTCGCCTCCTTTAACTTCGAGATTGGGAAACATCTTACGCAGTTTGAGTGACAGATCTTCAGGATCTGACGACTGCTCCATCGCTTCCTGATAGCTGATGGTGTTGCGCACCATCAGGGCGAGCAGAGACTGGTTCATACTCTGCATGCGGTAGTAGCCTACTGACGACTCGACCTCTTCGAGTAACTCGGAGGTCTTGCCTTTCTCGATCAATTCAGAAACTCGCGGCGAACCGCGCATGATCTCCAACGCCGCCACCCGGCCTTCTCCCTCGCGGCGGGTCACCAATTTCATCGACACCACACCCTTGAGCACCAACGCCAGCTGGGCTCGGACCAAACTCTGCTGGTCGCCGGGGAAGGTGTCGAGGATCCGGTCGATAGTCTGGGTAGCACTGTTGGTATGCAGGGTGGAGAACACCAAATGCCCGGTCTCGGCGGCGGTGATCACCGTCTCGATGGTCTCGGGGTCGCGCATCTCACCGACCATGATGACGTCGGGATCCTGACGCAAGGAATTGCGTAAGGCCTCTTTGAAGCTGTAGGTGTCGGTGCCCAACTCGCGCTGGGAGATCGACGCCTTGCCGTCGGAGAACAGGAACTCGATGGGGTCTTCTATGGTAATCACATGCGCTGGACGGGTGTTCGAGATGTACTTGATCAAGGCCGCCAAGGTAGTGGACTTACCGCTACCGGTGGGACCGGTAACCAACACCAGGCCCATCGGCAAATGGCAGAAATCGAGCAACACCTGGGGTAAGTCGAGTTCCTCGACCGACTTGATTTTGTACGGCACCCGGCGAAAGCAGCAGGCCAGGTTGCCGCGCTGATGGTAGATGTTGCCGCGGAAGCGGGCGATTCCCGGCACGCCATAGCCAAGATCGACCGACAAAGTCTCTTCCAGCTTGACTCGCTGCTGCGGGGTCAAAAGATCTTCTACCAAAGTCTCGATCTCGGCTAGCTCGATGGCCGGTGCCTTGAGCGGGCGCAGCTTGCCATCGAGGCGCATCAAGGGGGGGCGGGTGGGTTTCAGGTGCAGGTCCGACGCCCCCTGCCGGGTCATGATCTTGAGTAGCTGGTTCAGATCCATGAAGATCCTCTCGCAACCGCCCAGCTTGCACCCATATCACCGACAAACAAACGCACTCGCGACGACGGGTCGGTACTCTTCTCGGTTCGGCGGGATGCCTGGGCGGTTGCCCGGAGTCTAACCCGAAAAAGAAACGCCGCCCAAATACGAGCGGCATTCTCACCCGATAGCTGGCTCTCCGGCCTCGGCAATAGTGGCTAGTCTCGGCAACCACTGGCTAACAGCAATTAGCCGGCGATCAATACTTGCGCATCAGGCCCACTACAACCCCTTGGATCCGCACCTGGTCGGCCGGCACCCAAATCGGCTGCATGTTGGGGTTGGCGGGCTGCAAACGCACCCGATCGCCCTCGATGAAGAAGCGCTTCAAAGTAGCGTCCGTGCCGATCAGGGCGACCACCATCTCCCCCGGAGTGGCTCGCTCGCGGCGCAGAACAACCACGAAATCACCATCGTGAATACCCTCGTCGATCATCGACTCGCCCACTACCTTGAGCACATAGTGATCGTCGGTCCGACCGGTGAAGAGATGATTGGGAACCGCCAAGGTCTCATTGCCCGGCAGCGCCTCGATCGGCTGACCGGCGGCAATCAGGCCAAGGAAGGGAATCTCCGCTTCGACATCGGTGATGATTCCAGGTACCGCCCGCACCAACTCCATGCCGCGCTTTTGATTCCAATCACGGCGCAGATAGCCCTTCTCTTGCAGCAACTTGAGATGCTTGTGCACCGTGCCGTAAGAGGAGTAGCCGAACTGCTCGCGAATCTCTCGGTGGGTGGGTGAAATGCCCTCCTGGCGCCGAAATTCAGCGATAAACTCGAGAATCTCCTTCTGCCGGCGGGTCAGATAGGTGGGCTTCTTGGGAGCACCAGGCTTGGCGACACCAGTCTCGGAATCACTACTCGAAGTCGACATGCTGGGAGTATAGGCGCAACTTGGGCGTAAATGCAAGCCCCGCCGAGAATAGTCGGCTCCCGCCCGCTGCCCAGCGCGCTGCTTGACACTCGCCGAACCACCTCCCTACACTCTCCAGGTACTTCTACCCACAGCCTTCCAACCACCAACCGAGCCCGATTTCCATGCACGCCATGCCCACTTTCGAGCTGAACTTGCGACGACGACGATTGGACAACGGTCTCGAGATCGTGCTTAACCGAGATTCGAGCCTACCGCTGGTGGCGGTCAATCTCTGGTATCACGTCGGTTCAAAGAACGAGCGTCCGGGCCGCACCGGATTTGCTCACCTGTTCGAGCATCTGCTCTTTCAGGGCAGCCAGCATGTCGACACCAACGATCACTTCCGGCTGATCCAGCAAGCCGGCGGTATCGGCAATGGCTCGACCTGGTACGACCGCACCGCCTATTACGAGGTGCTTCCGAGTCACTTTCTCGACTTGGCCCTGTGGCTGGAGTCCGATCGCATGGGCTTTTTCTTACCCGCGATTACTCAGGAGAAACTCGACAATCAACGCGATGTGGTGATCAACGAGCGCCGCCAGCGGATCGACAATCAGCCCTACGGCGGTGCTTTCGAGGGCCTGCATGAGCTGCTCTATCCGCCAGGTCACCCTTATCGCTGGCCGGTGATCGGCTATGTCGACGACATCGAAGCCGCTACCTTGAACGACGTCAGCGATTTCTTCAGCGCTCACTACGTGCCGCAGAACGCCGTGCTGACGGTGGCTGGCGACATCGACTTCGACCTCGCCTTCGAGAGAGTGGAAGCCTGGTTTGGAGACCTCGAACCAGGTCCCAAGACGCGGCAGCCCGAGCCAGCTCCAGTCCTGCTCGAAACGCAGCAGCGGGCGGTGTTGAGCGACCGGGTCGAGCTACCGCGGGTCTATCTGGCCAGTCATGGACCAGGTTTCGGCAGCGACAGCTGGTACACCGCCGACCTGCTGGCAACGGTGCTCTCTGGCGGCAAATCGAGCGCTCTCTATGCCGACCTGGTCTATGACCGGCAGCTGGCGCAGGAAGTAGGGTGCTTTGTTCTTTCCACCGAGATGGCCGCTCCCTTCTACACCGTGGCCACCTGCCGGCCTGGGGTCGAACCCGAGCAGCTGGAACAAGCCCTCGGAGAGCATTTGGCGGCCGCGGCTAGCTCACCCCCGCCAGCCGCCGAGATCGAGCGCGCTCAGCGACAACTGCTGACTCAACATTTTCATCAGCTGCAGAGCCTAGAGCGAGTCGCCGACCTGTTGTCGATGTTCACCACCTACTTCGATGCCCCCCAGCGAGTCGCCGAGGAGGTCAACCGCTACCGAGCGATCGACGCCGAGGCCCTGCGCAACTACGCCGCCGAGTACCTGCACGCCGACCAGCGAGCGGTCTTGACTATCGTGCCGGAAGCGGCCGCCGCCAGCGCCGCGGCGGGCAAGGTGGAGATCCAGCGATGAACTCCCCCGTCGACCGCACCCGCGCACCGCTAGCGGCAGCTCTGGGAACTTTCGACTTCCCCTCTTTCGAGCGCACCCGCCTAGCCAACGGACTCGAAGTACTCGCCCTACGCCGAGCCAAGGTGCCCTTGGTGACCCTCGAACTCTTGGTTCCCGGCGGCGGCAATCTCGATCCGGCGGATCAGCCGGGCCTGGCCAGCCTGCACGGAGCTTTGCTCGGCGAAGGCACGAAAAAACGCAATGCCATGGAGCTGGCCGACAGCATCGAACGCCTTGGCGGCAGCTTGTCGACCGGCGCCGATTGGCATCTCACCTTCGCCGCGGTGGACTTGCTCTCAGAGAACCTCTCGGAGGGCCTGGAGATGGTGGCCGAGGTGCTGTGCAGTCCGCGCTTCGAGCCGCGGGAAGTCGAACGCATCCGGCAACGTCGTTTGACCGAAGTGCAACGCCGACGGGTACAGCCTCGCTCCCTGGCGGAGGTTTACTTCTGCCGCGCATTGTACGCAGGATCGGTCTACGATCACCCCCTTTTCGGCACCACCGAGGGTCTGAAGAAGATCGGGTGCGACGACGTCAGCGCCTTCTACCGTCGCCATATCGGCGCCGCAGGCTCCACCTTGCTAGCGATCGGCGATCTCGATCCGGCGACCCTGCTGCGGTGGGCCGAGCAGGCCTTCGGCGACTGGTCGGGAGCGCCGTTCGCCGAACCCCCGGCGATCGAGCCGCCCGCCGCGCGGCGTACAGTGCATCTGGTGGACCTGCCGGGAGCCTCCCAGACGCAGCTGCAAATCGGCCAAGTCGGGGTGCCGCGCCAGCATCCGGGCTACATCCCTCGGCGGGTGATGAACACCATCCTGGGCGGCAAGTTCACCAGCCGGATCAACCTCAACCTGCGCGAGAAACACGGCTTTACCTACAGCGCCCAGAGCGGTTTCGCCCTGCGCCGCGGTCCGGGACCCTTTGTCATGCGCACCTCGGTGGCCAGTGAGTCTGCCGGCGCCGCGATCGGCGAGCTTCTCGGCGAGGTCGAGCGTATTCGCAGCGAAAAAGTCACGCAGGAAGAACTCGACGAGACTCGCGACTACCTTGCCGGGGTGCTGCCCTACACGCTGCAGAACCTCGGCGATCTAGCCAAGAGGCTAGAAGATCTGGTGCTCTATGAACTTCCTGACACTTACTACCGCGACTATCCTCAGGCGCTGCTCGGAATCAGCCGCGAAGAGGTGTTAGCCGCAGCCCGTGACTTTCTCGATCCCGCGACCATGACGGTGGTCGCCGTCGGCCCGGCGACGGAATTGCAGCCGCAACTCGAGCGCTTCGGCGCGGTAGAAGTTTGGCATCCGTGACGACTAATCCAAGCGGGCTTCGAGATCGCCAGCTTTAGTCAACTTCAGATTCAGCACCGCGGAGGCCCCCTCGGCGAGTTCGCCGCGGACCTCGGTCACCTCGGTGGAGGTCTCTTTGCCCACCTTACGCCAAGCGTAGACGTTGAGCTTGAATGGCCCGGACTGCAGTGTCAGGGTCTCGCTGAAGCCGCCGGAAGTCTTGCGGTTGCGTAAAAGGCCCCGCTTCTCGACATAGCGAAACTGATTCTTGAGCACGGTCCGCTTGCCAGCGTAGATCGTCAGGATTCCCTCCGAGATGTCGCTGTGGAAGCGCACCTCGACTTGCGCGGTGCCAACCACTGACGACGCGGTGACGGCGGGCGACGGCTGTACCCGCTGCGCCGTGCCTGCCCCCTCGGTCGCCAGCCGATCCCTGCCTCCACTGAGCCGAACCTGCGCTCGTCGGCGGCGCTCCAACCCGTCGTTGGCCTGGCTCTGCAGAGCTTTCGCCGGCTGATGATCAGGATCGATTTCCAGAATCTCGGTAGCCAGTAAAGAGGCCTCGCGATAGCGCCGGGCATTGAGCGCGGCCTCCGCGGCGGCCAACCGCCTGCTGATCAGCGCCAGTTCGTAGTCGCTTCCTTCGAGGTCTAGAAGTTCACGCTCGGCACGCCCACGAAGCTGCTGCAGATGACGATCGGCCGGAGCGATGGCGAGGGCCCGCTCGATCGCTTCCAGAGCCTCACCGGGACGATCTTCAGCCAGCAGTGCCTGCCCGCGCTTCAAGTCCGGCAAGTAACGTAGTTGTTCTTCGTAGCCCAGCCGAGGTTGCTCAACGGTGGTCTCTTGATCAAAGCGGCCAAACGCCAAGCGGCCGAGCAGCAGAGGAAGAGCCAGAGCTAGCAGCGCCACGGTCACGAGGCGCCAAAGCGGAGGCTTGCCGAGCCGCTCACCCCAACCGGCCGGAGGGGTGGCTGTGACAGACGGCGGAGGCGGAGGAGAGGGGCCAACGGCAGCTGGCGGGGGTGCCGCAAAAGTAGCCCCGGTAGCCTGGCCGTTGGGCGCTGCCGCGGCCGGGGCGCCCTCTTCGCTAGCTGCCGCGGGCAACACCGACCGCCCTGTCGAGGTGTCGGTAAGAAACGATCCGCCGGAGGCTCCCGCCGGCCGCACCGCCCGCACTGGCTCAAGCGCCGCTCGTAGCTCGCGAGCCAAGTCCGCGCCCCGTTGGTAGCGTTCTCCGGGTGCTTTCTGCAGTGCCTTCTCCAGCACCTCCTGCAACCCTGGCGGCAGGTTCGGGACCAGCTCCGCCGGCGGGGTGAAGGCATCGTAGACAATGCGGTGGGTAACCACCGTGAGATTCTCACCGTGAAACGGCTTGCGCCCAGTCAGTAGCTCATAGAGCATCACCCCGAGAGAGAACAAGTCCGCCCGGTGATCGACTTCCTTGCCGCGAATCTGCTCTGGCGCCATGTAGTTCGGCGTACCCAGGAGCTGCCCTTCCATGGTGAGATTGGAGGTCTCCATCCGCGCGATGCCAAAATCGGTGATCTTGGCTTGCTTGTCGGCCGTGATGATGACGTTTGCTGGCTTGATGTCGCGGTGGACGACGCCTTTTTGGTGGGCATAGGCAAGCCCGTCGGCCACCTGGGCCACCAACTCGACGACGAAGCGCAGGTCCAAGCGGGTACGACGCTGGATGAGCTGCTTGAGGTCGGTACCCTTGACGTACTCCATGGCGATGAAGAACGCGCCGCGCTCGTCCTCCACCACATCGTGAATGGTGACGATATTGGGGTGGTTCAGAATGCCAGCACTCTGCGCCTCGCGCAGGAAGCGAGCCCGGAACTGGTCCAATTCCTTGTCTTTGGCCGAAAAGCCAATGTGGAAGGTCTTGAGCGCCACCTCGCGCCCGATGATCGGGTCGCGGGCCAAGAACACCACCCCCATGGCACCTTTGCCAAGCTCGCCTAGAATCTCGTAGCGGCCTAGCTTTTCGGGGGTCATATTTGTCGATGAGGTAGTTGGGGGAAGGGGATGTGATTCTAGGGCCTTGCCGAGGGCGAGTCAAACCACCCTAAAAACTATCGCCGACAGCTCCTCGCGCGGCGTCGAAAGGACCGCGGACCGGGCTCGTAGATAGCTAGCACAGGGCATCTGCCCACAAGGGGTCTTCGGTGTTATATTCTCCCTCCCTCTATCCAGTCTTTAAAACTCTCGAGGAGTTCAAATGCAGGTCGATAGTCCGGGACAGATTCGCAACTTGGCTCTCGCTGGACACGGCGATACGGGCAAAACCACTCTCGCCAGCGCGTTGCTCTACACTTCTGGGGTGGCCAATCGGCTGAACCGAGTCGAAGATGGCAGCACCACCACCGATTTCGACAGCGAAGAAATCGAGCGCGGCATGTCGATCAGTCTCAGCACCTGCTTCGCGCCCTGGCAGAAGCACAAGGTCAATCTGATCGACACTCCCGGCTCCGGCATCTTCGGGGTCGAGATTCGCGCTGGAATCCGCGCCGCCGACACTACCCTGCTGCTGATCAACGCGGTCGGCGGCGTCGAAGTGATGACCGAACGGATCTGGAACTTCTCGGCCCAGATCAACCAGCCGACCGCCCTTCACCTCAACAAAATGGACCGCGAGAACGCCGACTTCAGCAAGACGCTGGAAAACCTCCGCAGCAACCTCGACCGAGCCATCGTGCCGCTGCAGATTCCGATCGGCAAGGAAGAGAACTTCGCCGGTGTTGTCGATCTGGTGACCCAGAAAGCCTATCGCTTCGCCACGGACGGCGACGGTAAAGGAGCTGAAGAAGCCATCCCCAGCGACCTCACCGAGGCTGTCGAAGAAGCCCGCAACCAGCTCATGGAAGCGATCGCGGAGACCGACGAAGCCCTCCTCGACGCTTATTTCGAGGCTGGCAAGCTGACCCAAGAACAGCTCACCGCCGGGCTACGCAAGGCGATCTTGAAGCGCCGCATTTTCCCCCTGACCCTCGGCGCCGCGCTGCACGGCATCGGCAGTTCCGCCCTACTAGACACCGTGCTCGCCTATCTGCCCTCCCCCACCGACCGGGGCACCTACCCGGCTACCAACGTCGGCGGCGACGAGATCGAGCAGAGCACGGCTGCTGATAGCCCTACCGCCGCCTTGGTTTTCAAGACCATCAACGATCCCTTCTCCGGCAAGATCACTTTGCTGCGAGTGATCAGCGGCGAGTTAACCTCTGATTCTGTGGTCTACAACAGCCGGGCCGAAGAGACTGAGAAGATAGGCCAACTACAAGATCTTCAGGGCAAGGTGGGTACCCCCACCGCCAAGCTGATCGCTGGCGACATCGGCGCCATCGCCAAGCTCAAGCACAGCGCCAGCGGCGACACCCTGTGCGGCAAGGACAAACCGGTCAAGCTGGGCTGGATCGAAATTCGGCCAGCCGCCGTGTCCTACGCCATCGAGCCCAAGAGCAAGGGCGACGAGGAAAAGATTAGCGATGCTCTACATCGACTGATGGACGAAGACCTCGGCCTGACCACCAGTCGTGACGCCCGCACCGGCGAGGTCTTGCTCTCCGGCAGTGGTCAGCTGCACGTTGAGATTGCCGTCGCCAAGCTAGCCAGTCGCTACAAAGTTGAGGTCATCTTGCACCCGCCGAAGGTGCCCTACCGCGAGACCATCAAGCGTGCCGCTGATGGCCATGGCCGGCATAAGAAGCAGAGCGGCGGCCGTGGCCAGTTCGGTGATTGCAAGATCAAAATGGAACCGCTGACCAACGGCGAAGAATTCGAATGGGCCGACGAGATTTTTGGCGGCTCGATCCCGCAGAGTTTCCGCCCGGCGGTCGAGAAGGGCATTCACGAAGCCCGCGCCCGCGGCTACCTGGCCGGCTTCCCGGTGGCGGGATTCAAGGTTAGCTTGCTAGACGGCCAGTACCACGATGTCGATTCCTCAGAGATGGCCTTCAAGGTGGCGGGCTCCCTAGCCTTCAAGGACGCGATGTCGAGAGCCATGCCGACCCTGCTCGAGCCAATCATGTCGGTCGAAATCCGCACTACTGACGAGTTCATGGGTGACATTATGGGCGACCTCTCCCAACGTCGTGGGCGCCCTCTGGGCATGGATACCGAAGGTGCCAAGCAGATTATCAAGGCCACCATACCCATGGCCGAGATGCTCGACTACTCACAGGCGCTGCGCTCAATCACCCAGGGGCGTTCACGCTTCACCATGGAATTCTCACACTACGACGAAGTGCCGAAGCAGATTCAGCAGAAGATCATCGCTGAAGCACAACGGGCCAAGGAAGAACACTGAGACCTGACCAGCAGCTGGGGCCTCTGCCTTCATCGGCTAGAGGTCCAAAGCCGTTCAGCCCTGCTACAGAGGTGCTGCTACAGAGGTGCCAGGCACCTTATGAAGACTGAGGTGGCTCAAGCGGGTGAATTGACCTGGCTGCTACAGAGGTGCCAGGCACCATATGAAGACTGAGGTGGCTCAAGCAGGTGAATTGACCTGGCCGCTCAGGGGCCGGCTCGGCACTGGTTCGGAGAGTTCCAAGCGGCGCCAATGCAGCAGCCGGTAACCAAAGTAGCCGAGTTCCAAACGCAGCCAAAGACTCAGCCCTTGGCGCAGCATCGGCACCGAGGCGACGCCCAAGCCAGGCGATTTGGTCAAGCAGCGCCAGCCGGCATTGCGCCGACCGTAGATCCCCACCCGACGCCGAAAGCGCGCCAGTCGATTGAGCCGGCGATTGAAGAAACGCAGCGAACGATGCGCCGCCGCCGTCGCTGGCCCTGGCGCGCCAAAGGCCGGGTTTTCCAACTCGCCAAGGTCGCCGTGCACCTGGTTGACAATGCCTAGATAGTAGAGCGCGGTATCTACCAAGAAGGCGCAGGCGGTGAGTTCAGCATCGCCCATCAACTCGTATTTGCCTTCGTAGAGAGCTTCGTACCACCGACGGAAGGAGCGCTCGAACTTGCCGTTGTGATGTTCGATCCGACCCTCGAGTTCGCCGCTAGCAACCAGCTCACCCCCCAGTTCGCTAGTGAGCAATTTGGCGGTGGCGTAGACCGACACCGCCAGGTGATCGAGCCCCGGACTGTAGTAAGGATCGATGAACGCCCCAGCATCTCCCACCAACGCCCAACCGCGATCCATGTATCTTCGCGACCGATAGGGCAAACGGTGGTAGGCACTGAAGTCACCCTCGACCAATTCTGCTTCAGCGAGCAACTGCGCCAGCCCCGGATGGGACTTCAGAAAGCTCTCATAGCGCTGCTGTTTACCGCCATCACCCGGCGGCTCGAAAAGCTCCTTGTTGTAGACTAGGCCGATGCTGGTCTCGCCGCAAGCCAACGGAATCACCCAGCACCACCACCCGTAGCCCATGAAGTGATTGGTGGCGAGGCGCCGGGATGCCCCAATATCGGGCAGCTGAGGCCGGCCTAGATCGTGCCCAAGAACCGCCGGTCCGTCGAGGTCGGCCACTCCCCGCCAGCGCCCCCAGAGAGCCGCCGTGGGGTGCTCGTCGAAGCGCTCGTAGAGTCCCAGCTGACGCGACAGGAAAGCCGAGCGGCCCGAAGCATCGACCACCCAGCGCGCACTCAGCTGCCGTCGACCCACGGCATCCTCGACTGTCAGCTGGCTTTGTGGCCAGCCGAGTTCAACCTCCAAAACCTTCGCCGGGCGCAGTAACTCGCAACCTTCCGCAACCGCGGTGTCCAACAACATCTGATCGACCTGCCGACGATCGAGCTGAAAGGCCGGCAGAGGCGGCAGGTCGCGAGGTCCGATCTCGCTCATCTCCGGCAGGGACCGCCCCTGGCGATCGGCGAACCAATAACGCAGTCCATGCTTGGGCAAATGGCCCCGCGACAGCGGGTCATAGAGCCCTAGTATCTTGTGTAGAAAGAATCCCGAAACCTCGACCGTCGCCTCGCCCACTTTGCGCTTGAAGGCGGTACCACGCTCGACCAGCAGCACCCGTGTCTCAGGCCGCCACCGGCGCAGCAAGGTCGCCAGGGTGGCGCCGGCAAAGGCGGCGCCGATGATCACCACGTCGTAGTCGGGATGCTGAGCTTCCTTCATCGCGGCAAGCATAGCGCCGCTACCCACTCGACGTCCAACTGACTGAATGGTCGCCGAGGCGCAGGACCTCTGGCCCTGACCGACGCGTAGTGCTTCTTCGTGGGGGGACTTGGCTTGCCACCAAATGAACGACTGCGACGGCTGCTACCAGCTCTACGACCGGTGGAGCCGGCAGCTCTCGTCCTCCCGCGGCTCGCCGCCGCCAAGCCCGAGATTCCAGCGCACGATCACCTGCTGCGCGAACCGCGGCACTAGCCGATCACGAAGCCGGCTCACCCGACGCGGGCATCAACTCCAGGATTCGCTGCCGGACCCTGGCGGCTAACTGATTGCGATCGAGTTTGAGGTACTCCTCCGGGGTGATCCCGCGACCGAAGTAAACGTCGATACTGCGCCAGGCTCGCCACGGGTGTAGGCCGCCTTGCTTGCTCGATAACTTAGCCATACCGTCAATGAAGACCGGCACAATCGGTACCTGGGCAGCTTTGGCGGCATAGTAGATGCCCGGTTGGCAGGGCTGCACACTGCGACCGTCGCCGCGGGTCCCTTCGGGGAAAATAATCAAATCGAAGTCGCCGACTGAGCGACCGTAAGCGCTCATTTCGCGCAGCCGCACTCTAGCCGACCCTTCTCGGTCGATCAGAAAACCCACCTTGGCGCTCAACAAGCGGCGCAGCCAGCTGCGCCGCCAAACACCGCGGTCACCGAGAACCAGAATCGGCGATCGACCCACCTGACGCAGCACCGCTCCCAGTAGCGGAGTGTCGAGCAAGCTGACGTGATTGGCCGCGAACAATCGCCGGCCTGGGGCACGCAGGGCTTCGGCACCTTCGACTCGCCGCACATAGGGCAGGAACAGGGTCAGATGGCAAAGTACCCCGAGCCACCTCTGCGCGCGCAGAATGCTGGCATCCGCGAGCCGCGGATTGGTCTTGAGACTCGGCATGGTCGGCATAAGAGGGGGGGGATCGTAGCAGTGCTAGCGACTCGGTAACGCAACCGCTTGCCAGCCGCGCCGGGCCAGCTCGTCGAGGATTTTTGGCAAGGCGCTGAGAACCACCGCGCGACCGGTCGCATCGCGCGCTGCGGAGCCGTCGTGCAACAACAGCACATCACCTTCTCGCAGGCCTCTTAGCAGGCGTCGAACCACCCTTCGCGGGTCCTTCTCAACCGTATCGAAAGCGCGCCGGGTCCAGCTCGCCAACCGCAAGCCGCGGCGCGCGAGCACAGACTCCAGCAACGGACTACGGACGCCGGCTGGGGCGCGCAGATACTCGGGAGCGCGGCCACAAAGACGGCGCAAGGAGTGCTGCGCGTCATCGATCTCAGCTCCCAACCGTCGGCGGCCGAGAAAAGCAAAGGCATAGGAGTGGTGTTGGGTGTGATTCTCTACCCGATGGCCGCGGCGGACGATTTCGGCAGCCACCTGGGGATAGCGCTCAGCGCGCTCGCCAATGAGGAAGAAGCTGGCCCGCGCGCCATGCCGATCGAGCATCTCAAGCACCTCCAGGGTGACTTCCGGATCCGGCCCGTCGTCGAAGGTCAAGGCCACCACACCCGCTGCCTGGTCTGCCGGCAAACGCATCAAATTGGGGCCGAGAAGACTACAACGCGGACTTACCGCGGCCAGCAAGATCGTTCCATGAGCAAGCACCACTCCGGGCAGCAGCCAGGGCCAAAGAGACGGCTTGACCACAGCCGCGACAGCGGCCGCCAGATGCAGGCCAAGATTCAGCCAAAGAAAAGGGGTGAGGTGCCAGGAAGGGGTCAGTGGCATGGCTCTGGGCAATAAAAATTCTGGTCAGAAATCGTCATCAAGTCAACGAATCTCTAGGTAACACTGGACCGCCATCGCCAGCGACTCGTCTGTGCCGCCGGATCGTCTATAATCGGCTCTTCCGCTCGCCGCTGACTCTAGCAGCTCATCGCTGCCAGCAGCTGTATCCGGCAACCAGAATTCGCCCAGGCGACCACCCCGAAGTTTTCATGCAAGAACCCTCTAACGGGAAGCTAGCCATCGCCATACCGGCTTTTCAAGCCGCCGCCACAGTTGCCGACGTGGTCGAACGCTCGCTCGCCATCTCGCCGACGGTGCTAGTGATCGACGACGGCTCGGCGGATGCGACCGGCGAGCTTGCCCGCCAGGCCGGCGCCGAGGTGTTGCGATCGCCGCACAATCTCGGCAAGGGCAATGCGTTACGCACCGGCTTCACCCACCTCTTCGCCGCCGGCTACGATCGCATCGTGACCCTCGATGCCGATGGTCAACACCTGCCGGAAGAGATTCCGGTGCTGCTCGAAGCCGCCACAGGGGCCGACTTAGTGCTCGGCACCCGCGACCATGTTTTTGCCGAGATGGGTGGCCTGCGCAGGGTCAGCAACCGGCTCTCCTCGAAGTTGATCTCGCGCCTCGCCGGTTTGCAGCTGAGTGATATCCAGACCGGCTTTCGCCTCTACACGCGACGACTTCTCTATGCCACCGGCTTCCCTGAACCCCGTTTCCAAGCCGAAAGTGCGGTGGTGATCCGGGCCGGTCGCCTGGGCATGCGAGTGCGCAGCGTGGCGGTCCGGTTGGGCGCCGCCGATGGCCGCCTCACCAGCCACTACCGGCCGCTGGTGGACGGGCTGCGGATCGGCCTGGCGGTAGCCCGAGCCCGCCTCGAACCCCTACCCCACAGCCCGCCGGCAAGCGCCCTGAGCAGCCCGCGACGATGAGCCTCGCTGAAAAGCTCGCCGGCAGCATCGCCAACCGACCCGGTAGGACCCTCGCCCTGGCCCTGTTCTTCACCTTGCTAGCATTACCACAGGCCAGTCGCTTGCGCATCGACACCGACCTTTTGGCGATGCTGCCCGAAGGATCTCCGTCAGCTCGCGGCTATGCCGAATTTCAGCGACGCTTCGGTGGTTTGGAAAAGGTCTTCATCGTCGTCACCAGCCCCTCGACCCTCGATCCAGAGCAGCGCGCCGGCGCCTTGATCGACGCCGCCGACCGACTCGCCGAGCAGCTCGCCAATAGCTCCGAGGTGGGGCTGGTGCGCAGTGGTCTAGAGCCCGAAGACGAGCGCTTCTTCCTCGATCAAGTGGTACCCCGAGCAGCCTTGCTATTGGGAGACCAGGGCCCGAACGAGATGGCTACCCGCACCCGACCGGCGGCCCTCGCCCAACGCGCGGCGCAGCTGCGAGCATTGTTGCGCACCCCAGCCGGCGCAGCCCGCGCGCCACTGCTGCGACGCGATCCACTGGGATTGATCGACCAGCTCGGCGGCCTCGATCTCGACGGCCTGCCAATCGATCCTCTGAGCGGCGCGTTCCTCTCCGCCGACGGCTCCGCCAGCTTGGTCAGCTTGACCCCGGCGCAGGCCGAGATCGACCCAGCCGGCGGCCGGGCGCTGATCGCCGCTCTCGAAGCGGCCTACGCCGTGGTTCGCAGCGCGGCCGACATTGAACTGCAGTTCGCAGCGGTTGGCGGGCCGCTCTACGCCGCCTGGGACGAAAAGCTGCTGCGCGGCGATCTTGAACGCACTATCAGCGGCTCCCTGATCGGCTGTGGCTTGCTGCTAGTGGTCGCTTTCGAGGGCCTGGCCGTCGCCCTGGCAGCGACTGCGGCCTTGCTCGTTGGCCTACTCTGGACCGCCGGCACTTTGGGCCTCGCCGATGGCCGACTGACCGCCATCAGCCTGGGCTTCGCTGCCGTCCTGGTGGGCCTGGGGATCGACTACGCCATCCACGGAGCCACCCGATATCGCCAGGAGTGCTTGGCGGGAGCTTCCGCCCGCAGCGCTTTGATCGCAGTATTCCGCCACTGTGGCCCGCCTATTCTGACCTCGGCGTTGACCACCGCGGCGGCTTTCGCAGTGCTCGGTCTGGGACATTTCCGACCACTGCGAGAACTCGGCCTTTTGGTGGCTCCGGGTATTGTTTGGGTGCTGATCGCCACCGCCACTCTGGGAGCTGCGCTGCTGGTCAGGGGAGCCAAGCGCCGCAGCCGCCCTCGGGGAATGCTCTGGCGGGGCCTCGGTAGGTTGGTGGATCAGAGCGTAAAGCTGGCTATCGGCCGCTCCAAGATGGTGCTCGCCTTGACCGCGCTGGTCTCGCTACTGGCGCTTGGGGGGCTGAGCCGGCTGCACCTCGACGCCGGGTTGAGCGCCCTGCGTCCGGCCAATCACCCTCTGCATCAGGCCGAGCGGCTGCTGGCACACCACTTTGGACTGGGTGCCGACACTCTGACGGTGGTAGTGCCTGGCGAGGATCTCGATACGGTACTCAGGCGAGCGGCAGCGGTGGGCGCCAGTCTGCGCCGCGAACTAGGCCAGCAAATCGAACTGAACTCACCGGTGCGTTGGTTGGGTGACGGTCGCTCCGCGGAACGGCTGACCGCCTTCACCTCTCTTGAGCTGGAGAACGCCGCCGACAGCCTGCAACGAGATCTGGCCGCCAACGGCCTGGCGCCAGCAGCCTTCGCCGATGGCCTCAACGCCCTCCGCGCTCTGGCCCGAGGCCAGGACCCGGTCCAGCTCTCAGCTGGCTATCCACCATGGCTGGCCGAGTTGCTGCGACAGACTGAAGAGGGCAGCTGGGCAGCGCTGCGGGTCCGCTTGCCCTCCGGCCGGTGGCCCACCGGCCCTCCCCCTAGTTGGCTCACCGAACTTGCGTCCATTGCTCCCGAAAGTACGGTGGCCTCGGTGCCGGCTCTAGGCAGCGAGATCCGCCAACTGGCGACCGGCGATCTGCGCCGACTCAGCCTGCTCGCCCTGCTGCTGGTCACCGTGACGGTGGCGATTTCGCTCAAGGGACGCTGGCGTCAGGCCCTGCTGGCCTTGCTACCCGTGACTCTGGGAGCCCTGTGGACCCTCGGCCTGTGGAGCGGCCTGGGTCTCGGCATCGACCTGGTCGGCCTAGCGGTGATCCCGATCTTGCTGGGAATCGGCATCGATGACGGCCTGCACGCCGTCCACGGCTCGGCGGCTCGCGGGTTGCCGGCCGCGGTGCGAGATGCCGGCCGAGCGATGGTGCTGACCACCCTGACAACGACTGTTGGTTTCGGCAGCCTGCTGCTGTCGAGCGTACCCGGCTTGCGCAGTGGCGGCCTGCTGGTATCGCTGGGGGTCATCGCCTGCTTGGTCGCTACCCTCTTGGTGTTGCCCGCCCTAGCCACGATCTCCGGCTGGGGTGGTGGCGGTGAAAAGCTCTCGTGAGAACGGCAACCCCCTCGCCACCGCAAGCTCCTGAAGTCGGCCGGCTTCGGCGCCTGCTCGGGCCGCTGCATTTCACCGGCGTCTTCTGGTACCGCCTGCACGCCAGCGCTTTGCGACTGCTTCCTGGCTGGGCGGTGTGGGTGGTGACCGCCGCCTTTACTGCCCTTTTCTTCCTCCTTTTGCCCCAAGTACGCCAAGCGGTGGCCGGCAACCTCGAAGCGGTGTTGGGACCCTGTGGCTGGTGGCGCCGCCAGCGACGGGGGTTTCGCACCTTGTGGAATCACGCCTGGTGCCTCACCGAGCGCTACGAAAGACAGCATCCCGGAGGCCAGATCGAACCCGTTCTGGAGGGCAACGAGACCTGGGACCAACTGCTCGAAAGCCCTCGCGGCCTGGTCTTGGCGACCGCCCACATCGGCCATTGGGAAGCCGGTTCATGGGTCGCATCGGAACGCAGCCAGCGGCATGTCAACGTCGTTCGCGAGCGTGAGATGGATCCTCGCGCCCAAGCTTTTCTCGAGCAGCAGCTGGCAGCTCAGGCCAGCGATGGCTACACCGTGCATTTCGCTGACAACGAGGCGAGCATCGGCACTCGGCTGATGTTTGCCCTGCGGCGAGGAGAATTGGTGGCTTTGCAGGGGGATCGCCCCAGCGCCCACGGCAAGACCGTCGAGGTGCGCTTGTTTGGCCTGCCCTACCTGCTGCCGGCGGGCACCATCGCTCTGGCCCGCGCCGCGGCCGTACCCATCGTGCCGGTGTTCGTCTTTCGCGAAGGCCGGCGGCGCGCCCGAGTCGTCTTCCGCCAGCCGATCGAGGCCGACCGCAACGCTGATCGTCAGCTCGACAGCCAACGCACGGCACAACGAATTGCCAATGAGATCGAATGGGCCATCCGCCAGCACCCGGAGCAGTGGTTCTGCTTCCGCCGCCTGTGGCCCCGTGAGTTGGTTCAGGAAACCTGGGCCAACTCCCGACCGACTCACTCCTCAACGGGCGCCGAGGAGAACCCACCAGCGGCGGGTGCTGCTGCGGTGGGGAAGGACGAAGCACCAGCGCGATCAAGTAGCGAGTAGGCCTGTCGCCGTGGCGCCAGGCCTACCCGCCGCTGCAACACGATAAACAACTCCATCAAGGCCATCCGCCAGCGCATTGAAAAGCGCGGTCGCGGATAGACATCGCCGGCCAACACCGAGAGCATCGCCCGATGCACCCCCAGCGGCCCCTTGGTACCGAGAAAGAGATCGCGGAACGCCGGATCGTAGAATTGCTCCACCAGCCGGTAGAAAGTTCGCGAACTGCGCTCGACGTAGCGCCGATACTTCCTAAGTAGGGGCTTGGCCGACCGCCCCTGGCGGAGGATCCGCAGCAGATGTAAGGCGGCCTCGGCGCCCGACATCATGCCGAGACAGACACCGGTGGAAAAAATCGGATCAATGAAGGTCGCAGCGTCGCCGACCAAAAAATATCCTGAGCCGGCATAGGGCCGGCAGGAGTAGCTGAAGTCGGCACGCACTCGGGTCGCGCCTACCAACTCCGCAGCTTGGCAACGCTCAGCCACTACCGGGCACCGCTCGATGCCCCATGCCAGCACTTCCCGCGCCGCCACGCCGCTCTTACGGGCGGCTTCTTGGTCGATCACCAGCCCGATCGAAGTGTGCTCGTCATCCAGCGGAATCAGCCAGAACCAGCCCTCCTGGCAGATCACGATCGAGATGTACCCCCCCGCCTCCCCGGCATGCCGGCGAACGCCCCGAAAGTGGCCAAAACAAGCCACCCGGCGCTCTAGAGGCAGCGCCTGTCGCGACCCCAGATGGCGCCCGACCACCGTCGCTTGTCCTGAAGCATCGACCAACCAGCGTGCTCGCCACTGCCGCGACGAACCTTCCGGCCCTTTCGCCTCGAGTTCCACCCGGCCCTCCTCAAGACAGTTCAAGCCGCGCACCCCCACCCCTTCTTCGACCCGCGCGCCAGCCTCTCTCGCCGCTTCGACCAACATGGCGTCGAAGGGCGCCCTGGTGATGTTCACCGACTCCTCGCCGGTACCGTCGAGGGCCTCGCTGAAGTGGGCCCATGAAGGCGCATCCAAGCCGTGTCCGACAACAAATTCGGCACCGCCCTTGGTCACTCTCGGCAGCTGCTCCAGCTGAGCACCGAGCCCCAGGTCACGCAGCTGGTCAAAGGTTCTGGGAAGCAAGGATTCACCGATCTGGAAACGCGGCATGGGCTGGCGCTCGAGCAGCACGACATCGAGACCACCCAAAGCCAACTGGCGGGCGGTTATCGCCCCTGCCGGGCCACCACCGATCACCACTACATCGAGCTGCGGCGGTGCCGCGGCCATCAGCCGCTCAGTCCAGCAACGCCCTCGATCTCGACCAGCAGCTCTGGCCTGCAGAGTTCGGCTGCGACGTATTCGATCTCAGTGGCGCTGACAAAGGTCTGCTCGACCCGCTGTTGGATGACCGGCAAGTCAGCGGCTTCGACCCAATAGACCCGCAGGGTTCGGAAACGTCGCCAAGCCGCCGCCAAGCCGCCGCCATCGCCACCCCCCAAACCCTCTTGAACCAGCATCGCCAGATTCTCGAAGGTATCGTCGAGCTGGCTTTCGAGTCGGCCCAGGTGGGTACTGTGCTCACCGCGCACGCTGGCCGTGCCGCCCACCAACAGCAGGGAGTCATCGCCCTCCACGCGAGTCGCCCGAGCGAAGGTCGGGGGCGGCGAACCATAGCATTTTGAGTAATGGTAGGAAGCCACTTGTAGTGGATTTTCGACCGGCGTACCGCAGCGATCAGCAGCCAAGCAATGCACCACCAAGGAATCGCCCCGATGCCCTACCGCCGAAGCGGTCGGGACCCGTCGGGTCAACGCGGTAACATCGCCAAACCAGCGCAAATAGGCCTGGAAACGGCCGGCATTAAAGGCCATGTAGCGGTGCGGAAGATCGCCCAGGGGATGCAGGATGTCGGGAATGAAATTCCACAGACGAATTGCATGGCAGTGGCTGGAAAGCCGCAGGCGCGAGCCGAGTGCGTCATAGAGCTGCCCGGTGCGAGCGGTAAAATCTTGCTGGTCGAGCAGCACCGCTGCCGTCGCCCGGAGGGACAGCAGGCAATGCTCGTCACCTTCGACCTGGCGTAGCTCCAACCCATCGGCAATAGTCCGCCAGCCGGATCGCCAACCCAGGTAGCCTCTCACCCACTCCGGTACTTCGGCGTCGGCCATCTTCGGCACACCGGGCTCTGAGATCGCTGTTGCTGTCCTTGCTGTCATCGTTGGGTCGCTCCCCTGCAAATCTTCGCCCGCACCCCTACTGAGCCCCAAGCCTAGAAGATGCCCCCTGAGCGGTCAATGTTGCCACGCTTCTGCGACCAGCTGATCATAGAGTCCGCTCACCTGGTCGCGGACCCGTTGGGCAAACTCACGGCGGTCGGCCGCCGCCAATCCGGTGGTCGCCAACGGTTCGCCGATGGCTAACCGCAGCTTGCCGGGACGGGCGGCAAAACCATCCGGCGGCAAGATCCGGTCCGCTCCTTCGAGGGCGATCGGCACCACCGGCACCCCGGCTTCGATAGCAGGTAGCAGAGCACCGGTCTTGAACGACCGCAGGTGCCCGCCACGGGATCGGCCACCTTCCGGAAATGCGAACACCGAATGCCCCTCGCGCAGCAAACGAGCTGCTTCGGCAATGCTGTTGAGGGCCTGTATACGACGCCTTCGGTCGACGAAGATCATGCCCATGGCAGCGATGTACCAACCCAACACCGGCACTCGGCGCAGTTCGTCTTTGACGATAAAGCGCAAATTGACCGGCAAGGCACGAAAAGCCACCACGATATCGATCTGCGACCGGTGGTTCATCACAAAGAGCGCCGGACGCGAGAAATCCACCTGTTCCAAGCCGCGAACCTCGAGCCGGGCCAATGCACCCCATAGCAATCCGGGCGCCCACAGGCGCCGCGCCATGGCCAGCGCCGGCTCAGGACTGCGGGCGATCAGGCGAACCGCCAGGGCAGCCAAGATCCAGCCGAGGGACCACAGCCCCAGAAAGGCCGCCTGCAACAGATTTAGCGGCAGCCAAAGAAGTCTTCGCCCCATTTCGCGTATCCAAAATTCCTATTTCTTGTGGCCGGCCCGCCAACCAGACCCGCCCAGCGAGATAACATATCGTGAAAACATCTCCAAGAACGGCCTACTGAGCATGGATTCCGAGCACTGGCAAATCATCAAGCAACTCTTCACCGAAGCCGTCGAACTGCCGTTGGACGAGCAGCAAGAGTTCGTCGCCCACGCCTGCGGTGACCAGGCTGAGCTGCTCGCCCAAGTCCAGCGGCTACTTCGCGATCACCATCGCGCTGGCGACTTTATCGAAACACCGGTGCTAGGCAGGCCCGGACTGGATCCCACGGCCACGGATCTCGACCCGCTGCAAGGCCAGACCGTCGGTCATTACAAGATCCTGCACAAGATCGGCCAAGGCGGCATGTCGACAGTCTATCTCGCCGCCCGCGCCGATCAACAATACCAACAGCACGTCGCGGTCAAGATCATTCGCCGCGGCATGAACAGCGACTTCATCGTCGCCCGTTTTCGCCAGGAACGGCAGATCCTGGCCAGCCTCGATCACCCCTCGATCGCCAGGCTGCTCGACGGCGGCACGCTGGCGGATGGACGCCCCTACTTGGTGATGGAGCACATCGACGGCGAGCCAGTAGACACCTACTGCGAGCGCGCCGACCTCTCTCTGCGCCAGCGGCTAGAGCTGTTCTGCAAGATCTGTAGCGCGGTGCAATACGCGCACCAAAATCTGGTGGTGCATCGCGACCTCAAACCGTCGAATATCCTGGTCACCGCCGACGGCGTGCCCAGGGTGTTGGACTTCGGCACCGCCAAGCTGCTCGAACCTCTGCCGGTGATGATGGGGGTCACCCCCACCGCCGCCGACTTGCGGCCGATGACTCCGGAGTACGCTAGCCCGGAGCAAATGCGCGGCACCCTGATCACCACCGCCTCAGATGTCTACTCACTCGGCGTGGTGCTCTACGAGTTGACCACCGGCCAGCGCCCCTACCGGCTGCCCGAACGAATCTCCCCGGAAGCCGCCAGGATCGTCACCGAAGAACCGATCGAACGTCCCAGCCTGGCCTTGTCGCGCCCTCCCGAGCGCACCGCACCGGCGGCAACGCCGGCGCCGGGCAGCCATGACGAGTCGCGCACTGCGACCACCACCAAGCTGCGGCGCAAGCTCGAAGGTGACCTCGACAACATCGTGCTGATGGCCTTGCGCAAGGAACCCAAGCGCCGCTACCCCTCGGTGGAACAGCTCGCCAACGACATCGAGCGTCATCTACGCGGTCTGCCGGTCAGTGCGCGGCGCGACACCTTGAGCTATCGAACTTCCAAATTCGTCCTCCGCCACCGACTCGGGGTCGCCGCCACCGTCTTGGCGGTCGCATCCCTGCTGGCCGGCATCGTGGCGATTTCCTGGCAAGCGCGAATCGCCGATCGCGAGCGCCAGCGGGCCGAAGACAGCCTGGCCGAAGTGAAAGCGGAGCAAATCAAGAATGAACGCACCTTCCAGTTCTTGGCTGAGATCTTTCAGTCCGCGGGCACCTTGCTCGGCGAAGAGCTGACGGTCAAGGAAGCGTTCGATCGCGCAGTCGAGGTGCTCAATTCAGAACTGGCGGATCAGCCTGGGTTGCGAGCTGCTCTACTCGACCGATTTGGCGTCCTGCAACGCGACCTGGGCCTCTACGAACGAAGTTCCAAGCAGCTCGAAGAAGCAGTCGCCCTGAACCGCCGCCTACTCGGCGCGGAGGCGCCAAGACTGGCCGACAGTCTCGACCACTTGGGCGTCACGCTGTTCGACGCTGGCCACTACGACCAGGCCCGGACAGCCTTCGACGAAGCGCTGCGCCTCCGCCGCCAAGCGGAGGTCACCGAGGATCGCCAGATCGCCGCCAGCTTGACCCACCTGGGATTGCTCGAGCTCCAGGAAGGCCACACCGATCTGGCTGAGACACACTTCCAAGAAGCCCTCGACCTGCATCGAGCCAATGCGGACTCCAACCCAATCGACCTCGCGGCAACCCTCCAAGGCCTGGGCCGAGCCGCCAACATCGAAAAACGCTACACCGAGGCCGAGCAGATCTTCCGCCAGACTTTGGAGATTCAACGCCAGGAACGGGGCAGAGCCCATCCCAAAGTGGTCGAAGAACTCAATTTACTCGCCAAAAGCATTTTTGCCCAAGGCCGAATCGAAGAAGCCAAGAGCCTGTTCTTGCGCGAACTAGAATTCAACCGCGCTTTGCACGGCGCCAGTCATCCAGCGATCGCCCTGACGCTGAACAATCTAGCGGCGGCCAGCTACCGTGAGAGACGCACAGAAGAGGGAATCGAGTATCTGCGGCAAGCTCTCGAAATCCAACGCCAGCACCTGCAGCCGACCCACAACGACCTGCTGAGCACACTGAGCAACCTCGGCTCCTTCCTGATCAAGAAGCACCAACCACTAGAAGCAGCTCGCTACTTTCGCCAGGTGCTCGAGGCCAGACGCCAGGTGCATGGGGAGCAACACCCCGCCACCGCCTTGGCACGGCACAATCTGGCCTCGGCGCTACAAGGGGCCGAGCAGCTTGACCAAGCCATGGTTCAGTTTCGACGAGCCTTGGACTTCCGCACCAACCACCTCGGAGACAGCGATCCAGACACCCTCCTCACCCGCCTCGGCCTTTCCCGGACCTTGCGCCAGCTCGGGCGCCTTGGCGAGGCCGAAGAGCAGCTGCTGATCGCCTTCGAGGCAGCCGCGGAAGGCAGCGACAGGACCCGAGTACTCGGCCGCCGAGCGGCCCAGTTTCTGGCCGAGCTGTACCAACAGCTCGGGCGCCACCCAGAAGCTGAGCAGTTTCGCGCTGTGGCTTCGCCGCCCGAAGGCTGAGACTCAACTCCTCGGCGCTGTCGGATCGACCTGGATGATGATCGACTCACCCAGCTCGATGATCTGGGCATAGAGCTTCACCAGCGCAGTCAGCTGCAAGCCCCACAACGCCCTCTGCGCATGCTCCTGGGTGCCGCTTGAAGCAGAGGGATGCCAGCCGATCGGGCTCAACACTGCTGGCAAGATCACACTCGTAGGGGGCATCAGGAAGCTATCGAAGAGGAAGTTGTAAAGCGCCTGAAACGCACTCTGCGACGACGGCGACAAGGCAACCCCTTGAACCATCGCCTCGACAAAGTCGTGGTAAACCAGCGCGGTGATCACCGCCCAGCCGTCGTGGGTGCTCGGGTCGAGCGAGAAGCTAGGCTCGGACAATGGCTCGGCGCTTGCGAAGCACAGCCGGCCATGCACCCAGGGACCTGTCGCGGCATCCACATCAGCAGCTACCAGCGCCTGGGCAGACAGCTGACCACCCAACCTCGATAGTGCTCGGTAGACCGCCACGTCGAGGTCGATGAAGTACAGCTTGGCCATCGCCATGGCAACCACGGCGTGACTGGCGGGCTGATAGCCGGGGATCGTCGCACTCTGCGAGTAGAAGGGCTCGAACTCGCTAGGTACGTTGTTCGACCCCGGATTGAAACCCGGATTGAGCACATAGCCACAGCCCAGGGCCGCGCCGCAGCTGGGCTGACTCTGCTCAAGCTCCACCCACCGCTCGACCACCAACTTGGCCTGCTCCAGGTAGGACTCATCGCCGAGATAGTTGTAGAGGTGTACCAGAGCCTCTAGCTGCCAGCCGATCTGAGCCGCGCCCCAATAGCCGCTCCAGGTCTCAGGAGATTGGCGGCCAATGAACTCACCGACCTCGACGGCCGCCTCGCGCGCTCCCGGATCGCCGGTCATCACATGCCACAGCAACAGACCGTGGACCCAGATGGCGGTCCCGCTCGGAGCTCCGGAATTACCGTGCCAAAAACCTTTGTCGAGGAACTGGCCACCCCGACGCGGATCGGCCAGATCACGGCTGTGGTATTGGTCGTAGTCGCGTCGGTGGTGGATCAGGTCGCGGCCAGTATCCAGAAATCGGCGATCGCCGGTGCGGAAGTAGTTGATCAGCACCGAGAAAGCCAGGTCGTAGTGGCCGCCGGAGTAACCATAGGCCCCCGACAGATCGCCGAAATTCTGCCAGCCGTACATCTGCCGACCGCCCCAACGGCCGCCCCGATCGCGATAGCCTCGCAGCCCGATTCGACCCAGTCCGGAGACCTGGTCGGCGGCGGCATCATCGACTAGCACTTCCTGCATCTGCTCGAATCGTTGATACAGATCCTGTAACCGCGGGATCTGTATCTCGCCGAAAGCGAAGACCTCGAAAACCCACCGCTCATCAGCGGGCAGAGCCATCAATGGTTGCGCCAGCGCTTCGACCCGCTCCGCTACTTGCTCCGGGTCTACTTGCGATACCGCTCGGAAGCCCAGTTCCAGCAAGTGGCTCGACCAGCGGCCGCCCTCGAAGCGAAAGGCAGTGCTATCAAGCGGGTCGAGCACGCTGCCACTACCGCCAACGCCGGTGATGTCGGGCGGGCTCTCGTACTGACCGCGGAACTCCGGCCCGTTGCCAAAGCCGGGGAATAAGCCGATTCGCAGATCCTGGTCCTCTACCGCCAGCGCCTTGGGAAAGGTCTGCCAGAAGCGATCGACCACCACCGTCACCTGGTCAGTGGCCAGACCGCCAGCGAAGCGGTCGCTGGCTTGGACGGTCACTCCATCGATCAAGACGTCGTAGTTAAAGCCGCTCATCGCCGCAGTTGCAGAACTTGCCAAACCGTAGCGTTGCTGCACTTCGAAGGACGACCCGCCGCTGGCGTAGACTTGGCGGTGGTCTGCCACCCGCGAACTCGCCGCCGGCAACCGCAGGACCAGCTCCAGAGAGTCGAAGTGGGTAGTCGCCGAAGGCAGCGGCTCGAAGGGCGAGCCGTACGCTCCGTTGTTCTCCAACCGCAGGTCGACCTGCAACTCGGCACTACCGGTGACCAGGCGGTAACGCAAAGTGGCGGCAAGCCCCAGCGCTGGCACCGAGATTCGTTGCCGGACTACCGTCCGAACTTTGCCAGCCACCTCGATCACACTGCTTTCAAGTACCGCGGCGACCTGCACTCCGCCAGCATCTCGGAGATCCAAGAAACCTCCCTCGACGACTCTAACCTGGTCAATCCAGACACCGCTCAGCAACGAACCGCCCGAACTCGGGAACTCCACTCTCATCGCGCCGGTGTCCACCGTCAAAACACCGTCAATGAAAGACGCGTTCACCTGGCCGGCCGCGAGGCCGGGTTGGTCACGGAGAAAGAAACTGCGGCTACCACCGGCCAGAACATCGACCGGAAAGGAAACCAGTAGCCACTTGATCGGTAGCGTGTTGTTGGTGGCGAGTCCTCCCCATCTGGACAGCACCTCGAGTTGCATGGGTACCGGCTCGCCCTGCTCGTCAAACAGGCTCAAACCGACCAGGCTGCTGCGTGCTCCCGCGACATAGCGCGGCAACGGCACCCCTGAACTCACGACTTCGCCTTGACGATGGACCGAACTCACATTCTCCACTCTCAGCTCAAGCTCGAACGGCAACGCGACTACTCCGGCCTGGGCCTGAGCACAGCACAGCAGCCCGATCGCCGCTACCGCGCTCAACCACGGCCAATGCAACGGGCGGCGGCGGCTAGTCGTCTGCGAATGGGAGAGACGCGAAACAAAGCCTACGAACATCGGAAGCTCCTTTCTCCGCCGGCACCCGGGCCGCGGATTCAAAAATCACCCACCGTCCGATTCCCAAGATTGCCCGACCCCGTGGGCAGCCTTCGTAGACACCCTCATGGCAACGAGAATCTGCGGTAGCTCCCATAACGCGCAAAACAAACCGACCAGGGCTCAGAAATCAACAATTCAAGCCGGCGCGCTAGCCAAGCGACCGAACAGCCAAGCCTTGGCCATGCTCCATTCGCGTTTCACCGTGGCCGGCGAGATCTCCATCACAGCGGCGGTTTCGCGCACCGTCAAACCGCTGAAGAAGCGCATCTCGACAATGCTCGCTTGGCGCTTGTCGAACTCGCAGAGATCGTTCAGCGCCTCATCCAAGGCAATCAGGTCGATGTTGACCGGGCGCTCCGAGGTAACTCCCTCGACCAAGGTCAGGGGGCGGCCACCACCGCGTTTGGCCGCCCTACGACGGCGCGCGTGGTCGACCAGGATGCGGCGCATCAGGCGGCCGGCAAGAGCAAAAAAATGGGCTCGGTTGCGCCACCGCACGCGGCGCTGATCGATCAACTTGAGGTAGGTTTCGTGGACCAGGACGGTGCCATCTAACCCACTGTCACGTTCGCCCGCCAGCGCGTGCTGGGCGAGACGTCGCAGCTCTTGATAGACCAGCGGGATCAACTGGTCGAGGGCCTGTTCGCTGCCTTCGTTCCAATCCAGCAACAACTGGGTCACGGCATGGGGTCGGGCCTCCATCGCAGCTCTCGCCCCTCCTTCTCAGCTCAGAGCCTCGCGCAGTAGCCGCCGCACCACACCAGGATTGGCCCTACCGCGAGTCTCCTTCATCACCTGACCGACAAAGAAACCCAACAACGCTACCTTGCCACTGCGAAACTGCTCGACTTGAGTTGGATGGCTGGTCAGGATGCTGGCGATCACCGGCTCGAGTTCAGCCGCATCACCGAGAGGGGAAAGATCGCGATCGGCAACAATGCGCCGCGGACTACCCCCTTCCTCAAGCATCACCGCCAACACTTCTTTGGCAATCTTGCCGGTGATCGTACCGGCGTCGACCAGAGTCACCAACTCGGCCAGCTGCGCCGCGGTGAACGGCAGCTCGGCGACCGACTTGGTCTTGAGTGGCAGCTCGTTGACGATCCAGCCGGCGATCGCCTTGGGCGTGGCATGAGACTCAACCGCGCTGGCGAAAAAGTCGGTCAGTGCCGGATCGGCGAGAATCACCAAAGCTTCCTGACGCGACAGACCAAACTCGTCTTGGTGACGCTCTAACTCGGCCAAGCGCTGGGCCGACCAGCCGGCGGTGGGATCGCTCGCCGAGCGGCTGCGACGGCGCTTGCGGGCCACCGAACCAGAGTGTGCCCTGACCTGTGACTTGGCCGCAGGGGCCTGCTGAGCCGCTGGCTTGGCGGCCTGCTTCGACCAGGTGTCGCGCAGACTGACAATGCGGTTAAACACCGCCCGCCCAGCGGTCGCGGAAGCCTCCGGCTCAAGGTAGAAATAGCCCTGGCGCTCGAATTGGAAACGGCTGCCCGGCGCGGCGCTGGCCAGGCTGGGCTCGGCCCAACCGGCGAGCACCGTCAACGAGGAGTGATTGAGGAAACTCTTGAAGTCGGCGCCCCCCTTGCCGCGATCGGGTTGGGGATCATTGAACAGGCGGTCATAAAGCCGCGCCTCGATCGGCACGGCGTGCTCGGCCGACACCCAATGCAGGGTGCCTTGGATGCGCCGACCGTCCTTCGGCGGACCGTCGAGGGTGTCGGGATCGTAGGTGCAGTGCAGGCGGATCACCGCGCCACTCTCAGGGTCTTTGTCGACCCCGGTGCAGCGGATCACCCAAGCGTGGCGCAAGCGCACCTCGCGTCCCGGCGCCAGGCGAAAGAACTTCTTCGGCGGATCTTCCATGAAGTCGTCACGCTCGATGAAGATGCGACGCGAGAACGGCAGTTTGCGCGAGCCCTCGCGGGCCACATCGCGGGGGAAGTAAGGCGCTTCGATCTCCTCTACGCCGTCCTCGGGATAGTTGTCGATCACCACTTCCAGGGGCCGCAACACGGCCAGCACCCGCGGCGCCTCGGGGTTGAGGTCGTCGCGGATCGAATGTTCGAGCACCGCCACGTCGATGGTGCTGTTGGCCTTGCCGACCCCGATCCGCTCGCAGAAAGCACGAATTGCCGAGGCGGTGTAGCCACGACGGCGCAGGCCCGACAAAGTGGGCATGCGCGGATCGCTCCAGCCCTCGACCTGGCCACCGGCCACCAACTCGCGCAACTTGCGCTTGCTGAGCACGGTGTAGCTCAAGCTGAGGCGGGCGAATTCAGTCTGCCGCGGACGCTGCTCCAACGCCTGCCCCGCGAGCACGTTCACCAGCACCCAATCGTAGATCTCGCGGTTGTTCTCGAATTCAAGGGTACAGAGCGAATGGGTGGTCCCTTCGATGGCGTCCGAGAGGCAGTGGGCGAAGTCGTACATCGGGTAGATCGCCCACTTGTCGGCAGTGCGGTAGTGGTGAGTGCGCCGAATGCGGTACAGCGGCGGGTCGCGCATCTTCATGTTGGCCGCCGCCATGTCGACTTTGGCCCGCAACACATGCTCACCGTCGGCGAACTCACCGACCCGCATGCGCCGCAAGAGGTTGAGATTCTCCTCGACCGAGCGCAGACGATAAGGACTTGGCCTGCCGACCTTGGTCACCGTGCCGCGAAACTCACGGATCTTCTCCTCAGACAGACTATCGACATAGGCCTTGCCAGCGCTCACCAGCTGCTCAGCATATTGGTAGATGCGCTCGAAATAGTCCGACGCATAGCGGCAAGGCCCCTGCCACTCGAAGCCCAGCCAACGCACATCGCGTTGGATCGCCTCGACGAACTCGATTTCCTCGGTCGACGGGTTGGTGTCGTCGAAGCGCAAGTTGCACTGGCCACCGAATTGCTCGGCAACGCCGAAATTCAAACAGATCGACTTGGCATGGCCGATGTGCGGATAGCCGTTCGGTTCGGGAGGGAAACGGGTTTGCACCCGGCCGTCGTAGCACCCCGCCAGACGATCGGCGCGGATCATCTCGCGAATAAAATCGGCGGCGGCCCGATCCACGGCGACGGCGTCAGTCGGCTGGCTCACTTGCTCTCTCCTGCTCAATCGGACGCGGCGGCCCAGAATGGACCGCCGCGAGGGAACGAGGCTATCTGAAACCACCTCGCGACGGGCGACCGATGCTATTCGGCCCGCATCTCATCGACCGCTGCGCCGGCCTTGCGCACCACGCCCTCCGCCTTGTCGAGGGCAAAATCTTTCAAGTCGCTCGACCAACTGGATCCTAGCAGCCGCGCGGCGCGGATCCGGCATCGGCTGCCACCTCTGGCACGCTTTCTGCTTTATCCGCGTTCTTTCCGGTCTATTGACGCGTCTTAGACCAAGCCGCGGGCGGAAGGTGTGTCAATCTGACGCGTAGGCCGGCCGTTTTGGTTCCTAAGAAGACACTAATTGCAACACTTCAGCGAGGTATCCATGGAGGAGCACACCAGCCCCGGTGCCGAGACCCTGGTCGAAGTCCGGGATCTGCACAAGCATTACGGACCGATTCGCGCTGTCGACGGCATCAGTTTCGACGTGCGGCGTGGCGACATTTTGGGCTTTCTTGGTCCCAACGGCGCCGGCAAGACCACCGCCATGCGCATTATCACCGGCTTCCTCGAACCCGATGCCGGCCGCGTGGCTGTCGCCGGTCACGATCTGGCTAGCGATTCGCTGGCCGCCCGGCAGCGGATCGGCTACCTGCCCGAGAACGCCCCGGCCTATAGTGAGATGACCGTCGCCAGCTTCCTCGAATTCATCGCCGAGGCCCGCGAGGTGGCAAACCCGGCAGCAGCGATCGACAAGGTCATCGCCGACACTGGCCTGGGGCGGGTGCGCCACCAGACCATCGACACCCTGTCGAAAGGCTTCAAACGCCGGGTCGGCCTGGCCCAGGCGTTAATCCACGATCCCGAGGTGCTGATCCTCGACGAGCCCACCGATGGCCTCGATCCGAATCAGAAGGCGATGGTGCAAGAGCTGATCAGCAGCCTGTCGCGCAATAAGTGCATCATCCTCTCGACCCACATCCTCGACGAAGTGGAGAAGATCTGCAATCGAGCGTTGATCATCTCAGAAGGCAAGATCCTGGTCGATTCGACCCCCCAAGAGCTGATCACCCAGGCACCGAACCACAACCTCATCCGCCTCGACTTGCTCGCCCCCGCAGCCGAACTCGCCGCCCGTATCGAGGCCGAGCCCTGGTGCGCCCGAGTTGAACAACCCAGCGAACTGCGGTGGCTGATCTACCCGCAACAGGGAGCCGATCACCTCGCCGACTTGCTGGCCCTGCTCGACGGCACTGACGTCGCCAGCTGCCATCTGCAAGAAGGCCGGCTCGACGACCTGTTCCGCCAAATGACCCAGGGAGCAACCAGTTGATGAGCCATTCCGATTCTTACGGCAGCACCGCCTACAAGAACGGTCCGCTGACCGGCTTGAAGGCGATCTTCAAGCGTGAGTTCAAGGGCTATTTTTCCTCGCCCTTGGGCTACATCTTCATCGTCATCTTCCTGGTCGCCAGCGGTTGGCTGACCCTGTCGCGCGACTTCGGACGCTTTCTCGAGCTGCGCCAAGCCAGCCTCGATCCGTTCTTTTCCTACCTACCTTGGTTGTTCGTCGTGCTAGTGCCGGCGGTGGCCATGCGGCTGTGGGCCGAGGAGCGCAAGAGCGGCACGGTGGAGTTGCTCTTCACCCTGCCAATCACCCTCGAGGCTTCCTATCTCGGCAAGTTCCTGGCCGGCTGGTGCTTCCTCGGCTTCTCCCTGCTGCTCAGCTTCCCTCTGCTGTTGCAGATCGCTCGCCTCGGCGATCCGGATTGGGGAGTGATCCTCACTGGCTACCTTGGCTCGTTCCTGCTTGCCGGCTGCTATTTGGCGATCAGCATGTTGTTCTCGGCGATCACCAAGAATCAGGTAGTGGCCTTCATCCTCGGCACCGCGGCGACAGTGTTCTTCTTGATTATCGGCCTGCCGCAGTCGCTGGAATTCATCGGCAACACCTTCGGCGGCTACGCCGAGCAGCTGTTCGAGGCGCTGAGCATTCCGGATCACTTCGACACCCTGACCCGTGGCCTGCTGGAGCTTTCGACCCTTGGCTTCTTCGCCATTTTCACCCTCGGTTGGTTGGCCTGCGGCATGCTGGCCCTAGACCGCACCAAGGCTTCCTGAGGAGATCTTCGGGATGAATTTACAAAGAATCTTGAACAGCCGGCTAACCACCCTGGTGTTGATCGCCGTGGTCGCCGTGCTATCGATCCACGTCCTGTCGCGGTTCACTGAAGGCGCCCGCGCCGATCTCACCGCCGACGACCTCTACTCCCTCTCAGAAGGCACCGAGATGATCCTCGGGCGGATGCAGTCCGAAGGCGTCAAGCCGCTCGACATGACCCTCTACTTCTCAGAGACCACCGGCAAGACCCTGCCCGAGTTCATCAAGGACTTCCTCACTTACGAGAAGTACCTGCGGGCGCTGCTCAAGGAGTACGAGACTCAGTCCCAAGGCAAAGTCAAGGTCGCCTTCATCGATCCGGCACCGGATTCCGACGAGGCGCAAGACGCCCTGGCCTTCGGCCTTGACGGCAAGCCGATCAATCAATATGGCGATCTCTTCTTCTTCGGCTTGGTGCTGGAGACCCAGACCGGCAGCAAAGAAGTCATCGACTTCCTCTGGCCCAACCGCCAGGAGACCGTCGAATACGAGATCTCGAAGCGCCTGCATAACTTGATCTGGCCCACCCGGCAGCGCCTCGGAGTGCTCGCCGGCCTGCCGGTGATCTCCGACGCCTCGAACCCCTACATGGCGCAGATCCTCGCCGCCCAAGGCAAGCGGCCGCAAGAGTCGTGGCTAGCAATGAAACTGCTAGAGGAGACCTACGCGGTGCAGAAGATCGACGCCGACACCGATTCCCTGTCGGCCGAAAAACTCGACCTGCTGTTGGTGATCCACCCCCGCGACTTGCCCGAGAAGGCCCTCTTCGCCATCGACGAGTGGGTGGTCAAGGGAGGCAATACGCTGATCTTTCTCGATCCCTACTCGATCGACGACCAACCGCCACAGAACCCGCAACAACCGTGGGCGGCGATGCAGTACAAGCCGTCGTCAAACCTCGCCAAGTTGCTTGAGAAGTGGGGCGTGCGAAGAATCGAAGATCAGGTGGCCGCGGACTTCAACCTGGCGGTCAGCCGGCCGGTAGCCCAGCGTGGTCCAGCTCAAAGGCTGCTGGTCGACCTGGCGATCAACGCCCAAACAACTGGTTCTACTCTGGCGCCGGGGCATCCGATTTTCCAAGGGGTCACCGACCTACGCTTCTTCCTCGCCGGCGCGTTGGAGACGGTCGACGGAGCCAGCGACGAGATCGAGCGCACTCCGCTGATCACCACCACCGCCGAGGGAGGCACGCTGCAAATCCAGGCCGGTTTCCCCAGCGGAGAGACCCTGACCTTCGCCGACGTCAACAATCCGGGCAAGCTGGCCGACCACTTCGAGCCCGGCACTGCGCCGGTGGTGCTGGCTTACGCGATCAGTGGCAAGCTGGACTCAGCCTTCCCTGAAGGCGGTTCGTTCCCGGCCTCGACCCCAGCGCCACCACCGGGTCTGCCTCCCGGTATGCAGATGCCGCCCGCCGCCGACGCCGAGATGATCGACAAGACGCCGGTGCCCGAAGATCAGCGGGCGGCGGCCACTGTGTTGGTCTATGCCGATGTCGACTTGCTCAGCGACCAGATCGCCTTCCAGCAGAGCTTCTTCGGCACCGCGGCGGCGAACGACAACTACAAGGTGCTGCTCAATTCGGTCGACTTCCTGCTCGGCTCCGAAGAGTTGATGAAGGTCCGCGGCAAGAAACCGATTCAGCGGCCGTTCCTGCTCTTCGACGAGATCGAGGCACGGGCCGACCGCGACACTCTCGAACGCGAAGGTCAGTTGCGCGCCGAGATCGAGCGCTTCCAGGACGAGCTCAACGAGAAGCAGCGTGGGCTGGGATCGAAAAACGCTGCTCTCTTCCAGAAGCAGTTGCAAGACGAGGTCAACGACCTCAACGACCGCATCCAACAAGCCAACGGCGAACTGCGCGAGATCCGCAAGGAAAAGCGCCGGGCGCTGGCAGGTGAAGAGCGGCAGGTTCGCTTCTCCACCCTATTCGTCACCCCATCGCTGGTACTGGCCCTGGGGCTGGCATTGTTCATCCGCCGGCGACGCTCGGACAAGCTGGCACGGAGAGGCCAATAATGCTGAAGATCAACCGCATTCTGCTGCCGGCTGCGACCCTGCTGCTGCTACTTTCGGCCTGGAGCTATCGCGACAGCGTCACCCGCGCCGAGCGTTTCGAGCGCGGACAGAAGTTCCTCTCCAACCTCAATCCTGACGAGATCGCCGAGATCCTGATCACCGCGGAGGGCGAGACGACTCACTTGCGACGCGGTAACGACCGTTTCTCAGTAGTCACCGCCGGCGGCTATCGCACCCGCAACGAGGCGGTCAATCGCTTCATCCGCGACGTCCTCGACCTGGGTTTGGAAAAAAAGATTGGCGCTGGCGACTCGTTGGCTGAGGAACTCAAGGTCAAAGAAGCTGGCGACGACACCCGCCAGGTAGTGCTCAAGAACGCCGCTGGCAACGACATGGTCAGCTTCTTGATCGGTGCCGAGCGCGAGGACGGTGATGGCAACTACATCCGCCGCACCGACGGCGAAGACACCGCGATCTACCTCACCAGCTCGCGGGTGAGTTTCTCCAGCGGCGCCGACGACTTCCTCGACCAGGAGATCCTCGATGTGCAGGCGAGCAGCGTGGTGGCCATCCGCGGCGTCGACTTCTCATTTGAAACCATCGACGGCACTTTGCAGTTGGCGGACCTACCGGCGGGTAAGAAAGAAAACACCTCCAAGGCCAGTCAAGCTAAGGGAGCCCTTTCCTACTTGCGTTTCGACCATCATTTTCTCGCTGATGACCCCGAGGTGCAAGGGCTGTACTTTCGCGATTCCCTGAGCATCGAACTCGACGACAAGACCGGCTACGACCTGGCGGTTGCCAGCCGCGACGGCAAACACTACTTACGCATCCAGGGCTTCTCCACCATCACCTCGATCGAAATCGACCCTGATGACGACGAAGAGACGGTGAAAGAGAAAAGCGAGATCCTGGCCCGCGTCGACGAGATCCACGAGTTCAACACCTACCACGGCTCCTGGATCTACGAAGTCTCCGAAGCTACCGCCGACAAAGCCCGGCTGAAGAAGCGCGACTTGGTCGAGAACGCCTGAGCCACCCATCCGACGGGCTCGGTTACCGAGACGAGCCCGCGACTGAATCCAAACTTCGGACTCTCCTCAACTTACAGTGGGTACCGGAGGCTGTAGTTTGATGCCGCCACAGTTGAGGACGATCATGGCAGAGATTGCTTGATGGGGGTGGAAACCAAAAGCACGTCGGGCGATCATTCTGATCTTCCCGTTGATGCCTTCGACGAGTCCATTGGTGAGGCGTGTTCTGATGTAGGCGAGAATGCCGGCCCGGTGTTTGCGGATCGTTCGAGCGGCCTTGACAAAGGGCTTGAGCTTAGATCTCGACGCCCAAGCCAGCCATTCGCCGAGTGCCATCTCTGCCCGCCAGGGTTGGCGATAGTCGAGGGCTTGAGCCAACGTCTCCTTGGGGAGGTAAGCCCGGTACAGGCGCCGTTTCGTAGCTTGGATTTCCGCCAGCTTTCTGCGCTGCGCGCGACTCAGGTTCCAGGGATGCTCGAGCAGGACGTATCGCGTGCTCTTGACGGCTCGAGCCCTCTCGGGATCGATCGCCAGCTCGCGTACGATGCTGCGCCGCACTTCGTCAACCGCGTCGGAGGCCAAGCGCTGTACATGGAAGCGATCGAAGACCACCTCTGCTTTCGACAGCCCTTCACGGACGGCCTTGATGAAGGCTGCGGAAAGGTCGATGGTGACCGTCTCGATCTTCTGGCACTGTTGCTCGCCCAGGAGTTCGAAGAAGGGCCTGTGTCTCGGAACTCTTGCCTTCGCCCGTCCAAACGAAGCGACGGCGGTCATGGTCGACGACAATCGTCAGGTACCTATGCCTGCACCGACGGAAACCGACCACCGATTCCGATTGAAAGTGACCAGTGATTCCAACGGAATCTGACCATCGATTCCGATCGAAAGTGACCACTTTTCCGGGTCGATCGGAATGGGTGGTCAGATTGGATCGGAATCCTGGCCACGGCGGAGTTCGACGGTAGCGCGCTCCTCACAATTGGGGTATTCCAGCCTCCTTGAAAGGAGGATTGGATGCCGAGAGTGAGGACATCGATGCGCAAGATACGCGAGGTACTGAGACTGAAATGGCAGCATGGCCTGTCGCACCGCCAGATCGGACGGTCGGTTCGGCTGGGCCACGGGACGGTGTGCAACTACCTGCTGCGAGCCAAGGTTGAAGGCCTGAGCTGGGAGCAAGTAGCAGCTTTGAGCGACGCTGAGCTGGAGCAACGCCTGTACCCTCGGCCGCAGCCGCTTCGGAGGGGTGGTCAGCGAGCCTTGCCCGACTGGACCAAGGTGCATGGCGAGCTGAAGAAGAAGTGCGTAACCCTGTCGCTGCTGTGGCAGGAGTACCGGGAGGACCATCCTGACGGCTACGGTCTCAGCCGCTTCTGTCAGCTGTACCGGATCTGGGAAGGGCGCCTGGATGTGTGCCTGCGCCAAGCCTACCGGGCGGGCGAGAAGCTGTTCGTCGACTATGCCGGACAGACCGTGAGGGTGATCGACCCGGCGACTGGCAAAGAGCGCGAAGCGCAGATCTTCGTGGCGGTGCTGGGGGCGAGCAACTACACCTATGCCGAATCAACGTGGAGCCAGGGCCTGGAGGACTGGATCGGCTCTCATGTGCGGACCTTCGCGGCTCTGGGCGGGGTGAGCGAGCTGGTGGTGCCGGACAATCTGAAGAGCGGCGTGACCAGCCCGTGCCGCTACGAGCCGGAGATCAATCGCACCTACGCGGAGTTGGCCGAGCACTACGGCGTGGCGGTGGTGCCGGCGCGGGTGAGGAAGCCCCAAGACAAGGCGAAGGTCGAAAACGGTGTATTGCAAGTGGAGCGCTGGATTCTGGCCCGGCTGCGTAACCAGCAGTTCTTCAGCCTGCGAGAGCTCAACGAGAGCATCGCGAAGCTTCTGGTCGAGCTTAACGACCGTCCGCTGAAGGTGTTGGGCGTCTCGCGCCGAGCGCTGTTCGAGCAGGTCGATCGTCCTGCTCTGGGTGCTTTGCCGCTCCAGCCCTACGAGCTTGCCGAATGGAAGAAGGTACGCGTTGCCCCGGACTACCACGTCGAGTTCGAGGGCCACTATTACAGTGTGCCGTACCAGCTGATCAAGAAGCAGCTCGATCTGCGGGCGACGGCGCAACTGGTGGAGGTGCTCGATCGCGGCAAGCGTGTGGCTGCTCATCGTCGCAATCGGTGTCGGGGTCGGCACACGACCCAGAGCGAGCACATGCCCAAAGCGCACCAGGCGTACCTGGAGTGGACACCGACACGGCTGATCAGCTGGGCGGCGAAAACAGGCCAGGCGACGGCCGAACTGGTGGAGACCATCATGCTTAACCGCTCCCATCCTCAGCACGGCTTTCGCTCGTGTCTGGGGCTGATGCGCCTGGGCAAGACCTATGGTGCCAATCGTTTGGAGGCTGCGTGCCGCCGCGCGCTCGCCATTCACGGCCTGTCCTACAAGAGCGTGAAGTCGATCCTGAAGAGCGGCCTGGACCAGCAAGCAGCGCCCGAGCCCACCGAAGTGACGGCGCCGATCGAGCATCGCAACGTCCGCGGCGCCAGCTACTACAGTGCCGCGCGCCGCGAGGAGACGCCGCCATGCTGAGGCACGCGACGCTCGATCAACTCGCCGCGCTCAAGCTCCACGGTATGGCCAAAGCCTTTGAGGAGCAGCTGTCGATGGTCGATGTCTCAGAGCTCTCCTTCGAAGAGCGCCTCGGGCTGCTGGTCGAGCGCGAAGCGACCGAGCGATCCAGCCGCCGCTTGATAGCGCGGTTGCGAAAAGCCAAGCTGCGCGAGCAGGCGGCCATCGAAGACATCGACTGGCGAGCCAAGAGGGGCCTGGACAAAGGCCAGATCCTGCGCCTGGCCTCGTGCCAGTGGATCGCCGAGCATCTCAACGTGCTGATCACCGGCAAGGCCGGGGTGGGCAAGACCTTTCTCGCCTGCGCCTTCGCGCACAAGGCATGTCGGGAGGGTTACACCGCTTTGTACCTGCGGGTGCCGAGGCTGTTTCGCCAGTTCGCCATCGCGCGGGGTGATGGTAGCTACGAGAAGCTGCTCAAGAGCTATGCTCGCACAGACCTGCTCATCCTCGACGACTGGGGGCTGGCGCCGATCGGGGCCAGCGAGCGGCGCGACCTGCTCGAGATTCTTGAGGACCGCTACGGCAACCGCTCCACGCTGGTGACCTCCCAGCTACCGGTTGAGAGCTGGTACGAGGTCATCGGCGATCCGACCTTGGCCGACGCCATCCTCGATCGCATTGTCCACGGCGCCTACAAGCTCGCGGTGGACGGTGACTCCATGCGGGCGAAGAGAGCCGGCGGTATTCGCAAGGCCGCCCAGCGAGAGGCAAGGTGAGATCCAAGAGCATGCTGAAGCGATCGCCGATCCGGACCCATCAGCGGGCCTGCGGCCCGATCCGGACCCGACCCAAGATGGACTGTGGAAGCTGCCGCGGTTGTGGAAATCGCTCTGCGATTCCCACAACCGCTTGGAAAACGCCCCCCTGCCCCCCAACCTGCGTTTCCCACAGCTACGCACAGCCCCGACGACGGGTTATTTGAATACAATCAATCAAGAAGAAGAGCCGGAAGGAGGGCTCCAGCTACAACGAAAGTGGACACTTACAACTGAGGAGAGCGCCAGCGTCGCTTCGCTCCGACAAGTGGTCGGTTTCGATCGGAATGGCTGGTCAGTTTCGTCGGAATAGGCAATTGACCCGAGGTGCTCCCCCGAGACCTACTCCTCCCAGGGTGCTTCCAGAGTATCACCCAAGTCGCACGCGATTGTTTTCAACCGTTTACGACACGCACGAGATATGCCGCACCAGATCTTCCGCAGAATCTTCGAAGCTTCTCGCCCGAACCGGCAAGATTGGAGGCGCTCCCGTCGTATTCCCAGCCGCCAGAGCTGTAGGTGGCGGTCAAGCTGAAGCTCAGAGACGGGCCTACTGGGTAAGTGATCCCAATTGGCAGAGCTACCGACAGGCTGCCGTTGAAGAGGTTGAACTGATCCAGGTCGCTGGCCTGATAGGCGGTGTCGGCGGTCACTCCGCGCTGGTGGCTTGGGGGGAGTTGGGCGTTCAGCGGCAGGGAGATTGAGAGGCCAAGAAGGATGAGGGTGAAAGGTTGAATTCGCAGGTTTTTCTTCCCTCCCTCATCAGTTGGCGTTGGCGCAGGTTTCGGTCCAGTTCGTGCTACAGCCTGACTCGAGGTGGTTCCGTTGTAGAGCTATCTAGACTCTCATACCCGGCGATCGGGCCTGAGCCGTCGGGAACGGGAGGTCAACAAAACTTAGCATTGGGACTCACTACTCTTAGGCGTCCGAACGGCCGAGAAATCTCACTACGCTGGAAAGCGACTCCAACAATGGCGAAGATGACGGTATGAGAGAAAAACCAGATCTTCGCCCGCGCCGGGGAGGTCCGCGAGTTAAACATCTAGCACGGCTCCTGGATCTACGACGTCCACACCGCCACCACCAGCGCACCAAGAGCCGCGGTTGGCAATTTCTCTCCTCGTCTATTGACAAATCTCAATATGTTTGATGTAGTATTCAACGCCGCTCGCGCGAGACCTCTCGTTGCGGTGAGCCGGTCCTTGAGATCGGATCGAGTTATCGACGAGTTTCGGCTTGTAGGTCGCTCGCGGTCGTGACGCAATCTGTCCCCCCCTGGACACCCGCGTTCGACTGTCATCCTGGAGGTCGCGTCGGCAGGTCGAGGTTTCGATCTCGGTCAGCCGGCAGGCGAAGGGCTTCGGACTGGTTTCGCTCCCTTGTCCGGAGACCTATCCACTCTGGTGGTTCGGGCGACATGCCAGACACCTTCGGGTGTCGAAACAGGCAACCGCTGCGTCGTTGTGGTCCCCAAGGGCGCTAGCGGTCCCTCCCCACTCTTAGCCCGTCCAATAAGGACGGGCTGCTTTTTTTTGTGCTACCTAGAATGTGTTGAGCCGCGAGTTCGTGGTTCACTTCGGGAGCGGCACGATCAGCCACCGATGCGAAACATCTCGACTTTCGCGGCCGGCACGAAACGCCCCGCCTTGAGCTGGGCGGTGCGCTTCTCGGAATAGCGGTCGCTGCGCGAGCCCCAGATGCCGGCGATGCGCTCAGCCAGCTCCTCATCGCTCGCTCCTGCTCGCAGCGGCTGCTTGAGATCCTGGCCACCGGCAGCGAACAGGCAGGTGTAGAGCGTGCCCTCCGCCGACAGCCGCACCCGTGAGCAGTTGCCGCAGAACGGCTGCGTCACCGAAGGGATGACGCCGATCTCGCCGCCGCCATCGAGGTAGCGGTAGCGCGTGGCGACATCGCCAGGATGCTCGCGATCGATTGCCTCTAACGGCAACACGGCGTCGATCTGCTCGACGATCTGCCGGGCCGAGATCACTGCTTGCGGATCCCAGCGATTGACCGTTCCGACATCCATGTACTCGATAAATCGCAGCACGTAACCCGCCTCACGGGCAAAGCGAGCGAGATCGACGATCTCGTGCTCATTGGTGCCGCGTACCGCAACCACGTTCAGCTTCACTGGCCCGAGGCCCGCCCGAGTCGCCGCCCGCAGCCCTTGAAACACCCGATTTAGGTCCATCCCGAGGCCACTCAGCCGACCGAAGATCTCAGGATCTAGAGAGTGAAAGCTCACCGTCACCCGGTTGAGCCCGGCCGCCGCCAGCCCCTCGGCCTGCTGCGCCAACAGCCAGCCGTTGGTGGTCAAGGCCAGATCGTCGATACCGTCGATCTTCGCCAAACGCTCGACCAAGTGGGCGATCTGCGAGCGCAGCAAGGGCTCCCCACCGGTTAATCGCAGCTTGCGCACCCCCAGGCCAACAAAGATCTTCACCAGCCGCTCGATCTCCTCGAAGCTGAGAATTTGCGGCTTGGGCAAGAATTCGTACTTCTGCTCCGCCGGCATGCAAAAGGTGCAGCGAAAATTACAGCGATCAGTTACCGAAATCCGCAGATCGGTCATCGGCCGCGACAGGGTGTCTTTGAGCGGCGGGCTGTCAGGCGGCGCCAGCTGCTGGGGCGGGGGCATCAGTCAAGGATATCAACGGCTGCCTGGATCGCCCAGCCCAACACTCAATGATCGTGCGGCAACCAGTGCTTCCGCTCCCTCATTCCTCGGTCGGACTCGGTGGTTTGACCGAGTAGTCGTAGAATCCGCGGCCGCTCTTGCGCCCGACATCACCGCGTTCGACTCGCCGCGCCAGCGCCGCCGGGGGGCGGTCGTGCTCTTCGCCGCTTTCACGGAATATCTCGAGACGAGCGTTGTAGCCGATGTCGAGGCCGCTGAAATCGGCCAGTTTGAAGGGGCCCAGGGGGTGATTCAGACCCAGCTCGCAAGCTCGATCGATATCGGCAAAGCTGGCCACACCGCTCTCCAGCAAGGCATAGGCTTCGTTGGAGATCGCCCGCAGCACCCGGTTGACCAGGAAACCCGGCAGCTCTTTGTTGAGCAACACTGCTTCCTTGCCCATTAACCGAGCCAACTCCATCGCCGCCTGGGCGGTCTCGGGCGCGGTATGGGGTCCGCACACCACTTCCACCAAACGCATCACTAGCGGCGGGAAGAAGAAGTGCATGTTGCACACTTGCTGTGGCCGGGTGGTGACATCGGCGATCTGCGAGCTACCCAGATAGGAACTGTTGGTGGCGAGAATGGCATGGGGCGGGGTTAGGCGATCGAGTTCGGTAAAGACCTGCCGCTTTACTTCGAGAATCTCGACAACTGCCTCGATCACGAAATCGGCACCTTGGCAGCCTTCTTCCAGCGAACTCGTGGTGGTTAGCCGAGCCAACGCCTGGTCCACCACCCGGCGTTCCAGCTTGCCCTTCTCTACCCGCCGCTCCAATTGCTGCCGATTGCCGGCCATGGCGCGTTCGAGCTGGTCGTCGGAAATATCGTGCAAGGCCACATCGACGCCAGCCAGGGCTGCCAACACCGCGATCTGCGAACCCATCTGGCCAGCACCGGTAACACAGAGTTTATTCATTGAGTCGCAACCCCACTCTGAGAGTCAACTTGATCTGGCCAAGCCAGAGCTATTCCAACCACACCTTCTCGATAAACCCGACTCGCTCGTCGCCCATGATGTAGCGCAGTATTGGAGAGTAATTGTCCCTCACCCCGTTTCGAAGTGTCCTAGAGTAGTCCAAATCGATGGTGTGCAATTCGATCCCTTTGCGAAGAGAACGACGGCTGTATCCCTCAACCATACCCTTGGCGGGCATCTTTTTCCCAGCAACGAAAACTGCATGCCGGGGCCGACGCTCTGGACAGTTGACATAGACCACGATCGCGCCCGTGGTGTAGCTCAGATCCTGGCACGCATCACAGACTGCCTTGCTGTTATTGGGGCTGAACGCTGGGACGAACACAAAATCGACCCCTTCCTCATTCTGCCACACGCTACTCTGCTTCATCATCCGCAAGAACAATGTGGGCTCGTAGGCATCGAGGCAGATCAGTAAACCTACGGCTCCAAAAGTGGTCTTGTAGTACCGCATGACGCGACCTGCCGGAGTTCTTATTTTCTCTTCAAGCTTCGCAGCACTCGACAGCTTAGCGTGCGGAATGATCTCCCGGTTCGCTGCAAAAATCGGACAGAGATTGTGGAAAGTCTGTCGGTGATGGTGAGTACCGGCGATGACGAAGAGCTGGTTTTCATCGACAATCTCACGGATCTCAGCTCTGAGTTCGCGACTAGTCTCGATATCCATCGCATCCGGATAGGACATCTCGTTGAAGCAGACCAACTTGGCACCTGCCTTCGCCACACGGCGTAGGGCTGCCAGGAAATCCTCGCGCAGGCGACGACGAATTGTCTTATCCTCGACCCAGTAAGTGCGGAACCGGTTCTCCCGACTCTGCGGGAACAGCCGCAACTCCTCCAGGCTCGGACCCAGCGACACCGTTGCGATTTTTACCTTCCGAGCGCCTCCCCTGCCCGCGACCGGCCATGGCTTCGGTTCGTTGATCTTGGCACTGCGTTCCAGCAGATTCCTCAGAACCTTCAGGTCTGCCTCCCACTCTGGCGGCAGTTTGTCCATGTTGGCAATCGTTTTGATAATATCCTGCACAACCACCCCGATCAGATGGCTCTTCGCTCCAACAAACTACTGGCGGCTAGAAACGGTGAGCGAACTCTTCTAACAGGCCGCTGGTAGTGAGAAAAGCTAGAGTGTTGTTAGGCTTTCGGCCGCGCCTATCGTATCCAAATCCACACAAATCCGTGTGTCGGTCAGTGCTCTGTAAAGTATAGAGAGCCCGATGCTTTGGCAACCTGTAGGTAAAAATATCTCTGAATCTCTTCTTGGACGGCAGTACGGGCCATTTGACCAAGGCCTTGCTCGACATCTCGCTGCCGTTCTCGAGGGCGACATCGAAAAAGTCGTGAAGCTGCGGCCCGAAGGCCTCCTCCTCCAAGGCTTCCTTGAGCGTCAAATCGTAACTCAGCTTCTGAAAGAGATCCCGAACATCTCCACTATGCGAGTTGTAGGCCCGGAAGCTGAACGAGTAAGGCTTGCGTTGCTGAATCTTGATTCCGACCGCGGTCAGATGCTTTCGGTAAATCTTCAACAACCCCTCCAGCGCAACCTTGGCGACCTCCTCGGCGCGCTCGAAGTACTGCTTCACCTCCGAGACATCCAGCTCCCTGGCGTCAGCTTCGTTGACCCCAACGCAGGTCAGCCGAGTCCATAGCTTCGACTTGCGCGTACCGACACAAACGGTGAGTGAACTCCGCGACTCAATCTCGTAGGGCTCGACGCGAAGATCGACTGCTGGGAAATCAAAAATTCGCTTGTCGGGGTGATGTCGCCTGGTCTCTTCATTCTTCGCCAGCCGGTAGCCGGTCCCACCGGCCGACCGCGTGCTCGCCGTAAATGCATCTAGGAACTCATCCCCATGCTCAACAACCCGGCGTGCAACCTGATCTGCGATATCTTCACTCACCTGCTGCTGCGAGGATAGGAGGAAACCGCGTCGGTAGACTGGAAGGCTGTAGCTCATGGTATTGCTCCGCGGTCCTAATTCGGCATATGGGGCGGTTCGAGACCCTGTCCCGATCGGATCGTAGGATCCTCGCGACACTCAGGCTGAGGTCGCAACCACCCTCTCTTGTCTACGTATGAAAGCCAGCCTTGTTCGGCCCGCAGACGGGTTCTGCTCGCGCCACCTGGACCAAGCCAGCTCTGAGCTGCTCTTCCAAACATCGTTCCTCCGCAACAAATCCTCCCTCGCTACTCAAGAAGACCACTGCCGATCGCATCCCTTCACCGACCAGATGCACTATCCGACACCCTCAACCCCTTAGGTAAATCATATCCCAGCCAAGCAGATCGCGCCCGCTCTCCGGGCAAATGCCCAGATTTCGGGGGCATAGCGACAAAACTCAGTGATCGCTGGCTGGGGATGGTACATCAATGCTATCGCAGGTGCAATTGACGGGGTCTTCTCCAGCCCAACATCGAAAATCCCCTCCTCGCTGAGTGGAGCGGTGCTCATTGGCCCGGCTGCTTTCCCCGAGGCCACTTCGGCAATCTCGCCAGGATCTTGCCCACCGCCGACAACGACAGACTGTTGCCGGTCAACCGCCAAGCATTCTTGAGCGGCAACTCCGGCGGCAGCCGGTAGTCGGCGGGAAATCCCAGCAGGCGCAGGATTTCGGCCGGTGAAAAGCGGCGCAAGCCCTGCGCATCGCGTAGGTAAGAGCCGCTGCGCACATGCGAGCGGCCATAGGCCGAGGTGAAACAGGCGGTAACGGCCTGCGGATCCTCGGCTTCGACGATTCTGAGAGCACCGCGATAACGCTCTGCGAACTCCTCGCTGACCCGCAACTCGGCAAACGGTCGCCGATCGAGAAAACTACTCAGCGGGCGCCGAGTTATTGACTGGGCGAACTTAGGCTGCTGCAAACCCTGTCGACAAGCCACCAGGTAGAACCGGCGGCGGCGGTTGGGCAGGCCCAAGTCCGAAGGACAGAGCTGCTGCTCGGCCACCTCGTAGTCCGCCCCATCGAGCACCGCACGCAGTCGGCGATGGGCCTCGGAGCGGCAGAACTCAGGAACATTCTCTAACGCCACCGCCAGCGGCAACAACTCGGCCAGGTGATCCAGGACGGCCAAGAAGCCGCGACCGCGAGGATCTTGCAGCCCTCGACCATGACCGCGGCGGGTGTAAGGCTGGCAGGGCGGCGACAGCCACCACAGATCAGCCTCGAAAGCAGCGATCTCAGCCGCTGTGAGCGACTCCACAGCACGGCAGTAAGTGGGATGGGGGAAATTGTGGGCGTAGACACCGAGCGCCACTTGACTGACATCCACTGCCGCCTTCACCTCGACCTGCTCAGCAGCGACAGCGGCGAATCCACCTAGGCCGCAAAACAGCTCCAACGCCCGCCAAGGTGCCACGGTCGCGCTCAGCTGTCAAAGTCAGGAAAGGAGCGGTCTTGCTCCGAGATTTCGCTGACCGGTAGTGGCCAGGAGATGGCCAAAGCCGGATCGTTCCAGCGCACCCCACAGCTAGACTCGGCATGATGAAATTCCGACGCTTGAGCCAATACCTCAGCCTCATCGGTCAGAGTTTGGAAACCATGCGCCACCCCCGCGGGCACGTAGAGCGAGCAACGGCTTTGATCGTCGAGTTCGATTGCCCAATGGCGCTTGTAAGCCGGCGATTCGGGGCGCAGATCAGCAATCACGAAATGGGCGCGGCCGCGAGTAGCACGCAGCAGCCGAGCAGAGGCATAGGGCGCCGCCTGCCAATGTAGACCCCGCAAGGTGCCGCGCTGGTGGCTGATGGCGATATCGCAGCGAACGATCGCCGGATCGAGACCGCGCGCCTCGAGCTGATGTTTGCAATAGCCGCGGGTGAAGAATCCGTGGCGGTCTTTCTGCTCCTCGGGCTCAAGCAAAAAAGCGCCCGGAATGTCGAGCTGACAAAATCTCACAGCACCTCTACCTCGGGAATGGCAACTACGAAGCGACCTCCCCAGTCGCGGATCGCGGCCATCTGCTCGACGATCTCTTGGCGAAGATTCCATGGCAAGATCCAGACGTAGTCCGGCCGGGTTTCGAGCAGCCTGTCTGGCGCGTACACCGGAATGCGGGTGCCCGGCAAGTAGCGCCCCTGTTTATGCGGACTACGGTCGACGGTGTAGTCGACAAAGTCGCCACGCAAGCCGCAATAGTTGAGCAAGGTATTGCCCTTGGCCGGCGCACCATAGGCCGCCAGCCGTTTGCCGTCGTGCTGGGTCTTGATCAGGAATTCGAGCAAGTTGCGCTTGGTCTCACGGACCTGCTGGGCAAACGCGCGATAGGGCTCAAGGGTAGCGTATCCCGCTGCCAGCTCGCGCGCCGCGAGTTCCTCGACCCGTTCGCTGATCGCTTCCGAGCGGCCACCAGGGTGTCGCGAGTAGATCCGCAGCGAACCACCGTGGGTGCTGAGTTCCTCGACATCGAAGACTTCCAAGCCATGCTGCTCCAACACTCGCCGCACCGTGGTGAACGAAAAGTAGGAGTAATGCTCGTGGTAAATAGTGTCGAATTGGTTGCCCGCCACCAAGCGCAGCAAGTGGGGGAACTCCAGAGTCACCACCCCCGCTGGCGCCAACAACTCAGCCAACCCGGCGACGAAGTCATTCAGATAGGGCGTGTGGGCGAGCACGTTATTGCCCACCAATAAATCGGCCCGCACCCCTTCGCTACGCAGCTGGCGGGCAAGTTCGACGCCGAAGAATTTCACCCGCGTCGGGATGCCATCAGCCTCGGCCACGGCGGCGACATTGGCCGCCGGTTCGATACCCAACACTGGTATCTGGCGTTGCTTGAAGTAGCGCAGCAGGTAGCCGTCATTCGAGGCCACCTCGACCACTTGGCTGTCGCGGTCGAAGCCAAAGCGACGGATCATCTCCTCGCTGTAGCCCTTGGCATGGCGCAGCCAAGACTCGGAATAGGAGGAGAAGTAGGAGTAGTCGCCGAAGATCTTCTCCCTCGACTCCACCTCCGGCAACTGCACCAACCAGCAGCAAGTGCAGACGTAAGTGTGCAGAGGGTAGAATTTCTCTCCGCGATTCAGATCTGACGGCTCGACATAGGAGTTGGCCAGCGGCGACATGCCAAGATCGACGAAGGTCTCGGTCAGCGCGGCGGCACAGAAACGGCATTCTAGAGAGTTCATGGTAGGGATTCTCACCTTCTGGGACAGCTCGAGTCGGAGGGCGGATGCTAGCATGGAGACGCTTTCCCCAAGCCCAATCTGAGCCGGATCGAAGTGCAAATCGCGAAGTCGCCAACACATCCTAGAACTCATGAGTCCGCCCGCCCCCGCCCCGGTTAGCAAATCAAGCTTGGCGGGATCTCTGCGCACCGGTCTGACCCTCTTTGGCGGCCAGGCGTTGACGTTCCTCGGCATGAGCCCATCGAGCATTCTGCTTGGCCTGAGCATTCTCTGGGCGCTGTGGCGACGGCGCTTGCTCGACCTCGGAGGGGCCACCGGCAGAGTGCTGCTATTGCCCCTGGGGATCTACATGGCCTGGTCGCTGGCGGCGATGGTGATGTCGGTGGATCCCGCGGTCAGCTTGGGCGAGGTGAAGGAAGCCTTCTCGCTGGCGCCAGTCCTTCTGGGCATCGCTCTGCTGCGCGATCCGCGGCACGCCCGGCGGCTACTGAATGTGTTGATCTGGGTCGCCGTCGGTCTGGCGCTGCACGGCGTTTGGCAGTTTTATGCCACCGATTACGGTGACTTGAACAACCGCATTCGCGGCCCCTTCGCCCATTACCTGACCTATGCCGGCGTACTGATGCTGGGCCATCTGTTGCTGGTTGGCCGGCTGCTCTGTGGGCGTCCACATCAGGGATGGCGCCGCCGCCTGGCGGAAATCAGCGGACTGATGATAGTCAGCTGGGCGCTGCTGCTCAGCCTGTCCCGCGGCTCGTGGGTGGCGATCGCCCTCAGCGTCGTCGTGGCGTTGGTCCTACGAGCCCCCCGCCGGCTGCCCCTCTTGGTGCTGTTAGGTGGCATCTTGCTAGTCACCGGTCCGCAGACCTGGCGCACCCGACTCGTGTCGATCACCGATCTCGGCGACGCTTCGAATTACGACCGTCTATGCATGGCTGAAGCCGGCCTCTACATGATCGGCGAGCGGCCGATCTTCGGCCTCGGCCCCGAGATGGTGCGGCAGCTGTATCCGATCTATCGCCATCCCTCGGCACCACGACTGACCGTCGCCCACTTGCACAACTCCTACTTGCAGATTGCCGCTGAACGGGGTTTACCTTGCCTGGCGGCCTACCTTTGGTTGCTAGGAGCCGGGCTGGTGATGGCTTGGCGTGGCTACCGACGCCAGGGACCTACCGGTGGCGACGCCGACCTCTACTTCGGCCCCCTGCTGGCAATCCTGGCCTTCGCTATCGCCGGACTCTTCGAAGCCAACTGGAGCGACTCGGAGGTCCAACGCGTCTTCCTGGTACTCCTGGCCCTACCCACCGGCCTCACGGCCGGCCACCTAGGCCAATCCGCAGCGACTGAGAAAGCACCGGGTAAAGCAGAGCAGAACAGCAGTGCAGACGAGCACTGAAGAACCACCGAGATGAACCTGTGATGAGCACCGACACCCACCAGCCAAAGCCGGCGAGCAACAGCGGCGCCACCTTTAGCGCCTACTTAAAAACCCTGCGTCCAGCGGTGGAAGCTGAACTCGACCGCCTCTTGCCAGCTACCGACTGCTCGCCTGCGCTGCTCCACCAAGCTATGCGCTACGCTGTTTTCGCTGGCGGCAAGCGGGTGCGCCCGGCGCTGGTCATGCTGACCGCCGACACCCTTGGGGTCGAACCTCGACTAGCACTGCCCGGCGCCGCCGCTCTGGAGATGATCCACACCTACAGCCTGGTCCACGACGACCTGCCAGCACTGGACGACGACGACCTGCGCCGCGGCCGCGCGACCGTCCACCGGCGCTGGGACGAAGCCACGGCAATCTTGGTGGGCGACTCTCTGCTGACTCTGGGCCTGCAAACCCTGGCCGCCGAACCCGCCGACCTCGGCAGCGAACGGCGACGTCGGGCCACCGCCGAGGTGGGACGGGTGATCGGCAGCACGGGGATGATCGGCGGCCAAGTGGACGACCTGCTGGCCGAGCGCCAATGGCCCGACGACCCACCGGCGATGCTGGAGGCAATCCACCGGCGGAAAACCGGCGCCCTGCTACGAGTGTGCATCGATCTGGCCGGTATCTACGCCGGCGCCGAGGGGCGGCAGGCCAACGAGCTAGGCCAGCTGGGAGATCTGCTCGGCCTGATGTTCCAGATTGCCGATGATATACTCGACATCGAGGGCACTGACGAGACCTTGGGAAAAACCGCCGGCAAGGACGCAGCGGCCCGTAAGCTGACCTATCCGGGACTCCACGGCCTTGAGAAAAGCAAGCGCCTGCTGCGGCGAACCCGCGATCAAGCACTAGAATTGGCGCGAGATCTGCCGGCGCAAGGAGGGCTGTTCCCATCACTGATCTCCTACCTTTCGACCCGCGACCGTTGATTCTGTCTCTCGCCGCGGTGAGTTGAGGCGAAGCACCGTGCGCCTCGATCAACTGCTCTTCCAGCGCGGCCTTTTTGGCAGCCGCGAGAAGGCCCGTCGGGCGGTAATGGCCGGGGTGGTGGAGGTCGACGGCCAGCGGATGGACAAACCCGGCACGGCGATTGCGGAACGGGCAGAACTCCGAGTCACCGCGGTGCGCGAGCCCTACGTCTCCCGCGCAGGCCGCAAGTTGGCCCACGCCCTCGACCACTTCGCCATCGACCCGAGCGGACGGATTTGCCTGGATATCGGTGCCTCGACCGGCGGTTTTACCGACTGCCTTCTACAGCGGGGCGCCCGGCGGATCTATGCCCTCGATGTTGGCTACGGCCAACTCGACTACCGCCTGCGCAACGACCCCCGGGTGGTGGCCATGGAGCGGATCAACGCCCGCTACCTCGAGGCCGAGGCCCTCCCCGAGCGCTGTAGCTTGATCACCATCGACGTTTCTTTCATCTCCCTTACCAAGGTGGTACCGGCCTTGCTTGCACATTTGACCGCGGACGGCCTTCTGCTACCGATGATCAAGCCCCAATTCGAAGCCGGCCGAGGCCAGGTCGGCAAAGGAGGCATCGTCCGTGACCCGCAGCTGCGCCGCCAGGTGATCGACCGCCGGGTGGAAGAACTCTGTGCCCTCGGCCTGGAATCGGCGGGAGTCTTCGATTCGCCGGTCACCGGGGTTGGCGGCAATCGCGAAGCCTTTACCCTGCTGCGCCGCATCGGCCAAGAAAGCCGAATGAGCCCGTCACCCAGTGGAGACGATGTCCGTGCATAAAATCCGACAGGCTGCCGTTGTCGCCCGCACTGAGAGCCGAGATGCGGTACGAACCGCCTCCGAAGTGGCCGACTGGCTGCGACGCCGCGGCATTGAGATCGCTCTCGACGAGGCCAGTCTGCGGTCTTGTGGCAGCGCCGGAATCAGCCCCATCCAAGCGAACCATCCTTACGATCTGGTCGTGGTTCTGGGGGGCGACGGCACCCTCCTCGGCGTCGCCAGATCCGTGGCCGCCGGAGTACCGCTGCTGGGGGTCAACCTGGGCCGGCTGGGCTTTCTCACCGAAGTTTCTCGGCCTGAGCTTTACCCCAGCCTGGTGCAGGTGCTGAAAGGCGAATTCCACTTCGAAGAACGCTCTTTATTCGACGTCGAACTCTGCCGACCCGGCGGCAACGTGGCCCGCTACAGAGCTTTCAACGACGCGGTATTGTCGAAAGCAGCGCTGGCCAGCATCATCGAACTGACCGTGCGGGTAGGTGGCAGTCAGGTGGCGCGCTACCGTGCCGACGGCCTGATCATCTCGACGCCTAACGGTTCGACCGCCTACAACTTGTCGGCCGGCGGACCGATCATCTACCCCCAGTTACCGGTCGCCGTCCTAACACCGATCTGCCCTCACACTCTGTCACTGCGGCCGATCGTCGTGCCGGACTCTGAAATCATCGAAGTGACGCTGGAAACCCAAGGTGAGGAGGTCTACCTGTCGGTCGATGGCCAGGAGGGCAGCAGCATCGGCCATCGCCATGTGGTGCGGGTGAAGCGCAGTGCGGCGCCGGTGCGACTGGTACGGCTGAACGACCGCACCTTCTACGATGCCTTGCGGCAGAAGCTCGGCTGGGGTGGCTGAGGTGAATGCCGACGAATCTAGCGCCAGCGAGCAAGCGAGTGCCAGCCGACCACCACGCTGGCGCCCTGGACGTTTTCGGCGCTGGATTCTCCGACCTTTGCTGTGGAGCTTGGCGGCGGCGGTAGTGCTGCTCTTCGTGCTGCAACTCTTCCTCGACACCCGCCGGGCCCGCGATTGGGGGCGCAAACTGATCACCCAACGGCTCGAGGTCTACCTCGACCGACCCGTGGTGATCGACGATATTTCTTTTGAGCTGTTGCCTTTCTCGCTCGAGATCTGGGGCCTGGCGGTGGCCGGCCCTGAAAACGGCGACGCCGCCTTCTTGGAAGTCCCCTGGGCCTATGTCGAGGCTGACATATCGTCGCTGCCGCAACAGCGCATTCACCTGCGGCAGATCAAGGTCGAACGACCCAGGGTATTCCTGCACTTCCTGCCCGACGGTAGCCACAACCTGCTCGACCTGCGGCATCGCCGCCAGCACCAACGGCGCTTCGACCTGTTTATCGACCACATCGAAATCGACCGCGCCGAGTTCGCCCTGGATCAAGAATCGGTGCGGCTGTCAATCAGCGCCGACGATCTCCACGGCCAGCTGCAAGGGCTCGGGGAGATGCGCCTGACCGGTAGTTTGTCGGGACAGAACGTCACCCTACGATTGCCCAACGCGGCGGCCCCCCAAGTACTCGACTTTGTCGCCGAGGGCGAACTCGGCCGGGGCCGCTTGGACATCCTCAAGGCGGCAGTCTCAAGCACGGATTTCGACGCTACCGGCGACGGCTTCTGCCAGTGGACGCGGCAGAGTGACGACAAAAAGTGTTATTTCCAGACCCGCGCCAACACCCGCGGCCGCGCCCTCGCCGAGCTGGGTTATTTCACCGATTTGGAGGGTGAGCTGAAGATCGATGGCAGCTTTCACTGGCGGCCGCTGACCTACGGCTGGCGTAGCCAGGTGAGCTCGCCGCGCTTGACCCTCTGGGATCGCCAGATCGACAACGCCAGCGGCACCCTGGTGGCCGACCGCTACGGATTGCAGTTGGTGATCAACAGCGCCAGCTATGGCGGCGGCCAGTTGAGCGGCAACGTTGCCTTCGAGCGCTCTGAGCCCGGCGAACCGATCACCATCGATTTGGCGATCAAGGATGTCGGCCTCGACACTTTGTTGGCCGACCAGAAGATTCCCGTCGATGGCCTGGCGGCGCGCGCTAGCGGCGCCTTGCGCTATCGCTTCCCGCGCCAACAGGGCGACCTCGGCAAGGGCGGTGGGGAACTCGAACTACGGCCGGATCCGCAAGCCGCCGGCCTGCTGCTCAGCGGCACCGTACCGATCTCTATCGAACGCGGGGTGGTGCGCACCGACCCAGTGCGGCTGGCCGCCGGCAATCAGAACGGCCTGATCGATGGTTGGTATGACTTGCGGCAAAAAAACGGCCAGTGGGACTACCAGTTGGCCACCGCCGATCTCGGTGAGCTGGCTGCCCTCCTGCCGCTCAGCGACGAGCAGCTCAGCACGCCGCAGCTGTGGCTACCGCACTCGGGCGAGGGAGAACTGGCAGGCACCTTTTACCTCTCTCCCCAGGACAGCCACAGCGAAGTGCGGATGAAGCTGTCGCGAGTACGCACCCCCGGCCTGAGTGGGGACGTGGTCAACGGCTCCTTCGAAATCAGCGAAAACTCCATAAACGGCTTGCAGCTGGAGATCAGCAGCGGTCGAGAAGCCTTGTTGATCAAAGGTCGGGTGCCGTTTGACTACGAGCAGAGCGGGGAGAGTACACTGCTGTCTTTCGACGCCGTTGGCTGCACCCTGGAGACCATTCGCCCATGGTTGTCTTTCGACCTGCCGCTCGACGGCCGGGTCAGCGGCCGGCTCGATCTGGAAATCGATGCGGAGGCCACTTCGGGCACCCTCCGCGCCACCCTCGACCCTGCTCATCTGGTGGCCAATCCGGACACGGTGATCGACGTCGAGCAGGTGGAAACTCGGCTGAGCTGGGACGCGCAAGAACTGCGCATCGATCATCTCGAAATCCGCTCCCGCAGTGGCCGGCTGGCCGGCGGCGGCACTTTTGGCTGGCAAGACGGCACCCTGAACCTGCATTTCAGCAGTCCCGGTCTGGAAATCGGCGAAGCCCCTTTGAAGGGCTTCCTCCCGCGCCCGGATATGCGCGCCCGAATCAGTCTCGACGCCAATCTAGGCGGCACCTTGGAAAGCCCAGAAATCCAACTGCTCGCCGAGCTGCCAAAGATCTTCTTGGGCGGCCAAGCACTCGCCGCAGGAGCTTCCCGGCTACAGCTGAGCTGGGCGGGTGACCAGTTGCAGGCCAGCGGCCGTCTACTCGATCTAATTACCATCGAAGGCGGCGGCCGACTCGACAAGCAGCGCGCCAACCTGGCCATCGATTTGGTGGGTCCCAACCTGCGTGGCCTGCTCGATCTGCTGCTCGAACGACCGCCCGAGACTCTCGGTGGCTCGTTTCGCGGTCAGCTGTTGATCGCCGGCAACCTGGAGCACCGGCAGCAGCCCGATATCACCTTGGAATTCGACTCACTAGACATCGCCCTGCGCGGCCGCCAGCTACACAACCTGGAACCGATCGTCGTCCACCTAAGCCAAGACCGAGCACGCATCGAGTCGTTCTTCGTCAGCGAAGACGCAACCGCCAGCGATTTTTTCCTCTCTGGCGATATCGGCTTTGCTTCCGGCGCGCCCCTCGATCTGCGTCTGCAAAGCTCGCTCTCGACCAGTTGGCTGCGGCTGCTCTACCCCGACCTCGAACTCGATGGCTACTTCGACCTGCTGGGCAAGATTGGCGGCACTTTGGCCTCTCCTTGGTTGGACGGCCAGGGCGAGGTCAGCCAGGCGACGATGATGTTGCCCAAGGAATTTCCGCACACCGTCGACGGCATGTCCGGAGTGCTGCTCTTCTACCCTCACCGGGTGGTGATCGATCAGCTCAAAGCGCGCCTCGCTGGGGGCCAGGTCTCGGTCGAGGGAAGGTTCGAGCTGCCGCAAGAGCACCAGCCGCTCGACTACCAGCTGCAGCTCGTCGGCCGCGACCTCCGGCTGCGCTATCCGGAGGGATTCGCCTTGGTCGGCGACGCCGACCTCGACCTGCGCCCCTATGCCGAAGCGGGCGACGACGATCTGCAAGCAATGAGCCTCGGCGGCAGTGCCCAGCTTGAGCTGATTGAGTACCTGCCAGATCTGCCGGTGGGCTTTGACGACCTACTGCGCGGCTTTTTCCAAAGACAACGGCTAGAGGTCGAAGAATCGGACGAACTCCTGTCGTCGATCCACCTCAATATCGACATTGACGGCCTCGGCGCGGTCGCGATGCACAACAATCTGGCCGAACTCACCGGCAGCGCCGATTTGGTGTTGCGTGGCACCGCCGCCCGGCCGGTGATCTACGGCGATGTCGACATCGATCCTGGCGGCCAATTGCGCTACCTCAGCACCGACTACGAGGTGCGGCGCTGCAAACTAACCTTCACCAACCCTTATTCCATCGAGCCCGAGATCGACTTGGAAGCGGTTACCCGAGTCCGTAACCACGACATTACCTTGGCAATCTCGGGTCCCTTGGATCGGCCCGAAACACGCTTCTCTTCAGAACCGCCGCTGCCCAGTACCGAGCTATTCCGAATTCTCTCGACCGGCGATGAGCAAGAACTCACCGCCCGCGCCGTGCGCCAAAACGAGGAACGGGGCGAGCAGAGCTTGGCCGCCGCCAGCTTCCTCTATGGCCAAGCCGCCTCGGTGATCGGCAACCGGGTATCGAATCTGTTCGGCTTCGACAAGTTCCGCATCGATCCGCTGACCGAGAGCGGCGACTCGATCTCCCGCGCCCGAGTGACGGTCGGCAAGAGAGTGGCTGAAGACCTCTTCTTAACCTACTCGGTGGATCCCTCCTCGACCGAGGAACAGCGCTTGCGCCTGGAATGGCAAGTAGACCGCGGTCTGACCTTGGTGTTGACTCAGAATGGCGACGGCAGCTACTCCGCCGACGCCCGTTGGGAGAAGACCTTCTGAGCCCTCCCTTACAAATCTGGCGAGCCGCTGGCTGGCTGTTCTTGGGCTTGGCCTTGCTGCCAATTCTCACTCCGCCGCTGGCGGCAACCGCGCCTACGACGGCTCCTTTGGTGGCCATTGAACTGCGGGTCGACGGCTTGCCCCAACGTGCCCTCGACCTCAGCGAGCACCTGGCCATCGCGGTCGGCGAGCCTATCGACCCGCTGCGAATCCGCCGCACGCTATCGAATCTCTACACCACCGGGTTGGTAGCGGAAGCCGATCTGTGGACTCGCGACGAGCCCTTGGGACTGGTCGCCGTGGTGGTGGTGCGAACCCACACCTGGGTGCGCAGTGTACGGCTCGAAGGCGAAGAACTGGGCTTGCGACGGATCGAACTCGAACGCACCATCGAACAAAAAGCTGGTACCCCGCTGATCGATACCCGAGTGCTACGCAGCGTCTATGCCTTGCAAGACCTCTACGAACAGCGGGGTTTTCGCCGCCATCAAGTACGGGTGGCCGTTGAGCCTATCGGCGAGGGCAGCGGCGTGGATGTCACCTTCGCGGTCGTCAGCGGACCGCGCATGACGGTCGGCGAAGTGCATTTCGAGGGCGACCTCGGCCCCTTTGACCGCGCCCAACTACTACAACCCCTGCGCTTGCAGGAGGGCAAGGGATTCGATCCCCGGCAGCTAAAGGCCGACGCTCGCGACCTTCGCACCTGGTTGGTGGCGGAAGGTCGCTTGGCCGCCCAGGTCGGCACCCCGGAAGAGATCTACGACGCCTCCAGCGACCGCATGTCGATCACTCACCACCTGGAGGTCGGCCCACGGGTGGTGATCGAAGTCACCGGCGCTGAGCGCCAAGAGCTGGAGAAGAAGGGCCTGCTGCCCTTCCTCGACGACCAGGTCTACGACGATGCGCTGGTGATTCAAACCTGCAACCGTCTGCGGTCACACTTCCAACGCCAGGGCTACCACCAAGTCACCATCGACTGCCCGGAGGAACGGATCGGCGTGGAGCTGCACCGCCGTATCGAGGTCGCACTCGGCGAAACCTGGCAGCTCGGCGAGATCCGCTTCTCCGGCAACCAATTCGCCGACGCCATAACCCTGCTCACCCTGATGAACACCGCCACCCCGTCCGGTCTCTTGCACCGCGGCGGCCGATTGGTCGACGAGGTGTTGGCAGAAGACTTAGCCAACATCCGCTCTTATTACCTACTGAACGGTTTCCCAGAACCCAAAGTCGGCCCGGCCGAGGTGGTGCATAGCGACGGCCAACTCGAACTCCACATCCCGATCACCGAGGGGCCACGCCAACGGCTGGTTGAGCTGACCCTCGGTGGCGGGACGGCTTCCACGGAGAGCACAACGTTCGACGACTCGCAGGTCCGCGCCTCGCTGCCGCTTGAACCCGGCGGCCCCTACCACCGGGCCCTGCTCGACGAGTCCCTCAACCTGCTCCGTGCCCTTTACGAAGAAGAGGGCTATCGCGAGATCACCATCGAAACCCAACTCGACTGGAACTCCGACAACACCTTGGTCGATGTTGCCTTCGAGATCGCTCCGGGGCGGCAAGAGAACATCGACCGAGTCATCCTGCGCGGTCTGGAACTCACCCGCCCGGAAGTGGTGCGGAGATTCTTGCCCCTGGAATCCGGCCAGCCAATCAGCCGGCGGCGCCTGCTTGAAGCCGAGCGCGATCTCTATCGCCTGGGGATCTTCTCGCGAGTCGACGTCGAGCGCGGTCCAGACCACACCGGCGATGGCCGTCGCGACGTACTGGTGCGGCTCGAAGAAGGGCGTCGCTGGCGACTTTCCTACGGCTTGAGCTATCACTCCGACGACGGCATCGGCGGCTTGCTCGGCTTGTCGCGCACCAATATCGGCGGCAAGGCCGGCCGGCTACAGCTCGATTTTCGCGGCAATCAGGTGGATAGCCGCTTCCGGCTACTCTTCGACCAGCCCTCAGTGGGCCGCTGGCGGCTGCCGATCACTTACAGCTTGTTTCGCCAGCGGGAAAAACGCGACGCTTTCACCGTCGACGATCTCGGCGTGCGGGTGGCGATAACCAAGGACACCCAGGGCGCCCGTTTCGGTCTGGCTTACGAGTACCGCCTGGTGGACTCACGCTTCGACAACCTGAGCCTGGGCGAGATCGACCGTGCCGACCGCGAGATCCAGATCTCTAGTTTGACCCCAAATCTGTTCATTGATCGTCGCGACGACCCACTCGATGCCAGCCGCGGGTGGTCCACCGCCTTGCAGCTCGAGTACGCCTTTCCGCTGCTCGACGCCAACGCCGAGTTCCTCAAGCTCTTCTGGCAGCAAACCCAATATCTCAAACTACGGCGCTTCGGCATTCTCGCCACCAGCCTGCGGCTCGGCGCAATCCAGCCCTACGGCCGGGGCGCCACCCCCGATCCGCTAGTGCCCGCGACTCTGGCCAGCGCCCGGGTGCCGATCTCTGAGCGCTTCTTCCTCGGCGGCCGCACCACTCACCGCGCCTACGACCGCGACAGCCTCGGCATTCTCGGTCAGACCCTGGTCGAAAGTGCTGGACAGCAAGTCGAGGTCGGCGGCAACGGCCTTTTTCTGCTCAACCTCGACTACCGCTTCCCCATCTCCGGCGACCTAGGTGGCACCGTGTTCTTAGATACCGGCAACATCTGGGCCGACTGGCGCGATTTTGACGCTGGCGATCTCAAGCCTGGCGCCGGCCTCGGCCTACGCTACCGCTCGCCGATCGGCCCGTTGCGCTTCGACATCGGCTGGAAACTCGACCGCGAAGCCTTCGAAGACGCCGCCCCGACCTTCTTCATCACTTTCGGCAATCCGTTCTAGGTCGAAGAACCCCATAACGACTTCTTGACCAGCGCCGCAATCAGTATCGAGTTGTCTTTTCCGAACTTCCTGCTAAGGATTCACCTCACGCCGTCCGCCCACTGTGCCAGCCACAAGAACGTCGTTGGCGCGGTTTTTGCGTAATAATTAGTGAGTGGTGGCAGCTAGTGGCAGAACAGCGACAAGTCGTCCCAGAAACAGGATGCAACCAGGACCGGCCCGTATAGACAGCAATGAGGTGATGACCTAGATCGGCCGCTCTCTCCGGAATTCGAGGACACCGCCACCAACTTTGGATCGCAGCAATTCCCAACTTTGGATCGCAGCAATTCCCGTCGCGGACAGGTAGAAGGGACAAGAGCAGATAGTGATAGTGTTCCCTAATAGCCCGAAGAGACGCAACAGAAGCGCTGAATCAGTCACGACGCGCTTGCATTCATGGCCATGTAATTATACTATGTGGCCCGCCATGCCGCTAGGCTTTGGTTGCAGGGTTGCCTATGGATGATAAGCTCCACTCTTCCGGCTCGGAAAGAGATGTGAGAAGCGCTTCTCTTGATGTGGAACAGCATCTTCCACGCAAGGATCAGGAGGTAGACACAATGCCTTGGGCCCAAGAGCAGTCCGCCGCAAAACAGTGTATGGAGACTTCGACTGAATCAGTGAATGAGATTGCGGCGCCTGCCGAGCAGTGCCTGGAAGCTCATTCGGACGTAGTGGAAGAAGTGGCGCCCGCCGCAGAACTCTTCCCAAGTCCGGCCTTCACCCTCCGCTTGCTGCAAGCGCAGGAAGAGAGTTCTCAGCGGCGTTCTCCGCCGATTGAAACCTCGCTTGAAGCGGCCAAAGAATACTCTGTGGTCTTACGCGACCATCTTCGAGGACTCTTCCCTGCTATCTGGATCGAACAGGGGGTCGATCGCCTTTTGGTAAGCGAAGGAGTCAAGTTCTGCGAGCCATTCAAGACCCAGATCACCCTAAGCCTCCATCTTGGCGTTGGTGACAGCGATCTCTTGCGAGACCTTCTCGGTGAATTCAAGACTGTCGTCCATGCTGCCAGGGGGATTCTAGATGGAGACTGGGGCCGTCTCGAAATGCAAGATGACAATATTTGGTTCCACCCAACGGCCCCGAACGTTGGTGAAGAAACCAGGCAAGTCCGTCACGTCCTCGGCCTGTAAAAAAGATAATAGGAGCATCCAGTCTCAATGGCGAAGAGGTACTCGCTTCTCCACCTTTCGGATTTTCATTTTCTGCAAGAGCACTGGCTGCCCGAGGATGCGAGTCAGATTTCGGAGGCTGACAGATTTCTGGCATCTCTAGTAGCTCAATTTGCTTTCCGCCAGAAGTCTCTGCTCGATGCGATACTGATCTCCGGCGACTTGGCAGCAGTTGGTTCCAGACCGAGTCTGGAGAGAGCATTGTCGTTCGTCGAATCTACCAACAACTCAGACTATTGGAATGGCCTTGCCACCCTAAAGAGCAGTGGCCTCCGAACAGTTCTACTGCCGGGAAACCACGACCGTTATCGCCGCGGCCTTCTACCCGGAGGCACAGCTTTTGAAGACGTTTTTTCGAACTACTGGCAGGGGGACGCTGTTCGAGTCGAGTATTTCGGGAAACCCGAAGGCGATGGGCTTGCGATTATCTTCGCTGACTTTAGTTTGGAATCCTTGGAGCCTGGTTTTCTCGGGCAAGGCAGGGCCCACGAAGAAACCGTCGCCAAGCTCAAGCTGCTGACAGAGAAGACCAGAAAAAACTATGCCGTACTGTGGGTCTTCCACTTTCCTCCAGGGGACAATGTAAAGCGAGCTTTACGGCTGAAAGAATGGCGGCGAGTGGTCGCAGCCGCCAAAAGATGCGGAGTCAACCAGCTTGTCGCTGGCCATGTCCACGAGACGATATTTTACTCTCTAACTTCCGGCAGCGCCCAGCTCCGTATCGCTTGCGCGGGCGCGACATTTCTGACGCAGAGGTATAAGTTGATCCCCGCCCGCTCAGAGAATTCGTTTAGTCTGCTGGGGATTGAAGTGAAAGACAACCAGATTGTCGAATTCTGCGCGACTCCGTACGTGCTACGTGACAAGACCTACAAGCAAGACAGTAGCCAACGCTACTCCTGGTCTGTCTAGACTCGTTGGCAGTTAATCAGAATTGCCTGCGCTCAGCGAAACCGACCGCCGCTTTCGATTGAAGGCGGCCACTTATTCGGGCTAGGAGGCTTGGCCCCTTGAAGTCAGAATAGCGAGGCATCATGATGTCGAGACGAGAACAACATTGACTTTGGACGACGATCTGGCGAAAAAGCTTCGTGAGAAGGCGCGCCATAGCGGGGTGAGTTTCAAGGCGGTGGTCAACGCTGTATTGCGCAGAGGACTGCTCCGAGGTGAGATGCCAAAGCCACCGCAGCCCCGGTTCGTCGTCGAAGCGAAGGCCCACGGCTTCAGGACGGCAATCGACCCAGGGAAGCTCAATCAGCTCCTAGACGACCTGGAACTCGAGGATTTCAACCGAGTTCACGCGGAGAAAATCGGCCGCTGATGATCCTGCCCTACATCAATCTGCTGATCTACGCCTACAATTCGGACGCCCCCCCCAACACCCACGGGCTCGGGCATGGTAGGAAGATATTCTCTCCGGCGAACGCCCGGTGGGTCTACCGTGGGTGGTGCTACTGGGGTTCTTGCGCCTGATGACTAGCCGCAGCATTCTGGTCGAGCCGTTGCCGGCCGAGCAGGCTCTGCACCATCTTCGGACGTGGTTCGACCGCCCCCAGACGCAGATTCTCAATCCTGGTTCTCGCCATCTCGGCCTGTTGGCGACCTTGACCGCCGAAGCGGGAACCGCCGGCAAGCTCACCGCAGACATTCACTTGGCCGCCATCGCCATCGAATGCCAAGCTAAGCTGTGCTCCAACGACTCCGACTTTGGCCGCTTCTCCGGCTTGCGCTGGAGCAACCCACTGAGGTGACTTGAGCAGGGCTTGCCATCCGATTCAGCCGGTGCTCACTTCGAGTGAGGGAAAGTCGTCTCGACACTCGTTGGGTTAGAGCAATTGAGGAGAATTCGCTGCCCGCCTTCTCCGGGCAGCGGGCGTTACTCTAGGACCTCAAGTTGGAGAACCCACATGACTCAGACTACAGCTCAGCTGCCTTGCTCGAAGAACATCCACCTACGAGCCCTTCTCGTCGGTCTTACCTTAGTCTTGGCCGCCAAAATCGCGAGCGCGGAGAATCCGTGGACTCCACCACAGTCCGACTCCTTCCAAACCACCTACGGCATGGTGTGGTCCGAAACTCCGGGAGAGTCGAGAATCACCTCGACCCACTCCTTCGCTACCTTCTTGGCCCGCAACAGCACCTATCAGGCGGCGGGCTTTCAGTTGGTCGACTTTGAGCTCGCCGGTGAGGAAGTCGGCGGCGTGGCCGGGCGGCGATTCGCCGGCATCTGGCACCAGGCGTCCATCGAAGCCAATGGCTTCTCACAGACCTCGCACCTGATCATCGACCTACCGATCGGGCAACTCGACGCGCTGGCTGTCTGGGAACTCACCAACGGCTATCGCCTGGTCGACCTCGAGGTTTACCAGCTAGCCGGCTGGCAGCTGGTGGCGGCGGTTTTCCACCCCCATCCGATGGACCATCACTACGCCCTTGGCCTCTCCCGAGATTTCCTAGACCAGCTTGACCTCCTACAAAACGGCCTGGGACGTTACCTGGTGGACGTGGAGACTTACCAAGACCAGGGCCAACTAGTTTTCGCCGCGGTGTGGCACGAAGCCGCAGGGATCCAGCGCCCACCTGTGCTAGCCACAGATCACACCTGGCCATCCTTGCTCGCCCTGGGACCGACCCTCGGTACCGCCCGCCAGCTCGCCGATCTAGAACTCAGCGTCGCGCCGAACCCGACCAACTCCCCCCTCGCCTTAGGTCTGTGGGTAGCCCCCCATGCCCGCCAGCACATTCTGTTGAGCGACGAAGGTTGGCAGGAGTTTGAAGCCCTGCAACAGGACTTCGACAACGGCACCGGACCGATGACCCACGGCTTGCCGGTCGACCTCGAAATCATCTGGCACCGAGAAGGAGAGGCCAAATCCGGCTTGACCGTGACCCACAATGGGCCGATGATTCCACCCGGTGGATGAGCGTCAACAAATACACCTGCCACCACAGGTGAACTGGCAACGGACTTTCTTGTGGCTGCTGATCTCCGCGACGATCAGCAGTATGGCGCAAGGCGAGGATCGCCTGGCGACTTGCGAGGCGGACTATCTGGCGCAGGTGGACGACTGGAACGGCTGTGCCTGCTTCTACCACCTCGCTCGCGAGCCGCGGCTGCGCTCGGCGGCCAGCCTACGGTTGCAAGCCCTCACCCGGCAGCGGCCAGAGCTTGCCTGCCCGTTCTTCTACCTCGCCAGTCTAACCTTCGAAGACGGTGGCGATCCTGCGCGGGAGTTCCGCAAAGCGGCTGATCTCTACACCGCTGATGGCCAGTTTAGAGGAGCGTATTACACCCAAATGAGCCTTGGCCGCTGGCTCCGCAGCCGTTCGCTATTCGAGGATGCGCGAACCGAGATGGAGCGTGGGATCGCCATCGCTCGACGGCTCGAAGAGCCAGCGCTGCTCGACGCGGCGGAGGTGGAACTGTTGACCCTGGCGCTCGAACAAGGCGGCGACCTGGGCGAGATCGAGGAACGCTTGCAGGAGCTACTCGGCCGCATCGACCCAAGTGCAAACCCGCAGCTGGAACTAGAAGCCATGCACCTGCTAGCCCAGGCCCGTTTTCGCCTGGGTGATCTCGATCTAGCTCGCACCTCTTTCGAAACTCTGGCCGAGCGCCAGCAGCGGCTCGGCAATGCCTATGCCGCGGTTACGGCGCGGTTCAACGCCACCATGTGCGGCCTCCCAGGGCTACCCTCCGAGCCACTGCTGCGGCAGGCCAAAGAACAAATGAGAGAAGTAGCCACGCTGGCGGCGGCGGCTGGCAATCTTCGGACTCAAGGCGCCGCGCTGCGCAAGCTAGGCCAGCTAACCGCTGGCGCCCAAGGGGCGGAGCTACTCGGCGCAGCCGTCGCTATCGCCCGCCAGCTGAAGGATCCGGAGCTACTCCACCTCGCTCTATTGGCCCAGGCGGAACGGTTGGCCGACGACGACCCTGATCAGGCCCGGCAGTTGGCCGCGGAAGCGAACCGCTCACTACCCGATGCGAGTCCCGCGAGCTTCCTCGCCGACGGTTGGCTACACCGCCTGCGAATCGCCTGGCACCTCGCGGCAACTCCTGATCAGGCGCTGGCACCCTCCTATGAAGTCCTGGCCGAAGTCGAGGCCTTGCGCAGCCGTCAGACGCACGGTCGGGGCGAGTATTTCTCGCTGTGGATCAACCTCCACCAGTGGCTGGCCGGCCGGCTGTACCTGCAAGCGGGCGGACGGTCGGTGAACGAGTCGCCGCTTTCACCACGGGTCGCGAACAGCACGGAACCAGCGGCACTTTCGATCACCGAACCACGGTGGCTCGACCAAGCCTTCCAGGTCGGCGAGAGCATGCGGGGTCGGCTACTGCGGGAGAATCTGGAGCCTGTATCCTCAGCCGCCAAGGACCCGCAGTCACAACCGTCCGTGGATCTGGCACGGCTTCAGGCTACTCTGGGACCCAACGAAGCCATCCTCATCTGGCAACTAGCCCAATGGCTGAATTTCTTTGGCAATTTCGAGGGCGGCTCCTGGCTGCTGGCTGTCCACCGTCAGGGCGTACGGCTCTACGCCCTGCCCGACGCCGCCCACACCGCTCCCGCAATCGATCTCTTCACCGGCATGTTTGAAGCCCGCGATGGGCGCCAAGAAGCGGTCGCCGAGAAGCTCGCCAGCCGACTCCTTTGGCCGGCATTGGCAGATCTACCGACGACGGTCGATCACTTGATCCTGGTGCCGGACGGGGCCCTCAATCGACTCCCATTCGCCACTTTTCGCGACCCCTCCGGCGAGCTGCTGCTGGCTCGTTTCCGCCTCTCGATGGCACCCTCGGCCACCCTGTGGGCACATTGGCAGTCGATCCACTCGGCAAGCCAAGGAGAGGGTTCGGTATTGGTACTGGCAGATCCTCGGAGCGCCGATGGTGAAGACGGAGACCGTGAGTCCACCGAGAGCATCAGCTGGCGCCCCTTACCCGGTGCCCGGCGCGAAGCCCAACAGATCCGTCGCCGACTGGGCCGCAAAGCCCACCTGCTGCTCGGCTCCGAGGCCACCGAATCGAGCTTGCACCGAGTGTCGGCAGGTCAGCATCGGGTACTCCACTTCGCCACCCACGCCTTGACCGACGAACGTCGCGGCCAAGCCTCGGGCCTGGTGCTGACTGGCGATGCCAGCGCGGACGGGCTGCTCGAACTCGACGAGATCGCCGCTCTCGACCTCGCTGGCGAAGTCGTCGTGTTGGCGGCTTGTCGCAGCGGCGGCGGCCGACTGCTGAATGGCGAAGGTGCGCTAAGCCCGGCCCGAGCTTTCCTCCAAGCCGGTGCCAGTTCCGTCGTGGCCAGCCTGTGGCCCCTGCGCGACGACGAGGCCAGCGAGTTCTTCGACCCCTTCTACCACCACCTCGTTCGCGGCGCGGACATCGCCACGGCACTGGCCGAGACTCAGCGCGAGCGGGCGGCCGCCGGAGCACCGGCCGCCGCCTGGGCCGGAGTGGTGGTCTGGGGCGATGGCTCGACAGTGCCCTTTCCCAGCAGCCGGTCCGGCTCCGGATGGCTGCTGAGCGCCCTTGCCGTCGCGGCTTTGCTCCTCACTCTGTGGTGGCGAAAACGTAAGTAAGAGCTAGCTTTACTCGTCAACCGGCCGCAAAGTGGAGTTGGCCACACCAGATAGCATGGTAGTTTTTGCACCATGGCCGAAGAATCTACAGCCGGGAAGGCCCCACTCGAGCCGGTTCCCCGCCGCGTTGCCGAGATCGACTGGCCTCATTGGCGAGCGGTCGACCGCGCCACCCTGTGCTTTGTGGTTGAGCAGCAGCAGATCCTCTTGATCCGCAAGAAGCGGGGGCTCGGCGCCGGCAAGATCAACGGTCCAGGAGGCCGCATCGAGACCGGCGAAACCCCTCTCGAATGCGCCGTGCGCGAAGTCGAGGAAGAGCTTCTCATCACCCCCACAGGCTTGGTCGAGTGCGGCCAGCTGCGTTTTCAATTTGTCGACGGCTACTCCCTCCACGTCTGGGTGTTTCGCGCCAGCGGCCACCGTGGCGAAGCCGGTGAAACCGCCGAGGCGATCCCGTTGTGGACCCCACTGGAAGCCATCCCCTACGACGAGATGTGGGCTGACGATCGTCTGTGGCTGCCCAGAATGCTCGCTAGCGAGCGGATCGATAGCCGCTCGATTTTTGATGGCGATAGAATGCTCGACTTCGACTTCGACTTCGAGCTAACCGCCTGAGCCCATCCGCTGTTTCGCAACCACTCGATCAAAGACCGACGTCAGGACAGTCCAAAGACCCGTTCGGCGTTCTGGTATAGGAAACGTTGCTGAGCATCGTCATCGAGTTCCAGACTATCGAGATCGCGTAGGCAATCGGCGGCGGTGAGCATCGGGTAGTTGCTGCCGAAGAGTACTTTCTTGCGTCCATGGCCCCGTAGGTAGTTGACGAAGGCAGGCGGATACCGGCTCGCCTTGTAGGCCGAGCTATCGATGTAAAGATTGGGAAATTTAGTGGCCAGCGAGATCATCTCCTCCGCCCAAGGCGCGCCGATGTGGCCGGCGACGATTTTCAGCTCGGGGAAGTCGAGAGCAACGTTTTCGAGGTAGGGGATCGGCCGCCCCGGCTCCGACGGACACAGTGGGCCGGTGTGGCCCACTTGCAAACAGAAAGGTACCCCCAGCTCGCAGCAGGCGACGTAGACCGGATAGAACCGGCGGTCATCAGGAGGTAGATTCCACAGCCAGGGCAGCACCCGCACACCTTTGAAGCCAAGCTCGCCTACCGCGCGACGAATTTCAGCGACCGCAGCCATCGGCCGCGAGATATCCACCGAGGCGATGCCGACCAGACGGTCGGGGGCAGCGGCAACAGCTGCGGCGACCTCGTCGTTCGAGATCAGCTCACCCTGCGGCCCGTGCCAGGCACTGAGCAGGCCAAGGCGCACTCCGCTGGCGTCCAGGCTAGCCAGCGTGGCGGTGATTGGCAGTTCGTCTTGCGGGATACCTGGCTCACCCAGCCAGCGACGCAGGGAGGCGAAATAGGGCTGCGCCAAGAAACGCTGCGTGGGATGCTGCATCCAGGCATCAATGACAAAGGGCGCACTCACCAGCAACTCCTCGGTTTCAGTTATCGATCAACTGGCGCAGCTTGGCGACCACGTCACCACGGTCGATCATCTGCTTCTCACGATCACGGCGCAGAGAAAATTCGACCTTGCCTTCGTCGAGGGAGCGCTTGCCGACCACCACCCGCAGCGGGATACCAATCAGATCAGCATCCTTGAATTTGACCCCCGGGCGCTCCTTGCGATCGTCATAGAGCACCTCGATGCCTTGCTCGCGCAGCTCGTCGTAGAGCATGTCGGCGGCCGCGCAAACCTCCTCGACGTTGGTGTTGAGACCCAGCAGCAACACCTGGAAAGGCGCCAGGGGCAGCGGCCAGATGATGCCGTCGTCGTCATGGTTCTGCTCGATCGCCGCCGCCACCGTGCGGCCGATGCCGAGGCCGTAGCAACCCATCTCCATCGGCTGGCTCTTACCTTCCTGGTCGAGGTAGGTGCAGCCCATATCGGTGGAGTATTTGTTGCCGAGCTTGAAGATGTGACCCACCTCGATACCGCGGTACTCCTCGAGCATCCCTTGGCCATCGGGACTGGGATCGCCGCCACGGACATGCAACAGATCAACCCACTCACTGGGCTCGGCATCGCGGCCCCAGTTGACGTTCTTCAGGTGAAAATCGAGCCGGTTGGCGCCGCAGACGAAATTGCTCAAACCCTTGACCGTCAGGTCGGCGATCACCCGCACCCCCGCCGGCAACCCCACCGGACCGACGAAACCCACCGGCGAACCGGTGAACTCTTCGAGTTGGGCTTCGCTGGCCAACACCAGATGCTGCACGTCAAGATGGTTGGCCAGCTTGATCTCGTTGACCTCGCGGTCGCCGCGGATGAACACCAAGACGCGCTCATCGCGCTCGCTGTCATAGACCAGCGCCTTGATCGAGCTGCGCGGGTCGATGTCGAGAAACTCCGCGACCTGCTGGATGGTCTTCTTTCCCGGCGTGGCGACCTCTTCGAGCGCCGCCGGCTCGCCCCCGTCCGGAACTTCGAGGGCACCGGCTTCGGCCCGCTCGACATTGGCCGCGTAGCTGCTTGAGGGACAACGCACCACCAGACTCTCGCCGGTCTGCGCTACCACCATGAACTCGTGCGACGACGAACCACCGATGGTGCCGGTGTCGGCTTCGACCTGGATGTGATCTAGCCCGCAAGCCTCGAAAATACGCCGGTAGGCGTCGGCCATATCGCGATAGGTGGCATCGAGGGACTCCTCGCCGGCATGGAAGGAGTAGGCATCCTTCATCAGGAACTCGCGCCCGCGCATGAGGCCGAAGCGGGGCCTGATCTCGTCGCGAAACTTGGTGTGAATCTGGTAGAGGTTGAAGGGCAGCTGGCGGTAACTGCGCACATCGTTGCGCACGATGTCGGTCACTACTTCCTCGGCGGTGGGGGCGAAACAGAAGTCCCGCTGGTGGCGATCCTTGATCCGCAGCAGCTCTTTGCCGTACTTCTGCCAACGGCCGGTCTCCTGCCACAGCTCAGCCGGCTGCACCGCCGGCATGGTGAGCTCCAGAGCCCCCTTGGCATTGAGTTCACGGCGGACGATCGCCGACAACTTCTCCAAGCTACGCCAGCCGAAGGGAAGGTAGCTGTAGATCCCGGCAGCGGCCTTGCGGATCATGCCGGCGCGTAGCATCAGGCGATGGCTGACAACTTCAGCATCGGCCGGCACCTCGCGAGCGGTAAAAAGATAGTAGTCGGTCCAGCGCATGGTTGTTCTCCGCGGATCTCAGCGAGGGAATGGGTAGTTCGGCGGGCGGATCTTAACCGACCGCCGGGGACGGCGCCCGCTCGCTTTACTTTTTTGCCTTGCCCGCGGGCAGCAAGCGAGCGTTCTCTCGCAAGCACTCGAGTACTTTCGAGCCCAGGCTGACCTGCCGCACTTCGAGTCGGCGGGCGTCCACCAATACGCTGCGGGCCCGCTCTCGTTCCCCTTTGGCGAGTAGCGCCATACCCAGGTGGGTGAGGGTTCGCGGCGACGACTCAAGATCGTTCGAACGGCTCAGGTAGTCGACCGCCTGGGAGAATTCACGACGTTTGTAATGTACCCAGCCGAGGGCATCGAGGGACAGGCGACGCAGCTCGGGCGGCGACAGCTCGAGTGAGCGGTGGGCAAAGCGCAGAGCCGCATCGAGATCCTCTTCCATCTCGGCGTGGATGAAGGCCATCTCATAGCAAGCCACGCTCTGCGCCAACGAGGTGCCACCCTCTTCGAGCAGCCGGCTGCCGATGCGCTGCCCTTCGCGCAACTTGCCCTGTAGCCGCAAGGCTTCGAGCAAGGTGGCATAGGCGGTGGCGCGCAACTGCTCGCCTGGCTCGAGACGCAATAGGCGGTCGATCACCGAGGCACTCTCCTGCGCCCGATTAACTTCCAAGCAGGCCATCGCGTAGCCCACCAGCAAGCGGGGATCCTCGGGTCGCTGACCGAGGGCACTGCGATAGACCGCCAGAGCCTGCCGCACCTTACCCTCGTCGAGCAGAGTCTTGGCCCGCACCAGCCACTCATCGGCACCCTCGCCAGCGCCACCGCCAAGAAACTGAGCTAGCTCGGCATAACTTAGATGGCGAGGATGCAGTTGATAGGCGTCGCCAAAGGCCGCCATCGCTTTACGGTACCAGCGCCGGTCGAGATACGCCAAACCCAATAGGAACTGGGCTTCTTCGTAAGTTGGATCCACCTGCAAGGCGGCCTGCAAGTGTCGGATCGAGGGACCCACCTTGCCCATCTCGTAGTAGCAGCTACCCAAGAGATAGAGCGCTTGTGGCACCGAGTCGAGAGCCGCCGCACGTTCGAGAAAATGCACCGCTTGCGGCAAACGCCCCTGACCCGAGTAAACCGCGCCGAGGCTGAAGGCAGGGAGGAAAGCATCTCCATAAAGACCGACGGCCAGCTTGAGCAACTCCTCGGCGCGCTCAATGCGGCCTTGCTCGTGGCATAGCACACCGCCATAGACCAGGCTTTCGTAGTGTTCTGGTTTGACCACCAACACCTTGTCGAAATACTTCAGCGCGCGCTCGGTCTCGCCCTCGTTGAAGGAGGTCTCACCGAGAAAAAACGCCAACTCGTGATTCTCTGGATCTAGCTGGTGAGCACGCTCCAGAGATTCCACCGCGCCCTCGATGTGGAAACTCAACAGTGCGACCTCGGCGCTGTCGAGATGACTCTCAAAGGCTTCGCGCTGCTCGCCGCTATAGAGCGCTAGGATATTCTCGCGCACGGAAATAAAGCGCTCGCGCTTCTCCAAAGCCAGCAACTGGTAGTCCATGCGCGATTCCCACAGCTCGCTCCACTCGCCACGGGCCACTACCTCTTTGGCGTCGAGCAACTCGCGCAGTGATGTCAGGCCGGTCTGGTTGACCAGCGTCTTCTGCTCTAACTTGTAGAGAGCGCCGAGCACCTGTCGCAAGGTGCCAGCGGTGCGTTTGAGCACTTCTTCGAGGATCGAAATGCGCTCGAGCAAGTGCTCGTCGAAGGAGAACTGCTCTTCCGGGTTGGACTCGAAAGCCTCTTGATCTTCGACCGTGAAGGGACCGGATAGAACTAGCAGCTTGTGATGACAGTGGTAGCAATACTCGGCGTCTTCGGAGCTTTTGCGACCACAGACCTGACAGAGCATAGTTGTCTCGAAGAACTAAATGCAGGGACTCTCCCTGCTCTCAGGCCTGGGAGTAGTCGTAGAACCCGTGACCGGATTTGCGCCCCAGGCGACCAGCGTCAACCATCTTCACCAGCAGTGGACACGGGCGATACTTCGGATCGCCAAAGCCCTCTTGCAGCACGCGCAGAATATCAAGGCAGACATCCAAACCGATCAAATCGGCCAGTGCCAGCGGCCCCATCGGGTGATTCATGCCCAGCTTCAGCACCTGATCGATAGCCTCTGGCTTGCCGACCCCTTCCCAGAGACAGAAAACCGCCTCGTTGATCATCGGCAGCAACACTCGGTTGGAGACGAAACCCGGCGAGTCGTGAACTTCGACCGGCGTCTTGCCCATCGCTTTCGCGGCGGCCTCAATCCGGTCGTAGGTCTGCTGATCGGTGGCCAAGCCGCGGATGACCTCGACCAGTTTCATCACTGGTACCGGATTCATGAAGTGCATGCCGATCATCTTCTCGGGTCGGCCGGTGGCGGCCGCCAGCTGAGTGATCGAGATCGAGCTGGTGTTGGTGGCAAGAATCGCGCCACGGTCGAGCACGCTATCGATATCAGCAAGAATCCGCCGCTTGATATCGAGCTTCTCGACCGCTGCTTCGATCACCAGATCGGCACTCGACAAGCTCGACAACTCGGAAGAAGTGGTCAAGCGAGCCAAAGCGGCAGCGCGCTCTTCGGCAGTGATCTTATCCTTCGCCAGCAAGCGATCGAAGCCCTTGCCGATCTTCGCCAGGCCCCGCTCCAGGGCGGCTTCGGCAATATCGACCATGCAGACTTCAAAGCCAGCCGCCGCCGCCACCTGAGCGATTCCATGGCCCATAGTGCCTGCGCCGATGACGCCAATCGTTCGGATTTCCTCAGACATCTACTACATACCTCCGGGCACCCACCCGCAGACAAAAAACGGTGGCCGAGGCGACACGCCTAGTCTTGAGCGTGCGCCGCTCAGCGGCAGGCGGCTTCTAACCTTTGAGTTTGGCGAAAGCCGCGGCCATGGCGCTGAGACCACTGCCCGTATCAACCTGCTCTTGCTTCTTGAAGTCTTTGAAATCGGCCGGCGTGCCTTCGGCTTTGGAGGTCTCGGTACCGAGTGACATCCGCCGCCGTCCCGGCTCCACCGTCAACACCTGCACGGTGACCACTTTGCCAGCGTGGAATTGACGCTTGGGGTTCGAGCCCGGCGACAGAGAAACCTCAGAGAAAGGCAGCAGGCCGGTCAGTCCAGGCTCAATCTCGACAAAAGCGCCGAAGCTGGCCAAACGCTCGACCGTACCCTTGACCACCGAGCCCACCTCGTAACGATCGGCGACACCGATCCAAGGGTCGTTCTTAGCCACTTCGCGCATTGACAGCGCCAGCCGCCGCCGCTTGGGGCTGCACTCCTGCACCCAACCTTCGATCTCCTTGCCGACCTCAAGTTCGTCACTGGACAAGGTCAGCCCAAGAGCCAAGCGGGAGCTGTGCACCAAGCCTTCGAGACCCGGCTCGACCTCGACAAACAGGCCAAATTCGGCCTTGCGCAAGATCGTGCCCTTGAAACTCTCACCCGGCTTGTGGCGCTCGTCGGCCCCTTTCCAAGGATCCTTCTCCAGCCGCTTCATCGACAGGCCAATGCGCTTGCCTTTGTTCTCGATCTTGATCACTTGCACCTGGACTTGCTGGCCGGACTTGAGCAACTCCTTGGCATGCTCCACCCGGCGACGGCTGATCTCGGAAACGTGGATCAGACCTTCGATGCCCCCACCCAGACTGACGAAAGCACCGAAGTCGGTGATCGAACTCACCCGGCCTTCGAGCACCGCGCCCTGGGCAAGTTTGGAGCGCACCTGCGAAGCGCGATGCTTACGCGCCGCCTTGAGTGCGTCGCCCCGGGACAAGACCACCCGCTTACCGCCCTTCTCGATCTCGATGATGTGGAAGGAGAATTCTTTCTCCACATAGCGTTTGGGGCTGCGGGGGTTGCCAATCTCGATCTGCGATACCGGGCAGAAGGCGGCAATCTCACCCACCGCGACGTGGTAGCCGCCCTTGTTCCAGCCGATTACTCGGCCTTCGACAACAGTCTTCGCCTCCATCGCCTTGGCCAGCTCAACCATGGTCTCCTGTTGCCGCAGAGTGCGCTCGGAAGGAGCTGCCTTTTCTTTCGTACTACCGCTCGACTCAGCGGCAGCCTTGGTGGCCGGCTGGTCGCTCTCGCCAGCGGCGGCGGTCTTCACCTCGGCCGCTAGCGCCTCGGCAGGCGTCTTGGCCTTCTTGGCCTTCTTGGCCTTCGCGGCTTTCTTGGCCTTGGGCTTGGGCTTGGCAGCGGTCTTCGCCACCGCGGCCGTCACCTCGATCTCGGCAGCCTTCTCAGCAGCAGCCTGCTCCGCCTCGGCGGGCTCTTGAGCGGCCACCTCGACCTCGTCAGCCGCAGGTTCTTCGGCCGCTGCCGGCTCTTCCGCGACTGCCTTGGCTTTGGCTTTGGCCCCGTCGACGGCGGCTTCTGCAGCTGCCTCGACTTCCTTCACCGCGGGCCCGGCTTCGCTCGCTGGTTCGGTAGCGACCTCGACGGCGGCTTCTGCGGTCTTCACCGCCTTTTCCGTCGCCCCATCCGCGGCCTCGGTCAGCTCTTCAGCAGTGGTCGCCACGGCCTCGTCAGCGGAGGGCTCTGGCGTTTTGCTGTCCTCGGCTGGCGAGGCTTCTAGGGTCTCGGACGCTTCGTCCGTGCGGGTTTCTTCGAGCTGCTCGGGCATTGACTTACTCCGGATGCCTGGGTCGACGGCGAGTTGATTCGGGGATCAGCGATTGCGGGAGCCTTCTTACGCTGCCAAGGCGCGGGTTCTTCCGACACTCGATACCGCTGATGTTCTGTAGCTAAGGCCCTAAATAGGTGGCTGGATCTCAAGAGGTCCGCTGAATTGGCAGGCTTCGTTAAGTTTACCTCAACCCATGAGGGCATCTCAAGACCCGTCTGCAGGGGATCATCCAAGTAGCCGTCTCCAGCGCATCCAAGGAGTGTGGGATCGACCCGCCCAACGGCTACGCCTTCTCGCCCGCCGCAACCGTCAGGTGCCGAGCGGCTGGTCAACTCAGCCGGCGAACCAGCTTGCGCGCCCAGCGGCGAAGGAAGGGATGGCTACCCGGCAACTCGCCAGCCATGCGATCGAGACGCGGAGCCAGGTCGACGAACACCTGGTGCCGGTCGCCCCCGATCGCGGCAGCGGTGACCACTAGATCCCCCAACGCGGTGCGCCGCGAACCGGCGCGGTAGTCGTCACGATAGGGATTCCCCTTGGCGGCAACCGCGGCGGTCCAATCCAGCTGCAGCCGGCGCACCATCAACCCCTGCGCCCGCTCGATCTCGCTGTTACTCGCTATTGGCCGGCGCGCCAGTTGGACCATGAAACGCAACAAGTCGCGATTGTCGAGATCCGCGGCCAGTTCCGGAAAGCGGTAATTCATCCGATCGTGCACGAAAGCCGCGGATCGCGCCACCAGCGACACCTGCAACTCACCGGCCAAGAAAGCGAGTGGCTCGACTCCACCAAGATGGAAGGTCAGCCGGCGCCTCTCGCCCGACGCCATCAGATCCGGCGTCGGGTCGGCCGACACTAATTCTCCCGCGGGACCCAACAGCTCAAAGTTGGCCGGCACCGCGCGACGACTGATGTTGACCACCTCGACCTGCAACTCGGCCCAGCCAGCCAGGCTGTCGTGCGCGCCCAGGACCACCGAGCGTTCCAGCTGCAGCGGGTAGGCGACCGCCAACTCCAGATCTCGCTGCAACGCTCCAGCACGAAAGCTCAGACGGACGGTGCTGCGCGGCCGGGTGGCAGGCTCGATAACCACCGCTAGAGGACGCGAGCCCCGCAGCGCGCGGCGGCGCGGCAAGCGCACCCGGTGGAGATCGCCAGTAAGTAACACGAGGCCGTCTAGAGACACAGAGATCTCGGTGTCTGCACCGCCGAAATTGACCAGCCGCCAATTCGCCAGAACTTCCTCGCCAGGCTCGAACACACCATCGTCACTGCCATCCGTAAGTTCCACTGTGACGATCTCCAGCTGCGCCGTCGACGACCAGCGCTCGAATTCATCCAGGTAGGCCCCCCGCCAGGCCGTGGAGTAGGAATCGAGGTAGGCAACTTCGGCCGCTCGTTGGTGGGTGGCGGCGAATCCTTGGTGATAGCCACGCCGGTAAGCCCACTCAAAGCTGACCTCGGCTCCCCAGCGCCAGCCATCGTCAAAGCCATGATCAAAAACGGTGTCTGAGAATTCAGCCGCCCGCCGACTGATCTCAGCCGCGAAGGTCTGGCGAAACAGTACGGCAAAGTGCTCGCGGTCGGCCTCGTCCAATTGCTCCCACAGCACAGACCGCTCACCATGTCGCCGCCAATGGCTCCAGCCCCGTGCCGGATCGCACCAGTCGCCCGAGTAGTGGCTCCGCCACCCGGTGTGACGCAGCAGCTGCCGGGGGCTTGGCTGGCGGCTATCTCCACCCTGCCAAAAATGCCGCAGAGGCACCTCATGGAAAGCCTCCTCAATGCGTGGCGCGACAATCTCCGGTGGCTGCCAATCGGGCCGCAACGCCGGCGTTGCTTCCCGCCGCGGTTCGACCCTTAGATCGTGAAACTGCTCGGCGACGCGCTCCAAGGCATTCGACTCGGCATGATTCACAGCTGCCTCATGACCCACCTGGCCCCCTGCCGAGTGAGCTTGCGGATCATCCTCGCCACGGAAACGCCCTTGGCGAAAATCCCACTCCGCCAAGTGGGGATCGTCGAGAGCCCGCCGAGAGCCCCGCGTGAAACCCAGCCGGTAGAGCTGGCGCCGACCCGCAGGCTCGGCCCAACGGCTGGCGGTCTGCCGCGCGGCAAGGCTAGCGGCGCGATAGATCGGATCTTCGTGCGACTTCGACTCCGTACTTGCCCGGCGCTCAGCGTAGCCGCGCTGTCGCGGCGCGAGATCTCCCAGCTCAGCCCGCAGCTCCTCGGGCAGCCTGCTGTTCGGCGAGCGCACCGCCGGCCGGCGAGATGCCTCACCCTGGCGCTGGTAGCTGGGCTCCAGTTCGGCGGTGGTAGCCGCCAGCGCCGTGCCCGTGACCAGCACCGAACCGAGCAGCAATAGAGGAATGTGCAGATGAGAGCGGTATAGATCATGGAGTGGGCACATGGTTGAGCCTCCTCTCGGTCAGTCATTCAACAGGTGGCGGCAAGCTTGGTGTCGCGTTCCTCCCCAGCCCTTCCCACCAGACAGAGAGAGCAAGGCAGGTGCCAACCCCGACCGGCAACAGCCAGACCGGCAATAGAGAGCTGATGATGAGGAAACAAAGGCGCGACGTGATCAGCAACGGACCCGAGCGACCCACTGAGAGGACGCCGATCAGCCGACAGCGGCCGGCTGAGTCAGCGTTCCTGCTTGTCCCCCTCAGGGCAGAGAAGCCTCGGCTTTCTGTGCCGGGCGTAGATCCAATGCCAGCTCAACACTGCCACCAGCTGCCAAGATCTCCCACCCTTTCGCGGGTGTCCCGTAGCCCTGGGTGCAGAGCTGGTCGACCAGCGTCCACCGCGAGCCCAGGTGATAGTCCAGGGCGTAGGAATCCGCGGCAACCCCAGCAAATTTCTCGGCATCTCTCGGCTCGCCGCGCATCGCTTGCCAGCGAAAAAAATCTGTCATCCGCAACAGGCCGCCACCACTGGTCGCCACAAAGAGCTGTCCGGCTGAGACCGGCGGTAACGACTCGTCAGCCTTGATATCGAACACTAGCTCCCCCGCCGCGGGTAGCGCCCAAAGCCATTGTTCGCCAGCGGATGGCAGACCGCGGCAAGCGGCCCACAGTCCGACGGATGGCGCATAAACTTGCACCGCCGCCCGATCTGCTCCGACGGGAAGAAACAACCGGAAATAGCCATCCAAGTCAGAGGTGGCGCTCCAGTGGGTAAATGCCGGCGAGGTCACGGAAACCTCGATCTTGACCCCCGACAGACCGACCTGCTCGGCACCCACGGCCACCACCCGACCCGAAACCCAACCGCTGCGCACCAACTGCAATTCAACAGGTGCTGGCGACACCTCACCCAGCTCGACCGTGACTGCCGCCGAACCCAGACCGCCAGCACCGCTGGCATGCAACAGGTATCGGCCTTGGGGAAGCCCCCGCAGCTCAAAACGCCCCTTGTCATCGACTTTGGTAGCGGCACCTTCTACCGCACTCAGCTCCTGCGCTTCCAGCTGCACGGTGGCTCCAGCAGCCGGTCGACCCTCCGGCATCAGCACAACGCCAGAGATCTCAGCAGGTGAGAGCTTGATTTCGATTTCAAGCGCTTGATCGGTCAGCTCATAGTCCCGAATCCTCAGATCGGTCTCGATCTTCGGCTCGGCTGAGCGGATGCTGGCGAAGAGCGCCTGGCGCCGCGGCACCCGAGCCAAGCCGGATAGCTCACCGTTGGCATCGGTGGTAAAACGCCAGCTGTCGCCGGCACCGGTACGAAGCTCGATGGCAGCCCCGGAAAGCGGCTGCGAGCCGAGCCGTACTCGCCCACGCAACTCCACGACTTCCAGCTCGACAGGTAGAAAAGTGTCTGCCGCCAGCTCTATCTCTTCGCGCCAAATATTCGCTACTCGGCCAGCCTCTTCCACTTGGATTCCGACTTCGTAGAGGCCCGGATCAAGCTCGGAGACGAAACCCAGCCCTTGACCGTCGAACGGCACCGAGAGGCTGCTGCCGCTATCGTCAGTTCGTCTCAAGAATAGAAACCAGACTCCCGCCGCTGGTGGCAATGGGTCTACCGCCACGGTCAACGCCAGCCGCCCCATCACGACGAGGTCGACGATGGTCTCAGCATCAGCGGTGACTTCGACTGCCTCGCGGGTGCTCGCCCGGCCCTCAGCCCTCACTTCGAGCCACCAGCGCCCAGCAGGTACTCCACTGAGCTGAAACCAGCCCCGCGAATCTGCGTGCGTGCTGATGGCCAAATTCGCCTGCCTGCGGCGCTCCTCAGGGGTCAAGCCAGCCCCCGACCCCGCCAAGCGCACCACGGCGCTAACCGCGGCATCTTCGGTCACGCCATCGCGGATATAACCCGAGATCGAACCCCCAGCAGCCAGCCGGATCTCGCCGATTTGCTCGGCATCCGCCTGCAAATTCCAAAAGTAAACCGGCGCTCGACCAGCCACTGCCAAGCGAAGATCGACCGCCCGCGACAAGGGGATGGTGAGTTCGAGCAAACCACCTTCCCCGGTGGTCGCGGAAACCTCGAAAGACTGTGGCGGACCCTCGCCAGGCCTGGCCCATCCTTGCACCACGACCGCGGTACCGGCCTCCGGAGGAGGGCTCAGCTGTGCTGTCACCACCCTCTCGGCTGGCAGCGCCGAAACAGCCAAAAGAAGGAGCAGCGCCTTCAGCGCCGCCATCCTCAGCTGTCCTCTTCAGGGGGTTTCTTGGGCACGGCAGCTGGCGGTTGAGTACCGAAAGCCACCGAGGGCTTCCCATTGGGCACAGTTTCGGGTGCAAATATGATGTCGGGGCACTCTTTCGCGGGGCCGCAGTCGGGGTCTCCGCCAGAACCAGTGCAGCCATTCCCTGTCAGGGCGCACTCTGTGATGCAGAACGCCAAGCAGAAAGTCCTGCTCTCGCAACGAGTCTTTCCTTGACTGCCGGTATATTGCTGCTTGCACTTGGCATTTTCGTCACAGCGCCAACAGCCCGCCTGAGCCGGGCTTGCCTGCAAACAAACCAAAACTACTATGAGAAGAAGAGCCAGAAAAGTCCGAACAGTCATACTTCAATCCTCCTAGAACATCCAACAGCAAGTCGGCTAGAGCGAAACGCACAAAGCCTACAAACTCTAAATAGACAAGTCAAGTCGCGCAATAGTGACGGATTCAGCCGCCTTCGGAACGCAGTCTTCCCTCTAGATCCACCCCTATTGGCCTGGCATCCGTCTCCGTAGCAGCAACCGCGCCCGGCAGCTCGCCGGGCAAGAAGCCGAAAGCCTCTCGCATCTCGGTGGCAATTACCCAAAGGCGCTTGCACCAGCTTCTGAGGGGCGGGCACAGCGGAGTCTCGCCATCGCCCGTGTACTCACCGAACGCTCGCAAGGCGTGCTCGATGTCGAGCAGTCCGCCGCGTACCTCCTCGATCGTGCCCGGAGAAGGCAGACGCGCCCAGCGCGGTGTACATCAGGATGCCGAAGCGGCGCACCAGCTCCGCGCGAGCGGGTGAGAGTTCGGCCAAGCAAGATTCCCGGAAGGGATGGTAGAGGTAGTGGCGGAAGGCTTCGCCTTCTTGGGAGGCATCTGAACTGCTCCCGTTTGTTCTCGTCGACGCGGATCAGCCTTCGGTGGTCTTCTTTAACTTCTTGGCCTAACAACCTGTGGTGGAAGTCTGCCGCTTGCGAGAGCGAGCAAGTTTTCGTCAGATCAAGGCGCAAAATCGCAGGAATATTGGGAATCTTGCGAGGTTTTGCAACGCGGAGCTGGCGAACAATGGCCGCTCGGAGCGTTGCGAGACTCTTACCACAGGCTGCTAAGCTACTGATAACAAGGGGATACGAGAAGGGTGGCACCTGATCGGCTTGCCCCTCTCGACACCGCACTCAACACTTCTTCGCTGACAAGCCAGGAAAAAGCACTCTCGTCAGAATGCACTACGAGAATATCGTATCACCAAAACTCGATCTTCTTCTCCGAGAAGCAAGTTAATGTCCAATAAACAAGTATGCCCAAGAACTCCTGTAGCTTCTTTGCCGAGATCAAATGTAAAGACTATTCTCCCATCTTCCTTAGCTCCAATAATTCGCGACCCTAAGATTTCACCCTGATACTCTCCGCCAGCGCCCTCTAATGACACGTCTCGAAATTTGAGTTCAAGATTGCTTGAATTTCTGACAATAAACTCAGGGTCGATCCAACTTGAGCCCGTCAACCCACCCGCACCAAGAGCCCTGAACTCAACTCCTTCCCATATTAGTATCCTCTCGTTGTCAAGGACATCCTGCCACCCAACAGGATGGTACCTAAACGACGGGTCGCAGCCAATTGCGCCAACCACCAACAAACCAAACACGAGATAATCTCGCCATCCGCGTGCGAAGTATCGCCTACTGAATGCGTACATAGAAAACCCTCCCTCCGATGAATTGATAGCCCTCTTGGATTCCACTCTCATCAAGAGCTTCACGAAGTGCGCGATTGACTGCAGTGATATCTGCTTCATTCAGCTCTTCTCCTTCTTGTAGTTTTCCAAGAATTTCCGGATTTGCTTTAAGGAAAGCTCTGACATTTTCTCCAAATTCCGCAGCTCGCTCTTCAAAACTTATGTTTCGATATGCTTCGTTCTTGGTCTGACCCTGCTTTCGATTCCTACGATACTCTCTCAGATATCTCTTCAGAAAACCAATCTTTCCATGCTTTCGATACTGACCAACAGGAACCAGTTCATGCCCAACTAGAACGATACCATCAAGAGCTCGATTTCGATAGTCGTTACTCTCCGTTCTGGCAAGATGAAGATTTCGACCGATCGTAATACCGCCAAAGTTCTTAGGTACTCTCTTGGAATCAAGGCGAAGGTCAACATTACCAAAATCATCTCCTAGCGCAGTGTTGTAGAATTGTAAAATTGTGGCATCCAGCGGCTCCAATCCATTCGGGTCTACGAATCGCACTGGGCCATCCAACCCATAAGTGTATCGATTCCAAGACTGCGACCTCGTCTTCCTACCAACCGCAGGATCTATACTCAGGAACCGCCCTAGAACCGGACTACAATGCCGCGCATGCATGTAGTCCAGCTCACTCTTCGCCCCCGCCCCGTTTTTATCCCGCTCATGACCGGTAAATTTCAGTTGAAACTCATCCGAGCTAGAGCTGGTCGCTTCCTGCCCAAACGGATAGTAGCTGTGCAGCGCCACCTGGCTGCCGCCCTTTGTCACCTGCCGCGGCGAGCCAAGGTGATCAAGATGGAAGCTGAAAGTCTCTTCGAAACCACTGGCGTCGGAGTCCACCGAGGCCAGCAGCAGCCCACGCCGATAGACGTAGTCCCGCTCCCACTCGAAGCTCTCCCCGCGTGGATGACTGAAGACCCTCAGCACTTCGTTACCCAGCCCGCGCAAGGTCCAGGTCTCGCTGGCCGGGCTGCTGACGCAGCTGCTGCCGGCGGCGCTGAAGCAGCTGAAGGTGACGATGCGCTCGTCATCAGCGTTGTAGATGTACACGCTCGCCTGGTCAGTGTTGGATTGCAGGTGCTTCATCATGTTGGCGGCGTCGTAGGTGTACTGGTAGATCTCCTAGCTACTGTAACGCAAGCGGATCAGGTTGCCGCGAGCGTCGTAGCTGGTGCCGCTGAGACCGAGGCGGTTGGTGGAAGAGCTCGGGCTCATGCTCTGGCTGGCGCCGTGGGTGATCATCTGGGTGAGATTGCCGAAGTTGTTATACGACGCGGTTTGTAGGCGGCCGCTGCTGCCCACCTTGGCTTCGCCGCTGACCAGCCGCTGCAAGCGATCATAGCGATAGGTCAGCGAGCCGATGCGGTGGATGTTCCCCGATCCGTCGTAGTCGAAGGTGCCGGTGTCCCAGCCGGCGTTGGTAGAGATGCGCTCGGGCCGGGCGAGGCCGGAGGGATCGACCTGGTGGGTCTCGGTGATGCCGCTCTGGTGGCTGATCTGGGTCAGCATGCCGCCGCTCTGGTAGCTGAGGCTGGAGGCGAAGCCGGGGACCGCGGTGAGGAAGCCCTTGTCGTAGGCGTAACTCACCTGCCGCGGCGGGCTGACCTGGTCGCAGCTGTCGTTGCTGTGCAGGCAGTCAGGATAGTCGAGAGTCGCGAGGTTGCCTTGCAGATCGAAGGTGAAGCCGGCCTGGAAGGCGTAGTGGCCGACGCCGAGCTGGTAGCGGGTCTGGCGCTCGGACATCCGCCCACCGCGGCCAGCGTAGACGAAGCTCTCGGAGGTCCGGACATCGAGGAAGCCAGGATTGGCGTTCAGCGGATTCACCAGATCCACCCAGTTGTGGCGGGTGGTCTGCACCAGCTTGCCGGCCCGCTTGTCACTGCCGACGTTCTGGCGGCCGTAGCGGAACTCCTTGAGCTTGCGCGGCGAGCCCCCGTTGTTATCGTCGACGCGGATCAACCTTCGGTGGCTTCTTTGGCTTCTTGGCGTAAGCTACTGATAACAAGGGGATACGAGAAGGGTGGCACCTGATCTGGGCACCTATTTCTCTGGCAGACGAGAAAAAGCAGACGGGCACGGCTTCGACGACCCCCCGACTCTTCCACGGCACAAACCGAGTGCGAGAGGTGACCTACCTCTTCCCTGATGAGGCAGAATTGCTCGCAGCTCGTGCTCGGCGAGATCGAGTCTCAAAGGCCGAGTTCATTCGGCGGGCACTGCTCGCGCAGCTTGAAGTCAAATAGCAGCCAAGATCGATACCCGTTTCTCGCAGCTCAACAAGTACGAGAGCGGGCTGCACACGCCCCGCCACCGGAGAAGCTCATCGAGCTTGCAGGAGTCCTCGATACCACCGTCGACTTCCTCCTAGCCGGGGACACCACGGAGGCTGTACCGCTGCACAGCTCGCGGCTTCTCGACAGGTTTCGGGCACTGGAGGGCTTCGAGGCAGAGGACCAGGAAGCCATCATCAGACTCATCGACGCGATGATTCTCAAGCACCGGGCCCAGGGTGCGGTAGGCGCCGGTAGCGCGGCTCCTTAGAAGATAGCGATGCCCGAATCTCAGGTGTACCGAAGGCCCGGCTCGCACCGGGCTTCACTCAATGCAAGTGGCTGATCCTAGGTGGCTTGCGAATAGGCTAGCACATATTCAGGGCTATTCAGCACCTAGTCGGCGGGGCTTCTGGAATGTCAAGAGTTCTCACCTGACTCTCTCAGGCTCTTTAGTCCACTCAAGATATCAGAGACAATCCAGCCAAGCTCCTCTTCAATCATCAGCTCAAGGGCGAAAACGCTATCCCGAGTGAGCTCCTCTGGCAGGTTTCCATTCTTCAAGAAAAACATACTGTTTAATCTGTCTATTGTCTTCTCAAGAGTGACCTTCAAATCATGAACGTCACCAACGAGACCTTCTGGAATACGCTCATCCGCACTAAGCCGAGTGAGCTGAGATGAGATGAGGTCAAATTGTCGTTGATTCTTCTCTTGGATCTTGTTTAGGCTCTTCACTGGCCACCTCCACTCCACCACTTTTCAAGTTGGTCCAAGGTTCTTCGAATCAGAGCTTCGGCGTCAGCGCGAGATTTTCCCCGGAGCCTGTTCAGCCTTTTCTCAGCTGCTTCCAAATGTTTCTTCATTCTCTCATAGATATTCTTATTATTATTCAAGTCATTTGGGTCGTTGGGATCAGGAGGAGCATATCTTCCTATGTGTTCTAGTGTTGTAAGCACCTTGCTGTTGATAAATTGTCGACTGTCGTTCGCGCGAGAAGAGAAGATGACATTCGACAACATCCCGGACATTCGATCGCTGGTCAAGGTGTCGCTCACTCCGGGCATCTGGTTCACTCCGTAGCCTAGCGCTACGCCAACGCCCGCGGCGGCAACGAGAGGCAACGCAACTGCAGCCCCTGTGGCGCTCGTGGCTGTACCCGCTCCCCCACCAGCAAGTTCGAAGGCCCAACTCAATGCAAGAACTTCGTTGTTTCCGTCGGGATCGAGGTACTTCAGAGGGTTGTTCTGAGTGTATGAATACCGGTTCCAAGACTGAGTTTGCCGTAGCGATCGGGCGAACTCCTCCTGTTCTTCGGACTTTCCAAACTGGAAAGAGCTTACTCTTCGCTGGTCTACACCAAGAAACCTCCCCACGACCGGACTGCAATGCCGAGCATGCATATAGTCCAACTCGCTCTTCGCCCCCACCCCGTTTTTATCCCGCTCATGGCCGGTAAATTTCAGCTGAAACTCATCCGAGCTGGAGTTGGTGGCCTCTTGCCCGAAGGGATAGTAGCTGTGCAGCGCCACCTGGCTGCCGCCCTTTGTCACCTGCCGCGGCGAACCAAGGTGATCAAGATGGAAGCTGAAAGTCTCTTCGACACCACTGGAGTCCGGGTCTATCGAGGCTAGGAGCTGTCCACCCCGGTAGACGTAGTCCCGCTCCCACTCGAAGCTTTCGCCCCGCGGATGGGTGAAGACCCGCAGCACCTCGTTGCCGAGCCCGCGCAAGGTCCAGGTCTCGCTGGCGGGGCTGCTGACGCAGCTGCTGCCGGCGGCGCTGAAGCAGCTGAAGGTGACGATGCGCTCGTCATCAGCGTTGTAGATGTACACGCTCGCCTGATCTGTGTTGCTTTGCAGGTGTTTCATCATGTTGGCGGCGTCGTAGGTGTACTGGTAGATCTCCGAGCTACTGTAACGCACGCGGGTCAGGTTGCCCCCAGCATCGTACACCGTGCCGCTCAAGCCGAGGCGATTGGTGCTGCTGCTCGGGCTCATGCTCTGGCTGGCGCCGTTGGTGATCATCTGGGTGAGATTGCCGAAGTTGTCATATGACGCGGTTTGCAGGCGGTCGCTACTTCCCACCTTGGCCTCGCCGCTGACCAGCCGCTGCAAACGATCATAGCGGTAGGTCAGCGAGCCGATGCGGTGGATGTTGCCCGATCCGTCGTAGTCGAAGGTGCCAGTGTCCCAGCCGGCGTTGGTGGAGATGCGCTCGGGCCGGGCGAGGCCGGAGGGATCGACCTGGCGAGTTTCGGTGATGCCGCTCTGGTGGCTGATCTGGGTCAGCATGCCGCCGCTCTGGTAGCTGAGGCTGGAGGCGAAGCCGGGCACCGCGGTGAGGAAGCCTTTGTCGTAAGCGAAGCTCACCTGCCGCGGTGGGCTGACCTGGTCGCAGCTGTCGTTGGTGTGCAGACAGTCGGGATAGTCGAGGGTCGCGAGGTTGCCTTGCAGGTCATAGGAGAACCCACTCTGGAAGGCGTAGTGACCGACGCCGAGCTGATAGCGGGTCTGGCGCTCGGACATCCGGCCGCCACGACCCGCGTAGACGAAGCTCTCGGAGATTCGGACATCGAGGAAGCCAGGATTGGCGTTCAGCGGATTCACCAGATCCACCCAATTGTGGCGGGTGGTCTGCACCAGCTTGCCGGCCCGCTTGTCGGCACCGACGTTCTTGCGGCCGTAGCGGAACTCCTTGAGCTTGCGCGGCGAGCCACCGTTGCTCTCGTCAACTCGGATCAGGCGTCCGGCTGGATCGTAGAAGTAGTCGAGGTCGAATTCGGTGGAGCCACCGATGCGTTTGCTCAAAACGCTGCCACGAGCATCATAGGAATAGGTCGTGGCGCCGTTGCCCACTGGGCCGACTTCGGGATGGGTCTCGGAGGTCAGGAAGCTGCGACCGTCATAGTTGAAGAAGCGTTGCTGGCCACAGGTCGATCCAGTCCGATTCTGGCAAACGTGGGTGAGCCGCGAGCCGGCGTCGTAGGCGTAGCGAGTCAGCAAGCCGCCCGCGTTGCAGCTGCCATTCCAGGCCGCCGATCTGCCTTCACAAACCTCGAACAATCGGCCCTGGCCATCGGAGATCTCGGTGTTGTAGGTGTCTTCTTGCACTCCGGAGGCGAGCATCACTTTGAACCGCCGCGTCTTGGTGCGTTCGCCCTCGTAGCTGAGGAATGTGGCCGGCTGGCTTGGTGGGGTGATCCTGCCGGGGCGGCCGAAGTTGTCGTACTGCTCGTACTTGGTGACGCGGCTGTCGGAAGTGGCGTTGAGGGTCCACACCGATTCCGCGGTCTTCCAGGCCCGTGGGTTGAAGCTCATGTGGCGGTACCAGCGCACTCCGCCGGGCAACTGCACCTGCTCTTTGACCCTACGGCCGAGGCCGTCGAAAGTGTGCTGGCGGTAGGCCAGCAGGCCGGAGCCCGAGCAGGCGGCGGTGGTGACGCACTGCTCTTCGGTCAGCAGCGGCATCAGGTTGAAGTTGCTCTGGGTGGCCAAACGGTAGGTGTAGCGGCGCACCGCTTCGCTCTCGGGAAACTCATGGGTCAAGCGGCCCTGCCGGTCATAGAGGAAGTCGATCTTGATCCCGGCGCTGTCTCGGCTGCGCTTGACCAGGCCGGTGTTTTTGTCGAGATCGTAGTCGGCCAGCTTGAGCAGCACCTCGCTGGTGGCGCAGGGGTTGACCACCGTGGAGTTTCTCAGCACGCCGTACTGGTAGCTGTGGTTGGTGCGGTAAAGGGCGCCGGAGTGGGCCGGGTTGATGTTGCCCAGGCTTGCGGTGCTGATCGCCTGGCTGTCGCCGCCGTACTGCAACTCAGCGGCGACGAAGCCGGTAGTGCCGGCTTGCACGAAGATGCTTAGTAAGTCGTTCGACTGCCGCGAGCTGCCAGCCAGCACCCGACGTTTGCGCAGGAAGCCGTTCAGCAGCGCAAAGTCATACTCGGTGGTCTCGGTGACGCCGTTCTCGGTCACCGATTGCGAGTTGAAGGTCTCTAGCACCCAGGGCTGGGTCTGGCCGAACATGGCGAAATCGGTGGCCGGGTCGATGGCGCCGGTATCGCTGTTGGCGATCAAGTAGGAGCCGCGATTCTGGTTGTAGAAGGTCTCGCTCGCGCGCACGTTGCCACTGGCGAAGTTGCCGCCGGTGGTGGTGGTGCGAAAATGCCCCAGGCCATCGAAGTCCGAGTGGGTGACCTCGCGGAACTTGTCGCCGTCGTCGTGGTAGATGACTTTGCGGTACTTCATCCGGTGGTTGCGGTCGGCGTAGAAGCCGGACGGGCCGTCGTTCTCGTACTCCAGGAAGATCGAGCGGCGTTTGGTGCCGCTGGCCACCGAGCCCTGATAGATCTCTTGCGACAAGTAGGGCGGGCTGTTGTTGTAGTAGTCGTTGGTGCCCGGTGTGCAGCGGGTGAAGGGCAGGCCAAAGCCTTGGCGATTAGCGCCCGCGGAGTTAAACCAGTGCTTCGTGTCGTTGCCTAGCGGGTCGGTCAAGGTGAGCGTGTGGTAGCAGGAGATCTGGCCGGGACCGAGCACTCCTTGGGGATCGTAGTCATAGATCCAGGTGCCGTGGGGCGAGTTTGGATAATCGCTGTCTTTCAAGAACGTCGACTTGGTGGCCACGCCGGTGCCGATGTTGGCCCACTCCCGGCCCTCGGGCACATCTGGGCTTTGGGCATGAAAATCGATCTGTTGGTACCGCCAGCCGAAGGCGCCATCCGTGGGAAGACGGAGGAACTTGATGCCGCCCGAGAGCTTCTCTCCCGGATTGTCGGTGCGGTAGTAGTCCATTTGGTAGAACGAGTCGTCGGGCAAGACCAGGCGTTCGAGCAGGCGGACGCCGGAAAGGGTGTCCCCTTCGGGCACACACGAAGGCTGCGCGCCTTGGCGCTCCAGGTCGACCGGGCCGGAGTAGACTAGATCGTAGACGGCGCTTTGGTTGTTGAAAGCGGCGAGGGTGACCTTCTCCAGTCGGCCGGCGGTGAAATCGAGGGAATGACTCCTGTTGGCGGAATCGGTGACGCTCCAATCGCCGCCCGAGGCGTAGGCTATCTTGACCCAATGGCCGAAGCGGTCGAGCATCTTGGTCACCCGCCAATCGAAGCTGGTGTGGCTGATGTTATGGAATTCATGCATCTCACCACTTGGGAATTCCACCGTCCGGCAATCCTGGTCGAGCAGATTCGACGGCGTCTCGCAGGGGCTCGAGGCGAATGGGTAGTAGCGCATTCTCAGGTAGGTACTGTCGCGGGTGAACCAGGTGTTGGGCTGGGTGCCGGCGGGCGGGTAGGTGCCGCTCTGGGCCGGGTGGAGGAAATCGTGGAAGGCGTGTTGCCCGCCGTCAGGGCTCAAATAGGAAAACCCGCTGAAGGGTGGCGCGGGATTGCCGCCTTCGGAGCGCACCAACTGGCCAAGATTGACCCGCCACCCCCAGCCAGAATTCGCATCGAGATCTTGAATCGGCAAGTTGTAGGAAACCAGCATCTGGTTGGGCGGCGTGCCCTCGGTGCAGCTCTGTTGGTCGTCAAAGTCCCAGCCGCTGGAGTTGTAGGTCAGGGTGAAGCCGTAGCTCAGAGTGGGACCCACCGGGTAGCTCTGGCCGAGGGGCAGGCGGAGCGACAGATTCCCCGAGAAGAGGTTGATCGAATCGATGGCGCCGACTTGGAAGGCGGTGTCGGCGGTGACGCCCCGCTGGTGGCTCTGGGGCTGTTGCGCGGCGGTCGGCCCGGCGAGGGCAACGTAGAGAAGTGAGGCGATGAGAATTTTCTGTTGCATAGTCTTGGACTCCTTCAGCAGCCGCTGCCGGGGCAGGTGCTATCCCATTGATTGGCATTGCCAGACTCAAAGTTGTCGCCAAAGAGCACGGCGATGGACTTGACGGCGACGGTGGCCGAGGTGCTGTGGTGGGTCTCGTCTTCGATGCGGTAGGTCAGGGTGCAGTTGGCATCGATCGAGGGGTTGGGGGTCAAGCGGATCAGATCGAGCACGATCTCGGTGCTCGCCGGGCAGGTGCTGGCGAGGACGGTGACAGTCAGGGCTTCGCCGTCGGGCTCGGTGTCGTTGGCCAGGACATCAATCAGGATCGGGGCGGAGGCGGCTTCGGCGTTGTCGCCCGAGGCGATGGGGGTGCTGTTGCATTGAGCGTGGGCGGTGGCGGCGGCGACTGCGACTGCCAGTAGGCAGGCGGCGTTTAGGATCGAACATCTGGGGATTCTGTCTCTCAAGGCTACCTCACTTTCTGGAAGATTCTAGATTCGTTCTCTTGCTTGGACTGGCCCTAGCAGCCCGTGGCAGAAGTCCGTTTCTACAAAATGTGGCCTAAATTGAGGCCAGCCGGCGCAGGTGGTCTGATCGAAGATCTTAGTGGCCAATATCCGCTCTCGTGCGGCAGAAGCCAGCTCAGCAAGCTATATACGGCGCGAAAGCCCTGTTCGAGAGCCGAAAGAAAGCCCTGAAGGGCCCGTGGAGTGCCGGCTCCATACATTTGACGAAGCAGCAGCCCAAGATTGAATCCCGCGATGTGAATCAGCAACCTTTTGCGGATGTTGTCGTGACCTCGAAGGTGGGTCCTTCTCATACCGCCAGTCTCGTAGCAATGGGCAAAGGTGCGTTCTACTTTCTCTCCTCGACGCCGCGACAGCTCGCGGCCTCGACGACCCTTGATCCGTCGACGGTTGGCATACACCGCTTGCTTCTCCGCCTCTTTGCCGCACCAGTTGCGTCGGCCTCGATCCGGTTCCGAAATATAGGTTCGAATCTTCCCTTGACGCTGTGCCTTCATGACCGCGTTACTGTGATAGCCCTTGTCAGCCACCAGCTCTGAACGGACTTTCTCGCTCAAGTGATCGCCAGCCTCCGAATCCTCAACGACATCTTCCAGCACCGCAGCGACTTCATCCAACGTCCGCTCTAGGCTCGACGTGTCCCCTCGGTCTGCAGGTTGCACCGTCACCGCCACAACCGCACCCGTCTCCATATCCACCGCATGCTCGGCTTTGTGCGCCAGATGCGTCCGCCCATCCTTCATTCGCGTGACTTTGGCGTCGGGATCGTGGGGGTTCTTCCAGTCGCCGTTCGACGTCTTTTTGTTCTTCCTTTGGCGGTCAAAACGCGCCAGATCCGCTCGCGTCGGGGTCTCCACACCCGAAGCCTCGGCCAGGCGCGTGAGAAACTCTTCGTAGCTCTCGCCCGAGTCTCGACGCACGATGCTGCGCATCGCCGCGTTCGCCTCGAGGGTCGTCGCATCGATGCCCAGCGTCTTTCCCCGGAGCAAGCCAGCCTTCGCCAGTACTTGCAAAGCCCAAGCAAACACCGCCTCATGGGTCTCGAGATCGATCAGGCGACGGGTCCGAGAGAGCGTCGAATGGTCCGGGGTCTGGTCCGAGAGTTCGAAGCCCAGAAAGTCGCGCAGAGTCATCGAATCCGCAAGCCGCCATGCGATACCTCGCTCAGAGTCGATACCCTCGAAGAAGCCGATCAACAGCAACCGAAAATACACCGCGGGCGCCAGCGAAGGCCGTCCCATCCTCGTAGCGTAAAACCTCGCGCACTGCTCCTCGATAAAGCGATCGAAACCGTGCTTGTCGAGAATCTTGGACAGACGCTCGTAGAAAGGATGTCCTGGGGACTTGGCCAGCGCCTGGGTTTCCACCCAGAGCTGCCGCTGTCTTCGTTTGCTTCGCCTGCCCATCGCCATGGTCGCTACCTCCCTCGGGTGGAAAGATTCTACCAGGGAAGATCGCCAAGACGGCCGTAATCGGGACTTTCACCACGGGCTGCTAGGCCCACCAGGTTCCCGCTCGACTTTGTTTCGTCAAACAAGCTATGGGAAAAGATGTTAGAGACCAAACGGTTCATTTTGGCAGGCTGGAAATGAACCGTTTCCCCTCGATCCACTGAATGACAGAGATTGCACGCGAGGGAACTCCTTGTTTTCGATATTCTGATATTGTCTACATATATCAATGGTCAAAATCGCGGCGTGCATTCGATAGCCGCACATCCAATCCCGAGGTCATTCGGCGGGCACTGCTCGCGCAACTCGCAAAAGACCAATAAGCGCTCACTCCACCACGGCACTCCGCCCCCGCAACAGCACCACCACCCGAGCAGCACACCTCGCGAGATCGTCTCCGACCTCCAGCGACTCAATCCAGCCGCTCAGTCGTCGGCGTGCTTTTCCTGACGGCCGGTGCGCCTGCTGCTCCCATCCCGAAATCGTCTCTGGTGCCACGTCGATGACCGTGGCGAGAGAGCGCTGCGAAAATCCGAGCCTGCGCCGCAAAGCCATCAGCAGCTCAGCCACATTCTCGGGCTCAGGGTTTGGATCGTAGCCAAGCCAGTCCGTGAGTGCCGGCCAAAACCGGACTTCCGGGTAGCCCCTGTCATGTTCCCAATTTACTATCGAACCCAGACAGACGCCGAGCGTTCGGGCAACGTCTTTCTGCAACTGACCACGATCAAGCCGACATCTCTTGATGTGGTTACCAATCGTAACAAGTTCTCGCGGATACCCCGCAATCTTGGGGATACGTCCTCTCAACTGGACATGGCAAAAGGGGGCCGCAATCATGCAAGTGCGGGCATTTGGGGGACGATCGGCATCACTGCAAATGCTCGCCACAGATGATCGAGCGCTATCGCAGTCGGGTCTCAGGGCCGCTGCTCGACCGCATCGACATGCATGTCGAGGTACCCGCGGTGAGCCTTGCCGAGTTGCGCAGCGAAGCCACCGAAGGGACTCGGGAAGTAGCGTGGAGAGTGCGCCAGGCGAGAGAGATCCAGCGCAGTAGATTCGGCTCCCAGACGGACCTGCCGGTCAATGCCTCCCTGGGGAGCGACGGCATCGAGCAGCATTGCGTGCTAGCGCCCGATGCCCAGCGCTTGGTCGACACCGCCTTCGACAAGCTCAAGCTGTCGGCACGGGCACTCAGCCGCATCCTCAAGCTATCCCGCACCATCGCCGACCTCGACAGTTCGGCGGAGATTCGGGCAGCGCATGCCGCCGAGGCCATTCAATACCGCAGCCTGGACCAGCGATCGGAGCGAGGCTGATGCCACGTTTACCACGCTACTTGCCGCGTCCCGGCTGCTTGGTCGAGATCACCCAGCGGACTCTGCAAGGGCGCTACCTCCTACGACCGAGCCGGCGTCTCAATCAGCTTCTAATCGGAATTCTTGCCAAAGCCCAGCAAGAAACCGAGCTCGCCGTCCAGGCGATCGCCGTCCTCTCAAATCACTTCCACCTACTCGCTTCACCGGCCACCGTCGAACAGATTGCGCGATTTATGGGACACCTCAAGACCAACATAGCCAAAGAAATAGGTCGTCTCCACGACTGGCCCGGCTCGATGTTCGACCGGCGCTACACCATGATTCCGGTCAGCGACGAAGAGGAAGCTCAGATCAAGCGCCTCGAATACATCCTCTCTCAAGGGTGCAAAAAAAGTCTCGTGATGTCACCCCTCGAGTGGCCGGGAGCCCACTGCGCAGGAGCGCTCCTGACGGGCTATCCGCTGAGGGGAATCTGGATCGACCGCACTCGGCAATGGGCGGCGAGCCAGCGCGAGGCCGACACCGAGGAGTCCGACTTCGAAACCGACGTCGAGTTAAAGCTCGACACCCTGCCATGCTGGAAGCATCTTGCGCCAGAAGCTCGGCAGCAACACATCTTGGAACTCATCGAGAAGATCGAGAGAGATACTGCAAGACTCCATCAAGACCGAGGAACCGAGCCCCTCGGCGCATTCCTCGTCGGCCAGCAGCAGACACATCGACGCCCCGGCCAGCAACCGACAAACCCACCCCCCTTCTTTCACGTCTATCGGAAGAAAGTCCGGCACGCGATGCGCTTGGCCTTGGGCGAATTCCTCACTGCATACCGTACGGCCGCGGAGAAACTTCGAAGCCGTGGAGCACCTAGCGGATTTCCTGAAAACTCCTTCCCGCCAAGACCAAAATTCGTTGACACCAACACCCCTTCTGACTCTTCATAATGTGCCTGGCACCTATTTCTCTGGCCGACGAGCCTGGCGCACCGAGCGCCAGCCCGAGGGAGCCGATGAGGACGGGTAGAGGCTGGAGATGGTCAGGGTGCGGTCGATCATTTTGCTCTCCTCGATTTTCTTCATCAGAACCTTTTCGTCCCGATGATGACCGATTCGTCTACTAACTGTCAAGCCCCTGCCGTCTTGACCAGCACGAAAACGTCCGCTAATGTGATGTGTTAGGAGCCAAAACCGTTGATTTCAGGATGATTAGGTCATGGCAAAGCGATCCGACAGCCCTCTCGGACACCGAATTCACGAGCTGAGGAAGAGCAAGGGGTGGTCCCAACCTGTACTTGGCGAGAAGCTCGGTACTTCGGGAACCATCATTGGGCGCTACGAGCGAGGGGCCATGACACCTTCGGTCGAGGTTGCACGCAAGCTGGCCAGCATCTTTGGGGTCACCGTCGATTACCTCGTCAACGAGAACTCCTTGCCGCACGCTCTCCAGGACCGCGAGATGCTCGACCGCTGGAAGGCCCTCGAAGAGATCTCTGGAGAAGATCGCGACCGGATCCTCTACTTGGTCGACGGACTCATCCGCGATGCGCGAACCCGGCAGTCCTACGCCACGACCTGAAGCCAGACGCACGAAAGCCCGGCCGGAGCCGGGCTGATGCGAAGCGGCTTGTACTAGGCCAGGACGGTGTCAATCACTCGACACGCTGCAGCTCCCAAAGGCGCTTCTTGGCTCGTTTGATCGAGTCCTCCATCTCAGCCACACTGAACCGCCATGGTTGGCCTGATTGCCGACTCTGGACCTGAATCTCCAGATTCCGAAAACCTGTCTCCTGGCTTATCAAGAAACAAAACTCCCCCTTGTAGAGAACCTCGGCAATGAGATCCTCGTGGTCTGGATCATCCATTACCTGAACTTCAAAATCACCGCTTTCCATGGCCAGCTATCCGTTCGGCTCCAAGAAATTCCGGAACGACCCGTCCGCGTTGTAGCGAATACCTCGGCCGTTTGGTAGGCCGACATCGACACCCCCGAGGCGGTTTGTTCTCTGGATCGACCCAGGTGCCGTAAGAATGTCATCGACAACGGACTGGCCCGCAGCGTTCAGATCCTTAGCCCGTGTGGCCGATGTATTGAATGCGCTACCCGGTCTGGACGAATGCTTTTGAAGAGACCGTCCTGCCTTTGTTAGCCCATTGCGGTCAGCTGCCCCCGCCGCTTTAGACAGAGCCGCTTCTCCCCCTGAAACAAGGCTTTTCTTTGCTGCTGAGCGAACAACAACCGCTCCGCCCCCAGCCAACGCAGAGACCCTGAGAACATCCTTGCCGATCTCGAGCACTGCTGCCCCGCCGGTCGCTCCGCCCCCAAGAACGGTGCCAATCCCGTCACCAGCCTTCATGATGTCGAGAACACCACTCGCAAGATCTCGACCCATTCCGAGGGCTGTGTCGACAGCAACACTAAGCGGACCCACTCCCGTGCGGGCCGTCGCCTCCTCAGTCAGATCGAAGAGCAAGTCCTGCCCGGCCTGTCCTAGCTGCGCCGCCGTCCGCTCTCCTTCTGGATCGGTATAGGCAAGGGGATTATTCAGGACATAGGAGAATCGGTTCCAGCTCTGAGGCAACGCCTGTTTTCCCCGGACAGGATCAACTGCCAAGAACCTCCCCACCACCGGACTGCAATGCCTGGCATGCATGTAGTCCAGCTCGCTCTTCGCCCCCACCCCGTTCTGATCCCGCTCATGCCCGGTAAACTTCAGCTGAAACTCGTCTGAGCTAGCGCTGGTCGCCTCCTGCCCAAACGGATAGTAGCTGTGCAGCGCCACCTGGCTACCACTCTTCGTTACCTGCCGCGGCGTGCCGAGATGATCAAGATGGAAACTGAAGGTCTCCTCGACACCACTGGCGTCCGGGTCTACCGAGGTTAGGAGCTGTCCACCCCGATAGACGTAGTCGCGCTCCCACTCGAAGCTCTCCCCACGTGGATGGCTAAAGACCCGCAGCACCTCGTTGCCCAGCCCGCGCAGGGTCCAGGTCTCGCTGGCCGGGCTACTGACGCAGCTGCTGCCGGCGGCGCTGAAGCAGCTGAAGGTGACGATGCGCTCGTCATCAGCGTTGTAGATGTACACGCTCGCCTGGTCGGTGTTGGATTGCAGGTGTTTCATCATGTTGGCGGCGTCGTACGTGTACTCGTAGATCTCCGAGCTACTGTAACGCACGCGGGTCAGGTTGCCGCCAGCGTCATAGGTGGTGCCGCTGAGACCGAGGCGGTTGGTGGCGCTGCTCGGGCTCATGCTCTGGCTTGCGCCGTTGGTGATCATCTGCGTGAGGTTGCCGAAGTTGTCATACGACGCGGTTTGTAGGCGGTCGCTGCTGCCCACCTTGGCTTCGCCGCTGACCAGCCGCTGCAGACGATCATAGCGGTATTGCAGCGAGCCGATTCGGTGGATGTTGCCCGATCCATCGTAGTCGAAGGTGCCAGTGTCCCAGCCGGCGTTGGTGGAGATGCGCTCGGGCCGGGCGAGGCCGGAGGGATCGACCTGGCGAGTTTCGGTGATGCCGCTCTGGTGGCTGATCTGGGTCAGCATGCCGCCGCTCTGGTAGCTGAGGCTGGAGGCGAAGCCGGGCACCGCGGTGAGGAAGCCTTTGTCGTAAGCGAAGCTCACCTGCCGCGGTGGGCTGACCTGGTCGCAGCTGTCGTTGGTGTGCAGACAGTCGGGATAGTCGAGGGTCGCGAGGTTGCCTTGCAGGTCATAGGAGAACCCACTCTGGAAGGCGTAGTGACCGACGCCGAGCTGATAGCGGGTCTGGCGCTCGGACATCCGGCCGCCACGACCCGCGTAGACGAAGCTCTCGGAGATTCGGACATCGAGGAAGCCAGGATTGGCGTTCAGCGGATTCACCAGATCCACCCAATTGTGGCGGGTGGTCTGCACCAGCTTGCCGGCCCGCTTGTCGGCACCGACGTTCTTGCGGCCGTAGCGGAACTCCTTGAGCTTGCGCGGCGAGCCACCGTTGCTCTCGTCAACTCGGATCAGGCGTCCGGCTGGATCGTAGAAGTAGTCGAGGTCGAATTCGGTGGAGCCACCGATGCGTTTGCTCAAAGTGGACACCCCGACGCAAGTTTCGGGCAAGACGCGACGTATCCCATAGAGCTGTTTGCACTTAAGCTCGCTCGTACCTGATGCCTGCGGGGTCTTGGCTCTCGAAGACCCAGAGGCGAGTTTTGGCGTAGCTCGGTGCATCGCCGATGCGATCACTGCCGCCGGTATCGTCACGGCCAGAAGCACGACGACCAAGCCGAGCGCGATCGCCAGATGCTTCTTCCTTTAGCTGCCTGCCTCATGCTGGGCCATTCTACGCCGCTGTTGGTGCTCGAAGACGGCGGCTAAAGGAGGGAGGGTGGTTGGTGCGGTGGGGCGGGATGCGGTTTTCTTAGGCTGTGTTCTTCGGGCGGTGGGTGTTTTCTTAGGTCGTTTTCGTCGGGCTGATCGTCGCAGCGAGTGCGGGTCTTCCCGGCAGTTTGGTGCCGGCGGCGTAGCCGGCAAGCCAAGCTGCACGTTGGGTGCGTGGGGGCGGCCGGCCATGAGCGCAGCTGGTGGACGGGGTGGGCGGGGGTCTTCTTCTCGGGTGGGTGGCGGTGGGGCCGGAGCTGAGCACGGCGACCGCAGGGCGCCGCGCGCAGGGTACGGAGGACCTGGCGCCGGGTGGGTCTTGGGAGGAGGATGGGGAGCCCCCTTGAGGGGGCGGACGGGTGTCCGGCCCGAGCCGCCTGAGTGCTGGCTGGTGGATCTCGGCAAGGAGGCCCAGAGCGGGGCGTGGTTCCGAAGCCGCTGACCACCGCAGGCCACCAGCGTGCTCACCCCAAGTTTCCATAATGCACGCGTTATGGAAAGGCCGCAGGCCCGGAGCCGGGGCTTGTGAGGGCCAGGTCGGATAGTGGCGCACTATCGGACAGCGGAGATTGCAAGCCGGGTGACCGACGGAGGGCCAGGGGTGGGGGCCGGCGGGCGCCCGGCTTGCCGCAGCGGCTGGCCCGTGCCCGCAGGGAGCGTAGCGACCGGAGGGACACACGCCTCGGCGGAGCTTGGGGTGAGCTTTCGAAGACTCTTTTCTTGGACTACTTGAAGCCCCGCTCTGGGCCGGTGACCGGAGGGTACGGGCGGTGGATCACGGACGCTCGGACCGGGGCGGGCAGGGGTGAGAAAACAAACACAGCCGAGGGCTGCGCGCGCAGGAGCGGAGGACGGCCGCCAGGCCGGCCGCAGCCCGAGCACGGAGACCCGGACCGCTTCGGGTGGGGGGCAGGGTCAGTCCTCCGCTTCTTCCTCCACCGCATCGAGTAAGTCCTCGGCGGTCACTTCATTGCTACCGTCTTCTTCCGCCGACTGCACCACCCGGCTCCCCAGCTTCGCCCCCGGATGCGTTGTGGCGTGAATCTCTCTCAGCTTGCGGATCGAGACCTGAGTGTAGATCTGCGTCGTCTCTAGCCTGGCGTGGCCGAGCATCTGCTGGACAAAGCGGATATCCGCCCCACCTTCGAGCATCAGCGTCGCCATGGTGTGGCGAAAGAGGTGGCAGGCGCCCGGTTTGCCGATATCGGCGGCCACCACGTAACCGCGCACCAGCGGGGTCATCCATGACGTCGTGAAGGACATTCCATCGTTGGTGAGAAAGAGCGCTCCATCGTCCGGCTCGACCACCAGATGGGGCCGTACCTCGGTGACGTAGCGGTCGACCCAGGCCAGCGCCCGCTCGCCGAGGGGGATCATCCGGTCCTTGCGTCCCTTGCCCTGACGCACCATCAGCGTTTCCCGGTTGACGTCGAGATCGTAGCGCCCCAGCCCGATCATCTCGGCCCGGCGTATGCCGGTCGAGTAGAAGACTTCGAGGATCGCTCTGTCCCGCAAGCCAAGCGGGTCCATCGTGTCCGGCTGGTTGAGCACCTGGTCGGCTTCTGCGGCAGTGAGCACCGCTGCCGGCAGCCGCTGCTCTGGCTTCGGCAGCTCTAGCTCCGAGGCCGGGTTGTAGAGCAAGTAATTGGCCCGTGCCGCCCACTTGAAGAAGGCGCGCACCGGCACTAGCCGCGTGAGCTGCGTGCGAAAGCTCAAGGGTCGTCCGTTCGCGGGCTTGCGGTAGTGGTAGAGCCACTGCGCGTAGCGCTCCAGGATCGGCTTGGTCACCTCCGCCGGCCGCGTTACCCCGCGCTGCTCACACCAGATGATGAGGTGGCTGAGGTAGAGGTGGCGGGCCTCGATGGTGTGCGGTGAGTAGCTCTTGACCGCCATCCACTCCAGGTACTTGCTAACCATCACCATGAAACCTCTGGGATCAGTAGGATCACCCGGCAAGAGGCGGATCTTGCGCTGACCACGGCGCGCCATCACGCACTCTCGGCCGTCTCTGAGTCGTGGGTACGACGTGTTGATTTACGATATGACGAGCCGTTTTCTTGCACCCCCCTATGTGCGTTTTTCGACGAAACCCCACGATTTCCGGCCGAAGCTGTTGATTCTGCTGGGGAAACTGCACCCCGACCACCCCCCGATACCCCCCCGACTTGGGGCCGACTTGGCCCCGACTTCTCGCCAGCCTGGCCCGACTTCTTTCCGTCGTACCGGAGTGCTTCGACCTCGATCAGCCCCGGCAGTCGCGGCCGCTCGGACTCGTCGCCGGCCACGTAGACCAGCTCGTAGACGAAGCTCTGCCCCCGCCCACCCTGATGCACCAGCAGATACTCCAGCTCCTCGAGACGGCGCAGGTGCAGCTTCAGCTGCGTGTTGCCCCAGCCGGTGTGCTCGCGCACCGCTCGCCGGCTGAAGCGGTAGTCCGGGCGATCCATCGCCAGCGCTTCGCAGGCTTCGCTGACCATCGCGTCGATCAGCCCCAGCAAGCGCCGCGTCTGCGGTGGTAGCTCATCGAGCGAGCGCCCCAGCACCTCGTGCGCCAGGCGGTTGGCGGTCTCGATGTCCGTGGCCACCACCTCCACGTACTCGACCTCTCGCCCGTCGACCACCGCCCGCTTCACCTCCCGCTGGTGCTGGTGCAGGAGAGCAATCACATCGATCAGCGTCAGGTACTTCTCGTGATCCCGCCGCGTCCTGATCTGGGTATCGAGAAAGGTCAGCTCCGGAGCGAATGGATTGACCACGGCCAGCGGCCGCAGCAGCCGCTGTGCGTTCTGGTGTAATGCCGTCACCCCGTCGCGCCTGGTGCGTGATAGCAGCCCTTCGAGGGTCCGCCGCTCGCGCTGCAGCCGGTGAATCGCCCGCGTCTGCTCCCGCGCCTCGTCTACCGACAGCACCAGGCAGCGGTTGAGCAGCTCCTCATCGATGTCGATCGCCGTGGTCGTCAAGAAGATCATCACCGGCCCTTCGACGTGGTACTCGTGCGTCACCAGCTTGCCCGTTGAAGCGTCCTTGCCAGTCGAGGCAATCGTCAGCTCACCTTCCGACTGCAGGAGCTTGAGCGCATAGCTCGCTCGCTCGGCGCCTTCCTCCTCGACGATCGCCAAGATCTTGTGCTGCAGGTTCGTCTCGCCCATGTAGAACAGCGATTGCCCGGTCATCGCCGAGTACTTCACTTGCTCCTCACCCGGCATCAGCGCCAGCACCGCCTCCATCAGCGCCGACTTGCCGGCCGCTGAGCTCGATTGCACCACCACCGCCAAAGGGCGCTCCAGAAAGCGCGAGGTAGCCGCCAGGTAGCCCATCAGCTTGTTGACCTCCTCGCCCACCACCCCGCAGCGCTCGAAGTCCTCAAGGATGCGCTGGAGCAGCTCCGGCGAGCGCAGCAGCTCAAGCGCCGCTTCCTTCTCTTCCTCCGACAGCGCGATGGCCACCGACTGCGGCTCAAGCGCCGAGCGGATCTGCTCGTCTTGCAGCTCCTCGAGCTTCAAGAGCACCTTGCCCAGATCCTTCTTGACCACCTGCTCCTCGACCCCCAGCTCAGCGGCCGCCGCTCGCTGAAACACCGAGCGCGGCCGTGCCGAGTAGAGATCGAAGGTATCGACGTGGAAGCTGTCACCCTGCGACGCCAGGACGTTGACCTTGAGCACGTCGTAGGCCAGATTCTTCGGCAGGCCGCGAATCCGATAGCGGCGATCGCCGAGCGACAGCACCACCTCCTGCTCACGCACCTCGGCCGGCACATCCGACGGTGGCGGCGGCGGTAGCGGAGAGGCTTCGGCCGGGACTGGCGGCACCAATACCGCCTCTGCGGCTGTGTGTGGCGATGTCGTTGGCTCGGCTGGCGGCGCCACCTCGCCCTCTACGGGCTCAAAACCCAGCTTCACCTCGGGCGCCTTGCCTTTGCCGAGCCACTGTGCTCGGCGGATGGCCACCCCCAGCGACTTCGAGGCGGGGGTCACCTTCAGCGCGTACTCGTTGGCGTCCATGCCGCGCGGAAAGTGGATTCGGTAGCAGTCGATCCCGGCACCCATCAGCTGCTCGGCCAGCTTCCCGGCCGCCTTCTCGCCGGCGTCGTCCCGGTCGTAGGCAATCAGCACTCGGCGGGTGCCATGACCGCCAAAGGCCACTAGCATCTCGTCGGTGAAGCCCTGGATGCCGTAGGCGCTGGTGACGTTGCGGTAGCCCGCGCACCAGAAGGTCAAGGCGTCGATCAGCGACTCGCAGAGAATGATCTCGGTCGAGGCCACCAGAGCTTCCGGATTGAAGATGCCCCGGTGCAGCCCCGGCAGGTAGAGATGCAGCGGCGTTCCTTTCCGGAGATTCGGCGTGATCTTGCGCCCGTACATCTCCGCCACCTGGCCTGTGGAATCGAAGACCGGAAAGACGATCGAGCCATTGAAGTGCTCATGCCCCGACTTGCGCAGCACACCGAGCTTCTGCAATCGACCCCGCATCTCCTTGCCCGCCTTCACCTGCTTCGGCGGCAGCCGGTAGCCCAGCGTCCGATTGGCAAAGCCAAGCCGGAAATGCTCGATCATCTCCGGATGCTTCAAACCCCGACTCTCCAGGTAAGCCAGCGCCTCCGGGCTCTCCTTCAAGGCTTCGTGGTAGTAGCCGACGACCTGGCCGAGCAGCTCCGCATCCTCAGCCTCCGCCACCACCGGCGACGGCAGAGCCGGAGCCGTGGCCGGAGCCGCTGCGACCGCCGCCGGCAGGTCCGAGCGCAGCAGCTCCACCGCGTGGCGAAACGACACCCCGCGATCCCGCATCACCCAATCGATCACCGACCCGCCTGCCTGGCAGGCGCCCAGGCAGTGCCACAGATTCTTCTTCGGCGAGATCACCAGCGACGGCTCGCGGTCGTCGTGAAACGGGCACAGCCCCAGTAGGTCCGCTCCATGCCGCTTCAGCTTCACCCCCCGGGCCAAGGCCAGGCGCTCCACCGACACCTCTCGCTTTAGCCGCTCAACCTCAGCTTCGGGAATCCTGCTCACCCCTACCGCCCTCCCCAAGCCGGCGTATTCTCGCCCAGCTCCCGCCGAACGACCTGCAACCGCCCATCCCCCCCCGACACCCGCACCTCATCCCCAGGAGCAAACCCCGCCTCAGCCAGCCACGAGCCCACCAGCAGCAGGAGCGGCGACGGCCGCTCCAGAGCAGGTGCCGCCGGCCAACCGGGGCGGTAGAAGCTCGACACCCGAAGCCTCTGCTCACACATCCGCCGGCTCCACCACCAGGCGATCTGCCTCGACCACTACCCGCACCTTCGAGCCGATCTCGAAGCCCGCCGATTCCAGCCACCGGCCCGATAGCCGCAGAAAGGGCACTGCCCGCTGCCGACGAGCCTGGCGCACCGAGCGCCAGCCCGAGGGAGCCGATGAGGACGGGTAGAGGCTGGAGATGGTCAGGGTGCGGTCGATCATTTTGCTCTCCTCGATTTTCTTCATCAGAACCTTTTCGTCCCGATGATGACCGATTCGTCTACTAACTGTCAAGCCCCTGCCGTCTTGACCAGCACGAAAACGTCCGCTAATGTGATGTGTTAGGAGCCAAAACCGTTGATTTCAGGATGATTAGGTCATGGCAAAGCGATCCGACAGCCCTCTCGGACACCGAATTCACGAGCTGAGGAAGAGCAAGGGGTGGTCCCAACCTGTACTTGGCGAGAAGCTCGGTACTTCGGGAACCATCATTGGGCGCTACGAGCGAGGGGCCATGACACCTTCGGTCGAGGTTGCACGCAAGCTGGCCAGCATCTTTGGGGTCACCGTCGATTACCTCGTCAACGAGAACTCCTTGCCGCACGCTCTCCAGGACCGCGAGATGCTCGACCGCTGGAAGGCCCTCGAAGAGATCTCTGGAGAAGATCGCGACCGGATCCTCTACTTGGTCGACGGACTCATCCGCGATGCGCGAACCCGGCAGTCCTACGCCACGACCTGAAGCCAGACGCACGAAAGCCCGGCCGGAGCCGGGCTGATGCGAAGCGGCTTGTACTAGGCCAGGACGGTGTCAATCACTCGACACGCTGCAGCTCCCAAAGGCGCTTCTTGGCTCGTTTGATCGAGTCCTCCATCTCAGCCACACTGAACCGCCATGGTTGGCCTGATTGCCGACTCTGGACCTGAATCTCCAGATTCCGAAAACCTGTCTCCTGGCTTATCAAGAAACAAAACTCCCCCTTGTAGAGAACCTCGGCAATGAGATCCTCGTGGTCTGGATCATCCATTACCTGAACTTCAAAATCACCGCTTTCCATGGCCAGCTATCCGTTCGGCTCCAAGAAATTCCGGAACGACCCGTCCGCGTTGTAGCGAATACCTCGGCCGTTTGGTAGGCCGACATCGACACCCCCGAGGCGGTTTGTTCTCTGGATCGACCCAGGTGCCGTAAGAATGTCATCGACAACGGACTGGCCCGCAGCGTTCAGATCCTTAGCCCGTGTGGCCGATGTATTGAATGCGCTACCCGGTCTGGACGAATGCTTTTGAAGAGACCGTCCTGCCTTTGTTAGCCCATTGCGGTCAGCTGCCCCCGCCGCTTTAGACAGAGCCGCTTCTCCCCCTGAAACAAGGCTTTTCTTTGCTGCTGAGCGAACAACAACCGCTCCGCCCCCAGCCAACGCAGAGACTCTGAGAACATCCTTGCCGATCTCGAGCACTGCTGCCCCGCCGGTCGCTCCGCCCCCAAGAACGGTGCCAATCCCGTCACCAGCCTTCATGATGTCGAGAACACCACTCGCAAGATCTCGACCCATTCCGAGGGCTGTGTCGACAGCAACACTAAGCGGACCCACTCCCGTGCGGGCCGTCGCCTCCTCAGTCAGATCGAAGAGCAAGTCCTGCCCGGCCTGTCCTAGCTGCGCCGCCGTCCGCTCTCCTTCTGGATCGGTATAGGCAAGGGGATTATTCAGGACATAGGAGAATCGGTTCCAGCTCTGAGGCAACGCCTGTTTTCCCCGGACAGGATCAACTGCCAAGAACCTCCCCACCACCGGACTGCAATGCCTGGCATGCATGTAGTCCAGCTCGCTCTTCGCCCCCACCCCGTTCTGATCCCGCTCATGCCCGGTAAACTTCAGCTGAAACTCGTCTGAGCTAGCGCTGGTCGCCTCCTGCCCAAACGGATAGTAGCTGTGCAGCGCCACCTGGCTACCACTCTTCGTTACCTGCCGCGGCGTGCCGAGATGATCAAGATGGAAACTGAAGGTCTCCTCGACACCACTGGAGTCCGGGTCTATCGAGGCTAGGAGCTGTCCACCCCGGTAGACGTAGTCCCGCTCCCACTCGAAGCTTTCGCCCCGCGGATGGGTGAAGACCCGCAGCACCTCGTTGCCGAGCCCGCGCAAGGTCCAGGTCTCGCTGGCGGGGCTGCTGACGCAGCTGCTGCCGGCGGCGCTGAAGCAGCTGAAGGTGACGATGCGCTCGTCATCAGCGTTGTAGATGTACACGCTCGCCTGATCTGTGTTGCTTTGCAGGTGTTTCATCATGTTGGCGGCGTCGTAGGTGTACTGGTAGATCTCCGAGCTACTGTAACGCACGCGGGTCAGGTTGCCCCCAGCATCGTACACCGTGCCGCTCAAGCCGAGGCGATTGGTGCTGCTGCTCGGGCTCATGCTCTGGCTGGCGCCGTTGGTGATCATCTGGGTGAGATTGCCGAAGTTGTCATATGACGCGGTTTGCAGGCGGTCGCTACTTCCCACCTTGGCCTCGCCGCTGACCAGCCGCTGCAAACGATCATAGCGGTAGGTCAGCGAGCCGATGCGGTGGATGTTGCCCGATCCGTCGTAGTCGAAGGTGCCAGTGTCCCAGCCGGCGTTGGTGGAGATGCGCTCGGGCCGGGCGAGGCCGGAGGGATCGACCTGGCGAGTTTCGGTGATGCCGCTCTGGTGGCTGATCTGGGTCAGCATGCCGCCGCTCTGGTAGCTGAGGCTGGAGGCGAAGCCGGGCACCGCGGTGAGGAAGCCTTTGTCGTAAGCGAAGCTCACCTGCCGCGGTGGGCTGACCTGGTCGCAGCTGTCGTTGGTGTGCAGACAGTCGGGATAGTCGAGGGTCGCGAGGTTGCCTTGCAGGTCATAGGAGAACCCACTCTGGAAGGCGTAGTGACCGACGCCGAGCTGATAGCGGGTCTGGCGCTCGGACATCCGGCCGCCACGACCCGCGTAGACGAAGCTCTCGGAGATTCGGACATCGAGGAAGCCAGGATTGGCGTTCAGCGGATTCACCAGATCCACCCAATTGTGGCGGGTGGTCTGCACCAGCTTGCCGGCCCGCTTGTCGGCACCGACGTTCTTGCGGCCGTAGCGGAACTCCTTGAGCTTGCGCGGCGAGCCACCGTTGCTCTCGTCAACTCGGATCAGGCGTCCGGCTGGATCGTAGAAGTAGTCGAGGTCGAATTCGGTGGAGCCACCGATGCGTTTGCTCAAAACGCTGCCACGAGCATCATAGGAATAGGTCGTGGCGCCGTTGCCCACTGGGCCGACTTCGGGATGGGTCTCGGAGGTCAGGAAGCTGCGACCGTCATAGTTGAAGAAGCGTTGCTGGCCACAGGTCGATCCAGTCCGATTCTGGCAAACGTGGGTGAGCCGCGAGCCGGCGTCGTAGGCGTAGCGAGTCAGCAAGCCGCCCGCGTTGCAGCTGCCATTCCAGGCCGCCGATCTGCCTTCACAAACCTCGAACAATCGGCCCTGGCCATCGGAGATCTCGGTGTTGTAGGTGTCTTCTTGCACTCCGGAGGCGAGCATCACTTTGAACCGCCGCGTCTTGGTGCGTTCGCCCTCGTAGCTGAGGAATGTGGCCGGCTGGCTTGGTGGGGTGATCCTGCCGGGGCGGCCGAAGTTGTCGTACTGCTCGTACTTGGTGACGCGGCTGTCGGAAGTGGCGTTGAGGGTCCACACCGATTCCGCGGTCTTCCAGGCCCGTGGGTTGAAGCTCATGTGGCGGTACCAGCGCACTCCGCCGGGCAACTGCACCTGCTCTTTGACCCTACGGCCGAGGCCGTCGAAAGTGTGCTGGCGGTAGGCCAGCAGGCCGGAGCCCGAGCAGGCGGCGGTGGTGACGCACTGCTCTTCGGTCAGCAGCGGCATCAGGTTGAAGTTGCTCTGGGTGGCCAAACGGTAGGTGTAGCGGCGCACCGCTTCGCTCTCGGGAAACTCATGGGTCAAGCGGCCCTGCCGGTCATAGAGGAAGTCGATCTTGATCCCGGCGCTGTCTCGGCTGCGCTTGACCAGGCCGGTGTTTTTGTCGAGATCGTAGTCGGCCAGCTTGAGCAGCACCTCGCTGGTGGCGCAGGGGTTGACCACCGTGGAGTTTCTCAGCACGCCGTACTGGTAGCTGTGGTTGGTGCGGTAAAGGGCGCCGGAGTGGGCCGGGTTGATGTTGCCCAGGCTTGCGGTGCTGATCGCCTGGCTGTCGCCGCCGTACTGCAACTCAGCGGCGACGAAGCCGGTAGTGCCGGCTTGCACGAAGATGCTTAGTAAGTCGTTCGACTGCCGCGAGCTGCCAGCCAGCACCCGACGTTTGCGCAGGAAGCCGTTCAGCAGCGCAAAGTCATACTCGGTGGTCTCGGTGACGCCGTTCTCGGTCACCGATTGCGAGTTGAAGGTCTCTAGCACCCAGGGCTGGGTCTGGCCGAACATGGCGAAATCGGTGGCCGGGTCGATGGCGCCGGTATCGCTGTTGGCGATCAAGTAGGAGCCGCGATTCTGGTTGTAGAAGGTCTCGCTCGCGCGCACGTTGCCACTGGCGAAGTTGCCGCCGGTGGTGGTGGTGCGAAAATGCCCCAGGCCATCGAAGTCCGAGTGGGTGACCTCGCGGAACTTGTCACCGTCGTCGTGGTAGATGACTTTGCGGTACTTCATCCGGTGGTTGCGGTCGGCGTAGAAGCCGGACGGGCCGTCGTTCTCGTACTCCAGGAAGATCGAGCGGCGTTTGGTGCCGCTGGCCACCGAGCCCTGATAGATCTCTTGCGACAAGTAGGGCGGGCTGTTGTTGTAGTAGTCGTTGGTGCCCGGTGTGCAGCGGGTGAAGGGCAGGCCAAAGCCTTGGCGATTAGCGCCCGCGGAGTTAAACCAGTGCTTCGTGTCGTTGCCTAGCGGGTCGGTCAAGGTGAGCGTGTGGTAGCAGGAGATCTGGCCGGGACCGAGCACTCCTTGGGGATCGTAGTCATAGATCCAGGTGCCGTGGGGCGAGTTTGGATAGTCGCTGTCTTTCAAGAACGTCGACTTGGTGGCCACGCCGGTGCCGATGTTGGCCCACTCCCGGCCCTCGGGCACATCTGGGCTTTGGGCATGAAAATCGATCTGTTGGTACCGCCAGCCGAAGGCGCCATCCGTGGGAAGACGGAGGAACTTGATGCCGCCCGAGAGCTTCTCTCCCGGATTGTCGGTGCGGTAGTAGTCCATTTGGTAGAACGAGTCGTCGGGCAAGACCAGGCGTTCGAGCAGGCGGACGCCGGAAAGGGTGTCCCCTTCGGGCACACACGAAGGCTGCGCGCCTTGGCGCTCCAGGTCGACCGGGCCGGAGTAGACTAGATCGTAGACGGCGCTTTGGTTGTTGAAAGCGGCGAGGGTGACCTTCTCCAGTCGGCCGGCGGTGAAATCGAGGGAATGACTCCTGTTGGCGGAATCGGTGACGCTCCAATCGCCGCCCGAGGCGTAGGCTATCTTGACCCAATGGCCGAAGCGGTCGAGCATCTTGGTCACCCGCCAATCGAAGCTGGTGTGGCTGATGTTATGGAATTCATGCATCTCACCACTTGGGAATTCCACCGTCCGGCAATCCTGGTCGAGCAGATTCGACGGCGTCTCGCAGGGGCTCGAGGCGAATGGGTAGTAGCGCATTCTCAGGTAGGTACTGTCGCGGGTGAACCAGGTGTTGGGCTGGGTGCCGGCGGGCGGGTAGGTGCCGCTCTGGGCCGGGTGGAGGAAATCGTGGAAGGCGTGTTGCCCGCCGTCAGGGCTCAAATAGGAAAACCCGCTGAAGGGTGGCGCGGGATTGCCGCCTTCGGAGCGCACCAACTGGCCAAGATTGACCCGCCACCCCCAGCCAGAATTCGCATCGAGATCTTGAATCGGCAAGTTGTAGGAAACCAGCATCTGGTTGGGCGGCGTGCCCTCGGTGCAGCTCTGTTGGTCGTCAAAGTCCCAGCCGCTGGAGTTGTAGGTCAGGGTGAAGCCGTAGCTCAGAGTGGGACCCACCGGGTAGCTCTGGCCGAGGGGCAGGCGGAGCGACAGATTCCCCGAGAAGAGGTTGATCGAATCGATGGCGCCGACTTGGAAGGCGGTGTCGGCGGTGACGCCCCGCTGGTGGCTCTGGGGCTGTTGCGCGGCGGTCGGCCCGGCGAGGGCAACGTAGAGAAGTGAGGCGATGAGAATTTTCTGTTGCATAGTCTTGGACTCCTTCAGCAGCCGCTGCCGGGGCAGGTGCTATCCCATTGATTGGCATTGCCAGACTCAAAGTTGTCGCCAAAGAGCACGGCGATGGACTTGACGGCGACGGTGGCCGAGGTGCTGTGGTGGGTCTCGTCTTCGATGCGGTAGGTCAAAGTGCAGTTGGCATCGATCGACGGGTTCGGGGTCAATCGGATCAGATCGAGCACGATCTCGGTGCTCGCCGGGCAGGTGCTGGCGAGGACGGTGACAGTCAGGGCTTCGCCGTCGGGCTCGGTGTCGTTGGCCAGGACATCAATCAGGATCGGGGCGGAGGCGGCTTCGGCGTTGTCGCCCGAGGCGATGGGGGTGCTGTTGCATTGAGCGTGGGCGGTGGCGGCGGCGACTGCGACTGCCAGTAGGCAGGCGGCGTTTAGGATCGAACATCTGGGGATTCTGTCTCTCAAGGCTACCTCACTTTCTGGAAGATTCTAGATTCGTTCTCTTGCTTGGACTGGCCCTAGGCCCACCAGGTTCCCGCTCGACTTTGTTTCGTCAAACAAGCTATGGGAAAAGATGTTAGAGACCAAACGGTTCATTTTGGCAGGCTGGAAATGAACCGTTTCCCCTCGATCCACTGAATGACAGAGATTGCACGCGAGGGAACTCCTTGTTTTCGATATTCTGATATTGTCTACATATATCAATGGTCAAAATCGCGGCGTGCATTCGATAGCCGCACATCCAATCCCGAGGTCATTCGGCGGGCACTGCTCGCGCAACTCGCAAAAGACCAATAAGCGCTCACTCCACCACGGCACTCCGCCCCCGCAACAGCACCACCACCCGAGCAGCACACCTCGCGAGATCGTCTCCGACCTCCAGCGACTCAATCCAGCCGCTCAGTCGTCGGCGTGCTTTTCCTGACGGCCGGTGCGCCTGCTGCTCCCATCCCGAAATCGTCTCTGGTGCCACGTCGATGACCGTGGCGAGAGAGCGCTGCGAAAATCCGAGCCTGCGCCGCAAAGCCATCAGCAGCTCAGCCACATTCTCGGGCTCAGGGTTTGGATCGTAGCCAAGCCAGTCCGTGAGTGCCGGCCAAAACCGGACTTCCGGGTAGCCCCTGTCATGTTCCCAATTTACTATCGAACCCAGACAGACGCCGAGCGTTCGGGCAACGTCTTTCTGCAACTGACCACGATCAAGCCGACATCTCTTGATGTGGTTACCAATCGTAACAAGTTCTCGCGGATACCCCGCAATCTTGGGGATACGTCCTCTCAACTGGACATGGCAAAAGGGGGCCGCAATCATGCAAGTGCGGGCATTTGGGGGACGATCGGCATCACTGCAAATGCTCGCCACAGATGATCGAGCGCTATCGCAGTCGGGTCTCAGGGCCGCTGCTCGACCGCATCGACATGCATGTCGAGGTACCCGCGGTGAGCCTTGCCGAGTTGCGCAGCGAAGCCACCGAAGGGACTCGGGAAGTAGCGTGGAGAGTGCGCCAGGCGAGAGAGATCCAGCGCAGTAGATTCGGCTCCCAGACGGACCTGCCGGTCAATGCCTCCCTGGGGAGCGACGGCATCGAGCAGCATTGCGTGCTAGCGCCCGATGCCCAGCGCTTGGTCGACACCGCCTTCGACAAGCTCAAGCTGTCGGCACGGGCACTCAGCCGCATCCTCAAGCTATCCCGCACCATCGCCGACCTCGACAGTTCGGCGGAGATTCGGGCAGCGCATGCCGCCGAGGCCATTCAATACCGCAGCCTGGACCTGCCTGCACCGACGGAATTCGACCACCGATTCCGATTGAAAGTGACCAGTGATTCCAACGGAATATGACCACCGATTCCGATCGAAAGTGACCACTTTTCCGGATCGATCGGAATGGGTGGTCAGATTGGATCGGAATCCTGGCCACGGCGGAGTTCGACGGTAGCGCGCTCCTCACAATTGGGGTATTCCAGCCTCCTTGAAAGGAGGATTGGATGCCGAGAGTGAGGACATCGATGCGCAAGATACGCGAGGTACTGAGACTGAAATGGCAGCATGGCCTGTCGCACCGCCAGATCGGACGGTCGGTTCGGCTGGGCCACGGGACGGTGTGCAACTACCTGCTGCGAGCCAAGGTTGAAGGCCTGAGCTGGGAGCAAGTAGCAGCTTTGAGCGACGCTGAGCTGGAGCAACGCCTGTACCCTCGGCCGCAGCCGCTTCGGAGGGGTGGTCAGCGAGCCTTGCCCGACTGGACCAAGGTGCATGGCGAGCTGAAGAAGAAGGGCGTAACCCTGTCGCTGCTGTGGCAGGAGTACCGGGAGGACCATCCCGACGGCTACGGTCTCAGCCGCTTCTGTCAGCTGTACCGGATCTGGGAAGGGCGCCTGGATGTGTGCCTGCGCCAAGCCTACCGGGCGGGCGAGAAGCTGTTCGTCGACTATGCCGGACAGACCGTGAGGGTGATCGACCCGGCGACTGGCAAAGCGCGCGAAGCGCAGATCTTCGTGGCGGTGCTGGGGGCGAGCAACTACACCTATGCCGAATCAACGTGGAGCCAGGGCCTGGAGGGCTGGATCGGCTCTCATGTGCGGACCTTCGCGGCTCTGGGCGGGGTGAGCGAGCTGGTGGTGCCGGACAATCTGAAGAGCGGCGTGACCAGCCCGTGCCGCTACGAGCCGGAGATCAATCGCACCTACGCGGAGTTGGCCGAGCACTACGGCGTGGCGGTGGTGCCGGCGCGGGTGAGGAAGCCCCAAGACAAGGCGAAGGTCGAAAACGGTGTATTGCAAGTGGAGCGCTGGATTCTGGCCCGGCTGCGTAACCAGCAGTTCTTCAGCCTGCGAGAGCTCAACGAGAGCATCGCGAAGCTTCTGGTCGAGCTTAACGACCGTCCGCTGAAGGTGTTGGGCGTCTCGCGCCGAGCGCTGTTCGAGCAGGTCGATCGTCCTGCTCTGGGTGCTTTGCCGCTCCAGCCCTACGAGCTTGCCGAATGGAAGAAGGTACGCGTTGCCCCGGACTACCACGTCGAGTTCGAGGGCCACTATTACAGTGTGCCGTACCAGCTGATCAAGAAGCAGCTCGATCTGCGGGCGACGGCGCAACTGGTGGAGGTGCTCGATCGCGGCAAGCGTGTGGCTGCTCATCGTCGCAATCGGTGTCGGGGTCGGCACACGACCCAGAGCGAGCACATGCCCAAAGCGCACCAGGCGTACCTGGAGTGGACACCGACACGGCTGATCAGCTGGGCGGCGAAAACAGGCCAGGCGACGGCCGAACTGGTGGAGACCATCATGCTTAACCGCTCCCATCCTCAGCACGGCTTTCGCTCGTGTCTGGGGCTGATGCGCCTGGGCAAGACCTATGGTGCCAATCGTTTGGAGGCTGCGTGCCGCCGCGCGCTCGCCATTCACGGCCTGTCCTACAAGAGCGTGAAGTCGATCCTGAAGAGCGGCCTGGACCAGCAAGCAGCGCCCGAGCCCACCGAAGTGACGGCGCCGATCGAGCACCGCAACGTCCGCGGCGCCAGCTACTACAGTGCCGCGCGCCGCGAGGAGACGCCGCCATGCTGAGGCACGCGACGCTCGATCAACTCGCCGCGCTCAAGCTCCACGGTATGGCCAAAGCCTTTGAGGAGCAGCTGTCGATGGTCGATGTCTCAGAGCTCTCCTTCGAAGAGCGCCTCGGGCTGCTGGTCGAGCGCGAAGCGACCGAGCGATCCAGCCGCCGCTTGATAGCGCGGTTGCGAAAAGCCAAGCTGCGCGAGCAGGCGGCCATCGAAGACATCGACTGGCGAGCCAAGAGGGGCCTGGACAAAGGCCAGATCCTGCGCCTGGCCTCGTGCCAGTGGATCGCCGAGCATCTCAACGTGCTGATCACCGGCAAGGCCGGGGTGGGCAAGACCTTTCTCGCCTGCGCCTTCGCGCACAAGGCATGTCGGGAGGGTTACACCGCTTTGTACCTGCGGGTGCCGAGGCTGTTTCGCCAGCTCGCCATCGCGCGGGGTGATGGTAGCTACGAGAAGCTGCTCAAGAGCTATGCTCGCACAGACCTGCTCATCCTCGACGACTGGGGGCTGGCGCCGATCGGGGCCAGCGAGCGGCGCGACCTGCTCGAGATTCTTGAGGACCGCTACGGCAACCGCTCCACGCTGGTGACCTCCCAGCTACCGGTTGAGAGCTGGTACGAGGTCATCGGCGATCCGACCTTGGCCGACGCCATCCTCGATCGCACTGTCCACGGCGCCTACAAGCTCGCGGTGGACGGTGACTCCATGCGGGCGAAGAGAGCCGGCGGTATTCGCAAGGCCGCCCAGCGAGAGGCAAGGTGAGATCCAAGAGCATGCTGAAGCGATCGCCGATTCTGACCCATCAGCGGGCCTGCGGCCCGATCCGGACCCGACCCAAGATGGACTGTGGAAGCTGCCGCGGTTGTGGAAATCGCTCTGCGATTCCCACAACCGCTTGGAAAACGCCCCCCTGCCCCCCAACCTGCGTTTCCCACAGCTACGCACAGCCCCGACGACGGGTTATTTGAATACAATCAATCAAGAAGAAGAGCCGGAAGGAGGGCTCCAGCTACAGCGAAAGTGGACACTTACAACTGAGGAGAGCGCCAGCGTCGCTTCGCTCCGACAAGTGGTCGGTTTCGATCGGAATGGCTGGTCAGTTTCGTCGGAATAGGCATTCGGCATGGAAACGCTCGAATCGGCGTCCGTCAATGTGCTCCTGGTGGGGCTCTGAGTCGTCATTCGCCTCGGTGCAAGCTAGCTGGAGGGACCTGGGGTAGAGAGCCTGCACATGGCGGGTGAATCGGTATTCTTGCTCCGGATCTAGCTTGCCGAACATCGCCGGGTACCAGAATTCGCGGTTTAGCATCTCGTCGGCTGGCGCGCCGGCCTGCGGCGAATTGGCTCGAAGTTGCCGGCGCATGGCACCCGGCTGCAGGTTGCACCAGCGCTTGAAGGAGCGGCAAAAAGCTGAAGTGCTCGAATAGCAGCCCAGCAACTCACTGATCTCGCCGTGATTCAGATTGGTACGTCCCAGCAGCCGGACCGCCGTCTCCAAACGGCGGTCTCTAATATAGGTCTGCAATGGCACGCCCAGCACGCGGCCAATCTCGCTGCCCACCGCGCGATCGCCGATTTTGCAATCCAGCCGCAGCCTGGCAACGTCCATTTCGGACAGAAAGAGATCTTTTTCCAGGCGCGCTAGTGGGGGCTTGAGCCTTTTGTTGAGCTTGCGCTTATCCTGCCGGATCTTCTGCAAGCTGTCCCTAGCAGCGTCCGCGAGCAAGGCGTGGTGGTGGTCGAGCTTCATGGTGATCCTCCCCTGGATTCCTATAGCTTTCTTGACTCGCAGCCGACAATAGCAGAAGAGTTAGACTTCTTTTCTGGGCTTGCGACTTCCCACTCGGTTGCATCGGTCGGCGATTTGCCGCCCGGCGGGGATGTGCCGCTTGCGTGTTCATTTGGCTGGGCCGATTAACATTTTGGATGTGCAATGCGGCGGCTTGTGAGCTGTTGGCGCATTGCCGCAGCTGGCCGATGTCCCAGCCACAGCATAGCGAGTGATTGAAATCACTCGCTATGCTGTGACGTCCCTGGCGGGACGAAGAGTAAGATACCTGTTTTCAGTGATTTGTGTAGTTTTCGAGACGCCCAGCTAGCAAAGCTCAGCCAGTCTGGAACCAGGCTTCGCGGCGGCCGAGCTTGGTGGAGAGGGCCGCGCCGACGCCGATGAAGGTGGCAACGGTCCAGGCCAGGATGCCGAACCAAGGGAGGAATTTGACCACTCCGAGGGCGACCAGGCCGAGAGTCGCGGCGCTCAGCGGCAAAGGCGGGCGGCGCCCAAGGGTGCGAGCGAGCCAACTACCGAGGGCGTGAAACACCGCCACCATGCCCCAAAAACGCAGTCCCAGGGCAACAACGCCGACCAACACTAACAAGGGAATGCCAAGAAAGGCACCAGCGAAGGAGCTGAAAAAGAGGGCAGTGAGCACCATCGCCAAAACGCCGGTAAGACCAACAAAGAAGTTGCGGAAGGGCTCTAAGCGAATGCTCTCGGAGGTGCTGACCACTTCCCGGCCGGCGATGGCGAACAACAACACGCCAACCAAGGCCCAAAATGCCATTAACGCCATCCGCGCTCCCAGCACCACCTTGGATCCCGCCGATCGCCCCAGCGCCGGCCCTTCGAGCAATGACATCCACACCGCCGCGGCGTCGGGATAGGCCACCGATCGGCCGCCGATCTGAGCATTAGGCGCTGCTGCGATGCGCCCGCCAAGGACGAAAATATCGCCCTCCACCCGGGCCGTGGGCGACAAATGTACCTCGCCATCGATAACGATCACGTCACCTGCCACCTCACCGGTGATGAAGACCGAGCCCGACAGCGCCACAACGTGGCTGCGGGCCTCGCCATCAAGCATCACATCGCGCCCCAGAGCAACGATTCGGCTGCGTGCCAAACCTCCGTTCTCAAGCCGGTAGGCCGGCCCGCGCCGCTCGCCCGCGGGGCTCTCGAAAGCGGCCGTGGCCAAGACGATAGCCAAGGCCAGCAAGAGAACCCGCCGCCAGGACGGGTCGCTCGGTCTTCGACTGGGGATTTGGTGGCTCACTACCCCACCTTAACAGGGGCTAGCGTGGCGTAGGATTACTAGCAGCGAAGGGACGATTCAGCCCTGCTCCCGGCTGGAACTTACCCTTGCGGAGGAACTCTCAGCAGTCGCTAACGCCGGTCGGCGCAACAGGCGGAAGAACAGCAGGTTGAGACATAGCACACCGAAACCAAATGCCAGCAGGTTGAGCTTGGAAGCAGCCATCAGCTCTTCCAGACCCAAACCAAATCCGCGCCAAGTCGCCGCCCACAGGCCCGCCCCGGCCAAGGACGCGGCTTGCAGAAAATCGACCAGAGCCAGCGCTGTACCAAACGACGGTCCGCTAGTGAAGTCGGACCTGGCAAGCAACAGACCGGCAGCAAGCGCCAACGACAGAGCCAAAGCCAGTGGCAAGGCCCAAGCCGGAGAACGTCGCGGCTCCCAAGTGGCAACTGGCAACCGGGCCATCAATTGCTGGCGAAAATCAGCTCGCACCTCGATCCGGCTCTCGGCCAGCAAGGCGTGCAGCGATTGCAGCTCCTGCCGTAACGTCGCGGTGGCGACACCGGCGGCGGCGCAGCGATCGAGCCTTTGCCGATCGTCGATCGCCAGGGTGCCGCCCAGGTCTTGGTCCAGCCACATCTCGAGGGTGGCGGCGTCTGTTGAGTTTTGGGTGCTCATGAGTCTGGTCTCTGTGCTGTTCTTTGTGCTGTCGTTGTTGAGATCTGGCTTCTAACCGCTCTCGTGCAACATCTAATCGGTCAAAAACTCTCGCAGCTTCTGCTTCAACATCTGCCGACCCCGGAACAGCTTGTTCTTCACTGTGCCGAGTGGCATCCCTTTGGCTTTGGCGATCTCGTCGTAGGACAGCTCGCCATAGTGCCGCATCACAATCAACTCGCGGTACTCCCAGGGCAGGCTCTCGATCGCCTCTTCGATAGCCACGCCGCGCTCGATATTGCGGGTCGTCTGATAGGGCGTCGGATCGTCGCTAGGCAACTGCCAATCGCCACCATCTCCATCGCCGGTATCTGGGCGGTGGATCGACACCAGCTTGAGCCGGCGTTTGCGAATTCGGTCAATGGCCGCGTTCTGGGCCACCCTAAAGAGCCAGGTCGAGAAGCGATAGCTGGGATCGAACCGATCGAGCGCGCCGTAGATCTTGAAGAGAACTTCCTGCGCCAAGTCGTGGGCATCATCCACGTTGCGCAGCATCCGGTAGAGGTAGTTGACCAAGCGGCCTTGGTACCTGGCCACTACCTGGCCGTAAAGCTCCGACTCGCCGTCAAGGACCGACGCAACCAGCTCTTCATCTGTGGGTCGCACCGCTTCTCTCGACATTGCCTAGCTACGTGAGGTTTAAACGAAGGTTGCAGAATCTCTGGGTGGTCTTCCGCTCAGTGCGAGGCCGCTACCTCGCTCCGTGCTAAGCCACCTCCCGAATGGTAACGATACGGTCGCCTTGGACCAGCTGATCGAGCACCAACTCTCCGTCCACTAGCCGACCGAAAGCAGTGTATACGCCATCGAGGTGTGGCTGTCGCGACAGGGTGATGAAAAACTGACTGCCCGCCGTGTCGGGACCCTCCAGCACCATGCCCAAGACACCTCGCTCGAAGCGCAGCGGATTGACTTCATCGCGCACCGTGTAGCCGGGACCCGCCGCAGCGTCGCTACGCGGATCGCCACTCTGGACGATGAAATCCGCCACCACTCGCCGCCAAGACATGTCGTCGTAGTAGCCTTGGCCGGCAAGCTGCAAGAAATTCAAACAGGTCAAGGGTGCCAGCGGGCATTCCAAGCGTACCGTCATCTTACCCCGACTGGTGACAATCTCTACCTCTCGCGGACGCCGGCTACGCAGCACCAGCTCCCGATACGTAGACACCGAACGGCCACTGTCGACGGTGCCTAGCGCGGGCCGCGGGCGCCCTAGACTGCCAAGTTCTTCAATCGCAGCCCGACGCACCAAATACCGCTGATCAGCGGCCAGGTCCTCAAGCAAAGCTACCGCGGTACCGCGCTCCAGCGGTTCCACCCGCGCCCGCGCCGCCAGACTCTTGGCGCCGGCCAAGAAGGGACTGATACCGCGTTCGCGACGCAACGGCGAGAACGCTGGCGCCAAGGCGCGCAGCTCGACCACCGGATGGTCCACGGTCCATTCGATAGCCAAGGCACGAACTGCCGAATCAGGGTCCGCCAATGCTCTTCGAGCCTGAGACTCGGCGCTGGCGTCGTCGCGCTGCAAGTAGACCGACAGTGCCGCCAAGCGGACTCCCGCCGCGGGATCTTCAGCCAACTCGGCAAGCAGGGTCTCGCTGCCTAGCCGCCCTGCCGCACGCGCGGCGACCGCCCTTTCCGCGGCTTCGGGATGGCGGGCCAAACGGGCGTTCAGAAGCTCCGCAGCCGGGCTGGCGGCGGCCGCCAGAGCAAGCACCGCCAGCTGCCGATCTCGCGCCACCTCGGCAAAGGCAAGGCCTTTTAAGGCCTCCTCCAGCTGCCTGTCAAGCAACCAACCGGCACTCGCCTCAATAGCACTGTGGCGCACCGCCGGCCGGGGATCGGAAAACAGCTCGAGCAATCGGTCGCGCCAAGCAGCAGGTGGCGCCGCGCGGCCTTCGCGCAGCAGACGATGGGCGGCTCGCAACGCCTGCACAGCGGGTCCTAGGTGGGAATCCTCAAGCAACGGACGCAGCAGCTCTAGATCTTCGCGCGCCCCCACCCAGCCCATCGCCCGCGCCGCCCAAGAGCGCACCCAGGGGTCGGCATCGCCCAACAGGCCGCGAATCGCGACCCGTGATTCGGGCTGCGGCTCGCGAGTCAGTGAGTGGGCGGCCAGGGCGTGGATCTGGGGATCCGAACTGGCCAGGCCCAACTCAGCCCAGCCCTGAACCGCGACTCCCGCACGCGCCCATTGCGACAACGAAGGCACTAGACGAGCAAGGAATTCCTCCGCGCTCATCTCGCTCAACACCGGCAGAATGCTGTCGAAGGGCACGCCGATCTTGGCTAGCCCTTCGACCGCCAATCTACCCGTCTGACGATCTTCGTCGTCAAGCCGCCGGAGTAGGGTGTCGGCACAGCCAGAGGCCCCTTTCTCTCCCAACTCACCACAGCTGAACACCGCCGCCCGCCGTACTTGCAGATCGACGTCGGTGGCCAACACCGCGAGTAGGCCAGCGCCTCGCGGATCGCCCAACCAACCTACCGCCGCGGCCAGGGCGCGGCGTAGCTCGACATCGCCATCGAGTGATTGCTGCAAGGTGAAAGGCTCGTAGGTACGCCGATCCGCGAGCAAAAGCAACAGCGCATGCTCCTCGAGATGGGCCTGCTCGACAGCGGCGACCGGCAGCGCAGGACGACTGGCGGGAGGCGTACTACCAGCACAACTAAGAACGCTCACCATCACCAAGGCCAACAAGGTTCGCGGCAGCGCCAGCGACGCTGCCCTCAAAGGCCCGCGGGAGTCGATCCCGTCACCATCTAGTGCATCCGACATGAGCATGATCCTACGTCCTGCCCGGATACGAAACAACCGGCGTCAGCACGTCCCCTGGCCGACTCGGCCATCCATAGAGATTCAAGACCACTTTGAATGCCACCGTCAACACCACCGTCGACACCACCTTGAATACGGCTGCGAATACCCCGGCACTGGGCCTATAATCCACCGCCATGGGTAGTGATCTACAGGACACGGCGGACCGGCGACCCGGGGACCATCCGGGCCAAGATCGGCTGCGATTTCGCGACCTGCGCCGCTCCTACGGCCGGCTGCGAGTGTTGCGCGGGGTCTCTGGCCAGGTCGACCCCGGCGATCTGCTGTTGGTGACCGGATCCAACGGCTCGGGCAAGAGCACCTTGCTGCGCTGTCTCAGCGGCTTGTTGGTGGCCCAGCGGGGCACTATCGAATACCGGCTGGGCGGCCACCAGCTCAGCACCGAGGAACGGCGACGGGCCGTCGGCTGGGTCGCTCCCGACTTGGAATTCTACCCCCAGCTGACGACCCTTGAGAATCTCGACTTCTTTGCCCGCCTACGCGGTATCGAACCGCAACACGGTCGCCAACTGCTCGACCACCTCGGCTTGCCCCGCGGTCGCGAGGCTGCCGCCTTGTCTTCGGGCATGCGCCAACGGCTGCGTTGGTGCTGGGCACTGGCTCATCGGCCGCGCCTGCTGCTGCTCGACGAGCCACTACAGAACCTCGACGCTCAAGGGCGGCGCGATGTCAGGCGACTGCTCGAGCAACACCTGGATGACGGGAGCCTGGCAGTAGTCGCCAACCCGGACGATTTGGAGCTACCCCGTGTCACGACACGCCTCGATCTGGATTCATGAAACGCTGGCGGTCGCCGGCAAGGAGTGGCGCTGCGAGCTGCGCACTCGGTATGCCCTGAACACCGTCGGTCTTTTCGCCTTCTCGACCCTGGTCATGGTGAGCATGGCGTTAGGGCCCATCGGCACCTCTAGCGACGGGCTCAACACCCTGGCGGTGATTCTGTGGTTGATCCTGCTCTTCGCCTCTTCGGCGGGCTTACCGCGCAGTTTCGTGCAGGAGGAGGAACTCGGCACCGCGGCGGCATTACGCCTGTCAGCGCGGCCGTCGGCGCTGTTCTGCGGCAAACTGCTCTATAACCTGGCGCTGCTCGGCTTGCTCGAACTGATCGTCGTGCCGCTTTACCTGGCGATGCTGCAAATGCCAGTGAGTTCGGCGCCGCGGCTGCTAGGCGCCCTGGCGGTGGGCGGCTATGGGCTGGCGGTGGCCAGTACCCTGATTGCCGCCATGGTGGCACAGGCGCGCTCGCGCGGAGCGTTGTTCTCAGTGCTGGCGTTCCCGGTCTTGTTACCGCTGCTGCTCTTCGCCATCCAACTCACCCGCAGCGCGGTGCTCGGCGAGCCAAGCAGTTCGGCACTGATGCAGACTCTGCTGTATGATGGGACCTTGACAGTGGCCGCTCTGATGCTCTTCCCCGTGGTGTGGAATCCATAAGTCGAAGGTACCCATGCGGCTTGGGGTGACGAACCAGAATTCGAAGAAATCGTACGAGGACGTGATGAAGAAAGCTCTGTCCTGGCTGCTTTTTCTGTGGATCTCAGCGGTGATCTTGGCCGCCCTGCTCGCCGCCCCGATGTCGAGCGGCTTTAGCGGCCTGGCTGGAGACAGCCCACAATCGAGCCGCATTGTTTACTTCCATGTGCCCCTGGCGGTGGCTTCGTTCATCGGCTTTCTCGCTGCCGGCGTGTGGAGCGCGCTCTACTTGATTCGCCGCCAGCAACGCCACGACTGGGCCAGTTTGGCAGCGGTCGAGGTATCGCTAGTGTTCGCCATACTGGCCACGGTCACCGGCGCGGTGTGGGCCAAGGTGCAGTGGGGAGCCTACTGGAACTGGGACCCGCGCCAAACCAGCATTGCCTTGGCATTGATCTTCTACGGCGCCTATCTGACCCTGCGCGGCGCGGTCGAAGACGCTGAAACCCGTGCCCGACTGGCGGCGGTCTACGCCGTGCTCGGCTTGGTGGTGGCGCCGTTCCTCTACTTCGTGATGCCGCGCATGGCCAGCTTCTCCTTGCACCCGACTCCTGGCAAGGCCGAGATGGCATCGCCAATTCTGTCGGTGGTATTGGCGGGGATGGCCGGCTTTATCGCATTACTCTTCTGGATGCACAGCTTGCGGCGTCGCATCTTGGCATTCGAGCAACTTGACGATGTGTAAGGATTTGAATCCCCAGATTCTACTGCTGCCTCGGGACAAGAACCTACGGCTGGAAGAGGAGACGAGGCAATGAACGATGGTGGCGTACTTTGGTTGGCGGCGGTCAACCTGATCATTTGGGCCGGGTTGTTCCTCTACCTGTTGAAACTCGACCGGCAAATCAGCCGGAGGGAAGAAGAGCAATGAGCAAGAAAGCTACTTATTTCCTCGGAGCCGCGTTACTGCTGGCCTTTGGCGGCTTCGCTCTTTCAGCCTTCCAAGAGTCGTTGACTCCCTACGTCTCCTACGCCGACGCCCGCGCTAGCGGTCGCAGCGTGCAAGTGGCCGGCGGCCTGGACAAAGACAGCTCGGGCTACGACGAGTCCAGCCACAGCCTGCTCTTCACCCTGGTCGACGAGAAAGACCAGAGCACCATGCCGGTGCGTTACCAGGGGGTCAAGCCAGCCAACTTTGAAGACGCGATAAGCATTGTTGCCATCGGCAGCTACGACCCAGCAACCGAGATCTTCGCGGCCGACAAGTTGCTGGTCAAGTGTCCGAGCAAATACCAGGGCCTGGAGTCGAGCAAGGGCGACTACGAGGCGAAGGAATACGGCTAAGCCGCGTCCGGCCATGCTGTCGCAAATCTCCACTCTGTATCTGCCTGGCGCGGTGCCGATCTGGTGCGCGCTGTTCTTTGCCGTCGCCGCTCTGTGGGGTTACAGCCAGGCAATGCGCTCTGGAGGTGACGCCGCCACCCTGCGTTTCGCCCAGCGCGCCTACAGTTTCTACGCCCTGTCGATTGTGTTGTCCGCGGTCATTCTAGGGATCTGCCTGGTGCGGCGCGATTTCCGCATTGAGTACGTCTTCCAGTACTCGGGCCTCGACCTCTCCGAGCGCTTCCAATTCGCCGCTTTCTGGGCCGGCCAGAAAGGCAGCTTCATGATCTGGCTGCTGTGGGCTTCGCTGATCGGCTTGCTGGTCCGGCGCACCTGCGGCAAAGACGAAGCGTCGGTGATGTTCGTCTACACCCTGACCGTTTTCGGCCTGCTCTTCATCTTGGTGCGCGAGAACCCTTTCGTGATGCTCGACCACACCCCGGTCGACGGCGAAGGACTCAATCCGCTGCTGCAAGACGATTGGATGGTGATCCACCCTCCGGTGATGTTCATCGGCTATGCGGCGGGGGCGATTCCATTCTCGTTCGCGGTCGGCGCCATGCTGCGCGGCGACACCCGGCGCTGGGCGGCCCGCGCATTTCCTTGGGCCCTGGGTGGCTTCATGGTGCTCGGCACAGCCATCCTGATGGGCGGCTATTGGGCCTACCGCACCCTCGGCTGGGGCGGTTATTGGGGCTGGGATCCGGTCGAGAACGCCTCGCTGATTCCCTGGCTGATCGGCATAGTGCTAATCCACGGCCTCTACTTGGAACGCACTCGCGGGCGCTTTCGCCGCGCCAATCTGGTGCTGGCCTGTCTGCTCTACATGTCGGTACTGTATGGCACCTTCCTGACCCGCTCGGGCGTTCTGGCTGATTTCTCGGTGCATAGCTTCGTCGACCTCGGGCTGTCGCGCTGGCTGCTGGCGATCCTACTTTTCTATGGCCTGCTGTCGCTGGGGCTACTGATCTTCCGCTTGCCCAAGGTCGCCACCCAGCCCAATAGCGACACCTTCTTGTCGCGCGGTTTCTTTCTCGTGCTGGGTACCTCCACGGTGCTGCTCTCAGCGATCGTGATTACCCTTGGGACCTCGGGACCGCTGATCACCAAGCTGCTGATCTCCGCCGGCATGATGGACAACCAAGCGCAAGTGGGGCCGGAGTTCTACAATCGGGTGAACTCGCCGTTAACCATCCTGGTCGCCCTGCTGATGGCCGCAGTGCCGTTCCTGACTTGGAAGGGTACTGAGCCGCGGCAGCTGGCCCGCAAACTAGTACCAGCGACGGTTGGTGGCGTGCTGATCGCCATTCTGGCGGTCGGGCTGGGAGTGCACGAGCCTTTTCATATCCTGCTGGTGTTGCTCGCCGCTTGCGCTTTGTTCGCCAACCTGCACAAGACCCTCGAACTGTCCCGGAGCGGTGGCTTGGGTCGAGCCGGCGGCTATCTATCGCATGTCGGCGTCGGCATCATGTTGATCGGCGTGCTGGCCTCTTCGGCCTATGACCGCAGCACTAAGGTCACCTTGGTGCAGGGAGTGCCGCAGTTGGTCGACGGCCTGACCCTGACCTTCAACCGCTTTGTCCCCCGTCAAGGGCGGCAGAAGGAGAGCATGGAGGTGCAGGTGGCGACGGCTGATGGTAAGACCTTCCTGGCCTATCCAAAACTGTTCATCAACGATCGCACCCGGCAGTTGATGCCCAACCCGGACATCCGCAGAGAACTGCTACAAGACCTCTACTTCTCGCCGATCCAATACGAACCGGCGCAACCGCCAGGGGTCGAGCGCCGGCTGGTGTTAGCCGGCGGCGAGAGCGCCCAAGTTGGCGACATCGAGGTGCATTTCCTGGGTCTCGACATGGCCGAGATCCGGCGCCAGATGCCGGCCCTCAACCGCGGCGGCCCGATGACCTTGACCGCTAACTTGGAGATCATCCGCGATGGCGTGGCAACACCGCTACAAACCGCCTACAACTTCCTAAGTGGTGGCCGAGTGGTCACTCCATCGGTCGGCCTGCCAGGGGGCGGGATGATCGCCATGACCGGTATTCGACCGGCCAACGGCAAGGTGCAACTGGATCTTGCTGGGCTGGATTCCAAGCCGGCAGAGGCAGCCAAGCTTTCGTTGGACCTGACCCGCAAGCCGCTGATCCGGCTGGTCTGGTACGGACTCTACGTGATTCTCATCGGTGGCGGGATCTCGACTCTCCATCGCTTCCGCAACGCCAAGAAAGCGGATCTACTACCAGCCAAAGAGAGTGCCTAGCACGGTCTTTGGCTGGCAGGCACCCATTCGTAGATCGGCGCACAGACAGAGAGCAAAAGCTCCGCTCAGGGAGCGAAGTCGTCGATCTGCTCGTAACCCTCGGGCAACTTGAGCTTGAACAGATCAGCTGTGACCTCGGCATCGATCTCTAGATCGGTGAGGACGATCTCCAGCTCTCCCACGCCCTGCTGCGGCACGGCGAACTGCCGCACCCGCCGGCGGGGCAGATAGTCCTCGGTCGAAAAGCTCCAGATCGAGCCAACTTCCGCTCCACCCGGACCTCCGCCAGCGTAGGCAACCTTGACCAGGTAGCACTCGACACCACTCACCTTCTCGGTTCCCAACAGTTCGAGGCTCTTGCCCTCGAGTTCGCGCTGGTATGGGTCGGGGTGAACGAACTGCACCAAGCCGATCGTCTGCAAGGTCTGGCCACCCGTACCGAGAACTCCTGGATCCAGATCCTCATAAGCTTTCTTGTTCTTATGGTCGATCAGGAAGTAGGTCTCCCCGTCACCACCGCCGGTCAGCTCTGAGGTCTCTTCCTTTCCGGGAGGACTGGCCTGGACATGGACCCAAAACTTCTGCGGCCGCTGGGTCGCAGCATCCCAACCTTCCATGTAGCCCTCGCCCGCTGCCGAGCCGACGAAACTGTTGACGATACCGGTGGGTTTGGTGAATGCCTTGAAGCGCACCGAACGCACCTTGGCGGCAGCTGCTCCGGCCTTCTCCAGGACCTCGAGCGCCGCCGCCCGAGTGTCCTCGACTGGCGCAGCAGCAGCCGGCTCCTCGCCTCGGCCAGGCAGGGCCAGCAGACAACCAAGCATCGCGACAACCGTGATTGCTTTCTTCATCATCGATTCTTCCTCCTTGCCAGCTAGCTTAGATCGAGGGCCGCGATGGTCTTCAGATCGCGCACATACATCGTGTTACCAACAATGGTGGGAGCCGTCCAGGCGGCTTTCTCCAGAATCTGCGCCTCAGCATGAATCACCAAGTCTTCTGGCGTCGCGGTGGCCAGATAAAGTTTGCCATTCTCATCGAGAATCAGCAGCTTGCCGTCGGCGCCAATGCAGTTGGCTTTAGCAAAGCCCCGTTTTCGCCAGCCGATCTCGCCGGTCCTGGCATTGACCGCCGCCATGAAGTAGACCCCACCGCCGCCGGTGGTGCCATAGACCCAATCACCCTGACGAACCACGTTCGAATGATGCAACTGGATCTTACGCGTCGACCAATGCTCTAGCACTTCAATCTTGCCGTCTTTCGCGACCAACTCGAGACCCCGAGCACCAGCCTGAATGGAGGTCAGGAAGAGATAGCGCCCCTCGACCAGCACCGGCATGCTGATGTTCTGTTTCCACTGATTGGCAATCTCGTAGCGCCACAGCAGCTCACCGGTCGCGGGATCGATGCCGACCAGCTCCTCGGCCATGTAGGTGATCAGCTGATCACGGCCGGCGGCATGCAGAATCTGTGGTGCTGAATAGCTGTTCTTGAAACTCTGGCTCTTCCACACCACCTTGCCGTCTTGCTTGGCGAAAGCCACCAGGCTCGCGCCCTCGCCACCTACCAGCGCGATGACCGTATCGCCATACTCCACCGGGCTCGACGAATAGCCGTGGTTGAGGAAACTGCCGTCAAAGCCCTCGCCCCACAGATCGTGCGACCACACCACGGAGCCGTCCGCGGTCTTCAGGCTGTGCATCATGCCGGAGACACCGATGGTGTAGAGCCGATCACCGCTGAGCAGCGGCGTTGCCCGCGGCCCGTCGCCGAATTGACTGATATGCCCATCGCGCGGCGCCGAGTCGTAGCGCTGCTCCCAGATGGTCTTTCCGGTCTTGCGCTCGAGGGCAATCACCGCCTCTTTGTCCGCGGCGCGGTACATGGTGTAGAGACGTTCGCCATCGACCAAGACGGTCGAATAGCCATCCCCCAAATCGCGGCTCCACAGCTTCTTGGGGCCATCCTCCGGCCAGCTCGCGGCCAACCCGGCAGCGGGAGCCTGGAAATCGCGGTTCGGGCCGCCCCATTGCGCCCACCGCGACGCCGGCTCGGCAGCCAGCGTCGCCACCAGGGCGACAGAGATCAACAGCAGGGCCAGAGCTAGCTTACGGCCAGCAACCTTGGCGACGGGTGGTTTACTCATAGCGAATCTACCTCCTTGCAAGCCGGCGACCGCTCACCTCCGCACTGCTCCTAGTAGGAGGGCGACACCGGGAGCCGGTAACCAGTGGTTCGTGACCTTTCTATCAGCTTCTACCTGGTACGCGGCTAGCAGCGGGCAAGTTTTCCAGCCGTGGTGAGATCTGGTGCACAGTTGGCTAGTGTAATCTAAGGCATAACATGAATACTCCAATTGACGTCAGCGAATGCCGCCGGCTGTCACCGTTGGGAGATCGATGAAAAACGCTCTGCGCCTGGTGGCCCTGCTCACCGAAGATCTGATGGCCCAGCGGCTGATCGAGGAAGTCCTCGGTGAGAACCTGCCCGAAATGCTCGAAGTAATGCGCCACGGCAAGTGGAGCCAGCTGCTTGAAGACGACAATCAGTGGGTACGCCGGCGGACACTGCGCCAGCAAGCCAGCGAAATGGTTGCCGCCAGGCGCTCCGAGAGCTGGCTGTTGCCAGAAAAAAAAATTCTGAGCGAAGAATTACTCGAAGACCTACGGCGCACTCGCCGCCACGCATTCGAGGCATCGATACAGCAAGCATGGTTGGAGAAGACCGAGAAAGAAGAGCGCTTGCGAACTCGCCAGCGGCATTTCGAGACCATGCTGCGGCTCTATACCACCTCCGCGGTCTAAGCAAGGACAGCAATTTCTGCTCAAGAGCTGCCAAATTTGGGCAAAAACGGTTACCATCCCTCGCTGGACACGACCCCTCGAAGAACCTTCTATAGCTGGTCGGTCGGGATTCCCGACACGGTCAGGAGGTATCGGCATGACGCAGGCGGCAAAAGCGGCGAAGGCGAACCCGAAGACCGAGGTACGGAAGTTCATGCTCGGGCTGGTGCGGCGCAATCCGGGCGAGCATGAGTTTCATCAAGCGGTGCGCGAGGTGGTCGAGAGCTTGATGCCGTTCGTCATCGAGCATCCGCAGTATCGCGAGGCCCAGATCCTCGAACGGATGACCGAGCCCGATCGGATCATTATCTTCAGAGTCACCTGGGAAGACGACAAAGGTAATATCCGCGCCAATCGCGCCTGGCGAGTACAATTCAACAATTCTATCGGCCCCTACAAGGGCGGGATGCGCTTCCACCCCTCAGTCGATCTCAGCGTGCTCAAGTTTCTCGGCTTCGAGCAGGTGTTCAAGAACAGCCTCACCGGGCTGCCCCTGGGCGGCGGCAAGGGAGGCTCGAACTTCAATCCCAAGGGAAAAAGCGACCGCGAAGTGATGCGCTTCTGCCATTCGCTGATGATCGAGCTGCACCGCCACATCGGCGAAGACACCGATGTTCCGGCGGGCGACATTGGCGTCGGCGGGCGCGAGATCAGCTACATGTTCGGCCAGTACAAGCGGATGCAGAACCGCTTTGCCGGCATCCTCACCGGCAAGGGATTGAGCTTCGGCGGCAGCCTGGTGCGAACCGAAGCTACCGGCTACGGCACGGTCTACTTCATGCAAAACATGCTCGAGCACGCCGGCGAGGACTTAGAGGGCAAGATCTGTGCGGTGTCCGGCTCCGGCAACGTAGCGCTCTACACCATCGAGCGGCTTATCCAGCTCGGCGCCAAGGTAGTGACCGCCTCGGACTCCTCGGGCACGATTTACGATGCCGAGGGTATCGACGAGGATAAGTTGGCTTGGTTGAAGAATCTCAAAGAGGTGCGCCGTGGGCGCATCAGCAAGTACGCCCGCCGCTTCGCCAGCGCCCGGTACCTCAAGAATCAGCGGCCATGGGGTATCCCAGTGGACCTCGCATTCCCCTCCGCAACCCAAAACGAACTCAATCTTGACGATGCCCGCAAATTGATCGCCAACGGTGTAAAGGCAGTGGCCGAAGGCGCCAACATGCCCTGCGACTTGCACGCCGTGCATGCCTTCCTCGAAGCCAAAGTGCTGTTCGGTCCCGGCAAAGCAGCCAACGCCGGCGGGGTGGCAGTGTCCGGGCTAGAACAAAGTCAGAACGCGCTGCGCATCTCCTGGACCCGAGAAGAGGTCGATCAGCGCTTGCAGGAAATCATGGCCAATATCCATCGCCGCTGCGTCGAGCACGGCAACGGCGCTGACAACTACGTCAACTACGTGCGCGGCGCCAATGTCGCCGGCTTCGTGAAAGTTGCCGATGCCATGCTGGCTTACGGGGTGGTGTAGCCGGCCGGGATTACTCGCCTTCTGCGCCGCTCATTGGCACCGGCCGCCACTGCTGCCAGCGATTTAGCGAGTAGCTGGCAAAGACCCAGATCACCAGGCGCTTGCCGCGCAGCCGGTCGCCGCGGTAGGCCAGAGCGGTGAGCGCGCCCGATGGGATCTCACCACTAACCCCAATCCGATCGACCCTGAAGCCAAGCTCTTCGAGCAGGTGGTCGGCCAAGCCGTGTTGAGGTTGCACAAAACTGTCGCCGATCAGCAGCACCGGCGACTGCCGATGCTCAAAACTCCAGCGCTCGCCAACGATTCGCACTCGCCGCCGCAAATACAGTTCGGGCTCGATCTCGGCAGGTGGCCGCGACGCTGCTTGCAAGCGACGGGCGATCGGTCCCAGTCGCCGTTTCCATTCCACCTCACTGACCAACCGCGCCCGACCTTGCACCTGGGCCACCCCGGCAAACCAAGCAAAACGGCGAACACGCTGGGCAATGGCGACTGCCGCCTGGCCACTGCCATAGGTCGTCCAATGGCTGTCCTGGCGGCGAAAAACCGATTCGCGAAAAGTCGCAATGTCCGCTGGCAGCTCACCGGTAAATTCGCGGTGAGGCTGGCGCCGGAGCCCCGGCAGCAAATCCACCACCTCGACCCCTTGCTCCTCCAGAGCTAGCAAGAAACGGCGAAAATGCCCGTCGTACAGTCGTTGCTCGGCCGCCTCGCCGAGTAGCTCTTGTGACAGCACCGCCGCCCGTGGCGGAATCGGCACCACCAGCAGGTCAATCTTCAGCCGCCGCAAATCGTCGGCAAAAGCAACCAGAGTGGCCAGCGGCCCGCGCCACTCTTGGCGATCCTCGGGCAGTGGCTCGATCACCCGATCGACCAACTCACCGTCCCAGATCACCCGCTCGGAAGAAGCCCGGGCGAGAAAACCGGAGGGACTCGGCCGATCACGATTGTCGAGTTCTGGCAAGGCGGCAAGCCACGGCGGGGGGTCAGCCAGCAACTCCATCGCACTGGCAGTCTCGGCTCGCAACCGGGCGATTCTCTGGCTCGCCGTGGTCGCCTCGGGATCTCCCGCCGGTGACGGTCGACAACCCCCCAGCCCCAGCAACCAGGCCAAGCCGACCAGGGTGAGAACTCCGCTGCGACCCTTCATCAGCGATGCTCCCGCGCCGAGATCACCCACCAGGGGCGACCCCGAACTCCAACCCTGTCGATCCAACAAGAATCCTCAAGATCGACATGCTCGGCCAACGGCTCCAATTCCAACTCCAGCACCGTGCTGGGAGCGAGGTGCGCCCAGCGACTAGGCTTGAAATCGCTCCAGCCAGGGTGGAAAACGTAGAAAACGCGCTGTGTTTCCACCGGTAAATAGCCATCGATCAGCCAATACTCGGCACTGATCAAACACTCCGCATAGTCCAGCACCGGCGGCAGCGGAGTCATCTGCTCGACGAAAGCCAGCACCTTATGCCGCATCCGCTCGGCGGTAGGTTCGGCCGGCGAGAAGGCGACGACCGGTGGCAATTCGACCCGCGACCACCCTTCGCGGGCGAAGAGCAGATCGCGCTGGCTGATCTGCCAAATCACCAAGCGTTTGCCGGCCAGGCCAGCGCGGCGCAAGGCCAACGCTTGACGTGCGCGATTGGCGCCACCTCCGGGTATGGCGATCACATCGATCGGCAGCCCAAGCTCGGCAGCCAGGCTCTCCCCCAAGCCGCCACGGATACCGAAACCCAGCTCGGCGTTGGCATAAACCTGGGTAAAACTGTCGCCCAGCAAGAGCAGCGGCGATCGACGGTCGATGGGCGGCCGCCCATCGCGACGGGCGATCACTTGCTGAACGTCGACCCGCATTGGCTGGCTCTCCAGCCACCCCGCCGAATCGAGCAAGGCGGCCAGATCTCCCTCTCCCTCGACCGTCACATGGCGCTCGTCGAAAGCCGCCGCTGTCGGGCCGAGCAGGTGCCAAAGGGACTGCTGCCGAGTCCGCTCCGCAAGTTCCTCAGCCACCCGTCGCATACCTTCCGGCGACCAATGAGTATCGCGGACCAGGAAAACCCCGGTCCGCTGCCGCCGAGCTTCGAGCAGGCTGGCCGTAGGATCGAAGACCTCGACACCCGCCGCGGTCAAAGTCTGCACAAAGGCACCAAAGCCAGGATTCTGCGGTCTCGACTCGGCAGCCAGGCGCCGCCCTAGACGATCGGGTTGCACCGTTGCTTTGGTCGGCACCGGCAGCAAGAGCAGCTCGATATCGCGCTCTTTCAGCTGGCGGTGAAAATCGAGAATCACCGCCAGAGGATCCTCTCCCGCAGGCGGTCCAAGGGCTCGCTCCGCCCGCGGAGAGCCGTAGGCTGGTGCCCAGAGATAGCGCAGGCTGTCGCGCAGAAAAAGCCCATCGCCACGACCAAAGCTCACTTGATCGTTGCCTCGCTCGAGCAAATGGTCACCGAGCGCCGCCCAGCGCGGTCGCAGCCAACCTTCGATTGCGGAGTGCTTCTGCAAACGCCTTTCGAGTTGCCGCAGACGCGCACTCTTGGGGGCAGCGCTACCCAGATCGGCAAGCACCGGCCGCGCACCCAGCGCCAGGTCAGTCAACAGCTGGTAGAGCGGTGGAGCCAGGATCAGCAGACCCATGCTGATCAAGACCCCAACCACCACCGGCCTTGGCGAACGGTCGTCGGGGGAACTCTGGGGCTCGGCTCGATGCATTGCTCAGACTCTTAGAACTGAAAATACAAGAAAGGCTGATGCCCCGACAACGCCAACTCGAGCAAGCCCAAGAAGAATAACACCGGGACCCAAACGACTCGCCAGAACGAGGTCTGCAAGCCGCCGGCAGGACCCTCCACCCAATGTTCGGTGCGCCGGGGCAAGCTAGCGAGGATGGCGGCGAGCCCCAGGATCAACAGCGGAAATGGAGCATAGACCACCGCTTCGGCCACCGACGAGCTCGCAGTCGGCAGCCGCCAGCTGAACATGCTGGCCAGATACCGCCCGGCGTCGGCCAAACTGGGAGCGCGAAACAGGACCCAACCGAGGGTCACCAAGAACATCGTTGCCAAGACTCGCAAGGGCCGCGGTAGCGAGGCCCATGGACTGCTCTTGCCCAGAGCCCGTTCAGCGGCGAGCAGCAGGCCATGCCAGGCCCCCCACAAGACAAAACTCCACTGCGCGCCGTGCCACAGACCGCCGAGCAGCATCGTAGCGCTGAGATTGAGATAGGTCCGCCGTCTGCCCAACCGGTTGCCACCCAGCGGGACGTAGAGATAGTCCCGCAACCAGGTCGAGAGGGAGATATGCCAACGGCGCCAAAAGTCGGTGATCGACTCGGCTCGATACGGCGAAGCGAAGTTGCGCGGCAGGCGAAAACCAAACATGTGGCCCAGCCCGATCGCCATGTCAGAGTAGCCCGAGAAGTCGAAGTAAATTTGCAACCCATAGGCTATTGCGCCGATCCAAGCCAGATGCCAACTGGCGGCATCGACCTCGAAAGCAGCGTCGGCGATGGGCGCCAGATTGTCGGCAAGCACCAACTTCTTGGCAAAACCAAAAGCAAAATAGGACAGCCCCAAGGCCAGCCGGTCGAACGAGTGGCTGCGGTGCCGCAACTGATCGGCCAACTCGCGATAGCGTACGATCGGCCCAGCTACTAATTGCGGAAACAACGACACATAAGCGGCGAAGTCGAGCAGCGAAGCCGCCGGCCGAGTCCGCTGCCTATAGAGGTCGATGGTGTATGACATCGACTGGAAGGTGTAGAACGAGATCCCCACCGGCAACACCACATGCCACAACGGCAGAGCACCACCGCCCACCACCCGCCACAGCGGCTCAACAGTGCGCAACAGCCAACCGCTGTACTTGAAGAAGCCCAGCAAACCTAGATTGGCGCTCACCGAGCAGGTCAACAGCAGCCGACGAAGCCGGGGCGAGCGTAGAGGCTCCCCTAGCAAGTGGCCACAGCCATAGTCGATCAACGTCGAAGCCGCCATCAAGGTGACGAACCACGGACTCCACCACGCGTAGAAGAGGTAGCTCGCCAGCAACAACACGGTATTGCGCAGCCGAGCTGGCGCCAGGTAGTAAGAGGCGAGAACCAGGGGCAGGAAATAAAAGACGAAAACGTGGGAAGTGAAAACCATCTACATGTCGGCTAGAGCAGAGGCCCGGTACCCTCCCGCGGCGATCAAATCCCCATCTCTAACCGATCGGCCAGCACCTTGGGCAAACCGGCGTCAACAATGCGGTCCTGGGCCGCCGCAATCGGATAGTCGACCCGCTGCCAAGTGACCCGCCGCGCCTCGCTATCGAAAATCAAGTAGGCAGCTCGCGGATCCCGATCGCGGGGTTGACCGATCGATCCCGGATTGAGCAGGTAGCGCTTGCCTTCTTCGAGCTCCAGACTGGAATTCTCTCCCTGCACCACCGCCACTTCGATGCCTTTGGCATGGAGCACAAATAAGGAGGGAATGTGGGTATGGCCGAAGAAAGTCACCGCTGCCGAATAGTTGGAGAAAATCTCGTAGGCATCGTAGATTGAGAACACGTAGGCATCTTCATCGAGCGGCGAACCATGACAGACGTGTACGTCGTCGGTGATCTCGAGCGGCCCCTTGGGTAGCTCACGAATATAGAGCAGATTGCTGGCGGTCAGCCGGTCGGTGGTCCAACGCGCAGCGGCAAGCGCCGGCTGATTGAAATTCGAGCCATCCTCGAGTTCGGCCACTACCTTGTCGTGATTGCCTCGGACGACGGTCACGTCGCCCTCGAGGTCACGCACGATATTCACCACTTGGTTGGGGCCAGCACCGTAACCCACCAGGTCCCCGAGCACCAAGATAGCGTCGAAACTAGACGGGTCGGCATGCTGTAACACGGCTTCAAAAGCGTCACAGTTGCCATGCATGTCGGACAGAATCAGATATCGCAAGGGCTCTCTCGCAGTTTGGCCAGGATTCTAGCAGCTACTTCTGGGATGGTCTCGTGCTCCCCGATGCTGATCCTATGGTCAGCCAGCTCATAGGCTGGCTTGCGCTCCAGGTAAAGCCGACCCGCACCCTCGACATCGCGAAACAAGGGACGTTCCGCCTCCGCCGGATGCGCCCGACGCTCCAGCAACACCTCGAACGGGAGGTCCAGCCAAAAACTGACCCCACCGCCCCCGATCAAATCGCGATTGCGTTCGCAAGTGAAAGCCCCGCCGCCGGTAGCCACCACCACCGCCGGTCCAGCAGCAGCGTGACGAATGCAGGTGTGCTCAAGAGCGCGAAAAGCAGCTTCGCCACAACGGTCAAAGATCTCGGCCACCGACAAGCCGGCTGCGGTCTCGACCTCACGGTCGATGTCGACGAGAGGATACCCCAGCTCGGCCGCCAGCGCCTTACCTACTACGGTTTTGCCCACCGCCATGAAACCGACCAAGAAGACCCGCCGCGCAGCTACCACCTAGCCCACCCTGGCTACTCGCCACGTCGCTTGGCGCTTTCGCGGCGATAGGCGCGGATCACCAAGAACAGAAATCCGCCCCACACTGAGCCGCAGATGATCGCCATCGTCCACATCGCCAGTGGCGTCATACCCCTGTCTCCTTGTTGTCGTTGCCAGCTGCCGCCAAGAACCGGTTGAGAAATCCCAACGCCGCCAACGCAACCGCCCATTGAAACAGCACCGTACCGGCGTTGTAAGCGCCGAAAGGCTTCAGCCAGCCCGGATCGGCTTGCCAAGCATCGTGTAGCCACCAAGCCATCAAGGTCACCGCTTGCACCGGCACCAGCACCCCCACCGCCACGACCCACCAGCGGCCAATAGGCAGATCACAGCCCTCTCCGTTGACCACCTGGCGGCGAAGCTTGTCGACACCGAAGCGGATCGCGGCGATGGCGAAGAACAGGCCCGAGAGCATCAAACCAACTCCCCAGACCCAATCCTGATTGGCGAACACTTCCATCGACAAGGCCGAGGGCGCTCCCAGAACCAATCCAGCACCAGCCACCCACGGCAGGGCCTGGCGGCGCGGCAGTCCACGATCCATCAGCACCCGGGTGGCGAGTTCGAGCATTGAGATCAGGCTGGTCAGAGCGGCGCAGGACAAAGCGAGAAAGAACAGAACCATGAACCCCGAACCGCCGGGCATGGCGGCAAAGAGCTGCGGCATCCAAGTGAAGGTCAGGCCCTCGTTGCCGGCGCCAACAATCTCCGCTTGAGCGCCAGGATTGATCGCAAACACAGTACAGAGCACCATGATGCCGGCCAGCAGCGACATGGAGTTGTTGCCAAAACCGATCATGAAAGCGTTCAGCGGCACATCTTCGCGCACTCGCATGTAGACCGCGTAGGTCAACACCAAGCCCCAGCCAGCGCCCGTATCCCAAGCATTTTGGGTCAGCGCCTGTAACCACAGACCCGGACTCGCCAAATCGCCCCAATGGGGGGTGAAGAGGAATGCCAAACCAGCTTCGGCGCCCGGCAAGGTGACGGCACGAATGGCCAGAATGATGACCAACGCGAAGAGGGTCGGAATCAGCACTTTGGCGACCCGCTCGATACCGCGCACGCCGAACCACACCACCGCCACTCCAAGGGCCATCGCCAGCAGATGGGTGACCAGCGCCTTGGGAGTACCGGCGAAGGAGGCCCACAGCTGGCCCCCTGCCGCGCCGTCGCTCAGCTGGCCGCTCAGCGCTGCCGCGAGGAACCGAAAGCACCAGCCGGTGACCACCGAGTAGTAGAACATTATGGCGGTCGCGCACAGCGCCACCCACCCCCCCATCCAGGCCACGCCGCCGCCGCCGAGACGCGCAAACGCACCCACCGTGCCACGCCGAGAGTGTTTGCCAAAGGAGAACTCAAGGATAATCAGCGGCACTGACCACAGAAAGAGGAAAACCACCCAGGCAACCAAGAAGCTGCCACCGCCGTTCGACGCCGCCACCCGTGGAAAACGCCAGATGTTGCCAGTACCGACCGCCATACCGAGAGTGGCCAACACCAGCCCCCACCGACTGCCGAACTGCTCTCTCTGAGTCATCTCGCTGCTCCCTTCGCGACGGCCAACAATCGCGCGCAATTGCTCGCCACATCGCCCCGACACACCGCGCTCAGCACCGCCGCCGTATCCGCCCCCGCGGCCAGAACCGCGGCAACGTTGCCAGCGTCGATACCGCCGATCGCCACCAGCGGTTTCTGGGTCAGCCGGCGAGCGCAGCGCAGGGTGTCGAGACCAACCACCGGCTGCGCATCGGTCTTGCTGACGGTCGCGAAGATCGGCCCCAGGGCGATCACATCGACCGCCGGGTCGCGATCCGCCGCCGCCAACTGCGCCATGTCGTGAGTCGAGAAACCGATCAAGCAAGACTCGCCGACTAACCGACGGGCCGCCGCGGGCGGCAGGTCCCGCTGTCCGAGATGTACTCCACCGACCGCGCTCAAGGCAGCAAGGTCGACCCGGTCGTCAATCCACAGCAAGGTTTCGTGCGCGGCGAGCCGCGCTTGACATGCTGCCACCAAGCGCTGCAATTGGCCTCCCGCCAACCCCTTGGCACGCACCTGCACCCAACCCACACCGGCCTCGCCCATCGCCTCTACCGCGGCCGGCAGCTGTTCGGCTCCCAAAGCGTCGCAGTCGGCCAGAGCGTAGAGCGCGGGCACGATCAAGAATCAGCTTTCACGGCCGCTGCGCGGCGCTCCTGGAAACTTTCCATGAAGCGGGTCGACAACTCACCACGGCAGAACAACTCATCCTGGAGAATCTGCCGGTGCAACGGAATGGTGGTCTTGATGCCCTCGACGACAAAGAAGTCGAGAGCCCGCGACATGCGCGAGATCGCCTCCGCGCGGTCCCGACCTTGGACGATCAACTTGGCGATCATCGAGTCGTAGAAGGGAGGAATGACGTACTCTTCATAGGCGTGGGTATCGACCCGCACTCCTGGCCCGCCCGGCAGGTGAAAAGTGGTCAGCTCACCCGGAGACGGGGTGAATTTCTCCGGATCTTCAGCGTTGATGCGGCATTCGATGACATGGCCGCGCGGCCGCAAGCCACTCGCCATCGACAATTTCTCGCCCGCAGCTACCCGCAGCTGCTCCTTGACCAGATCCACGCCCATCACCATCTCGGTCACCGGATGCTCTACCTGGACACGAGTATTCATCTCCATGAAGTAGAAGCTGCCATCCTCGTCGAGCAAGAACTCAATGGTGCCGGCGTTCACATAGCCCACGGCCGCGGCCAGACGCACCGCTGCATCTCCCATGCGGTCGCGCAACTCCTGATCGAGGGCCGTGGAAGGCGATTCTTCGAGCAGTTTTTGGTGCCGACGCTGGATCGAGCACTCACGCTCACCCAAATGGATGACCGTGCCGTGGTGATCACCAAAGATCTGGAATTCAATGTGCCGCGGTTGTACCAGGTACTTCTCAAGGTACATCGTTCCATCGCCGAACGCCGCCTGCGCCTCGCGGCTAGCGGTACTGAACTGGCTGTCGATCTGATCTTCACGCTCGACAATCCGCATCCCTCGGCCGCCACCGCCGGCGGAGGCTTTGAGAATCACCGGCAAGCCCACTTCCAGCGCCAACTTGCGCGCCGCGGCCGCGTCGGCTAACGGCTCAGAGCTGCCTGGCAGCACCGGTACGCCGGCCTCGAGCGCCACCCGGCGCGCGTTGGCCTTGTCGCCCATCATGCGAATGGTCTCTGGGCGCGGGCCGATCCACGCCACCTTGCACTCCGCCAGCACCTCGGCAAAATGGGCGTTCTCGGCCAAAAAGCCATAGCCCGGATGCACCGCCTCGGCACCGGTAATTTCGGCGGCGGCAATGACGCTGTTGATGTCGAGATAGCTGTCCACTGAGGCCGGTGGGCCGATGCAGATATCTTCATCGGCGTAGGTGACGTGCAGGCTGTCGCGATCAGCGGTCGAATGCACCGCCACGGTGGCAATATCGAGTTCGCGACACGCCTGAATGATGCGCAGAGCGATCTCTCCGCGGTTGGCGATCAGGATTTTCTTGAACATCCGGCGAGCGCTTCAGGCTAGTTCTCAGTCAGCGGCGATGGCGAAGATGGGCTCGCCATACTCGACCGGCTGCCTATCTTGAACGTAGATCTCGAGTACCGTGCCGTCGACGTCCGATTCGATCTCGTTCATCAACTTCATCGCCTCGACAATACACAGCACCTGTCCCTTGCTGACCTGTGAGCCGATCTCGACGAAGGGCTTCTGATCGGGACTGGGTTGACGATAGAAGGTGCCGACGATTGGCGAAGTCACTTGGTGAGCCCCGGCCGGCAATTCGCCCTTGGCAGCGCTGGCGGCCGGCAGTTCGGCGGGTTCGGCAACATTCGACGCCTGCATCGCGGCTGCTGGCGGCGAGCTGAGAACAGCTGGCGACGTCGGCAATGCGGCGAGCACCGAAGCCCCCTCGATACGCAGCCTGAAGCCGGAGCGCTCTAGCTCTAGGCCTGACATCTGATGTTTGCCCACCAGCTCGATAAGCTCTTTGATTTCGTCGAAACTCAGCACGACTCGTTCCTTCCTCGCCGACCAGCGGCAGCAGCCGTTGGATGACTCAGATCAGATCGTCTTCGAACAAGAGAATGGCGCGACGCAGCTCGAAGCGCGCTCGCCCCGAGTGGGTGTCGGCATCAGCGACCAGCATCAGGTAGTAGTTCGCCCTAACGTAGGTGATCATCAACAGCCGGCTGTCGGTGGCGACCGCGAAGTGGCGCACATCCCCCACCCCGAGCTCACGCTGATCACTGCCAATAGCCTTGACCTGAGCCATCAGCTCGGCGGCCAGCACCTCAAGATCCAGGCCGCGATCATTTACCTGCGATTCCACCGGAATTCCGTCGCCAGCGATCAGCGACAGGGCCAAGGTGCCCTCGATCCGATCAGCGACCCGCTGCAAACGTTCACCGAACATTCTGTGCCCCACGCAATCGTAGTAAGTAGCGTTTCAAGAGGGTGATCTTGCGTTCAGTCAGACCGTGAGGCCACGGCTCCTCGACCTCGGCGGCCAACTCACTGGCGGTTAACTCACTGGCGGCCAACTCACTGGCGCCTAACTCACTGGCGCCTAACTCACTGATAGTAAACTCACTGGCGGTCAATTCGCCAGCGGCACTGGCTTCGACCTGGCGCAAGCTGGCTTGCGCAGCCGCATTTTCAGGCTCGCGGTCGAGGATCTCGCGCAGGATCTTCTCGGCGTCACCCAGATGCCCTTGCTCGAGATAGAGTTCAGCCAAGGTAACCGTCGACTTTGGAGCTTCAGCAACTGTCTCGGGCTCGATCACAGGCTGCGCTGTTGCCACTGCCGACTCAGCTTCGAACGCCACGGCGCTCTCCTGCGGCACAACCGCGGCGCTCTCTTCAGCCACCGGCGGTGCGGATTCCACAGCTTCGCCGACCCGTGCTTGCGGGGCCAGCGGCGGCTCGTCAGCGGGCTCGGGCAGCGTCTCGCCAACACTTGCGGCTGCTGGCAACAAAGTCGCCAAAGGTAGCTCGGCAGCCTTGGGGCGGGGATCGAGAAAGTCAAAAAGGTCGGCGACACCAGATTCCACCGACAGCGGGGCCGTGGAATCTGGAGTAGAGATGAAGGCGAAAATATCTGCCCTTATAGCCATGTCTTTCGGTGCAGCGACGTCCAGGTTAAACACTTGCTCTCCAGCCGGCGCCGCCGACTTTGCGGTGGGAAAGTCGAAGATGCTGTGCTGATCCATCACTTCCGTTGGCACCTCCGAAGGATCTTCGCGAAGCCTGTCGAGGCGAAACTGCAGGTGGTCCAGCTCAGGATCGCGGTCGTTGAGAAGGCGGTAGATTTCAATTCGCTGGCTAGCCCTGTCGAAGTCTTCGCGCTGCAAGTGTGCTTCGAGTAGCAACTTGTTACCGACGATGTGGGTGGGATCACGCTCGACCACTCCTGCGAGCACTTCGGCGGCGGCGCGGGCTGAACCCATCTCTAGCTGGCAGCGCCCCAAGGCCATCAGGCCCGAGAGATCTCGTGGCCGATGCTGTAGGCCAGATTGCAGTACCTCGACCGCTTCGGGATGGTGGCCCAAATGGCGGTACTCATCAGCCAGTTGGAGGTAGATCCTTGACTCAGGATCGGCCTCGAAGCGGCGCTTCAGATCTGCTAGCCGTTGATTGCTTTGGGCCGAATCAGACATTCTCTCGTCCATTGCTTCTAAAGACAACAATCCTCAGTGGTTTGAGCGGGCAGTATAGCACTAGCCTGAACGCAGAGAACGCCCCCCGAAGGAGGCGTTCTCCAGCCCAGCAGCTAGACCGAGGTCAGACTACGGCTGGGCCCCACGAACAATGACGACCCTCACTCGGCCGGTGCGGGTTGCACCCTCCGAAGTCGCCGTTCCAATGATGTCGAAGGCATCCGGCCCGAAGCTCTGCACCTCCGCCTGGGTAACGGTGAAGGTCGACTCGGCGATGCCCTCGCCCGCTGTCACGTCGGAGAAGGGCGTTAGGTTGCCAATCCGCGGGTCGGTCTCGAAGGTCACGATGACCCCGTTCAGAGCCCGGCCAGCGGTGTCGAGGGCCTGCGCTCGAACCGTGAACGTGGTGTCTTCTACGTCGATTCGCGACTCGTCGGCGGTGACGAACAGCTGCCCGATGACGTCGCGAATCTCGATCGTAACCGGCGCTGATTCACCAGAGCCAGCGATCACTGCGATCGATGCGCTACCGGAGATGTTGCCAGCAGTGAAGGCCGAGATAGCGATTCCGTCCTCGCCAGTGACAACCGGGCTGGCGACTGCGCCCAGATTGGTGAAGACCTGTGCGGTGAGGTTAGGCAACGGCTGGCCATTTCCATCTCGAGCCAGAATAGTGATGATGGACTGAGAGTCCTCACCCTCCCCTGCAACCACCGAATCGGGGTTAGCGGTCACCGTCAGATCGACCATGCGATCGGCGATCGTAACCGCGGTTTCGACATCCACCGCGGGCGGCATCGTCGCAGTGACAGTTGCCGTACCCGGAATGGTCTCCGCTGTGAGCGTGGCACGGGCGAGGCCGCTGCCATTGGTGCGACCACCGTTGATGGCCGCGATGGTGCCGAGAGTGCTACGAAAGCTGACCACGTTTCCGGATCCGCCAGAAGAGCCGTCGGCATTGGTTACCTGAACGACGATATCCGAAAGCTCTTCGAAGCCCAGATCACTCGGATTCGCGGTAATGGTCAGCACCGGCCGGGTGGTGTCGTCCTCACCGATCAGCACATCGATCGTGGTCTCGCTGTCACTACCGCTGGTGGTGACCGTGACAGTCGCTGTTCCTTGCTGCCCAGTGCCGCTGAGCACGGCGATCGCGCGGCCTTCGTTGTCTACTGAGACGACCGCCGCAGAGAGGATGCCTATTGAGGTCGAGAACTGAATTTGGGTGCCTGGATTTAGGCGGTTACCGTCCGGCTTGAAGCCGGTGACGGTGAGCACTGAACTCCCGGACAGTCCGATCTGGGTCGGATTGGCGCTAACACTGAGGGTGGCGCCGTTCGGAGCTACAGGATTGGCGCTGTCACAGGCCCAGATCACAGTCAAGACGAACAGCGCGAGAAGGCCGAGGTGGATCGTTTTCTTACTCATCTCGAAGTCAGTATACGGAGCGTGTCGACCAGTCGTCTAGGAAGCGGAGCAACACTGGTGAACAACGCTGTGAGACTACAGCCTGAGACAGCAGTGCAAACTGCCCTGTACCGCTCCAACTACAACAGGCCCGGCAATCCATATCGCCGGGCCTGCACTTTCTCAGCCGCCGAATCGACCGCCCCGATCACCTACTCAGGATCAAGGGATCACCACATCAACCGACGCGGTACTGCTGCCGCCAGCGTTCGTGGCTTGCAACGTCACCGTGTAGGTGCCCGTTCCGGGGAAGGTCACCGACGGCGGATTTGGAGTCTCGCTGCCCGCCGTACCGTTCGCATTGTGAGATGCCGGGCTACCGTTCTGGAAGATCCAGTTGTAGCTCACCGGCAGATCACCAGCTGTCGACAGGTTGACGAAAGTCACCACACCGGTAGCATCGTTTTGGGTGCCAATCAGGAACACCGCCGTCGGTGCTACAGGTGCCGGCGGTGGCGCCGTATCGCCGCGACAGCTCGTATCCCCTGGGGTGTAGGTGAAGGAGTTCGAGAACACGTCGTCGCAACTGGTGGCCAAGTTGATCAACGTGACATCCACCCGGGCAGGGATGAACCGGTCGCCATCAAAACCGTCGTTATTGGCATCGCAAGCCTCTTCTTCGAACATTCCGGCAAATGCTGGAATGGTAGCGGTGATCAACCCATCGCTTATCGAAATATTGCCCGCGGCAGCCTCGTCGCCGGTATCACCGAAGAGTAGACGGTAGGGCTCGCCAGCAAATATGTTGGCCCCGGTAACGGTCACCGGCCCGCCACCCCCCGCACCGGAGATGGTGGGTGAGACATTGAATATGGCTGGCGCCAATGCCCGGAAGGTGAAATCTGGTCCGAGACCGGACTCACCCGTTTCGATATTGGTCACCCCGATGGCCGCTGTCTCGTCGTTACAACTCGCCAGCTGCACTCGCGGCGCTCTGGCGATGATCTCGGTGCCGGTCACGGAGATGATCTGGGCAGCAAAGCCACCTAGCCCAACCGCCACCGGCTCCTCGAAGCCGCGGCCGAAGACGGTGACATTGAAGCCGCCGAAATAAGGCCCTTCGGTGGGGGCAGCGCTGGTGATAATCAATGGATCAACATTCCCCGTGGTGCCGTATTGGAAGGCCTGCGCCAGCGTGGCTTGTAAGCCGGTATCTAAATTGCGTAGTTGGACATCGACCAGGCTATTCGCATTCGCCGCGTTGAAGCCGGTTGCGGAGGGCGTCCGCGCCCTGATCTGGGTCGATGAGACATTGATCACTTCGGCCTCGATCCGGGTCGAGGCAATGCCGAAGAAGAGCTGGATCGAACGCGAGAATCCCTCACCAAAAATGGTCACGACGGTGCCGCCCTCGTTAGGACCGGAGGTCGGCGTCAACGAGGTCAAGGCGGGAATATCGACGGTCTCACCGGCGTAGGTAAAGCCTTGGGTCAAGGTGTCGGTCTGCGAGGGCGTGACCGGGTCATTGACGTTGATGGTGACCGCCACATCAACCGTCCGCGTGGTGTTGGCCGGCAGCTCTTCGATCGCCGGCACCTGCACCGCGATGGTCCGCTGTCCGACCTCGATCACCTCAGCCCGCAAGCCGCCGAAGAACACCCGCACCGGCTCCGCGAAGCCTTGCCCGCGAACGGTAACCCGGCGGCCGCTCTCGGAACCGGAATTCGGGGTCACCGACTCGACCAAGAAGAGCGCTGGTGGAGGCGCTTCGAGCAAGCGAATCGTGGCCTGCCCAGCACTCTGCTCAAGCTGGGCCTGCAAAGTTATCGTCCCCACGGCAACAGCAGAAGCGACCAAGGTGGCACCGCCAACTCCGCCGGTCAAGGCGGTCGCTACCGCCCCGCCGGTACCCAGCGAGCTGGTCAGTTGCCCGGAGGTGGTGCCGAGGACGACTGTCGTACCGTCCGGCGGCACGGCACCGTCACTGGTGCGCCGGACTGTCACCGTGACATTGGCTGTCAGCGTGGACTCGGGCACCACTGTCACTTGATTTGGACTTGCCGCAACGCTGATCGACCAAGCAGTCGGAGCCGTTCCGCCACCGCCACCGCCACTGGGTGGTGGGGTGCGCTCCGGCGCCGTTGGAGAGTCGGCGCTACAGGCACTGAGCAGCAGGACCAGCAGCAGACCTGCCGCTACCGAGAATTTCGATGTCTTGATGAACCTTTTCATGGCAACTCTCCCGAGCTGGAGCTTGATCTTCTCTCGAACGACAAAAATTACTCTCGCGATGCTCGCGTTACTGGGTGAAGACCGTGGTCTGAGCCGTCGCCACACTGGAGACGTCTTTACCACTCAGGGTCTTGCCGAAGAACCGAATGTAGACATCCAAGGTGATCGTCGTGCTGTTGGTTTCTTTGTCGAAGCCACCGTTGGCGAACAGCAGATCCGACAGCGGCGGGGTGCGCATCTGGTCGAAGGTCATAATCGGAAAGTTGCTCAGCGTCAGCGTGCCACCCACCGGCACCAGCGAAACCAGGTTGCGCACCAACGACGGCGGTACCCGAGTACCCCCGTCGATACGCTCGAAGGTCACCTCGTAGCCGCTGATCTCGACATCCATCAACGAGCTGGAGATGCCATTGGGATCGGCGACCGTGCTGTTGACCTCCATGGTCTCGATCCGCAGCTGCGGCGTGGCATTGACCGACACCGTGGTCGTGGTGTCCACAAACTCCACGGTGAGCAGCACACCACCAGAATCGGTCTGGTCAGTGCGCTCTTCACAGCTCACCGACACCAGCGCGCTAGCGACTAACATCACATATCCGAGGATCTTCACGTTAGACCTCCTGAGCCTTCCTACATCTGCACGATACGCGGCGTGATGAAGATCATCAGCTCTTCGTTGGTATCGTCGCGACTGCGGTTCTTGAACAAGTGACCGAGGATTGGAATGTTAGCCAAGCCTGGGACCCGTCCCTGGTTCTGATTGCTGGTGACTTCGTAGATACCACCGATAACCACCGTGCCGCCATCGCGGACGATGACCTTGGTCTGAGCCTCTTTGGTGGCAATCGGCGCGTTGGTGGCGCCGACGATCGCGAAAGCCAGCTGCGGCTCGCGCTTGGCGATGTCGATGTCGAGTAACACGGTGCCTTCGGCGGTGACATGGGGAGTCACCGAGAGCTGCAAAGTGGCATTAATAAACTGCACCGCGACGGTGTTGTTAGAAGTCGTCTGAATTGGAATCTGCAAACCACTCTGGATCGACGCGCGCTCGTTGTTGAGAGTGGTGATCCGCGGCGCCGAGATGACATTGGCCAGACCTTCGTCCTCGGCCGCCTGGATTCTGGCATCTAGGGAAAAGGTGTTGAGGATATTGCCCAACGTCAGATCCAAGAAGCCGTTGGCACCGCCGGTCAACAGAGCCACCCCGCCTGTGGTATCGATGTTGTTGGGAAACTCCAAGCCGGTCGTATTGCCGTGGGCGGCATCGGCCACACCATCAAAGCCCCAGCGGATGCCGAGCGTACGGCCGAACTGCTTGGTGGCTTCGATAATCCTCGCCTCGATGGTGACTTGCGGCTCGGGAGTATCGAGGTTGTCGATCACCGCCAGCACGGTATCGACGTTGGATGGCAGTTCGCGGATGATCAGGGTGTTGGTGCGCCGGTCGACCTGCACCGTGCCGCGGTTGCTGAGCAGCGAGCCGGTGCGGTTTCGCAGCAGAGCGGAAATAGCGGCTGCATCTCCATAACTGACACTGCGCATCACCGTCCGCAAGGGCACGGTGGCGGCACGAGCGCGGACCAACTCTGCCTGCTCTTGGGCTTCGGCCCGCAGCTGAATCATCGGCGCGATTCGAACGATGGTGCCGTCGATCTCCATCCCCAGATTATTAATCTTGAGGATCTGCTCCATCGCCTGATCCCAGGGAACTTCGTTGAGTTCGACGGTCACGCTGCCGGTAACACCCGGCTGAATGACGAAATTGAGCCCGCTAATGCGAGCGAAGGTGCGCAGGGTCTCGACCAAATCGCCATTGCGCAGGGTCAAGCTGATCGGTTCACCGGTGTAACTGCGACGCTGCCGACTGACGATAAGCTCGTCGAACTGAGTTAGATCGGGCTCGCTGGTCTGCCGACCGTCACGCACCTCTACTTGCTGCGCTTCGAACCGAGCGACGTCACGGATCGGTACCTGCTGTGCCATCTCGACAGGTTCGTTCGCCAGGGTCGCCGGCTGGTACGCCGGCACCGAGTCGATTGGCACTTGTTCCACCGGTTGCGCCACCATCGCTGGCGCAATCGAGGGCACGGAGTCGACCGGCGCGTCGCCAGTGGCGACCGATTCCGGCACGGCAACCTCGACAACAGCTGGTTCAGGCTCCATCCGCGATGGCGCTGAATCAGTGGGCATTGACAGGGTTTCGGTAGCATCCTCAGCCGGCAAGCGCTCGACCACCACCGCTGGCGGCGGCACCGCCACTTCTTCGATCACTGGTGGCTGTGCCGCTGGCAGCTCCTCGACCTCGGCTACCCTCGCGACGACGGGTTCCGAAGTCTCGGCGACCACCTCGACTGCCTCGACCGCCGCGGCGGCGAGCGGCGTCGAGCCAAAGCTCACTCGCAGACCATTGGCCAAGGCCTGCATGCGTGGCGGATGAAAGTCCGAGAGGTCGAAAACCACCCGCGATACCGGATCCGGCCGCAACTTGAATTGGCCCACCCGGACCTGATCGAGTACAGCCGTCTCTACTGTAAAAGTAGAGCGATTGCTAGTGTTGACTACGCCGTCCAGATCGACAACGAAGCGCTCGGGACTCTCCAACCTGAAGGTGGAGTAGGCGAACTCGCCATCGCCGAGAATCTCGACCACGGTCTCATCGCCATCCTGATAGACCTCGATACTGCGCAACCGCGATGCTGGAATGCCCTCCGGCTCCGGGCCGCTCAACGGCGCTTCGGGAGTTCCGAAGTAGACCATCTGGGGGGGCTTTGACTGGGCATCAACCGGCTCAAGATTGGCAACTTCTACCGGCGCTTCGGGCTCCGCGGAAGGCGAATTCAAACTTGGCTCATCAGCCAGCGGTTCGTAAGTAGCCACCTGACTCGGCTGAGTCGGCGCGTCATAGCCCAACGGCAACAGCTGGACTCGCAACTGACCACCATCAGTGGTCAGAGCATGTTCGGACTCGCCTCGGGTGCGCAAGACCAAGCGTGTCAACGGACGCTCAGAATCCTCGAAAGTCTCGACACCAACCGCCGCCAGCAGACCCGTCGCTGAACTCAGATCCGACACCGTAGCACCGGGAATGCTGTTCGGCAGCTCCACCACCAGATGGCCCTCGCTGTCGCGGTAGGTCGTCCACACCGGCGACCGATCGGCGGTGAGCACCAAGACCGCACCGACCTCACCGACCTCAAGGTCGAGGGAGCGGATCACCGCTGGCGTCGACACCTGAAAGGCAGCGACGGCGCTGCCCGAAGGTTGGCTCGCCGCTGCAGCAGTTTGGCTGGGCGCCGAGGCACAGCCGGTCCCCAGCGCGACCAAGAGCACGGCCAATGACGCCACTAACGCCTTGCTGCCATGTTCTCGCATATCGATGTGATCTCCCATCTTCACTCGCCTCCGACCGTTTTCCAGTCAGTGTTGGCAGCTACGGATTCAGTTTCTTGACGACATCCCGAAAAGGTCTCAAGGCGGTCGGATCGTTGACCGACTGCTTGAAGACGATCCCACCCATAGAGATGTCGACTACGTCGCCATCCCACAACTGATCACCTGGACGCAGCAAAAAGCTCGCTTCCTGCTGCGCCGAGGCGATCTGCGCCACCGGCCCTGAAGCGGTCACGTAGACCCCCTCGAGTTCGATGTCGTCGATCAGTAGACCAGCGATCCCATCTGGGCGCTTTCCGACTTCCTCATCCTCTTCCGTACTCTGGATCAGCGAACGGAAAGGGTCTCGCCTGGCGCCGGGATCGTAGTTGTAGAGACCCGGGCTCGACAGCACTTCTTCGTCTCGGGCCAAGATTTCGTCTATTACACTCAGGTCGACGACGCCCTCTCCCTGCTCTTCCAGCTCTTCCGGGACGTAATCCTCGTCCTGAGCGAGCGAGAGCGGCGCCCAGAGCATCAATATCACAGCCAACACCGGCACCGCTAACCAGCGATGGCCGATGTAGCGCTCGCGACTACTTCGGGGTGTGCTCACAGCTCCTCCTCGTCCGCCGCTTCGGGGTCGTTGTAAATGAAGGTCTTGGCGATGAAGTCTGACGAAATCGTGTGGTGATCAACCTGCTTCTTGATGCGAATCTTTAGATTCTCGACGTTGATGATCCGCCGCAGCTGACTGATGCGATCGAGGAAAAGAGCCAACTCATGGTAAGTACCCTCGAGGTACATCCGAATCGGCCATTCGCTGTAGAAATCCACCGGTGTCGGGTTGGCCGGCGTCAAGCGAACCAGATTCAAATCACCTTCCTCACCCAGGTCGCGGAAGCGGCGCAGCAGATCTTCGGTCTTGCGCTGAGTCGGCAAAATTTTGAGCAAGCGGCCCAGGTCGAGTTCCAGGCGACGAACCTCTTCGCGAAACTGCGGCAAACGACTCTTGGCGGCCCGCCCGGCGATGATTTTCTGCTGTAAGTCTTGCAACTTGGCATCTTTGGCCTCGATGCTGCTCCGCATGTCTTCGAACCAAACAAAGTTGCCGATAAAGAAGAGGCCAACCCCGAGCACCACCGCGATCAGAGCCGCGATCCAAACCGGCTTGCCTTCTAGACCTGTTTCAATAGCCATCGTTAGCCTCCCGCAGACCGTCCGCTACGACCGCGAGTCACTGTCTGCATCGGCCTCGTCACCGTCGACCGGGATTGCAGACTTGAAAGCGTAGTTGAACAAGAGCTTGAACGAGTAGGTGTCGGTGGACCGGTCGGCTGGCAGATCTCGCAACGCTGGTTCTTTAAACTCAGCCACCCGGCTCAGGTTCTCAAGGAAAGTGGCTACCGCGTTGGTGTTGAAGGCTCGACCCCGCAGAGTCACCGTGTTGCCAGTGATGTCCATGTACTCCAGCCAGACCAACTCCGGCAGCGCCCGTGAGACCTCGTCCATCACATGCACCGGCCCGCGCTGTTTGCTGCGCAGCTCTCCGATCACGTCGACCTTGCGCTTCAGCTCGGCCTTCTGCACCTCGTACTTTTCTACCTCTTCGATGTAGGTCCGCAGCTCATCGTATTCGCGCTGGGCGGTGCCGATACTGCGGTCCTTGTCCTTGATCTCGCCATGCAGCATGAACCAGTAGATGCCGCCGGCCAGCAGACCGAGAATCAGGCCACCAACCAGCAGGTAGGCGCTGGGGTCCTGGCCACCCAGGCTCAGTGATGACCGGCTGCGCCGAGCGACGACCGGACGCCGGCCTTCCGATAGTAGGTTGATCCTAATCATTACGACCAGTCCCCCACTCTGCGGATCGCCAAGCCGACCGCCACCGCCAACATCGGGGCGATCGATTCGAGCCAGTCGCGGTTGAAGTCGCTATCGCGAAAGTTGATTCTGCGGAATGGGTTGAGCCGCTCGGTGGGCACACCGAAACGCTCGCGCAAGACTTCTTGCAAATTGACAGTCAGGCTGCAACCCCCAGATAGAACCAGCTCCTCCACCGGCCCTTCCGAAGAGGTGGCGCCGAAGAAGTCAAATGTCTTCTGCACCTCGTTGGCCATTTCGTTCGAGACCTTATCGAGCACCTTGCGGGCATCACTGACCGTGTAGCTACCCACCGACTCGCCGCGTTTCAGCAGTTCGGCCTGGTCGAAAGAGAGGTTAAATTCGCGCTGCAAGGCTTCGGTGAATTGGTTGCCACCGAACGAAATATCGCGCCAAAAGACGCTCTGCCCGCGAGCGACGATGTTCAGGTTCGTGACCCCGGCGCCCATGTTGACCAGCGCCACAGATTTTAGCGGGTCAAGGTCGTAGTTGAGCTCGTAGGCATTCTGGATGGCGAAGGCATCGACATCGACAATGATGGGCGACTTACCGCTCTGGGAGATCACCGACTCGTAGTCGTTGACCTTCTCGCGCTTGACCGCGACCAGCAGCACCTCCATGTTCTCGCGCCCCGGCTCGTCCTCGGACAAAGTCACGTAGTCCAGCCGCACGTCGTTGATGTCAAAGGGGATGTGCTGCTCCGCTTCCCACTGAATCGATTCCGCCAGCTCATCGGGTTCCATGCTCGGCAGCTCGATCTTTTTGATGATCACCGAGTGGCCGGAGACCGAGGTGCCGAAGTTGTTGTTCTTCACCCCGGTTTGGTCAGAGAGCTTCTGGATGGCATCGACGACCAACGACGAGTCCATGATCGCGCCATCGACGATGGCCTCTGGAGACAGCGGCTCGACGCCGAGACGCTGCAGAGTGAACTGGCCGCCCTTGCGCTCGCGCAGTTCAACGAGCTTCACGGTGGCGCTGCCTATATCCAGGCCGACCACGCCTTTGGATCGAGAGAAGAGCACTGAAACTTCCGTCTCCAGTTAAAGACTCGGAGCCTCGCCAGGGCCGTTGCCCTGGAGTCTCGCCGTGGCCTTAAAATCAATAGTAATGCTAAGTTACCGCCTTTCATCCAGGCGATTTGGCAGCGTAGCGCAGCTCAGGACGAGTGTCAAGACGATGATAGGACTTTTGCTATAAGCGATCTCTAGCCAGCCTCCCCTCTCTACACCATCCGGCTCACCCGCCGACCGACCTCGAGCACCCCCTCGACGGCGCCGATCACCCGCCGCAGACGGTCTAAATGTCGCCGATTGCGCACCTCGACCACCACGTTGATGATCCCGTGGCCAGTCTCCAGGGTACCGGCCTCGAATTGCCGGATGTTGCTGGACTCTTTAGCGATCACTTCAGTCAGCCGCGCCAGCATTCCCGGGTGGTCGAGGGTCTTGATCGACAACGACACCGGATAGGCCTTGTCGACCTGCCGCGACCACTCGACCTCGATCAGTCGTTCGGGGTCGTACATCAGGTTCTTGACATTGGCGCAGTCCGCGGAATGCACCGAGATTCCCCGCCCGCGGGTCACATAGCCCACCAGATCCTCCCCCGGCACGGGGTTGCAGCACTTGGCCAGCGAGGTCATAAAGTCGCCCTCGCCTTTGACCTGAACCGGGCCGGTGCCAAACGGGAGCAAGCGATCGACCGCGCGCCGCAAAACACCCGGCTTGGCGACCGACTCGGCGTTCTCGACCTGTTCTTCCTCGAGCCCCAAGATGCGCGCCACCGCCACCCGGACCCCCATCTTGCCGTAGCCGATTCGCTCCCAGACTTCCTCGATGCGGCTGAGCCCTTCGGACTTCAGATACTCCCCCATGAGGGGGCTGCCGAGGGCCCGCTTGCTGCTGACTTTGAGCCGCTTGAGTTCGCGCTCGAACAAGCGCCTGCCAATCGCCTGCGACTCGAGCTTCTGCTGCGTGTTGAGCCAATGGCGGATCTTACTCTTAGCCCGCGAGGTCTTGACGAAGCCCAGCCAATCGCGGCTCGGCTGGCGGTTGGGACTGGTCATCACCTCCACCAAGTCCCCATTGCGCAACTCGGTCTTGAGCGGCACCAACTTGCCATTAAGCCGCGCCCCAGAGCATTGGTGGCCCAGGTCGGTGTGGATCCTATAGGCGAAGTCGAGGGGCGTGGCACCGCGCGGGAAGGCATGCACATCACCCTTGGGGGTGAAAATGTAGACCTCATCAGGGTAGAGATCGAGCTTCAGGGTCGAAAGAAAAGTGCGCGGATCCTCCACATCCTTCTGCCACTCCAGCAGCTGGCGTAGCCAGAGAATGTTGGGATCGCTCGACGGGGCGCTCGCATCGCCCTGCTTATAGTGCCAGTGGGCGGCGATCCCCTCTTCGGCTATCAGATCCATCTCATGGGTGCGGATTTGCACTTCGAACGGCTGACCGCTGTCGCCGACGACAGTGGTGTGCAGCGATTGGTAGAGGTTGGGCTTGGGCATCGCAATGTAGTCCTTGAAACGACCTGGAATCGGTCGCCAGTTCTGATGCACGGTGCCAAACGCCACGTAGGTGTCCTTGAGGCTGGCGGTGATGATGCGGAACGCCAAGTAGTCGTAGAGCTGGGAGATGTCGATACCCTGGCGCAACAGCTTGCGGTAGATCGAGTAATAGCGCTTCACCCGATAGCTGATCTCTGCCTCGATCCCGACCTCCTGCAAGCTCTCTTGCAACCGCCGGCGGATCTGCTGGATCGAGCCCTTGCCCAGCCGTAGCTTCTCGCGCACTTTCAACTCGAGTTCGGCGAATTGGCGCGGATAGAGATGGTAGAAGGCCAGGTCTTCCAGATCTCCCTGCACTTTCGACATGCCCAGCCGCAGGGCGATTGGTGCGTAGATCTCCAGCGTTTCGCGAGAGATCCGACAGCGCGCCTCGGGCAACATGTGCTCAAGGGTCATCATGTTGTGCAGCCGGTCGGCAAGTTTGACCAAGATCACCCGCAGGTCGCGGGCCGAGGCCAGGATCATCTTGCGAAAAGTCTCGGCCTGGGCCTCGTCGCGACGCACATATGCCTGCAGACCGATCTTGGTGACCCCGTCGACCAGCTCGGCGACATCGGAGCCAAATTCATCTTCCAGCACTTGGCGGGTGGTCAGGGTGTCCTCGAGCACGTCGTGCAGCAGGCCGACGGCGACACAGGTCTGATCAAATTTGAGATCGGCGAGAATGTAAGACACGTACACCGGATGGGTGACGTAGGGCTCGCCCGAGCGCCGCCGTTGATTGCGATGCACCCGTTCAGAGAACTCGTAGACCCGGGTCAGGAAGTCACTATCGACCGGCCGCTCAAACTCGGCAAGCCGTTCCAGGACCCGGTCGAAGCCGACCTTCTTGACCGGCCGTACCGGCGCTTTGGGTTTTCTCTGGATCCTGGCCATAGTGTCGAGTCTGCCGTACTTGATCTGTGCTCAGCCAAACGCTCGCCGAAGTGGCTGGGCAGCAGCGATAGTGGTCCTCAGAGCCCTCCATTATAGAGCGCCCCGCTTCAACTGGCGGGCGTCTCCTGCAACGGTTCGATTTCTCCCAAGACACCAAAGAGATCCTCCTCCAGGCGCTTCCCAGTGTCCTCGGGGGAGCCACCGGCGGGGTAGCTGTAGACCAACCGCAGCCGCTGATCACGGGTCGGGTGAATGACAAAAACCGACGTCTCCTCGATCGCCGCACCGTCGACCTGGTAAGTACCTCGCGAATAAAACGCCGTGCCATATTGCCAGCCGAGCTCACGCTGGCCGCTGTAGGTGCCGCCCCGCGCCTCGATCGCCGCCTGGTGGTCGCGACATGCCTGCACCAGATTGATCCCTCCCTGCTCCTCGGCATCGAGAGTCAGCGTCAACTGGCCACCGCGGGCCGGATCGGAGGGAGCAAATTGCAGCGTCTCGCCCTCATTCACCACCACCTCCAGCGACTCTGGCAAATTGCCGATCACCAGGCCCAAGGCGACACTCTCCACCCGCCGCAGCGGCGCTGGCGGCGCAGTCTCAGCGGCAGGCTGACAACCGATAGTGGTCAACAACAGCCCTAGCAGGAAGAAAAATGTCAGAGAAGTAGTCAAACAGCGCATCGAATTCACCTCTTAAGAAACCGGGCGGTCATCCGCGACCGCGTTGAGCTAGGAAGCTGAATTGTAGTCGACGGCAGAGCCATCGGGCGGGAAGATCTCAATCCGCGGCGGTGAGCTGATTGTAGTCACGCAAGCTCTTTGTTCTTTGGCGCGCGACCGCCATCGAATCGCGCGAGAAATGACCACCCAGCGGTCGAAAATCGACCATTAGGTTGTCATTTCTCCGACTTATGGATTGGGCATCACCACCCCACCAGCGCCACCACTACCCCGCGGTTCGGCGGCGGCCTCGACCCTGCCGGCGTTCCAGCGCACCGCCTGCACCTGGGCCAGCGATTCGATCTCCTTGAGCCGGTGGCCGCGGCGTTCGAGCTCGGCACGGGTCTCGGGGGAGAGGGCGTCGGGCTCGACGAAGAGCTGGTCGGGCTGCCATTGATGGTGAATCCGGGGGCGGTCCAGGGCCGCTTGCAGGGAGTCGCCATCGAGCCAAAGGTTGAGCAGCACTTGCAGCGTCGCGGTGGGAATACGACCGCCACCGCGACCGCCAACGGCGATCGCCTGATCGCCGCGCCAGGCAATCGTCGGGCTCATCGACGACAGCATGCGATGCCCAGCGATAACCGCGTTGGCCTCTCCCTGCACCAAGCCAAAAACGTTGGGCCGGCCTGGAGCGGCGGCAAAATCGTCCATCTCGTTGTTGAGAAAAAAGCCTCCGCCTTCGACTAACAAACCACAGCCAAACAGGCCGTTAATAGTAGTGGTCAGGGCCACTAGATTGCCCTCGCCATCGACTGTCGATAAATGGGTGGTATCGCTGCTTTCGGGCGGCGGTGGGCCGGACCAGGGATGGACCTTGGTGGAAGGCGTCGCTTGCTGCTTGTTGATCGTCGCGGCGCGGTGGTCTAACCACGTCGGGTCGAGCAGGTCCGACCAGGTGGCGCGGGTCGAGCTTGGATCACCGAGTTGAAACCGGTCGGCGTAGGCCCGGCGCCAGGCCTCGGCCAGCAGGTGCGCCCGGTCAGCCCCAAAACGCGGGCGCGCCGCCCAATCGACCCGCTCGAGCAACTCGATCGAAGCACCCAACAAGATGCCTCCCGACGACGGCAGAGCCGCCGCGGCAACTTGCCAACCGAAGGCCTCGAATCGCACCGGCTGGCGCCAGGTCGGCTGGTAGGCCGCCAGGTCCGCGGCAGTCAGGATGCCGCCATGAGCCTTAGCCGCCGCTTCCACCGCCGCGGCTACCGGACCACGATAGAAACCATCCGGCCCGTTCTCGGCATAGCTTTTGAGGGTCGCGGCAAGGTCCGGCAGGCGAATCTTCGAGCCCACCGCTGGCGGCGCGCCGTCGGGCAGCCAAACCGCCGCGGTCGAGGGAAAGCGTGCGAGCACTTCGCGCTTGGCATCGAGCCCACGTACCAGGCGGGTGCTGACCACGAAGCCCTCGGCGGCCAACCGTCGCGCCGGCTCTACCACCGTCTTCCATGGCAGCTTGCCAAAACGCTCATGCAAGGCAAAAAGTCCGGCCGGCGAACCCGGCACTCCAGAGGCCAATGGCCCCACCCACGAAGCCTGCGGGATCGGCTCGCCAGCGTCGTCGAGGAACATGTCGCGATGGGCCGCGGCTGGAGCCTGCTCGCGAAAGTCGAGAAAGAACACCTTCTCGCCCATCTTGACGACGGCAAAACCACCGCCGCCGAGGTTGCCCGCCTCCGGCTCGACCACCGCCAGCGCCAGCGCCGTGGCTACCGCCGCGTCGACCGCGCTGCCGCCCTGGCGCAGCATCTCAAGACCGACCTCGGTCGCCAGCCGTTCATCGCTAGCCACCGCCCCACCGGTGCCACTGACCGGCGGCCGCGAGGCGGCCTTGGCGTCCCCACAGAGGGCGAACCATGAAATCGAAAGGGAAATCAGAAAGAAGCAAGCAGCTCGGCCTCGAAAGAAGTTCATCTAGGCATATTACAGCCTAGGCTAAGACCTCATGCAAGGCATTGTGGCGACGATGAAATCTGATCGGTAGGTGTTCAGTTTTCGGGGCTAAGGCACGGCATCCCCGTCCCGCCAGGGACGTTATCTCTGAGCGAGTGATTTCAATCACTCGCTGGGCTCGGGAGCCTGCATAGACGCTTCACGCCAAGCCACCTCGAAGGATTGAAACTCCTTGAACAGCCACCACGAGGAATTGAAAGACCCTCGCTAGTGCATCCCCGTCCCTGGCGGGACGAAGAGCAAAGCGAAGCCGCAACCGGCTTCAGAGATCTTTGAGTTCCCGCAGGATCGCTTGGACCGCTTTTTTGGCGTCTTCGAAGAGCATCATCGTGTTGTTGGCCTCGAATAGGCTGTTCTTGATGCCGGCGAAACCGGGGCTCAGCGAGCGCTTGATCATCACCACCGTGCCGGCGTGCATGACCTCGAGGATCGGCATGCCGTAGATCGGGCTTTCCGCATCGTCGACGGCCGCCGGGTTGACGACGTCGTTGGCGCCGACCACCAGCACCACGTCGGTATTCTTGAACTCGGGGTTGATGATGTCCATTTCCAGCAGCTGCTCGTAAGGCACGTCGGCCTCGGCCAGCAACACGTTCATATGCCCCGGCATGCGACCGGCCACCGGGTGAATGCCGTAGGTGACCTGCTTGCCTTCTTGCTCCAAGTAGTCGGCGAGTTCGCGGACGCTGTGCTGGGCCTGCGCCACCGCCAGACCGTAGCCAGGCACGAAAACCACGCTCTCAGAGGCTTCGAGCACCATCGCCGCTTCCTCGGCACTGTAGGAGCGCACGTTCTCGTACTCGTGCTTGCCACCACCTCCCGCAGCAGCGCTCGGCTGGGCGCCAAAGCCGCCAAAGAGCACGTTGGCCAAGGTGCGGTTCATCGCCACGCACATGATCTGGGTGAGGATCAAGCCCGAGGCACCGACCAGCGCGCCGGAGATGATCAGTACATAGTTTCCCAGCACGAAACCGGTGGCAGCGGCGGCCAGTCCGGAGTAGGAATTCAGCAGAGAAATCACCACCGGCATGTCGGCGCCGCCGATCGGAATCACCAGGAAGATACCCAGCAACAAGCTCAGGCAGGTGACCACTAAGGCCAGCAGCGCCACCGGCGCACCGGCGGTAAAAGCGACGTAGAAGCCCAGGCCGAGGGCGCCGAGGATCAGCAGGGCGTTGAGCAAGTGCCGACCGGGCAGCAGAATCGGCGCTCCCTTGAGCTTGCCCGACAGCTTCATGTAGGCCACTACGCTGCCCGAGAGAGTGACGCAGCCGATCAAAACGGTCAGCACGACAGTGAACGCCGAAGCCGAGCCCAGCACCGTAGCAACCAAGGGCTCACCCGGCTCGACCACCCGGCCCCACAGCACCGACAACGCCACCAGCACTGAAGCGGCGCCACCCGAACCGTTGAGCAGGGCCACCATCTCGGGTATACCGGTCATCGCGACCCGGGTCGCGATGATGCCGCCGATCAAACCGCCGACCACCAAGCCGACCAAGATCCACTGCGGGTTGAAAGAACCCATCTCGAGCACGGTCGCCACCACCGCGATCAACATCGCCAGCGAGGAGATGGCATTACCACGCCGGGCGGTGCGCACCTTGGTCAGCCCCTTGAGGCCCAAGATGAACAGCACCGCCGACAGCAAGTAGAGAACTGGAACGATTGTCGTCTGCAGCATCGCCTTCTATCCTCAGCGCTTTTTCTTTTGGCCGAACATGCCGAGCATGCGGTCGGTGACCAGGAAACCGCCGACCACATTGACGGTGGCGAAAATGATCGCCGCCAAGCCGAGCAGACTCGACAACCGCGTATCGCCTCGCTGGGCGGCTATCATCGCCCCCACCACGGTGATGCCAGAGACCGCGTTAGCGCCCGACATCAATGGGGTATGCAAGGTCGGCGGGATCTTGGCGATGATCTCAAAACCGACAAAGACCGCCAACACGAAAACATAGATTCCGATCAGCAGGGCTCCCATCAGGCGTCCTCTCCTTCCAGGCTCTGGCGGGTTCGTTCGTCGCGCACCTCACCGCCATGGGTGAGCAGCGCGCCAGCGACCACTTCGTCATCGAGATCGAGGGTCAGAGCGCCCCCCTCACCGACCAGCGGCTCGACCAAGGCCCAAACGTTGCGGGCGTATAGCGCGCTGGCATCGATCGCGGTCTCTGCCGGCAGGTTGGCCGGACCGAGGATCAACACCCCGCCATGCACTACCTCGCGGCCTTCCTCGGACAACTCGCAATTGCCTCCCTGGCCAACCGCCAGGTCGACGATCACCGCCCCCGAACGCATGCCCTCGACCATTTGCCGAGTGATCAAGGTCGGCGCCTTCTTGCCCGGTACCAAGGCGGTGCAAATCACCACATCGGCTCGGGCAACGTGCTCGGTGACGATTTCCCGTTGGCGGCGCAGGAAGTCGGCGGTCATCTCTTTGGCGTAACCCCCCTCGCCTTCGCCACTCTCTTCGGTCTCGGGCAAGGGGATGAACTTACCGCCCAGGGATTCGATCTGCTCTTTGACCACATCACGGATATCGGAAACTTCGACCACCGCGCCCAGTCGCCGCGCTGTCGCCAGCGCTTGCAGGCCAGCCACGCCAGCGCCCATCACCACCACCCGAGCGGGCTTGATGGTGCCGGCGGCGGTCATCATCAGAGGAAAATACTTGGCTAGCTTGCTCGCAGCGAGCAACACCGCCTTGTAGCCAGCAATCGACGCCTGTGAAGACAGCGCGTCCATCACCTGAGCACGGGTGATGCGCGGCACCAGCTCCATAGCGAAAGCGCTGATCTGGCCCTCGGCCAACTGCTTCACCAAGCTGAGATTGCGTGCCGGAGCCAGCAGGCCGACCCAGATGGCGCCAGCCTGCATTTGCTCCAAGTCGCTGGCCTCCGGGTGCGTGACGGCTAGCACCAGCGCGGCTTCGGCCAACGCCTTGCCACGCTCGGTGGTCAACGTCGCGCCGGCCCCCTCATAGGCTTTGTCGGCAACGTGGGCACCGATTCCGGCTCCCTGCTCGACCCTGACAGTGAGGCCGGCTGCGACCATCTTGGCGATGGTCTCCGGCGTGGCCGCGACACGCTGTTCGCCGTCGCGGGTCTCCTTCGGGACAAAGACTGTGGCCATAGGGCGTTTTCCGATTTGGGAAAGGCTGTAAGGTCGGCCGCGAGACTCCCGCGGCACATCAGCGATGGTTAAGCGTTCGCATAGTATCTGTGGGTCTGGTCGAGCGCAAGGGAGGCGCAGATGAGCCGAGGGAGCGGTCGACGACCTTGACGACAGGGCTTTTCCGATGGCCCGCGAATCTGCGATAATCGTTGGCTAGCGATCCTTGATCTCAGCGGCCGCTGGCTGCGACCCTCTCACTGTTGATTCTACTGCTATCTGCTATTTCCGGAGACTGATCGTCATGCAAAAGCCCATCGCCCGAGTTCTCGACTTGATCGATCCCGACAGCCAACAGTTGCAAGATCTAGACCTCGATCAGGCCCGCCAGCGGTTGCTCGCCGGCCAACCCGACCCAGTGCTGGCGATTGCCGGCTCGTTCGCGCTGCTCGCCCGCGACGGGGAGAAAGTGCTGATGGCCCGCAGCCTAGATCGACCGATGCGTTATTTCTTGGCCAAGGAGAAAACCGGCCCGATGCTGATCGTCGCCGAGCGCATCGACCAGATCCGCGACGCCTTGGAGGATGCCGGCTACGAGGATCAATTCCATCCCTCCTACACCCGCATGGTGCCAGCCCACCATGTCACCACCTTGCGGCTAATCGGCTGCCCCGATCCCAATCCGGAGCACCACCGCTTCTTCACTCCTGAGCGCGGTACCTTGCCGGCAGATCTCGACACCATCGGCCAACGCTATGTCGGAGCTCTCTTGCAGCAAGTCCGCGCCTGGATCAAATCACTGCCCGCCGCGGCGCCGATCGGCGTGTTGTTCTCAGGCGGCGGCGATAGCGGCGCGGTGTTGTTGGCGGTCGACCACGTGTTGCGCGAGTTGGGCCATAGTCCGGCCCGGCTCAAGGCATTTACCCTGGCGGTCGACGGCGGCGGCGAGGACATCCGCCAGGCGCGGGAGTTCCTGCGTCGCACCGATCTCGAAATGCTCGGCGAAACGGTGCAAGTGAGCGCCAGCGAGCTCGATCCTTTGGCCGCGGTGGCGGTGATCGAGGATTACAAGCCGCTCGATGTCGAATGCGCCACCGTCGGTCTGGCCCTGCTCGGCGCGATCCGTCGCCGCTACCCCGATTGGCGCTTCTTGATCGATGGCGACGGCGGCGACGAAAACCTCAAGGACTATCCGATCGAAGAGAATCCAGAGCTGACCATCCACAGCGTGGTGTCGAACTCGATGCTCTACCAAGAGGGCTGGGGAGTCGACAAGATCAAGCACTCGCTAACTTACTCCGGCGGCCAAAGTCGAGGTTGTGTGCGCAGCTGGGCGCCAGCTCAACACTATGGGTTTGTCGGCTGCAGTCCGTTTGCCCGGCCGGAAGTCATCGCCGTCGCCGAAGCGATCCCCTTCGCCGAACTCGCCGCCGGGGACCCTCAGAAACTCTATGCCCTCAAGGGCGAAGTGCTGCGCCGCGGCCTGCAACACCATCTGGGCATCGAGATGCCGGTGTTCGAGAAACGGCGCTTTCAGCACGGCGCCATCTCGGCAGAGACTTTCGCCGAACGCTTCGCTTTCCCAGAGCAGCGCTACCGGGCGCATTTCCTCGACCTGCACGCCGGCTGAAGACCAGAGCCGCAGACGATCTTGACAATATCTCCCAGCAGCCTACGATGGCGGTGAGCATGAACGCCCTGTCGAGATCCACGCCCCGAGCCGCTCCACCCCCGAGGGCCGCCGAGGACCGCCGCATTCGCGCGCTGCGGTCGGCCAAGGCCGCCGTCGACCCTTGGCGGCCGATCGCCTCCATGGTGGAGCGGGAACGGCTGAGCAACGGCCGCTCGGTACCGAATCTGACCGTCTTCTTGGCGGGCGCGGAATGCCCCTTCACCTGTGTCTTCTGTGATCTGTGGCGCCACACTCTAGATACCGCAACGCCCGTTGGGGCCCTACCCCGGCAGCTACGGATGGCGTTGGCATCAAGCGCCGCCGAACTCCCCGCCGGGCACTACGGCGACGCCTGGCTGAAGCTCTACAACGCCAGCAACTTCTTCGATCCCCGTGCCGTGCCCAAGGCAGATCTGGCCGCACTCGCCGAGCTGTCGCGCCCCTTCGCCCGGCTGGTCGTCGAATGCCATCCCCGGTGGGTCGGCGACAGCTGTTTTGCCTTTGCCGAGCACCTCGAGGGCCGGCTACAAGTGGCCATGGGGCTGGAGACTGTGCATCCCCAAGCCAGCTCCAGGCTCGGCAAGCGATCGACCCCAGAGGACTTCGCCGCCGCGGCGCGGGCGCTGGACGAGCGAGGTCTTGGTGTGCGCGCCTTCGTCCTGGTCGGCGCCCCCTTCATCGCCGCCGCCGAAACCGTGCATTGGGCAGTGCGATCGGTGGCATTCGCCTGCCAGCGCGGCGTCGAGCACGTCACCTTGATCCCGGTCCGTGCCGGCAATGGAGAGCTCGATCGCCTGGCGCGGCGGGGTGACTTCCACCCACCCCGGCTAAGCCAACTCGAGCAAGCCCTGGCAGGGAGTTTTCAGCTGGCCCCCGAGCGAACAGCCGTGACCGCCGACCTGTGGGATCTGCGGCTGCTGGCAGACTGCCCGAGCTGCTTCGAGCAACGGCAGCGGCGGCTGCAACAGGCCAATGCCACCACCTCCTGGACCGCGCTACCCACCTGCACGGACTGTGGGGAAGAGTTGCCGTGAGCGGAAAGACCTCACGGTGAGCACCGTGCGCTGTGACGTGGCGGTACTCGGCGCTGGCTTCTCCGGCTCGATCCTGGCGCGCATTTTGGCCGTTCAGGGACTCGACGTGGTGCTGGTCGAGCGCGGCCGCCATCCCCGCTTCAATCTCGGCGAATCGTCGACCCCTTTGGCCGGCTTCGCCCTCGAGCGCCTGGCCCAACGCTACGGTTTGGAAGACCTGCACCACCTCTCCACTTACGGCCGCTGGCAGACGCACCTGCCCCACCTGCGCTGCGGCCTCAAGCGTGGATTCAGCTTCTATCAGCATCAGCGCGGCAGGGCCTACCGCAACTCCTCGGCCAACGAAGCCCGTTTATTGGTCGCGGCGAGCCCTGACAACCATTTGGCGGACACCCACTGGCTGCGCTCCGATGTCGACCAGCACCTGGCTGAGGAAGCGGTCGCCGCCGGCGTGCACTACTTCGACCAGACCAATATCCAACACCTCAACCTGCTGGCCAACGGCACCTACTTGCGCGGCCACCGAGGCAAACAAGAGATCGAAATTCGCGCCGAACAGGTGGTCGACGCCTCCGGTTCCACCGCACTGATGGCGCGCTGCCTGCCAGCCCGTCTGGAACGACGGCCGGTGTGCCTGGAGACCGCCCTGCTCTATGGCCACTTCGAAGGTCTGCGCCCCCTCGATCAAGTAGCCGGCAGCAACCTATTGCCGGCCGGCCCCTACCCGGACGAGAGAGCGGCGGTGCACCACTTGCTGCACGAGGGTTGGATGTACATGCTGCCCTTCGACCACGGGGTCACCAGCTGTGGGGTCTTGCTGCACCCGGCGGGTGGCGGCCTCGATCCGCAACTCGCAAGACTGATGGTCTCGGACCCGTCAGCCGGCTGGCGGCACCTGGTCGCTTCGTACCCGACTTTGGCCGCCCAACTGGCCGACGCCAGAGCGGTGGTACCACCACGCTTGCTGCCCAGAGTGCAGCATCGCCTGAGTCGCTCGGCGGGGCCAGGTTGGTTCTTGATGCCGCACACCTATGCTTTCTATGACCCTCTGTTCTCGACCGGCATGGCCTGGAGCCTGTTAGCGGTAGAGCGGCTCGCCGAGCTGCTACCGGCGCGCGCCGACGGTCATGCCTATGCCGAACTGATGAGCCGCGAGGCCGACCACTTGGAACGCTTGAGCTGCGCCGCCTACTTGGCGCTCTACGACTTCGAACTCTTCACCTCGGTAACCTACCTTTACTTCGCCGCCGCCAGCTACACCGAGGTCGGTCAACGCTTGCACGGTGTCCAGCATGGTGACCAGCACGGTGACCAGCACGGTGATCGAGGAACCGCCTGGCAAGGGTTCTTGGGCTGCGATGACCCGCTCCTTGCAGCCGCCTTCGAACACGCTCCGCGACGACTCCGCCGGGTCCTCGGCAGTGACCCACCACGCCACCAACGGGCACGCCAAGACTTCAAGGAGTGGGTGCGCCAGACCATCGCCCCACGCAACATCGCAGGTTTGGCCGATCCAGACCGCCATCACCTCTATCCCGCCAACCTCGACTTGTTGGTTGATCGCCACCGGCTGCTCGGGATGAGTCGCGAGGAAGTTGTGGCAGCACTGCCGAAACTACGCGGCGAAGCCACCCATAGTCCCTGAAAAGCCAAGAAAGAGCCGTTGCCGGGACTGAATTTTGCTCCTGCCGGAGGTCTTGCGCAATCTCACAGAAATTATGCCATTAATCTTGCCCGCGTCCCTCGCTTTACCGTATGCTCCGTGGGACGAAGTGTTTGTCGACAGGTTCACGTTAGTTGCAGCAACCTGGTTGTTGTATTGCGCTCTCGGCGTTTCTCCGAGGCCGGCGTGAGGTCCCCCAAGAAGCAAACGCTCGTCGGATGGCGCGGTGGTCTGCGAATTGACCGCTCACCCGTCTCTATCCTCCGGTCGTCGCTAGACTCGCTCCCCCCCCGAGCGACGACCGGGGGCATCTGTTGCCGGTCATCTCAGTCAAAGCGCCCGGCGAAACCGTCGATCGACACTCCCACCGCTCCCGGCAGGTGACGCCGCGCAATCTCCACCATGTGATCGCGATAATCCAGCCGCACCGCCGCTGGGTCGATTTTGGCGATCGCCGCGGGAAGTTCGGTACGAGCCGTGCGACGACCGTCTGGCGACCCGTCGCCGCCGATCCAATGGTCGATCACCACCGCGTCCGCGACCCTGGCAATGCGGGCGAAGAAAGCCTCCGGGTCGGCGATTGGCAGCAGCGGCGAAACCGTGACGACGGTGCGAATACCAGCGTCCCGGAGCTGTCGAGCAGCCTCGAATCGGCGCTCCACCGAGCTGCCGTGGGGCGGCAGGCCGGCCAACCGCTGGCGATCGGTCTCGATCGAGAGATGCGCCCGAAGCTCACAGCGATGGCCGAGTTCCGCCAGCAGCTCGGCGACCTCGACCAGCCTGTGGCTATGACTCTGCACCACCAGTAGGTCGGGGGGCTCGGCGAGCATCGCTCGCAAGACCATCCGAGTTACGCCAAAACGCCGTTCTTGAGGCGGAAAGGGCTCGGTAGAGCTCGACAAGAAGATGCCGAACCGCCCCGCCATCCGCCGCCCCCAGCGGCGCTCGCGGCCGACGTGGGCGAGATAGGACCGGGCCGCGTTGCGCCGCACCTCGAGAAAGGTACCCCAGCCGCGACCCGCGGTGACCCAGGGATTGTGGCGCACGTAACAACCCACGCCACAGAGCGAACGGCCCAACGGACAGCCGCGGTAGGGCTGTAGCGAGTGCGAGGTCACCGTCGCCAGGTAACCACGGGTACGGGTCAGCACGTTGCCGATCTCGCTTTCGGTGATGATGAGCTTTGCTGGCGGAAAGTGAGCTGCCATGGCGGCGTCTTTGGGGTAGATTAGCGACCTACTGATCCTACAGAGCCTAGCTTTTCTCGGAACCAGGAGCACCCGCATGTCTCGTCGACCCACGATCGCTGCCCTCTTCACTCTCGCCATCCTTGTTGGGGCCTCTGCCGCCATGGCGGTCACGACGGTGTTCATCAACGAGATTCACTACGATAACTCAAGTACCGATGTCGGCGAGTTCATCGAGATCGCCGGCCCGGCGGGCACCGACTTGACCGGCTGGAGCCTGGTGCTATACAACGGCAACGGCAACCAGACCTACGACACCGACCTGCTTAGCGGCACCCTCCCAGACCAGTGTGGCGGCTTCGGCACCCTGCAGATGAGCTATCCGACCAACGGCATTCAGAACGGCTCCCCCGATGGCCTGGCTCTGGTCGACGACCTGGGAACGGTGATCCAGTTTCTGAGCTACGAAGGCACTATGACCGCCGGCAACGGACCGGCCATGGGTATGACCTCCACCGATATCGGCGTCGCTGAGATCGGCTCGGCGATCGGTGACTCGCTACAGCTCGGCGGCACCGGCACCTGCTACGAGGACTTCGTCTGGGGTGGCCCGTCTGCCGACAGTCCTGGCGCCTGCAACGCCGGCCAGACCTTCGGTGCCGGTGGCCCGGCCACCGATATGCTGATCAACGAGGTCGACGCCGACCAGAGCGGCACCGACGCCGCCGAGTTCGTCGAGCTGTTCGACGGCGGCAGCGGCAACACAGACCTCTCGGGCCTGGTGGTGGTGCTGTTCAACGGCAGCAGCGACGTGTCCTACAACGCCTTTGACCTCGATGGTGAGACTACCGATGGCAACGGCTTTTTCGTGCTCTGCGGCAACGCCGCCAACGTGGCGAATTGCGACCTCGACGTCAGCCCGGACACCAACCTGATCCAGAACGGCGCCGACGCGGTTGCCCTCTACCTCGGCGACGCCGCCGACTTCCCCAACGGCACCGCGGCGACTGCCACGGATCTCATCGACGCCCTGGTTTATGACACCAACGACGGCGACGACCCTGGTTTGCTGGCGCTGCTCAATGCCGGCCAGCCGCAGGTCAACGAAGACGGTGGCACTGATTCGACCACCGACTCCAACCAGCGCTGCCCCGACGGCGGCACACAACTCGACACCGACACCTATCTACAAGCCACGCCCACACCGGGCGCCGCCAACGCCTGCGGCGTGATGCCGCCGAGTGACTTGTTGATCAACGAAGTGGACGCCGACCAGACCAGTACCGACGCCGCCGAGTTCGTCGAGCTGTTCGACGGCGGCAGCGGCAACACAGACCTCTCGGGCCTGGTGGTGGTGCTGTTCAACGGCAACAGCGACGTGTCCTACAACGCCTTTGACCTCGATGGTGAGACTACCGATGGCAACGGCTTTTTCGTGCTCTGCGGCAATGCCGCCAACGTGGCGAATTGCGACCTCGACCTCAGCCCAAACACCAACCTGATCCAGAACGGCGCCGACGCGGTTGCCCTCTACCTCGGCGACGCCGCCGACTTCCCCAACGGCACCGCGGTGACCACCACCAACCTGGTCGACGCCCTGGTCTACGACACCAACGAGGGCGACGATGCTGAACTCCTGGTGCTGCTCAACGCCGGCCAGCCTCAGGTCAACGAAGACGGTGGCACCGATTCGGCCACCGACTCCAACCAGCGCTGCGCCAACGGCGCCGGTGGCCAGCTCAACACCGACACCTACTTGCAGGTGCCACCCACCCCGGGCGTCACCAACGGCTGCCCGGTGCCCGAGCTGGTGATCAACGAGATCGACTACGACCAGAGCGGAACCGACGCCATGGAATTCGTCGAGCTGCTCAATTTCGGCGCCACCCCGATCGACCTCGACAGCCTTGAGGTGCGGCTGATCAATGGCAACGGCGGTGCCGCCTACAACACCATCGTGCTGCCCGCAGTCAGCCTCGCCGCTGGCGACTACTACGTCATCTGCGGCAGCTCAGCCGAGGTGGCAAATTGCGATCTCGACGTCAGCCCGAACACCAACCTGATCCAGAACGGCGCTCCCGACGCGGTGGCCGTTTTCGAGGGTGCCACCCTGATCGACGCGGTGAGCTACGAGGGCGACGTGGCCGGCTTCGTCGAGGGCTCAGGCAGCGGTTTGGAGGACAATTCCGGCCTCGACTTTGCCGGCATCTCCCGCTTTCCCGACGGCGTCGACACCGACCAGAACAACGTCGACCTCAACCCCCGCTGCATCACTCCGGGCGAGGCCAACACCTCTGACAACGCCGATTGCCCGGCGCCGCCACGGCTGGTGCTGAATGAGATCGACTACGACCAGGCCGGCACCGACGCCGCCGAATTCATCGAGATCTACAACGCCGGCGAGGCCGATGTCGACCTCGACCTCTACTCCGTCGACTTGATCAACGGTTCTGGCGCCGCCGTCTACCAGAGCTTCGATCTGCCGCCGGTGCTGCTGCCGCCAGGTGACTTCTTCGTCCTCTGCGCCAACCCGGCGACGGTGCTCAACTGCGACCTTGACGTCACCCCCGACACCAACCTGATCCAGAACGGCGCCCCCGATGCCGTAGCGCTGATGCTCAGCGGCGCGGCGGTCGATGTGGTGAGCTACGAAGGCGACGTCGCCGGTTTCGTCGAAGGCTCAGGTGCCGGCTTGCTGGACGATTCAGCCCTCACCGGCATCGGCATCTCGCGCATCCCCAACGGCGCCGACACGCAGCAGAACAACGTTGATTGGAGCCCGCGCTGCATCACTCCGGGCTGGCCTAACTCGGTGGCGGTGGGAAACTGCGACGTCACCCGCGAGATCTACGAGATCCAGGGCGCCGGCGCCGCTTCGCCCTTCGCCGACCAGGTGGTCACCACCCTCGACAACATCGTTACCGCGGTGGGCCCGAACGGCTTCTTCCTGCAAACCCCGGACGCCCGCGACGATGCGGACCCTGAGACCTCGAACGGCATCTATGTCTTCACCGGCGGCGCGCCGGGGGTGGCCGAGGGTGATCAGGTCGATGTCACCGGACCGGTGGTCGAGTTCTTCGGCTTCACCGAGTATTCGAACGGCCCGATCGTCACCGTCGATTCGAACGCCAACCCGCTGCCGGCAGCGACCCTCTTCGACGCCACCGTACCGTCGCCCGATCCCACCGCGCCAGATTGTGCCGCCGGTGGGCTGGAGTGCTTTGAAGGCATGTTGATTACCGTCGACGCCGGCCAGGTTTGCTCCGGCAACCAGGGCTTCGGCGTCGATCCGATCGCCGAGGTCTTCGTCACCTCCGGGCCGACCCGCTGCTTCCGCGAGCCCGGCATCGAATTCCCCGGCATGGTAGGGCTGCCGGTGTGGGACGGCAACCCAGAGTTGTTCGAACTGGATCCCGACAAACTCGGCCTGGCCAACGATCCGATCAACGGCGGCTCGATGTTCTTCGCCACCGGCGGCCTGGGCTTCGAGTTCGGCGGCTACGAGCTGTGGCCGTCGAGCCTGACCGTGATTCAGGCGCCGCTGCCGATGGCGGTGCGTGCTCGAGTCGCCGGTGAGATCACCGTTGGCACCCTCAACATGTTCCGCCTCTTCGACGATGTCGACGACCCGGCCGATGGCGGCCGCGACGATGTGGTGATTCCCACCGTCGAATACCAGGCCCGGCTCGACAAGTTCTGCCTCTACATCGACCAGGTGCTGGACTCGCCCGAGATCCTCGGTGTCCAGGAGGTCGAAAGCCTCACCGTGCTGCAAGCACTGGCCGATCGGCTGGCCAACGACGCTACCTGTGGCGCCCTGGTGCCCTACACGCCTTTCTTGATCGAGGGCAATGACATCGGCACCATCGACGTTGGCTTCTTGGTGCGCGATACGGTGACCGTAGACGCGATCACCCAACTCGGTGCCGCCGAGCTGCTGACCTTCGATGGCTCGCTGCTCAACGACCGCCCGGCGCTACTACTCGAAGGCCGCTACACCGGCAACGGCGCTGACTTCCCCGTCGCGGTGATGGTCAACCACACCCGGTCACTCAGCGGCATCGACGGCGGCAGCGGTCCGCGAGTGCGCCAAAAGCGACTCGAGCAGGCGCAGTCGATCGCCCAGAAGGCGCAGGATTTCCAAACCGCCAACCCGACCGTACCGCTGATCATCATCGGCGATCTCAACGCCTTCCAATTCAGCGATAGCTTCGTCGACGTGGTCGGCCAGATGAGCGGTGACTTCGTCGCCGCCGACAACCTGCTCTCCGGCCCCGACTTGGTCGACCCCAACCTCACCAAGCAGGTACTCAACTTGGCGGCCAGCGAGCAGTATTCGTTCAACTTCCGCGGCAACAGTCAGGTACTCGATCACGCCTTGACCACCCAGGCGGCCGACATCTTCGTTCGCGACTTTGAATTCGGCCGTGGCAACTCCGACGCCGCTGAGGTCTTCTTCGACGATCCGCTAACCGCCGAGGCATCTTCCGACCACGACGGCGCGGCGCTGTTCTTGATGACCGACTTCGATGGCGATGGCGTTCCCGACGATGTAGACAACTGCCCGATGACCGCCAACGCCGGCCAGATGGCTAGCGATGGCGACAGCCTCGGCGACGCCTGCGACAACTGCCCGATGACTACCAACGAAGACCAGGCCGATGGCGACACGGACGGCGTCGGTGATGTCTGCGACAACTGCTCGATCAACGCCAACGCCGACCAAGCCGACGGCGACACGGACGGGGTCGGCGATGTTTGCGACAACTGCCCAACCAACGCCAACAGCGGTCAGGCCGATGGCGACCTTGATGGGGTAGGCGATGTCTGTGACAACTGCCCGGCCAACGCCAACAGCGATCAAGCCGACCTCGACATGGACGAAGTGGGCGATCTCTGCGACAACTGCCCAGCCATCCCCAACGCCGACCAGGCCGACCTCGACATGGACAATATCGGCGATCTCTGCGAAGTCACCAACCTGCTGCTCAACCAGCTGATCGAAGGCGAAGACTTCGCCAGTGGCATCGGCCAAGCGATCAACGGCGTAGCCTCCCTCGACCTCTTGGTCCGCGCCAACATCAGCCTACAAACCGCCGGCACGGTGGGCGACATGGAGTGGACCTGGATCGCCACCTTGGACGACCCCTCGCTGGCCGGCACCGCCACCCTGGTGCTGACCGACCTGAACGGCTTGTCGACCATGCTGGAAGTGGAGCTGGGACCGGTGGAGGTGTTGGAGATCCCCACCCTCGGCAACACCGGTCTGGCGTTGATCGCCCTCTTGCTGGCTCTTGCCGGAGTGAGCTGGCTACGTCGCCGCGGCTGAGCGGCCGATGAGGGGGTCAAGGCTGGCGAATCGCCCGACCAGCCAGCCGAGCCTTCCGGCCACCGTCCTAGACCTGTGGCGGTGCTCCACGGCCAACGCTGCGCCCCAGCGGAACACTCACCGACAGGCGTTTCTACCGCGCTGCCGGGAAATCCCCTCCGGCCTCTGCTCTTTGATTCAAGAGCTTGACGCGGCCAGCTCTGAGGGCTAGCATCCGGAGTTATCATATTTGGTGTAGTGACACATTCGAATCTCACTAGGTGAAGGCTAGGGGCGTCATTTGACCTTCTAGACTCAACGGTCTATGTCTGAAAAAACTTATCGGTTATGGTGCCTAACAGGACTCTTCTTTGTCGCAACCTTGGGTTTCTTCTGCGGTAAGTTGGCCCATTCACTGACCCGAACCGAACCCCTATCCGACCCCGCCTCGACCCTCTCCCGAGTCGAGGTGCTCTATCTCGTCAGTCAAGCCTGGGGACTGATGGGTGGTACGCTCGGTCCGATCGAATACCCCGCCTCTGGCGGCCCATCTGACGAGGATCTCAGCCGAGCTAAGCTGCTGCTCGACAAAGCCCTCACGCTCGCTCCCAACAACTCCGAGACCCTGACCAATCTCGGGGTGTACTACGCTTTTCGCGGTGAAGCCCAGCGGGCGATGGCGGCTTTCGAGCAAGCTAGCGCGGTGGGTGAGCGGTCGTCAAAGACCTATCGCTGCCTAGGGGCGGTTCTGCTGCAACAGGGAAAGATCGACGCCGCCATCGACAAGCTTCGCAGCGCCATCGGCGTCGACCCGCTCGATGCCATCGCCCATTCGAATCTCGGCGTCGCCTTGCGCCGCAATACCCCTGAAGATGCCATCCACCACTTTCGTCTAGCGGTCGAGCTGAGACCGTCCTTTGTGACTGCGTGGGAACATCTTGGCGTCACCCTGCACGAGCTCGGCGAGCTCGACGAAGCGACCGATGCCTATCGCCGCTGGCACAAACTCGCTCCGAAGGACGGCTACGCCGCATATCACCTCGGAGAAGCGCTGCGTACCCGAGCCTACCTCGAAGCCGGCCTGACCCATCAGGAGACTTGCACCCCACAACACTTGCAGAACCCCGCCCTGGCCAACAACGAACTGCTCCAGGAAGCGGTGGAGCAGTTCCGCGACTCCGCGGAGCTGGAACCTGACCTCGCCCGCGTTTACGGTGTGTTGGCGCTCGCCCTGTCAGACCAAGGGGAAAACGAGGAAGCCTGGCGGCTCTTGGATGAGAATCTCGGCGACGATCTGGACCCGGATACCGCCAGCGGCCTGCGAACCTCGCAGGTCGTTGTGCTGATCCGGCAAGGGCAGTCGGCCGAAGCCGCGAAACATCTCGACCGCTTGTTTGCTGACTATTCCGACGACCAGGACGTTCAGATAGTCGGCGCCAATTGTAGGCAGGCCTTGCGCAACACCCAACCGACTTCTAGGAAGGACCGAGTACCACGATGAGCAGCCGGAAGCGTTGGCTTCTCCTGGGCACTGTCCTCTTCTTCGGATTCGGCAGCCTCGGCTGGTACAGCGCCACAGTCGACGAGCCGGCGGACCTGACTTTTCCGGCGCTCCAATGCGAGCGGCCCGGAAACCACAAGCTGATCGTCTTTGTCCATGGTTGGAATGGGGATCGGAGTTCGTGGCGGGATTTTCCAGAGCTGGCGTGCTTGGACCCGGCGCTCAAGTCCGCCGATGTGCTGACCACCCGCTATCCCACGTTCCTCAGACGACACAATGCAAATCTGATCGACTTGGCAGATTGGCTCAACACCGAATTCGACAATCGCAATTATCACCAGAGGTACACCGACATCGTCTTGATCGCTCACAGCATGGGCGGCTTGCTGGCCCGCCAGATGGTGCTGCTGAAAAGCATCGCGCGCGAGCCTCACTCCTTTCGTCTGATCGTCTCAATCGGCACACCGCACGACGGCGCCGAGCCAGCGGGCATAGCCAGGGCTCTTGGCATCAGCTCAACGCTGACCAGGCAACTGAAGAAGGACTCGCAATTCCTGCAGCAGCTGTCGCGCTACTGGAAGCTGGCGCGGAACAACGAGGTGTCGACGTACTGTCTTGCCAGCCCTCAGGACCGTGTCGTGCCTAAGAACAGCGCTCTGAAGGACTGCGACGATGGTACGACCTATCCGCAGTGGAAACATCGCGAGCTGGTACGGCCAGCGAAACACGAAGACCCTAGATATTCAATGCCGATGGCTCCTGTGATCCGCTTGCTCGGGTGATGGACCACACATCGCGGAAGGCGCAAGGACCGGAGCCTTGTCCAAGCACCTGAATCAACAAGGGGTACCTCAATAGGGCTCCAGACTCACCAGAGGCGGCACCTACCTGCCGCCGCGGCCTAGCTCTGGTGACCTGGAAAGGACGCCAGCACCGCCAGCGTAGTGTCGACATCCTCGGCCGTATGATCGGCCGAGATCTGGAAACGGATCTCCTCATCGCCTTTCGGCACCACCGGAAAATTGAGACCGGTGGCGAGGATGCCGTGGGCCTTGAGGTGAGCCACCAGGGCCGAGGTCTTGGCGGTGTCGCGAACCATCAGCGGCACCACCGGATGCTCGCCGCCCAAGGTCTCGTAGCCGAGTTGCTCGAGCCCAGACAGAAAACGCTGGGTCATCGCCCGCAGGTGATCCAACAACTGCCGGCCCAGCGAGCTGTCGAGGATTTCTAGCGCCTTGGCAGCGGCGGCGGCCTCGGCCGGGGTGATTGGGTTGGAATAAATGTATAAGGGGGAAGACTCGCGCAGGAACTCCACCACCTGGGCGCTGCCGACCAGATAACCGCCGTTGACCCCGAGGGCTTTGCCGAGGGTGGCCACCAGCAGATCAACCCCTTCGGCAGCGGTGAATTCCTCGGTGCCGCGACCGGTGGCGCCGAAGGCCCCGACGCCGTGGGAGTCGTCCACCACCAGTACTACCCCCTCGACGAATGAGGCGTCATGGCGGCGCACCCGTTCGACAATCTCCCCCAGCGGCGCATGATCACCGCGCATGCTGAAAATGCCGTCAGTGACAACGATCGCCCGGCGGCAGGTCGCGGCGGCGGTGGCCAGCTGCTGGTCGAGCTGGTCGATGTCGAGATGGCGATAGATGCTCTTCAATCCAGGCCGCGCCAGGCGCATGGCGGTGATGATGCAGCTGTGGTTCAGCGCGTCGCTGAGCACCGCCGTGTGGCGGTCGATCAAGGGCACCAAGGTGCCGACGATGGCGGCATAGGCAGAGCTGAAGAGCATCCCCGCTTGGCGACCGTGGAAGGTCGCTAGTCGCTCTTCCAGCTCGACATGTTGACGATAGGTGCCGCTGATGAACCGCACCGCCCCTGGACCGGTGCCAAAGGCCCGACTGGTCTCCTCTTCGGCGGCGATGACCTGCGGTCGCAAGGCCATGCCCAGATAGTTGTTGGAGTTCATCTTCAGAAACAATTTCTCGCCCTGCCCCGCCAGGCGGTAGCGAGGCCCCCGCCCATCGGCGGCGGCAACAACCGCGACAACGACATCCTCCGCTCCCTTGAGAATTCCTTGGTGGCGCCGCGCTTCGAGGTCGGCGGCGAGAGCATCGTGCAGGCGATCGAGAGGCATGGATTCTCCTTGGGCCAGGCGGCCCGCTTCAGGACGAGACCGTGGCACGGTCGCCAAGGTGGGCGAGCATGTCGACGACCAACGCCGGCAGATCGAATTCTGGCGCCCAACCCCATTCGCGTCGGGCCGCGCTATCGTCCAACGACTCCGGCCAGGAATCGGCAATTGCTTGCCGCACTGGATCGACCTCATAGGTGATGGCGAAATCAGACAGGTGGCGACGAATCTCGGCCGCCAGCTCTTCCGGGGTGAAGTTCATCGCGGTGACGTTGAAGGCGTTGCGGTGCTCAAGACGCTCGGGAGCCGCTTCCATCAATTCGACTATCGCCTTGATCCCATCGCTCATATACATCATGTCGAGCCGGGTATCGGAGCGTAGGAAACAGCGGTAGCGGCGGTGCCTGACGGCGTCGTGGAAAACCTCTACCGCATAGTCGGTAGTGCCACCGCCGGGCGGCGCACCGTAGGAGATCAGCCCCGGAAAGCGTACCCCGCGGGTATCGACGCCAAACCGCCGATGGTAATAGTCGCAGAGCAGCTCACCCGCCACTTTAGTGACGCCATACATGGTGGTGGGCCGTTGCAGGGTGTCTTGGGGGGTTAGGTGGCGGGGCGTTCCGGGACCGAAAGCGCCAATCGAGCTGGGGGAAAACACCGAGCAGCGATACTCCCGCGCCACTTCCAAGACCCGGTAGAGGCCGCCCAGATTGGTGTCCCAAGCGACGTGGGGCTTGTCTTCGGCCACCGCCGACAATAGCGACGCCAGGTGGTAGATGGTGCCAATCCGGTGCTTGCGCACCACCTCGCGCAGATGGCTCGAGCGGGTACAGTCGACCAACTCGAAGGCGCAGGCAGCCGGGTTGTCGGCCGGCGGCATGCGAATATCCGAGGTGATCACCCGCTCGGCGCCGTAGCGAGCACAGAGAGCGACGCTCAGTTCGGTGCCGATCTGGCCTAAAGCGCCAGTGACTAGAATGTTCTTATTCATTGGGCGACAGATGCTAACCGGATCTCCCAAGGTTGGAAAGAGGCGGCTCAACCAACGATTCGCCACCGCGCTATCACCTCCAGGGTTTCCTCCCAGCCCTTCCTTAAGCCCCTGTCTTTTGCTAGAACAGGGGAGAACTCTGTTGCCATGCTGCTGGGACACCGCGCCCAGCCAACCATCTGGACCCAATGAGGAGAGCCGCTTGATGAACTCCCGCCTGTTGATTCTCTGGCTGGTTTGCGCGCTGATCGTGCCAACTTGCATTTTCGCCCAATCCCAAGCCACTACCGGTGTCATTGAGGGCACCGCGCAAGACGAGTCCGGCGCCGTGCTGCCAGGTGTCACCATTACCCTGCTCAACACCGCCACCAATTTCGAGCAGGTGAAGATCACCGACGCTGGCGGCCGTTTCCGCGGCGTGCTGCTTCCCCTCGGGCCCTACCGAGCGACCGCGGCCCTCGCCGGCTTCACCACGATAGTGCAGGAAGGCATCCAGCTGACCGTCGGTCGGACCATCCGTCTGAGCCTGGAGATGAAGATCTCAGCGATTGAAGAGCAGATCGTGGTCACCACCGAGGCGCCGCTGATCGACACCAACCGCACCGAGGATTCGCTGCGCATTGATCGCCAAACGATCGAGAACATTCCCAACAACGGCCGCAATTTTCTTGAGTTCACCAAGCTCACGCCGGGGGTCTCGATCGTCCAGGGGCCGGATGGTGACGAGCTGACCATCAACGGCCAGAAGGGCATCCAGAACAACATCTCGGTCGATGGCGCCGACTTCAACAACCCATTCTTCGGCGAACAGCGGGGCGGCCAGCGGCCGGCGTTCACCTTCAACATCGACGCCGTGCAAGAGTTCGTAGTGGTCACCGACGGCGCCCCGGCCGAATTCGGCCGCTCGTCCTCGGGCTTCGTCAACGTGGTGACCAAGTCGGGCACCAACACCCTCAAGGGCACCAGCCACCTATTCTTCAAGAATGACTCCCTGTCGACCTCCGCCGAGCGCGCTGACGGATCCAGCGAACCCACCTTCGACTCCGAACAGCTGCAGATCGGTTTCACCGTCGGCGGCCCGGTGAAGACCGACAAGACGTTCTTCTTCGTTGCCGTTGACTGGCAGCAGGGTGACACCACCAAGCAGAAGGACCCCAACCGCATCGAGCAGCGGGTGGTCGACGCCCTGGCCGGCCTCGGCAGCCCGAACGAAAACGGGCCGATCGACCGCTCCGACGACGCCTTGGCCTTTCTCGGCAAGGTCGATTGGAATGTCGGCTCCAGCAACCTGCTCACTTTGCGCTACGTCTTCACCGACGCCGAGCAGGCCAACGGCACTTTCAATGTCGACTCCTGGGGGGTTTCGGCCAACGCCGTCGAGCAGGCCGAATCGAACGCCCTGACCGGTTCGTTCATCTCCAACGTCTCCGGCACTCTGCTCAACGAACTGCGCTATCAGTACGCCCGTGAAGACCGGCCTCGGCCCTACGCCGGCCCGACCTTCACCGGCACCGATCGACCGCTGCCCGACACCGCGTTCGATTTCGGTCGTGCATACCGCTTCGGCATGCCCTTCTTCATCCCGGTGGAGTACTTCGACACCCGCTGGCAGTTCAACGACAACCTGTCGTGGCTGAAGGGTCAGCATTCCTTCAAAGTCGGCGTCGAGTACAACGAGACTCAGGCTAATCAGACCTTTATCGGCTTCGCCAACGGTCGCTTCATCTTCAGCTCCACCGATGGTTTCTTGAACTACATCGCCAATCCCAACTACGTCGAGTGTTCCGATGGCAGCTCGTCGCAGGTCGGCGTCTGCCTGAACGGCTCCTCGATCACCGGCCCTGTGCTGCTCTACTTGCAGCAAGCCGGAGTCGGCGGCCTGTCGGTCGAAGAGGCTGGCACCCAGACCATCACCCAGAAAGAGCCGGCGGTGTTCTTCCAGGACACCTGGCAGGCCACTAACAACTTCACCCTGACCTACGGCCTGCGCTGGGAAGCCCAGATCCAGCCCGATCCGCAGACCCCGCCAAGCGAGGTGTTCTTCGCCGATTTCATCGGCCAGACGGTCAACGGCCAACGTTTCCCGTCTAACGGCGAGATTCCCTCGGACACCGACATGTGGCAGCCGCGCCTGGCCTTCGCCTGGAATCCGCAGGGCGATGGCCGGCAGGTGGTGCGCGGCTCGTTGGGCTTGTACTACGCCCGCATCCCCGGCCTGGCGTTGGCTTCGAGCCGCTCGACCAACGGCAGCATTGGCCAAACCCTGTTCCGCAACAGTGAGCTGCGCGACATCCTCGGTCCGACGCCGGCCTACGACCAGCTGATCCCGGCGGCTTCGGTGGGCGATCCCTTCCGCCCCGATGTCTTCGTCTTCGACGAGAACTTCCAAAACCCGCGCACCACCGCCGCCAGTCTGACCTACGAGCGGCAGATCGGCAGCGATATGTCGCTGCTGTTGAAATACAACTACGCCGACACCGACCACCTGACCCGGTTCATCAACCGCAACGATCCGGCCTTCGGCTCGCCCTGGTCCAGCGGCCTGGGAGAGGGTGGTTTCAACGGCATCGGCGCCCTGACCACCATCGAGTCGACCGCACGCTCGGAGTACCGGGGCTACACCATCGGCTTCACCAAGCGGGCCGAGAAGCTCACCATCCAGGGCTTCTACACCTACTCGGAAGACAAGTCGGACGACGACAATGAGCGTGATCCCTTCTCCTTCCGCTACGCCCGCGCCGACACCCTGGGGCCCGAGTTCGGCTTCTCCGACCGCGACCAGAGCGATCGATTCAACGCCTGGGTCATGTGGCGGGCGCCGTGGGGGATCAACGTCAACACCCGTTTCACCTACCGCTCACCCCAGCCCCTGTCACTAACCGAGAACGGCACCATCGCCAATACACCTCAAGACCGCATCAACACCGACGGCAGCATCACCCAGCGCAACCTGGGCCGCAAGGACAACAAATTCTCATCCATCGACCTGCGGATCTCGAAGCTGTTCAAAGCCGGCGGGGTCGAGATCGAAGGCATTGTCGAGGCCTTCAACCTGGCCAACAGCGCCAACCTGCGCAACCCGGTGAGCACCAACCTGGTGTTCAACTTCGACGGCACCGTGCAAAGTGGCCTCGGCGACCCGCGCCAACTGCAACTCGGCGTGCGACTGCTCTGGTAGCCCACCTCTGGCCGACGCCGGGACCGACCCACGGTCCCGGCTCCCCTTCTCCCTACTGATGCTCCAGCTCGACAACTTCACCACCCAGCGCCTGCAAGCCGAGCGCTTGCAAGCCGTCCACGCCACAGAGATCTGGCGCATGGACAGCGATGGGCGAATCATGGCCACCCTCGGCGGCGTGCGCACGCGCCAGATCAGCCGCGCCTACGTCGAGCGCAATCTGGCACACTGGCAGGAGCACGGCCACGGCTTATGGATTCTGCGCCGCCGCAGCGACGGCGCCTTCGCCGGCCGCGCGGCCCTGCGCCACGTCAAGATCCAGGAAATACCCGAGATCGAACTCGGCTACGCCCTGCTACCGGAATTCTGGGGTCAGGGCTTGGCCACTGAAATCGGCCAGGAGCTTTTGCTGCGGGGATTCGAGCAGCTCGGTTTCGCTGACATCGTCGCCTATGCGCTGCAAGACAACTTCGCCTCGCAGGGGGTGATGAAGAAACTCGGCATGGTCTACGAGGGCAGGCTCACCTACAAAGAGCTACCCCATGTGCTCTACCGGATGAGCGCTCAGCAGTGGGCGGCGAGGAAGAATCCGGGCGAGGCAGACGGCAGGCGCTAGAATAGGTGCGCGGAGGCTTACACCTATGCTTGAAAATCGTCTCGACGACCCCCGATACACCTACGGCGACTACGTTCTATGGCAGGGTGACGAGCGCTGGGAGCTGATCGATGGTGTGCCCTTCTTGATGAGTCCAGCGCCTAGTCGGTGGCACCAAGAAGTGGCAGGCGAACTCTACCGCCAGATTGCCACCTTCGTCCTCGATGGCCACTGTCGGGCCTATATAGCACCCTTCGACATTCGCCTACCGAAAAGCGACGAGGCCGATCCGGCCATCAATACAGTAGTCCAACCCGATGTGGTGGTGGTCTGCGACCTGGACAAACTCGACGATGCTGGTTGTCGCGGTGCTCCCGACTGGGTGATCGAGATCCTCTCCCCCGCCACTTCGGTGCGCGATCAGGTGCAGAAGCGAGACCTCTACGAGCTAAATGGCGTGCGCGAGTATTGGGTTGTTCACCCGACCGAGAAGACCCTCACCGCCTATCGCCTCGACGAAAGAGGTGACAGGTTCCAGCCGCCGGTCACTGGGCTAGCCAGCGACCTGCGCGGCCCGGCGATCTTCCCCGATCTCGAAATCGATTGGGCGCCGGTTTTCGGCCGCTAGAGTTCAAAGGCGGCTGCCGATCGCGAGCTGCCGGTGAAGGCATCGCGACAGGCAGCCGGAGGGCGGGTTAGTGGGTGGCGACGATGGTGACGTAGATATCGTCAAAGCCGGCAAAGCCACCGGCCCGACCCGTCGTCTTGGTCACCTCGTAGGTAATCAGCAAGTCGCAACAACCAGCGCAGGTCGCGGCCTCGGCGATGGCGTCTTCGAGGGCGAGCTGGAAATCGCCTGTATCGTCGTGACCAGTGAACACGCCGGGATTGGGGCAACTGCTAGCCCGCGAGCCGACTTTCGCAGCCTGCGCGCTGAGCGCCAGGCCGACGGTGGCGAGTAGAGTTAGGGTGAGAAAAGCAACGGCGAACAGAGTGCGTTTCCGGGTCCAGGTCTTCATGTTGAGTTCTCCTTAGGTAGACCACTGAAGTATTAGGTTTCGCAGCCGGACACCGAGCCGCCACGCGCACCCCAGGCCGACGCGAGCCCTTAGCAATGCACCCACAATCCTAGTGCCGTGGAGCGAAAGTGCCAAACGAGGCAGCGAGCCAAGAGAAAGTTCTCCCTGGAAACGAGCAGGAGGGCCAACGAGATCCACATGGCAGAGAACCATGAATCTTGGCGGATCGAGGAGGCGCAGCCGCATCAACCGTGGGATCACAGGATCAGGATCTTGTCAGCCGAATCTCGGCTGGAGGCCCTTCGGTGTAGTCAAAGGCACAGGGGGTGGGCCTCGGCCCCAGCAGATTTCCGTCACCAGAGGATTCAAGATGACGATCACCAACCACATCGAAACCCGGCCTGACATCATGCTCGGCAAGCCGATCATCCGCGGCACTCGCATCCCAGTCGATCTGCTGCTGCGCAAACTCGGCGAGGGCGCCTCGGAAAATGACCTGCTAGACGCCTACCCACGGCTAACCCGAGACGATCTCCTGGCAGCGCTGATCTACGCCGCCGATGTCTTGGCCCACCAAGAAATACTGCTCACCGAATCGCTAGCATCCTGATTTTGAAGTTCTTGGCTGACGAGTCGGTAGATTTCCGCGCCGTCCGCGCCATGCGCTCCGCTGGACATGACGTGACCGCCATCGCCGAGCTACGACCCGGAATACCCGATGCGGAAGTCGCGGCCCAGGCACATGCGGAGATCGGATTTTGCTGACTGAGGACAAAGACTTCGGTCAGCTGGTTTTCTCGGAAGGCACCCGGCAGCATGGTGTTGTCTTGATTCGCTTCCCGGCTGGTGCAAGATCTGGGCTGATTGATTCTACTGCAACGACATTGGCCCAGCTCGGAGATCGGTTGAAGGGACGATTCGTCGTCTTGCAGCCAGGTCGAGCCAGAATCTCCGGGATGGTTCAGACCTGACGCTAGACCGACCCCACTTGATTTCTTTTCGTTGCCAGTTTCGCCAACACTTCAGAGGGGCAAATCAGCCACTGTGGCCAAGTTATTCCTCGTTGGCCCCACCGAGTTTGCGTAGAGGCGCATGGCATTCGCCTTTCTGGATCGACCTCGCTTGATGGCAGGAAGAGGGCGCACGCCGTGCGCCCCTACAGACCTTGGGCGAGTCGGCCACCATCGCCTGACTTTCCTTTTCTTAGTCGGGCGATCCCTCCCCGCCCCCCGCGACGATTTCCAGCAAGGTATCGGTGCCCAACAGGCGATCATCATGGTGGGTGTACCAACTGCGGCTCTTGGGCAAGCGCAGCCCGGCGGCTTCGACTTCCCCTTCGAGCACGATGTACTCACCATCGTTCTTCGACTCGTCGTGGTAAAAGCGGTAGCCGACCAAGGCGGCACTCTGGCGATCGAAGTAGAAGTACCAAATATCCTTGCCAACCGCCTCTTCGTAAGTCACCCGCAAACCCCAGACTTGCTGCTCTACAAAATTTGTTGCGGTCACCGCGCCGAGCTGGGTGCCGGGATCGTGAAGCTTCATCGGCAACGCCCACAGATAAAGGTAGTAATTACGCATCAGCCGCAAGCGATCGCAGCTCAGGCGGTGCTTCTCGCGTTCTTTGTCGCTCAACTCGGAGCGGCCGTCCAGGGTCATCTCGCAGCGCCCCGGAGCCATCACGCCAGCGATCCTGTGCTCACCCTTGCGCACCATCTCGAAACGCTCGGTGGGGATGTCGATCAGCACTTCGCTGTGCCGATCGGTCCCCTCCGGACGAGTTTCGAGAAAGCGCAGCCGATGGGCGCCACCTAGCAACCGCCCTGCGGGGTCGTGGTAGGCGATTGACCGATCTAGCAGTTCTTCGGCGGTGGGCTGGGCAGCGACCAGGGCGGGCCAGAAGACCAGAAAGGCGAGGACCGAGGGGGAAGCAAGGCGGGACGAGCGAGCATGGCGCATTAGGTTCTCCAACAAGTTCAAGAAGCTGCTTTCGACAGTCCAGACATCTTACGGGATCGCCTCGAAGGTGTTGAAAGTTGGTTTTGGCCGCTCGAAACTTTCTCCAGAGCTGGTCGTAGGTCCTCCAAGGAGACCACAGGCCGAACGCGGGAGTTTCAAGATGGATAGTCTTTGGCACGATATCAAGTTTGCCTGGCGCACCTTGCGCAAGAGCCTCAGCGTAACGCTGCTGGCAATCTTCTCACTAGCCCTCGCCATCGGCGGCAACACCAGCGTTTTCAGCTTGATCAATGGGCTGCTCTACGGCCCGCTGCCCTTCGATGAACCCGACCGGCTGTATCTGCTCGGCGAGCAACAAGAGGGCACTAAGATCAGTTCAGTTGCCCCAGCGTCGCTGGCCAACATGCTCGATTGGGAAGAGAGGCTGCACAGCTTCGAGGATCTGGCCGCCTTCCTGCCCGGCCCGGTGAGCCTGACCGACGGCGATCAGCCGGTACCACTCAACACTGGCAAGGTATCGACCGAGCTGTTCGCCATGCTCGGCACTAAAGCGAAGCTGGGCCGAGTCTTTCTGCCCGAGGAGGGCCTCCCCGGTGGCCACCGGGTGGCGGTGCTGAGCCTCGCCATGTGGCAGAACCGCTTTGCCGGCGCCACCGACATTCTTGAGCGCGAGATCCAGATCAACGGTGAGAATCATCTGGTGGTGGGAGTGCTGGGCGAAGATTTCGAACTCCTCGACCCGACGATTCGCCTGTGGCTACCTTTGCCGATCGACCGCGGGAAGGTCGACCGTCAGTTGCGCAATGCCTTGGTCTTGGGACGGCTCGCCGAGGGCGCCACCGACTCCAGCGCCAAGGCCGAGCTGGCCGCCCTGGGCAAGACCATGGCAGCAGAGTTTCCCGATGCCAACCGCGGCTGGGAGATCAACTCATTCAACATGCGCCACGAGATTCCCGATCGACGCACCCGGACGCTGTTCTGGATGCTGCAAGGGGCACTGGTTTTCGTCCTCTTGATCGCCTGCGCCAACGTCGCCAACTTGCTCCTGGCGCGCAGTCAGCGGCGGCAGAAGGAGATCGCTCTGCGCTCCAGCCTGGGCGCCAGCCGCGGTCAGATCTTGCGCCAGCTGGCCGTCGAGAGTCTGCTGATGGCGACCGCGGCGGGGGTTATCGGGCTCATCTTGGGCAGCTTCGGCTCGCGACAACTGGGGGCCATGCTGGAGGCGCAAGTGCCAACCTACATGATGCCGACGATCGATTTGCGGACGATCCTCTTCACCGTCGGTGTCACCCTGTTGGGGGCCGTTCTGTTCGGTCTGGCACCGATCACCCAGAGCTTCCGCCTCGATCTCACTAGCGCCCTCAAGGACGGCGGCCAAGGCGCTACCGCCGGTGGGCGGCGCAAGCGTCTGTCGAGCCTGCTGGTGGTCAGCGAGATTGCTCTGGCACTGGTGCTGCTGTCGGGAGCGACGGTGTTGATCAGAGGCTTCGTGGTGCTGCAAAACACCGATCCGGGGTTTGATTCGTCAAATCTGCTGATCTTCCAAGTCGAATTGGGGGAGTCGAACTATCCGGGCGACGAGAGATTGATCGACAGCACCCAACAGCTGACCGAGCAGCTCGCACACCTGCCTGGGGTGCTGCACGCCACCGCTTCGAACGGAGTGCCGCGCAGCCCCTTTACTCCAACGGTGAGTTTCACCCTCGACGATCAACCCATCGCCGAGGACGAGCTACCACCGAGCGCTTCGCTAGTGACCAGTCCGCCGGGCTATTTCGAGGTACTCGGCATCCCCCTGCATCAGGGTCGGGTTTTCAGCGTCAATGACCGCGCCGACAGCGCGCCTGTGGTGGTGGTCAACCAAACTCTGGCCCGCCGTTTCTGGCCAGAGCAGCCCGCCCTCGGCCAGCGCCTGACCATCCAGGGCATCTCGCGCGAAGTGGTGGGAGTGGTGCCGACCGTGCAGCACGGCCTGCTGGTCGCCGACGAAGATCTGATGGCGCTCTACTTGCCCTTTAGCCAACAACCCAGCCGCTCGATGGTGATGATCCTGCGCACCCAAGTCGAGCCCGAATCCCTCGGCCCCGAGGTGCGCGGTGCGGTGCAGGGTTTTGACCCCAGGCTGGCGATTGCTCGCCTCCAGAGCCTCGATACCTTCGTCGAACAGTTCAAGGTCGGCAGCCGGCTCTTCACTTATATTCTCAGCGCCTTTGGCAGCCTGGCGCTGCTCTTGGCGGCCCTCGGCACCTACGGCGTGCTGGCGTACAACGTGGCCCAGCGACGGCGTGAGATCGGTTTGCGTATGGCGATTGGTGCCCGCCGCGCGCAGGTAGTGCAGATGATTGCTAGCCAAGGCATCAAACTGGCATTGATCGGCATCGTCGTCGGTCTACCCGGCGTCTTCCTGGTTACCCGAGCGATTACTCAGCTACTTTCCGGCCTGATCACCACCGACCCGCGGCTGATTGGCATGATCGCCCTGCTGCTCGCTCTGGTGAGCCTGGTCGCCAGCTTGCTGCCAGCTTCCAAGGCAGCCAGCATCGACCCGATCCGCGCTCTGCGGCAGGAGTAGGGCAACTAGGGAGTTCTTTCCTCATCCGTCGGCGGACTGCGGCGGCGGTGCATCGACTGCCTTGAGCATCTTTTCGATCATCGCCTGATCGGGCACGATGCCGGCCGGCACCAGCCGTGGCAGCAAGCGGCGCCAGCGCTCTTCAGCGGCGAATACCCGGCGCAGGATTGGCACCGCTTCTGCCTCGTGGCCACTAGTGAACAAGGTCACTGCTTGCCAGAAGGGCAACTCGACGACCTCCGGCGCCGTCTCTACACCCTCGCTGTAGAGACGGCTAGCGACAACAACATCGCCTCGCGCCATCGCTTCGTCGCCACCGTTCATCGCCTCGTAGGCACGGTGCAGACGCAAGAGACGGCGCAGCTCGACCAGCGGCTCAGGGTGATCGGCAATGCGCAGATCTACCAGCCGCTCCCGCCAGGGCTCGACATCGGCCTCACCACGCACCACCATTAGCGCCGCGCTCTGCTGGCCACGAATGTCGCCACCCTCTGCTTGGGCTGCTTCGAGAGCCGCCAACAAGCGCTCGGCAAGGCTACCCTCAGCGGCCTCGAAGGCTGCCGCCATCGCTGGCCAGACAGTGTCTTGATCCATCAGGTTGGCCTGCACCGAATAACTCTTGCCGGTCTGGTGGCCCGCTGCAGCGATGCACTTTGGGCCGGTCCACGCCGCCACCCGTCCCTGGTTATCGACCATGGCAATCTGCCGCACATCGCGCTGCGGATCGGCGGCCAGCAGGATGTCGAGAGCCTCGCCGGCGCTCTTGCCCTGAGCCATCAGCTCGAGCCCGCGAGGGCCGTAGGCTGGCTCGACGAACGATTGGGTGGCCACCGCTCCGACTCCCGCCCGAGCCCAACTGACAATCGCACCGACCTGAAACCAGTGGCTTTGTACCGCCACCCCAAACTCGCCGGTCAGTGGGTCGTGGGCGACGATCGAGTAGGTGTGGACCGGGCGGGAAAACCCGCTGGAAGTCAGCCCTGGCGACTCGGCGGCCAGCGAACCAGCCACCGCAGCGATCAAGAAAAAGGCCAGCCAGCGAATTGCGCGCATCCTTCTATCCTCCTAGTAGGATCGACATCCTCTCATGGCGCGGCGGGCTCGGTGCTAAGAGCCAATTCTTGGCTCGATCGTGATGATTTCGTGAACATCGGGCTTTAAACTGCACCCTGACTGCCGTCAGCGATGAGAGCCGCAGTTCCTAGCGGGCACGGTGTCTGGAGTTCTAAAGATGTCGAATGTGCTGGTAATCGAAGACGAAGACCCTCTGGCCCGGCTGGTGGAGCTGCACCTGAACGACGCCGGTCACACCGTCACCCGCGCCGCCGATGGCAACAACGGCCTCCGCTTGGCGACTTCGGACGACTTCGATCTGATCGTCCTCGATCTCATGCTGCCGGGCGTTGACGGCTTGGAAATCTGCCAGCGGATCCGCCAGCGGGCAAGCTACACCCCGGTGCTGATGCTGACCGCTAAGTCGAGCGAACTCGACCGGGTACTCGGCCTGGAGGTGGGCGCCGACGACTACCTGACCAAGCCGTTCAGCGTCCGCGAGCTGGTCGCCCGAGTCAAGGCCATCTTGCGCCGGGTCGAAGCCCTGAGCAACAAACCCGAGGAGAGCGCGGTGATCACCGCTGGTGACCTGGAGATCGATGTCCCGCGCCGCCGGGTGCTCCAGAACGCCCGAGAGCTGCGCCTGACCGCCAAGGAATTCGATCTGCTGCTACATTTCGCCCGCCATCCGGGCCGGGTCTACAGCCGCGCCGAATTGCTCGATCAGGTGTGGGCCTATGGCCACGGCGGCTACGAACACACGGTGAATTCGCACATCAACCGGCTGCGTTCCAAGATCGAAAACGACCCCACCCAGCCCCGCCACATCCTCACCGTTTGGGGCGTGGGCTACAAATTCGCCGAGCCCGGCTGAGCCACACCGATGCTGCGCACTCTGCACGCTCGTCTCGCCGCGGTGCTGCTGGCCTTGTTGCTAACGGTGGGCAGCGTGCAAGTGATACTCACCCTGCGGACCACTGAATTGCACCTGCAAGAGGTCGGGCAGAGCCTGCAGCTCGACCTCGCCGAACACCTGACGGCGGCCAAGCACACCACCTTTCTGACCGCCGAGGGTGAGATCCGCGCCGCAGGCTTGCAAGAGCTGTTTCACTGGCTGATGGTGGTCAATCCGGGGGTCGAATTCTACTTGCTCGACATGGACGGTCGCATCCGCGCCTACGACGACACCCCCGGCAAGGTGACCCGACAGCAGGTGGCAATGGCGCCGATCGAGCACTTTCTCGACCCTCGTCACCGGCTGCCAATTCTGGGGGACGATCCGCGCCATCCGAACCGCAGAAAGATCTTTTCGGTGGCCCCTATCCCACCACCCGAGACCGGCGCCACGGCCGGCTACCTCTACATTGTGCTGGCCTCCGAGCAGTACGATTCAGCCACCGAATTGCTGCGTTCGAGCTATGTTCTACGGCTCGCCAGCTGGACTCTGCTGGCCTCGATCGCCCTGGCAGCGGCGGCCGGCTTGCTGCTCTTTCGCCGCCTCACCCAACCGCTGCGGCAACTCGCCAGTCGCATCCGTGCTTTCGGTCGCGAGGGCGCAGGTTTGGACCTGGCACCAGCGGACGACAGCGATGAGGTGTTGCTGCTCGATGCCTCTTTCGGCCGCATGACCGAGCGTATTCTGCGCCAGATCGAGGATATGCAGCGGCTCGAGGATGAGCGCCGCGAACTGGTGGCCAACATCTCCCACGACCTCCGCACGCCGATCGCCAGCCTGCAAGGTTACCTGGATACCCTGGTGCTCAAGAACGACCAGCTGAGCGACACCGAGCGCGACGAATACCAGACTATCGCCTGGCGTCAATCCGAGCGTCTCGGCCGGCTGGTGGAGGAACTCTTCGAACTCACCAAACTAGACCATCAGCAAATCGCGCCGAGCCTGGAAGCCTTCTCAATCAACGAACTGGTACAGGACAACGTGCAGCGATATCACTTGCAAGCAGCCGAGCGCGGGGTCGAGCTGAAGGCGGTGCTCAATCCCGAGCTGCCGCCGGTAGTAGCTGATATCGGCTTGCTGGAGCGGGTGCTCGAAAATCTGCTCGAGAACGCCCTCCGCTTCACCCCGCCTGAAGGCTCGATCACTATCGAGCTGCTGCGCCGCTCCGAGGATATTCTGGTGCGCATTCGCGATACCGGATGTGGCATTGCCGAAGAGGACTTGCCGCACGTTTTCGAACGCTTCTACAAGAGTCGCGACCAGACCCGCGGCCACCAGGGGGCCGGCCTCGGTCTGGCTATCACCCAGCGGATCTTGGAGCTGCACAACAGTCGAATCGAAGTCGAGAGTGTGGAAGGCCAGGGCACCGTATTCGCTTTCCCACTGGCTTTAGCCGGCACCTGAGACCTCTCCTCGCGCTAGGTCAGTCAGCAACTCGGCCAACATCTGCTCCTCATGCACCGCTCGCTGCTCGGCCTCCATGGCTGGCGCCAGTTCGGTATCCCAGCTGGCCACCACCGCTAACCCGGCAAGTTCTGAGCCACCGCGAGTAGAGAGGTAGTCGACGGCTGAGAAACGCCACGGGGCAGCACCGTGGCGACGCCTGACAAGATTGCCGATGTGGAGCCCTGGCCAGTCAAAATCTCCGTGATACACGAGTTCGATGTGGGCCGCGCTGAGCTGCTCCAGAAGCAAGCGGGCGGCGGTCGTCGGCTGACCCTCAAGGCAAATCAACGGCGCGCTGCTCGCACCGAGTCGGTCGGCCGCCGCCGCGACCACGGCAGGGTTCTCACAAACAAAAACCCGGCGACCGGTGCGGCGCACTGAGAAATGCGGCGGTTGACGTCTGAGCTGGCGAATCGACAATCGATATGGCTCGCCAGCAGCGGCGTGTAGGGCCAAGGCCCGGCCGCTGGTACCCTCTATCGCAGCCCGCAGGTTGAGGGTCAGAACCGGCGCACTGAGTTCATCGCAGAGGACGCCGACCGCCGCCCAGGCATCTCGCCGCTCAGCGTCCCGATCGACATCCCACAGGTGCGGCAAGGCCCGCAGCACCAGGGTACTTAGGGGCCGTCCGGCATCGAGGACGTGGCTATCGCCGGTTACCGTAGCGGCAATCTCGGCCAGCAACTGGCCGGCGCCCGGCAGATGGTCGAGGACCAGGAGCGCCTGCTCGAGAAGCCGCTGACCCAGCTGTGGATCACCACCGCTCAGGCGCTTCAGCAAGCCGCTCGCTTGCAGTTCCGCCAGCCAGTGCTGTGCCGGCCAGTTCCGAACCGACTGGCCTTCCAGGCGCCGACCGACCTCGGCAAAGAGACTCGACCAACTCGCAGCGCGACGAGCGCGCAAAGCGAAACGGCCCGAGAGGGGACCCCCGAGGGCCTCGGCAGCTTGCTCCAGATCGGCACAGAGGCCTGCCCGGCGAAGCAGCCTGTCAAGACGGCCGAGATCAACCCGGAGACTTTTTCCCCGCGACGGCGGGCGGCCCAAAAGACAATCGACTGCCCTCCGCTGCTGCGCCGTCGGACAATCCAGGATGACGCTTGCCGGCAGTGCCCGCTGGCGTTCGAGGCAACCGCGCAAACGCTCGATCAACCAGACAAGCTCGGGTGTTCCCAAGGTTGCACGCAGCCGTGCCAGATCATCCATCTGCTGCCGGATCCGAATCAGCATCGATCGCCGCTGGCGGCATCGAGGGCGCCAGCGGCGCTGACTGACGAACTTTTCGCCGGCCGTTCCACAGCCAGCGGCTGACCCCTACTGCTGCGATGTTGGGACGGGCCGAAAGATGGTAAATCGACAGCCCTTTCAGAGTGTCGTAGCAGCCCCATTCGCGCTCGCTGGTCATCATGAAATCGAGATCGAAAGCAGTCAGCAAATCCATGCACTTGCGACGCATGTCGGCATCGACACCAACGAATGCCTCGTCGAGCAAAATGAGCCGCGGCGCCAGCGGGTCAGCGGTGCGGTAGTGGGCAGCGGCGGCGGCGAACTGTGGCATGGTCAGGGCGATCGCTTTCTCGCCTCCTGAGCCAGTGCCGTGAGTTCGCCGGGTGAGGCGTTTCCAGCGTCCGTCCTGCTGCCGCTCGACCCCAAAGCGGTGCCACTGGCGGTAGTCGAAGGCTTGTTCGAGATGCTCTCGCCAAGTGCCGATGTCGTTCTCACTGCGCTCCTGGTCTAACAGCCGGTGCAAAAAGCTGCCCAGCCGCTGGCGATCTTCTGGCGACCAGGTGCCACTGGCGCCAAGCAAGAGCCGTCGAGCCGCCAGGTTCTCGGGGTCGTCCGCATCGGGCCGCCAGACGAAACGCAGCGTCATGCCGGTGCTCATCGGCCGCTCCTGGAGTTCTTCGTTCATATCCCGCACCAGTTCTTCCGCTGCCCGTAGGCGGCCGTGAAGATGGGCGGCCACCTCGCCGAGGAGGTGGTTCTCAAGCACCTCCTGCTCGCGAGCTGCGAGCACCGCCTGCCGCGCGTCACGCTCGGCGGAGAGCGCTTGGTGCAGCTCGGCCATGGTGAAAAGATTGCCCTGGAACGGCACCGTGACCAGGAAGAGATCGTGCTCGGTGGTCGCGGAGGGTTGGTAGCCCAGGCGCAGAAGGCTCTCGCAAAGACCCTGAAAATGACTGTGAATTGCCCGCTGATGACGCCGCCAGGCCTCCTCATCGCTGTCCACCGAGGAGAGCTTGCCCTCCATCTCACGGGCTACCTCTACCGCATGAGTGGCCGACCACTGCGCTGGATCCCCAACCTCGAGCCCCTCGATCGCCACCACCCCAAGTCCGGTCTCAACATAGCTGCGCAAAGCCATGATGGCCAGCGCCCGAGATTGATCCTCCTGCTCGAGCAGCCGGCGGCCGGAGTCGATCAACCCCTCTTGGCGAACCCGCTCCACTCCGAGTTCCTGCTCTGCGCCGACAACCTCTTCGCGCTGCTTGCGCAGCTCCTCGACCTGCCGCCGGGCGTGCTCGAGACGGGCGAGGATTTCTTCAACATTGGCCCCCACCGCCGCGGCGAGGGTGTCGCGCTCAGCAGCCGCCATTCGGGCTTGCTGCTCAGTTCGTAGGCGCTGCTCGGAGCAGCGCTCGACCTCGGATCGCGCCCAGGTCGCCCGTTCCTCAGAGTTCGCTACCTGCTGTCGGACCGCCCACCAGCTCCGCGCCGTCGGCCACAGCTCAGCGAGGATCTCTCGATATGCGCCCAGGCACTCGGAGAGCTCTCGAGGAACCGCCGCCCAGGCACTCAGGCCCAGATCTTCAGCGGTTCGCAGACGTTGTTGATCAGCCACGGTGGACGCTCGACGCTCCATCGCCACGGCACTCTCAGCGGTGGCCAAACGACCGCGGCAGCGGTCTACTTCGGCAGCCCTCGCGGTGATCTCCGCCAGGGCTCTGCGCACCGCCGCCGCGATCGGCGCCAGCGCCGCCTCGCGCTGCGTGCCAGCACGGCGATCAGCGACCGCGGAGAGTTCCTCGCGTAGAGCAGCCAGGTCTGCTCTGCCAGCTTCGAGCGCCGCCTCGAGATCTGCCAGTCGCTGGCGTCGCTCTTGCTCCCGAGCCTCCGCGCCGAGGTGTTGCGCTCGCGGTTTTTGCCAACGGCCGAAGAGCGGGCCGACCCGCCACTGTCCCACCGGATCGACCCAAACATCCCCCTGCCCACTGCCCAGACCGATGCAACGCAACACCGCCTCGACGGTCGCCACCGGCACCTCTGGTTCGCCACCGTCCGGCGGTGGCACCGGTCGCAAAACCTCGGCGAGAGTGTGCTCAGGCTGCGCCGAGCGGTCGGCTGCCAACAAGGTGTCCTGGGGCACGCTCTCATCGCCTGCATCGAGCAAGCGACCGGCGGGGGTCAACCAGGCATCGAGCAAGCTGGCGGCCTCGAGTGCCGCCTCGAGCCCGGCCCGGGTCGCCGGATCTGCCCCAGCTTGAAAGTCGCAGAGCTGCCACAGCGGCGCTCCGCGACGGCTTTCTCGCACCGCCTCTTCCCGAGTGTGCGGCGCCAGCGGTGGTCGATGGATACCACGGCGAAAGTCTTGTTGCTCGGCGGTGAGGGCCGCAAGCTCCTCCTCCAGCGTCGAGCGCTGTCGCTCAAGGCCAGCTTCCAGGCCAGCGAGGCGGGCTTCAGCCGCCATCTCGGCCCTTCGCGCGGCCTGCCGTAACGGACTGGGGCCGCCACCGACCTGGCTCCATTCCCTCAACTCCCCGGCAAGATCTTCTTCCTCTCCGGGTTGCAGCTCGACACAGCTTGCCACCCACTGCCGATAGTCGCCGAGCAAGCTGTCGGTAGCGGCAGCGCGGGCGACATGGGCGGCACGCTCGCCGCGCCGGGCTTCATCAAGCTCAGCGGCCTGGGCGGTTTGGGCCCGCTTCGCCACCCGGAGAGAGTCGGCCGCCGCTGCTGCCGTCCGCACCAGCTGGTGCAAGTGTTCGGCGCTTTGGCGCTGCCGCTGATGCGCCTCCTCAAGACTCTGGCGAGCAACTGAAAGCCCTTCGATTTCGCCGCCTTCCGGCAGGCCGAGGCGATTGATGGCCGCGCCGTGGTGACGGCCGAGGCCAACCTTTTCTGCCTGAGCGGCTGCTGCATGAAGCTGCGCTTCGACTTCGTCCCGAGCCTCGCTGGTGGCCGCCCGATCGTTGTCGAGTTGGTCCGCTTGGGCTTCTTGAGTGACAACCGCAGAGCGATGATCCTCGGCCGCCCGGTGAGCCGTCTGCTGACGCTCTGACGCCAGCCGGCGAGCGGCGTCGAGAGCATCGGCGTCACGCATTTCTGGACTCGCCGCCAGGGCCTGGACCCGGGCCCCCGCCTCGCGCTCGGCGAGGGTCAGCCGCTGATGCTCGGCGCGGGTCTCCGCGAGCTCCTCGCTAGCGACCTCGAACCGCCGCTCGGCGTCGCGCAGCCGTCGCATTACACTCTCGTAGGCGGCGTGGGTCTTGCGCACCGCTTCGGCGCGGCGCCGCGCCGCGACCCTGGCGTAGGGCTCGTAGTGCTCGAGAAACTTGCCCGCCCCGGTACCCGCCGCGAGCAGATGCTCCACCGCCTGGCGTTCGTCTTCGAGACCGCGAAAAGCCTCGGCGATATCGTCGAGCACCGCCGCCGACAGGGGCGGCAGCGCCTCGGAGAGGGCGGCCGAGAGCCGCGACTCGTCGAGTTCCCGCGACAGCTGCGGCTGACGCAGCTGAATCAATAGATCCACCAGCGCGGCGTAACGCTGCTCACCCAGTTTGAAAAGGGCGTTATCGACCGCCCGGCGATATTGGCGAGCGGTGGCGAAGACCTCTCCCTGGTTGCCGATCTGCTCTTCGAGCGAACGGCGATACAGAGCATGGCCGGAAGCGCTCTGCAGGAAGAGATCTCGGCCGATACGCTGGCGGGTAAGAAACAGCCACTTGCCGACCAGCCCGCGGCCAACCACCGCCCGCAGACCGCAACCAAGAGTCAGGTAGTGCTCCTCGCCGGCCTCATCACGGCGACCGAACTCCAGCCAGGTGTAGCCCAGGCGCTGGTCGTGGCGGCCGAGCAGCAGGTTCCACTCGACCCGCTTGGCGGGATCGCGGTCGGGCTCCATCCGGTATGAGGAAACGTCGCCATCGAAGAGAAAAGGCAGTTGCAAAGCCAGAACTCGGGATTTTCCGGTGCCGTTGTGGCCGCGCAGCAGCAGGTGGCCGTCCTCGAAGTGGAACTCTTCGTAGTCGTAGCGATAGAGGTTCAACAAGCCGCTGCGCAAGGGCTGCCAACGCTGCCGCTGTGGCCGAGGCAAGGAGTCGGCACAGACTTCACCATCCACCGCGCTGGCAGCCAGCAAGCGACCTCTTTCTGGGCCGCCACTCATGACTCTTCCTGAGGTTCAAAACCAGGCAAGAGAGCGGTCGTCGGCAAGCGCGACTCTGGCTCAACCAGGGCGAAGCGGGCGATTGCGGCCAACGGCACCACTCCGTCGGGGATACGCCGCAGCAGGCGCAGAGCCTCGAGCCGATCTAGCACCCGCTCGGTGAGCGCCACCTCGGCGCCGGGCTCGGCAACGTCGCGACGCCAGTGCCGACCATACTTGGTGATCAGCCGGGCGGTGTGGCGATCGAGGGCCGTGCGGCTGACTTCCACCGCCGCTGCCGTGCCCTTGGAAGCGGCGAGGTACTCGGCGAGGAGCAGGGTGAGATGGCCGTCGGTGCCCTGTTCGGGCAAGCCGAGATCACTCAGGTCACCTCGTTCATCGACCAGCGCCAAGCCTTCAGCCCGCACCTCCGCATGCAAACCGGTGGCACGGTGGATGCGGCGGATGAGGAACGGCCGCTGGCTGTGGAGATAGGTCAGCTCGTCCTCGCTCAGATCCTCGTAGTACACCAGCGGGTCGTCCAGTAAGCGGCGAGTGAGGCGGGAACGTAGGCGGCGATTGCTACCCTCTGCCGAGTCCGACAGCGGCTCTTCGGTCAGTGCCGCGAGACGCAGATCAAAATCCTCCTCCGCGATGGTCGAAGGACCCCGACGAACGTTGAGGATCGCGGCGAGAACCGGCCGAGAGATGTTGTAGAGCACATCGCCGCTGGCGTCAAGGTATTGCTGTTCCTCACCTTGCACCTTGATCAGCACCCGTAGATCGAGCAGCAAACGCACCGCTTGCACTAGGTCGCGGCGCTGATCTCGGCCCCCGAGGTCGAAGGTCACGCCGGCCTGCGCCAACTCCGGATCCTCGGCAAAGAACGACAGGATCGCTTTGGCCAGATGCTCCAGGGTGGTCTGCCGGTCCGAGCGCTCCAACGCCGCCAGCGCCAGACAGAGCAGCACGTATCGACGACGCGAGAACGGCGCCTTGCTCTTCGAGTCGCGTGCCGGCCGGCTGCCGTCGCTGAGGTCGGCTGGCGTCTTGCGCAGGCGTGCCACTTCGCTGTCGACGGTCAAGGTCCAACCGGGGTGCCGCGACAGCCACTCCTGCAGCCAGATGGCATGGCGACGCACCAGGCCGAACTCGGCGGCCCGAGTTCCGCCGGCGGTCAACAACGGCTCCATCAGGAGAGCCCGCAACGCCCGCCGACGCTCGCCACGAGTCGCCGCATCGACGCGCTCGGTGACAACGCCGCCAATCTGCTCGGTCGCGGTAGTGACTTGCAACGGACTCACTGTGCATCTCCTGCGTCCCGAGTTGGTAGCTGATCTGAGGCGCCAGAGGCGCTAGCGACCGCCGCCGCCATTCTGGCCGTGGCTTGCCGATCCGCCGGCAGCTCGCTCGCCGCCTGCCCAGCGACCTTGTCCTCGACCACGTCTTGCAGCAGATCGGTCAGGGTGACGAAATGATCTTCCCCCGAGAAGCGGCCAAAACTTGTCTCCAACCTCGCCTCCCGACCATCGCCTGTCGGCTCCAGCAGGATCTCGACCGAGCCATCGCTGGAGCTTGCCGTTACCGTCTCCCCGGGCTGACTGCGTTGCGCCAGGGCGGCTCCTAGGACATCGAGAAAGAGCCCGAATTCGGCCGGATCGAGGTCTCCCAGCTCACCCAGACGCAGCCGTCGGCCGGTTGCCAGTCGGCGGCGGGCGGCGGCGATCTGCCGCGCTTCGGCCTCGGCGGCCAGCGCCAGAAGGGCCTTCTCCTTGGTGCGATCGATCACCTTGCCGGATTGCCCCCGGCGAACATAACGACCGGTCTTGCGCAGCCTGGGCAGGATCTCGATCGGCGGGGCGTCGAACCAACTGGTGCGGGGCGGCACCGGCTCGTTCTCGCGGGCGTCCAAAGTGGCCGCGTCAATTTTGAGGTGGCGGGCTGGGGAGAGGGCGAAAGCGGCCCGCCACAAGCGGTGGGCGTCGGTCTCATTGTCGGCCTCGGCGAACCAGCCAGCCAGGGTGCGCAGGTCGGCCACCCGATCGCTGCGCGACACCCGCCGATCGTGGATCGCCGCCACCGCGCCGAGCAACGCCGGGATCGCGGCGCGGGCGCGAGCTCGCAGAATCTCTGCCTGCGACGGGGCGGCTGGCCGTCCAATAAACCACCCACGCAGGCCGGCCCATCGCTCTTGCCAGACCATCCTCGACCGCCGCTGATCGTCCTCGGTCGCGTTCATCGCATCGGCCAACTCGCGCCGCGCTACCTTAGCCAGCAACTCTTCGACGCCGGCTTCTTCGAGACGCCCGAGCGATAGAGCGATGCCGTGGGTCGCCAGGATCAGGTCACCGATGAAGCGCTCCAAATAGTCGATCAACAGCTCCTTGTAGGCGAGGAAATCGGCCACTGAAATACCGTGCAGATCGATGGTTCGCTGCAAGCCGGCGATGAAGGTCTGTGCTCTGGCGGTGAGTTCATCAAAGCGGGCGCGCAATGCCTCAAGAGTGCGGTGTGCTTTGCCCTCATCGAGAGGCTCGGCGCTGGCCAGCTCCTCAAGCTCTGCGAGCAGGGCTCCGATATCGGCCAGGGCCGCAGCCTTGAGTTCCCCGGGCTTGGCCAGCTCCTCACTGAAAACTTCCAGGGCACGCTCCGCCGCCTCACCCGCGGGAGTCAGCTGAAAAAGAAAGCGGGGGCGGTAGAAGTCGTCCACGGTGGCGACATCCGCGGTATCCGGATGAGCCTCAAGATTTCCCCACTTACGGAGTTGATCGAGAGCGGTTTCAACCTCAGCGAGTTCGACCGGCGGCGCTCCGTCGCCGAGAATCGCCACCACATCCGCCGGCCGTAAGTGCAGCGCAAAACGCTTCTTGGCCAGCGCAAAGGCGACCATCACCGCCCGGTAGAGGGTCGCTTTTTCAGCGTTGACGTGGGCAAAAACCCGCAGCGCCTCGACTTCCTTCTCCGGCATGAGCAACAATCTTGGGTTGGTTTCCGGGTCGATACTCATTGCTTCACCATCTAGCAGAACTCCTCCTGCATCTTTTCACAAGAACAACTCCGCCCCCCAGCCAACGCTCACTTTCCGTGACTCTTTCGTGAGAACTGCGGAACGAAATGTGAGGAATGCGTGACGGCGGTGTGAGCGCCCGCTGGAAAGCTCTTCAAGTTATCGGCGGCTCCGCCGGTGACCGCTGAAATTGAGACTCCGCCGCCGTTACTCATGAGGTGGCTTGAAGCAACTGAGAGAGGTCAGAATCATGCGTCGTCAGATCCCTGCTTGTGCCATCCTAATGCTACTCACGCTGTTCGCCGCGCCGCTGGCTTGGGCTCAGACCACCACCCAGGTAACCATCACCAACACCACTTACAACCAGATCATCGGCCCGCCGGTGGTCGTAAGTCACAGCAATCAGGTGCGGCTCTTCGGTGCCGGCCAGCCGGCGAGTCCCGGCCTCGCCGCGCTCGCCGAGGATGCCGACTTCGGCCTTTTGGTGGCAACCCTCGAAGCCGACGACCAAGTGCTCGATGTCGCCGTTGCCGCTGGCCCGCTCCTACCAGGCCAGTCGGTAACCCTTGAGGTTCGCACCGGCGGCCGCTACAGCCGGCTCAGCGCCGTCGGCATGTTGGTGACCACAAACGACGCCTTCTTCGGCCTGTCCAACTACCGGGTGACAGGCGCCAACCGGGTCACCTCGATCAAGGCGGCGGCCTACGATTCCGGCACCGAGGCCAACAGTGAGACTTGCACCACCATCCCTGGGCCGCCGTGTGGCAACCCCTTCGTCCGCGACACCGACGGCGCTGAAGGCTTTGTCCACATCCACCGTGGAATTCATGGCATCGGCGATCTGGAGACTGCGAGCTACGACTGGCGCGATTCAGTAGCCGAGATCACCGTCCTGCGCCAGATTCCCTGACGCGGCAAGAACTCCTTCAGATGATCTGACTCGTAGCACTTTCTGATCAAGTGCCAACGAAATCCGCCGCCTGTCCCAGCCAGGCGGCGTTTTTTCTTGACCGCCCAGGGGTCGGTCGTCTCGATACAGACATCGTGAGTCAGACATCGCGAAACAGTGCATCTCAAGAACAGCGCGGCTCCACCACCAAGGCCGTCCAATCGTCGTCGCGACGCGGCAAGGTGGCCTCTTCGACCCGTCGCAAGAGAGCATCTAGCCAGACATCCGGCGTTCCCCCTGACTTCGCCACCAGCTCCGCCAAAGCCTCGTAGCCCAACGGCTCCCCCTCCTCGATCGGCGCTTCGGGCAATCCATCGGTGAACATCAGCAGCCGTTCGCCGGCACCTAGCCGAGCCTGCAGCGATCGGTAGTTGATTTCCTTTCGCAGTCCGAGCGGCAAGCGCGGCTGCGGCACCTCGAGAGGGGTCGGCGGCAGGCCGAGGCGCAGCAAGTAGGGATCCGGCAGGCCAGCATTGGCGAGTTCTAAGCGGCCATCCCGAGGATCCAAGAACGCCAGCGCCAGAGCAACGAACTCCCGAGCTTCGAGTTCCTTCACCAAGCGTCGGTTGAGTTCGGCCAGGGTTTCGACCACCGAACGCTCAGCGGCGAGCAGCGGCAGCACCGCCTTGACGCTGGCCATCACCAGACTGGCGGCGATCCCCTTGCCTGAAACGTCGGCTACCGCCAATGCCAGACGACCGTCAGGGAGGGTGAAGTAGTCATAGAAATCACCAGCGACGCCCTGTGCCGGCAGGTTGCGAGCCGCCAAGTCGAAATCGCGACCCTGCCGGCTCTCAGGGGGCAGCAAGCGCCGCTGTAAAGACCGGCCAAGCTGCAACTCACGGGCCGCCATTGCTTCCCGCTGTTGCGCTTCGAGCGCTTTTTTCTCAATCTCGCGAGAGTTCTCAAAGGCAATTCCCAGATAGCTCGCCGCCGCTGCCAGCAGATAGAGCAGTAGGCCAAAGACGAAGAACAGCGCCAGGCGCTCGGTATAGCGGGAGTAGGCGCCAGCGAAGATGTTGTTGCGATCGAGAAGTAGCGACCAACCGGCTCCGGCCAGTTGCCAGATCGAACTCGAGAGCAAGGCCGCCAGCGCCTGTGCCGAGACCACCCGCCAGAGCAGAGCGTGGCGCAGCGGCACCGCCCGGCTCGGATACCAGGCCGCCAAGCAGATGAAGGCATAGACCAAGGCCAGTGGGAAGGCCAGCACCAGAGCTTCCGACCAGCCAACCCCAGCCTGCACCAGCAACACCGCCAGCAGCAGCGCTGCGGGTAACCAACTCGCGAGGTAGAGCACCAGGCGACGACGGGCGGCAAAAACCGGATGCACTAGTTGTGAACCTCAACTCCCCCCATCAGGACAAGTCCGCGAATCTTCAAGCGGTGACCCACATCCTCCGCCGAGACTTTGGTCTCGTCTTCCGCCCCGCCCATCACCGGCACAACTTGCAGATCGACCTGCCAGCCTTTGGGCACCACCACCTCGATGCCACCCCACACCGCCACGACATCGAGCACCGCGCCGTTGGTGGCCGGTCGAGCGTCGCGCAAATCGAGTTCACAGCCACCCATAAAAGCCACCAAATCACCGCCGGAAAACACCTGTGAAGTCGCCCGCCGACGACTCACCGTCAGCAGGCCGAGCTGGCGAGCCTGGGGGCCTTCGATCTCCAACCAGCGCGACTCAGGATCACCAAAAGAGCGCACGACGTAGCGGATGCCGAGCAAGATCAAAAGCGCCGGCCAGAACCGCCACAGGTCGGAAATGCTGACTCGGTCGGTCAGCGAATTCAGCAACAAGAAGCCACCTAGCAGGGTGAAAACCAAGCCCGAGAAGCGTTCACCGGGAATCGCCACCAACTTTACCAAGCCGACTAGCACGAAGAGCAACGGCCAGAATTGGAACAGGGGCTCGGCCAACCTCCAGCGATCGAACAAGTCAAACTTGTCGATCGTCGCGGCGACGCCAACGCCGGCAATCGCTAGCCCGAGCAAGAGCTTGAAGGAGTTGTGCCGTGGTGGGGAGTTCTGCATCGGCTCAGCATAGCGAAAAGCGGTACCGGCGGCTCCACCGTCTACCCTACCCACACCACCACTGGCCGGAATTTCGTCGCTAGTAACCGATCGTCAACAAGCCCCGCCAGCCGCTTCAGCTCAAGGGGCAACACCTTGCATCAGAATGCCACACAGCCACGCTCCGTAGGTGCCGAGGACATAGCCCACCACCGCCAGCAGCACCCCGACCGGCGCCAGCGCTGGGTGAAAGGCTGCCGCGACGATCGGTGCCGAAGCAGCGCCACCAACATTCGCTTGACTGCCCACCGCCAGAAAAAACACCGGCGCCTTGATCAGCTTGGCGACGACGATCATCAGCGTCGCGTGGATCGCCATCCACACCAGTCCGACCAAGAACAGCTTGGGGCTATCCCGCACCGCCAAGATGTTCATCTTCATGCCGATGGTCGCCACCAAGACGTAGATGAACACCGAACCGATGCGCGAGGCGCCGACCCCTTCGAGCCGCCGGGCCTTGGTGAAGGACATCACCACGCCAAGAGTGGTCGCCAGCACCACCAGCCAGAAAAACTTACTTTGCAAGCTGGTCAGCCGAAGACGCTCCAAGGTATCGCCAAATTGCTCGCCCAAGAAGGGAGCGATGGTGTCGGCGCCAAGATGAGCCAATGCGGTCGCCCCGAAGGCCACCGCCAGCACCAGCATGGTGTCGGGCAGCCGTGGAATTCGCGCGATCGACGCCTGATAGGCCTCAACCTTGTCTCGCAACTTGGCGATGCCGCTCGCATCGGCACCAGTGCGGGCATCGATCTGCTCGGCACGCCCGGCGCAGAAGAGCAGCACCGCCATCCAGACATTGGCGACGATCACATCCACCGCCACCATGGCCGAGAACATATCGTCGCCGACCTCAAAGATCTCCTTCATCGCCGCCTGGTTGGCACCTCCACCGATCCAACTGCCAGCCACCGTGGTCATACCCCGCCACACCGCGTCGGGCCCCTGGCCGCCAACCACCTCAGGGCTGACAATCGAGAACAAGAGAATCGCCAACGGCCCGCCAACAATGATGCCGAACGTGCCGGTGAGGAACATGATCACCGCTTTCGGCCCCAGCCCCAAAATGGCCTTGAAGTCCATCGACAGAGTGAGCAGCACCAAGCTTGCCGGCAGCAGATAGCGACTGGCGACATGGTAGAGATTGGACTGCTCGCCATCGATCAAGCCCATGGCGCTGAAGATCGACGGCACGAAGTAGCACAGCAAGAGAGAAGGGACGACCGAATAGAATTTCTTCCACCCCGGCTTGCTGCTCGACGAGGTCCAGAACACACAACCCAACACGACCATCAGCAATCCGAGAACAATGGCATCGTTGGTAATCAGCGGGCTGTCGGTCATCAGTGTCTCCCCTGGGGTTTCACACCCACCGGCGCGCGGCACCATGGCGCGGCGCGGTGGGATGCTGGTTTGCGGCTCGCCGCGAGTCCATCACGGTGCTCGGAGGAGCGCAAGCCGCGCTGCGGTGTGGGCGGGGCGATGTAGACCGGCGATGTAGACCGGCGATGTAGACCCCCACATCCACCTCCGCGAACACCACGCCACCAGAGCACTAGCGGGCACACAGCCAAGAAGGCCGTTTACAATCGACCAGCGGCCAGGCCAGCGCACCTCCCTTTGGCAGGCCGCAGAACCATCAACTCATGAGCGAACGCGGCTTCATCCTCCAACCCACTTACCGCACCGAAGGCGGCCGGCCGGTGGTCCAGCTCTTCGGTCGCCTCGAATCGGGTGGCACCTTTCTGGTCCGCGACGACCGCGAGCCGGCGGGCTTTTTCATCGATGCCAAACACCGCCAGCTAGCAATGCGCCTGGGCCTGCCCAAGGCACCCCGGGACACCGAATATCGCAGTCTCGGCGGACGGCGCCTGGCCTGGATCGCGGTCCCCCAGCCGGCCGACGCCCGGCGCCTCGGCAAGCGGCTCGAAGAGGGCGGCATCGCTACCCACGAGGCCGATATCGGCTACGCCCGGATGTACTTGATCCGCCGCGGACTGCGCGGCGCGATCGACATTGAAGGTCCCTCGCTCGAGCAGCCGGGGGTCGGCCGGGTGTTCGACAACCCCACTCTCAAACCAGCTCGCTGGGCGCCCGAGTTGCGCTTGCTGAGTTTCGACATCGAAACCGACCCCAAGATGGAACGGCTGCTGTCGATCGGCCTCTGGGGCTGTGGTGCCGCGGAAGTCTTGCTGCTGTCGCCGCCCGGCTGGAGCACGCCGCCTGAGGCGACCGGATTCCCTGATGAAGCCACCCTCCTCGACGCTTTCGTCGACCGCGTGCGGCAGCTCGATCCCGATGTGCTGACCGGCTGGAATGTGGTCGACTTCGACCTCGCGGTGCTCGACCGTCTGGCACGGCGCCACCGTCGACGGCTGGAACTCGGCCGCGGGCCGGGCAGCCTCGTCCTGCGCGAGACCCGCGGCGCCTGGGGCAGGCTCGAGGCCACCATCCCCGGCCGTCAGGTGCTCGACGGTATCCAGCTGCTGCGCGGCGCCTTTTTGCGCATGGAAAGCTGGGGGCTCAACGCGGTGGCCCAGCAGGTGCTCGGCGAGGGCAAGACGATGCACGGCCAAGGCCGGGCTGAAGACATCCTCGACGCCTTCCACCACGATCGGCCGAAGCTGGTGCAATACAACTTGGTCGACGCCCGGCTAGTGATCGACATTCTGCAGCGCTTGCGCTTGGTGAATTTGGCGGTCGAGCGGTCGCTCTTGACCGGTCTGCCCATCGACCGAGTGGCGGGCTCGATCGCGGCTCTGGACTTCCTCTACACCCACCAGCTACACCGCCGGGGGGTGGCCGCACCGAGTGTCCGCCAACGCGGTCGCGGCGAGGATGAGGTCAATCTCGGCGGCCACGTATTAGAGCCCGAGCCAGGGCTCTATCACAATGTACTGGTGTTTGACTTCAAGAGCCTCTACCCGAGCGTGATCCGCACCTTCCAAATCGACCCGGCAGGATATCTGCCACATCCCCAGGCGGACGACGACCCCATCCTGGCACCCAACGCTGCCGCTTTCCGCCGCCAGCGCGGTATCTTGAGCGAGTTGCTCGACGAGCTCTTCGATCGTCGAGCGGCAGCCCAATCCGCTGGCGACAGCATCGCCAGCCAGGCGATCAAGACGTTGATGAACTCCTTCTATGGCGTCCTCGGCACCAGCGCCTGCCGCTTCTACCGCCCGCAGCTGGCCGGGGCGGTAACCGCCTTCGGCCGTGAACTGCTGAAGTGGTCGAAAAAACGCTTCGAAGATTACGGCCAAGCGGTTCTCTACGGCGATACCGACAGCCTCTTCGTACTTGCGCAAACGACAGACCGCGATATTGCGCGACAGTTAGGCACCGATCTGACCGCGCGATTGAACAGCGATCTAGCCGCCTACCTTGAGCAGCGCTGGAGGGTAGAGAGCCGCTTCGAATTAGAGTACGAAAAGCTCTACCGACGGCTGCTTCTAATGCCCACTCGGCATGGTGGCGGTGGCGCCCGCAAACGCTACGCCGGCTTGGTCGATCACGGCGACGAAAAACCGCCAATCGTCGAGTTGGTCGGCATGGAAGCGGTGCGCAGCGATTGGACCGAACTCGCCCGCCGCAGCCAGCGCGAACTCTACCAACGCCTCTTCCACGATCGGCCGGTGGAGGAGTTTTTATGCCGGACAGTGGCCGAGCTGCGCGCCGGCGAACACGACCCGCTGCTGATCTATCGCAGGAAGCTGCGTAAGCCCTTGGCCGCCTACACCGCCACCACCCCGCCCCACGTCGCCGCCGCCCGCAAGATGACCACCCCGCCCGGTCGGCGAGTGGCCTATGTGATGACCCATGCCGGCCCCGAACCGGCGACCGAACGGCGGGCGACGATCGATCACGAACACTACGTGCAGAAACAGCTGCGGCCCATTGCCGAGCCAGTGCTGGCGGTGCTGGGAATAGACTTCGACCGGGCTATCGGCGACGCCTCGCAGCTTGACCTATTCGAGGATTCCGACCACCGCTGATCCGCCCTTGAGTACCCTGGTTCAGCCCCCCGTTGGCGGCGTGACATTCTTGGTCGGCGGCTTCTGCTCCGCCGTTTCTTCTGCCAGGCCACGTTCCTTGCGCCAGCTGCCAAACAGAATGGTGAGCAGTAAGAGGAGGATTTCGTCAACAAATGGCAGCAGATCAGGCACCGCGAGATCAACCACGAACAGTCCAGCGGTCAGCAAGAATAACTGGGAGAACTTCAGCCGGCCAAGAAAGCGACTCAGCAGACCTCGACCAACAGTGGGAATCTTCTCGTCCATTGTTGGATCTTATCTAATCCGCCCATGGACATCACTCGCCACTTCGTTCAAAGCGCAAAAAACGCCGCGAAGACCCATTTCGCAGCGTTCTTGCTCAGCAGGACAAGCTGTCTGGGCAGCCACCGTCAGCGGTCGCTCAAAGCCGAATCGGGCTTTCGGCACGCAGCACCCATTGGCCTGGCTCGCCCGGCTCAACATCGCTTACCTGCTCGCGGCTGACGCCGAAACTGTGGGTCCCCAGCGGCATGTGGGGCGCCGCTAACTCGAACTGGCCCTGCTCCCCACGGTGCAGAATCTCGCCAGCTTTGGCACCCTGATCGGTGAGAAACCAGAACCGGTACTCAAAGCCCGGCGGCGGATCCTCAAGACCGTTCAAGTTGATCGACCAAGCATCGTGCTTGGGACAGACATAGACCATCCCATTGATCTGGGCTGCCTTGTTGTCGGCTGGCCGCATGGGATAAGCCTGCGGCGCGATGGTGCGGATGATGCTGAATTGATCGTGCATGTTGTCCGGCAACAAAGGCTGCGTGCGAACAGTAGCGAGATCGCCGTTCAAGCGATCAACCAAGCGGGTCAGCTCGCCCACCCGGCCACCAAAATAGCCCAGACCGAGCAAGCAGGCGCCAAGCATCGCCGCCATCGCCCACCGCCCCCAGTGGTTGGCGGGCGGCCTCGCGGCAGCCTCGCGACGGGCTCGATGGCTGGCGAAATCTGCCGCCGCCAGAACCTCCTCGGAGGGCAAAGATGGGGAGGCCGACTGGGCCGATAACCCAGGTGATTGGCCAATTCCGGCGGTGCCTATCCGCGCCAGAATCTCGCCCTTGAGCCCAGCACGCGGCTCCTCGGGAGGGAGTGCGTAAGGCAATAGCCCCAGCACCTCCATCACCTCCCGATAGAGGGTTTCGCTACCATCCCGACCGCCATCCCAATCGTCGAGAAGACGTTCGAGATCGGCCTGAATGTCGAGTTCTTGCAAGTCTAAATCCCTACTCATAGCAGGTCCTCGATCTCCGATTCGAGGGCTTTGCGCATCTTCCTCATCGCCAAAAGGGTGCGGGTCTTTACCGTGCCCAGCGGTATTCCCGTCGAGTTGGCAATTTCACTTTGGGTCATACCCTGAAAGAAAGCCAACTCGAGCACTTGGCGCTGTTCGGCAGGCAAAACACCGAGCTCTTCGCCCAGCCGCTTTCGCCTCTGCTGCATCAATACGGCTTGTTGGCCCTCTGGGGATGTATGGTCGCGGGGCCTTTCTTGTTTCAGAGAGGTCAAAGTGCGGTCCTTGACCTGGCGGCTGCGCAAGCGATCGATCGATCGGCTGCGGGTGATCAGCACCAACCAGGTGGAGACCGACGAACGCCGCGTATCGTAGCGGCCCGCCTGCTTCCAGACTTGTACGAAGACCTCCTGCAACACCTCTTCGGCGTCGGAAGTGTCGTGCAAAACCCGCCGCGAAAGGGTCAGCAGCAGACCGCAGAAGCGATCGTAGAGCTCACCGAGAGCCAGCGAATCGCCAGCCGCGATACGGTGCACCAAATCAGCATCTGCCAACGCCCGATCTACCTTTGCCGAGCGCCCCGTAAGCTCTTCTTGCATTGAGTCCCGTCTCTGTGCGGTCGTGTTCACCCCTGACTAGAACGGCAAAGTGCTGGCAGGGAGTAGAGATTTTAGCACGCCGAAAACAGTAAATTCTGCAACCGACTTCGAGATCGCGCAGCCTGCTCAATAGCGGGGCACCAAGGGATCGATCCGCAAGCTCCACGAGTCGATACCACCGGCCAGGTTGGTCGCTTTGGTGAAACCCTCTTGGCGCAGAAAAGCCACCGCCTGGGCAGACCGTGGACCGTGGTGGCAGTGCACCACGATCAGCGCCTCGCGCTGTAGTTCTCCGAGCCTGCCCTGCAACTCCCGGAGTGGCATCAACAGCGAGCCCGGCAGCCGGCAAATGTTGTATTCCAACTGCTCGCGGACGTCGACCAGCAGCAACGGACGATCTTGCTGGCGCCATAGGTCGAGGTCTTCGACGGTGATGTCCAGGGGGGTCGACTCTTGATCCTGCGCTGATGGCGGTGCTGCCGGCGGCTCACAGTCGGGCTCATAGGGCACCAACCGGCGCTGCTCAGGAGGCAGGGAACAGAGAGGGCAATCCGGGGCCTTGGCGAGCTGTAACTCGCGAAAGCGCAGCGCCAGAGAGTCGAAGGTCAGCAGACGACCGATGAGCGGTTCGCCGATGCCCAGCGCCAATTTGATCGCCTCATTGGCTTGCAGCGCACCGACGATCCCCGGTAGCACCCCCAACACTCCCCCCTCGGCGCAGGAAGGCACGCTACCCGCGGGCGGCGGTTCGGGAAACAAGCAACGATAGCAAGGACCGTGCTTGGCCCAGAACACCGACACCTGACCTTCGAAACGGAAGACAGCGCCCCAAACATCGGCCTTGCCGGCCAGAACACATGCATCGTTGACCAGATAGCGAGTTGCAAAGTTGTCACTGCCGTCGATGACGATGTCGTAGCCGGCGATCAGCTCTTCGACATTGTCGATGCTCAGCCGCTGATCATAGATCCGCAAATCGACATGGGGGTTGATGTCGCTCAGCCGCTGGCGCGCTGCTTCCACCTTCGGCCGACCCAAATCGGCCTGGCCATAGAGCACCTGGCGCTGCAAGTTGGTGATCTCCACCCGGTCGAAGTCGATCAATCCAAGCCGACCCACCCCGGCGGCCGCCAGATAGAGCCCCAGGGGCGAGCCCAAGCCGCCGGCACCGACCAACAACATACTCGCCGCTTTGAGCTTGTGCTGCCCCTCCAGACCGACCTGCGGCAGGGTCAGGTGACGGCCGTAGCGCTGGATTTCTTCGCGGCTCAGCTCGCGGCTCTGGGTCGAATCGCCCCCTTTCATCTTCATCGACCGGTCCCTTGCGCGGCTACTGTGGATGCCCAAACTTGAAGCGGAAACTGAGAAAACTGGGCCAACCGCGACCCCACCACGAGTGACTCTTCTTCGAATTTGCCACCGGCAGCGAGGCGCCAACTACGCACTTCTGGCGATCCTCCGCGCCGTCCGACGATGAGGTAGCTAGCCCCCGGCAAGGCATCTGCCAGATCGATGGCGCTAGGAACGGCCGGACTCCGCGGATGCGAATGGTAGTAGCCCAAAACCTCAAGCCCCAGCCGCCGAGCCCGCCGATGGACCGTGAACAAGTCTCGAAGGTGGATCGAGTAGCGGCGGCGGCGATCACCCTCGGTATCGTTGCGGGCCGCCAGCACCTCCACGACCTGACTCCCCGCACCACTGCGACTGCCGATTAGCACCCCGCAGCTCTCCTCTGGCGCAGCCACGCGGGCATGCCGTTCGAGGGCCTCGAGGTGGAACTGATGAAGTCGCAGACGCGCCATTTTCAGCCGCCCAACAAGGATCGCAGCTGCGGGCTCAGCGGCACCCACAACGAAGCTGCCAACGACAGCACCGTCGCCGCCATGCAGGCCAGGGCTAGCAGCAGGTGGGTGGGAGTCTCTTGACGCAGTGGATCGAGCCAGCGAGCGGCCACATAGCCGCCGAGGAAGCCCCCCATGTGGGCCCAATTGTCGACCCCTGGAAAGAGCAACCCAAAGATCACCAGGTACACCGCCCATTGGGTCACTTGCTGGGTGATGGCCCGTTGGCCAGCGCGACGGCCATAGACGATCAAGGCGCCGAAGAGACCAAAAAGCGGTGCCGAGGCCCCCACTGTCAGCGGTGCCCCGCGCAGAAACGACAGCGGACCGCTGAAGATCTCGAACACGCCGAGCATGGCCGCCGCCGAGGTAATGGCAAATCCACTCACCGTGGCGACCGTGTAGATGATGATCAACCGGCCAACGCCGTAGAACGATGCCACCGCCGGCGCCAACTGCCGAACCCACATCATGTTGAACAAAATGTGCAGCGCGCCACCGTGCAACCAGCCAGCACTGAGCACTGTCCACCACCGGCCATCGACCAAGACCGGTAACAAGCCACTGGCACCGAAGCGCACGCTAACCAGGTTCGACGGCGCCAGCATGCCGAACAAGCCACCACGCGCCGACATCGCCTCCGAACCGCTCACCAGCAGCATCACCAAGTAGAGCCCGCCGCAACCCCACAGCACGATCTGGGTAAAACCGAGGTCGCGACCCAGCTTAGAGAGCAGCGGCGCATAGCCCCACATCCCCGGATTCCAGCGCCCACAGTTGAAGCAACGCTGCTCATTGACCCCCACCAGCCTGCCGCAAGTAGGACAGATGACCGAGCCGCTAGTCTGTCGCTGAAGCATTAAGATCTACCTTCGTCTTGCGAGACGGCGGGCCGTTCCGCCGCTCCGTCCAGCTGAAGATAGCAGCGTCGGCGAGCGGCTGCTGGTTTGCCGCCTACCCACTACCTGGCCGCCGTGTCCGTAGCCGTTCGCGCACCAGCCCTTCAGGGACCCGCTGCCCTGCTGGCGGCACCTGCAGGCTGAAGAGATTTGACGGCATCTGACCGAGATGGTCGCGGAGATCGATGCTGAAAGCGCCCGGCGGGTGGTATTCGGCGGTTCCGTACCCCTGGGTGTGGCGGTGATCCGCCAGCAGCACCCACACAAGCGGCCTGCTCGCAGCAAGAAATCTCCGGCGCCAGCTGTCCACGCAGCATCGAGAGCGGTCCGCAAGCAGTTGAAGGAAGCCTACCGCCTCTTCGTTGAAGCAAATCGCCAGGCGGCCGTCCGCTTGCGGACAGGCGACTACTCGGTAGAGTTTCCGCCGAACTGTTTTCCGCCCCCGCGGCCCTGTGTTTCGAGCGACTTTGAGCAGCCAGGCAGTAGAGCAGGACCGACCCGGGTACCTGGATAGGCTGCGACTTCACGACGGTCTCTGCTGCCAAGAGAGATCGCAAGAATTGAATTATCTTCTCAATCGACAGGGGAGGTGTGTCCCGATTGCGCCCGAAGGCAATGACGAGCGGTTGGCAATCTCGCTCGATGGGCACTCGCTAGCCTAGAAACCACGAATTCTCGTCGATGGGCACTCAATAAGAGCACTCTTCGACGAGAGAGTGGGCTTTCCAGAACTAAGAAACAGCGGCCGTAGTGGATGTTGCCGAGGTGGGTTGCACGCTATTCGGATGGCACCTCGTCCGGGTGGACTACGAAAAGGGTGGCACCTCTCCCGACAGCAACTGGTCAAGAGGACCTGCTCTTCGACCAAAGCTCGTCCGCCTGCACGGACCCTTCCTCGGTGAGGTTGAGCCAGCAAATCTCGCCGAGATCCGGCCCCTTGGGCAAGGCTCGCCAATCACTTTCGATCCGCTGAAGGGCCTGATCGACAGGAATCTCCCAAGCCGTGAATCCTGTCTCCGTAACCATCCCGACATCCATCAAGTTTCGCCCGAGTAGCTCCCGAAAAATCCGGAGTGAGAGGTCACGGACTCCGTCTTCGCTCGTTGCTTTGCCGGCGGTCCGGGCTATCGAAGCGATCTCAGCGGCTTGGATCCAGTCATCCAAGCCACGTTTCAAGACATCATCGACGCAGTTTCGAAAGCTCATTATTGGACATGGACCTTGCGCAAGGTTCCATCAGGCAGCTTGATGTCGATGGTTGGCCCCCCGGACTTCGAGCCGGCGCGCAATCCGACCGTCGTACCATCGGGCAGCTTCACAAGCTGGCCTGGGAACTTTGTGCCTTCGACTGATGTGCCGCCGCGACTGAGGCGGCCAAACAAGCCCTCCAAGTCATCAGCCGACTCAACCACTCTGACACCGGGACTTCGCCCAGCACGCAAGCCTGAAATGGCGTCATCAACAACCCTTGTTCCCCTTGCGCCCGCTCTTGGTGCGCCAGCAGCAGCAGTTGACTTCTTCAGTTTCTTTGCATTTCTAACGGCTCCTACGAGCTTCGCTCCCCTACCAGCCACCTTCAATAGCCCAAGACCTGTGGCACCAGCCACTGCTCCGGTGACGAAAGCCCCGGCTACGCCTGTTGTGAGCTCTTCCCCTGAAAGCGCGTTGCTCGCAATTTGAATCCCAACATCTACGACTCCGCCAAGAAATGCAGTTACCAGAAACCCAAGCCTTCCGTCCGGGTCTACCTGGTTGATTGGACTGTTGCTGACGTAAGAGAAGCGATTCCAACTCTGTGGTGAGGACCGGCTACCCAGAGATGGATCCACACTCAAGAACCGCCCCACCACCGGACTGCAATGCCGCGCATGCATGTAGTCCAGCTCGCTCCTCACCCCGGTCCCGGTCTTGTCTCGCTCGTGCCCGGTGAACTTCAGCACAACCTCATCTTGTGCGGCGCTGGTCGCCTCCTGACCAAACGGGAAGTAGCCGTGCAACGCCACCTGCTGTCCGCCTCGGGTGAAGGGGACAGCCCGACGCGGTTTCCAGCTTGAGAGCTGGTAACCCTCTATGCCTGTTCTACTTAAGCCTCGCTCGGCCCTACTGCCGGCGGGGTCTTGGTGCTCGAAGGTCCAGAGGCGAGTTTCGGCGTAGCTCGACTCGGAGATCGGCGCGATCGCTGTTGCCGGCATCGTCACCGCCAGGAGCGCGACGACCAGCCCGAGCGCCATCGTCCAAGTGCTTCTTCCTTTAGCTGCCTGCCTCATGCCGGGCCATTCTACGCCGCGGGTGGCGCTCGAAGACAGCGGCTAAAGGAGGAAGGGTGGTTGGTGCGGAGGCGGGATGCGGTTTTCTTAGGCCGCTTTCTTCGGGCAGTGGGTGTTTTCTTAGGTCGTTTTCGTTGGGCTGGTCGTCGGAGCGAGCGCGGGTCTTTCCGGCAGTTTGGTGCCGGCGGCACAGAGGGCAGCCGCCAAACCAATCTGCACGTTGGGGGCGTGGTGGCGGCGGGGCCGGAGCCGAGCACGGCGACCGCAGGGCGCCGCGCGCAGGGTACGGAGGCCACGACGCAGGGCGGGTCTTGGGAGGAGGATGGGGAGCCCCCTTGAGGGGGCGGACGGGGCCGGGCCGAGCCGTCGCAGTGCAAGTCGGTGGATCTCGGCAAGGAGGCCAAGAGCGGGGCGTGCTTCCGAAGCCGCTGACCTTCGCAGGCTCGCGGAGCTTGGGGTGAGCTTTCGAAGAGTCTTCTCTTGGACTACTTGAAGCCCCGCGCCGGGCCGGTGATCGGAGGGCTCAGGTGGTGGATCGCAGATGCTCGGGCCGGGGCGGGCTGGGGTGACGAAAAAATACTGCCGAGGGCTGCGTGGCCCGCGAACGGAGGACGGCGCAGCCGGCCGCAACGCGGGACGCGCAGACCCGGACCGCTTCGGGTGGGGGGAGGGGGTCAGTCCTCCGCTTCGGCCTCCATAGTGTCGAGCAGATCTTCGGCCGCCACTTCGCCGCCGTCTTTCGCTTCTTCCGCTGGCGGTGCCACCCGCCGCCCTAGCTTCGCGCCCGGATGGGTTGCCGAGTGGATCGACTTCAGTTTGCGGATCGATACCTGAGTGTAAATCTGCGTCGTCTCCAGCTTGGCATGGCCGAGCATCTGCTGAATGAAGCGGATATCCGCACCACCTTCGAGCATCAGCGTCGCCATCGTGTGGCGGAAGAGATGGCAAGCGCCCGACTTGCCGAGATCGGCGGCGAGCACGTAGCCGCGCACCAGCTGACTCATTCGCGACGGAGCAAACGGCGTCCCCTGGTTGGTGAGAAAGAGCGTCCCGCCGTCCGGCTCGACCATCAGCGACGGCCGTACCTCAGTGACGTAGCGATCGATCCAGGCCAGCGCCCGCTCGCCGATCGGGATCATCCAGTCTTTCCGCCCCTTGCCCTGGCGCACCATCACCGTTCCGCGTTCGATGTCGAGATCGTAACGGCCGAGGCCGATCAGCTCAGCCCGGCGCATGCCGGTCGAGTAGAAGACTTCAAGGATCGTCCGGTCGCGCATCCCGAGTGGGTCGGCGGTGTCGGGCTGGTTGAGCACCTGGTCGGCTTCCGAGGCGGTCAGCACCGCCGCCGGCAACCGGTGCTCCAGCTTCGGCAGCTCCAGCTCCGAGGCCGGGTTGTAGAGCAGGTGGTTGGCCCGAGTCGCCCACTTGAAGAAAGCCCGCACCGGCACCAGCCGCGAGTGCTGCGCCCGGAAAGACAGCGGCCGCCCGTCCCCAGGCTTGCGGTAGTGGTAGAGCCACCTGGCGTAGCGCTCCAGGATCGGCTTGGTCACTTCCGACGGCCGCGACACCCCACGCTCTTCACACCATGCGATGAGAAACGAGAGGTATAGATGCCGGTTCTCAACGGTTCGTGGAGAGTAGTTCTTGATCGCCATCCACTCCAGGTACTGACCCGCCATCACCGCGAAGCCCCGAGGGTCGGTTGGATTGCCCGGCAAGAGGCGGATCTTGCGCTCGCCACGGCGCGGCATCAGGCCCCCTCGACCGCCGCCGAGCCGCCGGTACGACGCCCAGATTTACGACATGACGGGCCGTTTTCTCGCACCCCCTTATATGCGTTTTTTGCCGAAACCCCACGATTTCCGGCCGAAGTCGTTGATTCTGCTTGGGAAACTGCACCCCGACCACCCCCCGACACCCCCCCGACTTGGGGCCGACTTGGCCCCGACTTCTCAGCTTCAGACCCCGACTTCTTTTCGTCGTACCTGAGTGTTTCGACCTCGATCAGCCCCGGCAGTCGCGGCCGCTCCGGCTCGTCGCTGGCCACGTAAACCAGCTCGTAGACAAAGCTCTGCCCCCGCCCGCCCTGATGCACCAGCAGATACTCAAACTCCTCAAGACGGCGTAGGTGCAGCTTCAGCTGCGTATTGCCCCAGCCGGTGTGCTCGCGCACCGCCCGCCGGCTGAAACGGTAGTCCGGCCGATCCATCGCCAGCGCCTCACAGGCTTCGCTGACCATCTCGTCGATCAGCCCCAGCAGGCGCCGCGTCTGCGGCGGCAGCTCATCGAGCGAGCGCCCCAAGACTTCGTGCGCCAGGCGGTTGGCTGTCTCGATGTCTGTGGCCACCACTTCGACGTACTCCACCTCTCGCCCGTCGACCACCGCCAGCTTCACCTCTCGCTGGTATTGATGCAAAAGAGCAATCACGTCGATCAGGGTCAGGTACTTCTCGTGGTCTCGACGGGTTCTGATCTGCGTATCGAGAAAGGTCAGCTCGGGAGCGAAGGGATTGACCACCGCCAGCGGCCGCAGCAGCCGCTGCGCGTTCTGGTGCAATGCCATCACCCCGTCGCGTCGGGTGCGCGACAACAGCCCCTGGAGCGTTCGCCGCTCTCGCTGCAGCCGGTGAATCGCCCGAGTCTGCTCCCGCGCCTCGTCTACCGACAGCACCAGACACCGATTCAGCAGTTCTTCATCGATGTCGATCGCCGTGGTCGTCAAGAAGATCATCACCGGCCCTTCGACGTGGTACTCGTGCGTCACCAGCTTGCCCGTTGAAGCATCCTTGCCGGTCGACGCGATGGTCAGCTCTCCTTCTGACTGAAGCAGTTTCAAGGCGTAGCTCGCTCGCTCGGCGCCTTCCTCTTCGACGATCGCCAAGATCTTGTGCTGTAGGTTCGTCTCGCCCATGTAGAACAGCGATTGCCCGGTCATCGCCGAGTACTTCACTTGCTGCTCACCTGGCATCAGTGCCAGCACCGCCTCCATCAGCGCCGACTTGCCGGCCGCCGAGCTGGATTGCACCACCACCGCTAGGGGCCGTTCTAGGAAACGCGAGGTGGCCGCCATATAGCCCATGAGTTTGTTGACCTCCTCACCCACCACCCCGCAGCGCTCGAAGTCCTCCAGGATTCGCGCCAAGAGATCTGGTGAGCGCAGCAGCTCAAGCGCCGCTTCCTTCTCTCCCTCTGACAGCTCCACCGCCGTCGACTGCGGCTCGAGTGCCGAGCGGATCTGCTCGTCCTGCAGCTCCTCGAGCTTCAGCAGCACCTTGCCCAGATCCTTCTTGACCACCTGCTCCTCGACCCCCAGCTCAGCGGCTGCCGCCCGCTGAAACACCGCCCGCGGCCGCGCCGCGTAGAGATCGAAAGTGTCGACGTGGAAGGCGTCGCCCCGCGACGCCAGGACGTTGACCTTGAGCACGTCGTAGGCCAGATTCTTCGGCAGACCTCGGACCCGGTAGCGGCGATCGCCGAGCGACAGCACTACCTCCTGCTCACGCACCTCAGCCGGCACATCCGGCGGTGGTGGAGCCGGCAGCGGCGAGGCTTTGGCCGGCGCGGGTGGCGCCAATACACCCTCTCCGGGTGTATTCGGCGGTGTCGGTTGCTCTACCTGTGGTGCCAATGCGCCCACTATGGGTTCGAACCCCGGTTTCACCTCGGGCACCTTGCCTTTCCCGAGCCACTGTGCTGTGCGGATCACCACCCCCAGCGACTTCGCCGCCGGGGTCACCTTCAGCGCGTACTCGTTGGCGTCCATGCCGCGCGGAAAGTGGATTCTGTAGCAGTCGATCCCGGCACCCACCAGCTTCTCGGCCAGCTTCCCGGCGGCCTTCTCGCCGGCATCGTCCCGGTCGTAGGCAATCAGCACCCGCTCGACTCCATGGCCACCGAAGGCTGCCAGCATCTCCTCGGTGAAACCCTGGATGCCGTAGGCGCTGGTGACGTTGCGGTAGCCCGCACACCAGAAGGTCAGGGCGTCGATCAGCGACTCGCAGAGGATGATCTCGGTCGAGGCCACCAGAGCTTCCGCATTGAAGATCCCTCGATGCGGACCCGGCAGATAGAGATGCAAGGGCGTCCCCTTGCGAAGATTCAGTGTGATCTTGCGCCCGTAGATCTCCACCACCTGGCCACCCGCGAAGACCGGAAAGACGATCGAGCCATTGAAGTGCTCATGACCCGACTTGCGCAGCACCCCGAGCTTCTGCAATCGACCCCGGATCTCCTTGCCCGCCTTCAGCTGCTTCGATGGCAGACGATAGCCCAGCGTCCGGTTGGCGAAGCCAAGCCGGAAATGCTCGATCATCTCCGGGTGCTTCAAGCCCCGACTCTCCAGGTACGTCAGCGCTTCCGGGCTGTCCTTCAAAGCCTCGTGGTAGTAGCCGACGACCTGGCCGAGTAGCTCCGCGTCCTCGACGTCCGCCACCACCGGCGAAGGCAGAGCCGGCGCCGAAGGCCGCGCCTCAGTGACCGCCGCCGCCGGCAGATCCGAGCGCAGCAGCTCGACCGCGTGGCGAAACGACACCCCGCGATCTCGCATCACCCAATCGATCACCGAGCCACCCGCCTGGCAGGCGCCCAGGCAGTGCCACAGGTTCTTCTTTGGCGAGATCACCAGCGACGGCTCGTGGTCGTCGTGAAACGGACACAGCCCCAGCAGGTCCGCCCCGTGCCGTTTCAGCTCTACACCGCGGGCCAGGACCAGGCGTTCCACCGATACTTCTCGCTTTAGTCGCTCCACTTCCGCTTCCGGAATCCTGCTCACCGTGCCGCCTCCGATCCCACCGGAGTAAGCACCAAACGATCCTGCTCGACCTCCACCCGCAGCCGCTCCCCACAGCGAAACCCCGCTGCTTCCAGCCAAGCCCCCCGCATCCGCACAAACGGCACAAGCCGCACCGAGCACGGACCGTTGATGTAGTGCGGTGCGCGGGGCTCGTGCAGGGTAGAGATCGTCAGATGCCGCTCAGCTCTCGACTCAGACACAGGCTGCTCCTGCCAGGCGACTTGCCGAGACCTCATCAATCCGGCCGATCTGATCCGCTGGCACCCACACCACCGGCTGCATTTCCCTCTCTTCCTCGCCTTCTTCCACCCGCGTCACCACCAGGCGCCCTTCGCCCACCACGTCGACCCGCACTCGCGCACCAGGGTAGAAGCCAGCGTCCTGGAGCCACGGACCTGCAATCTGCAGCAATGGCAGCCGTGCCGATCTGGGCAAGACGTGCCAGCCGGGGCGGTACAGGGCGGAGATTGTTAGCTTGTGCTCGGTCATTGAGATTTCCCTCCAGTTTTCGCATCACGCTTGGAGCAGTTAACGGTTGCGACCACGGCACCTTGCTGCTCTCATGCACAAATAATAACGCATGCGCCTATCATCGTCAAGCAGAGCGTACGTTCTCGCCCGAATTACTTGCGCAAATCACCGTATGCGCTTAGAATTAGTGGAAATTCGGCCCAAGAGGCCAGGAAATCGACGATCAATGACCCTTCAAGAGAAGATCCGAAAGCTCCGCGCTGAGCACAGGTGGGCCCAGGGCGAACTCGGCAAGCGCCTCGGGGTTAGCACTGGCCACATCAGCCGGCTTGAGAACGGCCGCTACCAGCCGTCCATTGACCTGCTGCGCAAGCTCGCCTCAGAGTTCGAGGTGACGACCGACTTCCTGCTGAATGAAGAAGAGGGAGAGTTTCGACCCGTCCGGCTCGAAGATCAGCCTCTCGCCCAGCGCATGGAGCTGCTCGAACGCCTCGACCCCGAGGAAAAGGCTGCCGTCATCAAGATCATCGATGGCCTGCTGACCAAGAAGAAGTTCGTTGACCTCGTCACCCAGGAATCAGCCACCGCTGCCCCCTGATCGCGGCTTAGCTGGCGGCCTCACTGCCAATCACCGGACGCAGCAGCAGGAGGCCACCCCGCACCGGCTCCAGCCGGTAGCACTGGCCCTCATAGCACAGGATTTCCCCCGCCTCGGGCCGGTAGTTGACCGAAACCATGTAGGAAGCTGCTGAGTGCAGAAGCCGCCACGCTACCACAGCCGAAACCCCCGGCGACACCGCTACCGCGAGTTCTGACTTCCGGATTGATGAGAGGCCGGACGTTTGAAGGTGAGCGCCGTGCTCCTGGATTCGAAGCGGTGTCACCACTCACACCCCGACGGCACGACAATCAACCGTCCGGCAGATCCGTCAACTCGAACGCTCTTACCTCGGAGGGCCACAGCTCCCCGCCATAGGTGAAGCCCTCGACTCCGGTCAGGTATCCGTCATCCACATAGACGATGAAGCCCACATCGATCTCGGAGTTGAGGCGTCCACTAACTTTCCCCCACCGCATGGAGATGTTATCGCCAAACAGCTTTGTTCCAGAAGTCCGAGCGAAGCTGGTGATGAATCCTACTTGGCTGAAGTTCCGCTCTGTTTCAACGAGTGCCAACGGATCGAACGAACGAAGGCCAGGTGAAAGTTCTGAGTCGTCCAACATGCTGCCGATGACAGCAGATTCCAGGATCTCCGTACTCATCCGTATACTCCTATCGAATCGGGATGAAGGCAGAGCCGACGTTGACTACACCATCAATCACACGTCCTTTAACCGTGACGGAGTGTTCCCCTACCCTTACAACCGCTCGGAAAACACCCTCGATAGCCCCGCTGGCTGCGAGCTTCTGTGCACTTGACTCTATGGATCGTAACGCCGCGACCTGGTCTCCGCCGAAGGCGTCGAGAACCCCGCCGAGCCTATGTTTTGCGAGGTTCTTTGAACCGAAGATGTGGTTAGCCTGGTTTGCAACCTTCTGCGAAACCTCCGCTGCCCCCTTTGCACCCGCTCTAGCTGCGTCAGCAGCAGCAGCTGACTTCTTCAGTTTCTTTGCATTTCTTACGGCTCCTACGAGCTTCGCTCCCCTACCAGCCACCTTCAATAGCCCAAGACCTGTGGCACCAGCCACTGCTCCGGTGACGAAAGCCCCGGCTACGCCTGTTGTGAGCTCTTCCCCTGAAAGCGCGTTGCTCGCAATTTGAATCCCAACATCTACGACTCCGCCAAGAAATGCAGTTACCAGAAACCCAAGCCTTCCGTCCGGGTCTACCTGGTTGATTGGACTGTTGCTGACGTAAGAGAAGCGATTCCAACTCTGTGGTGAGGACCGGCTACCCAGAGATGGATCCACACTCAAAAACCGCCCCACCACCGGGCTGCAATGCCGAGCATGCATATAGTCCAGCTCGGAGCGGCTGCCGGTCCCGGTCTTGTCCCGCTCATGACCGGTGAATTTCAGCTGGATCTCGTCAGCCTCCGCGCTGGTCGCCTCTTGACCAAAGGGAAAGTAGTTGTGCAACGCCACCTGCTGACCCCCTCGGGTGAAGGGGACAGCCCGACGCGGTTTCCAGCTTGAGAGCTGGTAACCCTCTATGCCTGTTCTACTTAAGCCTCGCTCGGCCCTACTGCCGGCGGGGTCTTGGTGCTCGAAGGTCCAGAGGCGAGTTTCGGCGTAGCTCGACTCGGAGATCGGCGCGATCGCTGTTGCCGGCATCGTCACCGCCAGGAGCGCGACGACCAGCCCGAGCGCCATCGTCCAAGTGCTTCTTCCTTTAGCTGCCTGCCTCATGCCGGGCCATTCTACGCCGCGGGTGGCGCTCGAAGACAGCGGCTAAAGGAGGAAGGGTGGTTGGTGCGGAGGCGGGATGCGGTTTTCTTAGGCCGCTTTCTTCGGGCAGTGGGTGTTTTCTTAGGTCGTTTTCGTTGGGCTGGTCGTCGGAGCGAGCGCGGGTCTTTCCGGCAGTTTGGTGCCGGCGGCGCAGCCGCCAAACCAATCTGCACGTTGGGGGCGTGGTGGCGGCGGGGCCGGAGCCGAGCACGGCGACCGCAGGGCGCCGCGCGCAGGGTACGGAGGCCACGACGCAGGGCGGGTCTTGGGAGGAGGATGGGGAGCCCCCTTGAGGGGGCGGACGGGGCCGGGCCGAGCCGTCGCAGTGCTGGCTGGTGGATCTCGGCAAGGAGGCCCGGAGCGGGGCGTGGTTCCGAAGCCGCTGACCATCGCAGGCTCGCGGAGTGCTCACCCCAAGTTTCCATAATGCACGCGTTATGGAAAGGCCGTAGGCCCGGAGCCGGGGCGTGTGAGGGCCAGGTCGGATAGGGCGCGCACTATCGGACAGCGACCCATGCAAGCCGCGTGACATCTGGGAGGTCCGAGGAGGGGCCCAGGTGGCGCGCGGCTTGCGGAGCGGCTGGCCCGTGCCCGGAGGGAGCGCAGCGACCGGAGGGACACACGCCCCGGCGGAGCGTGGGGCGAGCTTTCGGAGACTCTTTTCTTGGACTACCTGAAGCCTCGCTCCGGGCCGGTGATCGGAGGGCTCAGGTGGTGGATCGCAGATGCTCGGGCGGGGGTCAGTCCTCCGCCTCGGTCTCGACTACATCGAGTAAGTCCTCGGCGGTCACTTCATCGCTGCCGTCTTCTTCTGTCGGCGGTGCCACCCGCCGCCCTAGCTTCGCGCCCGGATGGGTTGCCGAGTGGATCGACTTCAGTTTGCGGATCGATACCTGAGTGTAAATCTGCGTCGTCTCCAGCTTGGCGTGGCCGAGCATCTGCTGGATGAAGCGGATATCCGCACCACCTTCGAGCATCAGCGTCGCCATCGTGTGGCGGAAGAGATGGCAAGCGCCCGACTTGCCGAGATCGGCGGCGAGCACGTAGCCGCGCACCAGCTGAGTCATTCGCGACGGCGCAAACGGCGTCCCCTGGTTGGTGAGAAAGAGCGGCCCGCCGTCCGGCTCGACCACCAGCGACGGCCGTACCTCAGTGACGTAGCGATCGATCCAGGCCAGCGCCCGCTCGCCGATCGGGATCATCCAATCTTTCCTACCCTTGCCCTGGCGCACCATCACCGTCCCGCGTTCGATGTCGAGATCGTAACGGCCGAGGCCGATCAGCTCAGCCCGGCGCATGCCCGTGGAGTAGAAGACTTCAAGGATTGTTCGGTCGCGCATCCCGAGCGGGTCGGCGGTGTCGGGCTGGTTGAGCACCTGGTCGGCTTCAGAGGCGGTCAGCACCGCCGCCGGCAGCCGGTGCTCCAGCTTCGGTAGCTCCAGCTCCGAGGCCGGGTTGTAGAGCAGGTGGTTGGCCCGAGCCGCCCATTTGAAGAAGGCCCTTACCGGCACCAGCCGCGAGTGCTGAGCCCGGAAAGACAGCGGCCGCCCATCCTCGGGCTTGCGGTAGTGGTAGAGCCACCTGGCGTAGCGTTCCAAAATCGGCTTGGTCACGTCCGACGGCCGCGACACTCCACGCTCGTCACACCATGCGATGAGAAACGAGAGGTATAGATGCCGGTTCTCAACGGTTCGTGGAGAGTAGTTCTTGATCGCCATCCACTCCAGGTACTGGCCGGCCATCACCGCGAAACCCCGAGGGTCGGTTGGATTGCCCGGCAAGAGGCGGATCTTGCGCTCGCCACGGCGCGGCATCAGGCCCCCTCGACCGCCGCCGAGCCGCCGGTACGACGCCCAGGTTTACGACATGACGGGCCGTTTTCTCGCTCCCCCTTATATGCGTTTTTTGCCGAAACTCCACGATTTCCGGCCGAAGTTGTTGATTCTGCTTGGGAAACTGCACCCCGACCACCCCCCGACACCCCCCCGACTTGGGGCCGACTTGGCCCCGACTTCTCAGCTTCAGACCCCGACTTCTTTTCGTCGTACCTGAGTGTTTCGACCTCGATCAGCCCCGGCAGTCGCGGCCGCTCCGGCTCGTCGCTGGCCACGTAAACCAGCTCGTAGACAAAGCTCTGCCCCCGCCCGCCCTGATGCACCAGCAGATACTCAAACTCCTCAAGACGGCGTAGGTGCAGCTTCAGCTGCGTATTGCCCCAGCCGGTGTGCTCGCGCACCGCCCGCCGGCTGAAACGGTAGTCCGGCCGATCCATCGCCAGCGCCTCACAGGCTTCGCTGACCATCTCGTCGATCAGCCCCAGCAGGCGCCGCGTCTGCGGCGGCAGCTCATCGAGCGAGCGCCCCAAGACTTCGTGCGCCAGGCGGTTGGCTGTCTCGATGTCTGTGGCCACCACTTCGACGTACTCCACCTCTCGCCCGTCGACCACCGCCAGCTTCACCTCTCGCTGGTATTGATGCAAAAGAGCAATCACGTCGATCAGCGTCAGGTACTTCTCGTGGTCCCGGCGGGTGCGGATTTGCGTATCGAGAAAGGTAAGTTCCGGAGCAAAGGGATTGACCACCGCCAGCGGCCGCAGCAGCCGCTGCGCGTTCTGGTGCAGCGCCATCACCCCGTCGCGCCGGGTGCGCGAGAGTAGCCCCTCCAGCGTCCGCCGCTGCCGCTGCAGCCGGTGAATCGCCCGCGTCTGCTCTCGCGCCTCGTCCACCGAGAGCACCAAGCAGCGATTCAAAAGCTCTTCATCGATGTCGATTGCCGTGGTCGTCAAGAAGATCATCACCGGCCCTTCGACGTGGTACTCGTGCGTCACCAGCTTGCCCGTTGAAGCATCCTTGCCGGTCGAGGCAATCGTCAGCTCGCCCTCCGACTGAAGCAGCTTCAAGGCGTAGCTAGCCCGCTCGGCCCCCTCCTCCTCGACGATCGCCAGGATCTTGTGCTGCAGATCCGTTTCGCCCATGTAGAACAGCGATTGCCCGGTCATCGCCGAGTACTTCACTTGCTGCTCACCTGGCATCAGTGCCAGCACTGCCTCCATCAGCGCCGACTTACCGGCCGCTGAGCTGGACTGCACCACCACCGCCAGCGGCCGTTCCAGGAAACGCGAGGTCGACGCCAGGTAGCCCATCAGCTTGTTGACCTCCTCGCCCACCACCCCGCAGCGCTCGAAGTCCGCGAGGATGCGCACCAAGAGATCTGGTGAGCGCAGCAGCTCAAGCGCCGCTTCCTTCTCTCCCTCTGACAGCTCCACCGCCGTCGACTGCGGCTCGAGTGCCGAGCGGATCTGCTCGTCCTGCAGCTCCTCGAGCTTCAGCAGCACCTTGCCCAGATCCTTCTTGACCACCTGCTCCTCGACCCCCAGCTCAGCGGCTGCCGCCCGCTGAAACACCGCCCGCGGCCGCGCCGCGTAGAGATCGAAAGTGTCGACGTGGAAGGCGTCGCCCCGCGACGCCAGGACGTTGACCTTGAGCACGTCGTAGGCCAGATTCTTCGGCAGACCGCGAATGCGGTAGCGGCGATCGCCGAGCGACAAGACCACCTCCTGGTCGCGCACCTCAGCCGGCATATCTGGCGGAGGCGGTGCGGGCAGTGGGGAGGCTTCGGCCGGGGCGGGCAGTGCCAATACCGCCTCTCCGGCGGTATTCGATGATGTCAGCTGCTCTGTTGGTGGAGCCATTACCGCCTCTGCGGCTGTGTTTGGCCGTACCGTTGGCGCGATTAGGCCAGCTGTTGGCCCAAACCCCGGTTTCACGCCCGGCGGCTTGCCTTTGCCGAGCCACTGTGCTTTGCGGATCACCACCCCCAGCGACTTCGCCGCCGGGGTCACCTTCAGCGCGTACTCGTTGGCATCCATGCCACGCGGAAATTGGATTCGGTAGCAGTCGATCCCGGCACCCACCAGCTTCTCGGCCAGCTTCCCGGCGGCCTTCTCGCCGGCATCGTCACGGTCGTAGGCGATCAGCACCCGCTCGACTCCGTGGCCACCGAAGGCTGCCAGCATCTCCGCGGTGAAACCCTGGATGCCGTAGGCGCTGGTGACGTTACGGTAACCCGCACACCAGAAAGTCAGAGCGTCGATCAGCGACTCGCAGAGGATGATCTCGGTCGAGGCCACCAGAGCTTCCGCATTAAAGATCCCTCGATGTGGACCCGGCAGATAGAGATGCAAGGGCGTCCCCTTGCGAAGATTCAGTGTGATCTTGCGCCCGTAGATCTCCACCACCCGGCCACCCTTGAAGACCGGAAAGACGATCGAGCCGTTGAAGTGCTCATGACCCGACTTGCGCAGCACGCCGAGCTTCTGCAATCGACCCCGCATCTCCTTACCCGCCTTCAGCTGCTTCGATGGCAGACGATAGCCCAGCGTCCGGTTGGCGAAGCCAAGCCGGAAATGCTCGATCATCTCCGGGTGCTTCAAGCCCCGACTCTCCAGGTACGTCAGCGCTTCCGGGCTGTCCTTCAAAGCCTCGTGGTAGTAGCCGACGACCTGGCCGAGTAGCTCCGCGTCCTCGACGTCCGCCACCACCGGCGAAGGCAGAGCCGGCGCCGAAGGCCGCGCCTCAGTGACCGCCGCCGCCGGCAGATCCGAGCGCAGCAGCTCGACCGCGTGGCGAAACGACACCCCGCGATCTCGCATCACCCAATCGATCACCGAGCCACCCGCCTGGCAGGCGCCCAGGCAGTGCCACAGGTTCTTCTTTGGCGAGATCACCAGCGACGGCTCGTGGTCGTCGTGAAACGGACACAGCCCCAGCAGGTCCGCCCCGTGCCGTTTCAGCTCTACACCGCGGGCCAGGACCAGGCGTTCCACCGATACTTCTCGCTTTAGTCGCTCCACTTCCGCTTCCGGAATCCTGCTCACCGTGCCGCCTCCGATCCCACCGGAGTAAGCACCAAACGATCCTGCTCGACCTCCACCCGCAGCCGCTCCCCACAGCGAAACCCCGCTGCTTCCAGCCAAGCCCCCCGCATCCGCACAAACGGCACAAGCCGCACCGAGCACGGACCGTTGATGTAGTGCGGTGCGCGGGGCTCGTGCAGGGTAGAGATCGTCAGATGCCGCTCAGCTCTCGACTCAGACACAGGCTGCTCCTGCCAGGCGACTTGCCGAGACCTCATCAATCCGGCCGATCTGATCCGCTGGCACCCACACCACCGGCTGCATTTCCCTCTCTTCCTCGCCTTCTTCCACCCGCGTCACCACCAGGCGCCCTTCGCCCACCACGTCGACCCGCACTCGCGCACCAGGGTAGAAGCCAGCGTCCTGGAGCCACGGACCTGCAATCTGCAGCAATGGCAGCCGTGCCGATCTGGGCAAGACGTGCCAGCCGGGGCGGTACAGGGCGGAGATTGTTAGCTTGTGCTCGGTCATTGAGATTTCCCTCCAGTTTTCGCATCACGCTTGGAGCAGTTAACGGTTGCGACCACGGCACCTTGCTGCTCTCATGCACAAATAATAACGCATGCGCCTATCATCGTCAAGCAGAGCGTACGTTCTCGCCCGAATTACTTGCGCAAATCACCGTATGCGCTTAGAATTAGTGGAAATTCGGCCCAAGAGGCCAGGAAATCGACGATCAATGACCCTTCAAGAGAAGATCCGAAAGCTCCGCGCTGAGCACAGGTGGGCCCAGGGCGAACTCGGCAAGCGCCTCGGGGTTAGCACTGGCCACATCAGCCGGCTTGAGAACGGCCGCTACCAGCCGTCCATTGACCTGCTGCGCAAGCTCGCCTCAGAGTTCGAGGTGACGACCGACTTTCTGCTGAATGAAGAAGAGGGAGAGTTTCGACCCGTCCGGCTCGAAGATCAGCCTCTCGCCCAGCGCATGGAGCTGCTCGAACGCCTCGACCCCGAGGAAAAGGCTGCCGTCATCAAGATCATCGATGGCCTGCTGACCAAGAAGAAGTTCGTTGACCTCGTCACCCAGGAATCAGCCACCGCTGCCCCCTGATCGCGGCTTAGCTGGCGGCCTCACTGCCAATCACCGGACGCAGCAGCAGGAGGCCACCCCGCACCGGCTCCAGCCGGTAGCACTGGCCCTCATAGCACAGGATTTCCCCCGCCTCGGGCCGGTAGTTGACCGAAACCATGTAGGAAGCTGCTGAGTGCAGAAGTTGCCGCGCTGTCTCGGCCGAGACTCCCGGCGACACCGCTACCGCGAGTTCCAACTTCCCGATCGAAGACAGGCCCAACGTTTGAAGGTGACCGTCGTGCTCCTGGATTCGAAGCGGCGTGACCGCTGGCACTCCGCCGGCACGACGATCAACCATCCGGCAGATCAGTCAACTCGAACGCTTCTATTTCGGAGGGCCACAACTCGCCGCCGAAGGTGCAGCCTTCAATTCCGGTCAGGTATCCGTCATCCACATAGACGACGAAGTCCACATCAATCTCGGAATTGATGCGCACAATAACCTTTCCCCACCGCATGGAGATGTCGTCACCGAACAGCTTTGTTCCAGAAGTCCGAGCGAAGCTGGTGATGAACCCTACTTGGCTGAAGTTCCGCTCCGACATCACCAGTGACAAGGGGTCGAGCGAACGAAGGCAAGGTGAAAGTTCAGGGTCATCCAACATTCTGCTGATGACAGCAGATTCCAGGCTCTCCGTGCTCATCCGCATACTCCTATGGGATCGGGATGAAGGCAGTGGAGATGTTCACGACACCATCAATCACACGGCCCCTCACCATGACCGATTGTTCTCCAACCCTCACCACTGTTCGGAAAACACCCTCGATAGCCCCGCTGGCTGCGAGCTTCTGTGCACTTGACTCTATGGATCGTAACGCCGCGACCTGGTCTCCGCCGAAGGCGTCGAGAACCCCGCCGAGCCTATGTTTTGCGAGGTTCTTTGAACCGAAGATGTGGTTAGCCTGGTTTGCAACCTTCTGCGAAACCTCCGCTGCCCCCTTTGCGCCCGCTCTAGCTGCGTCAGCAGCAGCAGCTGACTTCTTCAGTTTCTTTGCATTTCTTACGGCTCCTACGAGCTTCGCTCCCCTACCAGCCACCTTCAATAGCCCAAGACCTGTGGCACCAGCCACTGCTCCGGTGACGAAAGCCCCGGCTACGCCTGTTGTGAGCTCTTCCCCTGAAAGCGCGTTGCTCGCAATTTGAATCCCAACATCTACGACTCCGCCAAGAAATGCAGTTACCAGAAACCCAAGCCTTCCGTCCGGGTCTACCTGGTTGATTGGACTGTTGCTGACGTAAGAGAAGCGATTCCAACTCTGTGGTGAGGACCGGCTACCCAGAGATGGATCCACACTCAAAAACCGCCCCACCACCGGGCTGCAATGCCGAGCATGCATATAGTCCAGCTCGGAGCGGCTGCCGGTCCCGGTCTTGTCCCGCTCATGGCCGGTGAATTTCAGCTGGATCTCGTCAGCCTCCGCGCTGGTCGCCTCTTGACCAAAGGGAAAGTAGTTGTGCAACGCCACCTGCTGACCCCCTCGGGTGAAGGGGACAGCCCGACGCGGTTTCCAGCTTGAGAGCTGGTAACCCTCTATGCCTGTTCTACTTAAGCCTCGCTCGGCCCTACTGCCGGCGGGGTCTTGGTGCTCGAAGGTCCAGAGGCGAGTTTCGGCGTAGCTCGACTCGGAGATCGGCGCGATCGCTGTTGCCGGCATCGTCACCGCCAGGAGCGCGACGACCAGCCCGAGCGCCATCGTCCAAGTGCTTCTTCCTTTAGCTGCCTGCCTCATGCCGGGCCATTCTACGCCGCGGGTGGCGCTCGAAGACAGCGGCTAAAGGAGGAAGGGTGGTTGGTGCGGAGGCGGGATGCGGTTTTCTTAGGCCGCTTTCTTCGGGCAGTGGGTGTTTTCTTAGGTCGTTTTCGTCGGGCTGGTCGTCGGAGCGAGCGCGGGTCTTTCCGGCAGTTTGGTGCCGGCGGCGCAGCCGCCAAACCAATCTGCACGTTGGGGGCGTGGTGGCGGCGGGGCCGGAGCCGAGCACGGCGACCGCAGGGCGCCGCGCGCAGGGTACGGAGGCCACGACGCAGGGCGGGTCTTGGGAGGAGGATGGGGAGCCCCCTTGAGGGGGCGGACGGGGCCGGGCCGAGCCGTCGCAGTGCTGGCTGGTGGATCTCGGCAAGGAGGCCCGGAGCGGGGCGTGGTTCCGAAGCCGCTGACCATCGCAGGCTCGCGGAGTGCTCACCCCAAGTTTCCATAATGCACGCGTTATGGAAAGGCCGTAGGCCCGGAGCCGGGGCGTGTGAGGGCCAGGTCGGATAGGGCGCGCACTATCGGACAGCGACCCATGCAAGCCGCGTGACACCTGGGAGGTCCGAGGAGGGACCCAGGTGGCGCGCGGCTTGCGGAGCGGCTGGCCCGTGCCCGGAGGGAGCGCAGCGACCGGAGGGACACACGCCCCGGCGGAGCTTGGGGTGAGCTTTCGAAGAGTCTTCTCTTGGACTACTTGAAGCCCCGCGCCGGGCCGGTGATCGGAGGGCTCAGGTGGTGGATCGCAGATGCTCGGGCCGGGGCGGGCTGGGGTGACGAAAAAATACTGCCGAGGGCTGCGTGGCCCGCGAACGGAGGACGGCGCAGCCGGCCGCAGCGCGGGACCCGCAGACCCGGACCGCTTCGGGCGGGGGTCAGTCCTCCGCCTCGGTCTCGACTACATCGAGTAAGTCCTCGGCGGTCACTTCATCGCTGCCGTCTTCTTCTGTCGGCGGTGCCACCCGCCGCCCTAGCTTCGCGCCCGGATGGGTTGCCGAGTGGATCGACTTCAGTTTGCGGATCGATACCTGAGTGTAAATCTGCGTCGTCTCCAGCTTGGCATGGCCGAGCATCTGCTGAATGAAGCGGATATCCGCACCACCTTCGAGCATCAGCGTCGCCATCGTGTGGCGGAAGAGATGGCAAGCGCCCGACTTGCCGAGATCGGCGGCGAGCACGTAGCCGCGCACCAGCTGAGTCATTCGCGACGGCGCAAACGGCGTCCCCTGGTTGGTGAGAAAGAGCGGCCCGCCGTCCGGCTCGACCACCAGCGACGGCCGTACCGCAGTGACGTAGCGATCGATCCAGGCCAACGCCCGCTCGCCGATCGGGATCATCCAATCTTTCCTACCCTTGCCCTGGCGCACCATCACCGTCCCGCGCTCGATGTCGAGATCGTAACGGCCGAGGCCGATCAGCTCAGCCCGGCGCATGCCCGTGGAGTAGAAGACTTCAAGGATTGTTCGGTCGCGCATCCCGAGCGGCTCCGTGGTGTCGGGCTGGTTGAGCACCTGGTCGGCTTCAGAGGCGGTCAGCACCGCCGCCGGCAGCCGGTGCTCCAGCTTCGGTAGCTCCAGCTCCGAGGCCGGGTTGTAGAGCAGGTGGTTGGCCCGAGCCGCCCATTTGAAGAAGGCCCTTACCGGCACCAGCCGCGAGTGCTGAGCCCGGAAAGACAGCGGCCGCCCGTCCCCAGGCTTGCGGTAGTGGTAGAGCCACCTGGCGTAGCGCTCCAGGATCGGCTTGGTCACTTCCGACGGCCGCGACACCCCACGCTCTTCACACCATGCGATGAGAAACGAGAGGTATAGATGCCGGTTCTCAACGGTTCGTGGAGAGTAGTTCTTGATCGCCATCCACTCCAGGTACTGACCCGCCATCACCGCGAAGCCCCGAGGGTCGGTTGGATTGCCCGGCAAGAGGCGGATCTTGCGCTCGCCACGGCGCGGCATCAGGCCCCCTCGACCGCCGCCGAGCCGCCGGTACGAGGCCCAGATTTACGACATGACGGGCCGTTTTCTCGCACCCCCTTATATGCGTTTTTTGCCGAAACTCCACGATTTCCGGCCGAAGTTGTTGATTCTGCTTGGGAAACTGCACCCCGACCACCCCCCGACACCCCCCCGACTTGGGGCCGACTTGGCCCCGACTTCTCAGCTTCAGACCCCGACTTCTTTTCGTCGTACCTGAGTGTTTCGACCTCGATCAGCCCCGGCAGTCGCGGCCGCTCCGGCTCGTCGCTGGCCACGTAAACCAGCTCGTAGACAAAGCTCTGCCCCCGCCCGCCCTGATGCACCAGCAGATACTCAAACTCCTCAAGACGGCGTAGGTGCAGCTTCAGCTGCGTATTGCCCCAGCCGGTGTGCTCGCGCACCGCCCGCCGGCTGAAACGGTAGTCCGGCCGATCCATCGCCAGCGCCTCACAGGCTTCGCTGACCATCTCGTCGATCAGCCCCAGCAGGCGCCGCGTCTGCGGCGGCAGCTCATCGAGCGAGCGCCCCAAGACTTCGTGCGCCAGGCGGTTGGCTGTCTCGATGTCTGTGGCCACCACTTCGACGTACTCCACCTCTCGCCCGTCGACCACCGCCAGCTTCACCTCTCGCTGGTATTGATGCAAAAGAGCAATCACGTCGATCAGCGTCAGGTACTTCTCGTGGTCCCGGCGGGTGCGGATTTGCGTATCGAGAAAGGTAAGTTCCGGAGCAAAGGGATTGACCACCGCCAGCGGCCGCAGCAGCCGCTGCGCGTTCTGGTGCAGCGCCATCACCCCGTCGCGCCGGGTGCGCGAGAGTAGCCCCTCCAGCGTCCGCCGCTGCCGCTGCAGCCGGTGAATCGCCCGCGTCTGCTCTCGCGCCTCGTCCACCGAGAGCACCAAGCAGCGATTCAAAAGCTCTTCATCGATGTCGATTGCCGTGGTCGTCAAGAAGATCATCACCGGCCCTTCGACGTGGTACTCGTGCGTCACCAGCTTGCCCGTTGAAGCATCCTTGCCGGTCGAGGCAATCGTCAGCTCGCCCTCCGACTGAAGCAGCTTCAAGGCGTAGCTAGCCCGCTCGGCCCCCTCCTCCTCGACGATCGCCAGGATCTTGTGCTGCAGATCCGTTTCGCCCATGTAGAACAGCGATTGCCCGGTCATCGCCGAGTACTTCACTTGCTGCTCACCTGGCATCAGCGACAGCACCGCCTCCATCAGCGCCGACTTACCGGCCGCTGAGCTGGACTGCACCACCACCGCCAGCGGCCGTTCCAGGAAACGCGAGGTCGACGCCAGGTAGCCCATCAGCTTGTTGACCTCCTCGCCCACCACCCCGCAGCGCTCGAAGTCCGCGAGGATGCGCACCAAGAGATCTGGTGAGCGCAGCAGCTCAAGCGCCGCTTCCTTCTCTCCCTCTGACAGCTCCACCGCCGTCGACTGCGGCTCGAGTGCTGAGCGGATCTGCTCGTCCTGCAGCTCCTCGAGCTTCAGCAGCACCTTGCCCAGATCCTTCTTGACCACCTGCTCCTCGACCCCCAGCTCAGCGGCTGCCGCCCGCTGAAACACCGCCCGCGGCCGCGCCGCGTAGAGATCGAAAGTGTCGACGTGGAAGGCGTCGCCCCGCGACGCCAGGACGTTGACCTTGAGCACGTCGTAGGCCAGATTCTTCGGCAGACCGCGAATGCGGTAGCGGCGATCGCCGAGCGACAAGACCACCTCCTGGTCGCGCACCTCAGCCGGCATATCTGGCGGAGGCGGTGCGGGCAGTGGGGAGGCTTCGGCCGGGGCGGGCAGTGCCAATACCGCCTCTCCGGCGGTATTCGATGATGTCAGCTGCTCTGTTGGTGGAGCCATTACCGCCTCTGCGGCTGTGTTTGGCCGTACCGTTGGCGCGATTAGGCCAGCTGTTGGCCCAAACCCCGGTTTCACGCCCGGCGGCTTGCCTTTGCCGAGCCACTGTGCTTTGCGGATCACCACCCCCAGCGACTTCGCCGCCGGGGTCACCTTCAGCGCGTACTCGTTGGCATCCATGCCACGCGGAAATTGGATTCGGTAGCAGTCGATCCCGGCACCCACCAGCTTCTCGGCCAGCTTCCCGGCGGCCTTCTCGCCGGCATCGTCACGGTCGTAGGCGATCAGCACCCGCTCGACTCCGTGGCCACCGAAGGCTGCCAGCATCTCCGCGGTGAAACCCTGGATGCCGTAGGCGCTGGTGACGTTACGGTAACCCGCACACCAGAAAGTCAGAGCGTCGATCAGCGACTCGCAGAGGATGATCTCGGTCGAGGCCACCAGAGCTTCCGCATTAAAGATCCCTCGATGTGGACCCGGCAGATAGAGATGCAAGGGCGTCCCCTTGCGAAGATTTAGTGTGATCTTGCGCCCGTAGATCTCCACCACCTGGCCTGTTGAATCGAAAACCGGAAAGACGATCGAGCCGTTGAAGTGCTCATGACCCGACTTGCGCAGCACGCCGAGCTTCTGCAATCGACCCCGCATCTCCTTACCCGCCTTCAGCTGCTTCGATGGCAGTCGATAGCCCAGCGTCCGGTTGGCGAAGCCAAGCCTGAAATGCTCGATCATCTCCGGGTGCTTCAGCCCTCTGCTCTCCAGATAAGCCAGCGCCTCCGGGCCCTCCTTCAAAGCCTCGTGGTAGTAGCCGACGACCTGGCCGAGCAACTCCGCGTCCTCGACGTCCGCCACCACCGGCGAAGGCAGAGCCGGCGCCGAAGGCCGCGCCTCAGTGACCGCCGCCGCCGGCAGATCCGAGCGCAGCAGCTCGACCGCGTGGCGAAACGACACCCCGCGATCTCGCATCACCCAATCGATCACCGAGCCACCCGCCTGGCAGGCGCCCAGGCAGTGCCACAGGTTCTTCTTTGGCGAGATCACCAGCGACGGCTCGTGGTCGTCGTGAAACGGACACAGCCCCAGCAGGTCCGCCCCGTGCCGTTTCAGCTCTACACCGCGGGCCAGGACCAGGCGTTCCACCGATACTTCTCGCTTTAGTCGCTCCACTTCCGCTTCCGGAATCCTGCTCACCGTGCCGCCTCCGATCCCACCGGAGTAAGCACCAAACGATCCTGCTCGACCTCCACCCGCAGCCGCTCCCCACAGCGAAACCCCGCTGCTTCCAGCCAAGCCCCCCGCATCCGCACAAACGGCACAAGCCGCACCGAGCACGGACCGTTGATGTAGTGCGGTGCGCGGGGCTCGTGCAGGGTAGAGATCGTCAGATGCCGCTCAGCTCTCGACTCAGACACAGGCTGCTCCTGCCAGGCGACTTGCCGAGACCTCATCAATCCGGCCGATCTGATCCGCCGGCACCCACACCACCGGCTGCATTTCCCTCTCCTCCTCGCCCTCTTCCACCCGCGTCACCACCAAACGCCCGTCACCCACCACATCGATCCGCACTCGCGCACCGGGGTAGAAGCCAGCGTCCTGGAGCCATGGGCCGACCACTTGCAGCAATGGCAGCTGTGCCGATCTGGGCAAGACGTGCCAGCCGGGGCGGTACAGGGCGGAGATCGTTAGCTTGTGCTCGGTCATTGGAGATCCTCCGGCAAGATTCTGTCTTTCTGTTGTAGCTGATGGGCTCGTTTTCATAGCGAGCACCATACGCATCGATTGACTCGATTATATAGCGCATAGACGTGGTTTTACAAGTAAGAACTCTGCCCCGAGACTCCATTTCCCTTGATGGCGAGGTGCTTGCGCTGTAGAATTTGCGGAGATTCATAGCGAGAGGCAACGGATGGAGATGACTACAGACGCCCCCAGCTTCGGCCAGAAGCTCCGCAAGCTGCGCAAAGAGCGCGGATGGTCCCAGGACGAGTTCGGCAAACGGGTCGGCATCCACGGTCGCCATGTAGGCAAGTATGAGATTGGCCAAGCCATGCCCAACGCCGAAACTGCCGTCAGGCTCGCCGATGTTCTCGACGTCTCGATCGATTTTCTACTGCGGGATGATCTCGATGGGGATGCAGCCCGTGGGGCTGCCTTGCGGGATCGGGAGTTGCTACGCCAGTTCGAAGCGGTCGAGCGGATGAGCGACGATGATCGCCACGTCGTCACCTCCCTTATCGACGCCTACATCAAGAAGCACCAGATCGAAGAAGTGCTCCACCAGTGAGAGTGCCCGGTGGGACACCGGGCACTCATGATGGCGAGCTACTGTCAAAGGTTGGCCAACGCGGCCTACTCGCCGTGCAGCTTTCTCGCGGCTAGCTCAAGAGCGTGCTGAAAACCCTTGAGATCCACCTCCCGAGAGATTTGTTCTTCCACAAGCCCAGGCCCTGGCACCTCTAACATTTTGTGCTCAAGGCCATGCTCCTGGCTCACGAGCGCCACAAACTTGTCATCACAGTAGATCTCTGCGTAAACCTTCTCGTGATCCAGATCGCTGGCAATCATCACGCTGAAATGGCCAGCTGAGAACTCATCCCGCTTCATGGATCTAGGAATCCTATGAACTGCCCATCTCCGTCGAAGCGTACTCCGCGCCCACTGGCAGTATCGAAAATATCCCGTCCACCGAGGCGATTTGCCCGAGTAGTCTGGTTCGAGCTGTTCAAGATCTCTTCAAGGATCTGTTGTCCTTGATCGTTCCTTGCAGCTGCATTGCCCGTTGACCGTGGAAAAACGCTGTCTGCTCTGTCTCCGTGCTTCTGTAGAGAGCGCCCAGCTCTGCTAAGTCCATTTCTATCCAGTTGCTGGCCAGCCCGAAGCAGGTCGTCAACGCTCGCTGCCCCCTTTGCTCCTCCGCGCGATCCCCGTTGAAAGACCTTACCAAGTCGAGCAAAGACAGCAGACAGCTTTGACCCAACACTAGGAAGTGCTTTTCGAGTAACAGCGACAACAAGAGTCGTCTCGTCGACTGGCGAGAGAAGGCTGGCAGCAAACAGTGCTCCCATTCCCCGAGCATTGATGTTCTCAATGTACTGCTCCTGGGTGATCTCGCCCCGCATCAAGCGCTGTATATCTTGTTCGAGAGCCATCGCCGCACGGCTTTCTCGCCCATTGGGGTCGATCTCGTTGATCGGGTTGTTCCCCGCATAGGAATAGCGGTTCCAGCTTCCCGGCGCGCTGGGCTTGGCGGACTTCGCCGGGTCCACACTCAAGAACCGCCCCACCACCGGACTGCAATGCCGCGCATGCATGTAGTCCAGCTCGCTCCTCGCCCCGGTCCCGGTCTTGTCCCGCTCATGACCGGTGAATTTCAGCTGGATCTCGTCAGCCTCCGCGCTGGTCGCCTCTTGACCAAAGGGAAAGTAGTTGTGCAACGCCACCTGCTGACCCCCTCGGGTGATCTGCCGGGGTGTGCCCAGGTGATCAAGATGGAGATGCGACGTCATCTCGCCACCGCTACCCTCGGGCTCGATGGTGGCGAGGGGCTGCCCGCCGCGATGGACGTAGTCTCGACTCCAGCTGAAGGCGCCGCCAGCTGGCTGATCGTAGACTCGCAGGACTTCGTTGCCGAGACCGCGTAGGGTCCAGGTGAGGCTGGCGGGCTGGGTGGTGCAAGTGCTGGTGGCGCCGGGGCCGAAGCAGTCGAAGGTGAGGATCCGCTCGTCGCTGGCGTTGTAGATGAAGACCCGCGCTTGATCGGTGTTCGAGCGCAGGTGCTTCATCATGTTGGCGCCGTCGAAGGCGTAGTCGAAGCTCTCGCTGCCGAGGGTGATGTCGGTCAGATTGCCGGCCGCGTCGTACTGAGCGCCCGAGAGGCCGAGGCGGTTGGTGGTGGCGCTGGGGTTGAGATTGAGAGCCGCGAAGCCGGGTGTTGATAGCTGCTGGATGTTGCCGAAATTGTCGAAGCTCGCGGTCTGGGTGAAGAGGGTGGCACCGACGGAGGTCTGGCCGGAGATCAACCTGCCGAGGCGGTCATAGCGGTACGCCAAGTTGCCAATGGCGGAGATATTTCCAGCTCCGTCGTAGGCGAAGTTACCGCTGCTCCAGCCCGCAGAGGTGGTCAGCTGGTGCGGCCGGGCGAGGCCGTTCAAGCTGCTGACTTCTTGGCTGTCGACTACACCATCGCTGTGGGCGAGCTGATGCAGCATGCCACCGCTCTGGTAGGTGAGGTTGTTGGCGAATCCAGGCACGGACCTGAGCATACCCTTCTCGTAGTTGAAATTCACTGTGCGCTGCGGATCGTTGGTGGCACAGCCACCGTCGGCGTGCTGACAGCTGGGGTAATCGAGTTGTGACAAATTGCCCTGGGTGTCGAAGGCGAAGCCGGTGGTGAAGGCGTAGTTGCCGGCGAAGAATTGGTAGCGGGTCTGCTTCTCCGACATCAGGCCCTGACGACCGGTGTAGCGGAAGCTCTCGGAGAGCTTGACGTCGAGGGAGCCGGGCTCGGGGGCCAGGGGGCTCTGAATGTCGACCCAGTTGTGGCGCACGGTCTGCACCAGCTTCCCGGCCCGGTGGTCGCTGCCAGAGTTGGTGCGGGCGTAGCGGAACTGCTTCTGCAGACGCGGGGTGCTCCCCGCGCCATTGCTCGATTCGAGGACTCTGATCAGTCGGCCGGCGGCGTCGAAATCGAAGCTCAGATCGAAGGCGGTGCTGCCGATCAGATCTTTGGAGGTGGCGTTGCCGCCGGCGTCGAAGCGGTAATCGATGCGGCCGTTGCCCGAGGGTCCGATCTCGGGATGGGTCTCGGAGAGTAGGAAACCGCGACCGTCATAGCTGAACAAGCGGGTCTGGCCGCAGGTCGAGCCGCTGAGGTTCTGGCACACTTTGGTCAGTCTGCCACCATCGTCATAGGAATAGCGGGTCAGCAGACCGCCACCACCACAGCTGCCAGACCAGGCGGCGGAACTGCCCTCGCAGACCTCGGCCAGACGGCCCTGGCCGTCCATGATCTCGGTGACGTAGGTGTCCTGCTGGCCACTGGTCAGCTGCACTTTGAAGCGCCGGGTCTGCACCCGGTCGCCCTGGTAGGTGAAGAAGGTCGCCGGCTGTTCTGGCGGCTTGACCCGGCCGGGGCGGCCGAAGCGGTCGTAGGCGAGGTAGGTCGTGCGCCGGCTTTCGCCGGCCGCTGAGGCGGTGGTCCACACCGACTCGTCCGTCTTCCAGTGACGTGGGTTCCAGGTCGTGTAGCGATGCCAGAGCTCGGTCTGGCCAGCGTTGGCGATGGGGATGCGCACGGTTTCTTGCAGCCGCCGGCCGAGGCCGTCGTAGCGGTGCTCGCGGAAGCTCATCAGATCGGTGCCGCTGCAGGAGGTCTGGAAGGGCTGGCACTGTTGCTCGGTGAGCTTGGGGGCAAGACTGGGGTTGGCGGTGGTGGGCAGGGTGTAGGTCCACTGGGTCCAGCCCAGCTCGGCCGGGCGCTGGCCGGTCAAGCGGCCCAAGCGATCGTAAGTGAAGCTGGTGCCCAGGCCGGCCGCGTCGCGGCTGGTGGCCACCAGGCCGGTGTCTGAGTCGATGTCGTAGTCGGCCAGGGTGAGGATCGCGGTGCCGGTGCAGTCCACCGCCGTCGACTTGCGCAGGCTGCCGCTGGCGTAGACGTGGTCGGTGCGGTAGGTCGGGCCGGACAAGCCGAGGCTGCACAAGGAGCCGGTGCCGAGGTTCTGGGTGTCGCCGCCATAGACCCGCTCGCCGGTGACGAAGCCGTCGGTCGAGGTGAGGAGGCTCACCACGTCGCGGCTCTGACGGCTGCTGCCAGCCAGCTGGCGGCGGCGTTCGAGGAAGCCGGTGGTGCTACTGAAGCAGAACTCGGCTTTCTCGGTGGTCCCGCCTTCGCTCACCGACTGCTCGTCCCAGGTCTCCAAGATCCAGCGCGCGTTGTGGCTTGGCAGCACGAGATCGGTTGCCGGGTCGATCGAGCTGTCGTCGGGGTTGGCGTTGTAGGTGGTGCTGCTGGTGCGCACGTCGGCGGCGCCGAAGCTGCCGCCGGTGGTCATGGTGCGGAAGTGGCCCAGGCCATCGAAGTCCGAGAAGGTGACTTCGCGGACCTTGCCGCCGTCGTCGTGGAAGGTCTCCTTGCGGTAGCGCAAGCGGTGGGCTTTCTCGTTGTAGTTGCCGGCGTCGCGGCCATCGCTGTCGAACTCGACGAAGATGGAGCGCAGCTTGACGCCTCCAGCGTCGAAAAGCTCTTGAGAGAGGAAGGGACCGGCTTCTGAGAAGCTGCCGCTGATGGGATCGCAGTAGGTGTAGGGCAGGCCGTAGGACCAGCGATTGTTGGCGCCGACGGTGGAGAAATAGCCCACCGTCTCGAAGCCCAGCGGATCAGTCACTTTCATCGAGTGGAAGCAGGGGTGGCCCAGCGGATCGCCGGGGGCTTGCGGGTTTGCGGTGTCGTAGGTGTAGCTCCAGGTGGCGTAGGGGGTGGTGTCGCCGTCGTCGAGGAAGAGATGCTTGCTCTTGACTCCCCGCGCCACCGTGCCCCAATCGGGAGCGTGGAAGAGGTCGGCCAGCTGGGTTTGGAAGGGGAAGAGCTGGTAGTCGTAGCCGTAGGCGCCGCCGGTGGGCAAGCGCAGCTTCGACAAGCCGCCCGAGAGCAGGTTGTCGACAGTCAGGTAGTCCATCTCGTAGAACGAACCGTCGGGCAACACCACCCGGTCGAGCACCTGGGTGGTGAGGGTGTGCTCGGCTATCGGCACGCAGCCGGGGCGGAAACCGAACTGCCGTTCTAGAGTTTCGGTGCGGTACTGAAAGAGGAAGGTCGAGTTGCTTTGGCTGCCGAAGGCTTCGAGCCTCACGGTGGCGACTCTGCCACCGACAAAATCCACCGTGTGAGTGCGCCCTTGGCTGTCGGTCAATGTCCAGTCGCCATCGTTGGCATAGCGCACATTGATCCAATTGCCGAAGCGATCCTCCATCCGGGTCAGGCGTCAGAGATCGCCGACTGAGGCGTAGTTATGGAACTCGTGCAGCTCGCCGCCAGAAAATTCTACCGTGTAGCAGCTCTGATCGACAAAGGTGCCAGACGGCAGCTCGCACACCCCCGGATTGCGCTTGCGTAGACGCAAATAGGTACTGTCGTTGGTGAACCAGGTGCTGGGCTGCGGTGTCGCTGGAAAACCGCCGGGATGCAGCTCGGTATAAAACCTGTGCTCGCCGCCACTTGGATCGACGTAAATCTCAGGCGTTGTCGTCGGACTGTTACGTGGCGCGATCAGCTCTCCGAGGCTGACTCTCCAGCCGAAGCCGGCCTGCGTCTTGAGATCCTGGATCGGCAGGCTGTAGGTACGCAGCGCGAAGGGTGGATTGATGTCTTGACATTGGTGATTCTCATCGTACTCCCAGCCACCGGAGCTGTACGAGGCGGTCAGGCTGAAGCTCAGGGACGGGCCGACCGGATAGGTGATGCCGATCGGTAGAGATACGGTCAGGCTGCCGTTGAAGAGATTGATCTGATCCAGGTCGCCAATCTGGTAGGCGGTGTCGGCGGTCACTCCGCGCTGGTGGCTCGGGGGGAGTTGCGCGGTCAGCGGCAGGACCGTGAAGAGGCCGAGCATGAAGAGGGCGAGAGGCAAAATCTGCCATCTCTGAGGTAGGAGATATACGGTACTGAGGCAGGATCTTCGGCGCATCTCTTCACCCTTCCGTTGGTTTGGTCGCATAGTTGCTTGGACTCTCATGCCCGACAATCGCTTCCCTGAACCACTGAGCAAGCAGGAACGGTTATTGATTCCACTTGGTCTTGTCTCAATTCACTACCCCTCGGCTCTAGACAAAGCTGAGCAGATTCCGGTTGGTGCTTGGAGCCTAACAGATTGAACCTGCTTTACCTCGTCATCGAGTCCGCTGCCTGCCGCCCGCCGCTAAACACCCGCCTCAAGACCCGCAGCAGAACGTCCCCCAAATCGTCGAAGAGGGTGTAGGCCACCGGCACCACCAGCAAGGTGAGAACTGTGGCGGTGGTCATGCCGCCGATCAGGGTGAGGCCGAAGCTGGTGTAGCTCAGGCCGATGGACGAGGAACCGGCGAGGGTCAGGGGCACCATGCCACAGACTGTGGTCAGCGCGGTCATCATGATCGGTCGGAAGCGCCGATCGGCCGATTCGAGCACCGCTTGGCGGCGCGAATCGCCAGCGGCGCGCAAGCGGTTGATGGTATCGACCAGAACTATACCGTTGTTGACCACCACACCGATCAGCAGCACCACCCCAACCATACCCAACATGTCGAGATCGTAACCCGCGGCATAATGAATCCAATAAACTCCAAGGATCGCCAAGGGAATGGTCGGCACAATGGACAAAGGAAGGATGAAGCTCTCGAAGAGAAAACCCATCAACAAGTAGATAAATGCAATCGACAGCAAGATGGCGAACATAAGCGCCGCCTGATCATCTTGCTGACCACCACCCCGACGCTCACCCTTGAGCCTCACACCCTCCGGTAAATCGAGCTTGGCGGCCAGAGCCCACAGCTGGTCACGGGTTTCCTTGCCAGCGTCTTCTTCGAGTTCCAAGGTGATGGTGCGAGCCACTTGTTTGTTGCGTCGAAAAATCCGCTGGTTGGCGGGCAATCGAGATGCCTCGGTCACTGTACCTAGTGCCACCAACTCGCCGTTACTAGCGGGTACCCGAAAATCGAACAGTTGATCGAGCCGTTCGCGATCGGCTTGCTGAAATTGTACCCGCACCGGAATCTCGCGCCCATCGCGATAGATCTTTGGCAACGAACGGCCACCGATAGCGTTGCGCACCACCCCAGCCACCGCCGCCGGGCTGAGATCGAGCCGTTGAGCGAGGTCGCGGTTGACCACCAACCCCAGCTCGCTGGCTTCGAGTTCGCCGCTGCGCTTCGCCCCCAGCACGCCGGGCACCGCTACCAAGACCTCTTCGAAACGCGTCGCGATAACGTCGAGCTCCGCCGCATCGGTGCCCACCAAGGTCATCACTTCGACTTTCTCGGTGCTCTCTTCATCGTCGCTTTCAAGTCCGGTGTAAAGCTTGGCACCGGCTTTCTCAGGCATCAGGGCAAGGATCTCCTCGGTCACTTGCCGCGGCGTCAACTCGTTGTTGCGCGGCTTGTTGAACCAACCCTGAACCTCACCGTGATGGGCGCGATGGAAAATAAAATAACCGTCGAGATCGAGGCGTTCGAGGTTTTCCTCGAGCCGTTGTTCGACGATGGCAAAGTACGCGTCCGAGTCTTCGAGGGTGTTGCCCTGCGGCATCACCATGTCAATCTCGACAAAACCCCCTTCTTGTTCTTGCACATCGGTGAGTTCGACCTGCTGCATTGGCAGCAAAAAGGTGGCCACAGAGATCGCCATGACCACCAGCAGTAGATCGAACCGGCGGCCGAGAAAAACCGCCAGCAAGCTGGTGTAGGCTCGATTGATCCGCCCTACCGTGTGCTCATAGAGCCGCCGCAAGAGTTCTTGAGATCGGCTCCCGAGCCGCCCCGAGGAACCCTTGCCAGCCTTGCTCGGCAAAGTCAAGTAAACCGCCAACGGCACAAAGATCAGCGCTACGACCAATGATGCCAAGAGCGAAGCGGTGATCGGCAAGGACAGGCGCATCATCAGAAAGCGGGCTTTGCCGTCGACCAGTGACACCGGTAGAAAGACGACGATGGTGGTCAGGGTAGCCATCAACACCGCCAGCGAGATCTCGCCAGTACCACGAATCGTCGCCTGCCGACGATCGAGCCCCCGGCGATGCAGGCGGAAGATGTTCTCCGCCACCACCACCGAGTTATCCACCAACAAGCCCACTGAGATCATCAGACCGAGCAACGACAGCACATTCAAGGTCTCGCCGGCGAAGTAAAGAGCGGTGATGCCGATGAACAGGCTAAGCGGAATCGACAGGCTGATGATCAGGGTCATGCGGAATCGGCGGAGAAAGAAAAACAGCACCAATGCGGCGAACAAAGCACCTATCCGACCACTGTCGATCATCACTCCCAGCGAATCGCGAATAGTCGAGCCCTGATTGAAGAAATCGGTCATGCCAAGGCGGTCGAGGCGGGGGTTGTTGCGCATTCGCTCGACCGCCGCCGCCACTTTGTCGCCGACCTCCAGGGCGTTGGCCTCACCCTCTTTGAAGATCACCAAGAAGGCCGCCGGCTGACTGTTGGCCCGCGCCCGATACCTGACCTCGGGCTCGCGATAGCTCACCCTGGCAATATCCTCAAGGCGAGTTTGACCACCGACCCGACGACGCTTGATGGCCTCCAGGTCGACAAAGCGGGCGACCGAACGCAGCAGCATCTTCTTGCCTGCCGAACGCACCGTGCCACTGGCCAAAGTGAAGTTGTCATCGCCCAGCTCAAGACCGATCTGATAGATGTTCAAACCGGCCGCGGCGGTGCGCTCGCGATCAAGTTCAATCAACACTTCCTTCTCAGCCAGCCCCTGGATATCGACCGCGGCAACCCCGTCGATGCGTTGTAGGGGCAGCAGCACCTCGGTCTGAATCAAGTTGTAGGCGTCAGTCAGCTCGGGGTCGATAGTCAGCCCCATGGCGAAGACCGGAATGCTGGTGGAGTCTTGCTTGGAGATCAACACTCGGTCGAGGTCTTCGGGCATCCTCGCTTTGGCCCGTTCGATGCGGTCACGAACCTCGCGGTAGACCACACCCATGTCGCTACCATGTTTGAAACTGATGAAGCAACGCGACAAGCCGGTAGTGGTAAAGGTGTTGAGATTAAGAATGCCGGGGATGGTCGAAAGTTCTTGCTCGAGCGGCAAGGTGAGCTTGTCGAGCACCTCCTGGGCCGGGGCGTTTTTCCACATCGCTCGCACTTGCAGCGAACTTTCCTCAAAGCCCCGCGGGATCAGCTCCAGCGGGATATTCCACATGGCCAGCGAACCCAGCACCAGAAAGGTGGCCAACAGCACCAAGATGGTGACCCGCCGATCGAGGGAAAAGCGGGGCAGGACGGCCTCACCTGAGTCCGGCCGACGATCAGTTGCTGGTTGCATCTAGCTTTCTCCGAGCCGGATCGGCCGCCGGTGCAGTGGTTGGTTCGAGCGCGCCAGGCCCCAGCCAACGGGCTTGTAAACGGCCGATCGAGGTGTAGAACGACGGAATCACCACCAGCGTCAGCAGGGTCGAGACCACCAGTCCGCTGATCACCGCGATCGCCATCGGCCGGCGAATTTCGGCGCCATCGCCCAGGCCCGCAGCCATCGGCGCCAAGCCCAATGCGGTGGTGGCGGTGGTCATTAGGATCGGCCGCAGCCGCACCCGCCCGGCTTCAAGCACCGCCCGCTCCAAGGCCAGGCCGCGGCGGCGCAGAGTGTTGATGTAGTCGACCAACACGATGGCGTTGTTGACCACGATACCCGCCAGCATGATCATCCCCAGAAAAGCAACAATCGACAGGCTGATGCCAAGTCCGTAGAGCGCCAGCACCGTTCCGAGAAATGCCAAGGGAATGCTGAGCATGATCACCAGCGGTTGCAGCAGCGATTCGAACTGCGCTGCCATGATGACGTAGACCAGAAAAATCGACAGCGCCAGCGCCAGCAGCAAGCTAGAGCGGCTGTTCTGCCACTCCTCACTCTGGCCGCTGAGCAAGTAGGTCATCCGCGCTGGCCAATCGAGCTGCCGCAGCTTACCGTCGATGGCCACCACCGCGCCACCGAGGGCGCCACCGGCCAGACTAGCGCGCACCAAGGCGACCCGGCGACCATCGACCCGACGTACTTCGCTGGGACCCTCGCCCAGGATAACCGCGGCCACCGCATCGAGCGAGATCGGCCGCTCACCCCCGGGATTGACCACCAGTTGGCGCACGTCGTCCACCGAGGCCCGATCTTCCTGGTCGAGTCGCACGACAATAGGGATACGCCGGTCGCGCAGGTTGAAGCGGGTAGCCTCAGTGCCTTGGACAGCGTTCTTGACCTGCTCTGCGACCCGCGCGATGTTGAGGTCATAGCGGGCCAGCTGGTCGCGATCGTAGATGATCTGCACCTCGGGCGCGCCCGCCCGCAGAGTGCTCTCGACATCGGCCAACTCGGGCAGAGCCGTCAACTGCTCGCGGACCCGTTCCGACCAGCGTCTGAGTTCCCCCAGGTCGTCACCATGCACCTCGACCTCGATCGGGGTGCGGAAACTAAACAGAACCGGCCGCACAACCCGTGCTTCGAGATCGGGAATTGCCAAGAAGCGCCGCCGCAGACTAGCCACCACGCGATCTTCGAGCCGTGGATCGGCCGATTGCAACAGCACCTTAAAACGCGCCGTATGCTCACCCTCGTCCGAGCGCTGCGAGTTGGCCGGATCGAAACCGACGGTCAGCAGCAGACTACGGATTGCTTCTTCCTCAGCCAGGATCGCCTGCTCCACGGGACGCAAGACAGCATCGGTCTGCTCGAGTGGCGTTCCCACCGGCAGCGCCACCTCCACCGTCAACTCTCCTTGATGAACCTCGGGTAGCAACTCACTATCGAGCCGAGTCGCCAGCCAGGCGGTCATCCCCAACAGCAGCAGGGCCAGCACCAAGACCGTCAGCGGCAGAGCCAAGATCCGGCGCAGCAGTCTGGAGTAGAAATGCTCGCCAGCCAGCAGCAGGCGTTCGGCGACAGCCGCCAGGGCACGCCCGGGGCGCAACAGCACCGGTTCGGCAAGCCGAAGGGCAACAGCCAACAACCCAAGCGAGGCGAAGAGAGCCAGCAAGATCAGCTTGCCAACCCCCTCTAGCAGGGCCTGAAGCAAGCCGCGAAACAGCAGATAGGGCACCACGGCCAGCGGCGCCAAGGCCCGTGGCAGACCACCCCGCCGGCGCCAGGCGCGCAGCGCCCTCAGATCTCGGCGCAGCTGCTGCCAAGCGCCGAATCGCCAGCTGATCCGACGCTGTCGAGCGCCGCCACGATCTAGCCCCTGACGGCTGGCCAGCATCGGAATGAAGGCCAAGGCGACAACTAGAGAAGCCAGTAAAGCAATGACCACCGCTAGCCCCAGATCGCCAAAAGCCTGGCCCGCCACCCCCTCGACAAAAACCATCGGGAAGAACACCGCGATAGAGGTCAAGATCGAGGCCACCACCGCCCCTTGGACTTCGCGGGTGCCGCGCACCGCTGCGGCCACCACCCCGTCGCCCTCCTCACGACAGCGAAAAATCGACTCCAAAACGACGATCGAAGAGTCCACCAACATGCCAACCCCCAGCGCCAATCCACCGAGGGACATGATGTTGAGTGAAACCCCGAGCAGCTTCAGCGGCGCGAAGGTCACCACCAAGGAAATCGGAATCGCCAGCGCCACAATCACCGTGCTCTTCAGACTGCGCAAAAAGAGCAGCAACACCAGCACCGCCAACAAACCGCCAAACAGAGCGGTGCTCTTGACTTCGTTGATCGAGCTTTCAATGAACAACGAACGATCGGCAACCACCTCGAGTCGCGCCCCCTCAGTGCGCAGCAGCTCGGCGGCCAAGCCTTCACCGGCCCCGGGAACGCGGCTGCCCTGCGGCTGCTTATCAGCGCCGAGAGGCTGGCGCTTGGCAGCTTTCTTGGGCTCGCTCTCGAGATCGCCGAGCCGCGCACGGATGGCCTTCGACAAGGCCACCATGTTGGCGTCGGCTTCCTTGTAGATATCGACCTGGACACTCTCGGCGCCATCGGTGCGGGTCAGGATCTGCCGTTCCCGATGTCCGTTCTCCACCCGTGCCACGTCGCGAACGCGGATTTCGCGGCCGTGATCGAGAGCGATCATGGTGGCGCCGATCTGCGTCAGGTTCTGGAATTCGTTGAGGGTCCGCACCATGTACTCGGTGCGTCCTTCGCGAATCGTGCCGCCAGCGACATTGACATTCTCTTGCGCCAGACGCTCGACTAGGCGGTCGATGGGCAAGCCGCTACGCCTGAGCGACTCGTCATCGACCAACACCTGAATCTCCTCCTCCAAGCCGCCGCGCAAGCGCACGGCCGCCACCCCTGGCACCGGCTCTAGTGCCCGCCGCACCTGCAACTCAGCGATTCGTCGCAGACGGCGAAGCCCCACGTCGCCCTCGAAGTGGGCGTCGCTGGCCGACAGACTGAGTTCCAAGACCGGATCGAGAGAAGGGTCGAAGCGCAAAATCAACGGTCGCTCAGCGGCAGTCGGCAAGAACACCAGGTCGAGCTTCTCCAAGGTGTCCTGTAGCGCCTCGGACATATCGCTGTCCCAGCCAAACTCCAGCACCACATCGCTGACCCCGGCCCGCGACACACTGCTGATCTTGGACAAGCCACCGATCACCCCAAGGGCGTCTTCGACCGGCCGGCTGATGTCGTTCTCGACCTCTTCCGGAGCGGCGCCAGGATATTCGGTGCGCACCGTCAGGGTGGGGTAACTGAGTTCCGGCATCAGCGTCACCGGCAGCTGACGGTAGGAGAACAGACCAAAGACCACCGCCGCCAAGACCACCATCAGCACCGCCACCGGCCGGCGGGTGACAAAGCTCGAGGAGTTCATGGAGGCTGGCGGCCCAGCAGTAGTGCCAGGAGCACCGGCAACGGCGGCGCCAGCGTCGGCGACCGGCGAGTGCGGCCTGGCCGCTGGCGACTCGTCGCTCAACCGGTCACACCCACCCGGCGAACCTGGGTTCCGGTCTTCAACCCGGCTTGGCCGGCGATGATGATTTGCTGACCGGCTTCGAGATCCGTCGAGCCGGCGATCGGCTCGACATGCTCACTATTCTCAAGCCCCACCTGCAATTGCAGGCGCTCGACAATATCGTCCTTACCCAGGCGAAAAACAAAGGCCTGATCATCGTCCCAAACCACCGCTCGCTTGGGTACCAGCAGCGCATCCTCATGGACCGCGGTGATCAAATCGACTTCTACATACATGCCTGGCCGCAGACCCTGGTTGGCAGCAATCGCCACCGTCACCTTGATCGTGCCGCTGCGGGCGTCAACCACCGGCGCGATGCGCTGCACCCGGCCACTGCGCGGCCCGCCCCCCAGCGAAGTCGAATAAATCCGTGCCGGCAGGCCCGGTCGGAGCCGAGAGAGTTCCTTCTCCGGGACAAAGATCCGCGCCACCAAAGTATTGAAATCAATCAGATCGAAGAGATGCTGGTTGACCGTCACCGTGTCGCCAAGATTGACCAAGCGGCTGGTGATGGTGCCGGCGATTGGCGCTCGCACCTCGGTATACGCCAGCTCGCGGCGAGCATCGGCCACCTCCAGCTCGAGCTGTTCGACCTCATAGGTGGCTTCGTTGAAAGCCTGCTCACTGATCAACCGCTGTCGCCATAGACTGTCTTGGCGCTGGTACTCGCGGCGCGACTTCGCCAGCTGACTCTCGGCCCGCGCCAATCGACTGAGTTGCTCCTCGTCCTGCAATCGCAACAGCACGGTGCCGCGGCGCACCCGATCGCCCTCTTCGATACGCAGCTCCCGCACCAGCCGAGCCGCCTGCGAGAACACCTGCACCTCGCTCTCGGCCTCCAGGTTGGTCGAAGACCGCAGCAATGCCTCGATCGGGCCACGGCCGAGCGCGACCACTTCCACCGGCACGAGTTCGGTGTCCTTTTTTGCCTGCTCGACCGCGGCAACTTCCGAATCAGCGGTGCGCTCCGCGGCCTGCCCCTCCGGGGTACAGCCGGCGAGCAGCCCTCCGATCATGATCAGCGCAAGCCCTGGCAAGGAGAGTTTCAGCGCTCTCCGGCGTGGATATTGAATTGTCATCTCTTCTTCTCTCAAGCAGGCGGTACAGCGCCGAGGCGGGCGTCCCCTGACCTGGTGGCGCGAACGGGTCCCTCAAGGACCCTGGAATGACGCAGATTACCGGCTTCCTTGGGCGGATTCCATGGATCGTGCACCTCTAGAATACAACGCTGGCCGATGCCTATTCTTACGCGAGAGGGGCGAAAAAAGTTCCACGGAGCGGGAGCCGGGAGATTGGGCACTGGCGAGCAATCCCCCCGCGGCTCCACCGCTTGTATAGTATGTCCAGGTGGGAAGTCGCCTCAATAAGCTCCCCCACGAGGAGAATCTCATGAAAGGCCAAGATCGCATCACTCTCGACCCCGAAGTCATGGGAGGCAAGCCCTGCATTCGGGGCCTCCGGCTGACCGTCGGCACGATCCTCGGGCTACTGGCCGCCGGCCGGTCTGAAGAGGAGATTCTCGAGGCTTACCCGTACATCGAGGGGGAAGACATCCAGGCTGCTCTCACCTACGCCACCTGGCGGGTCGAGGAGCGAGAAGTCCTGGTGAGCAGCTCCTGAATGAAGCTGGTCATCGACATCAATCTTTCTCCTCAGTGGGCAACATGGCTACACCGAGAAAGCTACACCGCCGTCCACTGGTCTGAGATCGGAAACCCGCGGGCCCCTGATACCGAGATCCTGGCCTGGGCTCTCGAGCACGGCCACATCGTCTTCACCCACGATCTCGACTTCTCGCGCATCCTTGCACTGACAAGTGCTTCAGGCCCCAGTGTCCTGCAAGTCCGAACCGAAGACGTGTTGCCATCTGCGATCGGAAACCTCGTAGCTCGGGTCTTGCGTCAACACGCCAACGCACTCCAAGATGGAGCGATTGTGGTGGTCGATGCCGCAACATCGAGAGCCCGAATCTTGCCGATCTGAATCCACAGGATCGGTGTCACCTATGGTCAAACCGGTCATGATTCTCCCTGAGCCGCCAGATCACTGCGCAGAGGTATAATCTCGCTTCAGAAGGCTGCCCAACTTGGCGAAGGTGCCTGTGCGAAAAGGAATCTCAAATATGCTCCCTCATCCGAGCCATCCCCTGCCTATAGTCCTGGCCGCCGTACTCTCGATCTTCCCCTCACCTTCTCACGGCGACACTCGGGACACACTCATTCATATGAATCCAGCACAAGTACTTGTGGAGAGCCTCAGTAAGGAATTTGAAGAAATCGGGTTGTCGGAGAAAAGAATAAGAACCGATGTCGAGCTGAAGCTTCGGCTCGCGGGGCTACGGGTTTCCGACGATGCCGACTGTTATCTCTATGTCAACGTTACGAACGTCAAGACCGACAACCTCTTCGCTTACTCGATTTCTATAGAGGCCCGACAACAAGCCTTACTGCGAGCAGAGGCTTTTCTGAATCTCAAGTGGGCCGAGGATCGAAAAGCAGCGATGCTGTTTTGGCAGGACTTCGGCGAGGGTGAGGGGCAGCTTGACACTGAGTTTCTATTTAATCTGTCCTTCTCTGAAGTTGTTACCACTTGGAGGCGAGGTGTAACTGGAGTTATCGGAGTGTCGAAAAACCCACGCAAGACGATCCGAGACGCGGTGAAAGATCTGACTGACGAATTCCTCAACGAGTATTTGGCGGAGAAGCAGCAGAGGGAACAAGCGGAGGAGGCCCTCCGTCGGCTTGAAGCAGAGCGAGCGGAACCGCCCGGTCACCAGGATTAGCCTAGTAGACGGCATCTCGCCAGCTTCCTCGAAAGAACTCATCAACCGCTCTGACTAGATATCGGATGCCCGCAGTAGCCATGATGGGATGGACTCCCCCCCCGACTTCATCGGCACTTGTCGGAAGCTACGTCAGAGAATCGCAGATCGAGCGTTCTGGTCACGAGCTTGAAACCCAATCACGATTCAAACGTACGTTTGATTGATACGATCGTTCGAGACCTGTCGAGGAGCCCATCATGACGCCCCTGAGCCAGTCTGCGACACCCTCCACCGACACCAAGACGAGCCTGCTGGATGCCGCCGAGCGGTTGTTTGCCGAGCGCGGCTTGACCGGTGCCTCGCTGCGTGCCATCACCTCGGCAGCACAAGCCAACTTGGCTGCGGCGCACTATCACTTCGGCTCCAAGGAGGCGTTGGCGCGGGAGGTGATCCGCCGCCGGCTGGAACCTGTGAACAGGCGCCGGCTGGCACTACTCGATGCGCTAGAAGCCGCCGATGAGCCGCCAGCGGCTGCCGACTTGGTACGCGCCTTTGTGCGGCCAGTGTTGGAGATCGGCCAAGACGAGGTCGCCTGGCGCGAGCACATCGCACAGCTCTTTGGCCGCTCTTTCACCGCCCCTGAAGCCACTCTGCGTAAGCTGCTGCGGGAACAATTGCAGGGAGTGATGGTTCGTTTCCAAGCCGCCTTTGCCCAGGCGCTGCCCGAATTAGAAATCGAGGAACGACTGTGGCGCTTTCATTTCATGATCGGCGCCATGGCTCACATCGTCTCCGGCAGCAACCGAATCGCAGAGATGACCGGTGGGATTTGTGACATGGCCGACCCGCAACGAGTGCTGGACTTGATGGTTCATTTCGTCGGCGCCGGACTTGCCGCGCCGCCGCTCGAGAACAACAAGCAAGAGGGATCCTAATGCGCTCCACCCCTTCTCCCGCTGCCAGGTTGCTGGCGACAGCGGCCCTTCTCAGCGCCTGCGGCGGCCTCGAGGCGCCGCCCATGACCACTCCCGAGCCGCCGCCGCCGGCAACCTGGAGCGCTCCCTCGGCAAACCACCCGCTAGCCGTGGATAGCTGGTGGAAGAGCTTCTCCGATCCGCACCTCGATAGCTTGATCCTCGAAGCTCTGGCGAACAACCACGACTTGGCGGCAGCGGCAGCGGCGGTTGACGCGGCGCTTGCTCGGGCCCGCATCGCCGGTGCCGACCTGCGACCGCAGCTCAGCGCTGGGATCAATGGTGCGCGGCGGCAGCAAGTCTTTGTCGGGCTGCCGATACCCGGCGGCGAAGCGGCTCTGAAATCCCTTTCGACCGCTTGGGGAGTGTCCCTCGATATCAGTTGGGAAGCCGACCTTTGGGGCCGCCTGCGCGCCGGCCAGCAGGCCGCGACCGGCGACGCCTTGGCCAGCGCCGAAGATCTCGCCGCCGCTCGCCTGTCGCTCAGCGGACAGACCGCGAAGGCCTGGTTCGCAGTGGTCGAGGCGCAGCGCCAGGTGGCCTTGGCCGAAGCCACGGTCAGCAATCGACAACGCACCAGCCGACGCACCGAGCGGCGTTATCGGCTGGGTATCACCAGTCCGGTCGATCTCCGTTTGGCGCGCGCCAACCAAGCCTCCGCCGCAGCCAACCTGGAAAATAGACGGCGGATCGGAGACGCCGCCAGTCGTCAGCTAGAAGTCTTGCTGGGACGTTATCCGAGCGCTGAGCTGCAGGCGGTGGATGACTTGCCACCGGTGCCGGCGAACATCGCCGCTGGTCTGCCGGCCGAGCTGATCGCCCGCCGACCCGACCTGCGCGCCGCCAGCGCCCGCCTGAAGGCCAACGGCTGGCGCCTGGCCGAGGCTCGTCGAGCGCTCTATCCCCGGCTATCGCTGACCGCCAGTGGCGGCACGGCGAGCGATTCGCTGAGCGACCTGCTGGACGGCGATTTCAGCGTCTGGAGCTTCGCCGGCGGCTTGCTGCAACCGCTGTTCCGAGGCGGCCAATTGCGCGCCGCCATCGAGCTGGCCGAGGCCGACCGCGAGGGGACGCTACGGCGCTTCGCCCAGGCGGCATTGAACGCCTATGCCGAAGTGGAAACCGCCCTCCACGCCGAGGCTCGCCTGGCTGCGCAGGAGCAGGCCCTGGCTACTGCCGCCGAGCACTCCAACGCCGCTGCCGAACTCGCCGAAGAACGCTACCTGCGAGGGGTGGGTGACTTCCTCGCCGTGCTCGACGCCCAGCGCCAGGCCTTCACCGCCGATAGCCAGTGGCTCGCCGTGAGACAAGCGCGGCTGAACCAGCGGGTAGACCTCTTCCTCGCTTTGGGCGGCGGCGTCCAGCCCGACCTTATTTCGCCACCCGTCCACTCGACCCCAGCGACCGCCAGCGCAACAAGCCCCGCCGCGGCAGCCGCCTTCAGGAGATAACCGAGTCATGCCCAGATTGCTCCGCATTCTGCTGCCTTTCCTCATCCTTGCCTTGGGCGCTCTCGGCGCATTCGGCCTGATGCGCTCGCGACCACAGATCGAAACCGCTCCGCCGCTGGTGCTGGCGCCGCTAGTGAGGGTCACCGAGGTTGCGGTGCAGAACTTGACCCTCGAGGTCCTCGCTCAAGGCACCGTCATGCCCCGGACCTCGACCCAGCTGGTCAGCCAAGTGGCCGGCGAGGTGGTGCGGGTGTCACCACGGTTCGAGGTGGGAGGCTTTTTTCGTCGCGGCGAGATCTTGCTCGCACTCGACCGGCGCGACTACGAACTCACCGTCAAGCGCCGCCAAGCTCAGCTCGCTCGCGCCCAAACCGGGCTGGCTCGCGAACGGGCCGAGGCGCGCCTGGCGGCTGAGGAGTGGGCCGAGATCGGCAGCGGTGACCCCGACCCGCTGGTGCTACGCCTACCCCAGATTGCCGAAGCCGAAGCCGAGTTAGCGGCCACTGAAGCCGAACTCGACCTGGCTCGGCTGGATCTCGAACGCACTCGCTTGCGGGCTCCCTTTGCTTGCCGAGTACGACAGAAGGCTGCCGATCTTGGGCAGTATCTGACCCCGGGCACCCCGGTGGCTGGACTCGACGGCACCAGCGTCGCCGAGGTTCGCTTGCCGATCGCCCAGAGCGAGTTGGCTTTTCTCGATCTAAAGCCGGGCTGGGCTCAGCAGGGAAGCCAGCCGGCGGTCGACCTGCAAGCTCGGGTGGCCGGCCAACTGCACACCTGGAAGGCGACCTTGGTGCGCAGCGAAGGAGAGATCGATCCAAAGAGTCGCATGCTGAGCTTGGTGGCCCGGATCGAGGATCCTTACGGCCGCCTTGACGGCGCCGCACAGCCGCCCTTGTCTACCGGCATGTTCGTCGCCGCACGGATTGCCGGCCGGCAGATTGAAGACGTGGTGGTACTGCCCCGTGGCGCTCTCCGCAACGGCCGGCAGGTGTTGGTGGTGGAGGACGATCGCCTGCGGTTGCGAGCGGTCGAAGTGCTGCGGTCGGTAGGCGAGGAGGTGATTCTGGCCAGCGGTGTCGAAGCCGGCGAACGGGTCTGTATCTCGGCCCTCGAGGTGGCCACCGACGGCATGCAGGTGCGCATCTACGAAGAAATCCCGAGCCAGACCCGGAGCACCACCGCGGGAGGGGAGCAATGAATGCCCTGGTCACCTGGTTCGCCAAGAACACCGTCGCCGCCAACCTGTTGATGGCTTTGATCATGGTCGGCGGCTTGCTCAATCTGAGTTCGATCCGCATGGAGGTTTTTCCCGAATTCTCCAGCGACCGGATATCGATTTCGGTGCCTTACCTCGGGGCCGCCCCGGAGGAGGTCGAAGAAGCGATTTGCGCGCGCATCGAGGAACGCCTGGTGGATCTGGAATCGGTGAAGAAGATCACCTCCACCGCCGCCGAAGGAGCCGGCACGGTGATGGTGGAACTGCTGCCGAATGCCGACGTGCGCCAAGCTCTCGACGACGTCAAGGCACGGATCGACGCCATCGACACTTTTCCCGAAGAAGCCGAACAGCCGATTGTCCAAGAGCTGATCCAGCGTCGTCAGGTGCTCAATGTGGCGATCTCCGGCGACACCGACGAACGCACTCTGAAACTGCTCGGTGAGCAGGTTCGCGACGAGATCTCGCAGCTCGACGGCATCACCCTCACCGAACTCGTCGCCGCCCGGCCCTATGAGATCTCAATCGAAATCTCGGAGCTTGACCTGCAGCGCCACGGCCTGACTTTCGATGAGGTGGCGCAAGCGGTGCGCCGCTCCTCCCTCGACTTGCCGGGAGGCTCGGTACGCAGCCGCGGAGGTGAGATCCTGCTGCGCACCCAGGGCCAGGCCTATCGCGGCGAAGACTTCGAGCGCTTGGTGCTGATCAACCGCCCCGACGGCACTCGCTTGACCTTGAGCGAGGTCGCGACGGTGGTCGACGGCTTCGCCGAGACCGACCAAGCCGCCCGCTTTGACAATCGGCCGGCGGTGCTGGTGCAGGTCTTCAGAGTTGGTGAGCAAGACTCGACCGAAGTCTCGGCGACAGTCCGCGACTACATCGTCGCGGCCCAAGCGCGGATGCCAGAAGGGATCGAGCTGACCATCTGGCAAGACGACAACAAAGTGCTCGAAAGCCGTCTCGAAACGCTGATTCGCAACGGTCGCACCGGGTTGATCTTGGTCTTGCTGGTACTCGCCCTCTTTCTCCGCCTGCGCCTTGCCGGTTGGGTTGCCCTGGGGATTCCGATCTCCTTTCTCGGCGCTTTTTGGCTGATGCCACCGCTCGACTTGTCGATCAACGTGATCTCGCTCTTCGCCCTGATCGCCGTGCTCGGCATTGTCGTCGACGACGCGATCATTGTCGGCGAGAACATCTACCGCCATCACCAGGAGGGCAAGGTGGGGCTAGAGGCAGCGGTGGCCGGCGTGCGCGAGGTCGCCGTGCCAGTGCTCTTCTCAGTGCTGACCACGATGGCCGCCTTCGCTCCGCTGACCCAGATTCCCGGCAGCATGGGTAAGGTTTTTCGGGTGATCCCGATCGTCATCATCACCACTCTGTTCTTCTCACTGATCGAATCGCTGCTGGTGCTGCCGGCCCATTTGTCGCATCTGAAAGCAGCGGCCGAGCGCCGCCAGGCTGGAAAAATCCGCGGTGCCTGGCAACGCTTCCAACGCCGCTTCTCGGACCTACAAGAGCGCTTCATCGAGGAAATCTACGGACCGCTGGTGGAGCGCGCTATCGAAAGGCGCTACCTGACTCTGGCGCTGGCCACCTCGTTGCTGCTGCTGACTTTCGGTATGGTTGGCAGCGGCCGGGTGCAGTTCAATTTCTTCCCACCGGTTGAAGCCGACAACGTCGCCGCCATCCTGACCATGCCCCAAGGCACACCGGTGGAGGTGACCAGCGAAGCCCTGGCCCGGCTCGAACGTGGCGCCCTGGAACTGCGCCGCGAAGTCGAACAAAGCGGCGACCACAACACCTTCGCGCACATCTTGGTCACCGCTGGAGAGCAACCCTTTCGCAGCGTTCAAAGTCAGAGTGGCGCCCGAGTGGGCACCCACTACGCAGGCGGCCATCTCGGTGAGGTCAACATCGAACTCGGCCCGGCCGAAGCACGCGAGATCACCGCCGCCCAGATCGCCGCCCGCTGGCGCGAACTCACCGGCCCGATACCCGACGCCGTGGAGTTGACCTTCAGTTCAGCGATTTTCTCCTCCGGCGCGCCGATCTTGGTCCGCCTGGCCGGCCCCGACTTGAGCGATCTGCGGGCCGCCGCTGCCGGCATGAAACAACAGCTACGTTCCTACCCCGGAGTCTTCGACATCGCCGACTCCTTCCGCGCCGGCAAGCAAGAGGCCAAGCTGCGCATCACCCCCGAGGCCGAAACCCTCGGCCTCACCCTGAGCGATCTGGCGCGGCAAGTCCGCCAAGCATTCTTCGGCGAAGAAGCCCAGCGCATCCAGCGCGGCAGCGAAGAGATCAAGGTGATGGTGCGCTATCCCGCCGCCGAGCGCCGCTCCCTGGCCAACCTGGAGCAGATGAAGATCCGCACCCCGGCGGGCGGCGAGGTGCCTTTCTCGGTGGCCGGCGAACTCGACACCGGCCGTGGCTTCGCCTCGATCTCCCGCACTGACCGCAACCGCACGGTCGACGTCACCGCCGACCTCGACCTGGCGGTGGCCAATGCCAATCAGATCCTCGCCGATCTCGAAGTCGGCTTCCTCCCCGAACTGCTGGCCCAGCACCGCGGCCTGCAATACACCCTCGAAGGCGAGCGCCAAGAACAGCGCGACACCATGGGCGGCCTGCTGCGCGGCTTCGTGCTGGCGTTGTTCATGATCTACGCCCTGCTGGCCGTGCCGTTCAAGAGCTACGTCCAGCCGTTGATTGTCATGACGGCGATTCCCTTCGGCCTGATGGGAGCGATCTGGGGCCACATGATCATCGGCATCAGCTTGACCATGTTGTCGGGCATCGGCATGGTGGCTTTGACCGGCGTGGTGGTCAACGACAGTCTGGTGATGGTCGATTTCGTCAACCGCGCGTACCGTGGCGGCTCACCGCTGGCCATCGCCATTCGCGACGCCGGCAAGAAACGATTCCGGCCAATTGTCCTGACTTCCTTGACCACCTTCGTCGGCCTCGCGCCGCTGCTGCTCGAGAAAAGCGTCCAGGCTCAGTTCTTGATCCCGATGGCCGCCTCCATCGCCTTCGGCGTGCTCTTCGTCACCGGCATCGTGCTGGTGTTGGTGCCGGTGACCTATTACATTCTTGAAGACCTCAAAGCCGGCTGGCGCCGGTGGGTCGATGGGCCGCGAGCCGAGGTGTTGCTAGAAGGGTAAGGCGTCCGGGCGCACGCCGGCACCCCTACAAAATCTGGTGACAACCTCTGAGTCAGCCTCTACCTGACCGGCGGCGTAGCCAGCCCAAGCTTGCTGAGCCGGTGGCGTAAGGTGCCTCGTTTGAGGCCCAAGCGGCGGGCCGCTTCGCTTTGGTTGCCGTTCGTCGCCACCAGGGCGGCACGGAGGTAGCGGCGTTCCACTTCGGCCAAAGGTAGGATCTCGCGACTCTCTCCCGCCGCTGGCATCGCTAGCGTCGCACAGTCCTTAGCTGGTGGGTCAATGGCCACCTGCTCACAGATCGCCGACGGCCCTACTTCGACCGGCTCCTCGGCCGGCACTAGCAAAATGTCACCAGGAGCTTGCACCATCCAGCGCTGGACGGTGTTGTCGAGCTGGCGCACGTTGCCCGGCCAGCTACCGCGGCGCAAGGCCTCCAGGGTTGCCGCGGGTATGTTCTTGATCGCCGTACCGAGAGACCGGTTGGAACGATCTACGAAATGTTCGACCAAGATCTCCAGGTCTTCTAGACGCTCGCGCAACGGCGGAATCCGCAGCGGAAAGACATTCAACCGATAGTAAAGATCGGCACGGAATCGACCCGCGCGAACCTCGCTCTCAAGATCTCGGTGAGTGGCGGCGATCAACCGCAGGTCGGCATGGCGAAGCTGGGTTTCGCCGAGGCGGCGGTAGGAACCAGTCTCCAACAGGCGCAACAGGCGCACTTGCATGGCGGCTGAGGCCTCACCGATCTCATCGAGAAAAAGAGTGCCGCCATCGGCTGCCTCGAACAACCCCTTCTGATGGTCGACAGCACCGGTGAACGAGCCCTTGCGATGGCCGAAAAGCTCGCTCTCGATCAGCGCGTCGGGCACCGCACCCACATTGAAACTCAGAAAGGGCCGCTTGCAGCGCCTACTGAGCCGGTGAATCTCGCGCGCCACCAGTTCTTTGCCGGTACCGGTTTCGCCGCGTACCAGAACGGTCAGATGGCGGCCCGCCACCTGCTCGATCAAACGACAAACTCGATGCATCAGGGCACTGCGGTAGAGAATGTCACCACAACGCATCGAGGGTTCCAAGGCGCGGCGCAAACGAAAATGATCTCGCTGTAGATCTTCGTGAATGCGAGCGTTATCAATCACCACGGCCGCCTGCGCACCAATCGCCAGCAGGATCGAAGGATCGCGAAAATGCTGCGGATCGGCCGGACGATCACTGTCGAGGTAAAGCACACCAACGCTCCGCCGATGGGTTCGCAGCGGGATAGCGATCAACGATCGCAATTGGAGTGCCACCGTGCTGGCTCGACCGGCCAGATCGGAAGACAGTACATCGTCGAGAACCAGCAGCTCACCGCTCTCGATCACCCGCTCGAGGGCCGAACGGCTGACCGGGAACTCCTCCACGTCGAGCGCGAGCCGACCTCGCTCCATCCCCGCCCGGAAGACCAACGGGTCGTCCGGACCGGTCAGGAATAGCGCCGAGCGACAGCTCCCGGTCAGCTCCAGCACTCCCTCGAGAATCGCCCGCAGCGCGCCCTCGAGGTCGAGCACGGCGATCTCCCGGCTGACCTTCAACAAACGCTCGAAAGCCACTGCCTGACGAGTCAATTGGGCAACGCCCAGGCGCCGAGCGTCGGCCAGCGACCGCGCCAGGGAGCGCAGCGACTCCGCCGAGTTCGACGGCGAGCTGTCGCTGTCAGCGGTGGTCTCGTCCATCGAATGAGTCATCGCACCCCTCCTTGGTCCAAAGTGTTCAAATCCACACCGTTCAAATCCACTCCGTTCAACTGTCGCTGCAAGGTGAGAATCTGCTCCACCTCCAGCTCATTCGGTAGGGCCGCCTGGCCCGCCCGGCTGCTCTGGAGAAGTTCCTCGATAGCACTCAGGCAGTCGAGTATCCGAGCCTGCCCCGCCACCCCTCGCCCCGCTGAGTACATCCCGCGAGCCTCGTCAAAATACCGCCGCCAAGCTTCAGGCAGCGATGCTGGAACCGGCGCCAGGGCAAGCCCTTGGTGCCGAGCAAGGGCGGGCTCCCGACCACCACCTATCTCATGCAAGGCGGCGATCAGCTCCTCGGCACTGGCCAGACGATGCAGAGGATCGAGCGCCAGCAACTTGCCAAGGATCGCAGCAAGTGGCGTCGCCATCAGCGCTGCTGGTTCGCCAAGAGCCGGCAAAGGACGGTCAGAGAGTAGCGCCGCCAAGTCAGCCCGCGGCAGCTCGCCGGTGAGCGCCTGCCAAGCCACCACTCCGAGCGAATAGAGATCCGAGCATGGGGTCGCCGTGGCGCCGCGCAGCACCTCGGGTGCCATGTAGACGGCGGTGCCCGCGGCCGCCGAGATTTCGCTGGTCGCCGGAGTCCCAACCTGGTCTGCGAGCCCAAAGTCGATCAGTTTGAGCACTGCGGGAGCACTCGTCCCCGTGCCACTGAGCGGCTTGGCGAGGAATAGATTGGCGCTCTTCAGATCGCGATGGACGATGCCGCAGCGGTGAACATAGGCCAGGCCCTCGGCGGCGTCGCCGAGCAGCCGCAGAACCGTAGCGCTCGGCAGCGGCCCCGCGCGCGCCAACCGCTGCGCCAAGCTCTCGCCCTCGAGTAGCTCCATGGCGAGAAAGACCTGACCCTTGATCGCCCCGGCATCGATCACCCGAACCACCTGCGGATGTTCCAGCCGAGCCAGCAGCTCGGCCTCGCGCAGCATCCGCACCCGATCCTCTAGCCTTGGCAAGCGTCCCGAAAGCAGCAACTTGACCGCCAGCGGCCGCCCCGAGCGCAAATCAACCGCCTGATGCACCGTGCCCATCGCCCCTTCACCGAGCAGCGCCCGCAGCAGGTAAGGCCCGAAACGACGATCACCCCGCCTTCGTCGGACCCAACCAGCGCCTGCCAGCGCCAGCAAGAACACCACTGCCAATACGGCCAACGGCCAGCGCCAAGCTGCCGGATCACCAGCGGCCGCCAATCCGGCCATCGCCGCCAAGCAGGCAGCCGTCGGCGGCGCCCCAGCCAATAGCCAGCCCAGCCTCCGCCGTGGCGCCCAGAACTCAGGCAGTAAACGATGCCAGAGGACCCACAGACCGATCACCGCAGCAAAAAACAGCGGCGCCCAACGCCAGTCCAAATGTTGCCAAAGTCGCTTTTTTGCGGCCGTCAAGGCGTACTTCAGCCGCTGCGACAGCGGCCCTTCATAGATCGTCAACCAACTTCCCGAAGCGACTCTCTGGACCAATTCTCGCCGCCCGCCGGGAAAGGTCACTTCGAGATCGTAGAGCGCCCCCGGTGCGACGGGGATCAACATCTCGGCGGCGCCAGCACCGCCAGCAGCCAAGCCGACTCCGTGTTGACCATAGGCGCGCAGGAACTCGACCTCACCGGGGTAACCGGCCTCGTAAACCTTCACCATGGCGCCCACCGCCTGCCGATTAGCCGCCGTGGCACGTAGCCGCAGACCCAAAAATCCAGTACCGTCGCTGGAGTTGATCAGCACCCGGTTGGCGCCGCCGGAAATATTGCCGATGAGCTGAAGATCGAGGTCTCCATCACCGTCGAGATCATCCACCGTCCACGAATCACCGCGCAGATCAGCGAGGCCAAGACGCCTGGTGGCGTCGCGAAACGGCCCCCGCTCGCCAGCAGCGAATACTCGCAGCGCGGGGTGCTGATCAACGACCGAGTTGACCATGATCTCCAACCGACCGTCTTGGTCGAGATCAGCCGTCATCCTGCCATTGGCGGAAAAAGCGGAGATGGAGCAGTGAACCGACGACTCGAAGAGTTCAATTTGGCTAAACCGAGCTCGGCCATTGTTGCGAAAGAAGAGAAGTCGATCGGCGCACAACAGCAAGTCCAAGTCCCCGTCGAGATCTAGATCCGCCAGCTCCCCCTGAGCAACTCGGCCGTCGAAGGTTGCCGCCGCCAGTCCGGAGGCCTCCGTTCGGTCCACCAGCTCGCCCTCTGCGTTGAGCAGTAAAGAGAGTTCTCCGGCACCATAGCCGGGCACCACGAAATCAACATCACCGTCACCGTCCAGGTCACCCGGCAAAACAAAATATTCAATCCCACGCTCGCCGCCATGCCCTTTCGACAGCACAAACACACCCTCGCCATCTTGGACGTAAAGCTCATTCTCCTGCGATCCGATCTGCGGTGTGCGACTCCGCGACCAGTAGATATCGAGAGCATCGTCACCGGCAAAATCAATCCAATGGGCGGTGTCGCCCCGCGATGATCCAGCCTGATCCAACACCCCGTTCCGGGCCGCCGACAACACCCCATCGCCGCCATTCAGATACAGCTGAACACCGCCCACGGAAGCAGCCGCAAGCATCAGCAAGTCCATATCACCGTCACCCTCGGCATCCCCCCAGGCCATGGCATGAACCGTATTCAGTGGTACGTTTGCACCCCAACCCGGCAACTCGACCCGGTCGAAGATCCGCTCGCCAGCGCCAAGATCGCGGTCGAAATAGAGCGCAACACCGCTCGGCTCGACTCGGGCCAGGTCGACCCGCCCATCTCGATCGAGGTGGAGAACCGTGACCTGACTGGCCATCCCCTGTAGCTGGCGATAACGCGCCGACGCGGTGGCTTCGCGAAACAACGGCTCCTGGACCTGCGCCCGTAACACGGCATCAAGACCAACAATCCAACCCTCCGATTCCGAGATCATTACGATGTCCGATAGATGGGAACTCACCGGCGAAGGCTGCGGCGCCCACGACTCACCAGTAAAGCGCAGGATCATGCCCTCCGCGCCCACCGCCCAGCCCGAGGTCGGCGACAGCATGTGGATAGCCCTCAGATTGCTTTTCACCGCGGTGGGGAACCGCCGCCATTGGCCACGGCGATAGCGCGCCACCAAGCCCGCGACTCCGACCACCCACAGATCCCCTTGGGAATCCATGTCGAGGCCCTGGAAAACCCACTCATCGAGTTCGGCCGGGACCTCCACCCGATCCCAGAAACCGTTTTCGTAGCGCGCTACCAGGCCCTGGGTGCCAACTGCCCAGCCATGCTCCGGCCCGGTCATCTCGATGGCATGAAAGTTCTCGTCTTCGACTGCCTGTGGCAGCTCCATCTTGCGCAAACGACCCTCGTGCAGGTGGACCATCAGGCCGTTGTTGCCCACCAACCAACCTTCCGTCGCCGAAACCATGGCGATGGCCTGGGGCCAGATACTTAGTCTGGGTAGCGAGCCGGGGGCAATTTTTCGCTGGGTCCAGGTGCCGTCAAGACCCCGGCGATAGAGCAGGAAACCTCGATAGACCTCCTCTTCCACGGCAGGATAGTTGGCAACCCAGAGGACCCCCGTGGGATCGAAATCCAGCACGTAAGAACGCTCGCTGGCGAGCTGGACCTCGGCATCGTCCAGCCCACCGTCGGCCGCGAGTCGCAGCAAGTTCCTTCCAGACTCACCGATGCCGCCGAGCCAAACTCCGCTCCGCGGATGATAGACGATATTCTGCCGCCAACCGGTGAAAGGTAGCTCGCGCTGCTCAACGACCCAATGAACTTCCACGGGTTCTGCGCCAGAGACCTGAACTGCCAAACCTGGGGCCGGAATACAAATCAGGAGGATCTGCGCCCTGCGCCCAATCCATCTGCACCACGACCCAATCGCCACCACTCAGCTCCCTCGCCAGAAACAACCGTGCAACCCTCTCAATTTCCAAGGAGTAGATCCAGCACTCCTTTTGCTCAGCAGATACTACCGCTGCGAAGCCATGAGTTTCATGGATTACGCGGCAATCGTCCGCGAAACAGCTCATTGAGAGGGGGAGGAGGGAGCAGCCGAAGGGCTGCGACCCACGAGGCTTGGCAAGACTAGCGGCAGCAAGAAGCCAAGTAGGTCAGACAGGTGAGGAGCGTTCAAGGCCGTGCGACCAGCTCGCTACAAACCGAGCCAAGCCGATCGCACGGGCAGCCATCGATTCAGTCACAAACCGATTCGCAGCAACTCTCGGTACCGCAGGTCGAGGTCGCCGTACTACAGTCGGCCGACGAAGTACCAGGCTGTGGGGTGACCGAGATCGAACCGATCGGGTCGACACAGACGGAATACGGCTTCAGGCAGCAGCTGCCACTATCGCAAGGGCCCCATCGCCGGGTGGCGCCGCAGTCCCCACCAGGTAGCTCCTTGCGACACCAGCAGCCAGCCACCACTCGCCAATTGGTCTCACAAGTGCCGGGCGGCGGCGGGTTGTGAGGATCGTCGAATTCGATCGTCACCAGGATCTTAGCCACCTGGTCGACCACATGTTTGGTCGACAGCAAGCCCAGCGCTCGGCAGGACGGATCGTTGGGATTCAGCGGCTCGATCCTCTCGATGTAAAGATCATTGAAGAGACCACAGGCAGTTCGCTCCTTGTACTCCACCTTCACCGCACAACCACCAGGCAAGACGAGTATCGTCGTCAAAGTGCCCGACCAAAGATCGGTCTCGCAGTCGGGCAGGCAAGGCTCCACCGCCCCGGCGGCAGAAATAGGCCCAGCGAGCAGAACCAGCAACGTTAGACATCTGAACATCAACTTCATGGGTCATCTCCTGAAAAGCAGAAGGCTGCAGCCGCGGCCGTTAGAGTCCACGTCGCATCGTTCGAGAGCAGCGGCAACCTCCAGATCTAGAACAGAACGCTCTCCGACCATCGAAGAACTCTGCCCCCTTGTAGAAGCAATCCCAAAGCCACCGGGAGACCCCACAGTCAAGCACGACAAGTGCTAATAACAATGAAGTTGCAGCGTTTCTAAGCTGCGCTTAGGGTGGCGAAATATCACCAGCTGGCAACAGTTGGCCAGCAGCTGGCCAAGGACTCCCAGGCCAACGTGGTGGTACCAGTCGGCCCTTTCGGTACGGGGCTACTCTCGATCTTCAGAGACCTCGGAGCCGATTGCTGCTGGCGGATCGCTTTGCCGCCGCAAAACGCCGATCCCGCAAGCTCCATCGGTTGATCGACTCACTCCCCGAGATGGGTGTTAGGCACTTAGGCTAAGCCGCCCACAGAGGTGGTGCAAGAGGCTCAAAAAAACTCAGCTGTGGCCCGAGTCAACCGATTGAGCACTCGTGGCATTCACATCTAGAGTGTTACAGTCGAGAGGGAGTACAACTCTCGACGGGTGGAAACCGTGCAGTAGAAGGAGGTCTCGTCGTTATGCCAAACCTACTTTCGCCCACCGCAAGAGTGACGGGCGGTGTTCTCCTGGCAGTCGCCTACTTGGCCGGGAGTGGACAAGAGGCTGGTGCAGAGTGCCATTGGGTGATTCCCGACGAAGAGGTGCATTGCACTTACCATCCCTTCGACCCCGACCAACACAACATCGTTTTCCTCGACACGCGGACTGGGGCAACTCGGGCCGCCGACCTGAGCGCGCCGAACCGCCCTGCCGGGCTCATTCTCGAGCCCTTTGTCGACCTTGGTTGGACTCCCGGAGTCGCGTCGGTCGCACCGGGACTCGATCGGTTGTTGGTCGCTCGCTCCAAACCTTCATGTCCTGCTTGGAACGGAGTTCGAGGAGCTGGTCTCGGATGCAGCTACGGGCGGCCGACCCTTTGGTTGGCCGAGCACCGGCGAAACGACGAGGATGACCCCACCGACGACCTTTGGGTTCACACCAACCTGACCCGGCGGTTCCTTGGCCAGAACTCGGAAGTCCACGGTTGGTCCACTTGGCTACACGAGGACCGGGCTCTTTTCAACGCCCTGGTGTTTCCCGATGCCGGCGGCTGGTACTCCTCCCCGGCGACAGGTTATGAGCAGGAAAAGAACGCGGCGCAGATCTACTCACTTGAGTTCTCCAATCACGGCGATATCACCGTCGAAGCGTTCGCCCCAGCCGAACTCTGGCGCGAGAATTGCCTCACCGGGCGAGTTTCGGCGCAGCTCTCGTCGCGACCCGGAGGATGTACGCCAGGCCAGCGTCTGAGCATCGTGCGACGGTGCTATGACGAGCCCCGTCGTCCCTCTGGCTGGGCGTGGTGGAACAGTCACGGATTCGACGGTGGCGGCGGCACCTGCATCGCGGGCGCGGAGCCGCTAGAAGTTCCGGTGCTGCGAGTCTATGTCGTGGAGCTCAACAGACATTGTCGGCCTCGGCAAGCCTTCGAAGAACTGAAGCCGGTACGGCAGCCACCGGACACTCCGGTCCATCGCCAGATGGGTCAGATCGCCGAATGGGGAGATATGTTGGCGGCGATCAGCCCCGATGGAAAACTGATCGCCATGGCCACCAATCAGGGGGACCCCGAAGGTGACTTGGAAGATAGCTGTGCGGCTTTTCATTTGCATCTCACTACCCCAACCGACCCCTACAGCGGTCAAGGACTGCGCTGGACTCACCTATGTCGACTGGCATCGGACCGCCGGTGTGAGAGTGAGCCCTGGCCGATCGAGACCACCAGGACCCCCCCTGAATCTACCCCGCTACCAGACTTCGTGGCCCTCCGGCGAGAGCCGGATCCAGCCCAAGCTCTGGTTTACACTCGGAGTTGGAACGACCCCGAAGGGCAGCCTCGGACCGACATCGCAAGCCTCAGCCTCGCCAACACGGGTAGCGCTCGAATCCCGCAGTCCTTTCGCCGTCTAGCGGTCGGTGCACAGGCCATCCCACAGCGAACACCGATTGGGGCAGGGACTGAATCCGACTGTGCCTGGCCGCCTGGCCACGGTCATTTCTGCCGCGATTGTGGTCCCTGCCAGCCTGGCCAAGGTGACTGCGACGGCGACCAAGATTGTGCTTCTGGGGCCGTGTGCGGGAATGACCTGGGGGCTAGCCACGGATTCGCCCCCAGGGTCGATGTTTGCGTCGCACCCGGTGAGACCGAGATGTGTAGCCGGCCCGCCGGCCACGGTCATTTCTGCCGCGATTGCGCTCCCTGCCAGCCTGGCCAAGGCGATTGCGACAGCGACCAAGATTGTGTTCCCGGCAGTGTCTGTGCTCAGAACGTTGGTCCGGAGTTCGGCTTCGGGCCGGCGATCGACGTCTGCGTCGAATCCGAAACAGGCGAATCCTAGGCAACACTCGGCCACTCGATCACCGCCGCGGAGCCTGTCCGGCAGGCTTCGGCTTAGCAACCGCAGCAGGTCGCGGTCTGTCCAGCGAAGGTTGGGTATCGCCCAGACGTTTCAGGTTTGCAACACGCCGGTATCGAACCCCGGCTAGCGGGAATCGGCGGTCACCGCCGCCAGGGTGCGGGAGAGAACTTTGCGGGCTCACCACCCATCACCGCGATGGCGGCCGCTGACCCGAGCCATTCGCCAAGCCGGCAAGAAGCGCTTCCTCCCCATCCTGCTGACCTCGCTGACCACCTTCGTCGGCCTCGCACCGCTGCTGCTTGAGAAGAGCGTCCAGGCCCAGCCCCCCACCCACGCGCTGAGCCTCGGTGCCACCCTGGTAACCCATAACACGCGGCACTTTCAGCGCATTGAAGGTCTGAGGCTCGAAGATTGGAACGAGGAACCCAGCACCAGCGCATGAGGCTCGCAGCAGCCTACTTGTTCTCCCCGGCGTCAACGGTGCCACCGAGAATCAGTGGAGGGCCAGGCACCGCCAGCGAGTGCTCCTTGCCGAAAGCACGGAAAACGAAGACTCCAGGCATCAATGCTAGCTCCAGACGAAGCCCGCGCTCATCGTAGTGCCCTCCAGGAGGGGCCGAAACCCACACCGGGCAATTCGAGCCGGGCAGGCCACTGAGGCTGCCTACAATCTGGCGAGGTGTGGGCCGAGCTTCAGCAGGCAGGACGATCACCGCCTGAGCGGTGGTGGCTCTCAGCTCGACCGTCAAGTTGGTCTGGCGGGTCAGAATTCTACAAACGGGCAGATAGCCGGCCGGCGGATTAATCCGCAAGGTTCGTCCGGGAGCCGTGCCTGCCAGGTCGAAGATTCCAGAACCTAGCTCCAGCTGATGACGACCGGTGATCACCACCCTGGCGCCAGCTACCTGCCTTCCTTGCCCGTCGACCAAACGCAGTCTATAGCTGCGCGATGTCAGCAGCAGTTCAACATGGGCAATCGGTGACTTTTCGCTCAGTTCGATCACGGTGGGATCGTCGGTCGAAGCCTGATCTGATGTGGCTGAAATACTGTAGCGGCCCAGGGTGACACCGAGCAGATCGATCTCCTTGTCCTCTTCCGGTAGTAGAAACCCGCCGAAGAGGTCATTACTACCTAGTGGATCGAATCGCAGCTCGACAGGTGAATCGAATTCGGCCCCGTCGGCGCGCTCGACGCTGAGGTGAATAACACCACCTGGGATCTCGATGGTGAGCTGGTGGTGACCGGGGGGGAAGGTGCGAGTCAGGCTGTGGGTGGGCAGGTAAGGTGTGGTTAGGACAAGCACTGAGTAGTTGCCGGCCGCGGGCAGCCGTGCCTCGAACTCGCCATTGGCGTCGCTGCGCACCCGCAGCCGATCCGCCGAGCTGTGGCGGGCGAACTCTAGCCCAACGTCAGGCACCGGCTCGTCGTCCACCGTCACCACTCGGCCGGCAACCACCACTGGTTGGTCGCCGAGTAGCAAAGTGGTCACCTCACCAACTGAAACGTCAAAAGACTTTGAAAGCTGGGTCGGCTGCCCGTTGCCAATGGCGGTTAGGCGGAGATCAAAGCTACCCACCGACAGCCCTTCGAGCCACAGGTGGCATGCTCCGTTCGGCAAGGGCAGCCTGTGCAGCGGCTCGTAGCTTTCGCTCCTTCCCTCATCCGCCAGCACCAAGCGCACCAACTCCACCCGCCTTTTCATGCCGAGAGTCTCGGCGCAGAGGGCTGGGTCAAGAGCGAGGTCCAGGGCTCCGACCGGTGGCAAGGGTAGGGGCAGCAATTCGCGGGTCTCACCGGTCTTGACTACGACCTCAATTGGCGACCCTGCGACCCCACCGCGATAGATCGGTAGCAACGAGTGCTCACCCGGAGCGAGCCCGGCAGCCGCGAACCAACCCGAGCTGTCGACTTGCAGAAGCTCGCCAGATGCCAGGCGAAAACTCTGCGGAACGAAGATCTCCCGCGGCAGCAAGCCGGAGATTTCGCCACCAATCTGGCAAGATGGAAGGACTAGCTCGGTTGCTCTTCTCTCCCCCGCGAAGTAGAAAGAGTGGGGCGAGCAGCCCGGCCGGTGAATTCTAAGGATGCGAGCCTCGCCACAGGCCACCGGCAAGGAAAAGCTGGCCGCCGTCGACATCACGCGACGTTTCGCTAGCCGGTGGGAGCGCGCTGCCGCCTCTTGGCGCCACTCGACAGTCAGGGCTGTTGGTTGTTGCCCGTCCGCCAAACGCCAGCGCTGCTGACTAGCGGGCCGTAGCTCAATGAGATCGATCTCCGGCTCGGCCGCCAGGGGACATACCTCGGAACCGCCGAGACAGATATCGACTGGCTCGAAATCCGGCCCGGAGCACTGAACTTCACCGATTCCGCCGAGTTGCGCTGTTCGCCACTTGCCGGTCTCGGAACCCGGCAGCGGTCCAACTACAGCCGCCGCCTCGACCTGACAACGGGCGATCTCGAAGTCCTGCCAATCCTCAGCAAGAGCAGAGCCGCAGGCCAATGCCAGAGCTAGCAGCAAGATTGCCTGATCGGTTAGCTTCACATGCATCCATCAGCAGGGTCAAAACTTGACATCTGGTATGGGTCCAGCGCCGCCGGAAGAGCACCTGGCCGAACCGGCCGGAAACCATCCACCAAGGAAGAAGTAGTAGCACTGATAGTCACACCCACTGGCGTACACAATGTCTCCCTCGCAGGCAGCCCAGTGAGGGCAAGCTGTCGGAGTCTCGCAGTCCCAAATGTAGCCATTGGTCTCGTTGACAAAGATGCTAGACAAGACGATGATGAGCACTGTGATTGCTAGAAGACGTTTCATTACCTCTCTCCTAAAACTAAAGTACCGCCAGAGAACTCCTGGTGATCAGCCACATCCCACAGCTCTACGACCGGCGTGGTGCCAGGCCCGACTAGAACCAACCCGAGCCTTCGGCCAGTCCAAGCGAGTGAAACCGCTCCGCCGGTGGGGTTGGATGTCGGCGTTCTAAAGCAACTGATTGACGCGGCAAGATCACTCGGCAGAAAAACTAGAAACCCCCCATTGACCAACGCCAAGACCCCTTGCGGCAATTCGGTCAACTCCAGAGCAGCCATATACAAGAGCCCTTCGGGGTCGAATCCTGGACCGAGAGGTTCGGGCCAGCCCCGCGTTTGTCGCAGCTTTTCGTAGTGCTGCTCAAAAAGGATACGGAACTCGTGGGTCGGGCAAGTCGCCAATAGGTCGACGACGCGGCTGGAGTCGCCTCGGGTCACCCGGGCATGGGGAAAATGCGCCAAGACCTCGAACCGGCTACCGCCGACACGGGCCAGATGCGTTTCCAGGTAAGTAGGCAAAGTCGTCACCTGTGCCTGCAACCACGAAGGGATGAATCCCGACCGGCGACCGCTGCTAGAGAACTTCTCGGCCCCGGCATAGAGTGACTCTGGGCGGAAGCCGAACACCTCAACACTGCCGTCGTCTGCGCGAGCGATCGAGGTCACTACGCTGGCGGGAGTTGCGAGCAACTCGACAAAAGATCCCGTAGGGTCGAACACCGCCACGGTCCCTGTCGGCCGCGACAACCAGTAGACCCGACGTCCAATTCGCAGCAGCGGATCCGGGAACTGGGGACCCTGGCTCTTGATTGGGCTCAGCAACCGATCGAATTGCACCACCGCGCCCAGCTCACCACTCGGCGCCATCAGCTGAACCCGGCCAGCGCCGGGATTCCAGAGACCGAAGGTCTGCTCGTCCCAGACGACAATTCCTGTTGTGTCTGGTGTTAGCTCCGCCCGGTGCGCGAGCTTCCAGCTGGGTGCGTCCGCCACCACTGCCGACGCGCCCAGCCCCGCGAAGATCACCGTAACCAATCCGCCCAAAAATGACTGAAGTGCCTGTGGCATCTTAAAACCATAGGGAGCTGAAGAGTTGTTGTCAAGAATAATAGTGCTCAGAAATGAAGAGATATCTCTACCTGCGGAGATTTCAACCACCCTCTCCATAGCCGCGATAGCGACGAATTGGCCCCCTTAGCCTCTTCCCCTAGCCAGGGGATTGCTGCGGCGAAGCATGGAGAACCCAGCTCTCGAACTGCCACATTGCACATTCAGAATGAGAAGCCACCGGCGAAATGCTACGCCGAAATGAGAAGTCGAGCAGCGACGGAGGATGGCTGGCCGGCGTCGCTCTAGAGGGCTCGAAAGCGCAGATTGGAAGGGCAAGGCTTCTGGTAAGGTAGGTCGCGCAACTGCAAAGATATCGCAATCCTGGGGAGGAGCAGCATGGGACTCGACCAAGACCACAACTTGCTCAATGACGCTGCCGAAGCCAGTCTGGAGCAGATCAGAAGTGACTTGGCGGAGGCCAAAGGAAGGCCCCAGCAGTTGCTGGCGCATCTGAAAGAGTATCTCTTCGATCCCGGCTTGAATGTCCAGCAACTGCGGCGGGACTGTGGCATCTCGGACAAGTCGGTGAGCGGTGAGTTTGCCAGATCGGTGGGAGTGCCGCTGGGGGACTACATCCGAGGCAAGCGTCTAGAAACCGCCAAACGACTGCTGCTGCACACAGACTTGCCGGTGGCGAAAATCTCTGATTTGGTCGGGTATGGTCGGTCGGCGAGCTTCTCCCGAGCTTTCAGCACCTGGGATGGCACCCATCCTTCAGCCGTCCGCGCGCTGGCGAAGGCAAGTTCGCGCTCCCCCGAGGTATCGCCAGAGAAGATCCTGGACAAGGCGTTCTTGCGCCGAGCGGTGCTCGGTCAGATCGACGAGCAGGAGCAGCAGCAACTCGGCCAGTATCTACAAGCTATTTACCCCCGGGCTCTGGGGCACAGATCAGCCGATTCAGACGACGAATCCCAGCCCCGCGTGGAGTACGATGACGGGCGTGAATACGAACGAATCATGGCCGCTGAGCTGTGGCGGGAGATTGCCGAACAGTCGCCGGATCGGCAGCGCAACGGGTGAGCCGCGTTGCGTTTCACACTAGAGCGTTTTTCGACGTGCTGCTGCGCAAGAGTCGAGAAGAGGGCCGTAAGGACCGCCAACGAGGGGTCGATATCGCGCTCATGGCACTTGACAGTGTCAATGTCAGTACCGAGATTCTGGAAGACGACGCCCGCATCTTGCGCGCCCAAGCCGGGGCCTGGATCGGCAATGCCCGTCGCCTGGCCCTGGAGTTTCCCGGCGCCGAGCAGGCTTTCCATCAAGCGGAGATCGAGTTGGGATATCGATCTGGAAAGAGCGCACTTTTCGTCAAGGCCGAGATCCTAGACTATCGGTCTGCCTTACGCCTCGATCAGCGACGTTTCCAGGAGGCACTCGATCTAGCCGCCTTGGCGGTGCCGATCTTCCGCGAGTTAGACAACCTGCATCGATACGTCCAAGCGCGTATCTCTCGCGCTCGTATCCTTTGCTATTCCGGTGACTCCAAGGCGATCGGAGAGTTAGGCGAGGCTCTTGAGGATCTGGTGAGAAAGCCGGAGAGTCGGCTGGAACTCTCCGCCCTCTCGTTGTTGGCAACTGCCCAGGCTCTGAATGGCCAGAAGGAGCTGGCTCGCTCGACCGTAGATCGTGCCAAAAAGATTGCCGGTAGTCTCTCCGACCTGTCCGTCTTCCCATCGCTGGATTGGGTGGACGGTCTCGTCGCCAGTGCCGAGGGTGTTCCGACCGAGGCAGAGGCCCTTCTGACGTTAGCCTGCGAAGGTTTTCGGCGCTGTGGCGATATCGGCTCTCGTGCCGGAGTGGCTCTGGATCTTGCAATCCTCTACGACGATCAAGGCCGCTACTCAAAGGTCAAGAGCGCCTTGGCCGAAGCCTTGCCTATCCTCCTGAAGCTCAAAATCGATCGCGAAGCCAGCAAGGCACTAGCATTGCTAGAGAAAGCAACCACCCCGGAACAATCTGCCTGCAGCAAACCCGCAAGCGACGAAATCTGCCCATCCCTGTCTCGGCCCTTCGCTTCGCCCGCCACCTGAAGTTGAATTCCCCATAGTTAACTCCTTCTACCGGTTGGCACAAACCGAGTCCGCATGACCCGATTGTCCGACCCGGTTGGGGGAACCCTGGCGACTCAAGCGCCACATTGCGCTGCCAAAATGAGAAGGGGGCAGCCAGATTGCGACTTCAAACTGCGATCTAGGTCACAGGAGTGAAGCCTGGGATTCCGGTACTCCCAATGCTGACGGCCACCTTGGGAAAGAGTCTCCGCTGACTCAGGCGGCGCCACAGCAGAGGATTTCGACAGCAAGAACGACCGCCGTTCAAGGCCGGTTGTTGACGCCGAGATCGCCATGCAAGACCTCCAGCTCAACTCCAGTTCCCAACCCCCCTCCCGGCTGGTTTCGCACGGCACGGGATGAGGCGTTCATTCACAAGTACTACGCCTTCATCAGCTGGCGCGAAGCGCTGGATTTTGTCGAGTTGGTGTCGTTCCTCGGCGAGCGGGCCGGCCTGCTGCCGGGCATCGTTGTCTGTGGTTCGCGGGTGGCGGTCCAGGTCGATGCGAAGGAGATTGAGTTCGCGCGGTCCCTCGATCCCTCTTGAGGGAGCGGGCAACTACTGAAGGTGGGTGCCCGCGTCCCTCCCCCCTCCGGGCTGGAGATTGCTGTCGCCGGTCCGGAGGTACTTTTTCTATCTCTCACTGCCTGCACCGACGGAATCCGACCACCGATTCCGATTGAAAGTGACCAGTGATTCCAACGGAATCTGACCATCGATTCCGATCGAAAGTGACCACTTTTCCGGGTCGATCGGAATGGGTGGTCAGATTGGATCGGAATCCTGGCCACGGCGGAGTTCGACGGTAGCGCGCTCCTCACAATTGGGGTATTCCAGCCTCCTTGAAAGGAGGATTGGATGCCGAGAGTGAGGACATCGATGCGCAAGATACGCGAGGTACTGAGACTGAAATGGCAGCATGGCCTGTCGCACCGCCAGATCGGACGGTCGGTTCGGCTGGGCCACGTGACGGTGTGCAACTACCTGCTGCGAGCCAAGGTTGAAGGCCTGAGCTGGGAGCAAGTAGCAGCTTTGAGCGACGCTGAGCTGGAGCAACGCCTGTACCCTCGGCCGCAGCCGCTTCGGAGGGGTGGTCAGCGAGCCTTGCCCGACTGGACCAAGGTGCATGGCGAGCTGAAGAAGAAGTGCGTAACCCTGTCGCTGCTGTGGCAGGAGTACCGGGAGGACCATCCTGACGGCTACGGTCTCAGCCGCTTCTGTCAGCTGTACCGGATCTGGGAAGGGCGCCTGGATGTGTGCCTGCGCCAAGCCTACCGGGCGGGCGAGAAGCTGTTCGTCGACTATGCCGGACAGACCGTGAGGGTGATCGACCCGGCGACTGGCAAAGCGCGCGAAGCGCAGATCTTCGTGGCGGTGCTGGGGGCGAGCAACTACACCTATGCCGAATCAACGTGGAGCCAGGGCCTGGAGGACTGGATCGGCTCTCATGTGCGGACCTTCGCGGCTCTGGGCGGGGTGAGCGAGCTGGTGGTGCCGGACAATCTGAAGAGCGGCGTGACCAGCCCGTGCCGCTACGAGCCGGAGATCAATCGCACCTACGCGGAGTTGGCCGAGCACTACGGCGTGGCGGTGGTGCCGGCGCGGGTGAGGAAGCCCCAAGACAAGGCGAAGGTCGAAAACGGTGTATTGCAAGTGGAGCGCTGGATTCTGGCCCGGCTGCGTAACCAGCAGTTCTTCAGCCTGCGAGAGCTCAACGAGAGCATCGCGAAGCTTCTGGTCGAGCTTAACGACCGTCCGCTGAAGGTGTTGGGCGTCTCGCGCCGAGCGCTGTTCGAGCAGGTCGATCGTCCTGCTCTGGGTGCTTTGCCGCTCCAGCCCTACGAGCTTGCCGAATGGAAGAAGGTACGCGTTGCCCCGGACTACCACGTCGAGTTCGAGGGCCACTATTACAGTGTGCCGTACCAGCTGATCAAGAAGCAGCTCGATCTGCGGGCGACGGCGCAACTGGTGGAGGTGCTCGATCGCGGCAAGCGTGTGGCTGCTCATCGTCGCAATCGGTGTCGGGGTCGGCACACGACCCAGAGCGAGCACATGCCCAAAGCGCACCAGGCGTACCTGGAGTGGACACCGACACGGCTGATCAGCTGGGCGGCGAAAACAGGCCAGGCGACGGCCGAACTGGTGGAGACCATCATGCTTAACCGCTCCCATCCTCAGCACGGCTTTCGCTCGTGTCTGGGGCTGATGCGCCTGGGCAAGACCTATGGTGCCAATCGTTTGGAGGCTGCGTGCCGCCGCGCGCTCGCCATTCACGGCCTGTCCTACAAGAGCGTGAAGTCGATCCTGAAGAGCGGCCTGGACCAGCAAGCAGCGCCCGAGCCCACCGAAGTGACGGCGCCGATCGAGCACCGCAACGTCCGCGGCGCCAGCTACTACAGTGCCGCGCGCCGCGAGGAGACGCCGCCATGCTGAGGCACGCGACGCTCGATCAACTCGCCGCGCTCAAGCTCCACGGTATGGCCAAAGCCTTTGAGGAGCAGCTGTCGATGGTCGATGTCTCAGAGCTCTCCTTCGAAGAGCGCCTCGGGCTGCTGGTCGAGCGCGAAGCGACCGAGCGATCCAGCCGCCGCTTGATAGCGCGGTTGCGAAAAGCCAAGCTGCGCGAGCAGGCGGCCATCGAAGACATCGACTGGCGAGCCAAGAGGGGCCTGGACAAAGGCCAGATCCTGCGCCTGGCCTCGTGCCAGTGGATCGCCGAGCATCTCAACGTGCTGATCACCGGCAAGGCCGGGGTGGGCAAGACCTTTCTCGCCTGCGCCTTCGCGCACAAGGCATGTCGGGAGGGTTACACCGCTTTGTACCTGCGGGTGCCGAGGCTGTTTCGCCAGCTCGCCATCGCGCGGGGTGATGGTAGCTACGAGAAGCTGCTCAAGAGCTATGCTCGCACAGACCTGCTCATCCTCGACGACTGGGGGCTGGCGCCGATCGGGGCCAGCGAGCGGCGCGACCTGCTCGAGATTCTTGAGGACCGCTACGGCAACCGCTCCACGCTGGTGACCTCCCAGCTACCGGTTGAGAGCTGGTACGAGGTCATCGGCGATCCGACCTTGGCCGACGCCATCCTCGATCGCATTGTCCACGGCGCCTACAAGCTCGCGGTGGACGGTGACTCCATGCGGGCGAAGAGAGCCGGCGGTATTCGCAAGGCCGCCCAGCGAGAGGCAAGGTGAGATCCAAGAGCATGCTGAAGCGATCGCCGATCCTGACCCATCAGCGGGCCTGCGGCCCGATCCGGACCCGACCCAAGATGGACTGTGGAAGCTGCCGCGGTTGTGGAAATCGCTCTGCGATTCCCACAACCGCTTGGAAAACGCCCCCCTGCCCCCCAACCTGCGTTTCCCACAGCTACGCACAGCCCCGACGACGGGTTATTTGAATACAATCAATCAAGAAGAAGAGCCGGAAGGAGGGCTCCAGCTACAGCGAAAGTGGACACTTACAACTGAGGAGAGCGCCAGCGTCGCTTCGCTCCGACAAGTGGTCGGTTTCGATCGGAATGGCTGGTCAGTTTCGTCGGAATAGGCACTCTCACCTCGAAGGAGGGATCGCGATGAAACCCGAACGCATTCAACTCGGCCTCAAGAGCCTGATCCACTGGCGCCAGTCTGCCGCGACGGAGCAAGCCATCGTTCGTCATTACCGCTTTGTCGATTCGGCCGCAACCGTCCGCTTCCTGCGCGAAAGCCTGGAGCTGGCGGAACACCAGCAGCTGCCGATCGAGCTGCACCTGAAGAACGACTCGCTGAGTCCGCGGCTGCCCGGCGATTCAGCCTCTGAGCTGACTGAAGGGCACTTTTCTTTGGCCAGAGCGATCGAGAGCAGAGCCCTCGGCGCGAAGTAGGTGGTCCGCGGTGAGTAGCACGGCCCGCTTTCACCGGCGTAGTAGTCAACGACAGCTTGGTGATGGTCGATTTCGTCAACCTCGCCTACCCGTGCGGCTCACCGTTGGCCAGCGCCATTCGCGACGCCAGCAAAAAACGCTTCCGGCCGATCGTCCTGACCGCCTTCGTCGGCATCGTGCCGCTGCTGCTCGAGAAGCGCGTCGAGGCTCAGTTCCGGATCCCGATGGACACATCCATCGCCTTCGGCTTGCTCTTCTTCACCTTCGTCGTACTGCTGGTGCTGGCGGCTTACTACATCCTCGAAGATGTCAAGTTCAGCTGGCGGCGGTGGGTCGAAGGTTCTGCGCCGGAGGTGGCGCAAGAAGCATGAGGCTTTAATAGTATCTTTGTCCTTACCATCGCTCATCCTGAGCGAACTCGGCGAACCGCTCAAGTGGACACCTTGCCATCTCCTGGCTGACTGTGGTCCAAGAACCCCTCTAAGAATTCTCTCTTCGACAAACTGTGCAAGTTTCCGAATTTCAAGTCGAAGCAATCGATCCAGGATTTAGAATACGATAAAACACCTCCCTTATAGTTGTTGACACAAAACCAATATTTAAAAGCTCTGAGAACAAGAGATATATCATCGTCACTTCTCTCTAGATCCGCAATTGCGTTAAAAAGCATTATCGGAGTGATGCCCTTCGAAAAATCAAAACTACTATCTTCTCCGTCCTTATCCGCATGCTTCAAGAAGTTCTGCTGAGATCTCAGAGCCCGCCGCACTTCCCCTTGTAGCGCACCCGGAAGGTCTCCGACGAGCTTATCGAGTAGAAGTGGCTCTAGTTGGCGCTGTGTCGCAATATCCTGAAGCACTCCCGAAGCGGCTCCCACAAGAGTGTGAATTGAAAGCAGGTCTCCAGAGTCAAAGAACAACTGCGCCGCGGTCTCCAACTGGCACCGAGCGCCTTCCACTTTCGTGACCTTCTGAAAGTTCTTGTTCACGGTCTTTCGGGGCTCTGATCCGAATCAGGTCTGCAAGACGCCGGTCTTGAAATCCGCCAGGCGGGAGTTGGCGGCCACCGCTGCCAAGCTGCGAGCTAGCACTTGGCGGGTGTCCTGGGGGCGGATGATGTCGTCGATCCACAGCCGGCTGGCGGCGTAGCGGGCCTGGGCGGCCTCGGCAAAGCGGCTTTGGATGCGCTCTAGCAGTGCCTGCTTCTCGCCTTCGGTCACCTCGTCGCCGCGATTCTTGAGTTGAATACCGAGCAAGGTTTTCGAAGCCTGCGCACCACCCATCACCGCGATCGCCGCCGACGGCCAGGCGTAGAGGAAGCGCGCACCGAAGGCTTTGCCGCACATGGCGTAGTTGCCGGCGCCGTAGGAGTTGCCGACGAATAAGGTGATTTTGGGCACCACCGAGTTGGCCACCGCGTTGACCAACTTGGCACCGTCTTTGATAATCCCACCGCGCTCAGCACGGCTACCCACCATGAATCCGGTAACATCTTGGACGAACAACAGAGGAATTTTCTTCTGGTTGCAGAGCTGCACGAAACGAGCTGCTTTGTTGGCGGAGTCTGAGTAGATCACGCCGCCGATCTGCAACTCCTGCTCTTGCGCTTCCAAACCGGTGCGACGCTTGACCACGGCGCGTTGGTTGGCCACCACCCCGACCGCCCAGCCATCGATGAAACCGGTGCCACAGACGATGGTCTGGCCATAGGTCGCTTTGAACTCGTCGAACTCACTGCCATCGAGCAAGCGGGCCAGCAGATCGCGGGTGTCGTAGGGACGGGAGCGAGCGATCGGCAGCACCCGGCAGATCTCCTCGACCGGGTAGAGGGGCGCGCAAGGCTCACGGCGCACGAAGGGCCCGCGCTCGGCCTCGCCGAGGCGCTCGAAGTTGCGCCGCACCGCCGCCAGGCAGGTCTGCTCGTCAGGATGGCGATGATCGACCACCCCAGAGATGTCGGCCTGCACTGCGGCGCCACCAAGGTCTTGATTGTCGATCTGCTCGCCGATCGCCGCCCGTACCAGATGGGAGCCGGCGAGGAAGATCGAGCCGGTGCCTTCGACGATATGCGACTCGTCGCTCATCACTGGCAGATAAGCACCGCCGGCAACGCAGGAGCCGAGGATCGCCGCCACCTGGAAGATGCCCTCGGCCGACAGGCGGGCGTTGTTGTAGAACACCCGGCCAAAATGGTCGCGGTCGGCGAAGACCTCGTCTTGCAATGGCAGGTAGACCCCGGCCGAGTCGACCAAATAGACCAGCGGCAGCCGGTTCTCCAAAGCGATCTCCTGGGCGCGCAGGATCTTCTTGCAGGTGATCGGAAACCAGGCGCCGGCCTTCACCGTGGCGTCGTTGGCCACCACCATCACCTCGCGGCCGTGAATGCGACCCAGGCCGACGACCACCCCACCAGCCGGCGCGCCGCCGTGCTCTTCGTACATCCCCCAACCCGCCCACAGACCGAGTTCGAGAAATGTCGAATCAGCATCGCACACTGCCGCCACCCGCTCGCGCACCAGCATCTTGCCCTTGGCCTGTTGCCGCGCTTGGCGCCGCTCACCGCCGCCTTGGCGGATGGTCGCGGCTTCTTCGTTCAGGGAATCGATTGCCTCATGCCACTCCGCCAGCCAGCGGGCGGTGCGTTCGTCGCGCTTCAAGTTGTCGGCCAAGATATTCAAGCGATTCCTCCTAGGGGGTGGATTATAGGCTCTGCGCCAACCCACCGGGGCTTGTTGACACCGTTTGGCAGCGGGTGCGAAGATCACCACTAGACCGAAAAACAGTCGATCCACTGTCGATCCACTGTCGATCCACTGTCGAGCCGTCGCTATCCCCAACTGGTCATCCCCAACTCGCTAGCTGCCTGGAGATCCACCCATGTGTCGCCCCTTGCTGACGCTCTTTGCCCTGTTATCGATTCTCCTGGCGCCCTCGGCCCACGCCTATCTAGATCCAGCGTCGGGCAGCATGGTGGTGCAGATGATTCTCGGCGGAGTCGCTGGAATTGCGGTGCTGCTCAAGCTCTATTGGAGCAAGCTACTGAGCCTATTCGGGATCAAGAAGACCGAGCATGACGAACCTGGCTCCTGACGGTGCCCGATTGACCGATTCTCGCCCCAGCGCCCCTCAGCCCAGCAGCGCGCAGCTGGACGGCGGTTCCTTCCGTGACCGCCAGGGCCGGGTTTTTCATCACCAAGACAAGATCTACCGAGCGCTGAGCGCCGACGCCTGGGCGGCTTGGCGGGTACTGGCCAAGAGCGGTCTATTCACCCGCGCGGTGGCCGCCGGCAAGCTGGTCGAGACCCGCGAAGCCAAACTCGACCCGGCGGTGTTGCAGACCGTCACCCCGGCGGGCATCGAGCGCTGGACAGGAGTCCTCGAGCACGCCAAGATTCCTTTCCTCTCCTATCCCTACGAGTGGTGTTTCAGCATGCTGCGCGATGGCGCCTTGCTCCAGCTGGAGCTGCTACGAGAGGCGCTGGCCGAGGATTTGACGCTCAAAGACGCGAGCGCTTACAACATCCAATTCGTCGGCCGGCGGCCAACTTTCATCGACATCGCCTCCTTCGAGCCCTGGCAACCCGGCGAGCCCTGGGTCGGTTATTTGCAGTTCTGCCAGCTGTTCCTATTCCCGCTGCTACTCACCGCCCACCGTGACTTGCCCTTCCAACCCTGGCTGCGTGGCGCCATCGATGGCATCACCCCCGAACAAGCTAACCGTCTGTTCTCACTCCGCGACCGCCTGCGCCCCGGAGTCTTGGCCGATGTCTATCTGCAAGCCAAGTTGCAGGCGCACAATGCCGCTGGCGATCAGTCGGTGCGCGCAGAGCTGAAGAAAACCGCCTTCAAGAAAGAGGTCATTACCGCCAATGTCACCCGCTTGCAACGGCTGATCGGCAAGCTGCGCTGGCGGCGCGGCGCCTCGGAATGGGGCGGCTACGCCAGCGACAACAGCTACGACGAGTCCGAGCGACGGAAAAAGGCCGACTTCGTCGAGCGCGCCGCCGCAGGTAAAAGGCGGCAGCTGGCCTGGGATCTGGGCGCCAACACCGGCGACTACAGCCGCATCGTCGCTCGCCACGCTGACTACGTGGTAGCCCTCGACGGCGATCACCTGGCAGTAGAGCGTATGTATCGGGCGCTGTCGACCGACGGTCCCGACAACATCTTGCCACTCTATTGCAACCTTGCCGACCTCTCGCCGGCCCGCGGCTGGCGCGGTCGCGAGCGCCGTGCCCTCGACCAACGCCGACAGCCCGATTTAGTGCTCGCCCTGGCGCTGATCCACCATCTGGTGATCAGCGCCCATCTGCCCTTGGGCGAGGTCCTCGACTGGCTGCACGGGCTCGGCGCCGAGTTGGTGATCGAGTTCGTCGCCAAGAACGATCCGATGGTCAAACGGCTGCTGCGCAACAAGCCGGACATCTATCGGGACTACGAACTTGAAGTTTTCGAGCGCCTGCTCACCGCACGCTGGCAAGTTCTCGACACCTTGGAGATCTTGGGCGGCAGCCGCAAGCTCTACTTCGCCCGCCCCAAGACCGCGAGCTGAGTACGCGAGAAAACCGCTGCCACCGCGCCATCACCCGCAAGCCAACCAAGGCGAACGGGGGGACAACCTGCTAGCATTCCGACCATGAAAATCCGTGTCGTGGCCTTCGCCACCGCTGGCGACCTACTCGGTCATGAAGAGTTCGAACTAGAGCTGCCGCGGGACTCTCGGCTGAGCGCCGTAGCCACCGAACTGCGCCGCCGCCACCGCGAGTTCGAGGCCATCTGGCCGCGGCTGGCGGTAGCCATCGACGGCCAGCTGGTGCGGGATGATCCGGCCCTCGAAGAGGGCTGTGAAGTGGCCCTGCTACCGCCAGTCTCAGGCGGCTCCGGCGAACCCGCTGCCGCGGTGTTGATCGATGGCCCGATCGATAGTGCGGCGGTCGAGGCCCAGGTCCGCTCAGCACGGCGCGGCGCCCTCCTGACCTTTCACGGCGTCGTCCGCGACAGCCACCAAGGACGACCGGTAAGCCACCTGGGCTACAGCGCCTATCGCTCGATGGCCACCAAAGCCATCGAGCGCATCGTCAGCGAGAGCGAAGCGGCCGGCGACGATTTGCGAGTGGCGATCGTCCACCGGCTGGGCGAGGTGCGGGCGGGTGATACCAGCGTCGTCATCGTCGCCGCCTCACCTCACCGCGAAGCGGCCTATAGCGCCAGCCGCGAGGCTCTGGAACGGCTCAAACACGAAGTTCCGATCTGGAAGAAAGAGCATTTCGTCGATGGCGGCGCCGAGTGGCGAGAGGTCGAGCCACTCGCCGCCGAGGCCCAACCGGCACCTTCGGCCAGCAGCTGAGCCCAACGAGTCGCTTGCCGCCATGAGCCTCTCCTCTCCAGCCCTGCGCAAGGCCTTCGTGTGGGCCGCGCTGATCCTGCCGCCACTGGTCTATCTGCTCCACTGGCCGAGCTTCGGCACGCTGCAAAACAACGACTACTACGGCATCCTCGCCCGAGTGCTCGACGGTGATCATCTGACCCATGACCTCGGCACCTGGTTGACGGTCAAGTCGAACGAGCACCGAGCCACTTTCCCGACCCTGATCTACGTCCTCAACACCTACCTCTTCGCCGGCACCAATCGCACCCTGGCGTTGTTCACTTTGGCCTTGATGGCGTTGGTGGCGGGCTGCCTCTATCGACTGCTGCCGCCACCGCTCAGGGGCTCGCCTTGGGAGCACGCCGGCCTGGCGTTTATCGTTGCTTCCCTAGCCTTCACCCCGGTGGCGGCCCACAACGTCGCCATGGCCTTCAGCGGCACCCAGTGGTTCTTGGCCAATGCCTTGGCGGTGCTGTCGATCACCGTCCTGGTACGGCGCACCGACGCTGGCCAGCTGAAGCCGCTGCTGGCAATCACCGCCATGGGTCTGGTGGGAGCACTGTCCTACAGCACTAGCCTGGCGATGTGGCCCGCCCTCTTGGTCGGTGCCATCGCCTTGCGCCGCGATCGCCGCCAGCTCGCCCTGCTGGCGCTTGCAGCCGTGGCGGTCTATCTGGTGGTTTTCCTGCGCTTCAAGGTGATGCCGGCCCACCCCGAGCCCAACACCTCCGACTTCGGCACTCTCTGGCGCTATCTGGGGATCTACATGGGCTCGCTGTTCACCACCCAGCCGCATCGCGCCATCTGGCTCGGCTGGGCGGCGCTGGCCGCCTGGCCGGTGGGCCTCGGACTGCTGTGGGTCTGGGGAGATCGCGCCCTGCGACGACTAGCAGTGCCCTTCGTGATGTTGCAGATCTACGCCTTTGCCAGCGCCCTGGGAACGGCGATCGGCCGCTCTGGCAAGGGAGAGGCGCAGGCTCTGGCCTCGCGCTACGCCTCCCTTCCGGGTCTGTATTGGATCGGCTTGTTGGTGCTGGCGGCGCTGCTGCTGCACGCCCTCAGGCAGCGCCATCCACGACTGGCGATGGCCACGACGACGGCTTTCGTGCTGATCGTCGGTGGCCTGGAGCTGAACCACTACCGCCGCGGCCTGCAAACCCTCGACGCCTTCGTCAACCGCGCCTCGCGGCAACCGGTGACTGCCCTATCACTGCGCCGCGGCTACCACGACGATGCGCTGATCCAGCGCTCGATGACCCCTAGCCCACAGCAGGTCTGGGAGGTCGAGCCCTTCCTCCGCGCCACTGGCCATGTTCCCTTTGATCGTCAGCTCGCGCCGCCCGAACCACGGACGGTAGATCCCACCCGGCTGGTGCCCAAACCCGGCCTCCAGCTACAGGGCTACATCAGCGAAGTGGTCAAGGTGGGCAGCGGCCGCCTGCTACGCCTCAAGGGCTGGGCCTGGGCGCCCGAGGGGCGGGTCGCCGAAGTCTTGCTGATCGACAACGAGGGTCGGGTGCGTGGCGAGTTGATCACCGGCATCCACCGTCCTTCCGTGGCCAAGAGCAAAGGCAGGGGGGCAATGAAGACTGGCTGGGAAGGCTACGTCGCCGCTACCCCCGCGGGCATCGCCAGCGGCCGGCTCAAGGCCTATGGCAGGCTCGAATGGCAGCAGGTCTACCGCCCCCTGCGCCTGCCCGAGAAGCTGCGGCTGCTGGTCGCCAGCGGCGAGTAGCTACTGCCCAGCGGCGGCGCCCTTTTTCTGCTTTTCGCGGCTGAGCAACATTAGATTGCGGGTGTAGATCAGCAAGCCGGTAGTTTGACCGACGATAAAGACCGGGTCGCCACGATGGATGGCATAAGCCAGGATGATCAGCGCGCCGAAAATGCTGAAGTACCAGAACGCCACCGGGATGACGCTCTTCTGCTGCCGCTCACTGGAGATCCACTGCACCAGAAAGCGCATGAAGAAACAGCCCTGACCGGCGAAGCCGACCAGTAGCCAGATGGTTTCCATTTTCATCGGCAATGCTCCGTCTCATCGGCGGACAAGTCTTGGTCGTCGAGCAAGTCGGCGCGCAACCGCCGGCGTTGCAGCCACATCACCCCGAAGAGATCGGCAATGCCGACCCACAGGCGGTCGAAAAAGCCGTACTTCGATTGGCCCGCGGCCCGTGGCCGATCCTCCACCAGAACCGACACCACACTGCCACCGTGGCGCAGAAAGAGCGCCGAGAGAAAGCGGTGCATGTTGTCGAAACGCGGCAACTGCAAGAAGACATCGCGGCGGTAGAGCTTCAAACCGCAAGCGGCATCGGGAGTGGGATCGCCGGTGATCCCACGACGCACGCGATTGGCGACTCTAGAGGAAATTTGCTTCAACCGGGTGTCGTTGCGCTTGCGCCTCTGTCCGGCCACCAGCAGCAGATCGGCCGGGGCATCGGCGCGGCGCGAGGCTTCGACCAGGCGCCATAGGTCGTCAGGATCGTTCTGGCCGTCGCCATCCATGTTGACCACCCAATCGGCCCGCGCGGCGGTGGCACCAGTGATTAGCGCCGCGCTCTTGCCGCAGTTGCCGCGATGGCGCACCAGCCGCACATGGGGGTGCTCAGCGATCAGCTGTTGGATCTCTTCGACCGTCGAATCGCGGCTGCCGTCGTCGACAAATACCACCTCATAGCCACCATGACGCGCCAGCTTGCCTTGCAGCTCAGCGAACACCGAGGCGATGTTCTCAGCCTCGTCGACCACCGGAATGACGATCGACAGCTGAGGTTTGGCGGTGGCAACGGACATCAGATTCGGTTTCTCCACGGACAGTAGAAGAATATTCTATGCTCTAGTCGCATTTTGAATCCACCCTGAGCTTGCTTAACATTTGCTCAGTGAATGTAGCCCAGGGCGCGCAATGCCTCGATCTCTTCCTCGTCGCGTTCCGGTACCTGGTGCATCGGCAAGTCGACGGCCCAGGCATCGAGCGCGGTACCGAGGCGTCGGGCGACCTCCGGATGCTGACCCAGCACATCGTGCTCAGCGGCGGGATCGGCCTGCAGATCGTAGAGAAAGCGGCGGTGGCCGCCTTGCAGCAACGGCCGTTCGACCAGTTTGAAACGCGGCGTGCGAGCGGTGCGCTCGCGGGCGTGCTCCGGTGGCCACAGCTGACGTGCCTCACTGAGCCGCCTGACCACCGCCGGCAGCTCAGCCGAGAGATCGTGTTCGAGATCAGGATCGGCCACATGATCGTACAGCTTGGGCTCTTCCCCGACTTGGCTGCACAGTGCATATTGGCGGGCGTTCAAGCAAGAGAACTTGTGCGCCCGGCCGGAATGCAGATAGCCGTGCGACTCGACCATCAGCGAGCTGCCGCTCTCCGCCAAAGCCAACCGCTGATCAGGCCGCCGCCGGGCCGAGGGTGAGCCCAGGCGAGCCGCGAAGTCTTCGCCGTCGAAGAGCGGCCAGTCTTCCGCGGGTACTCCGAGCAAGCTCAGCAAGGTGGGGGGGATATCCTCCAGCCGCACTACCTCGTGGTCGGCGCCGGGCTCGATGCCTGGTCCGCGAATGATCAGCGGCACCACCAGGCTGGCGTCGTCGACATTCGGACCGTGCTGAAAGTACAGCCCTTGCTCGCCCTGGTTGTCGCCGTGGTCGGCGGTGAAGATCAGCAGCGTATCCTTCAATCTGCTCACTCCATCGAGGGCTGCGAGCAGCCCGCCCAAGTGGTCGTCGGTGTAGGCCAACTCGGCATCGTAAAGCCGCAGGCAATCGTCGCGCACCGCGGCGGCGATGCCATCCCGATTGCTGATGATCCGGCCGACGGTCTGGCGCTGCTCGCGCATCAGGGCGAGGCAAGGCTCGACCCCTTCCGGCACCCAGGCCTGTGGCGGCAGGTAGGGAAAGTGGGGGTCGATGTAATGCACCCAGAGGAACAGCGGCTGCTCGGTCGGCACTTGATCGAGCAACTCGGCGGTCTGGTGGGTAACCTGTGAGGCGCGGCCCGACTTCAAATCCTGGTGGTCGAGAAAGAGATCAAAGCCGCGGTCCATCTGCTGATGTCGGCCGGCGGCGCCATTGGCGCTGACCCCGACGGTGAAATAGCCCTGGGCTTGCAGCAGCTCCGAGATCAGCGGCACCTTCTTCGGCCGCTGGCCCACTTCTCGCGAACCATGATGCTGCGGCCACAGCCCACTGAGCAACGAGGCCAGCGCCGGGGTGGTGCGGGGAAAGGGGGTCGTCGCCTGATGAAAGACCCTCCCTGCAGCCGCCAACTGGTCGATGTTCGGCGTCCGCGCGGCCGGGTGGCCATAGGCGCCGAGGCGATCCGCCCGCAACGTATCGACGGTGATCAGCACGATATCGGTACCCGCTGGCAAGCGCGGCGGTGGCGGCTCACTGAGACAGCCGCCGAGCAGCACGGCGGCCCACACCCCGAGTGTCGCCTTGTTCACTTTCATGCTTTTTGAGTTTCCCAGCCACCAGAACCGGTGGCGGTTGTCGCGGCGCCAGCTTGTTCGCTGGCCACCTTGCTCACTGGCGGCTCACTAGCCAGCCTCTCCACTGAATTGGCCCGGCCCACGTCCAGGTGGCCACCAAGATTCAGGCATGGTAGCAAAAGGCACCCCGAACCGACAGCAGACCAGAAGAGCCGATTGCAGAGCGGCCACACCGTGCTCGATCGCCAGCTCCTCGACCCAGCGTCGGTAGCTGACTTCCAGCGTTGGCCACGGCTCGGCGATGGCCTGCCGCAGGCGATCGGCGGAGGCGGGTCCACCCGCAGCCACGGCATCGAGAAAGCGCCGCAGCGCCGCTGCCCGGCGCCCCCCCTCGCCATCGAGCAGAAAACGCAGCCACAGCGCGCTGGAAGCATAGTGCAGGGCGATCTCGTCACCGACGAAGCTATCCCAATCCAACCGCAGCAAAGTGCTCAGCCGCGGCAGGCGGCCATCCCGCCGACGCTGCTCGACTAGCCACAGGGACGACATTCCTTCGGTGAAGGTCCGGCGCTCAGCATTCTCCAGAATCTCACCACCGAGTTGCTCGGGCTGCAACGCACCGGCGCTGTTGACCCGAGAGAGAGCGAGGCCATCGGCCAGCCCTTCGTCGAGCCAAGGCGGCAAGGCCGGGCCGAGAGCGCGGCGATTGACCAGATGTACCAGCTCATGCACCACCGTGATCCCGACCTGCGCCGCCGAACGCCGGCCCACGAAGGTCGCCGCCATGCCCCCCGAGGCATGACCGGCGGCGTGCAAGCCAGCCAACTTGCCAGAACGTCGCTTGAGCAGACGGTAGCCGCCCTCGCCCCGGTAGAGCACCAGCGCCGCTCGCGGCGTAGCCAACGGCTGACGACCGTAGCGCGCCGCATAGACCCCATCGAGCTGCTCCGCCAGTCCAGCGAGGTAGCTGATCAGAGTCTCATCGAGGACATCGGTGTAGAGAGTGTAGGGCCCCATGGGCAGCTCACGGCCGGTAGGCCCGAGCAGCTCGCGGGCGCTGGCCAACTGCTCGGGGTCGGCGTCACGGGGCTGCAGCGGCCCCGGAGCCAGGGGCGCGTTGCCGAACGGCACCTCGGCCTGCTCGTCGTAATTCTCGAGCAGCACCCAGCCGGTGAAACCTTGGCGATAGACCTGATACCAGCTGCCCTGCTGGTCGAGCTTCGGCAGCCGCACATTGGCCGGCAGAGTCAGCACGGTCTCGGCGGCGGTCGTCGGCTGCCGTTTGAGTTCCATACCCTTGAGCCCCCAGACTCGCGGATGGTCCGGGGGAAAGCGCCGTGGCTCGACCTGCCGCGGGTTAGCGGCGCGCGGGTCGATGGACCCGGGGGTAGAACTCTCAGCCGCCGCCGGAGGAAGCGGCGCCGGCGCTGGCGGTGGCAGGTAGGCACGCTGAAATGCCATCGCCAGCGGTCCGACCAGCGGCCATTGCCGAGCCCGGTGGACGAGTTCGGCATCGGGATGGCGGGTCAACCAAACTCCGGCGACCAACAGGGAAAAGAGCAACAGTAACCACAGTACCGAGCGCAGAGTCCGCATGGGCATAGCCTATCGCTGAGGCACGGCGCTATTCAATCCTCAGCCAACGGACTGGTACAGTGCCGCTGCATGTCCTTCGAACAATTCACCGGCACCGATTCCTACCTCGCTTCGCCCGCGCTGCGCGACGCGGTCAACGTTGCCGTGGCGCTGGAAAAACCGCTGCTGATCAAGGGAGAGCCCGGCACCGGCAAGACCGTGCTGGCCGAGGCAATAGCCGAAGATCTCGGCCTCGAACTGATCGCCTGGAACGTCAAATCGACCAGTAAGGCCCGCGACGGCCTCTACGTCTACGACACCGTCCAGCGGCTCAACGACTCCCGCTTCGGCGACAGCGACATCTCCGACATCCGCCAGTACATCAAGCCCGGCCCCCTGGGCCGTTCCCTGCTCTCCGCTGCGCGGGTGGTGCTGCTGATCGACGAGATCGACAAAGCCGACCTGGAATTCCCCAACGACTTGCTGCACGAGCTCGATCGGATGAGCTACCAGGTCGAAGAGACCGGCGACATCGTCACCGCCCAAAAACGGCCGGTGGTGGTGGTCACCTCAAACAACGAAAAAGAGCTACCCGACGCCTTCCTCCGGCGCTGCGTCTTCCACTACATCGCCTTCCCCGATCAAGAACTGATGGAAGAGATCGTCCGCGTCCATCACCCCAAGGTCGAAGAAGAGCTGCTGCGCCAGGTACTGATCGCATTCTACTGGCTGCGCGACCAGCCCGAAGTACGCAAGCGCCCCTCCACCAGCGAACTGATCGACTGGATCGCGGCGCTGCGCCGAGCCGGCATCGCAGCCGAGAAAATGGAGCAAGAACTACCCTTCCTCGGCGTGCTGCTCAAGCGCGAGCAAGACCTCGACGCGGTGCATGGCCGACGCCGCGGAGCGACCCGCGCCCGGCACCTGCACTGAACAGCCAAGCAGCCATGTTCACCGACTTCTTCTACCACCTACGCGGCCACGGGCTGAAAGTCAGCGTGACCGAATGGCTAACCCTGATGCGGGCTCTGGCCGCCGGCCATGTGCGGGCCGACCTGGGCGCCTTCTACCATCTGGCACGAGCGCTGCTGGTCAAGCGGGAAACCCAATACGACCTCTACGACCGCGCCTTCGCCAGCCACTTCCGCGGCCTCGAAGCCCATTTCGAGATCGATAAGGAGCTGCTCCAATGGCTGGCCAATCCAGAGCTGCCCCGGAAGCTCAGCGACGACGAGCTGGCGGCGCTCAAAGCCCTTGACTTCGAGGAGTTACGCGACAAATTCAAGGAGCGCTTGGCAGAACAGAAAGAGCGCCACGACGGCGGCGACCGCTGGATCGGCACCGGCGGCACTTCGCCCTTTGGCCACGGCGGCAGCAACCCGGCGGGCATTCGCATAGGCGGTGGCGGTGGTGGCCGTTCGGCGGTGCAAGTAGCCGACCAACGACGCTTCAAGAACCTGCGCAGCGACCGGGTGCTCGACACCCGCCAGATCGGCATGGCACTGCGCCGCCTGCGCCGCCTGGACAAGAGCGAGGGACCCGAAATCCTCGACCTCGACGCCACCATCGACGATTGCGCCCGCAACGGCGGCGAGCTCGACCTGATCTTCGGCCCCGAGCGCAAGAACCGCTTCAAATTGCTGCTGCTGATCGATGTCGGCGGCTCGATGGACCCCCACGCCAACCTCAGCGAGCGTTTATTCAGCGCCGCCCACGCCGCCAACCACTTCAAGAAACTCGAAATCCGCCTGTTTCACAACTGCGTCTACGAGCACCTCTACACCGACATGTACCACCGCCGCGGCGAGCCCACTGCCGAGGTGCTCAAGCGCATCGACCACGGCTGGTCAGTCATCATGGTCGGCGACGCCTGGATGAGCCCTTTCGAACTCACCCACGTCGGCGGCGCCATCGACCTTTTCCAGCACAACAGAGTCACCGGCCTGGACTGGCTCCAGCGCATCCGCCAGAAATGCCCCAGCTCCGTATGGCTCAATCCCGAACCTCCCCGAGTCTGGAACGCCCCCAGCGCCCGGCTGGTGCGCAGCGTCTTCCCGATGCTCGAGCTGACCCTGGACGGCTTGTCCGAAGCGGTAGACATTCTCGCCGGGCGGCGAGCCAACCAGCCGGTGGAGGCGGTCGCGGGCAGTTGGGTGAATTGAGGAAAAGGCGGGCCTGCGGCCACGATCGGCTAGGATAGAGCCTCGACCGTAGTGGAATTTGACTGTGGCACAAGCTCTGAAAAATCTGCAAGACCCTGTTTCCGAGTGCAGAGTCACTTATGAGGAATTCCTCGCTCAGGCGGATGAGTATGTCCACGCTGAGTGGATTGATGGGGAGGTCATAGTTTTGTCGCCCGCTTCTGATGCACATCAAGATTTGGTCGCCTTTTTGACCGCCCTGCTGCGAGTCTTCGCCCAAGACCGGCAACTTGGGCAAGTACGACCTGCCCCGTTTCAGATGAAGACGGCGCCGGATCTCCCCGGTAGAGAGCCAGACGTGCTCTTCCTCAGCCAGAAGCACGCCGACCGCTTACGCAACTCTCACCTGGCCGGCCCGGCCGACATCGCCGTTGAGATCGTCAGCCGCGACAGCCGAGCCCGCGACCGGGGCGACAAGTTTTACGAATACGAGCAAGGTGGAGTGCAGGAGTACTGGCTCCTTGACCCCCTGCGCCAGCAAGCCGAATTTTATCGCCGAGACGATGCCGCGATCTTTGTGCTACAACCCGTCGACGCCGACGGGGTCTTTCACAGCACCGTGCTCGAGGGATTCTGGCTGCGGGTGGAGTGGCTTTGGCTGAAGCCCTTGCCAACGGTTATATCAATATTGAAAGAGTGGCGTCTGATCTAATCACCGCCTCCCGCTGACTCCAACCCATCGATCAGCTGCCGATACCGCGCCCGCCCCCGCAGTGACTTGAGATCCGCATCCCGCTCAATATGGCTCTGATGAACAAACCCCCGCTCGATGGCCTGCTCAAGAGCGTCGATGGCCGGCTCGGGGCGACCGCTCCGGGCACGGGCGCAGGCCAGGTTGTACCAGAGGTCCCGGCGCTCAGGGTGGATGCCAACGGCGACCTCTAGCACGGTCGCCCCGGCGCGGTAGTCGCCAGCCTGGAAGAAGTCGCGCATCAGGTAGAAGGAGGTGTTGGTGAAGATAGTCTCCAGCACCCGCTGCGCCATCACCGCCTGGTAGCCGCCGCGGGCAATCTTCTGGCGCAACTCGGGGATGCCCAACTCGGCGGCAAAGCGAGCGGCGAGCACCGGCTCCTCGGCCTGGCGCAGGTGGCCGATGGCCAGGGTGAGGCGGTCGCGGTGCTTGAGTTCGTAGGCATCCCAACGCTTCTCATCACGGCGCGCTTTCTTGACCGCTGGCCGGCGATCGAGTTCAGTCGCACGAGTGGTGACTTGCTCGACAGGTCGTAGGCCCTCGAAAGTGGCGGCGACGGCTGCGAAGCGGCGGGCCGCGGCTAGCTCCTCGCCGGCGGCCAGCAGGGCCTCGGCAGCATCCAAGTCGGCGGCGTAGAGGCGCTCGACCAGGGCCGGGTCGCGGGGCCGTAGGTCTTGCTTCATCGCTTGCAGCTCCATCCATTCGATCGCTTGCCGGGCTAACTCGGGCGGCATCCAACTATGTCTTCCCTTGAATACTTCGAGTCGCTCGGGAGCGCCCCAATGGTCGAAGAGCTGATGTACCCGCCGCATCTCGGAGTAGTTGAAGTCGGTGGTGCCGACCGCACCCCAACTGGGGAAATCCAACTCGGTCTGGAATTCACTGCCCTGAAAACGGCCCCCGGCGGCGATCACCCCAGCAATACCACCCACCTGCCGCGCCAGATCCCAACTCAACATCGCCCCGCCGGAAAAACCGCTGGAGTAGATCCGTTGGGGGTCGGTGGCGAAGCGTCGGTGGACTTCTGGCCACAGGGCCGCCAGCGCTTTGACGTTGGGCTCCATCGGCCCGTCGCTGCGAGTGTCGTTGGAACTCATCAAGATCCAGCCGTAGTCTTCGGCGGCCTGGCGGAAAAGCTCGGCGGCAATCTTCGAACGGCCGCGAGGGTCGAGAATCAAAAGCGCCGGCCAGCGCTGCTCATGGGTGTAGGCCGAGGGTAGATAGAGGGTGTAAGTCTGGCTCGGATCGCTGCGACATTCGACCCCTTCGACCAACTCGCCCACGACGAACGTGCGCCCCTCGGCGGGAGGCTCGGCCACTGGATCAGTAACGGTGAACTGCAGGGAGGCAAACAACAACCAGGCGGCGATCGGCATCTTCAGGCTCCAGGATTGCGGCGGGTCGATGAGCGGCTCTTCATCTCCCTGGCTACGAAATTACGACCGCGCGGGTTTGGCCGGCAAGCAAGGCAGGGGTGACCGGGAACTTCTCGGGTCCCGGTCGCCCCACCGCCTCCCGGATCAGTAGTAGCCCAGTCCCTTGTCGGTGACGATGAAAGAGAAGGGCGTCGGTTCTTCGGCCTGGAAAGTCAGGCTGGTGTTGGCCACCTGAATCGAACAGGTCTGACCGTTGCTGTTGCCATTCGGCGTCGCCACGCCAATCGGCGGCTTGCTGGCGCTGAACGAGTTCTTAAAGGTCACGGCCACCATGTAGGGATTGGTGGGCGACAGTAGAGCGGATGTGTATTTGTCGCCGGTTGCAGCGACACCTTGGTTGTTGACAAAGCCGTTGATCATCGTTCCGGACATCATGTACCTCCTGAATTCGACCCTGCGAGCGGGTCCTCGTTGGGTGGGTGATCGCCAAGCCACGGGCCGGGCGACCGGATGCCTCAAATTGGAAACCAAGGCGACCAGAAAGTCCTCTGAACAACATCTGAGGAATATCTGGACCACCAAGAGCAGCCCCCAAACCCCTTGCTCGCTATGACCCGTGGTAGCTTATTTATCTTCCTAAGCAGATGAGCGACCGAGTGGTAGTGGATCTTGTCGAGCGAAATTCTTGTCGGAACCTGGCGCTTTGACCCCGCCGCTGGAGAGCTGTCGACCGACTACGGCACGCTAGGTGATCGCCAACAACGCCTGCATCCAAAGTCTGCTGCCCTGCTGCTGGAGTTGATTGAAGAAGAGGGCCGAGTCCGCTCACGGGAGGAACTGCTAAGCGCGGTGTGGGGCGATTCGTTTGTCGGCGAGGCGGTGCTGACTCACTGCATCTGGGAGTTGCGCAGGGCCTTCGGCGACGACGCTCGTCAGCCGAAATACATCCAGACCGTACCCAAACGCGGCTACCGGCTGGTGGCACGGGTCCAGCCAGCACCAGCAAGCAACACCGACACTTCTCCCCAGCGGGTCAGCGACTCCCAAGCCGACAACGTGCTCTCCAACGACCTCGCTGAGGAACGCCGCCACGGTGGCGAACGCCGCCGCGAACATCGGCGTGAGCGCCAGCAACAACTCATCCTGCTCGACAAGGTCGAGCGCTTCTGGATCGTTAGCCTGCTCAAGGAAACGCTGGTCACTCCCAGCCTCGACTTGCGCATGCGGCGGCTGGCGCGAGCCGTCTTTCAGCCCTGGCGGCTGAAACTGAGTGAGCAGGAGGTCGGCGAAAGTTCAGAAATTAGCGAGTTGCCGCAGCTGTTCGAAGACTCAGGCCGCGCCCTGCTGATCCTCGGCGAACCCGGCAGCGGAAAAACCACCGCCCTGCTAATGCTTGCTCGGCACGCCATCGCCCAAGCGCGGGGGGATCTCGCAGAACCCATCCCGGTGGTCCTGCGCTTGGCTTCCTGGCGCCGCGGTGAGCTGCTCGACTGGGTGGTCGAAGAGCTCGGCATGCGCTACCAGGTGCCAGCCGCGGTCGGCCGCCGCTGGCTGCTCGCCAATCACCTGATGCTCTTACTGGACGGTCTCGATGAGGTGGCCGCCGACAGCCGACGGCGGTCGGTCGAAGCGATCAACCGCTTTCGTAACCAACAGGGCTTCGCGGCGGTCGCCTTGACCTGCCGCAGCGCCGAGTACCGGCTGGCGACAACCTGCAAAGACGGCGCGGACCGACCCTTGCGGCTCGGCGCGGCGGTGGGGCTAGAACCCATCGACAGCCGACAGGCCATCGATTTTCTGCGCGCCCACCACCCCGGTGCCGACCTCAGCGAATTGACCCGGCCCGACTCACCCCGCCTAGAGCTGCTCGACTCGCCGCTGATGTTGCGCTGGATCAGCCGTGCCTACGTCGAAAGATCCAACCAATCTTCCCCTCTTGACCTCGAAGACGAACGCCGTACCCTAGTCGGTCTCTTCATCGACAGGCTGATTGAACACCGCGACAGCAGGGGCGAGAGCGTCACCCGCCAGCCCGCCGGGCTCGGCTGGTTGGCGCGCAGCATGCTCGATCACAACCAGTCGATCCTGCACTTGGAGTGTTTGCAACCCAGCTGGTTAGACAGTACCGGGGAACGGCTGGTCTACCTGGCGATCTCGCGGCTCGCCGCCAGCTTGATGATGGCAACTTGTTGGCTAGTGGTCTACTGGCAGAGGTTCCCCGACAGGCTTCCGCTAGCGCCGCTGATCACCGGCGTCCTGGGAGGCTTGGCAATCGCCGTCCTCGACAGCCTCTGGTGGCGGCTCCAGTTGACGGGGCGACGCTGGGCGGCCGCGATCTATCTCCTCGCCTCTGTCTTGCTGGTGGTGGCGATCTCTAGCCAAGTGTCGAATACTTTGGACGGCACCATTCCGCTCTCAGCGATCTTGGGACCCGGCCTGTGCTTCCTGCTGATCTTCGGCCTGAACGGCTGGCACCGCGGACCCGAGCGCGACATCGCCACCGTCGAGGCATTGGTCTGGTCGTGGCGTGAGGCGCTGCGCGGGGCGCTGCTCGGCGCCCTGGTGGGAGCGATTCTGCGCCTCTTGGTGATCGCCTGGCTGAATCTCCTCCACCCTGACAGCGCCGCCGCACCAGGCTCCTGGGCCTGGGAATTCCTGCACGCGATGCTGGTGCTAGGTTGTTTCGGCGCCGTCTGGCTCGGCCTTCTGGGCCGCCGGGTCGAGCGCTCTGTTCGACCCAACCAAGGCATTTGGCTGTCAGCCCGCAATGCCCTAGTCGGCGGCCTGCTGTTGGCTGGGGCGGTTCTCTCCGCCGGCCTGCTAGCGCGCGGGCTACAGAGCTGGCATGGCCAACCCCTGCGCCTGGCGGTCCGCCTCGGCGAGATGAAAGTCACCCTACCCGCGATCGCGGGCGGCTTGGGAAGTCTTTGGTTCGGTGGCTTCGACCTGCTGAAACACCTCTCCTTGCGCGCCCTGCTGCGGCTGCGCGGCAAAGTACCGGCCAGGCTGGTGAACTTCCTCGAAGACCAATGCCGCAGCGGCTTACTACGCCGGGTGGGCGGTGGTTACATCTTTGCTCATCGCTATTTGATGGAACACCTGGCGCGAGGTTCTGTAGAAGAGCGCTCAGCGCACCGCTCGTCACGGTACCCATCACCGAGGCAAGGTCCGTCTTCGCTACCCTGAACCCTTCTCAAGATCCCCCTCTGCGGCTATGATCGGCATCAAACTCGATACTAGAATGGGAACACATAATGCGGACGCTGTATCACGAGTTCGAATCCCTGGAACACCTGCTTGCACATCGCCTCTTACCCGGTGGCGAAGACGAGCCGATCCGCCTGGTGATCTTCGGTGGTACCGGCGCGGTGGGTGGGGCGACCATCCTCGAACTCTGCCGGTTGAGCCTGCGCTCGAAGCGCTTCAGGCCGCAGCAACTGCGGGTCGAGGTCCATGCCACCGGCTCAACCACCGAGGAGATCGATCTGTTCGCGCAACGGCTGCGTCTAGCCATGGGAAGGCTGACCACGGTCGAAGAAATCGAGCCCCGACAGCACTACCGAGTCGACAGCTGTATCGACCTGCATTTCTCGCTGCTGCATTTGGCATTGCCGGAGAACTTGGTTCAGAACCTACAGGCGGCGCGACTTGAGCAAGGAGACCGTTTCGACTTAGAGAGGTCCATGGTCAGCTACTTCCTGGCCCAGCCCCAACCCTTCCTGGAGTTCGTCCGCGGCCTCGACGACCACCTGCTGCACGCTGTGGTGGTGGCAATTCCGCTGCCCTCCGTGGCCACCTACACCCTGGGGGTGATCGATCGGCTGATCGCCACTGAGAACGTTGTCGACCACCGAGTCCCGCAGCGCATCAAGACGCAATACCTGCATCGTTTTGTCAGCGGCCTGGCCGAGATCCAGCAGCAGCATGCCCGCTATGTGGTGATCGCCCACACTACCGCGGTCGGTGGCATGTACCGGGTCGATGGTGTCGTCCCTGAGATTCGTCTGGGCTTTGCCCACAGCGCCCTGGGCAAGAAGCTGGTCGACAAGAAGTTCTTCGCCGACGACCTCACCCAGTTGTATCTGGACAACGGTTTCGACGCTCTGGTGACCGCCGCGGCGATCGGCATCGATACAGTGGACTTCAACTGCCAACTAGCGCTGGGCCGGGCGGTGCATCGGGGCCTATCGTCGATCGCCAATAGCGACCAGCCAGTGCTGCCTGCGAGCGATTTGGAGAGCGGCAAGATCCGCCTCTACCCCACCGCACAGGTGCCCATCGATGGCACCGCCCTTCAACGCTTGAACTTTGGCGCCGGCCGCGAGCTGCGGGTCGACGCCGCGGTACGCTCAGGCGAGAACGGCCTATTCTCGGTCGCCAACTGCGTTGCCCTCTACAACGTCATGAAGGTGGCGATCCCGGAAGAACTCGCTGTCGTGCTGGTGCGCCACGCGGTATTTGGCACCGAGCGTCGCCGCGATTGGTTCCAAGACAAGATCTCGTACTACGAAGAGACTGAGAACGCCGCTTTCGCCCTGCGCTTGCTAGCAAATACTCCTGAACTCGAACGCGCCCATCTGGGGACCTTCTGCCCGCAGGCTTTCCAGGCTTTGGGCTCGTCGACCCACCAAGCACGGCTGCATGAACTCGGCCTGCTGATGTTGCTGCTGCGGCTGCTGGACCTCGCCCGGCACCTCGATGAGTTTGACGATGGACTGCTGAACGAGGCAGCGACGGACCTCGAGAGCTTCTTCTGGCAGCACACCGCGCTACCCTGCTTCGAGAATCTCGAAGATCTCGATCCCAGCCGGCTGGCAAACCTCTTCGGCCAACTTTGCGAAATCGACAGCCCCGCCGCGACCGGCCGCCTGCTCGGCCTCGAGGCTCCAGCGACCGAAAGTGATCGACCCGGCCGCGACCATTTCCTCAAACAGGTCACCGACGCAATCCGCGACTACATTCAAACGATCACCTCATTAGGTACGCCCATCGTCTATCAGCAACCGGACAGCGATGCCAATCGACTCCTGGTCGGCCCCTACTTGGCGCCACTAGACCTCGCGATGAGCAACTCCGGCGACCTACACCGCACTTTGGCCCAAGTCGCCGAACCGCTCAACCTTGAGATCGCCGTCATCCGCGATTGGGTGATCAGCAACAACGGCTTCCTCGACCTGCGGCCCCATGCCTTGGTCAGCTGCGCCACCGAACCTTCCCCGGAACTCGCAGACTCGGTACACCGCTTCACCAGCGCCACCGATCTCGCAGAGTGGATCGACTCCCTGAAAGCTGGTTCGTATTTCACCACCTGCGGTACGGTGGCGCTGCTTTATCGCCTGGGGCGGCTGACCGACCAGCTCCGCGGCCGTCAGATCGAGCTGGGCACGCTGGAGACCTGGAAACACCTTTTCCGCCGCACTGCCGAGGGCAAGCATGTGCTCGAGCCCGGTCTGGTGGAAACCATGCGGATGTACTGTGAGGGCCTGGGCAAGGTCACCGGCACCGAAGCCCTGTGGCCAGAGTGGGGCTACTGAGGAGCAGAGGTTGATCACCAGCGCAGGAGCGGCAGCCATCGCCATCCCCGCGCTGCTCCTCGTCCAGCCGGCGAATAGCCCGGTTCGGTTCCCCGTACTTCAAACCAAGCCGGTTCGCGAACTGAGATTCGGTCGATCAAGGCCGCGGCGACCATCGTCCCACTCGGTCGAGTCCTGCTTCGAGGTCCGGCATGCGGCGGCCACCACATCATGATGCCCGAATCACTCAGCGAATTCATCGACGCCGCCTTCTCATTGCCGACGGCGATCTTCAGCGTTTTGCTGATCTTGATTAGCCTCTACTGGTTGCTCTCTTTCTTCACCGGTCTCAACTTCGACATGTTGGAGGGCCTGGAGGGAGCCGCCGAAGGGGCAGTCGAGGGGATTGCGGAGGGTGCCGCCGAAGCTCTTGGAGAGGGTTTGGGAGAGAGTCTCGGTGCAGGCCTGGGAGAGGTTGCCGACGGCGCAGATGGCGCTCACGGCGGTTCTTCGCACCACGGGTTGATGGGCATGCTAGGGATTGGCGAGGTGCCAGTTTCAATCACCTTCAGCCTCTTGATTTTCTTTGCCTGGTTGTTCACTTATGCTGGCATGGAGCTGTTGCCACAGATGAAACAGCTGGCGTTGAAGGGCGCTGTCTTGGCCCTGGTGGTGACCGCCGCTGCGATCACCCTGGCGGTAACGGCCACCGCCGTGGCGATCAAACCGGTGCGCAAGCTGATGGTGCCGGCACCGGCACGGCGACGCCGGGAACTGGTGGGTCGGCTGTGCCGGGTCACTACCCAGCGGGTCGATGAGAACTTCGGCCAAGCAGAGTTGCACGATGACGGTGCTTCGCTGTTGCTCCAGGTGCGCGCCCGGCTGCCAAACGAGTTGCGCCGCAACAGCCAAGCCTTGATTTTCGACTATGACAAGGATCGTGAAGTCTTCCTGGTCACCGCCGCTCGCGATCAACTGAGAGATGATGGCGAAAGTGAAACTACCTAATCACGGCTGCCGCCCAGGAACAGCACTTCACTTGAGTCTTTACCCCGCTTCTCGGACCGAACTATAGCCCGGTAGCGACCACAGCCTAGAGGAGACGCAGATGCCACTTTTGGGATTCGGAATCATCAAAGTCAAACAGGGTCGCGCGCTGATCGTCAGCCGCGTGGGTTCGGAGAGCGTCAACGTGAGCTTCACCGGCCGCATGGTCTGGCCGGTGGTCCATAAAGCGGAAATGATGGATATCTCGGTCAAGACGATCGAAATCGATCGCCGCGGAACGGAAGGTCTGATCTGCCGCGACAACATCCGCGCCGACATCAAAGTTACTTTTTTTGTGCGGGTCAATAAGACCGTCGACGATGTCATCAAAGTGGCGCAGGCGATCGGCTGCGAGCGCGCTTCCGACCAACAGACCATGGAGCAGCTCTTCTCGGCCAAATTCTCAGAAGCCCTCAAGACGGTTGGCAAGCAGCTTGATTTCGTTGACCTCTACACCATGCGCAACGAGTTCCGCGACCAGATCATCGATTTGATCGGCACCGACCTGAACGGTTACTCCTTGGAAGACGCTGCCATCGACTACCTCGAGCAGACACCGCTACGGCAGCTCGACGAATTCAACATTCTCGATGCCCAGGGAATCCGCAAAATCACCGAGCTGACTTCGATCGAACACGTCCGCACCAACGAGTTCCAGAATACCGAAAAGAAACAGATCACCAAGCAGGATGTCGAAGCCGCCGAGGCGATCTTCGAACTCGAGCGCCAGAAGGCCGAGGCCCTGGCCCGGCAGCAGCGCGAGATCCAGACGGTGCAAGCCCGCGAGCAAGCCGAGACCTTGAAAGTGCAGGCCGAAGAGCAGCTCAAAGCCGAGCAAGCACGGCTGAAGACCGAAGAGATCGTGGCGGTGCAGCAGGAAAATCTAGACCGCGAGGTCCAGGTCGCGGCCAAGAACCGCGAGCGGGTGGTGGCGGTAGAAACCGAGCGGGTCGAGAAGGACCGCTTGATCGAGGTCATCGCCCGCGAGCGCGAGACCGAGCTGCAACGCATCGCCAAAGACAAAGAGGTCGAGTACGAGAAACGGGAAATCGCCAACGTCATCCGCGAGCGGGTGGCGGTGGACTGCACTGTCGCCGAGAAGGAAGAAGAGATCAAACGGCTGCGCATGGTCGAGGAGGCCGATCGCACCAAGCAAGCCACCATCATCACCGCCGAGGGCGCCGCCCAGGAGTTGCTGGTCAAAGACATCAAGGCCGCTGAGGCAGCCGAGAAAGCAGCCGAGTTCAAAGCCCGCGAACTGCTGGTGATGGCCGACGCCGAGCTGCAAGCCACCGAACGCCTAGCCAAGGGCAAAATCCGCCTCGCCGAGGGCATCCAGGCGGAAACCGCCGCCGCCGGCCTGGCAGCGGTGGAAGTCAAAGATCGCGACGCCGAAGCCACCGAGAAGATGGGCCTGGCCAAGGCGCGGGTGCTGCGCGAGCACGGGCTCGCCGAAGCCACCGCCATCGAAGAAAAGCTCAAAGGCGAAGCTGCCGGTTTGACCGAGAAGGCGGCGGCAATGAAAGCTCTCGACGGCGCCAGCCGCGAGCACGAGGAATATCGCCTGCGCCTCGCCGCCGGCAAAGAGATCGAACTGTCGGCGATCGACAACCAACGGCAGATCGCCGAGGCTCAAGCCGAAATCATCTCCAAGGGCTTGGAAAACGCCAAGATCGATATCGTCGGTGGTGAGAGCGTGTTCTTCGATCGCCTGGTGGGTGCCATGTCGGCAGGCCGCGCGGTCGACGGCTTCGTCTCCAAGAGCGGTACCGTGCAGACCGCTTTCCGCGACTACTTGCAGGGCGATAGAAGCCTAACCGCCGATCTCAAGGATGTGCTGTCCAACGCTGCTATCTCCCCCGGCGAGGTGCAGAACCTCACCGTTTCCGCGTTGTTGATGAAGCTGATGGCAACTAGCGGTGGCGAGCAAAAGGCGAAGCTCGGCGAGTTGGCCGAAGTCGCCCAAAAGCTGGGGCTCGGCAGTGCCAAGCTGACAGATCTCGGCGACTCCTGAGGAGGGCGCCATGAGTGAGGAAAAGACACCCACGGCGGCAACACCAGCGACCGACGGGGCAGCTGAGGACGCCGCGCCGCGCCTCGACCAGGGCACCTACGAGATCCTCCGCGCCCGGCTCGAGGAGCACGCCAGCCGGCTCGGTGAACGGGCCGGCCAGCTCAATCAGCAGCGCACTGAGCTTTTCGGCGGCAGCGAGCTGGAGGTCATCGGTAACGAGCGCATCCGCACCGACAACAACTCGGTGCCGCGCGACATCATCGAGGTCGGCGAGCTGCTGCTCTTCGGCTACAACGTCTTCATCGGCCTGAAGCGGGACACCCGCATCGACGATGTCTTCAGCCTCTACCGCTTCGCCGCCACTGAAGATGGCTTTGCCTTCCAACCGGTGGCCACCGACGAGCCCGGTAATTTCCTCGCCGAAAAGCGCTTCGTAGGAGAGTTCCACGAACTCTACCGCTACTACAAAGACACTCGCCTCTTGCAGTTGATGCGCAGCGGGGGGCGCATCGTGGCGGTGTTCCAAATCGGCGCAGGAGCTGGCGACCTCAAGGCATTCCGCTGGGCGGTGAGCCCGGCAGGCGAGGTCACCTACCTCGACAACCGTGGCGAGCGCGATCACCTCTTCCCACCAGCCCACGACTTCGAGTGGACCGAAACCAGCCGCGACGACCACGTCCTCGGTCGCCATCCACACATCTCGATCCTCGACTTAGTGTTCGTCGAAACCGTCGGCGGCGACTTGACAGTGAAGGTCGAAGACAACACCGAGGACGGCCGCGGCATCTACCGTGAACCGGTCGACGAGCCCAACCAATCGCTGGCCGACGCCACCGTCCGCTGGGCCCAGCTCGGGGTGCTGATCCTGATCGAGGTGCTGCCTTACAAAGAGGCCGAGCACCGCTACTTGGTGTTCAACACCCGCACTCAGACAGTGGTGCGGCTCGACGCCATCGGCCAGGCCTGCCAGCAACTGCCCGAGGACCACGGCATCGTTTTTCCGGGCGGCTACACCTTACAGAGCGGCGAGGTCAAAGCCTTCGATGGCGAAGTCGCCGACATGGAGTTTCTGCGCCGAGTTCGATCACCCAACGGCGAAGATGTGCTCTACGTCTTTCACGAGCGCCAGGAAGGACGTTCGATCCTGCTGCCCTACAACCTGATCCGCAAAGAAGTGCAGAATCCGATCCACTGCCACGGCTACTCCCTCTTCAGCGACGGCCGGCTAGTGGTGTTCCGCGCTGACTCCGACGAACCCACTCGGGTTCACCCGATGCAGATCTGGCAGACCCCCTTCACCAGCGACGAGCACGCCGCGGCGGCACCAGCCAGTGGTTCGTTCCTGGACAAAGTCGGCAACGCCGAGTTGGTGCGCGGCATTAGCGACGCCTTCAGCTTGCGCCGCATGGTCGACGAACAGCAGCCCAGCGCGGCGATCTACGAAGAGCTGATCGCCGCCGCCACCCGTGCTGCCGACAACTACTACTGGTACGGCCACCAGGAAGTCGGCGACCTCGGCACCCCGCTGGGCGAGCTACGAGCCAGCGCCGAGCTGATCATCGACGAATTCGAGAAGGTCGAAGCCCTGCGGCGCCAGGCGCGAGCAGCGGTGGACGAGGCAGAAAGCACCCTCGAGGCTCTGTGGTCCGAGCTGCGCCATAGCGCCATCGACAGCATTGATCCCTTTGTCGAGGCATTGGCCGGCCTACGCCGCCAACGCGGCCACCTGATTTCCTTGCAGGAGGTGCGCTACGCCGATTTGCAGCGCATCGCTGGTCTCGAAGCCCGGGTGCTGGAAGAAATCGAAACCCTCTCCGGTAGAGCCACCGAGTTCCTCCTCGCCGACGACGCTTTGGCCCCCTACCACCAGCGGCTGGCCGAACTCGCCGAACAAGGCGAGACCGCCACCAAGGCCAGCGAAGTCGAGCAAATCACCACCGAACTGGCGCAGATCAGCGCCAACCAGGAGTTGCTCACCGAAGTGGTCAGCGGGCTCGACATCGACGATGCCACCGTCCGTACCCAGATCCTAGAGTCCATCTCCGAGGTGCTGGCGACGCTCAACCGGGCTCGGGCGTTGGTCGAGAACCGCCACCGCGAGCTGCGCACCGAGGAGGGCAAGGCCGAGTTCGGCGCCCAGTTCAAACTCTTCGCCCAGGCGGTCACCGGCGCTCTCGGTCTGGCCGGCACACCGGAGAAATGCGACGCTCAGCTGGCCAAGTTGATGCTTCAGCTGGAAGAGCTGGAGAGCCGCTTCGGCGAACTCGACGAGTTCACGGACGAGCTGGCGACCAAGCGCGAAGAGGTCTACGAGGCCTTCAGTTCACGCAAGCAAACCCTGCTCGACCAGCGCCAACGCCAAGCCGGGCGCTTGCTGGCGGCGGCCGAACGCATTCTCAGCGGCGTGACCCGGCGCGGCGCCAGCTTCGAGAGCACCGATCAGCTCAACGCCTACTTCGCCAGCGACGCGATGGTAGAGAAGCTGCGCGACCTGGGCGAACGGCTGCGTGGGCTCGGCGAGAGTGTGCGCGCCGAAGAACTCGCCTCGAAGCTCAAGTCGGCGCGCGAAGACGCCGCGCGGGCGATGCGCGACCGGCGCGACATCTTCGAAGACGGCGCCACCGTCATCAAGCTCGGCCGGCACCGTTTCAGTGTCAACACCCAACCCTTCGACCTCACCCTGGTACCCCGCGGCGAGTCGATGGCCTTCTACCTCACCGGCACCGATTTCCACGCCCCCATCGACGACCCGGCAATCGACGACGCTCGCGACTACTGGCACCAGCTCTTGATCTCCGAGAACGACCAGGTCTACCGCGGCGAGTACCTGGCCAGCGAGATCCTGCGCGCTGCCGAACAGGGCGATGGTGAAATCGACCTGCACAGTCTCAGCGAGGCGCGCTTGCAAGAGGGCGGCTTACTAGAGTTGGTGCGCCGACTGGCCGGACAACGCTACGACGAGGGCTACGAGCGCGGCGTCCACGATCACGACGCGGCGCGGATCCTCGAACATCTGGTCGAGCTACGCGCCGCCGCCGGCCTGCTGCGTTTTGCCGCCAGCCCTCGTGCCGCCGCCGCCCTCTTCTGGGCCGAGCTGGGCGCCGATCCCAGAACCGCCGGCTGGCATCGCCGCGCCCGCAGCCTGACCCGGCTGCGCGAGACTCTGCGCCACAGCCCGGCGATCGGCGAACTGACCCGCGAGCTGGCCGCCGCCATTGCCACCTTCCACCAAGACCACCGCCTAGAGCTAGCCCAGGCCGACGCCCACACCGCTGGCGCCTACCTCTTCGCCGTGCTCGGCGTCGAGCGGCCGAGCTTCGTGCTCAGCGCTGACGCCCAAGGCTTGATCGAAGCACTGCAAGGCGAGCTCGGCAAGGGAAAAAAGGGCTTGCTGACCGATCTCGAAGCTCTCGGCGACGCCCTGGCTGAGCGCCGCCAGCTAGCCACTGCCTGGCTAGGGGCACTGATCGCCAATGACCCGAAACTCGCTGAGCAGGCGCCCGCCCTCGACGAAGCGGTCACTGCCCTGCTCACCGACGGCAACCTCGAACGCCACAGTTCGGTCGCCCAGCAGAGCGCCACCGTCGAGGGTCTGCTGGGCCAACATCCGCGCATAAAGAGGCGCTGCCTGCCCTTGCGCCTCGACGAGCTGCTGGCCCGCACCGCCGTCTTCCGCGACCAGCATATCCCCGGCTTCCGCCGCTTCCAGGAACTCCGCCACCGCCTGCTAGAAGAAGAAAAACAGCGGCTGCGCCTCGACGAGTTCCGCCCCCGAGTAATGAGCGCCTTCGTCCGCAACCAGCTGATTAATGATGTCTACCTGCCGCTAGTGGGCGACAACCTGGCCAAGCAGCTCGGCGCCACCGGCGAGGACAAACGCACCGACCAGATGGGCCTGCTGCTGCTGATCTCGCCACCGGGCTATGGCAAGACAACGCTAATGGAGTACATCGCCAACCGCCTCGGCCTGGTATTTGTAAAGATAAACGGCCCGGCCCTGGGCCACGGCGTCACCTCCCTCGACCCGGCCGAAGCGCCCAATGCCACCGCGCGCCAAGAAGTCGAGAAGATCAGCTTCGCCCTAGAGATGGGCAACAACGTACTGCTTTACCTCGACGACATCCAGCACACCCACCCCGAGTTATTGCAAAAGTTTATTTCCCTCTGCGACGCCCAGCGTCGCATGGAAGGAGTGTGGCGCGACCGCGCCCGCACTTACGACCTGCGTGGCAAACGCTTCGCCATCACCATGGCGGGCAATCCCTACACCGAGTCCGGAGATAAATTCCAGATTCCCGACATGCTGGCCAACCGCGCCGATGTTTACAACCTGGGCGACGTCCTGGCGGGCAAAGGTGATCTGTTTGCCCTCAGCTTCCTTGAGAACGCCCTGACCTCCAACCCCGTGCTAGCGCCCTTGGGCAGTCGCGAGCGCGGCGACATTGCCAAACTAGTGCGGATGGCCGGCGGTGATAGCGCGACAACTCCCGATCAGCTCGACCACCCCTACTCCGCCGTCGAGCTCGAAGAAGTGCTCAGCGTGCTGAGCAAACTTCTGCGAGTACGAGAGGTGCTGCTAGCGGTCAACCGTCAATATATCGACTCCGCCGCCCAAGACGACGCCTACCGCACCGAGCCCAAATTTCAACTCCAGGGCAGCTATCGCAACATGAACAAACTGGCCGAAAAGGTCGTGCCGGTAATGAACCAAGCCGAACTCGAAGCGTTGATCGACGATCACTACCAAGGCGAGGCCCAAACCCTGACCTCTGGCGCCGAAGCCAACTTGCTGAAGCTAGCCGAGCTGCGCGGCCACCTCACTCCGGAACAGAGCAAACGCTGGGAAGAAATCAAACGCGGCTTCGCCCGCGTGCAAGCGATGGGCGGTGACGACGACCCCACCAGCCGCGTTGTCGGCCAGCTAAGCCTGATGTCCGAGCAGCTAGGAAGCCTGGCTCGCACCCTCGACCAGGCCGCCGCCCAAGCCGCCCAACCCGCGGCCGAATCCACCGGGCCAGACCTCAGCAGCGCCCTCGAACCCTGGATCAAGAAACTCGACAACACTTTGACCGCCCTGGCCGAGGTCAGCCAGCGGCCGGCCCCAGAGACCCAAGTACCCGCCCCAATCCCGCCAGCGGTCGACCTGAAAGAAATTCAGAGACTCCTCGACCACGGCCTCAAAGGTCTCGGCAGCGCTTTACAAAGCGCAGTCCGCAAAACGCCGATCGCAGCAGCCCCCCGAGGCGGTCAAGTCATTCAAACCCTTGGCAGTGGAGTGCTCGAGATCCTCACCCGCATGGTCAGCAACGTCGACAGTAGCCTGCTGCCCGCCGTCCAAGCCCTCGCCAAATCCCTCAAAGCCGCCGACGGCAACCAGGCCAAACGGCTGCGGCATGAGCTAGATAAGACGCTCAAGAATCTCGATATGTTGAAAGATCTGCTGGCGGCGTTGCGCAAGATCGATACGGGTGGCTTGGCGGGAGCGCAAAAAGCCAGCAAGCCCAGGGATCAGCCTTGAAGTGACCAGCCGCCAGAACGCCACCATTAGAAGATCGCGACGGCGATGCAGGCTTTCGACCAGCAGTTGTTCGTGACCGGTGGCAACCGTGAGTGCGACCGCGACTAACTGGCATCTGGCGCTTCAAGTTCTGGCGGCCGCCGGCCATGCAAGTACTTGGCCGCAAATTGAGGGGCGGATCTGCGTCGCCGGAAGTGAGAGCGCCGGTAGCGCCTTGCGCTAACGCCTGTGCCAACCGCTAATGTATCAGTGGGAGGAAGCAGGCCGCGGTGGCGGGATCGACGGCACCTCGATTTCCAACTCGGCAGCGTAGAGCTGGGTGCGGTCCTGGTCGATCACAGCTAGTCTCAATAAGGTGGCGGGATCGATCACCACTTGGCCGTGGAAAGCCACGCGGCCGTTGACCGTTACTCGGATGGGCTGGGCAAGGTCGAATTGCCTTGGTGACAAGAGCAGCTTGAAGCGGCGAACACCACGGCTGAGAGCTGCGATGTGCGAGCCGTTGCGCACCACATCGACCCGGCCGGTGGGTCGCTTTCTGGGAAAGATCTGCGCTGGCGCTTGACCCCGCGGTGCTGCCGGCAGTTGCAGGGTGAGTTGCAACTGCCGGCCCTGGCGATCGATGGTTAGGTCGAGGGTCTGTCCAAAGTTGCCCTGTCGGTCGAGCTCCGTCGCCAGCGCTTGCAGATCGGCGACGGGCGTTTCGCCCACCCGCAACAGGCGGTCCCCTGGCTTGATGCCGGCCCGGGCAGACGCTGAGCGGCGTTCGACCGAGGCCACCAGAACCCCGGGAAGGCTCGACTCCTGCCGCACGGGCAGGAAGCCGAGGTTGAGCTGGGGGAGGTTGGGAAAAACATCCGGATCCGGCAGCTCGCTGTCGCCTTGGGTCGAGCCCAGCTCGGTGATCCGCAGCCAGTGGTAGCGACCGCGGCGTTTGACATTGTCGGTTTCCCAGGAAAGGCGGTCTGGCAGGGGATCGCGTGGATGGCTGTTCAAGAAGCTCTCGATCGCTTGTTGCTCTTCGCTCAGCCAGCTCAGATCGTGACCGGCCTGAGGCTTAGGGCGGAACACCACCTCGGCGCCGAGGGCAGCGAAATGACGCATCATTGGCTCGACGACAGCGGTCGGATAGAGGGGGTCCTTGCCACCGTTGACGGCGTAGATTGCTCTCCCGGCCAGGTTGCTGCTGTACAACTGGCTGTTGACCCCCAGGGTCGGGTTGGCCAGCACTCGGGCGTGGCCGATCAACGACACGAAGGTAGCCCACGGGGTGGGGCCGGTAAGGGCATGAAAATAGGCGCCGGTACCGCCGTCCGAGATGCCGAGCAGCGAAGTGCGGTTCTCGTCCACGTTGTACTCCCGGCGAACCGCCTGGAGAATGGCAGGCAGGCTCTCCGCCTGGTTTTGGTGCCACCACATGGCCTCGTTCCAAGCCACCGGTACGACCACCAGATGATCCTCGTCAGTCGCCTCGGGGTCGCCCCGCCACCAGGAGCCATCGCGGCGCCTGGGTGCGGGCCGGTTGACGCCGCCATGGAGGTAGAAGCGCAGTGGGTAGCGCCGCGCCGGATCATAGCTCGATGGCACCAACAGCAGATAGTGAAAGTGGGTCAAGCGGCTGCGCAGCAGGCGACCAGTCTTGACCCGATCCGAGTACGGGCGACCGGCCTCCAGGCGCGCCAAGAGGTCTGCAAAATCCGGCTCGAGGGCAAGAATCCCTTCGCTGGCGCGGCTCATCGCACCCCGCTTCTCGGCCGCCCAGAACCGTTCGAAGGCACGGTCGAGGGCGGTGGAGTCGGCATCGGCCGCCGGCACTAGGAACAGACTGAGCAGCGCCATCAGGCCGATCACGCGACGCCCGAACGGCGGCTGGCTGCGGTTGGGTTGACGGACCTGGCTGGCGGGATGTTACGGCCATTCAGCGTTCATGTTGTGGGCTCCTGCCAGGTGAGTACGGCCTGCAGGCTCTAGGGTTCAGGGCGGGCTGGGGCTGCTCGAACCACGCCAGATAGGGCGCGGTCCTGGTGGTCACGGTGTCGGTCGGTGAATGTCGAGCCGGGTCATCCGCGAGCGCAAAGTGTTGGCGTGCAGGCCGAGGATCTTCGCCGCACCAGAGTGGCCTTCGATCACCCAATGAGTCTGCTTCAACACCCGCAGGATGTGGCGCCGATCGACTTCGTCTAGGGTAGGTAGAGGTGCTTCGTTGGCACCAGCAGTGGCGGCGGCACTGTCTGTCGCTGGCGTCGGCAGCGACAAGTGCTCGCTGGTCACCGTGTCGTCCGGGCACAAGATGGTGGCCCGTTCGAGGGCGTTGAGCAGCTCGCGCACGTTGCCGGGCCAGGAGTAGGTCTGCAATCGGTCGATGGCGTCCGGCGATAGCTGGGTTACCGCCTTGCCGACCCGGCGGGCCAGCAAGGGTAGTGCGCAAGCAGCGATCAACGGCACGTCCTCAAGCCGCTCGCGCAGGGCCGGCACGCGGATTGGAAAGACTTCGAGGCGGTAGAACAAATCAGCTCGGAAGCGGCCGGCGGCAACTTCGTCGGCCAGTCGCCGGTTGCCGGCGGCGATGATCCGCACATCGACCCGGAGTGGCTGGCTGGAGCCGACCCGCTCGAATTCCTGTTCTTGCAAGGCACGCAACAATTTGACCTGCATGTCGCGCGGTAGTTCTCCGATCTCGTCCAGAAATAAGGTACCGCCATCGGCCAGCTCGAAGCGTCCTAGACGCCGCTCGGTGGCACCGGTGAAGGCGCCCTTCTCGTGGCCGAAGAGCTCGCTTTCGACCAGACTGGCGGAGATCGCGCCGCAATTGACCTTCACCAAGGGCTTGTCGTGCCGAGCGCTGCGCTGGTGAATGGAGCGCGCGACCAACTCTTTGCCAGTGCCGGTTTCACCCTCGACCAGCACCGTGGCGTCGGTCGAAGCTACCTGATCGATCTGCTCGATCACCCGCCGGATGGCGACGCTCTTGCCGACGATGCCGCCGCAGTCGCGGTCGCCGTCGATCTCGGTCCGCAGATACTGGTTCTGGGCCTTCAGGCGGCGGTTCAGCTCGGCGACCTGGGCATAGAGCCGAGCGTTTTGGATCGCCACGGCGGCGGTTCGCGCGAACAAGAAAAGGCGCTCGAGTTCGGCCTGCCCGAGCCGTCGTCGAACAAAGATCGCCAGCACTCCGTGATTCTCGTCGCCAAACAAGAGCGGCAGAGCGGCCAGGGCGCCGAGGCCATTTTCCACTACCCAATCGCCACCGCCGACCGAGCCATCGGTGGGAATCCGGTTGGTGCACAGGTGCTCGCCGTCCTCGGCTACCCGGGCCAAGCGTGGTGGCACGGTCCGCAAGTTGGCAAGTCCGTCGCTCGCCAGACCACCGCGGGCCGCCAGCTGTAAGCGCTCATCGCGCCGCAGCCACAGGAGCACCGCCGCCGCGTCGAGGTGCTCGACCAAGCCGTCGGTGATCGCTTCCAGGACCTCACCCAGCGCCAAGCTGGAGGTCATCCGCAAGGTAATAAGGTCGAGAAACGCGTCGAGCCGGGCCATCGCCGAAGTGTACGCCCTCAAGCCGCGACCGTAACCCGATCGATCGCGGAACTTGTTGCTTCAGGCTGCTCAACGGCCAGCCAGCGCTCGGCATCGAGGGCGGCCATACAGCCACTGGCGGCGGCGGTGATCGCCTGGCGGTAGACCGGGTCCTGAACATCGCCGCAGGCGAAGACGCCGGCGCGGGAAGTGCGGGCGCTGTCGGCTTCGGTGACCAGGTAGCCTTGCCCGTCGAGCTTCAGTTGGCCGCTGACCAGGTCGGTGTTGGGCCGGTGGCCGATGGCGATGAAGACCCCGTCGACGGCAAGCTCTTCGACCTCCGTGCCGCCGCGCGGATCTTCGAGCAGCAGTCCCGAGGTCCGCTCCTGACCGAGAATGTCCTGGACCCGGCGGTGCCAGTGAACTTCGATCTTCGGGTTGCTCAGCAGCCGCTGCTGCAGAATTTTCGAGCCGCGCAGCTCGCCACGGCGATGGATCAGATGCACCCGACTGGCCAGGCGGGTCAGAAATAGTGCTTCTTCGAGGGCGGTGTCACCGCCGCCGACCACCGCCACCTCAAGGTCGCGGAAGAAGGCGCCGTCGCAGGTGGCGCAAGCCGAGACCCCGCGGCCCAGCAGGCGCTTCTCGTTGTCGAGCCCCAGGTAGCGTGCCGAGGCGCCGGTGGAGAGAATCACCGCATCGGCCAGCAGGACTTGGCTGCCGTCGACCTGCAAGCGAAAGGGCCGCTGCTCGAGATCGGCAGCCGTTACCGTGCCGTAGCGCACCTCGGCACCGAAGCGCTTGGCTTGAGCTTCGATCTGGTCCATCAGCTCGAAGCCGCCGATCCCTTCGGCAAAGCCCGGGTAGTTCTCGACTTCGGGAGTGGTGGTCAGCTGGCCACCGGGCTCGGCGCCACGCAGGACCAGCACATCGAGACTGGCCCGAGCGGCGTAGAGGGCAGCGGTATAGCCCGCCGGGCCGCTACCAACGATGATCACCCGGCGGTGCTCGGCAGCGCTCAAGTTGAGCGCCTCGAAGTCGACCTTGGTTTCTGCGATTGGAATGGACACGGGAAGCCTCCTTTGGGCTAGTTGATTTTGAACTCGGGCGGCGGCGCCTGCCAGCTCAGCTCACGCCGAACAGCTGGCCGAGTTCCTGTAAAGACGGATTGCCATAGAACCGGCCGTCGATCTCGAGAGTCGGCACCACCTGTTTGCCATCGTTGTGCTCGGCGATCAGATCGCCGGCGCCGGGGGTAGCTTCGATATCGATCTCGCGATAGTCGATTTGGTTGGATTTCAAGAATGCCTTGGCACGGTGACAGTCCGGGCACCAGGTGGTGGAGTACACGGTGGCTGGCTGATTGGGATGACTCATGGTTTTTTTCCTTTCGGTCGGTAAGTTCCACCGGGCTGCAAATTGTGAGCGTTCGGTAGTGAACGCAAGGAGAGCACAGCAAGGCCGGTGCCAGCTGCGCCATAGGAGAGGCAACCCTTTTCCAATGAGTAGTTTGAGGCGAAATCCGTAGGTGTATGCCAGGGCCGTGGCTTGAGCTGTTCCCCCACGGTATTTCGTGACTCCACGAAATACCGTGGCTCGTGGGAACCAGTGTTGATCAAGGGTTACCGAAAAGTGATCGTTGGTGAAGGTTTCGCCATGGTTTCGTGAGCTGTGCTCTCTAGGGTGGCGAATCGCAGGGCCGAGGTCGGCTCTGAGTCCAAATGATCTACTCAAACTAGCTCGGAGAATTCAATGACCCTACCAATTCGTTCGCTCAAGAACCTCTTCTTTGTCTCGATCGCCTGCACGGCGTTACTGCTGCCGGCGACCGCTTTCGCCCAGGGCTCCGGTAGGGCACTGCAGCTGACCGATTCGCCACCGCTGGACAAGGCAGCGATGGCGGAGGCGATTGCCGGCGGTGATCTGCCCCAGTTCAAGCTTCGCGGACTGGCCCAGGCCGAAATCGGCGCGGTGGCCAAGAGTGCCGATAGCTTCTTCCAAACCAGCGAAACCGAAGAGGTCGACGAAGAAGTTGTGCCGCAGCCCGGTTGCCGGATCGAGCCGTCGTCGCCGGCGATCGGCGCCAACGTTCCGGAAACTTACTTCGGGGTGCCGAGTCCGACCGCCAACCCATCGCTGGTGGGCCCGGTCCAGCTGCTGACCTCGGGTCAGCTCGACACCCGGCGGCGGACCATCCAGCTACCCCTTTATCGCGGTCGGATGGCGGGAACCAACGAGCCGGTGTTCTTTATCGCCACCGACACCACCGATGCCGCCAATGCCGAGTCGCTGGGGATCAACTTCTCAGCCAAGCTGGCTTTTGCCGAAACCGGCCGGGGTGTTCGCAACGCGACCCTAGGGGCGGATGGTGAGCTGATCTTCGAAGCGGGTACGGTCGATTTCTCACCGGTGCGCGAGGTGGTGGCGGCCGCCGAGCCGACGCCGTTTCCTCCGGTCGTCGCCCAGCCCGGCTCGGTGGGCGATAGCTTCTACACCCCGCTGGTGCGGATCGAGAACGCCGGGGGCCACATCTACAACCTGCCGGTGATCGCCTTCGGGACGCCGGCCAACGCCCTGCGGCTGGCCAATGGCGACGTCGACTATGCCAAAGTCCACGACTCGGTAGCGCAGATCCGGCCCTTCGCCGGCGACGTGACCCTCGACTTGGTGCCGGGTCAGAGTTTCGGCCGGCCGGTGCTCTATCTCTCCACCGAAACCAATCTGCCGCTCGCGGCGGCGCTCGAAGGGGCGACCTATGCTCCGGGCCTCGAGGACATTACGGTGGGCAACGACGACAGCCTGTTCAGCGCGGTCGAGCGGATCTTCGGCTTCACCAACGGCCCCCGCGGTTGCGACAATCCACACCGCCAGGGCTTCGAAGCGGCAGTCACTGATGGCGCACCGCCGTTCAACACCCTCGGCGGCATTCCGACCGTTGCAGGTGACTACAGCCCACTGTGGGACCTCAACCTCGGCGAATGGACCCAAGAGGCAATCGATGCCGGTTACCGTGCCCGGCTGATCGACGAATTCCAAATCTTGAGCTTCGTCGAATTCGGCTTCGTCACCGGCCCCGGCGGCACCGAATACGGCTCCTCGGGCATCATCATCAACTGCCCGATCGTACACCGCTTCCTCTGAGACGACCCGACTCCTCGGCCTGGCTCGGCTGCAGGCGCGTAGCAGCGCCTCAGCCGGTGCCCCTCTTTCTGCAGGACAGATCAACTCTCAGGTCGGACCCCACAAAGAACTCCCTCATCCTCTCAGCAGCATTTCGGTTGGCTTGGGATTCACCAACCAGACCCAGCACCTCGATACCCTGGCAAAGATCCCGCGTATCTTGACCCACGAAAGCAAGGGCATCCGAGACGCCATCCAACTTCTTGTCCAGCCCCTCGATGGCTCCGTTTTGCGTCGCCAACTTCTTACTCACAGATTGCTTCAATGCGCGGTTCTCCGTAGCTGCCTCCAGAAGATGCTCGCGGAAGTTCGCGGTGCATACATTGAGGGCCGTATCGCACCGCGCTGCTAGGGTGGCGGTCAGAGTCCGCAGATCGGCCTGCCCGTCGCGGGCATCTGCCAGTCTCTCAGAACAGCTCACCAGTGCTTTCGAGACACTCGCGAGTTCGTTCACGATCGGCATGATGCTGTTACCGGGACCGTTGGCCGGAAATCCCGTCTCGATTAGTACGGCGACTCGGGTCAGAACAGCCTCAACGGGCGGCAGGCGCCAGGAGTTTAGTCTAGTGTGAGATGCTCCTGCCAAGCCACTCTCACTAGTCCGAGTAGTCGCTTGCAGACATCGCAGCCGACACTCCACTCTCGCGAGTTGCGCTGCTGCGTTCTGGACAGCGTGGTGAGTTACATCGGCTACAGCGCAAGTCGATCAGGGAATCCCCCATGCGGATAGCAGAAACTTCCGTTTCGATTTCGCTCTGCCAAAACCGGCCAAGGCGGGCGGCCGAGAAACGACTGCCAACTCCCGCGACAACCCGATTGGTTGAATCTCAGCGTCCAGGTATGTCCTCGCCCTGCCACGTCTCAGTCGGCTTCTCAGCCTTGATCAGCGAAGACCTACCACCTCAGAAGTGACTGGCGCCGCCATTGGACTGAGGTGCGCCGGTCGCCTGCAGGTTGGGTCAGACGGGTTCGGCCTGCTAACCCAAGAACTAATAATCCAGCCGGTGTACGGTCACCAGCCACTTCGGGCCCCGAGGGAGGTTTTCGATCGCAATGCGGATCGGCGGCGTCATCCGCGGGAACTCGGTGCGCTTACAGTCGACACCCAGCAACTGACTATCACTGCGCCGGCCAGTGCATCACCTGCCACCATTTCCAAGGGGAAAGTCGTTGATCGCCTCGCTGATCTGCCGCAGAGGCTGGGTCAGCGATTCGTTGCGGTTTCCTCAAATAGTCTCAGGCAAAATCTGGTATCACGCACCAAGACTACTATTTCCGCCAGCGAGCACCGACCCAGAGCGACGGCCAATACCCCACCCTGATGGGTCCGTTCCGAGTCCAGAAGCCGTTACTCCATCTGAGGATGGGCCGGCCAGAACCTTCTACTCCTGAGTCCGTACACTTCCAACAAAGGCTGAACCCGCGGGCCAAACCGCGGCCAGAGCCCGGTGACCTGAGACTGCATCACGAATTCACAACCTGGAGGTCTCATGCAGATCGATGCGCCTACCCCCGAGCCGCACAGCGTCGCCTCCACCGACGACACTTCGGCCAGCGAACCTTTTGACTCCTCAGCCGGTGAAAGCCCGGCGGCCGCCGGCAGCGGACAAGCCGCCGAGCCGGCCGTTACCTTCGAGCGTGCCACCACCAGCCTGTTCGATCAGCTGAACGACCCGCTGAGTTCCCCCGCCTCCCAAATGCCAAGCTCGACAGCGGTCACCAGCGGCAGGTTCACTCCGCTGCAAACCGCTTGGGAACTCGGCTTCGCCAAGCCGCAGTTAGATTTTCTGGGTCAGATCCCCACCGCCCTACCTCCCACGGCGGGTGCTCCGGTCGACACCGGCCATGTCGCTCCAACGGACGCCAAGTCGTTCTTCGACGGCTTGAGCCAGGAACAGCAAGTCGGCTTCACCGATCGCCATCCCGAAATCGTCGGCGCGCTAGATGGCGCCCCTTACGAGCTTCGGTATCAGGCCAACAAGGTGCTTATTCAAGACCATCTCGACGAGGTCTTGCCACACTTCAACGACCAGTTGCGCCAGGCCAACACCTGGATCGAGCGGTTCTCGAGCCGGGCGCATCTGGAACCGCAGCAACAGCAGATCCTCGACGGCCAGAGCCGGCTCTCCAAACGGCTCGGCGACAAGATCGAGGTGCGGCAGAGTTGGACCGACCCGGATCGGGATTTCCTGCTCTTCGATCCCTCCGGCGATGGGCGCATCGCCGAGGTCAAGGGCAACCTCGACCTCGCCGATCATGTGGCGATCATCGTGCCCGGCATCACCAACGACCTGAACAACTACCAGGGGGTGAAGAACAACGGTGGGCTGGAGCAGTTCGCCGCCAATCTGCAAAGCAAAGCCGCCGAACTCAGCCACCAGCTCGGCCGCCCGGAGCAGGAGGTCGCTTCGATCTCCTGGCTCGGTTACGACACTCCCGACCGACTGATCCCAGACGCTACTTCGAAATCGGCGGCACGGGTTGCCGCCGTCGCTCTGCCACGCTTCGTTGCAGGACTCGAACTGACCCTGCCCCACGATCCACACCTGACGGTGATCGGCCACAGCTATGGTTCGTTGGTCACCGGCATGTCGGGAGGTCAGGGGCTCGACGCCGAGTCGATCGTCTTCGTCGGCAGCCCCGGAGTTGGCGCACCGACCGCCGCAGAACTCGGCTTCGCCGCCAGCACCGAGATCTACGCCGCTAAGGCAAAGGCCGATATCATCGGCCTTACACCTGGCTGGGTCCTTGGCCCCGATCCTTCGAATGCCGGCTTCGGTGCGATGAGCTTCGATACCGGCGCTGCCAAGGGCCACGGGCAATACTTCACCGACCAATCGCTGCACAACCTGGCAAGCATTCAGCTGAATATCGACTGAACTTTCACTACTGAACCCAGCCATGCGACGACCGATAACGCTCAGCCGCACGATCTTCTTAATTCTGGTCCTCACTAGCGGAGCTTGCGCCACCATGTCCACTCCTCCAGACCGCGACACCGCCGTCGACCGTCTACAGAGCTTCCTGCAACAGGCGCTGAACTCGCTCGACGACGTTCGGAATGTCGAGACACAGCAGCCCCCCTACAAGACCACTACCTGCACCGGCGCCGATGGCGGCCTGACCACCAGCTCGACCACTCGACTGACCCTGCAAGCAGAACTCGGCGACAACGCCGAGCCACTGGCCGCTTTGGCGCGAGTCGAAGAACTTTGGCGCCAAATGGGTTTGGAAGTTCGTCACCACCCGCACTCTGCACTGCCTTGGATCTCTACTAACTTCGACAACTACTATGGTGAGATGTCGATCGGCCTCAAGACCGGCCGGCTGAGCCTCAGCGGCAGCACCCCTTGTCTGTCCGATCACCATCGCCAGTGAAGGTATCGAAGAGGACCGGCTGGGCGCCAGGCACCGCCGTTTGATAGAGCGGGAAACTCACCTGTGCCAGAGTCCTCATCACCGATTGAATGCTCGTGGAAGTGAAACTGTGGTGTTGTGAACCGCGATTCCCTGGACACCTCGGCCGGCAGCCATCACCACCGACACTCAAAGCCCACCGCCCAGGAACTCACTCACCGGAAAGCAATGAGCAACACGCCAAGCTGCTGCGCGAGACCGAACAGGCTGCTGCGGGCAAGTACCTGTGGACCATCGAAATCCACGGAGACATCCGGCAGCAGCGCCTGAGCCTCTGCCGCTTCATCATCCCTAGCACCAGAAACGGCTGAGTGGCTTCGGCCCGCATCCCTCCCCCGCCAGACGCCAAGGATCACTAGAATGGTTCCAATCTCAAGGAGCCAGATTTACCGTGAACCGCGACGCCGCCGAAACCCTTGGTCCGTACCGCGTCCTCAGCCGCCTGGGCTCAGGGGGCATGGGAGAGGTCTTGCTGGCCTACGATCCGCGGCTCGAACGGCGGGTGGCGATCAAGCGAATCCACACCGAGGGTGGCGATACCACGCTGCGCCGAGCGCGCTTCAAGCGGGAAGCTCGGCTGGCGGCGGGTCTCGCCCACCCGGCGATCGTGCAGATCTTCGACCTGCTCACCGAGGGCGACGAGCAGCACATCGTGATGGAGCACATCGCCGGCCCCAGCCTACGCCAGCTGCTCGACGAACGCGGCGCGCTGCCGGTCGAAGAAGGGTTGGAGATCGCCATTGCGGTGGCTCGGGGCCTGGCCTATGCCCACCGCCACGGGGTGATCCATCGCGATTTGAAGAGCGAAAATATCCTCCTCGACGAAGACGCTGGCGCCAAAATCACGGACTTCGGCATCGCCCGCCTGCTGCTGAGCGAAATGTCAGAGGAGCAGCTGACCCAAGAAGGTGCCCTACCCGGCACCTATCGCGCGATGTCGCCCGAGCAAGCCCGCGGCAATCAGGTCGACGAACGCTCAGACCTGTTTTCCTTCGGCGTCTTGCTCTACGAAATGCTGGCCGGCCAGTCGCCGTTCTTGGGCAGCAATGACGCCTCCACCTTGGCCCGGGTGCTCGAACACCGCCCGCGCTCACCCAACGAGCTAGTGATCTTGCCCGCGGCGCTGAGTGACTTGATCGAACAGCTGATGCGCAAAGATCCGCAGCGACGCCCATCCAGTGCCGGGCTGGTGGCTGAGCAGCTCGAAGTGATCGCCCGTGCCGCCACAGGCCCGGTGACCACCAGATTGCCACCGAGTTCCTCGACCAAGAGCATCCGCACTCTGCTATTGACCGACCTGGTACACAGCACCGAACTGGTGAGTGCCTTGGGCGATCGCCAAGCAATGGAGCTCAACGAACTCCACGATCGCCATACCCGAGCCCTGCTAAACCGCTACGACGGTCGTGAAATCGACAAGAGTGATGGTTTTCTGCTGCTCTTCGGTCGACCGGTCGAGGCCGTGCGTTTCGCCCTCGCCTACCACGCCGCTCTGGCCGATCTCTCACGGCACTACGGGGTCGAATTCCAAGCGCGGGTGGCCGCCCACCTGGGAGAGGTCTTTCTGCGCGAGAATCCGCCCGACGAAGTTCGCCAAGGGGCCAAGCCTCTAGAGGTCGAAGGCCTCGCCAAAGCCACCACGGCACGGGTGATGGCCCTTGCCGAAGCCGGCCAGACCCTACTCACCCGAGGTGCCTTCGACCTCGCTCAACGTGCCTATGCCGACGACGAGATTGACCAGTCCCTGTTCTGGATCAGCCACGGGCTCTACCAGCTCAAGGGTCTCGACGAACCGCTGGAACTCTGTGAAGTAGGGCCTGAAGATCGTCCGCCTGTACCACCATCGTCTGCCGACGGCACCGCGGTTGGAGTGTGGAGCTCGACCACCATGGTCGATCCCAAAACGGCCCAACCCTATCGTCGCTACTGGTTGCTGGCCGGCTTGGTGGCCGGGGTCGGAGTAGCGCTGTTGGCGGCCTGGGGATGGCAGCTGCGCGGCGCTCCGGAACCGCGCTGGGTGGTAGTACTCCAGCCCAGTTCCACGGCCCAGTTAGGGACTGAGATCGGCGAACGGCAAGCCTTCGTCATCCGCGGCGCTCTCGACCGGGCGGTGGTGGGTCTCCAGGGCCTCTCGCCCAAGAGCCGCGCCGAGATCGACGCCCTCAACGGCCCACCGGCGGCGGTCGCCCGGGCACTGGCGGCTGATGAGGCGCTGAGTTCATCGTTTACCTGTGCGGCCACTACCTGCCGAGTCGAGGTCGTGCGACTGCTGGCGGCAGAAGGTGAAGTGGTGTGGAGCGAACAAGTAGAGATCCCTGCTGACCGGCCTTTGGCCGCCAGTCGCGCGCTGGCGGCGCTGTTGCGCCGAGCCTACCCCCAGTATCCACCCCGCGGCACCGGATTCGACTTGCAAATCGAAGCGGCGGACTATGCCTTGTTCCTCCGGCTAGAACGCGACTTCGCCCTCGGCAAGCGCCCCCCCGAGCTGGCCGACATCGACCAACTAGCCGAGATCCGCCAACGCGCGCCGAGCTTTCTCGACGCCTATCTGCTGGAGGCCGAACTGGCTCGCAGGATTCTTCACGAAACTCACGATCCGGCCCTGGTGGAGCATTTGTTCGACCTCCTCGACCGCGGTCAGCGGCTGGTGCCAGACGATATCGACTTGCTGCGGGCACGGGCGCGCAGCGAGATCTCCATCGGTCGATTGGAAGCCGCCGACGATACCCTGAACCAGCTCGAAGTCTTGCGGCCCTCCCAACCCGAGACTCTTGGCTTGCGCGCAAGTTGGCTACGGCGTCGCGGCCAGACCAATGCGGCTCTGGAACTTTACCAAGAGGCGGTCAACCGTCGGCCATCGGCTGGACTGCACTTCAACTACGCCTTGCTAGCCTCTAGTCTTGGCCATGTCGAACGAGCGCGAGAGCAGATCGAGGCCTATCTGGAACGGGCACCCGGCAGCCGCAACGGCCTCTCCTTTCTGGCCAATCTCGAGCTAATGCGCAATCCGCAGCGCGCCATCGGCCTCTACCAAGAGCTGCTCGTCAGCTCACCGAAATCGACCGATTGGGCCAATCTGGGTTTTGCCCAACTGCTCCTGGGCCGTTTGGACGAAGCCAGAACAGCTTTCGACAAAGCGGCTGAGCTGGCACCTGGAAACCCCTATTACCAACTCAATCAAGCCGATGTAAAACAGCTTCTCGGCGATCACTCCGGCGCCCACGAGATTTACCTCCAGGTACTTGAACGGCTCAGGACCAGTACCGCCAACGACGCCCAGCAGCTCACCGTCAAAGCCCAGGTGCTGGCCCAGCTCGGTCAATCGCGCCAAGCCGTCGAAGCGGTCCAGGAAGCCCTCAGACTCGAGCCGGAGAGTCGTCTAGTTGCCTTCGAGGCATCCCTGGTCTATACGCTGGTGGGCGACCGCACCGCAGCATTGGTCAACGCCACCCGTGCGCTCGACCAAGGATACCCGGCCCGAGCCTTCGATCTACCGTGGTTCGACTCGCTGCGCGACCACCCTGAGCTACGCCAGCGTCTCCGATCCGACAACCCCACCGAGGGATCCAGATAAGCCTCTACGGCGGCAATTCCGGATCGTGAACGATGGTCGGATCTATCGGCCGCACCAGATCGGGACTGTCCAAACTCGAGAAGCTGAAGAAGAAGCTCGAGGTTCGCCTGACCTCTCCCTCGCTAGGCTCGTGCCACAGTACGCGGGCCAGTGTCTTGACATCGCGCAGCGTGCTGTTGACGAACCCGGCCGCGTTCGGACAGGGGCCGACCGGTGGTGGATCGACCCCTTCCCAGATCAGCGACACAGGAGGCACCGTGACGCCGCCACGATTGCAAGCGGTTGAATCAGTGCCGACAAACAAGCCTTGGGGGTTTTCGAACTGGAATTTGAAATCCTGATCGAGGACCTTGAAGACAATCAATGGCTCAAGGTTGAGACCGGCGGGCAAATCCAATCCCGAGTAGTCGTACCAAGTGGGAAAGAGCACGGATTCTCCGGCCACCGTAACCTTGGTGGCCAAGGTTGGAGTCTCTGTCGCTGGCTCGTCCATACCGGTTGCCCCACCATCATGTTGCCCTACGCCGCGAGCAATGCGGGCAATGATCTGACTCCGGGCAACCAGGTCTGAAGCACTGAAGGCAAGGTGCACCGGCATATCCTTGACCCCTTCCCTATGCACCCAAAGCCGATACACCCAGCGTTGCCAACCGTTCACGGAGAGCCCCGGCCAACCCACCTCGGCGCGGCTCGGACCGATAGAGAACTTCACCGGATCCAGACCGTCGGTCGAATTAAATAGGTCGGCAGATACGAACTGCACTTTCGGGTCCAGCAAATGGATCGTCAGCTCGTAGGCTTGTTCGGCCTCTGTGGCGGCCCACATCGGTCCCATCGACAAGTAGTCCTCGAACTCAAACACCTCTGGACGAACGAAGCTCCAGCGCGGCTTCGACAAATCATCGCTGGCGAACGACAGGCTGACTTCGATGGGCGTCGAGACGGCTTTGCTGACCCCCTGCTCGACGATTGAACTGTTGACTTCGGACTCGCTCCTCAATTCTGGCATGCGCCTCCTCCAAACGGGCATAAGCCCGCCTTGTGTCCCAATAGGCAGGGACGGGGAACAATGTTGCGCCAGCACGAACGAGGCATTGACCTTATCGCTTAGCGAGGTGTGATGCCAGCAGTGTTTGCTCTAGCGGACGTGAAAATTCACCTGTGCCGTTTCCTGTGGCTGCCCCCCACTGCGCAACCAGACCCGAGCCCGAGCGCTGTGCGAACCGCGTTCCAAAGGCCACAGGTACTCGCTCTCACCGCGGGTCACCGAGGCGATTCGGCCATCGACGATCCAGTCCACTTGCCGCACCCCGGCGCTGTCGGCCAGGCGCAAGGGAAATCTCTCGAGAGAATCAGGAATGCGTGGGTCGAGCGCCAGATGTAGGCCCGGCGTCGGACTTGCGAGGCGGATTTCGGTCGCCGCGGAAATCGGGCCCGGGACCGCCGCGTGCGAGTCACAGCTGGCCAGCGGCTGACGCCCGGGGCGGAACCACTCGACCGCCGTCGGGCAGCTGGCCACCGGCCGAGCGCCACTTTGGCGGCAGATGGAATGCAAAGCCAGACGGCGGCTGAGCTTTAAGGACCGCGGCTGCTGGTGCCGATGGACCTCGGCAAAGGCCGCCCGCAACACCAGTCCAGGGCCGGTCGAACCGGTGACTTCCGCCATCGGCTGGCCATCCACATTTCCCATCCACACGCCGATCGTGTAGCGGTGCGAAAAACCCACCGCCCAAGCGTCGCGGTAGTCGGTGGAAGTGCCGGTCTTGACCGCCGTCTCGATCGGCAGATCGAGCACCGAACCGTTACCAAATTCCAGCTGCCGAGCCTTGGAGTCAGACAAAATCGAACCGATCAGACTGGCCACCTCGCCCGAGAACACCCGCCGCCCCACACCTACCGGCCCTTCGGCCAAACCACCCAGGGGCCGGGACTCACCACCCCGCGCCAGCGCCGCGTAGGCCCCCACCAAAGAGTAGAGACTCACCTCACCCGTGCCCAGGGCCAGACCATCGCCATAGAAATCCGGATGTTCACTCAGAGTCTCGAAACCGAGCTCACGCAAGCGCTCTAGGGTACGCCCACGACCGGCGAAGGCCAGCGCCTTGACCGCCGGCACGTTGAGCGAATTGGCCAGCGCCTGGCGCACCCGCAAAGGGCCGTAGAAATTCCGGCTGTAGTTGCGAAACTCGTGCATGCCATGGCCAACCACACCAACCAGAGGCGCGTCGTTGATCACCGTGGCGGCGGTCCAGCCGCTCTCCAAGGCGGTGGCATAGACAAAAGGCTTGAGGGTCGAGCCCGGCTGCCGCGAGGCCAGCACTTTGTCAACCTGGCCGGCAACTGCTTTGGCGAAGCCGCCACCGTTTACCCAGGCGAGAATCTCGTCGCTCTGATGGTCCACCACCAGCACCGCCCCATCGCTCACCCGCCGCTCACCGAGCTCGTCCAGGCGGTGATCGAGGATGGCCTGGACTTGCCGCTGCAAATTTGCGTCGAGGGTGGTGCGTCGGCCGCCACTTGGTGAATCCGGCAAGCGCGGTCGCAGCCAGCGAACGAAATGAGCGGCGTCGACCAGAGGCTGGGGCCGCACCACCAGCAGCGGCATGCGTTGGATCTCGTCGAGTTCGTGAGCGGCGAGCAGGCCGGCCGCGTGCATGCGTCGCGCCAGGCGCTCGATCGGCACCTGAATCTGCCGACTACCGCGTTCTGGATCGAGCCGCGAAGGGCTGCGCACCAGCACCGCCAAAGCCAGCGTCTCTTTGACCGACAGGGTGTCGAGATCGCGATCGAAATAAGCCCGTGCCGCCTCGGACACACCCCGCCGCTGGCGCGCATAGGGCACTTGATTGAGATAAAACTCGAGGATCTCGACTTTGTCGAATCGCCTTTCCAAGCGACCGGCTTCAAAACTCTCAAGCCAGCGTGACCAAACGGTGCGCGGTCGCGGATAGGCGATCCGCACACTCTGCTCAGTGATGGTGCTGGCACCGCGCACTAGCCGCCGAGCGCTTAGGTTCTGCACCATGGCATGGGCCCGCGCCCGCCAATCGACCCCGCGATGATCGAAGAAGCGCTGGTCTTCGGCCAGCACAAAAGCATCGATCAACAACTGCGGAAAGCGGTGGTAAGCACGGCTGTCCGGCAGATTCCAACGCCCTTCGCGACTCCGGGTCAGGGGCTCGCCATGACGATCGAGCAGCGGTGGCGGAGCCGTGTGCTCGCTTCGCGGCGGCAAGCTAGCAGGGGCCGGTCGCAGGTTGGCAAGGGTCAGCGCGGTCAGCCCTGAGGCGGCACAGCCCAGCAACATCGTGCAAGCCACCACAATTCGCCTCCAAGGCCAGTTGGCCAGCCGAACCCTCAGTGCTCGCCACAGTGCTCGCCACAGTGCTCGCCAGCGGCTCACGGCGACACCTCCCCGTCAGCAGGCGCGACCAGCAACCGCGCCGGCACCCCCTGACCGAAGACATCGGGGTCGTACATCTCCTCGGCATGGGTGGGCAAAGCCTGAAACTCACCTGATGCGATCGCCTGCGCGACGTAGGACAGGTGGTAATTGCCAGCCGGCAGGTAGTCCGAGTAGAAACGCGCCGCGTGATGGCGTAGTTCGGAGTGGTAGAAGCTCCACCGCGAGTAGCCGAAGCCGTACCAATTGTTCTGCGTGAACCACCAGGAAGCGTCGCTCCGGCGATAGTTTGCTTTGGCAGCATCGACGGTGGAAGAAGTCGCCAAGTCGGTGTTGACCGGTTCCAATCCCCCCGGAATTGGGTCGTCGACGACCACGAAATTTCGCGCCGCTGGCAGCGACAAGTAAAGATCGACCCGCAGCAACTCGCCGCGACGAACCCGCATTGGGTCGCTGAGCAAGTGCCACTTGGCGTCGCGCTCGACACTGTATTCGCGCCGCACCACCAAACCGGCGTCGATCGGCTCTGGCTTCAATTCGGCCGGCGAATAGGCCAAGCGGGCGGCGTAGTACAAGCGCCCCGGCCCCCGCTTCTTGATCAGCAGGCTCGCCTGGCTACCCGCGTCACCAGCGCGCAGTGGCCGTTCGACCTGCTGCTGAGCATCGCGCAAGTCATCGAAACGCATCTTGCCGAGTCTCTCGCCATCGAACTCGACCGTCACCTTCATCCGTGGCTCGACATCCTCGTAGACCTGGCTGTAGTCGCTCAGAGCACGGGTGCAGAAGACGTTCTCCTGGGTGTTTTCCCAACGATCTCGGCGCTGCCTCTGCTGCGAGATCCAGCGGGTCAAGCGGAAGGGCATATCACCGATTCCCGTACCGCCAGGCGCCTCGCCTTGCTGCTGTACCAGCGCGCTCAGCACAGCACAGTGGGTGCGCCCGGCGGAGTGTAAGATGCGCTGGTAACGGGTGTCGACGGCTTCAGCGAACACTATCTTGCCACCCGTCTGATCGCTGTGGGCGAGGATGGCGTTGCGGACCTCATTTTCGAGTTCCGCGTTGCCCCCGAGCTTGTGGGCAGCGAGCAAATAATGCGCCTTGCCGAACAGGCTCATCTGCGGCAGATGACGGCGGTAGCGTTGCAGGTCAGCGGCGGTAATCTTGCCGCGCTCGGCCAACACCGCCAGCGCCACCGCGCGCACACTAGAAGCCATCCCCTCACTGTAAAAACCGGGCAGCACATCGCGGCGTAAGAGACGCTCGAGATAGGCATCGAGACGCTCGACCACCCCTTGGGGCAGCGGATGGCCGGCCTTGGCCAACCAAGCGAAAGCCAACCCGGTGTAGGCCGATAGATAGGGACTAACGTAGCGATCCTTGGGCACGTAATAAACCATGCCACCGTTCGGCGCTTGAAAGTTGGTCGCCCACTCCAAGGTGCGGCGCGGTAGCTGCTGATGCCCCGGCCACGAAGCGTCCTCGGCCAGGTACGAACGTAGCTCGGCGAAGTGCATCGCCATCACCGCTTTGGTCAGGCGTTGCTCCCAACAGCTGTAGGGATAGTCGCGCAGGTAGCTGAAGGCACTGTCGAGACCACCGATAACCGCCGGACCGGCAACCAGGCTGAGAGATCCAACATCGCTGCGCATGGACACTGGGAAAGCCACCTGCTCGCTGACCGTCGAGTCGGTGGTGGTGCCATAGGTGGCGGCGGTCTCGAGCGCCATCCGCCGACCCACCGGCAAGCGCAAGCGCAAGCTGTCACGCTCGCCACCGCCGCTAGCCACGACCTCGAGCACAATTTCACCAACGCCAGTCGCCTGCACCGGAAAACTCACCGGTAGGCGTTTGTAAGGCGGCGCATCAAGCTGCAAGTCGACGATACCGGCAGATTCCGCAGGTCCCTCGACGGTCGCCTTGAGATGCAGACGCTGGGCCGTGTCAGTTCGATTCATCACCGTGAAGCTGGCCTCGAAGGTGTCTCCCTCTACCACCTGGTTAGGCAGGGTGGGGCGCAGCTCGATCGGCAGATTGACCGCGAATTGTCCTTCCCCCAGCCCCATCCGATCGCCCGGAGTGACCGCCATCGCCAGCACCCGCCAGCCGGTGAGGTTGTCGGGCACCTCGAACTCGATGGTCGCCCGGCCTCGGGCGTCGGCTTCGATCGACGGATTCCAATAACTGACGAATTCAAATAGCGAACGCAGGTCGGCGCCCCCGCCCCCGCCGCCGGCATTGGCACCCTTCTTCTCGAATTTCTGAATCCCCACCAGCCGGGTCAGCAGGTTGTAGTTGGCCAGATCGAGGGGGTCGAGCTGGTAGAAACCGGCGTAGGGATCGAAGTACTTACTGCCGCTGGCAATCAGGTCGAACACCGCCTCATCAAGCACCGCCACCGCCAGTTCGATCGCCGGCGCGGGCTCTTCGGTGAAGGGAATGCGGGGCTGGGCGATGAGTTCCACCCGCACCTTTTCTCGCGGCCGATAGAGTGGGCGCTCAGGACGCACCTCGACGGCGATCTCCTTGGCTGGATCGCGCACCTCGATGCGGGCGTAGCCCATGCGGAAAGCCGGCTTGCCGAGATCGACCTCACCGGCCCCCAACGGCGCCTCGACCCGCGGTGAGCTGACCACCACCGAGAAGTAGAACCCCGGCAGGTGATCGGCGGTGATCGGCAACTCGATAACCTCGGCCGATCGCTCCAGCACCTTGGTCCAGCTGTCTTGCACCCCGAGACGCTCGACGGTAACCAAAGCTTGGGCGCCAGGAAAGGGATTCTGCACCAGGAAACGGGCGGTATCACCCACCTTATAGTCTTGGCGATCGGCGATGATCGACATCTGGTGCCCCGCTGGCGCCTCCCAAATCACCTGCCCGGCACCGCTTGCCCAACGCGTCGTCGTACTCGAATGACGCCGCCCTTGACGATCATAAATGCTCTGGGTGAGGCGGTAGAGGCCCGCCTTCTCAGGGGTGAAACGACAGCTGACCGGGTCTTCAGCCGCGGTCATCCGGCAGTTCGCCACCTCGACCCAGGCGTGGTGGTAGCGGGTCAGGTAAGCATTGCCAGCTCCCTTCACCCGCGAAGCGGTGGTCTGCCGATACTGCACCTGGGTCGTCACCTCGCTACCGGCCACTGGCTGGCCGTGTTCGTCGACCACCAAAGCCAGCACCTCGGCCACCTGACCACCTTTGAGAATCCAATCCTGCAGACGGATACCGACGTAGCGATCGCGACCGACAAAACGCGCTGAGCTGCGGCCGACAACGTACTTGCCACGGTCATCTCGCACCGCGCTCTCCACCGTCAGACGACCGTGGACCACGTCACTCTCGGGAATAGTGAATTGTTGTAGCAGATCGCCGCGATCATCGAGGGTGCCAGCCCGTTGGTGCAAAGTGCGGCGCCTTTGATGGCCGGTGGCGAAAGTAAAGCCCTGAGCCGCCGTGGCCAACGGCAGAGGCGAGGTGGCCAAGGCCAGGGTGACTCGGGTTTGCGCTTCCAGATAAGGCCCGCCGGAGTGCAGCCGAGCCCGAGTGGCAACCTCGAGTTGATCGCCAGCGCGGAACAGCTCGCCATTCAAGTCCGAGCTGACCCGGAACGGCGCCGGAGTGAAATCAGCCACCAATACCCGTAGTGGAAAGAGCGAGTCAGGCAAGGCAGCCGCCTGCAGCTCGAAGTCATACCAGCCCACGGCGGCATTCTCGGGCAAGCGGAATTCACCGTCGAGTCCGCCGAAAGCACTGAGCTCGATGTCGTCGACCCGATGTACCTCTTTGCCGGTCGGATCGACGATACGCAGGCTGTAGATGGTGGCCGGAGGCGGCACCAGCCGCAGATTGCCCTGGTCGCGCACCCAGATCTTGAATTGCAAGTTGTCGCCCAACCGGTAGACCCCCTGGGCGGTAGTCCCCCAGGCGCGAACGTGTCCGTACTGCGGCCGTTGCCAACTGGGAATCCAGCTATCGCCATGGCCCAGGGCCCGCACCGCGAACTCCCCGTCCACTGGCAGCAAGGCCATTTCCCCTTGGTGATCGACCCGCACCCACAGCAGAGGCCGGGAATCAAATCCGTGAGGCAGGCGCAGATAGCCGTTGAGACCCTGCTTCGGATCGAGCTTGTCGGTGCCATCGAGCCAGGCCAAGCCAGCGACTCCGGTCAACGCTTCGCTGCGGCTTACCGGCGCTGCCGGCATCTGCTCGGTGCCGGCGGCAAAGATCCGCACCTTGGCCCCTTCCACTGGCAGACCGGTGGCCAGATCCGTCACCCAAATCAGAGAGTTGTGATAGCCGATCTTGGCGTGCACCGAGAAAGGGGTGACCTGTGAAAAGAAATGCCGTGCCGAGCCCTTCACTCCAGGTACCGAGCTGAGGGTCGCAAACACCGCGCCCGAATCGTCATCGAGCCACTCGCGCACCGGCAGCGGCATGGCGAAAGCGACGTTCTGAGCATCGGCCACCGAAATCTTGAACGTACGATCGACCGCACCGCGCGGGGTGACGCCGTGAACCGCCAGCGACAGCTGTTCGAGGTTGGTCACCACCACCGGCACATGGGTTTCGACCTGCCGTTCAAGCACCGACAGGGGGTGGGTGAGAACAAACCGCGGCGGCCGATCCGAAGTCTCGAAGCGGTGGTCGAAATCGCTCACCAGCGGGCGCCCGAACTCATCGCGCAAAGCCTCGGCCGAGCCTCGTAGCCGATAGATCGAGCGCGCCCGCAGCACCTCTGGCAGGCTGTACTCGTAGACCTGCCCCGCATGCCGGGGGCCGCGCAGCCGCGAGTAGCGATAGACTTTCTCCCACGGGTCATAGTCCTCCCGCTCGCCGGCCAGGTCGGGCTCGATCAGCAGCTGGTCGCGCAAGGCATCGACCAGCATCGGCGAAGAAAACACCAGCCGCACATCCTCGAGCGGGTTGCAAACGCCCGCGGCCCGCCCCCAGCCGATATCCCGCAGTTGATTATCGCGACAACGAACCCCAAGAAACCGAGCTGCTGGAAAAGTCGAGAATTCGACCACCACCCGATCCTCGACCCCTGGCTCGGGGCCGGCCCAAGAACGCAAACCAGGCTCGACCCGCAGCCGCACCTGGTGATCGAGGGGTAGCACCTCGACTGGCCTGAGCACCCGGTAGCGATCCTGGGTCGGATCACTGTCAGGCTGCCGCAGCTCCACCCGAGCCGCCACCCGCCTACCGTTGCCAAAGCTGAAATAGACATGCTCGGCCACCGCAGCGCTGTCCGGTGGATGGTTAAAAGTCAGCTGCATCGACGGGCTACCCGGCCCCTCCCAGGTGAGAAACCGAGCCCGCACCACCCGCGGCCGCCGGGTCGAGAAGCGGTGCTCCTGAGGCGCTGCCAACCGCGCTCCATCGAGCGCCTCCAGAGTCGGCGCCACTACCAGCCGGTAGCGAGTCGCCGGTACCAAAGCACCGTTCTCCTGCAGCCGGCAAGAGAGGGCAGCGTTGTTCAGCCAGCGCCACTCACAGTCGAGCGCCGGGGAGATCTCGATCGGCACCTCACTGCTATCCCGCTCCATCCGCCCCAGCGGCACCATCGGCCGGTCGAACTGGACGACGATCTGCCGCTCCGCCGGCACATCGTCGCCACTGGGGGTGATCGACAAGATCTGCAACTCAGGCCCAGGCGCCGCCAGCAAGCCAGGGGCGAGGACCAATAGCAGGCCACAGGTGAACAGAAATCGCGGCCGCAGGTGGGAGTTGGACGCCGCCAGACGTCCTAGGGGGGCTTGGGTGGTATCTCGTTTCATGATTTCCAGTAGAGCAGGCCAGAGCAGAGCAGTGATGACCCGCTGATGCGGATCTGAAGGCGAATTGTGACAGAGCCGGGGCAGACGGAGTGAAAGGCAAGCCCTTCGGAGGGACTCTTAGTTCCTGGGTTAACTTTGGGTGCTCAAACCCGCCGTCTGAGGGGCGATCTGATGCAACGATCGGGTCTAGATTCCACCTAGTCTATTCGTCTACGGGTCCAATGATATGGTTACCCATATGAAGACGACCGTAGAGATCTCCGACCCGCTGCTCGCTACCGCGAAACAAATCGCGAATCGCGACCAGACGACTCTACGCACGTTGATCGAAGAGGGCTTGCGCCTCGTCGTACAATCGCGTAGGCATACGCCAGCGTTCCACTTGCGCGATGCTAGCTGCAGCGGCGATGGCCTGCAGCCGGACATTCACGAAGGCGATTGGGACACGATTAGGGCAATGATCTACGAGGGCCATGGCGGGTGATCGCAGTCGACACCAACTGAGACGATGGTGGACTTCGGCCTGCTCAGCGAGGGGTTGACGATAACGTCCCTGCGGGACGGGGAAGAGCTGCTCGCGCTGCTCAGCCGGCCCTCTCGCGCAACATCGGCTGCCGCTGGCGATAGGTCAGTGAGCGCCAGGCCCACTCCGCTGGACCGAAGCGGAAACGCGCCAGCCACCAGGGGCTCCACAGCAGTTGCAGCAGCCACACCCCGAGCACGAAGCCCATCTGCTCGAAACGGCTGAAGCGACCAAAAAGATCGAAACCGTAGCCATAGAACAGCGTGGTGCACACCACGGTCTGCATCAAGTAGTTGGTAAACGCCATGCGGCCCACCGCTTGGAGGCGGCGGCGCAACCAGATGGCGACTCCACTCTGCCAGAAGAGCATCACCAACCCGACATGCCCGAGCGCCACTCCGAGGCTGCCGTAATAGTTGAAATGAGCGCCAACTGCCATCAGGCGCAAGCTGTCAAAATTGTGCGACCAATGGTCCCAAGCACCGATCGCCACCAGCGGCAGGCCCAGGCCATAACCCCACAACATCGCCCGGCCATAAAAGAGGCGCGAACGCTCGGCCGACAAAATACCGAGTTTCATCAGCCCCATGCCGATCAACATGACACCAGTGGCCCGCCACAGGATCAAGGTCAGAGTGATGAAGGTCTGCATGGTTAACACCAGCTCCGAGCGTTCCTTGGCAATCCCCCACCAACCGCCGTGATGAACCTCGACCGAACGCTCGATCTCCGCCGCATCCGGCTGGAGAAAGATCGCCATCTCGCGCCAACGCTCAAGGGTCAGCTGCTCTTCAGCGTCCAATTCAAGGCCCGCCTCCGCGCGCGCTTCTACAGCCTTCCCTTGATTCCGGACATAGCCCATCGCTAAGCCGATGCCGGTGTTGAGCAATGGTGCCACCGATAGAGTCACCAAGCCGAGAGTGATCAAATTCTTCGCCGAAGCGCGGCGCAAGGGATAGAGCAACATGCCGCACAAGCCATAGTGAAACAGGATGTCGCCAAACCACAGCAAGTAGCCGTGCATCATGCCGATCAACATCAACAATGCTTGACGGCGATACCAGACTCCGGCAAAGCGGCGACCAAGCGCCGCCGCTCGTTCGGCCATTAACACCATGCCGGCGCCGAAGAGGGCCGAGAATATGGTCATGAATTTGAGTTCTGAGAAGAGGTGATTGAACAACCAAGTGCCGATGTCGAGCGCACCGGTACCACCGTAGATCGGCGGGTTGTCGTAGGCCTGAAAGGGCATCGAAAAGGCATAAATATTCATCAACAAGATGCCGCAGAGGGCGACTCCGCGCAGCAAGTCGATCGAACCCTTACGCTCGCCGAGGTCTACCGGCAGCACTTCGGCCGGGACCGGCGTCGCTGCCGGTGTGGTGATGCCTGGCACGGCAGTGTCAGATTCTTGGGGTTCTACATCAGCTGCATAGTTCATCACGGTTAGACACTTGATCTGAGGAGGGAACACTAAAGCCCGCAAGTGGCCTCAGTTACATCGAAAGAAGCGACCGGCTTCAGATTCTTGTCATGGTAGATGTAGCGCAAGGTGACACCCTTGTGCAACAGGTTGTCACGGGTTTCCGACGCACCACAGACCTCCAAGACCACAGCCGGCTGTGTCCATTGAATCAGGGCGTTAGCATCGATCTCAGAAGCCTCCATGTCGACCAGCCGATAGTTGTAGACCAGCATCGCCGGCCGGCCATCTACCGCCACCATCTCGACTTCTTCGTCGATAGCTATCGGAAACGGCCCAAATTCAGCGGCAATCTGGTCCAGAAAAGCCTCGGATATCGCCAGCGACTCGCTGGGCGATGGGCCTGGTGCGCAGCCCTGCAAGCCGACTGCGGCCGCCAATAGCGAACCTACGATGGTTAAAGAAGTCCTGTTCATTGCAGTCTCACAATCACCGTCAGGCCCGCCCGCTGTCATTCCAGCAAGAAATCGAGCAGCCGGCGATGGGTGCCCCGATCAAGGATCATCTCGAAGTGCTCACCGAGAATGTGGAAGGGTTGATCGTGCAATACCGCCAGCTCCTGCGGTGACAGCCACACTTGGCTGGCCTGAGCGGCATGGCCATCCCCCGGCGCACTCACCAAGGCACTCAAATAGGTGTCCTGACGCAGTTTGGGATCGCCGGTGAGCTGCATTTCCCAACCGTCTTTCTGACGCACCAGAACAGCACGATCAGGAGTCGGCTCGTAGACATTCTGGATCAAGAAGTAGCGGCCAACGGAGAAACCAGCCACGTCCCGCTGGAGCAGGCGCTGCATGGTTTGGCCAGCGGCTAGAGCGTCCTCTAGGAAATGCAGGCGATCGGCTTCGCTACCAAACAAATCAGGCCGCCGGTCCATCCGCCGCGCTGCATCGGCGGCAAAAGCCGACCAGCCGTAGTGCTGCCAGCTGGCCGCATCGAAGAGACCGACCGCCAACGTTTGGCCGTCCGGGTCAACAAAGAGATCGTCGCGGTAGGCCGGCAGATCCTGGTAGAGGGAGGGGAAGGTGAACAGGGTCTCGGCTGCCAGCTTGCGACCCACTAGCGGTACGTAGTGGCGACCCCGGTGCAACTCGCGCAGGATTCGCATCGAGCCGCCGTTGGCGGTGCCGACGAAAACAATCCGCTCGATCTCGAACTGGACTGGCGGTGCTCCCCGGCCAGCCTCGGCTGCGGCCAAGGTAGCGTTGCCGTACTTGGCCAACCAACGGCAGATGTGGCCGCCGTTGGACTGGCATAGCAGGGTCACTCGCAGGCGATCTTCGCCGCGGGCTCGGCGCAAATCCGCGAGTCGCGCGAACAACCGCCGCGCCGAGGTCGAGTTGTCGCGGCGCCAGTCGTAGCCAAACAAATAGAGGTCGGAATCGCTATCTGGAGACGACAGATCGCCACGAACGTAGCCGTTAGCTTGCAGCAACTCGATGATCGGACCGTAAACCGGCTTCTTGATCACCCCGCCTACCGAGATTCTCTCTATCACCTGCCCCGCCCGCAGCTGGTCCGGGCCACCTTCGACCAGCGGCAAAGCCAGTCCGTACCCCCGGTCGCGAGGCACGAAAAGGTTGCCACCCTTGCCCCAGTGAATCTTGCCGGTCGAGTCGACCAGCTCGGTGCCGGTGATTCCCGGCACCAACACCACCGGCGTCCGCGCGGCGCTGTCAACTAAAGGTAGAAGTCGCGGTGGCGGTTGCGAGCCACTACAGCCGACCAGCCAAGGAAGCAGCAGGGTAGCGAGGAGAGCCGGTAAGCGACGGGGGATTCGAGAAAGTCGAAAATTCATGCTGAAGTACTCAATCTGCTGATCTCTCGCCGCGAAGGGACTGTATCTTTGGCTAGCATTACTTGGCCAGCCCGACTCTTCCACTAGGGTACAGCAGACTCGCGGCGGTGCGGCCCTGCCAGCCAAAGCAGAGCCTCGAGTGTCGGCGATGGACTGAAATCCTCGCTGGGGCGGGACGGCCCGGACGGGACGGGGAGCAACACGCCTGTTTTCAGGCGTTTGTGTAATTTCCGCGACACCTGTGTTAAAAAGGCGCCTTCATCCACCAGCCCGAGCTGCTTTGAGACGGCTCGGGCCAGCACCAAACAGCGCCGTACAGCACTGGAAAGGTCGTATCGTGAGCCCATCCGCCGTCTCGATGCAGAAAATCGTCTCGTTGGCCAAGCGCCGTGGATTCGTCTACCAGAGTTCCGAGATCTACGGCGGTTTGCGCTCGGCCTACGACTACGGCCCAATGGGCGCCGAACTTAAGCGCAATCTGATGAACGAGTGGTGGCGAGCGATGGTCCACAGCCGCGAAGACGTGGTCGGCCTGGACGCCTCGATCATCATGCACTCCGACGTTTGGCGCTCGAGCGGCCACCTGACGGGATTCTCCGACCCGCTGGTCGATTGCAAGGTCTGTGGCGAGCGCTTTCGCGCCGACAAGGCGCCACGGCTGACCGCAGGCGAAGCGGCGCCAATCACCCTGGCCGACAAGGGCCGCGCCAAGGTGGCGCTCGAACGAGTCGAGCGCACCGAGGGTTTGGAACTCCGCCGCCAAGGCAAGACCCTGCACGGCGCCACCGCTGGCGACCGGGGCTACGGCTGCCCGAACTGCGGCTCCCCTTTCCTCAGCGAAGAACGCCAATTCAACTTGATGCTGCGCACTAGCTTGGGGCCGGTGGATCCGATCGGCGAGGTGATCAACCAGGTGCGCTCGGCGATCGAAGCCGGCGCCGACGATGCCGAGATCCGCCGCCGGGTGGAGCAAGCGACGGCCGATTCCACCGCCTACTTGCGGCCAGAGACCGCCCAGGCGATGTTCGTGCAGTTCCCCAACGTGCTGCAATCGACCGCCATCAAGGTGCCCTTCGGTATCGCCCAGATGGGGCGTAGCTTCCGCAACGAGATCACCGTCGAGCACTTCATTTTCCGCTCGGTCGAATTCGAGCAGATGGAGATGGAGTTCTTCGTCCCCCCCGGCGAAGGGCCGAAATGGTTGGAATACTGGAAAGAGCAGCGCCTGGCCTGGTGGCGGGGCATTGGCCTAAACAAGGACAACCTGCGCTTTCGCCAACACGACGAAGACGAGCTGGCGCACTACTCGGACGGTTGTTTCGATATCGACTACCGCTTTCCCTGGGGCTGGGACGAGCTCGAAGGCATCGCTTCGCGGACCGACCACGACCTCAAGGCGCACAGCGAGGGGTCGGGCAAGAAGCTCAACTACTTCGATCCCCAAGCCGTTGACCCCGACACCGGCAAGAACGGCTGGCGCTATGTGCCCCACGTCGTCGAGCCGGCGGCGGGCGCCACCCGCGGAGTGCTGGCGGTGCTCTGCGATGCCTACGACGAAGAAGAGGCCGATGCCGAGGGCAAAGGGGCTCGCACCGTGCTGCGCCTGCATCCTCGCCTGGCGCCGATCAAGGCCGGTATCTTGCCTTTGGTGAAGAAAGACGGCATGCCCGAGGTTGCCCGCGGCATCGTCGAGCGCTTTCTCGCCGCCGGGGTCAATGCCAAATACGACGAGCAGCACTCGATCGGCAAGCGCTACGCTCGTCACGACGAGGTCGGTACCCCCTATTGCTTGACCATCGATGGCCAGACGATGGTCGACGATACGGTGACTATCCGCCATCGCGACGACCGCCGCCAAGACCGCATCGCGGTCGGCGAAGCGCTCGATGTGGTGCGCGCTGCTCTAGCCAAATAAAAAAGGCCCCCGCACAGCGCGAGGGCCTTTCTCAAAAAACTAATCCAGGAACTCTCCGCGGTCGCTAGCATTCGCTCTCTCTTTCGCCCCGCGACCCCCATCGCCCCCTGGCATACCCCGAAGAGTTCCCGGATTCACACCCACTCTTGCGGCTCAGCCGCGCTCTCTCACTCAGACCCCAGGTCTGTGAGGGGGGAAAATCGCCAAATCAGCGACCCCCTCAATCAAAGTCGGCGCGCTAGCCCCGAGCGCCGACTTCCTTTTGCGGCTCGCAAACCCCTCCGCGAGCCTTCGACCCGATACTCCGGGTCTGATCAGAGTGTCTCTCTCCCGCCCCAGCCCTTCCTCCCCCTCGCAAACCCCTCGGGCCTTCCCCCGTCGACCGCTATTAGAGCAATACAGAATTACGCCTAACATTACAGATTAGATCTTTCTCCGAACCCCGGCGAAGCTGTTTGTAATCAGCAGTTCAACGAAAAAAGCCCGCCAGCCGACGAATCGGACAAGCGGGCTTTGAATCGATCTGGGAAGCGCCTAGGGATAAACGTAGGAGGCTTGGAGGCCCAGAGGGAAGCCCACGCCCCAGTAGATCAGCAGGAAGATCGTCCAGGTGATCAGCAGGGTCACCGAGTAAGGCAACATCAGCGAGACCACGGTGCCGATACCGGTTTTCTTAACGTAACGCTGGCAGAACACCACCACCAGGGGGAAGTAGGGCATCAGCGGGGTGACGATGTTGGTGGTCGAGTCGCCGACACGGTAGGCCGCCTGGGTAAGCTCGGGCGACAGCCCCAGCTGCATCAGCATCGGCACGAAAATCGGCGCCAACAAGGCCCACTTGGCCGAAGCCGAACCCACCAGCAAGTTGACCAACGCCGCCAGCAGGATAATGCCGACGATCGTCACCTGGGCTGGGGCGTTGAGGGATTTGAGAAAATCAGCACCCTTGATGGCCAACAACACCCCCAGGTTCGACTGGCTGAAGGAGTAGATGAAGAGCGAGGCGAAGAAGGCCATCACCAGGTAGTAGCTCATCGTCGACATCGCCTTCGACATACCCTTGATGATGTCGCGATGATTCTTGATCGACTTGGAGACGTAGCCGTGGACGATCCCCGGCAGGATGAACATCAGGAAAATCAAGGGCACGATCATCCGCATCAGCGAAGCATCGAGATCGGCCAAACCGCCAGACGTCGGCGAGCGCAGCACCGAGCCCTCGGGTAGGGCTACCAGCAGCAACACCAGCAGGCCGGCCACCAAGGTTGCCAGGCCAGCCCACATGCCACGACGCTCAGCGCTGGTCAGCCGTTCCATCTTCGGCATCTCGTCTGGATCGCCGTCGATCTCAGTGGCCTGTAGCCGCGGTTCGATAATCCGGTCGGTGATGTACCAGCAGATCAGGATAACCAGCACGCTCGACGCAGCGGTGAAGAACCAGTTGCAGGCGGGATTGACCAGGTGAGACGGATTGATAATGTCGACGCCAGTCTGGGTCAGACCCGAGAGCAGCGGATCGATACCAGAAATGAGAAAGTTGGCCGAGAACCCCCCCGAAACACCGGCAAAGGCGGCGGCGATACCCGCCAAAGGATGACGGCCAGCAGCATAGAAGATGACCCCGCCGAGGGGGATCACCAGTACATATCCAGCATCTGCCGCGGTGTGACTGACGATCGACACCAGCACCAGCATGGGCGTCAGAAGCGTCCTCGGGGTGAAGCTCAGCATGCCCTTCAAGCAGGCATTGATGAAACCTGTGTGCTCTGCCACACCAACGCCGAGCAGCGCCACTAGCACCACACCGAGCGGATGGAAGCCGGTGAAGGTCCTTATCATGCTGGTCATGAAAGTGCTCACCGCCGACGGACTGAGCTGGCTTTTGACCTCGATCGACTCATTGGTACGGGGATCGATCTCCGAAAAGTCCATCGGCGCCAGGAACGCCGAGACAATCCAAACCAAGAACATCAGCAATAGAAACAGCACCGCCGGATCCGGCAGTTTGTTGCCCGCCACTTCGATCCCGTTGAGCGCCTTGTCGAGCCAGCCGCGGCTAGCCGGCGCGGTAGCCTTCGCAGAGTCGTCCGCCATCGTCCACACCTCACTCGGCCAGCTTCTGTCGCCAGCCAGATTGGGTCCGAGAAAAACCTCTAAAGCGGCCCGGAGTCTAGCATTGCGGATGCTGCCAGCTGGAGCGGGCTAAAGATCGATCGGCAACCGTCCTGCCAACTCGATACCACGGCTGGGGCTAAAGCGAAAACGATAGGCCAGCAGCTCGACGCCCGACGCTTGCGCCCGCCGCAACTCTTGGCCATAGGCCGGATCGATCTCATCGGCCGGTCGCAGGCGATGGCAGTCGGCGCGACCGACGAAGAAGAACATCACCGCCCGATGTCCTTGGCGCACCATCTCAGCCAGATCTTGCAAGTGCTTGCGGCCCCGCTCGGTGACCGCATCGGGAAAGGCGGCATGCTGACCATCGCGATAGGTGGCATTCTTGACTTCGACGTAGGCATCCCGACGACTGCCGGCCGGATCGCGCAACAGCAAGTCGATCCGGCTGCGACCGGCGTAGGGCACTTCGCGGCGCAGCTCGCCATATCCCCGCAACTCGTCAATTCGCCCGCGGGCTATAAACTCGGCCACCGCGCGGTTGGGATTAACAGTGTTGACCCCGACCCAAGTGCGGCCCATTCGAATCATCTCGAGAGTGTGGCGCAGCTTGCGCTTCGGGTTGCCGGAGTCCGAGATGATCACCGGTCGACCGGGCTCAGAGCAAGCCTTCATCGAACCCGAGTTCGGACAGTGCACGGTCAGTCGCGAGCCATCTTCCAGCTCAACATCGGCCAGGAATCTCTTATAACGCAAGATCAGCACACCGCGCTCGAGCGGCAGGTCGAATCGCATGGAATCTCCAAAGTAGAGGGCACTCTTTTCGCAACTGAAACACCGAGAACTGTGCGTAGCTCAGGAATCGACCAGCCAAGGGCCGCGATGCTCCAACATCTGTTGCTGAGAATCGACCAAGAGCTCACCGTCTCGCCCGTCCAGGGGCTGGTAGGTGCCGTCCGCGAGCAGCCGCCGAGCGCGCCGAGTGTCGGCCAGGTGGGGCAGCAAGATCTGCTCTTTCAGCGCCCGCCGAATCGCCTCGTCTTCGACCGGGTACAAGACCTCCACGCGACCCCCAAGGTTGCGTGGCATGAGATCCGCGGAGCCGAGCAGAATCTCCTCATCACCACCGTTGTGAAAGTAGAAGATCCGCGAATGTTCTAGAAAACGGCCGACAATCGAAGTGACGACGATGTTGTCGCTAACCCCTGCCAGGCCCGGCCGAAGGCAACAGATGCCGCGGATCTGCAAGTCAATTCGCACCCCGGCGCGCGAGGCACGGTAGAGAGCCTGGATGATCCGTTGGTCGGCCAAGGCATTGCACTTGAATGCCAGTTCACCGCAGCCGTCTCGCCGCTGATGGACGATCTCGCGGTCAATGCGTTCGACCAGCCGCTCGCGCATCCCCTTCGGCGCCACTAGCAACTTGCGGTAGGTCTGCTTGAGCGAATAGCCGGTGAGCTTGTTGAACAGATCCGCCACGTCGGCGGTGATCGCCGGATTGCAAGTCAGATAGCCGAGATCCGTGTAGATCCGCGCCGTCACCGGGTTGTAGTTGCCGGTGCCGAGGTGGACATAGCGCCGCAACCCTTCTTTCTCGCGCCGCACTACCAAGCACATCTTGGCGTGAGTCTTGAGCCCCAACACGCCGTAGACCACATGCACCCCGGCGCGCTCCAAGGCCCGTGCCCAGACAATGTTGTTGGTCTCGTCAAAGCGCGCCTTGAGCTCGACCAACGCCGCCACCTGCTTACCGTTCTCGCGCGCTTCCATCAGCGCCTGCACGATCGGCGAGTCGGGACCGACGCGGTAAAGGGTCTGCTTGATCGCCATCACCTGCGGATCGCGGGCGGCGGCGCGCAGAAAGTCGACCACTGGATTGAAGCTGTCGTAGGGGTGGTAGAGCAGCAGATCGCGCCGCCGTAGCACCGAAAACAGGCTCTCGTCAGTGCTCAGCACGCTCGGCACATAGGGCAAGAAAGGAGGGTCCTTGAGCTCCGGCCGATCCACCTTGGTGAGTTCCATGATGGCGGCTTTGCCAATCGGCCCGGCCAGCGAGAAGGTCTGATAGGGCGCCAGTCCTAGATTCTGGATCAACATATCCCGCATCTGGCTGGGCATCCGCTGGTCGACCTCTAAGCGCACCGCGTAGCCGAAATGGCGCTGCCCCACCACCTCTTCCATCGCCGCCAGCAAATCACCGGCCTCGTCCTCTTCGATCTCGAAATCGGCATCACGGGTCACCCGGAAGACAAAGGAGGCTTCGACCTCGATCCCCGGGAAAAGTAGATCGAGGTTGGCAGCGATCACCTGCTCAATCCAAACAAAGGTGTTGGCCGTCGGATCCGAGAGGCCGAGCTGGTCGTAAGAGCCGGCTGTTGCTTCGCTGGGAATCGGCAACAGCCGGGGGAACATCTGCGGCACCTTGAGCCGGGCGAAGCACTCGCCACGGTCTGGATGGCGCACCACCACCGCCAGATTGATGCTCAGATTGGAGATGTGGGGAAAGGGGTGTCCAGGGTCGAAAGCCAGCGGCGTCAAAGCGGGGAAGATCTGCCGCTTGAACAGCTTACGCAACAACTTACGTTGTTTCGATTTGAGCTCGGAATAGCTCAGGACACGGATTTCCTGCTGCCGCAGTTTGGGCAAGAGATCCTGTCGCCAACAGCTGGAAACCTGCTCAAGCAGCGGATCGAGCTGCTCGCGAATCGCCTTCAGTTGTTCGGCTGGGGTCATGCCGTCAGGAGGCGCGGACAAGGTCCCGGCCTCGAGTTGGCGCCCCAGCCCGGAAACCCGGATCATGAAGAATTCGTCGAGATTGGCGGCGAAAATCGCGAGAAACTTAACCCGCTCGAGCAACGGATGGGAAGGGTCGAGTGCCTCCTCCAGCACCCGACGATTGAACGCCAACCAGCTGAGTTCACGATTGGTGAAGAGGCTCGGCTGATCGAGGTCGACCGCGATCTCTTCCACGGCCTTTTCAGCGGCCTCTTCACCGGCCTCGGCCACGACTGCGACCGGGCCTGTTCGCTGCACTACTGCATGCTCTACCATGGTGCCTCCAAAAGGTCGGGACGCACGGTCCCTAACCGAGGAAGCTTAACAGAATGAAGACGATATTCCTTCTACGCCACGCCAAATCCGACTGGGATGCTGCCACCAGCGTCGACCACGACCGGCCGTTGAATGCCCGCGGGCGCACCGCCGCCGAGCGCATCGGCCGTTTCCTGGCCGCTGCCAGGGAAGTGCCCGAAACGGTGGCGTGCTCGTCGGCGACCCGCGCTCGGCAGACCGTCGAACACGCCGCTCGAGCCGGCGCCTGGTCCTGTCCGATCGAGATCCGCGAAGAACTCTACCTGGGTGCTCCTCAAGAGGTGCTGCAGGAGATTCACCGCCAGGCCGACGGTTACTCCAGCGTCCTACTCGCCGGCCACGAACCGGGCTGGTCCGCCTCTGTATGGCACCTCTCCGGTGGCGGCGATGTGCGCATGGTGACCGCCGCGGTGGCGCGACTCGACGTGCCGGTAGACAGCTGGCGGGAGGTCAGATTCGGCCACGGCCAGTTGATCTGGCTGGTGACCCCGAAGCTGCTGGCCAGAGCAGGTTTCGAATAGCGCGGCCAGGAAACGTCGAACAAGGAGATATGATCACCACCAATATCATGCCGCCAGCCACCGAGAGCCCAACTCTCTCCATACATCGACCGCCCGACTACGATTCCAAGCCCCGGATCGCCCTCGGACCCACCTGGAGGGCCGATGTCGCCTGCAAAGTTCTCTACCGGGCGTTGCTCAAGGTTCTGCGGCTCAATGAGGACGGCGCCCGGCGCGATCTAGACGCGGAATTCCTGCACGACTTCCGCGTCGCCGTCAGACGCACCCGCTCGGCGTTGAGTCAAGTTCCGGGAGTTTTCTCGCCGGCCGCGACCGGGAGATTCAAGAAGGACTTCGCTTGGTTGGGCAGAATCAGCGGCCCGACTCGCGACCTCGATGTCTTTCTCTTGCAGCTACCGGGCCATAGCGCCCATCTCGACGGTGCTCAAGGTCATGCTTTGGAACCCCTGGTCGAGCTACTAAAGCGACACCAAGTCGGCGAGCAGAAGATCCTGGCGCAGGCTCTTGCTAGCCAGCGCTACACCGATCTGGTGCAAACCTGGGGCGAGTTTCTCGACCACCCGGTGCCAGAAGGCGAGGTAGCGGCGGCCCCAAACGCCCGGCAACCGGTGCTGGAGGTCGCCAGCGCACAGATCTGGAAGACCTACCGCAGACTCGCCCAGCGCGGGCGCAAGATCGACCCACGGACCGCGCCCGAAGCCGTGCACCGGCTGCGCATCCAGGGTAAGAAGCTGCGCTACTTATTGGAACTGTTCTACAGCCTGTACCCGGAAGCCGGGATGCGATCACTGATCAGAGAACTCAAACAGCTGCAAGAAGTACTCGGCGAATTCAATGACTTGGAGGTTCAGCAGCACCACCTGCGCGGCTGCAGCAGCCAACTCGCCGCCAGCCACCCAGCCGGCAGTGCCACCGCAGAAGTTGTCGCCCGGCTGCTCAAGTACCTCGCCGAGCGGCAACGGCAAGAGCGGGAGCGTTTTCACCAGCGCTTCACAGCCTTCGACCAAGTCGCCAACCGCGAGCGTTTTCAAGAACTATTCGGCGGCGGAACCAGGCCGGTCTGACAGCGGGTCACTCCAATCGCAGAGCCGCCGACGGATCACGCCGGGCGGCGCGCTGCGCCGGCGGGAAAGATGCCAGCAGGGCAGCCAAGAGCAGCAGGCTCAGGGCTCCCACCAGAGTCGGCCAGTCAGTGGTCGCCACGCCATAGAGCTGCTCGCTGAGATAACCCCGCAAGGGCCAGGCAACCACCAGGCCGAGAACCGCGCCGAGAACCGCCAGCAACAGCCCCCGGCTCACCAGCAAGCGCAGGACATCTCCGGGTCGAGCGCCCAAGGCGATGCGGATGCCCATTTCGCGACGCCGCTGACCGGCGATGTAGGACATCACGCCGTAGGTTCCGATGGCCGCCAGCAACAGGGCCAGGATGGCAAAGGCACTGAGCAGCAGCATGACGAAACGGCGCTTGGCCACCGCCGCATCGAGGCGCTGCTCGAGGGTGCGCAGATCCGCCAACGGTAGCTGACGATCAAGCTCCCAAACCGCCGCTTGGACGGCGGCAAGTGCAGTGTTGAGATCTCCCCGCACCCGCACCATCACATTCATTGCCCGGTAGGCGAACTGGCGCTGAGGAAAATAGATCGCTGGCTCTGGCGCCGCTTCGAGAGCCGAGTTCTTGACATTGGCCACCACGCCCACAACCTCGACTTCGAGCCCCTCGGTGAGCACCCGGCCCAGCGGCCCAATGGCACGGGTTTGGCCACCGAGTATCTCCCCCAGCGGACTCTGGCCAGCGAAGTAGCGGTCGACGGCGGCTCGGTTGAGGATCACTACCCCGGGCTGATCGGCATCGTCGTGATTGCTGAAGTCACGCCCTTCGAGCAGGGCAATACTGAGCAGCCGAAAATAGCCCGGCGACACCGGTCGATATTGCGCCTCCGGCTGGTCGCGATCGCTCTCCTCTCTTTGGCCATCGATCAGAAAATTGATCCGCCAACCGGCTTCCAGGGGCAGAAAGCTAGTCACCGCCGAGCCTTCGACTTGCGGCTTGCCTGCCAGGCGCTCGACCAAGCGGTCGTAGAATGAAGTCACCGCCGACCACTCCTCATAGGTCGACCGCGGCAATTGAACATTGAACGACAGCAGATTCTGGGGACTGAAGCCGGGGCTCTCCGCCAGCACTTGATAGAAGCTCCGCACCAACAATCCGGCCGCCAGCATCAAGACCACCGCCAACCCCACCTCCAGCACCACCAGGCCATCTCGCAACCAGCGTCGCGAGCCGCCGGCTACGCTGCGGGCACCCTCCTTGAGCGAATCCACCAGTTTCACCCGAGTACCGAAAAACGCCGGCACCAGGCCGAAGAGCAGACTGCTGAACAGCGCCACCACCAAGGTGTAACCCAGCATCCGCCAATCTATCGACAGGCTTTCGATGCGCGGAGTACCGCTCGGCGCCAGCGCCCTCAGCAAGCGAATGCCAGCGTAAGCCAATCCCAGGCCGAGCAGTCCACCGCCGAGACCGAGAACCAGACTCTCAGTGAGAAACTGGCGCACCAAGCGCCAGCGTCCGGCCCCCAAGGCACCACGCAGAGCTACCTCCCGTTGCCGCGATGCCGCCTGAGCGAGGAGCAGGTTAGCAACGTTGACACAAGCGATCAGAAGCACCACGAACACTGCCCAGAGCAGCAGCCGCAACGGCCCGCGGACCTCTGCAACCAGGTCGTCAGGGACCGTTTCGAGCCGCGCCTCCCAGCCTTCATTACTAGCCGGAAAATCGCGAGCGAGGGAGGCCGCGATATCGGCTACCTCAGCCTTGGCGGCACCAACACTGACCCCCGGCGCCAGCCGGCCAACGACATTGAAAAAGCGCGCGGAACGGCTGTGATTGGCAGGATTCCAGCCCAGTGGCAACCAGGCATCGGTCTGTCGCGGAAAGTCGAATCCCGGCGGCATGACGCCGACAATCTGATAGTCCCGGCCGTCGAGCCGGACTTGCTGCTGGAGAATATCCCCACGGCCACCATAGCGACGCTGCCAGAGCCGATGGCTGAGAACCGCGATCAAGGGCCGACCTCGAGCGTCTTCGCCAGGCGCGAAACCCCTGCCCAGCTGCGGCAGAACAGCCAACACATCGAAGAACGCATCCGTGGTGTTGATCGCCCGCACCCGCTCCGGATCGCCCTCCCCGGAGGTCAGGTTGTGATCGGGAAACCACCAACCGGCCAGGCCCGCAAAGCTCTTGCTGCGCTGCGAGATATCGGCAAAGGCCACCGGCGACATCGGGCTAGCGGTCTGCCCTTTGGCTGGGTTGACTTCCCACAACCGCACCAGCCGCTCGGGCTCGGGGTAGTCCGGCGGAGTCAGCAGGACCGCGTCGAAGGCACTGAAGATGGCAGTGTTGGCGCCCACCCCAAGGCCGAGAGCGAGTAGCGCCGCCAGAGTAAAAGTCGGGCGCCTTAGAAAAATCCGCAGAGCGTGACGAAGGTCTCTCGCAAAATCGCCCATGAAGTCTCCTGAGTTGGTGAAGCTGGCAGCCTGAGACGGTTCTACTGCAACCTACCCGCCAGCAGAGAGAAAGTTACGCCCTCGGGCGACTGCCGGCCGACCTCTAGAAGAGGGTTGCGAGGAGGCTACTTGTCAGGCTGGTTGAGGCGCCAATCGTAGTCGCTGCTCAAGTTTCCCTTCCAGCTCGCCAGACTCTTGGCCAACTCGCCCTCGGCGTAGAGCCGCAGATGCTCGACCACACCCGCGTCACTGTCGCCGAAATCGACTTGGTACCAGCTGTAGATCTTCGACACCACCAGCCGGTCGCCGTCAAAACGAGCACCCCGAGGGTGATTGACGAAGCGGCCCGCGGCGGCGTCCAGCTGCGCCTGGGCGGTGGCGCCGGTGTAGGGCTGGTCGAGTAGATCAGGACAGCCCATGCTGGCGCAGTTGACCGAATAGTGAATCCGCGGATCGCGCCAGATCGGCCGCAAGATGCGGTGCTCGATATCGTTCAGGCTGAGATCCTCGCCCTCGACCTGCACCAGCTTGGCATCCCACGGGCCATTGCTGAAGAAGCCCGGAGAAATATCGATGTCGGTAATCGAGTCCACCGGATAGTGATCAAGAATCACCTTGACGGTGGTGGCGTTGTAGAGATTGATCCAATAAGCCAGCTGCTCGCCGCGGGAGGACTCACTGATCGCCGTGCGTTGTAGCTGGACCAGATAGGCGCCCAACAACGCCTGGTCAGCCGGCGTCACCTTGCCGTAGGCGAGGCGGCCAATGCCATCGTCACCGGCCGAGATGTACTTGGCGAGAAAACTCGCCCAATGCCCGTGATCGAGAGTCGCCGTGGCGCTCGCATTGTGAACCTCCCAGCGGGGCCAGAGTTTGGCTGCCGGCGCCGCCAAAGCTACCGGCGCCAGCAACAGCAACAGCAGAGCCGCGCAGCGAACCGCTAGCGAAATATTTGGTCTGCCGAAATTCTTCCTACTTTGCTTCTTCATCAACTACTCCCAGTCTCCGAAAATCGAGACTTGGCGACCGCGCCAGTGCTCTCACTGGGGTCTACGGTGGCCGCGAGTCCGGCGGATGTCAAGACGCGCCGGGCCGGGCTAGGCCCGGCGACTGCTATGCTCGGCCTACCTTGCCCACCCCGTTGAGGAGTCCCCAGATGAGCCTAGATCCCCCCCCGCCGCCCAGCCGACAGCCCTCACAAGGCGGCCTGGCCAGCGGCGAAAGCTAGTAGCAGATGCAGGCTCTCGACGGTCATTGGACCGGCTATGTGCTCCTGGCCGGCGCCGGCTTGATCGGCGGCACTCTCAACGTCCTCGCTGGCGGCGGCTCATTCATCACCCTGCCGACCCTGATCTTCCTCGGCCTGCCGCCCGGTATCGCCAACGGCACCAACCGGGTGGGGATTTTGCTGCAGAACGTCTCGGCGGTGCACAGCTTTAAGCGCTACGGCCTGCTCGATCTGCGCTCCCTGCTGTGGGCGGCATTGCCCGCCACCCTCGGCGCCGCCCTCGGCAGCTGGGCAGCGCTAGAGATCAGCGACCGCGCCTTCCAACGCCTGCTGGCCGGCTTGATGGTCGCCATCACCCTATGGACTCTACGCCCCGGCCAATCGGCACCCAGCCAACCAGCGACCGGCCCGGCGCACCCGTTGGCCCTTGCCGCTGGTTTCTTCGCCGTCGGCATTTACGGTGGTTTCGTCCAGGCCGGAGTGGGGTTTCTAGTGCTCGCCGCCACCACCGCCGCCGGCCTCGACTTGGTGCGCGGCAACGCGGTCAAAGTGCTCACCATCCTCTGTCTCACCGGCCTCGCCCTGGCGGTCTTCGCCTACCACGGCAAGGTGTGGTGGAGCTACGGCCTGGCGCTAGCCGCCGGCACCATGGTCGGTGGCGCCCTCGGCGCCCGGTTGACGGTGCTCAAAGGCCACCGCTGGGTGCAGAGCTTCGTCACCGTGACGGTGCTGATCTTCGCCGTCTTGCTATGGCTGCGGGCGTGAGAATAGTGGCTGAGTGACGCAGCGCATGAATGCTCCCAGGTGGCGGCGGCTGCCCGGGAGCTCTCATGCACTCTCAGGACCCAGTAGTTCACATAACGCAATATGGGCCGCATTCGGATCGAGCGAAGACGCGCTATACTCAGCATCCAAGAGTTCCTCATCCAATACCCAATCGTATTTCCCGATCTGCTTATTGCTGGCATGGCTGGCGAGTTCCAGGGGATCCGCAGGGCCTTCATCGACCATCGCGGTCAGAACTCTTCGCACCTCTCCTGGCGTTGCAGAGCTAATAGAAAGCGCGGGCCCTATCTGGGCGACCTCCATCTGTCGTGCCAAGAGCTGGAGGGCAACCGTGTTCATAATCGTGTCCCCCCGGCTGAGGAAAACGATCGTATCCTTTCCAGATGCAATCAGGCGATCCGCCCCCAGTCCCAGCCCGGCGTATTTGGCCCGAGCCTGCAAGAGCAACTTTCTGGCACCCTTGTCGAGGTACCGAGGAACCTCTCCCTCCGACCAAACCTCCCTCATCTTGGTCCGGATCCGGTCGTGGATCCTCCCGCCCGAACTGCCGAGGAAGGTCGGAACGCGGCCACCAGGAGAGGGCTCGACCGAGACAACTTTCTGCTCTGTGTCGACCCCAACAACTTTCCAGCGACGTCCGGCAAAGATGATGTGGAGTCCCTCGGCAAGCAGATGGTCGAACGTCAAAGTGCCTAGCGAACGTCCTTGATGAAGCACCTGATACTCTTCTGGCGTCTGGAAAATCGTATAGAAAGTAAAATGGTTGACAATCCGCTCACCCTTCTCGCCCGGCAGCAAGGTGCCGTCTGCCGACTGTATCAGCAGATCCGCGGCACCCATGCAGCGCAGCAAGCGAAGGAACTGCGCCGAGGACACTGAGGCGAACGGTCCGGACTCGACCAGTGCCCGCCAGGCATCCTGAGCAATCACCCCTCCATGTTCGGCAGCCAGGGACAGAATTTGTTGCACCAGGGCCGAGAGATGGAGCGCGCCCTCGGTCGACGGCTCACACCACTTCTCAATCAGTAACTCAGCCATGGCAACGGCCTGCACCAGGCCCGCGCGCAGACGATCTAGCAAATGGCTTCGGGCCATGACCTCCGGCTCATGGATATAGATGCGAAGAGCCGCGGGTTGGTCTCGGCGTCCAGAGCGGCCCAGCCGTTGGCGCAGGCTCGCCACCGAGAAAGGAGCGCCGATCTGGCCGATGCTCGCCACGCGTCCGATATCGATCCCGAGTTCGAGAGTCGAGGTGCAAATGGCGGTCGTCGGGACGGTCGGGTCCTTGAGACGCTCCTCGACCACCTCGCGCAACTCCCGCGAAAGGTTGCCATGGTGGGGGAAAAATTCGTTCGCAAGGCGCTCAGCGGTCGAGCGTCGCCGCAGCAGATCGGCGTACTGCTCAACATTGCCACGACTGTTAGCAAAGACCAGATGATCTTGGCCGCGAAGGGTTCGAAACAGGTGGTCGGCAATCCCCGCGACGCCGCCGACCTCAATTTCTGACTGAGCAGGGGCGTCCTCGGGTTGCGCCGCGGGCTCCACGTAGCCTCGAATCTGGAGCAGAAGCTCTTGGCCCTCGCTGCGAGAAACGATCGTTTCGACCGCCTGCTGACCACCCGACCGGCTATCGGCTGAACGCAGAAAGCGAGCCGCGAACGTGAGATCACCGAGCGTAGCGCTCAGTCCGACGCGAGGTATCCGGCGACGCACTCGCAACTCGATCCGGTGTAGCAGCGACTGTAGTTGGCGACCGCGGTCGGTGCCGATGAAAGCATGGAGTTCGTCGATCACCACCCAGTCAAGGGCAGCGAAGAATCGCCCCATGAGGTGCCCGCGAAGGACGAGCAGAGCTTCCAGCGACTCAGGGGTGATCAGCAGAATCCCGGACGGCCGCGCCAAGACCTTCTTCTTGTGACCGGGCAGCACATCCCCGTGCCAGCGATGCACCGGAATCTCCAAGCCCTGGCAAAGGTCAGTGAGTCGGCGATACTGGTCATTGATCAGCGCCTTGAGGGGGCTGACGTAGAGGGTCTGGATACCCCTATTCCCGACCTTACCCACCAGCGCGGAGCAGATCGGTAGAAAAGCCGCCTCGGTCTTGCCGGTAGCCGTTGCCGCGGCGATGATCACATCCGTTCGCAGCTGGAGAATGCTCCGAATCGCGGCGGCCTGAATGTCACGAAGCTCCGTCCAACCGGCATTCCCAATCCACTGCTTCACTCGATCGTCGAGCAGCTCGAAAGCCGCGAAGGCAGGTTCCTCGGTCATGGGAGAGGTTCCTCAGAGCCGAAACGAGGCCAGGTCGTCATCGGCTTCAGCAGACTCCTCATCCGTGCCGCCATCTGTCGCCGGCTCCGCCGGCCGAGTCACTTCCGCCGCAGACTCTTGACGCTCGGACGGGTCCTCCTTTTCCACATCTTCCGGCAGCGGCGCCAGATCCGGATTGCCTTCTTCTTCAACCCGAATATTCGGCAGCAGCTGGTTCCAGCTGGTCCCAGGATTCTGTTCGAGAACCGCCAGCAGACTGACGAACTCCTTGATGGTGTTGCGGGGGGTTCTGAAATATCGGTCCCCGATCCGCCGCGAGCAATGCTCCATGAATGCGCTGAGTCCCTCGTCGGACACCAGATGCTGATCAGGATCACCACTGGCGTAAACATGCCGGAGCTTGGAGAGCAGTACGAAGATATCTTCCGGCAGTAAATTCGCAAGGCGCAGCACCGGGCCGCTCAAATCGACCAGGTCGTCTGTGGCAAAGGTATTCTCCGCCAACCGCGACTGGAGAGCCTGGTAGCTGTAGAGACCGCGGCGAGTATCGGTGAGAAACTCCGGCGTCCCGCCGAAGATGAACCCGAGCCCCGCCGCCGACCCCTGGAGGCAGTCGTTAAGGATGCGCAGGATTTGCTCGAAGTTTGAGTCGCGTGCCCGTTTATTCGACAGCTTATAGAGGTTGATCAGCTCATCAATGCAGACCAACAGACCACCGTATCCGGCCAGGCGCACGAACCGGGCCATCAGCTTCAGTTGGTCGTAGACGTTGTGGTCATCGACAATGGTTCGCACGCCCAAGGCCTTGCGGGCATCTGTCCGGGTCGAGAATTCGCCCCGTAACCAGCGGATCGCCTGCGTCTGAAGCTGTGTATCACCGCTGTCGTGGGCCTGCCAATAGGCCCCGATGACATGAGCAAAGTCGTAACCACCGACCATCTCAGAAAGCGATTCCAGCCGCTCTTGAATCACCACCGGTGTCTGCACACCGCGCTCTCGCGCCTCGCTGAGTGCCGAACTGACGAACCTTTCGACAACCGCCGGCAGTGCCTCACCGTCGGGCCGAGAGCGAGTTGCCAAATTGCGCATCAATTCGGCATAGAGAAGGCGGGCCTGGCCACCGGTCGAGAAAAGCCTGCGGTCTGGTGCCATATCGGCGTGTACGACTACCAATTTCTTCTGCAATCCGACGGCGCGCACCAGACTGAGAAAGAAGGTCTTGCCGGAGCCGAAAGGACCGATGATGAAGCGGATCGCCGAGCCCGCGTCGGCTATCCGCTCGACATCGCGTACGATTGCGGCGAGTTCTTGGTGCCGGCCGACCTGGATATGGCGATGTCCGCGTCGTGGCACGACCCCCGCCCGCAGACTCTGCAGGATGGCATCACGATCTCGCGGACGGATGGTCTTGGTGCTCTTCATTCGAGTATCTCCAATGCTACAAGCTCGTTAATCTCCAACGGATTATCGCCCTCAATGAAGGGCTCGTCGCACAGCTCAAAGGCTATGTCGTTCAGCAAATCTATAGCGCCATCCGGTAGGAGTCCGAGTTCGTCCGCGAGGTCCTCGTAGTCTGACCGCGGCCACGATGCCCTCTTCGCCAGCCTCCGGAAGAGGGCTGAATGGGCTCCATCCAGACCCTCGACCGTGCCGCCTGCCGGCCCGGTAGACGGCAACGGTATCGCAGGAGTTTCCTGATCCTCATCATCAAAGATGCCGGCCAAAGTCACCGCGGCTTTCTCCGATTCCCGCAGTTTTGCCGCCACCAGGGCAGGATCCAGCCGGACGACCGCTCCACCTGGGGCGGTGCCATCAAGGGGAGTTGGCAAGGGGTGGCCAGGATGACACTGACGATTGCCTGAGGTCACCAGGACGGGACCGATGTCACCAGAAGTTTGGTAACTGTGCAGCCACTCATGCACGGTTCCAGGGTCGAGGCCGAGAAACCGGAAGATCTTCGTCAGCATTTTGATCTCGTCGGGATCTACGCGACCGTCCGCACAGGCTACGGCGACCGAAAGCTCACCGATAGTCGCACGCTGTTGCGGTGCAAGATGCTCGATTCGCTTCTTACCTCCCAGACTCCCAGGAGGATAGAGCAACAACCATTCGAGGTAGGCACCCAACCGTCGAATCTCGGCCTGCTGGAGTTCAAGACCCCCCGCGAGATGGTCCCTGAGATGCTGCTGCTCATCCAGGCCAACCTCCCCATCAGCGGCCGAAACCATCACCGCAAGATGGAGCAGAACGACAGCGGCCAAGTATTCTAGAGAGGGGCAGACGCCCTCATCACCGGCCAACGGAAAGACTACGACCTGGCCTGCACTTTCAGGTTTCTGGCCACAGAACCGAACATCCGGTTCGAAACCAAACCCAGCTCGGCCCAAAAGGTGCGCGGCTTGCACTGCTTGGCTCTTGGTTAGTTTGGTGTTCTCTCCAGTGCCGAACCAACAGCCCAGTACCTCTACCGCTGGCAGTAGAGCGGCGGGCCGGTCGCCTACACTCTGCTGGAGCAGACTCCGCAGGCTAGAAAACTCCTCCGGCGCGTGCGAGGCCAACAGCTCAGGCGGCATCAGCGCCGCGGCCAACAAGGAGCCGCGACCGTTCTTGTTGCGGCCGAGCCAGCGGCTGTAAGCGTCTAAGGCATCACAGCAGGCCAGCGCCACTTGCTGTATTTTGCGGCGCGGCCCTACCAGGTTCGTCACCTCCGGATAAGGCGTTTCTACAGTTATGGAGCCGCGGAAGGAAGGGCTGGCCGGACGGTATCTGGCCAAGATCTTCCGCTTACATTTCTTCAGCCGTAGACCCTCACCGTGCTTCTCGAAATAGCAAATCTGAAATATTTTATTGAATTCCTCCTCACATCGATAGGCAGGAGTTCTAAGATTGATATTCCCATCACACCTCGCCCACGCCAACGCCCATTTGGCCGGCAGTGGAGAGCCCGCAGTTGCCATCTGGCCCACGGCCAAGCGGAAGGCGAGGGAAAGCTCATTGTGGACCAACCCCTGCGGCGGCTCTGATTCTGGCTGCCAATCACCGGCTCGCAGCCGCAGGATCTCCAGAAATTGTAAAGCGTAGCCACGAAAGGAGCGATTCTGGCCGTAGACCGAGAGCAACCGTTGGACTTCAGTCTCGATCTGCGGCAATTCCCGGTCGGCAGCAGACCGGTTCGCAGCGTCGTGCAAGGCTCGCCGTTCTAGCCCATAGAAGTACAGAAATACGTATCCGATATAGGCTCCAGGGTCACTTCTACCCCCCTCGAGCCATGCGAGATAGGCCGATCGGCAGCGCGGGTGAATCGACTCATAGGCCGGCCAGTAGGCCATTCCCGCACCACCGTGGTCCGGATTCCTGATGTCACGAGCAAGGCTCGGGTCGATAAGCGCCGGCTCGGTCCCAAGCCATTCAGAGACGCTCGGGAGATTAGTGCCGACATAGATCAGCCCCCCCTTGACCGTATGGCTACCGATCTCCACCTCCCGATCTTGGGGCTGCCAGCACTGGCGACTGGTCGATGGTGGCTTGTGCGAAGGCGGATGACGATAGTTCGGGACCGTCCTTTGAATACTGAGCCCCTCCTCTCGCTCGCTTAAGAGCCGAGAGCTGGCATTCGGAGGGGCCTTCTCCCCCTGGCCAGCGGCCATAACACCTGCAATTACAACCGCCAACAAGACCAATACGACAAGAACTACCATTCGCCCACGACTCCAAGTACAGATCAAAATTGACCCCGGCGGAGCGCCGGTGACTCCCGTTGAACTTTCATCCCTTAGAACTCACGAATTCTCGGTAGCCGCCAACCACCTTCATGCAGAAAACGGATATCTCTGATGCGCTGCCATGGTATCGGGAATAGCCCTTCCTGTAAAAGTCTACTGTCGACTTCTGCACCAAAGTGGTCGGCAAGACGGCTTCAGCCCTGCTTCCATTTCGCAAAGCACAGCGGGAGCTCGATGTGACACCATCACAGCTTCACTGGTAACAGAATCAGGAGCCTCCCCGTGACCACTACAACCCGCGGACTGATCGCCGATCTGCTCGGCAAGATCGACACTCCTGGCAGCTTCAGCGCTCGCCAATCTCGGCCAACCGAGGACCTGCGGCTGGAGGTGAAGGGGGTCGGACGATTGCGCTTTCCGATTTCTCGTCAGCAGGCCAAGCAGCTGTGCCAGATCGGCCGGCCGGCACGCTTCGGGCAAGGAAAGAAGACTCTGCTCGACCGGCAGGTTCGGGACACTTGGGAGATCCCCAAGAGCCGCGTGAAGATCGACCTGCGGCGCTGGAAGCAGACTCTGCTACCAACCCTCGAGCAGCTGGGAATGGACCTCGGGATTCCAGAAGATTTGCAGCTCAAAGCCGAGCTACACGCCATGCTGGTCTACGCTCCGGGCCAGTTCTTCTTGCCCCATCAGGATTCGGAGAAAGCCGACGAGATGGTCGGCACCCTGGTCGTAACCCTGCCCTCCTCGTTCAAGGGCGGCGCGATGATCATCGAGCATCAAGGCAAGAGTGCCACTTACCGCGGCTCGAAGAAGTACCTATCGTTCCTCGCCTTCTACGCTGATTGCCAACATGAGGTGCGGCCGGTCAAGGAGGGCTACCGAATCGTCCTGACCTACAACTTGATGTTGGTTGGCGAGGAAGCCAAGCTGCGACTCGCAGGCGCTGCTTCAACGACCCGACCGACCCGAAAGCTGCTGCAACACCTGCGCGAGCACTTCGAGACCCCCCTCCCCCCGCGCTGGGAATGGCAGAAAGATGCGGCTCAGCGAGAGCCGCCGCTGCGGCTGGTGTACCTTCTTGATCACCAATACACCGAACGGGGACTTAGCTGGCAGCGTCTCAAGGGCAATGATCGAGCACGCGCGGAGGCCCTACTAGAGGCAGCCGGTAGCGGCGATTGTGAAGCGGCACTGGCCCTCGCCGAGGTTCACGAATCGTGGACCTGCATGGATTCCGACTGGGACGACAGAAGGAACCGTAGGCACCGCAGCTGGCAACGCGACGAGGATGAGGATTGGTACGAGGACGACCCGCCAACCGACGATCCGGACGTCTATGAACTGGGCGAGCTGATCGATTCTGAAATCACTCTGACCCATTGGATCGACTCCTCGCAAACCCAGAAAGTGCCCATCGTCACCAACGTCGGCAGCGAGGAAGTGTGCTCCACCACCCCATCCTCAGACCTCGAAGCGCATACCTCCGAGTACGAGGGATTCACGGGCAATGCCGGCAACACTATGGATCGCTGGTATCGCCGAGCGGCCATCGTTTTGTGGCCGCGCCAGCAGAGTTTCGTCGTGCGAGCCGAAGCGTCGCCCCCTCTGTGCCAATGTAAGTGAGACACTCCCGTACCGATAAATTAGTGAGGGCGTGGAGAGCAAACACCATGGCGAGTCCAAGCCACGAGCTGCGAGATATGAGTGCTGACCGACCAGATCCCGAGGTAACTGAGAAGGCGAAGCGGCGGCGGTACAGCGCGTCGTACAAGCTGAGCATCGTCCAGGCCGCCGACGCGTGTAGCAAGCCCGGCGAGATTGGCGCCCTGCTTCGCCGGGAGGGTCTGTATTCATCTCTACTATCGAATTGGCGCCAACAACGCGATGCCAGTGCTCTGGCCGGTTTGTCGAAGAAGCGCGGTCGTAAGCGTCGGTCGGTCTCTGCTGAGGCCCGCCGCGTCGCGGAGCTTGAGCGTGAGATTGCCCGGCTCAAGCATCAGCTGTACAAAGCCGAGACGATCATCGATGTCCAAAAAAAACTTTCCCGACTGCTAGGGATCGAGCCGAGCGAGAGCCAGTCATGAGCGCTGTGGCGCCGCTGGCATTGACGGTGGGGGTGCAAGCAGCCTGCGTCGCCTTGGCGGTCCCCAGAGCCACTTTCTATCGCCGCCGTCGGCAGCAGAGCGCAGGGCCGAGACTATTGACGCGGCGTCGACCGCCGCTGGCATTGACGCCCGCTGAACGCCAGGAGGTCCTCGATGTGTTGCACTCGGAGCGCTTCGTCGACCGCTCGCCGCGTCAAGTCTGGGCGGCGCTGCTGGACGAGGACCAGCGCCATATCTGCTCGGTGCGCACCATGTACCGGGTCCTGGAGTCTGAGGGCGAGCTGCGCGAGCGACGCCGTCAGCGGCGTCATCCCAACTACACCAAGCCCGAACTGCTGGCCACAGGGCCGAACGAGGTGTGGTCGTGGGACATCACCAAGCTCAAGGGCCCGGTGAAGTGGACCTACTACTACCTTTACGTAATTCTGGACGTCTTCAGCCGCTACATCGTCGGCTGGATGCTCGCCTCCCGCGAGTCCGGAGGACTCGCGAAGCGGTTGATCGCCGACAGTGTTGAGAAGCAAGGTGTTGAGCGAGATCGACTTACCTTGCACTCGGACCGCGGTTCGAGCATGACATCCAAGCCAGTGGCTCTACTGCTGGCCGATCTCGGGATGACACGGTCGCTGAACCGGCCCTACACGAGCAACGACAATCCGTTCTCTGAGGCCCAGTTCAAGACGCTCAAGTACCATCCGAGCTTTCCCGACCGCTTCGGATCACTGGAAGATGCACGAGCGTTCTGCCGCTCGTTCCTCGGCTGGTACAACACGCAGCACTACCACACAGGACTCGGTTTGTTGACGCCAGAGACCGTCCACTACGGCCTCACGGCCTCAGTGCTGGAGCAACGTCGAGAAGTCCTCGCCGCCGCCTCAGCCGCTCATCCGAGCCGCTTCAAGCGGCGAACGCCGGCTTTGCCGGAGCCCAGTGGCGAGGTCTGGATCAACCCGCCGATCACCACCACCAGCACTGACCCAGCCGATACCGAGAACGAGGTGACACACCGCGTAGACGACGACGCACCAGGCGAGACACCTGCCTGCGCGCCCTCGTTGAAAGCGATGGTGCCGGAGCCACTACCGATTCCGTACTAATTCCCAGAAGAAAGTGTCTCATTCTCATTGACACATTCCGCCCGCCTGGGCCCTACAAAGCCTGAGGCAGCACCTGCGCCGTGGCAAGCTCACCGAGGCCCAGGATCTGGCCACCTCTCTGATGTCTTTCTGGGCAGAGACCGTCCCGGCCGAGAAACGTCGTGGATTCTTCGATCAAACTCTGCAAGTCGCCGAGGCTCTGGCCAGCCCAGCGTTGGCCACTGGCCTCCTCGAACCCTTCTGCGTCGAGGACCTCAGAGCGAGGTGTGCGTCCGCTTGGATAGCGCTGGCCAAGGGCTATGGCGAAGACTGGACCAGGTCCCTACTCTCACAGTGGGCCGCCCAGCAGGATTACCGCCAACGGAACCCACTTACTTGGCTCGGCTCACTACCCCACCTGTGCGCGTCCCTAGGTGCCATCAGTACTCGGGGTCGAAGGTGTGCGAAGCTGCTCTTAGAAGAGCGCTGGGCATGGTTGAGAAAGGAAATACAGCAAACTCTACGCTGCGGTATGAGACCTAGCATCCAGGAGCGTGAGGTGAAGGCTCTCGCCAAGCCGATCCTCGGCATCCTCGAAGGTGCCGCGGCCAGCGGGGCGGCAGCTCTACGAAACGAAGTAGTGGCCTTTCTTCGCCTCAAGAAGAATGCGGCGCTGCACCCTTGCTTGATGCAACTACTGCGGACTGCTGGGCGGAAGAAACCAACCCAATGGAAGACCTCCCCTGCCCTCACCGCCATCCAGCAAATCTGTCAACGGCGGCTGAAGGCGCAGCTCACTTCAGCTCCCCGCAAGCCGGGTGATTGGTCCATCGATCTACCGACAGATTGCCACTGTCGGCTCTGCGCCAAACTCCGCCGTTTTCTGTCCAGTCCATCGCGGCAGGAACTCGAATGGCCACTTGCCAAGCAAGGACGAAGGCATGTGCATGAAAGGCTCGACCAGCACGAGCTGCCAGTAGGCCACACCACACGCCGCAGCGGCAGCCCCTACACGCTACTCCTGCGGAAAACACCAGTTATGTTCGAGCGCGAGGTCAAGTTGCGCCGTTCTTGGCAAACCGACCTCACTTGGCTCGCCAAAGTGACGATCTGAAGGTCAACTACCGGGATCAGGAGGCATCGGCGCCCACAAGGGCACCACCCACCTCGTACTCTGTTGTTTTCAACAACTTATCCGACAGGCCAGGAACAGCGTTCCCAGTCGGTCTCAGAATCCGCCAGCTTTCTCTCCTCCAAACCGCAAGATTGGCAACCCTCTCCTCGTCGAGAGAGGGTATGGCAAGACATCTCCGACACATTCGCCCCGGCGGCGCCACCTTCGAAATCACCACGCACTGCCTCCAATGCCGATTCCTTCTACCTGCTGGCGACATCTGCCGGCAGAGGAGATTCGGGGCGGCGCATAGCCCTCTCAGGGTGCCACCCAAACCGTACTCGCACCCAGCCAACCAGTGACCGGCCCGGCGCACCCGTTGGCCCTTGCCGCGGGTTTCTTCGCCGTCGGCACTTACGGTGGTTTCGTCCAGGCCGGAGTCGGGTTTCTAGTGCTCGCCGCCACCACCGCCGCCGGCCTCGACATGGTGCGCGGCAACGCGGTCAAAGTGCTCACCATCCTCTGTCTCACCGGCCTCGCCCTGGCGGTCTTCGCCTACCACGGCAAGGTGTGGTGGAGCTACGGCCTGGCGCTAGCCGCCGGCACCATGGTCGGTGGCGCCCTCGGCGCCCGGTTGACGGTGCTCAAAGGCCACCGCTGGGTGCAGAGCTTCGTCACCGCGACAGTGCTGATCTTCGCCGTCTTGCTGTGGTTGCAGGCGTGAGGCATGTCCTGCTCATGGCACCCTGAAGTAGAACCTAGATCGGCTCTTCCGGAGCCGCGGCTGAGCGACCAGCGGGCGATGCAGCAGCTGGGTCTATCCGCGCATCGCTCTGCGGACCTGACGGCGAACCGGTAGGGAGCACTCACTCGCACTCTAGCCCTTCACCTCTGTCGACCCACCGCGATCTCGTCGCAGACCCCGCGGGCACCCGCCCAATCACCGGCGAATGCCCGCGGCTTCTGCTCAGCCGCCATTGTCCACCGGCGGCGGAGTCGGCGGCGGGAGCTTGGCGGGGTGCATCGGGCCGTCATAGGTCCGCGGAGGGGGGCGCTTTGCGAGACCGCCCGGCAGTTCTCCTGCCGGATCTTTGGGAATCTTGATCGTCATGGTCGTGCTCCAGGTAAGGGCTAGTCGTCTGGCGAAGGAATCACTGCCATCTGGTTGGCTACAATCCGACCCCGGGAAGCGATGCTGCCCGGCCCGGACCGAGAGATGGGATGAGAAGAGTGGCCTCTCAGCTACCGGGATCAGGAGGCATCGGCGCCGGCGGCTCGACCTTGGCACCGCCTCTGCCACCCGCCATCTGTCCGGATACCGCTCGGCGGGCGCGGTCGACCAGCAGCAACGCCGGAAGAGAAGCATTGAGCGGCAGGCGATCTTCTCTATCAGCGGCAACTCTGAGCAGCTCGAGCAAGTCGGCCAGTGCGGCTTCGAGCAAATCCGCCGCCGGACGGTGGGGCAACTCGCCGATCAATCCAGAGGGGTCGGGCGGTGGGATGGTGATCTGATCGACTTTCTCCGGATTGGAGGGTTGGATGTCCCAACCCGGCAGCGTCTGGCGACCGCGGTGCACCAGCTCGAGGGCCACCATGACACCGCCCACTTCGAGCCAGCGGCCCTGCTGGGTCACCTGCTCAGCCAAGCGAACCAGGTCGAGTTCTGTGTTGATAAGGATCTTTTCGTAGGGCGCTAGTAGGGGGTCACTCATCGGCTTCGCTCCTTTGTCATATCCAGTCTTCTGCAGCCTCGAATCCAAAACCTGCCGAAGGGTTTAGCCGGCTCCCTGCTTTTCATCGCCAATCGCCTTGTAACTCGAAACCAGCCCAAAAAAAAGGTGCCTGACGGCCCGGCTGGCGGCGCAATTCGAGTTGTGCGCGACGCAGCGCCGCCGAGGGCCGCAAGTGGTCGTGCAACAGAGCACGATAGAACCGCTCCATGAGTTCGGCGGTGGCCGCATCGTCGACATTCCACAGGCTGACCAGCACGCGCTCGGCACCGGCAAACATAAATCCACGGGTAAGACCCACCAGACCCTCGCCTCGGATCTCCCGCCCCAGCGCTGTACGACACGCCGACAGCACTACCAACTTGGCATCGAGACGCAAGTTGTAGACTTGGTGGACACTCAAGAATCCGTCGCGTGCCTGACCACCGCGGTCGAAACGCGACAACATCAGTCCGGACAACTCCGGATGCTCACTGTCGAGCACTCCGTGGACCGCAAAGTGGACGATGTCCGCAGCCATCAGTCGGGGATCGGCCAGTGCCGGTTTGGCGGCGGCAAACGCCAACGCTGACCAACCTGAGTCCGCCTCGGCCAGGGCCAGAATTGTGGCCGCTTCCTGGCCAGAGAAGGGCAAGCGACGTAGCCCAGCCGACGCCGACGGTAGGTCTGTATCCTGCAACAGCCCCCTCAGCCGCGGATCGTCGGCAGCAACCACCGGGTCGGCTAGCACGGCCAGCGTCGGCGAACTCGGCAGTCCCAGATCCTGCCCGCGGTGGCCACGCCGTATTTCGGCCAACACCGAAACTGAGGGTAGGCTGACAACTTCGAAATTCTCCACCAGGGGTACCACCCCATCGCAGGCGGCGGCCAGCTGGCGAGGGTCCGGAAGCACCGCCAGAGGAAGGTAGCGCAGCGCGCCATCCGCCACCATCACCAATCGATGAGCCCTCAGACTCTCTCCGACCACACCAAGTAGCTGCCGCGAAAGATCACACAGAGCCTGCTCAGCCTGACGATGGCCTTCGCGGTGGTGACTGCGCCCCAGGGCCAGATAGGCGGCGCGCGCGGCCTGCTCTAGAACAGCCGCCGGTGGCAACTCAAAGAGTTCGAGACTTTGGTCATCCACCAGCCAGAGAAAACTGCGGCGTTCGCCCAAATGTAGCTCCAGCAACTGGGTGTCGGCATCGAGCAAGCCCCGAATCGAGCCGACATCGAGCGGTCGAGGCCGGGTCAGCTCGCGGTAGCGGGGGTTCCCTGCTCGCCGCCGATCGCTGGCCACCTCCAGCCGGTCTAGCGCCAGCCGCAAGTCGGCCTCGACTCGCGGCAGCAGGTCAGGCGGCGCGACCGCGCGCAGGCTGAGCGCTTGGCGGCGCGCCGCCAGCTCTTCAACTTGGCCTCGGGCCCGCTCTTCTGCGGCCAGCAGCTCAGCATCCTCTTCACCGTCAACCGCCAGCGCCGCAAGGCTCAAGGCATCGAGCAATGAGCGCGCTCGAGAGCGCTCGACCGCCGCTAGCGCCGCCGCCGGCTCACCGAGCTCGACCAGCAAGTCGATGTAGTTGCCGTAGTGCGGCTGCACAGTGGCCAGGTACGATGACCGCCGACTAGCGGTGAGCACCGCGTAACGGGTCGACTCAAAGAGTTCCAAAGCCTGTTCCAGATGCCGCCGAGCCTCGGTCAGCAAGGCGAGTTGACGTTCTGCCGCCGCCAAACCCACCAGGGCATGGGCCTGCAAGTGAACGCTGCCGCTCCGGCGATGCAGCGCCAGGCTCTTAACAGAGCGCCGCAGCGCAGCCTCGGGCCGACCCTGAGCGCGGTCGATCGCCGCCAGGTTGTGCAACGTGGTGGCGCGATCGGCTCGGCTGAGTTCCGCGCTGCGCTCCAGAACCTCCAGGTAGAGTTCACGGGCACTCTCCAGACGGCCGTTTTCCTTGTGCAGCAGCCCCAGGGCAACCAAAGTGGTCGAAAGCTCGCGGCTTGAGTCGAGCTGGCGTTGAATGGCGAGGGCTTGGAGGTAGCTCTCCTCAGCCGCCTCCGGCTCACCGCGGTTGCGCTGTGCCTCTCCCAGCTGCACCAGACTGTTGGCCCACCTTCGCTGATCGCCGAGCTGAGCAAAAAGTCCAACAGCCTCGCTCAGCAGGTCCACCGCCCGCTGCCAGCGACCGAGTTGCCAGTTGAGGATGCCGAGGTTGTGCAGCCGCTCGGCCCGCTCGGCCATCGTTTCGGCCTCGCCTCGCACCGCGGCCTCGCGCTCGTGGTAGTCGAGCGCCTGCTGTAACTCGCCGCGCAGCAGATGGCTGGTGCCCAGGTTAAAGAGCAAATCTGCTTCGAGATGCCTGCCGGTCGAAGCCGCGGCCGGCGCCAACGCCAGACGGTAAACCGCAATGGCCTCGGGCAAGCGATCCAAGCGGTAATACATCGACCCCAGACTGAGCAGCGCGGTGGCCTGCTGCAGCGGCTCCCCGGCGACCTCGAAGCCCGCGGCGGCCCTGCGAAAACCGGTGTTGGCGGCATCGATGTGCCCCACGAGCTGATCCAGCTCCGCCAGTTGCATCTCGACATTAGCCACCGCCGCGGGGGCCGCCGCTTGCTGCCACAGACGCCACGCCTGCCGCAGATGAGCGCGCACCTCGGCCGGCTCAGACTCTACCCGTGCCGCCCACTCCGCCGCCGCCGCGGCGGCCTGCAAGCGCTGTCGCGGTGAGGCCAAGCCCTGCGCTTCGACCCGCAGCACGAAGTGACCACCCATCTCGGGTGCAGCAAAGGGCTCCACTCGCAGAAGATAAGAACCGCTCTCAGAGGTCACAAAATACAGCCGCTCAAAACCTTGGCGACCGGTCGGGCTATCGACTTCGAGCAGGGGTAAGCCACTTGGCGACGACAGCCGCAGCAGCACATCCACACCGAGTTGCTCGACGTGCAGTTGCAGGTAGTCGCCCGCTTGCATCTCGACGATGAAAGTCCGAGCATCGTCGGCATCTCGCGGCACTTGTTCGAGCTGCATTCCGGCCACCAAGGTCTTGGCAGCTTGGCCGGGCTGGCTTGAATCGGTGTGGACCGCGGGCGGGGCGCAGCCGCTGAGGAGCGCCCAGCAAAGCAGCGAGAAGACGGCAAGCTGCAGGTACCTGGCCGGCAAGCCTCGACCCCTCAGTGATCGGACAATCGCAGTGGATACTCGGCCAGCAGGTCACCAGATCGATCACGCAGCAGCAACAAGAAGTCGCCAGCCGGCAGTTGAGCCCGAGACAGCCCGATTCGCAAGGTGCCGTACTCACTCAAGTCGAGGTCACTGGCCGACCACAGGGGCCGCCCCACCGAATCCACCACCTCGACTGCCAAGCCCCTGAACGAGGCTCCTGGCGGCGGTGTCAGGACGATCAAGAATCGGCCCGGACCAGCCCTTCGGGCAATCTCCGCCACCGCTGCCGCCTGATCGCGCACGGCGCCTTCGAGATAGAGGATCGGCACCTCGAGCTGGGCCGCCTCCAACTCGACAACCGTCGCTTCGGCCCGGCCCAACGAGCGCCGCAAGGCACCGCCCCACAGCAGCAAACCCAGACATGCCACCACCAGGCTCGCCGCTAAGGCCCGGCTCGGCCAGTGAAGGGTGGATCGGGAATTCGGACTGGGTCGTGATCGGGCGCTTGCGTCCTGCTCTGGAAGATGTTCCTTAAAAGCCCGCCAAGCGGCGACGGTAGCGAACTCCGCAACCTCCTCGGTTTCGCCGGATGCGAAGTCACCAAGATCGATCGCTGCCCGTCCACACTCGCGGCAAGCCACCAAGTGGTCCGCGATCCGCTCCGCCTCGGCACCCTCCAGAGTGCCCTCGAGATAGGCCAGCAAAGTGTCGGCAATGGGGTGAGCGGCCAACAAATCACCGCCACTGGCCTCGTCTGCCAGCGCCGCGCGCAGGGCACGATGATCGGTGTTCTCCACTTCGTTCCTCCCGCTCACCAAGGCAGTTCCTCGGTGGCAAAATCGCTCAGCCTGAGCTTGAGCTTCTGCCGTGCTTGGAACAGATGAGCTTTCACGGTGTCCAGCGAGATCCGTTGCAAGCTGGCGATCTCCCGGTACTTCAAGTCGTGGTAGAGCCGCAGAGTCAAGCACTTACGCATCTGCGCGGGAAGCTCGGTCACGGCCTGATGCAAAGCCTGTTGGCGTTCGCCGTCGAGCAGCCGGTCGAGTTGCCGATCCGCCAGCCACAATGCGGGCTCGAACGCTTCGATATCGTCGGTCGCCAGCTCGATGCCGGCGCGTTTGTTCGCCGCCTGGTGACGCAAGCGCTTCAGCCAGGTGGTGTTGGCGATGTGAAACAGCCAGGTTTCGAAACGAGCCTCCGGCCGCCAGCTCGCCAGTCCACGATAAATCCCGAGAAACACCTCTTGGGTTAGATCGGGGCATTCCTCGGCCGGCACGCCGCGACGGGCGAAGAAGCGCCTGACGGGCGCGTGGAAGCGCTCGAAGATGGTCCGGAAGCTGCGCTCGCGATCAACACCACGCTGAAACGCCTCGATGGCGGCAGCGATCGGGTCGCTAGCACTCCCGGCCTCGGCTGGCAGTCGACTCACCTGGGGTCCCTACGACGATGAGCGATTTCGATGGTGGAAAATACCTAGTGAGTATGCCACAGGAGCGCAGCTGCATGTGCCTTTGGCCACGCCAAGAGATCCTGCCCTCGGGGTGCCTGCCCTCGGGGTGCCACCCCAAACGTAGCCGTGCATGCCGCGTCAAAGGCGGTCCGAGAACAGCTGAAGGAAGCATACCGCCTGTTCGTCGAGGCATATCGAGCAACGCCGGACAGCCCTGTAGCCGTGCGGGTCCAACCCGCTCGCCCGGATAGACAACGTTGTCACGGTTGCCATCACCGCCTTGACCAAAGCGCAAGGGACCGAGTTCGAAAGTAACTTCAACTCTCCACAGGAGAGGTCTACCCTAGAAACGCCTATGAGTTAGAGCGGCTGGCCTCCCGTCTCTGGCAAAGACGATTTCAACAAGCTCAAAGTCACAAACCCTCGATCAAGGCGCCCGACCGAGACGCCAAAGAGCAGGAGTGTGCGTTCTTCAGAGCCGGAGAACTGCGATCTCCGATGATTCTGCCGACTTGGGTGGCAACATAGAAGCCCTGGTGCGAGGCGAGCTGATTACCGGCATCCACCGCCCTTCAGTCGCTAAGAGCAAAGGCTCGTCAGCGATGAAAAGTGGCTGGGAAGGCTTTGTGCAGGCTACCCCGGAGGGCATCGCCAGCGGGCGGCTCATGGCCTACGGCCGGCTTGAAGGGTAGCAAGTCTACCGTCCCTTGCGATTGCCCAAGAAGGTGCGCGAGCTGGCCGCAACCAGCGACTAGCCGATCCTGTGCTCAAGGCGTCACCTGGCTCCAAGCAGCGAAATCACCCGATTCGAAACCATCACAGAAGAAGGGGTGAGTGAGCCGTTGGCCAAAGATGTCGACATCGGAGGCGACTCCCGCGCTCTGATCATCATTGCCCCACCAAACCACTAACAACTGGCCATCAACCTCGTTCCAAGCGAGCGCGGGGGCCTCCGCAAAGAAGCTCGGATCGGCATCGGGCCCGAGGTCCGAGATCCTGATTGAGCGATCGGCCAGGAGGCCATCGGCCCGTAAGCGCGCCAGGTGGATTTCGGTTTCGCCGATCTGCTCGTTGCCCGACCACGCTACCAACATTTCGTCACTGCTGGAGTCGAAAACCAGATCGGGGACGAACGCGAAAAAACCCGCGGCTCCTAACCCGCCCATCGTCGAGATACGAAAATCATTGTCGCCAAGCTGCGCGCCAGCAATACTCAGCCGTTGGCCAAAGATCTCGAGTTCCCCCTCGACCAGCCCTCCCTCGTCGTCGTCTCCGAACCAGACAACCCACCATTCGCGAGTGACCGGCTGGAACTCGACGGCCGGAGAGCCGGCGTCGAAATCGGCGTCGCCAAAGCCACCTAGATCCGACAATAAGAAGTCGTTGGTACCAATCTGCTGGCCGGTCGCGTCGAGCAGCTGACCGTAGATTTCGAACTCGTCGTCGACCAGAGCGCCACCGGCCGCGTCACCCGTCCAGACCACCAGGTACCAACCGTTGATCGGATCGAAAGCGACGTCGGGTTCAAAAGCAGCATCAGAGGGATCGCCAGAGCCTCCCATTTCGGAGATCCGGAAGTCACTTCCAATCTCTACACCGACAGCGTCAAGGAACTGGCCGTAGATCTCAAACTCGTTATTAACCAGGGCACCTTGACCGTGGTCGGCGTACCAAACGACAAGATACTCGAAGTCGTTTCCGTTGTAGGTGGCAACCGGATTGAAGGCATCAAATATCGCTGTTCCGTCGCCTGTTTGAGAGATTCGAAAGTTGCCCCCGAGGCTACTGCCGTCTGGCCTTAGGCGCTGAGCGTAGATTTCGTTACCGTTGTCGGGCAGCAGGAAGTCCTGCCCATACCAGACCACCAGGTACTCCCGGCGATGTGGGTTGTAGACCACCGACGGCGAGAAAGCGCCGAAGCTTGGATTGCCCTGGCTGAGTTGCGAGATCCGAAAGTCGGGGGCACCGACCGGAGAACCGTCGCGGTCGAGGCGCTGGCCATAGATCTCGGAGGTCGCCGACGGCGTCGCAGTGCCCGACCAGACCACTAGATACTCCCGATCAAGGGTGTTGAAAGCGACGCTGCCAGGCCCCGTGATGCCGACAAAAGGCGCCCCGTCCATGTCCGAGATCCGAAAGTCGTTGGCGCCAACTTGACCGATCTCACCCGACCAGCCTCGATCGGCGAAGAGAGCGAGAATCAGCAAAGCAACCGTGAGTCTGCAAACAAACATGGGCGGCCTCCGAACCATCGGTCAGTAGCTGCCCCAGCCAATCCAGAGCGACATACTTGACCAAACGCTCGGCAAGGCGAAACCGCACGCCGGCCTCGGGTCCCTGGCCGCAACACCTTGAGCCGACCTCTCGGGTCAGTCGCCGACCGACGTAGTCCAGCCACTGACCGTGCCGCTCTCGAGACCATCGGCAAACAGCACATGGGAACTCAGCAAACGGGTGTTGAAGATCTGATCGTTGTCGTCGGGTTCGATCGCCACGGCGAGGCAAGCGACTACTATGTTGCCATCACGCTGGAGGGCGATCGACGGTGTGCCGCGCTGTACATAGCCCGGCGGATCGGGAAAAGTACGCCAGCCATTGCCTGAGAAATTGGTGTCGTAGTTACCACTCCCATCGAGCCGAACGACGACCGGCACGAAAGTGTAGGGCGCGATCTCGGCGGCCGCACCTAGAACCATGTGGCTGTCGCCCTGGACGGCGATCACTTGGACTCTGTCGTCCTGCGAGCCGGCGCCGCCGAAATTCCCAGCGGGGTGCTCCCAGCGGGGTGCCAGCGGGGTGCCACCCCAACCGTACTCTCTTGTTTTCAGCATCTTACATCGGTCGCAAAGGACCGCGGCTCCACCCCACCGCACAATCCACCAACTTTTCTCCCGCGAACTGTCAAGATTGGGAACCCTCTTGCCGTCTACAGGGGGTATGTCAAGACTCTTGCGACACTTGCGCCCCGGCGGCGCCATTTTCGAAATCACTACGCGATGCCTCCAAAGCCGATTCCTTCTGCCTGCTGACGGACAATTCCGCAGCATTGCGGTCGGCATCATCGCCCGCGCCCAGCAGAGGCACCCGGTGAAGATCTACGCATTCGGCGGGCTCCGAAACCATCTCCATTTCCTACTTGGAGCCACCGACATCAAAGATCTGTCCGGCTTCATGGAATACGTCAATGGCAATCTCGCCCGCGAGGCTGGCCGCAGGGTCAACTGGCGAGAAAAATTCTGGGGCCGCCGGTTCCGAGCCATCGAAGTTAGCGAAGAAGAAGCCGCGATGGTCTCCCGGCTTCGGTATGTGATCAGTCACGGTGCGAAGGAACATCTGGTGCTACGCTGCCGGGATTGGCCGGGGCTTCAGTGTCTCGAGGCTCTCACCCAAGGCAAAACCCTCGAAGGGATCTGGCGCGACCGCAGCCTCGAATACGAGGCCAACCGCCGCGGCAAAGAGACCGACCCTGAGGACTTTATCGAGCGCTACACGCTGCAGCTTGATCCCCTACCCTGCTGGCAGCACCTCCCTCCCGCAGAGATCCGCCAGCGGATCTCCGACATGATCGCGGAAATCGACGCTAAGAACGCCCGGAGGGTAGTGCTTGGCGGCACCGTACCTCTGGGTGCGACGGCAATCCGCAAGCAGCACCCACACGAGAGTCCTCTGCGCACTAAGAGGTCTCCGGCACCGGTGGTGCATGCCGCATCAAAGGCGGTCCGAGAACAGTTGAAGGAAGCTTACCGCCTGTTCGTCGAGGCATATCGAGAAGCGGCGACTCGCCTGCGATCGGGCGACTACTCGGTGGAGTTTCCGCCGGGATGCTTTCCGCCTGCGCGCCCATGCACATCGAGCGGCGCCGGACAGCCCCGGAGCCGCGCGGGGCCGGCCCGCGCGCACGGATTGACAGCATCGTCACAGTTGCCATCACCGCCTTAACCAACCCGCAAGGGGCCGAGTTCGAGAGTATCTTCAACTCTCTACAGGAGAGGTCCGCCCTTGATTCGCAAAGGGTTGGCGCGGGTGACATCCCGTCTCTGTCAATGTAGATTTCCGCAAGCTCAAGGACACGAATCGTCGATCAAGGCGCCCGATCGAGACGCCAAACAGCAGGAGTTTGCGTTCTTCAGAGCCGGAAGACCGCGATCTCCGATGATTCTGCCGACTTGGGTGGCAACATAGAAGCAACATAGAAGGCCCTAAGGGCGTCAAGAATGGTGTTCATTGACACCGGTCAATTTTGGGCAGTTTCTACTCGCTCCGGGCAGCATCTATGCCAACCGGCTTCGACTGGGTGCCGACTGGGTGCCCGTAAGGAATTGAACCGCCCCTGCCAGCAGCCACGTAGACTTCAGACGAGGTAACAGCATCTTCCGCAACCGAGTCTCCCGGAGTGACGATGTCGATCCAACCAAAAGCCCTCCTGGCCTTTACCTTTGTGCTCTCGATAGCCAGCCTGGGCCAAGCCCAGACCAACTCACCTAGCACCGCCGCCACCGATGGCTCAGCCGGCGCCGGTGCCTTCGTCACCTTGCTCACCGAACCGGCCGGTGAGCACAAGGCGGCCTACGACACCATCCGCGACAGCTGGCAGCCCGGATACGTGACGATGGCTCTCGAGGTGATCCACCTGTCGCGGGACCGGGCCGTCGAGCGCCGCTTGATCGGCCTGCTACAGAAGCAGACCGGCCAGCGTTTCAGCTTCGATATCGATCGATGGTACGACTGGCTGTGGCAGCAAGAAGAGCAGCCGGCGCCCTCTTATGCGGAATTCAAGTCGGCGATCTACAGCCTGATCGATGCCAAGTTCAAGGGCTATTTTTCCTCCCAGCGAACCAGCTTGATCCGCCTCGACGAGGTCCGCTGGGGCGGTGTGCCGCAAGACGGCATCCCACCGCTGCGCCAGCCGCAGATGATCAGCGCCGCCGAGGCCGACTATCTGGACGATGAGGACGTCGTCTTCGGCATCGAGATCAATGGCGATGTGCGGGCCTACCCACAACGGATCTTGGCCTGGCACGAGATGTTCGTCGACACGGTTGGCGCGGTGCCGGTGGCCGGGGTTTACTGCACGCTCTGTGGCACGGTGATCATCTACGAGACCACCGTCGCCGAAACCAACTACCACCTCGGCACCAGCGGCTTCCTCTATCGCTCCAACAAGCTGATGTATGACCAGGCCAGCCAATCGCTGTGGAACACACTGTGGGGACGGCCGGTGATCGGCCCTCTGGTCGGCCAAGACATCGAGCTCGAACGGCGCTCGGTGGTCACCACCACCTGGGGCGAATGGCGTCGGCGCCATCCGCGAACCCAAGTGCTATCCCTCGACACCGGCCACCGTCGCGACTACGCCGAAGGCGCCGCCTATCGGCGCTACTTCGCCACCGACGAGCTGATGTTCAGCGTTCCCAAGCTCGACCAGCGGCTGAAGAATAAGGACCAAGTGCTCGGCATCCAGGTCTCCGAACATCCTGACCAGCCACTGGCAATCGCGGTCGCCTACCTGGCCGAGAAGCCGCTCTACCACGACCAGATCGGTGAGCTACCGTTCGTCGTCCTGACCGACAATTCAGGCGCTGCCCGAGTCTACGAAAGCGCTGGCCTGCGCTTCGCCAGCTGGGATCGTGACCACACCGCGGTCGACGAATCCGGCACTAGCTGGACTTTGCATGAAGACCGCCTGGCGACCGCGGACGGCCGCCTGCTGCCCCGACTTCCGGCCCACCGCGCCTTCTGGTTCGGCTGGTACTCGGCTTACAGCCACACCCGGCTGGTCCATTAACTCTACCTAGTCAGCTTGGTTCCTCTGCAGGAACCTCGACAGAAGGCAGGCATTGGGCTGACCCTGGCCAAATAGGTGCTGTCCAAGCACCGCTTCGATTTCGCCCTCGAAGCCGCGCCCGATGGCCGTACCGGCTGCCGAATCCGCATACCGCTGAGCGTTAGATAGCATCGGTATTGACTACCTTCGATCGGGAGCTGGGCAAACTTGAACTGTGAGGACTTGGTCACTGCTACTCGCTGCGGGGAACCGCGACCGGGTCGAGGCTTGCCGCCTTCAACGCTGGAACGAGATTAGCCAGCAGTGCTGTGGCGAGGACGGTGGTCACTCCCACCAACGGAGCCGGCCCCTCTCCTCACTCGACCGAGCGCGCCGGTCACTCGGCCGCAGGAACGGGTTCCGCGAAGAGCGGCGGCCCTGGACGCCAGTCCTGGCCGCGCAAGTACTTCATGAACCAGATGATCTCCTCGGTTGCCAACCTCCTCCGGTGCCTCGGCTCTTCGATCCCGTGGCCCTCGCGGGGGAAACGCATGTACCGCACCGGAGCATTGCCGATTTCACGGAGCGCAGTGTAGAACATGAGGGACTGGCCGACGCTGGACGTTTCGTCGTCGCCACCGTGGAAGATGATCGCGGGAGTCGAGACGTTGCGGACATGGGTGATCGACGATCTCTTCTGCAACTCCGCAGGGTTGTCCCACGGTTTGCCCCCGATATACCGCAGCGAAACGTCGAAGTTGTACCCGGGCCCCACCTCGCCGGCCAAGCCGCGCAGGAAGGCGTCTCCGTAGCCGGTGCTGCCGCGTACGTTGGGAGCCAGGATCGCGAAGCCGAGCCCAGCGAGAATCTGAAAATCATCTCGGAAGGTGTTCTCGACGACTCCTGCCGGGCCGCCATGGATGTGGACGATGAGGGGAGTCTTTTCGGTCGTGCTGGCGAGAGCTGGGAAGAACACCCCCTCGATCGGCAAGCCGTCCTCGCTTCGCCAGCGTAACAACTGCCCATCGGTCAGCGCGCGGGTCGTGCCGATCCAAGGGTTCAGGTCGGATATGCGGCGCGGGTTTCGTGCCTCCAGATCGCTCACGAAAAGATCTGACGGGGTGGTGAAGTTCTGGTAGCTGTACACCATCCGGTCTCTGGCTGCGGAGTAGCCGTGAACGCGCAGCGTTCCGGCGCCTCTCGTCAGCGCCTTCGCCTTCCCCGTTTCGATGTCAATGCGGTAGAGGTTCGTGCTGGTTCCGTGAATCTCATTGTAGAGCAGGCTGCGGCCATCGGCTGCCCACACCGGCTCGGTGCTCAACTCGCCGATCGACTGCTCGGTCAACTTCCGCGTCTCTCCGGAATCCGGATCCATGACCCAGAAGTACCCGTTGCTGAGCTCGAACGTCTCGGCGTCCGGGGCTCGATAGGCGATGGCCTTACCATCTGGCGACCACCTGGCGCCGCTCTCGGGCGCCGCGTTGTTGGTCAGCTTGGCGACGGTCCCTTCCGTCACCGAGAGCATGTAGAGCTCAGCCTCGTGGGGGTAGTTGGTCCGCGTGTCGGGCCGCGCATCGAACACCACCCGCTCGCCTTCGGGTGAGACGGCGAAATCTCCGACCACCAGCGACAGCTGCGACAGCCTGGATGCCTCCTCGTGGTGGGCGACGTCGATTGACCAGAAGCTCGTGTATCTGGCCGCTTGCTTGCCGTTGGGGGTCTCGTCCACAAAGTATGCGTCGTCTCCCAGGCGGCGCTCCGCCTCGGTACCGTCATCGTCCCGGCCCTCGGCGAGATAGAGAATCCGGTCACTCGCAGGCAACCACCGGAAGCTCGCAACGCCCCCTGGGTGTTGGGTCAACTGCAACGCCTCGCCACCAAAAGTAGGCATGACGAAAACCTGGGAAGACTCGCTGCCTTCGGCCAGCGCCGACCCCTCGGTCTCGTCGCCCAATTCACGCAGGAACGCGATGAGCTGGCCGTCGGGAGAAAATCTGAAATCCTCCCCGCCGCCGTCGCCGATGTACTTATGCGTCGATTGAGTGCTGCCTCGGTACATCAGGTGCTCGTGAGTGAACTCGTTCTTCGCCCAATCGAGGCTCCTGACGGTGAACAGGACAGAGTCGCCGTCGGGGGACATCACGGCCTCTTCGACAACCTTCATCCGCAGTCCGTCGTCGACGCTGAGTGGCCCCTTGTCGCCAGCGTTCGCGGCGACCGCAACCAGCAGAAGGGTGATGCTGTAGTACGAGATCGAGTCAGCCGTCTGGTTCATGTCGAGCTCCCCTCGGAGGCGCATTCGGGTCTTTCCCCAGCCCCCAAACTAGGATGATGATCGCCGCCGAACCCAGCGCCGTCGCGAGCCACGGACTGAGACCGATTGCGGAGGTGGCCAATGACGCAAGCAAGGCCGCACCGCCCCCTACCAGGGCATAGGGGAGCTGCGTGCGAACGTGCTCCATATGGGGGGCATCCACTAACTCGGCTGTTGTGGTGATCGATACCGTCTCTTCTGCGGCGTCGACGACTTGGCACTCGAGGCGATAGTCATGGGAGCGGTCGGCTGGGTAGCTGGCTTAGTCAACGCTTTCCCGCACGAGACAGTGGCCATCTGACGGCTGAGCCAAGCCGGTGTTGGCTTCTGGCTTTGAAGAATTGCGAGCTGTTGGCGAAGAGCGGCGTTCTCGAGGATCAGATTCTACGGCGGAGACTCAATAAGCACAGGATCGTCATTGCGACGCGGCCGGGTTCCGCGGTCGAGCCGTAGACGCCGAGGCATCCCTGACGATCGCGAGCTACATACAACCCACCCAGTCGTCCTCGGGGAACGGCGTCTCATCTGCTGCCTTCACCAAGATGTCGGTCGAAAACGCTGGACGTCGGGCGGGGCACCAACCAAACTGCCAAGATGGGAGATCGTCTGGGTCGTGATGAGAGACAACGGAAAGGTGTCGAAGATGCCCTGACGTTGCTTGAGCACCTACACTCCGCGCGGGTGGAGTTCTGTGCCTAGCGCTTCTGAAGCGTGCTGTGACGGTTGCCGGGCTTGCTGCCAGGGACGACGTAGGGGTTGCCGTCGATCCGCTCCAGATCTTCGAGGGTCGCCAGAGTGCCGGAGTTCAGCACTACCGTCCGCTTGCCGGTCTTTGACATGGCCGTAGCGGCCGAGAGTGAAGAATCGGCGGCGTCCGTGGCTCCAGTCACTGGTAACAAAGGACTTGGCGCCGCTGGGGTATAATCGGTTGAGAACGCGCTTTAGCGAAGTTCAGCGTAGTTGAGCTACAAAGCTCCTGCAATCAGCTAGTTACGCCAGGCACCTCGTTGACACCCGCCGGCCTTTTTGGGTACTCACTCCTCCTCCATTTCGGCGCTGCAGGCTCTCTGTGGCTTGCTCTGAGGGTCTGGCTCGGCAGTCGAGATCAACCCCTTGCGCCGGAGCAGACCTACCGTGAGGAGCGACGCTATGACCGCAGATCCGAAGACGACGTCGGCAGCCCAACATTTCTACTGCATCCGCATTGCCGAAAAGCCGGGCACGCCTTGTGCGATCTGCGAACAGTCGACGGGCGTTGGTCCGGTTGGCTATCAGCATGACGATCCGGTCTGCGACCGTTGCTTGCTCGACGGTGTGCCGGCCTTCACTGCCGTCAGTTCGCCCGGCTTGGCGGTCGAGCACGCTTTCCTGGCTCTTGGCCCTTGACGGACGGCTCGGCACCGGCCTTGAGAGCGGGCGCCCTCTCGCCGGGCTACACGCTCAGCGTTCCGTGAGAATATAGCTCCTAGGAGTGGCAGTGTCGGAATCGGGAGTTGAACTGTGACCAACGAGCGAGACAGATCATCTGAAGATTCGTCCGAGGACCGCCAGCGGTTCGCCTTGCTCGCCCGGGTGGTCGGTCTGCCGGCGGCAGAACGCGAGGCGGTGCTCGCCGCGAGTGACTCGGCGTTGGCGGCCGATGTTCGGGAGATGCTCGCCGACGATCACACCGGTGACGGATTCCTCGCACCGCCGCAGCTCGGGCGGGCGACGATCGAACCCGAGATGCCAACGGCGGTCGGTCCCTATCGGCTGCTCAGTTTGCTGGGCGAAGGTGGCATGGGACGGGTGTTTCTGGCCCAGCAGGACGAACGGTGCGCCGCCAGGTGGCGCTCAAGATCTTGCGCACGGCGGTGGCCGGGCGCCAGGCTAGGGCGCGATTCGAGGCCGAGCGTCACGCCATGGGGCGGCTCGATCATCCCAATGTCGGCAAGATCCTCGACGCCGGTACGACCGACGACGGTGTGCCCTACTTCGCGATGGAGCTGATCGACGGAATACCGGTCACGACCTTCTGCGACGAGCGCTCGTTGGGCCTCGAGGATCGGCTGCGGCTATTCATCGACGTCTGCAGCGGGGTCGATCACGCCCATCGCAAGCTTCTGCTACACCGTGATCTCAAGCCGTCGAACGTCCTGGTCACCGAGATCGACGGTCGTGCCGTGCCCAAGGTTATCGATCTGGGGATCGCCAAGGGGCTCGACAGTTCTCTGGCCGATCCCACTTTGGCGACCGGTGACCGGATCATCGGCACACCGGCCTACATGAGTCCGGAGGCTCTCGGACAGGGCGGCGATGTCGACCAGCGGTCGGATGTGTTTTCACTCGGCGTGGTGCTCTACGAGCTGCTGACCGGTCTACGGCCCTGGGCCGAGGTCGGCGATACACCTTTGGACGCGCTTCGGCGCTCGGCGGACGACCAGGTCGCTCGGCCAAGTACCCGAGTGACCACCCTCGAGCCGGACACCGGGCGGGCGATTGCTGCGCGGCGTGGCGAGCGCGCCATCGAGCTCTCTAAACGGTTGCGTGGTGACCTCGACTGGATCGCTCTCAAGGCGATTGCGTTCGATCCGTCAGAGCGCTACGGCTCAGCTGCCGAGCTCGCCGCCGATCTCGAGCGCTTTCTCGCCAGTGAGCCGGTCAGTGCCCGCGCGCCGACGCTCGGCTACCTGCTGCACAAGCTGATGCGGCGTCATCGCGGATGTTTTGTTGCGGCCGCCCTGATCGCCGCTAGCCTAGTCGTCGGTTTCATAGGTACTTCGGTCGGATTTGTTCGTGCCCGTACCGAAGCCTGCCGCGCCGATCTGGAAGCTGAGGCCGCTGAGCAGGCTCTCGACCGAGCCTTACTAGCCCAGCAGGGCTCCGATCGGCTGGCGGGCTTCCTTGAGAGTCTTTTAGGCGAGGTCGATAGTTCGCTTGAAAACCCCGACCAACTCACCGCTCGCCAGATTCTTGAACGCGGAACTGTGGGACTGGCCAGTGAGCTCAGTGACCAGCCCTTCGAACGGGCCGCCTTGTTGGGTGCAGTGGCTGGAATCCATGCTCGGTGGGAGAACTTCGGCCAGGCTGAGGCTCTTCTGGAGGAGGCTAGAGACCTCCTGAACACAGTGGGCCCCTGGGCAGGTCGTCCGAATGAGGCTATTGGACAAACCCGCATCGACATTCTTGAGAAGGTAGCCGACCTGCGGTTTCGTGAAGGACGCTTCGACGAAGCATATTCCTCAGCCGTCGCAGCGTTGGCGGCGGACCCCGAGGACTCCTCGCAGGGCGCCCGGCTCGAAATCCAAGCTGGATCCGCGCTTCGCATGATGAATAGGTTGGAAGAAGCGAGCGAGAGACTAAGCCGAGGCCTTTCGATTCTCGAAACGGCTCCGGGGGCGAGTCCCGCAAGTCCAGATATTCTTGCTGAGATCTATCTGGAGCTCGGAAGTGTCGCCCATCGTCGGCTCGATCCCCAAGGATTAGACTATTTCCGTCGCGCTGTTGCTGTTCTCGAAGAGGCCTATGGTACAGATTCCCGCCGCGTGGTTCCGGCCTTGAGCCGGCTCTCCTATGGCTTGGTGGACAGCAAAGCCTATCCTGAAGCAGAGACTGTTCTGCATCGTATTATCGACCTGGAAGAGCGCCTGTACGGCTCGAAAACAGGCCCAGTTGCGCGAAGTCTTTATCTTCTTGGGCGAGTGTTCAGCTACCAGGAAGACTACCCCGCGGCGGAAAGCGCTTTCCGAAAGAGTGTCGAGATCCGACAGAGCCTGAGTGCCGAAAAGCACCCGCTCATCGCAAATGCTTCAGCTCTTCTCGCCTACATGATTTGGCTCCAAGAAGACGGTCGGCAAGCCGAGGTGGCGGCCCTTTTTGCGACGGCGGAAGCCAACCTCTCCGGCAACGATACGGTATATCCGGTATTTACGGCGGTCATGGAACTGCGCGCTCGAATCGCTGCTGCCGAGTCGCGCCCCGAGGAAGCTGAGGTCTTTGTCCGCCGAGCCATTGACTATTTGCAACACCTTGAAGAATCTCCAATGAGTCATGTCAGCGCGACCTTTCGCGAGCTGGCCAAATCACTTTTCGATCAAGGACGATTAGTGGCGGCCCAGGAGGCCTGCCAGGAGTCGCTGCAAGCCGTCCTCGAATTCGGTAAGGAGGCTCGAATTTTGCGCCGCCGTCAGGAACTCTTGGACCTTGGTTGCGACCTACCCGACCCAGGCTGAGTTCGGCCCACGGATCCAAGCCCGTTATTGATCGCGCTGGAAGAGAAGCATCGGGCCTAAAACACAGGTCTTTCCCCAGATAGGGCGGTCCGCCGCCTTGCATGCTTCGGTCTGTTCTTGCAACCTGTAGGCCGTGATGGAGTAGGTGTTGACACCGGACCTCCCCAACCGACGCCGAATCTACTGGAAGCCGCCTATGAAGAAGCACACTCTTGTCCTACAGAATGCTGTTCTACAGAATGCCTGCGCCCTGATCTTCCTCATCGCTCTGGCCGCCAACCCGCTATCCGCGGTCGACTCGGCGGATCGAATCGCCGAGGTCGAACGCAGCCTGGCACCGCCCAACGTGTTCGAGGGCGACGAGGGCTGGACGATCGAGGCGCGCATGGCGCACCACGGCGTACCAGGGGTCAGCGTGGCGGTGATTTGGGACGGCAAAATCGATTGGGTGAAGACCTACGGCGTCCGCGACCGCGAAACCGGCCAGCCGGTGGAGCCGGAAACGCTGTTCCAAGCGGGGTCGGTAAGCAAGCCGGTAGCGGCCATCGGTGCGCTGCAGATGGTGCAGGACGACAAGTTGACGCTAGAGGACGACATTCATGGTGTCCTGCGCAGTTGGAAGATCCCACCGCACGCCTTCGGCGGCACGCCGATCACTCTGACGCATCTCTTGAGCCATACCGCGGGTCTGACCGTTCACGGGTTCCCCGGGTATGCGCCGGACGAGCTCGTGCCTTCCACGGTCCAGGTGCTCAACGGCGAGGCACCGGCCAACACCGGTCCGGTGGTCATCGACATCCAGCCCGGTTCACGCTACCGCTATTCAGGGGGCGGCTATACGGTCGCTCAACTAATGATGGTCGACGCGGCCGGCGCGTCGTTCCCTGCTTTGATGGAAACGCGGGTGCTCGGACCGCTGGCCATGACCCGAAGCACGTATCTGAATCCGCTGCCATCGGACCACCTGAAACACGCTGCCGCAGGCTATTTTCCGAGCGGCTCACCTGTTCCGGGGAAACGCCATACCTACCCAGAGATGGCCGCAGCCGGACTCTGGACGACAGCCGAGGACCTGGCAAAGATCGTCTTGGAAGTTCAAGCGGCCGTCCAGGGCCGCGGCAAGGTGCTCTCCCGCGCGATGGCAGAGAAGCTGCTGGAGCCGATCAACCCCTACTATGGACGCGGCTTCGGTCTCGAAACGCACGACGGCCACGCCTACTTTGGCCACAATGGCTGGGACGCCGGCTTCTGTGCTCAATTGGTCGGACGGCGTGACAAGGGCTACGGCGTCGCGATCCTAATCAACTCCAACCATCCGGAGTTCATGGACGAGCTGAAACGTGCCGTGGCCATGATCTACGGCTGGGAAGGGTACAAAACCCACCGCCCGCAGCCGATTAGCGAGCGCCTGTTGACAAAGCTCCCAGGACGGTATCGGTACACTGCGGTGAACGCCGTTGCCGTCGAGCGTCGAGGCTCCCGTCTGTTTATGCGCTACGCAGGCGGCGACGCCGAAGAGTTGTTGCGAGTCGGTGAGGATCGTTTCCTGCGGCGCAATCGTTCCGCCGAAATCGAGTTCACCGAACGCGACGGTGTTCCCGTTTTCGGGTTCGTGCTCGGCGATGGTGGGCGGCAGGAGCATCGCCGTCTGGCCAAAGACGAGACTCTGCCACGCGAGCACTTGGTGGCGGGCCGGTACAAGAAAGCGCTTGCCGGCTACCGCGCGCTACTGCGGGCCAATCCGGAAGAAGAAGGGGTACCCGAGGACTACCTCAATGAGGAAGGGCTGACGCTAGTGCGAAACGGTAATCCTAGTCTGGGAACGGCGATACTTCGGATCGCGACCGATCTTTATCCCCAGTCCGCCAACACCTGGGACAGTTTGGGCTACGCCTATCGCGAACAAGGCAATCGCAGGGCCGCGAAACGCAACTACAAGAAGGCGCTATCGATCGATCCAGCCTTCGCCAGCGCGGTGCGCGCGATTCAGGAGCTTACCAACGGGGGCTCGTAGCCCACCGGGCAGCGGGGTGCCGCTCGGGTCTTCGAGGGTATCGCAAACGAACAGACGATAGATGCCGTCGCCCAGACTCGACGCGAAGGTTACCGTCGCCTCGCTGACAAGGGCATCAAAGGTCACTACATCGACCGGGATCAGGACATCGTCACCCGCTAGGGCGTTGCAGCCCAGGGTTGGCAGGTCGTTGTCTGGACCCGAACCGATTAGTTGACGGGCTTTCGGTACCTGGTTCACGATGACCGCCGAAGTGCAGAGCTTCGAGCGCGCTCAGACTTACGCCTTACTTGTGCAGAATCTGGCTCGCTCTACTTGGCCGGTTGTCTCCTGCTTGCTAAGCTGAGGACGATGGATACGCAAGAACTCATCGCCGCGCTAGATTATGCAGAATCGCCTAGCTTTTTGCCTGCGCCGCGGTTTGACGAAGTACCGGTTTTTGCTCATGCTTTTCGTCGCGCTGAGAGGCGTTGTGCCCTTCAGGGGGTCTATCTTCTGAGCAAAGAGCTGGCGGCTGCATGCTCTGCTACACCCATTGTCTATGTCGCAAGAGCTGAGAGTCAAAATGCTGCCGATTCGATCCACCGGCAAGTCTGGAATCAAAGCGCCGTCCCTTTCTTGATTGTCCATACCCCCCAAGGGATTCGCCTCTACTCCGGCTTTGCCTATCAAGAAACTCCAGGGGACACCGAAGCCAGTCGCGTTGGAGTGTTGAGCTCCCTGATCGGATTTCATGAGGTCTCTCTACGACTCGCGGCTTTTCGGGCCACCCAGATCGATAGCGGCGAGCTTTGGAGGCATTGGGGCGATAAGGTCCAACCGGAAAAGAGAGTCGACCACCGTCTTCTGAGCAATCTGGAGGCCGTCGGCCAGCGCCTTCATGGTGAAGGAGTACCCCGCGAATCGGCTCATGCACTCATCGGCAAGCTTGTCTATTTGAGATATCTCCGTGATCGCGAGATCCTCTCCGACCGCCTTCTCGGTGCCTGGAATATTGAGAACGAAAAAATCTTCGGCAGGCAGCTCGAGATTCCGGCACTGCGCGATTTGGTGAACAAAGTTGATGAATGGCTGAACGGAGAGATCTTTCCCTTGTCTTTGGATCAGGGCTCGGGGCTCTCACCGCAGCAGATAAGAGACACTGCTGCGGTTTTCTTGGGTGACGAGGTGCGTTCGGACCAGCTTCACCTTGATTTCAAGGCTTACGACTTTTCCCACATTCCAATTGAAACGCTATCTTCGATCTACGAGCAATTCTTGGCCATCGAAGGATCCAACCGCGAATCCAGAACTCCTGACATACCCTTTTTCTCAAATGTCCGGTTGAGCCTCTCCGGAGGTGTTCCGAGGCCCTGGGAAGGCCAGGCTCCGGGGTGGCGCCTTCTTGATCGCGAACCGCATCCGTAGCTCGGTGCCGGGGAAGTGGGTGGCGGTAGCGTTGAGTTCTTCGCAGACGGCGGCGATCGCCGCCGTCTTGTGGGGAGAGCTGAGCGGGTCGATGGAAAGGAGCAGCACGGTGTCGGTAACCTCCATATCGCCGCCGGCCGCGAAAGCGCTTTGGATCAGGGTGCGTCCCTCCTGCTCGGTGCGGCGGTAGTGGGGTGATAGGAGCCGGAGAAGATCACCTTCGGCCTGGTAGGCGACCATCTTGAGAATATCGGTGAGGTGCTTGCGCTCGACGGACAGCTTGATGACATCCGCTTCGACGACCTCTTGGACGGGGACGCGGACGGGGAGGGTCGCGCGCTGGTTCTCGAGTTCGGTGATCTGCTCTATCGCTGCCCGGACCCTGGCGGAGATGGCGGCGTTGGCGATCTTGAATCCGCGCATCGTGCGCCGCCGATCCTCGCGGTTTTCAAGAGCAGCGATCCCGATGTGGGCCCGGAGCTGCTCGAGATGTGCGTGAGCTTTGCGCAGCTCTGCATTGATCTTGCCGCGCTCGGGATTCGGCACATCGCGGGCAGCGTCCGCTGGCTCGGTGCCATAGTCCACCAGGGCATCGAGTGCGAATTCTTCGCGCAGGTATTTGAAGAAGTTCTCTTGCCTCCAACGATCGAACATGCGGTAGGCGACCTCGAGTGTGGAGAGGTCGCGGCGGGAGGTGATGATGGACGTCTGGTGGCCGTTGTCGCAGAGGCGGGTGACCTGGCGCAGGTACAGCCGCTTGCGCTTCTTCCTCGGGCCATACTCGAGGTAGATACGCTGATCGGCGAGGAGGTACTCGAGCTTCCGCCCGTGGATCGTGTCCTTGATCTGCCCGAACTTGCTCAACGGCACCGGACGAAAGGGGGCCTTTCGGTATGTGAGGATGTCGAACTTCTTGGCGATGAGCTTCGCAAACAGCTTCGGGCTCCAACCCCCACGGTCGAAGACGACGGTGACTCGCCGGTCTCCGAGTAGCTTTCGTACCTCTTCGAGAATGAGGGGAAGCATCGTCGCAAGCCCCTTGTTGGCCTCGGTGGGGACCACGAAGAGAGGCTCGCTCTCAGCATCGTTGACCCAGTAGTCGGTGGTGGCCGGCATCGCGATCCGCATCCGCGCTACGTGTGTCTTGGGAATCTCTCGGCCACCGTGGTAGGCGCGCACATGCCCGTCCACGTAGAGGAAGCCCATGGCATGGCCCCTGGTGGCGACCCGGCGCTGAGCGAGGGCGCGACCGAGATCCGCGGCCAGGCCATGCGCGGCCAGCCGAGCGAGCTTGTTGCGCAAGGTTTTCACTTCCGGCGCTCGGTCGAGCCCGAGAAGCTGACCCAAATGCCGGGGTGAGCGCTCCTTGAGCCCTTCGGGTCGCTTGACCCGCAACAGTGCCATCAGCAGCAGGGTTACCAGAGTGGTGCGCAGCCCATAGAAGGCCGGCCCGATGCTGCCGTACAGCTCCTGCGCGATGGAGAGCACGCCGCTGTCCACCAGGGCGGGAATCGCCAGCAGAGCACCGGCGCCCGGTAGCTGGGTCGCCGCTCCGAAGATCGGCGCCGCATCATCGAGGAATCCCAGCCTCGCCAGCAGCCGATCGCTGGCGCGATCCGCTGGATCGAGGTCCAGCGAGAGGGGAACCTGATCTTGCTCGGACGCAGAAGCGGACAGTTTTGGGTCCGCAGCCGCTGGGTCACCGCCACCCTCAGCGTCGAGCGCAAGATCCGCAGTTTTCAGGGGGCCGTCGACCTGCTGCTCATCAGAGGCGGACAGTTTTGGGTCCGCACTCTCGAAGGGCATCGTCATCTGCACTACCGACCGCTCTTTCCAGCCCAGGCGCTTGGCGAGCTTGCGAACGGCCTTCTCATCGATGCCCAGCCGCCGGCCAATCTCGCGATTCGACACACCCTCGGCCTTCCAGCCGTTGACCGCGTCCAGGCGGCCCTGCGCTACCCGAGACTGACCCCGGGGAAAACCGCGCGGCCGGCCCAGAGCAGCCAGCCCACCTTCTTCGAAGCGGCGCTGATTCCGGCGCACAGTCCGCACATCACAAGCGAACGCAAGGGCCACCTCGCGTTGCTGTGCCCAGCCCAATTCAACGAGACTCACCATCGCGTGGGCCTCGCCTGTCCTGTCGCCGGCAGCGAAGTGAGCGAGCGGCATGCCGCTGACCACCACCACCCGATAGCCGCCCCTCTGCTGGAGGCGGCAGCGGTCGTTGATCACCACAACCCCATCGGGGACCCCGGCGTGGTCTGGGAACAGGACGGTGTGCTCGCTCGTCAGTGCCATGCTCGATCATGCCTCGGCACCGAAAAAAGCGGACAGTTTTGGGTCCGCACCACCTCTGAGGGGCGGTCCTGTGTTTTCAGAGGGTTAGGAGGGGTAGGTCAGGAGGTCTGGAATCCGGGGCCTTCTACACGCCAGTTCCGGTGGTTAATTTCATGGTCACCGAAATGGAAGACCACAAACCCCTCGAACCGGGAATGCGAGTGCTCGACCCGTCCTGTGGTTCCGGCGCTTTTCTCGTTCAGTGCTATCGGCATTTGATCGAAAAGAGCATGGCCAAAGAAAAACGCCCACTGCGACCGGCCGAGCTGCGAGACATTTTGGTACGACAGATCTTCGGCGTCGATCGAGACGGAGACGCCTGCCGGGTGGCCGAAATGAGCTTGATGCTCACCATGCTCGATTACATCGACCCGCCAGACCTTCAGAGCACACCTCATTTCAAGCTTCCCAAATTACACGATCACAATGTTTATCAAAGCGATTTCTTCGACGAGTCCTCGGCTTGGGCCAGCGGTGCCGGATCGCATCGATACGACTGGATCATCGGCAATCCCCCTTGGGTCGTGCAATCAGCTTCGAATAACGAGACGCCGCTCCAACAGTGGTCGAACCAGAACAAGTCGGCTCGGCCGATCAATCGAGCACAAGTCGCTGAGGCCTTTGCTTGGAAAGTCCTCGATTTAGCGGTTACGGATGGTCGAATCGGTTTGTTGCTGCCTGCAATGACTCTGTTCAAGCAACAGTCTGACCGCAAGCCGAGTTTCCGTCGGAATTTCTTTGGTTCGGTTTCCGATCTGACCGTCGCGAACTTTACGAATCTCAGAGAGGTTCTTTTTTCTCGCCGAGCCAGGCTGCCCGCCGCCGCCTTTTTCTATGGGCGTATCTCGCTTAAAGAGCCTTCCGAAACCGTGCTGGTCTACTCGCCTTTTGTGATCAATCAAGAAGCGAATAGGCCCGTTAGCGGGAGTCGGCGAAAAGCTGTTTGGAATCTGATTCCTAACAGTAGCGAGATTTCGCTCATCGATCGGGCGGACACGCTGACTGGCTCCAGTCTGCCTTGGAAAGTGGCCATGTGGGGGACTGATCGAGATCGCCGCTTGATCACAAAGGCACGACGTCGATTCCAAGATCTCGGGAGTTGGGCAAAAGATGAAAGTCTAAGCGTTGGCGAAGGGATGCAGTTACGGGTCGCTGCTACAAAGGAACTCGTCGAACCAATTCCAGAAGTTGTCGGGAAGAAAAGACTCATTTCGGCTCGATTCAGGGATGTCGGACACATTCACACACTGACGGATTACTTTCTCGATGTGATCCCAGCGGAAGAATGTTTCGTTCGCAAGGGCCGCAAAAAGCCCTTGGCCGTTTGCCGACCTCCTCATGTCATCGTCAGCGCTACTCGTACCTTTGCCGTGTATTCCGATGAATTCATCGCGATTCCTCCGCGCCAAATCGGAATTGCCGGCTCGGCGATTCAATCGCCTCTTTTAAAGGCACTAGCCCTTTATCTCAGCTCAGATTTTGTTTCCTACTTCGAGTTCTTCTTTGCTCCTCAAGGAGGGATTTCAAGAGGTAACCTAAGCACTTTGGGGACCCTGAAGAAATTGCCGATTCCGCTGGCCGGATTGACGGATCGTGAGCTTGAGCCGTGGTGCGAGCTTTATCGAGAGCTGGCGGAGGCCTCCAGGAACTATCTGGAGAGTCCGTTGCAACGACAGGCTGGCCCGTCAGAGGCGCTCTTGGACCTAGAGCACCGGCTCAATCTCAAGGTCGAAGATCTGCTGGGTTTATCGGACCGGGAACGCTGGTTGATTCACGATCTTGTGCATATTCGCATATCCCTGACCGACGGCAAGCTCGGCGAGCCGGCGGCCCGGCGGCCGTCTAGCGATGATCTTTCTGGCTATGCCGAGATGTTGCGCCAGGAGCTGGACACCTTCATCGGCAAAGCCGATGGCTCGGCTCACCACGTGACGGTTTATCGTGGTCGGCATGAGGGTTTCGTTTCGATTGAGCTGATCCTCCGACCTGACGATACACCCATTCCGATCGAAATTCGCGAGGCGAACGATCCGGTGACTCGAGAAATGGAACGCCTTCAAAAACAACATTTGAACATCACCCGGCAATGGATTTACTTCGATCGTAACCTTTTCGTTTACGATCTTGGGCGGACGCTGATTTTCAAGCCCCAACAAAGGCTTTGGTGGACCCGAAGCCAGGCGATGAGCGATACCGACGAGATCCTTTCAGCCGCCTTGGATCCTAAAGAATATTCTGTTGCCAAAACGTCCTACGCATGAGCCTGCGCTCGCGATTTCGTTCCCGCGGTCGTCCTGCTGATGCAGAGATCTACCGATGGCATTTTCTAAGTAGAGTCCACGCCCTTTTGGGTAGAGGGTTTCAAGAGATCTCGCATTTTGACCTCAGCAGCAGAGCCGAACCTGCAATCACTGGGCTGCTCACCCAAGCGATCGAAGAGTTTCTCGACGACCCGGAGGCTCCTGATTGGACAGACCGGTTTTCGATCCAGGACGAACGCCATGTGAACGATTCTGATCGCGAGGGGAAACGGCGACTGAGGGTTGATATTGAGCTGGTGAGTGCCGGTCCTAGGCCCCGTCCGCGCTTTCAAATCGAAGCAAAAAGACTGTGTAACCCTCCGAAGACGAATCTCAAACAATATCTTGGCGGCGAAGGGCTGGGGTCTTTCTTGTCTGGTGGCTATGCGAAGAGCCATCCGTGGGCCGGAATGATTGGCTATTTGCAAGCAGAGACTGTGGAGCAGTGGGCAACATGGATCCGTACCTCCCTCGAAGACAAGTCGGATGAGCACTTCTTAGTTCCGAAGACTGAAGTGCTGTGTCCTCAAAGTTTCGATGAGTCTCTGCCGCATGTTTATCGTTCCGATCATTTTCAGCAGCAAAATCATCCTATTGAGATACATCACATCTTTCTTCAGTGCTTCTGAGCAGAATAGACATCTTCGTCCACTCGGTGTCAAGCCGTCGAGAAGAGAGGCGCCGATCCAGCTCGAGCGACCTTCCAAGGTGCCAATCTTCCCAGATGCCATGCCCTTTTTGAGACAGGGGCAGCCGCAGCGTAGTTTAATTCCCGTGCGATCGGGACCGACACCGCCATAGGAAGCCAGGATTCTTCATCACGGCACGGTCGCCGACCACGCCGAGGTGTTGCCGGATTCAAAACCGTCTTGGAACAAGAGACTCGGCAGGGCGATTTGGTCGAGGTAGGCGTCGAAGATCGTGCCCTCCACCAGGCTGAGGTCGAAGCTGCACAAGGTGGATCGTGCGCCTGTAGCATCCGCGGCGTTGGTCACCGGCAGCCACAGTCCGGCGGTTTCTTCGAACATCTCCACGCTGCTTCCTTGCCCCAAGACGTTGCCGGTACAGCCGGCAGTGGAGAAGTACTCACAGGTCGTGGCGACATCCACCCTGACATCCGTCGCACCATCGATTCGCAGACGGGTCTGGACTTCGAACGCCGAGCAGCTCAGGTGGACGCATTGGCCGACGCTGAATTGTGTTCCGCTCAGGTTGGTGATGTGCACCGAGCCCGAGACCGAGGCGTCGTCGACATCTTTGGAGCTGTGTTCAATCTCCTCTGGCACCGTGCTGGCTAGGGCCCAGTCGCGAAGATCGCAGTCAACCCAGCCGTTGCGGAACACGTTGGTGGCGCTCTGGCGGAAGGTGACCGCAATCTCGCCCGGCAGTGGATTGCCGGTCGGGTCCTCGAGCGTGGCGCAAACGAACAGGTGGTAGATGCCATCGTCCAGACTCGGCGCGAAAGCCACCGTCGCTTCGTTGGTGACCGCATCAAACGTCACGCCAGCTGGCGGCATCGGCACATCGTCAGCCGCTAAGGCGTTGCAGCCTAGGGTCGACAGGTCGTTGTCCGGACCCGAACCGATCAGTTGGTAGTTGAGCGGATTTGTGACGTCCTCGGGATCGCTGTCGCCCAGTGGATCGGCCATCGGTTCGCTGAAGCCAACGATCAAAGCAGCGGTGAAGCCGGCCAGCTCGGCGCAGTCTTCGACCACGCCCCCCGATGCGGCTGCGAGCGCAACGACTTCGGGAGCAATCCCATCGGCGATCTCGATCTCGAAGTCTAGTGCTGCGCTGGTATCGACCCCGCCATTGGCCAAGCCGCCGTCGTCCATCAGCTCGACGGTGAGGATAGCGATACCGACCGCCGACGGTGCCGAAGTGAAGGTCAGCGTGCCGTCGCTCGCCAGCAGCGGGCCAGCGCTGAACAGCGCCGCATTGGTGTTGCCGGTGACGTTGAAGGTCAAGCTCTGGCCTGCCTCGTCGGCCGGACCCGGGCTGACGCTGGTCGCGAAACTCGCGATGGTCTGCGGCCCGAGATCTTGATCCACCATCACCGACGGTGTGATCGCAAAGCTCGGTGCGTCGTTCACCGCGCCAACAGTGATCGTCACCGAGGCGGAATTGACGTCCTCGAAGCCGTCGGAGACGGCGTAGGTAAAGACGTCGACGCCATTGAAATCGGCATTGGGCTGGTAGGTGAAAGTACCGTTCGCGGCCAGACCCCCAACCAGCACGCCGCTTGACGGACCGCTTACCAGCAAGGCGGTCAATGGGTCGTTCTCCTCATCGGAATCGAGTCCCCCCAAGGTGCCGTCGAGCACGTTGCCGACGACTGAGCCGTCTTCGAACATCGCAGCCACGTCGCTCAGGGCCACCGCCGCGTCGTTGACCTCGACGAGGGTGGATGCCGTATTCGACGAGAATTCCAACACGATCGGTAGGTCGTGATCGGCGTCCTCGCCGGTGCTCGATGCTTCGGTGACGTGAGTCACCCGGATGTCGGCGGGCGTCGCCGCCGAGGCTCCCGTCTCGAAGGTTAGACCGACAAAATACTTCTTGGAAGCAGCGAAGGGGATTTGCACGCTGGGATCTGCATCGGCGAAGCTCACCGTCAGAATCCCGGCGGTGAGGGCGAAGCTGGAGATCGTCTCGACCGCAGTGTCTGTCCCCGGCTCCAAGGCCCCCGAGCCGTCGTCGAGGTAGATCGTTAGCTCGACCAGGAGTGCGTCGGCCTGGGCCCCGGTCAGGGGCGCCGCCGTGCTGTCCTCCAAGAGCAACTCCAAGGTCACTAGCTCGGCGTCCTGATCGCCAGTGCGACCGCGGTGGACAGCGTCGATTTCGAGCGCGGCGACCGTCGTGCCATTGATCACGTGCACTGGTGCAATGTCGGCAGTCGGCAGAGCGAATTGACCGCCTTGGTTCTCCCACCAGGTGATGTCATCGGCAAACAACGCCGCGCCCAGGATGTCGGTATCGCCGTCACCGTCTACATCCGCCGCGTACACCGACCGCGCACCGTCGAAATCGCCATCCACCGTGTGCTCTGTCCATGCGGAGGCGTCTCCGGCTGTGTTCTCCCACCACTTGATGTCATCGCCCACCTGTGCGGCGCCGAGGATGTCGGTATCGCCGTCGCCGTCCACGTCCGCCGCGTACACCGAGCTCACGAAATCAAACGCACCATCCACCGTGTGCTCTACTGGATGCACCGCGCTGCGATGGATGGTCTCGTTCTCGTACCAGGCGATGTCACCATCATTTCGTGCTGCTCCGAGGATGTCGTTATCTCCGTCGCCGTCGAGATCCGCCGCGTACACCGAGCTCGCGCCACCGAAGGCAAAATCGGCCGTGTGCTCATTCCATGAGGACCCGTCACCCGCCAAGTTCTCCCACCACGTGACATCGGCAGAGAGAAACGCCGCACCGAGGATGTCTGTATCTCCGTCGCCGTCCACATCCATCGCATACACCGAAAACGCACCGTCAAAGGCGTCATCGACCGAGTGCTCAGTCCAAGCAGATCCGTCGCCTGCCGTGTTCTCCCACCATGTGATGGCATCGGCAGTGGTTGCCGCGCCGAGAATGTCTGTATCTCCGTCGCCATCCACATCCGCGGCGTGGACCGAGACCGCACCGAAAAACGCGCCATCCACCGTGAGCTTGCCGAGAGGCACCTCCGCCGCTTGGGCGCCCGAGGTGGTGACCAGGGCGCCCATCACTGCGAGCACGGTCAACCGAGACCGAGCACCGAGCACCGTGGCGGCGCTAGGGCATGCTGATAGGAGGGTCGAGAAGAGCGTTTCGATGAGAGCGCGAACGGGGCTCCAGAAGCGAGACGAATGGGAGGCTGGTAGCTGGTTCATTTCTGAATTGGCCCTCAGCAAAGTCCTTGGGGGCGCCGAAGTTGATGGTGAAGAGCTGTGCCGCCTTACTGGTCTTCGTGTCTTCGCCCAGAACACTGGAGAGATCGGTGCTGCAAGGCGGGACGGTGCTGTTATTCTGGGCGAGTTCTAAGCCATAAACCGATGAACGATCAGACGGAAGGCGCCGTCACCAGACTTTTCTCGCGCTGGCGCGCGGGCGACGAGGACGTGGCCGCGGAGTTGTTGCCTCGGGTGTACGACGAGCTGCGGGGGCTTGCCAGCGCCTACCTGCGCCGCGAGCGTGCTGGTCATACGTTGCAGCCCACCGCGCTGGTCAATGAGGCGTTCGTCCGGCTGATCGGCACCGACGTCAAGGCCGTTGATCGGGCGCATTTCTTTGCCCTGGCGGCGCGTTCGATGCGGCGGATTCTCGTCGATCACGGCCGGCGCTTACAGGCCGATAAGCGCATCAGTCCCGCCGATCGGATCACGCTCGACACCCGAGTTACACCGCTGGCCGGACCGGATGTCGACGTGCTCGACCTCCACCGAGTACTCGAGCGTTTTGCCGAAATCGCCCCGCGGCCAGCCCAGCTGGTGGAGCTGCGGTTTTTCGGCGGACTGACCAACCGTGAGGCGGCGGTGGTCCTCGATACGTCGGTCGCAACGGTCGAGCGCGACTGGAAGGCTGCCCGAGCCTGGCTGCGCCACGAGCTTCAGCGCTGACCGAAAACCGCGCCCATTCGCGCGCGCAAGCAGGCCGAGGCAGCGACGTTCGATTCACGCCTCGCGCCTCCAACAGTTCCGAATAATCTTTTTCCGTTTCTCGTGATGGCAGAGCTAGGAATTCTGCGCTTTCAAATGTAGAGGCTACCTGAACCCCGGCAGAGTCCCTTCGACCAGGCCGAGAGTAGGACCGGCAGCGATGACAAGCTGAAACGCTGGGGTGGCAGGGGAGCTAGAACAGTCACACTGGACCAAGGGACACGCCGATGATTTTCTCCGCCCACCACCGAGTCACAACCGTCGGGTTGTTCTTGACCGCCGGCTGGTTTGCAAGCTTCGGGGTCGTGGCTGCAAGCCAGCCGGATACCTTCTTTCTGCCGAATCAGGAGTTCGTCCTGAAAGCCGGACCGGTACCAGGGCAAAGCGTCGGCCAGGTTAGGGTAGATGGTGTTCCTGGGCAGCGCTTACGATTCTCGATCCTCGGCGGCAATACCGGATCGGCGTTCGCCATCAATCCGCGGTCCGGTGAGATTTTCGTCGCCAATGCCCGCCCACTCGACTCCGAAGGGGCGTTCTCCACCTATCTGCTGACGGTACAGGCTCGAGACCTAGACCGGGCCTATCTCGAAGACCGGGCTACGGTAGCGATCGAGCTGGAAGCGAGATCCGAGAGCAAGACTGGCGGGTTTGCTGGAGAATTGATCTTTGCCGACGGATTTGAGTCCGGCAACACATTTGCCTGGTCCTCGACTCTCGGACAAGCGGTTCCGACGATCCAAAGTGTGACCGTAGGTTATGGAGCCCAAGACACCTTGGCCGTGAGAGGGCAGGCTCTCGATGGAGGCTTTTCCGACTCAACCAGCGGTTTCGCGGTACGTCTGGGTACTTCGTCCCCTTTGTCGATCGTGGGCACGCCGACCGCCAACCAACTGACAGTGGAATGTCCCGAAGATCCTACGGGGGTGCCGACTTGTGTAGTCGGCGACTACCGGCTGACCTTGTCGTCTGCGCGGGAGGAATGGCCAGGTGCAGACTATGACCTGACCATTGGAGAAGCTGGCGTGGAGGGGCCGATGGGTCCTCAGGGGCCAACCGGCGAAGTGATCTCCGGACTCCCCGGACCGACCGGAGCTCCCGGAGCCCCCGGACCCCCTGGGCCTACAGGACCCGACGGCCCGCAGGGCGCCGCTGGGAATAGCGGTCCGCAGGGTTCTACAGGAAGCCCAGGCCTCGCTGGAGCCAGCGGCCCCTGGTGGTCACCCTCGGCAACTACGGCGCACTGCCAATCCTCGGGAGTCCTTCCGACACCGAGATTGTCGTGCAATGCCCGGAGGATGGCTCCGGACAGCCGACTTGCCCATCGGGTGACTTCGTTCTGGTGGTCGCGCGGGGCGGCGGCGACGCTGAAAGCGACGCCTTTCATCTGACCCTTGGTGCGCGAGGGCCGACGGGTCCCGAGGGTCCAACCGGGGCGGTCGGGGCGCCAGGGCCAATAGGATCTCAAGGTTCTACGGGACCCGCTGGTGCAACTGGGCCCACCGGATCAGGAGGGCCGACCGGCCCCACCGGAGAGCAAGGTGCTGTAGGCCCAACGGGAGCCACAGGACCCACTGGGCCGAGCGGATCCTCAGGAAGCGTTGGAGTGCCCGGCGGGACCGGAACGATGGGTGCTACCGGACCCACCGGCGCCCAAGGGGCCACCGGTTCGCAGGGCGCTGCCGGCCCGATCGGACCGACCGGGCCGACCGGGCTCCAGGGTGCCACCGGCCCAGCGGGACCCGCCGGACCCACGGGACCCGCAGGGCCCACGGGACTGGTAGGACCGACGGGACCCCAAGGACCGACCGGTCCGACCGGGCCCCAAGGTGCCACCGGCCCAGCGGGGTTTGAGGGCCAGACCGGGCCCGCGGGGCCAGCAGGCGCAGATGGTCCCGAGGGTACCCAGGGGAGTCAAGGACTGCCTGGAGACTCTCTGATCGGATCGGTTGGACCGACCGGTCCGACGGGAGACCGCGGTCCGTACAACCCGGAAGGTTTCTGGAGCCAAATCGGAACCTTGAACAGCGGTGGCGCCGATCCCTTTGTCTACACTGTGTCTTGCCCTGTAGGCATGACGGCCGTCTTCGGCCTCTGTGGGGCTGGAACGGATCCCGGAAACGACGGATTTCATGATTCGCCGAACTGGATCTATTACTCTGGATTGGATCCAAGCGACAGCTCGCAGAGAACCTGGAAGTGTCGAATCAACCGTGAGGTTGCGACCGAATATGTACAAGGAGTCTTCTGTGTCTACTAGCCCCGGGGCCTCGTTTGAGAGGGTAGCGGTGATGGCCCTTGCCGCGACGGCGATGTTCCTCACCGTGCCAGGTCAGGCGATCGCCCAGATGAGCATCGACCAAGTCACCGTAGTCATCGGGGACGTCGACCTGATCCAGATCGAGGGCGAAGGCCTGGACAGCGGACTCAGCCCTTTGCAAGTCTCTCTCGGCCAACTCGGCTCCTTGGCGGTGGCGGGTACACCGACGGCTACCGAGATCCTTGCGCTCTGCCCGCCGGACGCCATGGGTACTCCGCGATGTCCCGGAGGGGACTATCTGCTCATCGTGACCCGCGGCGCCAACGATGGAGAATTCGACGTTCACGATCTGACCATCAACCCCAGCGGGCCGGAGGGGCTCGCCGGGCCAACCGGTCCTGATGGCGACCCAGGGCCCGTCGGGCCCACCGGACCCACCGGACCGGCGGGTGCTCCTAGCGACGTTGCCGGGCCAGAGGGTCCACCAGGACCGACCGGTCCGCCAGGACCCATCGGAGCCGCAGGAGCCTTGGGCGATCCTGGCCCACCCGGACCGACCGGGGAGGTGGGGACCCAAGGTCTCACCGGTGATCTCGGACCCTCTGGACCGACCGGAGTCGACGGAACCACTGGGAGCGATGGCATCGATGGACCGATCGGATCTACGGGGCCTTTAGGCCCATCTGGACCGACCGGATTGTCTGGACCCACGGGAACCCTCGGGCTCGCGGGGCCGACCGGACTGATCGGCCCGACCGGATCCACCGGGCCCGAAGGTGCGATTCGCCTCGGCGCCCTTGGCCCCCGAGGACCCAATGGAGCCCAGGGTCCCCCCGGACCGACCGGCCCGCTGGGGCCGACCGGTTTGACGGGTGACCTTGGCCCCATGGGGGACTCATTTATTGGCCCCCAAGGTCCAGCGGGTCCAGCAGGCCCGGACGGGCCGGCCACTGTCATCCCGAGTGGCCCCCTAGAAGGAAAGGTGGGGACCTGGTGGTTGGTCAGGACCGCAAACTGTAACAACACTGCTGACTTTTGTGAGTACACCAGCAGCTGTTCCATTCTTTCGCTCACGGTGGGATTTGAGTTCATTGCAGCAGAAGGCAGTTGTGGCGATGCCGGGTCGGCCGATGACGTCGAGTTGATCTACTCTGGGGTCGATCCGGGGAACGACGATGCCTGGCTCTGCCGGGTTGAGAACGAGGACGTCTTCAACGACCGCACGGTCAACCTCGGCGTCTATTGTCTGTGGACCGGGAACACGTTTCCTTAGTGCTCAGAGGACTCGTCGCGTGACTCCAGCCGCTCCAGGCCGCGCAACGCCGCCTGATGGTCCGGATCCAGCTGCAAAAGGACTCCGAAGGTCTGGCGCGCCGCTTCGAGCTGACCGCTTTCGGCATTAGTCGAAGCCAGCTCGTAGTGCGTGACGACCCGCGACGGATCCCTTGCCAAGACCTGGCGAAAGACCTCCGCCGCGGCCTCGTAGTTTGAGAGTTGCCGGTGGGCGTAGCCCAGATTGTGACGAGCGTCGAGATGATCCGGATCGATCTCGATCGCGCGCTCGCTAGCCGCCAGGCCTTCCTCGAAGCGACCGGAACCCAAGAGAGCGAAGCCGAGAAGGAAGTCCGCGTCGCGAAAACCCGGTCGGAGCTCGTGGAGCTTTTCCAGATAGTCGAGCGACCGAGGCACCTGTCCTGCCAACTGGAGCTCGTGCGCGGCGAGGTAGAGGTATTCCGGATTGCGGGGATCGAGCTCGGCGGCTCGAATAGCAGCCATCCGAGCCTGCTCTTCGTGGCCAGTCTGGCGCTCGGCGAGTGCCAGCCAGTAATGGGTCAAGCTCCAATCGGGGGAGCGGTTCGCCGCCTCGCGAATGGTTGCGAGTCCCTCGGCTTGCCGGCCCTGACTGATCTCGAACATTGCCAGGTTGATGAGCGAATAGACATTGCCCGGAGAAAGCTCGAGGCTCTTATTGTAGTGTTGCTCGGCGAGCTGCGGATCTCGTCCGGCGACGCTCAATCCATAATTCAAATGACCCTGAGCTTCCGTGCCGTAGCGCACACTCTGAGCCCAGAGAGAGCCTTCCGTTCTCCAGATGCGATTGATCGCGAAGGTCGAGAATGAAAAGTAGATCCCGAAGGCCAGCCCCAGAGCTGTGACGGCGGACCGTCTCCAAAGGCTGAAAACCACCAGGATCGAAGCCAGAGCCAAGAAGGCCAGTGACGGATATTGCCGGTAGTCGGCAGCCAAGTAGCGGAAGGGACGGATGGAGGACGTCGGTGCAAAGAGCAGCCAGTAGGCCAGGATCGACCAACTGGCGAGCGGAAGCCGTTTTCTTAGGGCGACAGCAAGGCAGAGCGAAGCGAGGATCACTCCAGCCCCCAGAAGCACCGCCGGATCGGTCCAAGCTTCAGCCGGGTCGATGCGCGGCAATGCCCGCATCTCGAACGGCCAGACCACATTGCGAAGATAGTAGAAGACGTGCGTTCGAGCCATGGTCAAGGCGTAGATCCAAGGTGTATTGGAGGTCGTCTTGAGCTGACCAAGATCCGAAAAGTCGAGCACAACTTCAGTCCAGACGAAGAACGCCGCGACCACTGCGCCAAAGGCGAAGAAGCGCCCGTAGACCCGACGATCCGAGAACGGCCTTCGAGCCACCAGCAAGTCAAAGCTGAGAACCAGCGCCGGCATCACAACACTGTTCTGCTTCGCCAGGAGCGACAGAGTCAGCAGCCCGAGAGCCAAGATCCAGCCGCCGATCGTGTCGCCGCGCTGCCGCATGTGCACGTAGACCCAAAGCGATGCCACCATGAAGAACATCATCATCTCAAGTTCGCGGCCGCAGATGTAGTTGACCGGTACGCCCGAGACCGGGTGCATCGCGAACAAAAGCACCGCGAGAAATGAAAGGTGCGAAGCCGGTAGGCCAGCCGACGAAAGTCCCGGTCTTAAGCGCAACAGCTCACTGAAGAAGAAGTAGAGCAGCAGGCACGTGCCGACGTGGATCAGGATGTTTCCCAAGTGATAGCTGGCCAGTCGCTCGAGGCCCAGCGCGTCGCCGACTGCCACATTGACCGACAGGCTTAAAGGTAGAAGCGGGCGGTAGGCCTCGATCTGTGGCAGCGCTGTGCCACTCAGAGTGCCACCCAAGTCGGGAACACTTGTTTACAACAACTTACGCCATATTCAGGATATCTCGATCCCACTCGATCCCACTCGATCCCACTCGATCACCAGATCGCCTTGCAGGCAACACATCCCCTGATCCAACCGATATGGGTGAGTGTTCACCCAAGTGGTATGCCTTGGGGCACAGACGCGGCCCTAGCACGCGGCTGAATTCGCTGGGTCGACAGGCTAACAACCTTGCGGCCGGGCTCCTGCTGCTGCCGGCGTAGGTCGCGGCAGATTGCGGCCAGGTCATAGTCGAACTTGGCCGCGTGGGCTTCCCGGATCCTCCGAACTTCTTCGACAATAGGGTCCCGCTGCATGGTTATTCTCCTATCAGCTCTTCCGGCGTGCAGATGACCGGCAGCTCGTATCCTTTCTCCAAAACCGCGGCCGTCAACCGATGGCGAATCTCCGCGTTGGCAATGTGCCGACAATTCCAGGTCAAGAAGGTAGCCCATGCCATGGACCGCAGCCACCGCAATGGAGCAGGCGTGGAGAGGAATCCCAACGCGCTCGGCCGGACAACAACTTTCGATTTCGCCAGGACATCAGAAACCCGAAGAGGTCCGTCTCACCAAAATTGGCCTAAAGGGTGAGGTCAACTGAGCAGCGACAGTTCGTTTTGCACTTTGCCGTTGATTCGAGTGGGTTGGGAGCGGTCCTCCGACCCCGCATGGGTCGCCTGGAAGGTGAACAATGCGCCGTAAGCTCGCAATCTGCCGCTGCCGATAGCCGCGAAATAGGGCTCTGGGACCACGGGCACCCCTGACCAGCCACCAACCTAGACTCTCCGCCGTGCTAGCATTCGCCGCTACCTCCTCTCCCGAGCAAGCCCGATGTCGACCGACCCATCCGCCCCACGCCCGTCGCTTATCTCCTGGAATTTGACCCAGCTGTGCAATTTGCGTTGCCCACATTGCTACCTGTCGGCGGGCAAAAAAGCAGAGGGCGAGCTGACGACCACGGAATGCCTGGCGCTGCTACCTGAGATGCAGGCCCTGGGCACCGAGATGGTCATCCTCACCGGTGGCGAGCCGCTGCTGCGCAAGGACATTTTCGACATCGCCACCGGCTGCTCGGAACTGGGTATGTGGACGGTGATGGGCACCAATGGCGTACTGCTCAATGACCGGGTGGCGCAGAAGATGGTCGAATGCGGCATCCAAGGCGTAGCCATCAGCCTCGACTCGATCGACCCGGCCAAGCACAACAAGTTCCGGGGCGGTCCGGACTCTTGGGAACACTCGGTACGCGCTCTTGAGGTAGCCAAGGCGCACGGGCTCGAAGTGCTGGTGCAGACCACGGTGATGGATTTCAATCGGGACGAGATTCCCGAGTTGATCGAGTTCACCCGCCAGAAAGGAGCCTGGAGCTTCAACCTCTACTTCCTGGTGCAAACCGGCCGCGGCCAGCGGATGAACGACCTCGCCGCCGCCGACACCGAAGCGTTGCTCGGCAACCTGGTGGATGTCCAGGAGGACTACAAGCCGATGCTGGTGCGCTCAAAATGCGCGCCGCATTTCAAACGCCTAGCCTACCAGAGCGGCAAGGGCGGCCACGAGAGCGGCGGCTGCATGGCCGGCACGGAGTATTGCCGCATTACCCCGCAAGGCGATGTCACCCCCTGCCCCTACATGGATGTGGTGGCCGGCAATGTGCGCCAGCAGAGCCTCACCGAGATCTGGCATGGCTCACAGGTGTTCGCCGAACTGCGCGATCTCGGTCAGCTCAAGGGACGCTGTGGCGCTTGTGAGTTCAACTCGCTGTGCGGCGGCTGCCGCTGCCGGGCTCACGCTGCCTATGGCGACTACTTGGCCGAGGACCCGGCTTGTACCTACCAACCTACCGGCTTGCCACTCGAAGAGCACCCGCTGGTGTGGTCCGCCGAGGCCCTCACCCGGCTGGAGCGCATCCCGATCTCCTTTATCCGCAAGAAGGTCAAGAAGGGCATGGAGAGCTTCGCCCACAGTCGCGGCGAGCGGCTGATCACCGCCGAGCTGATGGAACAGGGCATGTCTGGCACTGGCCGCCCCCCGGCCTTCCAGGGGATGCCGTCATTCGTCAAAGAGGAGAGGCCGCCGGCTGGGGACCGCTGAGCGGAGTTTACCCATTCGAACTCTTGGCGCGGAAGTTGACAAACGACATTGACGCCACCTTCCAACTCTGGCAAGACTAGGCCCATGAGCTACGACCTGATTGTTCTCGGCGGTGGCATTACCGGCCTGGCCGCCTTGTACGAAGCACTCCGTCCAGGCTACGGCAAGCCGCCGCGCTGTTTGCTGATCGATGCCGGGCGGAAACTGGGGGGCAAGGTTCGCACTGAGGAACAAGACGGATTCGTACTCGAAGCCGGCGCCGACTCGGTAGTTCCGCAGAAACCTTGGGCCTTGGAACTAATTCGCGAACTCGGCTTGGAGGATCGGCTGCTGCCGAGCCGCGATGAACGACGGCGCACCTTCCTGGTACACGACGGCAAGCTGGTGCCGCTGCCTAAGAGCTTGCGCATGTTCGTGCCAACGCGACTGGAGGATCTCCGCGACACCGGGTTGCTGAGCGAAGCTGGGCTGGCTCGGGTGGCCCAGGAACGGGAGATTCCAGTACGCGACGAGGATAGCGACGAGAGTGTCGGCGACTTTGTCCGGCGCCGCTTTGGCAGCGAGCTTTTGCAGTGCCTGGCGGAGCCGATTCTGGCCCACACTCATGTCGCCGATGTCGAGCGCATGAGCCTGCGCGCCACCTATCCGCAACTCGCCGCCATGGAAAGACGCCACGGCAGTCTGACCGCTGCATTCGAGCACGCGCCCGAGCCGCCCAAACCGCTCTTCTGGAGCCTGCGAGGCGGCCTCGGAGAGTTGGTGAGCGCCTTGCACCAACAGCTGCCAGCCGGCAACTTGCGGATCGGCAAGGCCATCGTCCGCATCAGCCGCATGAGTAAAGGCTGGCACCTCAGGATGTCGAGTGGTCAGGTGTTGAGCACCCGCCATGTGGTGGTGGCGCTGCCAGGGGTGATCGCCAGTGAACTGCTCATGGGTTGCGACTTCCAGCTCGCCTTCAGCCTCGGCTCGCTCCGTCTGGTGCCGATCGTCAACGCCTCGTTTGGTTACCGCCTGAGCGACCTCCCTCAGGGTCTCGATGGATTTGGCTTCTTCGTCCCCCACCGCGAGCAACGGCGGATCCTCGCTTGCAGCTGGAGTTCGACCAAGTTCGATCACCGCGCTCCGCCGGGCATGGCTCTGCTGCGGGTTTTTCTCGGTGGTGCCGACGGCGAGAGCGCATTTCTTGCCGACGAAGAGGAGCTGCTCGACGAGCTGCAGCAAGAATTGGGCGAAATCATGGGCGCTACCGCCGCGCCGGTGCTGCGCCGCCTGTTCCACTCGCCGAGCGGCTATCCGCAGTACGACGTCGGCCATGTGGAACGCATCGCCGAACTCGAAGCATCACTGCCCGCAGGGCTGCATTTGGCCGGCGGCACCTACCACGGAGTCGGCTTGCCGGACTGCATCCGCAGCGGCCGCAACGCCGCCCGAGCAGCCCTCGGCAGACCCTTCGACGGCGGCGTAAACTAGACTTTCGCGGAATTCCTCAACCCCCGCCTTTGAAGGCCGCTTGCGAGTCCCTTCCGGTTACCCGCGAGCCATGCTTTGGTTGACCCCCCGGCCTCTGTCCTGCTATACATCCCGCCTTAGCCAGATAAGCGATCCCCGACCCTGGAGGCGTCCCCGGACCATGGCGTATGCCGTAGCCGAAATCGATCCGATCGAGTCCCGCCCCGCACTGATCAAGGGCGACCCCACTTTCCATGACATCACCGAGGCGGTGTCACAGCCAACGGAATGGAAGCCGCCGCTGGGCTGGTACATAACCCTCGCCATCTCACTCGGCGGCCTTTCTCTGCTCGGAATTTCGATCGCCTGGCTGTTTTGGGAAGGCACCGGCATCTGGGGTAACAACATTCCGGTGGCCTGGGGCTGGCCGATCATCAATTTCGTTTTCTGGGTCGGTATCGGCCACGCCGGTACCCTGATCTCGGCGGTACTCTTCTTGGTGCGACAGAAATGGCGCACCTCGATCAACCGCACCGCCGAGGCGATGACCATCTTCGCCGTGATGTGTGCGCTGATCTTCCCCGGAATCCACATCGGCCGCCCCTGGCTGCCTTACTGGATGATGCCGATCCCCAACCAGATGGAGATGTGGCCGCAGTTCAGAAGCCCGCTGATGTGGGATGTCTTCGCGGTGTCGATCTACGGCACGGTGTCGCTGTTGTTCTGGTACCTGGGTCTGATTCCCGACCTGGCGACCATCCGCGACCGCTCCAAGACCAAGTTGCGGCGCAGCATCTACGGCATCTTCGCACTGGGCTGGCGTGGCTCTATGCGGCAGTGGTCGCACTATGAGAAGGCCTACCTGCTGCTCGCCGGGATAGCGACGCCACTAGTGCTGTCGGTGCACTCGGTGGTGTCGTTCGACTTCGCCACTTCGCAGCTACCGGGTTGGCATACGACGATCTTTCCGCCGTACTTCGTTGCCGGCGCGATCTTCTCGGGCATCGCCATGGTGGTGACGCTGATGATCTTCTGCCGGGTAATCTTCAAGATGACCCACATCGTCAACATGCTGCACTTCGACCGCATGGCCAAGATGCTGTTGCTCACCGGCACGCTGGTCGGCTATGCCTACTCGATGGAGTTCTTCATCGCTTGGTATAGCGGCAATGCTTACGAGACTTTCGCTTTCATCAATCGCGCCACCGGCCCCTACAACTGGGCCTACTGGACGATGATCAGCTGCAATGTGCTGTCGCCCCAGCTGTTCTGGTTCAAGAAGCTACGCACCCACATCCCGACCTTGTTCGTGGTCTCGATCGTCATCAACATCGGCATGTGGTTCGAGCGCTTTGTGATCGTCGTGACCTCGCTGCACGCTGATTTCTTGCCGTCGAGTTGGGGCTATTTCCGGCCGACCTTCTGGGACGTCTCGCTGTTCATTGGCAGCTTCGGCTTGTTCTTCACCATGTTCACCCTGTTCGTGCGTTTCTTGCCGATCGTGGCGATGTCTGAGGTCAAGGGTGTCTTGCCCGCGGCCCACGTCCACAATCGACCGCAATGAGCGAGACGGAGATTCAGTCGATGGCGAACAATTCAGCCTTTGCTCTGCTGGCCGAGTTCGACACTCCCGAAGCGGTGATGCACGCTTGCGCCAAGGTGCGCGACCACGGCTTTGAGAAGTGGGATGCCCACGTGCCATTTCCGGTCCACGGCCTGGAACAGGCGATGGGGCTGAAGCGCTCGCGGGTGCCGCTCTACATGCTGGTGCTGGGGCTTACGGGAGCCGCCGTCGGCATGGCCATGCAGTGGTACTTGAGCATCTATGGCTATGGCCTGGTGATCTCCGGCAAGCCGCTGTTCAGCTGGCCGGCCTTCGTGCCGATCATGTTCGAATGCGGGGTGTTGGGCGGCGCCAGCGGCGCCATCGGTGGTTTCCTCTTTGAGTCGGGGCTGCCGTGCCACCACCACGGGCTGTTCAACTCGGAGCGTTTCGAGCGCTCGACCGACGACACTTTTTTCATCTCGATCGAAGCCGAAGACCCCAAGTTCGACGCTGAGCGCACCAGCGAGCTGCTGTCCAGCTTCGGCGCCCTGCAGGTTGAACTGATACTAGCCTGAACGGCGGCGGCTGAGCGGTCAACTTCGACAACCCACACGGGAGAGTCATGGAACACGAGGTCACGGTAGCGGCTGAGCAGGTCGCGATTCCACAAGGTCTCTGGGCCCGGTTGCCGAGGGTCGGCCTGATCTTGGCCATCGTTGGCTTGGGAAGTGCTTTCGCCACCAGCGGCGGTCACCATGACCGGCTGCTCTTTTCCTATCTGGTGGCCTTCATGTTCTGGCTCAGCTTTGCCCTTGGCGGAATGTTCTTCACCCTGGTGCAGTACATCACCCGCGCCGGCTGGAGCGTGGTCGTCCGCCGCCTTGGCGAGCACGTCATGGGCACCTTGCCGGTGTTCGCGCTGCTCTTCATCCCAATCGCTCTCGGCGTTCATGACCTCTTCCACTGGTCGCACGCCGAAGCGGTGGCCCACGACGAGCTGTTGCAGCACAAAGCAGCCTTCTTGAACCCAGGCGCCTTCTACGTCCGCGCGGCCATTTATTTCGCGGTGTGGACTTTCTGCGGCACCTGGCTGTGGCGCCTGGCCACCAGCCAGGACGACGGCGACGGCGCCAAGATCCTGCGCAAGCTACAGACTTTAAGCCCGGTGGGCTTGATCCTCTTCGGCCTGACGATGAGCTTCGCCGCCATCGATTGGATGATGTCCCTCGACCCGCATTGGTACTCGACGATCTTCGGAGTCTACTACTTCGCTGGCTGCGTGATCGCGATCTGTGCCCTACTCATCTTAATGGCCTTGCTGCTGCAACGCAGCGGACGGCTACAAGGGGTGGTCACCGCGGAGCACTACCACGATCTCGGCAAGCTGCTCTTCGCCTTCATGGTGTTCTGGGCTTACATCGCCTTCTCCCAGTTCATGCTGATCTGGTACGCCAACATCCCTGAAGAAACCGCCTTCTTCGCCCATCGCTGGGAGCACGGCTGGAAGAACGTATCGCTCTTCCTGGTGATCGGCCACTTCGCCATTCCCTTCCTCTTCTTGCTGATGCGCGATGTCAAACGCCACGCAGCGGGCTTGATCACCGCCACGGTCTGGCTCTGCGCCATGCACTACCTCGACATGTACTGGCTGATCATGCCGGCCTTCGGCGATGGTCACTTCGACTTCAAGCCGGTGGACATCATGACTCTGATAGGGGTCGGCGGAGTCTTCGTCGCCACCCTCGCCTGGCGGGTCAGCCGCACCCGGCTGGTGCCGGTGAACGATCCCCGGCTGCAGGAATCGCTGGCTTTCGAGAACTACTGATCCACCTACTGGCTCGGCGCCTGATCGGGTCTCGGCAAGCTAGCCGGGTGCCGGGCGACCAGCAAAGCGCCGCCCGACCCGGATGTCAATGGTCTCAGTAGACGGTAACGCAGCTGATGCACTCGGGTGGACACCAGCCGCCGAGCGGCCGGGTGCAACCAATCCCACCACCACCACCGCCACCGCCACCACCAAAGCCGCCGCCACCGCCACCGCCACCGGTCAGGAAGCAGAAGACGACCTCCAGGTTGCATCGAATGCAGCTCCAACTCGACCCGAAGACCCACCACGAACTCGAGGTACAACCATTCCGCTCGAAGCAAAGGTCGTGCTCATCACAGCAGGGACGAAAGATCGAGTCGTCGAGCCAATGCAAACCATCGCAACCCTCTGTATTCTTGGCTTGCGGTCCGGCTTGGCGCAGCAGTAGATCACTGTGCATCTGCCAGAAGGCGAACACCTGGATGTTGATCCAGGCCAGGTCGGGCGCGAACGAAAAGCTCTGCTGCATGCGGGCTTCGTCGACCCAGCCGCTGGTCAGTCCGGGGAGTTCCCAGGAGAACACCTGATCTTGCTCGAACCAGCGAGCAAGACCGAGGGGCTGACCCGTACTCTGGTCGATGATGCGGGTGGAGAAAGTCGCGTGGGACACCTCGTCCGCCGGATCGCTGTCGAGAGCAGCGAGCCCCAGATGGCGCACGGAGCTCGCCTCCAGACGACCGAAACGGGTGGTCACCGCGAGTGCTCTGCTGGCCAGCTCACGCTGCCGGTCGACCTCTCCCTTGCCTATTGCCGAGCCGGCCGAGCGGAGGAAGCCTCCCTGCCACTGCCAGCTCGGCTCGGCAGCCAGCTTCTGCTCAGCAGCCGCCTGCCGATCGAGCCAGATACTGTAGAGCTGAGAGCTGGCCCAATCGGTGGTCACCTCGAAGCCGGGCAAGTCGAAGCGCTGTTTGCCAGCCATCGCATCGACCCCCGCCAACTCGAAGCTATCGCTCGAGGTGATCGATCCGGCCAGCTTCTCACCGGCAGGTGAGTAGAGGGTGGTTTCGAGCGCCCCACCTGCACTGCGTGTAGTGATCGCATAGGCATCCTCGAACTCGGTCGTAGCACGAGTGATCTGGGCGTCCAGCGATCGATAGGTAGCTCCCATGTCCATCGGCTGCGCCACCACCATGGCAGCGCTGAAGAGGGCTAACGAGACCAAGAAGCCAGTCGCGACGGGAGCCGCGTGGGCGCCGGAAAGCATGAGTTTGAATCGACGAGTTCGCGACTCACGGGTGAGATCTACTTGCGGTTGCTGCTGCATGGTGTTCCTCCTGAGGAGTTCGGTTGTTTTCCGCACACGATGTCTCGCCAACCTAGCAACGCCATTCGACCAGCGGCTAACCACGGCCTGATGAAAAGCCTACGATTGCCTGATGGTCGTCGAATGGCGGCGATTTGGGGTGGTAATCTGACCCACGCATGGTAGACGGGCAACGCAACGATGGCTCGAAGCTCCCCCAGAAGATCCGTCTCGCCGAGTGGGTGCTCGATCCGGAAAGTGGAGAACTCCAGCGACCTGGAGAGTGCCAGCACCTAGAACCGAAGATGGCTGAGGTTCTGGTCTATCTGGTGCTGCGCGCTGGCCAGGTGGTCAGCAAGGATGAGCTGTTGCGAGAGGTCTGGGCCGACACGGTGGTTGCGGAAAGCTCACTGTGGCGCTCGATCGCCGGACTCCGCAAAGCCCTTGGAGATGACCACCACACGCCAAGCTTCATCGAGACCTTACCTCGACGTGGCTATCGCTTGATCGCCAAGATCGAACCCGCAGCAGCAGCTTCATTGCCCGGTGGCGCCAACCCTTCGAGCACCGGCAGCGCAATGGCAAACCGGCCAGGCCTACTGCTGTCCGCCCCCCTACTGGCTGCTGCCACGGTAGCGATCACCGCCGGGCTGTGGGCCTATCTCAGCCTAACCCCCGAGCCGCACCCGACTGCAGTCCCATCGGTTCTCCACCCACCCACCGCGGCTGATGCAAGCGCTCGCCAGCTCTACAGCCATGCCCTCGACTACTTCTACCGCTATTCCGAGGAAGGCACCCGGCAAGCGATTCGCCTGTTCGAGCTCGCGATCCGCTCGGAGCCTGATCTGGCAGTCGCCCACGCAGGTCTGGCAGATGCGCAGGTTTTCCAAGCGCTGAATTTCGGCGGAGACCTTGAGGCCGGGCTGCTGACCGCGCGCCACAGTCTGACCCTCGACCCGAGGTCGGCCGCCGCCCACAAGGCACTGGGTTTCGCTTATCAGGCTCACGGCTGGCTGCATCGCGCCGCCGCGTCCTATCGCCGCGCTCTAGACGAAGAACCCCGCCACGTTGCAGCGGCGAACAATCTGGCAGTCATCCTGATGCAGCTCGGCCAGCCAGACCAGGCGCTGGAGCTGCTGCGGACGATGCAACCCATCGGGGCAGAATCCGCGGTGATCAACTACTTCAACCGCGCCCACGCTTGCTATCTGCTCGACCGACTTGACTACAGCCGCCAGTTGGTCCACAAGACACTCGAGATAGACCCGACCTACATCCCCGGTCTGTGGCTGGATTCTTGGCTCGACGTTGCGGCTGGCCGCACCGGCGAGGCCGGTCGAAAAGTGGAGTCTGCCTTGCAGGCGCTTCCTGAATCACCTGTGCTGCTCAAGTTGGCCGGCGAGATCGCCTTATTGAACGGCGATCCCGCAAGCAGTAGACGCTACTTGGAGAAGGCGCTGGGGGATCAGCCCTGGAATGACCCCGACAGCATCTACCTGGCCTGGGCGCTGCAGCAGACCGGCGACCGAGTTCGCGCTCGGGAACTCCGCGAAGCCCTCGCCGAGGTCGCCCGAGATCGACTGGGCCAGGGAGACGAGCTGTGGAGCTGGCCGCTAGCACTAGCCGCGGTTGCCGCCGCCGAAAGCCGCGAGCAAAGCGCGCTCGAATGGCTTGACCAGGCCATCGTGAGCGGTTTACTCCACTTCCGCTGGCTGGCAATCGACCCAGCATTCTCGCCCGTCATTGAGGACCCGCGATTCGTCCGACGGGTTGCAGAGCTAGAGCTGAAGATCCTAGAGAGGAGGCGGATGGCCGGTGAGTCCTCGCGCCCTGATCGGACTGAGCACGCCGCCCAGACAACTCAGGGGCTGTGATACTCTTTGCCGGTAAGCAAGTTCAACTCAGACGGGGGTTCTCAAGCCTCCTCTCCAACGCCATATTTCAGGAGAGAACTCATGCGCTATAGCAGAGCTTTGACCGCGGCACTAGTGTGTGCCCTGCTCCCCGTGCCGGCTTTCGCCGGCTCGATCACCGGCAAGATCATCTACGACGACAAGCTACCCAAACTGCGCGCGATCAGCATGGACGCCGATCCCAGCTGCTCCAGCATGCACTCCAGCCCAGTACCCAAGGAGTTTCTGGTGCTGGGCGACGGTAACGCCCTCGCCAACGTTTTCGTGCAGATCAGGAACGCGCCGGCAGGTGACCACAAGGCGCCCTCGGAGCCGGTGGTGATCGACCAGAAAGGCTGCCTCTACGTACCGCATGTGATCGGCGCGATGGTCGGCCAGACGGTGCAGTTCAAGAACTCCGACGGCATCCTGCACAACGTCCATGGCCTGCCCGAGGAGAATCGCGAATTCAACATCGGCATGCCACCGACGGTGAAGACTAGCGACAAGACGTTCAACAAGCCCGAACCGCTGTTCAAGGTCAAATGCGATGTCCACCCGTGGATGAACAGCTACCTGGCGGTGATGACCCACCCCTTCTTCTCGGTCACCGGCAAGGATGGCAGCTTCTCAATCGACAACGTGCCCGACGGTACCTACGAGGTCGAAGCCTGGCACGAGCGCCTCGGCAGCCAAACCGGCAGCGTCACGGTCAGCGGCGGCGGTGCGACGGTGGACTTCTCGTTCAAGATTCCGAAACGCAAATAGCACTGACCCTTAGCTAGCAATACAGCAAGCACAGTAGCAAGCACAGTAGCAAGCACAGTAGCAGGCAATGTGGGGCCGCTCTCCAGGCGGCCCCCGCCTTCCAACTTCAAGGAGAGGAAGCGGAGGACAATGAGCGATCACGAGAACGCTGAGCACGAGCATCACGAGGAACTCGGGTTTTGGCGCAAGTACATCTTCTCGGTCGACCACAAGACCATCGGCATCCAATATGCCGTGACCGGGTTGAGCTTCCTCTTCTTCGGCTTCTGCCTGATAATGCTGATGCGCTTTCAGCTCGCCTACCCAGGCCGGGCGCTGCCGATCTTGGGCGCCCTCTTCGGCCCCGAGAAAATGCCCGGCGGCATCATGTTGCCCGAGTTCTACAACCAGCTCGGCGCCATGCACGGCACCATCATGGTGTTCATGGGGGTCGTACCGCTGGCGGTGGGTGGCTTCGGCAACTTCGTCGTGCCGCTGCAGATCGGCGCCCCCGACATGGCCTTCCCACGTCTCAACATGGCGAGCTATTGGAGCTACTTCATGGGCGGCGTGGTGATGTTCCTGAGCTTCTTCGTGCCGGGTGGAGCTGCCCAGTCGGGCTGGACGTCTTACCCGCCGCTGGCCAACATCGCTTCTTCCGGCCAGACTTGGTGGCTGGTGGGCATGCTCTTCTTGATTTTCTCCTCGCTCCTCGGCGCGGTGAATTTCCTGGTGACGATCATCAACCTGCGAACCGAAGGGCTGACCATGTTCCGCCTACCCTTTTTCGTCTGGGCGCAGGCGGTGACCTCCTTCCTGCTGCTGCTAGCCTTCCCGCCGCTGCAAGCCGCCGGCATGTTGCAGTTGATGGACCGGGTTGCCGGTACCAGCTTCTTCATGCCCTCGGGGCTAGTGGTCAGCGGTCAGGTCTTGGAGGTTTCTGGCGCCGGTAGCCCGATCCTCTGGCAGCACCTGTTCTGGTTCTTGGCTCACCCGGAGGTCTACGTGCTGATCCTGCCGGCCCTGGGCATCATCGCCGAGATCATCGCCAACAACACCCGCAAGCCGCTGTGGGGCTACAAGTCGATGGTCTACTCGGTGATCTTCCTCGGCTTCATGTCGTTCATCGTCTGGGCACACCACATGTTCCTGACCGGCATGGGCACCGCCATGTCGGCCTTCTTCCAGACCACGACGATGATCATCTCGATTCCCTCGGTGATCATCCTGACAGCACTACTGCTGTCGCTGTGGGGGGGCTCGATTCGCTTCAACACACCGATGCTCTTCGCCATGGCCTTCATCCCGATGTTCGGCATCGGCGGCCTCACCGGCCTGCCCCTCGGCTTGACAGCTTCTGACATCCACTTGCACGACACCTACTACGTCATCGGCCACTTCCACTACGTGGTGGCGCCGGGCACCATCTTCGCGCTCTTTGCCGGGATCTACTACTGGTATCCCAAGGCCACCGGCCGACGGATGAGCGAGCTGCTGGGCAAGCTGCACTTCTGGCCCAGCCTGGTGTTCATGAACCTGATCTTCTTCCCGATGCTGATCCAGGGTCTGGCAGGAATGAACCGGCGGCTGTTCGACGGCGGCGAGATCTACGCCCACACCCAGCATGTGCTGCATTGGAACAAGGTGATGTCATGGGGGGCCTGGGGCCTGGCGCTGGCGCAGATCCCCTTCATCCTCAACTTCTTCCTCAGCCTGCGCAAGCCGCGCACCGCGGAAGAGAATCCTTGGGATGCCACCACCCTCGAGTGGGCGGCACCGTCACCACCGCCACACGGCAACTTCGCCACCGAGCCGGTGGTCTACCGCGACCCCTACGAGTACAGCGTGCCTGGTCACTCGAAGGACTACTACCCGCAGTTCGAACGCTGAAGCGGAGAGAGGAGATTACAGATGTCGACAGCGATTCCGTATACCGTCGATCCGCACCCGCAGACCGGCCTCAGCAACGTCAAGATCGGCCTGTGGCTGTTCCTGTCGTCAGAGGTGATGCTCTTCGGAGCACTCTTTGCCAGCTACATCCTGCTGCGAGTGGGCTCCGACGGCCAATTTCACCAGTGGGCGCACATCCTCGACTGGCGCATGGCCTTCGCCAACACCGTAGTGCTGATCACCTCATCAGTGACCATGGTGATGGCCTGGGCCTCGCTGATGCGCAATCAGTACGACAAGTTCAAGCTCTACCAGAGCGCCACGATCCTGCTGGCTGGCGTCTTCATGGTGATCAAGGGCTTTGAGTACAGTCACAAGTTCCACCTCCACGAGTACCCGAGCACTAACACCTTCCTGGCGCTCTACTTCACCCTCACCGGACTGCACGGCTTGCACGTTGTCGCTGGGGCGCTCTACAACGCCTACCTGCTGGGACCGGGATCGAAGATGTGGAAGACCGAGCCACAGCAATTCATCAACCGGGTCGAGGCATCAGGCCTGTTCTGGCACTTTGTCGACTTGGTGTGGATCTTCCTCTTCCCGGTGTTCTACCTGCTGACCTAGACGTGAAGGAGAGCGAGAGAATGAGTCACGATCACGCCGATATCGACCATCACGTCAAGATCTACATGCGGGTCTTCGCCACCTTGATGGTTCTGACCGTCGTCACCGTCGCGGTGAGCCACCTGGAACTCAGCGTACCGCTGGCCATTACCCTGGGATTGTTCATCGCCACGGTGAAAGCCGGCCTGGTGGCCTGCTACTTCATGCACCTGATCTCGGAGAAGAAGCTGATCCTGTGGGTCATGGCCCTGTCGGTTGTCTTCTTCTTCTTCGAGCTGGTGATTCCGGTGATCTTCGAGGGCAACAGCATCAACCTGACCTAGCCGACGGCGAAGCAACACCATGTCTCTCAAAGCCTTCCACATCTTCTTCATCGTCGTGGCGACGATCGTTCTGGCCGGCTTCGGCCTGTGGACCCTGCGCCAGCTAACGACCGTCGGCGGCGGCGGCCTCGACTGGGCACTGGCCCTGCTGTCTTTGATCGGCGCTGTCGGGCTGCTGATCTACGGCCGGGCGTTCCTCGTCAAGATGAAGGATGTGAGCTATTTATGAGCCACCCACGACTTGCAATCCGGCTGACCCTCTGCCTACTGCTGGCGACCCTCGCGGCGCCGGCAATGGGCTGCCCTGTGTGCTTTGGCGAGAGCGACTCGCCGATGGCGCAGGGCGTCAATCTGTCGATTCTGTTCATGGCTGGCTTGACCTATCTGACCATCGGCGGGGGCCTGGCGGCCGTCGTCGTCCTGCGGCGACGCCAACTGCGCCGGGCGGAATCTCCCGCGCCGGACAGCGATCCCGCACCGCATAGCTGAAGGAGCGTTCGCAACCCATGAACCGGTTTCTCGGACTTCCCCACGTAGCCTCGGAACACGGCGCGGCTCTCGACCAAGTCAACGTCCTGGTGCATTGGCTGATGTTCACTCTATTCATCGTTTGGGGTGCCCTTTTTGTCTACATCCTGCTCCGTTTTCGCCAGAAGCGGCAGCCGAAGGCCGACTACAAGGGTCTGCAAAGCCACCTCTCGAGCTACGCCGAAGTTGGTGTGGCGATTGTCGAGGTAGTCATCCTGATCGGCTTCTCCATCCCGCTCTACTCAGAACGGGTCGATGCCCTGCCCTCTGAGGATGAGGCCGAAGTGGTGCGGGTGGTGGCGCAGCAGTTTGCTTGGAACATCCACTATCCCGGCCCCGATGGCGAGTTCGGACGCACCGCGCCGGAGCTGGTCGACGAGGAGTCCAACCCTCTGGGCCTGGACCGTGACGACCCGGCGGCAGCCGACGACGTCACCACCATCAATCAGCTACACCTGCCGGTCGACAAGCCAGTGCTGATCCATTTGTCGACCAAGGACGTGATCCACTCGTTCGCTATCTCCGAGATGCGGGTCAAGCAAGACGCGATGCCTGGGATGCGCTTCCCGGTGTGGTTCGTGCCGACGGTCACCACCGCCGAGATGCGCGAGATCAAAGGCAACGACACCTACACCTACGAGATCAACTGCTCCCAGCTTTGCGGTCTGGGTCACTACCGGATGCGCGGTTTTGTCACCATTCACGAGCAGGATGAATACGACGCTTGGATGACCGAGCAGCAAGAAGCGCTGCTTGAGGCTGGTGAAGAGGACGACTTCTGGGGCTGATCGCTCGGTGTCCGCTGGCAAGAAAAGCCCCGGTCGGATCCGGGGCTTTTCTCTTGCCCACTGGAACCAAGCAGAGCTGCCGCAGGTTAGCTCGACAATGCTAGGCTCGGCCATCCCTTCATTACATTTAAACGGAGACGAGCACTTTGTCGGAAAAACGCACCCAAACTCTTGCCAATCACTCGAAGATGGTCCCAGGCTACCACTACCTGACTCCGGGCCTGATCGTCGTCACTCTCCTGTGGGCGGCGTGGAACTTGATACGACGGCCGGATTTGAGCACTGCGATCGCCGTGCTATTCGTGATCGCTGTTGCCGGCACCACTTACTATGCGCGGGTTTTCGCCCTCAAGGTTCAAGATCGCCTGATTCGCCTCGAAGAGCGCCAACGCATGGCCGCCCTCTTCCCCGAGGATCTACGCGGCAGAATCGACGAACTGTCGGTCAGCCAAATGGTGGCCCTACGCTTCGCCAGCGACGGCGAACTCGCCGACTTGGTACGTGAGGTCCTCGACCAGGGAATTCACCAGCGGACGGAGATCAAGAAGAAGATCCGTGAGTGGCGGCCTGATTACCAGCGCTGCTAGGAGTCCATATCCTGCTTCTAGGCCGCTCAGAAGTAGTAGCGCAGATCGACGGTGAGGCTGCGAGCGTTGAGATCCGGACCCAAGCCGGCCTCGCTAGCCGCGGCCCGAGCCGCCTCTAATTCGACAGCCTCAAGTCCCAGCCGCCAGCTTTCCCCCGGCTGCCAAAAAACCGCTAGCGTCCAGGAATCACCGTCTTCGTCTTCGATGTCGGCCAAACCAAGATCTCGATCGATGGTCTCGAAGCTGTCGTAGCGCAAGCTGATTCGTAAAGGCCCACGGGTCCATGAGGTCAGTAAGTAGGCCGCTTCGAAATCGAGTTCCACGATCGGTTGCGCCATCAAGCCCATGCCGGTCCGGCCCTGCACCAGCTCGCCCACCAGCGACCACGAAGCGGTCGGATGGAGTTCGACGGCGTAGATATCGAATTGGGTGTGCCAGGCATACTGACCGTCGTGCAAATCTCGATCTGCCCGATTGTCGAACCGGGTGACCTGCACTAGCGCCCTTTTCGACCACGACCAACGCAACCAACTAGCCCAACCCAGACGATCGTCTAGATCGTCGCCAATCGGCTCGGTACCGGTGTCTTGTTGGAGGCCGGAAAACACTCCGCCGGACCGCAGACTCCGAGTCGGGGGTAGAGGTAGGGTCTCACCGAATACCGTCAGACGATCTCCCATGCTCCATCCTCGAAAACCCAATAGGGCTCCCGCGGTGTCGTTGCCGCCGAACATACTGCCGCCAAAGCGGAGTTTCGAGCCGCTCGCGAACGCCACTTGATAGTCGCTCCACCAGCCGATCGGCCGCAACTCTTCAGCCACCCAGCTATTGAGCGCCGAGAGAGTCAAGGTGTAGGGCGACGACCATCCATAATCAACGTTCTCGCGCGAGGTCGGTAGCAGAAACTGGCCCAAACGTAGCCGCAAAAAGTCATCCTTGCGCAGGGTGCGCTCGAACCGCGCATAGGCCTCGACAAATCCCCACGAACGGCCGCCAACCTCGCCGGGCTCGCTCCGAGCCAACGCCTGGAAAAAAGCGCCAAACGCTCGGTCGGATCGCCAGTCGACCAGCAGCGTGGCGTTGGCGAGGAAGTGGGTCTCACGCTCGTCGCTGTTCCCTTCGCCACCAAGCCGCAAACGTCCAAAGCCGCCTTCGAGCCAGGAAGTCGAACTCTCGACCGCGACCCCACGGCTGGAGATCCAACCCTCGACGTCGGCAAAGCTAGCTGACCAGGGGCAGACGAAGGCGAGCAAAACCAGCCAACCAGAGCGACAGGCCAACGAGCAACGCGACAGCATCACTCAGCGAGCAGCCTCGGCCAGGCGGCGTCGGCGCTGCTGATGTAGCCGGGGATATCAGCTCGCCACTTGGTTTGGATTTTCTGGTTGTAGTTCAAGTAGAGCTTGTCGTCGACAATCGACCACGAGTCCGGGTCGATGCCGGCGGTCTTGCCTTGGCTGACGGCGAAAGCACAGTAGCCGCCGTACTGCGGCGCGTATTTCTCGGGATCAGCAACAAATAGCTGCCGGTTGGCGGTGCTGGCGAAGCGCCAAGTGGCTCCCCGCCAGTCGTAGACATGCTTCTTGGCACCCTTGCGCGGTGCGCCGTCCTGAAAGTAAGCTACGGGATCGTAGCCCTCGATGGCGACGCCGCCGAAAAGGGTCTTGTTGACCGGCTCGACAGCGGCCAACGGCCAAGCCAAGAGCAGAAGCAAGGTCGCGGTGATGACGACGCGGCCGAAATAGCGTATTCCAAACTGGGATTGTGGGGGCATGGCTCATTTCTCCTAAGTTGTTGCTTCCAATCCTACGCCCCTGGCGGGAAAATGGTTCGCCCACGGTGGCATTCCGGAGCGGGATCCAACTGGATGTATAGTCGGGAGCTGGTAAGACTCAGAAATAGTCGACTAATTTCGTTCCGAAATTGATCCGATTGCGGTCTTGGAACGAACGCTCTAGCACGATGGGAACCGAACCCTTGACGATCACCCTAGCGAACTGGCTGACTACAGGCTTGACTATCTATGTTGCCTTGGGCCTTGGTTTCGCTCTAGCCTTCGTCGCTCTTGGCGTTGGCCGAGTGGACCCAGCCGCACGGCGAGGCAGCCTCGGTTTTCGCATCCTGATCCTACCCGGCGCGGCCGCTCTGTGGCCGCTGCTGTTGGGCCGCTGGCTGCGCGGTACCGGACCGCCGACGGAAAACAACCCCCACCGCGCAGCTAGCCGGGGTGAACGATGATCGCGCCCTTGCGCCGTCGCCACCGCTGGTACTGGATCGCGCTCTGTCTGCTCCCCGCTGCCCTGGCGGCGGCCCTCTGGTCACGTCCTCCGGCGGCCCTCTTCAACAGTTCTCTGCCCACCGCCCTGCGTCCGCCAGTGGCCAATTCTGCCACTCTGGCGGAGAGCACCGCGGAAAGCACCGTCGACATCGCTGGCGTCACCCTTCACCTAGCGCTCTACTCCGTTGGCGACGAGACGTTCTTGGCGATCGAGCCTCTGACAGAGCTGGCGCAGCCGGACGTCTTGGCCTACTGGGCCAGGGTCACCACCAGCAGCAGCTTGCCACCCCAAGCCTTCATGTTGGGCTCGGTCGCCGGCCGACGACCACAAGTTTTCCGACTGCCAGCTGCCGCTAGACAGTACCGTGGTGGCCAGCTAGTGCTCTTCAGCCTTGCTCATGGCGAGGTGCTAGGCAGCGGTGCCTTGCCGCGAGGCCCGGTGCCACCCGCGGTGGAGTTCAGCGCCACAAGTTCAGCGCTGGCCGACGACAGCAAGGAGCATCGATGAGCGTCTCGTACCAAGCCGTCGGTTGGAACCGGCAGAAGCGCATTTACGACCTGTTGATGGTGGGCGGCGTCGTCCTCTACCTTGGAGTCTTCATCGGCCTCGGCAGCGCCTTGCAGGCCGAAGCCACGGTAGAAACGTTGCTGATTCGCGGCCTCGGCACCGCCGCCCTGCTGCTGTTGCACATCATTCTGTCGATCGGGCCCCTTTGCAGACTCGACCGCCGTTTCTTGCCTCTGCTCTACAATCGCCGCCATCTCGGGGTGACGATGTTTCTACTCGCCCTGGGCCACGGCACCTTCTCCCTGATGCAGTTTCACGCCTTCGGCGACCTCAACCCGCTGGTTAGCCTGCTGGTGGGCAATTCGCGCTGGGATAGCCTAAGCCAGTTCCCCTTCCAACCCCTGGGCCTGATGGCCCTCGGCATCTTGTTTCTAATGGCCGCCACCAGCCACGATTTTTGGCTCGCCAACCTGACCGCGCCGGTGTGGAAGGCCCTACACATGCTGGTCTATGTAGCCTATGCATCGGTCACCCTGCACGTCGCCCTCGGCGTTCTGCAGCAAGAAAACCATCCCTTGCTGGCCAGCTTGCTGGCCCTTGGCATGCTATGGCTGATCGTCTTGCACCTGCTGGCTGGCAGGCGAGAGAGCATCGCGGAGCCAAGCCATGGCATGCCCGGAGATAGGTTCGTCGAGCTGTGCGGAGTCGACGAGATCGACGACAAGCGTGCCCGGATCTTCCCCCTCAGTGGCGAGCGAGTGGCGGTATTCCGCTACGACGGTAGAGTCTCGGCCATCTCAAACGTCTGTCAGCACCAGAATGGCCCGTTGGGCGAAGGCAAGATCGTCGACGGCTGTGTGGTCTGCCCCTGGCACGGCTACCAGTACCGACCCGAGGACGGCAGCTCGCCGCCGCCATTCGCTGAACGGGTACCCACCTTCCGCATCGCCGTACACGAGGGGCGGGTGTGGGTCGATCCCCAACCCCTGCCTGCCGGCACTCGCGTCGAGCCAGCGCTGATCGACGAGGGGATCCGTCATGGCTGAGCGACCGGATGAGTTCTACGTCGGCTACCTACCCCAGGCGCCCACCGGCATCGGCCACCACATCCGGCGAGTCGTGGTGCTGTTGCTGCTGCTGCTGGCGGCAGTCGCGGTTCTGCTGGTGACCTCGCAAAATTCTTTCCCGGTCGCTACTTTCGAGTACCTGGAATACCGCCACTTCGAAGGCACCCTGATAGAACGGCCCTACCCGCTTTTGCTGGTCGACCGCCCCGGCCAAGCAACCGATAGCGTTGCCCAGCGCTCTCCATACTGGCTGGTGAGCTTCGGAAAGCACGGCGGCGGCGCAGCCCTCCGTGGGCTCGACGGCCATCGCCTGCGGCTGCGCGGAGCACTGATCTACCGCGACAACCAGACCATGCTCGAGTTGGAAGAAGGCGCGGCGGTTGAGGATCTCGGCCCGGCGAGCATCTCAGCACCGCTCAACCGCTCCTATGGCAGGCAACGTTTGCGTGGAGAAATCGTCGATTCCAAGTGCTATCTTGGCCTGATGAAGCCCGGCCACGGCAAACCCCATCGGGGGTGTGCCGTGCGTTGCATCAGCGGCGGTATCCCGCCGGTCTTCGTGCTTCGTGACGAGAACGGTCCCGCCGCCTACCTCCAATTGGTCGGCGAAGACGGGCGGGCGATGCACGGCGAGATTCTCGATTATGTGGCTGAGCCGCTGGAGATTGAGGGTGAGGTCATACGCCGAGGGGAGCGGTGGATTCTCCAAGCTGAGCCTTCCAGCTTCAGACGCTTGCACTGAGGAGCGATTGCATCATGGGCCAGACCATCGTCGAGTCTGAGATTCGGTTTCCGGTCTTCGCGACCGAGATCCCCGACACGGTGCTGCGAGAGGGGCGCTATGAAGTGCGCTTTGCCCATACTCTGGCCGAACTCGACGCGGTACTCAGGCTGCGCTACCTGGTGTTCAATCTAGAACTCGGAGAGGGCCTCGAAGAGTCCCACCAAACCGGCCGTGACGAAGACCCTTTCGACGCCGTCTGTCACCACTTGATCGTGCTCGAACGACGCTCGGGCGAGGTGGTGGGGACCTACCGCATGCAAACCGCTGAGATGGCGGCCCAGTACCGCGGTTTCTACTCGGCACAGGAATTCGACCTGAGCCAGCTGCCGGCCGCGATCATCGACGCCTCGTTCGAAGTGGGCCGCGCTTGCGTCGCCGAGAAGCACCGCAATACGCAAGTCCTATTCCTGTTGTGGAAAGGCATGGCGGTCTATGTACAAGCTTCCGCTAAGAGATTTCTTTTCGGCTGCTGCTCGCTGACTAGCCAAGATCCGGTCGAAGGTCGCGCCGTGCTGGCCTACCTGGATCGGAAAGGGCACCTGCATCCAGATCTAGAAGTGCGACCGCAGCCCGGCTGGGAGTGCTACGACGATCAGCTGCAACCGGACCCTAAGTTTCGCGTCAAAATCCCCAAGCTCTTCCGTATCTACCTGCGCCACCACGCCAAGATCTGCGGCCCGCCAGCGATCGACCGGGCATTCAAGACTATCGACTATCTGGTTATCTTCGACGTAGAAGCCATGGATAGACGGCAGATTCGCACCTTCTTCGGATAGTCTCTTGCGGACGAGGGACTATCCAGGAGACTCGCCTTGAGCATCACCCGCCAGAACATCCACTTCCTGCGCCAAGGGATCGCACTGATCAGTTCCCTCGACCCAGAACTCTATGCCCGCACCGGCGGCATCGCCGGTCCACGAGCTAGTGTCGGCGCGCACTTTCGCCACTGCGCCGACTGCTACCGCTGTTTTGTCGACGGCCTCGACACCGGCCGGGTGGACTACGATGCTCGCGGTCGGGACCCCCGGGTGGAGGTCGAGACGGCCGCCGCCACCGATGTGATCGAGGAGCTGATCTGCCACTTGCACGAACTCGGGGAGCGCGACATCGAAACACCGCTGCGAATTCGGGTCGATGCCGCTGCCTGGCGCGGCTCGGCGCTACGCTGGGGCAGCTCAACCCTCGGCCGCGAGTTGCAGTTTCTGCTCAGTCATACCGTCCACCATTACGCGCTGATCTCGATGCTTCTGCGCAGCTATGGAATCGAGCCTGATGCCGCGTTTGGTGTCGCCCCTTCGACCCTCTCGTTTCATCGCCAGCCCTTGCCCATGGGGCTCTAGCAAGCCAACCCATGTGCACCGTCACCTGGCGGATCGAGTTCGGCGGCTACCAGGTCTTCTTTAACCGCGACGAATTACGCAGCCGCCAGCGCGGCTTGGCACCCAGCGAGGGCTGCCACAAAGGTCGGCGCTATCTAGCACCGACCGACGCCGATGCCGGCGGCACCTGGATCGCGGTCAACGAACTGGGCCTGACAGTCTGCTTGCTCAACCTCTATCTGCAAGACGCTCCACCAGCCAACGGCAACTACCGAAGCCGCGGCCAATTGGTCCGCCTACTGGCCGGCGCGGCGGGGCTGGGGGCAGTCTCTGATCGGTTGAACGAGACCGACAAGAGCCGATTGCGCAGCTTCTCACTGCTGGCCTTTGCAGCTCTCGGTGAGCCCCGTCTGTGGCAGTGGGACGGTCGGGACTTGAGAGTCTCCACTCCCAGCTCTATGCCCATCTGCTCGTCTTCCTTCGCCGCTGACCGCGCCATCGCCAGCCGCCAACAAGTCTGGCACGAGCTGTTGGCGAACCGCGGCCACCCTAACTCCGAAGACCACCTTGCCTACCACTGCTGCGAGCTACCTGAACCCGGCCCCTTCGCCCCGGCTATGCGGCGGCCGGATGCGCGCACAGTCAGTCTCACGGTGGTCGAGGTAGACGCCGACTCCGTCGCCATGCGCTACGCCGATGGTCCTCCAGCGACTACCCAACTCGGCCCACCGATCAGCTTGAAGCGCGAGCTAGCGCGAGCCCGGAGGTAGCCGTGCGGCGACGTCACCGGCTGCTGATCGGCTACGGCATCCTGCTCGGCGCTTCGCATCTGTGGCGTGCTCTACACTCCGAACCCCCACCGCTGGCTGTTGGTGAGCAAGCCCTCGACCTGGCGGCCATCCCGGCTCAACACCAAACGCGGCCAGCGGCAACAGTCCGCTTGAGCTACCGCGAGTGGGGTACCAGCAAACCGGGGCAGCCAGCGATTCTGCTGCTCCACGGCAGCCCCGGCAGCGCCGGTGACTTCGACCACCTAGGGCCAATGCTGGCCGCGAGCCATCGGGTGATCGCCACCAGTCTGCCAGGCTTCGGCTCTTCGAGCCGGCAGTTGCCCGACTACTCGATCTCAGCTCATGCCCGCTACTTGCAGCAGCTCGCCAATCGCCTGCGCCTCGATAGCTTCCACCTGGTGGGATTCAGCATGGGCGGCGGTGTGGCTTTGCATCTGGCCGAGCTGGAGCCCGAGCGAAGCCGCTCGCTGACCCTGCTTTCTTCGATCGGCGTGCAAGAACTGGAGCTGCTGGGCAACTACCACGCCAACCATGCGCTGCACGGCCTGCAGCTCGGCGGCCTGTGGTTGCTCTTCGAGGCCGTACCGCACTTTGGCCTGCTCGATGGCGGCATGCTGAGCCTGCCCTACGGGCGCAACTTCTACGACACCGATCAACGCCCTCTGCGGGGTATCTTGCAAACCTACGCCGGGCCGATGCTGATTCTGCACGGCCAAGACGACGTGCTAGTGCCCTATGCCGCTGCCGTCGAGCACCAGCGCCTGGTGCCCCAAGCCGAGCTGGTGACCTTCGCCGCCAACCACTTCCTGGTCTTTCGCGCCGCCGAGCGTCTGGCCGCACCCCTGAGTGATTTCCTGCGCCGGGTGGAGAGTGGTCAAGCCACGGTTCGCCAAACCGCGTCGGTAAAGCGCCGGCGAGGTGCCGCCGAGCCATTCACTGCTAGATTGCCCGCGGCCCACGGCATGACTCTACTGGTCTGGGGGGTGTTGCTAGCCGCCGCGACTCTGCTGAGTGAAGACCTGACCTGCATCACCGCCGGACTGCTGGTGGCCCAGGGACGATTGAGCTTGCTGGCAGCAGCGTTGGCTTGCTTCGTCGGCATTTTCATCGGCGACCTACTGCTCTACGGTGCCGGCCGCTGGTTGGGGCGACCGTGGCTCGGCCAAGCACCGCTGAAATGGCTGATTTCCCCCGCCGGGCTCGAACGGGGCGAAAACTGGTTTGAGCAGCGGGGTGCTTGGATGATCTTCGCCAGTCGCTTTCTCCCCGGTACCCGCATCCCCACCTACGTTGGCGCTGGGGCGCTGCGAGCGCCTTTCTGGTGGTTCGCCGCCTGCTTGTTCTTGCCGGTGGCATTGTGGACGCCGCTATTGGTGGGTTTGGCCAGCGTGCTCGGCAGCCAGCTACTCGACTCCTTCGAGGTCTTCAGCCGTTGGGCGCTGCCCGGCCTGCTGGGTTTGGCGGCGATCGTTTGGGGGCTGCTCCTGCTCAGCCGTTCGCTGCTCACCTGGCGAGGTCGGCGACTGTTGGCGGGTTGGTGGCGGCGCAAGATTCGCTGGGAGTACTGGCCGCCGTGGATGTTCTATCCACCGGTAATGCTTTACGTCTTGGGGCTCGGAATGCGCTACCGGTCGCTGACTCTCTTCACCGCCGCCAATCCCGGCATCGCCCGTGGAAGTGGCTTCATTGGCGAGTCGAAGTCGGAGATTCTCGCCTGCTTGGATGCCGAGAAGGTAGCTCGCTACGCCTTGCTGCCGGCGGGCGAGGAGGTCGCCGACAGACGGGCGAGGGTCGAGAGGTTCTTGCAGCAAAACGGGCTGGATCTGCCGGTGGTGCTCAAACCCGACATCGGCGAGCGCGGCCGCGGCGTGGCGGTGGTGCGCAGTATCGATGAGCTCGAGCGGTGGCTCGGCGAGCATCCAACAGCGGCCATCGTCCAGCGCTACGTCGCCGGACTTGAGCTGGGGATATTCTGGCTCGCCTTGCCGGGCGAAGAGCGCGGCCGGATTTTCTCCATTACCGACAAGCAGTTACCCGAAGTAGTCGGCGATGGCGGCGCGGACCTCGAACATCTGGTGCTGCGCGATCGGCGTTTGGTGGCGATGGCGGCGGCCTACTTGCAGGCTTTAGGCGCCAGCGCGGCGCGAGTTCCGGCGGCTGGTGAGAGGGTACGACTGGTCGATGTCGGCACCCACTGCCGCGGCGCCATTTTTCTCGATGGCGCCCATCTCGCCACCCCCACTCTAGAGGCTGCGATCGAACGCTTGAGCCGTGGCTTCGAGGGCTTTTACTTTGGCCGCTACGATCTGCGCGCTGCCTCGCCGGCAGCCCTGGGTCGTGGCGAGTTTCAGATTCTGGAACTCAACGGCGTGACCTCTGAAGCAACCCACATCTATGATCCCACCAACAGCTTGTGGACCGCCTACCGGGTCCTCTTCGAGCAGTGGCGGCTGGCCTTCGAGATCGGCCACCGCAACCACCAGCGTGGATTTGCTCCCCTGTCGCTCAGCGCCATGCTGCGGCTGCTGATCAACTCGAGAAGCCGAAGTTCCTCCTAGCATTACGTCAAGCCGCCGGTTTCCGGAGGTTTCACGCAGCCAGTCGGCAGCAACGCCGCGCTCACCTGATCCAGCTACATGCCGAAGCTGCCGCGGGCCTCTTCCATCACCGTCTCGTCGACGACGCTGTGGCCATTGCTTTTGGCCCAGCTCTCGACCCCCTGTTTGGCCATCGGTCGGACAAACTCGGGGATGTTCTTCAGCCGCGACAAGGCAGCGGCGGTCCAGGTGACCTCATCCGCCCCCTGGGCGCGGCTTTCCATGTCGGCCAGCATGCCGGAGAAGGGGCAGCTACTCGCGGCCTCTTCTTGCTCGCCGGGTCCGATCTTGACGCCCAGCGATTGCACCATCTGAGTCTCCGCTGGATTGGTCAGCATGGCGATTTGCTGATCGCAGCTCGGACAGGCGAAAACGGCGCTGATCGAACCGGCACCGGCGGGGTGGTCGGCAGAGGTCAGCTTCATAGGCTGGTCACAACTCACGCAGAGAAACTTCATCGCTCAGACTCCAGGGCTGCGAGCAGGCGGTCGGCGATTCCCGCCACCGCCTGCCTGGCCGGCGATGGCTCGATCACCGCGTCACTCGGCCAGCCCTGGTCGCAAAGCGCCGCCAGGGCCGGATCGAAGGGAATTTGCCCCAGACAGGGCAGGGGAATATCGGTTTGCGAGGGCGGAAAAAGGGGCAAGATCCGATCGAGTTCGCGGCTGTAATAGCCGACCATATTCTCGACATAGCCCAACGCCCGCCCACCGCAGGCCGCCAGGGCCGAGACCGACCGCGCCACCACTCCCCGCGAAACGTCGCTGGGAATGGTCACCAGCAAGAACGACACGCCGTCGCCAAGGAAGTCGGCAAAGTGGGTGGTGCGCTCGGTGCCGGGCGGCAAATCGAGAACCAGAAAATCCAGTTCCCCCCAATCGACCGTCGCCAACAGCTGGCCGAAGACGGTCAACTCCTTGGTCGCCCACCAAGTGTGGGCCTCGCCGCTCGAAACGGTGTCGAACTCCACCGGCTGCGCCGGGTCGAGCACACTGCCGAAGGACACCACGCCGATACCATCGGCGCGGCGCGGCAGGGTCAGTCCCCGCTCACTGGGCACCCACGGAGCTTGAGTCAAGCCGCTCAGTTGTGCTTGGCAGGGGCCGTTGAAATCGGCATCGAAAATCGCCAGGCGGTGGCCGCGGCGGTGTAACTCCGAAACCAACGACATGGTGAAGGTGCTCTTGCCGACGCCGCCCTTGCCTGAGCCCACCGCTAGAATATGGCGCACTCCAGCCAGCGAATCGCGAATCGCCTGCTGCTGTCGTTCAACCTGGGCGAGGATGTTCGAGCCGCCGTCGCCAGCGATGTCGTAGTAAGTTTTCATCGAGGAGCCAATCATAGCTGTTGACGGTGAAAATCTGCCATGCTTCGGGGTATGGAAATGGCCTTGTTTCTCCGCTTGTCGATAGCCGCTCTGGCAGGTGTCGCGTTGGCTGCTTGGAGCCACCGCTTGCTGCCGCGGACCCTCGGCATGAGCCGGCAGCCAAAACCCTTCCGCCGGCCGTGGATGGAGGCGGCGGGCGCGCTGCTCTTCGTCTGGGTAGCGCTACGCTGCGGCAGTGGGCTACCGTGTTTGGCCACCTACGCCCTGGCCCTCTTATTGCTGGCAACCACCGCCGCCGACCTGTGGTTGCAGCTGATTCCGGATCGACTGACCTTCCCGGGCGCCCTGCTGGCGGTGTCGCTCAACACCCTCTGGCCCAGCCGCATTGCGAGCAGCTTTGGTCAAGACGGTCTGCTGCTGATGATCGGCATGGAAGATTCTCCTGCTTGGCTCGGCGGTCTGATCTTGTCGTTGTGGGGAGCGCTGCTCGGATTTATCGCCCTCGAAGCGATTCGGCGAATCTTTGGCCTGTGGGCCAGAGCCGAAGTGATGGGCATGGGAGACGCCAAGCTGCTGCTGCTGATCGGCGCCTTCTTGGGCCCTCTGCCCACCGTCCTGGCGCTGGCCCTGTCATTTCCCATCGGTGTCGTCCTCGGCCTGATCCGGCTGTGGACCCATGAGCAACAACACGGCCCCTTCGGCCCCGCCTTGGCAATCGCAGCGCTGCTCAGCACGCTGCATGGCGGCGCGTTAGTCAGCGCCATCAGCGCGCTCGAAGCCAGGCTTACTGCGCTGCCGCCAAGCGCCCTGCTCGGCTTCGCCGGCATTCTGAGCGTGCTGCTTCTGGTGCTGATGATCCGACTACGGCGCCGGGCGGCGGCCAATGCAGAAGCCATCGAACAGCACTACCGTGAGGTGGAAGCAAGGATGCAGCTAGCGGAGCAAGGCGATGCCGAGTCGGAGTGAACCACAACCTCTTTCGCGGTCCGAGCGTCCGGCTATCCAGCTGCCAGATTCGCCTACCAGCCAACGCCCACCTCAGTGTCTGCGGCCTTCAAAAACGCAACTCACCGCCGCCAATCTCAGTCGGATCAGCGCTCTCGTAGCGATCATCTTCCTGGTTGGCTGTGCCACCAGCGGACCACCCAGCTCGCCCCTCGCTCGACCGCGGCGGTCGCAACCCATCGATCCGCAGCACTGGCAAGCTCTGGCCGCCGCCAATTCTGCCGAGGATCCCTTCTGTAGCCTCGACGGACATCACCTACGACCGATCTCACCTACTTTCTTCGGCATCTCTGCCAAGGAAATCCACTGGGATACACCGGGACACGATTTGGTGGCCGAACGCTTGCGAGAAGCCGGGGCGTACTACGTCGGCACCAAGGTCCATTGGGAGGTGCTGGAGGAACAGCCGGGCAGCTGGCAGTGGCACAAGTACGACCCCCATTTTGAAGCATATGGCCGCCACGGCCTACATCCAGTAGTGACCCTGAGGGGTACGCCGCTGTGGGCGTCGAGCGGCAACGACCCGGAGCATCCGGAGAGGTATCCGGCCTTAAATCTCGAGCATTGGCGCCGCTTCGTCGCCGCGGCGGTGAACCGCTGGGGAGCAGCCGGCTCCGACCTGGTACACGATTGGGAAATCTGGAACGAACCCAACCTGGGCAGCAGCTTCCAAGGCACACCGCGACAGTACCTGGACCTACTCGAAGTCGCCAGCGAGGAGATCCATCGCTCAGATCCCGAAGCGCGGGTGTGGGCGCCAGCGCTGCTGTTCCATCCTTGGACCGAGAATGCTGATTCTTGGCTGGCACAGATCGTCAGCGAAGGCCGCTTCGACGTGCTGTCGATCCACCTCTACTTCAATGATTTGGCGCCCATGAGGCGCATTGTCCACCGCGCTCGTCAGCTGCTCGGCCAAGCCGGAAAGGCTCGGCTGCCGCTGGCGGTCAGCGAGACCCATGTGATCGACTCGGTGACTCGCTGCCCGCACCTCAACTCCATGGCCGAGCAGGTCCACACTCAGATCGTTAGCGACTTGCTGATCTGCCTGGCCAATGCCGGCGTCGACCACTTGCTGTATTTCAAGGCCACCGACCTGAACTTCAACTGCCGAGCACCCGACGACGAGCTGCCTAACCGAATCGGCCTGCTCGACCAGGATCTGGTGCCCAAAGCACGCTGGCGTCGTTATCGCGACTTGGCAGTGCGCGGCGACCCGACGATACCTCTGCTGGTGAACCGGTCAGCGGCCGATGATTTGCCCTTGTTCGCGGACGGCTTCGAGAGCGGAGATACCACCGCCTGGGAACGACGGCGGCAAGGCCAGGAGCCGTTTTGAGCTCACTTCGATATATCGGTATGCCACTTGCGTTGAATCTCGGACTTACACTGTTATGCTCAGGGCACATAGCTCACCCAGCCAAATAGGAGACTGGAGATGCTCAAGAAGACATCTAACTTCACCCATCATGGATGGCCACTTGCAGCCTTGCTGATTCTCAGCTGGGTCGCCGCTAGCACTGCGCTTGGTCAACAGCAGACCCCGGAGGTCACCCCGAGTGAGCCGGCAGTGGTTGCAGCAACCCCAAGCACCGCTGTCACCCGCGAGCCTGAAGCGGGGCGCGACACGACTCCACCGGCCGCCGATTTGCGCGCCTATCGCGATCCGGTCAGCGGCGAGATCACCACCCTGCCGCAAGGCGAGTCGTTCGACAAGCTGGACCCGGCAACCGCCAAGGCAATGAGCCGTTCCAGCGCCGGGCTAGAACCCTTCGAGTTGCAGTACGGGGGCGTCGGTGTCCACCTCGGCGGACGTTTTCGCAACGCTTTGATCGCCCATCTGCACGCCGACGGCACCTTGTCGACATCTTGCTTCGACCATCCCGAGCATGCCGAGGCGGCGCTGAGCGCCACCACTGCGCCCAACCCGCCGGCGGCGGCAACCGAGCAGGAGGAAAGATAGCCATGCATCGCCATCCCCTGCTCTGCCGAATTGCCCTCGCCCTGCTCACCATCGTGCTGCTCGGCAGCCTGTCGGTGGCGGCACAGACCGTCAACGGCAGCCTGTTGGTAGACCCGAACAACCCGGCGGGAACTGACCAGGACGGCCGGGTGTTGGTCTTTGCACCCTCGCCTCTCGCCCCCGGCTCCTCGATTTCTCATTTCGATCTCAGGGCTACTCCCGATTTGCTGATGGAGCCTCAGATTTCCGGCAGCCTGCCTTTTGCCGGAGTCGACTTGACGATTCACCAGCTGGGCGACATTGGCTGGCAGCCCGGTACCTCGCAGGTGACCATACGCTTTGAGGACAACTCAACCAGTGGCTTCAACGACCCAACACTCGGTGCTCGGCGGCGGGCGGCGATCCAGTTCGTCGCCGACCAATGGGAGCAGCTGCTAGGCAGCTCGGTGCGCATCAATATCGGTGTCAGCTTCGACGCCCTGACCTGCGCCAACAACCGCGGCACCTTGGCCCAGGCCAGCGCCAACTTCCTATTTCGCAATTTCCCTGGGGCGCCGGTGGCCGGCCACTGGCATCACGGGCCGCTGGCGGAAGCACTCAGCGGCCAGAATCTCAGCCTCCAAGACACCAGCAATGCCAACGCCGCCGACGTCGGCGTGACCTTCAATAGCGCAATCGACGAGAACTGCCTCGGCGGCAGCTCGCGCTACACCTACGACTTGAACGGCAATGTACCGGCCAGCACGATCAGCTTTGTCAACGTGGCCATGCACGAGATCGCGCACGGCTTGGGCTTCTCGAACTTCACCAACGTCACCACCGGCGCGCAGTTCATGAACACGCCGGATATCTACGACCGTTTCGTCTTCGACAACCAGATCCGCAAGCGCTGGAGCAACATGAGCGACAGCGAGCGCGTGCAGTCAGCCACCAACGACGGCCAGGTGGCCTGGGTCGGCAACCGGGTCACCGCCAACGCCCGCAACCTGTTGACCTCCGCGCCCACCCTGCGGATCAACTCACCGGCCTCGATCGCGGGCGCCTACGTGGTGGGCACGGCATCCTTCGGCCCACCGCTGTCCGCGGTTCCGATCAGCGGCAACATCGCCCTGGCCCGTGACAATTCGGCCAACCCCAACCAGGCTTGCGGCGCCGTCGTCAACCCAGGACAGGTCAACGGCCGCCTGGCGCTGATCGACCGTGGCGCCTGCAACTTCACGGTCAAAGTGGCCAACGCCCAGGCCGCTGGCGCCCGCGGCGTGATCATCGTCAACAACGTCGCTGGCGGCCCGCCCGGAATGAGCGGCACCGACAACAGCATCGTCATCCCCACAGTGAGTGTCACCATGGCGGATGGTGCTCTGATCAAGGCGGCACTAGCTGGGGGAGGCGGAGGAGGCGGAGGAGGCAGCTGTCCAGTCGCCCTGGGCAGCGGCCGCTTCTGCACCGATTGCGGACCTTGTGCCGCCGGCGAGGGCGATTGTGACCGCGACAGCGAATGCCAAGCGGGGTTGGTCTGCACCAACGATGTCGGCGCCGACTTCGGCTTCAACCCCAACATCGACGTTTGCACCCAAGCGGGAGGCGGCGGTGGTGGCGGCGGAGGCGGTAGCTGCCCGCTTCCGGCCGGACATGGCCGTTTCTGTGTCGATTGTGGACCCTGTGCCGTCGGCCAAGGTGATTGCGACAACGATGCTCAGTGCCAGCCGGGACTGGTGTGCAGCGACAACGTCGGTGCCGATTTCGGCTTCAATCCCAACATCGATGTCTGCACCCAACCCGGTGGGGGTGGTGGCAGCTGCCCGCTACCCGCGGGAAACGGTCGTTTCTGCACCGAGTGCGGACCTTGTGCCGCTGGCCAGGGCGATTGTGACAACGACAATGAGTGCCAACCAGGACTGACCTGCACCGACAACGTCGGCGCCGACTTCGGCTTCCCACCCGCGGTCGACGTCTGCCTCTGATCCTCAGCAACCAGCAGCGGCCGGGCTTGCCCCGGTCGCTGGCTCCTGTCCTCGATTCCTAACCCGGCTGCGGCACTACCGCTACCCGCTGGTAGCGGCGACCGCGCACGAAGCCAAGCCGGCCTAAAAGCTCGCTGGGTAGCTCTCCCGCCGCCAACTTGGGCAGCCGCAAAGGCTGATCGGTGGTTGCCGCCAACGCCCGAATCAGCAGATCGGCGAAAAGTTCCTGGCGGTTACCGTCGGCGACCGCCAGGGACAGCACTTCGATAGCGCTTTGGCGACGCGGCTGACCATAGACCAGCACCGCTTCGAGGCGTTCAGGTGAAGCGATGGCAAGTCCTTGTGTCCCCCCCCGCTGCTCCAGAGTCTGCCGGCAACGCTGCCAGGCAACCCCGTGCTCCGCAGGCAGCAGCTCGCCGCCTGCGACCAGCTCTTCAACCGAAATAGGGAACACCAGCTCGGCTGGCACCGCCGCGCTGTCCACTGGTGTTCGCTGATAGTCGTAATAGGACTCTTCGGCCTGATACCCCAAAGCAGTGAAAACCTCGTTGACCCCTGCCAGCTCGGCTGGCACTTCGGCAATCAATCGTGGCGGTCCGAGCACCGCCAGCTTCTGGCTCAGAGAGTTGAGCATGTGGCCACAATGACCCCGGCGCTGGTGCCCCGGCGCCGCCGCCAGCCGCAGCACCAGCACTTCATGCTGGCGCTTGGTACCGATCATCACCGCGATCGGATCCTCGCCGCCAATCGCCATCATGCAGTTGCTCGGCCAGACGCTGAGTTCGAGCATCTCGCGGCGAAAATCCTCGACCGTGAACTCCTCACAGCCAGAAAAATGTGGCAAGTAGCAATCGTTGATCGCCTGCACCAGGCGCGGAATATCGTCGGGTCGACAGAATCGATACGAAGCCATGATAGGTAAGCTAACCGGCGCGGCCGGTTCTTGTTCCTCAGTCAGTGTCCAGCCATCAATCCAGATAGCCCAGCGCCCTCAACCGTTCGGCGGCCTGGTCGGAAAGCTCGACTGGGCCGGGTTGGGTCCAGAACCGTACCTGGGCATCAAAGGCGGTAGCCATTCTCGCCACCCGCTCGGGCTCCACCGCCGCCAGATTGTGCCGCTCTCCAGGGTCGTGCCTGAGATCGTAGAGTTCGTAGGTGTCACCATAGGCCGACCAAATGAGCTTGAAGCCTTCTTCTTCCAAAGTCCGGGTACACACATGCCGCAGGTAGGGGCGCAAGAACAGGCGACCCTCGGAACCAAAATAGAGTGAGGAGTAGCGTCGATCACGAGCCTTGCGGCGTGACCAGTCGTCGACCGCCAGCTCACCGGCGGCGGAGCCTACCAGCAGATCGAAGAAGTCACGGCTCTCGAGGGGTACCGTGATCTCGCCACCCACTCCTTCTACGCCATAGAGAGCCGCTGGAATTCGCAGCACCTCATCGTAGAGGGTGTAGGCGTGTCCAAAAAGCTCGTGCTCGAAGAATTCCTCACCGTGGTCGGAAGTGATGAAGATCAGCGTTGGCCCTCGGAGCGAACGCTGCAATGCATCCAGCACTTCCCCCAACTCCCGGTCGAGATATTTGAGTTCTTCCCGATAGGCTCTCAGATAGCTCTGCCGGGTCTTGACTCTCGGTTCCTTGCCGCTGAGATAGGGCTCATGCGGATCGAGAAAATGCAGATAGAGAAACCAGCTGGCACCGGCGGTTGGCGTCGCGGCAAGCCAGCGCAGCAGGTACCTCTTGACCTCTTCCGCCCGCGCGTACGGCAAGGTATCGAATTCCTTGAAGGTGTCGAATCCCTGGGCGAATCCGAAGTCTCGATTCACCGCGGCAACGTTGGCGACAAAGGCCGCCGTACGATAGCCACGCTGCTTAAGAATCTCGGCTAGAGTGATGTTGTCAGCCGTTAGAGGGTCGGTGATCAGCCGGGCTCCGTGCTCTTCTGATAAGAGGCCGGTGAAGAATGACGCCACCGAGGGCCTGGTCCAACCGGCACTGGAAACGACATCGGTAAAGCGATAGGAGTCGGCGAAGAATCTGTTGAGACGCGGCATGAGAGAGGGGTCGCCGCCGTGAACCGCCAGCGCATCCGCCCGCAAAGTGTCGAGCAGAACAAAGACAATGTTGGGATTGTTGCCCTCGATCGGCGGGGGAAGAGGCTGGACCAGGGTTGGTGGTGGGCCACTGATCATCTGCTGCCGTGCGAAAAGGTCCTCTTGACGCGACAGAACCGGTTCGTCCAGCAAATAATAAGCGGGCGTTCCGAGCATTGTGTTGTGGCGCAGTAGATGCCAGCGCAGCATCGGCGACGCCTGATAAGCACCCATCCAAACCACCAGCGCAGCCAGGGTCGAAAGCATGAAGCCACGCCAGCCGCGACCACCACCCTGGCCGCCAAACAGTCGCCCCTCGAACCGATAGCAAGGCACCGCCAGCAACGCGGCGAGGAGCACCGCGCTGAGGATCGAACCGGGTAGGAAAGTCTGTTCCCTGAAATGCCACACAGGAACGAAGGCAAAGAGAAAGGCGCCGGCCATGCCCGTCACCCATCCGTAGCGGGCTAGAAGTCCGGCTCCGGTATAGAGAGCGTAGCTCAAGAAAAAGTAGAGCAGGGCGAGAACCAAGAGATCCGCGACACGGTAGCTGGCCGAGACTGCAAAAACAGCGCTGGCCAAGAAGAATGCCGTTAGCAGGAGAGGAACACACCGCCTGAAGATTGCCTTCTTTTGTGTCATCGGAACCCAGGTGAGTATTAGCTAGAGAATGTGGCGTGGAACATCCCAAGATCTTTCTTGGTAGGCTATCCCAGGAGGTGACGCCCTGGCAATCTACTGTGGGTAATGAGTCGCGGTGCTTGCCCGACAGCATGGCGGACGGTAGCCTGGGCGGGTCATGTCCCGTCTCGCGATCATCGCCGACATCCACGGCAACATGCCGGCTCTGGACGCCGTGTTGCGCGATATCGACCAGCAGGCGATCGACGAGCTGCTGGTGGCAGGAGACCTGGTCGGCCGCGGCCCCCAAGGAAGCCGGGTGGTACAGCGGATTCGTCGGCTCGGCTGCGCGGCTCTGCGAGGCAACCACGAAGATTACTTGCTGGATTTTCGCCGCGGCGAGATTCCCGACGACTGGTTGGCGACCGAAGAATGGGCGGCAGCGCGATTCATGGCCGCCGATCTCAGCACCCAAGACATCGAATACATCGCCGCTCTGCCCCTGGCACTGACCCGCCCAGCCCTGCGAATAGTGCATGGCACACCACGATCCAACCGCGACGGCATTGGCCCCTGGACCGATGACCAAGAGCTTCACGGCCATTTGCAGTCGATTCCCGAACCGCTGCTAGTCTGCGCCCACACCCACCGGCCGCTGATCCGCGACACCACGGCGGGGCGAGTGGTCAACGTCGGCTCGGTTGGCCTACCCTTCAATCGCGACCACCGCGCCCAATACGCCATTCTCGAACGGGATGGCGACAGCTGGCAGATCGAGCCCCGGCAAGTGCCCTACGAACTAGGCGAGATCCTAGCGATCTATAGCAGCTCGGGCTTCCTGGAAGAAGGCGGCATCACCGCCCAGCTGTTACGCCTGGAGTTGCAGAACGCCACTCCCCTGCTGGTGCCGTTCCTCGAATGGTGCAAGGTGGTGCGGCTGACCCCCGCCCTCGACCACCTCGACCGCTTCCTCGACTTCCACCAGCCCGACCAGCCCCTGCGTGAGCTGTATCGCCGGCTGAGGCAGCTCGGCGAGTCTTCTTGAGCGAGCGAAGTCGAAGTTCGGTCTGAGTAGGCGACACCCGCGGCTCAGTGATCCCGGAAATACCTGCCGTGTTAGTGTGACCCTCGGAGTAATCATGTCTCAAATCACCGCCCGCATCCCAGATCAACTCGTCCATGAACTCGACGCTGCCGCGCGGCGCCTCATGCGCCGGCGCGCCCAAGTGATTCGGCAAGCCATCGAAGCCTACCTGGACGACCACGAAGATCTGCGGATAGCCCAGGAACGACTGCAAGATCCTGGCGACCCGGTCTTGGACTGGGAGGAAGTCCGCATAGCCCACCACAGCCACGCCTATCGCTGAATCCCACTCGGTCGCCCCCGCCCCCTAGTTTTCAGCTTGACTATTAGTCTCGAGCAAGAAACTCTCAGGCTCTCCCGTGACCCAGGCCAGCTCACCGTCTCGGCAGCTTCGGTCCAGGTCCAGCCGCTCTTCTGTAACAGCCAAGCTTGTAGCAGGCGGCGTTCCTTGGCACTGTGGGTGGCATTGCGCAACTTGGCGAGCTGCTCGCTCAGCTCAATCCCCTGGTTTGGTCTTCGGTCACTTGCAGGCGAATCGTCTATCTGGAAGCTCTTCAGACGTTGGTTATCCCGATGGCGCTGCGCCTTCAGATGGCCCAGCTCAGACCAAATCTTGCCCTTGAAGAGGTACAAGAGTGTTTTTCTGCTGAAATCAAGTTCATGCAGCTTTTCCGCCAAGAGTATGAAGGCCCGACTGAAAGCCTCCTGACCATCTGCTATCGGCTCTGCGGTGCGCCGGGCGACCGCCCATTTGATCGCGCTGGCAGAAAGCTCCTGGGCGTACGCTTGACTCAGCTTCGAGAACAACTCACGCCGCTCCGTCCCCTCGGCTCGGCGCAGGCAATCCTCCAGCTGCCCCATCGTATTGATATCAGACATGTCTACGCCTTGTACTCTACTGGAGGTCAGCCTTGGAGGTCTATCTAGCAGCTGCATCTCGATCTTGGTTACGCTTTGGCCGTTTGCCTCGCTTTAATTAGTATGAGCCTATTAGTTGACCATCGCCCACGAATCGCACCGGCACAAGAATCCGACTTCATGAGCTGCAAGGCCTACGATGATTGGGTCGCTCGCTTGGAAGAGCAGGAGCCGTCGGTAGCCGATTTCGCTCGCTTGGAAGAGCACGAGCAGGCCTGCTCTTGCGGACACTCCGAAGCGGCAGTCGAGAAAACGCTGGGCCTATCCCCCGGATCGTTGCGCTGCGGTGATCTCGCGCTTGGTCTGCAAGCTCCACAAGCGCTGATAGGTAGGCTGGTCGACTCGAATACACTCACCGCCGCAAAAGAAACCGGTCGGCCGACTCTGGCGGATCGCCAGGAAGCACTGGCTCATTCCGAGTTCCCAGGCGAGCATGTCGTCTTCTCCGGCATGGAAGTAGTCTGCCACTCTCCTCATCTAGAGGAGATCCTGGAGCCCTACGATCTCGCCTTTTCACCGGACGGCGGGTGCTATCCGGTGATCGTGGAGCCTGGGGGAGCGGCTGCCGGTGCCGGAATCATGCGAGGCCGGTCCCTGGCTCGCAGCCCGCTGGCGGAGGGTAGCGATCTTGATCCTCGCCCATGAGCACCCCCTTGGGGTATCCGAATACCACCGATCCGTAGATCCTCAGAGTGCCGCAGAACCGAATGCTCAAGGACTTGTCCTGACTGTCGGCATCCAATTCGAGCGCTGGCTCGACAATCGGCGGATCAAGGCCGAGGCTTTTGTAGATCCTGGCGCCGACAGGACTATGCTCAGTATGCGCTGGCTCCAGGGTGTAGCAGACCGAGAAGGCTGCTACACCAGGCCACTGCTATCCAACCGCGGAGTCATCCGCGAGGGCATTAGCCTGGAAATTGCCGGCAAGAAGCTGAATCCGAACGACTCGATCGGACTCGGCATGCAAGAGAAGGATGATCGGGTCGAAGGTCTTCAGCTGCCATGGATACCGGGACTAGAAGACATGTTGCTCGGTCGCGACGTTCTCACTCGTCACGGTTTACTGCTTCTAGTCGACGGAGCTGGACACTGTTTCTCGTTGCTCTCACCTTGTGACGATGAGAACCGCGACCGGCGCGGCAGGATCCGCAGCGCTTTCGATCCCGCCGCCTAGCGCCTCTCTACCCAGAGTTCAGGCATCGCTAGGCTCGGCACCTAGCTGACGCCGCTTCTTCTCCAACTCGGACATCACGCCGACCTCGTTGAGGGCCAGCTCAGCGGAGCCGTTGGCCTTGGCCTCGGCTTCGAGATCGACCGGGCATTCGCCACTCGCCGCCTGCTGGCCGTTGGCTTCCTTGCCCTGCGCCGCCACCCCGGCGTCGTGCTTCTTCATCTCCGGCGAGGCGCCGCCGTGCTGGCCGAGCATGGCTTCCATCTGCTGCATGCCGAATTTGATGCCCTCTTCGATCAGAGCGAAGTCGATTCGTGTCGAACCGCGCTCGCTGGCGAGTTCTTCGATTCGCTTTTGGGTGCGGTCGCGCATGAAGCCACCGGGCACTCGCAAGATCCTCTCGATGGCGCGCTCGCTATAGTCGAGGCGCGATAGCAGAGGCACGTTCTTGCGGTCGCGGCCGAGCATCTTGAGCTCGGGATCGTCGACCACGGCTTCAGCTTCAGGCGCGGCGGTGGCGCGGGCCTTGTCGGCCGCGTTCGGCACCGGAGCATCGGCGACCTCGTAGAGCACGCCGCCTTCTTCCTCGATGAAGCGACGAGCGAATTCGAGGGTTATGGTGTTCAGCTTGTTGCCGCGGGCCGACTTCTCGATCCGCGCCTTGGCGCGGCGGCGCTGGTAGGCGTCGGTCAGCATTCGCAGGGCCTTGCGCGATTCCTGGGTCCAGCGCAGCTTGCGGCCATCGTAGGTGGTTTCCTCTTCCGCGCCGCCCTCGGCAGCGACGATCTGATCGATCATCTCGGAAGTAATGGCCTCGAATTCAGTGCCGTCACAGACGGTGCATTTGACCGGTTTGGCATCTTTGGCGGTAACCCCACACTTCTTGCAAATTGCGGCGGAGGTCTCACGCGCCCGTTCGAAGGCCAAGGCTTCGGCCAGCTTCTCGGTGCGCGCGGCGGCATTCTTGGGCATGAAGCGGTCCATCGCCTCGGTCACCAGGTCGCTGGTCACCACCGAGTGGCCTTTTTCGATCGCCAAGCGCAGGATGGCGGTGCGGGCTATGCCCTTGGCCTGCTGCGGCACCCGGCCCATCCGCGCTTCGGCTTCGTCGGTCCAATGGATCGATTCTTCGGCCTTGATGTCGAGTTCCGGCACCTCTTCACGGGTCGACAGCAGGATGTCGCAAGGACACAAACGCAACAGGTTGTCGGTGTTCGAACCGAGGCCAGTCTCGTCTTCTTCAGCGTGCACGCCTTTGCGGCCCACCACCAACAGCCAGGGCTCGACTTTGCGCACATGGTCGAGCACTTTCTGGAACGCCTTGCCGTCGAGCAGAGTCTTGGTGGCCTCGACACCGGCTTCCCGCGCCATCTTCTCGGCGACGTTGAGGTGCGACTGGTAGATCTCGGCCAGGCCGGTGTCGATGACTTCTTCGTGCAGCTGATTCTGCTCTTCGAAGCGGAACACCTTGGCCGCCTTGTCGGTCAAAACCTCGACAATGCCCTTGAACACAGCGTAGTGCAGGTAGGGGTCGTAGACCGAAATCAGCTCGATCTTCTTGTCGAAACGCTTGGCCAGGTCGATCGCGGTGTGCAAAGCGCCGAAGGATTGAGGGCTGCCATCGACCCCCACCAAGATGGTGTCGCGCTCGGACTCGCCCTTCTCTGGCAGGTGCTTCACCACCCAGATGTCGCGATCAACCTCGCGGGTGACTCGCTGGCACACCGAGCCGATCTGGCTGTCGCGGGTGCGACCGATGCCTAGCACTCCCATCACCACCAAGTCGTAGTCGGAGTCGGCCAGATCTTTCAAGATCTCGGTCGAGTGCTTGCCATCCATCATCTTCTTCTCGAACGCCACTTGCTGTGCCTGGCACAGCTGCTCCATGCTGGAGAGGTAGCAGTCGGAGATCAACTCCAGCCCCATGGTAATCAGGCTGTCGTGGATTTTGCGCTGGCGCTCAAGCTCGTTCTCTTCGAGGTACTCCTCGGGCAAGGTGAACTCCATTTGCTTGAAACGGTAGTCGTGCATCCGCGCCGCGTAGACGTGGCAACCGGTGAGCTTGGAGTCGAAAGACTTGCCGAGAGCCAGGGCATTGTGCACCGCCCGATTTGAAAAGTCCGAGTTATCGACGGGTACGTAAATGTTGTCGTACATTCGTTTCTCCCAGCTCTAGCTGGTGGACGGGACGGCATCACCGTCCAGGGTGAAGTCTTGTTGACGGCGCCGGCGCACGAAACGCACCAGGCCGATGAGTAGCAGCTCGAAAATCAACACGCCCAAGGCAGCCTTGGCCATCGGGCCTAACGGAGAAGGCCGCTCAAGCGGCTCCATGTAGAGGTAGTACCAACGGGTCAGGCCGCGGCGATTGCCCCGCTCGCGGTTGAACCCATCCCACACCGACAGGGCGATCGGTACAAACGTATCGGGGGCGAAAGAAATACCGCCGCGCACCTCGCGCTGGCGTTTGAAAATCACCGACCACTCGCCCTGCTCGTATTTGGCATTAACTTGGGGCTGAATCCCGTCGCTCGGAGTAACGGCGACACTACCCCGTCCGACGTAAGTCTGACCGCTAGCCTTACCCAGGTCGGCAAACCACAGCTCGACCGGGTTCTGCGCGTCGCCGAACAAGAAGTACGGCTTGCGAATCCCCTCTGGCAGAGTCTGTGGGAACTGGATGGCTATGGCATCGGAAAACTCGTTGCTGGGGCCCGTGACAGCCGGGGTGCCGCTCGAGTCGTCGTCATCGCCCCAGAAGTCACCTTCGCCACCCTCCTCTTCTTCACCCCAGAAGTCGGCATCACCATCGTCGCCGCCGACCTCTTCCTCGCCCCAGAAGCCACCGCCTTCATCGTCGGCTGACTCTTCTTCGCCCCAGAAGTCACCGCCTTCATCGTCGGCATCTGTGGCGCCGCCCGCACTTTGGCCGGCGAGTTCTTCGAGCCAAGCGGGTGCCGGCAGGTCTGGTGCGTTGCTACCCGAGGTCTCGGCACGCATGTCGTGCCAGCTGATGCGGAAGGCGATCTCGGACGGTGTGTAGACCGCCTGAACTTGCACCGCGGTGGTCGCCGGATAGAAGTTTCGCCCAGGCTCGATGATCTGGCCAATGACCGCGAATATTGCCGGCGGCGCAGCGGCGAATAGCTCATCGCCCAAGGCGAGGTCGAGGTCACCATCGTAGCCCACCGCTCGCACCAGATTGTCGTAGGCCGCTTCGCTGGCGCCGTCGGACAAGGACACGATGTAGTCGACAATGCCCCAGATATCCTCCGGCGGCAGGGCGCCGTGAAAGCCTGGCATCGGGGTGCCGTTGAAGCCACTCGACATGGTACGGAAAATGTCTTTGCGGGTGCTGCCACCACGGAAGGTCCACGGCAGCGACAGGTCGGCCACCTTGATGTGTACACCCCAATCGTCGACCAGGGTCGGAGCCGAGCTACCATCGCCCAAGCCGACCTCGCCATGACAGGCGCCACAGCCGGTCTCGACGTAGAGTTCCGTGCCACGCTCTACCGACTCGGCGGTCAAGGGCGGCGGCTCAGGGATCGGAATTGGCTCGGCGAAGGCTTCGGGATCTTCGAAGTCGGCAGAAAAGGTCTTGAGATATTCCACCACCGAGGCGATCTCGGCGTCGCTCAAGGCGTCCGCAAAACCTGGCATCGAGGTGTAAGGTAAGCCGACCGCAACCGAGCGAATCAGATCCTCATCGGTGGGCATGTAGCCAGTCGGGGTGTGCCGGATCTTGTACTTGCCGCTGGTGAAATTGCGCGGCGCCGGCTTCAGGAAAGGCGCCGCCACCCCCTGGCCGTCACCCTCGGCGCCGTGACAGTGGCCGCAGTACTTGTCATAGACCGCTTTGCCCTGCTCCAGGTCGGCGCTCGCCGATCCAGCCAGGGCAACCAGCAGCAGAGCGAAGGTAAGCACCACACGCCAGCGCATCAGTGCAGCCCCACTGCCCGTGGGCGGTACTCGGTGAAGTCGTAGAGGAAGATGATTACGTCCCAAATTTCCTCTTCGCTGAGGAAGTTTTCCCACGCCGGCATCGCCGAATCCCAAGGTCCGCCTTCCTCCGGTAGCCCAGGAGCGCCCTTGGCGATACGCCAGAAAAGGAAGGCTTCGCGCAGCGCAGCGATGGTGTTGGGATCTTCGAAACTGGTCGGGATTGGATTTAGCCCGTGGGCGAACATGCCGGCGCCGGCCATCAAATCACCGTGGCACCACAGGCAATTGCTGTAGTAGACCTCGCGACCGTGCTCGACCCGGAGTTTGAAGGCCTCGGGATCGCTGGTTTCGAGCCCACGGAAGGGATTGTCCATGGTCGACACCGGGTAGGTGGTGCCATGGACGTCGATATCTTCCGGCGGCGCCGGGTGCACCGTACGTCCAAAGCTCGGGGCTAGCGGCGTGGAGGTCATCTGACCGTAGATCTGAAACGCCGCCAGCGCCGGCAGCGCCAACACCACCAATGCCAGGTGGGGAGCAAAGCGACGCTCGGTCATGAAGGCGGTGACCGGACCAAAAACGCTATCGATGCGTTCACCATCGGCGAGCACGTAGGCCAGCAACGAAAAGGTGATGATCCCCATGTAGATCTTCAGCACCGAAACCGGAATAGGCACTGTGAAGCCATAGCGGAAAACGATGAAGGTGCCGACCCACCAGGCAGCCAACCACACCAGCATCTTCACCCGCAGGAAACGCAGAACCACCAGGGAGGCGGCGAACAGCAATAAGACAATCCAATTCATCCGACGCCTCTCATTGCGCTAGGAAGTCGGCCAGGGTTTGCGCCTGCGCCACGGTCACGTTCTCGGTGTTGCCACCCGGCGGGTGATCGGCGATCGCCAACAGCAGCTGTGAGCGGTCCAAACGGCCGGAGATCCCATCGAATGGGCTGGCCTGCGAGCCATCGTGACAACTGGCACAGCCGTGGGTATCCAACGGCGAGGGTGGAGCGCTATCGGCGGCAGTCACCAGCGCTTCTTCGCCAGCCGCCACCGCCTCGCCACCGCCACGGACGCCGCCGTTGTAGGCGGTCAAAGTCTCCATGGTCACAGTTGCCTGGCCACCGAGAGTTTGCAGATAAGCGATGACCGCCAAGATCTCGTCGTCGGTCAGACCGATGGGCGGTTTGTTGATCTTTGGCATGCCCTTGGTGAAGCCCTCGACGATGAAGATGTCGGGCTCGTACAGGGTTTCGGCCAGATAGTCGAGGGCGGTGTAGCCGGGAATGCGGCTGCCGGCGCGGGTGGCGATGCCCGCCAGGTCGGGAAATCGGGCCGAGCCATTGTGGCAAGTAACGCAGATTCCCTTGCCGTCGAAAATCCCCTTGCCGATGTCGACCATCTCGGCGGTCGACAGATCGTCGGCCAACTCGATGACTTCCGGCGGATGGACTTCGTTCTGCGGCACCGCCTGGCCGAGCATCATGTAGAAGCTGGTCAGGCCGACGGCGATCAGCAGCATCTGCACTGTGAGCGGTATCTTCATGGTTTCTGAGCTTTCCAGTTCGCTTGCGCTAACTCTTGGTACCAGATATTGACGCTGGCGCCCAGGGTCTCTTCTCCGACAGGCTAGCCAGCCAGAAAATGAAACCGATCATGGCGAAGAAGATCAACACCGTCGCCGACACCACTTGGGTGGCGTAGCCCAAGGTCGGCGTGAAGGCGTCGGGCGAAGTGTCGCGGACGATGCCGTAGACATGCCAGTGCTGCTTCAATCCTGCCCGCAAATAGCCCATCAGGCCCATCAGCCAAGTGAAGGTCACTGCCAAGCCGATCAGCAGATACTGGGAGATTGGCGAGATCTTGCCCCAATCGGTCTCGGTGGTCTTCGCCTTGCGCATCATGAACACGTCGATCAGGGTGACCAACAGCATGGCGAGCAAAACCGAACCGACTTGCGGCCGCGACAGACCGATCCTCACCTTGGCTTCGACGAAGTAACCCAAGACGCCGATGAACAACACTGCTCCCGCCGCGGCGATAAAGATCGCCGATTGCACCTGGTTGCCCCGTTTGGCCCACTTGACGGTCGGCATGCGACCACTGCGACGGTAGAGCAAGAAACTGATGAAGGTGGTCAAGATCAGCAGGTTGACGGCAGTGTTCTTGGCCGACATCACCCCCAGGTAACCGAGGGCCGGATGGGACGAGCCGCCCATCGCCTGCACTTCCTCACCAGTGGTGATCGGTGAACGCGGTGTCGCCCAGACCAGGAAGCAGAGGGTGATGACGATCAGCAGATACTTGATGTAGGGGCGGAAACGCTCGGCACCGGGAATCCTCTTCATGCCGGTCCACAGGTACCAGTTGGCAAACAAGAAGAGGGCGCCGATCAGAACCGCCTGAATGATGAACAACCAGGAAAAGGCGCCACCCATCATGGTCAGGCCCATGGTCTGTGAGTAGGCGTAGATCTCAGACGCCAGCCAATAACCGGCGAAGGGCAGCGGCAGCAGGCCACAGATGGCGACGAAGTTGCCGATGTAGCCCATCCAGTCGTACCGTGCTCGTTCCTCATCGGTCTTCGCCGACAAGAACTTGAACGCCGCGTAAGCCGCCGCGATCGAGCCGCCATAGGCAATATTGGCGATCACTCGGTGGATGTTGATCGGCATCCAGGTGTAGTTGGTCACCGCGTCCCAGGTGCTGATCAGCGCTCCCGACTCGGCCACCCCGGCCGGGGTCATCATGAAGGTCAGCCAGGCATTGGCGATCAGCATGATGCAGGTGCCGACGACGTTGAGCATCACGCCGAGGAAGAGATGAGTGCGCGGCGAGAACTTGCCCCAGCCGTAGTAGTAGCTGTAGAGGAAGCCGGCCTCGGCGAAGAACAACAACACATAGGGCAGGAAGGTCGGCGAGAACACGTGCCCCAAATAGCCGGTCAACTTCGGGTACAGAGCGACCAGCATGAAGAGCAGCATCGCCCCAAGACTGGCGGTGAAGGAAAACGATACCGACAGCAGCTTGGTGAACTCGTAGGCCAGCTTGTCGTAGCGCGGATCGCCGTTCTTGTAGCCAATGAACTCGATGATGACGGCGAAAATCGGCACCGCCAGCACGAAGGCGGCGAAGAGCAGGTGCAGCTGCGCCACCACCCAGATCGCGGTGCGGCTACCGATCACCGGGAAGGCGCGGTATTCGTCTTCCTCATAGGACTGGGTCAGAAGGCGCTCGGTCTCGGCCTCGGCCTGCTCCTGCTGAGCAACTTCGTGCGGCGTCGGCACTTCGATCGCCGTCCGCTCCTTGAGCGGCGACTTGTAGGACAGCTTTTGGTCGGCGCTGAGTGCCAACTTGCCGATTCCCACGACGACAGCGACCAGCGACACGGCGGCCAGCAGTACCAGGATCAGCGGCGGCTTCTTGCTCAAGTCCTCACCTCGTTTGATGGCTCCCCAAAGTCGCGGGAGCCGGATCTAGGATCCACCTTCACTCTGCGGCTGCGCACCCTGCAACTGCCGCACATAGGCGATGATCGCCCAGCGGTCCTCGGAAGGGATCGGATAGCGATAGCCCGCCATCAGGCCAACGCCATTGGTGATCACATCGAAGAGTTGCCCGGCGGGCATTTCGACAATCCGCGGTTCATGAAGGTCGCCGGCTTCCACCCCAGCGCGGTCGTAAAGCGCTCCCCGACCCTTGCCATTGTCGCCATGACACGGAGTGCAGTAAATCTGATACCGCTCGACACCGCGGGCCAGGATTTCGGCATCGACAGGCAAGGGGTTGGTGGTCACGAAACTACCCTCGGCATCGACCCCATCCCACAATGCGGTGTCCTCACGCAATTCGCCACGGGCCACGGTGTGGGCCACCTGCGGTCGCATTGTGGCCCCATCGTAGAAGAAGGCGCTGGCCGCCTGCGCCCGATATTTGGGCTGCAGGTCCATGTTCGGATTCGGATGGATCGGCGCCCGTGGAGACGTACTGCCACGCATACAACCGCTCAGCGAACCGAGCAGCAAAGCCAAAACAACGAAATTGAGGGTCAGTTTTCGCACCACGGAGTCTTCCTCGATCAACCTATGTTCGCCAGTCTAGTTCGACCGTCGCGAGCTGCTCAAGCCGTGCCCCAATCGGGGTTCGGGTCGCGCAGCTTGGCCAAGTAGGTGGTGCGCGGCCGATTGTTGAGTTCCTCGAGCACCGTGTAGTCACGCTCCTGAGCCTTGCGCGCCGTCACCTGGCTGTTAGCGTCGCGAATATCGCCAAAGACGATCGCGTCGGTGGGACAGGTCTGCTGACAAGCGGTCTGGATATCGCCATCGACCAGCGGCCGTCCGGCACGTTTGGCGACGATCTGCGCCTCATTGATCCGCTGGTTGCAGTAGGAGCACTTCTCCATCACCCCGCGCGAGCGTACCGAGACATCCGGATTCATCGCCATCTTGACCAGCTCGGGGGTGTCCTTGGTGTAGTTGAAGAAATTGAATCGACGCACTTTATAAGGACAGTTGTTCGAACAGTAGCGAGTGCCGATACAGCGGTTGTAGACCATCGCGTTGATGCCATTGCGATCGTGCACAGTGGCGGCCACCGGGCAGACTTGCTCGCAGGGGGCATTCTCGCAGTGCATGCAAGGAATCGGCTGGAACACCACCTCGGGATCGCTGAGATCTCCAGCGAAATAGCGGTCGATCCGCAGCCAGTGCATTTCCCGGCCACGGTTGATCTGGTCGCGGCCGACCACCGGAATGTTGTTCTCCGCCTGACAAGCCACCACACAAGCGTTGCAACCGGTGCAGGAGTTGAGGTCGATCGACATGCCCCATTGGGGACCTTCGCTGTAGTCAAAATCTGGGAACAGCTGCGACCGCGGCAGCCTCTCGACCATCTCCCTGGCGAAATGGGGATGGGCTCGGTATTCATCGAGGGTGCTCTCGCGCACCAGCGGGCGCCCCTCCATCGAGCCGTGCTCCTGGGTCTGGACCAATTCTTGGTGGCCGCTGATCTTCTTCAGCTGTACTCCGCCGACAGTCCACGGTGCCGCCACCGTGCGCAGAGCATAAGCATCGACTCCGACCCCGTCGCCGACCCGCCCAGCGGCCTGACGGCCGAAGCCAAGTTCGATCGCCAAGGTGCCATCGGCCAGACCCGGCAGGACGAAGATCGGCGCCTCGATGGCCAGATCGCCCTGGCTAACTCGGACTCGGTCACCCGTTGCCAAATCCTGCTCAGCAGCAGTTCCGGGGCTGATGAAGAGGGCGTTGTCCCAGACCAGTTTGGACACCGGATCGGGCAGCTCTTGCAACCAGGCGTTGTTGGCGAAGCGGCCATCAGCCACGCTGAGGGAGACCAGGAAATCAACTTCCAACCCGGCGCTGGAGACCGTCTCGTCCAGGGCGCCATCAGCGACCGTGACCGTGGCACTCAAGGCGGCACCACCGGCGGCGCTGTCGAGACCATCGTGCAACAGCTTGCGCCAAGCAACATCACCGACCCCGGCCTCACTCCAACTGGCCCGCACCAGGGTGTAGCCCACGGTTTCGGACTCACCGGCCAGCAACGCCAACAGCTCGACCGCACTGCGGCTGTCATGCAACGGCGCGATCAACGGCTGCACTACCGAGCGGGTGCCCTCGGCCCCGCGCGCGTCGCCCCAAGCCTCCAAATAATGACTCTGCGGTAGCTGCCATTCACAGGCCCGAGCGGTCTCGTCAACATGGAGCCCCAGGTGAACGGCATGGGGAACCGCTGCGAGCGCCGCGGCAAAACCGAGATCCGCCGGTGCGTCGTAAGCTGGATTGCTATCCAGCATCACCAGCGTGTCGATCTCACCAGCCTGCATCGCGGTAGCCAGCGGAGCGAGGGCCAATGGACCCCCATAAGCCGAATCTTTGAGCCCAAACAGCTCTACCGTGTTGCCCAATGAACCCAAGGTCTGATTGATCAGCAGAGCCCAGGCATGGACCGCTGGTGGCTGCCGACGACCGGCCACCACCAGTGCGGCGCTGCCAGCGCGGCGCAGGTCGGCCGCCATGGTTGCCAACCGCGCCGCCGGCTCACCAGCGAGCTGCGGCGCCGTCACGTCGGCGCCGACGGCAGCGGCCAGGGCGGCAGCGAAACCCCCGATCTGACTGCTCCTCAGCCGCAGCCGATGATCGGCCATCGAACCGGTCAGCGACAAGACGCCTTCGACCGCAAAAAGGCGGTTCATCTCGTCCTCGGGACTGCCCATCCGCCGCCCGGCGGCGAAACCTTTGGCGTGGCCCACCGCACCGCTTTCGGTACCCAGCAAGTCGGCGTCGAGGGTGACCACCACCCGTGCCCGCTCCAGGTGATAAACCGGCCGTGCGTCGGTGCCGGTGGCCAGTTTGGCCCCGGCAAAACTGTTGTCGTCACCGGCGGGTTCGTAGGTCACCCACAGAGCTTGGGGGAAACGGGCGCTGAAGCGACCGCGCAACCGCGCCAGGGTCGGCGACGAGTAGGCAGCGCTCAGCACCGCCAAACCGGCGCCCCCCGTGCGCTCGAACTCAGCCGCTCGCTCGGCCCAAAAAGTCTCGAAGTCCTGCCAGGTCGACAGCTGCAGACTATCGTCCTTGGGCGACGCGGAGTCGGCGCCATGACTGTCCGCACCGTGATCGCCAGCGGCCGGGGCCGCACCGCGGTGGCGTACCACCCGCGATCGATCCGGATCGTAGAGCCCCAGCACCGAGGCTTGAGTCCACGCATCCGCCGCCCCAGCTGATCCCGGGTAGAGTTCGTTGCCCTCGATCTTCGTCGGCCTCCCCTCGTGACTCTCGACCACCACGCCGACGGCGTTATTGCCCGAGGTCAGGGTGGTGGCGAAATGGCGAGCGATGCCTGGGATCACCGTCTCCGGCGCCTGCACGTAAGGTACAATGGTCTCCACTGGCCGCCGGCAGGCCGCCAAGCCAGCCAGGGCGAAGGAGGAACCCATCAGACCCAGCATGGTGCGCCGACTCAGCGCGTCGGGCGGCTCGGAGGCGCCCTCAGGGAACTCGTGTCCGGGAGGCCAGCTGGCAGGATCGGTAGCCGGTGAATCGAGTAGCCGACCCAGGCTGCGCCAATAGTGCTTGCTGCTGCCAGAGGCGACCGCCTCCGGGCCGAAGTGCTTGCTGGCGCCGGAGGCGATTGCTTCCGGACTGCTCTGCTGCTGAGCGGCCGGCCGCTCACGATCGCTCAACGGTGACATGCGCTGCAATCCTCCGGCGGCGCCAGCTGCTGCTGGTCGATCGCTTGGGCGGCAAATTGGGCCTGATCTCTTGGTGCCGTCCAGCTGGTGTTGGTGATCTGGTCGCGGGGCCGCAGATGGGGTGCGGGATCGCGGTGGCAGTCGAGGCACCAGCCCATGCTCAGCGGTTTGACCTGCCGCACCACTTCCATCTCGGCGATGTCGCCGTGGCAGGACGAGCAGCCCACGCCGGCACCAATGTGGATGCTGTGATCGAAGTAGGCATAGTCCGGAACATTGTGGATTCGCACCCACTCGACCGGTTTGCCGGTGGCGAAGCTATCGCGAATCACCGCCAACTTCTCGCTGTCGCGCGCCACCAACTGGTGGCAATTCATGCACACCTGGGTGGGCGGCACCGAGGCAATCGCGGCGCGCTCCACGTTGGAATGGCAATAGCGGCAGTCCAACCCCAACTCACCGACATGCAGGGCATGGCTATAGGGCACCGGCTGCTCCGGCTGGTAGCCCACATCGGTGAACTCAGGCGAAAAGAAATACCAAATGCCAGCTGTCGCCACCAGCGCCAGCACTCCTACAGACCCGATGCCGACCAACGGCACCCGGTTGACCCATTGCGGGAAGATCTGCGCCAAAAGAGGCTCTCCCGTTGCCCCGCGTGACAGGGCAATTCTGTTATTAACGCGGCGGAAGGATAGCGACGCGCCGACAGGGGTGTCAAGAACCCTGACGCATCGATCTCACCTGTTGCCGATTTGTCACCACTCTGCCTTATCCAGGCCATGGTTACACGGCAGGGTGTAGTAGCAAACAAGCCACGGGAGGATTCTGCTGCCATGGAGAAACTACGCATCACCGGACCGGCCCGTTTGGCCGGCACGCTAGAGGCCAGCGGGGCCAAGAACGCTGCCCTGCCAGTGTTGACCGCCGCCCTGCTCAGCGACGATTCGCTCCACTTGGAACGGGTGCCCGAGGTCCGAGATATCCACACCATGTGCCGCTTGCTGGCCCACCTGGGCATCGACAGCGAACGCCGGAACGACGTGCTGGAACTGCGGCCGAGCGACAGAGGGCTACCACCCGAGGCCCCCTATGAGCTGGTCAAGACCATGCGCGCTAGTGTTCTGGTGCTCGGGCCGCTGCTCGCCCGCCACGGCCGGGCGCGGGTCTCACTCCCTGGCGGCTGCGCCATCGGCGTGCGACCGATCGACCAACACCTAGCCGGGCTGGAGGCCCTCGGCGCCAAAGTCGAGCTTAGCCACGGTTATGTCGAAGCTCGCTGCCAACGACTGCGCGGCGCCCGCTATCGGTTCGCCATGCCGACTGTCGGCGGCACCGAGAACTTGATGATGGCCGCCAGCCTGGCCAGCGGCACGACGCTGCTGGAGAATTGCGCCCGCGAGCCGGAGATCGTCAATCTGGCCGAACTCCTGAATGCCATGGGTGGCCAAATCAAAGGCGCTGGTGAGTCCACCATGACCATTGAGGGAGTCGATCAGCTGCACGGCACCCGCCATACCGTATGCACCGATCGGATCCAGACTGGAACCTACTTGATCGGCGCCGTAATGACCCGTGGCGACGTCACCGTGGCCGGCGCCGAGCCCGCCGATCTGGCACCTCTGCTCGATCTGCTGAGCGAAATCGGCGCGACGGTCGAAGTAAACGCCCATGGCATCCGCGTCCGCCACCGCGGGCCGATCAAGGCGCGAGACGCCGCCACCGCTCCCCATCCTGGCTTCCCCACAGACTTGCAAGCCCAGTACATGGCGCTGATGACCCAGGCGGAAGGAGTGTCACGGATTTGCGAAACGGTGTTCGAAAACCGCTTTCAGCACGTCCCAGAACTCAATCGCATGGGGGCGGAGATCCACATCGAGGGCGCCGACGCCATCGTCAAGGGCTCTAGCAGACTCTCTGGCGCCAAGGTGATGGCCACCGATCTACGCGCCTCGGCCAGTCTGGTGTTGGCCGGCCTGGTGGCCCACGGCGACACCGAGGTCGATCGGATCTACCACCTCGACCGTGGCTATGAGGCGATGGAATCGAATTTGCACGCTCTGGGTGCCCAGGTCGAACGTCTGCCAGGTTGAGTCACGCAGCGGCGGCCGCGGAGCCAACAGCCAAAGCCACCATGCGCCCCATCATCCAACAGCCGCCCCACAGCCACCGTCACTGGCGATGGACAGCCGTGGCCGGCGCCGTCGCCCTGGTGCTGGTTGAGCTTGGCGCCGCGGAAGACCTCGACCTGCGGATCCAGGCGGTCGAACTGCAAATCGTGCGCGATCACCGCGGCGCTCTGGAGGTCGTCGAAGCCCGGCTGAGCAGCGACCCGGACCAAGCCCGCCGCCTCGGCCTGGAGTATTTGCGCGGCCACCTGCTGCTGCGCTTGGAGCGCCACAGCGAAGCTCTGCAAGCCTTCGCCAGCACTATGAGCAGTGCTCCCCAGCTCGGTTCCTACAGTCGCTATCGCTTGGCGGTCGAGCAGGACCGCCTCGGCCACCCGGAAGTAGCGGCCGGCCTCGTCGCCACTCTGCTGGCCGGCGAAGTGCCGCGAGTGTTGATCAGACCCTCGGTCGATCTGCTGCACCGTTCCCTCAAGCAAGGCGGAGATTGCCGGGTGTTGCGCAATTTGGAAAGCCGTGGCTGGAAAGTCGCCGAACGCCGGCGCCTGGAGCTGGTGCAGGCCGATTGCGCGCTGCGCGGCGACCAAGCGGAGCGCGCCCGCGAACTGCTGAAAGAGCTGCTCGAAACCGAACGCGGTGATCCGGTGGCCCGTGGCGCCGCCGAGCGCTTGCAGACGCTAAGCATCGATGGCGGCAGCGCCCGCGATCATCTCTTGATCGGCCTGGCCTTCTATCGCCACCGAGAGTTCGACAGTGCCATGCGCCATCTCCAGCGCACCCTCGGTCAGCTTTCGAGCGCCAACAACATCTCTCGAAACGAGGTTTTCGAGTGTCGCTACGCGGTCGCCCGCAGCCACTTCTGGGAAGGGCGCCACGAGACCGCGGCCCGCGCTTTCGGCTTGGTGGCGGCCAAGACCGCCGATCCCCGGCGACGCGCCCAGGCTCTCTACCAACAAGGCCGCTCGCTGGAACTCGCCGACCAGTGGCCCAAGGCGGGGGCAGTGTATCAGCTGGTCTACCAGGCCGACCCGACCAGCGGCTGGGCCGGCGCGGCGCTGATGTCGTTCATGCGCTTGCAATGGCTACAGGCCAATGAAAATCAAGCATTGCAAGCCTATGCCGCCCTAGGCGAACGCCGCTGGCGCGGCACCCAAGGCCGGGCGGCGCTTTTTCTGGCGACCTCGGACTTGGCCACCGGTCGGACCGATCGAGCTAGCGGCTGGCTCGGCGAGGCCGCTAGCTTGGGAATTAAAGACCCGGAGCTGAGTTATTGGCAGGGCCGCCGAGCCGAAACCGCCGGTCTGCCGATCGAGGCCGTCGAGCGCTATTTGAAAGTCCTTCGCCAGCGCCCCCTGGACCCCTTCGCCGAAGCCGCGCGCAGCCGCCTGAAAGGACCGGTGCTAGCCGCCCAGGCGGCGCGCTCCGGCTTGGCACTAGCGGCCTCGAGCCGAGCCGAGGATCTCTACCGTGCATGGTTGCTGCTCGGCGACGAACACCCTCGCGGCGCCGCGACCCGCCGCCGCCTCGAGGCGTTGTTAGCCGCGGATCGTCAGCTCGCTCCCTACTTGAAATTCGAGCTGCGGCCCACCGCCAGCTGGCCGCTGTGGCAGGCGGCCTTGCAGCAGCCCGAAGAGATGTTGCTCGCCCTCGGGGTTTTCGAAGAGGGCGCCTCGGTGCTACTGCGCCACTTCCCGGTCGCCGACCCTGAATTGGCCTACACCGGCAGTCTGATCCTCGCCCAGGCTGGCAACACCCACCGCTCGCTCTACGTCGCCGAGGTGCTGGCCAAGCGCATTCCCAAACGCATTCCACAGCAACTGATGCCGGTCGCCTACCGGCGGCTGCTCTACCCGCTAAGCTACAGCCTGCCGCTGCTGCGCGAAGCCGAGCGTCACGGCATCGACCCGCTGCTGCTGGCCGGGGTGATTCGCGAAGAGAGCCGTTTCGACCCCAACGCTTTCTCCGCCGCCGCCGCCCGTGGCCTGACCCAATTCGTTTTCCCGACGGCACGGCGGATCGCTCCCAAGATCGGCATCGACGATCTGCTGCCCGCCGATCTCGATCGGCCAGAGGTCGCCATCGCCCTCGGCGCCGCCTACCTCGCTGAACTCGGCAAGCTTTTCGCTGGTTCGACCGAGCCCGCCATAGCGGCCTACAACGCTGGCGAACTCCAGGCGGCCCTATGGCAGCGCTATTGCCTGTCGAACGAGCCCGAAGAATACCTCACCAAGGTGGCCTTCCAGGAAACCCGCAACTACCTCACCAAAGTGCTGACCAGCCGCAACCACTACCGCGACCTCTACGCCGTCGGTTCAGCAGCCCAAAGCCGGCGCTAAACTAAAGCGTATGAAGCGAGAGGATTACCTCGAGTGGGCGCGTCGCGCGGCCCAGTGGAGCGCGGACTACCTGGCGACCTTGCGCGACCGACCGGTGCGAGCCCAGACCGAGCCCGGCGCCACCGCCGCCAAGCTACCCAGCGAGCCCCCGGAGCAGCCGGTCGACATGGAGACCATCTTCGCTGATTTCGAGCGCATCGTGCCCGACGCCATGACCCACTGGCAACACCCTCGGTTTTTCGCCTACTTCGCCGCCAACGCCGCCCCGGTATCGATGATTGCCGAGCAGCTGGCAAATACCATCGCCGCCCAATGCATGCTGTGGCAGACCTCTCCAGCGGCGACCGAGATCGAGACCCGAATGGTCGATTGGCTACGCCAGGCTCTGGGTCTGCCGGCGGGGTTCTCCGGCGTGATCCAAGACACGGCGACCTCGGCAACCCTGTCGGCGGTGCTGACCATGCGCGAGCGGGCACTGGCCTGGCGCGGGCTTGAGTCCGGCTTGGCGGGCGAAGCGCCGCTGCGGATCTATGCCTCGGACCAGGCCCATTCCTCGATCGACAAATCCATCCGCATCGCCGGCATCGGCCAGCAGAATCTGGTCAAAGTGGCGACCGATGACGATTGGGCCCTCGACCCAGCCGCCTTGCAGCAAGCGATCGCCGAAGACCGAGCCGCCGGACGGGTGCCCGCCGGGGTGGTGCTGTGCATCGGCGGCACCTCGATCGGAGCTTCAGACCGACTGCGGGCGGCGATCGCCGTGGCCCGCGCCGAGGATCTTTACGTGCATGTCGACGCGGCTTGGGCCGGATCGGCGATGATCTGTCCTGAGCTGCGCGAGGTCTGGGACGGCATCGAGGATGCCGATAGCATTGTCTTCAATCCCCACAAATGGCTCGGCGCCCAATTCGATTGCTCGGTCCAGTTTCTCGCCGACCCTGGCCCACAGGTGCGCACTCTGGGGCTGCGCCCCGACTACTTGAAGACCCTCGGCCGAGACGATGTGGTGATCAACTACAACGAGTGGACAGTGCCCCTGGGCCGTCGTTTTCGCGCTCTGAAATTGTGGTTCCTGCTCCGCGCCCACGGCCTCGAAGGCTTGCGCCAGCGGATCCGCAATCATCTAGCGTGGAGTCGCGAAGCGGCCCAAGCCATCGCTGCTCTCGACAATTTCCGGCTGATCACCGACTGCCGCTTCTCCCTCTTCACTTTTCAGTACGCCCCCACGGGGGAGAACGCCGACATCGCCAGCGAACGCCTACTACGCGCCATCAACGACGATGGCCGCATCTACCTCACCCAAACAACCCACGACCGGAAGTTCGTCATCCGCTTTCAAGTGGGGCAGTTCGACTGCACGCGGGACGACGTGCTGCTGGCGGTGGAAGTGCTGCGCGAGATCGCCGCCCAAATCTAGGCGCTCAGCGCGGCGACTCTGCTTGATCAGCACTGTCCACCACTCCAAAATCGAGAAACATGTCACCTTCAGATAGCCAAACAAGGACCCCATCTTGGACCTCGTATGCTGGAGAAAAGTGACCTGTTTTATTAAGGATAACTTTCTGGAAAGTTCTTGCTCTTATTCGGTCAACTGGTGAGATAACAGAGTCTCGTCTTGAGAAAGAGTAAATATCACTGGCGCGCTCCGGGATCTGGAATCCGGCCTCCCCGTCAGTTGTAGATCGGACCGCCTCAATCGCCCTCTGACTTCGTTTGTCTTTGGGTTGTTTCACTCTCCCTCCGTCCGGATCAACTAGGTTCAGAGGGTTACTCTGAGCGTAGAGAAACCGATTCCAGCTCTGGGGAATGCCCTTTCTGGAAGAGGCCGCCGGATCAACAATCAAGAACCGCCCCAACTGCGAACTGCAATGTCGAGCTTGCATGTAGTCGAGATCATAAGTCCCGCCAGCAAAGTCCCGCTCATGGCCAGTAAGCCTGAGCTGCTCCGAATCAAAAGCGGTACCAACTTCCTCGCCATACGGGTAGTAGTTGTGGCTGAAGATCGGCGTACCATTACGATCGGTGGTCAGTCGAGCGCTGCCCAAGTGGTCGAGGCTGAAGTGCTGTCGCGACTGGCGGCTCGTCAAGTCGGTGTCGGTGCCAGCTGCTGGCCGCCGCGATAGACGTAATCCTTGAGAAAGGTCCAGGGATTGGTGCCTTTGGGATTCTCGAAGATCGACAGCACTTTGGCGTCGAGATCGCGGACGGTCCAGGTCTCGACCAGGCTCTCGAAGGAGCCCTGCCAGTGGAAGGTCCACAGGCGCTCTTCGCCGGCGGTGTAGATGTAGGTGTCTTCGGGATAGTTGCGGGTGTTCATCATGCCTAAAGCATCGTAGGAGTATAGCTGCGAGCCCCAGGCGAGGATGTTGCCGCGACCGTGATAGACCACCGCGCCGCTGAGCCGGTTGGTGGCTCGATTGGTGGCCAGGGTGCGGCCGTTGACCCCGGTGATGCCGGTTAGATTGCCGAACTGATCATATTGATAACCCTGGTCGCCGGCGGAGTCTTCAAAGACCTTGATTCGGTTCAAGCCGTCGTAGGTGTAATGATCGTCGAAGACGCCGGCAAAGCGGCGGCGGACCAGGTTTCCGGATCCGTCATTACTATGGTCACCCAAGCTGGCGGCTACCGTGCCGGTGACACTGATCCGGCTCGGCCGGGGCCGGCCTAGATCTTCGTCCCAAACATCGGTGAGGCCATTGCTATGCACGACGTTGGCGATCATACCGCTTGGATGGTAGGTCAGCGAACTGGCGTAGCCCGGCACCGCCACCAGGTAGCCTTGGGCGTGGGTGAAGCTGCGGTTGGGCGAGGGCGCTGCCACATTGGGGCAGTTGGTGATGCCGGAGCAGCGCGGGTAGCCCAGCTGGGTCACCTGGCCGAGGCCGTCGAAAGTCCACGATTGGTTGAAGTCGGTCACCAGCGTACCGTTGACCTCGGCGCGGGTGCGGCGGGCCGAGACCCGGCCGTCGCGGCCTTTGTAGGTGTAGGTCTCGGTGACGGTCGCGTCGAGCACTTTGCCGGGGAGGAGGGGACTGAAGACGTAGTTGTGGCGCACCGCCCGCTCTAGCTTGCCGCGGCGTCGGTTGCTGCCCACGTTGGTGGTGGCGTAGGTCAGCTCTTTGAGCACCCTATTGCCAGCCGAACCTTCGCGCACCAAGGTCAGGCGCTCGGCCCGATCGTAGGTGTAGGACAGGTCGACGCCGGCCTGCACCCGGCGGCGGGCCTTGCCGCGAGAATCGTAGTTGCTGTAGTTGATCTGCTGTGCCTCGGGGTGATTCTCGGAGAGGAGAAAGCCTCGACCATCGTACTCGAAGGTGCGAATCTGGGTGGTACTTCCGCCCTTCAGATTAGCCTGTTTCAACCGATCGCCGGAGTCGTAGAAGTAGGTCGCCAGCAGGCCGCCCGCGGGCTCGGATACCCGCACCAGGCGGCCGTAGCCATCGTAGATCTCTTCGGTGGCAAACTGGCTTTGGTTGACGCTGCCGTTGCCAGCTACTGAAGTGCCCACCCTTCCCCGGCGCTCCACCCGCCGGTCGCCGAGGTAGGTTACTCGCACATCGTGAGTAGCGCCGTCTGGCGGCACGATCTTGGTCACCCGGCCAAAGGCATCGTGATCGAAATAAGTGCGGTGGACGGTGCCCGCGGAGCGGTACCACTCGGATTCGCTCTGGGTCCAGCCTTCGCCGCTGTAGGCGGTCACCCGGTTGGCCCACAGCCCGCCGGGCTGGCGCTGGCGCTCCAAGATCAACCGGCCGATACCGTCGAAACGTAGCTCGCGCTTGGCCAACGCGGCGCTGGTATCGCGGTCGATCTGACGGATCTCGACCTTGGGGCCGGCCGAGTTGAAGGTGTTGGTGTAGGCGTAGAGCGTCCAGGCGCCGTGGCCGGCGGAGGGTTTGGACTCGGTTAGCCGGCCAAGAAAGTCGTACTTGAGAGCGGTGACTAAGGCCGCGCGGTCGGTGCTCGCACTGATCAGGCCGGTGTTCCGGTCCACCGTCTGGAGCACTTCGAAGAAGGGGAAGCGGCTGCCATCGAGTTTCAAGTATTGGCTTGAGCGGCCCGAGCCGTACTGCCACTTGTGCTCCAGGGCAACGTGGCTGGTGTTGTGCGCCGGATTCAGCGCGCAGACGTCGCCGGGCGCCGCCACGGCGCCCGTATCTCCGCCGAAATGGCGCTCGACCACGGTTTCGATCTTCCTCGCGGCATCGCGGACGTAGGTCATCGCGCGCACCACGTCGTCCGAACTTGGCGAGGGGTTGGCCTGGCGCAGCCGCTCCACTTTCAAAAAGCCAGTCGCGGAATCGAAGCAGGTGTCACGGCGCAAGGTGGCGCCGCCGGTGTCGACGGTGGTCTGGTAAGTGTAGGTGCCGAGGATCCACGCTTGGCCGGTGTTGGGCATGCCGCCGGGATGGTAGCGGGTGAACTGATTGCGCGTCTTCACCCCGTCGAAATTGTCCTTGCGCACCGTGCGCCGATAGTGGCCGACGCCGTCATAGCCCGACATGCGGTCCTCGGCGTACCGGTTGCCGTCGTCCTTGTAGATCGTGCGGGTGACGAACATTCTCTGATTACGATCGCGCGCCGCGGGGTTGAGCTGACCACGGATCTGCACCTCACCCAGCGGCGCGGCGGCATCGCGCTGATAGCCGACCTCGACCCGGCGCAGGTCGGTGCCGCCGGCAGAGAGTACCCGCTGCGACAGGCGCCGCTCACCCACCGGGTTCTTCGGCGTGAAGGGCAGCCCCAGATCGAGTTCGTTGGCGGTGGCGACCGTGGTGGTGCCCCCCTGATAGGTCGAGAAAAAGTGGATCGTCCGCTGACCCGAGGGTGCCCGGACCGTGGTGATCGACTCGACCGGCGGGTTGCCACTCTCCGAGGTCACCACCTGGGTGTAGGTCCACTTGCCCAACTCGCCACCATCGGTGTTGATCAGGCGCCGCGAGCTGACCCCTGAGGAGAGCTGAAGCTCCAGCCGCGGACGCCCCGGACCGCTCAGCGGTTCACCGTTGGTGTAGAACTTGTAGTCCTCGTATGCCCAGGCCACCAGGCCACCGGTGGGCTCGGCTACCCCCACCAGCCGGCCGTAGCCATCGTAGATCTCCTCGGTGTCAAACTGGCTTTGGTTGACGCTGCCGTTGCCAGCCACCGAGGTGCCCACCCTTCCCCGGCGCACCACCCGCCGGTCGCCTACCTAGGTCACCCGCACATCGTGGGTATCGCATCTGGCGGGGGCAGCGGCCGAGCAAGAAGTGCCCGACCGCTTGCGTCGCGTCTGCTAGAGAATCAGAAAAATGGATCCAAACACGGTTCTCTGCAGCTGCTGAAATCAGAGTCCGAGATGATCGGCAACAGCCCACCTCCAATCGTCGCAAATGTTTCGCAGCTGGCCCGAACCGGGCATGGAACGTTCTCGTGGGAGTTGTTCAGGTACGAACTGTTGCCACCACCTACACAACAGAAGCTAATATTTCTGGTTACGTGCGGGACACAGTAGAACAGGTCGTGAGTGGTCTGCCACCTAATTCTCTCGTTTTCCCATGTCACTGGGTCAGCGTCTGAGATGAATACACTGTAGATGAACTGTACTCTCACGGCAATGGAGCAGGTTGGTGCTACTGCATGGGCAGTGACAACAATACTGATGGAATGAGAGGCAGTCGGGAGAGCAAGAACCAACAAAGAAATGAGAAGGAATTTATGCATCGATGTTCTCCTTTTCTCAGCGCTCTTGGGTCGCTAGATGAAGTTCGAATGTCTGAGCGATTTCCCACGCCGAGCTGCCCTCGCGAAAAGGCTTGTCGCTGACCATGGTAGTATTAGGCCGCAGTTCTTTGTCGAGGTAGGTATCAATCCCACGAGTGTCAAGACCGATGGTCCTTAGATCCTGAGCCAGACTTGCATAGATCTCAGCCAGGTGTCGCACCCGGTCTAGCTCGAGTTCGTGACTGGCTTGCGTCAAGGCGGCTCCCTCCAATCCGGCCAACTCAACAGGCTTGGGTGCGCTGGAATCACCATATTTCAAGACCGATGTTGAGCCATCATCCTCTTGGATGTCACGCACGATCAATGGGTGACCGCCGGTTACGATGTCTAGATATCTGTCGGCTGCGGCGCGGAGAATCGAAGCCGCTCGGGGATCTTCTAGATTGATCTTCTGTAGCAAAAGATCAGATGTTTCCTTTTGCTCGAAGTAAGCTGGAAGAGTGAAAAGGAACTGATGCAGAAGAATATGCTTGGGGATTTCTTGCTTATCGTACTTGTACGAAAGATCTGGAAGCTCACCGGCGACTTGCTGCGCGGCGGCGATCGTGGAGAAGAGAAGGCCGAGGATCGCGGCCAGGGTAGGGAGTACTTTCATCATTCATGCCTCCAATTGGGAGTTTATCGCGGTCCATCTAGCGCGAAATCAGATAGCGAGGGAAACGCTAGCAGATCTCGGCTTGCTTTTCTACGGACTTACAAGGAGCGCCTAAGGCTGGTCAGCGCATTTCATGTTTCCTCCTTAGGGTTCAGCGGGTTGTGTTTTCGTGCGCGCTTGTGAACGCCTCGCGATCGAGGGTGCAGCCCATAGCCACCAGCACTCGATATCGGCCACCGGGGTGTCGGCCGCCAGGCCGGCGGCGGTGGCCGCGTGACTGTCGAAGGTCAGGTCGAGAGCCTGGGTTGGGGATGGCAGGGTGAGCAGGGCGGTGAGTAGAAGAACCGGTAGGGCAAGAGGGAGGTGATGGCTCGGCATTGGGGTTTGCTCCTTTCGCGGACACGGGTTTCGGTCGCTTCAGTATCTATAGGCGTAAATGGGATGGCTTCGTTACAACGGGCGTCGAAAAATCTCACCGGCGGTCATTGACTTGGCTGGCGACCAGAGCTGTTTCGAGGGCACATTGCGTGAGGGTGTTGGCCAGCTGGTCCATGGCTTCGCAGCGGCGCTGCCCGTGCCTTGGGATGGGGTGTCGCTCGGCCAGGGTGCGCAGAAACTGCTCGGCTTGCCGCTGACCACCACGGCCCGAGTCGAGAACTTTGTCGACGAACCAGAGAATGGCGGATGCGGGCTCCAGGTAGCAGCGGTTGAGGCTCGCCAGGAAGCTGCCGGCAAGGTCTCCGGTGGAGGTCCTGGGGGTCACTTGGAGCTTGGCCCGCGCCACGATCCAGGAATGCTCCAAGCGCAGGGAGGCACCGGTGACTTGAGAGGCGACCTGGCGCAACAGCGCGCGCAGCTCAAGGTCGTCTAGCTGCTCTGTCCCGCTATCCATGGCGGGGTGCCCGCTGCTCTACCTCGGCGGCGAGGCTCTCGATGGCGCGGGCCAGGGAGAGGTGGCGCTCGGTGAGTTCGGTTTCGGGAGCACAGGGCAGGCGCACTTTCAAGGTGCTGCCTTGGAGGTGCAGATCGAGCGGCATCTCCAGCCTCTTGGCCAGCACTAGGCTCTTGCGCAGCAGGTCGCTGGCGCTGGTGAAGTTGGCGAGGCCGATCTGGCGGCTGATGACCTGGTCCGCGGTACTGGGTTGACGCCAGCGGACCAGGCCCTTTAAGCCGAGTTGGATGCGTTCTGGTTTCATTGCTGTTCTCCTGGTGAGTGTCTTGACCTGGTGAAAAAAGAGCCTCCGGGCCGGGAGAGAGGCCCGGCCCGGAGGTGGGAAGGCTCCGGCGGCCTTAGGGTTTATCCGCCGGATCCGCATGGGAGGTCGAGGGAGTGGGCATATTCGAAATGTCGCTGGGTCAGGCTGGCCGGGGGTCGTGGCCCGATCTGGACGCTGAGCCGCCGGCCAACGATGACGATTCGCGGGGTGATCGCCAGCCGCGTAGGGGGCTCAAGGCGGCTTGGATTTGGTCGTCGGTCATCGGGGCTCCACTTGGGGTGGGAGAAGCCTAGGGCAGGGTGGGTGAAATTGACCAATAATCGCGAATCTTGCCCTGACGGTGCACTGGGTACCCGCCTGCTATACCGTCAAGTCTCTGGGGCATACCCTGAGAGGGTCAAGTGTCTACTCTCAGTCATACTTTTTGCGGTCAGCAGTAGACTCACAGGGGACAGTCTTTAGAAAAGCGCGGGAAAAATGGTCAGATAGAGAGATTTAGCGGCTTTTTCAGTTACTCTGGTGCGGTTAACTATCCATCTGGGAAGGGATGATCATGGGAAACCGCGCCAACGAAGAGTATCTACGAGTTCTCGACGCGCTGAGAGCGCACATCCGGAGACATCCGCTCAGCGTGCGCGAACTTGGGCACAGAATGGGAGTTTCGCGGTCCTATTTGCCAAAGCTACTAGCTGGCAAGATGAACCCCTCGTTCAAGCAACTACTGGAGATTCTTGGCACCATCAATCTGAGCTTCAGCGAGCTGGCCAATAGGTGCGCGGGCGGAGGCGTGGAGGGCTACCTCGAAGCATTGCTGCCACCTGGCATGTCGGATCCGCCGGAAATCTCAGACTTGAAAGGGGTTGCCCACAGGTTAGTGAGCCGGCCTGGGGACACCGGCTTTGCTGAGTCGGTCACTGGTCATCTAAGCGTGATCAAAGAGGCCGATGAGTTGCGGCACAGCAAGCCCTGGCCAGCAGCCCGACAGGCATTGGCAGTGGCCCACTGCATGTAGCACCCACCCTGCAGGGGCCGGGCGCTCTTGAAGTCTTCTCTCGGGCGACCGGGGTACTCAGCTCCTGCTGCCGCATTGGCGCCTCACCGCACATTGCAGCGCGGTCATTACTGTTGGCTTTCTCGGTGCTCAGGGATTTCCAGATCGAGACACGGTTGGATTTGACTATCCGATCAATATACCTGCTGATGACTTGTGATGAGTCTGGGAGTGTCTCAAGGACCCTCTCCGCTGTGAGATCTCTAGAACTTCCAGCTTCAGCGTACTCAAGGCTCGATCTCGCCGAAGCAATAGGCATGCTCTTTGCGGAGGAATATGACTCTGGCCTCGCGCTGCTCTTGTCAGTCTTGCCACGCCTTCGATCTCATCCCAAGCGTTTGACTGCCTCAGCAAATCTCGCGTTGGCGAAAGCTTACATCAAGAAGGGGCTAATCGACGAAGCGTGGTCCGCGCTAACAACCGTGTCTTTGAACTTGCCGGCCGGAGACTTGTACTCTATGGGCATGCTCAATGGAGCGATTGGAAGCTGGTGGCTTGCAAAGGGTGAAAGAGCCGAAGCAGCCGCCTTTTTTGAGAAGGGTGCCGATATCCTGGCGCCTATCAACCCATTCGACTCAGCGTTTTTGGTTCTGAATAGAGTCGAAACGCTGCTAACGGACGGGAAGACGGAACAAGCGGTGCGGGCCGCAGCTCAGACGATCCCCCTCGTCGACTCTCTCGATTCCAACCGGGCGACGGCCGAGGCACTCAAGCGACTCCAGCTGGCGTCAGTGTCCGGCAAGATGACCCTCAAGATGTTGGACTCGATCCGAGCCAAAGTTGTGGATGGGCGGCATCTCGGTCTCCGCCCATCCCTGTGAACTATCCTTCTGGGATGATAAACGCCCCATAGTTCAGCGCCGAGCGGTCTTTCATGTCCTTCCTGTCGTTCACTTAGATCTCCCATGCAGCAGGTCACTCACGGACGTGATTGCCGCCAATGCCCGCCTACGCCGTCGATTATCGCGGCAAGAGAGGCTTCGCTGGTTGCCGAGCCCGCGGTACCCAACCAGTGGTGAGCGGCGGAGGTGCTTGAGGAGAGTCTTCAAGTACGAGGCAGGGGCTACAGGCGAGCGCAAAAGCGGTACAGCCGAAGACGGCGGAGCATCCCCGCCGCAGGCCGTTCAGGCCTCGTGCTCAGGCGGCAGACTTTCGCCGCCGAAATCTAGGCGCTCAGCGCGGCGACTCTAGCCGGCGCAGGACCGGCGGCAGATCGTCACCCAAGCGGCGATCAAAAAAGTCTTCGATATCCGCCGCTTGACGCAGCTCCTCAGTCCAATCGTCGATCTCGGCGTTGAGCCGCTTGTCACGCAGCAGATCACGAATCCGCTCACGTACCTCCTCGATCGGCTCTGGCTCGAGACCACGCTGAGCGAGTTCGGCGGTCAGCTCGCCATCGTAGTAGGCCCGGATATCGTCGAGGTCGACAAAGATCCGCGGCAGCAGCCGTTCATCGATGTACTGCTCTACCCGCAACAGGCCGAGCAGAATCTGCCGCACCGCTTGCTCGTCCAAACCACCTTCCTCGACGGCAAGAGCGAAGGACTCGGGGCTGTCGAAACCGCTTCTGAGCTGCTCGAAAAAACGCTCGACCCGCTCCGGCGGCAGGGGCGAGAGGCGGTAGCGATCGACCCGGTGCTGGCGCAGGCGAACCTCGATCAGCCAATCGAGAACCCGGCGGCGACGCTGGCGCGGTGTCTCGTCACCGATCTCTGTGAAAAGTCTCAGACTGAGCGTCCGTTCGATGTCCGAAAGGTAGATCGGGTCTTCATCGACCACTGCCACGATACGGTCGCGAAGCGTTAGCTCAGCAGCCACCTGAGGCAATGGCAGACCGACCCAGAGGGCGCTTGAGAGAACCATGAGTGTGAACCACCGCACCCTTGCATGCTAGCATCGCCGCCTCTCCGCCCATGCCTGGAAAGCTCCTAATCGTCAGCTCGCCGATCGGCAATCTCGACGACATCTCACCCCGTGCCCAAGAGGCCCTGAAGCAGGCCGACTTGGTGGCCTGCGAAGACACTCGCCACAGCGGCCGGCTGCTGGCCCACTTGGGTATCCGCCAACGCCTGGTTTCGTTGCACGAGCACAACGAACGCCGCCGCCTGCCACAGCTGAGGAGTCTGTTGGAGCAAGGCTCGACGATAGCCCTGCTCAGTGATGCTGGCACGCCACTGCTCTCAGACCCCGGCTATCCGCTGGTGCAGACCGCCATCGAACTCGGCTGCCGCATCGAGCCCATTCCGGGGCCCTCGGCCTTGCTTGCCGCCTTGGTGGTCTCAGGCTTGCCGACCCATGCCTTCACCTTCGCCGGTTTTCCGCCACCCAAGAGCGGCAAGCGGCAGCGCTTCTATGCTCGCTACGCCGATCTACCGCACACCTTGGTGTTTTACGAATCACCCCACCGCCTGCTCGCCAGCCTGAGCGACGCCGAGGCCATTTTCGGCGACCGCCCAGCGGCCGTGGCCCGCGAACTCACCAAGCTGCACGAAGAAGTGCTACGCGCCAGCCTGAGTGAGCTGCGAGCGACCCTCGAAAAGCGCCCATCACTGAAAGGTGAGTTTGTGTTGATGATCGGACCGCCGGCCGCGGCGGAGAAAGCGGCGGGCGGAAGAAGCGCTACGAAACACCTCGTCACACTTACCTAGCGCCGCGCAACCAAGGGATGCGACATGCCTTCCGGCCAGTAGATGCCGTGCTCGAAAACCGGCCGGTCGTAGACCTGGACTTCGCTGAAGCCAACCTCCAGGAGCTGCTGGCGCAACGCCGGCAAGCTGAAGCAGCGCAGCTCCAAAGTGTTGCCGTAGCCACCGTGGAAAACCAACTCTTCAAAGATCTGGAGCTCACCCTGGCGAGTGCGATTCTCGAGCACTTGGCGGCCGGCGCGCTCGACCAGGCAGTAGTCGTGAAGGTCGGGAAAGTGCTCTAGGGTCGGACCGACGAGTCCGTAGGGCACGGTGAGCACGAAGACCCCGCCCGGGCGTAGCAGCCGGCAGGCGTTGGCGAAGGCTGCCTCGATCGGCGGGTCGACGTGTTCGAAGACATCGCTCGACACCAGATAGTCGAAGTGCCGGAAGAGCTTTTCGTCGACCTGGTGAATGTCGAGCCGCGGTTGCCGTTCGAAGAAGGTGTTGCGGTAGTCGGTCTTGGCCGCCAGAACCTCGGCATAGCCCGGCCAGTCGCCGATGCCGAGGCCGCGCAGGTCGGGTCGCGAGGGCAGCTCCGGCAGGTTGATCGATTGTCCGAATAGCTCACGGGTCAGGGTGTCGACCACCGCCCGCCAACGACCGGTCGAAGCGCAGACCGAGCACGAGGCCTGGTCGCGGCGCAACTCCCCGAGCCGGCAATGCTGCTCAGTGCCGCAGATGTTGCATTGAAAGATCAAGGTGCCGGCAGCGGCGGGGGCGGGCTCGACCGATGGCTCGGCAACTACGTCGCCTGACCAGCGAATCTTCAAAGGGCCGAGCCGCATCTTCGATCAACCGTCGACCAAGGCCCGGTAGCGGCCGTCGAAAGGTGGCTTGTTGCCAGGCTGGCGCTCTACCACCCGCTCGGGAGTTATCGTCAAGAGTTGTGTACGGAGCATCAGGCGGCGATCCTGTCTTCTCGGATTCCATCGACAAACTTGACCCCTCGAATGAAATCGGCGGGTAGCCGGAAGTCTACCATCCGAGAAGACCGTGGCACCTCCTCTTGACTTAGCTGGAGAGAGCGGCGCTGCGGCATGGCGGCCGGTGTTCGGCTAAGGCCGGCGGAAAGACCCTAGTCTGCCTTACTCTGCGATTGTGTTGCCGCAGCTTCACTCTCTTCTAGGCGCGACTGGATCTTCCGCACCACAGACTTGTAAACCAGAACGCCATTCCCATAGGCGTTCTTTTCCCAAATAGTGAGGACCACGTAGCTCATCATGAGTCCCGCCACCCACGGCCACGACTGTGAGCGGAATCCGATCACGGCTGGCGATATAAGAGCCACGAGACCCGCCATCAGAACCCGCCGCTGTCGCCGTCGAGTCACCGCGGGGGCGTAACACGCCTTAAAGAACTTCTCTTCGGTCGGGGTAAATTCTAGATCATCCATTCCGCTGCTCGCATTATGTCGTTGCATTTGGCAGCGTCGCTCACCGACGAGCCAGGGCCCGGAAGCGGCCATCGAAAGAGGTCTTGCCAGGCTCGCATGCGACCTCACGACGGTTGGCGCACAACGCTTCGAGTACTTGGAAAAGGGTCTCGATGCGGTCGGTCTCGCCGAGCTCCGTGGCCAGCTCCTCGACAGTCAGAGACGCATTGGCAGCACGCAGGTGAGCCACCGCGCGAGACTGCAAGTCGAGCACCTCGGCGGCTGCCTTCTTACCCGCTTCGACTCCCGGCTGGTGGTATGCGTTGATCCCCACCAGACTAGCGTAGAGCCCCACGGCGCGCTCGAACAAAGCGATCAACACTCCCAAGGAGTAGGCATCGACCCGATCGACGGTGAGGGTGATCGACTCTCTGCCATTGTCACTCAAAGCCTGACGAGTGCCGTAGAGGAATCCCCGCAGGTAGTCCCCACGGGTCACCCCCGGCTCAACTTCGAGCGGCTCGCCGCCCTCTTCGAGCACTTCGATAAAAGTGACGAAGAAGTTGTTCACCCCCTCACGCAATTGCTGCACGTAGGCATGCTGATCGGTCGAACCCTTGTTGCCATAGACCGCGATACCTTGCTCGACCGAGTTGCCCTGCAGATCTGTACCCTTGCCCAAGGACTCCATGACCAGCTGCTGGAGATAGCGGCTGAAGAGCAGCAGGCGATCCTTGTAGGGCAGCACTACCATGTCGCGCTCGCCGCGACCACCGGTCGCATGCAACCACATTAGAGCGAGCAATGCTGCCGGATTGCGAGTCGCATCAGCCACTCGGGTTCGCTGGTCGCAGGCAGCCGCTCCGGCCAGCAGGGCATCTATATCGATACCTTGCAGAGCCGCCGGCAGCAGGCCGACGACGCAAGTCTCGCTGGTGCGGCCACCCACCCAATCCCACATCGGGAAACGCTCCAACCACCCCTCCTCTTGGGCCAGCTGATCGAGCCGCGAGCCGGCGCCGGTCACCGCCACCGCCTGACGGGCGAACTCAAGCCCGCGAGCAGCCCAGGCAGCACGAGCGGCAAGCATGCCGTTGCGGGTCTCAGCGGTTCCGCCTGACTTGGAGATCACCAACACCAAAGTGCTCGCCAAACGCGCGCCAAGGCCGCCGAGCACCCGCGCTTGGCCGTCAGGATCGGTGTTGTCGAAGAAATGGGGATGCAGTCGATCTGCCGCCGGCTCGCCCAAGGCATCAGCGGCGAGCTGCGGCCCGAGGGCGGAACCACCGATACCAATGATCAATAGATCGGTGAATTTCGCACCCGTCGAGGGCGCTAGTAGCCCCTGATGAACCGCGGCAGCGAACTGCCGCACCTGGGTCAACGAATCGGTGATCGCGGCGCGGATCTCGACACTCGGGGCCAACTGCGGATTCCGCAGCCAATAGTGTCCAACTTGGCGATCTTCGTCGGGATTGGCTATCTGCCCGCCCTCTAGCGCTGCCATGGCGACGAAAGCGCGATCGACCCGCTGCCGATGGCGGTCGAAAAAGTCCGCGGCAAAATGCATTCTGCTGATATCGAGGCGCAAGCCGAGTTCAGAATCGGCCCACAGGTACTGCCGATAGCGGTGCCATAGATCCACACGGTCCATCAATTTTCCTCTCGCAGAAGGAGCTTTACTGGCCGCCCACGGCAGCCCAGCCGCCGGGCTGGCGGAAAGTATATCTGCGTCGCGGCGCCCTTATTCGCCCTGTCCTACGGCTTTGGCTGGTAACTCGATGCGCAAGCGGGGCAAAACAATCCACCCCGGTTGGCACACTCTGGATATAAGATAAGCAGTCATGGCACGTCAAAGTGGCAATTGCAAAGGGATTGGCCCTTGGGGCCAAGAGCCCTTGGCATCCCCCAGCCGCCACTACGTGCCGCGGGAGGAGATGTGATTCGCCAACTCTGGAGCGACATTCGCTTTAGCTTACGCCTGCTATTGAAGAAGCCGGGCTTCTCTATTGCGATCTTGGTCTGCTTGGTGCTGGGTGTCGGCGCGAATACCGCGGTTTTCACTCTTCATCACAAGCTCTTCAGCAATCCCCTGCAAGTCGAGACCCCCGAGCAGCTGGCGGCGTTCTACATCGCTCTGCGCACCGACGGGGGAACCTACGAGGGCCACATCCCGTTCTCCTGGGAGAACTACAAGAACTTCAGAGATGGCTCCACCAATACCGTGGAGGAACTCGTCCTCTTCCAGTGGCACCCGGTCAACCTGACCGGCAACGACACTTCCGCCCGCGCGGTCGGCACTTTCACCAGCGGCAACTACTTCTCAACCCTCGGCATCCGACCAGCGCTGGGGAACTTCTACTCCACGGAGCAGGACAAGCCCAACGAATCGCCTGCCATGACGGTGTTGAGCCACGGCTGCTGGACCCGCCTGTTCGGTGCCGACCCCAGCGTTGTCGGCCGCACGGTAATGGTCAACGGTCGCCAGCTGGACGTCATCGGCGTGGCGCCCCAGGGATTCAACGGCACTGAAGTTGGGATCCGGGTCGATTTCTGGCTACCGATTCGGCTGTACCCCGACATCGGCGCGTATAAAGACTACTTTGAAGTCGCCGGCATCGGCCTGTTCAAGGTCTTTGGCAAGCTCCGCGAAGGCCGCAGCCAGCAGCATGCGGTCGAAGAAATGATGACGGTGGCGCGGCGACTAGAGAGCGAAAATCCCAAAGACATGGAAGGACTTGGCATCGTCAGCATGCCGTTGGCCCAAGCGGCAATCCGCCCCAACGACCGCACTCGCTTCTTGGGGTACGTCAATTTTCTCCGGGCGATAGTGCTGACAATCTTGTTGATCACCTTCTTGAATATTGCCAATCTGCTCATCGTGCGCGGTATTGAGCGCGGCAGAGAAGTCGCCATCCGTCGCGCGGTCGGAGCTACCCCAGGCCGCATTACCGCCCAATTGATCACCGAGACCATGGTGCTTTTCTCGATCGGTGGCCTGATCAGCTTGCCAGTTGCCCAGTGGGGCCTACAGCTACTGTGGCGCTTTCGCCCGCCGGCCTTCGCCGGCCAGACCGCCGGCATGGAGCTTGAAAGCCGGATGATGGTTTTCTCGCTACTCGTCACCTTTGTCGGCGGCCTCATTTTCGGCCTCTTGCCTGCCTTGAGGGCCGCCAATCCCGACCTGGTCTCGCACCTCAAAGAAAACACCTCGACGGTCCGTGGACGGGCACCTCGGTGGTGGTTGCGGCCGCGCAATTTGCTAGTCATGTCGCAGATTGCCTTGGCCTTGGTGGCGTTGGTCGGCGCGGGCCTGTTCTTGCGCAGCCTGCAACGGGCCAATCAACTCGATCTAGGATTCAAGCCTGACAATCTGGCGGTGGTCACCGTAACCCCAGGCGAGCAGGGCTACAGCCCTGAACAATCTCGCAACTACTACCGCCAAGCTGTAGCGCGGGTGGAAGCACTACCTGGCGTTCGCCAAGTAGCACTTTCCGCCAACCGGCTGCTACGCGGCAGCCCGTTGCGACGCAATATCTTCTTGACTGGCGCCGAAGACGCGAGCGAAAGCCCATTCGGCCCGTTCCACCGCATCAACTCAGTCGGCAGAGGTTTCTTCGCCACCACCGGAATCGAGCTGCTCGCCGGTACCGACTTCGAAGATCACTATGCGGCCGACTATCGGCCGATTGCGATCATCAACGACACCATGGCTCGCCAGTTGTGGCCAAACCGGAGCGCTGTCGGCCAAGTCTTTCACTTCGACTATGCCCACGAGCCAGCGGTGGAGGTGGTCGGCGTAGTTGCCGACGCTTCTTATCGAGAAGTCCAGGAACCGGCGCAATTCTTTGTCTACTTGCCCGAATCCCAAAACTACTCCCAACTGATGACGCTGCATATTCGCACCGACACCGAGCCAACGCTCTTGCTTCCTGCCGTACGACGCGAGTTGCAGCAACTCGACACCAATGTACCGCTCGCCGACTTGAACTCGATGCGCCATTTTGTCAACGAAGCTCTGTGGCTAGAGCGCACCTCGGCAATCTTGCTGAGCGCCTTCGGCCTGTTGGCATTGGTGTTGGCGGTGGTCGGGGTCTACGCCGTCCTGGCCTACACGGTCAATCAGCGGCGCCGCGAGTTCGCCATCCGCATGGCCATCGGAGCACGGCGCACTAGTTTGCTGAATTCGGTACTTCTGCAGGGGGCACGGGTGGTCTTGGCCGGCTTGGCTCTGGGCTGGCTGCTGGGTTTCATGATTCTGCCGCAGGTCGTTTCCAAGCAACTGCACGAGATCACTCCTCGGGATCCGAAAGTCTTCCTCGCCCTGTCGGCAGTACTGCTAACCGCCGCCCTACTCGGCTGCCTGATACCCGCCCTTCGCGCCATCGGCGCTCGACCGACCACTGTCTTACGCGAGGAGTGAACTTCACCGCCAGCGAGCTTCATCAACACCTAGGGGAATCACAGGACAGATCGGCCAGACTTTGCTACCATGCTGGAATTCAACTCGATATATAGGGAGGACTGCTAGTGAACCAACAACCCGCCTCATTCGAGCCAGCGGCTGCCGAGACGTTGAATCGCATTCGCCGCGACCTGGCAACAGCTCCGCCCCGCCTAAAGCCCATCCTGTCCTATATCGAGAGCCATCTCTACGAACCGGGGCTCGACTTTCAGCAACTGAGGATCGCATGCAAGATCCGCGATAATACAGTGCCGATCGAATTTCATAGCGAGATCGGCATGCCCCCTTACACATACATTAAGCATTGCCGACTCGAAACCGCGGCCCGACTACTCCGCGACACCGAACTGAAGGTCTGGCAGATCTGCATGCTGGTGGGTTACTCCGGGATTCAGGTGTTCAGCCGCGCCTTCCTCGAGTGGTCCGGCTTGCGGCCAACTGCCTATCGCAGAAAACAGCTGCACCAATCGGCCCAGGGCAGAGAGGGGACGGACAAATCTACCTGGAGCGCGACACCGCCGACCAGTGCATTGCTGCGGCGAGCCGTTCAAGGCAAGCTGGAGCCCGGTCAAGCGGATCATTTGATCCGGCAACTGCATCGTCTCTACCCGCGCTGTGAAGCAGGAGGGCGGCAAACCACCGGCAAGACTTCGGCGGCCCCTGCAAATCCAATGATCCGGGAGCCCCTCAGTGCGATACCCGACGGGCTAATGCTTGAGATTCCAACTATCGAAACCCTCCGCGCGGAAGAGATCTGGCGGTCTATCGCCGACCTTTCCCCGATCGAGCAGCGGATCCATTTGCGCACCACGGTGCGGCTGAGTTCTGCCGCGTTTTTTGACTTCCTGTGCCAGAAGAGCCTGGCCCTCGGCCGGGACAATCGCCAGCGGGGCGTTACTTTGGCAAAACTCGCACTTTTCAGCCTGGAGCTGCTGAACCGCGAAGATCCCGAGATTGATCGTAGAGCCCTGACTGTGCGCGCCTGGTCCAGGCTGGGCAACGCTCACCGCCTCGCTCTGGACTTCTTGCAGGCCGAGAAGGCCTTCTTGAAAGCAGAACACTACCTGCCTGAAGGTGAAGCCGGCGACCACCCTGAGGTGTCTGAGTTTCTGGCGATGAAAGCCACCTTGCGCTGGTATCAAAGCCGTTATCAAGAGGCTTTGCAGCTGATCAACCAAGCGCTGGTACTCGGACGACGAATTCAGCTGGACACCCTGTTGGTGCAGATCTTGGTAATGAAATCGGCTATTCTGCAGCAGACGGATCAGGCCGAGACCGGGCTAGAGTGTCTTCTCGAAGCTCGTCAGTTGGTCGATTCCTTGGACAATCCACTACTTAAACTCAGCGTCCACCAAAGTTTGGCTTTCTTGATGACGCTGAAGGGTGAATTCACCCACGCCGCAACGATGCTGCCATCCCTGCGAGTCAGCTGCGAACAGCTCGGCATTCGACCAATATCGCTGAAGCTGGTCTGGGTAGAAGGACTGATTGCTCAAGGTTTGGGGCACCTCAAGGAGGCAGAGAAGCTTTTCCGAGAAGCCCGCGCTGGGTTCATCGACCTCGATCTGTCAGAGCTGACAGCTGTGGTGACGCTGGACCTTGCACTACTTTGCGCCCGCCAAGGGCGCTCGAACGAGGTGACTTGGTTGGTCACCGAGATCATTCCGATCTTCGATGCTCTTCAGCATCGCGAGACTGCGATGATCGCTTTGAAGCTGCTACAGAACGCGCTCGACAACCGCAACGTAACCGCGGTGTCGCTGGAGCAATCGCGAGCAACCCTGGTGCGGTTGCAGTGGGAACCGGGCTTGACGACCTGATAGAGAAGCGATGGCCTTGTCATCGTCAGGTTCTCAACTCTTGGCGGCCAATCCCCCAGCCGCTTGATCAATGTAGCCCCGCGCCGGCTCAGCAGTGGCGCGAGGCTCTCAGGGACCTATGCTAGATCATCCACCAAGGGTCGGTGGAATCTGTGAGCCGAATGGGTCGATGCCTGGACTGACCCTTAGTCGCGCCTCTCGCCGCAGTGACGGCAGCCCTCCCGGTCCCTTTGGGAAGTACTTCTGGCAGTAACGCACCGTACTTCTTCCCTTCCAAAAAAAAGTAAACATCTCAAAGCTCCTTTCTGGCGGACTGTCGCGCCCATCTACATGACAGCACTCACCGCCTAGGTAGAGCCTAATCGCTCCTGGTAGGAAAACACAGAAAATTTGCCTAAATATTCCGAGGCATCAGCCTGCCCTTCGCTCTCGACAGAGACGATGTTTGATGCCAGAATGGCACTTTCCAGAGAGTCTTCAGGGTGTCCCTCACCCAATGTGGGCCGATCTAAGAAACTTCGATCGCGATCGACAGAGATTCTGATAATTATCATAGGAACAAAGTAAGACTCGGAGGTTTAACCGTGGACCAGAAGCACAGTCTGTTTGACACCGCCGCTACCAAAACGCTGGAGCGCATTGGCAAGGACCTGGAACAAGCGCCACCTCGGCTACAGCCGATCCTGGCCTACATCAAGGCCCACTTGTTCGAGCCAGATCTCGATTTTCAGCAGCTCAAACGCGCCTGTCAGCTGCGGGACAACACTCTGCCGATTCAGTTCCACACCGCGGTCGGACTGCCGCCCTACGCCTACATCAAGGACTGCCGGATGGAGACCGCGGCGCGCCTGCTGTGCGACACCGATCTCAAGATCTGGCAGGTTTGTACGCTGGTCGGCTACTCCGGCATCCAAGTCTTCAGCCGAGCATTCCTGCAATGGTCGGGACTACGCCCCACCGCGTACCGCCGCAAACACCGGGTGGCCAATCCCGATGCCCGACCCAGTAGCCAGGAGCCAACTCCTGAAGAGCGCTTACAGATCGCTCGACACATTGCCTGTAACGAATTGCTGCTCAAGAAGGCTGTTCAAGGCACCCTCGGACTGGACAAGGCAGAGGCGCTGATTCAGCATCTGCTGACGTTGTACCCAAGCGCCTTGCATCAATCCGTCGAGAAAAGCGATCTGGCTCCCCAGGAATCGTCTACTCAACCGACTTCGCACGGCAATCACCAGCTCGATGAATGCACCCTGGAGGAGATTCAAGCCGAGGCTTTGTGGAAGTCGCTGCGCGAGCGCCCAGCGGACGATCAGCGACGGCTGGTCGGCAAGTCGCTCGAACTGCCAGGCCCAGGTTTTTGCAATCTGCTGCGCCGAAAGAGCGTCGAGATCGGCCGCGAAGATCGCCAACTGGGCATCCACTACGCAGAGCTGGCCCTGCAGTCGATAGGCGCCATTGAGGCGGACTGCCTGGACCCTCGTCAGCACGCGCTCCTGGAGATGAAAGCCTGGATGACTCTCGGCAACGCTCGCCGGCTCAACTGGGATCTCGGCGGCGCCGCCAGAGCCTTGGCCCGTGCCAACCAGCTCCTACCGGAGGAGGATCATGGCGCCTTGCCCGAGGCAATGCTGACCTTGCACAAGGCGGGTTTGTTGTTCTTTCAGCACCGACCGGCCGACGCATTGAAGATGATGAATCGGGTGTTGCCAATCTTTGAGCAGGCCAACGATCCGCAAAAGCTGGCCCAAGCCAGCCTAATGCGCGCACATTTTCACCAAGATCCGAATCTTGTGTATCAGGACTTACGCCTGGCCTTGAACTTGCTTGATCCCAAGAAGGATCTCGCCCTGAAGATGACCACGTACCACAACCTCGCTCTGACCCTAGCTCGGCTGGATCGCCTCGAGGAGGCCATCCCACTGCTATCGCCAGCACGAGCCTTGGCCACTGCAACCAGCAATCACGGCATGCTGCTGCATCTTAAGTGGGTCGAAGCGGTCATCGCTGATCGCGGTGACCAGCTGGCGGTCGCCGAGTCGCTCTACGAGGAAGTCCGCAACGGCTTCCTCGACCTGGGTCGGGCCGGCGAGGCCGCTACGGTCTCCCTAGATCTGGCAATCATCTACGCCAAGGAGAACCGTGGCGCCGATGTGGTTGCCATGGTTTCCCAGGTCGTACCCCTCTTCGACGCCCTCAAGATTCATCCGCAGGCCTTGGTCGGCCTGACACTGTTGAAACAGGCGTTGCGTAGCGAGCAAGTCAGCTTGCGGCTCCTACGGCGAATTCGTTCGTCGGCCGAGGGACTGCAGAACCCAGCCCGCCACCCAGCGGGCGTCTAGAAGCCCCTGGGTGAAAGCCAGACGCAGGCGAGAGCGAGTGATTTGGCGCTAGATCAAGGCTGCGGGCCGACATTCACCTCCAGTCTCAAGCCAGCGGGTCGACCATCATCCCTTGCCGGCCCACCGGAAGATGAGTCGGCTCAGCGAAAGGAAAGGTCTGGTCTTGGGTGTGGTTGGGGGTCTGATGCTGATGCTGGGAAGAGAAGGTCATCACGCGCTCCTTGAGTACGCTCGCCGTTAATAGCGAAACTCACTCGACCTTAAGGGAGGGAAATTGGCCGAGGTCAAATGGCGCAGAAGATTGAACTAAGACTCACCTTAAAAGTGGCCTGACGACCTAGCCAATTGCAGATTTAGCCATTCAAGTAGCCATATTGTGGCAACCTGGCCCAACCCGACAAACGCCAGTCGCCCTCGGTATATGCGGCTCAGCGCATCGGAGACCGAGGCAAGAGCTTGCTCAGCATCTCCGGGTTAAGCTTGAGCGGTGTCATCCTCAGACCCATCCACTGCCCCGCCGCCATTGCATCTCGCAGTGAACTACTCGCCGCAGGCCGAGCGCTTGTTGGCAGCCGGCGAGGTCGAGATCGATCTGTTCAAGTGCCCACCTTGGCCAGGGTTGATCGCCGCCGCCAAGCGCTGGCGGCCGGTGATGGTTCATTTCGATTTCCAAGCCGGCCAAGGGTCGCCAACAGCCGCCGACCTCGCAGCGGCCGCGGACTGGATAGAGCGCACCTCGACCTATTGGGTCAACACCCATCTGGCGCCACCGACAGTCGATGGAGAGTCCGTTGGCACCGCGACGGAACGCACCCTGCGCCAAGCGGTGAGCGACATTGAAGTGCTCGGCAAGCGTTTTGGTCCTGCCACGGTGGTGGTGGAGAACGTCCCTTGGGAACGCCGCAGCGACTATCCGATTGACCGCGTCGCCGCCGACCCGCTGCTGCTGAGCACGGTGGTCGAGACCACCGGCTGCGGCCTGCTGCTCGACCTGGCTCACTCTCGCCTGGCCGCCGAGGAACTCGGAGTGGCCGCTGAAGATCATCTCTACGCCCACCCCAACCGTCACCTGGCCGAGCTTCATGTCACCGGCTTGGGCAACGATGCCGAGGGTCGACGACGCGACCACATGCCGATGGACCCACGCGCCTGGCAGTTGCTCGAGTTGGCGCTAGGCGCGATCGCCGCCGGCCGCTGGCGCCGGCCCTGGGCCGTAGCGCTGGAGTATGGCGGCGTTGGCCCGCTCTTCGAATGGCGTAGCGAGCCGCGGGTGCTAAGACGAGACCTGCGGCGCCTGGCCGAGCTGCTAGAACTGTACGGTCTGCGTCGCCTAGGCCACTCGAGAGTTGCGGCGACTAACACCGTGCCACTGCAATGATGAGCCCACTGCAATGAGCCAGGTCAAGCCAAGGCTAATGTTGATCGGCGGCCCAGATGTCGACTCGCGCTTGGAGCTGATGACCTGCCTGGCCAGCCAGTTCGAGCTCGCCGCGGTCGGCAGCGAGCCACGTCTGGCGAAGCGCTTTCGTGGTCGCTACCCCTACTTCGACTATCCCCTGGCGCGCGGCTTCGATCTGCCTGCCGATCGGCGCTCGATGAGTGCGTTGAGTCCATTGATCAGCCACTGGGCGCCAGCGATCGTGCATTGCTTCGACACCAAGCCCTGCGTCGTGGGCCGGCTGGCGGCACGGCGCGCCAAAGTGCCAGCAGTGATCGGTACGCTGCCCGGCCTGGGCGCCCTCTACACCTACGACACCCCGTCTATCCGCCAACGTCGGGAGGTCTTTCGCCGGCTGCACACCCTGGCCTGCCACCGCTCCGGACTGACCCTGTTCTACAACGCGGAGGATCGCCAGATCTTCGTTGAGCGCAAAATTGTCTCGCCGCGACAATGTCGAGTGATCGCTGGCTCCGGGGTCTTGGCAAGCCGTTTCGCCAGGCTCGCCGAACGGCCTGAGTATCGTGCTGAGGCCCGCCGCAAGCTGGGCCTGGCAGCGGGTGAGCAGATGGTGCTGACGGTCGCCCGCTTGATCCGCTCCAAAGGAGCGCTCGATCTGGCGAGCGCGGCAACAGCAATCCGCGACGCCCATCCCGACTGCCGGATCTGGTGGGCAGGAGGGCAGGACAAGGAGGCCCTCGACGCTCTCGATAGCGCGGACCTCGCAATCCTCGGCCAGCAACTCGAGTGGCTCGGGCCGCGGGACGACATCGAAGATCTGTTGGCGGCGGCTGACGTCTTCGTGTTCCCGTCCTACTATCGCGAGGGCATTCCCCGCGCCCTGATCGAGGCCGCCTTTGCCGGTTTGCCGATCGTCACCACCGATCACGTTGGCTGCCGCGAAGTCGTGGCCAACCGCCGCAGTGGCCTGCTGGTACCCACTCGGCAGCCGTCGCAACTCGCTCAAGCAGTCGTTGACTTGCTCCGCGATCGGCCGGCCGCCAAGCGCTACGGCAGGCGAGCCCGGCAGCTCGCTCTCGAACGCTTCGAACTCGGCAAGATCGCTCACCAATTGAGTGAGATCTACCGCGAGCTGTTGCCCTGATGCGCCGGACCGACCAGCAAATGCAGCATGAGCGGCAGCGGATCCGGGAGGCATATGAGAAACGTGACGAGGACGAGGCGAGCTGGTTCGGCCACGAGGACGAGGCCCATGCCCATCGCTTGGCGGAACGCTATCGGCTCAGCCGGCGCCTGCTGGCCAGCCGGGGTTGCACCTCGTTGGCCGGTCGGCGAGTGCTCGACATCGGCTGCGGCGACGGTCATTTCCTGCTCGAGCTAATGCAGTGGGGCGCCAGGCCCGAGCTTCTAGCAGGAGTCGATCTCCGCGCCAAGCCCCTGGTCAGCGCCCACCGACGCCTGCCACGGACCGCCCTCTCCCTGAGCTGTGCCAGCGCCCTGCCTTGGCCCGATGAAAAATTCGATTTGGTGAGCCTGCTGACCGTCTTCAGCTCAATCCTCGACCCCGCCATGCGCCGACGAGTTGCCACCGAAGCAATGCGGGTGCTGGCCCCGGACGGTGCGGTGTTGATCTACGACAGCCGCCGCGCCAACCCTCACAACCCGGACGTACGACCGCTGACCCGCGAGCAGCTGACAGCCCTCTTCCCGCGGCTCGCCGGCCCGGTGCGCAGCCTCACTTTTCTACCGCACATCGCACGCCGCTTGCCGGCGGCGTGGGTCGATCAACTCTACCCGGCCTTGGCCGCCGTGGAGCCGTGGCGCAGTCACTTGCTAGCACTACTTGGCAAACCACCAGAGGTCGCCTAACGCCGCAGCCGCAGGCCGTACATCAAGGGCCATTGCGGCCGTCCCGGCGGCGGCCAGAAACGACCCTCGGCGTCGGCCGCCATACCTTGCAGGGTGTAACCACCGTTGCTGTAGGGATACTCCTCGAAGCGCTCTAAAGTGAGCCCCGCAGCCAGCAAGGCGCTGATCACTTGGCTCAGACTCCAGGAAAAGGTGTAGTCGGGATGGGGATTAACAAAATCCACCACCCCGGGCTGCCAACCGGAGGGAGCCAAGGCGCTGCCAACCTCGGCAACGTAGTCGGGCACACCATCGGTCCTTAACGCCTGGGCGCTACCGAAGTAGGGGTGGCGCGGCGTCCAGTCTTGCTCCAACATCAGTAAAAGGGGGTGAAACTCGACGGTCGCAAAAATCCCATCCGGCTCGAGAATCGCCGCGACACCTCGCGCCCAGGCAGCGAGGTCAGACAACCAGACCAGCGCGCCGTAGGAGCAGAAAACGACCTCGAATCGCTGGCCGCTGGCCGCTGTCTCAGCCAGCCAGTCATAGACATCGGAGCGCACGAAGGTCCCATCGAGCCCACTGTCGCGCGCCAATTTGCGAGCAAAATCGATCGCTTGGTCGCTGATGTCCACCCCCACCGCTTTGGCGCCCTGACTCGCCAGGCTGAGGGTGTCTTGGCCGCAGTTACACAGTAGATGGGCCAGCCTCTTGCCATCGAGTTCACCGAGCAAGTCGAGTTCTTCGGCAAATAGAGTCGACCCGCCCTGGCGCAGAAATGCCGCCTGGTCGCGTTTGTGGCTGTTGTGGGCACCCGTGGCGGCGTTCCAGGACCGCCGGTTGGCCTGGTGGATCTTTGGATCGAGGGTCATCGGCTCTCCTCTACTACGATCTTGGGGTGCCGAATGCTGTCTGGAACCGCTCGCCGACGCTGGCTTTGAGAGTTTCCCGCAGCAATAAGTTTGAAGCCTCTCTTCCGGCTCGGTAAACTCAGCCAGCAAGCAGCAAGAGCGCCGTATACACACCACCGGGCCACGATTTTGGTCAAGGGGCGGGAGATGGAAAACTACGAGAAGCTGGGAGCATTCTACCTTGGCAAGACCTTCGACCCGCGGGCCGGTCAGGTCGAAGACGATCTGGTGTTATACGACGCCAAGGATCTGACCACCCACGCGGTCTGCGTCGGCATGACCGGCAGCGGCAAGACCGGCCTCTGCCTGTCGCTGTTGGAAGAGGCCGCCCTCGACGGCGTGCCGGCGATCTGCATCGATCCCAAGGGCGACCTCGGCAATCTCATGCTGGCCTTCCCCGAGCTGCGGCCGGAAGACTTCCGCCCTTGGGTGGACGACGGCGAGGCTTCGCGCAAAGGCCAGAGCCCCGAGCAATACGCCAATAGCGTCGCCGAACTGTGGCGCGAGGGCCTCGGTCAGTGGGGCCAAGACGGCGCCCGCATCGCTCGCTATCGCGACGCCGTCGATGTAGCGATCTACACCCCGGGCTCGAACGCTGGCTTGCAGCTCAAGGTGCTGAGCAGTTTTAGTGCGCCGTCGGCGGCGGTACTCGAAGACAGCGACGCACTGCGCGAACGCATCCTCGGTTCGGTTTCAGGATTACTAGCCCTGCTCGGAATCGACGCCGATCCGATTCAGAGCCGCGAGCACATCCTGATCTCCAACATCCTCCACCACGCCTGGCAGGAAGGGCGCGATCTGGAACTGGCCGACCTGATCCGCGAGATTCAGCAGCCTCCTTTCAACCGCGTCGGTATCCTGGAACTCGACACCTTCTACCCGGTCGGCGACCGCATGAAGCTGTCCTTGCTGCTCAACAACCTACTCGCCTCCCCCGGGTTCGCCGCCTGGATGGAAGGCGAGCCGCTGGACATACAGCGCTTGCTGTGGACCGCCGAGGGCAAGCCGCGGTTGACCATCCTGTCGATCGCCCACCTGTCGGACGCCGAGCGGATGTTCTTCGTCACCCTGCTGCTCAGCGAGATCGTGTCTTGGATGCGAGGCCAGTCGGGCACCACCAGCTTGCGGGCGTTGCTCTACATGGACGAGGTCTTCGGCTACCTGCCACCGACCGCCAACCCACCCTCGAAGATCCCTCTGCTGACTCTCTTGAAGCAAGCTCGCGCCTATGGCCTGGGAGTCATGCTGGCCACCCAGAATCCGGTCGACTTGGACTACAAGGCGCTGTCGAACACCGGCACCTGGTTCCTCGGCCGGCTACAGACCGAGCGCGACAAGGCGCGGGTGCTCGACGGGCTCGAAGGTGCCGCCCAGGGCGGGTTCGACCGTTCCTCGACCGAGGCCATCCTGTCGGGACTCGACAGCCGGGTCTTCATGCTGCACAACGTCCATGAAGGCGCCCCGGTGGTGATGCACACTCGCTGGGCGATGTCCTACTTGCGCGGCCCTCTGACCCGCGGCCAGATCCAACGTCTGATGAAGGACCGCAAGGCCACCATCGCCGCTGCGGCTTCAACCGAGTCAGCTCCAGCCGCCAGCCCCGCGGCCGTGCTCAACGAGCCCGAGCCCGCCAAACGCCCTTTAGTGCCGGCAGCAGCGGAAGAAGCCTTCCTCAGCCAACAAAGGCACCTACCCGGAGGCTCGCGCTTGGTCTACCGGCCGGCCCTGGCCTGCACCGTCCGGCTGCACTATGTCCGAATGTCCTACCAGGTCGACCTATGGGAGTCGGCCGCCTACCTGGCACCGCTGTCGAGCACCAGCGTGCTCGACCCGTGGGAGGGCGCCAGCGCACTCGATGCAGCGGAATTCGACACCGACCCGGAGCCCGAAAACAGCGCCAGCTTCGCCGAGCTGCCCAGCGCCGCCGGCAAGGCCAAGCAGTACACGGCATGGAAGAAAGAGCTGATCAGCTACCTCTATCGCCGCCGGCCGATGAACCTGTGGAAATGCAAAGCACTGAAGACCCTGTCGAAGCCGGGAGAGAGCGAGGGCGATTTCCGCATCCGCCTGACCCAGGTGGCCCGCGAGCAGCGCGACCTGGACAAGGCCAAGTTGCAAAAGCAATACGCTCCCAAGATAGAGCGGATCGAGAGCCAGAAAGCCCGAGCAGAGGACAAAGTCGACGTACAGCGCTCCCAACACTCTCAGCAGAAGATGTCGACCATGATCTCGATCGGCTCCACCCTGCTCGGTGCCATGTTCGGCCGCAAACTGGGCAGCCGCTCCAACGTCGGCCGGGCGTCGACCAGCATGCGCAGCTTTGGCCGCATCGGTAAAGAGAAAGACGACGTCAGGCGGGCCGAAGAGCAGGTCCGCGAGTACCAGGAAAAGCTCCAAGCCCTGGAAGCCGAATTCCAAGAAAAGAGCTTCGAACTACAGCAAACCACCCAGCCCACCGAGCACCAGCTAGAGCACCTGCCGCTGAGCCCCAGAAAAAGCGACATCGCGGTGGTCCGCCTGGGCTTGGTGTGGGTACCTTGGTCGGTCGACAAGACCGGTATTGCCGAGCCTCTGGCCGGCTGAGAGCAGCGACGCCTGAGGTTTGATGAGCAACGAGCTGCCGGCTGCCGTGGAATCTGGCCGCCCGATCAACTTGACGCCCCCTGGCCCACCTTGCTCTAATTGCTGGCGTTACTCAACAAGACTCTGCCGCTGTGCCGTGGTAGGCGCCGCCGGACCGAGCACTGCCTCGGGACGACTTACGGCAGGCCGCAAAAGGAGTTCCCATGCGCGTTTCGCTGCTCAAGCCACCGAGTTCGGGCATTCTCGGCCTGGAGATGATCACCTTTGTCGAGCCGCTGGGGTTGGAGTGTGTCGCCGGAGCCCTGGAACCGGATGGACATAGCTGCCAGATCCTCGACTTTCGACTCGAGGGCATGGAGGGCGGAATCGAGAAGTGTGTCGCCTTCGAGCCTGAGCTGGTGGGGCTGCAGTGCAATTTCACCACCGAGCGCTTTCGCACCCGCGAGCTGGCTCGAGCGATCAAGCGGCGGCTGCCCGAGACGGTGCTGGTGCTCGGCGGCCATGACGTCTCGCGAGATCCCCATTGGTTCCTCGATGCGGCCGTCGACGCACTGGCGATCGGTGACGGCGAGGAGATCATGCCGGCAATGGTCGACGCGCTGGAAGGCGACCGCGACCTGTCGAAGGTTCCCGGCCTGGTGCTCAACACCAGCGACGGCCCGGTGGCCACCGGACACGCGCCGGCCCGCCGTGAGCTCGATGAGCTGCCGTTGCCGGCCCGTCACCTGATTCGCGACTACGCGCCGCATTACTACATCAACTTCCGCAAGCCGTTGGCGCTAATGGAAACCGCCCGCGGCTGCCCGTTCAAATGCAATTTCTGCTCGGTGTGGAAATTCCACGAGTCGACCTTTCGCGAGAAATCGCCCGAGCAGGTGGTGCGCGAGCTGGCCACCATCGAGGCCCCTAACGTCTTCATCACCGACGATATCTTCTGGATGAACGTCAACCGCGGCAGAGAGATGGCGCGGCAGATCAAGGCCTCCGGGATGCGCAAGTTCTTCACCGTCCAGACCCGCACCGACATCATCTGCAAGTTCCCCGAGCTGGTCGAGATGTGGAAGGACTGCGGCGAGCTGGCGATTTTCCTCGGGGTCGAGAAAGTTGACGACGCCGGGCTGGCTTCGGTCAACAAGAAGAACAGCGCCTCGAACAACGTCCGGGCGATCGAGATCTTGAAAGATCTAGGGGTCGGCTTCACCTGCAACTTCATCGTCGATCCGGACTGGGGTTACGACGATTTCACCAAGCTGAAGGAGTGGATCAGCCTGCACGGCACCTACAACAGCGGCTTCTCGGTGCTCACCCCCCTGCCCGGCACCGATCTGTGGAGCGAGGTCGAAAGCAAGGTCAACACCCGCGACTGGGAACTCTTCGACATCGTCCACTCGGTACTACCCACTCGGCTGCCCCTTGAGGAGTTCTACGACGAGTACGCCAAGCTGTGGCGCCACTCCCTGGAGGTGCGCTATCAGATGCGCGGCAAGGCTCGCACCTACCTCAAGCTCGGCGCCGCCCTGGCCACCGGCCAAGTCAATCTGTCGGCGGTCAAGAAAGGCTGGAACCTGGCCAAGGAGCTGTCCCGAGCCGACACCTTCCTGGTCGGCCACGAGAGCAGCAGAACAGCCTCCGTGGGAAGTCCCTGAGACTCACCCTCAAGGACCATCGACCGCCAAGACCTGGGCGACGAAATCAAGCGCCCGCGGATCGCCGGATTCGCCGAGCCAGAAGAAGGCTTGGCGGCGCAACCGCTCGGTAACTCCCTCGGCGGCGAACTGTTCGAGTAGCGGATCGACGCGAGACGAAGGGTGCCAGGCTAGCGCGGGCAAGGCTTCTTGGTGCCGCCGATCGGCGAGCAAAGCGGCCAGTGTCGCGACACTGTCGGCCACCGCGGCGCCCTCGAGCCACACCACTCGCTGTCCCGCGCCCGCGAGTGGACAGTCCGAGGAAACCACCCACCAGCGACTGCCACCCACCGCGGTTGCCCGCGCCAACACCACCAGCCGGCCGTGCAACGGTGGATCGGGGCGTCTGAGAGTTGAACGGCCGCGGTGTTTGCCATCGAGCGAGCAGCCCCAATGTTGACCGTCGAAGCAACACATGGTGTCGGTTCCTGCCAGTCGCGGCACCGACCAGCCAACCCAATAGGGTTCAGTAGTCGCGGCCAATGCCCGGTCCAAGGTGGGCGCTAGCTCGCCCGCCGCCCGCACCTCAAGCTCTGCGCCCTCTATCGGCGGCGGCTCCGCGGCAGCGCTCGCGGCCAGGATGATCAACACCAAGATCAGGCCAACCGGCACTAGATCAACGCGCCGCGCCTTCGTCTGTGCCCCCTCATTGCCCCAGCAGCTCCAACATATAGTCGCGAGCCTCCGGCTGATCCATCACCGACAGAAGCTCGACCGCCTGGCGCTTCAGCTGTGGATCCTGCTCGCTCCGGGCCACCTTGACCAGGGATTCGGCATCATCGCTGATCATCCAACTCCGCATCACCGCGCGGCGGGTCTCGAGGTCGGTGTTCTGCCGATAGAGGCGGCTCAGAGCAGCGCTGACTTCACTGCCTCCGACCGCGCCGAGAAGCTCGATCGCGTGTCGACGCAGCTCCGGATCGGACTCGCGAAGAGCAACCTTGACCAAGCCAGCGTGGTCTCCAGCGATCATCATTCCTTCGAGAATCGACTGCCGAATCGGCGCCGGTGCGTCATTGGACCAGAGCTCACCCAGCAAGCCCATATCGCCGTTCGCACCGAGTAGACGGATAGCTTGTTGGCGTAGTTGGAGGTTCTTCTCGCTACGCGCTACAACAGCCAGCGCCTTCCCCGCACCAGCGATCATGTAGCTCTCGAGCACTGCCCGCCGCACTTCAGGGTCGGCCGTGTCGCGATAGATCTGCTGCAACAGCTCGATCGCGCGACCGCCGCCGCTGATCCCCAACATTCGCACCGCCTGGGTTTTCAACCCACCATGGACACCGCCGGTGGCGATCTGGGCCAAAAGCTTGGTCGCCCGAGACGATGAATTCTGACTGAGCACGAAAAGAGCGCGTTCCTTGAGCTGCGGCGAATGATCACCTTCGAGCATGCCGGTGAGTAGATCGAGGGCGCGCTCGGAATCGGTATGCATCAGGCTGTTGAGCGCCAACAACTTGAGTTCGTCGCCGTCGAAGATATCGGGATCGATTGTCCCCTCGCCGACGCCGCGCAATTCAACTTCCAACGCTTCGGCGTCGTCGAGCCAGCGGCTTTGGGGGGACTTTTCGCGCAAGCGATCGAGAGTCCGCAGGGCTTGCTCCTCGCGACCCCCTTGATGTTGCGCATAGGCGATCCAGTAAAGCGCCGCGTCGGCATGGCTGCCGCTCTCTTCAACCTTGCTGAAGAGGCCGACTGCCGACTGCCACTCACCGGCCTCGAGAGCGTCGCGACCGGCACGGTAGAGGTCGTCAGAACGAGCTTCTGTATCGGCAGCCAGACCTTCTTCACTCAATGCCAGAATAGGCAGGGCAAGCCCGAAGATGCTCAAGACTAAGCCGATGGACATCATCGACCCAAAGCGTTGAGAGTAGTTTCTTTTCATCGTTCCTATCTCCTATCTAGACATCGGCTTTAGATGTAGCCGACTTTTTTCCTTGGGAAAAGCGAACCGTGGAGGGGCTCAATCGGGCGCTGCTCACTCGCAGCTTGAAAAGTAGGTCTTCGCTGTCGATACGCTGGCGGAGGTGTTCTAGAGTCCGCGCTGGATCCACCGCCGAGGCGTGGCGGAGGTCGAGCAAAAGGCGTTCGAGAGCATCGAGCAGAGTTATTAGGCCGGCGCTGGCCTGATCGCTACTAGCCAGCCGGTAGAGCCGGTTTTCGGCCAGTAGATCGTCGGCGCGCTCGATGGCGACCCCAAGATCTCGCCCGCCAAAGTCCGCGGCGCTATTACTTAGTTCGACGAGCAGGCGGCTGGAACTCTCCAGATGCTCCACCAGTGCGGCCACCAAGATAGCCTGAGCGGCACCGCTCTCCATGCTGGGCTCAGTCCCGAGGGGCGTCGGGCCCAGCTGGCGACCGAGCCAGAAAGCTGCCACGGCGACCACCACCACGGCTGCCACCAGACCCATCCAGCGCTGCCTTACGGGCTGGATGGTGCGCCGCGGGCGGCGCTGGCCCTGCCACCAGGGCTGCGGCTCGAGCTCGGCCAGGCGCGGTTGGATCCTCTGCCACAGATGCTCGCCGTAATCCGGCGGCGGTTCAGGCACGGCCACTTCGCGAGTCGTTTCGAGCAACTGACGCAATTCCTCAAAACGCGCCCGATCCGCCCCCGACTGGCGCAAACGATGCTCGATGCCTGCCATGTCTTCAGCCTCGCCGAAGTAGTACAGAATCAGATCTTCTTCGGAAATCTCATGCATAGCCTTGCTCCCGCAGCGGTCCGAGTTCACGGCGTAGTTTCTTGACCGCCCTGAAAACAGCGTGTTTGGTAGCGCTGACACCGGCACCCAAGGTGTGGCTGATCTGAGCGATCGACTGGTTCTCGTAGTGGCGCAGCACAAAGGCGGTACGCTCCGCCGGACTGAGCCCGGCCAATGCCGCCTCCACCCGCTGTTGGATCTCGTTGCTGCGAGCACGCCTCTCGGGCCCGGGCTCGGCTTCAACTGGGAGGTGCTGCGACGGGTCTTCGAGCGGCTGGTAGCGGGCCTTCTCACGCTGCCGGCGGCGCGACTGATCCATGGCGCAGTTGGCTGTGATGCGGTGCAGCCAGGTGCCAAAACGACTGCGAGCATCGAAACGGGCGAGCGCCCGGTAGGCCTTGAGGAAACTGTCCTGGACGATGTCGTCGGCCAACGCATGATCACCCCTGAGGCGAAAAGCCAAGCGAAAGGTATCTCGGCTGTGTGCCTCCACCAGCTGGCGAAATGCGTTCGGGTCGCCCGCCTGGGCACGTTCGATCAGTTGGGCTTCGTCTCGCATCATGGGTTTAGACGACGGTACCGGCCAACGGTTGGCCACTGATTGATCGCATCGACCCACCGGGGTGGGCTTGACCCGCCCCACACTTCGACATAGCGTGACTGACATGCAGCGAAATTGGTGGGCGACCTGGCCACCGGAGGAAGTCAAAGGCGCGATAGTCAGCGACCATACCGCCTATCACTTCCTCTTCGGCGAAGGTTTCACCGGCGGCTCGGATCAAGAAGCCAAGACCTGGCCGCCAGAACTGATCGAACGGATCGCCCCGCTGGTCCGCCGGTCGGCGATCTGAGTTGGCAAGAACTCTCTACTTTCATCGACGTCAGCCGCGAAAAGTTTGAGCAGCCGTTTGATTTCGAGAACGATCTGGGGCATTTCAAATGGGCCTACGCCACCGCCGGCAGCTATCGCGACATCGGCCTCGAGCTGTGGCGGACGGAGCAGCCGGACCTGGGCATGATCTACATCGAAGGCACCGATTCGACCTCCCATCTCTTCGGCCACCCCCAGAGGCACAGAGATTGCTCGATGAGGCAGAGCGGCAAGCGCCCGAACTTGCCCTGGTGCAGCAGTACCGCTCTAACGTAGCTTTCTTGATGGGCGACCGGCAGGCGGCCATTTCAGCCCTAGAGAGGGGACTCGAACTGGAGCCCGACAGGGTTCTCCTCAGCGAGAACCTCAAACGCCTGCGCGCCGAACCGCCCGCCGCCGAGCACTAGCAGCCGCTGAGGTAGACGCGACTCAGTCGATCAACTGCCGCGCCTGGTCGACCCAGCCATCGCGGCTGATGCGACCGTGGAAGGCGTTGAGCCGATCCGAGACCACTTCGATATCCTGCTCATTCCAAGCTGCGATTTGGCGGAACTTGTAGATCCCCAGTCCGAGCAGCATCTTCTCTAGTACCTTGCCGATACCCCGAATACGTTTCAGATCATCGATCCCATCGGCCGGTGGCGCGGTGAGGCCGTATTTGGCCAACGGCACCTCGATCTCGGCGGTCTCATGTTGTCTGCGGCACTCGGCCAAGGCGATCTCAAGCTCACCGAGGCGAGTCTCCCGAGCCTGGAGTGCCGAGCTTAAGCGAGCCACTTCGCCATCCGCGGAGGGGTCTTGGCTCGAGGCTCCCGCCAAATCAGCCCGCAGCTCGACCAATTGACCGGATTGCAGGCCGAGCTTTTCGTCTTTCGAGCGCAACTCTTGGCGCAACCTCTCCAACAGGCCCGCCCGATCCGCCAGATCTGCCCGCAACTTGCCCAGCAGGGCGGCATGCTCGGCGAGTTCGGTGACCGCTTCTTCGCGAGTTGATGTCAGCTTGCCGAGTTTGCTTTTCCACTCGCTTTCGAGCTGGGATAGATTGGCTCGGTGATCGCTACAGCGCTGCTTCTCTTGCTCGGTCTCGGCTCGCGCCGCCTCTAGCTCTCCGTCGATCGAAGCGAGCCGCTCGTCGGCGGTGGAGAGATCGCTGTCCAGCAACTTGCTGCGCGCCATCTGCTCGCTGAGTTCGGTGCGCAAAGAGCGACTCTCTTCTTCCACCACTCCCAGCCTCTCCTGCCACTCGGCCTCGGTCTCCTCAACCTGGCGCCGGGCGTTCAAACTGCGCAGCAACCAGCCGATGATGCCGCCCAGGAGCGCCGCGATCAGTAGACAAACAAAAATCTCCAGCAACAAACTCATCGTCGATTCTCCTTGCCTACGACATACTCGACTAACCGGGAAGGGAGTCCCATGCTACCTGACGAAAAGGTGAATTCCTGACAACCTAGTTGACTGATACCTGAATCGGAAAGTCACCTTTTACCTCGCCACCACCTATGCGACGCAACGCCGAGCGACTTGGCGCGTAGTTCCATCAGCGACCGAACCAGCCTGGCTCGATAAGCTGCAGCAGAAAATGCCTCCACCCAAACCATCGCCCCACAGCCATCCATCAAGCGGCTGGCTCGGCTGGCTAAAGCTCGACGTTCGCACTGACGAGCGGCGTCTGCTGTGGCGCCTCTTCGCTCTCCACTTCTGCTTGTTGAGCTTCCAATACGTCGCCAAGTCGGTCCGTCAAGCTACTTTTGTCGACTCCCTGGGAGCGGCCCAGTTGCCCTGGGTCTATCTCTTGGCGGCGCTGTGCTCCTATCCCCTGTTACGACTCTACACACGTTCACCAGAGAGCTTCGGCCCGCGCCGGCTGCTGCTCGGTTCGAGCCTGGGAGTGGCCGCCGGTCTGGTCTTCTTCTGGTGGGCGCTGGGACTCGACAGCCAGTGGCCTAGCTTGCTTTTCTACCTGTGGATCGCCATCGTCGGCCTGTTGCTGGTCAGCCAGCTGTGGTGCTGGGCCGGTCTGCTGCTCGACCCGCGACAGGCACGGAGGCTGTTCGGGGCAATTGGTGCTGGGGGCATTCTGGGCGGCATCGTCGGCGGTCAAATGGCACGCTGGACCAGTGCCCTGCTCGACACCCGTTCGGCCCTCTGGGTCGCCATCGCTTGGTTGTTGGCCGCGGCGGCGTGCGCCTGGTCTATTCGCCAGCCCGAGAAGCGCCCCACCACGCCGCCAGCGCAACCCTCTAGCGACAGCCTCGCCGAGGCCCGCAGCGGCCTTGCTTTGCTGCGCCACTCCTCCTATCTGCGGCTACTCGCCGGATTGGTGCTGCTGGCGACAATGGTCGCACAGGTGATCGATCTACAACTCTCCTGGGTGATCGAGACCAGCACCAGCAACCTCGACCAGCGCACCGCGGCCTTCGGCAACCTTTACAGCCTGACCGGAATTGCCGCCCTGCTCTGCCAACTGCTGCTGACCGGGCTGATGCATCGCCGGCACGGAGTTCGCCTGGCACTCTATGTTCTGCCTTTATCCAACGGCCTTGGCACTATCTTCTTGATCTGCGCCGCGCTGGTGGCTCCTACCCTGGTCCTACCCGCGGTGTGGTGGCTGAAGATCTCCGAGAACGGCCTGCGCTACTCCCTCGATCAAGCAACCCGAGAGCTGCTCTTCATGCCCCTCCCGGAGGCCGGCCGCGCTCGGGCCAAGGCGTTCATCGACGTCTTTGTGCAACGATTCGCCAAGGGCGCGGCCGCCGTCGCACTGCTCGCTGTCACCTTCGGTTGGTTGTCGATCGAAGCTACCGCCTGGCTCAGCCTGCTGTGGATCGCTGCTTGGTTGGCGCTACTAGGGCCCCTGCGGCGGCGCTACGTTCAACTGTTTCGCGAGGGCCTGCCAACAGCTCCCAAAACTCGGCCGGCCGACCTTGACCTGACCGACTCCGCAACCCTTGAAGTGCTGGTCGAGGGCCTTGGCAGCAGCGAGTCGCGCCGCGTGCTGCACAGCCTGGAACTGCTCGCCGCGCACGGTCGCGGCCAGTTGGTCACCCCACTGATGCTGCACCATCCAGACCCCGCGGTGCGCCGCCGAACCCTACTAGTGCTACGCGATGCCGAGCGCCGCGACGCTCTGCCACTGATCGAACGTCTGCTGGGCGACGGCGACCCGACGGTGCGCGCCACCGCCACTCAAGTCCTCGCCGACCTGGCCGCCGAAGATGCTCGCGCCCTGATGCGGGAGCGGCTGCGCGATGGCGACGTACGAGTGCGCGCCGCGGCCCTCGCCTATCTGGCCAGCCAGCCCGATCCGCTGAGCCGCCAACTGGCCGATTCAGCCCTCCGCGAGATGCTCGGCGACGGCAACAGTGGAATCCGCCAGGCGGCAGCCGACGCCCTGGGTAGCCTCGACGATCCACATGTCCAAGCCGGCTTGGTGCAACTTCTCTATGACGCCGAACCGACAGTGGTGCTGGCTGCTATCGACGCCGTTTCGAAGCGCGTCGAGCGGGGCGCCCGCAATCCCCTCTACGTGCCGATCCTGACCTCCCATCTGCACCAGCGGCAGCTAAAACACAGTTCGCGCGCCGCCCTGGTAGCCTACGGCCCGACCATCCTGCCGGCGTTGGAGCACTTCCTCAACGACAGCCACGAGGAGATTTGGGTACGCCGGGCACTACCCAAGACGGTGGCACAGATCGGCGGCGCGGCGGCGGCAGACACTCTCTGCCGCTCTTTTTCAGCCACTGATCCATTTCTGCGTCGCAAGTTGATCGAAGCTCTGGGGGCGCTGCCCAAAGGCGAGCTGGGGCAACCCGACGAGTTGTTAGAGATGCAACTCAAGATCGAAGCTCGCTCTTATCTGCGGCGCCTTCTTGACCTCGAATCGATCTCCGGTAGCGAGCTGCCGCTGAACGGCCCGGTGGTGACCTGGCCGCGAACCTCTGATAGTGCCGGCCCCCATCTGCTCGAACGACTCCTCGCCGACCGCATGAACGACCACTTCGACAATCTTTTCGGCCTGCTCGCTCTGCTCGGCGACCCCAAGGACATTCGCGCCGCCCACCAAGCCTTGGTCTGTGCTCAGCCCAGGTTGCGCTGCCATGCCCTGGAGTACCTCGACAATACGCTGCGTGGCGCAGCCCGCCTGCAGGTGCTGACGGTGATCGACGACCTGCCGCGGCACGAACGTCACCGCCGAGCGGAGCGAGAATTCAGTCTGCGCGCCGAATCGCTGCGCAAGACCTTGGAACGCCTGGTGTGGCAGCGCCCGGTGGGCGACGCCGACGCCGCCTGGTGGAGTGCCGCCGCATTGCACTTCATTGTTGATCGCCAACACGAATCGCTGTTTGAGTTGATCCATCGAGCCGCCGAGGGCGAGCCCGACCCAATGGTGCGCGAGACCACCGACCTGCTGCTCCAACGGATCGCGAGCCGCTAGATCATCTCAGGCCAGAGACCGGAGCAATTCGACCGCCGGCCCTTGGCGCCGCCGCAGCGCCAGATCGAGGGGAGAGCGGCCCGCGGCGTCCACTGCCCCGAGCGGCGCGCTATGCTCGATCAGCAGGGTCAGAAAATCGCTTGCCGCGCCCCGCTGGGCCGCAAGATGCAAGGCGGTGCTGCCCTCGCTATCGCTGGCCGTCAGATCGGCACCCTGTTCAACCAACCATCTAGCCGATCGCAGCTGGCCGCTGCGCACCATATCGACCACCAGCGGGCTGCGCCGCCGATCCTCCATCGGCAGGTCGAGGTCGAGTTCTGGCCGGCGCTTCGCCAGCTGTTCGAGAACCCTCGACCGCCCAGCCACCAAGGCCCGCAGCAACACGTAGCCCGGCTCGGCGCCACGCCGCAGCAGAACCCCGGCCACCTCGTCATTGCCGGAGTAGCAGGCCAGGTAGACCGCCGGGTAGGTCGTCTGCGGACCCAGCTCGACTGGATCGAGGGGCGCTCCGAGGTCGAGCAGGCGCTCGGCAATGGCGATCAAATTCGCCGCGTCGGTCACCTTGTCGGTGCCGAGCGCCGAGTGGGCGCAGTATTGCAACGCGGTCGCTCCGCCGGTCGACACTTCAGTGGCCGCCGATGGGCTCTTCGCTAGCAACTCTTCGACCCGGCCGAGATCGGCCAGGGCTGCGGCATCGAACAGATCCAACGGCTGCGGATCGTGGCGGCGCAGCACCTCGATTGCCTGACGATTGGCTGCCGAAGCTGCGGCCGAAAGCCCGGAAGCGCCGTCCCAACCCGGCAAAGCGTGGATCGAGGCGCCTCGTTCGAGCAGCAGTTCGAGCACCTCACGGTGACGCGGCGTCCAACGCACCGCCTTGGTGCGGCGAACCACTCGGGTGATCGCCCGACGGCTCTGGTTGCCATCTTTGCCCGGCGGCGGATCTGGCGACACGCCCTCGTCGAGAATCAGTCGCACCGCCTCGACCTGGCCGCGCAAACACCCCTCCAAAAGTGAGGTGTCCGGGATCAAGACCCGGCGATCTTCAGCGATCAGGGCGCGCATCAGCGGCAGATCGCCGCCACCGGCAGCTTGGGCAAAGGCGCGGCTCCGCTCCTGAAAGGCTCGACGCTGGTGCTGTTTGCTGGTGGTCACGGTTTCGCTGCTCAGCCCTTCTTCAGCAACGCGATCTGGCCGGTGTGGTAAATATCGTGGTGGAGGATGCCGTGCAGCACGAAGTAGAAGCTGTAGTCCCGACCCGGCACTTTCTCCTGCAAACGCTCGTCGGGAAAGCGGCGCAGCTCTTTGATCAGCCGCTTCTGGCTAGCCTCGAGGTCGGACAAAGCTGCTTGCCAAGCATCTTCGTCGACCGTCGGGTCGGCGGGGAATGCTGCTTCGTCTACAACACAGTCAGCGAAGGTCTCGGCGGCAATGGCAGCGGCAACCCGCTGGCGCTCAAAGGTGATGTGATGCACCAGCTCGAAGATGGAGTGAGCCCCAGCGATGGGGCGCGCTTGGGCTTGGCCAGCGTCAACCCCGTTGAGCACTGCGCGCAAGGACGGGCCATGCCAGGCTTCGTCACTCTGGTAAGCCAAACGGAGCATGAAACGGATGTTCTTGATTTCGCTCATCCGCTCGACGATAGCACCTCGGCCAGGCGAGCCACGCCCTCCCGCAAGGTCGGCTCATCGAGGGAAGCCCAGCCGATCAACAGTCCGGCGCGATCGGGGGGCCGCCAGTAGTAAGGCGCGATCGGGTAGATCCCCAGTCCGGCTTGCCGCGCTCTGGCGATGCGCTCGGGCAGCTGCTCCGGCGCCAGATCACGCAGCCACAAGACCAGGTGTACCCCGGCATCGGCACCCTCGATCTCAATGCGCTCACCAAATTGCTGGTCAAGGGCCGCCAACAACACCTTCAACCGCGCCGCGCTAGTCGCCCGCGCCCGGCGTAAGTGGCGCTCGTAGTGGCCCTGGTCCAACAGGTCGGCAAGGGCCGCCTGCAGCAGCATCGGGGTGTGCCGATCGGCCAGCCACTTGAGCGCCTCGAAAACCGCCAGCAACTGTGGCGGCACCACCAGGAAGCCGAGCCGCAATGCCGGGTAAAGTACTTTCGAAAAGGTGCCAACATAGAGAGTTCGCGCCTGCCGATCGAGTCCCTGCAAAGCCGCCAGCGGCCGGCCGCGGTAGCGGAACTCGCTGTCGTAGTCGTCCTCTAGAACCCAGCCGCCGCTTCGCGCCGCCCAATCTAGCAACGCCAAACGACGGTCGACGGGCATCACCGCGCCACTGGGAAACTGGTGGGACGGGGTGACGTAGACCAACCGCGCCCGCGGGTCGATGGACTCGGGATCGAGTCCTCTTCCATCCACCCGCGCCGGCCGTAGAACACAGCCCTGAGCAGCGAGCACCCGGCGAATGCCGAGGTAGCAAGGATCTTCGATCGCCACCACGTCGCCAGGATCGACCAACGCCCGCACCACCAAATCGAGAGCCTGTTGGGAACCGTTGGTGATCAGCACTTGCGATGGCTGGCAGTCAACACCGCGGCAGCGACGCAAATAAGCCGCCAAGGACCGCCTGAGACCCGGATGGCCGGCCGGCGGTGCATAGCCTAGATCCGGGCGGCGCGATTGGCGGGCGACACAGCGCCGCCACACCTCCAAGGTCTGAGCATCGACCGCCGGCACGCCATAGCGAAAATCACACGGCGGAGCGGAAGCTCCTTCAGGCTCGACGATACCCTCGGCCAAGGCGCGCCGAGCGTAGCTCGACAGCCGCGGCGTCGGTGGCCGACCAGGCGGTGGCCCAAAATCGCCGACGGCCGCCCGCAAGAGTTCCTCGGGCAGCACCGGAGCGACGAAGGTCCCGGCCCCTTGACGGGCCTGCAAGTAGCCCTCCGCTTGCAATTGATCGTAGGCCGCTAGCACCACGTTGCGCGACACTCCCTGCTCTTCGGCCAGCGCCCGACTCGCCGGCAGGCGGCAACCGCGTTCGAATCCACCCGCCAAGATAGCCTGGCGCAGGGAATAGTAGAGCTGGCGATGCAGGGGCTCGGTACTGAGGCTAGAGATCCAAGACATGGTGGCGATGGCTCCTTTTTGGTTCTGTCATTTTATGCTGAATTGGATCTTCACTAGAACCAATTGAGCGAAGAAGATACCCCCATGAGCACCCCAAACGCCTCGCTGCCAATTACCCAACGAACCACTCCACGGAGCCAGCCAGGACGCGGCAGCCATCGGCGCCAGCAGATCTACGACATTCTCGATCAGGGCTTGGTGTGCCACGCCGGCTTCGTCGTCAACGGCAAGCCTTTCGTCATTCCCACCGCCTACGGTCGCTCTGGGGATCGCCTGATCTTGCACGGCTCGATCGCCAGCCGGATGATGCGCGAGCTTGGCGAGGGCATCGAAATCTGTATCACCGTCACCCTGCTCGACGGCCTGGTGTTGGCGCGATCGCAATTCCACCACTCGATGAACTACCGCTCGGTGATGCTCTTCGGACGCGCCCGGCCGCTGCTCGACCCGGCGGAGAAAAGCCGTGCGCTGACAGGTTTCGTAGAGCACGTGCTGGCCGGACGGAGCGCCGATTCCCGACCCGCTAGCGAGCAAGAAATCGCCGCCACAACGGTGCTGGAATTACCGATCGAGGAGGCTTCGGCCAAAGTCCGCAGCGGACCGCCAAAAGACAAGGCGTCGGATCTGCAGCTGGGCTACTGGAGCGGGGTCTTGCCGCTGGACCTGGTTTTCGGCACACCCCAGCCAGCTCCCGACCTCGACCCGGAGGTACCCTTGCCGAGTTATTTGCCAACTGCCGCCCGGCGCTAACCGCCGCCGCTGGGCTGCTGCGGCCGCCAATCTCCCCACCCCTCGCCCTCTTCGATAGGCTGATAAACTAGCGACTTCGAATGTCGCAGCTTACCCACATTCAGATGGCCATCCATCTGCAGTCAGCGGATTTGCTGGCCTTCTGCAGCGCCGAGCAGGTGATGCGTTTGGCCGGCATCGCCCACCAGCGCCGGCTGCCGCCCGGCGCCTCGATCTATCGCCTCAATGATCCTCCAGAGGCCCTCTACTGCATCGTCGAAGGGGCGGTCACGCTGAGCGCTGAGACCGGCGCCGAGCGGCAAGCCTCCACGTACGACTGCTTCGGCGTGCGCGAGATTCTCAGCGGCAGGCTGCGCCGAGAGCACGCCAGCAGCCGCGGCGCGGTGCTGTTGGAGATCTCCGCCGACGACTTTTTCGACCTGCTGTCGAACAACATCGAGATCGTCAAGGCTCTCTTCAGACGCTTGTTGGGAGACTCACTAGACCAGGCTTCGGCGGCCGGAGAAACGCGCCGTGCAGTGGTCTAGGATCCTGCTAGTCACCGCCTTCGCCGGGTTGCTTCTGCCACACAGCGGAGCCGCCACCGGCACCTCGATCCGGCCCCAGTCTCAGCCTAGCGAGCGGCGGGTGGTGGCGATCGGCGACATCCACGGGGCCTATGAAGGCTTGGTCACCATCTTGCGCCAGAGCGGCTTGATCGATGGACGCCAAAGATGGGTCGGCGGCGAGTCCATCCTGGTGCAGACCGGCGACTACCTCGACCGCGGAGCCCGCGCCCTGCGCGCCGCCCAGTTGTTGATGGACCTGCAACGCCAAGCACCGGCCAGCGGCGGCGAAGTGATCGTGTTACTGGGCAATCACGAGGTCTTGAACCTGATCGGCGAACTGCGGGATGTGACCCCCGAGATCGTCGACGAACTTGCCGACGAACGCTCTGAGGCGCGCCGCACCGTGGTGTGCCGAACATACCCCGAACTCGCCCGGCAGAGCGCCCGACGGCGGGGCTTGGCAGTGCCGTCGAAAAAGCAGGCCCGAGCCCGCTGTCTCGAGGAACACCCTCCAGGGTTGCTCAACTACGTCGAGGCGCTCGGCCCCGAGGGTAGATTAGGTCGCTGGATCCGCGGCCACCCAGCGGCGGTGCAAATTGGGGACGTGGTCTACTTGCATGGCGGCCTCAATCCGGCGATGGCCGCCCTCGGCATCGACCGGATCAACCGCCAGGTGCGCGAAGAGATCGAACTCTGGGACCGCGCCCGCGCTTGGTTGCTCGACCAGCAACGGGTACTGCCCACCTCCTCAGCGCGCGAGGTGGTGGCGGCGGCCCGGGCAGCGCTAAAAAGCGGCCAGCCGATGGCCGACTCTGCCAGCGGCTGGCAGCACTTGCTAGACATCGACCAATGGTTGACGGTGCGCTCTGATGGGCCACTGTGGTTTCGCGGCTACGCTCGCTGGAGCGACCAACACGGCCTGAGCGAGTTGCCGGGTATCCTCGACGCGCTCGGCATCCGCCATCTGGTGGTGGGGCACACGCCGCAACGCCCTCGTTCGATCCGTAGCCGCTTCGACGGCGGGGTGTTCCTGATCGATACCGGCATGCTGTCGTCGGTCTACACCGGTGGCCGGCCAGCGGCTCTGGAGATCGAGCACGGTACTTTCACGGCGATCTACGTCGGCCTCGAACAAAGGCTGCTCGAACCTCCAACAGCGGTCCAAACCGGCCAACCCAGTCGGTGAACCGGCTATCCCGGCCAACACCTTCTTGAGCTTTTTTTGCCCGGATTTGCGAACAACCTGCCGCACCGAGCGTATTAGCTATTGAACGTCGCTGATGGCGACCTTTCGGCCCTGCAAGATTCACCTGAGGCAACTCCCGCTGCGGCCGAATCACCTTCTGCACACCTTGGACGGGGATTTGAATCATGCATTCTCTCGCCTTCTCGACCACGATAAAAACCCGGACCACCAGCGCCGCCCGCTGGCTGCTGAATAGCCTGATCTTGACCCTGATCTTGACCCTGAGCGCCGCGACCGCTGCCGCCCAGCCCAACTGGCTCGACGCCGACGGCCAGCCGCTGCCCTTCACCTCCAACGCTGCGGCGGTGGAGTTTCTCGCCAACGCCGAAATCATCACCCAGAAGCAGCTGAACGACGGCAGCAACAAACCACTCAAGCTGACTTTGCAGCGCGATGGCATCACCGCCCACGCAATTTTTCGCACTGTCGATCACAAAGTCAATCAACGCAACTTGCCACGGCAGCGTCGCGAGCTACGCGACAGCTATATCTTCGAAGTCGCCGCTTTCGAGCTCAGCCAAATGCTAGGCATCGACAATGTGCCGCCAGCAACTTTGCGCACCCTGGGCGGCAAGCGGGGTTCGGTCCAGCTGTGGGTCGAAAACGCTACCTCCGAAAGCCGCCGTATCGCCAACCAGCAACAACCGAAAAAACCTGCCTCCTGGCACCGACAGAAGCAGGCATTGGCGCTATTCGACAGTCTGATCTACAATTTCGACCGCAACACCGGCAACATGCTCTTCGATGCCTCGGGCAAGCTGTGGTACGTCGACCACACTCGCACCTTCAAGACCCTTCCTGCACTGCCCTGGGCCGCCAACATCCAGATCTGTGACGAGCAGTTCTGGAACGCTTTGCGCGCCTTAGAGCCGGCCCAAGTCCGCATTCGGCTGTCGCCTTATCTCAGCCCGCTGCAAATCAGCACCCTGCTAGAGCGACGCACTCGCTTGGTGCGCAAGATCGAGCAGCTGATCGCCGAACGGGGCATCGATGCAGTGCTCTACCAAGCCGAGCGCCTAGTGCCAGTTCAGCTAGCCAGCCTCGATCACTGAGCCACTGGGCGCATGGCATGCGCCCGGTTTCGATGACCGGACCACTGGCCGCACGCCGTGCGCCCTACAAAAATTTTGGTTTTCAGGTACCCTCAAGAGGTTGCGTAGGGGCGCATGGCATGCGCCCGGTTTCGATGACCGGACCACTGGGCGCACGCCGTGCGCCCCTGCGAATGTCTCTTGTTTTCAATAGCTTGTGAATTTCCCGAGACCTAACACCGGCCGCTTCATTACCTTTGAAGGTCTTGATGGCAGCGGTAAGAGTACCCACCTGCAGCGCGCCGGGGAGTGGATGAAAGCCCACGATTTGGGCTTTCGCACCACCCGCGAACCCGGTGGCACCCCTCTCGGCAAGGAAATCCGCACCCTTTTTCTCGACCACCGTTGGGGTGAGCTGGACGGCCGGGTCGAAGCCCTGATGGTGTTCGCCAGCCGTCGCCAGCACCTGCTGCAAGTCATCGAACCGGCCCTGGATGCCGGCCAGCATGTGCTCTGCGATCGCTTTACCGATTCGACCCACGCCTACCAGGGCCAAGGCCGCGGGCTCGACCGACGGTGGATCGAAGAACTCGATCGACTGGCCACCGATTGCCGGCAGCCGGACTTCACTCTGTTTTTCGACCTGCCCCTGACGGTGGCTCGGGAGCGCAGCAGCGCGCCCGACCGCCAAGGCGGGGTAGACCGCCTCGATGCCGAGGTTCTGGACTTCTACGAACGGGTACGGGATCGCTACCTGGAACTGGCCAACGACGAGCCAGAGCGCATCTTACGAGTAGATTCGAGCGGTAGCTTGCGGGCAACTTGGCGCCAGGTCGAAGGGATCCTGGGCAAACTCCTGGGGGTTGGCTGATGCGCAGCTCAGCTGCCATCGAGATGGCGCGGCTGGGGCGCCTCTACCCTGGGGTGATCTTGCACGGCGGCACCGCCAGCGAACGGCAAAGCCAGGCGATCGAGCTGGCCCAGACCCTGCTGTGCGCCGCCGAACCGCCGGCACGCCCCTGCGGCGAATGCCAACACTGCCGCCGCGTCGCCTGGCCCGAGAAGGCCAACAGCCCTTTCCACCCCGACCTCAATGTACTGTTGCGCGACCTGAGAGCCACCACCTCGGCAGACGCAACCAAGCGCTTCCTAAAACGGGCTTACAATGCCCCCTTCGAAGCTCGCGGCCAGGTCTTTGTGGTCGCCGAAGCCAGCACCTTGAGCGGTGAGGCCGCCGACTCCCTACTCAAGCTCCTCGAGGAACCCCCCGAACGCACCCCGCGCCACTTCTTGCTGCTCGCCGCCACCCAGCTCGACCTGCTGCCCACCTTGCGCAGCCGCTCATTGAATCTTTTTCTCGGCGCCAGCGAGAAGCTGGACCCGCAACACGTAGAGAGCATTGCCAACAACTTCGCCGCCGCTCTCGCCGCTCACCGCGAGGGCTCTGCCGCAATCCATCTGCTGAGCGCCGCCGAGGCGCTGGCCGGGGCCACTGGCTGGGAAGATCCACGCGCCCGACGTCCTTGGGCAACCGCCGCCGCCGCGGTAGTGCGCTGCGCGCGCCATCTAGATCATCAAGGCGACCGCCGAGCTCGCCTCTTAGCCCTGGCCGAAGAACTGCTCAACGCTCCGCGCCTACGCCTGCGAGGAATCGGCCACAGCCGCATTCTCGACGGTCTGGTCAGTCGCCACCTGGCTGGCAACCAATAGCATTGCCGACCGCCAGGAGGCGGTGTGGCAAGGGCGGAATGGCAGAGTCATTGTGATAGAGTTTGTCCTTCGTTTGTGTGCCTGCTCGAATTCCCAACTCCGGCTCGCAGCCTTTCGTCCTGCTGGAGTCCTGAAGTTTCGACCTTTTCGGAGAATAGAAGCGATGAGTCACCCATCCAGTGGACAAATCACCCTGCAACGCTTGGTTCTGCTAGCTGCTGCCCTCGGCATCGCCGCTCTCGGCTGGTACATGCTCGGCGACACAGAGGGCGTCAGCGCCCAAGAAGCCGCCGGTGGCGCGATGAGCAAAGCGCTGGCCACCGTCGATGGCATCGCGATCACTGAAGCGGAGGTCGAAGAGGCCGCCGCCGCGCAGCTGATGAAGGTTATGCGCGATCGCCATGAAATCCTCTCCTCCGTAGTCAAGAGCCAGGTGCAGGACAAGCTGATCGAAGCCGAGGCCAAAAAGCGCGGGATCAGCCGCGACGAGTTGATCGAAACCGAGGTCACCTCCAAAGTAGCCGCGATCACCGACGCCGACATCGACGCTTTCTACGAAGAGCGCAAAGCTCAAATCGGCCGCCCCAAAGAGCAGGTGGAAGGCCAAATCCGCTCCTACTTGCAGAACCAGGGCCCGGCAGAAGCGATGCAGTCATGGATCGAGCGGCTGGAAGAGAGCCACAAGGTCGAATACCTGATGGAGCCCTTCCGGGTCGAGATCGCCTCCACCGGCCCCAGCAAGGGCCCCGACGGCGCGCCGATCACCATTGTCGAGTTTTCCGACTTCGAATGCCCCTTCTGTGGCCGTGTCAACCCGACCTTGAAGAAGGTTCAGGAAGAATACGGCGACAAAGTACAGATCGTCTTCCGTCAGTTTCCCTTGGCCATGCACGCCAACGCCCGCAAGGCTGGCGAGGCTTCGCTGTGCGCCAACGATCAGGGTAAGTTCTGGGAGATGCACGACGCCATGTTCGCTGACCAGCGCAACCTGAGCGTCGACAGCCTGAAAGAGATGGCTGCCGCCCTGGAGGGCGTCGATAGCGCCGCGTTCGATGCCTGCCTCGACGGCGGAGCCTATGCCGAGACCGTCAACGAGGATCTCAGCGCCGGTTCCGAAGCCGGGGTCAGCGGCACGCCGGCGTTCTTCATCAACGGCCGGTTCATCAACGGCGCCGCCTCCTTCGAGAGCTTCGCCGAGATCATCGACGACGAACTCAAGCAAGAAGGCTGAAGAACATAGCTCGCCTCGCTCGCAAGATAGTAGCCTCAAGGGATTGTGTAGGGGCACATGACATGCGCCCGGTTTCGATAACCGAGCCACTGGGCGCACGCCGTGCGCCCCTACAAGAATCTCTTGTTTTCAATAGCTTGTGAAGTTTCCCATACGGCCGCGACTCGCGAACACCCTGGCTACCCCCCGCCGACCGGCTGGAGAGTCTTCGCTTTGACCTTTCGGTATCCCCACATCCCCTACCAGCCAGAGCGTCTGGCCGAGTCCGAGATGCAGCGCCGTGCCGAGCGTTTCTACGCCGACATGGATCGGCGGCGTAGCTTGCGTTTTTTCAGCGACCAGCCGGTGCCTCGGCGGTTGATCGAACTGGCCATCCAATCCGCTTCGACCGCCCCCTCAGGAGCCCACCGTCAACCTTGGCGATTCGTCGCCGTGAGCGATCCCCAGATCAAGCGGCAGATCCGCGTCGCCGCTGAGGCCGAGGAAAAAAAGAGCTACGGCGAACGCATGCCGGCCGAGTGGCTGGAGGCCCTGCGACCTCTGGGGGTCGACTGGCGCAAACCCTTCCTCGAGACCGTACCCTGGATCGTGGTAGCTTTCGAGGAGCTCTACGGCTTCGATGAGCAGGGTGATAAGCGCAAGAACTACTACGTGCCCCAGAGCACCGGCCTGGCTTGCGGCCTGTTCATCGCCGCGATTCACCAGATGGGCCTCGCCACCCTGACCCACACCCCGAGCCCGATGGCTTTCTTGCGCGTAATCCTTGGTCGGCCCAAGAACGAACGACCCTATATTCTCTTCCCCGTAGGCTACCCGGCCGCCGATGCCACCGTTCCTGACCTGAACCGCAAGCCCCTCGACCAGGTCGCACTGTGGAACCCCAGACCTAGCAACCCTAAGCCTGAGAACCAGAAACCGGAGCCGCGGAAAGGCTGAGGGGCGGATGATAGGCTGCCCGCCAATCTGTCCCAGGGCTTGGAGCAAGCTGGCTCTGCAGCCGATGGCAGAACCCAGGAGATACTGACCGATGAGCCGCGAAACGCCGCCGCTCCAGATCCACTTCGACGCGACCCCCGAAATCTTCGCCAGCGACAGCTCGGGTAGTTTTCACTATCCGCTAGTCCAGCAGGGGGAAGCACGGTTGAAAACAGCTTCCTATGACGAAGCCCGCTTCGTGATGTCGATTTGGCTGCCATCTACCCAACACACCATCGATCTTGATCGTGCCTACGTCGAGCTACGCGGGTCGTTCGACCCCAGCGAAGAACATTGGGTAAAGCTGGCAGAAGTCGAGCCGGTGGTGCCACCCTACGGCGCGGGTGAGTGCTTTGATGGTTGGATCGTGCTGCCGGTTCTGGGAGCGGTGAGCGCCTACTCCCTCTTCGGCAGCGGCTTCGCTCAACGCACCCGCTTGCAGATCCGAGTCAGCGCCTACTTGGTGGCCTGAGACTCGGCAAATCCGCAGAAAGTCCTGCCAAGGAGTTCAGCAGTGGCGATCATCGCTCAGCATTCGACAACCATCGCCACCGAGCCGCAGGTCATCTGGGGCCTGTTGGTCAACCCCTCGATCTGGCAAACCTGGTGGGCAGATTGCGTCACCGCCTCGAGCGGCGATCAACGGCAGCTGCAAGAGGGCTCGAAACTCGAGTTGGTGGTGCAACCGCGGCAGCGAAAGATGACCTTTCACCCCGAGGTCGATCTGCTCACCACAGGCAAGGAGTTGAGCCTCACCCACCGCTCAGCATTGGTTCAATGCACCTGGTCGTGGCGCTTACAAGCCCAACCCGCGGGCACCCGGGTCACCCTGCGCGGCGTCTTCACCGGCTTGGCCATCCTGACCATGGGCTGGATTGGGCAGAACGACACTGCCCGCTTCAGCCTGCACGCCAGCCTGCGGGGTCTGAAGAAAGTCGCTGAGCGGATGGCCTGAGCCGCGGCCGACTAGCGGAAACCGCGGCGCAATTCACCCTTGAAGATCTCGAAAGTGGCGTCGTCGAGCAGTGAAACCACCACTCGCTCGATCTTGGTTCCGCCCTGCAGGTAGCGGTAGACCTCGGTCAGCAAAATACGCGCGCAGCGATCGATCGGAAAGCCGTAGACGCCGGTCGAGATGGCCGGTAGCGCAATCGATTTCAGGCCGTGCCGATCGGCGACCGCCAACGAGGAGCGGATGGCAGAAGCCAGCTTGCGATCCTCGTCGCCCTCGCCCATGCGCGGACCCACGGCATGGATCACATGCTTGGCCTTGAGTTCGCCAGCGCCGGTGATAACCGCAGTACCCACGGCGGTGCTGCCGATGCGGTTGCACTCCTCTTGAATCGCCGGGCCGCCTTTTTCGCGAATTGCCCCAGCGACTCCAGATCCAAGCTCTAAATCCTCGTTGGCCGCATTGACAATGGCCTCCGTGTCGAGCTCGGTGATATCCCCTTCCAGGAGCTCAAGTTGAGTCCCTTCCAGTTGAATAGACAGTTTTCTCCGTTCCATTCTCTCCTCAGTCTCCTGACGGACAGCGCTACCCCGCGTTTATGTACTGGTTGGCGTGGGGACAATCTTATCAGGCTATGGGCAGAGGGGAGAAATCAGCTGCCACAAATCACTGAAAACCGCTGCCAAACGATGGTGTACACTCCCTCGGCCATGCTGAAAGAGTTCAAGACTGCATTTGCCGAGGCGCTCTCCGCGCGCATCCATCAGCTGTACCAGATCGACCATCAGGCGGTGGTGCAGATGCCGCCCCGGCGCTCGCTCGGCGACCTCGCCTCGGCCGCCCCGCTACACCTCGCTCGGCTGCTCAAGCGCAAGCCGCGCGACATCGCTGGCGAACTCCTCGAGGACCTCGAGCTGCCACCTTATGGGCGCGAGATTCGGGTCGAAGGTGCCGGTTATCTCAACCTATTTCTGGACCGCAGCGCGGTGGCGGCGGCCTTGTTGCAAGGCGAACTCTTTGCCACCACCGGCGACATGGCCGCATGCCCAAAGTTGATTGTCGAACACACCAATATCAATCCCAACAAGGCGGCTCATATTGGCCACCTGCGCAACGCGGTACTCGGCGACATCCTTACCCGCGCCCTGCGCCGCCAGGGCTACCCGGTTGAAGTCCAGAATTACATTGATGATACCGGCGTCCAACTGGCCGACGTGGTGGTCGGCTTCCTCGATCTGCGGCGCCTCGATGCGCAGCAAGTAGCAGCCATCGAAGATCCCTTCGACTATGTCTGCTGGGATCTCTACAGCGAAGTGGGTCGCTGGTATGAAGCCGAGCCTGAGCGCCGCCACAAACGCCGCCAGACCCTACACCAGCTGGAGAGTGGCACCGGTCCGCGGGCCGAATTGGGCCAGTTGGTGGCCCGGCGAGTAGTGCATTGTCATCTGGCGACCATGGCGCGCCTCGGTGTCGGCTACGACCTGCTGACCCATGAGAGCGACATTCTCAAGCTCGACTTCTTCCGCGTCGCCTTCGACAAGCTGCGCCACTCAGGCACCATTCGCCTCGAGGCTGAGGGCAAGAATGAAGGCTGCTGGGTGATGCCACTGGCGGAGAGTGCCGAATTCCAGGGTCTCGAAGACCCCGACAAGGTGATCGTCCGCTCCGACGACACGGTCACCTACGTGGGCAAAGACATCGCTTACCAGATGTGGAAGTTTGGCCTCCTGGGGCTCGATTTCCACTACCGCTACTGGACCGACGAAGAACTGTGGCAGACCACTTCCGAAGCCAACCCCGAGGCCGAACCACCGAGTTTTGGTGGCGGCTCAAAGGTGATCAACGTGATCGACGCGCGGCAGAGCTACCTGCAGCGTATCGTCCGCGCCGGTCTCGAATCACTGGGCCACAACCAGGAGGCGGAACGCTCGGTCCACTTCGCCTACGAGATGGTCTCGCTGTCCAAGTCCACCGCTCGCTTGCTGGGCTACCTGGACGACACCGAGGAGGATAGCAAGACCTCGCTCGAAATGTCCGGCCGCAAGGGGATCGGCGTCAAGGCCGACGACCTGCTCGACCAGCTCGAAGCCAAGGCCCGTGCAGCGGTCGCCGAGCGCTACGCTGACCTCGATGCAGCGGAACTCGACCTGCTCGGCCAGCAGATCGCCACCGCCGCGCTGCGCTTCTTCATGGCCAAAGCCACCACCACCCGAGTGATTGCCTTCGACCTTGATCAAGCGCTAGCCTTCGAAGGCGAAACCGGCCCTTACCTGCAGTACTCGCTGGTGCGCGAGCGCAACATTCGCCGTAAAGTGACGGCAGCAGGTCTGCCAACGGAAGTCGAAAGCGATCAGGTTGCCGCCCTCCGAGCTGAGCTGTGGAGCGACGATCTGTGGGACCTGGTGCTGTCAGCGACTCAGGTTCCAGAAGTGGTCGAACGCGCCACCGACAGTCTGGAGCTGTCACTGATCGCCCGCCACGCCCTCGATTTGGCGAGCAAATTCCACGGCAACTACAATCGCCACCCGATACTCAAGGCAGAAGACGCCGAGCTGCGAGCCGTGCGTCAAGCCACCAACCAGATCTTCCGCAACGCCCTGGGAGAGCTCACTGAGTTGCTCGGCGTGCCGGTGCCAGAGAAGATGTAGCCACCCTCATCATGCCGCTAGTGCCGGATAAACCGACGAGCGATGGTGAGCAACACCGAGGGCAAACCTAGCTCCTCACGATGCCGTAAGATCCCAACAAGGTGAGCGAAGTAAAAAAATCCCCGTGGCTGTATCTCGGCTGCGGCTGCGGCTGCTTGGTGCTGCTGGTAGTAGGAGCCATTATCCTCAGCGGGATTGCTGCTGTACATTCCGCGAAAGACTGGGTCGAAGACCTCGAAGACCCGGCCAAGCAAGCCGAGAAAGCGCGCCAACTGCTCGGCACCGAAGAGCTGCCGCCGGGTTACCGAGCCCACTTCACCCTCAGCGTTCCTTGGCTGATGGACATGACCATCCTGTCGAGCGGCGAGCAAGCTACCGAGGTGGCCGCGGGCGACCCCGCCAACAACCTCGATCTCGAATCTCTCAGGCTCGGCGAGCGGGCCTTCATCTTCGTCAGCCTCCGAGCTTCGGCCAAGGATCGGCGGGAGCTAACAGAGTACCTCGCCGGGGAGCTGCACAACGCCGAAGTGCTGGAGAAAATCGAGTTCGGTATTCGCGGTGGTGAAGTCTTGCGCCGCGGCACTTTCGAGCTCGACGGACGTCCTCTGAACTACGCTGCCTTTCGCGGCGAATTAGACCACGACGACGACGGCAGCGACGGCATCTTCAGCATGAGTTCGATCGAATGCGACCAACAGCGGGTCTACATCACCCTCTGGTTCGAGAAATTAGCAGCCAGTGTCCTGGAAGCCGGCCCTGAACAGGCCGACCTCAGCGGCACCACCGCCGACCCGGCGGCGATCGAGCGCTTCCTCGCCAACTTCGACCTCTGCTCTACCAACGCGGGCTGAGAACCCGCTGCCGGGGTTCAGTCGCCGCCGTAGTTGATCTCCATCCGCCGCGACTTGAGGCCGGCGACAAACAGGGCCGTCGCAGTCACGAATACTAAGATCGGCACCGACAACCAGGCCGGGGTGGGCTCGGCCATCACCGCCACCAGCCGCGCATCCAAGGGAATCGGGTATAGCGACTGCAAATAGTGCGAAATAGTCAGCTTCTTCAGCAACGGCGGAAGGACAAAGCTGAGCGCCTCCCAGACCCAAAACAACACCGACATGAAGAGAGGTGCCCGCGCCACCACGCTGAGCAGCAGAAAAACCGCTCCGTAGCCGGCGCAGGCCAAGGTAGTAATACCAATGTAGGTCAGCAGCTGGCCGAAACCAGGGCCCTGGAATAGATATCGCAGGGTCTCGCTGATACCGCCCGGAATCAGCATCGCCAAATAGGTCAACACCGTGCCGATAGCGAAAATCATGCTCCCGGCGAGCAGGGCAGAGACGTACTTACCCGCCACCAGTACCTCGCGCCGTACCGGTGTCAACAAATAGTAGTGCAGGCTACGTTCCTGAACCTCTGAACGAAAAAGGTTGAGGAATAGGAAGGCAGCGCTGAAGAAAACCGACACCCGCAAATAAAACTCGAAAAGCTGGGCAAAAGCGAAGGCTGCTTGAGAGGGAGTGACCGGGTCTTGGATAAGACCGAATGTCATCAGAGCAAGATGCAATAGCGCCAAACTCAGAGGCCCGAAAGCCAACAGATAGACCCCAAGAACTCGCTTACTGAGCAAGTTCTTCTTTATCTCAAGCCGCAAGATGCCAAGCACCTGACGACCCCGCAGTCCCTCCGCTCGTAGTGCGGGCATAGATTCGGCGGCAGCCGATTGCCCCTGGGCGGTACTCATCGTGCTTCTCCTTCGTTACCTATCAGGTACTGATAGACCGCCTGCACATCGGCATCGGCAACGGTGACGGTCTCGACCCGGATCTGATGCTCGAGTACCAACTGGTTGAGTAGCAGATAAAAGCGGTCAGCCTCGCGAGTACGAATCACCAAACCGCCGCGGTCGTCGTGTAACGAGATCTCTGCCACGTGATCGGTCTCGAACAGCTTTGAAGCCAGCAGCGCCGGCTTGTCGCAACGCATCAAGACCTGCACCGGATGATCCTCCATCTCAGTGCGGACACCTCGAATCTCTCCCTCTGCCACCACGTAGCCGCTGGAAAGCAAGACCACCTGGTCGGAGATCATGTCGACCTCGTGCAGGATATGGCTAGAGATGATCACGTGACAGCCCTCACTAGCCAACTGCTGAAAAATCTCGATGACCTCGGCCCGAGCCATCGGATCGAGGCCATTGAGCGGTTCATCGAGCACCAACACCCGCGGCTGATGGCTGATGGCTTGAGCCAGCTTGGCCCGCTGCCGCATGCCCTTGCTGTAACCCGCCACCCGCCGCTTGGCGGCATCGGTCAGCTTTACCTTCTCGAGCACCGCCCAGGTCAGAGCCTCGGCATCGGCCGCCGGATAGCCATGCACCCGCAAGTAGGAGTTGATAAACCGGTAGCCGCTCATGCCGGCGGGGAAAGAGTCCCACTGCGAGCAATAGCCTAACTTGCTGAACAGCAGCTCAGGTTGCTCGGCGCTGACTCCCAAGACCTCCACCCGCCCCTGAGTCGGCTGCAACAAGCCGGTCATCAGGTTCATCAAGGTGGTCTTGCCAGAACCATTCGGTCCCACCAGGCCGGTGATGCCGCTGGGCAGAGTCAAGCTGACCCGGTTGACCCCCAGAACCTCACCGTAGAACTTGGAGACATTGCGAAACACCACCGCGTCCTGGACCGGGGCATCTCCGTTGGCCGTGCTCATCGAACCACCTCATAGGCCCGCACTTTGCGGCTCAGCAGGAACAGGCAGAATCCAGCCAACAGCGCCATCGACAACCAACCAGCCCACAACGGCGGCCCGGCACCAGGATCGATACCCAGCAAGCCGGACCAGATCCTTCGCGCCGAGCGAGCCAGATCCGCCAGCACGCCCCAATCAGTGCGGAAAAATAGATTGACCATAACGGCGACGAAACTGCCACCGAAGTAGACCACCAGCAACATGAACGCCGCCACCGATCGCCAACGCACCCATGCCGACAAGGATAGGGCCAGCAGGGACAAGACAACAATCCACAACCACGAGCCGACCAACACCGCGAAAGCAATGCGCAAGTTCGCGAACATCCAACTGCTACCCGCCAAACTGCTTTGGATGACGAACAACAGCAAGCCCGGCAGCCAAGTAATAGCAGAGATCAGGATAGTCAGAACCGACAGGCGACCGAGAATATACTCCGCCCGCGAGAAGGGTCGCGACAAGTAGAGCGGCATGCCGTTGTTGGCCAAGTCACGCGACATCGACCCTGGCCCCACCAAGACCGTTATAAAGAAAGCCAGATACCCCTGGACAATCAAGAAAATCTTGAAGAAGCGAGCATCAATTTTCAACAATCCAGCAATGGGTATGCCAAAGTTCTCGAGCAACTTGGTGTTGTGCGACACATAGATCGTTACCGCCGAAATCAACGGCCAGAAGAAGCAGAAAACCAGGAAAATCAGGAAGAATTTCTTCTGCATCAAATCTGCAAAAGCAAAGCGAGGCAACACCAAGAAGCGCGACCAGGCAGGTGTTATCCGCCCTTCGTAACGCTGGTAAGTTCGTTCATAGACCGCCACGATTATCCTCCATCGCCTTCAGGAAGATATCCTGCAACGAATCTCTCTTGTAGTCCAAATGACGCATCTGAACGTCGTGCTCAGCGGCAAGTTCGTACAAAGCACGAATTTCCATTTCTGGCGGCAGCACCATCTTGATACGCCGCTTGCCATGGCGCGCGCACTCGCAACCGAGTCGCCGCACGCCTTCGACAAACCGGTCGATCGGACCCATCAACTCGAGTTCTATGAACTTGCGGTTGGCGCTGCGTTCCTGCTCCAAATTGCAAGTATAAGCAATCTTGCCGTCCTTGAGGATCAGCACGTCCTCGCAACACTCTTCGACATCGCGGAGCAGATGGGAAGACAGCACCACATGCACTTCGCCAGCATCACGGATCTCGCGAATCAGCTTGATCATGCGTTGCCGGGCCGGCGGGTCAAGGCCATTAGTGGGCTCGTCGAGGAACAGGAGGCGGGGCCCGTGAACTAGCGCTTGTGCCAACTTCGCCAACTGCTTCATACCTTGGGAGTAGCTGTCGAGGGGACGGTAGCGAGCCTCGCCCAAGCCGACGTAATAGAGTGCCTCATGGGTTCGTTCGAGCGCTTGCCGCGGCGGCAGGCCAGACAGCTCGGCCATCATCCGCACAAAGCGCACCGCGCTCATGCCGGCGATAAAGCTATCCCGCTCTGGCATGTAGCCGATCAGCGCCCGTGCCGCCCTGTCTTGGGTTTGAATATCATTACCAAACACTCGCGCTGTGCCGGAGCTAGGTCGATAGAAACCCAACAGGGTATGAATCAGGGTCGTCTTGCCGGCGCCATTGGGGCCCAGCAATCCGATCGATCGGGCGGAGAAATCCCCTTGGAGATTCTGCAACGCCGCCAACTTTCCGAAATGGACGGACAGCCCTTCGAGCTGCATCACTGGAACCATCGATTTTCCTTTTGAATACGAGGCTAGTTGAACCGTTCCTACCCAGGATAACGCGATCCGGCCGGCGAAAGTTTCGCTTTCGTTCAGCTGGATTTCAGACTCTTCAAAACATCACCCAGACACCCACAAAAGAGCCGGCGGGACCCTTCCCACCGGCTCTTCTGGATACTCTCAGCTGCGTCCGAAAGCTCTGACCAGTAGTCAGATAGCGCCTCCGGTCGCCTGTTCGAGCAACTTGCCAAGACCGAGCGGGTTGTCGAATCCTAGCACCGCGAGAATTCCCATGCCGACCCAATCGCCATCACTGCCAGCGGCGAAGGTGAGGCGATCCGAGCGGGCGTAGACGTAGGCTAGGGAAGGACGATTCTCAGCCTTCAAGCGATCGATGAGCGCCCGCTGCTCGTCGCTCAATTGGCCGCTGGCCAAGGTCTCGGCGAAAGGCTCCACCAGGCTGACGATGTCGTGGTAGATCAGCGCCGAGAAATTGTCCTGGCCATCAGCCGGTAGCAAGGCGGCGAACCGTGGCGAGTCGGTAATCACGTAGCCCGATTGCTGGTAGCGGATGGCGCGATCGAGCAACGCCACTCCTGGGGTCACCACCAAGTAGCCCTCAACAAAAGCGTAGCTCACTTCATAGCCACGGAAGGGAATGGTGTGCACCGTCCGCCCACCGAGTTGGCTGTGCTCCATCACCAGCGGCGGTTCGCCAGCGGCGGTGAGCTGCGTGTTGGCTTCCGTCAGGGCCGCCTCGATGGCAAATTGGAAGCGGGCCGGGTCGTAGATCTCGAGCACCACTTTCCAAGCCGGCAAGGGCAGCAAAGGCCCATCGATCGCGAAGGCCACCTCGCCCCCAAGGGTCGCGATGAAGTCCTCTCGCAAGTCGATGCCGAAGCGGCCACTGAGTTCGCTGAACAGCTCGTTCAAGCCGTTCTCGGGCAGTAGCTCCTGCAGATCGTCGACCAGCGCCGAGGGGTCTTCGAAAACCACCGCGGTGAACAGCTTGGCATCGGGAGAGATGAACTCCAAGGCCCCCATCGGCGCAGGCGCGGCGATCCATGCCGCCAGGCCTTGGCGGGTGCCGTCGAAGGTCAGCGAAGCCAGGTGCTGGACCCGCTCCGCGTCCCGCTTTTGTTCGACCAGCAGATGCTTCAGCTGGCCGATGCCAAGGTTCTCGGCAATCGCCAGGCCGCTGGCATCGGCCTCGTCGGTGGTCTGGTGGATCACCCGCTCCACATCGACCGCCAGCAGCAAGTCGGCGCCTTCGTCGTAGAGTTCGGCAATGCTGTTGTAGAAGCTGCTGTCGACAAAGCCGTTACTGCGGCCGTGCAACACGAAACCAGCAACCTCGGCCAGCAGACTGGCATTCGGGGTTGCCACCAGGAGATCACCTTCAAACCACAGCCGTAGACCTTCGCCAGCGGTGGCGAAAGGATCTTCGACAAACAGAACCTGCTCGCCGGTTTCCTGCCATTCGGCACTCCAGTCGTCGAGCTGCTGCTCGAGGAAGCCGCGCAGGCCCTCAGCGTCGCTGATCTCAGCCAATACCAACGGACCTCTGAAGTCGTCGCTACCGAGCAGCTGGCCACTGACCACCAGCTCATCGCCCAAATAGTCGCCGAGGCGCTGCAGGCGGTCGAGGATATCGCCGGCCAGCTGCTGGAACTCGCCATTGCTCTGACTCGTCTGCCGCCACCACTGCGAGAGGATCTCGCTCTCACTGATGCGCTGGTCGATGATCTGGCGCGCCTCGCCCAGGGCCTCGCCGAGATTCGGCACGGCGGCGTAGAAGGCGGTCTCGGGCGGTACCAGATCGAGCAACCGGCTGGAGTACCGCAGGCTACTCGGAGCCAAACCCTGGCGCAGTTCGCGGCGCAGGCTGGACAGCTCACCGAGCACGCTCAGATAGTGATCGACGTCCTTACTCCAGGCAATTTCTTGGTTCACCGGCAGGGCCAGCAAACTGGTGTGGGTGGCCACTTGGTCACCCGCCAGCAACACCGATTCCTGACCAGAGTAGTCGACCCGCACCTCACCCTCAATCACCGAGACCCGCGATCCCTTGGTGCCATGATTGACCGAGAAAATCGTTCCGGTCACCGACACCAGGCAGTCTTCAGTGGCAACGTAGAGGTGTTTGTCCCGCTGCTTGGCGGCCTGCACAATGACGCTGCCTCGCTCAAGGTCGAGGGTGGTGCCTCGGCGATTGCTGCGAATCGACATCTCGGTGCGAGCACGAAGTTCGACCAAGGAGCCATCATTCAACTTGACTACCGCGCCACCCGCGCGACCGGCCCGAACCGCATCGCCGCGACGAATGGAGTCCCCTCGCTCAAGAGGCAAGTGAGACGTATCGCCGACCCGGAAGAGGTCGCCATCGGCGCTTACTACGACCGCCTGAACGGCAGAGCCAAACGGCAACAGCTGCCAACCGAGCACAGCCGCCATGCCGACCCCCACCACCAGCAGGGCAGCCATCGCCCAGCGACTGGAGAATCCGGCCGCCGATGGGCGCACGGTTGGCTGCTGCTGGGGCGGCAAGCCGGCGCGAGCCTGCTTGAGCGCGCGCCGCAACGGCATCGACTCCCGCAGGTAGTCATCGAACAACATCTTGCGGGCGTCGCTCAGCGAGCCCGCCAAGTAAGCCGGGATCAACGCCTCGTAGTCTTCATGGCCATCCAGGCGCTCGACTTCAGCGGCGTCAGCAGCGGCGGCGGCGCCATCGCCGGACAGACGCTGCCACACGCGATCCGCGGCCTGTGCGGTTTGCTCGGCCAACGGCTTGGCCTGACGGATCTGCTCGGCAGCTTGGTCGATCAAGTCCACCGGATTGTGCTTATTGGTATTCATCTCACTGTCCTCCTCGGAATGAACGCATCTCTTTTCTAACCCGGCCGCGAGCCCGGTGCAGAGTCACCGCCACCCGCCCCTGGGAGATTCCCATCAGCTCGGCGATGTCACGATTCTGTAGGCCTTCCAGGTAGCGCAGAGTGAAGATCTCGGCGGTTTTCTCCGACAGCTCCAACATCGCTTGGCGCAGGCAGCGCCGCAGCTCACGATCGTGCTGGCGACGGTCTGGCGCTAGATGATCACTCGCTGACAGCTCGCCGTGCAGCTCATCAAGGGGCAAGGAGCGCGACCGAGAGCGGGAACGCAACAAGTCCAAAGAAGCATTCACCGCTGCCCGATGCAGATAGCTCGCCGGGCTGGGCGACAAATCCACTTCGTCCTGGCGACGCAACAAGCGTAGAAACACCGTCTGCAGCACATCTTCGGCGTCTTGAGCGGTACCGGTTATCCGGTACGCAGCACCGAAGATCCGCCCATGGTGTTGCTGGAAGATACCCTCCAGGTTGGCCGAGGGGGTCGGCAGCGACTGTGCTGGGATGGCGGCTAACACATCTAAATCCTCCGTTCGTCGGCCACGAGATCATCTCGTGGACCGGCCTGAAAGCTGGCCTTGTTTCTAGAAACGCCGCTGACGCGCATATATTTCAGATCACTCTGCCCTTTCTTGGGCCTGATATGCTCTATTCTTGACCTTCCTCAACCCCCCCAGGATTGCAATGCCATGGCACTGATCCCCTGTCTCAATCGATACTTCCAACATCAGGACCTGACCTACCACATCCAGGCCGAAGACCTGGGGGTAGCGGCGGCCTCCTTTGAAGTGAAGATCTACGACCATGGCACCGTGTTGTGGCTAAAGCGGATCTCCTACAGCGAAATCATCGAGCAGGCGCTGGAAGAACAGGACCAGGAGCAGGCGGTGCGGATGAAGATTGAGAAGATCTTGCATACCATCGAAGCGGCGATTGCCCGTGGCAAGCTCGACACCTATCTCCATGGCGAGCAGCCGTCACTGAAGAGCGCGACGACCTTCACCGACCGCCTCCGCCGGGCCTTCCGCCGCAAGCGCTGAGATCGGCGCGACCGAGCCACGACAGGGCAGCGGGAGGAGCCTTCAGTCATGGCACCGGCCCGCGCTAGTTGCATTTTCGGCGGCGCCGGTGTCCAAAGGAGTGCGATGGCAAGATTGAGCGCACTCCCCGACCCCCTGGCCGTGGCATCAACCATGCTCGAAGCACAGCAAGAAAACCGCCTTCTGGCCGCCTTCGGCCGCGGCGACCGGCAAGCCGCGGAGCAGCTCGCCGCCAGCACCTACCGCACCACTTTCACCGCCCTTTTCCGCCTCACCGGTGGTGATCGCGAGCTGGCTGCTGATCTGACCCAAGAGACCTACCGCAAGGCATGGAAGGCGCTGCCGGGGTTTCGCGGCGGCTCCCGCCTCGCCACCTGGCTTTACCGCATCGCCTACACCACTTTCCTCAACCACATCCGGCGGCCTCAACCGGTCGAGCCATTAGCCGAAGAGCAAGCGGCCGTCCTGCGCGATCCAGCCCCCGGCCAAGACCAAAGCCTCGACCGCGGCGAGGTTGCCGACCGCTTGCGCCGAGCGGTCGTCGGCCTGCCCGAGGAACTCCGCTTCACCGTTTGCGCACGGTTCTGGGGCGACTGTTCGGTGGCCGAGATCGCCCGTTCCGAGAAGGTGACCGGCGCCGCCATCCGCAAACGCCTGAAAAGGGCCATGGGTTGGCTACGGGTAACCCTGGAGGAAAACCCGTGATGAGCAGACTGACCGATGCCAACCTACGCCAGCTGTTGCGCCATTACCCGGCGCCACCGTCGACCGACATTGCAGTTCCCCCGGACCTCCTCGAACGCATTCAAGCTGAGATTCCGGAACAGCTGGAGCTACCACCAGCCGACCCCTTCAGCAAACCGCCACCGGGCCAACGTCGCTGGCCACGACTCCGTCTGCTCGCCGCCAGCCTGATCGGCGTGATCGGCGCCGGCTGGCTCTACCTGCAAGTAGGCCAGCCGATGACCCGCGACGGAGGATTCGAGCGCGCGGCTGATCTTGGAGCGGCCCAGACCATGGCGCCGCCAGCGCCAACAACCTCGCCCAGCAAGACTACACCGAAGGAACTTCCGCCCACCGACCCGCCCACCGTGGCGGCCGAGCAGACTCATGTTCGCCGCGCAGATTCCGCGCCGCCAGCAGTACCTGCGACCCAGGCGGCCGCAACCGCGGCCCTCTCGGCACCAGCAGCCATAGCACCCGCAGAGCTCAACGAGGCGGCGCTCGCCCAGAGAAGGTTGAGCAAGCAAGCCCCATCGGTTTCCACCGCGAAGCCACGGCTGCAAGAGCCGCAACGAGCCGCGGCCGAGATCGCCACCGACCTAGCACGCTCGTCACCACTAGCCAAGACGCCACCTCCCAGCATTGACCAGGCGACCCACCGCGTCGCCACCACCGCGGCGCCGCTCAATGAGTTGCAAGATATCGAGGTGCAGGCGGCCCGCAGGCGATCGACCGCCACGATTCATCACTCCCGGCAACTCGAAGAGCAGCTCGCTCAAGTGCGGCTAGCCCCGTCACCGAGCAGCGGTTCTCAACCGCTCTTCGACCCTGACGACTCCCCTCTTTCCAACTTTGGGCTGGAGGTCGGCAACACCTCCTTCGCGGTCTTGCGGTCCTCCCTCGAAGCAGGCCAAATGCCACCCCGTGAAACAGTGCGGATCGAGCAGTTGTTGAACCACTTCGATTACGGCGACACCGCGCCGACGACAGCCGACTTTGCGCTGCGGGTCGAAGGCGCCCCCTCGATCTTCGCTGGCGGCGCACCCAAATACCTGCTCCGGGTGACGATCACCAGTCGCCGGGCCGGGATCGTCGACCAGGGGCCCTCTCCGGACCGCCGGAAGATTGCCACCGCCGCCCAGGCATGGATTGAATTCGATCCACGGTCGGTATCGAGCTATCGCTTGTTGGGCTATCGGGACCCTGGCACTGCCAACCCTGCTAGCCGAGCCAATTCCGTCGAGCCGCGACTCAGCGCCTACTCGGCGACTGGAGGTGCAGTCGGCAACGGCCAGCAGCTAACCGCGATGTGGCAAGTCGAACTACACCGGCCGCTCCAACCCAACGACCTCATCGCCACCGCCAAGCTACGCTGGACCGCGGTAGGAGGCGGCGAGGCGAGGACCCTTGAGCAACCCATCGGCAGCGAAGACTTCGCCTTGAACTGGACCGCGGCGAGCCCAGCCATGAGGCTATGCAGCCTGGTGGCAGAGTACGGCCTGCTGCTCGGTGAATCGCCCGCGGCAAGCCCACCAGACGCCGATAGGCTCGCCACCGTCGCCACCTCGCTAGCTCGCCAAACCGGCGACCCTCAAGCCGCTGAGCTGGCACGGCTAATTCGCCTTGCTCAAGACTTGTGGTCGAAATCACCCTAGTTGCGACATCAAAGACTGCCGATTCAGGCTTTTTGGTAGCGCAGAGCCGGAGAACCGGGCAACTCCAGCTCGGCAACGTTGGTCAGCAGCAACTCACCATGCAGCTCGAGGTACTCCACCAGGGCCCCGGTTTCGAGGATAGCCAGCAGGATGTGGTAGCTGCGTACCTCGCCAAAGATCATCTTGCTCAGCTCGGCCACCGTTCGCGGCTCGGCACAGAGTTCGAGAATGCTCTCCAGCCGCGCGCTGTGTTCGGCGCGGATAGCCTGGGCGCGGGCCGCGATGTCGTCGATGGGTCCGCCATGACCACCCAACCCCAGCCGGATATCTGGCAGCGCCGTCACCCGGTCGAGGGACTCCAGGTAGTGCAGCAGACCGGTGCTCGGGGTAATTGTCTCGGGCCAGATATTGGGCGAGATCGCCGCCAGCACGAGATCACCGGTCAGCAGAACGTCGTCAACCCGCAAGCAAACATGGCCCGGGCAGTGCCCCGGAGTAGCAATCGCTTCGAGAGCGCCACCGAGAATCGGTCCCTCGGCAACTAGCTCATCGACCTCGACCGAAGTGAACAACCCCTTCATGCTCTTGTAGAGTTCCATGTAGCGCCGTCGCCGCTGGGCATCGATTCCAGCATCGGCAAAGAACGAGTCGATCCTGCGCGACGCCGCCAACAACTGGTCTTGATAACCGGTCAGCAGCCGCCGATCGAGAGCGTGGATCAGCACCGGCGCGTCCGTGTGGTGGCGCAGATGGGACAGGCCACCAAAATGATCGATGTGACCGTGGGTCAGCACCACCGCCCGCAAATCGCTCCAGCCGATCGACCGACCCAGCTCGCCAACCTCGGCCAGCCGCCGGTCGAGGTCGAGATTGGCCTGCGGCTGGCCCGAGCCGCAATCCACCAAGATCGGCTGGTCGCCGTCGTCCACCAGATAGGCATTGCCAGAAAAGCCAGGGAAGACCTCCACCCTCAACCGATAAATCTGCCGACCGGCACAAGTCTCATAGCGCTCGACTCCGGCAATGTTTGGCTTGCTGCTCGTTTCAACCTTCTGCATGAGGGCATTATGCCCCGGTTGCGCCGAGCGATTGCCATCTTCCTGCCGCATTGCGGCGCCATGCTATTCTTGGAGTTAACGAAACAAACTTGACAATGCCCAAAGTCGCCCCCAACACCGAGTCCATCGAGCTTGCTCTGGCCGCCTTCCCCAACGCTCGCGGAGGTTCCGCCAAGCCCTTTGGCGGCGGCTTGATCAACGATACTTTCCGGGTCGAGTGCGACCGGCGGCGATTTATCTTGCAGCGCCTCAACCCAGTGTTCTCACCTCAGGTGCACCGCAACATCAACTTCGTCACCGAAAAACTGGCCGCCGCCGGCCTGACCACTCCGCGGCTCGAGCGAACCGCTGACAACAACCTGTGGACAGAATTGGACGATGGCTCAGTCTGGCGCCTGATGAGCTATGTCGATGGACGCGTGTGGGCGGTGACCAGCGGCCCCCACCAAGCCTGGCAAGCGGGCCACCTGGTGGGTCGTTTCCACGGTGCTTTAGATGGAGCCCAACATCACTTCGTCGGCCTGCGCCGCAGCGTGCACGACACCCCCTTCCATCTCGACACCCTGCACCGAGCGCTGCGGCAGCATCCTCGACACCGCTTGCTCGACCAGATCGCTCCCCTGGCGGCGGAGATCCAACAAACAGCGGCGACACTAGAACCCCTGGGCCAGCTCGCCGATCGGATCTGTCACGGTGACTTGAAACTCGACAACCTGCTCTTCGAAGCTGACGCGGCAGCCGAGCAAGCACAGGCGATCTGCTTGATCGACCTCGACACCGTGGCGCCGATGCACCTCGCCCATGAACTCGGCGACGCCTGGCGCTCCTGGTGCGCTGGCGGTCCTGAAGACGACCCTGATCCTGGCTTCGACCTCGAACTCTTCGCCGCCTCCCTGGACGGCTACTGCCAAGGCTTGGGTCGCTTGCTCGCTGCCGCCGAACGGCAAGCCCTGCTGCTCGGCCCAGAGTGGATCAGCCTGGAACTAGCCAGCCGCTTCGCCGCCGACGCCTTGGCCGAGCGTTACTTTGGCTGGAATCCAGGGCGCTACCGCAGCGCCGGCGAACACCACCTGGCCCGAGCCCGCGGCCAGTGGACTCTCCACCGAGCGATCGCGGCGAGTCGCGCCGAGCGCCAGCAGTTGTTGGGGCTCTAAGAACCCGCGGCGACAGCAGCCTCGACCTGCTCGCGCAACTCCGCGACCAACGGATGTGGCTCGCGGTAAGAGAAGATTTCATAAGGCCGCTGCTCGGTGTTGGTGACGGTGAAGTAGAACTCCTTGCCGAGTCCGATCGGCTCGCGCAAGCGGATCCGCAAGGTGCGGTGACCACCGGACCGGTCGCCGATCTCGTCGACGCTGTCAATCTGCGCCAAAGGCACCAGGATATCGCCTCGAGCATCCGCCAGGTAGAGACTGTCGCCCGCCAAGCTGACCTTGCGGAATCTCTTCAAGCTGACCACCGTGAGGAGCAAACCGGCGACGGTGAAGGCTAGGATGAAGAAGATCTCCCCCGACGAGTATTTGTTCGTTCCCAGCGGCACGGTGCAGACGAACCCCAGCAGAATTACCACCCAAGTCACCACACCGAGGATCTTGATCCCGCGGGGATCGAGAGAGATCTGACGCCGGCTGACGGCAGGTGATAAGTGCTTAGGGCTCATGTCTTGAATACGGCCGCGGCCCTCACTTTATGCGCTTAGGAATCGTGCAACCCAAGGGGCCTATTTCCGGTTGCGTTAATTTGGCGACGAGGAATCGATGATGCGCGCGCAGCGATCCGGCACTCTCCAGCTACCGCTCAGAGCGGTCTTGCTGGTCCCTTTTCTGCTTCAGCTGTTCATCGCCGTGGCGTTGGTCGGCTGGTTGTCGCTGCGCAATGGCCGTGAAGCGGTCGAGCAGGTGACTTGGCACTTGCGTAGCGAGATTACGGCCCGGATAGAGCAGTACGTCGCCGCCCACCTAGAATCCGCTTGGCAGATCAACCAACAGACCGCCGCCGCTATCGAACTCGGCGAGCTTGGTTCCCACCACCCGACCGCCCTGGGCCAGCATTTCCACCGCCAGCTAGCGATCCAACCCGAACCGTCGTTTGCTTTCTGGGCCTCGGCGGCCGGCGGCGCCGCCGGTGCCGGCCGTATCGCCGATGGCACCATCGTCGTCGACAGCACCGACCTCGACTCCCAGCTTGGCTTGATCGCCGGCACCCGCACAGAGTACCGAGCCGACGCCACGGGCCGCCCCGGCGAACTGCTCAAATCGACCCCGGGCTTTGATGCCCGACAACGCCCCTGGTTCCGCGCCGCGGTGGCAGCTGGCGGACCCACCTGGAGCGCGGTCTACACCTTCTTTGCCGAAGACAGCTTGGCCATCGCCGCCAGCCAACCGCTCTACAACCAGACCGGCCAACTGCTCGGCGTTCTCGGCGTCGACCTGACCCTGGCCCGAGTCAACCAGTTCCTCCGTGGCCTGAAGATCGGCCGCAGCGGCCAGACCTACATCCTCGAACGCTCGGGAGAGCTGATCGCTTCCTCAGCGGACGACGCCTCGTTGGTGCGACCCGCCAAGGGCATGGTGCCCGAATCTGACTTCCTGGCACCGTTGGTGCACCGTTGGTCGAGCTGCGCCGCACCACCCTCTGGTTGTCGCTCGCCGCCATGATGCTGACTACTCTGCTCGGGTTGGTCACCGCCCGCTGGATCGCTGACCCGGTGTTGCGCTTCGAGCAGGCCTCGCGTTCAATCGCCGGAGGCGAACTCGAAGCACGGGTCGACGAGCGCACCACCGAGCTGCTCGAGGCCAAGGAGTCGGCCGACGCCGCCAATCAGGCCAAGAGCCGCTTTCTGGCCAACATCAGCCACGAGATCCGTACCCCGCTGGCGGCTATGTTGGGCTACGTCGACCTGCTCAGCGACTCGCGGCACGAGCCGCAGGAAATCTCGCAGTTCCTCGACGTGATTCGCCACAATGGCCAGCATCTCAACCGCTTGCTCAGCGATCTGCTGGACATCAGCCGCATCGAGGCCGGCCGTTTGCAGCTGGAAGTGCGACGCACCGAGCTGGCCCGCCTGGTAGCACATTTGCGATCGGTCTTCGCTCCCCGCGCCGTCGAACATGGTCTAAAGCTAGCCATCGACACCGGCTCATGGCTGCCATGGAGCTTCGCCGCCGACTCCCTGCGCTTACGCCAGGTGCTGTCGAATCTGCTCTACAATGCGATCTGCTACACCGAGGAGGGAAGCGTCACTCTGCGCCTTGGCGGCACCACCGCGGCCAACGAAAAGCCAGCCACCGCGACCTTGGTCTTTCAAGTCATCGACACCGGCGTTGGGATCAGCCCGGCAGACCAGGCACGACTATTCCAGCGCTTCACCCAACTCGAGCCATCCGTTGCTGGAGCGCGCCGAGGTTTTGGACTCGGGCTGTCGATCACTCAGCAGCTGCTGGAACTGATGGACGGCTCGATCAGCGTCGAAAGCCACCCCGGTGAGGGCTCACGCTTCGAGGTCCGGGTACCGGTGGTGGGTTGTGGCGACTGGGGGGAGCGTGAGGTAAGCGCCGAACTGGAGCTCAGCAACACCACTCTCCCCACTCTGCCCCCGCTCACCGGACGGGTGCTGATCGCAGAGGATTCGGCACCATTGGCCGAACTCTGCCAGCGCATGCTCGAACGCTGGGGCTTGCGTTGCTAGATCGCCAGCGATGGCCGCGAGGCGGTTCGCTTGGCAACCACCTCGCCATTCGAGGCGATTCTGATGGATTGGCAGATGCCCCACCTGGACGGCCTGGAAGCAGCTCGTGAGTTGCGTCGCCGCAGCTGCTGAGCAGATCGAAGCAGCAGCCCGCGGCCACAACGGCTCGGCGGCGGGCGATGGCCTTGAGCGACTGTCCGCGGCGGTCAGGCTCGCCCGCGGCAAGACTCAGGAGTCGAGAGCATGAGCCCGCGACCCACCACCGTGCTGATCGTCGATGACGATCCGGATCTGCGGGCTATCGTCAGCCTCAAGCTACGCCGCCACGGACTTGCCTGCCGCGAAGCCGGCAGCGCCGCCGAACTATGGCTGGAACTCGAACGCCAAGTTCCCGACCTGCTGTTGCTCGATGTCATGTTGGGCGCTGACGACGGTACCGAACTGGTGGCTGAGGTCAAGCAGCAACAGCCCAGATTGCCGGTGATCATGATCACCCGCAGCACTTCGGTCGACGACGCCGTCCGTTCGATGCGTCGCGGCGCCAGCGACTACATCACCAAGCCGCTGGACTTCGACCGCCTCCAGCGAGCGGTGAATGACGCTCTAGAATTTGGCCGGGTGGCGCGCCGCGCGGCGATCGAGCGTGCCCCTGAGCCGAGCACAGACGATGGATTCCACGGCTTGATCGGGCGCAGTGAGCCGATGCGGCAGATCTTTCGCAAGATCGACAATCTAGCGCCAACCGATGCTTCGGCGCTAATCCTCGGCGAGACCGGTACCGGAAAGGAACTGGTAGCGCGGGCAATTCACCAAGCCAGCGCGCGCAGCCAGGGTCCTTTCGTGGCGGTGAATGCCGCCGCCATTCCCCATGAGTTGATCGAGAGTGCCCTCTTCGGCCATCGCCAGGGGGCTTTCACCGGCGCCCGCGACCACCATGTCGGCTACTGCGAGCAGGCCGCGGGCGGCACCCTCTTTCTCGACCAAATCGCCGAGATGTCTTACAGCGTGCAGGCCAAGCTGCTGCGTTTCTTGCAGGACCACGTCGTCCAGCGGCTGGGCTCCGCCGAGTCGCACACCGTCGATCTGCGGGTGCTTGCGGCCACCAACGCCGACCCTCTAGCGAGCGGAAAATTGCGTCAGGATCTTTACTACCGGCTGCGGGTGGTAAGCCTGCGGCTGCCACCGTTGCGCCAGCGAGCCGGCGACATCGAACTGTTGGCGCGTCACTTCTTGCAACGAGCCGCTCGCCATCACGATCTCGAAGCGCCCCGTCTGACCCTAGCCGTAGTCGAGGCGCTCGAAGCCTATCCTTGGCCCGGCAACGTCCGCGAACTGCAACATGTGATGGAGGAAGTCGTCGTCCTGCATCGCGGCGAAACACTCGAACCCAGCATGCTCGCCGAAGAATTGGCCACCGCCTCCGAGCCCTCCGACTCACCCCTGGAACTGGCCTTGTCGGCTCCAGAACGGCGCGAGAAAAGGCAGGTGGCCGAGGCTCTCGAACACGCCCGAGGCAATCCTGAGAATGCCGCTGACGAGCTTGGAATGAGCCGCGCCACGATCTATCGCAAGATCAAGAAATACGATCTGCGGCTCTGAGCGCGCGGTCCGCTATAACAACTCAGGGCAAACAACGTTCGAGTTGACGCGCCAGATCGAGGTGGAAGCTCAACGCCTGACCGTCGCCATAGCCGTCCCGCCAAGCATCCCTGGCCGAGTTTGAATCGTAGCTTGGCGGACTCGGCACCGAGCCGGGGTAGTAGACCTTGTCGACCAGCAGCCCGCAGTCCGCAGCAGTGTGGTAATGCGCCGAAGTGGAGCGTAAGCCGGTGGTAAAACCAGCGCCGTAGGCGTCGTCTGAGCGTGCCCGGTCAGCGATTCGCACCGCTTCGTCGAGCACCCGAGCCAGCTTCTCGCGCACCGCGACGAAGATCTGCTCTGCTCGCCAGGCGTCGTAGTCAGCCAGCAGACGATCATAGCCCTCGGGAAAAGGCTCGACCCGGCGCAGATTCCAGAGCTCAGATTCCTCGGCTTCAGCGCGGCTGTCGTAGCGCTCCAACACGGCTAGCAAGAACTCCCCGACTTGCTCTTCCTGCGCCGCCTTGACTACCTGCCGGGAAACGTCGAGCTGGAGTTCGATCTTGCAAGCGGCCTGGCGGTAGAGCTCGAAGGGCCCCTCGACATAGGCCACCCGCAGGGGCTCAACGAGGTCGATCAAGACATCGATGCGCTGCCGCTTGACGTCAATCTTGTGAATCTGCCCGAGCTCGCCGAGGGCCAGGCGCTGCTCGCCCTTGCCGCTGACCAGGCGGCCGGACACCCTATTGTTGCTGTAGGCCTCGCCGCAAGCGGAGCGGACATCGGCACGGATCACCACCCAGGCTCCTTGCCAGCGGCTGCGCAAGGCATCCTCCAGACGGCCGGCCGCGGCCGGCGTCGCGGTCAACAGCTGGCCAGCCAAGGCGGCAGCACAGAGCACGGTCAGGGTGCCAAGCCGGCCTCGGCGAGTCCACGCCCTGGTGGTGAGAAGCTTGTCGATCAACACGGGATCCTCCTGCGGTTGGCAAATCTGGCGAAGCGTCGACCCCTGAACAGCGATCTCTGTCGCTGCGAGGATTATACGCAGCGCAGCAGCGGTAAGATCCGCCCATGATTCGCTTGGAGTTCGACCGCGGCACCCTCGTGCTACGCCCCACCGCGGGTGAAGCGCCCGCGGAGCTGCGACCGCCGGGCTGCGTTTGGGATTCCCGAGTGGGATTGTGGCGAGCGCCAGCCTTTCGCTACCGCGAGGTGGTGCGAACGCTCCATCGCTCGGGCTTGGAGTACGACAACGCAGCTCGCGCCTACAGCGACCAAGCCCTCGCATCGCGTCTCGAACGCACCCCTTTCCCACACCAGAAAGAGGCGGTGGAGGCCTGGTGGCAAGAAGGCCGCTGCGGCGTGGTGGTGTTGCCCACCGGCGCCGGCAAGACCTACGTCGCCCAGCTGATCATCGAGCGCTTGGGCTGCTGCGCTCTAGTGGTCACTCCCACCCTCGACCTGATGCAACAGTGGTATGGCGTGCTGTCGACCGGTTTCGAGGTCGAAGTCGGACTGATCGGTGGCGGCTATTTCGAACCCCGGCCGCTGACCGTCACCACCTACGACTCGGCCTACCTGCACATGGACAAACTCGGCGACCGCTTCGCCTTGTTGGTGTTCGACGAATGCCACCACCTGCCGGGACCGACCTACGCCACCGCCGCCGAGCTGTCGATCGCCCCCTTCCGCCTCGGTCTGACCGCCACTCCGGAGCGCGAAGACGGCGGCGAAAGGCTGCTCGACAACTTGGTAGGGCCGATCGTCTACCGTCGCGAAATCGGCGAACTGGCCGGCAGCTACCTGGCGGAGTACGACACCGAGAGAGTGCGGGTCCGTCTGTCGGACGAAGAGCGCGAGGCCTACAGCGAGGAACGGCAGATCTATCGCGGATTCGTCGAACAGCATCAGATTCGTTTCGGCGGACCGTCAGGCTGGGCGCGGTTTCTACAAGCGACCTCCCGCAGCGAAGAAGGCCGCCGTGCCTTCCTCGCCTACCGCCGCCAACGGGCCATCGCCCAGGCCTCGGGCGCCAAGTTGCGACTGCTGGAGAAGCTGATCAGCCGCCACCGCCAGGACCGCATGCTGATCTTCACCAACGACAACGCCACGGTCTACAAGATCTCCCGCCGCTTCTTGATCCCGGCGATCACTCACCAGACCAAGATCAAAGAACGCCACGCCACCTTGGCGGCCTTCAATGCCGGCGAGCTGCCCTTCCTGGTCACCTCAAGAGTGCTCAACGAGGGGGTCGACATACCAGCCGCCAACATCGGCGTGGTGCTCTCGGGCAGCGGCACGGTGCGTGAGCATGTGCAACGCCTGGGCCGCATTTTGCGCCGCGCCAAGGACAAGCGAGCACTGCTCTACGAGGTAGTGGCCGAGGACACCGCCGAAGAATTCACCAGCGAGCGCCGCCGCCAACACGATGCCTATCAACGGAGCACAAGCTGAGATGCTGACCTCCGACCTACTGCTGGCGCGGACCTACCGTGGCGAGGTCAAACCACGCTATGTCGAGCGAACCGATGCTGATCTGCTAGCCCTGGCCGACACCCTGGTCGCGACGTTCGCAGCCTTCTGCGGCCATCCCCAAGCCGAGCTCGACGCCGAGCTCGACGAGCTGCTCGGCACCGGCACTGCCTTTCTGCTGCACCGCGGCCTGGCCAAGCTGCTCCGTGACCGCTGTGTCTTCGAGACCACCGCCCCGCAGCCGCCCGACGAGCTGCGCCACGCGGTCTTCACCGCCGCCGCCAACGCCTACCGAGAGCCGGTGCAGGATGGGCCTTTCGCCTTCGACCGCGAGGCCGTCATCGAGCAGGCGGCGGCCAGCTTGGAGCTGCCAGCCGGCGAGCTCGACGACCACCTCTACGCCGACCTCAAGGACCAGCAGCGGTTGATCAGCTTCAAGCGCTGTGACCCGCAATGGCTACTCGATCGCTACAACGTCGCCCTCGCCCAGGTGGTGCTGCTGCGCGCCGTCAACCTGCGACTCGAGCTAGCGGGCAAGAACCCACGCCGCCATCGAGCGTTGTTTCAGAAGATCAAATTCTTTCAGCTGATGCACCGTCTCGAACGTGGCCAGAATGGTAGTTGGGTGGTGGTGCTCGACGGCCCCCTGTCACTTTTCCAGTCAAGCCAACGCTACGGCTTGCAAATGGCGAGCTTTCTACCGGCGCTCTTGCACCTCGACCACTGGCAGCTCGAAGCCGAGCTGCGTTGGGGTAAGAAGCGACTGCAACGCACTTTCAAACTGTCTGCCAAAAAAGGTTTACGTTCACCCAGCAAGCTCACCGGCCAATGGCAGCCGGAAGAGGTCAGCTGGCTACCGCGGCGCTTCGCTGAACTCGACACTCCCTGGCAAGTCTCCACCGAAGGCGAGCTGGTCGATCTCGGCGGCGAGGGGGTGCTGGTACCCGACTTCATCTTCGATCACGCAGAGAGCGGCACCCGAGTGGTGATGGAAGTGCTCGGCTATTGGCGTCGTGGCGCGGTCGAAAGCCGCCTCGAGCTGCTCCGCCGCCATGGCCCAAAGAATCTCCTGCTGGCCATTTCCAAGCAGCTCGCCGGCGGCGAGGAAGACCTAGATCAGATACCGGGCGAGGTCTACGTTTATCGCAAGTCCCCCCTGGCCCGGCAGGTGCTGAAGCATCTGCAACGTTTTCTCTAGAAGAGCTGAATTGGCTGAAAGCCAGGCGGCTCAAGACTCTGCAACTCGCCAAGAGTCATCTGCGGACACCGAGGGCCAGCGCCGTGGCGCCCCGCCTCAGTCATCCTCACGGCTTGCAGCGGCCACCTCGGGCGGCGCTTCTCGGCTGGCTGTCGCCTGCATAGCCTGGGTCTTCTCGCCATCAGCACCATGGCTGAAGAGTGTCCAATCGTAGTGATTATCGTCCGTGAAGACCCATTTGCCAGTGTAGGAGGACATAGTCCCGTCAGGGTTGACTATCTCGAGAAAATTACTCATCGTGTCACCCTCGAAATGAGTCGTCATCTCTGCAAACGACTTGCCGGTGGCATCGATCGAATAGCCCTTGATGACCTTCTCGCCAGGATGCCAGAACCAGCGCGCCTCGGCGACGAACTTGCCCTCATGGTCGTAACTCCTGGAAAACACAGTGTGCTGGCCGATGCCCCAGGCGAAGCGATGGCGGAGGATCGAGATTTGCCACTCGCCGCCGATCAGGCGGTCGAAACCGGCCATCGGACTTGCGCTCGGGCTCGCTGACGCCACAGGAGGGGCGGTCGCAGCAGAGCTTAAGAAGGGCACACTTAGGACGGCAAGGGCGACGACGGTCTGTAGAACAACACAACGTTGGATCATGGTCTCTTCGTACCTTTCGTGGATGCGGGCGCGCTCAGAGTGTCGCGATCACGGTCGATTTCGAGTCGGTGGATGTAGTCCTTGAGAGCACCTACCGCGGCATCAAACGGGGCGACGTCGCGGTAGGACCGGCTCAACATCACTCCCCCCTCCATCGTCACCAGCACAAAAGTAGCGAGTTGATCGAGATCGGTGTCGGCGGCAAGTCGTTCGGCGGCTGCGACCAGGCAGTCGCGGACAATGGTCCGCCACTGCTCGAAATTCGCTGCCACCAACTCGTAGGCCCGCGGTTGGAACTCGTTGAGTTCAAGTGCCAGATTACCGATCGGGCAGCTACTCTGGAATTCGGAGAGGAGGAGACGTTCGCGGTAAGCGTCGAGCAAGGCAAAAACCCGGTCCAAGGGATCTGAATGCCGGTCGAAAACAGGCTGCAGCAGCATCGGCCAGATGTTGTCGCGATAGAGTTCCAGCACGCCGATCAGGAGATCTTCCTTGCTTTTGAAGTAGTGGTAAAGACTGCCGCTGTTGACTCCCGACTCGCGCAGGATCTGCGCTAGCCCAGTGGCCCCGTAGCCCTGAGCTTGGAACAGGGCGCGCGCCGTGTGTAGGAGACGGTCGCGGGTGGTCAGTTCGGGCATCGGTGAGGGAAAGGCAGGCATGGATATCAGGCAAGATTCCTTAGTTGGTCGATCAACCAAGAAGATATCAAGGGCATCTGGAACTTGTCAATGCTGCTGCGGAGCAGCTAGGAGTATCGCCTTCGGCTTGGGCACAGATTGGAAGCCACCGCCTACCCGGCTCAGCGAGGTGGCTGTCTCCCCTTTCTGGCCGCGATCGTGGTCTGGCTGTTCCTTCTCCACGATTTCGTCACGATCCCCATCGCGATCTCGTTGGGTGTAGTCGGCGCTACCCTGCTTTACAGCGGCCTCTACCTCAGCTTGGCTGGCGCCCGCCATGTCTTCGACAGCCTGTGGTAAGCCGGCCCCTGGTTGCTCGGTCTGCTGCTGCTCGCGGCCGCGGCGGTGACCCTCGCTCCGGCCGCCCCCCGGGGAGCTGTTGACGGAAACCGCGTTCGGCTGGAAGATGCTCGAGGCCCGAGCGCGGCACCTCAAGAAGGTGATCGAGAACGGCGACGACCAACAGGCCGGGACGATCGCTCGGCGCGGCTTGGGGGATGGGGCGGCTCGCGACTCCTTTGGCATTCCCCTGCTTCACTTGGTGAAGGACCCCGAGATACTCGAGACGCTGCTACAAGCGGGGCTCGATCCCGACGCGCAGGACACCGAAGGGCGCACTGTGCTGATGAAGATCGCCGACAACACGAGCCGTACCCGCGCTTCGACCGGGCACCCCGCCGCGTCGTCGACCGGCGTATCGTGTTCTCGAAGGTCGAGGGCGACATCTCGGCGTCTGCTCGCATGGGAAAGAAGTCGGCACTCATGCTACGGGCGCACCCCGTCGCTGCGGTCGAGATCAACCTCGGGGACCAGATCCTAGTAGCCGCCGGCTTCTCGACCGGCATCGGGACCCGATCGGTGCAGGAGTTCCGGCTGTTGCAGCTCGGCATCGAAACAACCTGCTGGTTCGATCCGCGCCTGCCGACCAGGTTCACCCTCATGCGCCAGCCCTCGCTGGGCGGCGCTATCGGCCTAGCGATGCTGCTGCTGCTGACCAGCGTCCTCGGCCTCATCGCCACCCGGCTGGGACGGGGCGCCTTACCCGAGGGAAGATGAGCCCGACGGCGGTCAGTCGACCATGCTGCGCGCCTCACCCACCAACCAGGCCACGAAAGCGGTGAGCGCCAGCGACCAATCCCGCGGCGCCTGGAACTCGGCGGTCCAATCGTCCTGATCGTCGAAATCCCGCTGAGCGCAACTGCCGACCTCGTCGCCACCTTCGGCGAGCACATAGCGCAGCCCGTGCCGGTGCTGCAAGACCAGGGCGCGGGGAGCTTTCATCTGGTAGGCATCCCGGCCGACGGTGCCCACCAGATTCTGGATGAACCAGCCTTGGCGGTGAAGGGTCGAGGCCTCACCTTGGTGTCCCACCTTGAGTTCGTTGTTCTTGGGCGTCCGGAATCGTCGCGCGTCGATCTGGTAGTCCACCATCGAAGGTCTCTCCCTTTACAGAGTTGCGGCGTTCATCCGCACTTCGTTGCCATCTCGATGACTCCGCGAGCACCTCCTGGCCCTTGGGTGCTGGTTTGTTGGGGGCAGTCTAGCTGGCAGCCTAGGAGCGCGAATGCCGCTACAGGCTCAGCTGGTAGCTCTCCTCCAGCCAGCGCTGCCAAAGTTCTTTCGGCATCGGTCGATCGGCGGTGAAGCGGGCCGTGACCCAGGCGGTCGATCCCACCTGATAGCAGTCGGGATCGACTTTGGCCAACTCGACGGCTTCGGACCTGGAGTCCTCGAGCTTGAACATCGCTTTGTACCGTCCGCCCTGCGGGCCGACGTACAGGAAGGCCTTCTTACCGACCTTGAAAGAGTTTTGGGTGCAGGAGGTTCCCTGGTTTACCTTGGGATAGCCGCTCGCTCTGCGGCACATCGGATCGGTCGGGTCTTTCTTGTCTGGGGCCATCGAGTCTCCCTTCGATTCGCTGGTTTTGGATACTGGTCTAGGATTCAGCAGCTGTCAGCGCTCTTGGGCCGCAGCGAGAAGAGTCGCGAGTTTGCCCAGCGCCGCGGTCCAACCGCCGCGGATGATCTGACGCAGCTCGATATCACCCTCAACTTTCATCTCCGGAATACCGGCGTGGACGAGCCGCACCAAGGTGCCACCCGCGGCCTCGATGAATTCGACCGTGACCTTCATGTTGTCCTCGGCGCCCTCCGGGTCGGCGGAGACGTAGGCCAGCCGCGCCGGTGGATCGTATTCCGTGAGGGTGGCAAAGCCGGGCACTTCGCCGGCTCCTTTGATCGTCATGTGGTGGTTGTAGCGACCGCCGACCTTGGGCTCGACCTCCGAGCGCACCGACGTACACTCGGCACAGCCCCACCACTGCTGCACTTTGCTGGTTTCGATCCAGGCCTCGAACACCTCCTCCCGCGGCGCGTCGTAACGCCGGGTGATGATCAGCTTGCCTTCTTCGAATTTCACTTCATTGCTCATCGCTGGTATCTCTCCTGTGGCTTTGTCCCGGCCAGTCTCTCTCTGGTGCTTTGAGATAGGCCTCGACGTCGTCGAGCTGCTGGCCCCAGAACCGCGTGTAGCGTCCTATCCAGGTGCTGGCTGCCTTGATGGGTCGCGAATCGACCCGGATGTGGTGCTCCCGTCCACACCGCGTGCGCTGGATCAACCCTGCCCGTTCCAGAACCCGCAAGTGCTTCGATACGGCGGGCTGTGACATGGCATGGGGTTTCGCCAAGGCACCGACATTGGCCTGCCCGCCGGCGAGTTGCTCGAGCATCCCGCGGCGCGTCGGATCCGCGAGGGCTGAGAACACGAGGTCGAGCTGGCTCTTATGCATAACCAAAAGGTTATATGAAGATTCCTACTCAGGTCAAGGCTAGGAAAGCCATCGAGCAGTGCCCCAGGGTCTCGCCTCGGCAGAGGTTCGCTAGATCATCGTAGAATCGATGGTCCTCTGCCGGGATGAGCTGACCCAGATATTGTTGGGCGGCAAGACCTCAAGGGAACAGACCACCGAGTCACCCACATGCATCGAGTTGACAAGCCCTTCTCGCCTCCGCCAGTCCACGCCGACTTCCGGTCGCGACCTCGCTCACCCGAGTCCACGATCGATCAGCGGATGGGCTCGCGGGAGACCCCCTCCCCAGATCAGCTCGAAGCGAGGATCCAACGAGCCCAGCTGCTCGGCCACCGAGTGATCGGAGAACCTCGACGCGCACCGGCCAACACTGTCCAGCGCCTGATCGTAATCACCCCGCAAGCCTATGCCCAAGGTTTGGGCCTGACCCTCGACCAGCTCGATGATGCTCAGCTCGACGAATACTTCGACCTGGCGATCCGTGACGACCTCGCCTATGCGATCCAGATCGCCGCAGGACTCGACAACAGTAAAGCCGCCAAGTATTTCCGTAGGGCGAACTCATTCCCTGAGAAATCTCGAGAGGAGAAGCTCGGGCTTCTCGCGGAATTGCCTGGCAACATCAACCATTGCATCAGAGCAGGATACAAGAAGTTCAAGCCCGATCAGAATCCAGGCGGTCCTGCCCAGCCCAACCGCGATACCCGGTACGCCACCATGCCGAAGAGCGTCTTCGAAGGTGACGAGTATCAGCACACTTCGCTGACCCATCGCGGCCAGCCAGAAGGCGTGATGTGGGGCAGCGACGAGAGCATGTACGAGTCTCTTGGTCAGGCGATCGGCCCGGTACTGCTAGCCGGAGCCCTCGGCCAAGAAGACCCGGCGTACCACAAAGAGAGTCTACCGATCACCCGCCTGCCGTGGGAAGTCGCCAAGCAGATTCTGCCTCGCCCGCTGATCAATCTGATGTTCGACGTGCGCTTCCAGCTGGACAGCGGAGCGGTCGTCGACGAGAGAACCGAAGACGAGAAGAAGCGGAAAGAGAAGAGCCCCGACGCGCCCGGCACGCTGCGCAGCTGGCACCAAGACTCTTCCGGCAGGCTGCCGCAGAACCAGTTCGACAAAGACGCCCCGCAACCGGCGCTGCACGGTCACTACGCGACCCATTCGCAAACCGGCGCCGGTTCGGCAATCGTCAAGGGTCGGCAGGGGCCAGAGGGCTTCGCCGAGTACACCGGCACCGGTTCAGATTGGGAGCACAACACCAAGGTGGTGCTCGACTACACCCAGGGCCGCATCTATCTGACGCTCACCCACTATCAGTTCTGGGCGCTGATCGCCGACGGCGGAGGCTACGACTTCTGGCCTAGCGGCACCCAGGAGCTGGGGCAAGCCCAGGGCAGGCTCAATGAGCGGCTCAAAGAGCTACCGGTCGACCGCAATCGACAGGTGCTGTTGATGAGCCCGTGGATGGAGATCGAGATGCCCAGTTTGGGCCCGCAGCCGTTCGTGCGGTCTCCGGATTGGGAGCAACCCGACTTCGTCGAGCAGGTCGCTTTTGAAAAGCTGCTCGAGCAGCCCGGAGTACAGCAGGTGGGCCAGGCTTTCGTCATCGAGCGGGTGTCCGGCGATCAAATGAACTGCTTTCTGCGCTGCATGGCACGGGCTTACGGCCGGGAAGACTCCGAGACCATCGGCCAGCTTCGCCAAGCCATCGTCCAGGCGGACATCGGCATTGCCGCCGGTGAGCAGATCGATATCAGCCACCCCTCCGGTCAGCGGGCGCTGGCGATTCTGGCAAGGCAGGGCTTCACTAACTGCACGGTCCACATCGTTCAGGCACCACCCAACACCGATCAGGTCATCTTGATCGGCTCACTGCAGCTGGGCAGCGGTGGACTTCAGATCTACATCCTGCACAGCGGCGCCCATTTCTCCTACCTCATTCCGAAGGTGGATCAGCCCCTGGAACAGGTTACCTCGCCGAGAACTTTGAGGGTCGACTACACGCCACAAAAACTCCAAAGCAGCGGCGGGACCTCTAGTAGCCCGCCGCAAGTGAGCAAGATCCGCCAGCGTCACCGCAGGATGATCGAAGGATCACAGTCTGAAGCGCGACGCAACGTCAGTCAGGTCCCGGCGGATCAGCTGCAACAGGAAATAGGGCGCGATCGCCGGCAGACTCAGCTAACTCTCGGCCAACGTTGGCAGCAGCTAGAGCCCTGGCAGCGAAGTGCTCTGTCTTTCGGAACTCCGACCGTGGTCCTGGTGATCCTGCTCTTCCTCGCCTACCTATTCCTCAGCTGATCGGCAGCCCCTCAGCGGCTGCAGCCGAATCCCCCTGCGGCTGGTCCTCGCCCCCCTCGGCCGGCGGCTGATCCCCCGGCATGCCGGGCTGCACCAGCTCTCGCCCCTCTCGCTCTTTGGCCTCGGCGACGATTCTCCGCACGTCGGCGAGCAGCCGTGGCGCGTCGTAGACGATGCCGTCTTTGATCGTCCAGCGCACGCCGCCGACCCGCACCGGCTGGTTGTCCTCGTCGACCCGGATCGCGCCGGTGCCGTAAAGCACTTTCAAGTTGGCCAGCGGATTTTCGGGCACGACGATCAGGTCAGCCAGCTTGCCGGGCTCGACCGAGCCGATCTCGGCGACCCGGCCAAGCGCCTCGGCGCCGAGGTAAGTCGCCGAGCGCAGCACCTCAAGGGGGTGGAAACCGGCTTCGCGCAGCAGTTCGAGTTCGCGGATGTAGCCGAAGCCGTAAAGCTTGTAGATAAAACCGCTGTCGGAGCCGGCGGTGACTCGGCCGCCACGGTTCTTGTACTCATTGAGAAACACCATCCAACGCCGGAAGTTGCCGCGCCAGGCGACCTCGTCTTCGGTCGACCAGTCGAACCAGTAGGAACCGTGCGCTTTACGGCTCGGGCGGTAGAAATCCCACAAGGACGGCAGGGTGTACTCCTCGTGCCATTCGGCGCGGCGGGCGCGCATCAGGTCGCGGCTGGCTTCGTAGATGGTCAGGGTCGGGTCGAGGGTGAAGTCGAGTTCTAGCAACTCGTCCATCACCGCTTCCCAGCGGGCGCTGCCGGGCGCTGCCGCCTGGGCCCACAGCCGGCCGGCCGCGCCAAAACGATGCTGCTCGTTGTTGTAGTTGTAGTCGACCGGGTAGTCCTGGATCACCCGATCGTCGAACAAAGCCTCGGGCAGGCCATACCAATGCTCCATCGAGGTCAAGCCCCAGCGGGCGGTGTCGAGCACATTGACCCGGGTGACCGCCAACTGGGCATGGTGACAGGCGGTTCTTAGGCCGCGGGCGGTGGCCTCCTCGATCGCCGCTTGCATGATGTCGGGCCGATAGCCAAAGAACTTCAGCCCATCGGCCCCTTGTTCGGCGACCTGCCGTACCCAGCGGCGCGCCTGCTCGGGCTCGGTGAATGGGTCGTCGAGCCCCTGGCCGAAGACCACGTAGACTTCGATCCGGGGCGCGGTGATCTCATTGTCCGCACTCTTCTGCTTGTGCGCCAAACACCAATCGAGCCCGCTACCGCAGGCCGGATCGCGAATGGTGGTGATGCCGTGCCCGAGCCACAGCTTGAAAACGTACTCCGCCGGCGTGCCCTGATCGTGGCCACCGATATGACCGTGCATGTCGACAAAACCGGGTAGAACATACATCCCCGAAACTTCGAGTTCATGGCCACCCTCACCCAGCTCCGGCCGCTTGTCGGCCTCGATCGGCACCCCTGGGTAACCAACACTCTCGATGCGGACAATGCGATGGCCTTCGATGACGATATCGACCGGCCCACGCGGCGGTGCGCCAGTGCCATCTACCAAGATGCCGCCGCGCAGAATTAGCTGACTCCAGGGTCCTTCGCCTTCGGCCCGCGGCGGCGCGTCCTCGATCGGCATCGGCGGCTCAGCCAACATCGGGTTAACGGCGATGAGAAGACAAGATACGGCTAGAACGGCGAGGGGCAGCGGTCGCGTACGGATCTGCGGCATATCGGAACCTCCAAAGACTGCCGAATCTACCATCGCGCTAGAATGCCGCTTGACCTCAACTCCGAACTCCGGAAACCGAAACTCTTGAGCGAATCCAGCTACCGCCACCTCTCGATCCGCGGCCCGATCATCCTCTTCGTGGTCGTGCTGGTGTTGACCATCACTTTGACGGTGCTGTGGAACGTTGCTCTAGTACAGGACTATCAACAGCTCAAGCAGCTCGCCGCACAGCAAGGAGCCTTTTTTCGTAGCACTCTCATCGCCCTTGGCACCGCTTTGTTCCTGACCATCATCATCCTGTCGTCGATCCTCGGCGCTCAGCTCTTCGGCCATATCCGCTGGCGGCAGCGGCAATCCGATTTCATCGCTTCGGTGTCGCATGAACTCAACTCGCCCCTGTCGTCGATCAAGCTCTTCGCCCAAACCCTGCGCAGCGCCGAACTCAGCCCTGGCGACCGGCGCAACTTTGTCGAGAAGATCCTCTTCGACGTCGAACGCCTATCGCGGCTGATCTCAAACATCTTGCGCGCTGCCGAAATCGACCGACGCGGCGACGAACTTCAGGTAACACCGCAAGAACTCGAACTCGGCGCCTACCTGGCCGACTACTCCGAGGATGCCCGCCAATTGCACGAAGAGCACGAGCTGGAGTTCGAACTGCATCACTCTGACGAGACCTGGGTGGAGCTGGACAACATGATGTTCCGCCAGGTGCTGGACAATCTGGTCGACAACGCAGTGCGCTACGCGGGCACCGAACCACCTCGCATCACCCTCAACGTAGAGCGCCGCGAAGAAGAGGTCGAGCTACGTTTCAGCGATCGCGGTCTGGGAGTACCGGCTGCCGCCCTACCCGATCTCTTCAACCGCTTCTACCGCGTCCAGAGAGCCTTTCCGAGCCGGGCGCGCAAGGGCACCGGCATCGGCCTTTTCATCGTCCGCTCGATCGTCCAGGCACACGGCGGCAAGGTCAGCGCCACCAGTGTCGGCAGCGGCCATGGCCTCACCGTCAACATCCGCCTACCTTTGTCCAAGAGCAACGGAGCCATCGCTGCATGAGCCGCATTCTGCTGGTTGAGGACGAGCGCCATCTGGCCGAGGGGCTGGCCTTCAACCTACGCAATTCGGGCTACGACGTCGAGATTTTCGACACTGGAGAGAGCATGTTGGAGGCCGCCGAGCTGGAGGCCTTCGATCTGCTGCTGCTGGACATCATGTTGCCCGGAATCGATGGTTTTGAGGTCGCCCGCCGACTGCGACAAGTCGGCCACATGCAGCCGATTCTGATGGTCACCGCCCGCAACCACAGCGACGACGCCATCCGCGGTCTCGACGCCGGCGCCGACGACTACATCCTCAAACCCTACGACCTCGACGAGGTGCTGGCGCGGATCCGCGGCGCGCTACGGCGCCAGGTCTGGGGCCGAACCAGCAACCCGCCAGAGGCCGATAGCGAGGTGCGCACCCTCGCTTATGGCCCGTGGACGGTGGACTTCCAGACCTTCCAAGCAAGCCGCCGCCGCGGCAAGGAAATCCACCTTTCGCCGCGCGAGATCGCCATGCTCAAGCTCTTCGCGGCGCGTCCTGGCGAGGTGATCTCGCGGCGGGTGTTCTTGGAAGAAGTGTGGGGACTCTCCGGCGACATCGAGAGCCGCACCGTTGACAACTTCATCCGCAAACTGCGCCAAGCACTCGAAGACAAGCCCGCCGATCCGCAGCACATCGTTTCAGTGCGCGGCGCCGGCTATCGCTTCGTGCCCTAGCTGGAGCGCTGAGTCAGATCTCTCAGCCAGTGGACGGTCCTCTCGCTGGCTTCGAGGGCAGTCCCTGAACATCGTCTCTGCCAAGCCAACCCGGCGTGATCTAGAGGCGCAAATCCGTTACACAAAGATGACCGACACATGACGCTCAAAGGTGGCTCTAGGTCGAGGCGAATGATGTGCTGAGGGCTCGCTTCGAGAGGAGAGCAGAACCGATGAGCGACCACCACTACGACCTGGAAGATGTCGACCTAATTGCCTCGATTCCCTTTGTCGCGGCCCATGTCGCGGCAGTTCTTGGTGCCATCTGGGTAGGTGTCACCTGGCAGTTGGTGGCGTTGGCCGCCGGTGCCTACCTGGTGCGGATGTGGGCGATTACCGCCGGCTTTCACCGCTATTTCTCGCACCGCAGCTTCAAGACCGGGCGGATTTTTCAATTCGTGATGGCCCTCTTGGGCACCCTCTCGGTGCAGAAGGGGGTGCTGTGGTGGGCGGCGCACCACCGCCACCATCATCGCCACTCAGACCAGCGGGACGACCTCCACTCGCCAACTTTGAGGGGGTTCCTGTGGGCCCATGTGGGGTGGATTTTGTGCCGCAAGTACAACCCCACTCGCTACGACAAGATCAAGGACTTCGCCAAATACCCCGAGTTGGTCTGGCTCAACGACAACGCTCTGCTGGTGCCGGTGATCAGTGGTGCCCTGCTGTGGCTGCTGGCCGGCCCGGCGGTATTCGTCTGGGTGGGGCTGGTGTCGACAGTGATCCTGTGGCACGGCACCTTCACCATCAACTCTCTCTCCCACATCTTCGGCAAGCGGCGCTTCCGCACCACCGACAACAGCCGCAACAACATCTGGCTGGCGCTGATCACCCTCGGCGAGGGCTGGCACAACAACCACCACTACTATCCGGGCGCCGCCCGCCAGGGCTTCTACTGGTGGGAGATCGACATCTCGTTCTATGTGCTGCGGATGCTGTCGTGGTTCGGCATCGTGTGGGATCTCAATCAAGTTCCCGAGCGGGTGCTAGAGAAGGGCCGGCAGCCGGTCGAGGCCAGCTGAGCCGAAGTCGCCACGGTGCGGGCAGAAGTGCGCGGCCACACCGCTCACTCTTGGTCTTCGCCAGCCTGGCGATCGAGCTTCAGCGCTACCGAATTGATGCAGTAACGCAAACCCGTGGGCTGCGGCCCGTCGGTGAAAACGTGACCCAGATGGGACTCGCAAGCCGCGCAGTGGACCTCAGTGCGGCGGCTGAGGAAGCTGCGATCCTCACGCTCCGCCACTTGCTCGCCATCCACAGTCTGCCAGAAGCTCGGCCAACCGGTACCAGAATCGAATTTGGTCGCGGCGGCAAATAGCGGCGCACCACAACCGACGCAGCGATAGGTGCCGTCATCCTTGCAGTCGTGATACTCACCGGAGAAGGCACGCTCCGTGCCTTCCTTACGACAAACTCGGTACTGCTCGTCGGTGAGGTGCTGGCGCCATTCCTGATCGTTCTTGTCGATACGTTTGACCATCATTACCTCCTGCTTCGGGACGGCTGAGAAACTTCTAGGAAGCCAGCGCCTAGCATGCACCAAGGGTCCAGGAGCGCACAACCGACAAGGGCGATATGCTGGCCTCCAGCATGAGCTTATCTGCCGACCGCAATGGCTGTTCGACCTACCTGCTGGTTTGCTGGCTGGCACTCGCCACAGCTGGCGGAACCGCCTGGCCCCTTGCCGCTGAATCAGCAGCCAAAGAACCTCTGCCCAAGGACTTGCGCAGCCGGAGGGATGGCAGCGACTGGCCGACTTTTCGCGGCCCCAACGGCGATGGGACCTCAACCGAAACCGGCCTGCTGCTCGCCTGGCCAGCAGAAGGTCTGCGGCAGGTTTGGCAGCGGCCAGTCGGCGATGGCTACGCCGGTCCTGCGGTGGCTCGCGGCAGGTTGCTGTTCTACGACCGACACGGCGACCAGGCTCGCCTGACCTGCTTCCACAGCGAAACTGGCCGCGAGCTGTGGCACAACGAGCACCCCACCGACTACCAAGACCTGTACAAATTCAGCGCCGGGCCCCGCTCGTCACCGGTGATCGATGGCGACCGGGTCTACACTTTCGGTGTCGAAGGTCGGCTGCGCTGCCACCGGGTGGGTGATGGCAAGCTGCTCTGGGAAGTCGACACCCAGCGACGCTTCGGCGTGGTGCAGAACTTCTTCGGTGTCGGCTCGACCCCGACGATCGAGGGCGACCTGCTACTCGTCATGATCGGCGGCAGCCCGCCGGACAGCCCGTCGATTCACCGCGGACCGGTGGCCGGCAATGGCAGCGGCGTCGTCGCCTTCAACAAGTTCAGCGGTGAGGTGCGGTACCAGGTGAGCAACGAGCTGGCCAGCTATTCGAGCCCTGTGCTGGCGACCCTCGGCGGCCGGCGCTGGGCCTTTGTCCTTGCCCGCGGCGGTCTGGTGGGCCTCGATCCGGTCCGCGGCGAGGTCGGTTTTCACTTTCCGTGGCGGGCTATGAAACTGCTCTCGGTCAACGCCGCCAACCCGGTGGTGATCGGCCAGCGGGTGCTGATTACCGAAGCCTATGGTCCGGGAGCAGCCCTGTTGGAGGTGGGTCCGAGCGGCGCCAAACCGGTGTGGGTCGACCCGCCCCGAGGCAAGAGCCTGGCTTGCCATTGGAGCACTCCGATCCACCGCCAGGGCATCGTCTGGGGTTCTAGCGGTGAGAGCAGCGGCGGGGCTGAACTGCGCGCCATCGAGGCCGCCACCGGCCGGGTGCTGTGGCGCCAAGGAGAGCTTGGCCGTGCGACGATGATCTGGGTCGACAACCACTTGCTGGTTTCTACCGAACGCGGCCAACTACTGCTGGTCGAAGCCAGCGGCGAAGGTTACCGCGAGGTCGCCAGAGCCGGCGCCGGCAAGACAGGGCCGCTGCTGCCGTATCCGGTGTGGAACGAACCCGTGCTCGCCCAAGGCTTGCTCTACCTGCGCGGCAAAGACCGCTTGCTGGCCCTCGAGCTGATTCCCCCAGCCAGCGACCGAGCAGGCAACTGACAGCTCTCGCCAACCCCTGGTGCCAAACCGGTCGAGTGGATCGGGTGAATAACATGCCGCACTGCGTCGTAGCCTTTGATGACAGACCCAGTCGCTGGTTCAGCGGCGCTGATAAACGACCTGTGGAGGATCTCTCATGCCCCTTTATCGATCGAGAAGCAACCGGATGCTCGGTGGCGTTTGTGGCGGCATCGCCAAATGGCTGGGGTGGGATCCAACCCTGGTGCGAGTCTTGTTCGTAGTGATTTCGATCGCTTCAGTGGGTTTCCCCGGCACCGTGGTCTACCTACTGCTCTGGCTGCTGATGCCCAAGGCCTGAGCTTCTGCTGGACGACGGGTGCAGCCGATCTGGAGAAAACGCAGGTTGACACCTAACTGGGAACTAGCGGGACTCGACCAACTGTAGGCGATCGATTCTTTTGTACCCACTTGGTGCACCGCCAGCTGCAACACATGCACTCGGTCTTCGCCCTCAAAGACCGCCTGAAAGAGTTCAAAGCTGAACCGGGCCACTCTGCCATCCGCCGGCTTCAACTCCACCACCCCTCCCTGATCGTGGAGCACGAGATCACGCCACACATCCCATTCCCGATCCTCTTGCTGCGGTTTAACAGCGCTCCAGCAATCAAAATAGCGCACTCTGCGAAGTTGCTGTGCCACTCCCCCACGAGGGCCGAAGGCATACTCACCCTCGACCGTCTCGGCACGCTGCTCAAGCCAGAGCCCGTCGGCAGTCAAGCGGAAATCTTCGGTCACCACCAAGGGGTCGGTGGAATGTTCTGAGCCAATCCGACACGCCCCCTCCAGGGTTTGTCCAACAAAGAGGATTTCACGCCGTTGCCAGTAGATCTCACAGCCGGGATGGCTGCTCAGATCAGCGAGTCTCACCTGCTTCCATTTGGCCGGCTGACGATGGGCATCCACCATCGCCGCGGGATCAGCAAAGGTATGCACTGACATCTCGATCTCCTGCTGCTCGAGATCGGTGCGAAAGCTGTACAACCACTGGCCGACGATCTTCGCCGAGTCGCCATCCTCCGTCTGCTGAACGTAGAACACATGCGGGCCCAGCGCCGCCAGCTCGACGCGGGAGAAGAGCGCGTGAACGCGGCGGTGAGGGAATTCGACCTCACTCTCGCGGTCGATTCGCGCTTGCCAGTAATTGTCGAACTCTCCTTCGAGAAGCTGCAACAGCAGATCGAGATCCGAGTTCAGTCGGCTGGCGAGTCGGGCCGGTGTTTGGCCGACTGCCACCGAGGCCAGCAAGGCGCCGAGAACGACGACGACGGGTGTCCACCGCCTTCGCGGGACTCGAGGATCTGGCACAGGTTGGACTCCTTGCTATCGAGGTGAAAGGGGATCGCAGCGGGGAAAGTCCCCATCGATCCCCACCTTTGGCACCGGGGAATCTAGGATAACCCAGCCGCCCTCTCAACCGCCCCATCCGGAGGACATGGATCGTCAACCCCGGCATACGCTCTCCGCGCCGCTGTTGCTGCCTGACACTACCCAGCGCCTGGAATCAGTCTTGCACCTTTTTTTCTCAGGCGGCCCTGGAAGACCACGGAATCTGAAAAATCACCAAGGCATACGGAACGAATTCCAGCCTTCAAGCGTCTAACTTGTTAGACGAGGCGCCAAGAATGCTGATGAACCCGCGATACCCCGACATTGAAATTTGTTTGAGCAGCCACAACCCATTCGCTTGGGTCAGCGCGATTCGGCAGGCGATGCGCCAATCCGGCATCGAAGACGCTGAAATCCGCGCCTTCACTGCCGATGCTCTAGACCGCGCCGACCCTGGTGAAATCCGCAAAGTCTGTGCCTCCTGGGCAGAAATCAAGTCCTGCTGAGGGCCAGCCACCACCGGTGGAAGGGGGGAGAGCCCATTTTCACTGTCTAGCCTCCTATTCTTGGTCGATGTTTTCGCTCTGGCCAATTTCTACTGGGCTATCGCTTCTTGGCCGAGACATTTGATAGCCTACCCAACCGAGAAAGTGCAATTTTACTATCGCTTCGATCCTCGACCATCCGGTGCTTTACTGAGGACGAATACACTTCCCTAATCGCCATTGACCCAAAGGGGGGCCTTGGAGTGCGTCTGGCGAATTCCCACTTAAGAAGCTCGCTATCCAGCGACCCTTTGCCACAGCGGCAGCTCGAGCTACTGCGGCAAGTCCACCACAACCCAACTTTTAGAACTCAGCTGCGAGAGGATCCTTCAGCTGCCTTCGCGCAGCTCGGACTGATCGTCGATCCGGCGGACATTCCGCAGAGTGTCACCTTGCCGGGCAGCGCCGAACTGGCGGCTGGGGTCAAGGATTTGTCGGCTTCCAGTCGGCGTCGAATCTTGCCCTGGGTTCCTTTCCTGACGGACGATTCGCTCGTACACTGACCGTCAGTCCCGAAAACCCCCCGACTCCAGCTACGGTTGAGTACGAGTCTGGGGGGTTTGTTGTATCTGGGCATCGTGCATCTGCGAGAAGGCCAAACACGGGTCGAATACCGACCTCGAAGCTCTCGATACAGCTATCCCGCGGGTCGGTCCAGGGGCCAAATTGACCCATGACAGAAGAATCGACACTGCGCGTCAAGCGGCCTCGCAACCTGTTCTTCGAACTCGCGGACCAGCAGGTCGTCGATCTCGGGGCTCTGCTCCGCGGCGCGGTCGAGCTGCGCTCTCAGACTGAGTTGCAAGCTCTTTCGCTGCTTACTTCGACCCGCCACTGCATCACTACCAGCGAAGTCGAGCTACTGCTGAGCGTACCCCGCGACCAGTGGCTTGCGGTCGACCTGCTGCTCGAACGAACCGCTGCCAAGCCACAGCTGATCGCCAAGTTGATCGATATTGGGCTGCTACTCAGCGACCAGGAGGAGCCCGGCCCAACGGCTCTTCGCGAGCGCGATCAGCGCATCGGGGAGGCCGGCTGGCCAGCCCAGGCGGCGCTCTACCACTTCATGAACCGCTGGCGAGATCAAGACTTGGGAGTGCCGAATGATGAGGACGAGCAAAACCAGCTGGTCCGCAACAACGAGCGGCTATTCACCGAATTCGCCGCCCAGCGCGGGGTAGCGCCAACAGCGTTTCACCAGCCGACCAACGCGGCATCTCCTGAACCCCTACCGACAGCCGAGACTGATCGCCCGTTCTACCGCCTGCTAGCTCAGCGCAGAACCACTCGCCGCTTCAATCCTCGGCGCTCTTTACGGCTGCAAGATCTATCTACCTTGCTGTTCCAGGTCTTCGGCTGCCACGGTAGCTCGAGGCTGTCGGCCGATTTCGAGGTGCTACACAAGACCAGTCCTTCAGGCGGCGCGCTGCATCCCATAGAAGCCTATCCCCTGGTCCGCGACGTCGAAGACTTGGCTGCCGGCTTCTACCACTACAACACTGGCCAGCACGGACTGAGCTTGGTACGAGCCTTGGCGCCAGAACGGGTAGAACAACTAGCCGACCAACTAACCGCGGGCCAGTCTTTTCCCTCTGGGGCCCAGGTGCTGGTGTTTCTGACCGCCCGCTTTCGACGCAATTTCTGGAAATATGGCGACAGTGCCAAGACCTATGGGGTGGTCCTGATGGACGCCGCCCACCTCAGCCAGACCTTCTACCTGGTAGCCGCCGAGCTGGGCTTGGGAGCTTTCTTTAGCGCCGCCATCAACGGCGCCAACGTCGAGCAAGAACTCGGCCTGGAGCCTGCCATGGAAGGTTCCATCGCGGTTTGTGGCTGTGGAGTGCCGGCAGCGGCTGAGGACTCTCGGCCGACGCTGGCCTTGCGCGGCCAGCCCACGGGTTCTGGTGGTTAGTCGGTGTCCGATCCCGCTTCATTCGCTGTCAGCGGCCGCCATTCCTCGGCCTGCTGCAAGGCCAAGACATTGAGTTCACGACCAAAGCAATAGCCGACACACTCGACAAAGGCGCGTGAGCGGTGCTGGCGCAGCCAAGCAAAGTGGATCGCCGCGGTCTCTTCTTGGCCCGCCGCCATCCATAGACGGGCCAGACTTTCGTGCGCCTGAATCGGCTCGGCGATAGTGATCGCCTCGCGCAAACGCTCGTCAGCCAGCTGCACCTGTCCTTCAAAAGCTAGAATCTCGCCTTCCAGGATCTTGACGTAGGCCCGGCGCAGCGCATATCCGGTCTCTTCGGCCAGCGGCGCTAGCCAGCCGAAAATCTGCCGTGCTTGTTCAGCCGATCCATGGCGTAAGCCAAGCTTGCCGAGCATCACCAGCAAAGTAGTTGGAGAGGAGCTCAGCACGGCGCTCTCGGTGCCCAACAGCTGGCGAGCGGAGGAGATCGAGATGTCCAATTCGCGCGCGAAGCTATCCCGATCGCCTTCGATCTCGAGCACGGCGATACGAGCCAGGCGAGCGACCAGGGCCGGCCGCGCGAGCCCCGTCGCTTCGGCTTGGGCAATCACCTCGGTCAACCGATCAAGGGCAGCTGGAAAACGGCCCCGGTCCATCTCCAACAAAGCTAGACGCAGCTTGGCCTGAACCTGCCACTGATCGGCGGTCTCTCGAACCACCCTCTCCGCCAGCTGCCGCGCTGGGTCGTAACGACGCTCGGCAAGGTAGGCATCTACCAAGGCAAGAGCCGCCACAGGTTGGTCCGTCTGCTGCTGCCGGGCCTCTTCGAAGCTGACCAGAGCACCCTCACGCTCACCGAGTGCCAGCTGACAGTAGCCGTACATCATCATCGCCTGGTAGCGGCGACTGTTATTGACCAGCTCGCTGGCTTCGCGCAAGGCTTCTGCGGCCATCTGGTACTGATTCTGGAACTGCCAGTAGACCATCCCCAGGTTGTAGTGCCCGGAGTCGTGTTGCGGGTAAAGAGAACTCATCAGCGACCAGATCCGCACCATCTCACCCGGTTCCCCCTGGGTTGAGGCCACCCAACCTTCGACATAGAGCCGCTCCAGGGGAGCCAGTCGGTCATGCAGCTCCAAGGCCCGCTCGAAATGCCTCGGGGCGAGTTCCCCTCCGCGCTGCAAATTGCGATAAATAGTACCCAGGCGAGCGTGCGCCATGGCAAAGCCGGGGTCGATCTCAAGCGCTTCTTCGAGCAGCAGGATAGCGGCCTCGGGATCACCCTGCAGATGATGTCTGGCGGCCAGCGAGTAGGCTTCAAGGGCCTGCAAATGGGGGGTGGTTACCTTCTCCAAGGGCAGGGCGCTCTCTTTGATCGTCGCCAAGGACTCGCCTAGGTTGGCGCGCAGGGCCCGTGCCGCCAGCTCGACCGCGTTGAGGATCCCGTCTCGCCCTTCGGCAGGGGCCGAGAAGGTAAACACGCTACGCTGATTGCCGGGGTCGATCAGCTCAACACTGATCTTGTAGTTGTCACCCACCTTGACCACACTGCCGCTCACCAGAGCCTTCGAGGCCTCCCGCTGGCAAATTTCGATGCCGAGTTGGCGATCGATTCTCGAGCCCGGCTGCCGCTCCATCCGATCCAGAGCGTCGGCTACCCGCTCCGGCGGCAGCACATAAGCAAAACGAGACTGATTGAGCCCCACCCGCAACGCGGTGCCGACGGAGTGATCGAGATCCGCGTCGCCGGTACGGTTGTCGAGATGCGCCAGCACCACCGAATCCTTGGCCTGCAGTAAGCCCGGTCCTTGTTGCTCGCGACCGGCTCGCCCGCCAACGAAGTAAAACCCTATCCCCAGCGCCAGCAGCAGCATGGCCAGAGCAGCGAGCCAAAACGTTCCCCGACGCACAGCAAGCACCGCTGTCAGTCGCGAGGGCCGCCGATACTGGTTGCTGCGCACCATCGATTCCGACGAAGTGGTGGAGCCGAACATCAGAGCCAGCTCCTCGGCCACTTCGGCTGCGCTCTGCGGCCTATCCTCAGGGTCCTTCTCCAACAACCTGTCGATCAGTTCCGACAACTCTGGCGGCACCTCGGGGCGCAACATCGCCACCGGTGCCTGGGTGTGCAGAATCACTCGCTTGAGGGTGGCGAGGGTGTTCTGGGCCTTGAACGGTGAGCTGCCGGTACAAGCTTCGTAGAGCAGCACTCCCAACTGGAAAAGGTCCGAGCGATGGTCGATCTCGTCGCCGCTGGCGTACTCGGGAGACAAGGTTCGGCTGGTGCCGACCATCTGGTCGTGGGCGGTGAGCGAGGCGTCGAACTCTGTCGGTCGGAGGGGGCGAGCCAAGCCGAAATCCAGCAGCTTGGCGTCACCGGCGGCGCTCAGCAGGACATTCTCAGTCTTCAGATCACGATGCAGGATTCCCTTGGAATGGGCTTCAGCAAGCCCACTCGCAATTTCTTTGCCGCAACGCAACACCGTTTCCAAGTCGAGCCGGCTCTCGCGGATCAGCTTATCGAGGCGCTGTCCCTCGACAAACTCCATGACGATGCAGTCGCTATCACCGTCTTGGAAGATGTCGTAGATCTGAACGATCGCCGGGTGATTAAGCTGGGCAATAGCCCGTGCTTCCCTTAGCAAACGCTGACGAAAACCGGCACTTTGCTGCTTAGTGGGCAGGATCCTCTTGATCGCCACTGATCGACCCAGACGGTCGTCATGCGCCTTGAAGACCTCCCCCATACCACCAGCACCTAGCCGCTTCTCGAGGCGATACGGACCCAGGGTGGTCCCTTCCATAACCTGCGATTATAAGTCTGGCCGACCGACTTGCCGCACTTTCTTGGCGACTAGAGACCCAAGAAGGCGAAAACCTCAAAGGGGGTGCTTGAAAAACGCCACGATTGGTCTATCAATCCGGGCACCGAAGAGGCATGCTGACGATACCTGTAGCGAGATACAGAAATCTCACTGGTGGTTGGCAGGCGATCAGAGAATCTCTACTCTTAGCCGATTATTCTCAACTATCAATATCTACCCACGAGCGGCGGCGGCCGTCCCGACGGGTCAGATCGATTTCTACTTCAACCTCGGTGTCGGCATAGACGCCAAAGAACAGACGTTCCGAACGATGGTCTGGGTGGCGTACTTCGAGCATGTAGACCCCGGCATCAAGCACCATGGCTTCGAGTTGGGCCGAAAGAGCAGCGCCCTCACCGAGCAACCGATCGTCGAGAAAGACCTGAGCATCGGCCGGCTGCACGCGAAAACGGAGTCCGCCCGGTCCGCGGGGGGGTGCCGGCGCCGCCGTAGGAGCTGCTGGGGACACGGCGGGGGGCGTGCTGGCCGGAGGCGCGGAAGGTGCCGGCGGTGCCGGAGGGGCCTGCACCACCACATAGATCGGCGCACCGGAGGGGGCCGTCCCTACTTGCTGTGGCGGCGCGATCGGCTGCGGTACGGCCTGCAGAACCTCGGCCGGTGACCGGAACACAGCGTTGGTCGGCAGATAGACCACCGGCTGTGGCAGCACCGTGATGAAGCGAGTAGCGCCTAAACTGGGCAGTGCGCGGGGATCGATCGGCACCCCGGACGGGTAGTGCGGATTGCTGTGAAAGGGTTGGGTATTCGAGGCGTAGGGCGGCAGTACGCGGTAGTACTTCTGCTGCGTGCGCGGCACGTTGCCTGGAAATGCCGTACCGACGATCGGCAGCGGCTGCTGCGTCGCCCGCGGCGGTGCCGGGCGCGCGTAGCGACCATGGGCTCGGTAGCCCACTCGCCCCTTGGATGACTCCGCCAACACGCCGGAGGCAAGAACCACTAGCAAACAACCAGCGATACCCCCGGTGGCAATCAAGCGACGTTTGAGATCCTTGGCGAAATAGCATCGCATCTCGAACTCCTTCGACAGTTGGCAAGCAGTTAGACGACTCCTGAAAATCTACCCGTCCCGACCTACCATGCTACCGCGGCAACAACCTCTGGCGCCAACCGACCCCTCGCGTGTTGCCTAGTGCTAGCCGCGGCGGCTTGGCTCAGGCCGACACCAGCCGAGCAATCTCATCCAGCCGCGCCTCGGCATCGCGTTCGCCAATGTCGATCAGTTGGCGCAGATAGTCAGGTTGAAACATCAACATGGCCAGAAAGTCGGGGCTCTTTGTCTGGCGAGTACCCAGACTGCGAGTCAACCAGCGAAACCCCTTAGGCAAGCGCACCTCATAATTCGCCGACAACTTGCCTAGATCTACCGAAGGCCGCAACAGCATGATCTTTAGGGGCCGCATACCCTCGCGCTCCGCCGCCGGCAATCGCCGCACCAGGGCGTCAAGCCGGTGCAGGCGCAGAATGTCGCGATCCAGCACATCGAGAAAAACCGAGTTCATCAAATTGCCGACGATCTGTGCCGGCGGCGGATAGCCGCTGACCACCGGCTGGTCGGCTTCGGCCTGGCTGCGATGATACCGCGTCGACACCGCCAGCACCCGATCGGCACCAAGGTGCAACGCCGGCGACAGCGGCGCCGAGTGACGAATCCCACCGTCGCCGTACCAATCCTCGCCAAGCTTGGCCGCCGGGAAGAACAGCGGCAACGCTGAGGATGCCATCACATGGTCAATGTTCAACCGGCATTGCCGGCTACGGCGCCGCGCGCGGCGCCAATCTGTGACTTCGTTTGCTTGACACCAAGTCACCGTCTGGCCGGTGGAGTAACGCAAGGTGACTAGGGCCACGGCTTCGAGGTGGCCAGCGTCGAGGTTGCGCTGAATGCCAACGATCTCGCCGTCTGGGCCAGTTTCTAGAGTCCGTTCGAGCAGTTCGTGCAACGGCTCGGTATCGACCAGGCCGCGCGGCGCCGGGGTCATCTGGCTACCGCCAGACACCAGGCGAGTGACCCAACGCAGACCCCTTAGCAACAGCGGCCCAACACCGACCTGAAAAACATGCTCAAACTCAATCCCTTCCCAAACCTTGCACAGGTCGTGCGCCGCGTCCTTCAACGACCCGGGGTGGGAAGCCAGAAACGCCGCATTGATCGCCCCCGCCGAGACCCCGGTGATGATCGGCACTTGCAGATCCGGCATATGCCGCGCCATGCAGCGCAGCAATCCCACCTGATAAGCCGCACGGGCACCACCGCCGGTCAATACCAGGGCCAATTTGGAAGCCGCCGGCGACTTAGCGTCAGAGGGGTCCGAATCCGATGACGAAACCGTGTCGGGGGAAACGGTGGTGGGCTCTTTTTCCATAACGCTGTGCTCCAACTCGCTCTAACTCACCGTCTCGGAAATTCACAAGTTATTGACAACAATAGGTTTTCGTAGGGGCGCACGGCGTGCGCCCAGCGGCTCGGACAGCACAAACGGGCGCATGCCACGGCCCCTACACAATCCGCGAGGCTAACACCTGGTTCAGTCGACATAACCGAGCTGGCGCAGCTGGCGTAGTGTCTCCTCGTCGAGCGATTGTCGGCGGCCGGCCAGTGATTGCCACCGCGCTCGCTGTTGGTCAATCTTGAGCAACCGCTTGGCCATCGCCGCTTCTAGCTGGTGGCGAGCGTTGCTCACCGCGGGATCCTCGCTAGCGAGCAGATCGTGCCGCTCGCCTGGATCGTCTTGCATATCGTACAGCTCGAGTGGTATCCCCTGGGCATCAGTAATCAGCTTGAAACCCGCAGAGCGTATCGAGCGAATACCACTTTGCCAAGGCTGGTGGTGCCAGCCCTCGACATCGCGCCGGTAGCCCTTGCAACAGGTCTCGGCATAGGCAAGAGCGGGCTCCGGCGGCTCACCGCTGGCCTGGCGGCGTAACTCGGCGAGCAACCGCCGTGGCTGCGAACCCAGTTCGTCGGCCACCCCAACATAGTCGAGAATCAGCTGCCCCACATCTTTGAGTTGCACCGGCTGGGGGACCCGCAAACCGCTAGGCAACTCGGGACCCGCGACGATCAAAGGTACGCGAACGAGAGGTTGATAGAGCGATTTCAGATGATCGCAGTTGCCGTGCTCGAAGAATGCCTCGCCATGATCAGACAGCAACACCACCAGGGTGTTGTCGTTCAGACCGCTGCGCTCTAGCTGATCAAAGACCTCACCCAACAGGGTATCGAGATAGCGAATCTCGCCGTCATAACGCGCTACCACCTGCCGCAGAAACGCTGCCGTGGGCGGAGTGCCGCGTTGTTCCGCGGCGGCGCAGAAATCCTCCAGATCGGCCGCTGCGAAGGACTCCCCCTCAGCCGCCGAAAAGAGCTTATCGTAGGGCGCCGGCGGACGGTAAGGCCGATGGACATTGTAGAAATGCAAGAAAAGAAAAAACGGCCAGCGTTGATTGCGCCGCAACCAACCGAGCACCGCCGGATGATAGTCCTCCAAGCGACGGCCGTCGCTGCGATACATGTCGAAACCCCGCGCCAATCCGAAGCGCGAACCCAGCAAGCCACCGCCGGTGAAAGCCGCGGTGGTGTAGCCATGGCCCCGCAACTGCTCTGCCAGCAGCGGAATTTCCTGGTCAAGAACCTGCCAAGTATCGCCGTCACTCGCATATTCGGTGATGCCATGCTCGCTGGGATCGAGGCCCGAGAACAAACTGGCATGGGCCGGCAAGGTCCATGGCGCGGAACTCTGGGCCTGTTCATAGAGCACCCCCCGCTGGGCAAAGTTATTGATTCGTGGGCTAGTGTCGCGAGCATATCCATAAGCGCCGAGATGATCAGCGCGCAGGGTATCGATGCTGATCAACAGCACGTTGGGTCGGCTAGCGACCGGTTCGGCTACCACCAGCGGCGCCGCCACGGCTACCACCAGCATCAAGCCATAGAACACGGCTGCCAACGCCAGCAACCAACGCCGCGGCCGACTATCGAGGAACGCCCAGGGCACCACCCGAGCAAAGCTCCTCCACGCCAGACCCGCAACCAGAGCCGCGATGGCAAAGACCAAAACGGCACTGAGCAAATCATCGGGCAAGAACGACCAGATCGATCGACCGTAGGAGGGGTCCGCCGCTATCGGCCCCGAGGCAAAATAGCTGGCCGTGGCCCCAGCCACGCCTCCAGCCAACAGCCCGCCGAACAATGCCAGCCGGCGTTGCAGCCTTTGAGCGCAGCCCAGATGCACCAACATGACCAGCAAAACCGCCGGCAATAACCCAACCGCGAGGCGCACTGAAAGTGGCAGAAAAGCGTAATCGAGGGCATGCCGCAACCCGCCGAGGAAACCGAATCGGTGAGCCGCCTCGAACCAATGAACGACAGCGACCAGCGGCGCAACCAACAAGAATGGCAAAGCTGAAAGAAGCGCCCAAACCACTGCCAAGCCGGCGAGCGGTCGAGGCTCATGGTGATCGCTTCCCTGTGCGGTAGGACTCATTTTCATGCCGGTCGCGCTGCGGATTGTTCATCCAAGGTTCGAGGGTTCGCGACCACGAACAAGATTTGCGAAGATAGCATCATGCGAACGTCTACAGAAGGGTTTCCCCTACCCTTGCCCCGCGCCGCCTTCGACTTGGAAGACCATGTGCTGTGGGTGATGCACTGTGCCGAGGGCCCAGTACCAGTGGCCGCCGCGGCAGCCACTCAACGTTTCTTGAGCCGCGAGACCCGCCCCTGGACCCTGAGCTGGAAGAAGGATTTTCTCGCCATCCCACAACGCGCCCGAGCCGCCGCGGCAGCGCTGATCGGTGGTCGCGAAGCTGATATCTCCCTGGTACCCACCACCTCCGCTGGCCTGGTGGCGGTGGCTCAGGGCTACCCTTGGCAAAGCGGCGATGAGGTTCTCTTGCCCCTCGGCGAGTTCCCCAGCAATGCTTGGCCTTGGCTAGCGTTGCGCCAGCGCGGAGTGACTGTTCGCGAGGCGCCCTTGTGGGCCGGGCACAGAGCCGGCGCCGCGGCCTGGCAGTCGGCACCACCTAGCACAACCGCCGATCCGGAGCAGCGATTGCTCGCCAGTTGCGGCCCGCGGACTCGCCTGCTGGCGGTCAGCTGGGTGCGCTTCCAAGATGGTTTGCGCCTCGATCTGCGGCGGCTGGTCGCGGGTTGCGCCGAGCGCGGCATCGATCTGGTGGTCGACGGAATCCAAGGCGCCGGTACCCTTCCCGCCAGTGAGGTACCGACCCACCTCGACGGCTTGGCCGCCTTCTCCTGCGGCGGTCACAAGGGACTGCTGGCGCCGCAGGGCCAGGGGTTTCTGTGGACCGCCGCAGCCTTCCGCCAACGCTTGGCGCCGACCGGTTCCTGGCTGTCGGTCGAGGCGGCCGGCAACTTCGCCCGTCCATCAACCGATTTCGACCGCGCATGGCTAACCACCGGTGAGCGCCTCGAAGCCGGCAGCCCTAACCTGCTGAGCTGCGTTGCCTTTGGTGCCGCCATGGGACTGATCCTCGAGGCTGGCCCGCGGCGCATAGCCCAGCACCTTCACGGTCTGCAATGCCAGCTGCTCGACGGACTGGCCGAGCTACCCGACTGGCGCCTCGAGAGCAAACGCCTGCAGGGCCTGCTGAAGGCCAGGCGCCTCGGCTCGATTATCGCCCTACATCACTGCGGACACGGCGCTGAATGCTTCGACCGAATCCTCCAAGATGGAATTCGCGGCGGCATTTACGCTTCGGTTCGCGAAGGCTATTTGCGGATCGCACTCCATGGCTGGCATCGAGCGCCGGATGTCGATCGCTTGCTCGCTTGGTTGGCCCAAAGTGCCACCCACTTGCAACTCCCGGCGGTGTTATGATTTGCCCGCTCGTTTCGAGCAAGAACATTGGAGGAGAGTCTTCACGATGCAGCACCGCTACCCGCAAGAGGCGGTACTCGGCGACGGACGGCGCATTTTGGTGCGCCCTTTTGCTGAGCAAGATCCCCAGGCACTATTCGAGTTCTTTCAGCGCCTTCCCGAAGACACCCGCCGTTTCGCCTGGGAGCGGCTTGACGACCCTGGCTTGGTCGAGAGCTGGGGTCAGAACCTCAACTATGACCGGGTCTTGCCCTTGCTAGCGCTCGACGGTGCTCAGATTGTCGCCGATGCTTCGTTGCATTGCCGCGACCGAGGACCACTGCGGTTGGTCGGACGGATCAAGTGGCTAATCGATCCCCATTGGCGGGATGCCGGCCTCGGTACCTTGCTGGTCAATCACCTGATCGACACAGCAAAAAACAACGGCCTGCGTCATCTGTCTTGCATGTTGATCTCGGACCTCGAGCAGCAAGCGATCGAGACCCTCGAAAGACTCGGTTTCCAGTCCCAAGCGTGGCCAGGATACGGCACCGATCCGGACGGCAACCAGCACGATATGACCAAGCTGGTGCTGAAGCTCTAGGCGGCGCAGCCGGCGGCGATCCTGCCCCGTAAGAGCCGATATGCTCGCTGGGCATGTTCCACCCTCGAGGACCCACCTTCGGCGAGCTTGTCCGGCAGTCTCTGTCGTCGACCGAGCACGGCTACGACCTGCTGGCGAGCAAGTTCGATCTCACCCCGTTCCGCACCCCCGACAAGCTGCTCTCGGCAGTGGCTGGTGAACTCGACCCGGTCGACAACATCCTCGACCTCTGCTGTGGCACCGGCGCTGGCTTGAGGATGTTGGCACCGCTCTGCCGGCGCCGCTTGGTGGGCATCGATTTTAGCCGTGGAATGCTCGCCCAGGCGGGTGAGCACCCCGAGCCGCCTACCGCGGAAACAAAATTAGAACTGCTGCACGGCGATGTTCTGCAAATGAACTTCGCCCGCCAATTCGATCTCATCACCTGCTTCGGCGCTCTGGGCCACTTTCCACCTGGCGACCAGCCGCGCTTGTTCGCCGCCGTCTTTCGCGCTCTGATCCCCGGCGGCCGCTTCGTCTTCGTCACCGCGAAGCGCCCACCGCGGTGGAGCCCACGACTCTGGTTGGCCACTGGATTCGATACCACGATAGCGCTGCGCAATCTGCTGTGGCGCCCCCCCTTCATCATGTACTACCTGAGCATGCTGTTGCCCAAAGTGGCGCGGGACCTCGAAAGACACGGTTTCGAGGTCGAGGTCCGCAAGAACTTCTGGCCGCCCAGCAACAACGCTCGCCTGGTGCTAGCCCTGCGCCCCGGTGAGCAGAAGCTCGCTGGCCGGCTGGCTTAGATCCTCCAGGAATGGGAGGTTTCACGCCTGGCCAAACCGTCGCCATCAACCCCATGGCCGCACTTCACCACGGGTGGAGGAAGCCGGCGCAACGACCGTGGCATGCTAGGCTAGCAGGCTCTTCCGACCGCCCAAAACTTGCTTAGCCTGGCGTCGAGTTCCTAGCTTCCGGCCGAACGCAACACTCGAATCCTGGCGGAGGATCCGTCATGAGTTCTGAGAAAACCGTCACTCGCCGCCTGCTCTCGATTCTCGCGATCTTGGCATTGGCCGGCTCGCCAGTAGCCGCTGACAGCGACGAAACCAAGGCGCTCTACCGCACACCGCCGGCAGCATTAGCCGCGATGGTCACTCGGCCGCCAACACCGCGAGTCCAGCTGAGCCCGGATCACCGGCATTTGTTACTGATCGAATATCCCAGCCTGCCATCTATCTCGGAACTTGCCGAAAAAGAGCTGCGACTGGCCGGACTGCGCATTCGCCCAGCCAATAACGGCCCCAGTCGCAGCCGACCGGCGAGTGCTTTGTCGGTGCTCGATGTTACTGGCGGCGCGCCCCGTCCGGTGCGCGGCTTGCCAGCAGCAGCGAGGCTGGAAGTGCTCTCCTTCTCACCCGACGGCAAGTACATTTCCTTCACCCACACCCGCGGCGATGGTATCGAACTCTGGGTGGCCGAGCTGGCCACTGCCAGCGCCCGACGATTGGGCAGTGTAGAACTCAATCTAGCCGCCTTTGTCCGCCCGGTTTGGCTACCTGACAGTCGGGCCTTGATCTGTCCAACACTGGTCGCCAACCGCGGCACCGCGCCGCGCCCGGCAACGACCCCAGCGGGGCCGGTGATCCTCGAAAACCTAGGCCGCACCGCCCCCGCCCGGACCTTCCAAGACCTGCTGCAGAACCCTCACGACGAGGCCCTCTTCGCACACTTTTTGCAGAGTCAAGTGATGCGCATCGACCTCGACGGCAGGGCGCAGAAGATAGGTCAACCTGGCCTGCTGTGGCGCCTATCACCGTCCCCCGACGGACGCTATTTGATGGTCCAGACTCTGCGACGGCCGTTTTCGTATCTGGTGCCGGCTTGGCGCTTTGGCCGCCGTATCGAGGCTCACGACCTCAGTAGCGGAGAAGCGCATTTGATCGCTGAACTGCCAGTACTCGAGGAAATCCCGACTGGTTTCGACAACGTCGCCACTGGGCCACGGCGCTACGAATGGCGCGCCGACCAAGCGGCGGACCTGGTCTGGGTAGAAGCACTCGATGGTGGCGACGCCAAGAACCCGGCTGAATTCCGCGACCGCGTTTATCACCTGGCGGCACCGTTCAGCGACAACCCTCAGCCGCTGATGGACCTGCGATATCGTCTGGCCGAGATCAACTGGGGCCGCGGCGACCTGGCTCTAGTGGCCGAGGTTTGGCGCAAGACCCGCCAAGTGCGAGTTAGCCGCCTGCGACCCGACTCGCCCCAAGCACCGCCCGAGGTGTTCATCGAACGGTCCTGGGAAGATCGCTACAGCGACCCCGGCAGCCCGCTGACCGAGCCCAACGCGGCTGGCTGGCAAGTACTCAAGACCGGTGGCGAGGATGGCGAGATCCTCTATCTGGTATCGAGCGGCGCCTCTCCACAAGGCGATCGCCCATTCCTCGATGCCATCCACCTTGGCAGCAAGAAAACTCGGCGCCTCTTCCACTCGGCGGCGCCCTACTACGAACGCCCGCTGCTGATGCTTGACGAAAACCACTTGCTGACCCGCCGCGAGTCGATTGAGGAACCGCCCAACTACTTTGTCCGCAACCTCACTAGCGGCGCTGTCGAACGCCAGCTAACCCACTTCCCGCACCCCACGCCAGAGCTGAAGGGGATTAAAAAAGAACTGATTCGCTACCAACGCGGCGACGGCGTCGACCTCACCGCCACCCTCTATCAACCGGCTGGCTACGACGCTGAGCGCGACGGTCCAATACCCCTGCTGTTGTGGGCCTATCCGCGCGAGTTCAAGAGTGCCGCCGCGGCGGGTCAGGTCACCGACTCACCCCATCGATTTGATCGCGTCGGCTGGTACTCCTCGACCCTGTGGCTCACCCAGGGCTACGCCGTGCTCGAAAACCCGTCGATGCCGATCGTTGGTGAAGGCGACGACGAACCCAACGACACCTTCCGCGAGCAGCTGGTATCGAGCGCCAAAGCAGCGGTCGAAGAATGCATCCGCCGTGGCGTCGCCAAGCCTGGACACATCGCGGTGGGTGGCCACAGCTACGGCGCTTTCATGACCGCCAACCTACTTGCCCACAGCGACCTATTCGCCGCTGGCATCGCTCGCAGCGGGGCCTACAACCGCACTTTGACCCCCTTTGGCTTCCAGGCCGAAGAGCGCACCTTGTGGGAAGCCCCCGAGATCTACTTCAGCATGTCCCCCTTCATGCACGCCGAGAAGATCAACGAGCCGCTACTGCTGATCCACGGCGAGGCCGACAACAACTCCGGCACTTTCCCGATGCAGAGTGAGCGCTTCTACAACGCCCTTAAGGGTCATGGCGCCACCGCTCGACTGGTGATGCTGCCGCACGAGAGCCACGGTTACCGCGCCCATGAGTCGATCCTGCACATGCTGTGGGAAACCCATCGCTGGCTGGAGACCTACATTGCCATCGAATCAACACCAGAACAAGAGTCGCTACCGGCGACCGTCGAAACCCATACCGAAGAACGCGGCAGGCGCTGAGCACCGCGCTGCCAAACTCCCTGAACCCATGTTGTGGACCGAAGAAAAGCTCCGCCTCTTGACCCGCCGCCACGGCGTGCGCCTGCGTGGCATCGAGATGACCCGGCTCGAAACCTTCGTCGACGCCGCCTTCGCCTTCTCGATGAGCCTGCTGGTGATCGCGGTCGACGGTTTGCCGACCACTTATTCACAGATGATCGAAGCCTTGCTCGGCATCCCGGCCTTTGCCGCCAGCTTCGCGCTGATCATGATGTTCTGGTTCGCTCACCGCCAATGGAGTCAACGCTATGGCCTCGAAGATATGCCGGCAACGATGATCTCCCTCGGCCTGGTCTTTGTCGTTCTGGTCTACGTCTATCCACTGCGAGTGATGTTCTCGACCTTCTTTGGCTGGATGAGCGGCGGGCGCCTACCGTCGCAATTCGAAATCAACAGCTTGCGAGAAGCTATCGGCCTGTTCGTCGCCTACGGCATCGGCACCTTGGCCATGTCCGGGGCCCTGGCGGCCCTCAACTTTCGTGCCCTGCGCTGTGCCGACAGCCTGGGCCTCGACGCCGTCGAGCGGCTGCGCACCCAGCAGCAAGTCACCATTTGGACGGCACAAGCTGCCATCGGCCTGCTCTCCGCCCTCTTCGCCCTGCTCGCCCCCGGCAACCTTGGCACCTTCGCCGGCTTCGCTTACTGTCTGCTGCCGATCATCATGCCGATCCTCTCGATCCGCTACGAGCGGCGGATAGAGGCCATCGAGAGCCCCTGAGTCATGCAGATTCTAGAAACCGAACGCCTGATCATCCGCCGGTTCAGCGACAGCTCCACCGCTGATCCCCGTTTTATTGTCGAACTGCTCAATGACGCGGCATTCTTGGAACACATCGGGGATCGCGGAGTACGCGACGAGGAAGATGCTCGACGCTATCTGCGCGACGGCCCTATGGTGAGCTACCAGCAACACGGGTTCGGCCTCAACCGGGTTGAACTCAAGGAGGGAGGGCAACCGATCGGCATGTGTGGACTGTTGCGGCGCGATCACCTCGACCATCCCGACATCGGCTTCGCCTATCTGCCAGCCTTCCGCTCCCAAGGCTACGGCTACGAGGCCGCCGCCGCGGTGATCGCCCACGGCCGCCAGACCTTCGGCCTCGGTCGCCTGCTAGCCATCACCTCACCTAAGAACACAGCTTCCATCGGTTTGCTTGAGAAGCTCGGCTTCGCTTTAGATAGCAACCTAAAGATGCCTGGAGAGCAAGACGAGATTAGGTTGTTTGCGGCTGATCCCTGAATTCTAAGTTCGCCAACTATAGAGAACCTTCCCATGATGACCAGCGCTATCGTTTTCTCTCGGAATCGTGCGCAATGCTCCCGGATATTGGCAGTCCTGTGCCTAGCCATGCCATTCCATGCCAAATGGTGTGGGATGAAGCATCGAAGGCTCTCGAAGTCGGTGCTCTTCAGGTTGAAATGACCAACGCGCAGACCATCAAGTGCAATCGATTCGAAGAGCTTGGCACGGGCCCGGCGGCCAATTTCGACCTATGCTTCGCCGCCAAAGCCTCAGCAGCTCTCGACTTGAACAAGGTCGAGGTCCTCATCGGCCAAGAAAACTATCTGGTCAAATATTTCGTCGACTTGGGCGAGCGAGTGCTGGTGGTGACCTTCTACGGCCCGATCGACAAAGAGCGCAGGCTGCGCCAGCGCTATGGTGATCTGCAAAGATGACTGGTTTTGCCATCAGCCGCTGACTCACAATGAGCTTGCACCTCTCAATGACCACCCTCTCGCTCAGAACAGCCTTGGCCGGATTTGTCGCGGGATTCATCGTCTGCTCGGGTTGCTGGAAGGAACCGGGGACAGAAAAGATCCGTTGGGTGAGTTCGTAGCACCCCTGCTCAGCATCGATCCGGAGCAGAGCGGTAGCGCCACCGACTTACAGACCCTGAGAGCTTGGCTCGGCGATGCTCGGGTCGTCGGCCTGGGGGAGAGCGAGCATGGGGTCGACGACTTCCACCGCCTGGCCCATCGCTTGTTCGCTGATCTGGCCGAGCAAGCCGTCTTCGAGGTCTTCGCCTTGGAGATCGACCCGGCCCATGCCCACTTGCTTGACCGGTGGGTTCGCGGCGGCGAGGGCGACCTCGATGAGCTGATCGCTCGACACGCCTGGCCCAACAAAGTCTTCTACCGCCGTGGCCTGCGCGAACTGTTGTTGTGGATGCGAGAGTACAATCGCAAGGCCAGCCGGCCGCTGCGTCTTGCTGGTTTCGACTGCAAGGATCCACGCTTGGCGATGACCACCGTCGTCGAGCTGCTGGCCCGGATCGATCCGGCGGCGGCCAAGCGGGCGACGACGACTTATGCTCGTCATCGCGATCTCCAGGGCCTTGGGGTCATCCCCAACCTCAGCGGCTTTTCCGCCACCCTGGACATTGCTCTGCCCACCGGTCGCCAGCACAGCGAGATCTTGCGCATCGGCCTCGAAGCTCGAGCCGATGGATTCACCTGGGGTTCAGGCGGTCTTTGGGCCAGCAGCGACGCCTCGTGGACCTTCGACCAGCTCACCGACGACTGGCATCGCTGGTGGTTGGAGATCGAGGTACCCGAGTCAGTCGAAGGCCAACAGGTGACTTTCTATCACCGCGGCAACGGCACTGTTTGGCTGCGCGATCCGCGAGTCCAACTCGGCGACTGGACACTCGCACTGTCAGCATGCTCGCCCTCACCGGTGAGCTGTACTACATCGATAGCCAGCAGACCCGCGAGATGCGCCCCGACCCTCCCTTCGTGCTCTCGCCGATCATTCGCGACCCGCGATCCGTGGAACAAGCCCTGAGTCGTCTGGCACCCTCAGACCTCCTCTTCCACTGGCAAGCTGCCCAAACCACCGCGGCCGGCACCGCCCTCCTGGCGAGCGCCAACCTGCCCCCCAGCGGCGGCGGCGACTTGATGATCCTTCTGCGCCAGGCCCGGACCCAAGGGCCCGACAACTCCGCCAAGATCGAAACTGATCTGATTCCCCCAGCAGTGACCAGCCGCGCCCCTACCTACTATCGACAAGCTAAATCGAAAGCCGGCACGGCCTTTGCTAGTACACCATGGAGACGAGCAGGATTCGGCAACGCTCCGTCCGCGGAGAACAACCGATGAGCTTCAAGCACCCTGCTCTGACACTTTTGGAAAACGCTGTCGCGGTGGTTTCGGTCTCGACCGGGACACTCCCTCACCGCCCCGGCGCTGAGCAACCTACCTGACTCCTGCCACGTTCCCTCATCCTGCGCTGGCGGCTCATCTTTTTCAGCCGCCAGCGTCCTTCCTTGTTCTCTGACCTCTCAGACCGACAGCGCTGTCCATTTTCTTAGACAGCTCAGCCAAAGCGCGACGCTCAGCGGGCGCTAGCCAGCGACTTTAATAGGCCAACAGCAGGCGCGCGGCGCGCTCGATCTCGGCCTGACCGGGGACAAAGGCTTCAACCAAGGGAGGCGAGTAGGGCATGGGGGTGTCCAGGGCGCCAAGAATGCGCACTGGGGCGTCGAGATACTCGAAGGCTTCTTCTTGGATGATCGCCGCCAAGCTCTCGCCAACCCCCCCCATGCGGCTATCCCGGTGGACGATCAAGACTCGGCCGCAATGGCGGACACAGCGCAATAAGCACTGCCTATCGAGGGGCACTAGGCTGCGCAGATCGAGGACCGCGACCCCCGTGCCGGCCTCTGCCAGTTTCTCAGCCACCCGCAGCGCCCGGTGGACCAAAGCACCCCACGACACAATTAGCAGATCGGAGCCGGCGCGGCGCAGCGCGGCGCGCCCCAGCGGCAGAGGCTCGGGCAATCCATCGGGTAACGGCTGGCGCAGCTCAACCGATTCGTAGAGTTCCATCGGTTCATAAAACAGCACCGGATCCGGATCTTCCACCGCCGCCAACAGCATGGCTTGGGCGTCTTGCGGCGTTGACGGTACGGCGATCTTCAGTCCAGGAGCGCTGTAGAACCAGGTCAAACTGGCCGGGTCAGGCGAATGAGCTTCGCCGCCGGGTACGCGCAAGACCATCGGTACCGGTTGGCCGTACCGAAAGCGTAATTGCGCCGCGCTAGTGACCAGGGGATTGAAGGCGCTGGCGATTTCCGCCGCCCGGATCTCGCCAATCGGCCTCTGTCCGGCCAATGCCGCACCGATACAGATTCCCAAGACTCCGGCCGGCGACGACGGCGAGCAAGGCACCCTCTGGCCATGCAGCTGGCGTATGGGTTCGAGCACCGCGCTTCGTTGATCCCGAGCCTCGCAGGCCGGGCCAAAAAGGAAAACTCGCGAATCGGCTTCGAGGGCCTGTTCCAGACCGCGCTGGATCGCCTCGCCAAAACCAGCACCGGCAGGATGGTAGGGAGCCCCTGTCTCGAGATCCGGCAGTCCTTGGCGGACCTCCTGGCGCGCGACCCGACGCAATAAGGGGTCGCTGCGGTGGGCCGGCGGCTGATCGCTAAAAACGCCCTCCCCTGCCGTCCGCGCCTTGGGCCACGGGGCATCGAGTACCCTCTGCGTTTCGGCTTCCACCACTTCCTCGGCCTCGGCCTTCCAGGTGACAACCTCCTCGGCGGTGACCAATTGCTCCACGGCGAGACGGGCGGCGTAGCGCTGGATCGGATCGCGCTCTGACCAATAGCGATAGGACTCGGCGTCGGCGCAGCCGGCGCTGCCAAGCTCGGCGTAGTCCCAGCCAGGCTCCGCCCCCTGACCCAAATAAAAATCATCGGTGGCGTGGGTAACGCCACACATGCGCATCGCCACTAGGTCGAGCAAGGTTGGGCCGCTTCCCTGACGCGCGCGCTCCACCGCCCAGGCGGCGGCTACCGCCACCGCGTCGGGATCCGCGCCATCGACTCTCAGCGCCAGCAAGCCATAACCCGCGGCTTTGTCCGCCAACTGTCGAGCTGCCGATTCGGCGGCCTCGGTCGACGCCAACGCGGGTTCGGACTCCATCAAGAAAACTACCGGCAGGCGACGCAAGGCGGCCTGGTTGATCGCCTCGTGCCACTCACCGAGAGCGCTACCACCGTCGCCGACCAACACCACCGCTACCCGTCCTGCGTCCTCTCGCGCCAAGGCAAGAGCGAAACCGGTGGCGGTCAGGCTGGAAATTGCCGCCGAGTTGGCGGCTGGCAAAACCCCGCGCGCGAGGTCGCCAAAGAACGACGTTCGCCCCGCAGGCGGCGCCCCCCCTTTGCCGGCCTGAGCGCTCAGCGCGCGATAAACCAAATCAGGCTCGGGGTGCATGGCCAACGCCAGGCCGAGGCCGCGCCGCGAAGGCGCCACCAAGTCCCCATTCCAGCCGCCGTCTTTACCTCGCCATTCGCTACCACGGCGCAGGCGCAAACCGGCAGCATAGACCGCCTCCCTGCCCAACGAGCGGTAGCCCGTGCCAGGAAACTGGACTTCGTCCCAAAACACTTCGCCCTTGGCGTGCAGGAGCTTGAGTCGATTGTCGACCGCGCGAGTGAGGATCATGCCACCGAGGATCTCTCGGCGCTCAGCTGTGCTCAGCGAGGCCAGCAGGGATTCGCGATGGAGAAATCCGTCACACATCTCCACCAAATCCTCGATTGCTTGCCCTTGGCGCTCCGCCATTCGAACGCCGGGGGCGACCTCGAGTCGCTCGTCCTCGGGCAGCGGTCGCAAGCGGAGGCGCAATTCCTTGGCCAGCAGGCGGCGCACGGTGTCCAGCTGACGCGGGCTAGAGAACGTCTGCCGTGGCAGCTGACGCACGGCAGCATCCAAGGCCGAACGCGCCACCTCCATGGCGAAAGGGGCTTGGTCGGTCACAAAAGCGTTAAAACGCGCGACAAAGGCCGGCCGTGCCGCTACTGAAGTGTTCACCGCAAAACCCCCATTCTCGGTTCCTGGCGCAAATATCCTGCGGGCAAGGCAAACAACGCCGGCTCGACACGATGCCGCTTTATCGACTTGAGGGTGGTGCGGCGAATCGCTTCGCCCTTGACCAACTCGGTACTTTCGACCGGGAAGCCACCGAGACCGGTGATACCAACCAGCAGGTTGGCTGCGAGTAGCTCCGCGGCACCGAGATCGAGCAACTCCTCCTCTCCCGACTCGACCAGCTGAAGCAACAACAGGCCGGCAGCGTCGAGCACTTCCGCGATCTCTTTGCCACCTTCGAGGTTGTGCCACTCGGTGAGCCACAGCTGGCGCAATTCGCGACCCTCGTGCAACAGCCGGTATCGGCGGCTGGGATAACCTGCCTTGGTAGCCTGCTCCGCCTCTTCCTCGACCGCCCAATGAGAACTGATCTTGGGCTCGAGCTGGTCCTTGGGCAATCGCGTCTCAGCCATCGCCCGGACTACCTCGCGCTGCTCTTCGGGAACGTCTTCGAGCGCCGCTTGGAGTTCCTCCATGGTCTCACGCAGGATGCCGGCCATCCCTTCGACAGTCTCGCGATCCAGCACCAAATAGCGCTGCTGGCGATGATCGATGCACCAGATCTCGCCCGCTTGGGCGTCGAAAATCATGCTGGTTGTGACCTCGCCAGCCAAAAAAGCTCCATCCATGCGCAGGCGCGCGCCAGCGACCAGAATTGAGGTCATGGTCAACGGTGCCTGCTGATCGCGCAGATCACGGACTTCAAACTGCAAGCGTACACCGACCGGCGGTGGGGCAGCGCTCGGAGCTGCCAATACCGGGGCCGCCATGCAGATCGCAGGCAGCAGGAGCCACAGTAGCGAAATCAACACCGATTGAGACCTTTGCCAACTCCCTTTCATCCCACGCTTCTCCCTAGATCGTTGGGGCACCAGATGCCAGATCGCCAAGGGCCACCAGCGCACCCCCTGTCTTCATGCTTACAACGTCGAGTCCTTGATAATCTGAGTATGGCACTACCTTGTCAAGAATGACCCGGAAACAAAATGATCCGGAAACAAGAGTATAGAGTCGCTCATCATGACTCCTCTGCAAGACCTCCTGCTGCCACCTCCACGGCAGCTGCACAGCTCGGGTGAGGGCTTTCACCTCGGACCTCAGCTGGCGCTGGCGGCCACCGTGGCGGACACAGCTACTACCAGCCTGCCAGCCAGCGCCCGCGCCTTGCTGTTGGCGGCCTGTGCAGAGCATCGGTGTGAGCTGCTGGAATCACCGCGCGAACAGGGCCAACTCCAGCTCGCTGTGGATCAGCGGCTGGGCAGCGAATGCTACCGCCTGCGCATCGAAGCCGTGGGCTGTTCGGTCACGGCAGGCGATGCGGCGGGTCTGTTCTACGGCATCGCCACCTTGTCTCAGTGGTTGCGATTGCACGCCGCCCGGCGACCGGGTGAGTCGATCGCTGGACTGCGAGTCCTCGACCGACCTGCTTTTCGCCACCGCGGCGTGATGCTCGACATCAGCCGCAATCGGGTGCCCAAGCTCAACAGCTTGTTCTCCTGGATCGACCAGCTGGCCAGCTGGAAGATCAACCAGCTACAGCTCTATGTCGAACACACCTTCGCCTACGCTGGCCACGAGCAGGTCTGGAAGGGATGGAGCCCGTTCGCTGGCAACGACATGCGCCAGCTCGACGCCTACTGTGCCGAGCGCTTCATCGAGCTGGTGCCCAACCAGAACAGCTTCGGTCATTGGCACCGCTGGCTGATCCACTCCCCTTACCGCCCGTTGGCGGAGTGTCCCCAAGGCATCGAGCATCCCTTCAGCCTGCGGCCCGAGCCTTTTGGACTCTGCGCCACCGATCCACGCTCGCTGGAGCTGCTGGCCGAACTCTACGATCAGCTGCTACCAAATTTTCGCAGCCGGCTATTCAATGTGGGGCTCGACGAGACCCTGGACCTCGGCCGCGGACGCTCGGCGGCAGCCTGCGCCGAGCGCGGCAAGTTTCGGGTCTACCTCGATTTCCTGCGCCAGGTACACCGGCTGGCCAAAGATCGTGGCCGGCGGATAATGTTCTGGGGCGATATCGCGCTCGAACATCCCGAGCTGATCGCCGAGTTGCCGATGGACGCCATCGCTCTCGAGTGGGGCTACGAGGCCGACCACCCCTTTGCCGAGAATGGTGCCAAGCTGGCGGCCTCGGGGCTCGAACACTACGTCTGTCCTGGCACCAGCTCTTGGTGCAGCTTGGCCGGACGCGGACACAACGCTCTCTTGAACTTGGCCGCAGCAGCTCGCCACGGCAGAGAGCAAGGCGCCTGCGGCTATCTGGTTACCGATTGGGGCGACCACGGTCACCTGCAACCGATGGCGGTCAGTTGGTTGGGTTTCGCCGCTGGCGCGGCTTTCGCCTGGAACACGCAGACCGCCGGTGAAGCCCTGACCGCCCCTTGGGCCGAGCATCTGGACTTGCTGCTCTTTGGCGACCGGGCCGAACACCTGGGCGGGATTCAGCGAGCCCTCGCCGACCTCTACCTAACACTCGAGGCGCGGCCCAAGAATGGCTCGCCACTCTTTCACCTGCTGTGCTTCCCACAAGATGATCTGCGGCATCCACGGTACCGTGGTCTATGCCGCGGCGATCTGCAACGAGCCGAGCAGCGCGCAGTCGAGCTAGGGGACGAGCTGGCCAGGGCCCAACCCGCAGCCGGCGAAGGCACAGTAGCGGCGGCCGAACTCGCTTGGGTTGCCAAGGCCCTGGCAGTGGCGGCGCGTATCGGCCAGGCACGCTGCTCGCTTGGCCCAGCAGCTAGACTTGAGCATATTGCCCGCCCGCGGCGACTCGCCCTGGCGGCGGAGGTGGTCGAGCTGACCGAGGATTTTCGTTATTTGTGGCGGCAACGCTCGAGATCCGGCGGCCTGGCATCCTCCGCCGACCGCCTGCTCGCCACCCACCGCCTACTAGCGAGCTGAGCGCCCGTTCCCGTGCTATAAATCGAAGCTCTGCCGCGCACTGATCGACCGATGTCCTACCGTATTTCATTGGCCAAACTCGCCCCCAAGCTGCTGCTGTCAGCGGTCTCTGCCCTATTAGCCTTGGTGGCAGCCGAGGTAACCGTCCGTTGGCTCGACCTGATGCCCGTCGAGCGGGCAATTTTCGATTCGTACTACGAGCTGACGGATGGGTCGGCCAAGGAGCAAGACGCCGACTCGCAGCAGACTGCTGAACCGCCCGCAGCCAGCAGCAAGATGGTGGTGCATCCATTCCTCGGCTGGTCCAGGAGAGCCGATGGCTCACGAGTACCCCTTAGAAGGCGAGGATTTCCCGACTCCGCGGCCGAGCAGTGGTACCGCAGCCACAACCGCATCAACACCTTCGGCATCCCTTCGGCCATCGAGGATTTTCGTCAACTGAATGAAGAGGACTTCGTGGTCGGCTTGTTCGGCGGCTCGGTGGCGCTCAACTTGGCGCTCGAAGGTGGCGACGCGATCATTCGTCGCTTGCAGGAGCTGCGGCCCGAGCTGCGCGGACGAATCCGCCTGATCAACCTGGCCTTTGGCGGCTACAAACAACCGCAACAGCTCAACCTGCTAGCCCAATGCATCCTGCTCGACGTGCCCCTCGACGTGGTGGTGAACCTCGACGGCTTCAACGAACTCGCCCTCGGTGTCTCCGACGCCAGCCGCGGCGACCACCCCTTGTTCCCCTACCGCGACTACCTGGCCTTGGCGGTCGACTTCGCTAGTGGTTCACCGAGCGAGGCCGAAATCGAAGCCACCGCCGAGCTGTTGCTCAACCGGCGTCGCACCGAGTATCAACGCAGCTTTGCTCAGCGGCACCCACATTGGGCCACCTCAGCCCTGCTGCGCGCGATGATCGGCTATCGCGTACGGGTCGGAGAAGCTCGGTCGGTGGAACTCGAAAGTGGGCTCAGCGAACTCGGCGACAGCCGCTCTGACTCACTGGCAAGTCTCGACGATCCCTGCTTGAGCGAATCCCTGCCCTGCTTGCAGCTAATCGCCGACATCTGGCGCGACGCCTCCCTGAGCATGGCGGCCTTGAGCGAGCGCTTCGGCGCCGTCTACTTGCACCTGCTGCAACCCAACCAACATCTGGAAGGCACCAAGCCGCTGAGCAACGAGGAGCGCCAGCGGTTCTACAACCCGCACCGGCTGTGGAGTCGCGCCACCGTTGCCGGCTATCCACTACTGCTCGCCCGTGGCGAAGAGCTGCGCCGTCGGCAGATCTATTTTAGAGATCTGACCGGGGTTTTCCGCGACCATCCGGAGACCCTCTACCGTGACCCTTGCTGCCACCCTGGCCCGCTCGGCAACCGCCTCCTCGGCGAAGCCGTCGGCGCCGAAATCGCCGCCGCGCTGACCCGCCACTAGTCGGCCGTGGTCGAACCACCAAAACGAGGAGATCCGATGTTCGAACCCTCGGCCCGAGCCCAAGACTACGGCGAGCGCTTGCAGGCCTTCATGGACCAGCAGGTGTATCCCAACGAGATCACCTACCGCGACCAGCACGCTGCTGGCGACCGGTGGCAAGTACCGCCGATCGTGGAGGTGCTGAAACGCCAGGCGCGAGCCACCGGGCTGTGGAATCTCTTCCTTCCCGACAGCGACCAAGGCGCCGGTTTGAGCAATCAGGACTACGCGCCGCTGTGCGAAATCATGGGTCGGGTGCTGTGGGCACCAGAAGTGTTCAACTGCGCCGCTCCCGACACCGGCAACATGGAAGTGTTGGCGCGCTACGGCAGCGCCGCGCAGCAGCGGCAGTGGCTAGAGCCCCTGCTGGCGGGAGAGATCCGCTCCTGCTTTGCCATGACCGAACCCGATGTCGCCTCCTCAGACGCCACCAACATCCGCACCCGGATCGAACTCGACGGTGACCAGTACATCATCAACGGGCGCAAATGGTGGACCTCCGGGGCCGGCGATCCGCGCTGCAAGATCGCCATTTTGATGGGCCAGTCGAGCCCAGAAGCACTGCCCTATCGCCGCCAATCGATGATCCTGGTACCGCTTGACACACCAGGGGTCACCATCGAGCGCATGCTGTCGGTTTTTGGCTATGACGACGCCCCCCACGGCCATGCCGAGATCAACTTCGACAACGTGCGGGTACCCGCCAGCAACATGTTGCTCGGCGAAGGGCGCGGCTTCGAGATCGCTCAAGGCCGCCTCGGACCGGGCCGCATCCACCACTGCATGCGCCTGATTGGAGTCGCCGAACGGGCCCTCGAAGCGATGTGCCGGCGGGCCAGCGAGCGGGTCGCCTTCGGTAAGCCATTGGCCGAGCAAGGCACCTTGCGCGCTGAAATCGCCGACTCACGAATTGAGATCGAGCAAGCCCGCCTGCTGACCTTGAAAGCCGCCTACATGATGGACACGGTGGGGAACAAGGAAGCCCGCGCCGAGATTGCGATGATCAAAGTCGTGGCCCCCAACCTGGCCCTGCGGGTGCTCGATCGCGCCATCCAGGCGCACGGTGGCGCCGGTGTGTGCGACGACTTCCACCTCGCCTACGCCTGGGCCGGCGCGCGCACCCTGCGCCTCGCCGACGGCCCCGACGAAGTCCACCGCGAGACCGTCGCCAAGCTCGAGCTGCGGCGCCAGGCTAGAGAAGCGGGCTAGTTGCCTCTCGGGAGGTCCGCTAGACTGGTCGCAGACTGGAGCATTGAGCATGATCACCTTCTTTGCAGCCGGAACATTCCCGCAGGCGGAGTTCCTACTTAGAGGCAAAAAGGTAGAAAGTCGGTGACCGACGAGCTGCCTCACAGCTGCAAGGACTTGATCTCCAAGAACTCCTCGAGGCCGTATTTGCCGTACTCGCGGCCGTTGCCGGAGCGCTTGTAGCCACCGAAGGGGGCCCGGTGATTGAAGGCGCCGCCGTTGATGTCGACCTGGCCGGTGCGCAACTGCCGCGCTACCCGCTGAGCACGCTCCGCGTCGGCCGACCAGACCGCGCCATGCAGGCCGAATTGAGTGTCGTTGGCGATGCGGATGGCATCGGCCTCGTCATCGTAGGGGATAATCGACAACACCGGCCCGAAGATCTCCTGCTGGGCGATGCTCATATCGGCACGCACATTGGCGAACACCGTCGGACGGACGAAGAAACCCGTCTCCAAACCCTCCGGCGGCTCGGCGCCACCGGTGACCAGCTCGGCCCCAGCCGCCACCCCCTGGTCGATAAACTCGCGCACTCGCTGCCGTTGCGCCGCTGAAACCAACGGCCCGAGCTTGGCCTTGCCAGCTTCCGGGTCGCCGACGGTAAGCCGCTCAGCGGCCTCCTTGGCCAGTCCTACCGCCTCGTCGTGACGCTCTCGTGGCACCAGCATCCGGGTCCAAGCAGAGCAGGTCTGTCCCGAATTGAAAAAGGCGTTGCCCACCCCGACCCTGACCGCCTTGGGCAAATCGGCATCGTCGAGAATCACATTGGCGCTCTTGCCACCGAGTTCTTGCGCCACTCGCTTGACTGTCGTCGCGGCCACCTGGGCCACCCGGATTCCAGCTCGGGTCGAGCCGGTGAAAGAGACCATATCGACTTCGGGATGGCTGGCCAGCGCCTCACCCACCACCGGCCCGTAGCCAGAAACAAGATTAAAAACCCCAGCAGGCAAGCCCACCGCGTCGACGACCTCGGCCAGCATGAAGGCATTGATCGGCGCCACTTCAGAGGGCTTGACCACCACCGTGCAGCCAGCGGCCAGCGCTGGCGCCACCTTGGCGACGATCTGATGCAGAGGGTAGTTCCAAGGGGTGATGCAGGCGACCACGCCGATCGGCTCGCGCAACACTAGCGAGTTGCCGATCTGCTCTTCGAAGGTGGTCTCGCCGAGCAGCTCGGCAAACGACTTCATCACCTTGATCGGCAGACCCGCTTGCACCGCCCAGGCCATCTTCGCCGGGGTTCCGACCTCTTGCGAAATCACCTCGCCGATCTCCTGCTGGCGGGCGGCCAGGCCGCTAACCAGTTGGTCGAGATACTCGGCGCGCTCGGCAACTGGCGTCGCCGCCCAGCCGGCAAACGCCCGCCGGGCGGCGAGCACCGCGCGGCCCGCGTCTTCGCCACTGCCCTCGGGAATCCGGCCCATGACCTCCTCGGTGGTCGAGTGGATCACCTCGATCGTGGCATCGGTGGTGGGCTCGGCCCACTGACCATCGACGTAGTGTTGCAGATACTCTCTCAAAGCGTCCCCCAGTGGTTGGTGAGATGAATCGAAGCTCGGGCGAGCAGTCGGCAGGATCCTATCGCGCCGGTCGAGAACAGCTGCCTATTCGACGGCCTTCAGGAACTCGCCCTACAGCTGCAAGGCGACCCAACCGATCGGCTGATCGTCGCCGCCGAGCTGGGCTAGCCAAAAGCCTTACCCAGATGAAAGACCGCCTGCCGGCGCCACCAAGCCCAATCGTGGCTGACATCGTGGCCCCAAATGTCGCGATAATGGGGAATCCCCTTAGCCTCGAGAATGTTGGCCAACAAGTGAGTCTCTTCGATGCAGCCCTCTTCCCACGCTCCTTGGCCACAGACCAGGGTCAAATGGGTATTGGCCCGCACTTCTTCGAGAGCGTCGCCCTCGAGGTTGCTGAGGTAGGCCATCGGGTTGTTGAAGTAGACCTCGGTATTAGAGAAGCCATCGAGAAACTGGCTGGCCTCGTAGCGACCGCTCAAGCACAAGGCATAGTGAAATAGTCGCGAATGTTTAAGGGCGAAATTGGCGGCGTAGAAGGCACCCAGACTGCAACCGCTGGCGCCGATGCGGATCTCCTCCGAGTTGCAGTCGTGACGAATCCACGGCACCAGCTCGTCGAGCACGAAATGCTCATAAGCCTGGTGGCGCTGCAAGCGCTCGATGGGGTGGCCCTGCTTACGCGTCCAGCTTTCGGCGACATTGGATTCCGGACAGTAGAGCTTGATCTTGCCGCCCTCGATCAACGGCTGCAATGCCTCGACCATTCCTTGCCGGTCCCACTCGTGGGCGAATCCCGCCGCCGAGGGGAAAATCAACACGGGAGCACCCCAGTGGCCGAAGCACCAAACGTGCATGCGGCGACCCATGGCGGTGCTCGGCAACAACTCGTGACGACGTCTCATAGCGATGGTTCCAAGGGTTCTTCTCGGGGTTTGCTCCCGGCGGCGCACCATAGCACCGCCGGCCGTCGCCGCGGACTAATCGGTGAAGATCTCCTCGGGCTCATCGACCCTTGGCGCTCCGCGCAGGACCAGCCAACCGGCGACGCCGGCAACCACCGACGCCGTCAAGATACCCAACTTGGTGATCAGCAGCAGCTCGTCGCTATCAAACGCCAAGTTGGCAACAAATAGCGACATGGTGAAGCCCACTCCGCCGAGCAGCGCGGCGCCATAGATGTGCCGCCAACCCACCCCGGTCGGCAAGCTCGCCCAACCGAATTTGACCATTAACCAGGCGCTACCGAAGATCCCCAACTGCTTGCCGATCACCAAGCCGGCGATCACCCCCAGACTCACTGGATTGGCTAGGGCATCCAAGCCACCGCGCAACGAAACCCCGGCGTTGGCCAGCGCGAACAGCGGCATGATCACGTAGCTGACCCAGGGATGGTGTTTGTGCTCCAGTCGCTGCAGCGGTGTTTCGGCCTTCTCGCAAATCCGCTCCAGGCTCATCAACGCCGCCCGCTGGCGTTCGTTGGTCAGAGTGCTCTCGCCGGGCTCGCCAGCCTCTTCGAATTCCTGCAAGTAGAGATGTGCCCGTTTGACGAATTCGCGCGAGTTGATCCGGGTTCGAGCGGGAATAGCGAATGCCGCCAATACCCCGGCGACGGTTGCATGCACCCCTGACTTCAAGAACGCTAACCAGAGCAACCCACCGAGCAACAAATAGGGCAGGGGATGGCGAATCCGCAAAATGAAATTGAGGCCAAACATCGCCGCCCAGATGACCATCCCGGCGCCGAGCAAGCCGAAGGAAATCTCGTCAGTGTAAAACAGCGCGATCACCAGCACCGCGCCGAGGTCGTCGGCGATCGCCAAAGCAGCGAGGAAAATCTTCAAGGCCAAGGGAGCGCGATTCCCCAGCAGCGACAAGATTCCGAGGGCAAAGGCGATATCGGTGGCCATTGGCACTCCCCAACCGTGCAGGCCCTCGCCACCGAAGTTGAGGGCGGTGTAGATCACCGCCGGAACCACCATGCCACCGACCGCGGCCGAAATCGGCAATGCCGCCTGGCGCAGGCTGGACAGCTCGCCGACCAGCAACTCGCGTTTGATCTCCAAGCCGACCAGGAAGAAGAACACCGCCATCAGACCATCGTTGATCCAGTGGTGGAGAGATTGGGTCAGCTGGAAAACACCACCCCCGAGGGTGACTTCGGTATGCCAGAGATGGTGGTAAGACGCGGCCCACGGCGAGTTGGCCCAGACCATCGCCACCACGGTGCTGAACATCAGAAGTTTGCCGCTCGAGCTTTCCTTGCGGAAGAACTCCTGGAACGGCAAGAGGAGTGTAGGGCGTCCGCGCCGCGCGGACGAAGGTACCCCGGATGTCGCCATCTGGCCTCCTGTGGAATCTAGTCGGTCGCAGTGAAAATCATCCGGATTGTAGCTGATTCGCCGGTGAATCTTTGGCCCCAATAAAACGTAGAATGGATGGGTCTCGACAAATCACCTTCATCGCCGGTCAGTGGCAGCAGTGCTGCACCGTCCCCAACTCACCCGGAGAATTCATGCGCAAGCTCACTCCCTGGCTCGCCTGCCTCGCCCTGGCATCCTCGCTGGCGGCTGAAGAAGCGATCTTCACCGCCGCCCGCGAGGGCGATTTAGCCACCGTCCAACAGTTGGTGGAAAGCGGTGTCGAGGCCGACTCGACGACCCAATACGGCGCTAGCCCGCTGACCTACGCCTGCGACAAGGGCCAGCTCGAAGTGGTGCGATACCTGATCGAGAAAGGCGCCGACGTCAACCGCCAAGACACCTTCTACAAGGCCCAACCGATTATCTGGGCAACCATGAACGGCCACGCCGAGGTAGTGGCCTTGTTGGTGGAGAACGGCGCCGAGGGTATTCAGGGAGCGCTGATGTTGGCGATCCAACGCGATCACCCCGAAGTCATCGAGCGGGTCATCGCCACCGGCAAAGTCAACCAAGAGTCCCTCGACGGCGCCCTCGCCGCTGTCACCCAGCAAAACAACGAGGGGTTGATCGCGATATTGAAAAAGGCTGGCGCCAAGCCCCCCGAACCCACTGGCTACGACGCCCCCGCCGAACTGCTGGCGAGCTACGCCGGCCGCTACGAAGGCGAGAACGAATTCGCCATCGAACTCAAGGTCAACGCCGACGGGGCTTTCAAGATCAGTTTCGGGCCGCAGGAAATGACCCTCGAAGCTCTCGACGAGAGCCACTTCAGAATTCGCGAGATGCCGGCGGCCAAGCTCGAAATGAGCCGCGGAGAGGATGGCCAGGGAAGCACGGTCACGCTCCGCAATGCGGGCCAAGAAGTGGTGTTGCAGCGAGCCGCTGAGACCGCAGTCGAAAAAACCCCGGCAGATGCCGACAACGGGCAAAGTTGAGGAGAGAATTTCATGCTTAGTAGAACCCATTGCCAGAGAATCCTGGCGCTGAGCGCCCTGCTGCTCGCCGCCTCCTCAGCCAACGCCGTCAACTGGCCGGCCTTCCGTGGCGCTAATGCTGCGGGTACCGCCGATGGCGCTGGCCCGCCGCTCGAATGGAATAGCGAAGACGGCACCCATGTGCGCTGGAAGACTCCAATCCCCGGCCGTGCCCACTCCAGCCCGGTGATCTGGGGCCAGCGGATCTACCTCACAACCGCGGTGCGCTCCCAGCCGGAGAAAGAATTCCGCCACGGGCTCTATGGCGACGTCGACAGCGAGGCCGACCTCCCCGCCTACACCTGGCGCCTGCTGGCGATCGACAAGAACTCAGGCAAGGTGCTCTTTGACCATCCGGTGCACTCGGGCAAGCCGAGCGCCAGTCACCACATCAAGGCCACCCAGGCCAACGCCTCACCGGTCACCGACGGGCAGACGATCATCGCCAGCCTGGGCTCCGAGGGCCTCTACGCTTTCGCTATGGACGGCAAGCAGCTGTGGCGGCAAGACCTCGGTCTGCTCGACACCGGCTGGTTCTTCGACCCTTCCTACCAGTGGGGTCACGCCAGCTCGCCGGTGATCCACGACGGCAAGGTGATCCTGCAAGTCGACAGGAGCAGCGACTCCTTCATCGCCGCCTTCTCCTTGGCTGACGGCAAACAGCTGTGGAAGACCCAACGCGACAACCTGCCCTCCTGGGGCACGCCCACCCTGCTACCGGCCGGCGACGGTTTCGAATTGGTGGCCAACGGCAGCAAGCAGATCCGCGGCTACGACCCCGAGAGCGGCAAAGAGCTGTGGCGGCTGGGGCCCAACTCAGAAGTCACCGTCGGCACCCCGGTGGTCGGCCACGGCATGGTTTTCGTCACTGGCGGCTACCCCCCTGTGCGGCCCATCTATGCCCTCAAGCCAGGTGGCCGAGGCGACCTCACCTTGGCCGAGGGCGAGACCTCGAGCGCCCACGTCGCCTGGAGCACTACCCGCGGCGGTACCTACATGCCAACCCCGTTGATCTATGGCGACCACCTCTACATGACCGCCAACAACGGTGTGTTGACCTGCTACGACGCCAAGACCGGTGAACAGATCTACCGTCAGCGCCTGAGCAAGGGGAGCGCCGCCTTCTCCGGCTCACCAGTGGCCGCCGATGGGCGCATCTACTTTGCCAGCGAAGACGGCGATATTTACGTCGTCAAAGCCGGCGCCGAATACGAACTCTTGGCCAGCAACAGCCTGCCCGAGGTAATCATGACCACCCCGGCGATCACCGACGGAATGCTCGTCGTGCGCGGCATCTCCAACCTCTACGGCCTCGGCGAACCGCCGCAAGAGGCGCCAGCAGAAGAGGCCGCCACGGCTGGGGAATAACACCGGGTCATTCCAGCCCCAAGCCTCCTCTACACTCTTACTCTTGAGCTTACATCGATGTCGATGTAAGCCTAGTGATGACTTCTCGAAGCATGCAACGTCAGCCCCGCCATCGAACCCAACTGCTCCTCGATCAGCAGCAATATCAGGCGCTCGACCGCTTGGCCAAGAACAAGAACCGGTCGCTCTCATCTCTGGTCAGGGAGTTCATCGATCAAGGGATCGAGGCAACTGAGGCCAGCCGCCTGCACCAGGTTCAGGCGCTCGAAAGGCTCGCAGTGATTCGGCGGAGTCTGCAAGCTACGAACACCGCAACAGCGATCGATCTTGTCACTGAGGGCCACCGGGAAAGAGAGCAACAGCTTTCGGCAGTCATTCTCGGTGAAACACCGGAATGAAGCCGGAATGAAGCCGGAATGAAGCCGGAATGAAGGCTGTCCTGGCCGCCAACGTGGTTGTAGCGTTGGTCTTCCCAACTCCCTATTCCGAATCTGCAACACAGCAGGTGGGAGACTTGACCGAAGCTGGAACCGAGATCTTTGCCCCGACTCTATGGATCTATGAAGCCACCTCGGCACTCCGCAAGGCATCCGGCATTGGCCAGATCTCCTCAACTTCTGCCACCACTGCCCTCACCGCACTGCTGGAGTTTCCGATCACTTCCCAGCCGCCTAACGAAGCATTGGCTCACGCGGTGTTGGACTGGGCAGGTCGCCTAACAGCTCTTAGCGTCTACGACGCCAGCTATCTGGCGGTGGCCGAGCTGTTACAGGCCGACCTCTGGACGGCTGACCTGCGACTGGTGCGAAACAGCAAGTCTCTAGGTCTGGAATGGGTACGGCCGATTCTCAAGGACTGACACCGAGAATCCGCTAGCCGGAAAAACCTAGTCCACGCCAGAAAAGGCATAGAGCCGGCTGCGGCTGGCGACGTAGAGAACACCATCGGCGGCGGTGGGGTCAGCGTAGATCGAATCTCCCAGATTGGGCTCGGCGAGAAGTTCCCCGCTGGCCGCGTCGAGCACCGCCAAATCGCCATCTTCGTCACCGACGTAGAGCTTGCCGTCGGCCAACAAGGGCGAGGCCCAAATGGCAGCGAAGGTGTCGTAACTCCACAGCCTTTCGCCGCTGCCAAGGTCCAGTGCGTGGACGAAACCGTTGAGGTCGGCGACAAAGAGCCGGCCACCGCCAACCGCCGGAGTGCCGAGAACGACGCTGAAATCCTCGGCCGCGTAGGACCACTGCACCCGCTCGCCGGTGACGTCACCCTGGCCCCCTGCATCGATCGCCCACAGACGGCCGCGGCCCGCACCTAACTCGGGATCGTGGCCGATGGCGGCATAGACCCGGTCGCCGTGGAAAACCGCGCTCGCCACCAGATTCTCGCGTCGCTCACCCGGGCTCAGGTGGGCATTGGCGTCGCACTTCCACAGCAGCTCCCCGTCGCCTGGAGATAGGGAGTAGATCCACCCATCGCCAGCGGCAAAAACCACCTGCGACCGACCCTCGACAACACCGTAAGACGGGCTCGCCCACTGACCATCCAAGATGCCCGTGCCAGGCGAGGCGTCACTCCACAACAGGGCTCCCGAGCGGCGATCGAAGGCGGCGAAACTAGGCGCCTCTGGATGCGGCGGTCGGCCACTCCGGTCGACCCCATTGCCGGTGATCAACAGCAGCTTCTCGCCCAGCAGCAGAGGCGAGGACGAGGCCAAGTGGTGGGGAAACACGCCAAGTTCGGCGATCAAATCAAAGCTCCAGATCAGCCTTCCCTGAGCGGCGTCGAGAGCCACTAACTCGGCACGATTCGAAACATAGTACAGCTGCTCCCCATCCCAGGCGGGGGTCGAGCCGACCCCCTGGAGCGGCCAATCATTGATCCGGCCACTCTTCAGTTTGGGGTGGCGATGCTGCCAGAGAAACTCACCGTCGGCGCGGCGAAAGGCCATCAGGACCCCATGATCGTCGGTCACTTCGGAGTCGCGGGGATGGGCATTGTTGGTTCCCACCAGCACCAGCTCGCCAGCGATGGCGGGACCACCGTAGGCTTCGCTACCTAGTTCTGCCGACCACAGCAAAGCAGGCCCCTGTGGATCTGGATCGGCGGGCAAAGGGCCGGCTGCGATCGCCCGCTGGCGACCCAGCTGCGGGGTGGGCTCGATCAACCCGGCTACTGCTAGGCCGGAAACGGTCGTCGGCAACTCCTCGGGGATGCTGAACTCCTCGGGGATGCTGAACTCCTCGGGGATGCTGCGACAGGCAGCGGGTAGCACCAGTAGGGTGCAGGAGAGGGCCGTCGCCCATCGGATCGGGGTCGGCATGGCTGCGGGTGGAATTCTCGGCATCGATTCTTCCGTTGTTTCAGTGAGTGGTGATCATAGCGGCTGGCGAGACCGCCCGCCCTTGTGACTCAGCGAGCGTTTATATAGCCTGCCATCCGCACCGATCGTCGGCATCGCGACGAACGACCCCAGAGTCCACCCGGCCACCGCTGGAGTTCATCCATGCTTGAGAAACTCGACCAAATAGAACGCGCCTACGAAGAACTCACCCAGAGTCTCTCCGACCCGCAGGTGATCAGCGACCAGAATCGCTTCCGCGAGGCCAACAAGTCGCTGGCTGAAATCGCCACCGTGGTGGAGCTTTACCGGCAGCAGAAGAAGCTCGCCGATGAACTCACCGACATCGAAGAAATGCTCGCCGGCCTGCCCAAGGACGACGAGCTGCTCGAGATGGTGCAAGAAGAGCGCGTCGGCCTGACCCGGCGGTTGGCCGATATCGACAGCCGCATCCGGGTGGAATTGGTGCCCAAAGATCCCAACGATCAGCGCAACGTAGTGCTCGAGGTTCGCGCCGGCACCGGTGGTGACGAAGCCACTCTCTTTGCCGCCGAACTACTGCGGATGTACAGCCGCTACGCTGAGCGCCAAGGCTGGAAGGTGGAGATCATATCCATCTCTGAATCCGAGGCTGGCGGCATCAAAGATGTCGAGGCGATCATCGAAGGCAAGCGGGTTTACAGCCGGCTGAAGTACGAAGGGGGCGTTCACCGGGTGCAGCGGGTGCCGCAGACCGAGGCTTCGGGACGGATCCACACCTCGGCGGTCACCGTGGCGGTGCTGCCAGAGGCCGAGGAAGTCGAAATCCACATCGAAGAGAAAGATCTGCGCATCGATCGCTTCTGCTCCTCGGGACCCGGTGGCCAGGGAGTCAACACCACGTATTCGGCAATACGCCTCACCCACCTGCCCTCCGGCCTGGTGGTCAGCTGCCAGGACGAGCGCAGCCAGATCAAGAACAAAGCCAAAGCCATGCGGGTGCTCAAGTCTCGACTGCTGCAAGCCGAGCAGGAAAAAGCCAATGCCGAGTTGTCAGCGGAACGCCGCAAGATGGTCGGCTCCGGCGATCGCTCGGAGAAGATCCGGACCTACAATTTCCCGCAGAACCGCGTCACCGACCACCGCATTGGCCTCACCCTGCACCGCCTACCCGCGGTGCTCGAAGGGGATATGGATGCGATCATCGATCCGCTGACCAGCCACTTCCAAGCCCAGCGCATGGAAGAGGAGGCGCGGGTCGAAGCCTGAGATCAGCCGGCAGAGCGCGACAGGCGCAGCCGAGCAGCCGTCGCCACCAAACTGGCGGCAATATCGTAGGGACTGGCGACCTCGTCGACCACGCCAAGGTCGAGGGCTCCTTGGGGCATGCTCACGGCGACACAGGACTCGGCATTCTGGACAAAAGTGGCGCCGCCGTGGGCGCGAATGGTCGCTAAACCCTGAGCGCCGTCCTCGCCCATGCCGGTCAGCAAGGCGCCGCGGCAACGGCTGCCGTAGCATTGCGCCGCTGATTTCATCGCCATGTCGATCGACGGCCGCTGGCCTCGGATCTTGGGGCCCTCGATCAGGGCTATGCGCCGATCCTGGCCCACCAGCAGATGCCGTTCTCCAGCCGCCAAGAAGACCTGCCCCTCGGCTAACAAATCGCCATCGCGCCCTTCCCGCACCGACCAATCGAGCTGGTCGTCGAGCTGTCGCGCCAAGACCTTGGTAAACTGGCTGGGAATATGCTGCACGACGATAACCGCCGTCGGATAGTCCACCGGCAGAGCCGACAACAGTTCGCGCACCGCTTGCGGACCGCCAGCCGACGCCCCGATCACCAACAACTCTTCCGCCACCCGAAGAACAGGAAACGGACTACTACTGATACCTATTTCGTTCTCTGGCAACATCACCACCTCGCACCCTGACGCCAGAACCGCTACAACCCAATCGAAAACTGATCCCCCAAACACAAGAGGCGCGCATGCCCGCCTCTGCGACTCCGCCTAGTCACTCATTCAAATAGATACAGATTACAGACATCATTACAGTCGGGGATTTTCTTGGCCTTGCCCCCCTCTAGCGAATGACCCTATTTGGGGAAGGTGGGTGCAAGGTGCCACCCTCCTCGCCTCGCCAGCTCTAGCCGAAGTGCTCATCGCGATTCCTCGCGTTGCACGCCCGTGTCGGACAAGCCGGCCAGGCTTTCGACCCCGCGCGCCAGTAGCAGATGGCCTTCCCTGAGCTTCTCGCGGGTTGCCGGCAGAATCAGGGTGAGACTAAGACCGCGCAGGTTGACATCGAGTTCGACGCTCAAGTTCCGCGCCATCTTCAGCATTGTCTTCAAGAAATTCTGCGCCGCCTGCTGATCGTCGAATTGCAGCGAGCAAACAAACGTTGCTGAGTCGCCCTCCTGCCGCCAATGAGAAAGGTCTTTCATGCCGAGTTGGATGCGTTCTGGTTTCACGTTGGAGTCCTGTCGAGAAGCTGTTGAAAAAGGATCCGGTTCGGGGACGAGGGATGTAGCCCCCGAACCGTGGATGGGGGACGAAGTGCCGCGGGGTACGGCATCATCGCCAAGGTTCTCAACGCCTCGGCTACGATCTGGGGCGGACGTTGAATTTGAATGCTCTGGCGCACGGGCAAAGAGCAGCAGCTCTTGGATCAAGTTCTGCACGCTGGCCAGCAGTTCGGCTGGCGCTGAGCCGTCGCGGGAATTCAGCATCAGCCGCCAGGTTTTGATCAGCTGGGCGATGGCACCGAAGGAAGTTTGCCGCCGCAGGTCGTGCTCACGGGTCACCAGCCACACCTCAGCTCCGGCCTTGCTGCGCCAATTGGGCAGACATTGGCTGTCGGCGGCGTGGGTATCCCACTGCTCCCACAAATCCGCATCCGACGCGGCCATGTAGCCCAACAAGGCATCGCTGTCTTGGCGTAGGTCGGCGATTAGGTTGCCCCATCTGCCCAGTGGGTAGAGCTGCGGCGCCGGGTCTTCGTCGCCTTGCCAGCGAGCACCCAGCGCAGGCTTGGAAATAGCGCCGCGGCCGAGAGTTCCTTGCGTCAATCGGAAGAGCTTCTTTGGCCGCTCAACCTTTTCGACTGGTCGCTAGTCACTCTCGATCTGATATCCCTGCTGCTGGAGCGCGGTGATTTGATGGCAGCCCATAAGGCCGCAAATGCTGTGGGTCGTCTCTTGGAACCCCGCAAGGGCAATTGCATCGCCGCAGCCGCGTTGCAGCGACTGAGCTACGTCCAGCACTCTGCCAAGGGTCTAACGTTAGCGGCGATCGAAGCCGCCCAAGCCGAACTCCGTCGGAGCCAGACGCTAGGTCTTTCCCCTGGCGGAGCCCGGCGAATGTGAGGGCTATCCGCTGGGCAAGATAATTGCGCCGATTTATTGCATGCTGCTAAGAAAAACGACCGAGCCTCTCTCGGACTGGCAGCGTAAGAATGACGTGGTCTCTGTTTCAATTGCACTCATCGAGTACTCCTTCCCCCACCGGAGCGTCCAGCGCTCCATGGGGGGTTGGCCGCCAGCGTACCGACGCCGGCAACGGGGTGTTGGGCGATCCTCCCGGCCTTCTTGGCAGGGGGGGGTCGTGGCCTCAGCCTACGGCACAGCCGGGGTCAGCCAGCCGCTGCTCAGACACTCGGTGCGAAACCATTCGCTGGCCCTGGTCAGACACCGTCGACCGCCAAACCGTGAGGAGGCGATGAACTCAGCTAACCGAGATACAGATCAGAGAATCACATTCGATAGAGATTAATCTCTATATTTAGTGTATTCTCTGGAACGATTCCAATCACAGGATCGGTCCCTAACCGTGAACCAAAGAGCTAACGCCGTCATCCAGCAGCGAATCTGGCGAAGATCGCCAAGAAAAGAGAAAGGCACAGAAACTGAGAATGGAAGCTAGTTAAAAATCTGCGATGAGAGCCAAACCAGCAAGGAGAATATCCAGATGCAGTTCAGAAGACCGATCGTGAATCTCGTTATAGTCCTCATCGCTTTCAACGCCCACCCCGCACAAGCCGGCACTTCCTGCAGCGGCGTCCTCACTTACCTCGAACAAGGATTCTTCGCTGACCAACCCTCGAACTGCTCCACCGGCTCCCGCTGCTACACGCCGGTCATCTCCGGCGCCACCTTCACCCCCGAGGCTGGCTGCGACCCGGCGATCGAATCCTGCGCCATCACCATCGAAGTGCCGATCGACTTTTCCGGCAACCACCAGAACGATCCCAGCGCCTCGGGCTTCCTCTACAGCTTCGCCACCGTCACGGTGACCCCCAGCGGCGGCGGTACCCTGGGCACCTGCGGTCTCTCGGGCGCGGTGATCGAGGAAGATCACGGTACCTTGAGCTGGGGCATCACCAGCTCGTGCAGCGACCTGATGGCCAGCTACACGATCACCGCCACCGCCTGCCCCTGCGTCGGCTTCTTGTGCCCCCATTGCCCGAAAGAAACCACCCAAGTAGTCGACTTCAGCCTGTCGCCCCTCTGCCCACCCCCACCCCCGCCCAGCGGCTGCCCAGAAGATGAAGAATGCTCCTCTTGCGTTGGTTCAGGTGGCGGGGTCGGCGGCAGTGCGGGTGGTGGTGGAGGCGGCGCCTCGCCGCCGCAGAGCGGCCCCGGCGCCCTACTGCGCTACCACGCGGGAGGCGTTGGCCATCCGACCTACCCCGGCTCAGCCGGCATCACCGCCGAGTTGGGGCGCTATTGGAGCCATGATTACGCCGAGAGAATCGCTCGCGACCCCGACGACAGCAACGTCTGGCTGCTCACTCGCTACGCTACTTTCCGTTGCTTTACGGACTTGGACATGGATGGGGATTACGACCGCACGATTCCCAGCGATGAGTACCGCACCCTGACCAAGACCCCGACCGGCTGGACCCTGCTCGATCTAGACGGCACCCTGAAGCAATTCGACGACACCGGCCTATGGTCCTCGACCACCGACCGCAACGGCAACGCCAAGACCGCCACCCGCGATGGCACTGGCCGGCTGACCGCCGTCAGCTTCCCCGATGGCCGCTCGGAGACCTTCACCTACTCGGCGGGCGGCAGGCTGGACTCGATTACAGAAGTCGGCAGCGACGGAATCACCAGCCGCACCTGGGGTTACACCTTCACCGGTCAAGACCTCACCCGCATCGACCGACCCGACGGCACCGCCTGGGTTTTCCTCTACGATGACCCAACCTTGCCGGGCTACATGACCCGAATGAGCCTGGCGGGTACAGACGCTAGCGAGCGGATCGCGGGCTCCTGGGCCTATGATCCCTTCGGCAATGTAGTGCAAATGTGGAAAGGCGCGGCCAACTTCAACGATGCCGGCGCCGTCGATCGCTGGTCGATGAGCTTCGACCATCCCCAGCTGCCGATGGTCACCACGGTCACCGACCCGATGGGCGAGATCTCCACCTACACCTTGGGCCGCGACTCCGAGAGCCGCAAGCCTCGCCTGGAGCAGCTCGAAGGCTCTTGCCCAAGCTGCGGCACCGGCCCCAACAGCCGGCTGTTCTATGAGGATCCGGCTCACCCCCTGCGCCCCACCCGCCAGATCGACGGCGGCGGCACAACGACCCTGACCACCTACGACGCCAACGGCCAAGCAATCTCCCGTGTCGAAGCTCTGGGCACGGCGGAGGAGCGCGAGACCACTTGGCAGCGCGACCTCACCTACCCGGCGCTGATCACCGAGATCGAGCGTCCCTCGACCACTGGCAGCCCTCTCGATTTCCGCCGTACCACCTTCACCCTCAGTGGCCGAGGCAACGCCACCGACCGCATCGACGAAGGGGTAGAAGACGGCCAAGCCTTCAGCTACACCACCACGACCACCTACACCGCCGAGGGCCAGCCAGAAGATCGCGATCAACCCGGCTATGGCACCGCCGATGTCACCACCAGCGCCTGGGACGCTGCCCGTGGCGGCCTGGTGCTGGCCAGCCGCACCGATCCGCTGATCGGCAGCACCCTGTTCGGCTATGACCCATTCAACCGCCGAACTTCAGTCACCGACCCCAACGGCGTAGCCAGCGAAACGCAGTACGACCCGCTCAATCGCGTTCTGTTCAGCCTCCAGAAAGGTGCGGTACCGGCCGAGGATTTGATCACCGAGCAGCGCTACACGGTCTTTGGCGACCTCTTCCAAACCGTACTGCCGCGCGGCAACGTGCTGGAGTATGGCTACGATCCCACAGGCCGATTGGTGTCCATCGAGCGCAAACCAGACGACCTGCCGGGCAGCCACGTCGAGCGCACCTTCTACACCCTCGATGGCTTCGGTCACCGGGTCCGCGAAGAGCTGCAAAGTTGGGACGCCGCGAGTTGGACGAGTGAGTCGATTACCGACTACGTCTACTCGACCCGCTGCCATCTCGACCAGATGATCGAAGGTGCTGGCAGCCCCGAGCAGGCGATCACCGAGTATTCCTACAATTGCGATGGCGACATCGAACGCCTCTGGGGCGCCAACCACCCGTCCGCTGGCCAGACAGCAACCCCCACCACAAGCTACTCCTACGACGAACTCGACCGAATAGTTACCGTCAGTCAGCCCTTCGGTGGTGCGGCTGGAGGGCTGGCCGTGACGACTTTCGGCTACGACGTGCAAGATCACCGATCCTCAGTAACCCGGGTTACGCTTGTGAGCTACCCGGACGACAGCCTCGACGTGACGTACCGCTACGACGATCCCCTAGTGCCCTTCAGTCTTGGCCGGCTTACCCAAATCGATAGGGACGATGTGCCAATCGACAGCCAGTACGACCGCTTCGGCCGCCTGATCCAGGACGGGGTCCTGGCCTACGCTTTCGACGCCAATGGCAACAAGCGCGAGATCCTGTATCCTGGAGGTGTGAGGGCAATTTACACATTTGATCACGCGGACCGTCAACTGACGCTCGATGCCGACGTGCCAGGCCAAGGAGTCCAGTCGGTCGTCACGGGAGCTCTGTACTCACCAACTGGCCCGCTACGGCAGCTGACCCGCAGCAACGGCGTCACCGAAACCCGGCAACATGACAGCCGCTACCAGCCTGATCGCACTACAGGCGTCGGTCCCGGCGGAACGCTGCTCGACTGGGAATACACCACCGACGGAGTCGGCAACATAAGAGCGATCAACGACCTGCTCGATCCGTTGAGCAACCGCACCTATGCCTACCAGGACTACCAATACTCTCTAACTCAGGGCGATGGCCCTTGGGGTATGCTGGCGTGGACCTATGACAAGATCGGGAACCGCCTCAGCGAAAACCGTGATGGTGTGATCGACACCTCTCAGTACTTCAGTAACGCTGCTGGCACTGGCAATACAGCGAAACTCGACCAAGTAGCGCTAGGGGCTGGTGGTGCCAGTGTCTATGACTTTGACACGGCTGGTAACCAGGTAGGTGTCAGCCATAACGACGATCCTGTGACCTACACTTTCGACGCTGCGGGTCGCTTGTCGAGGATCGAACATCCGGCAGCTCAGGCCAACTCAGAGCTGGTCTACGATGGGAGGAGTTTCCTACGCCGAGCTACCGGCCTCAAACCGGACACTTCTGGCGGTGCGCTCTTCTGCGATGGCTTTGAGACCGGCGACACATCTGCATGGGGACAGCCGGGTTCCGATTCCTGCCTTTCAACTACCAAGACGACGGCCATCTACAGCTCGGAGGGAATGTTGCAACAGCGGGTCGCCGATGGCGTTGTAAGCGGCGTCTTCTACTTTAGCGGACAGCCTGTAGCGCAGATCAGCGACACGGGTACGACCCACCTCACCACTGACCATCTCAGAACTCCCGTCTTAGCCTCAGATGCCGCCGCAATGGTTGTTTAGGATGGGGGATTCGAGCCTTTCGGCAATGATTACTCCGGCGCGGGAGATCAAGGAGTATTTCTACGGTTCCCTGGGCAGTGGCAGGATACGGCTTGGGACGTTGGCACCACGTCATTCCACAACGTGCATCGCTGGTACCTGCCGACTGGAGGTAGGTACTCGCGGCTGGATCCCTTGGGCATCCGTCGTAACTCCGAAGCCAATGGGTTTTGGTATGCCAATGGACGTCCGCTTAGTCTCACTGATGGCCTCGGTCTATTTATTGGTGATCCGCTGGCAAACCGGGGCCTGATTCCCTGTCCACCTGATGCTTCCCCGCCTTGCGCTACCCCATGTGATCCGTCGCAGATATCTGGCGCACTACAGTTATCTCGCCGAGTTGGTCAGCAATTTTGCAAGTTCAGAAATGAGTCAATTCGACCACCATGGATTGAGCAACAGAAGAGGGACGGTAATATTCGCCAAGCTGGAAACGCTGTTGGGGGTCCAAAATTTGCCCCCTCTGGTGACGACTGTGTTGACTACTGTGTTTGTCAACATGAACGAAAGCATCAGAAGCAGCTAAGGGAACCGCGTATCCAGCGCCTCTTCCGCGAAGGAATGTCGGTAACGCAGATTGCCAATATCTTGGAGTGCGACGCATATGGAGTTGGTTCGGACTGTTTGAAGAGGCTGCTCCCGGGATCATTTGGAGACTCCCCCTACTGATGAAACTACTGCGAATATTTCTCAGTGCTTGCATCCTGTGTGGGTGCAATGGCTCTGCCTCAGTTCGGCCTGACATGAAGAACGCGAGCAGTGAAGGTTCTCATTCTATCCTTGTCTCGAATTCGAAGTTGCGGATCAACATGGCTTCCCTCATGGATGTTACATTTCTGGCGTCCTTAAGCGGAAAAAAGAAAGATTTGCTAGCTATTTCTGAGGAAGAGATGACGATGCTAGCGAGTTTGATAACAAGCGAGGCTGAAAAGTTAGGGTTTGAGATATTCATGGAAGACCAGGTGGGTCTTCTTCAAAATGAGCTGATCGGCCTGGTAAACAGTGCGTTGGAAAGGGATGTTGTGCTTGATATAAAGATCTTTCAAGTCACCTGGGTCGAGTATTTTGTAACCGCTGGCGTTGCCAATTTTAGTCCGGAAAGTCGCCAGAAATTGCCCCCCCCCCCCCTCTTCGGGGTCGAAACAGGTGCCACTCACTTCGGGGCCGGTACTGTTAACTTCGGCCCGAGCAGGCCAGAGTATCCCCATGAACGAGCCCGCTCCCAGCTACCGAGGCTACTGCTTCCCGCCGGAGGCCATCAGCCACGCCGCCTGGCCTCGGCCTGTTTGATGGTGATCCAAACTCTGCAAGGCTCCCGATTTCCTGTCCGCCGGATCCGACACCGCCTTGCGCGGTCCCATGTAGCCCCTCGGAGATTTCGGAGAAAGGTGCCACCCTCTTCGGGGTCGCGAGGCCGATAGCCGCCAGGGCAGGCTCACTCACCGCCGGACTGTTCGACCTAGAACCAGCACTCGCCGAGCTTCTGTTTGCAGATTGTCGCTCTCGCGAGCCCGGTTCGGATCGAGCTGGTCAATGGCTTTGAGGGCTGCTTTGGCTCCCTACACCGGCTGCGACTTATGCTCAGGGAGTCCCTCGGGAAGCGGCGATTCGAACGTGCAGCCTAACGGCACCTACTACTTTTCCCGCGGCTCGGGAAACCACATGGCTGGCTCGGAGGTCTGGTCGCGGCCGGCTAGCGATCGACCCGATAGAGCACATCGACGCCGTTCTCCTCGCCACTCTCGGCTTGCAAGGTCCAATGGCGATCCACCAAGTAGCGAGCCCTGAAAACACCGATCGGCCTAAATATCCCCACTCCATAGGCCAGATAAAGCCGCGGGGAGAGGTACTTGCCGACGAAGAAGGTGGAATCTTCCACCGTGCCCCGGCTCTCGATCTCGGCGTCGTCGAAACCCAGCCGCCGTGCCAGCTTGCCCGCCGCCAAGCCACCCAGACCAAGACCCAGCGAGGCAGCCGCCTGCTCGACCAAGTCATTGTCGGCGCCACGGGCCGAGGTCAGCGGACGCCCCAATACCAGGTAAGCCAGGGAATCGCTGGGTGAGGTCGGCGGCTCGGTGGTGATCTTGACCTCTGGCGCCGCCGCCGACCCTTGCGCGGTGAGCACGGCGACGGTGCCGTCTTTGGCCTCGCGAACAGCTCGCAAATCGAGCCCCGGTCTGCTGATCGGACCCCCGGTGAAGGTCAGTCGGCTGTCGGCCAATTTCAATGTCTGACCATAGATCTTGTAGGTCCCTTCTTCGATGGCCAATTCGCCGACCGCCGTGGTGGCGGTGACTGGACTTTCGTCAATCTCCAGGGTGCCGGTGGCGCGTAGATCGGCGCCATAGCCGACGACCGTCACCGCGTCGCCGAAAATCACTCGCAGGCGCCCGGCCAACGGTAGGCCGGCTATCTCGTCCTCACCTCCGAGCACCACCACATCGTCCGCAACCTCGACCACGCTCTGCTGTCGACCGAGATCGAGATGGGCTCGGGGCACCTCGACCTGGCCAGAGAAGGTCAGCTCCCTAGCGCTGAACTGAAGGTCAAGACGGGGCGAGACCTCGGCCCGCAACTCGGCGGTGTCACTGAGCAGAAAGTCGGTGCCGGTCAGCCGCAGGCTGAAGCTGGAGAAATCGGCCGCCGCCTCGCCGGCGACATTCAGCTGTCCGCCGCCGCTTGTACCGGCACCCGAGATTAACCACCTATCACCGGTCTCACTGCGCAGGCGTAAATGGACATCGCGGGGCTCAATTCCGAAGTCGGGCAGAGCGAAGCGCCCCTCTTCCAGAGTCAGCAAACCAGCTACCCGCGGCGCCGACCAAGTACCAGCCAGCTGCGATTCGATCCGCAAGCGGCCCGCCGCATTGCCCAGCTGCGGAATCAACACGGGCACCAGCTCAAGGGTCGACAAGCGGGCTTCGAGATCACCCTCGATCTCGGCGTCGGCCTGCTCCCAAGGCATGGCGAAGCGGCCCCGCAGGTAGTCGTCGCCGGCAAAAGAAAGATCGGCGGTCGCCCGCAGCCAGCCGTCCTCTAGCCCGAGCCGCAGCTCGCCTCCGGCGTAGTCGAAACGCACCGTCTCTTGGCCTAGGCGGCGATACTCGAAGCCTCCTGGTGACGGCACTAGCCGCGCGCTTCCCAACCAACCGCCCGCCGCGGCTGAACTGGCTTCGGCCTCACCGTCAAAATGGCCCTTGACTCTCAACCCGGCCGGCAAGTGGTTCGAAAGCAATCTGAGATCCAGCGCCTCGAGTTGCAACGAAGCTTGCCACCCCGTCGCCACCGAGCTACCCCGCAGACAGACTTTGCCGGCTGAGGAGTGCCAGCAAGCCGGCGCCAACGAACTCTGTTCGGCCGCCAGCACCAACTCGGCGGGTGCCGCGAGTCGCCAGCTACCATAGTCGCCAAACTCAGCATCGAGCGCTTCGAAGCGCCCCTGCCAGTGAGTCTCAAAACCACCCACGGCACGCCAACGCAGATCGCCCAGCGGCAGCCGCAGCAAGCCCGCGAGCTGGTGGGCGGCATAGCTACCGCTGAGGGTCATGTCGGCCTCCTCGAGCTGTAGCTCGCGGAGCCGCAAATCGTGGAGCAGTAGACGGCCCTCTGTCACCCCTTCGGCTCCTGGTTGGAGGCTGGCGGACAGGTCGAATCGGGCCAGCGAATAGTCACTCCAACGCAGACCGGAAGCGCGTGCTTCGATCTCGACCTGAGGGCGCGGCCAGGCGCCCGAAAGCCGGCCGCTGGCCTGCAATGCGCCGGCCGTGTCGGGCCAAAGAGGTGCTAGATCTGGCGCCTCTAGCTCGAACTCAAGGTCCAGGCCCGCGCTGAGTTGACCGCTAAGTTCCAGCCGCGCCGCGCCCCAGGACAAACTCAGCTCTTCGGCGACCAGGGCGGCACCATCGAATAACAGCCGTCCAGCACCACCAAGGCTCTCACCGCGCAAATTGCCACCGAGGTGCTCAAGATCGAGGGTGCCCCGCGCCGGGCCGCCGGTTGGATCGACATAGCCCGCAACTTCTGCCCGCAGATCGGCCGCCCCTGGCCATTGCGGCCCAAGCACTTCGGTATCGAGGGCCGTGGCCACCATCCCCAGGCGCCAGCTGAGCCGCGGCTGCCAAGCCACTTCACCTTGAACTCGCAGCTCGCCGCCGCCGATGCCACCTCCCAACTCCTCAATCAAGAGACGGTCGGCATCACCCGTCGCCGCCAGCCGCCAATCCGCCAGTTCGACTTCCGCCAGGCGCAGATCGGCCAGCACCTCGAGCCGGTAGTCCGCCAGGGTTCCAGCGAGGCGGCCACTGCCGTGAGGACTGAGCAGCTGGCGACCCTCGGCCAGCGAGGTCGACAGCTGCCGCCAATCCAAGGCCAAGTCGATCGCCATCGTTGAGCCGGCCGGCCGTAGCGACCCGTCGGCCCGGAGCCAGCCAGCGCCGCCGAGCTGCTGCATTTCGATCTGACTCAACCGCCAACCGTCCGCCGCCAACGCCACCCCGCCGGAAAGACGCCAAGGCTCGGCCTGCGCCAGATTGCCGTCGAGTGCCAATTCCAGCCGCGGGGCGGAGACGCTGCCGGCCAAACGTAACTCGCCGGTCACTACAGCCGCCGGCCAAGCAGGGTCGGTCAAAGACGGGTCGAAGTGATCGAAGCGCAGCGCTCCGACCAAGGCTGCCGTGTCGAAGGCATCTTCGATTTGCGCCGCGAGCCGCAAACCCGGCTGTGAGGTGAGCTGCTGAGTGATCTTCAGCCGGACCGGGTCACCCTCGATTCGGCCGCCGCCACTGAGCTTGGGACCCCCCTCGACAAAGACGGTCCAAGCCACCTCGAAGTCGACCTGTTGGGCGTGCAGCTCCCCCTGTAGCTCGGCCTCGACTCCCGCCGCCAGCAACCGCAAAGTGTCGACCTGCAACTGCTCGTCACGGCCCGCCAGAGCGAACTCCAGTTCATCTACAACACTCGACTCACCCTCCGCCGGAACCACTTCAAGCTGCTGAATCAGGGCCGAGTCCACCTCTACGGCCATCGGTAGGGACCAGCTCGGCGGCGGGGATGACGGCTCACCCGTGCTCGGCGGTAGACGCACCTCGACCTGGCGGGCGAGCAGACGCTCGATCTGCAAACGGCCGCGCAGCAGGGCCCAGGGATGCCAGGACAGCTCGAACTCAGCGCACCTCACGCTGAGGCCAGCGGCATCGTGGTAGCGCAAGCCGGAGATTTTTAGATCAGCCAGGGCACCGGTCTGGGAAGCGAAATGCAGCTCGCCGGGAGCCAGGCGCCCAACCCATCCCAACAACACACCGGCGCCACTCGCAGTAGCACTGAGCCAAAAAAGTGCCAGACCCAAGAGCAACAACAAGACCGCCAGCACCCGCACCCACTTTCCACTTCGCCACCGGCTCACAGGTCGAACCCCACACCGAGGTGCAAGCGCAGCGGCCGACTGTCGCGGCTCAGTGCCCAAGCAGCGTCGATCCGCAACAAGCCGATCGGCAGATACCAACGAGCCCCGAGACCCGCACCGCGTTCTAGCCGGTCGCCAAAACTATCGCTGGCATTGCCAGCATCGAGAAACACCGCCGCGCCCCAGGTCTCGAAGAAGCGCCATTCGAGTTCGGCCGACAGCACGGTCAGAGCCTTGCCACCGAGCAGCTGATCTGAAAGCTCGTCGCGGGCACCGATTTCTTGGAAGCCAAAACCACGCACGCTGCCGTCGCCACCGGTGAAGAAGCGCACAGTCGGCGGTAGCAGGCGGAAATCATCCGCGGCCAAATAACCCACTTCACCCCTCCCGATCACGCGCCAGCGCTCAGCCAACTTGCGCACTACTTTGCCACCCAGACGAAGGCGGAGAAAGCCAGCGTCAGAAGGCCCTCCGGCCAGCGCACCGTCGAGTTCCAGGGATAGCCGGTAGCCACGAGTCGCGATACGTCGATCATCAGCTTCGACCCGCGAGTAAGCCAGCCCCGGAATCAACAGGCGGGTCACATCGTCGTCGTTGCCGATGGTGAACTGGTGACGCTGATAGGACAGCGACACCACCTCGCCCCAACGACCGCGGCGACGGTCGCGGGAGAGGGTGAGAAAGGAGGTCTGGGTATCACTGGAACTCGGCACCAATTCGCGCCAGCCAGCGCTCAGACGCAAGTTGCTAGAAACAGATCGCACCCGCGGCAGCACATAGCTGGCGGTGACCCGGCGCTCGGCTGCCGCGATCTTGCCACTCACCAAGGCATGGTGGCCGCGGCGATTCAGCCGCCGCAGGTCGAGCGCGAAGGTGACCCGCGGACCGGTATCGGTGCCGTAGCCCAGGCCCGCTTCATAGCCCAGTCGGCGGCGTGGCACCAAGCGAAGCTCAATCGGCACTTCACCCGCGGCCCTTTCCTCGATCAGCGGTCGCACCTCGACCCCTTGGAAATAGGGGGTGCCCGAGAGTCGCGCTTGCAAACGCAGCAGTTCCAGCAAGTCTACCGGCGCCCCGCGAGTGAGCGAAACATAAGCCTCGATCAACTCTGGTTGGAGGAAGTCTTGCTCTATCCGCACCTCGCCATAGCGATAGCGCGGACCGCTGTCGTAGCGCAGTTCGAGATCGGCGCGGTAGCGGTCGAGATCGATGCGTACCTGATGCACGGTCAAGCGAGCATCGAAATAGCCCCGTTCGGCACCCAGATCCAGCAGCGCCGCCTTGGTAGCCTGCCACTCTGGATGGCTGAAAGCAGTGCCCCCGGCCAAGGGGAAAAACACTTCGAGAGCGGTGAAGAGATCGTCCTGCCGCGCCGCGCCGAGGATTTCGAACTGCAACTCGCCGACCACAATCTGCGGACCAGGATCGATGTTGTAGATCGCGCGCCAAGGTGCCGCGTCGCGATCCAGCTCACTATCAACTTCTGGGCGATAGAGACCGAAGGGCTCCAAGGCGCCAGCAATCTCCCGCTCAGCGCGCGCGAAAAGGCGTTCGACTTGGCGGATTTCGAGTTCACCTTGGCCAGCTTGCCGCGCCAAACTCGACAGGGCCAGCACATTGGCCCGGCGTTCACCCTCGACACCGGTTACCTCGACTTTCACCGCCACCGTCTCCGCGGCCAACTCGGCGGCGGCCAAGCCACAGGCCAGCAACCAGCAAAGTAGGACGCGCAGCACCACACCGCGTGCCACTCCGGGTAGACAAGTCTGTATCACCATCGCCCCTTTGCTTCGCTCCTACAGAATTCGACCGGTATTCAGCCTTGGAGTCACACTGACGACAAGACAGTGCACTCGCGGTAGCGAAAGCAGTCGGAAATATGATCGTTGACCATTCCCACCGACTGCATCAAGGCGTAGCAGATAGTCGAGCCGACAAAGTTGAAATCACGGGTCTTCAGATCTTTCGACAGAGCATCGCTGTGCTCGGTGGAGGCCGGCACCTCGGCCATTCGCCGCCAACTGTTCTGGATCGGCTGACCGTCGACAAAGCGCCAGAGATAGCTGTCGAAACTGCCAAACTCCTCCTGCACCGCCAAGAAAGCGCGGGCATTGCGGATTGCGCTCTTAACCTTCAACCGATTGCGAACAATGCCCTCATCAGCCAGCAAACGAGCAGTTTCGGCGTCGCCATAGCGGGCGATGCGCTCGGCGTCGAAACCCTCGAGTGCCCGCCGATAGCCCTCGCGCTTTCTCAGGATTGTGATCCAAGCCAAACCGGCCTGGGCCCCTTCCAGCAGGAGCATTTCGAAGAGCTTTCGATCGTCGTGCTGCGGCACCCCCCATTCGCGATCGTGATACTCGATGTAGAGCGGATCATCGCCAGCCCAGTCACAACGAACAACCTGGGGCGTGGCGGGGGACTTGAGGTCTTCGGCCATTCATCCTCCTCTCCATAGCTTGTCTTAGGGGCTCGCGGATCGTCGCTTGGACCGGCTCAACCAACCGACCAACACCACCGAGCCGATGATCAGTCCTGCAGCTGGCAAGGTCCGCCAGCCTACCGCTTCGCCCGCCAACAGCCAGCCGAGAAAAACCGCCACCATCGGATTGACATAGGCATAGGTCGCCACCAGGGTGGGCTCGGTGGTCCGCACCAACCAGCTGTAGCAACTAAACGCCAGCAAGGCGCCGAAAACCACCAAGTAGAGAAACGACATCACCGACAGCAACGAAGTCTGCTGCGGCTCAAAGCTCTGCCATTCTCCGGCGACCACCCCCGCCAAGCTCAGCAGAAACCCGCCACTCAACATTTGCATGGCGGTCGCCAAAACTGGTGATTTCGGCTGCGCCGCGCGCCGTGCATAGAGCGAGCCGATGGCCCAGGAAACCGCCGCCAGCATCACCATCAACGCCGACGGCAGGTGGAGCGCCATCGCCGTCCCTACCGACCCATCGACAGCGGGCGAGAGCAGCAGCACCACACCCACAAAACCCAGCAACATGGCGAATAGGACGGCCGGCCGCGGTCGCTCAGAGCGGGGCCAAACGCAGAGCAGTAACACCACCCAAAGCGGCTCGCTGGCGACGATCAAGGCGGCCATCCCAGACTGCAACCGGTGCTCGGCCCAAACCACCCCACCATTGCCGCCGAGCAGCAGAAAAGCGCCGATCACCAGTCCCGAGCGCCACTCCACCCAGCGCGGCGGCGCGGCACCACGCAGCCTTGCCCACAGGTAGAGCACTCCACCGGCGAGTAAGAAACGCAGGCCGCTCATGCTGAAACCGGGCAGAGTTTCGATGGCAAAACGGATTGCCAAATAGGTCGAGCCCCAAATCACATACACCGCCCCCAGCGCCGCCACCTGGCGCCAGCTCAACGAGCGCGCAACACCGTTTTGGGCGCCACTCTGAGGGTGGTTCTGATCGCTAGCCATCGATGACCTCCGGGCACCGCCAGCCCAGTGGGCAATCGGTGTAGTGGCCGACGGGGGCGCATCATACCGCCGATCTTCGGCCATCAGCGTGAGCCATTGAACCTGGCTTGATTTCTGCTCGGTATGAGAGGGTAGAGTCCTCCGTCTTGCCCTCCCTGCGGAGGATCCGACATGCGATTTTCCTACTGCCACCGCTTGCTCGCACTTGTGATGATCGTGGCGCGCACCTTCAGCGCCCTGTCAGCGGCTGGCGCCCGAGCGGCTGAAATCACCTTCGGCGACGCGATCAGCGACGGCGAGGGCCAGCCCGTGGCCGGCCGCGAGTCGCTGGTGGAGGTCCACTGAACTTGGCCGGCCCCGCGACAGCGCTGATCGGCGAAGTGCTGGCCGCGGCTCGCCGCCGCTTGACGGCGGCGGCGTTTGCCCCCTCGGCCCGCGAAGCCAGCCTCTTGCTCGGCCACCTCACAGGCTACAGCGAGGCCCAGCTGCTGGCCCGTTCGAAAGAGCCGCTGCCGGGGGCTACCCAGGAGCGGTTCCTAGCGCTGATCGACCGCCGTCTGACCGGCGAGCCGGTGGCCTATCTGACCGGCGAGCGTGAGTTCTGGGGCCGCTCCTTCGCCGTCGACCGCCGAGTGTTGATCCCCCGCCCCGAGACCGAGCATCTGATCGAAGCCGCCCTCGCTTTCGAACTCGGCGAACGGCCAACCATAGTCGACATCGGCACCGGCTCCGGCTGCATCGCCGTCACCTTGGCCGCCGAGCTACCCGCGGCCCGAGTACTGGCCACTGACTTCTCCTTGGATGCCCTAGCCGTCGCCGCCGCCAACGCCCGCCGCCACCTCCGCGACCAGCGCCTGACCTGCCTGCAAGGCGACCTGGCCGAGGGTCTCGACCTGCAACGAGTTGACCTGTTGGTCAGCAACCCGCCCTACGTTAATCCGGCCGAGGGCCCTAGCTTGTCGCACGAAGTTCACCACTTCGAACCCCACCTGGCCCTCTACGCCGACGACGCCGGTCGGGCGCTGATCACCCACCTGCTCGACAGCGCCCGCGAGCTGCGCTCCGGTGTTCACCTGCTGCTCGAAATCGGCTACGACCAACACGAATGGCTCGCCAACGCCATCGCCGAGCGCCCACGGCTCGAACTCCGCCGGACTGTCCGCGACTACGGCGGCATTCCCCGCACCGCGGTGATCCGCCGCAGGTGAGCTGGCACTTCATGACAGCTGGTCACTGACCCGAGCCGTTGAAATGCTACCCACATCAGCGTCGCGACTCTGGTCACCAAGGGGAGCGCGGTTCGGTGATTTCGCTCCCATGCTAAAATTCGCCCAAGAGGTGGCCCTGTCCACAGAGGACTCTCTATGAATCTCGAAGAGATCAAGGCGCGGATTCGCGCAGAGGAGTATGTGTATACTTCCCATGGTGATCTGGAGCGGAAGACGGACGACCTCACTCTCAAGCAGGTCGAGGATGCTCTGCTGGCAGGTCAGGTTCTGGAGTCCTATCCCAACACTGGACGCGGGGAAAGTTGCCTGATCGTAGGCATGAGCGACGAACAACCCATCCATGTAGTCTGCGGTTGGTTTGGACAGAAAGTCGCGATTATCACGGTCTATATCCCGACGCCACCCAAGTTCATCGACCCATGGACCCGAGGTACTAGAGAATGACGAACACTCGTTGCACTTCTTGTGATTCGAAAGACTTCGAGACTCGGAAGGTCGAGTACCTTTACAGTCATCGGGGAAAGTACCTGCTGGTTCCTAACACTCCCGCTGAAATTTGCCAGGCGTGCGGCACGGTATTCTACGATGCCAAGGTCTTGAAGAAGATCGAGCGGCGCTTCCTCGCCATTCAGCATCAGGACGAAGAACCTGATCGCTATCTCAAGATCCCAACCATTGCCTACGCATAATCCGCGACTCTGACCGTGTGATGGCGGGCGGTGCTTGTTCGGGTCAGCGAATCCAAATGAGCTTGGGGGAGACCAGGGAACGAGGACCTTCCCAATACATCACAGCACCCAGGCGTAGCCGATTTTCATGAACACGGCGCGGTTGGCCTGGGTCAGATCGAGGCGCTCGTTGGCCTGATTGGCGTCGGAGTAGCCAACGAAGAGCACAGTGCGGGGATTGAGTTTGTAGGAGAACAGCAGCTGATTGAAGAGATCGCGCTGCTCGCCATCGATCTCCTCGGCATAGAGCAGCGGATCGCGCTCGATGTCGAAGTTCTGGGTGATCAAACGCAGGAAGCTGCGGCGGTTGAACTGGTAAACCAGCCGCGCCTCGGTAAGGTCGGCGGTGAATAGGCGACCGGCATTGATGTTGAGTTGGTCATGCCGATGGCTCAAGCGGAAGCTCAGATGGCGTCCGAGATTGAGCCGCAGCCATGGATCGATGCGCAATTGCTCGCCCGGCCGGGTGCCGGCAAAATCGACGTTGTCGCCGCTGCGGACGAAGATACCGGTAGAGAAATCACCGCTTGGACTGATGCGAAAATTGAACTGACGGACACTCTCCTCGAACTCTACGCCGCCGAAGAAACGCGAGCGCCGGGTCCAACGCCCTCCGAGCGAAGACTGCTGCGGACCTTGGACCTCGAACCAAAACTCCAGTTCGCGCTCCAATTCGGGTCCGTCCTCCTCGGTGGTGACGTCGCAGTCACCACCGAGCTCGGCACGACTCCACCAGGTCTGCCGACCTTCCGCGGGCCAGAAGATGCGCTCCAACCCGGCGACCGACTTGCGCTGGCCCACTTGCGGCAAGAACCCCAGATCGGCGCGAAAGTCGACGCCAGTATCCGCATGGCTCAGATAGGCGAACCAATTGCGGCTACCGTGGCGATAACCGAGACGATAGGCGAGGTCGTCAAGCTGCTGCCGCGACTGGTCAAACTCCTCGGCAATCGCCACTGAATACCGGGTCTGGGAGGTCAAAGCCTGGAAGGTGAACGAATCCGAGTCGGTCGCCCGCCACAAGCCATCGATACCGGCCACTCGGTTGTAGTAGCCGTCTGCGCCCTCACGCGCGGTAACCAAGGCACCGATCGACGAACTCTCGCCCAGATCGCGGCGGTAGCGCAGGACGGCGTAGGTTGAAGGGGTAGCGACCGACCCCAACGACGAGCCCTGACTGCCGGGATCAAGAAGTTGGTCAAGGAGTCGCGAGTCACCATCACCCCCAACCCATGCTTGCCCTGCTTGCCGGTGAGCTTCAGCCCCCAACTCGGATCGGCCACCACCCGCGAGTGCACCACATTGATCGGCGAACTAAAGATGTCCGCTCCTTCGAGAAAGTAGGGGCGCTTCTCGGGAAAAAAGAGGGCGAATTGATTGTTGACCTCGAGTCGAGCCGAGTCGGCTTCGATCTGGGAGAAATCGGGATTGAGGGTGCCGCTAAGAGTGAGGTTGGGAGTCACTCCCCAGCTCACCGTCAGTCCAGGATCGGTATCGTAGTCGCCTTCTTCGAAGGGGCCACCCACTCGCCGTGTCGCGGCTGTCGGAACGGCCGGCGGTGAGGGTCGGTACGATTTCCAGATTGCGCCCCGGACTGGCATCCGCGAAACCGGTCATCTTGGAGAACTGACAGATGTAGAAGCTGCGGTCGCGATCCTGCGGCTCGCTGCGAAAGCGGTGGGACTCGCTACGCGGATATGAGCGGATGGCCTGGAATCCCCAGGTCTGCTCACCGCTGGCCGGGGGAAAGTTAATCGATGAGAAGGGGATGCCGATCCCCACCACGTAGCCCTCTGCGGTGATTCTGCCAGCGGAATCCCAGATCGCATCCCAGGCGGCGTCCTCGTTTCCGTTGACGTCGTCGTAGAACAGGTCCATCTGCACGCCTAAGGGACTGACAAAGAACTCGAAGCCCAGACGTCCATCGTTGAAACTGTCCAGCACGATACCAACCCAATCGTCCCGCCAGGCTTGATCACGATCGCTGAGATGGGCACGAATCTGTGCCGGATCGCTATCGAACGCCTTGAAGGCAACATAGAACCGTGTGCTGTCGTAGGTCAACAGCACCGAAGTTCGCTGCGGCGGCTTGATGTTCTCGCCCGGCTGGGTCTTGTAGTCGAGTTCGACCACCACGGCCTGGCCCCAGGCGGCATCATCGAGCTGTCCGTCGATCGTGATCTCCCCCGACGACCTGGGCACCGAGTAGTGCGGCCCTGGCGGCAAGCTGGCAGCCAGCGCTGGCGCGCAGACCGCTAGCAGCACACCCACGGAAACGGCAAAACCGCCCACCCAAACAAGCTGCCTGCAACTTTGAAAAAAGACACCGCTAGCCAAGGACAAACCCGTGCCTCCGAGAAAACTAACTGTGTTGAACTTGCGCAGTCGACTCCTGGGCCCGGCAATCCGCCACCGCCCATGAAGTTGTGCTGCTGAAGATTTAGACGGACGGCGAGGCCACAGAGTTTGTAAGAGAGTTGTCACGGGCCGAGGGCCCGGCCTCGGGGCCGCGCGCGATCCCATGTTAAAGTTCGCGCTGCTCGCTGCCCCGCTGCGAATCTTCCCGCGAACTCTTAGAACATGTTTCGACGCCGACTGCCAATATCCCCGCTCGCCGCTGTGGCACTAGCGATCGTGATCTGTACCGTGGGTTCGGTGGCTTGCGATTCGAACTCCCCGGCCACACCGGGCACTGCCAGCCCTGGCACTCGGGTGGCGAGCGACGCCACCAACTCCGAGAACACTGATCCAGCGGCTCTCTTCGACGACATGGCCAGTGAATCCGGCCTCGACTTCATCCATTTCAACGGCATGAGCGGCGACTTCTACTATGCCGAGATGATGGGTGCCGGCGCCGCCTTGCTGGACTACGACAACGACGGTGATCTCGACCTCTATCTGGTGCAGGGCAATCTGCTCGGCGAAGAGAGGGGCAAGACCCTGGCCGATGCCGTCTTCCCGCCGGCGCAGCCAAATTCACTGTCCGACCAGCTATGGCGCAACGACACTGCCGAAGGCGGCGAGCTGCGCTTCGTCAACATCACCCAGCAGAGTGGCTTGAGCAGCTCTACTGGCTATGGCATGGGCACCGTGGCCGCCGATTTCGACAACGACGGGTGGGTGGATCTCTACGTCACCAACGTCGGCCCGAACCAGCTGTGGCACAACCGTGGCGACGGTACCTTTGAAGATCGCACCGCGAGAAGCGGCACGGGCGACCGACATTGGACGGTGCCGGCGTTAGCCTTCGACTACGACGGCGACGGCTGGCTCGACCTTTTCTTGGGCAACTACCTAGGCTACGCCGTCGCCACCGACAAACCTTGTATCGACGAGCTAGGCCAGCGCAACTACTGCGGTCCGCTGGCCTACCCACCACTGGCCGACCGTCTGCTGCACAATCGCGGCGATGGCAGCTTCGAAGATGTGTCTTCCAGCGCCGGGCTGCGCCGAGCCTTCGGTGGCGCGCTGGGGGCCAGTGCCGCTGATTTCGACGGTGACGGCCTGCTCGATCTCTATGTCGCCAACGACGGCCTGCCCAATCAGCTGTGGCACAACCGCGGCGACGGCAGCTTCGAAGACCGCGCCCTGCTCGCCGGCACGGCGGTCAACGGCCAAGGCCACGCCGAGGCTTCGATGGGAGTCGCCGCCGCCGACATCGACAACGATGGCGATGAAGACCTTTTCTTGTCGCACTTGAGCCGAGAAACCCACACCCTCTACCGCAACGACGGCAAGGGCGCTTTCGCCGACCACTCCAGCCGCAGCGGGCTGGGCCAACCGTCGTGGTCCTTCACCGGTTTTGGCACCGCTTTCTTCGACTACGACAACGACGGCTGGCTCGACCTGCTGGTGGTTCACGGCGCCGTCAAAGTGATCAAGGAACTCGCCCTGGCCGGCGACCCGCTGCCGCTGCACCAAACCAACCAGCTGTTCCACAATCTAGCTGACGGCAGCTTCGCCGAGGTCACCCAGCGGGCCGGAGCGGTCTTTGCCCTTTCCGAGGTCAGCCGTGGCGCCGCCTTCGGCGATCTCGACAACGACGGCGACACCGACGTGGTGGTCACCCAGAACAGCGGCCCGGTGCGGCTGCTGCGCAACCGAGTAGGCCAGGATGCGAGCTGGCTAGGTGTGCGCTTGCGCAGCGCTAAGCGCGACGCGCTGGGTGCTCGCGCCAGGCTCGAGCGGACCGATGGTTTGGTGCTCTGGCGCCGGGCCGGCAGCCAGAGCAGTTACGCCTCGTCGAGCGATCCGCGGCTGCTCTTTGGCCTCGGCGGCTCCACCGCCCCGGTGACGGTGACGGTGGAATGGACCGGCGGCCAACGCGAGACCTTTGCCCGGCTGTCCCCAGGCGCCTACTACCTGTTGCGCCAAGGCCAAGGCTCCGAGGTAGAACAATGACTCGAGCGGATCGAATCTCAGCCCGAATCTCAATCGCTCTGGTGCTTGGCTGCTGCTTGCTGGCGGCTTGCGGCGGCACGCCCGAGCGCCCGAACCTCGGCCAAGTCAACCATCCCGACCTGGGCGCCGTCGAAGCCGTCGCCCGCCAACAGCTGGAGGCGCAGCGTCAGCAGCTCGAAAAAGCCCGCGGCAGAAGCGATGACCGCGCCCTCGCCGACGCCTTCGGCGGCTTGGGCGAGCTGTACCATACCTACGAGTTACTCGACGCCGCCGCTGGCTGCTACGGCAACGCCGAACAGCTCGACCCGGAGAGCTTTCGCTGGCCCTACTTTCAAGGCTTGTTGGAACAGTCTAGAGGGAATCTAGCCGCCGCCAGCGAGCACCTGCACCGCGCGCTCGAACTGCGGCCTGAGAACCCGGCGGCGCGCCTGCGCCTGGCCAACTCGCAGCTCGGCCTCGGTCAGTTAGAGGATGCCGAAGCCTCCTTTGCATCCTTGGCCAAACAAGTGGAACACGCCGCGGCAGCAGCCTACGGTCTTGGCAGAGTCCTGGCCGAGCAAGGCGATCCGGAAATCGCCGTCACTCACTTCGAAAGTGCTCTCGCCAGCGATCCCGATGCCATCGCGGTGCGCCATCCTCTGGCCTTGGCCTATCGCCAGCTCGGTCGCATCGAAGACGCGGCAGCGTTGCTCGCCCAGCCCTCGGGCGGCGAAGTCGCCTTTCCCGACCCGCTGCGCCAGCGGCTCGAAAAACTTGCCAGAAGCTCCGGTGCATTGATGCGACGTGGCAACCGGGCGCTGATAGCGGGTCGACTGGAGGAAGCCATCGAAACCTTCCATGCCGCGGTCAGCGCCAATCCCGACTACAGCGAAAGCCGGCGCAACCTGGCCTTGGCTCTGCTCCGCGCCAACCGCGCCGGAGAAGCCGTCAGTGAACTGCGCGAGGCGGTGGAACGACATCCCGACAACGCCTGGCTGCACCTCGACCTCGGCAACGCCCAGCTGCAGAACAAGCAGCCCGAACTCGCCGTGGCCGCTTTCAGCAGCGCCGCCGAGCAGGCCCCGGAAATGCTGCAAGCCCACTTCAACTTGGCCAACACCTTGGCCTCGCTAGAACGCTGGCCAGAGGCGCTCGAAGCCCTCGAACGAGCTCTGGAACTAGATCCCGAAGAACCGCGAGCCCGCTATTTGGCAGCGATGGCGCGTTTTAGAACCGGCAACAGCGACCGTGCCAACCTTGAACTCCTAGCCCTGCTGGCCGAAGATCCGAGCAACCGCACCGCCCGCCAGGGTCTGGTGACCGTGTTGTCCGAAACCGGCCGCCGCCGTCGCGCCTACACCATTCTGTTGCAGGCGCCAACGGCCGGCTTGAGCGCCTTGGAACGCTCCCAGAATCTCGACGCCCTGGCCAAGCTGGCCTGGCAGATCGGCCGCCGCGACGAAGCCTTGGGCCACTACCGCAGCGCCGCCGAACTGGCCCCCGAATCGTCCTTCGCCCACACCCAGCTGGCCAACGCCCTACAACTCGCGGAGCAAAACCGTGAGGCCCTGCGGCTCTTCGCCAAGGCGGTAGAACTCGATCCGAGCAACGCCACCGCCTGGCTGTCCGAGGCCTCCCTGTGGATTCTTGAAGGCGAGCAACAAACCGCTCGCGACCGCTTGCTGGCCGCCACTGCAGAGCATCCCGACGATTCGCAGCTGCTTCATACTCTGGCCAGATTGCAAGCCACCGCTTCAGACCCGGCGGTCCGCGACGGCGCCGCCGCCCTGCCCCGAGCCCAGCGCGCCTTCGCCCTGCAAAACAACCTCGACCACGCCGAAACCGTCGCCATGGCCCTGGCCGCCGCCGGCCAATTCGAAGCCGCCATCAAGTGGCAGCGCTCCCTGGCGATGAACGCAGTACGAGCCGGCGATCAGAGCACCGCCAGAAAGCTGTCGATCAATTTGCAGCGCTACGAACACCGCGAAGCGGTGGTGATGAGACCCTGAGTGGCAAGCTCTCCGAACCCCTATCCCCGCCCGTTCTCAGGACTCGGCGGTGGATGCTTCAGCGTCAACGCAATCGCTACTAGCCATGCTCTGATCGATGGTGTCGACCAGGAAGGCGTAGTCGAAGGCTATCTCGCGCAGGGAATCGTAGCGTCCCGAGGCGCCGCTGTGGCCGGCGCCCATGTTGGTTTTCAGCAGCAGGAGATTGACGTCGGTCTTGGTGGCCCGAAGCTTGGCGGTCCACTTGGCGGGTTCCCAATACTGCACCCGTGAATCGTTCAACCCGGCGGTGATCAGCATCGGCGGGTAGTCCTGGGGAACAACGTTGTCGTAGGGCGAATAGGACTTCATGTAGCGATAGTGCTCGACACTCTCGGCCGGGTTGCCCCACTCTTCGAACTCACCGACGGTGAGCGGGATGTCGGAGTCGAGCATGGTGTTGATCACGTCGACGAAGGGGACGTCGGCGATCACCGCCGCGAACAGGTCAGGACGCATGTTGACCACCGCGCCCATCAACAAGCCGCCGGCGCTACCCCCCTGGATCGCCAAGCGGTCAGTCGAAGTGTAGCGCTGGTCGAGCAGCAACTCGGCGGCGGCGATGAAGTCGCTGAAGGTGTTGCGCTTGTTGAGCATTTTGCCGTCATCGTGCCAACGTTCTCCCAACACGCCACCGCCGCGCACATGGGCGACGGCATACACCCAACCGCGATCCAACAGGCTGAGCCGATTGGACGAAAAGTAGGGATCGATACCTGAACCATAGGAGCCGTAGCCGTAGAGCAAAGCCGGATGGGAGCCATTGCGCACCAGGTCGCGGCGATAAACCAAGCTGATCGGCACCGCCAAACCGTCCTCGGCCCGAGCGTAGATCCGTTCAGTGGTGTAAAGCGAAGAATCGTAGCCGCTCGGCACTTGCTGACGCTTGAGCAACCGCCGGCTGCGCTGGCCTAGGTCGTAGTCGTAGACCGAACGCGGCGTCACCATCGACATGTAGGTGAAACGCAGCTGATCGGTATCGAACTCCGGATTGAAGCTCGGCCACACCGTCGAGACGCTTTCGGGCAGCTCGATCTGATGATCCTCACCACTAGCCAGGTGGCGAACCCGCAGCCGGCGCAACCCGGCATGGCGCTCGGTGAGCACCAGATACTGGCGAAAAGCGCTCACCGCCTCCAACTTGACGTGCTCGCGGTGGGCGATCACTTCGCTCCAGCTCGCTCGATCACGGCTCCCGACCGGCGCCCATAGGAGGCGGAAGTTCTTCGCCCCGTCGTTGGTGCGGACGTAGAAGCCCTCGCTCTCGCCAGCCACCCCGACATGGTGTTCCAGGCTGTAGCGAACCTCGTGGCGACGCGGCTGGAAGACCTCGAAGTCGCCCATCGGCTGATCAGCATCAAGGATGTGGTATTCGCTGGTGGTCGAGCTGCCGGCGGCCAGCAGCAGATATTTGTCGCTGCGTGCCTTACCCAAACCGACGGTGAAAGCGGCATCGGCTTCGTGGAAAAGCTCGACATCCGCCGTCGCCGCGGTGCCGAGAACATGACGAAACACCTTATAAGGCCGGCGAGCGTGATCGAGAGTGGTGTAGAAGAGGGTGCGGTTGTCGTTGCCCCATTCGAGCGAGTAATAGACATTCTCCACCCGATCAGACAGCAGCTTGCCATCGGCCAACCGCTTGACCACCAGGGTGAAGTGCTCGGTACCCTTGGTGTCTGTCGCATAAGCCAACAAGCGGTGATCAGGACTGACCGCGACGCTGCCGACGCGAAAGAACTCGTGCCCTTCGGCCAACTGATTGACATCGAGGATGATCTCTTCGTCGGCCTCCAGCCCACCCCGCTTGCGGCAGTGGATGGGATACTGCCGGCCTTCCTCGGTGCGCGAATAGTAGAAGTAATCGCCCTTGCACCAGGGCACCGACAGGTCGGTTTCCTCGATCCGGCCCACCAGTTCCACGTAGAGCCTCTGGCGTAGCTCCTCGGTGTGGCCCGTCATCTGCTCGGTGTAGGCGTTCTCCGCTTGCAGGTATGCCAGTACCTCGGCATCGTTTCGTTGGCGCAGCCAGAAGTAGTCGTCACTCAAGCGATCACCGTGAATCTCGGTAGCTTTGACCTCGACTTTGGCCCGCGGTGGGCGCAAAGTGCGCTCCTGATCCTGCTCAGCTGTGATTGGCGCGGTATTGGTTGGCACGGTGCCCACTCCCGAATCGGCCGCCGTGACGGCGCGTGAAAATGCGTAGCGTGTTGATTCGTTGCAAGTGCCGTCGCTGGCCTTGTTGATCAGAAAGGAAACGTCGCCTCAAGAGCTGCGAACTTTAACACAGGCGCCGCTACTCGCCAGGCGGCAAGATGGCCACCGCCGCCGCCTCGTCATCCCGTCCTGCGGCGCGGTAGGCCAGTTCCAAGGTGCGCCGCAGCGCCAGATGACCTCCTCCACTGAGGCGGTTGGCGCGTTCAGCCAACAGCACCGCCCGCGCCGGGTCGCGCAAAGCGGGATCGTCGGTCGTGGCCAGGGTCAAGGCCAGATTGTTGAGTACCGGCAAGCGATTTGGCTGCACTTGCAGCACCGCCCGCCAATGATCGATCGCCGCCGCCAAATCACCTTGCCGGGCCAGCACGGTAGCCAGGCCGGCCCGTGCATCGACCGATTCAGGGCGCAGCTCTAACAGCCGTGAATACGCCTGGCCCGCCTCATCGAGCCGCTCGCTTCCGACCAGCAGCTCGGCCTGCAATAGCTGCGCTTCAGCCGCCCGCGGATCTGCCCCGACCGCCTGCTCGGCCTCGCTCAGGGCATCCACCAGCTCTCCCCGACTGCTATACAACAAGGCTCGCCGGAAATGCCAACGGCCTTCGTCCGGCGAATAGGGCACCCAGGGAGTTGCGGCGAGCCAGTACAAGCCGGCCAATGCCAATCCGGCGGGAAGCAATTTGCGCGGCTGCCAAGACAACAGCTGCCGCCCCATCCAAGCCAGCCCGCAGCCAGCGAAAACCGCCAACACCGGCACCACCACCAAGCGAAAACGCGCAGCGACAAAGAACGGCAAATAGCTGGCGCAAAGCACCGCCACGGTGCTGAGCAGCAATAGCGTTACCGCCCGCGTTTCAGCCTGCGCCGCGCCGGCTTCAGGTCGCCGTCGCCAGCTCACCGCCAGCCCCAAGACCGCCAGGCTCAACAGGAGGGCGAAACCCGGAGTCGAGCGCAGTACCCGCGAGTAACGGCGCTCGACCTCGAGCACTTTGTTGTTCGACACCTCTGCCGGTCCCCAAAACAGTGCCAGCTTGCGCAACCACAATCGCGGTAGGTGGGAAGCGTCCTGCCGCAGCCGCTGACCCAGCCGGCGGACGAAGAAGGTGGAGACTTCGGAATCACTCAGCGAATGGCCCGCGGCAGCCTCCACCGCGCGCGCCAGCCGCGGATGATCGAACGACTCCCAGCTCTCCAAACCGGTGATCTGCACCAACTCCGCGACATTGGGGGTGTAGCCATCGCTATCCGGGTGGTTACCGACAAACAGGTTGATGCCGGCGTTGGAAGTCACCAGCACCCGATCCCCCGCCACCCGCCAATTGCGCCAAGCCGCCGGCAGCAAGAGCAGGGCTACGGCCACAGAGAACACCAGCGCCGGGCGCCACCATGACTGCTGCCGGCGCCGCGCCAGCCAGACCATCCAAGCCAGCAACACCACCGGCAACAGCAAGGCATTGGGCCGCACCAAAGCCAAACAGCCCACCAACGCCCCGGTAGCCGTCGCCCCACCCAGAGTGAGCCGGGTGACCCAGCGCGACGCCAGCGCCAGGATTGCCAGTAGGAGAAAGACGATCAGCACCGGTGCCATCAACTCGGCTTCGAAGAACAGCAACACCCAATGGCTGGCCAAGATCGCCGCCGCCGCCAGCCCCGCTGCGGCACCAAAAGGACGCCGCGCCAGCAGCCAGACCAGCCAACAGCTGGCCAACCCCAAGACCATCTGCACCCACCGCGGCGCCCAATAGCTAGCGCCAAAGACCCGGTAGACCGCCGCCAAAAAGAAGGGATAGCCCGGCGGTCGAAAGTAGGGCCGCTGGCGAATCTCCGGATCCGTCACCCCTTCCGGAACCGACCAATCGCCACTGACCAGAGCTCGCGCCCAATAGTCGTGGTACTGCGCCTCGAACCGCGGCAGATCGAAGTCCGGCGCCTGCGCCACCTCCAGCAAATAGGCCAGGCGCAGCAGCAGCCCCAGCAGCAAGATGGCAGCCAGCCAGCGACGTTCTGGAATGGGAGGGTTCATGGCGGACACTGACTCGGCCCGATCAGCAGTCCGCGAATCTGGGCGTGGCTCACTCCCTTGGCGGTTGCCTAGGACAGGCTTTCGGGAACTATTCTCCCGCCGATCCTAAGTTGAGCCCTAAGGGCCTCGTTCACGGATTCGTCCATGGTGAACGCTCTAGCGACATCAGGATCCAGACGCGCAAGGTTGGTACCACGCCGATATTCCTCAGCGTACTTACCCTTCACCCCGCCACTCATCCACGCAAAGTCGTACTCCGACCTCAACTCGTCTAGCTCATTAGCCTTCTTCATAGATTCGACGTTCCTTCCTCGTCGCTCGTCGCGCGCTGAAGATCCGAACCTTCCATTCGCCTTGATCAGCGGGTGAATCCACCAGGACCCGCTGCGTCTCGGATGAGCCTATGGTGATCCAGCCCTGTTCCGATGCTGAGTGGTCCGGATCGAAATAGGTCCAGCTAAACAAATCCCCAAACACCGACGCCGCCTCGTTGAAAGACACGCCGTGTTTGGCGAGGTTTAGTGCGGCCTTTTCCCCATCCTAGTTGAACCGCATACAACGAGGTTACCATGCCACTCTTACCGCTTTTCCTGAAGGAAAGGGCTCGTACGGCAAGACCAGCAATCTCCGCGCAGTGAGCCGTATCGTCGCGGGTCACCGCTCCTCTATCCTACTGATCACAAGTGACGAGTATCAGGGAGCGGGGGTAACCCGGCTATTTGATGTGAGTTGCCACATGTGGCAAAGTCACGAAATGACTAAAACGACGCTCTACCTCGACGAGGTCATGCTGTTGTCCCTAAGAGAACTAGCGCGCTCGCAAGGACGCAAGCAATCAGTGCTGGTCCGAGAGGCTTTGAGTACCTATCTCCAACGCCACACTCGACCCTCCGCCAAGGGCATTGGAGCCTACCGGAGTGGTCGCCCGGATATCTCTGAACGCACGGAAGAGCTGCTGGCCGAACGGCAGCGCCCCGGTGCATGACCCTGGTCGCTGACACCGGCGGTCTCTACGCTCTCTATGACGCAAGCGACCGCCATCACCAAGGGGTCAAGACCGTCATCGAGGCGCATCGAGGCCCGATAGTAGTTCCATTGCCGGTAGTGTCCGAAGTTGACTATTTCTTGACCAAGTACCTCGGAACAGCGGCGGCCCTAGATTTTCTGGATAGCCTCGCCACAGGCGCCTTTGCGCTCGATCACCTGACCCCTGCCGATATCGACCGCTGTACCGAACTCGTAAGACGCTACCTAGACCTGGACTTGGGCTTCGTCGATGCAGCGGTAATCACGGTCGCCGAACGACTTCACACCTGCAAGATTCTTACCCTTGATCAGCGCGACTTCCGCGCTGTGGGCCAGCATCGCCATGGACCGCTGATTCTCTATCCGGCGGACAGCTAGCGACTAATCCCAGGGAGCGGGGTGAGATGCAACAGGCCCGAACTCTGACTTGGCACCACCAAGATCAACTAGCCCTCAGCATCCTTCCGCCGCCAGCGCAGATGCCGCCTTAGCTCTTCGGCGGTGGGGCTCTCGACGCGGTCGAGGAAGGGGATGATCGGGCCGGAATAGAGCAGCTCGCCGCCGCCGGGGCCGCCGCCGGGGCCGAGGTCGACGATCCAGTCGGCGCGGGCCATCAGGTCGGTGGAGTGCTCGACCACCACCACCCCGTCACCCCGGTCGACCAGCTGGCGCAAGGTCGAGGTCAGCAGCTCGATGTCGGAAACGTGCAGGCCGGTAGTGGGCTCGTCAAATAAGAACAATCTACGGCTGCCTTTCTTCGGCCGGTCTAAGAAACTGGCCAACTTGAGTCGCTGTGCTTCGCCTCCCGACAGGGTGGAGGTCGGCTGACCCAGGCGTAGGTAGCCCAGGCCAACGGCACGCAGCGATTCCAGGCGCCGGCACAAGCGGCGCTCGCCGGCAAATTCCTCGAGCGCACGTTCGACGGTCAGCTCCAGGGTCTCGTGGATATTGCGGCCTTGGAAGGTGACCGTAAGAATGTGGGCCTGGAAGCGGCGACCCTGGCAGCTGTCGCAAACCACCGTCACCGGCGCCATGAATTGCATGTCGACCTCGGTGACTCCAGTGCCCTGACACTCGGTGCAACGCCCGCGATCGAGGTTGAAGGAAAAATCCCCCGGTTGGATGCCCCGCTGGCGCGCCACCGCGGTGTCGGCGTAGAGCTTGCGAATGACGTCGTAGGCCTTGATGTAGGTCACCGGGTTGGAGCGGCTGGAGCGGCCCAAGGGTCGCTGATCGACCAGGGTGACATCGGCCAGTTCATCGAGTCCGAGCAACTCGCGGCAGGCGCCGGGGTCAACATCGACGACCCCGCGAGACCGCTGGTAGGTGCCGTGCAAGACGTTCTCGACCAGGGTCGACTTGCCCGATCCCGAGACCCCGGTGACCACCACCAAGGCCCCCAGCGGCAGCTCGACATCGATGTTCCGCAGGTTGTTGGCCGAAGCACCGCGAATCTCCAGCCGCGGTAGCTCAGCCAACCGCGCATCGCGCTCGATTTGGCTGGCACTGCGTTTCGGTCCCGGCGCTCGCTGCCGCAACCACTCGCCAGTCAAGGAGTCGGCCTGGCGGATCTCCTTCACCGTGCCGGCGGCAACCACCTGGCCACCGTGCTCACCAGCTCTGGGGCCGAGATCGATGACATGGTCGGCACCGGTGATCAAGGTGCGGTCGTGTTCTACCACCAGCACCGTATTGCCCCGTCGCGACAGATCGCGCAGCAGCTCTAGCAGGCGGCTCGAATCGCGGGGATGGAGGCCGATAGTGGGCTCGTCGAGCACGTAGAGAGTGCTGGTCAGGCCCGAGCCCAACGCCGCCGCTAACTGGATTCGCTGGGTCTCGCCACCCGAGAGAGTGCGAGCTTGGCGATCAAGGGTGAGATAGTCGAGACCCACCCGGCGCAGGGTCTCGAGGCGTTCGGTGAGGCTCTCCAGCAGATGCCCGGCGGCCGCCGGCTGCGCCCGGCTGAAGCGCTGCTCGGCGAGCCAACCACCCAGATCCTTGACACTCAGGGCGGTCAGCCACGGCAAGGTCGCACCCATCCACCGCACCGCCAACGCCGCCGGCTGCAAACGCCGGCCGGCGCAGCTGGGACAGGTGTCGTAGGCACGATAGCGCGACAGCATGACCCGCACATGCATCTTGTAAATCCGACGCTCAAGCCAGGCGAAGAACTTGTCCAGATTGGTAAACGGTCCGCTGCCGCTCCAGATCCAGCGCCGGGTCGCCTCGCTGAGTTGCGAGTAGGGCACATCCAAAGGCACACCGCGCTCGCTACAAGCCGTGTAGAGACGCTCGTAGCGATCTTCGAAAGACGGCGAATCCCAGGGCGCTATCGGCCGCTCCGCCAAGGTGCGAGAGGGATCGGGAATCACCCGTTCGGGATCGATCCCCATCACCCGACCAAAGCCCTGGCACTCGGCACAGGCGCCGAGGGGGGAGTTGAAGGAGAACAGCGCCGGGGTGGGTCGCTCCAGGCTCTCGCCACACTTGCCACAGCTCAGCCGGCGACCGAAGTAACGCAGCTCGCCATCCTCGCCCAACGCCCGCAGCTTGCCACCGGTCAGGCGGTAGATCTCCTCCACCGCCGCCGCCAAGCGAGCTCCGCTCTGGCCGTCGGCACGGAACCGCCCCAGCACCAGCAACAGCGGATCGAGAGCCTTCTTCCACCGCTCGCTGGGCTTCATCCGCACGATCTGGCCGGCGTCACCCAAACGACGAAAAAAACCCTGGCGAACCAATTCGCGCAATTTGAGATCGGCCTTCGGCACCGGTCGCTCAATGGCGGCGAGCAACATGAAGCGATCACCCACCACACCGGCGGCGAGTTCCTCGGCGACCTGCTGCGACGTGTGGCTGGCCACCGCGCCGTGACCGCGCGGGCATTCCACCCGGCCGAGGTGAGTGAAGAGCAAGCGCAGCACGTCGTGGACCTCGGTCAGGGTGCCCACCGTTGAGCGCGCGTTGCGCACCGAGTTCTTGGCTTCGAGGGCCACCGCCGGCATGATCCCGACGACCGAATCCACCGGCGGCCTCTCCATCTGATCGAGGAATTGGCGAGCGTAGGTCGACACCGATTCGACATATCGTCGCTGGGCCTCGGCATAGATCGTGTCAAAGGCCAAGGACGACTTGCCGGCTCCCGACGGGCCGGTGACCACCGTCAGCCGCCGGTGGGGAATCTCACAGTCAATATTCTTGAGATTGTGAGTCCGCGCCCCACGCACCTCGATGGCGGTCCGATGTGACATGAAGGGCGCAGGCTCAGCAGTTACGGCGCAGCATGACGAAGGTGCGATCGTCACCACCAGAGTCTTCGGCGGCAGCGGCGAAGCGCGCCAGATCGCGTTCGACCTCGTGCGCCAGAGTTTTCAGGGAACGGTCGCGGTAGCGCCAACAGACTCGGGCTAGGCGGCGGCTGCCGTAGTCACGATCTTCAGCATCGGCGGTCTCGGTGATGCCATCGGTGAACATCATCAAGAAGTCTCCAGCCGCCAGCCGCGACTCACCTGAGCGGTATTTGGCGCCCGCGACCAAACCCAGGGGCGGGCCGGTGGGCATTAGGCGCTCGGAATCGCCGGAGGGATGCAGCAGCAGGGGCGGCACATGGCCAGCGTTGGCCCAACGCAACACTCCGCTGCTCGGCTCAAGCACCGCTATAAAGGCGGTGGCGTAGCGTTCTGGCGGAGTACGAGCATAGAGCTGGCGGGCCAGACGGACGCAGATTTCTTCCGCCGACTTGCCGTCCTCGATTGGGCCGGCGGCCAGGGCTTCGAGCGACGCGGTCAGCAGAGCGGCGGCAATTCCCTTGCCCGACACATCCGCCACCATCAACACGCATTGGCGGCCAGCGTCGCGCTCGACCGCCAAGTAGTAGTCCCCCGACACAGCCCGCGAAGGCACGTTGCCAGCGTGCAACTGCCAACCCTCGGGCTGCGGCAGCAGCTTGGGGAGCAACGCCACCTGAATACGCCGCGCCAGGGTCAGCTCTTTGTCGATGCGCCGCCTCTCGACCAACTCTTCGGCCAACTCGACATTGCGAATCGACAGCGCCGCCACCGCCGCCAAGGACACCAGCAGCTCCATGTCACCCTCGGTGAACTGGCGCTCGGCAGCCTTGGAACTCAGCACGATCATCCCCAACGAGCCCTTGGGGCCGAGCAACGGCGCCGCGACCAATGAGCGTATGCCGATCGACTGAATACTCTGCGATAGGGCAAAGCGCTCATCATGCTCGATATCGAGCACTAAGGCGGCCATCCCTTTCTCACTGACTTCGCGCTGCAAGCTGCGCGAGTAGAGGCCCTGCCCCTCCGCCTGGTCACTGTCGGGCGAACGCATCGCCGCCACCTGATGCTCACCATCGGCTTGGCGCAGAAAGATGGCCCCTTGCTCCGGCACCAGATGGGTGAAAACACTGTCGAGAATCAGCTCCAGAAGCTGCCCATGTTCCATCGGCTGACCGAGGGCTCGGTGGACCTCATTGAGCACCTGCAAGCGCTCGGCGCGACGCTCGAGGGCGGTGGGGTCGGCCGGGTGGGCACCGTCGCTATGATCACGGAGCAACTGGGTTGCGCTGCGAAACAGTGGCGTGTCGAGGCCGACCCTGCCCGGCCCGCCAAGCAGCGGTGAGAGCATCTTCTCGACCGTCAGCCGACTGCCACCGAGCTGCACCACATCGCCCTCGCGTAAGGGCTGCGCGGCATGTAGAGAATTGCCGTTGAGCAGGGTTCTCGGCGCCGAGCCCAAGTCTTCGATCCACAGCCCGCCATCACGCCGGAAGATCCGGCTGTGCTCAGCCGCCAGACGATCATCACCGAGATTCAAGCGCGCCCCCGAGGCCCGCCCTAGCAACAAGGGAACATCGTCCAACGGATGGTCGAACACATCGCCCTGGGCCGGCGTGACGCACAATCTAAGGCGCTCTTTGACACGCATTTTGTCAGTGGATGTGGTCATCTGCGGGCTCCCTGGCAGTGACCGAAATAGCCACCTGGGTACTTTCACCGTACCACGACAGGGGCTAGCGAGAACCGCGTCCTCGGTCCTTCTTGCGCACGATCCGCAGCCAACGTTTGAACGGATGCTGGCGCTCGACTCGCACCCCCGGCGGCTGCTCCAATCCGCGTTGGCGAAAACGGCTGTGTAGCGGGCAGAGGGCGGAGGGAGCAAAGTCGGCGAGAAAATACTCCTGTTCGACCTGGGTGCAGAGTTCGGTCGCCAGGCCGCCGGTCGAGGAATCGATCCAGGCGCGCACCACCCCCGGCGGCTGTTGGAAGGCAGGGTAACCACCAGCGGGTCGCACTGCCTGGGTGAAGCGCGCCCAGATCGGCAACGCCGCCCGCGCCCCCGAAAGGTGAGTCTTGGAATTGTCGTCATAGCCCACCCACACCAGGGTGGCGCGGCGCGGTGAGTAACCGCCGAACCAGCTGTCGCGGCGGTCGTTGGTGGTTCCCGTCTTGCCGGCCAGCGGCCCTTCGAGACCCTGGCGCCGGGCACTGATGGCGGTGCCGCGCTCGAATACTCCGGCCAGCACCTGGGTGAGGATGAAGGTCACTTCCGCGCTCAGCACCCGCTGCGGCGGCGGCAGCTCGACCCCGGCCAGGGTGCGGCCATCGCGATCATGGATCGCTTGCAAACCGTGCACTGGCGGCCGCAGGCCACCCGCCGCCAGCGTGGCATAGACCTGAGCCATCTCCAGCGGAGTGACCTCCATCGCCCCCAAGGCCAAGGCCGGGTAGGGATCGAGATGAGCACTAATCCCCAGGCCATGGGCGAGGTCGATGATCGGCTCCAGGCCAAGGTCGAGAGCCAGGCGAGCGGTGGGCACGTTGAGGCTGCGTTCCAGCGCGGTGCGGGTTGAAATCCAGCCGTTGTACTTGTTGTTGGAGTTTCTTGGGCTCCAACTGCGGCCATCGAACTCGACGGTCAGCGGCGAATCGTGCAGATAGCTCGCTGGACTGGCCACTCGCGCTTCGTAGGCGGCGGCATAGACAATTGGTTTGAAGGCGCTGCCCGCTTGGCGGCGGGCCTGCGACACCCGATCGAACTGACTGCCGGCATAGTCGCGGCCACCGACATAGGCGCGGATCGCACCGCTGTCCGGATCGATCGACACCAGGGCTGCTTGCAGCGGCCCATCCCGCTGGGCACCTTTTTCCCAACCCTCTTCGAGCGCCGCCACTCCCCAACCCACCGCCTCCTCGGCCCGACGCTGATCGCCGAGATCGAGGGTCGAGAGCAGCACATAGCCGCCGTCGCGGAGTTCGGTCACCCCGAAACGACGCTTGGCCTCGGCGATCATGGCATCGGCAAAGTAGGGTGCGCGGCGTGTTGCAAGGGGGATCTTCAGCACCGCGATCGGCCGGGCGACGGCAGCATCCAGGCGCTCGCGGGTGATCCAGCGCAGCTTCGCCAAGCGCCCCAGAACCTCGTCGCGCCGGGCTCGCGCCGCCTGCGGGTGGCGTAGGGGATGGTACTTGGCCGGTGCCTGGATCATACCGGCCAGCAAAGCCGCTTCATCCAGGCTCAGCTCAACCGGCTGTTTGCCGAAATAGGCCCAGGACGCGGCGCCAACGCCCATCAAGTTAACGTGCCCGGAACGTCCCCAGTAGATCTCGTTGAGATAAGCCTGCAAGATGTCGCGCTTCTCGAAGCGTACTTCCAAGAGCACCGCCAGCAAGGCCTCTTGCAGCTTGCGAATGAACTTGCGGTCGTGGGTGAGGAAGATGTTCTTGACCAGCTGCTGGGTCAAGGTGCTGCCGCCTTGGCGCACCTCCTGAGCCCGCAGGTTGACCCACAGGGCGCGGCCGATACCGGTCAAGGAAACGCCGGAATGTTCGAGGAAGGTTGCGTCTTCGATCGCCAGCACCGACAAGATCAAATCTTCCGGCACTTCATCGACATTCACCGGCCGGCGCTCGCGCAAATCCGAGTGGTAGTACGACGCCACCAAGGGAGGGTCCAACAAGGACCGCGCTACCGGCTGTCCAGCAACCTCCAAGGTGGCGATCCGCGAGCCCTCGTAGCGCGCTCGCAAGCGGTTGCCTCCGGCCTGCCCATCGATGGTCGGAAAGCGGCGACGAAAAGCCTCCACCGTCACACCAGTCGCCCAGAAGGCCCCGGGAACCAGCTGAGCCGAATCGCCGACGCGGCGATAGTGGCGCTCTTCCAAGGCTTCAATCAGTCGCTCTTTGGCCAATATCTCACCGCTGACCAACTCCAACGGCCGACCGTAGAGCCGCGAAGGTTGCTTCGAGGGCACCGCACCGAACTGGCCGGCCAGCTGCCAAAACGGCCACACCAGCCAGGCACCGGCAACCAACAGCAAGCCAGCGGCCAGCAACAACCACCGCCAACGACGGCGTCGACGCGACCTCGGTTTGATTCGAGGGGGCGACTTGCGAGAGCGTCTGGCGGCTGGTTTTCGCGGGCTAGGCATGGCAAATGGGTCGGCGGTCGGCCTCGACGGACTGCTGCGGGTGGCTAACGGAAGGGCAATAGCAGAGTTGCTGGTGCATATTCGGTGCCGGCTACTCTAGCCCGGCGTCCGGGTCAGCAGCGACTGTAGACAAATCGTGCCAAGACTACGCGCGTGGCAAGCATGGTTGATATCCTGTCGCGGTCATGATTTCGGTTTCAAACCTCAGCAAAGCATTCGGCCAGCAAACCCTCTTCGAGGATGTCTCGTTCCAGCTCAATCCAGGCAACCGCTATGGTCTGGTGGGCGCCAACGGCTCCGGAAAATCGACTTTTCTACGCATTCTCACCGGCGAAGAGCGGGCCAGCGATGGCTCCTTATCGATTCCTAAGCGCCTCCGGCTCGGGGTGCTGGAGCAGGATCACTTCGCCTACGAGGAGCATCCTATTCTCGACGTGGTGATGATGGGCGACGCCGAGTTGTGGGCGGCGATGACGGAAAAAGAAGAGCTGCTGGCCAACGCCGATGAGAGTTTCGACGGCGAACGCTACGCCGAACTCGAAGATCTCATCCTGCAGCGCGACGGCTACACCATGGAAGCCCGCGCCGGCGGCATTCTTGAGGGTCTGGGGATTCCCTCCGAGCAGCATCGCGAGCCGCTGTCGACCCTGTCCGGTGGTTTCAAGCTACGGGTGCTGCTGGCCAAGGTGCTGGCGGCGGTGCCGGACTGCCTAATGCTCGACGAACCCACCAACCACCTCGACATTCTGTCGATTCGCTGGTTGGAGAAGTTCTTGGTCGACTACACCGGCACCGCGGTGGTGATCTCTCACGACCACCGCTTCCTCGACAACGTCTGCACCCACATCCTCGACGTCGATTACCAGACCATCCACCTCTATCCCGGCAACTATCAGGCGTTCTTGCGCGCCAAGAGCACCGAGCGCGAACGCAAGGAAGCCGAGATCAAGAAGCGGGAACGGCGCATCGCCGAGCACAAAGCCTTCATCGACCGCTTCAAGGCCAAAGCCACCAAGGCGCGCCAGGCCCAAAGCAAGATGAAGCAGATGGAACGCATCAAAATCGACGTACTGCCGCAGAGTTCGCGCCGCTATCCCACCTTTCGCTTTCAGCAATGCCGACCGAGCGGCAAGGTGGCACTCGAGATCGACCGGGTCTCCAAGTCCTATGGCGACAATCAGGTGCTGACAAACGTCTCGCTGCGGGTCGATCGGGGAGACCGGCTCGCCATCATCGGCCCCAACGGCATCGGCAAGTCGACCTTGCTAAAGATCGCCGTGGGCGAGGTCGAGGCCGACTCCGGCACCGCGGAATGGGGCTACGAAGCACACCCCGGCTACTTCGCCCAAGACCACAAGGAGATCTTCGAGGGCCAGAAAGCCACCGTCGAGAGCTGGCTGTGGGAATGCTGCGCCGAGCAACCGATCGGCTTCGTCCGCGGCCGGCTCGGCTTGGTGCTGTTCTCGGGCGACGAAGTGGAAAAGAAGGTGGGCAGTGTTTCAGGGGGTGAGTCGGCGCGGTTGATCTTCGCTCGCCTTGGCGTGCAGCAGCCCAACGTGCTGGTGCTCGACGAACCGACCAACCATCTCGATCTCGAAGCCATTGAAGCATTGGTCAAGGCGCTGCGCGAGTTCGAAGGCACTCTGCTGCTGGTCTCCCACGACCGCTGGTTCGTCTCCCAACTCGCCGAACGCATCATCGAGATTTCGGCCGACGGCCTGCAAGACTTCCACGGCACCTACGACGAATACGTCGAACGCTGTGGCGACGACCACCTCGATGCCGAAAAAGTGGTCTTGAAAGCCAAGCGCGACAAGCGCCGCGCCAAAGCAGGGGCCCGCGCAGGCCGCACTCCGGTCGACGACCAGCAGCTGCAGAAAGAACAGCGCAAGCTGGCCCGGCAACGCGACCAGGCGACCGCTGAGATCGAGCGGGCCGAGAGCCGCGTCGGCGAAATCAACGAGCTGTTCTGCAATCCGGGCTTCTTTGACAAGACGCCCGCCCCAGAAACCCGCCGCCTCGAGGCCGAGCAGAAAAATCTCGCCGGCCGCATCGAGGAGCTGATGAAGGAGTGGGAGACCCTCGAAGAGCAGCTCAACGAGCTCGCCGAGCAAGGCTCCCATGCGGTCTGACATGGACAAGCACTCGCAGCCCCACAGCGACCTACCCGATATCGGCGCAGCTCTCGACGACGGTCCCGACCTGATGCGGGCCGACGAGCTGGACGCAGCCGACGGCTTCTCCCAGCCCGAGCCCTTCCTACCGCCGCCCGAAGATCGCCGCGGCGGCTTGTCTCCCTGGCTCATCCTCTTGCTCTTGCTGGTACTCGGCGCGGTGGCGGTGTGGCTTTACCAGCGCCATACGGCGACACCGGTAACGACCGTTGAAACAGCGCCGGCGGCGGTGACCGAAACACCACCACCCAGTAGCGAACCGCCGCCGCGGCCACGCTTGAAACTGCCGCCGCTCGATGCCAGCGATCCAGTGATCCGCCAGTTAGTCGCCACCCTGTCGGCCCAACCCAAGTTGGTCGAATGGCTGGCTAACGATCGCCTGGCGCGGCGCTTCGTGGCGGTGGTCGACAATCTCGCCCGTGGCGAAAGTCCCAAACCTCACCTGCGCTTCCTCGACCCGGGGCGTGGTTTCGTGGCCGAGGAATCCAGCGCCGGGCCGGCGATCGATCCGCGCAGCTATCGTCGCTTCGACCTGCTGGCCAACGCCGTCGCCTCCCTCGACACCGCCGGTACGTTGCGAGCGTTCGAAGATCTGGAACCCTTGCTCGCCGAGGCCTATAGCGATCTCGGCTATCCCGACGGTGATTTGCGCCAAACCCTGGCAGCGGCCATCCGGCAACTGCTGGCCACGCCAGTGCCCACCGCGGCGCCATTGCTCGAAGAGCGCATTCGCTCCTACCACTACCGTGAAGCGCGCTACCAGCGGCTCAACCAAGCGCAGAAGCATCTGCTGCGGATGGGCCCCGAGAATATGCGCCAGGTCCAGGCCAAGCTACGCCAGCTGGCCATTGCCCTGGGTCTCGATATCTAGCTCTAGACTGCGTCAGTTTTGATCGCAGAGTTTTTCGGCGACGACTGATCCCTCCATCCTCCTCTTGGTGCGCTACCAGACGAGGCGAGCTGTGGCTCGCCCTCGGCTCGCCTTGCCGTGTAGGCAGCGAGTTCCTTGTTTTCCAGAAGGAGGATTGAAGCAATGTCCCAGCCCAACAAAGGCCTCGCTCTACTGATCAATTGCATCCTGCTGCTCGGTCTGGCCATCCCGACCCTGGGCCAGACCCAGCCGCCAATGCCGGTGTTCTTCGTCTACATCGTCAACTTCGAGTGTGGCTTCCAGATCTCGGACATCGGTCCGGGAGGCTACGAGCCGCTGGTCAAGGTGGCCAACTACGCCACCAAGGTCGACTTCACCAACTACGGCATGCAGCAGCCGGCACAAATCCAAGCAGAAGTGCTGCGCACCGACAACAACCGCTGGGCCAACGCTGCCGGGCCAACCCCTTTGGTGCCCGCCAATCTGATGCTGGGCAGCAACAGCGCCACGGTGATCGACTGCAACCACATCGCCCAGGCGATCAACGGTGTCCTACCCGCCGGCAAGCCTTTCTACAGCGGCATGGTGCGCCTCGTCAGCGATCAAGAACTGGTGGTGTGGACCACCAAGACCACCCAGGTCTGCGCCGGCCTGGCCAAGCTCGACAACGGCAACCCGATCCTGCCGCCCTTGTCCTACGACATCAGTAGCGGCTTGACCTACAGCACTCTCACCGGCCAGCAAGAGACCGTCGACCTGTCGATCTTCGGCTGTCCCGCGGCCGAGATCGTCAACGGCACGGTACCCAATCCCCCCACCCAACCCGGCACCTTTCTCGGCCCCAACGGTGGCGTACCGCCGGGGTTGCGACCGATTCCGGGCGCCATTCAGATCGTCGACCAGTATCAACCCGGCGTGCCGACCCAGCCGAGCGGCTTCTTGCTGACCAATGTCAGCGTCAGCCATTCGATGGACTTCGAGCGCGTCGAAGGGGTCTGCATCAACGACTGATCGCTAGCTTGGCGGCGTGGCCGAATTTCTTGGCGGTGGCCACGCCGCCCCCCAGCCGGGGATACCTCGCACCTATCGACAGTCCCGCGCCGGTGTCGCTCCGCGGCAACCGAGCTGCTCTAGACCGCGATCGAGCTTGGCCAGAGTAGCGACAAAAATCTGGTTGCCGGTCGCCACTAGCAACTGTCGACTATCCAGCAGCAGCGGCAGCGCTTCCGGGCGCCGCTCCAGGGCCAGAAGGCAGAGGCCCAGTTCAGCCGCCGCCATCGCCGCCAGATCGGCCTCCGCCGCCGCCAACAGCCCCGCATGGCCGCGGCGCAGCCAGGGCTCAGCCGCTGCCGCATGGCCTCGTTCCAGCAGCACTCGCCCGAGTTCGAAACGAGCCAACTCGAAATCTACCGGTTCGTGACGATCTTGCTCGAGCACCGCCAGAAGCTCGCGCAGACGGAGTTCTGAGGCCACCAAGTTGCCCAACTTACGCTCAACTCGGGCGACATTGGAGAGGCTCCCCAGGGTCCACCGGTGATCCTCACCGAGCACGGCGCGAAGGATCTCGAAAGAGCGCACATACAGATCCCGCGCTGCCTGCAAGTTCCCTTGTTCCAGCAGAGTCTTAGCCAGCTCGGACAACAAGCCAGCCAGGGTCACGCTCCGTGGCTCACCCCGTTCGAGAATCGTTTGGGCCCGCCGTAATTGCCGTTCCGCCGCGCTCAGGTCTCCAGCGTCGAGGTAAATTCGCCCCAGGGTTCTAGTACTAGCCGCCACTTGCGGATGCCAATCGCCCAATACGCGAAGCTCTGATGACAAGGTTTCTTGCTGCAGCTCAATGGCGGCGGCAAAGTCACCTCGCTTGGCTAACAAGTCAGCCAGGTGATGCTGACCGAGTGAGGTGAGAGGGTGCTCGAGGCCGAGTTGCTGCCGCCAGATTCTCAACGCATCCAGCAGCAGCGGCTCGGCTTCGTCGATCGCTCCCCGTTCGAGCAAGAAGAAACCAAGTTCCGCTTCGCTCTCGGCAACATCGAGATGGTCCGGGCCAAGTTGCTGGCGGCGAATTCGCAGCCCTTGGTTGAAGAGCTCTTCGGCTTCCTCGGCCGGCCCGCGGACACTGACGATCTCCGCTAGATCGTTGAGACTCGAAGCGACCTGCGGATGGTCGTCGCCGAAAACCCGTTGACGGATCGCCATGGCCTTTCTGGCAAGACGCTCAGCGTCTGAGAACTCGCTTCGCAAATGGCGCAGAAGAGACAGATGGGCGAGGCTTTCGGCAACCTCTGGATGATCGCCGCCAAGTTCCGCCAAGCGAGTCTGCAAGGCGCGCCGCAGCAACCCTTCGGACTGCTGGAAGAGCCCCAGCTGCCGGTACGCCTGGCCCATGGTGTCGAGCAACATGGCCTTGACCAGCGGCTGCCCCAGCAGTTCGACCTCAACTCGCTGCGCTCCGCGATCGAGAATCTCGCGAGCAGTCACCGTGTTGCCGGCCACTTCGCCGGGCGCCGCCACCTCAAATAGGTCGACCATCAACCGAGTGACTTCTTGGCCACGAGCGCGCTCGATTTCTGCCCGTTCTTGCTCTGCCCTCACTTCGGCCAGGGCACGCCGTAGAAAGACGCTCTGTACCGCCAAACCAACTACCGCCAACACCATCAGTAGGACCAGCGCGCTAGCCAGCCGATTGCGCCGGATCAGCTTGCCCACACGATAGGCAGAGGTCGGTCGCCGGGCACGGACGGGTCGATGCTCAAGAAAACGGCCGAGATCCTCAGCCAGCTGCTCGGCCGAGCCATAGCGCCGGGCCGGCTCTTTGGCCATGGCCTGCAAGACGATGGCATCGAGATCGCCGCTGAGACGGGTGGCCGGTAGCGGTGTCGAGGCTTCCCCCTCGCCTTCCTTCGCGGGTTCGAGACGGCTCGGCGGCAACGGATCAACCTGGCAAACAACCCGTTCAATCTCCAGCGCCGACAGCGTGTCCAGCTGGTAGGGGCGCCGACCGGTCAGCAACTCATAAAGCAGCACGCCAAGCGAATAGACATCACTAGCGGTGGTAGTCGGCTCGCCCCGTACTTGCTCCGGACTGGCATAGCCGGCGGTCATCAACGGCGCCGAAGCGCGGGTAGAAACCAGCTCGGCAGCACTGAGCTCCGGGTTGAGCAGCTTGGCGATGCCGAAGTCGAGTAGCTTGGGCTCCCCCTCGCGGGTCACCAGAACGTTGCTCGGCTTGATATCGCGATGCACCACCAAGTTCCGATGGGCCGCTTGCACCGCCAGCGACACCTGCCGAAAGAGGTGCAATCGTTGACGCAAGCCCAGCCCCTGGCGCTGGCAGTGTTGATCGATGGGCAGGCCCTCGACATATTCCATAACGACGTAGGGCCAGCCGTCGCCGGTGCTGCCACCATCGAGCAGGCGGGCGATGTGAGGGTGTTCCAAGCTCGCCAGAATCTGCCGTTCCTGGCGAAAACGCCGCCGCATCGGCTCACTGTCGAGTCCCTGACGAATGACCTTGATGGCCACCCGCTGCTGATAGTGATCGTCGTTGCGCTGCGCCAGATAGACCGTGCTCATGCCACCGCTACCAAGCTCGCACAACAAGCGGTAGGGACCGATATTCCCCTTCACCCCCAGATCCACGCCGAGTTGTCTGACCCCGCCTGCGAAGAGGGTCTCGGCCACCCCGGCTGGCGAAGCCGAGTTGGCAAGCCGCAGGCCAAGCTGGCCCAGCGGCCCGATCAGCGGCTGATCCAAGCGATCGGCAGGCGCGCTATCGGCAGCGATTAGCTCGAGCACCTCGTGGCGTAACTGCGGGCCACAGCCCGAGCCGTCGAGAAAGCCCTGGCGCTCGCTCGCTGGCAGCTCCAGGGCGGCTTCGAAAAGTTCGCGCAGCTGCCCCCAACTTTCGATCCGACTCACCCTGTGGCCTCCTCTATTGCCGACTCGCGACTCAGCTGGCGCCGCAGCCAAGCCTTGGCCAAGCGCCAATCACGCTTGACCGTGGCAGTGGAAACTTCAAGGTAACGAGCTGATTCGACAACACTGAAACCACCGAACAAGCGCAACTCGACGATCTGGCCCAGCCGTGGCGCAGTGCGCGTCAGATCAGCCATCGCATCGTCGAGGGTTATCAACTCCGCCGGCTGCCAGCCGAGGGTTTCGACGACCGCGTCAAGGGGTAGCAGCGGCTCTCCCGAACCCCGTTTCTCCGCCTGTTGGGCGCGAGCATGATTGAGCAACACCCGACGCATCATGGTCGCTGCCACGGCAACAAAATGGGCACGACTCTGCCAGTCCAGCCCGCGCTGCTCGACCAAGCGCAGATAGGCCTCGTGAATCAACGCCGTCGGCTGTAGCGTGTGCCCACCACGCTCCGCCCGCATGTAGAAACCGGCCAAGCGGCGCAGTTCGGCATAGACCACCGGCATCAACCGATCCATGACAGCGGTATCACCAGCTCGCCAAGCGCGCAGCATGCCGGTGACTTCTCCGCGCAGCTCACCGAGGGGCGGTGGCTCTGGCCGGACAACGACTGGCGAGATCCCCGAGGTAGTTTCCTCGCGATCCACGACTCTCTCCCTCTCGACTAGGTGTAGACCAACGATAGCAACTTCGCAATATATGGATCAAGAGGTGTGAAGAGCGTTCATTTTTCAAAAAATGAACTAGTTAACTAGTTCATTAGGTCACTATACTCTGAGACTCATGCAGACGCTTGAGATTCCTATTGCGGTGGATCGCGGTAGCGGTATCCCGATCTACATCCAGCTCGAAGAACAGATACGGCTGTGGATCCACCGTGGCCAGCTGGCTGCCGGGGCCGCTCTGCCAACGGTGCGCAGCTTGGCGGTGGAGCTAGGGATCAACGCCAACACGGTGGCCCGGGTCTACCGCGACCTGCAGCGCGAGGGTCTGCTGCGCTTGGAACGAGGCGTCGGCACCTTCGTCACCGCGGCCAGTGCTGAGCAAGTGGTCGAGCCCGCGCGGCTCGAGGAAATTTCGGCCAGCGCTCGCCGCCTGGTCGAACTGAGCCGCGACGCCGGCCTGCGAGTCGGGGAAGTCGGCCGTTTGATCGAAACCCTGTGGAAGGAGATCGCTGATGCTGAAAGGTAGCTCGAATGTAGTCTGCGGGCTGATCATCGCCGTCACTCTGGCGCTGGCCGGGGGGTTCGTGGCGCTTTGGCACCGGCCACCGATAGAGATTCTGCTGCTCGGCGGGCTGCTGGCCCTCTCTCCCCGCCAAGTCAATGAGTGGCAGCGCGGCGTGGTGCTGCGCCTGGGCCGATTCCGGCGGGTCTTGAAACCCGGCATCTCCTGGCTGCTACCGCTGTTCGATACGCTGAGTTCACGGGTTGACATGCGCATCCGTGCCGACTCCTTCTCGGCCGAGAAGACCCTGACTCAAGACACCGTGCCAGTGGATGTGGACGCGGTGCTGTTCTGGGTGGTGACCGACGCCCAACGGGCGGTGCTCGAAGTCGAGCACTACGCCACCACCGTCAGCTGGGCGGCCCAAACCACCTTGCGCGATATCATCGGCCAAGCCGAGTTGGTTGAGATGATCTCCGACCGACAAAGGCTCGACGAAGAGCTACAGCGGCTGATCGACGCCAAGACTTCGGAATGGGGAGTCACCGTGCAGTCGGTGGAGATCCGCGACGTGCGCATTCCGGCCAGCCTCGAAGACGCCATGAGTCGCAAGGCTCAAGCCGATCGCGAGAAAGAAGCGCGGGTCATCTTGGCCGAATCCGAGCTGCTGGTGGCTGAACAGATGGACAAAGCGTCGCAGGTTTATCGGCAAAACCCAACTGCTCTCCGTATCCGGGCGATGAACATGACCTACGAGTCGATCAAAGAGCGCGGGGCGCTGATGGTGGTGCCCTCGGGGATGGTCGAGTCGATGAATCCTGGCATTGTCGGGCTCGCGGCGACCGCCTTCGAAGCCCCCCGAGACGACCCTTGACTCAGCGTCGTCATTGCTCGGCCCGCTCCCTGCACGGAACAACCCTGCGAATCGGTTCGCGGAGCTACTCGCAGACCAGCGTCTTTCCCTTCTTCGACGCCAGCGGACGGGTGCAGCGTTTCATGCTGATCCTGCCGCATTCGCCGGCGATCTTGGATCTTGCCGCCAGGCCGGGAGCGGTAACCCGGCACTGGTGGGGATTGCAGATCGCGGCCGGCCTCGAGCCGCGATCGCTCGGCGATCAGGCCGGCGAACTTGGCCGACTGTGGCACTACGATCCATGGTGGGTGTTGGCCAAGCCGCGCTTTAGCGACCACCCGGCAAAGGCGGCTCTCAAAGCCACCAACATAGTCGACCGCCTCGGCCGCGCGACGTTCGACCTGCTCTACAGCCCCGACTTGAGCAGAATCACCCACCTACGTTGGCTGAGCTGGCGGCCACCTTGGATCCACCACTCACCGTTCACCGCCGACCTGCTGCCGCCAGCAATCTCCCGCCGCGATGCCGTGCAACCCTCCACCGGCTGGCGGCTGAACCCATCTTGGATGGCCAAGAACTGGCCCAGGCAAAGAGGGTGAGCCCCTGAGGCAAGCGAAATTCATCGCAAGCTGGCGTGGCCGCTGAAGCTAGCAACGCCCCCCACCCTCAATGTCTCGGGCCGCCAACTCCCCATCTAAGCCCCTGTTGGACTATCCGACTTTCCTCGGACAGGCGCCACTGAGCCCGCTGCTATGAATCGGCGGCCACAGCCCAATGAACCTTGCAGTCGTTGAGCGTGAGTCGCTTCGTCTTACTCTCGACTGCCAACAGCTGGCGAGAGAATTCAGAGTGCTTGGCCACCAAGATATTTAGGCGCCTCAAGTGCACACGCAAATAAAGCGTAACTTATGAACAGCCACTATATGTAGTGCTTGAATCCTCTTCGCATACGACATCTCCACGTACGTATTCTATTGACATTCTTATTACAATAGAATAGATTAGAAAGTAAGCCGCTTCGGCAATTCACCTGAAAAGGTCACGATTGACCGCAACAGAGTCAAGCTATGCCGCGTTCCGCGAACACAGTCCCATCAGTCCAGATTACGATCTCCACAACGCTGATGAACAAGCTGTTTCTCGAAGCTCTGGTGGGCCATGGTGGCTATGGGAAGAATGCAGCCGATGCGGCCGAAAGATTAGTCTCCGAGAGGCTCCGGAAGCTCCGCAGAGGGAACGACGATATTGCTCAAAACCTCAACGACGTCTGGCGCACAGAAGCTCAACGAACCAAGTGACCTAGAGACTCAATGACCTTAAAGCTATAGATTTCAACAACTCAGAGAAGGCCAAGGTGACCCGTGCCCAACAACCCTCGTAACACAAAACAACTCTTGCGGATTCTGGATCCAAGCAAGAAACTGCCGTTTACCGAGGCCGCTCAAGATCTGCTCGACGAAAAAGCTATTCTGTACCGCACCGAACTAACCCAACAGAGCATCCTGCTTGCTGTTCGGGAAGACCTCGACATCGTCTCCCCGGCCCACATCGAACACGGGGCGGAACAACTAAAGTCGCGCAACAAGAAGACTCACAAAGCCATGGGGATCATTGGCGGCGCGGTGGGTGGCGCCAGCCTTTCCACGCTATTGTCAATAATGGTACTAGAAGCCAAGATCACAATTGTTCCTGGGGCGATATTGATCTCGCTGCTAGTACTAGGATGTCTCGGCGTCGCACTTGAAGTTCTACGAAGATAAAGACCCCGACGACAGTTCAGTAACGAAAAGCCTGCGAAAACATCTCCAGCCAATAACTCACTTGAAGCCGCCATTCCTGTCGGCGGCGGCTGGTTAGCATCTGGAGTAGATCTTGACGATCGACCTCTGAGAGTAAACTGAGGTTTGGCTTGTTGCTTCCCGTTTCGAAAAAGCTAGCCGTCTACAGTCAACAACGCTTCGACGTACTCTTTCAGCAACCGAGCACTGGTCTGCTCGCCGTGAGCGGCGTAGACCAGGGTGACGGGGCCGGAACTCAGCTGCTCGACAAGGGTCTCGACCAAGGCTGGCCGGCAACTCAACTCAGCCCGATAGCGGACCTGGAACTGGTCCCACTTGGAGCTGTCGTGGGCAAACCACTGGCGCAGCTCGGGCGACGGAGCGATGTCGCGCAGCCACAGGTCGAGCCGCGCTTTTTCCTTGCTGACCCCCCGCGGCCACAAGCGCTCGACCAGGATCCGGAAACCGTCTTCCGCCGCTGCCCGGTCATAAACTCTCTTGAGTCGCAGCTCGAAGTTCATCGCTGACTTTTCTGGGCGTAGACTCCGCCCGCCGCCGCCAAGGCAGCTCCGCCGATAATGTCGACCGGCTGGTCGGCGAGGATCGCTTCGAGGGCCGCCAACACCAGCAACACGTGGCGCCGACTCGACGAAGCACCCATCAGACCGATGCGCCAAGCGCGGCCGGCAAACGGCCCCAAACCGGCGCCGATCTCGATGCCATACTCGCCCAAAAGACGGCCGCGCACGGCGGCGTCGTCCACCCCTTCGGGGACGGCGACAGCATTGAGCATCGGCAGGGAACGTTCGGCGATATAGCGCAAACCGAGGGCCTCGAGCCCGGCTCGCAGCGCCTCGTGGTGCAGGGAGTGGCGCGCGATGCGCTGTTCGAGGCCTTCTTCCTGCAGCTCCCGCAAAGCCTCGTGCAAGGCGTAGCTCATGTTGATCGGCCCGGTGTGGTGATAGGCCCGCTGCTCGCCCCAGTAGGTAGCCAGCAACCCCATGTCCAAATACCAGCTTTGCACCGGCTTGGAGCGGTTCTGGATAGCTTCCATCGCCGCCGGCGAAAAGGTAATCGGCGACAGACCGGGCGGGCAGGAGAGGCACTTCTGGGTGCCGCTGTAGCAAGCATCGATGCGCCAATCGTCAACTCGCAACTCGACCCCGCCCAGGGACGTGACCGCATCGACCAACAGCAGAGCGCCAGCATCGTGCACCAGGGTCGAGATCTCTTGCAGCGGTTGGTGGGCGCCGGTGGAAGTCTCAGCATGGACGATCGCCACCACTTTGGTATCAGGATGGGCAGCTAGAGCGGCTTGCACCTGCTCGGGTCGGGCAGTGCTGCCCCACTCCACTTCGAGACGTTCGACCTGGCCGCCGCAGCGTTCACCGATCTCCGCCAGGCGACCACCAAAATAGCCCGCCACTACCACCAACAGGCGATCGCCAGGCTCGATCAAGTTGGCTACGGCAGCCTCCATGCCGCAAGTACCAGTGCCGGGCAAGGCCAGGGTAAGACGGTTGTCGGTGCGAAAGAGACGGCGCAACATGTCGCCTATCTCGTCCATCAAGCGCAGGTACTCGGGGTCGAGATGACCTATCGTCGGCCACGCCAAGGCGGCTCGGATCGATGCTGGAACTTCACTCGGTCCCGGCCCCATCAGCACCCGGTTCGGCGGTCTAAACTGGCTTTCTCTTTCGCTCATCGGTTCCCTCCTCCATGATTTGGGCATTCATCCCTAGCAGCTACAGGCCCAACGACGCCGTCCATGCATCGGCGTCGCCCGCTTCGAAACCGTTGTCGAAGATCGCTCCGACCTCGCACACCCCACCGGCGAAGATGCAACTCACCCACTCCGGATGGTCGACGAAGGGATTGCGGTTGCCCTGGAAACGATAGACCCACTCATTGCGCTGGCGTTCGCCGGCATCCACCGGATCCGCCGCATGCCAAGCGAGTAAGGTGGCCAGCAGTCCCATATGGGCGGTACCGGTGGTGTTGGTGCCACTGCCGACGATCAGGGCGACATTGTCGGTCAGCACCAAGTCGGGCTCGGCAAAGCCGGTGGCGCCGTGGCTACCGCCGGCGTAGCGCACATCGAGATAGAGCATGGTCCGCGCCACATCGCCGCGACGGTGCCCCCAGGTCTGCCACAACCCGCCGGCACCATCGGCGGCGGTGAACCAGTTGGAGTTGCCGGGATACATGCCCACGCCACCACCCTCGCCGTTGTAAACGTCACTGGGGTTTTCCATGCAACCAAAATCACACAGGCCGAAAATCCGCGAGCCGCGGTCGGAGTTGTAGTCGATATCGGCCAGCCGCAGTTGGTGAGTGTCGGTGTAGGGGGAGCTGTCGGCGGTGTTGTCGGGAAAGCCGAAAGTCCTCGGCCAAGTGTGTTCACGGTTGTAGTCGCTATTGCCACCTCCGGCCTTGGGATAGGGAGCGTTCTTGTAGAGGGTCAAGATCCGCCCGCTGTCGAGGGGGTCTTGGTCGGCTCGCTCGAGAATGTCCCAAGTGTCGGTATCGCCAGCGGTGTAAGGATGGCGAACGTGGTCGTCGATCAAGGCATGCAAGGAGGCGCGCAGGGTGGCGGCATCGGTCGGATTGGCGCTGCTGTAGTAGCTCAACACCGCCGCCAGATTGGTCAGGCCAGGAGTGTTCTCGGCCTCACCGCCATCTACCGCCCGCGTCGGTCGCCGAATATCTTGCAGAAATCCCGGTAGCCCGGTGCCATCAAAGTCGTTGCGCAACCAATCCGACGGGCTGCCAGTGTCGACGCCGGTGGGATAGCGCGAAACACCGCCCGGCGCCCCCGGCAAGCCGTCCCAACCAGCTCCCAGCACGGTCGCCCCATAGACCTGCTCAGCGGCCAGGCCATGGTCGATCGACAGACTGTCGTGCAGCATGCTCCACGGCTGGCTGTCGAGGGTGCCGTCGTCACCGCTGTCGAGGTCGCTGCCCACCGTGCCGGTCCAGTCCTCCACCAGTAGAACGCTAATGGCGGTATCGGGCAGCTCGCCAGCGGTCAACGCCGAAACCCACAGCCCGGTGCCGGTGGTGGTGCCCAACTGGCGAGCACTGCTGACCGTGCCGCCCGCATCGAGCAGCACTGCCCAGAAGGACGAATAGTCGGCCAGCGGGCTGCCGAAGATCTCCACGTATTCCGCCGTGTCGGCCCCGACATGATCGGCGACCAGCTCATTGAGCCGCGGCGCGCTGCCCGGCGCCAGGGCGGTGGAGTTGATCAGCCCGGGAGTGTTGAGGGCTTCGCCTGGATCGAGGAAGCCACTGAAACCGGGCAGCCCCTCGCCGCTGAAGTCGTTGCGGGCCCAGTCGGCGACCGAATTTGTATCGGTGCCGTTGGGGATCCGCGAGGCACCGCCGGGAACGAAAGAAACACCATCGAAATTAGCTAGCAGAACGGTGTCGGCCAGGTAGTTGTGGTCGCCAGCTTCGCCATCGCCGACCCCCACCGAATCAATCACCGAGGTCCATGGCACCAGGTCGAGCACGCCATCGTCGTTACTATCCAGGTCACTGCCGAGGGTGCCGCTGTAGCCCTCTACCAAGAGCAAGGTCATGGTGCCATTGTGCAGCACATTGTTGCTGAAAGTGCCGACCCAAATACCCGCCGCATCAGTGCTGCCAACCGTCTCCGCTGAATCGAGATTGCCTGGATTATTGCCTGAGTCACCCTCGATCTGCACCACCGTCAGAGCCGACAGATCGGTGCTCGGCATGCCGGCCACCTCGACGAACTCATGGCTGTCGGTGCCGGTGTGGTTGGCGACAAACTCATTCAGCACCTGGGCTCGGCCGGGAGCTACCACCACCTGCCACAGCATCAGCACCCAAATACATGCGGCCATCCCAGAGCATCTCCGCACTCTGGCGACAAGAGATCGCAGGGAGGCCGACCCAGGCAACGTCGTGGCAGAGAAATACGATGCTTCGACAGACAAGGGCGGTCTCCTTGAAGAGTGAAGTCCAAACGGTATCCGGGGCCTGCTGGCAGGCCCTGTGGCCAGATTAGAGCGGGGTACATGGATTCTATCGGTTCAGACTGCGTCTGTCGCCCAGCGGTCAGCCGCCTCGCCTTTGACAGTCTCGGCGTCGATCGCTAGAATACAGCACATAGTTTTATGTATGTGCAGAGGAGGTAATCACATGGCGCAAATCCACTTCTACGTTCCCCAGCCCATCGAAGCCAAGATTCGCCGCCGGGCGCAGGCCGCCGGACTGAGCCTGTCGCGCTATGTCGCGGATCTCGTACAGAGGCAGATCGGCGACAGCTGGCCCGCGAACTACTTTGAGCGGATTGTAGGCGGCTGGCAAGGCCAGCCACTCGAACGGTCGCCCCAGGGGGCCTTCGAGCAACGCGAGAAGCTGTGACCTATCTGCTCGATACCAACGCCTGCATCCGCATTCTGAACCACTCCTCGGCAGCGCTCATCGAGCGTGCCCAGCAGACTCAACCCAGCCACCTCCGTCTATGTTCGGTGGTCAAGGCGGAACTCCTCTTTGGCGCCAGAAAAGGAGCCAAGGTATCGCAGAACTTGGACCTCTTGAAGTTCTTCTTCGCGCCACTCATCACCCTGCCCTTCGACGATCTCTGCGCCGAGCACTACGGCATCCTTCGCGCCGACCTGGAGCTTGCAGGCAGACTCATTGGCCCCAACGACCTACTGATCGCCGCCACCGCGCGCGCCCACGACTTGGTGCTGGTAACCCACAACACCCGCGAGTTCAGTCGCGTTCCCGGCTTGCGCATCGAAGATTGGGAAACCGTCGCACCCTGGTAGCCTGCGCGCTCTGAAAGGCTCTTCCCGATGGCAGGTACCAACAGTTCCCAACAAACCAGCGCCGACACCGGGCCGGCGATCATCTTGGTCGGACCCCAGCTGGGCGAGAATATCGGTGCGGCGGCGCGGGCGATGCTCAACTGCGGCCTGGAGGATCTACGTTTGGTCGCACCGCGCGATCCCTGGCCCAATCCGGCGGCGCGACCAGCGGCTTCGGGCGCTGACCGGGTCTTGGACGCGGCTCGGGTCTACCCTGATTGCCGCAGCGCGGTGGCCGATTTGCAGCAGGTCTATGCCACCACCGCGCGGCCACGGGACCTGGCCAAACATGTCGTCACCGCCCGCCAAGCAGCCACCGAGATGCGCCAACAGGTCCACGCCGGCAGCCGCGTCGGGGTGTTGTTCGGCCGCGAGCGCATCGGCTTGATCAACGACGAGCTGACCCTGGCCAACACCCTGGTCACAGTGCCGCTGAATCCTTCCTACAGCTCACTCAACCTGGCCCAGGCGGTGCTGTTGCTGGCCTACGAGTGGCGCCTGTCCGGCGATCAAACGCCACCGCGAGTGCTTCAGAGAGCCGGAAATCCAGCCGCCACCCAGGCCCAAGTGGCGAGCTTTTTCGACCATCTCGAAACCGCTCTCGACGCCACCGGCTTCTTCAAGACCCAGGAGTTGCGCCCAAGCATCGTCCGCAACTTGCGCAACCTTTTCCAACGGGCCGACCTCAACGATCAAGAAGTCCGCACCTTGCACGGGGTGATCACCAGCCTGGTGGGCCGCCCCAAACACCGGCTCTGAGCTAGCCAAGCCAGCTCCGGTCCGCGACCACCGCAACCCAAACCGGCCGCTGCGGCCGGCGAGTGAACCTTTTCTAGATCCAGCGGTTCTTGACGACCCTCCAATGGCCGGGCAAACTGGTCGCGATCCACCAGCCAACCGTTCTTAGCCAACCGGGCAGAGAGCCCGGATGGAGGTGTCGTCAATGTCGCTACGCCGAGCCCTGGGTACCCTCGTTCTCTCCTCTGCTTTCCTCTTGACGCTGCCCGCTTCAGTGAGTGCGGCAGCTGCTAGTCCTACTTGCGACACCTCGATCAAAATCGGCGGCAACCTGCCGCTGCCCTGCACCATGCTGCTGGCGGACTACGAGCAAGTGCTCTACACCTGGATCAACGAGCGTGCCTACACCCGCCTCGGCTGGGCTCGGGATCGCCAAGTGCGCGACAGCGGACCCTTCATCTTGGGCGCCAACTACGGTACCCACCCAGCGGTGCGAATCTACTACTCGCCCGAAGTCCACCGCTGGCTGCAAAACAATCGCCAAGGAGAGCTGCCGGTGGGCTCGATGATCGTCAAGGAAATGTTCAACCCGCCAGCGGCCCGCTACGAAGAACGCCGGCCGGCAGACTGCGCAGCAGGCTGCGCCGAGTACGACTCCATACTCCAGGCGGAAATCGGCAGCTGGACGGTGATGATTCGCGACGACCAGACCCAGGACGGTTGGTTCTGGTCCGGACCAGGTCGGGTCGACCGCGAGGGCAAGACCGCCGATGAGTACCGAGCGGCAATCGCCGCCACCCTCGACAACGACGACTTTCCTTTCGAGTTTCGCGATTCAGATCACGGCCAGGCCTCCTGCTTGCGCTGCCACGCCACCGCCGCCGATGAGTCAACCTTCGCATCGCTCGACAACATAGAAGGCGGCGGCATTCAGTTCCGGGTCGACAACTCGTGGCGCGTCGGCGGCAGCTCACCGGGCACTAACTTGCCCAGCGAGCAACGACCTGCCGGTGGCGAGGGTGAAGCGCTGCTCTTCCTCAACGCCTTCCACGGCAACTCCAGTGCCGCGACCACCGCCCCCGACGGCAGGAATCTGGTCACCGACTCCCTCGACTCGCCCAATCGCGAGTTCTTGCGTTACTTCCAACTCGGCCAGGGAGGGCGGTTGCCGCAGAACGCTTCGCAAGTCGAGAGCTTCCCCGGTCAGTGGGCCGACCATGTGCCGGCCGGCCCCGACGGCGCCGAGCAATTCATCACCTCAGACAATTGCATCGGCTGCCACGGCGGCCTCGGTGGCGCTCCTTACGGCGTCAACATGTTCCTGCAAACCGGTGCCAACTATGGCGATGGCTACAACATCTCCCCTTTCGGCGAGTGGCGTTGGTCACCGATGGGCCTGGCCGGTCGCGACCCGGCCTTCTTTGCCCAGCTGGCTGGCGAGATGGCGATGCTCGATAGCGACTTTGAGGAATATCCGCAGCGTTTCGACGGCAGCAAGAAGGTCCTCGCCGAGGCCAAGAACGCGGTGGTCAACACCTGCCTGAGCTGCCACGGCGCCATGGGCCAACGGCAGCTGCTGATCGATGCCCGGGACGATCCCCACCTCGACCCCAACTTCAAGCGCGAGTACGTGCAAGCCTTCACCCCACTCAACCAGGCCCAGCGCTCACCGCTCAACGATCAATTCCACAAATACGGCAACCTGGCCCGCGAAGGCATCAGCTGCACCATCTGCCACCACATCGATCCACCCAAACCCACGCCGGGCAAGAATTGGACCGAACTCGAGAACTTCCTGATGACCTCGACCACCGGCCAATTCCCCTACAGCCCGGCAGACGAACTCAACGGCCCGTTTGCCGAGGTGCAAGAGCTGCCGATGGAGAATGCCTTGGGCATCACCCCACGGTTGAACGCCTACATCCGCGATTCACAGATGTGCGGCACCTGCCACACCATCAACTTGCCAAATGTCGACTCGACTGACTTCGAGTTCCCGGCCCTCGATGCCTCGGCCAAGCTCCAAGCCGATCGGCTGCAAGAGCAATATGGCGTCGACTATGCCAAGTTCCTCACTCAGTTTCCGCACAGCATCGAACAAGCGACTTTCCTGGAATGGCAGAACAGCGCTTTCGCCAGTGATGAGGAGACCTTCCAGAGCTGTCAGGACTGCCACATGCCGAACAGCTTCCACAGCCTCGACGGCACCATCGATATCGAGCCCCTTTCGAGCCAGATCGCCTCGATTCAGGACAGCACTTATCCCACCGTCGACCACAGCCTGCCGCCCGAGGATCTGTCCATTCCCTTTCGCGACGACTACCGTCGCCACGAGATGGTCGGCCTGAACGTCTTCTTGTTGGAGATGTTCGACCAATTCGACCCCATCTTGGGCATCGCTGAGACCGACTACATGACCTCGGCCTCGACCGGCAACCGGCTGGCGATCGAGAACATGCTACGCCAGGCCGAACAAGACACGGTCGAGCTTTCAGTAGAGATCGTCGGCGTCCAGGACGGTCAGTTGACCACCGACGTGACGGTGAAAAACCTGGTCGGCCACCGCTTTCCCAGCGGCGTCGGCTTCCGCCGCAGCTGGTTGGAGTTGCTGCTGCTCGACGGCGCCCGCGGCGGTGAAGTGATCTGGGCCTCGGGACGCACCAACTCGGTGGGCATGATCGTCGAAGGTCTCGGCGAACAACCGCTGCCCACCGAGTTCTTCGAAGACAACAAAGCCCAGCCCCACTACCACGGCATTCCCGATCCCGACGGCGGGCCGCCGACCGCACCGCCGATCACCCGTCAAGACCAAGTGCAGATCTACGAAGAAGTAGTGCTCGACGGCGAAGACGATGTCACCTTCAGTTTCATCCACCGTGACGTCCATCTGAAAGACAACCGCCTATTGCCCAAGGGTTGGAAAGCGGCTCACGACTTCAGCAGCGAGATCCTGCAACAGTTCATGGAAGCCACCGACCCGGTAGGGGTGGACGGCGACCCGGACTACGACAGCGTGCCGGGCTTCAAAGGCCAAGACCAGCTGCGCTACATCATCCCCCTGCCGACGGGCACCGACCCGACCCAGCTCACCGTCCAGGTCAAGATGTACTATCAGGCGTTCCAGCCTTATTGGTTGAAACGCCGCTTCGAAACCGCCGGCAACTCCCCCGACACCCAACGGCTATATTTCATCGCCAGCCACCTCGACACCCAAGGCACGGTGATCAACGATTGGAAACTGCCACTGGTGTCGGCTTCGGTGAAGGTGGAATAGGGCAAAAGGCAGGGTTGTTACTTGCTGGACACGGGCATATCTTGGTAGAATAAGCGTAACAACGGCGTAACTTCTGCTGTCGCCGCTGCCGAAGAGGAGTTGCAATCATGGTCATCACGCAGAATTCACTGCCCCGCAAGCTGAAGTCGGTCCTGGCACGTCTCTGCGAGCAACTTGGCCCTATTACCAAGACCAAGGCCGTCAAGTTGCCCTATCTCGTGGATGTGGTAGCCAACCAGGTTCTCGGACACCGAATTACCGAAGGCATCCACGAAACCTGGGACTACGGAGTCGTCACCCGCGAGATTTATCGAGCCATTTCACACGAGGATATTTCCCCTGATTTCAAGGTCGAGGCACACGACTTCTCGGAAGGTGGCCAATTGATCAAACTGGGCACCGGGAATAGCAACGGCTTAGACGAGAAAGAACTTCTGGTCATCGACGAGGTGGCTCGTGAGCTTGGGCACTTGGATGCGGGTAGCCTGGGACAGCTCACCAAGGCGTTGAATAGCGACTTGGAGATGAGTATCTGGGGTTCGAACCAGCGGGCGGCGGAAGACAGCAACGCTTTCGCGCGACTAGCGGCAGGCTGGCAGAGCTTCGCCCGCAAGCTTGCTGATCTCGACTTGAGCAATCGAGCCCATTGGGGAGATCCTATTGATGACCCGTCCGACTACGTCAAGCAAACCCTCAGAGCCGGCTGAGAGGGAGGTTCGGCCCTACAAACCGACGTGGCTCGACAAGAAATTCAGGAAATCCTTCGCGGCGCTCCAGACAAAGCAACAAAGCAGCTGCGAAAAGCAACTCACAACTCTCATTGCGTCGCTCAAACGGTGCCGTCACCCGCAGCTCGACCCCAACCTCGGCCGATGGCGCCCCACCACCTACCATACAGGTAAGTCCGACAAGAGCTGGCAGCTGGTCGAGTATGACGTTGCCCTAGTGGGCTTGGTAGGCCTGATGGAACGACCGTCTCCTTGGCTACGATCGAGGAAATGGTCGTTCCATATCAGTGTCTTCGTTCACGGCTGCTTGCCTTCCTGCGGGTCCCGGTAGGTAGCCAGCTTGGTCTCTCGCGCGGTATGCACAAGGTCGATCACGTAGACCAGGGATGTGGGCTCATCGATGAAGTAGTAGACACGGTGGGACATGACGAGCTTGGAGTGGATCGGCCGGCCCCGCCTCAGGCACACGACCGGGAAGGCGCGCGGGGAGGTTTCAAGCTTTTCGATGCCACCGCGCATGGCAGCGAGCCAATCTATAGCGCGGTCAGTGCCGGATTGCGCTTCGATGTAGTCGGCGGCCTGATCGAGAGCGGTAAGGGCGGCCGGATCGAGGCGAACTTCATACACCGCTCCACTCATGACTAGCGTTTCAGTCGCGCTGCTACCTGGTCGATCGCTGCTATAGCGTCCACGCCTCTCTCCCCGGCATCAAACCGGGCAATTGCTTGATCCCAGAGGTGGCCGCGCTCAAGCTCGATCGCCATTGCGTCGTAGGTCGCCGGGCTCATGACGACCATAGCGGCGGCACCGTTCTGGGTGATGGTTTCAACCCGGCCCTCTTCGAGCCGCTTGAGGTGATCACCGGTGTGCTGGCGAAAATGGCTCAGCGGATAGGTGTCTTGCGTGCGGTGCATCGTGTGCTCCCCTGTTACTCATTCATCCTAAATTCAGCATGAAGCACTTGGTGGCGGGAGTCCAGAAAAATCGTCCATGGCGAGCTTTCGCGCCCAATCTGCGGACAGCGACCACCGGGGCACTGGCACATCTCCCCGTTCCAGACAGCAACGTCGTTGCTCTTCGGGGATTGGACAGTTACAGACTTCGACAGCTCAACTTGAAGAGCCGCCACCGAGCGCCAAGCGTTCGAGATCCGCCTCGGTATCGATATCGACCAGCGCCCACGGATCGTCGAGCTCGACCGAGCGGAGGTCCGCCTCATGCCGGCCAAGGATCTGGCGCCCGCCTTCATCTCCCTCCAGCTCCAGTAAATCGGCGAACAGCTGCCGGGCGAAGAGGGTTGGCAACCCGCGTCGGCCTTTACAGGTGGCGACCACTAGCAGCGGAGCCTCCGCCAGCCACAGCTCGATCAGCTGGTCGAGATGGCGCGCCTGGAGATGGAGTTGGTCGCAAGGCAGAAAGAGGGCAGCGCTGGCGCGTTGATCGAGCGCTTTGACGCCGACTCTTACCGAGGTGCTTTGGCCAGCAGCATAAGCGCGATTGCGTGCGAACTTCACCGACAATCCAGCCAGCGCCGCCTCGACTTCGGCGGCGCAGTGGCCAACGACCACCACCAGCTCGTCGAGGCGTGATTCCAAGACCCGGCGAGCGGCACGGCGCACCAGCGCTTCGCCTTCAAACTCGGCCAACTGCTTGGGGCGCTCAACGCCGAAGCGGCGCGAACGGCCGGCCGCAAGCAGCACCCCGGAGACCCACGACGTGGCTCGGGTCATGGCTAGCCCTCCGCGAGCGGTCGATAGTCGAGGCCGTGGCTGACCGCCACCACCTCGGCGAGCACTGAAAGGGCAATCTCCTCGGCCCGGCGGCCGCCTAGATTCAACCCAATCGGGTTGTGAATACGACCGATCTCAGCTTCACTGAAGCCACCCTCTCGCAGCGCCGCGACCCGCTTGGCGTGGGTCTTCTTCGAGCCCAGAGCACCGATGTAGCGCACCGGCCGGCGCAACACGATCTGCAGCGCTGGCAGGTCGAGTTTGAGGTCGTGACTGAGCAAGGCCACCGAGGTCGACTCGTTGAGCGACACCTCGGCCAGGGCTTCTTGCGGCCACTCTGTGATCAGCCGATCGGCGCCGGCAAAGCGCTCCGCGGTGGCAAAGGCGGTGCGGGGATCGATTACCACGGTGCGCAAACCCAGCACCCGAGCGTAGTCGACCAACGCCACAGCTACATGCACCGCGCCGATAATCACCAGTTGGGCACGGGGCGCGTGGACTTCGAGAAAGACATCGATAGACTCACCTTCGAGATCCACCGAAAAACGCTGCGCGGCCAAGCAACCGACGGCCAGGGTGGCGCGGGCAACCGCTTGTTGGTCGAGCTTGCTACCACCGAGGCTACCCACGGGCTCTACCGCAGGGCGCAGCAGAAGCTGACGACCCAGACCCGGACCCGCAACTATCGTCGCCACCGCCACCAGCTTTTCTTCAGCCAAGGAGCGACGAAGACCGGCAAAGATCTCGCCAACTTCGCCCCGCTCCGACCGCGGCAGAGCCTCGATGAACACCTCGATGCGGCCGCCACAGGACAGGCCGATCGCCCAGGCTTGGTCGTTGCTGATACCGTAGCCCACCAGCTTGGCACGACCGTCAGCGAGCACCGATTGGGCTTCCTCGAAGATCGCCCCTTCGACACAGCCGCCGCTGACCGATCCAACCATCTCGCCAGAGCTGGAGATCGCCATCTTTGAACCCAACGGACGCGGCGCCGAGCCCCACACCTTGACCACCGTCGCTACGGCCACCCGCTGGCCGCTGGCCAACCAAGCCTCGATCTGTGGCATTACCTCACGCATGTCTGGCCTCTCCTCGATGACCCGCTGGCCGACGGGTCGGATGATCGAGTCGCCGCAGCTGTTCGGCCAGCTGCTCCAGGCTGGCCAAATTATGCAGCGGTAGAAAATCGTCCACATGCGGCAAGACCGCCCGGATCCCTCGGGTCAGAGGTTCGTAGCCGGCGCTGCCGAGCAGCGGATTGAGCCACATCAGCCGACTCGAGTTACGCGCCAATCGTGCCACCTCGCGCTGCAACAAATCGACCTCGCCCCGATCCCAGCCATCGCTGATCACCATCACCACCGCGCCGTGGCCGAGCACCCGCCGCGCCCAATCAAAGTTAAACCGTTTGATCGACTCGCCAATGCGTGTGCCGCCGCCCCAATCGACCACCACCGCCGCCGCCCGGCGCAACGCCTGATCGACATCGCGATGCTGCAATTGAAGGGTGATGCGGGTCAGTCGAGTAGCGAAGACAAACGCCTCCAGCCGGTCGGTGGCGGTTCTCAGGGAGTAGATCAACTCCAGAAAGAGGCGCGCATAGGGCTCCATCGAACCGCTGATGTCGCACAACACCACCAATGGCCGGCGGCGCAGCTTGCGCTCGCGCCACGCCAGATCGATCAGCTCGCCGCCATAAGCTAGCGAGCGACGCAACGAGCGCCGCAAATCGAAAGTGGCTCCGCGCTGGGACGCCACCCGGCGGCGACAGCGACGCGGAGCCAGCTGTAAAGCACCCCGGCGCAACAGCTGGCGCACTTGCAAATGTTCCTCGCGGGTGAGTTCGGCAAAGTCCTTGTGCCGCAGCAGCTCGCGGTCGCTGTAGGTGAAGTGCTTCTCGACCACGGTCTCCAGCGACTCGATCTGCGGCGCCGAGCCGTCCGCTGCGGGCGAGTGGGCTAGGGTCTGTGCTGCCGCACGTCTGGCCCGGCGCAAGAAGCTGCCGCTGCCAATCCCGAGATCCGCTCCCTCTTGCCCGGCCCGCCAAAAGAGTTCGAACACCCTGTCGAAAAGCCCCAACTCCGAGCGCCGCCCGACCAACACCGCCCGCGCCGCCGCCCGCACCTCGGCCCGCGACCCGAGGTCGACCTGGCCCAACGCCTCGACCAACGCCTGCACCTGTGGTGGCCCTACCGGCAAGCCCATCTGGCGCAGCAGACGAACGAAGACCACGACATTGTGCAAGAGGTGGCCCCCTGCCGCTGACGTATCGATGGTCATTTAGATATGGTACTCCCTTCCCCCTGCCGGCGCGGGCTCTCGGGTATCGACCTCGCTTTGGCGTCGCCAAGCAGTTGACCATATGATCGGACCATAGTAGCTTGAGCTTATGGAAATGATCGCTATCTCTCATTTCAAAGCAACTTGCCTGGCAACTCTCGAGAGAGTACGCAAGACGGGTGAGCCGATCCTCGTAACCCGACGTGGCAAACCGGTGGCCCAAATCCAACCACCGCCGAGGCCCGAGCCAAAAGGCAAGAGCCTCTTTGGTTGTATGAAAGGAACGGCAGAGGTGCTGGGGGATATCGTGAGCCCGCTGCCCGAAAAGGACTGGAAGGCACTGCGCTAGTGCGCCTGCTACTCGATACTCATATTTGAATCTGGTACGTTTTGGGTTCCAAGGACTTGCCGCAGAGCCTAAGAAATGCCATCGAAGACGCTGTTGGCCGATGCTGTCTGGCACCCATAACCCTCTGGGAAACATGGATCCTGGTCCAAAAAGGCCGCCTCCGGGTCCAGGGTTCATTTCAAGAATGGACCCACTGCGTTTTCGAGTCGGTACCGATGAGAGAGGCCGCCTGCAATTTCGAAGTGGCCAAAACAGTGTCGACTTTGAGTTTGCCGCACAACGACCCAGCCGACCACTTCATCGCAGCAACGGCCTTGGTCTATGACTTGACCCTCGTCACGGTGGACCAGAAGCTAGTCGCCGCCGAACAGCTATCAATCCTGACCCGCTAGCTCAGAACGATTCAGGGATCTGCTGCTCCTATTCGCACCAGGGCGCGCTCGACCGTGGCGCCGCGGACTTGCTCGATGTCGTCCTGGTACTTGAGCAACGCCCCCAGGGTTGAGCCGATCGCTTCCGGATCTAGCGCCTTGTGGTCGAGGGCGACCAACGCTTGGGCCCAGTCCAGGGTCTCGGCCACGCCGGGGCGTTTGTAGAGGTCTTCTTGACGTAGAAGGTGGACGAATTCGACCACTTGTCGGTGCAGACCGGCGGCGGCGTCGGGGACTTTCGCCTGGACGATTCGCAGCTCTTTGTCGAAGGGGGGATAGTCGATCCAGTGGTAGAGACAGCGGCGGCGCAGCGCGTCGTGGACTTCGCGGGTGCGGTTGGAGGTCAGCACCACCACCGGCGGTCGTTCGGCAACCAAGGTGCCAAGTTCGGGAATGGTGATCTGGAAGTCGGAGAGGATCTCCAGTAGGAATGCCTCGAATTCCTCGTCGGCGCGATCCAGCTCATCGATCAGCAGCACCGGCGGCGGCCCATCGCCGTTGCGCAGAGCTTGCAACAGCGGTCGTTCGAGCAGGAAATCGGCGCCGAAGAGCTGTTGCCGAGCGGTCGCTGGATCGACCTTGCCGGCGGCCTCCAACAAACGTAGCTCCAGCAGCTGGCGGGCGTAGTCCCACTCGTAGACCGCCGCTGAGATATCGAGCCCTTCGTAGCATTGCAGGCGGATCAGCCGACCACCGAGCACCGCCGCCAACGCCTTGGCCAATTCGGTCTTGCCGACCCCGGCTTCGCCTTCAAGCAGAAGAGGGCGCTGCAAACGCAGCGCCAGAAAAGCGGCGGTGGCGAGGCTATGTTCGGCGAGATAGCCCGCTTCGCTCAACCTCTGTCGCAGGTCGTCGACCGACTCGACGACCCCTTTAGCCATTAGCCGCGGGCCAGATCACGGGCTGCTCGCAGCGCCCGCTGGCCGTAGGTCTTGGCCAGGTGTACGCGGTATTCACCCGAGGCGTGTAGATCGTACAGGGGCTCGGCGACCGCCAGATGCTGGTCGACCGCGCTAGCGATGGCGGCGTCGGACAGGTCCGAGCCAGCCAGGGCGTCGCAGACCGCGGTGGCCACCAGCGGGGTGGCGGTGATGCCGTTGAAGCACAGCGCGGAAGCGACACCGGCGCGAACTATCGCCGCAGCACCGCAGACCGCGTAGCCGGAAGCTGGGTTCTCGACTTTCAGATAGACCCCGGCAGCACCAGGCTTTCGCCAAGCAAAATCGATGGCGATCAACACCTCGTCGGCGCGGACATCGCTCTCGAGCAGACCGGTGAAGAAGTCGGCCGCCGCTACTTGCCGCAGCCCATCAGGCCCCTCCAGATGCACCGTGGCGCCGAGCGCTACCAGCACCGCCGGCAGGTCGGACGCGGGATCGGCGTGAGCAATGTTGCCCCCCACCGTGCCCTTGTTGCGCACCGCCGGATCGGCGATCTTGTGCGCCGTCTCGGCGAGCATCGGACAACGCTGGAGCAGCAATCCAGACGCCGCCACCTCCGCGTGGGTGGTCAGCGCGCCAATGCGGATGCGCCCGTCGGCCTCGCTAACCCCACGCAAAGCAGCGATGCGACCGATGTCGATCAACGCCGAGGGAGCCGCCAGGCGGAACTTCATCATCGGGATCAAGCTGTGCCCACCAGCCAGCAACTTGGCGTCGGGGTTCTGGCCGAGCAGGCGAACGGCGGCGGCGACATTGTCCACCCGGTGATAGTCGAAATTGGCAGGAAACATCTCTCTACCTCCCACCCTGGCTGGCGGAGTTCATCGCTCGCCACACCCGCTCGGCGGTGTGGGGCATATCCAAGTTAGTGACCCCTTTGTGCTTGAGGGCATCGACCACCGCGTTGGTGACCGCCGCTGGCGAAGCGATCGCACCCGCCTCGCCAATGCCCTTGACCCCGAGGGGGTTGTGCGGACACGGGGTGACCGTGCGGTCGGTCTCGAACGACACCAGCTGGTGCGCTCGGGGCAGGGCGTAGTCGAGCATGGTTCCGGTGAGCAGCTGGCCAGCGTCGTCGTAGACCGCCCCCTCCCACAGGGCCTGGCCAATACCCTGGGCGACGCCACCGTGGACCTGGCCATCGACAATCATCGGGTTGATCACATTGCCACAATCGTCGACCGCGATATATCGCAGCAGCTCGACCTCGCCGGTCTCGGCATCGATCTCGACCACCGCAATATGAGTACCGAAGGGATAAACGAAGTTCGACGGATCGTAGAACGAGGTCTCTTCCAGCCCCGGTTCGAGCCCTTCGGGCATATCGTGCGCCAGATATGCCTGCAAGACCACATCCCCCCAGGCCTGGGTCTTCGCCGGCACCCCCTTGACGCGGAACTCACCGCCTTCGAATTCGATGTCTTCGGCAGACGCTTCGAGCAGGTGGGCGGCGATCTTTTTCGCTTTGACGATCACCTTGTCGGCCGCTTCGGCGATGGCACTACCACCGACCGCCGCCGAACGGCTACCGTAGGTGCCCATGCCGAATTGCACGCTGTGAGTGTCCCCATGCACCACCTGGACTTGGTCGACATCGACGCCTAGGCGGTCGGCAACGATCTGGGCGAAGGTGGTGTGGTGCCCTTGGCCATGGGCCGAGGTACCGGTGTAGACGGTCACCACGCCGCTGGGGTGAACGCGAATCTTGGCGCTCTCCCACAGACCGGCCTGAGCGCCCAAGGCGCCCACCACTTGCGAAGGGGCCAAGCCGCAGGCTTCGATGTAGCTCGCCAGGCCGATGCCGAGCAATTTGCCGCCGGCGGCCCGCCGCCGCTCTTGCTCTCGGCGCAGCTCGACATACCCTGCCATCTCGAGCGCCCGGTCGAGGGCCGGCTCATAGTTGCCGCTATCGTATTCCAGCGCCACCTGGGTGGCGTAGGGGAAATCGTTGGGACCGATGAAGTTGCGGCGGCGGATCTCGACCGGATCGAGGTCGCAGACTTCGGCCGCCGCATCGAGCAGGCGTTCGACCACAAAGGTCGCCTCGGGGCGCCCGGCGCCACGGTAGGCATCGACCGGCGCAGTGTTGGTGAAGGTGCCGAACACATGCACGTAGATCGCCGGAATATCGTACTGACCCGACATCAGGGTGCCGTAGAGCCAGGTCGGCACCGCCGGCGCAAAAGTCGACAGGTAGGCGCCCATGGCGGCCCAGGTCGCGACTCGTAGGCCGAGGATCTTGCCGTCGTCGTCGAGAGCGATTTCAGCTACCGAAACGTGGTCGCGACCGTGGGCGTCGGTGAGGTTGGTCTCTGACCGCGTCGCCGTCCACTTCACCGGTCGGCCGAGGCGAATGGCGCACCAGCAGGTGATCGCCTCATCCGGGTAGTGATGGATCTTGGAGCCAAAGCCGCCTCCCACTTCTGGCGCCACGATGCGCATCTTGTGCTCGGGCAAGCCCATCGAGGCCAAGGTCATTAGCAGCCGATGTAGGTGGGGATTCTGCGTCGTCAAGTGCAGGGTCAGCTCACCCTTGCGGGCATTCCACTCGGCCAAAGCCGCCCGCGGCTCGATGGCGTGGGGAATCAACCGGTTGTTGCGCAGGTCGAGTCGCGCCGTCTTGGTGGCGACGGCGAAAGCAGCCTCGGTCTTCTCTGCGTCGCCCAAATCCCAGTCGAAGGAGATGTTGTTCGGCGCCTCGGCATGGATCCGCGGCGCCCCTTCTTCGGTGGTGGCGCGCGGGTCGACCGCCGCCTCAAGCGGCTCGTAGTCGACCTCCACCAGATCCATCGCGTCACGAGCGACGTAGCGACCCTCGGCGACTACCACCGCCACCCCGTCGCCGACGTAGCGCACCTTCTCGGTGGCCAGGATCGGATGGTCCGGAGTCTTGATGTCGGGCAGCAACCAACCGGTGGGAATCAAGCCGCCCGCAGCACCCGCGGGGCGTAGATCAGCACCGGTGTAAACCGCGACCACTCCCGGCAAAGCCGAGGCCGCCGAAGTGTCGATGCTGAGAATACGGGCATGGGCGTAGGGGCTGCGAACAATCGCCGCGAAGAGCATGCCGGGGCGTTTTAGATCGTCGGTGTAGAGGCCCTCGCCGGTGATCAGCTCGGGATCTTCACGCCGCTTGATGGAACTGCCAATGATGCCGCTCACCCTTCACCTCCCGCCGCTCGCTGCACCGCTTTGACGATGTTGTGGTAGCCGGTGCAGCGACAAACATTGCCTTTGAGTCCCTGGCGAATGGCCTGCTCATCAGGATGGGGATTGTTGGCCAGAAGATCGGCCGCGGCCATGATCATGCCCGGCGTGCAGTAGCCACATTGCAGGCCATGCTCGTCCCAGAACGCTTGCTGCAGCGGATGTAGCTGATCGCCATCAGCAAGACCCTCGATGGTGGTGATCGCCGCGCCGTCGGCCTGCACCGCTAGTTGGGTGCAGCTCTTCACCGCTTGGCCGTCGACATGAACCGTACAAGCTCCACACAGGCTGGTCTCACAACCGACATTGGTGCCGGTCAAACCCAGTTCGTCGCGCAGAAAATGAACCAGCAATAGCCGCGGTTCAACTTCTCTCGCGTAGGTTTCGCCGTTGACCTCGACGCTTATCTTCTGACCCACAGGCAACGCCTCCCTTGACTCTCGATGGGTAGTTCTTTGGAACCCACCTAGCTTACACCACGCTCCACCACGGCTCGGAGCAGCCATGGAAGAAGTCCCGCCAGGCCGGTAAAGGGGTTAGAATGGGACCATGATCAAGAGTCCCTCGCCCACCGCGGCTCGGCTTCGGCTAGCTTCCCTATTGTTGCTCTTGACAGCTGCCTGCGGCGACTCGAGCTCGGCACCCCCACCAGCACCCGAACTCAGCGGTAGCTGGCGGGCGGTGCTCGACTCACCCGGCGGCGAACTTCCTTTCGAATTGCGCTTCAGCCGCCAGCGCGGCGAACACGGAGAGCCTGGCGAACTAACCGCCACCATTGTCAACGGCACCGAAGAACTGCCGCTGTCACGGGTTGAACTTGAGGGCCGGCGGCTAGTTTTGCATTTCGACGTTTATGACTCCGAGATTACCGCCGAACTCAACGACCAAGAGCAATGGGTCGGCCGCTGGCGTAAGACTGCCGCGGGCGGTGGCGATTCGACGCTGTCTTTTGTCGCTACCCGCGACGGCGCCGATCATCAAGCAACAGCTCGCTTTCTACCCCCTTCGACCCAAGGTCTCGAAACGGGCAACGCGGCTATCGGGTCGGTCGCCGGCCACTGGCGAGCAGAGTTCAGCGACGAGGACGGCAGCGAACCGGCAAGGATCGAATTACGCCAGACCGGGGCCGCGGTCGAAGGCACCGTCTTGACTCCGACCGGCGACTATCGCTTCTTGGTCGGCAGCTACCAGGACGGCCTGCTGCGCCTCTCGACCTTCGATGGCGCCCATGCCTTCTTGTTCCACGCCCGCAGCCAGCAAGACGGCTCCTTGGTGGGCGATTTTTGGTCTCGCGACACCTACCACGCCAGCTGGACGGCGCGGCCGCTTGGCGACGGCGAAGAAGTCCTACCCGATGCTTGGAGCCTGGCCGGACTGACCCATGACGAAGGCCGCTTCCGCTTTGCCTTTCCCGACCTCGACGGTGCCATCGTCGACCAAGACGATGAGCGTTTCAGCGATAAGGTGGTGCTGGTTAACATCTTCGGCACCTGGTGCCCGAACTGCAACGACGAGGCGCCACTGCTGGCCGAGTGGCAACGGCGTTACGGCGAGCGCGGCTTGCAAATCGTCGGCCTGGCCTACGAATTCACCGGCCGGCCGGAACGCGATCGCGAGATGTTGCGACGTTTTGCCAGTCGGCACGAGATTGACTATCCGCTGCTGCTAGCCGGCACCAACGACAAGACGGGCGCCGCCGCCACCCTGCCCGACCTCGACCGGGTGGTGGCCTACCCGACCTCGATCTTCATCGGCCGCGACGGCAAGGCACGGCGCATTCACAGCGGCTTTTCGGGCCCCGGAACCGGCCTGCACCATCGCCGTCTGGTGGCCGAGTTAGAGGGCTTGATCGAAGCCCTGCTCGACGAGCAGAGCCCTAGCTGAACCCTGCATGAGCCTCTTGGATTGAGCCTCTTTGAACCCCTCTTGAATCCTCTGGAAGAGCCTCATGAGTGTCCGAATTGGAATTCGTCACGAGACCAAGAATCGCTGGGAGAGGCGCGCTCCGCTAGTGCCCGACGACGTCGCCCGGCTGAGCGCGGCGGGCCTCAGCGTGGTCGTGCAGACTTCGCCTACTCGGGTTTTCGACGACGATGCCTACCGCACCGCCAACGCCGTGATCGCCGACCGCCTGGACGCCTGCCAGGTGATCCTGGGAGTCAAAGATATTCCGTTAGAGGAGCTGCGCCGCCAGCGTACCTATGTCTTCTTCTCCCACACCATCAAAGGTCAGAGTTACAACATGCCATTGCTCCAACGGCTGCTCGATCTCGAAGCGACGCTGATCGACTACGAGAGGATTGTCGATGCTGACGGCCGGCGACTGGTGCTCTTCGGCCGCGAGGCCGGCCAAGCGGGGATGATCGACGGCCTGCATCACCTCGGCCAACGGCTAGCCTGGGAGGGGTTTCGCACTCCCCTTGAGCAGATTCGCGCAGCCTGGCAATACGACAGCCTGGAGCAGGCCAAAGAAGGGATCGCCGAAGTAGGCGCCGCGGTGCGCCGTGGCATCGATCTGCAAGACCCGCCGCTGGTGGTGGGATTCATCGGTGGCGGCAGCGTCAGCCAAGGCGCACAAGAGATCCTCGACCTGCTCCCCAGCGACGAAGTCGCGGCGCAGGAACTGGCCGACACGGTGGCCGGCGGTCGGCGGATCCGCGACCGGCTGATCAAAGTGGTTTTCGACAAGCAGCACAGCCTGAAAAGTAAAGGCAGTGACTCCACAGCCGGAACAGAGCAAAGTTTCGACTGCGCCGACTACACCGCTCAACCGCAGCGCTACGTCTCTGGCCTCGGCCCCTACCTGCCTCACCTCACCCTGCTGGTCAACGCCATCTACTGGACCGACGCACAGCCCAAGCTGGTCACCCGCGAAATGGTCGGTGAACAGTGGCGCGCTGGCCACCGCCGGCTGCGTCTAGTCGCCGATCTGTCCTGCGACATCGAAGGAGGCATCGAGTTCACCCACAAAGTGACCGAGACCGACAATCCGATTTTCGTCTATGACCCGATCAGTGGCCTGCCCAGCGATGGCCTTCACGGCCGTGGCATCGTCGTACTGGCGGTCGACAACCTACCTTGTGAGCTGCCTCGCGAAGCCTCCCAGCAGTTTAGTCAGGCGCTCACCCGTTTCGTGCCACAGATCGCCGCCGCCGACTACGGCCGCCCCTTCGCCGAACTCGACCTACCCCCTGAGATCCTCGGCGCCACCGTCACCCACCGCGGCCAGCTAACCCCCGACTTTCGCTATCTAGAGTCCTACCTGGCCGCGCACCCCACCAGAGATTGAGCCGGTCCAGCAACCAAGAAGAGCCTGTAAGGGTGCGGCAAAACGACTCCCGGTGACTGCTTGGAGGCGCCGCAGAGTCTAGGATTCTTTGCATCTGCCGGTCGCCACGGGTCTTCCCACGGCGACATCCCACGGATCTGCGGCCAGGGAATTCGGCCGCATTGTCGAGACCCCGGCGGGGGAGAGCGTGGAAGCCGACCTGGCGGCGATTCTCGATCAGCAGCTGCCGCCCCATGAAGGCCGCTGGCGGCGAGGCGAGCAGATTGCCAGCGGTCGCTACCGCATCCTCGACCCCGGCGGCCAGCAGCTTGGCGATGAGGTCTGGCGCCTGTGGCACACTGAGGAAGGCGGACGCTTGCTGCACACCATCCGCCACCGTGGCGCGGCCACGCTCGAAATCTGGCAGCGCGAAGAAGCTAGCGGCGAAACCACCTTCGTCGAGATCACTCGCCGGCAGGATGGCCGTCATTCGCGCACCCGCCACTCTCTGATTGAAGGTATCTTGACCTCGACAACCCGTGGCAACGACACCGGCATCGTGCACCAGACCGTCGCGCTACCCGCGGGTGCCAGCCTGACCACCCCGACGGTACTGCAAGCTGGCCGCAGCTGGCTCCAGCACGGAACGTCCGGCACTTTCTCGGTTTTCCACCTTGGCGGCGCCGAGCGCGCCACCGGCTATCTCGACCAGCGACATTGCGAGGCCCTGGGCGAACGGCCGATCGAAATCGGTGGCGACACCTTCAGCAGCCGTTTGGTAGAGTTTCAGCTTGCCGGCACGGTCACCCGTTGGTGGCTCGACGAAAAACTAGGCATTCCGCTGCGCGGCGAGATGCCGGGAGTCGGCAAAATCGTCCTCGACCAACTGCAGCGCAGCGAACACTAACTCCTTCAACAAACCCACCCGGCATGCCGACCTCAACCCACTGCAAGAGCCATCGTGGACTCGGCCTTGTCGCCAGCCTGCTGCTCGCCTTCGCCGGCAACACGCTTGGGGCTCAGCCCGGTCAACCGACCACCCAGTGGACTTCCGCCGTGGGCCAGGTCGACGAGCTGCTGCTCCGTGGCCAGTGGAAGCGGGCCGGGAAGAGTGCCGAGCGCACGGTGCGCGAAATTCTCACCCACGGTTGGCAGCACCCACAGGCGCTGCGCCGGGAACTGGCCGAGCTGGCTCTCTACCAGGCGATTGCCTATGCCAACCAAGGTCGGCAAGACGACGCTTGGTGGCTGCTCGACACGGCTCGCAACCTGGGTCGCCGTATTGAGCGCGACGAACTATTGCCCTACGGCAACGCCGTCGGGGTGCTCTTCGAGCATCCCCCTCGGCCCTTGCACAAAGCCCCCGACGGGGTCTTCATTGCCCGCTCCCCCTTCACCCGCGCCTACCACCCCTTCGAACGTTCCCGGCAAGAACCGACGGTGGTCTTGACCAACACCGCCGCCCGCGATGCCCTGCACGCGCCGGTCAAAGTAGAGGTCGTGGTCGCTCCCACGGGCCAGCTGACCTGGCCGGTGATGATCGACCCACAAGCCCACCCGGTGATGATTTACGCCGTGTTGCGAGCGGTGCGCAAAATCCACCCCTTCAAACCGGCGCGACTCGACGGCAGTCCGGTGGCGGCCTTCTGCCAGTTGACGATGGAGTTCGAGCGTGACTGAGCGGAGGTTGAGTTGCGAGTAGCGGCCCTGCAAAGCACCATTGTCTGGGAAGACCCAGCGGCCAATTTCGCCCGTCTGGATAGCTGGATCGGAGCAGCGGCGGCGGCTGGCGCCCGCCTGCTCGCCCTACCCGAGATGTTCGCCTGCGGCTTCTCGATGAATACTACCAAAATCGCCGAAGCGCGAGACGGGCCGAGCACCGAGTTTCTGCTCCGCCAAGCAGCGGCCAAGGGTCTTTGGTTGGCGGGATCCATCCCCGAAATCGACAGTGGCGTTGGCGCCAGCAATGGCGGTGAGCGGCCCTACAACACCCTCTTGCTAGCCGGCCCCGGTGGCGAACTGCACCGCTACCGCAAGATCCATCCTTTCACCTACGCCGGAGAGGATCGCCACTACCAAGCCGGCAAAGATTTCGTCAGCGTCAGCGTGGAAGGGCTCCGACTGACCCTCTTCGTCTGCTACGACCTGCGCTTTGCCGACGAGTTCTGGGCCACCGCCGCCACCACCGACGCCTATCTGGTGGTGGCCAGTTGGCCGCAGGCGCGACGTCACCATTGGACCACCCTGCTGGCGGCGCGAGCGATCGAAAATCAGGCTTATGTCATCGGCGTCAATCGGGTCGGCCAAGGTGGCAAGCTGCACTACACCGGCGATAGTAGGATCTTCGACCCACTGGGCAGGCAGCTGGCGGCGGCGGCCGAACAGGAGACCCTGCTGCTCGCCGATCTAGACCCGGCCGAGGTGACACGGGTGCGCCAGGAACTGCCCTTCCTCCCCGATCGGCGGTAGGCCGCTAGCTAAATCGCGGGAACTTCGGCCAGCCTGGAGCGTTATGAGGGTCGGAGAAAGTAATCGATGGAAGCCGCCGAGCCCATATTCCTAGCCCAACCGCTGGCCGCTGCCCACGGCGGGCACAACGATGAGCCCAGGGCCGAACAGGGCGCCGAACACCGGGCTGAAGCAGAACTTCTGCGACACTGCCGAGCGGGAGACAGCCAAGCCTTCGCCGAGTTGGTCGACCGCCACAAAGATCGCCTGGTGAACTACTTGACCCGCATGGTGGGCTGCCGTGATCGGGCTGAAGACCTGGCTCAGGAAACCTTCGTGCGGCTGTACGTCAACCTTGACCGCTTTCGCGACCAAGGCCACCTGGCTGCCTTTCTTTTTCGCGTCGCCACTAATCTGGTGCGCAGCGAAGAACGCCGGAAGCGGCGCTGGCGATTACTCGAACCGATTTACCGCGGTTCGCAGCGGACGATCGAGAAGAGCGTCGCCAGCCAGCGCCTGCTAGAAAATGAGACCGGCCAACGAGTCTCCCAGGCGATCGCCCAGCTTGAGGTCAAGTTTCGCGCCCCTTTGATCCTGCGCGAGATTGACTGCTTGCCCTACTGCGAAATCGCTACCGTGTTGGAACTCTCCGAAGGCACGGTAAAATCGCGCATTCACCGCGGCAAGCAACGCCTACGCCAGGCCCTTGCCCCCTTTTGGCACGAAGGAACCTGAACGATGCACGACGACAGCTTGCGAGAAGCGCTGCAAGCGCTGCCCCGAGAGCGCGCCTCAGAGGGTTTCACCGCCGGCGTCCTGCGCCGACTCGAACCCCAAGAGCCCCGTCGCGGCCCCCTGTGGTTGGCATTTGCCGCCATGCTAGCGGCGACCTTGATCGGCGGCGCACTCCTCCAGCGGGGGGTCGAATCCCGGCGCGCTGTGGCCAGTACCGAGCGCCTGCTGGTGCTACAGGCCGAGCATCGTCAACTGTCGCGAGAGCTGGCCGTGTTGGCCCGCCAAGCACGCCCGCTCTTGCACCTTGGCGGCGACGAGCAAGTCGATCTGGTGCTCGATCTGGGCCGCCTGCAAAAACTGCGCTCCGGTCGCCAGGAGTCGTCGATCGTCTTGGCCCACGATGATGGGACGGCGGGCGTCCGTCCACAGTCCGCCGTCGAGCGCGGCGACAGACTTTTCTGAGTCCAGCAAGCTGCCATCCCTGGCGCTGCCGGGAACCGAGCCAACGATCGAGCGTTATAACGGGGTGAGAGAACACCCACTAACCGCCGCGGAGAATCACAAATGAGAATCCAAGCCCAACCTTCCAGCATCCACCCCTGGTTGATCTTGTTGGCTCTAAGCCTGCTCCTTCCCACCCTGGCCTGGGCCGACGACGATGACGAAGCAACCAGGTTCGAACTCCTATTCCCCCAACAACTGCAAGTGCAATGTGATGGTGACGAAGCGGATTGCGCCAAGTACCTGCTGCGCAGCCTTACCGGCGGCGGTTTCCTGGGCGTCGAAACCACTTCGATGACCGCCGAGCTGCGCACTTTCTTCAAGGCCCCTGAGGATTCCGGCTTGCTGGTCGGCAAAGTGCAGTCAGACTCTGCCGCCGAGCGTGCGGGTCTACGGGTCGGCGACGTGATCACCGCCGTGGACGGTGAGCCGGTGAAGTCATCTTCGGGCCTAGCCCGACTGATCCGCCGCAAACAAGGCGGTGACAACGTCGAGATAGCCTACGTCCGCGAGGGCCGTGCCGACAGCACTAGCGCCGAGCTGGCCGAACGCTCGGGGCACCCCTTGGCCCTCGACATGAGTGGGATTTTCGAGCGCCTGGAAACTGTTCGCGCTCTGCCGAATATAGAAGTCAGCAGAGAGCTGATGGAGAAGGCGATGAGCGAAGCTAGCCGAGCCCTCGAAGAGCAGAATCTCGGCGAGCGGCTGCGGTACTTCAAAGAAGTCGAAGCCAGCGGCCTCGAAGAGCGGATGGGCGAACTCCAGGAACGACTCCGAGAACTCGAAGCGCGAATTGAACTAGAGTTAGAAGATCGCCTGCACGAGATGGAAAATCACCACGACGACATCTGACCCTACCCACCGAGGAGAATCAACCCCATGAGCGACGCCAAGAAACCCGAGGCCGGAACCATCGGCTGGATCGATCTGACGGTCGACAATGCCGACCAGCTACGTGACTTCTACGGCGCGGTGGTCGGCTGGAAAGCCGAACCGACCAGCATGGGCGACTACAACGACTACACCATGAGCACTCCCACCACCGGCACCCCCACCACCGGCGTCTGCCATGCCCGGGGTGGCAATGCCGGCCTGCCGTCTCTGTGGCTGATCTACATCACTGTCGACGATCTCGACACCAGCATGGCCGAGGTCACCGACCGTGGCGGTGAGATCATCGCCGACGCCAAAGAAGTGAGCGGCCACGGCCGCTACTGCGTGATCCGTGACCCGGCCGGCGCCGTGGCGGCGCTGTTCGAGCCCAGCTAGCCAGGCGGAGCCTCCTCGTCCGCCCTCCCCGGGCGGACGTTATCCCTGAGCGAGGGATTTCAATCCCTCGCGACCGCGCGAGTAGTCGCCAACAGCCCAAGACCCGCACTCCACCGCCGACCGGACCACCGCGAGGGAAAAAGACCCTCGCCAAACCATGATGTTCCTCGCGAGGGAGAGAACCCGTCTCCTACCACCTAGTAGGCCAACAATTCCCGGGCCGCGGCCAGAACCTTGTCGCGACCTGGGAGGAGGGCTTGCTCGAGGCTCTTGAAGTAGGGCACCGGCCGATCCGGGTAGGCCACTCGGCGCACCGGAGCATCGAGCCATTGAAAGGCCAGATCGGCGATCCGCGCCGCCACCTCGCCACCGAAACCGCCAGTTCCTTGAGCCTCGTGAACCACCAAAGCCCGCGAGCAACGCCGCGCCGAGGCAATGATCGCCTGCTCGTCCAGGGGCACCAGGGTGCGCAGATCAAGCACCTCGACCTCAACCCCCTCCTCAGCCAGCAGCTCGGCTACTTCTAGACAAGTCCAGGTGCTGGCACCGTAGGCCACCAACGACAGGTTGCGGCCTTCGCGCAGCACTCGGGCGCGGCCGATCTCAGCCACTTCACCGCTATCGGGCAGGGCCGCCTTGATCCGCCGGTAGAGGTATTTGTGCTCGCAGAAGACCACCGGGTTGGGATCGCGAATCGCCGCCTTGAGCAGCAGCTTGGCATCTTCGGCAGTGGCCGGACAGACCACTTTGAGTCCCGCGGTGTGGGCAAACCAGGCTTCTGGATTCTGCGAGTGAAACGGCCCTGCGCCCACCCCGCCACCCGACGGCAGCCGTACTACCAACGGCACCGACACTTGCCAACGGTAATAGAGCTTGGCGATCACATTGACCAGCTGGTTGAAGCCGCAGGAGATGAAATCGGCAAATTGCATCTCGATCACCGGCCGAAATCCCAGTAGCGCCGCACCGGCGGCAATCCCCAAGGTACCGCTCTCGGCGATCGGCGTGTCGAGCACCCGCTCAGGCCAGCGCGCGTGCAAGCCGCGAGTAACGCGGAAGGCCCCTTCGAAAACTCCGATGTCCTGACCCATCAGCACTACCGATTCATCTCGCTCCATCTCCTCCATGAGCGCCTGGTGGATGCCCTCGACGTAGGTCTCTGGTGGCCCCTCGGCCACTGGAGGTGCTACTGGCGGTAGCTCCGGCGGAGTCTGCGGCTGTATCTCCGGCAGTGGAGCCAGCGCTGGCCGCAAAGCGCTTTCCGCCACCGGTTCGGGTGAGTCGAGAGCGCGGCTGATGGAATCTTCGATAAGCTCGGCAATACGCCCATCCAGGCGCTCCGCCACCTCGGCGGTCAAGATTCCCTCGATCTCGAGCAGCCGCGCGTAGGCCGCCACTGGATCTTGATCAAGATAGGTCTTGAGTTCGTCCTCGGGCACCACCTTGAGTGAGTCGTCGCCCTCGCTGTGGCCCCGCATACGGCCCTGCATGGCCTCGATCAAAGTCGGCCCCAGACCCGACCGAGCGCGCGCCGCGGCGCGCTCGATTGCCAACCTCACTGCCTCGGGGTCGTTGCCGTCGACGGTCTCGGCAGCAATGCCGTAGCCCAATCCGCGATCGCTGAGACGCTCGGCGGCATATTGCGCCGCGCTCGGCGTCGAGAAGGCGAAGCGATTGTTCTGCACCACCAGAATCAGCGGCAGCTTCCACACCGCCGCCATGTTGAGACCCTCGTGAAAATCACCGGTCGAGGTGCCACCCTCGCCGATGAAGTTCAACGCCAAGCGGCCTTGACCGCGGCGACCGAGAGCGAAAGCGCAACCCGCGGCCACCGGAATCATCGCCCCAAGGTGGCTGATCATGCCAACATGGAGAATTCCTTCTTCCGCAGCCAGGTGGCCAAAATGGAAAGAGCGCTCGAATCCCTTGGAGAATCCCTCAGCTCGGCCCAAAAGCTGGCAGCACAAGCGGTAGAGCAGCGACTCGGGATCCGGCCGCAGACCATCGGCCTGGCCAAAGCCCAAGCCGGGGAAGGCCCGCGCCGGATCCAAGTAGACCATCAAGATCGCACCGAGATCCCGATGTAGGGTGCATAGCGCATCACCCGGCTCGAGCACGGAGCCGGCGGCTACCGTGGTTGCCTCGCTGCCGATCTGGCTGTACCACTTGGCCACTCGGCCGGTCTTGAGCAGTAAGCTGAAGCGCAGGTCGAGGTCCCGCGCTAACTTCATGTAGGCGTAGGTTGAGAGTTTTTGGCTGGCGTCCATCGGCGGCGAACTATAAGTGCGACGTGGCGCCGCGACAAGGGGAATTGAGGATGCGGTCAAGATCAGCGCTGCAAGCGAGCAATCTGCACGACATAGTTCGCCCGGCGAGATGGGTCCAACTGCAACCCGTCGAGCACTGTCAAGGCCAGCTCGGCTTCACTACGTCGACCCGCGGCAATGAACTTCTCCAAAGTGTTGATGCCATGGAGCAACGACTGACCCCGACGCTCCTCGGCTTCTCGGAGATGGACCTCGTCGAACATGTCGCGCGGCCGCTGGCTCTGAGGAAAGATCCGCCCCCCTTCGTGCGCCACATCACGAGCAGCATCCCAATTGCGAGCTTCGAGATGGCCACGGAAACGACGCTCGAGTTCGACCAGCTGCTCTTGGTCCTCGAGCCGAGCCCGGGTCTGGGCCAAACGCTGGCGCAGAAAATCGAGGGTGATCTTGGGCACCGCCAGCGCCGCCAACGCTTCGATCTCGCGACTCGCCGCCAGCAGCTCGCCGGCCTCTAGCTGGCGTTCAATCCGCTGCTTGCCGCGTTCGATGCCTTGCTGCTCGGCCTTGTCGTTTTCCACCTGCTCCAATTGACGAGCAAAAGGATCGCTGTACAGACCGTCAACATCCACTTTGCGCAAGGCCTTCAACTGCCGACGGGCTTCGTCGAGACGACCGCTCTCGAGAGCGCCACGAGCCCGCTTGAGAACCGCGTCGAGCTTCTCCTGCTCCGCCACTTCACCCTCGAGGTCACGAATCCAACGCCGATAGTCGTCGAGCCGGGGATGGTTGGGCGCCAACTCGGCAAGCGAATCGCAAGCCAACTCGGCAAGAGGCCTTTTGCGCTGCTGAATGTAGCGGGTGAGCAGTTCCTCGGTCTGGCGCCAGCGAGTCGTCTGGCGATTCTCGGCCTCGGCTCGCTCGAGCCGGTCACGCAACAACGGCAAACCCGCCGCTAGGGCGTCCCTCTTTTCGAGATCATCGACCAGCTGCCGAGCAACTTGCAAGTCGCCACTGTCGAGGGCGCGCTGAGTGCGCTGAAGATCCGCACGTAGAGAAACACGGGCCGAGCTACGCTCGACTCGGGCTAGCAATTCACGGCGTTCTTCCTTGCCGAGACGCGGACTCTGCGCCCCCTTCGGCACCGAGAGGGTGCCGCCCAGCGCGTCGCTTGATCGAGAGGTCGTCACCACCATCTCCTAGTCGGAACCGGACAAGTCCCTGCGAAACCAGATCGGGAAGCTACCATTGTAGACCGCAAAACCTGCCAAATGAGGGGCAGGAAAGAAAAATCCCTAATGGCAAGTCGCAGAGCCACTAAACCGAACCGCCACCGCGGGCATCTCAGAAGCGCCTCTACTGTTTGCAGAGGGGCAGAGCAGATGACCGACAACAGAACTGGAACCCGCTTCGAGGGAGATCGACCCATGAGAATCGACAGCAACAATCCGCGACACCAAGGCGTCTCCGCTGGGCGTCGGCAAAGTCTCGTTTCTATCCTGCTCCTGCTACTGGTCGCCACGCCGCTGGCAGCTGAACACCGACGCGAGTTGTCAGCCACCGCCGCCGCAGACTCTGGTGCGACGGTGGTGCTAGAGAATCTGGCCGGCTCGATCCGCATCGAACGCGGTGGCGATCAGGTCAGCATTGATGCCGAGGTAGTCGGCGAGGATGCCGAGATGTCGGGACTGATCAAGCTGAAAGTCGATCGGCGAGGCGGTGAGACCTTGATTCACCTCGACTACCCGGTAGATCGCTACGACACCTACTACTACCCTGACGGACAAAGTGCTGGCAGCTGGGGCTGGTGGGGAGGCTCCGAGCAGCGCTACCAGGGCCGGCGACTGCGGGTGACTAGCAAGCAGGGCCGCGGTGCGGTGACCTTGTACGTCAATATCGTGATGCGGCTGCCGGATGGCGTCGGTGCCAAGGTCGAGAATGTCGCTGGCGCCATCCAAGCACTGGGGATCCACGGGGATCTGATGCTTGACACGGCCAGCGGCCAAGTACATGCCGGCGACTGCGAGGGCAGCCTGAGCGCTGACACCGGCTCCGGCAATGTTGAGATTGAGAACCACCGCGGTACCGTAGTGGCCGATACCGGTTCCGGCGATGTTGAGATCAACGGCGTAGTCGGCGACGTGACAGCGGACACCGGCTCCGGCGACATCCGCTTGCGCGACATCCAGGCAGACAAGATCAGCGCCGACACCGGCTCCGGCGATGTCGAACTGGAGGACGTTAGCGGCCAGCTGGCCCTGGATACCGGCTCCGGCGACATCGACGGCCGGGGAGTGGTAGCCCGCGGCCGTTTGGTGGCCGATACCGGCTCCGGTCATGTGATCTTGGCTGGCGATCTCTCGGCCCTCGATCGGCTGGTGATCGACACCGGGTCCGGCAAGGTGATCTTACGTTCTTCGCCCTTTCCGGAGGTCGATCTGACGGTCAACACTGGCAGCGGTAGAATTCTTGTCGATATCGGGGGTCTGCGAATTGACAAGAAGGAAGACGACTACCTCGAAGCAACCCTCGGCAGCGGCCGGGTACGGGCCGAGATCGACACCGGATCGGGCTCGGTGACCCTGAGCGAGGACCTCTAACGATTGTTTCCGGGCGGTGCCCTCTCCTTGCCCGATTCTGGCCAGAATGTGGCCGCGAAGCCGGGATAGCATCGGGTCGTCGGCGGCAATCGAGCCGCGACGGCCCAGCGAGCGCCGATGCACGACCCCCCAGCTTCTAAACCACTTCACCGACAGCTCCTCGCCCCCCTGATGATCGCGGTGGCTGTCACCGCCAGCGCGCCGGCGATGGGAGAGATTCGCGATCTCCTGCTGCGCAGCATGCCCAGCCTGTTCTTGCAGGTGCTGGCGCTCACCCTCTTGGGGGTGGGCGCTGCGCTGTTGCTTTGGGCGATGCTGCGTATTCGTGAGCACCGCTGGCCACGCTACCTGGTGCTGCTGGCCACTGTCGCGCTGGTCTGGCTGCAAGCGCGCGGATTCGCCACCGGCAACCTACGGGTCGATGTGGTCGAGAAGGTGCATATCCTGGAGTACGGCACCATCGCCTTCCTGCTCTACCTGGCATTTCGCCAGCGCGGCGATCTATCGACCCTGCTGCTGCCGCTGATTGGCACGCTGCTGGCCGCGGTTGCCGAAGAGAGCGTGCAATGGTGGGCACCGCAGCGGATCGGCGAGATCCGCGATGTGGGGGTGGATCTGGCTGCCGGCATTGCCGGCCTGGTCTTCGGAGTCGGGGTCAAACCCCCAGCCCGCTGGCGCTGGAGCTTGCTACCCAATTCATGCCGGTGGTTGCTCCGCGGTACCGCGGTAGCTCTGCTGGCAGTCAGTGGTTTCTTCGCCCTCGCGCACTTGGGACAAGAGATCGAAGATCCCGAGATCGGTCGCTTCCGCTCCCGCTTCAGCCGCCAGCAGCTGCTCACGCTCCAGCGGACTCGCACTCGCCAATGGGCCGCCCAACCACCGGATGGTCTCGAAGTGCTGGGACCGGAGGACTACTACCTGACCGAAGCCGGGGCCCACGCGCTACACCGTAATGAGCGTCTGCTCAGCGGTGATCCTTACATGGCCTGGCAAGCCAACCGCATCCTGGAGAAGTACTTCTCCCCCTTCCTGGATCTGCATTCCTTCCGTCACGCGAGTCGCCATCGGTACTCCGAGGAGCAACGCCGGGCGCTCGAGGTCCAAGTACCGCAACGCGACCCGGCCCGGTACCGCAGCCCGGTGGAAGCCAAACGCCTCTACCTCTGGCCCAGCCGGCGGACATTGCTCGGTCCTAGCTTGGGGATCTTCGCTGTGCTGTGGTGGGCGGCGGGGCAGCGCTCCGCCGAATCTAAAAAAAGCTAGGGCAATAGCCTTCCTCTACCCGGTTCTTGCCCATTGCCGGTAGCAGTTGCCCCTTGGCAGGCCCATTGGACCAGGTATTGCCAATAGTGCTTTGCTAGGCTTCCTTAGAGAGGTCTCGGGCGGCCATTGGCAATTCAGCCGGTCTTCGTCCCGGTCCGAGGTATCGCCATGCATCAGAATCTAAGTCAGACCGTGTTCAGCCTTGGCGGCCAGATTATTCCAATGGGCTAGTCCCTACTGGGCCGACGTATGCTGTACTTGCTGCAATCTGGAACGAGTTGCGTTGACCAGGGCTTCGGTCAAATCGCCGGCCAATGCCGCACGAACAAACACCAGTATCGCACCCTCAACCATCGGCAAGCGCTGGAATGGTTGCAGTAAGGCAGCCATGTCTTTGGCCTTGGCTACCGCTTCCATGTTCTGGCCTCGCTCGATCAACACCTCGATGAGGTCGAGAGTGACCAACGCCCGATCGAACGGGTGAGTCAGCGCTGAACGCGCTTGACGCAGAAGAAGTTCTGTTTGTGCCATGCTGCCGCGACGATAGGTCGTCGCGGCCAGCAGCCAGCGTACCTGTGCTCGGTTGTAGGCATCGTCGGGATCGAGCATCCGAAGAGCCCGTATCTGGAGTCGATAGGCGGTGGCGAAATCGTCTCCTTGAAAGGCGATGAGGCCGAGCATCTGCAGCGCCGAAGCTCGGTCAATGCGGGTCTCAGCCGGCAACAGCCGCAAACCCGCGCAATGCCAAGCGGAGCTTTCTCGGAAGTGGCCGAGATTGAACAGCACACAGCCGCGAGAAACTAATACCCGGCCGAGGCCGACTAGGTCCCGCTGGTTCAGGTAGCTGCGAGTCGCGGTCTCAGTAACCTGGAGCGCCTCGGTAAGGCGGCCGCTCAAGATCAGCACCGCAACCGATCGCTGCAGCAAGTTAGCTCGCACCGGCAGGTCACCTGCCAGCGCCAAAGCTCTTCTCAGCACGATGCCGGCCGGGCGGATCTTTCCCATTAGACGCTTGGTCGAGGCAAAAATGCCCATCGCCTCAGCAGCCAGCGATATCCGTTCATCCGCTTCACCGGTAAGATTGGGCGCCGCTTTCACCAACCGCACTGCCAGCTTGGCCACCGGCTCAGGGGCGTTGTAGCGAAGATCTTCAAGGTTCGGCAAGAGGGCATGCGCAGCTGCCACGTCAGACACGGTTCCACGAACAACCTGATCGACTTCGACGGTCAGGGTCGCCAGCAGATCGCTATACCTAGATGTAGCCACAGTGCGCATTGCCCCCAAATCTCGACAGCTCCGCTGCAGGAGCTTTCGTTGCACACCCAACCCCGCACCGGACCCCCCGGTGCTGCCGCAACCCCAACTGACTGCTCTCAAAACCGCCGAGCCGGAGTGATTTTTCCGGCGGTTGATTGGCGGTGGCCCCTTGAATTCGACTGATCGCCGACCTGGATAGCCGATCCACATCACGGGGATTTGACCATCTACCTGAAATTATAGCCCGCCAAACAGGCCCGTGCCGGGTTCAACCAAAAAAACTTGCCGTGACTCGCTCAGTCCATCTGCTTGCGCAGCACGGTGGGAATATCGTAGTCGTCAACATTTGACCAGTTGGGACCGTAGCCACCTGGATCGTCGGGCTGGTTGCTGGCTATCACCTTGCGGAAGAACGGTACTTGCCGGGGTTCTTCCACTGGCATTTCCGGCTCGACTTCGACCGCTACGTTGCGCTTCCCCACCGGTGGTCGCCGGAGGACCGGCTCTGGTACCGGCTCGACTTCTTCCCGCAGCACCGAGCGGGCGATCCGCACTGGCTTCAGACGCCGCTGGCGCAGCTCGGGCGAGGATTCGGCGACCCGATCGAAGCCGGTGGCGATCACCGTCACCTTCATCTCGTCCGACATCTCGTCGTCGATCACCATGCCAGAGATGATATTGGCCTCTGGATCGACCGCCTCGGCGATCACCCGCGCCGCTTCGGCGACTTCGTGCAAGGTTAGGTCGCGACCGCCGGAAATGTTCAGCAGCACTCCCTTGGCGCCCTCGATCGAGGTCTCTTCGAGCAGCGGCGAGGAGATCGCGCGCTGGGCGGCCTCCAAGGCTCGGTTCTCGCCCTTGGCGATACCGGTGCCCATTAATGCCATGCCCATGCCGGTCATGATCGACCTGACGTCGGCGAAGTCGACATTGATCTCACCCGGCACGGTGATCAGATCACTGATCCCCTGCACTGCTTGGCGCAATACGTCGTCGGCGATCAGGAACGATTCGGCGAGGGGCGTGCCGCGGTCGACAAACGACAGTAAGCGTTCATTGGGAATAGTAATCAGAGTATCGACCGAGCTGCGCAGCTCCTCGACCCCGCGCTCGGCGATCATCATCCGGCGGCGTCCCTCAAAACCGAACGGTTTGGTCACCACAGCCACCGTCAGAGCACCGATCTCGGCCGCCAGTGAAGCGATGATCGGCGCCGCGCCAGAGCCCGAGCCACCGCCTAGGCCAGCGGTGATGAACACCATATCGGCACCGTCGAGCAACTCTAAGATGCGCTCGGTATCCTCCAATGCCGACTTGCGGCCGACTTCTGGATCGCCACCGGCACCAAGCCCCCGGGTGAGGCTGGTACCCAGCTGGAGCTTGGTGGCGGCCGCCGACCGACGCAGCGCCTGCAGGTCGGTGTTGGCGCTGATGAATTCGATGCCACGCATCTCGGCGGCGATCATGCGGTCGACCGCATTGCCACCACCGCCGCCGACACCAACGACCTTGATCCGCGCCGGCAGAGAGTCAGGATCGCTCAGCGTGATGGGCAGGTCGGTCTGCTCCGGGCGGTCGTCGTCAAAGAGGATCATGTCTTTTTCCTTTCAGGCTGTGGTTCGCTAGCGATCTCTATCAGATTCTCGTTCATTCTCTTACAGCAGATCCGCAAAGACACCGCGTAAGGTGCCCATCAGACCGCGCATGGAAAGGGGGTTGCGGCGGCGTGCGCCGCCAGCGGCGCGCTCGACCGCCAGACCGTAACGCAGCAGACCCGAGGCTGTACACCAGGTGGGTTCGCTGATCACGTCGACCAGGCCACCGAGGCCCAGCGGCGTACCGTAGCGAGTACCGGCCGAGAAGGTCTGCTGGGTCAGTTCCAGCAAGCCGTCGAGCTGTGCTCCGCCACCGGTCAACACCACCCCACCACGCAGGTTGTCTTCGCAACCCTGCTTCGCCAAGTCGTCACGGATCAGACCGAGCAACTCGTCGGCCCGCGGCTCAAGGATCTCGCACAACTCGCGCTTGGGCACCACCCGGGTGCTGCCCCCGGCCACCGCTGGCACTGAGACGCCCTCACCGTCTTCGCTCAGGCTCTCCATGCAGCAGCCATGACGCACTTTGATCAGCTCCGCCTCGGCAAAGGGAGTGCGCAGCACCATCGCCAAGTCGCTGGTGAAGTGACTGGCACCGATCGGTAAAACCGCGCTGTGCAGCACTTGACCGTCGGCCAACAAAACGTACTCGGAGCTGCCACAGCCGATGTCGATCAGCAGCACCCCGAGCTCGCGTTCATCGTTCGACAGCACCGCTTCGGCGGTCGCCAAGGGCTCGAACACCACTTCGACCACCTCGATACCGGCGCGGTTGACGCAGGTTTGCAGGGTCTTGGTGCGGGTGATGTTGCCGGTCACCAGATGCAAGGTTACCTCCAGCCGGCTGCCTAGCATGCCCAAGGGCTCGCTGATGCCGCCTTGGGAATCGACCATGAATTCCTGCGGGATGGCGTGCAGCACCTCGCGGTCCGAAGGCAGAGAAGCTTCAGACCGGGCGGCGTCGACCACCCGCTGGATATCCTGCCGGGTGATCTCGCGGTCTTTCCGCGCCACCGACACCATCGCCCGGGAGTTGACCGAGCGAACGTCGGTGCCCGCCGCCCCGACATAGGCGCGGGAAATCTCGTAGCCCGCCATCACCTCGGCTTCTTCGCTGGCTTGCCGCAACGCCTCGACGGTCTGCTCGACATTGACGATGTTGCCCTTGCGGGTACCGCGGTTGGGGGCCTCGCCCTTACCGACGACCTCCAGCTTGCCGTGCTCATCACGCTGGCCGATCAACACACCGACCTTCGCCGAGCCAATGTCAATCGCCACCAGATAGGGATCTGTCTTGGCCATGGTTAGTCTCCTCTTCCGTCCATCAGCCGTCCCGTCGCCGACGGGCAGAAGGTTGCAAAATGATCCGCCGCTCAAAACGGAGATCGAGGGCCGCCACCGAGCCGTAGCGCTCGACAATCTGCGGCAACAGGGTCTCCAAGCGGCGAGCCTTGGATTCAAAATCACCAGTCTTCACCAACAGCGGAAAGGGCAAGCTGTCGGTAAACACCCTAAAATCCTCTTCGCCGAGCACTTCGACCTCCGACAACCCGGCGCCCCAATCGGGCCGTACTCGGCCAATCTCTTCGACCATGTCGAGGGCATGGCGCAAGTCGGTGGCCGCCGATTTGGAGCGGGTCACCAGCGGCAAATCCGACGACCCCAAGCGGGGGTCGAAGGGGGCGATCGGCTGCCCTTGGCGGTCGAGGAAGGCTAGGTCATGGCCTTGGCGCACCAGCGCTACCGCCCGCCTTTCTTCGATCCTCACCACCAGGGTCCGCGGCAGGCGCTTGCGCAACGCCACCGAATCCACCCAAGGATGCTCGTGCAGCTGGCCGGCCACCCGTTCCAAGGGCAACAACAGCAGGCTCTTACCCAACTCTGGCTGCAGCACCTGATCTACCCAAACGGCCGACACCCGCGCCCCACCGTGAGTCTCCACCTCGGCCAAGGCCAGCTGCGGCGCCCACAGCAAGCACAACGCCAGGGCCAGTGGTGTTCCCACCAAGGCGACCGCACCCGCCAACGGCCGCAACAACCGCATCAGCGGATGGCGGCGCTGGCGGCGCTGGCGCGGGCCTCGGCGACGTTTGAAAGGCACCACATTGTCGACCGCCACCGCTCCTGGCGGCACGATGCCGCCGGCGCTGGTGGGGCGCTCAACAGCCTGCGAGCCGAGTCGCCGCCGCGAGCTCCGGCCGCGCAGAAAGGCCTGCGACAGGTCGCCTTTTCCCGGCCCCTTCAAACCTCTGCCTCCGCCGCCACCAGGCGCCGCGCCAAGCGAACGATGTCGCCGGCACCTAGGGTGAGCACTACATCACCGCTGGCAACCTCGGCACCGAGATACTGATCCACTTGCCGCCAGTCTTCGCAATAGTCCACCCGCCGGTGGCCTGAGTCGCGGGCAGCCCGCACCACATCGAGACCGCTCACGCCTGCGATGGGCTGCTCTCGCGAGGGGTAAATCGAGGTGACGATGGCCCGATCCGCGCCCATCAACGAACGTCCAAAGTCTGCCGCCAAATCACGCGTGCGAGAGAACAAATGAGGCTGAAAAATGGCGAAGATCCGCCCTTCCGGAAAGGCTTGGTGAGCCGCCTGCAAAGTCGCCGCGACCTCGGTCGGGTGGTGGGCATAATCGTCGATCACCGCCGCGCCGCGCCAGTCGCCAACCCGCTCGAAACGGCGATGCACACCACCAAAATTCGACAGGCCCTCGGCAATATCCTTGATCGCCAGACCGAGGGACAAACCTACTGCCACCGCCGCCAGCGCGTTCTGCACGTTGTGCCGGCCTGGCATCGGCAAGGTGATCTCCCCCAATCGACCCTCACCAGCGAGTTCTACTTCGAACCGACAGCCCGCTGGCGAGGCACGCAAATTCGCCGCGCTGAGCTCCGCCTGCGGAGTCAGTCCGTAAGTCATCACCCGATGCTCGGCGGCCAGCCGGGGCAGCAAGCGCTGGATGTTGGCGTCATCCAGGCAGAGGATGATCTTGCCAAAGAAGGGCACTCGCTCGGCGAAATCGACGAAAGCCTCGCAGATTGCTTGCAGGTCGCCGTAGGTGTCCAAATGATCGCGATCGATCGAGGTCACCACCGCCAGAATCGGCATCAGTCGCAAGAAGCTACGATCGTATTCGTCAGCTTCAGCGACCAGAAATTCGCTGCGGCCCACCCGTGCGCCAGTGCCCGAAACCTGCATCCGGCCGCCGACGATCACCGTCGGATCGAGATCCGCCTCGACCATCAGGTGGCCGATCAATGAGGTGGTGGTGGTCTTGCCATGGCTGCCGGCCACCGCGATGCCGTACTTCAAACGCATCAACTCGCCTAGCATCTCGGCCCGTCGCACGACGGTGATACCGCGTTCGCGGGCAGCTAGAATCTCCGGATTGTCGTCTGCCACCGCCGAAGACTTGACCACCAGGTCAACACCGTGCAGATGATCAGCGCCGTGCCCTTCTACGACCTCGACACCCAACTTACGAAGCCGCCGAGCAGCGGCGCCGATCGCCTGATCACAGCCACTGACTTTGAAGTCGTAGCTCAACAGAACCTCGGCGATACCACTCATGCCCACACCACCGATGCCGATGAAATGCACGTGCTGAAGGCCAGCGAAGCGACGAAACATCAGTCCCGCCCCCCCAGCCGCTCGGCCTGATCGGCAATGCGCTCCGCGGCATTGATACGAGCCAAGGAACTCGCCGCGGCGGCCATCCGCTGCAACCGCGGCGGGTCGCCAAAAATCTCGGCAAGGCTGGCGGTGAGCGCTTCCACGGTAGCCGCTCCGGGGCCCAACGCGCGGGCAGCGCCAGTGGCCGCCAAGCGCTCCGCATTGACCACCTGATGGCTGCCAGCAGCGGCAGCCAAAGGCACCAAAACGGCGGCTCGACCGGCGGCACAGATCTCCGCCAGGGTGATCGCTCCAGCACGAGAAATCACCAGGTGGCTGTTGCCCATGGCGGCGGCGACATCGTCGAGAAAGGCCTCGACCACCACCTGCTCCTCGACTCCCTGCTCAACGTAGGCTTGGCGCGTCGCCAGATCCTTGCCGCGGCCCGCTTGATGCAGGACTTGAAACTCGAGACCACGCTGCGCCAGCGCCACCAAGGCTGCTGGCACCAGCTCATTGAGCTGCGCTGCGCCCTGGCTGCCACCCAACACCAACAAACGCCACGGCCCGGAGGCGGGCGGCTCGGCCGCGACCTCAAAAAAGGCCGAGCGCACCGGCACACCGCAGACCTCCGCCGGACAATGCAAATGCTCCGCGGTCGACGGCAAAGCCACCGCCGCCGCGGTCGCCAAGCGTGACAACCAACGATTGGCCAGGCCAGGCTCGGCGTTGGGCTCCACCAACAAAGCTGGACGTCTCGCCAACCGGGCACCGAGCACAGCTGGGGCCGAGACATAGCCACCGGTACCCACCACCAGGCGGGCACCCAGGCGGCGCACCAATGATCGAGCGCTCAAGGCAGAGCGCAGCAGGGTGAGAACCGCTGCCGCTTTGCCCAGCAAACCGCGTCCCACAACTGGCCGGGCAGCCAAAGGGTGGAACTCCAATCCCTGCTCCCGCACCAGGCGGCTCTCCATGCCGTTCTGGGCGCCGGCCCAGCTCACCGCCCAGCCACGACGCGCGAGCGCCGCCGCCACCGCCAAGCCGGGAAAAACGTGACCGCCGCTGCCGCCACCACTGATCAGCACGGTACCGCGGACAAACCTTGTACTTCCCCTATCGCCCATCTTCATCGTCCATGCTGCGAGACGTTGAGCACCAGACCGCAAGCCACCAACGAGGTAACCAGCGACGAGCCGCCGTGGGAGATGAAGGGCAAGGGCACTCCGGTCGAGGGCAGCAAACCCAGCGCCACACTGATGTGAACCAGCGACTGGATCGAGATCAATCCAGTCAGCCCCCAAGCCAAGTAGCGGCCGAAGACATCCGGTGCATTCAGCCCCGCCAGCACCCCCCGCCACAGCAAGATCGCCACCAACGCCAACACGGTGACGGCGCCGATCAGGCCGAGTTCTTCGGCGACGATGGCGTAGATGAAATCGGCATGCGGTGAGGGCAGAAAATAGAGCTTCTGCAAGCTCTTGCCGGGCCCGAGGCCAAAGACCCCGCCAGAGCCGATGGCGATCAGCGACTGCAGCAGCTGGAAACCACTGCCCAAGGGGTCGGCCTGGGGATCGAGGAACGAGGTCAGCCGCTTAAAGCGGTAGGGCTCGATCCACACCCCGACCACCGCCAAGGGCAGCATGATCAAGCCCCCGGCCGCCAGATAGCGCCAAGAGATGCCCGCGAGGAAGACCATCAGCGCCGCCGGCGTCGCCAACAGCACGGTGGTACCCAGATCTCGGCCGAGCAAGATCAAGGAGGCCATCAAAGCCGTCATCACCACTGACGGCACCAAGAAGGCATAGCTCTGGCCGTGCTCGCGCTTACGGTCGATCTGGTAGGCGATGTAGATCACCAGGGCTAACTTGGCCAGTTCGGAGGGCTGGATCGACAAGCCGCCAAAATAAAACCAACGTCGCGAATTGTTGAGCGCCGGAGCGAAGAGCACCGCCACCAGCAACACCAAGGCTCCGCCCACCAAGACGTAAGCCACCGCTGGCCGCCGCAACCAGCGGTAGTCCACATGCATCACCGCCAGCATCGCCACCAGGCCGACCACCGCCGCCAACACCTGCTTGACGAAGAATAGATTGACGCTATATCCCTTGGCCTGAGCCAGCACCGCGCTAGCCGAATAGACCATCACCAGGCCGAGGATCACCAGCATCAGAACGACCGCGAAGAGATAGCGGTCAAAAGCCAGCTTACGCGCCATCGCCACCTCCCTCGCCAAGCTCGCGCACCAGGCGTTGAAAGGTCTCGCCACGCTCGCCGAAACTGCGAAACTGGTCGAAACTGGCGCAAGCCGGCGACAGCACTACCACCTCGCCCACCACCGCCCGTTTGGCCGCCGAGGCCACCGCGCGCTGCAAAGTAGCCACCTTCTCCAACGGTAGTGCTGCTGCCGAAGCCGAGCCCAGAGCCGCGGCCAACTCAACCGCCGCTTCGCCGATCAGATAGACCCGGCGCGCCTTCTGCGCCACCAAGGAGCGCAGGGAAGAGAAATCGGCACCTTTGTTGCGCCCTCCCAAGATGAGGTGCACGCTGCCGTCTGCGAAGTCTTCCAGCGAACGAGCAGTTGCCCCCGGATTGGTTCCCTTGGAATCGTCGAACCAGGGCACTCCCCGCCGCTCGGCCACCCACTGCAGGCGATGCGGCAAACCGCTGAAGGCCCGTATGCCGCCAGCGATTGCCGCCGGCTCGGTATCGACAGCCCGCGCCAGCAGTGCCGCCGCCATCGCATTCTCGAGATTGTGTCGACCCACCAGACGCAAATCCGCGCTGCGGAACAACTCCATCGCCTCGCCGTCGGGCTGCTCTTCGAGCACCCGACCACCCAGTAGTCGGCAGCCGTCTTCGACTTCAGCCTGGCAAGCAAAGGTGCGGCGCCTGACCCCCGCCGGCAGCGCCATGGCGGCAATCTGTGGGTCGTCGCCACCCAGCACCGCTATATCGCCAGCGCCCTGACGCTGGAAAATGCGCTGCTTGGCGGCCAAATAGCTCGCCATATCGCCGTGCCGATCGAGGTGATCAGCGGAAAGATTCAGCAGCGCCGCCGCCCGCGGTCGGAAGTGGCTGACCGCCTCTAGCTGGAAGCTCGACAGCTCGACCACGAACACCCGACCGGCTGGTCCCTCGACCGCTGCCGCCAACGGTCGGCCGATGTTGCCACACACCTCTACGCGGTGGCCGGCACGGCGCAGGATCTCGCCAGTCAAGGCGGTCGTCGTGCTCTTGCCGTTCGAACCGGTGATCGCCACCACCTCGCCGTCGAGCAGCGCAAAGGCTAGCTCGACCTCGGCCACTACCGGCAACCCGCGACGCCGAGCCAATTCGAGCAGCGGTTGATCAAAAGGTACTCCAGGACTGGTGACTACGCCGTCCAAATCGGCCGGCAGACAATCAGGCTCGGCACCGAGTCGCAGCTCGACGCCCGCATCGGCGGCCAGCGGCTGGAGGTCCAGCGCGCTCGCCGGGCGAGCATCAAAGGCCACCACCTCGACCCCGCGCGAGCGCAGCAAAGCCGCCGCTGCCCGCCCCGACAGGCCCAGGCCGTAGACCGCCGCCCGCCGCCAACCTTGCTCACTCCATGGCACTTGCATCACCCCATCCCCCCTAGCGCAACTTCAAAGTCGACAGGCTGACCAGGGCAAAGAGGATCGCCAAGATCCAGAAACGGACAATGATCTTCGGCTCGGACCAACCCTTGAGTTCGAAATGGTGATGCAACGGCGCCATGCGGAAGACCCGCTTGCCGGTGAGCTTGAACGAACCCACCTGGATGATCACCGACAGCGCTTCGAGCACGAAGATGCCGCCCACTACCGCCAGCAACAGCTCTTGCTTGGCCAGCACCGCCACCATGCCGATGCCGCCACCCAAGGCCAACGAGCCGACATCGCCCATGAAGACTTCCGCCGGATGACTGTTGAACCACAAGAAACCCAGGCTAGCGCCAACCAGCGCACCACAGAAAATGGTGACTTCGCCGAGACCGGGCTCAAAGGAGATTTGCAGGTAATCGGCGATCACCTTATTACCGGCGGCATAAGTGAAAATGGCGTAGGTGGCGGCAGCCACCAAGGTAGTGCCAATCGCCAGGCCATCGAGGCCGTCAGTCAGATTGACCGCATTCGAGGCGCCGGTCAGCAAGAAGGCGATGAAGGGCACGTAGAGCAAGCCCAGGGGTAACACCAAGTGCTTGAAGAAGGGGAAAGTGAGTTCGGGCTCGAAGGCCCAAGGCTCGGCCAGGTTCAGCAGCAGTGCGCCGATAGTCAGCCCAACCACCGCCTGAGCCAAGAACTTAGCGCGCGAGGTCAGGCCCAGATTGCGCTTCTTGCGCACCTTGATGAAGTCGTCGTAGAAGCCGATCGCACCAAAAGCCACCGTCACGCCGGTGACCAACCAGACATAGGGATTGGTCAGATCGGCCCACAGCAACGTGCCGAGCAACAGCGCCGAGAGGATCAACAGGCCGCCCATGGTCGGCGTGCCCGCCTTGACCAGGTGCGATTCCGGGCCCACGTCGCGGATGTTCTGACCCACCGACAGGCGGCGCAAGGTGCGGATGAACCACGGCCCCAGCAGCAATGAGAAGAGCAAGGCCGTGACCACCGCGGCAGCGGTGCGGAAAGTGATGTAGCCAAAGACGTTGAACAGTCCCAGCTCGCCACGCAGCGGATAGAGCAAGTGGTAGAGCATCAGCCGCCCCCCCCCTCGCCAGCGGCCCGTAGCGCCGTCACCACCGCTTCGAGACCGACTCCGCGCGAGCCCTTGACCAACACCACGTCGCCCTCTTGCAGCCAAGCCGGCAACCGCTGGGCGGCGCTGGTGGCATCCACTAGGTGGTGATATTCACCGTCGTGATTCCACTGATGACTCTCACCGTGACCTTCACCGTGACTTTGCCCTTGGCTCTCGGCCGCACCCGCGACAATTTCGGCAGCCAGATCACCGACCCCGAGAACCAGGGCAAAACCCAGTTCGACGGCCCGTTGGCCGAGTTCACGGTGCAACTCAGCGGCCGTCGGTCCAAGTTCCAACATGTCGCCAAGAACCGCCACATAGCGCTTGCCGGGCAGCCCCAGGGCACTTTCGAGAGCACGTTGGGCAGCATCCGGATTCGAGTTATAGGCATCGTCGATCAACGTAACGCCGGCCGCCAACTGGTGGACCTCGCCGCGATGGGCCGCCGCGGTGAGCCCACCAGCCGCCGCGGCGATCGCTTCGAGGCTTACTCCGAGCGCCAGCGCGCAGGCCGCAGCAGCGAGGAAGTTCTCGGCGTTGTAAAGTCCGTGCAGGGGCAGTTCCACCGCCACCGTCTGACCCTTGGCCGAGAGGCGGAAAGCACTGCCACAGCCGCCGTCCAAGATTCGCAGATCTTCGATTCGCACCTGGGCGTTGGCACTGCGACCGTAGGTAATCACCTCCCCCGAATGGAGCGCTGCAATCCGCATCACCCACGGGTCGTCGGCATTGGCGATCACCTGGCCGCCATCGACCAAGCCTTCGAGCAACTCAGCCTTGGCATCGGCGATACCGCGTAAGTCGGGGAAGTTCTGCAAATGCACCGGCCGAACATTGGTAAATAGCGCCACCTCCGGACGACCCAAACGGCTGATCTTGGCCAACTCACCGGGCTCCGACATGCCCATCTCGGCGACCATCCACTGGCAATCGTCCTCCACCGCCAACAGCGAGAGGGGGAAACCGAGGAGATTGTTGAAGTTGCCCACGCTGCTGGTGACCCGGAAGCGACTGGCCAGCAGCGCGGTCAAGATCTCCTTGGTGGTGGTCTTGCCCACTGAGCCGGTGAGCGCCACCAGCTTCTCGGGCACCTCGCGCCGCGCCGCCAGGGTGAGCCGGTGCAGCGCTTGCTGGGTATCCTCGACCCGGATCAGGGCACCCGCCAACGACCCCGCCGGCTGCTTCGAGACCACCGCCGCGCCAGCACCAGCGACCAAAGCGGCGGCGGCGTAATCGTGACCATCTACGTGCTCACCGACGAAAGCGAAGAACAACTCACCCCCGACCAACCGCCGCGAATCGATCGCGGCGCCGCGGAAGAGGGCCGCGGGCGATCCGCCCCGCAACTCCCCAGCCATCGCTTCACTGGCCCAACCAAGGCTGCGCTCAACCATCGTCGCCTCCCCCTGGTGCCAGCGGTGTCGCCATGGCGCGAGCGACCTCCCGCCGGTCGGAGAAAGGAACTCGCCGGTCGGCCAGCACCATCTCGCTCTCGTGTCCCTTGCCCGCCACCAGCACCACATCCCCCGCCACCGCCTCAGCGATCGCCCGGCGGATGGCGCGGCGGCGATCGGATTCCAGCACCCAGCTGGCACTACCAGCTTGCTCCACGCCCACCTGGATCTCGGCCAGGATCTGCAGCGGATCCTCGCCCCGCGGATTGTCGGAAGTCAGGAGCACCCGATCGGCCAGCTCGCCGGCAACGCGCCCCATCTGCGGCCGCTTGCCACGGTCGCGCTCGCCGCCGCAGCCGAAGACCACCACGATGCGGCCGGCACCGAGTTCCCGCAAGGAGCCCAAAGCGGCGGCCAGCGCCGCGGGAGTGTGGGCGTAGTCGATCAAGGCGGTAAATCCACCCCGTTCAGCAACCACCTCCAACCGCCCTGGTAGCGGCGCGCAGGCGGCAATACCGCTGGCGATGGCGGCGTGCGGCAGGGCCAGCGCCTCGGCGGCGGCGGCGGCGGCCAACAGGTTCTCCAGATTGAAACGGCCGACTAGCGCTGAGCTGAACTCGAGCGTGCCGCTGGGCAAGATCAGCAGCCCGCGGGTACCGCTCATGCTGAATTCAACTCTCTCGGCTCGCACCTCGCCGCCAGCCCCGCAGGTCAGCACATTGTCCAACTCGGTGGCCAGCCGGCGCCCATATTCGCTACCCAAGTGGACGACCGGACGCGAAGCGGTGGCGAGGCGCTCGAAGAGCTGCCGCTTGGCGGCGAAGTAAGATTCCATGTCGGCGTGGAAATCCAGGTGGTCACGGCTCAGATTGGTGAACACCGCCACCGCGAAGCGCGCCCCATCCACCCGCCCCATCTCAAGAGCGTGCGAGGAAACCTCCATCACCGCCGCTTCAGCGCCGGCATCGCGCATCTGGCGCAGGATGCGAAACAGGTCCGGCGCTTCCGGGGTGGTGAAATCGCCGGCATAGCTATGCTCCCGGAAGACGTAGCCCAGGGTTCCCAGTCGGCCCGCCGGCCGGCCGGCCGCCTGCAACATCGCGGCGAGCAGCGCCACGACGGTGGATTTACCGTTGGTGCCGGTCACTCCAGCCAACAACAACTCGCGATCCGGATGCTCGAAAAGGCGCGCCGCCAGCGGCCCCAGCAACGCTCGGGGGCGAGCGCTATCGACCCACGGCAATTCCACTCCGGCCGGTGCCGGCGCCGGCCCGAGCACCGCCACGGCGCCTCTAGCGGCAGCCTGCCGCGAGTAGCGCCGCCCATCGTGCTGCTCGCCAACGATAGCGACGAAAAGGTCGCCGGGCTCAGTGCGCCGAGAATCGTGACTGATGCCGGTGATCACCGGATCCACCGGCGGCAGTCCACCGACCGGCTGATGCTCGAAGAGCTGATGTAGGCGCAGACCCATCAGGGGGCCCCCGGTGCGGATCGAGCCACGGCGGCCGAGCGCGCTTCCGCCAACAACCAAAGCTCCACTACCCCAGCCGCAGCATCCAGCGAAGTGCCCGGAGCTGGCGATTGACGGGAGACGAATCCATGGCCGTTGAGCGCCAGTTGTAGACCGGCGGCACTCGACTGCCGCACCGCCTGGCGAGCGGTCAGGCCGGCAAAGTCTGGCACCGAGCCGGCCACCGTCGGCGCGGCGGCGACGGTGGCCGCGAACCTTCGCACCGAGCGCGGCTGTCCGGGCCAGCGATCGGGCTTCTCCCGCAGTGGCTGGACGCCCAGGTAGAGCAACATCTGGCGAACGATGGCACTCCAGGTCGGCGCTGCCACCTGACCACCGTAGTAGCTCGGCCAAGGCTCGTCGAGTAACACCACGCCGGCGATCAGCGGATCGTCGACCGGCGCGAAGCCGGCAAAGCTGGCAACGAAACGGCGCGGCGCGTAACCTCGCCCAGGAACCGCCTTCTGCGCCGTGCCGGTCTTGCCGGCGACTCGGAATCCCTCGATGGCGGCCCGTTTGCCGGAACCTTCCAGAACCACGCTCTCGAGCACACTGCGCACCTGGCGCAAAGTGCTCGCCGACAACGCCACCCGCTTTGGCGACGTGGGCCGGCGCGGGGTGTCGCCCACCGCCGCCACCACGTAGGGCCGGTGCAGCCAACCACCATTGGCGATCACCGCGAAAGCGTTGGCGAGTTGCAGCGGGGTGACCGCGATCCCCTGACCAAAAGCGATGTTGGCCAGCGATAGGCGAGAAACCTTCTCCTCGGGCCGCACGATGCCGGCGTTCTCCCCTGGCAGATCGATGCCGGTGAGCTGGCCGAAGCCGAAGGTGCGAATCGCCGCAAATAGATTCTCTCGGCCGGTGGTGAAGGCAAGCTTCATCGTCCCCACGTTGCTCGACTTGGCAATGATCTCGCGCACCGTCAGCAAACCGTAGGGGTGGTGGTCACGGATGAAGTGGCCCGACAGACGCAGGCCACCCATCTCACAATCGAAGACATCGAGAGTGTCAACCTTGCCGGTTTCGAGCGCCGCCGCCAAGGTGATCATCTTGAAGGTCGAGCCTGGCTCGTAGCTATCGGCCACCGCCGGGTTACGCCAGCTCTGGGCCGGGGATTGGCGGTAGTTGTTGGGATCGAAGGAGGGCCAACTGGCCATCGCCAACACCGAGCCGTCGCGCACGTTGAGCATCACCACGGTGCCGCGCTTGGCGGAGAATTTTTCCACCGCCGCCTTTAGTTCACGCTCGACCATGTGCTGCAAAGCGCCATCGAGAGTCAGGTGCAAATCGCGCCCTGGCTTGGGCGCCGCCTCTTCCCAATCCGGATGCAGCACCGTGCCCAGCCGGGCGTCGCGCACTACCCGCCGCCTCCCGGGCTCGCTGGCCACCGCCTGGTCATAGCGCGATTCCAGCCCACCGAGTCCACGATTGTCGGTGCCGACGAATCCCAGCACCGGCGCCGCCAAATTGCGCAGCGGGTAGTACCGCTTGCTCTCGCTAACAAACGAGATGCCCGTCAAAGCGAGCTGGCGAACCGTCTTGGCCAGGGGCGGATCGAGCTTTCGCCGCACCCACACGAATTGGCCTTGGGCGCTCAGCATTTGCTCCATCTCGCCGGTGTCAAGCCCCAGAACTGGGGCCAGGGAAGCAGCGGTGGCGCTGGGATCTTCGATCTGGCTCGGATCGGCAAACACCGAGTCGACCTCCACCGACACCGACAACTCACGACCGCGGGCGTCGTAAATGGTGCCGCGGGGCGGATCGAGAGAGACCACCCGCTGGTGCTGCTGCCGCGCTTGCTGCACGTAGTCGTCGTGCTGCAAGACCTGCAACTGATAGAGCCGCACCCCGGTCGCCAGGATCCAGGTCGCGGCGAGCCCCAGCACCAACCACAGCCGAGCGTTCACCGCGCCACCTCCCACCCGGCGACCAATTCGTCGAAGAACAATGTCTCCGCCAACTGCGGCGCGCGCATGCCAAGCTCGGCGCTGGCACGCGCCTCCACCCTTGCCGGGTGGGCTCGCGAGGCAGCTTCCAAACGAAGGCGACGCTCTTGCTCGAGCAAGCCGTGGAGCTGGCGATCGAGATTGTCCACCCGATAGCCGGTGCGGAGAATCTCGGTGTGCATCCAGGTGTACGTCCACAACCCGGCACCGAGCGCCACCACGGTGAGCAGCACGCTGAGCAGCTCCTGCAAGCGACGCTGATCTCGTTGCCGCACGAGATAGGCGTTCTCCACCGGTCGGCGGGCAGCGTAGTGGTGGATCACGGTGTAGCAGCCTCCTCGACTAAAGACGACGCGCCGCGCGCAGTCGCGCCGAACGCGCCCGCGGGTTGGCCGCCACCTCTGCCTCGCTGGGACGAACCGGTTTTTTGGTTAGCACCTCGATCACCTGGGTCTCAGCGATCGTGCGGCCGGTGATCGGCTCGATCTCGCCAGTCGCCAGATCGCGCAAAGTATGCTTGACTAAGCGATCTTCGAGGCTGTGGTAAGAAATCAACACCAAACGGCCATCGCTGGCGAGCATCGAGGTTGCCTGATCCAACAGCTGCTCCAGCTGCTCCAGCTCCCTGTTGACCTCGATTCGCAGCGCCTGAAAAGCTTGCGTCGCCGGATGCAATCGGCGCCCGCGCCCGGGCTTGGACGACTTGCTGCGGGCGATCAGGTCGCCCAGTTCGGCGGTGCTGGTGATCGGTCGGTCGGGCTCTTGCTCGCGCCGCCTGACGATGGCTCGGGCTACACGCCTGGCCTGACGCTCTTCGCCGTACTGCCGCAGAATGGTGCTCAAGGCTTCCTCCGAGTAAGTGTTAACAATTTCTTCCGCGGTCCGCTCTCCGGACCCCATGCGCATATCCAACGGACCTTCGAGGCGAAAGGAGAAGCCGCGTTCGGCGGTCTCCAGCTGCATCGACGAAACGCCGAAGTCGGCAAAAACTCCAGCTACCTGCTCGATCCCACGCTGCCGCAGAATCTCCTGCAACTGTCCAAACCGTCCCTCGACCAAACTCACCCGATCGCCAAAACGGGCCAAACGCCCCGCCGCCAGGCGTAAGGCCCAGGGATCGCGATCAATACCCAGTACTCGGACCTCCGGCGCGGCTTCGAGCAGCGCCGCGGCGTGACCGCCAAGACCTAGAGTGCAATCCACCAACAGCCCACCCCGCTGCGGCGCTAACCAACGGACAGACTCTTGCAACAGAACCGGAACGTGTCTCGACGAGGCTGCCATTGGCGTTGTCTCGGCCATTGGACCCTCAACTCCGCACTTTAGATCTGGTACTCCGCCAGGGCCGCGAAGTCGTCATCCGTGAAAGGCTCGTCCTCAAGCTTGCGATCGAAGCGCTCACGGTTCCAAATCTCCAAGTGATCCAGCCTGCCGCTGACCACCGCTTCACCCATCATTTCCGCCTTCTCGCGCAACAGAGGCGGAATCACCACCCGCCCCTGAGCGTCGAGCCTCGCGGCGTGCCCGTAGTAGTTCACCCGTTCGAGAAAACGCTGCTTGGTACGATCCGCCGACGGCACCTTGCTCAGCCGCCGCTCGATCTCTTCCCACACCAGCATCGGGTACAGCAGTGCCGAATCACCGCGTACCGAGGTGATAAACACCTCACGCCCGTGCTCCTGTTCAAGCACACGGCGGAAGTCGGTCGGAACCTTGATCCGCCCTTTGACATCGATCTTTGCTGCAGCGCTACCGCGAAACATGGCACTTGACTCACCGAGAGAACCCGCTGCGAAGAACTCCAATTACGCATGGGTATAGGGCTAACACTAGCAGCGCGAGCCACTTTTGTCCACTTTCTTCCACTTCACTCCATCAAATGTCCAACGGTTTCCACCAGCCTCCCGATCGAGACCACCGCGGGACCCGCGCCGACCACCGCCGGCGCCAGAGCGAAGCAGGGGCAAGAGGCGGCGGAGAAGGGGAGCCTCAGAAACCCTTTATATAGTTGGACGGAAGAACTATACCACAAGATGTAGCGGCAGGGGGCCTACTTGGAGGGTGGCCAGCCGGGCCAACGAAGGCTCTCGCGGGCGCCGGCTGGGCACTTGTTGGAAGGCTCAGCGCGGGCCTGCGCTGGCCCCGGCACTGGCATCAGACGTGGTGTCGTCTGCAGGCTGAGGCTCCTCTGGCGAGCTTGCCGGGGCGAAGAAATCGAACTCTGTATCTTCTTCGTAGCTATCACCCAGGCTGCGGAAACCCACCGCATCAGCGGGCAGATTCTCCTGCACATAGGCGGTCTTCTCGAGTTTCGCCATGTAGGCCCGGAACTCCTTTTGGAAGCGTTTGTTGCGCTCCCGTTGCAGGATCTGGCCTTGGACTTCGTCGAACGGTCGCACGCTGGCCTGGCGGACCTCCTCGACAAAACAGATGTGGTAGCCACCGCGAGCCTTGATCGGCTGCGAGACTTCTTCCTCTTCGAGACCGAAGGCCACATCGGCCAAGGTGCCATCGAGATCGGTCTTGCGTAGCCAATCGAGGTCGATAATGCCCGTGGTCTGACCCTGATCGCGGTAGCTCTGGATCACCGCGGCAAAATCGTCGGCCGCAGCCAGCTCGCCGCGCACCGTCGCCGCCAGATGGCGCAATTGGTCGTCGCCAAGGCCGCTCGATTCAAGCACGATCACCTCTTTGAGCCAACGTTCCTCGGCCAATTGGAATTCACTCAAGTGGTTGCGGTAATAGGCTCGCAGCTCTTCCTCACCCACCTCGATCTGACCCCAGACCTCGCGGCCGATGATCTGATTGGCCATCAGATCGCGACGCCAGCGATTGCGAAACTCCTCCAGGGTCATGCCGCTGGCGGCCAAGGCCTGGACCAGCTGAGCCTCGGTCTTAATGCCTTGCTCCTCGCGCAAATCGCGCACCACTTCGTCGACCTGCGCCTCGCTGACGGTCAGCCCCAACTGCTGACCTCGGGAGCGAATCAACATCTCGTCGAAGCTCAATTTGGCGATCTGCCGCGGCACCATGGCAAGGCGTTCCTGGCGGGTCGACGGATCCATGGCGGGATCTGCCAGGACCCGGCTGAGCTCTACCGACTTGCGGCGCTCAAAATCGCGTTGGGTGAGGATCTCATCATTGACCCGCAGCACCACCCGATTAAGGGTGTCGCCAGCGGCAAAAAGGGCCGGCGCGCTACTGGCGGCTAGCAGGGCAACTAGGAACAGGCTAATTCGGGGTCGCATATTCACCTACATATTCAAAGGGGATGTTCTGTGCGTAGATCTCTACATTGTAGCGCTCACGGGCTTGGCTGACGAGCATCCGCACACGTTGGTCGACATCGACCCGCATCAGCTGCTCGCGGATTCGTCCCGCGGCTTCTTCGAGCCGCACCGTGCGCGCCGGCTGGCGGTCGACAATGCGAAAGATGTGAAAGCCGTATTCGGCCTCGACAATGCCGGTCACGCCACCGGGTTCGAGGCGGAAGATAGTCTCGACGAAAGCCGGTGGCAGATCTTCAGCCGCCAACCAACCTTGGTCGCCGCCTTGTTGGGCGTTGGGCGCCTCGCTCAGCCGAGCCGCCACGGCGACGAAATCCTCGCCGGCGGCCAGCGCCTGCGCCGCCTGCTGGGCCAGGTCTCGTTCGCTGACCAAGATCTGACTCAGGCGTACCCGCGGCGGGCGCTGGAAGTCTTTCACGCGCGCCGCATAGTAAGCGGCCACGGCGGCATCGTCCGGCAGTGCACCGGGCGTCTGGGCTAGCAAGGCTTCGACCAGCTGCCGCGGATCACCAAACTCGCCCAGACCGCTCTCGCTGGCCAACCGGCGCAATAGCTGCTCGTCGAGAAATTGATCGAACAAACGGCTTAATACTCCGCTTTCGAGCACCAGACCGATGAAATCCGGATCGTCCTCCACGGTGGCCTCGAAGGCCCCATAGAGCAGCGGCTCACCTCCCAGCGAGCCCACCACGTCACTGGCCAGAGGGGCTTCCGCGGAACAGCCGGAAAGTAGCCCCGCCAGCAACCATAAGCCGGGCACCAACAGTAGGCGACTGTCTGCTGCGGCTGTCGCCCAGTGTGTTCTCTCTGACATCCACCCTCCTTCAAGTGGCCAGCTGATCCAGCACCCATCGCGCCGTCGGCAACAGGTCGACTGCCGCAACCCTCTCGAAAGTCAGCACCCCGGACGGACTGAAGCTGGCCCCCTCGCGCTCTGAGACCAACTCGATCAGGCGGCCGATATCGACCCGACTATCTTGGCGCAAGCTCAGGGTCAGACGACCCCGACGGGCGGAAATCGCCTGCAAGCGAAGATCCTCGGCGAGTTGCTTGACCGCCGCTGCCACCAGCAGGGTTCGCACCTCCTCCGGCGGTGCGCCGAAACGATCGCGCAGCTCGGTGAGGAGTTCATCCTCCCCGTCCTCGCCGGTGGCGATGCGGCGATAGATCTCCATGCGGAGATTGGCATCGCCGATGTAGCTCTCGGGAATCGACATCGCCAAGGGCAAGTCGAGAGCCACCGAAACCGCTTCAGGTGGGCCATCGCCCTTAAGTTCGCGCACCGTGTCTTCGAGCATCTTGAGATAGGTTTCGATACCGACCGCCGCGATGTGACCACTCTGCTCGGCGCCGAGCAGGTTCCCAGCACCGCGGATCTCGAGATCTCGTCCCGCCACCCGAAAGCCGGCGCCGAGTTCGGTGAATTCGCGGATCGCGTCGAGCCGCTTGCGCGCCACTTCGGTCAAGATGGTATCCCCAGGAACTAGCAGATAGCAGTAGGCCAGCTGGTCACTACGCCCCACCCGGCCGCGCAGCTGGTAGAGCTGCGACAGGCCGAAACGGTCGGCGCGATGGACGATCATGGTGTTCACGTTAGGAATGTCGATGCCGTTCTCGATAATGGTGGTGGCGAGCAACAGGTGGTATTCGCCGTCGACGAATGCATGCATGCGCCGCGCCAACTCCCCCTCGTTGAGTTGCCCGTGACCGACCGTAACCTTCAATCCTGGCACCGTCTGTTTCAGGAATTCGGCCATCTGCTCGATGGTCTCGACCCGGTTATAGACGTAATAGACCTGGCCTCCGCGCTCGATCTCGAGCTCCACCGCCTCGCGAATCAACACCGGGTCGAAAGGCAGAATGGCGGTCTCTACCGCCATCCGGTTGCGGGGCGGAGTCTCGATCAACGACAGGTCACGGACTCCCGCCAACGACAACTGCAAAGTTCGCGGCACCGGCGTCGCGCTCATCGCCAACACATGGACATCTTTGCGCAGCTTCTTCAAGCGCTCCTTTTGCGCCACCCCGAAGCGCTGCTCCTCGTCGATGATCAGCATCCCCAGACGGGCGAAGTCGAGATCCTTGCTGAGTAGCCGGTGGGTGCCGATCAAGATGTCGACTTCACCTTGGGCCAGGCGATCGGAGATCTCCTTGACCCGCGCCTTGCTGCGGAAACGCGACACCATTTCGACCCGCACCGGAAAGTCGGCAAAACGACGGCGGAAGGTCTGCAAGTGCTGATCGGCGAGAATTGTGGTCGGCGCCAATACCGCCACCTGGTAGTTGCTGGCCACCACCTGGAATGCGGCGCGCATGGCGACCTCCGTCTTGCCAAAACCAACATCACCACACAGCAGGCGGTCCATCGGCCGGCTCGATTGCAGGTCTTTCTTGATCGCCTTGATAGCATCCAACTGATCGGGGGTCTCGACGTGTTCGAAGGCGGCACCGAACTGGCGTGTCAGATCGCTGTCCTCGGTCATCGGCGGCGCCTTCGCCATCTGCCGCTCGGCATAGAGCTTAAGCAGCTCCTTAGCCATATCGCGAACCCCGCGATGAATCCGCTTCTTGGTCTTGGCCCAGGAAGTGCCGCCGAGTTTGTCGAGCCGCGGCACGATGCTCTCGATGCCACTGTACTTCTGCACCTGATCGAGGCGCGACAGGGGCATCATTAGCCGCTTGCCGTTGGCGTAGGCCAGCTCCATCACCTCGGTGGCTACCGTGCCGCTGGTCACGGCGGCAGCCAATTCGGGAGGCAGGTCGGAGCGCCGCCCCTCCTCACCCATGGTGCGCAAACCCGTGAACTGACCGATGCCGTGATCCGCGTGGACCACGTAGTCGCCCACCTTGAGATCACGCAGGGAGGAGATGAATGGGCCGTAGCGCCGCTTGGGCCGTGCTGGTCGCACCACTTGACGGTGGCGAAATAGCTGCCGTTCGCCAAACAGCGCCAACTTCGCCGCCGGCAAACGGAAGCCGCGTTGCAAATCTCCCGAGACCAGCTCGACACCGGCACTGCCCAGCGTTACCTCGGCACCTTCGAGCAGCTCCCCCAACGCCACCCGCTGGCTCGCCGCGGTGACCAGCACCACCCGCTGGGAACCGGCGTGCAAGGTCTCGACCTCACGCGCGAAGCGCTGCAGCTGGTCGCGCATCTCCTCCGTCTGGCTGCCAGCAAAGTCGATTGTCGTGCCGCGCTGGCGGTCGAAGAGGTCAGCGATTTCAACCGCCGCGCCGTCCAGAGCCCGTGCCACCTCATCCGCGGGCAGCTCCAACGCCTCGGGGGGCAACACTAGGCGCTCCTCCTCGAGTCGCGCAGTGTAATCACGACTGAGGATCTCGGCATGGTGGTTGGCCTCGGTCGCCAATCCCTGCGGATCGAAAGCCACCACCAGCGGGTTGCCAATCAACTGCGCCAGGCCAACCGTCTCCGGCGCCAGCGCCGGCAGGTAATGCTCCCAACCGTCGAACCCTCCCTGGCTGCGCAGCGCACCGAGCTTGTGCGCCGCGTCCGCGCCATGCTCCACCCCCACTTGCTCGGCCAAGCGATCGGCCAGACTCAGCGCATCCTGCTCACCACGGCCAAACAGCGATAAGGGCAGCAGCCGAACCCGCTCCAAGGTGTCGCCCGAACGCTGAGAGTCGACATCGAAGCGCAGCAGGACGTCGACCGTGTCGCCAAAGAGGTCCAACCGTACTGGCCCGACCTCACCCGGCGGAAAAACATCCAACACCCCACCCCGTAACGCCAGCTCACCAACCTCCATCACCAAGTCGGTCCGCCGGTAACCGAAACGCAGCAGGTGAGCGATCAACTCGTCGAGCAGAATCTCCTCACCCGCCTCGATCTCCACCGCCGCGGGTCGCAACTGGCGCAGGGGTGGCAATCGACGGAACAACGCTCGCGGCGTCGCCACCACGGTGCGTACCGAGCCTGCGGCCAACTGCGCCAGAGCCACCGACTCCTCGGCTCGCACCAGCAATGAGATCTCCGCCTCTTGATAGGGGCTCAACGACGGCGCCGGGAAATAGGTCACTCGACCGCGACCAAAGAGCCGCGCCGCCTCAAGCCAAGAATAGGCTTGGCTATCGTGGGGCACCAGCACCAAGACCGGGCGCCCGAGGCGTTCGGCGAGTAGCTCGGTAACCCAGGCCGCCGCCGCTACCGGCAAGCGCGAGACGGCAACGCTGGCACCAGCGTCGCTGCGTGAACGCAGCGCCCGCTCGAGCTGGACAAAAGGCACACTGAGACGTAAAGCGCGGGCATGCGTCTCCCAGACGCTGGCTTCAGACATGGCGGAGGAGTCTAACCTAGGGCAGTGGGCCTGGCGAGGCGTAGCAGACAGAGCGCCCGAATACGGTCGGCGGTCGATCTGGGTTGAAGACGTTCAGCAGACCCCGTTAGATATGCACTCCCCTCGGTCTGACTCTAGGGGTTTTTTCCGACCGAGTGCTAATCGTATCGAGAGGGTGGCGACACCACCGCTGCTAGGCCCGAAAATGCCTCACCGTTTGGAGTCGGAACTCGGCTTGGAGGCGCCAGAACTCGGTGCCTGCCCACAGTCTGTGGGATCCACCGCCACTCGGCGGTATTGCTCGATCCACATCTTTGCGAGCAGAGCAGGCATCGGAATCGCCCCGACTTCGACCTCCCTTTGCTCCCCAAGACGGAGAATCGATAGGTTCACCCGCTGACCCCCTCGTAGTTCTCGAAAGAGCTCGAGTACATCGAGTTGCCTCTGACAACCTACTGACTTGCCATCGACTTTCAGAACGACGTCTCCAGTTTCGAGATCCGCCTCGGCAGCCGGCCCGCCTGGCGCCGTACCGTGGATCAAGAGAAAGCTCTCGCCGCTCGTTGCGCCGCACTCGCAGGTGATACCAAGCCCAAGCCATCCCGAGGGTATGGCGACCTCAGCATCTGCTTCCCCAGCCAGAGTCGCCGGGGACAAAATGATGAGAATCAAAAAGAAGAGGGCTCTCTTGACCGTTATCATTCGACCTCCGGTATGCGCCAATATCTTCTGGTATGCACTTGACGTCCGCACCCTACTTCCCGTTCTCGTGTTTCTCCAGATAGGGAAGCGCCAACTCAACCTGGGAATTCGGCGCCAAATAGACAGAGCGGCAGACCCTCTCTTCCGCTTGCCGACAGAGTTCATACTCGCCACTCTCCACCAAGAGCCGAAACGAATGGGTCGCATCGTCGATCTCCTCGACAACTGAGCCGAATCCCGGCGAAAACAGTTCGCCGACACGAAAGGTCGCTCCAGCATGACTCAGCGTTTGCGACATGGTGTCGCGCCGTAGGGGAATCACCAGCTGACCGCTGGTCCGCCCTAGCTCCACGGTGACCGTTTCGACCGCATTGCCGAAAGACACGGTGCGCATTGTTCGGGGCAGCCGACCGGCTCGCACGAAGATGCCTATCTCTTGTCGTCCTGGCGGCAAGAGGGTCTCGACCTCTCCGGACAAGCCTGCCCGCAGGGTCTGCGAACCGCCAAATCGGGGATCGTGGACCACCACGGAGGCCCCGCTGGCCGGACGGCCCTCGGTCACCAACCGCACTCGCACTCGCCGCCATTTTTCCAGCTCGAGTTCGATCTTGGACAACTCGCTTGCTTTAACCTCGAGAGATACTGGTCCGGCGCCGCGGGAGTCCGCAGCGTCGCAAACTACGCTCAGCTTGCCTGGTGGCAGACCGAGAAAGCGAAAAGTCCCCTCGGGCCCCACTCGCGTTTGCGAGAGCACTCGGCCACCTTGCAGAACTGTCACGATTGCCCGCTCAGGCGCCTTTCTCTCGTCGTCGAGCACCTCGCCCTCGATTCGCCCACCGGGGAGGACGATGTCGATCCGAGTTGGTCTGGAAAGTTGGCGCTCGACTATGATCGGCTCCAAGACGGTCAGCCGTTGGCCGCGGGTCTCGAAATGCCCCCGCCACTCACCAGGCAGCGGCAGGTTGCCGGCGAACCTCCCGTCCTCGGCGGTCTTGAACTCCAGCTTCCCACCGGCACCGTTGGCTGTGGGGGAAGTCAGAATCAAGGTTCCGGCAACACCTTCGCCACCGGCACTGACCCTACCCTCAACCGCCACGAAGTCGAACTCGAACTGGGCGAAGCTGTCGCGGCCGGCCTTGATCTCAACCAGCTGAGTGGCCATCTCTTGGCCTTCGACATCGAGAACCAGCACCCGGTAGAGGCCATCGTCGAGATCTGTGAAGTTGAAGTAGCCGCTCGCGGTTCGGGCCTTTCTCAGCGGCCGAGAGGTCGAGCCGCGGGTGTCTTGAATGCTAAGCTGCACTGTCCACGGCAGGAGCCGCGGATCAACCTCCGGCGAAACCTCCACTTCCAGCCAGCCTTTCCTGGTCAGCAAGATCGGCTTGAGATGCAAGGGGTGTGAGCTGACGACGTCGAGCCCCGGAATTTCGCGCGAGGAGAGCCCAGGCGGGCCCTTGACCCGCAACGTGTAGGCGCCGGAGGCCAGGTCAGAGAAGAGAAAGGCCCCGGCATCATTGGACCAGCTGGTCGAAGTCTGCAAATCGAACCGGCGCCGCCCCTTCTCTCCACGAACCTCGAAGTCTGGCTCCAGCATCAGCTCGACCCCGGCGACGCTCCCTTTCTCCACCATGATCATCCCGGATAGCCGCGAGCCCTCGTCGAGTTCTAGCGAGCCGAGATCGTGATGACGCTGCGCTTTCACCGCGACATCCCAGAAGAAGGCCGGCGCTTTGCCCGGAGCTTGGACGCGAAGATCCCAACGACCGGCAGGAATCGGACAACTCCAGTCGCTAACGGCCAAAGAACACTTGGTCATTCCCGCATGGGGAAGCTCGGCAAGATCCGTTGCCTCCCCGACAATGCCCCAGCGCACCGAAATGCTGTCAAAGTCCGCAGGCTCACCGGGTCGACCAAGGTTGCCACCGACGCTGCCAGCCGGCCATACCATCACCACCACCTCACGGGCTTGTGCATCGATCTGCGTTGCTGGCGACCAACAACCCGCGACGCTCAAAGAGAGCGTTTCGGCGTGTTCGGTGAGGTGAATTGACCCCGGAACCGTAACTTCGAATTCGATCTCGCCCGACCGCAAGATCCCAACTCCGGTACAGCCCACAGGGCTAGCCGACACGAAACGGACCCTCAGATCGGCAGCTGCGGGGGAAGGTGTTGCGAAAAGAGCCAAGGCGGAGCCCAGAAGTCCTAGAACGGTGACTGCTGTTCTGCAAACTCCTACGCGGGCCGGCTCGACACTTGCGAGGGTATGCGGCACGGATTCAGACCCAAAGGCACAGATCACCGAAGCAATAGGGACGGCAGAAGACTACATACTCAGTAGTTCCATCCGGCAAGACAATCCAGTAGCGGTAGCACAGTCGCGTCCCCCGACAGTTACTAAGGGTATCTAAGCCCGGAGAAGGGTCCTGAACTCCGATGCACTCGCCAATATCCACAAATTCGTGACAATACTTACAGTCACTTTCAGCACTCTTCACTCTTGACGCCGGCAGGAGCAACACCAAGACACACAGCGCAGTGAAAAGAAGTCGAAAGATTGGTCCTGAATACACGTTGTCCTCACGTTGACTTGTTCAAATTCTGACTTGTTCAAATTCAAATACTGCTAATTGTTTTTGCACAATAACGCTCTCTATTTATCTCGTCAAGGTGTTCAAAGGCAAGAACCCGAAGGTGATGCCTAGAACCGAGGTTCGACGCTGGCCCGGCGGTCGCGCCAGACTACCGTCCCTGCTTGTCGCCTGGCTCTTCCGGCAGCACGATCACCACATCGCCTGGGCGCACCATGCCGAGTTCTTCACGGGCCATCCGTTCCAAAGTCAGCGGATCGTCGTCAAGCAAGTCGAGACGGTGGACGAGAACCTCCAACCGCTCCTCGGTGGCATCGACTTGGCGCGCCAGCTCAGCTTCCTGCACCCGCACCGCTTTGAGATCGTGGTAGCTCTTGACCCCGGCCACCGCCAGCAAGGCGAGCAGCACCAAGACCGCGATGCCCAACCAAGATCGTTCGACCGGATCTACTTGGGTGCCAGAACCTTGCGCTTCACTCACCCGTTCCAGCGGGGAAAGGCGTGCACTCCTGGATAGGAAGCGGCCTCTTCCAGCTCCTCCTCGATGCGTAGCAGACGGTTGTACTTGGCCACCCGGTCACTGCGACAGGGCGCTCCGGTCTTGATCTGACCCGCCTGGGTAGCGACCGCCAGATCAGCAATAAAGGTGTCCTCGGTTTCGCCCGAACGATGACTGATGACATGGGTGTAGGCGTTGCTCTTGGCCAGCTCGACCGCCTCCAGAGTCTGACTCAGGGTGCCGATCTGGTTGACCTTGACCAACAGAGAATTGGCCAGCCCGTCACCGATACCTGCGGCGAGAATCTGCGGGTTGGTGACAAAGAGATCGTCGCCGACCAGCTGTACGTCGTCGCCCAACTCGTCGGTCAGCAAGCGCCAGCCCTCGTGGTCGTTCTCCGCCAAGCCGTCTTCGACCGATACCAGCGGATAGGAATCCACCCAATCGCGGTAGAGTTCCACCAAGTCGGCGGCCGACATCCCGCTGCGGCCCTCGCCGGTGAACGAATAATGCACTCCCTGACCGTTGGCGCCTTCGACCAACTCGCTGGTGGCAGCGTCGATCGCCAGGCCGATCTGCTCGCCGGGCCTATAGCCCGCCGCTTCGATGGCCTGCATCAACAGATCGAGGGCGGCACGATTGTTGGGCAGATCGGGGGCGAAACCACCCTCGTCACCCACCGCGGTGGTCAAGCCCTGCTGGTCGAGCTGCTTTTTCAGCTTGTGGTAGACCTCGACCCCGGCCCGCAGCGATTCAGCGAAGGTATCGAAGCCATAAGGCACCACCATGAATTCCTGAATGTCGATCGAATTATTGGCGTGAGCGCCGCCGTTCAAGACATTGAGCATCGGCACCGGCAACAAGACCGCCGCGGGCCCACCCAGGTAAGAGTAGAGGGGTAGCCGGCAGGTTTTGGCCGCCGCCTTGGCCACCGCCAACGAGACGCCGAGCAGCGAGTTGGCTCCCAAACGGCTTTTCTCGGCAGTGCCGTCGAGATCGATCAAGGCGCGATCGATCTGCGCCTGATTGCGACTGTCCATGCCCTCGATCACATCGGCGATCTCACTCATCACATGGTCGGCGGCCTGGGTCACTCCTTTGCCGCCATAGCGCTTGTCGCCATCGCGCAACTCAAGCGCCTCACGGGCCCCGGTTGACGCTCCCGAAGGCACCGCGGCGCGGCCCATCACCCCCCCCTCGAGCAGGCAATCAACCTCAAGGGTAGGATTGCCGCGCGAATCCAGAATCTCTCGGGCGACCAACTCATCGATCTCAAACATCGGTGCTTCTCCAAAAATAGGCCGCGTGGACGTGTCAGCATGAGCGCGACACCCCCACCAAGAAGGCGGCTCGGGACCCCTCAGAGGTTATCCGCATTGCCGGCAAAGCTCCAGAGGTCAACGCGCAGGACCCTAGTTTGGACCAATTCGAACGCCGGCAAAAATCCTAGTTGACAACCCTCCGCAACTGTGGAATCCTGCGCAACCCTTGAGGAAGGAGCCGTAAGGCTTCTTTCGGGACAACGGACGCGGGGTGGAGCAGTCCGGTAGCTCGTTGGGCTCATAACCCAAAGGTCGTAGGTTCAAATCCTGCCCCCGCAACCAACCCGACTTTTCAAAGCCAGGCCTCACCGCCTGGCTTTTTCAGTTTCTGACCCTGACCCTCACTCTCGCTACTCATCTCGTTTCTCGCCTACTGCACCCTACTGCGACTGACGGGGGTGCAGCTTGAGCGAGAATAACGCTGTCGCCAGCACCAGGGCGGCGCTGATCCAGAACGGCTCGGCGTGGCCCAGGCGCTCGAACAACGCCGTCGCCCAGAGGGGGCCAAGCATCCGGCTGACCCCGCCCATCGCCTGCTGCACGCCGTGACTTTGACCCATGCCCCCCCGCGGCGAGTAGCGCGACACCAACGAGGTGGTGCAGGGAAAGAGCAGCGAGGTGCCGGCGGGAATACACACCGCGGCAGCCAAGAAGGTCCGTGGGGTGGTGGCGAACGGCGCCATCACCATACCCAGTGCCAGCAACAGAGCGCCGATGCGCAGCACCCGAACCTCGCCAAAGCGCCCCACCGCCGCTCCCAGCACCAGCGCCCGCATCACCACCGCCACCGCACCGATAGCGACGTAATACCAGCCGATGTTGCGCTCGGTGACCCCAAAATGGGCCGCCAAATAGAGAGCCATCACCCCGTTGAGGGCCATGAAAGCCATCATGCCAGCAGCGTAGATCCAGATCAGCGCGTTGACCGGCCGGCCGGGATGGCGTAGCACATCGGCAAGTGCCCGCAGCAACGACGGGCGCTCGGGAGCCACCGCGCCGACTTTTCGCGGCGCCGAAGACTCTGGCAACCAGCGCCAGGCAAAGAGCAGGCCAAGCACCGACAGCAGGGCCGCGATCAAACCCGGCGCCGCGTAGCTGTAGCGAATGCTCAAGGAGGCGATCGCCGGACCCACCATCACCCCGGCACTGCTACAGGCGGTGATCCAACCGAGGGCTTTGGCGCGCTCTTCAGGGCCAACCGCATCGCCGACATAGGCCTGGGCGGCGCTGATCGTGCCGCCGCCGATGCCCTGCAAAAAGCGGCTGGCCAGTAGCAGCCACACCGAGTCGGCGCCGGCGAAGACCAGAAACGAGCCGGCGGCCAGGGCCTGGCCGCTGAGCAGCACCGGCCGGCGGCCGAAGCGGTCTGACAACCTCCCCCAGAGTGGCGCCGAAATCAGCTGGGCGACGGCGAAAGCCGCGATCAATACCCCGATGATCGATGGCGAGGCACCAAAACGGGTGGCGTAGAAGGGCAGTAAAGGCATGATCAGCGCAAAGCCGATCATGTCGACAAAAGCAGTGACCATCAGCACCCATAGGCGCTTCACCGACAGCTTGGCCGGCGGCACTAGCGGACCTCGCCACGGCCCCAAGCCAGAAAAGCCGCCGCGCTGATCAGCATCAGCAGCACCCCATAGACCGCCGCCACACCGAACTCCTGCACCCGTAAGGCACTCTGGATTTCGATCGAGAGCGGCCTGGTCTCGTAGGTGTAGAGCACCACCGAGGCGACAAAATCCCCCAGCGCGGTGATGAAACACAACCCGGCACCGGCTACCAGGGAAGGCTTGACCAGCGGCAGCAGGATGCGACGAAAACGGCGCCAAGAGCCGGCTCCTAACCCATCGGCGGCTTCTTCGAGAGCCGGATCGAGCTGCCTCAAACCCGCCAGCGATGCTCGACCGGTGATCGGCAAACAGCGCACCAAGTAGGCTAGCGGCAGAATGATCGGTGTACCGACCCAGAGAAAACGCCCCAGCCAAGGCTGGCGGACACTGAAAGTAGTGGCCAACGCCAGAGCGAAAACCGTGCCCGGAATCGCCCAGGGCAGCGCCACCAAGCCCTCCAAAAAAGCCCCCAACCGACCGCGCAGACGCAGCGATTGACGCGCCGCGAACAACCCCAAGGCCACCGCCCCGGCGGTAGCCACGGTGGCCATCCACAACGAGTTCAACAGCGGCCGCAAGCGTTCTGGATGCGAGGCCACCTCGCGATAGTTGACCCACGCCAGGCTCGGCGGCAGCAATTCAGTGGTCCAGGTGCCGATCGGCACCAGCGAAATCAACAGCAAGGTCAAGTGGGGCAAGAGCAGCAGCAGAGCCAGGCACCAGCCCAGCACGGTGAAAGCCAACCGTGCCCAGGGCTCGACGATCCGCCGCCGAGCTGGCGCCACCCCATGCGCCGAGGCCGTAGCCGCGGGCCCTTGCAGGCGGCGGATGGCCCACAGCGCCAGCAATGCCACCGCCGCCAGCAGCACCGCCTCAACCTTGGCCGCTTGCAGTTGGCCGCTGACCTTCGAAGCGACGATCTGAGTGGTCATCACCCGATAGCCGCCGCCAAAGATGTACGGCGCCGAGAAGGAACCCAACGAGGTCATGAAGGTTAGTAGACCGGCACCCAACAAAGCCGGCCGCAGCTGCGGCAACACCACCCGCCAGAGAATCCGCCCGCGGCTGGCACCCAACACCGCCGCCGCGTCCAGCATCGAACCATCGAGCCGCGCCAACGCAGCACGCACGAAGAGGTAAAAATAGACGTACATCGAGTAGGCATGGACCAGCAGGATGGCGCCAGCACCTTGAAAACTCCAAGGCGGCCGCTCGAGATCGAAGACTAGCTGCAGCAGCCGCGACACGAAGCCACTCTCGCCGTACAGGAAAAGAAAAGCGATCACCCCTACTAGCGGTGGCAGCGCCACCGGCAACACCACCAGCGCTCCGAGTATGCGACGGCCGGGGAAGTCGGTGCGCTCGAACACAAACGCCAAAGGCACCCCCAGCGCCGCCGCCAAAGCCACCGAGGCCAGGGAGATCCACACACTTCGCCACAGCGCTATCCACTCGCTATCGCGCTGAAGGATTTCCGCCACCAGCCCGAAAGCCCAGCCCTCGCTGCCCCGCAGAGCTTCGACAGCGGTCAGCAGAAGGGGATAACCCACCAGCCAACCGAGCAGCACCGCGGCGCCTACGCCGAGGACCTGGCGGCGACCGGTGACCACCATCAATCGTCGTCCAGAAGGCCAAAGAGCCGCGCCGGCAAGGCGCCAGGGCGTAGCACCAACCCCCGCCGCTCGCCCACTGCTGGCGGCGCGCCGTCGATCAACACCTCGGCCCCGCCGCCATCGTCGAGGCTCAATCTGGCATAACTAGCCGGGCCGGTGAAGCGCACTTCCTCGACCACTCCGACAGGCATTGCCAGATCCGGGGCGGTCAATATCAGGCTTTCCGGCCGGGCCACCAACTCGACCGCTTGGCCAGCCGCTACGGGCTCACCGGCCACCGCCGGCCATAGGATCGCGCCGATCCTCGCCACCGCGGCTTGCTCGGCAGTGGCAGCACCTTCGACGCTGCCCGCGAAGGAACTGGCCCGACCGACGAAGCCAGCCACGAAGCGGCTAGCCGGCCGTTCGTAGAGTTCCCGCGCCGAACCCACTTGGCACAATCGACCACGGTGCAAAACCGCCACTCGATCACCAAGGTGGAAGGCTTCCTCTTGCTCATGGGTCACCAGCACGGTAGTGATTCCAATCTTCTTCACCGCCTCGCGCAGCTCCCGCCGGGTGCGCTCCCTGAGCGCCGGGTCGAGATTCGACAGCGGCTCGTCAAGGAGCAGCAATCGTGGCTCGGGGGCTAGTGCTCGAGCCAGTGCGACCCGCTGCTGCTGACCACCGGAAATCTCGCTCACCCGGCGTTCGCCGAGCCCGGAAAGATCGACCAAGCGCAGCATCTCTGCTACTCGATCAACAATGCGAGGCTGCTGCCAGCGCCGCGCTTCGAGGCCGAAGGCAACATTCTCGGCCACTGTCATATGGGGAAACAGGGCGTAGTGTTGAAACACCATTCCAACCCCCCGCTTGGCTGGCGGTTGGCTGGCGACATCCTCACCGGCAATGCGAATCTGGCCGCCGCTAGCGCTTTCGAAACCGGCCAGCAGGCGCAAGATGGTGGTCTTGCCGCTGCCGCTGGGACCTACCAGAGCGAGGATCTCGCCCTGTCTCAATCGGAGATCGAGACCGCGCAGCACGACGGTGTCGCCAAAGCTCTTCGCCAGCCGTCGCAGCTCGACAAAGCTGCCCTTGTCGGTCGCATCGCTCATCCGGCCAACTCGCCCGCCACCTACGGCGTGCCCCGACCGCGAACCTCGCGATCCCAAATGTTCATCCACTCCGCGCCGCGACTCTCGATAAGCTGCCAATCAACCTCGGCGGTGACCAACTGCGCCAGCGCCTCACCGGCCCACTCGGGCAACTCATCAGCTGCCAGATCGGTGCGGGCTGGCAGCCGGAAGGCCTTCGCGGCTGCTAGCAGCTGGGCTTCGCGGCTGCCCAGCCAGTCGACCAGGCGACGGGCCTCATCCGGCTGGCGAGCGCCCGCGACGATACCCACCGAATCATCGATGACCGGCGATCCGCTGGTAGGAAAATGGTAACCCAAGGGTGCCCCGCGCAGCCGCTGGAAGAGGATGTCGGTCAGCTCCCAGAGAGTGACCAGACCCTCCTGGCGCATCATTTTCTGATGCAGCAAGGCTGGGCTGGGGACATACTCCTTCGTCTGCGCGTCGAGCCGTCGCAGCCAGTCGAAACCACTCGCTTCGTCACCGGTCTCGGTCACCGAGCGCGCCAGCACCATACCGAAGATGGTCCGCATGGTGCCGCTGGCCAGCGGGTCACGCACCAACACTTGGCCGCGCCAGCGCTCATCGAGCAGATCTTCCCAATCGTGGGGGGCTTCCTCAGCGCTTACCGCCTGCTCATTGAAAACCAAGATCGGCGGCGTGCGGTAGAGGGGAAAGAAGAGATCGTCCGGATGGCCGTCGTCGGGACGCAAGGCGTCAACCCAGGCCGGCCGATAGGGCTGCAACAGACCGTCAGCGGCGCCGCGCGCGAGGATCGTCGCCGGACCGCCAAACCAAACGTCGGCCTGTGGGTTGGCCTGCTCCGAACGGATCCGGTCGTAGACTTCTTGTGAGCCCATGTCGAGCCAGCGAACATCGACCTCGGGATTGGCTTCCTCGAAGACCTGCTCGACCAAATTCAGCAGATCGCGACCGTGAGGCGAGTAGACCACCAACGGCGTCCGACCGTCGCCGCAGCCGGCCAACAGGGTCACCAGAATTGGCAGAAAGAGCTTGAAGGCATTTTTTTGCATGGTTTTCGAGACCTCGGCGTAGGGCGCGAACGCTGCTCAATTGTACCGCGCTTAGGCAGCCAACGACCGCCTACTCGCTTCGGCGCTGCACTTCTTCCAGCAATCCGCTGTCGAGCAACTCGATCAAATCACTCTCACAATTCTCCAGCCGGCGGCGCAGACGTTCGACCGATTCGATGCCAAAGCCATAGAGCCGGACCACTTCTTGTTGGCCACCGAGCTGGGTTGTCAATGCTGGCCAACGGCCGTGAGACAGGTACGGCAGCTGCTGACTCGCGCGCGGAAATACCGAGCTCCAAAAGCGACTCGGCGGCACCGCCAAGACCGCCAGCACAGCTAGAACGTGGCGAAACTTAAGATCGACTCGGCCGCCGAGCAGCTGCCGCAGGTAGCCCGCCGACAAGCCCGCCCGCTGCTCGATAGCGGTCTGGGTCAGCTCCGTGTCTTCGATCAGGTCGCGCAAATGCCGCAACACCCGGCGGATTTCTCGCGGACTGTTCTGCGGCAAGCTGGGGCGAAATACCATCGATCCACCAAGGATTGTGCGGGCTACCGGCTACGGCTGAGAATAGCCGCCAGTCAAGTCGACAACAACCACTAGCGAGTCCCTGGACGACTCATCCGGCGGCTCGAGTGACCACGCCGCAGAGAGACTTTTTCTGCCGCTTTGCGGCAAAGAGCTTGACAGCCGTGGCATCTGGCGACAGAATCCTACCGACCGGTAGGTAGCGACTGAAAAACTCGCTCTCGCTGTGCCGCGCACAGTTATTGCCCAAGACAAGAAAAATCAGCGCCCGAAACAAGCAGCACAGCAACCGCATGAGTAACGCCAGCAGCATCACCTTGGCAGTCCCCATCGACGATGCGGCTGACCTGGTGCCGTTCGAGGACGATCGCGCCGGCCTGATCTACCGCACCGCCGCCAAGCTCATCCGCAAGAAGGGTTTTGATGCTACTTCGATGAGCGAGATTGCCGAGGCGGTGGGACTCACCAAACCGGGCCTGTACTACTACGTCAAGGGCAAGAAAGAGCTGCTCTACAAGATCACTCACCTGGCCATGGACCTGCTCGAACGGCATGTGGTCAGCCATGCCCGTGGGGTCAGCGAACCCGCCGAGCGGCTGGCGGTGATCATTCGTCGCCACGCCTACCTACTGACCCACGACACTGGCGCCCTGGCGATCTTGATCGACGAAGTCGACGGCCTCAGCCCCGAGCAGCGGGCGGAGATCATCGGCCGCAAGCGGGAGTATTTTGAACTCGTCCGCGACACCTTAGAAGAACTCGGCGAGCAGGGCCGCTTGCGCCGGGTGGACAGTACCGTCGGTGCTTTCAGCCTGCTCGGCATGGTGATGTGGATCGCCCGCTGGTACGACAGCAGTGGCGATCTCGACGGTCGGCAAGTAGCCGACGACGTCACCCGCGTAGCCCTCGGCATCTTGCTCGACCCGCCGGACGGCTAGCCCCGATTCGGCGCAGGAAATCCAGCTTTCAGCCAAGACCGCACCCAAGGAAGGAGACTCCAGAATGGCCAGCAAAAAGATCCACGTCAGCGAACAAGAGGCGAGAGAGGTCGCCGAGGCGTCCCGTCAGACCGAGTGGACCCAGCCGAGCTTCATGCGCGAGATGTTCCTCGGCAACTTCCGCCTCGACCTGATCCACCCCTTCCCTCTGGACGGCGAGCAGCGGCCCGAATTCGTCGCTTTCTTCAACACGCTGAAAGAATTCCTCCGCGACCATGTCGACAGCGACGCGATCGACGCCAGCGGCGAATACCCCGAAGAAGTGGTCGACGGCCTGCGCAAGCTCGGCGCCTTCGGCATGAAGATCCCCACCGAGTACGGTGGCCTGGGATTCGATCAGGTCGAGTACGGCAAGGTGATGGAGATGCTCGGTGCCCAGGACGGCAACCTCTCGGCTCTGCTGTCCGCCCATCAGTCGATCGGCGTGCCGCAGCCGCTGAAGCTTTTCGGTTCGGACAAGTTGAAGAAAAAGTACCTGCCGCGTTGTGCCAAGGGCGAGATCTCAGCCTTCGCCCTGACCGAAGATCAGGTGGGTTCGGACCCGGCGCGGATGACCACCACCTACCAACTCAGCGACGACGGCCAGCACTACATCTTGAACGGCGTCAAGTTGTGGTGCACCAACGGCACCCTGGCCAAGCTGTTGGTGGTCATGGCTGTGGACTCGGAAACTCGCAAGATCAGCTCTTTCGTGGTCGAGACCGACTGGGAAGGGGTCAAGGTCGAGCATCGTTGCCACTTCATGGGCCTGCGCGCGCTGGCCAACGCGGTGCTCAGCTTCACAGAGGTCAAAATCCCAGTTGAGAACCTGATCGGCCAGTTGGGGCGCGGCTTGAAGATCGCCCTGACCACCTTGAACGACGGTCGCCTGTCGATCCCAAACGGCTCGGTCGGCATGGCCAAGAGGGCGCTGCAGATCTGCCGCCAGTGGTCCAGTGAGCGGGTGCAATGGGGCAAGCCGATCGGCCGTCACGAAGCCATCGCCCACAAGATCGCCGACATGGCCTGCACCACCTTCGCCATGGAATCGGTCGCCAAGCTGGCCACCGAGATGTCTAATCGTGGCAACTTCGACATCCGCCTCGAAGCGGCGGCGGCCAAAGAATGGAATAGCTGCCGCGCTTGGGAGATCGTCGACGACACCATGCAGATTCGCGGCGGTCGCGGCTACGAGACCGAGAGTTCCCTGCGCGCTCGCGGCGAGCAGCCGATCGGCGTCGAGCGGATGATGCGCGACTATCGGATCAACAAGATCTTCGAAGGGTCGAGCGAGATCATGCACCTCTTCATGGCGCGCGAGGCGGTCGACAAGCACCTGCAGGTGGCCGGAGCGATGATCGACCCGCGCAAGAGCGCTAGCGAGAAGGCCCAGGCGCTGCCCAAGATCGCCGCCTTCTACGCCTCCTGGTATCCCACCCGCTGGGTCGGCTTCCAGACCTTCGCCGAATATGGCGCTTTTGCCCCGCACCTGCGCTTCGTCGAGCGCAGCACCCGGCGGATGGCGCGGCAGATCTTCCACGGCATGATGGTCTACCAGGCCAAGATGGAGCGCAAGCAGTTGTTCCTCTTCCGAGTGGTCGACATCGCCAACGAACTGCTCGCCATGTCGGCCAGCGCCAGCCGCGCCCACGCCATGCGACAGCAGGGTCATCGCAACGCCAAACAGGCCGGCCAGCTGGCCGATCTCTTCTGCCGCAACTCACGACGCAAGGTCAAGCAGCTGTTCCGCGACTTGTGGCTCAACGACGACGACCTCAAGGTCAAGATCGCCAATGGCGTGCTCAAGGGTCGTCAACTGTGGCTCGAAGAGATGCTCAAGGGACTCGACCTCGAAGCCCCGGCGCCGGCCCAGGTCGAAGCCAAGAAGGAAGCCCGACCGGTAGCGGTCGGCTAGCTTCGGCGGGTTCCGGTTATCATCTGGAGCGACAAAAGCCCGCGCCAAAGCGCGGGCTTTTGTCGCTGGAACCAGCAAGTTTCAACCGCATCGCTTCACGCAAGAGTTGACAGCCACTCTGGCGAGTCATAAAGTGACTCACTATGACTCACTCTCTGGTTCAAGGATAGCGACTTAGGATGACTCAATTGACTCTCCGAGGCTTCGACACCCAGCTCGAGCAATACCTGCGACAACTGGCGCACCGGCGCGGTTTGTCGCTCAACAAGGCAGCCCTTTTCTTGATGCGCAAGGGCGCCGGCTTGGACACCCCTGCCGGGCAGGCCGACGTGGTCGGTTCTTCGCTGGACGACTTCATCGGCGTCTGGTCAAAAGAAGAGGCACAGGATTTTTCGCATAGCCTCGAGTCCTTCGAAAAAATAGACCAAGACTTTTGGCAATGAGAGTCCTGCTCGACACCAACGCCTACACGGCGATGATGCACGGCCACAGCGAAGTCGCAGCAAAAGTTCGCCAAGCCAACCGCTTGACGCTATCCACGATTGTTGTCGGCGAATTGCTCCACGGCTTCTATAACGGCTCCCAATTCGAGACCAACTTAGCCCGGTTGAAAGCGTTTCTGGCAAGCCCATTCGTTCGCTTGCTGCCCGTGACCATGACCACCGCGGACCGCTTCGGCCGTATCTCCACCGCCCTCAGGCGTCGAGGAACGCCCCTCCCCACCAACGACGTCTGGATCGCCGCACACGCGATGGAAACCGGCTCAGACCTACTCTCTGCAGATGCCCATTTCGAAGCCGTAGAAGGTCTCGCCTGGGTTCCTTTCAGGCCGAGCTAGATGGCTCGCTCACACCATGTCTTGATCGATCGACCTGGCGGCCACCTGGCCGAGTAGCTCGACCATGCTGTCGAAGTGCTCGAAGCGAGGGTCTCTGGTGTGGCCCTTGGCCCAGCGGTAGTAAATCTGCTGCAGGATCACCGCCAATTTGTAGAGCCCAAAAACGAAGTAGAAAGTCAGTGCCGGTAGCTCGACGGCGGTGCGCTCAGCGTAGCGCGCGGCGAGCTGGCGACGGCTGAGGCTGCCGGCCACCGCCGTCGGGCCAAAACCCAAGGCGCGCCAGCGGGGATCATCCCCGGCTTCCACCCAATAGGCCAAAAAGGTGCCCAGGTCCATCAGTGGATCGCCGAGGGTGGCCATCTCCCAGTCAAGCACCGCCACGACTTGGGTGAGGTCCCTTGGATCGAGCAGCAGATTGTCGTACTTGAAGTCGTTGTGGATCACCGCCGCGCCAGACTCGGCAGGCATGTGGGTGGCCAGCCAGCGCCCGGCCTGATCGAGTTGCGGCCAGTCATGAGTGCGCGCCCGCTCATAGCGCGACGCCCAACCGCCCACCTGGCGCTCGACATAGCCGTCGGGTTTACCCAAGTCAGCCAATCCGGCGGCGGTGTAGTCGACCCGGTGTAGATCGGCCAAGCGATCGACCACCGCCTCACTGAGTCGGCAGGCCAGCTCGGGCCCAAATTCTAGACCTGCCGGCAGTCGCTGGCGCAACACCACCCCGCGACGCCGCTCCATGACGTAGAACGGTGCACCGAGGATCGCCTCATCCTCACAGTAGAGATAAGGCTTCGGCGCGGGTGGGTAGACCCGGTGCAGCTTATCGAGCACGCGAAATTCGCGCCCCATGTCGTGGGCCGACTTCACCCGGTTGCCAAAGGGCGGTCGCCGCAACACTAGTTCCTGTTTGCCCAAACGCAGCAGATAGGTCAGGTTGGAATGACCGCTGGGGAATTGCTCGACCCGCAAATCACCCTCGGCCGCGGGCAAATGGCGACGCAAGTAGGGAGCCAACTCGGCCAGCGCGAGTTCCTCCCCAGGGCGGGTGGGCTGGGTGGGATCGAGGGCGAGTTCCTGCTGCATAGTATCGGCTCCTGGTGGCTGTCGGCCGGTTTCCCGGAGCGACGACGGATAGCGACCAGAGCTTAGCAGTGCCGCAAACCGGCATGTTTTCGCCGCAGCTCGGCAGAAGATATACTGAGCCGATCGCAGCCGCCCAATGGATGCTTGAGGAGCCGGAAAATGACCGTGACCGCTGTCCCCGCCCCCGCCGCGAGCAACCCTGATTACCCGCCTTCGACGAACTCGGAAATCGACTCCGCGATCGCCGAGCTGAACGCCCACAAGCAACGCTGGGCGAATCTGCCGATCGCCGATCGTCGAGCCATTCTGTCGGAGCTAGTCAAGGACTTCACCGCCGTTGGCAAGCGCTGGGCCGAAGCGACCCGCCAAGCCGAGGGCATCCCACCCGGCACTCCCGCCGCTGGCGAGGAATGGTTGGCCGGTCCTTGTTTTGTGCTGCGCAACATCCAACTGCTCAACAAGAGCTTGGCAGATATCGAGCGCCACGGCGAGCCGTGCATTCCAGGGCCGATACGCCAGCGGCCCGACGGCCAGGTTACCGCCCAGGTCTTCCCCTACGACAACTGGGACAAGTTTTTCTATGGCGGGGTCCGAGCCGAAGTGTGGATGGAGCCAGAGGTCACCCGCGACGGACTGGCGGCAACCCAAGCGGTAAACTACCGCCAACCACCTGGCGACGGGCAGGTCTGCCTGGTGCTCGGCGGTGGCAACGTGTCGTCGATCGGTCCGATGGATACCCTTTACAAGCTGTTCGTCGACAACTCGGTGGTGCTGCTCAAGATGCACCCATTGAACGCCTACCTCGGACCACTGCTAGGTGAGGGTTTCCAAACCTTGATCGACTGGGGGGCGCTGCGGATCGTCTACGGCGAAGTCGAGCAGGGAGCCTACTGCTGCGCCCACTCGCAGATCGACGAGATCCACATCACCGGCTCGGACAAAACGGTCGAGGCGATCGTCTTTGGCGGCGGCGAAGAGGGCAAGAAGCGCAAGGCCGAGCGCCGACCCAGGCTGACCAAGCCGATCCTCTCCGAACTCGGCAACATCTCGCCAGTGATCGTCGTCCCCGGCCCCTGGTCGGCCAGCGACCTCGCCTACCACGGCGAGAACATCGCCGGTAGCCTGGTTAACAATGCTGGTTTCAACTGCAATGCTACGCGGCTGATCATCACTCAACGTGGCTGGGCCGAGCGGCCAGCGCTGCTGCAGCAGATCCGCCACAGCCTGGCCCAAGTACCCACCCGACGGGCTTACTATCCGGGCGCTGAGAGTCGGTTCGAGAGCTTTATCGCCGCCCACCCAGAAGCCGAGCAGATCGGCCAACCCTCTGCTGGCGAACTACCGTGGACGCTGATCTCCGATCTCGATCCCAGCGCCACGGACGACATCTGCTTCACCACCGAATCCTTCTGTGGGGTTTTTGGCGAGACCGCGCTCGCCGCCGACACCCTTGAAGAATTCCTCGCCCAAGCGGTGGACTTCTGCAATCAGATCTTGTGGGGCACCCTCAACGTCACCCTCCTGGTCCACCCCAAAACCTTGCGCGACCCAGCCGCCGCCGCGGCGCTGGATCAGGCTATCGCCGAGCTGCGCTACGGCGCGGTATCGGTCAATAGTTGGGCGGCGATTTGCTATGGTTTAGTGGTCACCCCGTGGGGCGCTTACCCCGGCGCCGACATCTATGACATCCAATCCGGCGCCGGCGTGGTCCACAACACCTTGATGTTCTCGCGAGCACAGAAAACGGTGATCTACTCACCCTTCCGCATGCGCCCCAAGCCGATCTGGTTCCCCAGCCACAAGACGGCTCTAGAGATGGGTCAGAAGCTCTGTGCCTTCGAGAGCCAGCCCTCGTTGCTCAAACTGCCGGGGATCTTCTACTCGGCCTTGCGCGGTTGAGAGACCGCTCAGTGTTGCCGCAGCAGAGCGCGATGGTCGTCGAGCAGGCGTTCGAGTTCAGTGTTATCGAACGAATCGTAGTAACCGCGGATCTGACCAGCACCATCGACCAGCACGAAACGATTGCTGTGCAGAATGGGTTCGATGGCGTCGCCAGCATCTTCAGTCAGGGCTTCGACCGGCATCTTGAAACCGTCGCGACACAGTTGGTAGATCGCCAAGCGATCGCCGGTCAAGAATGTCCAATCCTCACTCGTGGCAAAGCGCCGCCCATAGTCAGCGAGGATCGACGGGGTGTCGTGCCCCGGATCTACAGTGATCGATACCGTCCGCGTACCGGCCGGTAGGCGTGCCTTCAGACCGCGCATCAATTCGGTCATCCGCGGACAGATCCCAGGACAACGGGTAAAGACAAAGTCGGCCACCCATGGCACCCCGGCTAGCTCGCGAGTGCCGAAAGCCTGCCCCCGCTGATCGATCAGTTCGAAGACCGGCAGCTGAGCAAATATTGGCGGTGGCGGCGACCGCTGAAAGCCACCGCGCTGGATCGACAGCCCTACCAGCGCTAGCATCACTAAGACCAAAGTGCCCCACAGCAAAGCCTCCCGCCCGCGCCGGCGCCGGTCGGCGGTGGAGGAAGAGTCCTGTTGCGAGTTGGGTAAGGGCATTAGGCCAGAGCGCGGCCGACCACCATCAGCAAGAGCACCACCGGCAAGTAGAGCACCGAGGTGAGTAGCAGGCTACGAGCCGTCTGCGCATTGATCTGGGAAGCAAAGGCCAGCGAGCCCGCCAGGTAGATCAACCCGGCGACCAAGGCGCCCGCGAAGTAGATTGCCCCGGCTAGACCTAGCACCGAGGGCAGCAAGCTAACCGGCACCAAGGCGGCGGCGTAGAGCACCGCTTGACGGCCGGTCTTGCGGCCATCCCGATCACCGACGGTGAGCATCGGAAACCCCCCTCGCTCATAGTCCTCGCGGCACATCCAGGCGATGGCCAAGAAATGCGGCATCTGCCAGAGAAAGAGAATGGCGAACAAGGCCCAACCCCAAGCGCCAATCTCGCCCGTGGCCGCAGCCACTCCCATCATCGGCGGTGTCGCGCCGGGGATCGCACCGACGATGGTGGCCAACGAAGTCTTGCGTTTCATCGGCGTGTAGACGAAGACGTAAGCAGCCAAGGTGAAGGCGCCGATCAATGCGGTGAGCAGGTTGGTCAACAACACCAAGTAGAGCATGCCGAGCACCGACAGTCCGACACCGAAGGCCAGAGCCCGCTCGGACTCGAGGCGGCCCGCCGGAATCGGCCGCTGGGCGGTGCGGTGCATCAGGGCATCGGTGTCGCGCTCCAGAACTTGGTTCAGCACCGAGGCACCACTGGCCACCAGAGCGGTGCCGAGCAGGGTGTGCAGAAATAAGACATAGGCCATTGGCGCCGGTGCGGCGACCAGGAATCCGACCGCCGTGGTCAGCACTACCATCAGGGAGATACGCGGCTTGGTGAGTGCCACGTAGTCCGCTGATCGAGCGCTGCTCGCGGCGGGGTTTAGAACCTCGGCTTTCACGATCGGTGTCTCCTCAAATCCGGATACCGCGGTGGATACCGCGGTGGGCGGCACATCGAAGCTGCACCGCTGTGGACAGATCGATGCTCGGCGGCGATCTACTCTAACCGCTGCACCCGCGGACGTACAGAGCCACGCCAGCTCAGCGTTGCAAGTGCCGCAGATGGGCCGCCAAAGACCGGGCGACTCGCTGCGCATCGCTGAGGTGCGCTTCCATCTCGGCCGGGTCGTCGAAGACTCGGGCCAAGCGCAGCCGGGTGTCGGCAAAAAGAGGCGCCCCGAGCATCGCAGGCAAGAACGATGCATCGTGACCACCACCGTCGAGCTTGGCGAAGGCCGTCGGCATATCGCTGCCCGGCAACCAACGCTGCGGATCGAGAATCAGCTCCTCGACCCACTGCTGCCGCAAGCGATCTGGCGCCAACCGGTAGAGTGGTTTGGCGCTCTCCTCGGTACCGTGGCAACCGTCGCATTGCAGCATCCTGTAGACCGCCGCGCCGACCGCCAGCTCGCGGCGACTAGGGGTCGGCGGCGGACTCTCCATCACCGGCCGACCAGCGAGGGCGGCGAAGTAGGCCACCAGCCGATCGCCAGTGGCGCCGTCGAAGCCGTAGGTCGGCATGCGCATTTCCAGTCTTGGACGAATTGTGACCCGCGAAGGATCGCTAAGATAGTCAAACAGCCAACGAGAACGAGTTCGATGGCCGGCGATGTCGAGCCGCAGTGAATCTTCGCCCAGGCCCCCTCGGCCCTCCAGTTGGTGGCAGGCGCGACAGCCGAATCTCTCCACTAACTGCCGACCCACCGCCAAAGCCTCGACCCTACGGGTTCTTTGAATTGCCTGCCGCGGATCTACCCGCGCCGGCTCAAGGCCCATCAGATAGACCACCACTGCTTTCGCCAGCGGCCCGGCAAGCCCAAGATCACCGCCGTTGGTACGCTCTCCATGTGCCTCCAAGGCGGCCCGTAGGCGCGCACCCGCGTCCCTATCGGGCGCCAACCGGGCAACGATCGCGGCCAGCGACTCCACCTCCGGCGGCGACTCGACTGCGGGCACCGAGTGACAGGCTGCGCAGCCGTGGGAAGCGGCTGTCCGGCGACCCAGGTAAAGAGTCCTATCGTGCTCGGCAAGCTCCTCGAAGCGAGCTTGCCCGGCCTCGAGTCCGAACTCATCTTCGAGCTGTGCCCGGAGCAGAAGATCCCGGGTCTCGGTATCGATCGGCGCCCGAGCCGGGGTTGCCGTGGGCGCTTTGGCCAGCAGGAAGGCGGTTAGATCCGCCGCCTCGCCAGCGCTGAGCCGCATATCCGGCATCTGCGTCCCTGGATCCAACTCCGCGGGACGCAACAACCAGGCATAGAGCCAACCGGCGTTCAACTTGCCGGCGCTAGCTTGCGGCCCATCGCCCAGCAAGAGCGGCGCGGTGGACCAACTCACCCGCGGCGGCGCCGCCATTTCGTGGCAAGCAGCACAGCCGATCGTGGCATAAAGACGCGCCCCGGCGGCGGCATCCCCCGGCGGTGGGGCTGGCAGCTCTTTCCCTCGCGAACTCTCCCAGAGATAGGTCGCCAAGGCCCGCCCCTCGGTCACCTGAACCTGCCTCTCGGCACCCTCAACGCCAACGGCAGCGAGGGAATGGGGCATCGAGGTCGCCGCGCGGTCGCCGGGCGCGGTTGCCAACCAGCGTTCAATCCACCCGACGCTGGTCTTGCGCGCCAAGCGGTCTAGAGGCGGGCCGCGGTGGGGACGTTCGCCAGTCTCAGCGGCCCCGCCGTGGCAGGCGCCGCAGGCCCTCTCCTCGACGGCTCTGCGCCCCTGCTGCCAGACCTCGGCCCCAGGCACTTCGCCCGCGGCAGCATGGCAAGCCACGCAACCGGCTTGCACCTGATCGTCCACCCGGATGACCGAACCGCTGTTGGGCGAACCGCCAGCGACAGAGCGCCAGCCCCAGCGCTGGCGCCACTCGCTCGCCTGCTCTGTGTTCCGCGGACGATGACCGGCACGGCTGAAATCGGTGGCCAAGCCTTCACCGCCATGACAGACCGTGCAACCCACCTCGGTCAGTCGATGGGGCGACCGTGGACCGAGGTAGAGATCGAGATCAGGGTGGGCAGCGAAAGGCGCCGGGCGCCCCTGAGCGGTGGCGTCCGCTATCCCCAGATGGCAAGTCTGGCAGCGGTCGACCCGCTCGATCCGCTGCTGCGGCGGCGAACGAAATATCCCGTTGGCAACAATCTGCCGTGGTGCGAGTCGTCGATCGACCCAAGGACGAAACCTTCGCGGCACAAAGCGCAATTCCCAGGGTGGGGCGGTCGCCGCCAAGCGCTCAGCAAGCTGGGCCGCTGGCTGTCGGGCAAGGGCCAGCTCCCGACGAGCCGCCTCAACCCCGGCATGCAACGCTTGCAAACGCTGATCTCGGTAAGCGATCAACTCGCGCAAGGCCTCGCGCTCACGGCCCGTGGCCCGCTGTTCGCGACCGGCCAAAGACCGTCGCTCGGCGCGCAGCCGGTCAATTTCCGGACGTTGCGACTCCAATCCTGCCAATTGGTCGGCCTCTGCCTGTTTTAGTTGTTCGATTTGCGCCAGATCCAGGCCCGCACGGGCCATTGCCAGACGCTCGGCCAGATCAGCCCGTTCGAATTCCAAGGCTCTACTCTGCACCTGCCGCCAGGACCGCGCGCGCTGCCCGACAGTGGCGACCAAGAGCAACGCCATGGCAACGCCCACCAGCGCGACTCGCCGCCGTCCACCGGGCCGCCATCGCCAACGACGCCAAACAAGCAAGGCGAGCAGGGCAGCCGGCAACAGGAATGCATGCAGCACCAGCACTTGGTGCGACGACCAGGTGGTCAACCTGGGTGCGGCCGCGATCGCCGCCCGATCGACCGGCAAGAAGAAGCCGCTACCCGCGAGCAGCAGAATCAGCCCCAGAAGCGCGCTGTCATAGACCCATCCGACCCGGCTCGGCGCACGATAAGTGCCATCGAGAAAAGCCACCAGCAAGTAGAGCACGGTGGCCAGCAATGTCGCTTGCGAAGCCCAGCGATGGAAGGGTCGCAACCAGGCGAAAACGCTGAGTTCCCGCAGGTCGACCAGGCTGACCCATGCGGCCTCCGGGCCGGCTCTGAAAAACCACAGCAACGCGGCACCGCTGAACAGCTGCAAGAACAGCAACCCCAGAACCAGCCGACCGAGACTAAAGACGCCCCGAGCAGCGCCAGCTTGCGCCCCACCGACCGGAGCGCGACTTGCATTGCTATCCGCCATAGGTATAAAAAGCCTTGTCACCGAAACCACCACTATTGTAGACCGGGAGCCGGCCGCAAGGCAGCGACGAAACTCGCCACCTGCCGACAGCGTAGATAGCTCTGTCGGCAAGCTCGCCGGCGGCAAGAGGAGAATGGCGATGAGCGAAAAGAAAAACCGCGGCTGTTTAAAGTACGGCTGTATCGGCTGCCTGTCCCTGAGCGCGGTATTGGTGATCTGCATCTTCGCCATCGGCCTGATCAACATGTCTTCCGACCGCCAACCCCGTCCCGAGGAACGAGAGCTCAGCCAAGCCTTGCCGTTGCCCCTTGAAGCACCGCTGCCTCCGGGAGTCGATGCTCCTGAACTCCCGCAGACCGCCTCGGCGCCTCACCCTGGCGCCAAACCGGGTCAGCTGAAGCTGGACCTTTCGGCTGGCGAGTTCACCATCGTTCCCGGCCCGGCCGGCGAACCGATCCGTGTCATCGCCGACTTCGACAGCAACTCCTTCCGTCTCGAAGAGGAATTCGAAGAGACCGAAGACTCTTGGACCTACAAGGTGCATTTCGGAATCAGCGGCGGCTGGCTCGGCGCTCTGCTACGCGGCGGCACCAGCGGCTCCAAGAACCACGTCAAGATCATCGTGCCGCGCGACGTGCCACTGGACATCGTCGGCGAGATCAGCATGGGCGAATCAGAGATCGACCTCGGCGGCCTGTGGTTGCGCAACGTCGACCTCGAGATGGGCATGGGCGAGCACTTCTTGGAATTCGGCGAGCCCCTGCCCTATCCAATGGAGAGCCTAACGGTCGAAAGTTCGATGGGTGAACTTGAGCTACGCGAGGTCGGCAACGCCAGTCCGGCCAGGATCCAGGTGGATCACAGCATGGGCGAGAGTGTGATCGACCTGGAAGGACCTTGGCGCACCAACTCCGAGATCGACGTCTCCTTCGGCATGGGCCAATGCAACGTTTGGCTACCAGATTCGGCGCGCATCGAGCTGCGGCGCAAGCGGGTCTCAATGGGCGAGGTGCGCGGCGGGATCGATACCGAGACTAACGACGCACTGCCGGCCAACGCACCGGTGCTGACCGTCGAACTCAGCGGCTCGATGGGTGAGCTAGCCCTCCACCACTGAGGGCCAGCCGCGCGCTAGCAGCGAACTCGGCTGGCCCACGGCAGTAGGGAAGCTAGTGCGGTTGGTCCGTAGCGCAGATACAGCAGGCGCTGCCCCCATTGCGACCACAGAAGCCAGCGGCATGGCCGGCATTGATACAGAAGTTGTTGCAGTAGGCATTCCAGGTCGGGTTGTAGGGCCGCCCACAAGTCGTCGTCCAGCCACAGCTACCACCGGCGGCGAAAACGCTAGCCTCGAGTTCGGCGGCGATGCGCAAGTTCTCCTCGACGGCCACTCTAGACTCTGGAGGCTCGGTGGCTGCGGTCGCCAAGCCCGCTTCATCGTCAAGTACCAGCGGCACGCGCTCACCGGTCGAGGTCACCGGCTCGTCTGCCGCCAATAGCGGCCAGACGGTAAGCACGGCGAGGAGGATAAAGGCTACGATTTTGAGATTCTTCATGACACGGCTCTCCTTGGCATCGACCTCCCTAGATTGGCAGGCCGAGGGTCGTCCGGAAGCTGCGTGCAGCCCCGGAAATCTAATCAAAGTTTGAGCGGCGGCCTTAGCAGCAGCGGTTGCTCGGAGTCTGGTTTAGTGAGAGTGCCGGAACTTCGCCTGGCAGGCACCCGGATCACCGGTGTTGATGCCGGTTGAATCAATGCAACAAATCGGACCCACCACGGGCTCGGTGGTCACCTTGCTCATATCCCACTCGGCACAGACTTTGGAGCCGACGCAATCGTCATCCCCGCTGGCCTGCCAGGTTCCGCCAAAAGGCAGTACCGATGAGGCCGCATAGACCGCGGCGGTCAGCAAGGCCAGGGCGATCAGCAGGGCGAGTAAAGTCAGCCGTTTCCCTTGAATCATCAGCGAACTCCTTGGTGGCACGCCCGCCCACGGTCAATTCCTGGAACGGGTCCGTAGCACTGCGAAGGGTAGGGCACCTTCACTCTCTGACGCGCAAGCTAGCGAAGGAATGAGTCAACGGCAAGCTGCCTTTTTGTAGCCGGCCCCAAACCTCCGGACTTACCGAGGAATTCCGCAGGATCTTCAGCAGGAGCCAGGTCTTCCCCAGGCTTGGTAGAGCTGCCGCAGACGGTCGCGAGCTTGGATCGTCCGCCGATGCTCTTCGCCCTTCGCCTGGCGGATCACCGCCAGGCTGCCGGCCAGCAGAGGTTCAGCTTCGGCAAATCGACCCTGGGCGCTCAGGCTACCGCCCAAGGCTCCTTCGGCCAGCGCCAGATGCCAGCCTTGCTGCAACTCGTGGCGCCATCGGCCGAGCCCCTCGCGCAGCAGTTCTTCGGCCTGCAAAGCGCGACCGTCGGCAGTGAGCGTGGCAGCCAAGCCGGAGGAAATCACCACCACGCTGTAGTGGGCCTGGCCAAAACTCGCCTGGGCAATTCGTAGCGCCTCTCGATAGTGGTGCTCGGCGGTCTCATATTCCTGTCGCTCGAAATCCAGCGAGCCGAGATTGTGCAGCGCCCGGGCGACTTTCGGATCGTCGTCACCAAACAACCGGCGCTCGAGATCGAGGGCCTGGCCATAGAAGTTGCCAGCTTCGTCGAGCCGTCCCTGCCGCTTGAGAGCCAGCCCCAGATTGTTGAGCACGGTGGCAACCTCCGGGTGGTGCTCACCGCGATAGCGTCGATGCAGCGCCAGCGCCTGGCGGTAGAACTCACCGGCGGCGGCGTGCTCCCCCTGTTGATTGAGCACCACCGCGCGCTGGGTGATGGCGGTGGCAAGCAGCAAGCTGTCCTCCTGTCCCAGCTCCTTCGCCAGTGCCAGCGCTTCTGCCGAAGGCTGTTCCGAAGCGTCATAGTCGCCACGAAAACACAACGCCCAGACCAGGTTGTTGAGCGCCTCGATCAGCGCCGACCGCGGGCCGTCGCCCAGCGTCCGGCAACGCTCCAAGGCCGCCCAAGCCAGTGCTTCGCCGGCCTCGAAGTCGCCCACCGCGGTGAGCACCACGGCCAACGTGCTGCGGCTCTCGGAGGTCACTAAGGAGGCCTCGCCGAACAGCTCAAGGCGGAGTTCTACAGCTTTTTCGAGCTGCTGCCGAGCCGCCTGGTACTCACCCAGGTTGAGATAGATCTTGCCCATCGTCTGCTGCAACTTGGCGCGCAAAGCGGGTTGATCCCGCAGCTGCCGATCGACCATCTCGGCACTCCGGTCGACCGCTTGACGGACAGTCAGCTGCTCCCCTTCGGCGGCCACCGCGAAAACGTTCTCAATCAAACCCACCATCGCCGCCAGATCGTTGCGCTCAGCCTCGATCTGGCGTGAATGCAGCCAGCCGCTGATCAACCAGCCAATGCTCAGCGCGGCGACCACCAAGGCGGCGGCCAGCGGCAGCCGGTGGCGACCCCAGAACTTGCGCCAGCGATAGGACAGCCGGTCCGGCCGCGCCAACACCGGGAAACCCCGGCGCTGCCGGTCGAGATCTTCGGCTAGTTGCTCGGCGGAGCCGTAGCGACGCGGCGCCTCGGCATGCAAAGCCTTCAGCACGATGGTGTCGAGATCCCCCGCCAGCAACCGGCGCAACTGCTCCGGGCTGGTCCGGCGAGCCCTGGCCAACCCGGCGACCGAGTGGGCATCGCCATCGGCAGCCGCCGCACACCGCGCCTCGCTGGGCGCCGGCACCGGGCTATCAGCCAGCCAACGCTCAAGCTCCGTCAAGCTGCTGCCATCGAAGCGGCGCGGCAGGCAGCCGCTCAATAACTCAAAGAGCAGCACCCCGAGCGAGTAGATATCGCAAGCGGTGGTGATCTGCTGACCGCGGATCTGCTCGGGGCTGGCGTAGTTGGGGGTCAGCAGCCGTGCCCAGGCGGCGGTGTGCTCGCCCGACCGCGAAGCCTCTTCGGGACGCAACAGCTTGGCGATGCCGAAGTCGAGCAACTTCGGCTGCCCATCTGCGGTGACCAGAATATTCGAGGGCTTGAGATCTCGGTGAACGACCAGGTTCTGGTGGGCGTATTGCACCGCCTCACAGACCCGAGAGAACAGCCGCAAGCGTTGCTCGATGCTCAGTCGGTGGCGGTCGCAGTAGCGGTCGATGGCTTCCCCGTCAACTCGCTCCATGGCGAAATAGGGCCGGCCAGCCGCCGTCGTGCCACCGTCGTAAAGTCTGGCGATAAGCGGGTGCTCAAGTTGCGCCAGAATCTGTCGCTCGGCGTTCAGCCGACGGAGATTGGAACGGCTCTCCATCTCCGGCCGAACCACTTTGATCACCACCTGGCGAGCAAAGGCATGGTCCTGCCTTTCGGCCAAAAAGACTGTGCTCATGCCGCCTTCGCCGATCTGCCGCAACAGCCGGTAGGGCCCGACCGTGGCCCCGGCGGCCAGCGCTCCCCCGCCAAGTTCCTGATCACCAGGGACACTGAAGCCATGCCCGGCCGCCGCAGCGCTCCAGCCCGGCAAGTCGAGGAAACCGCGGCGGCCATCGGCAGCGAGCAACGACCGCACCTGCGAGCGCTCTTCCGCGGTGGCATCCGAGCGGCTCAGAAAGCCTTGGCGCTGGTCCGGCGGCAACTCGCTCAGCTCAACGAAGAGCCGGCGTATGCGGCGCCAATTTTCATTCATCCTGCGGCTCCTGCCCGGCCAGTTCGCGATAGAGCCAAGCCCTGGCTACCCGCCAACGGCGGGTGATCGACGCCGAGGACATGTGCATCACCTCGGCAATCTCCTCGCGGTTGAGACCGGCGAAGTAGCGCAACTCGACCACCCGGGCACTCTCGGAATCGTCCTCAGCCAGCCGTTCTAGAGCCTGGTCGAGAGCCAGCAGATCCGGGCGCAGTTCCGCGGCCGCCGGCTCGACCTCATCGATCGGCACCGGCTCCACCCCACCGCCCCGCTTGGCGGCTCCGTGGCGGCGGGCGTGGTCGACCAAGATGCGACGCATCTGGCGGCCAGCGATCGCCAAGAAGTGAGCGCGACTCTGCCACCGCACCTGATCCTGATCCACCAACCTCAGGAAGGCCTCATTGACCAATGCTGAAGTCTCCAACGTGTGGCCCTGGCGCTCGCGTCGCAAGCAGCCACTCGCCTGCTGCCGCAGCTCGGCGTGGATCAGCGGCATCAGCTCGTCCAGGGCGGCTTGATCACCGCTGCTCCACTGCTGGAGCAACCGTGTCACCCTCCCCCTGGAATTCTTGGGAGTTGCTTCGGCCATTGGCTACCTCGGCTGGGCTAGAAGGTCTGTCGCTCCAGCTTACCGCGCCGAGAAGCTGTAGATAGAGCAGCTTCGCCAGACCTTGTCTAGCGAACCAAGACCCTGTTTGAGGAAGCAGTAAAGGTTGCAAAGATCGCCAGCCGGCAGCTGGTTCTGCCCCTAGCGGCCGGTGGCGAACAGGCGCTCGGGATCGGCAAAGGTCTTGAACTCGAGCGTATTACCACTTGGATCCAAGACGAAGAACGTACCCTGTTCCCCCGGCAGGCCGGCGAAGCGGGTGTAGGGCTCGATGACAAATTCCACTCCCGCCGCCGCCAGCCGGTCGGCGAGCGCGCGCCACGTCTCGGCGGGCAAGACCAGACCGAAGTGGGGAATCGGAACTTGTTTGCCATCGACCTCATTGGCCGGCCGGCTGATCTCCTTGGCCGGTCGCAAGTGAGCCGAAAGCTGATGACCATGAAAGTCGAAATCGACCCACTGCTCAGCGCTACGGCCCTCCCGGCAACCCAGCAAATCAACGTAGAACCGCCGGGTGGCCTCGATATCGGTGACTGGAAACGCGAGATGGAACGGGGGTGGGTTCATAGCTGCCAATCATAGCCGCGGTGGACCGCTGGTGGAATAGAGACCCTCTCATACAGGCTTCGCCAGAGATTCAGCTGACCGATGATGGAGAGGGTTTTGATCGGCGTCGAGTTGACCACGACGCGATGGTGTTGAGCATGATCAGAATCATCGAGGTCAAGACAGCTGCTTCTGATCAAGAATAGCGAGGGTCGAGGCATATTCCCCCTCAACTATCGTGACCACTGTAAGTGTCCTGTCGCCAGTAGTTTGCAGCAGCACGGATTGAAGGGATGTTGCTGAGAACGAGAAGAAACCGGCCAAGAATGACATGGTCCCGCGCCGGAGGCGCGGCAACCGGACCCCGCATCTGGTGATGACCATCAATTGCTGTGGGAGAAATGCCATCGATTACCGTGGTTCCTCTCAGAGCCCGGCGATTAGGATCGTCGACGATGCTAGGAGCTTGAGATTCTTCATCATGTTTCTCCACTGCTGGTTTCCGGCCGCTCTGCCATAGAGTCACTAGTATGGCCAGGGTTAGCTTTCTTACGGCGGTGCAATTCCCCGAGCCGGAGTTGACGGGGGCAATCTTCTTAGCCAATGATCTCTACAGGCCCGCAGGGTCTTTAGGATTAAGTGGCAGTCTTCCAAGATCAATAGGCGAATGATAGTATCTAGTATCTCGCACTTCAATCGGTTCTGACTCATAGATCTCATCATAGCCTGAGCAGACAATAGCAATCCGATAGATCGCACGACGTGGGCTAACCGTCAATGTCGAGTCAAAAACCTGGTCAATCGGCAGGGAATGCAAGATGTAACCTTCCGGGTGAGATCTCAACTCTATCGAGCATGACACGGTCACGTTAAGGCCGCTAGCAACCTCACCTTGTACTCGGATCGCATTGTCGCCGACTCTTAAGTAGGCACAAGAAGCCATGATGGGAACTACAAGAGACAAGCGAATAAGAAGAAGTGTAGTTTTCATTTTGGAAATCCAGAAAAACGAACACCACCAGGCCCTATTCCGCCAGGGACCGAGCTTGGGCAACTAAGGCAATCTTTGAAGTCTCTTAGATTCCAGGCAACAAAAGTCTTTGCCTCAATCTCATATTTGCTTCCTTGGTAGCCATTTCTTGCATAATCTACCAAGTAGGAAATTCGAGTCATGCGTCCAGTATTCCACTGCCGCAGCACGTGGTAGTACTCTTCAAGAATTAGTGCGGGGTTTGAGAAAAAGTCACCGCATTCAATATACGGGATGATTCGATTCTTGCGGGTAGTTGAAGCCCAGTCTGAATTCTCCTTTATCTTCGGAGTGATTCTCACGCCAGTTGGGCTCTCACCAAAGATAAATAACAGACATTTTGTCATGTCTGGTCCTGGAGAACAGAGGCCAAGTGGGTCGACTCTCGCTGTAGGCTGAGATCTTCCATACTGGTAGTCTCCATCTCTGGAGCGAGTAGAGTGGAGAGTCATTCTGCTCAAGGGATCGACCCTAGAGTATCGAGAAGTCCCCTGAACATACCACCGGTAGACGTTGTAGGAAACGTCGAACTTAGACTTCCAGGCTGCATCCTCCCATTGACCAGGGAATCGCAGGAACATCCCCGCCGTCTGCGCACCCGCAAAGTCATTGCCAAATGGCTCAAACCCTCCACTCCAGCTCTTCACACCTCTATCCGCTGTCAACAGCAAAGGCGTGCCAAGATGATCAACAGAGAGATTCTCGAGTCCTGACCCATCGGCCTGAGCTACTGGGAGCCCATTGAAGTAAATAACTGCTTCGCGCCCGCTTTCCGCAGTCCGCTCGTACAACAAGCCATCATTGCTATAGGTGGGCTGCGTGATAACCGTCTCGAAGCAACCCCCCGCCCCTCGACCAGCGTTGACGGTCTTGACCTTAGTACCTGCCCACCCTCCGGTGTCGCCGCTTTCGAAGCCGTCGCAGAACAGAGCGTCGGCTCCGCCGTAGGGGGCGCGCCCTGTAGCCTGGCGCAGGAAGCTACGGCCATCGTAGAGCATTCTGGAGCTAGTTTGAGCCGATGGGTGGTCGATTCGAGACATGCGCCCAGCATCATCGAATGAGTAAGTCACGGGGTCTCCGTTCTCATCGATCCCGGTCTGGTTGCCTGCGGCATCGAACGTGTATATCCGATTACCTCCTGCACCGAGCACCACCTGGTCGATCTTGGCGGTGTTGCCAGTGGCGGCAGCGTTGGCGAGGTACTGGTAGATATCGTTGACGCCGTCCCGAGTCTCGCTGAGACGGTTGCCGATTTTGTCGTACGCCCACGCTAGGATGCCCCAAGGACCGTCGCCCTGGGTAAGGAAATACTGGTAGTCCTGGTAGGCGTAGGTGCGGTTGTTCAGCGGGTCGAGCAGATCGCCGATAGCGGTGATGTTACCCACTCTATCAGTCGCATAATCCCAATCGAGCAAAGTACCGCCAGGGCTGGCCACCGTGATGCGGTCAGGCTGGTAGCGACTATCGTGCTGGCGAGTTTCTACGAGTCCGTTGCCACGGTTAAGCTGGCGAAGCGGGCCAAACGGTTGATAGTGGGCCTCCATGATGATGGCTTGAATGCCCTGGCTAGAAATCTCGGCGGCGAGTGTCTGATGTCGGTCGGCGTGATCGAAGGTGTAGAGCGCTCTCACCCCACCGGGATACAGGATCTCCTTCCTGTTACCGTTGTTATCCAAAATGTAGGTCAGCTGTCCTTCCTGAGCAATGCGACCGAACCGATCATACAGGTAGTCGATCGACTGCCCATCGCGTTCGATCCGGGTGAGCCGGCCAAAGCTGAAAGGCACTAAGGGATCATCGTAGTTGTAGACAACGTTGATCGTATCGTTGGGGTATGCCACTAAGGTGACCCGGTCGAGTTCGTCGACGATGCGTAGACTTGAGATGCCGCGTGCGTCTGTAGTCTCGGTGAGTTGGCTGTGCTCGTTGTACCGGTGAGTCGTCAGGCCCGAGACTTCTGAGGCTACGGAAGTCATTAAATCCCGGTCGCTATAGAGATGAGTGGTGATCGTTCCTTCAGCGTCGGTGACCGAGTTGAGATGATCCTGGACGTCATAGCCGTAGCTGGTGATCGTTTGGCCTCCACCTGCGCCTCCGAATGGTTGGCTGAGAGTCGAAAGTCGGTTGAGAGAGTCGTAGGCATAGACCATGCTGGCTGCGGCGGTTTGGCCCGCTGAGGGATGGTTGGGATCCCAGAGTTGCGCCAAGTCACCATCACAATTGTAGGAATACTCAGTGGTCGCCTGTTCGGGGGAGCCAGCGGCCTCGATCATCTGGTCGAGGTGGCAGCGGGTGGAGTAGACGTAATCGGTAGTCGACTGACTCGTCCAGCTTGTGCCGCTCCAGCTTTGCAACTCCTCGCGGACACGGTGGCCAAAGCCATCGAGGGTGTAGAAGGTGCGCTCGACATGACTGTCAGGGAGATCATCGGGTTTGCGCTCGATAGAAGTCAATCGACCGACGGAATCGTAGCCGAACTCGATCACATTGCCGCGCGGTAGGACGGTCTGGAAGAGGTCGCCAAAGACGGTGTAGCGCTGCTCGGTAATCAAGTCTTCTGTCGGTGTTGCGCCTTTTTGAATCGCGAAGAGCACTCGGTTGAGCGAGTCGTACTGGATTTCACTGACAACACCATTGGGATCGACAGTCGAAATGCGGCGGTTGAAGGGGTCGAAAGTGAATAGCGTGGCCCCGACAAGCGGGTCCGTACGGCTTTGGGGAAGCAGCCCACCGCGAGTCCCATCCCAGATAGTCGTGCTGAGGTCGGCTGTGCCGTAGCCCGGTGGGTCAAGCTCTTCGGGCTGGCCTTCGGCAGAGTAGGTGGTTGAGGTGGTGTAGCTGAAGAGTTGGCCGTCTTCTACTCCTTCGTCAATCCGGTCGGTGGCGTTGCCTCGGCCACTGAGGGTGAAGGTGGTACGGCGGAAATCGAGAGGGCTGCCAGTGGTCGAGGGACGCTCGATCTCGGTGATCAGGGCCGGGTAGGTGGGATCTCGCTGCCAGGTCGTTTCGCGCTCCAGCGCCGTGCCGAGGGCCTCGACACGGGAGATTGCTTGACCGTTGGCGTCGTAGGTGGTCAGCGTCGTGGTGCCGCCACCGTCGATCTGGCGGGTGGGGCGCAGGGGGTGCGCCGGATCTTCATAGAACAGCCGGCTGTTGGGGCCAGTGCCGCAGCTCGGGCAAGAGCCTTCGAGCTGCTCCAGGCGAGGCTTCCGGCTGTCGGAGTCGCGGCCCAGGGTGTAGGTGGAGATCTCGCCCATTGGGTCGGTCACCGTGGTGACCATCGGCAGCTGGGGATCGTCAAAGCTCATCGACCAGCGATCGACGGCGCCGGCATCGTTGAAGTTGGCCGCGCCTTTCCACATTTGCACTACATTGCCAAATGGATCATAGGCCCAGGAGCCCGCGATCCGCTCGCTAGCGTTTGTACTCTCCAGACTCATTCGGGTCATGTAGCCCGGCAAGGTTGGGTCATCGTAGAGGAAAACCCAGGCGGTGCCGTCGGGTCGATCGATGCGGGTGAGGTCTTGGCCGGTGTAGGTGTAACCCCAAGTTCGACTGGTGGTGCCGTCTACTCCAATTTCTGTAATCGAGTCCAGCTTGCCGCCTGCCGAGTAGGTGAAGGTCTCCGAGCGGCCATCGGGGAAGCTGACGGCGGTCAGCCGGCCGGTGCCATCGCGGGTGGCGGTCTTGGCGTTGCCGTTGCGGTCGGTGGTCGAGGACCATAGGCCGGTGTCGTCGAATTGCATCAGGGTGCCGTCTAGATCGAGCAGGGTCCAGCCGGTCAGGGTCTTGGTCAGGATGCGGTACTCATCGCTGGGAATGGTGCGATCGTAGTCCCCATCCATGTCTAGGTCTGTAAAACGGCGGAACGTAGCGTAGCGAGTCAGCAGCCAGACGTTGCTGTCGTCGGGGTCGCGAGCGATGCGTTCCGCATACTCGTAACTCCAGTAGCGCCCCAGCTCGGCGGTGATGCCGGCCGAGCCGGGGTAGGTCGGGTGGCCGACGCCGCCCGCGTAGTAGCGCAGCAGCGCGCCGGGGCCGCTCTGCGGCGGCGAGGCGCCGCCGCCTCCACCTCCCGCGCTACCACCTAATCCGCCGCCAGCACCGACGCAGGTAGGGCAATTCTGATCTTCTGGGCAGCCGCTGGGAGGGGGTGGAGGTGGGCAGAGGGGCGACAGGCTGAAGTCGACTACTTGGGTGGTTTCTTTCGGGCAGTGGGGGCACAAGAAGCCGACGCAGGGGCAGGCGGTGGCGGTGATCGTGTAGCTGGCCATCAGGTCGCTGCAAGAGCTGGTGATGCCCCAGCTTAAGGTGCCGTGATCTTCCTCGATCACCGCGCCCGAGAGACCGCAGGTGCCCAGGGTGCCACCGCCGCTGGGGGTCACCGTGACGGTGGCGAAGCTGTAGAGGAAGCCCGAGGCGCTGGGATCGTTCTGGTGGTTGCCGGCGAAGTCGATCGGCACTTCGATGGTGATGGCGCAGGATTCGATCGCCGGGTCGCAGCCAGCCTCGGGGGTGAAGGTGGCGCCGGAGATGGCCGGCGTGTAGCAGCGGGCGCCGGTGGAGCAGTTCGAGGGTTGGTCAGCGAAGAGTCCTTGTTCGAGGTAAGTGAGGACGCCGCTGCAGGCGGTGCCGGCTTGGGCGGAGTGGGCGTTGAAAGCGATGAGGACGATAACGAGGTTCACGATCGGTCGTCTGAACTTCATCTGGATATTTTCCTTGCTGGTTTGGCTCCCCGGTCAGATTTCTAGCTAGCTTCCCTTCTCAGTTTCTGTGCCTTTCCCATTTCTTGGCGATCTTCGCCAGATTCGTTGGTGGATGACGGCGTTAGCTCTTTGGCTCACGGTCATGGGCGGATCCTGTGATTGAAATCACCCCAGAGAATACTCGAAATACAGAGATTTATCCTTTTAACTTGGTTATTCTCTGACTTAGATCACGATTAGTTGAGTTCAAAACTCCCTCGCGGTTTGGCGGTCGACGGTGTCTGACCACGGCCAGCGGACGGTTTCGCGTCGCGCGTCTGAACTGCGATTGCCGGACCCCAGCCTTGCCATAGGCTGAGGCCACGTCCCCCCCTGCCAAGAAGGCCGGGAGGATCGCCCAACACCCTGCTGTCAGCGTCGCTACGCTGGCGGCCAACACCTCCCGTACAGCGCCCGGTGCTGCGCTGGGGGAAGGAGCATCTGATGACACCAACTAGCAAAGAGATCTGGACCCCATCAAGCGGGCCGCAGCACGGCGCGATGATTATTCCCGGCGGTTAGATACTCGTGCCGGCCGCGCTCCCCGGGGGTCTTGGCCCATCCGTTTGCCGTGTTGGAGCGCGGTCCGGGCCTCTTCAACAGCCCTCAAGTTGAGCCCAGTGCTGCGGCGCACCTTCAGCAGCTCGGTGGCTGCAGCCTCGGCGATCCGATTGCTGACGTACGGGTTTAGTAGCCGACTGACTGTGCTGGCAACGATGAATGCCTCAGCATCTTCTCCGTGCCGCATCAAGAGCTTGAGCAAGTCAAGGGTCGATAACGCACCATCGAAGGCATTCAGTGTCCACAGCGCCTCGGTTACCTCGCGCAATTGCAGCTGTGCACGCTCGAAGTCCCCCGTCAGCTGAAGCAGATCCGACGCTACCCAGTTGACCATGGCTTGCGAGTAGATATCCGAGGCAAGGTCTGCGGCAAACCGTAGGCAGGCGTCCGCACTTTCTAGGTTGCCCTGGGCGATCGCCATCTGAGCCAGACAGAGATGGGCCGTGCTGGCGTGCCTGGCCTCCTCGGCCGGCAAAATGGCGAGACTTGTCTTCGCGGCGTTGGCGGCGCGGGAAAGTTCTCCAGCGAAGTAACAGACCATTGCCCGTTCGCTAGAGGCCTGTCCTATCCTAATGAGGTCCCCCGTTCCCTCGTGGATCCACATCGCCTTGCCGTTTGCAGCCAGCGCGTCGGTGTAGCGGCCGTAGGAGACCATCAATCCAGTAGTTCGTTGCATCAAGTCTCCCAGGACAGCTGCCGATTCCGAATCACAGACCTTCGCCAAGGCACGGGCAGCGATCTCGTGGCTGGCGGCGATTCGATGCGAGGAGGCGAAGACCCCAGTAGCGGTGGCAAACGCATCGTGGGCTTCGGCCGCCGGCAGGCCTGGGCAGACCTTCACTGCTAGCTGGTGGGCCAGGGCGGCAGCATCTTGGGGCTTGTCGTAGCGATGGTCATCGAGAATCTTGGCCGCTAGGCGGACAAACTCGCCACTTTGGCAGATGGGGTTGCAGAGGAGTTCGCGACGCTTGCGCAGGGTGCCGGTGGTCAGCATCGGCGGGACCCTCTCGCGGGCGAACGGGATGGCCGAGCTTTCAGTCGGCGGCGAATCTGGCCTCTGAGTCGGCAAGTTTTCGGCAGCTCTGCGAAGCTCTTGGATCGGCTGCGGTTCTCGTTCGCCCAAGTGGAGGGTCTGGAGCAGCCAGCTGCCGCTGCCGACTGCTGGCGGTGGAGATGAGGGTTCGAGGTCGAATGCCTTGGCGAAGAACCTCTCTGGCGGTCCGCCGAAGCCATCGAGAATCTGACCCAAGCGCTCGATACTCAGCCCTCGCGCTCCGTTTACATAGCGGGCGATACAGCCATCGCCCTTCAACCCAAGGCTCCTCTCGATCACTCCGACCTGACCGCGATGGTCTGCCTTCAGCAATCCCAATTGGCGCAAAACACGCTCCTTAGTAGTACCTCTCTGGCTCAAGATTCGGCCCTCCTCTAGACATTTCCTGGAGCAGGAGAAGTATAGGTCGATGAGCTTTCTCTCTCAAGTCTTGGGCATTTCTTATGAGTTTCACCACCTGAGAGGCGGTAATTGACCTGCTCACTTGCAAGCACTCGACTCTACTGCTTGCCCTGCCGGCGGTCTGACCACCTATTTGCGCCGATGTCTTGCGTGCCCACCGCCAGTACGCCGAAGCTCCCGACCACAACACAGGTCAAGAGGAGGCCACCATGTCCGACGAAACAAAACCCGAGCGCGATGCCCCATCCTTCGAAGACACCTTCTGGCGCGACCTGCTAGAAGCTAGTTTCAGGGTCAAAAAAGAACACCAGCGACTCGGCAAATTGCTCGGCTCCGCTGTGAAGAACAACCGCCAACTACTAGATGGCGAAGCCACCAACCCCGACGGCACTCCCAGAGTCGCTGCTCAGTTCCAGGTTCTGGGGTATTCCATGGCCGTGCTCGAAGCTGTGGCCGAGCTACTGCGCGACTCGGCGCGGGAGACCGGGGCGAATACCATCCATGGCCGGGGACCGGCCAGCCAGGCGGCAGCAGCCGTTCCGCAGGGCGGCGATGGAGAATCGTCGTGATCCACCAATCCCCCATTCAACTGGCGGATCTGCGCCGTGCCGGCCTGCTGGCCGCCGAGCACCAGATCCTCGCCGAACGGGCATTGATGGAACCCTGGCCCAGCGCCCTGCTGGCGCCGATCCCACCCGGTGCCCGCTGGCAAGGCGACGAAGACCCCGCGCCGCAGCTCTACCCGCTGGGCAGGTGGGGCAACCGGGTTGCCGACTTGCGTCAGGACAGCGATTTCTTGCTGACCGAGATGGCCGCGCGGACGCGGAACTGTGGCAACAGTGGGATGCCCAGGCCGCCGACAGCCAATGTTTGCCGAATTGGAGCAGCAAGACCGGAGCCGAGGTGTGGCTGGTGACCCGTGAGCAAGATATGCGGCGGCAAACCTCCCTCGGCGCCGCCGCCCAGATGATCAAAACCTGGCGGCTGATGCTGAATTCCCGCGATGGCTCAGCGCCAGCCGAACTGCTGGCCAGCGTGCAGAACTTGATTCAAGAGCTGCTGCTCTTTGCCCGAGCGCCAGTTTATTCAAACTCAGCGTACGCCCCGGACAGTAGCCGAGGGGTTGAGAGCCTTGGCGATAATGCCGTACCCCGCGGCACTTCGTCCTCCATCCCCGGTTCGGGGGCTACATCCCTCGTCCCCGAACCGGGTCTTTTTTCAATAGCTTCTCGACAGGACTCCAACGTGAAACCAGAACGCATCCAACTCGGCATGAAAGACCTTTCTCATTGGCGGCAGGAGGGCGACTCAGCAACGTTTGTTTGCTCGCTGCAATTCGACGATCAGCAGGCGGCGCAGAATTTCTTGAAGACAATGCTGAAGATGGCGCGGAACTTGAGCGTCGAACTCGATGTCAACCTGCGCGGTCTTAGTCTCACCCTGATTCTGCCGGCAACCCGCGAGAAGCTCAGGGAAGGCCATCTGTTACTGGCCCGAGGGGTCGAAAGCCTGGCCGCCTTGTCCGACCAGGGCACGCGGTCTGAGGAGACGCCTTGAACGGCTTGGCAATCTTTCCTTGTGAGCTGAGCACGGGCGGGATGGCGGTCTCCGCAGCTGACCAGTCCGCTCAGCGGTCGACGAGCGGATTGAAGCCCAAGGATCGGCTGCTGCGCCACGGGGCGGCTGGGTTGACGGATACTGAGCTAATAGCGGTGCTGCTGCGTTACCCCTCGGTAGAGGATGTGGCACAGGGCCTGCTGCCAACCATTGGCGGGCTCTGGGAGCTGTTCTGCGCCGAGCGAGTGGCATTGGTGCGCAGCGGTGCCAGCGCGGGGCGAGCGGCTGTCTTGATGGCGGCGAGAGAGCTAATGCGGCGGCTGGCGGCAGCCAAGATCAGCCGTCGTCGCCTGCTCGACCAGCCCGCGGTGGTTGCTGAGTTCCTGGCCCTGGATGGCAACTACGAGCAAGAGGTTCTTGGTGTGCTACTGCTCGATATGAGACACAGACTGATCGCCAAGTGCGAGATCTTTCGCGGCACAGCGCGCCAAACAGCCGCCGCGCCGGGGCCGATCCTGCGTGCCGCGATACAGCACAATGCCGCCTCCTTGATCGCGTATCACACCCACCCCAGCGGCGCGCCCGCGCCCAGCGATCACGATCTGCTGTTCACTCACGAGTTGGCCAGGGCAGAGCACTCGCCACCGCGGCCAGCACTGTCAGGACACTAATGGCGGCAAAGGACCAACGGTAGAAGGCTCTCATAAGCTGTTCTCCTGGGTTGCGGTTCTTGGATGTAGGGCTCTGGAGCAGCCGGCTCCAAGACCGACTGCAAGCTAGCTCGATCGCTGCTAGAAAGCTTGAGATCGGCCTCAGATCTCGATCAGGAGAACTTGAGGAAGCCCATTCTTGCGGTCTCAGGCGCCTAGCCCGAGCTGGCTGAGCAGAGCCCTATACTCGGCCGAGTTACGCAAGCTGTCGAACGCCGGATCGACTTGCAGCCAGACTAAATCCTGATGGTGACTGGCGTAGGCTTGTGACAGCCAGGCCAAAGCAGGCTCGGTGGCGCCACGGCGAGCTTCCAGACTGGCCAAGAGGACCGGATCCGCAAAACCTTTCGCGCCGCGTTCTACTTCGCGCTCGATCAAGCAGCGCAGAACTCCGTCGAGTCCGCCGTGCTGGAAGGCGACGGCTAGAGCCGCTATTTGCTCGGCACTGTCACCGGCCAGACGCAAGCTGTCCTGGCAAGCTTGGATCGCCGCTTCAGCGTGACCACTGGCCAAAAACACCTCGGTCTCAAGCAAGGCCGCCTGGAGATAGGCCGGATCGAGTTCTCCCGCCCAGGCCAGCTCTACCAAAGCTTCGTCAAACCGACGAGCCAAATAGTAAACCCGGCCCAAGGCCCAGCGGGCATGTTTGGAGGTCGGCTCGGCGGCAACTACCCGCCGCATCACCGATATGGACTCGGCATGGCGCCCCATCGCCGCCAGGTAGAAGGCATAGTCCCAGGTCTGGTCCAATGCCTGATCGGCCGCCGCCAAACCACGGCGGAAGTGATCTTCGGCAGCGCGCCAATCCCAGGAATGACGGAAGGAGACGTTGGCCAGGGAGGCATGGGCGGCGGCGAGTTCATCGTCTATCGCCAGCGCGGCCTGGGCCGACTCGCGGGCCTGGCGGAAGGCTTCGCTGCGCGCCGTGCCGGTTAGACCCTCGGTGCTGGCGACGAAGCTGCTGGCCAAACCGGCATAGGCGGCGGCGAAGGCCGGCTGACGCTCGATCGCCTGGAGAAAATAATCCTGCGCCTTGCGGTTGCCCACCGGCGTACCCTGGCGGAGAAAATAGCTGCCTAGATCGTAGGCTTCCGCGGCCCGCGGATCGACCTTCTTCACCACCGGGCGGGACCAGCGCGGTGAAGTGAGAGCCCCGCCTGCTCCTGTGGGCAGCAGACTCGCCACCCCAAATACCAATGCCAGCGCGGCCGCCAAACCTAGTGCCCACACCACGGCGTGGCGCGGCGGCGGCGAGCGCCAGATGGGCGGTCGCAGGGGAGTTACCTCAGCCAGCCAGCGGTAGCCTCCTTTGCGAATGGTCTCGACAAAGCTCGGCCGGCGAGCATCGTCGCCGAGTGCCTTGCGCAACTCATAGACCACAGTGGCCACCGCTTCGTCAGTGGTGAAGGCACCCTGCCAGACTCGCTCGACTAGCTGATCTTTGGTCACCAACTCACCGTCCGCCGCCACCAGACAGACCTGCACCGCCATCACTTTATGCCCGACCCGGGTCTCCAGGCCGTCGCTCGAGAGCGTCCTTGAAGCTGGGTGTACGGTCCAGGGACCGCTGCTAAAGGGAGGGTGAGGATGGTGCGTCATGGTGAGTTCTACTGCTGAGACCAGGACACCTGAGCCAGCGTGCCACTTGGCATTCTAACGCTCTCCTCCTCCAATTCCACTCGCTCAACTCGGCCTACCAGGCCCTCGGGCGACCTTTTTACAAGACTTTGAAGGCTGGCTACGGTCAAGAAAAAGAAACCTGAGTCTTCTTGATCCTTTTTTTCCCCGTTTTCGAGGACCGCCATGAAGCCGGGACAGAGCGTTCCGACGACGTCTTCGATCACCGCTGCAAAACCTTTTCAAAGGTACAGCAGCAGCCCGTCAAGGGGAAACTATGTCTATGACCAGCACCTTCCAGACTTCTGCCAGCCAGCTCGCCAGCCAGCTCGCCAGCCACTGTGGCCCGCGCTCGACCGCCGGGTTATTGACCTTGTTGCTGGCTACCGCGTTAGCCTCCAGTGCCGCGGCGGCGACCCCCGCGATCGCCATCGGACTGAGCACCACCACCACCCACCACCAGCTCGGCAGCGAGCATCGCGAGGCGCTCTACACCGCCGGCGTGCGGCGCTGTTTCCACCTCGAGATACCTGGTGCCGGCCTGCTGACCCTCGCTCTGCGGAGCCGAGAAGCTGCCGACGAGGCCCAGTTGTCGATCTCCACCGCGAGTCCGGAGTTGCAGGTGCTCGACCAAAGCGCCACCTACATCCTGGCCCGGGCAGCTACCGCTACCCGGCTGCTGACTTGCGCCGGCAGCCAAGACCCGCTCCGGCGGTTGGGCGAGTTGCGTCTGCGCTCGACTTTTGTGGCATTTGTCCCGCCACCGCGAGACCCGGAGTTGATCGAGATCGAACCCAATCCCAAAGACCCGGAGTTGATCGAGATCGAACCCAATCCCAAGCGCCTGACTCAGCTGTGCCGCGCCGCCACCCACGACGACCATGCCGACCTGCTGCTCTGCGCTACGCCAATCGCCCTTGGTGCCAGGGTCGGCGGTGAATTCGGCAACGGCTGGGGCGACGACCGAGATATCTTCTCCCTGGTGTTGCCACGGGCCACCACGGTCCGAATCGCCCTCGACTCAGCGGCCAGCCAAGCTCCCAACCTGCTCGATTTTGAGGGTCAGCGACTGCTCACCCAGCCGCGGACCCTGGCGAGCGGGGCTGCCGAGTGGATCAAGACCCTACAAGCCGGCACCTACTACCTGACCGTCGACGACCACTCCGGCAGCGATGCCGGCGCTTTCACCTTGAGCGTCGCAGAGTTGCGGCACGATTCTCCGCTCGGAGTTCACTCTGGAGTTGACTTCTGGAGTTCACCTCCGGAGCTCACTGTAGAGCCAGGTGCGAGCCGCCCGCCAATCGCGTACCGCGGTAGGACGCGACACTTGCAACAAGTCGGCGGCCTCGTCGACTGAAAAGCCGGCGAAGTAGCGCATCTCGACCAACTTCTCGTAACGGGGATGGATCTGGGCCAGCTTGCCGAGCGCCTGATGCACGGCGAGCAGGTCTTCCGGCCGATGCGAAGAGGGATCGGCAGGGTCGGCTGGCAGCTCGGCCGACACTTCGCCTTGGCCGCGCTTCTTTGACAGTCGTTGGCGGGCATGATCCACCAGCACGTAGCGCATCGCCCGTGCGGCGACCGCATAGAAATGCTGACGATCATTCCACGGCACTTGCGACTCCGAGCCCACCAACCGCAAATAAGCCTCGTGCAGCAAGGCGGTGGTGCCCAGCCTTCCCCTACCGCCGCCACGCCGCAGCACACCGCGAGCGAGGCTCTTGAGCTGGTGATAGATCACCGGCCAGAGTTCTTCCTGGGCCGCCGAGCTGCCAGTCCGCCACTCATGCAACAGGCGGGTGAGGTCTGCGGGAGAGGCTCGTCTTTCCACGCAATAATGATCGCAGGCAGCGGCGCTGGACGCAATCCGGCTGATACCATGAAAACTCCATGAACACGTCCGAGCGTCCCGATGTGACGGAGTTGCTCGATGCCTGGAGCGCTGGCGACCCACACGCGGTAGAACAGCTGATGCCCCTGGTAATGAGCGATTTGCGGGGCTTGGCGCGGGGCTACATGGCTCGCGAAGCCCCCGGTCACACTTTGCAGCCAACCGCCTTGGTACACGAGGCATACCTGCGTTTGGCGGGTCGCCGCAAGGTGCGTTTTGCCAGCCGGGTGCAATTCTTCGCCGTGCTCGCTCAGACCATGCGGCGGATCCTGGTGGACCACGCCCGACGGCGCCGGGCGGTACGGCACGGCGGTGGCACCCCGCCTCTACCGCTCGACCAAGTGCTCGGCATCGCGGTCGATCGCGACGTCGATTTGGTGGCGCTCGACGATGCCTTGGTGGCGCTCGGCAAGTTTGCTCCGCGGCAAGCAGAGTTCGTCCAACTGAGCTACTTCGGCGGCCTGACCTTCGACGAAATTGCTGACCTGGCAAAGGTCTCACCGGCGACTGTCAAACGAGACCTCAAGGCAGCCAAGATTTGGCTGCTGCATGAGCTTCGCCAAGGCGATCCATGAGCCGGCGGGGGGCTTCCGCCGCTAGCGCCAAGCATCGCCAGCGAGTCATGGAGTTGTTGCAACTGGCCCTCGACGCCCCGGCCGTTCAACGCGCTGAAAAACTCGACCAAGCCTGTGGCAACGACTCGGCCCTACGCCGCGAACTTGACGAGTTGCTGACCCTCGAAGGGCAAGCTGACGCCTTCCTCGCCCAGCCGGCCCATGACCTGCTACCAAGCCCCTCAGCGCGAGCCAACAGCCTGGAGGAGACTCGCCTTGGCCCTTACCGTTTGCACGAGCTGTTAGGCCGTGGCGGCATGGGCTCGGTCTATCGGGCGCGGCGTGAAGACGACTACGACAAGCAAGTGGCGATCAAAGTTGTACAACGACACTTGCTCGGTGCCACCACCATCGCCCGGTTTCACAACGAGCGACAGATTCTCGCCCGACTCGAACACCCATCCATCGCCCGCCTGTTCGACGGTGGCACCACTGAGGACGGCCGACCCTACCTGGTGATGGAGCTGGTCGTCGGCGAGCCGATCGACACCTACTGTGAACATCACCAGCTCTCCGTCGCCCAACGCCTGGAGCTGTTCGCGCAAGTTTGCTCGGCCCTCGCCTTGGCCCACCGTAATCTAGTGGTGCATCGTGATCTCAAGCCGTCGAATGTCCTGGTCGGCGCCGACGGGGTACCGAAACTGCTCGATTTCGGCATCGCCAAACTGCTCGGCGACGACTTAAGCGGCGGCTTGACCCGCACCTCGAGCGCCCCCATGACCCCGCGTTTCGCCAGCCCCGAGCAAGTGCGCCAGCAACCGGTAACCACCACTAGCGACATCTACGCCCTTGGCCTGCTGCTCTACCTGCTGCTCACCGGCCACTTGCCCAACGAGCTGCATGACTGCGGTATCGAGGAGATCGCTGAACGAGTGGTGCGGCACCAGCCGCTGCGGCCCAGCACCCTGGTGCGCCGCCGCCACACCCGCGGTAGCACCACCGCTACCGCCTTCGATCCCTATCGCTGGAGTCGGCTCCTCAAGGGCGATCTCGACGCCATCGTGCTGCAAGCTCTGCGCAAGGAGCCGCAGCAGCGCTATAGTTCGGTGGACCAGCTGGCCGACGACCTGCGCCGCCACCGCGCCGGTCTGCCGGTGCGAGCGCGACGCGGCACCACTATCTATCGCAGCACTAAGTTCTTGCGCCGCCACCGCAAGACTCTAGGAGTACTGGTGGTGGCGCTCGGCGTGGCTGGGTTCTGGCTGTGGAGCAGCGGTCGGCAACGCCTGGCCCAGCGCCAACGGGCCGAACGGGTGGTGGCGGTGATGCGCGAGCTAATCAACGTCGCCGACCCCGACCGCCGCGGCGGCGCCGAACTGACCCCGAGCCTGATTCTGGATCGCGCCGCTCGCCAACTCGACGAGCCCGAGCTCGACGCCGAACCCGAGCTGCGCGCCGAGCTCGGCGCTACCCTGGGCAAGCTCTACTACCAACTCGGCCAGATCGACCCCGCCCTGAGCCTGCTGAGCCAATCCCTCAGCACTTGGCGCGGCTTGCATCCGGGTGCTTCGAGTGGCCTGGCAGCGCGGCTCAACAACCTCGGCGCGATCCATCTCGAGGCTCTCGATTACGCCGAAGCAGAGAGCCTGATGGACGAGGCCCTGGCCATCTACCAGCAGCTAGGTGACCTGGAGAAAGCGGCGGCAATCCAATCGAACCTAGCCACCACCCTGCTCTACCGCGGCGCCTACGACGCAGCCGAAGCGCTCTACCAGAGCAGCCTCGAAACTCGCCGTCAGCTCTATGGCAACGATGATCCGCGGATCGCCAGCGGCCTACGCAGCCTGGCGGCGGCTCTATATGCTCGCGGTCAGCCCACCAACGCCGTCGATTTACTCGAAGAAGCACTGCGCATCCGGCGCGCGGAATTCGGGCCGGACCACACCTTGGTGGCCTCGGTGCTCGATTTGCTGGGTAGCGTGCGGCGAGCGCTCGGCGATGTTTGGACAGCAGAGCAGCACTACCGCCAAGCCCTCGAGATTTTCCGCCACCGCTTTGGTGACGAGCATTTCCAAGTCGCGCACAGCGAACGCAACCTTAGCGAGCTGCTGCTCGCCGAAGGGGAACTCGACACGGCGCGCCTGCTACTGCGCCGAGCACGCCGCAAACTGCGCCAAAACCGGCCGACCAGCGACTGGCGATGGGCCGATGCCGACAGCTTGTTGGGTGAACTCTATCGCCGCGAGGGGCGCCTCGCCGAGGCTGAGCGCTGCCTGGCACCGGCCTACCAAGCTCTGCTCGATCTCAATGGCGAGCATGCCTTGAGCACCCGCGATGCTCGCCAACGCCTGCTCGATCTGCACCCTGCGGACAACATCGGCGGGCAAGATGGCTGAAGCATCGCCGACTCCCGACCGCAGGGTCGCGACGTTCGGCGCCAAGACTGAGTTGCGAATCGGCAAAATGCTGCTCGAGATTTCTGCTCTCGACACCGGCGAGCGCAAATCCTACTTGCGTCGGCTGACGGTGACCCAACCGCGGCTGCTCGCCGAAGCTGAACAGCGCCTGCGGCAAGCGGCGGATCTGCCAGCGAGTTTTCTTGCCGTGCCGGCCGCAGACCTTCTCGAAGCAGTGCTCGAAGCCAGCGCGGCCGCTGCACCTGAGAGTTCGCCCGAGGATCGCTATGAGATCGGCGACCCCCTCGGCGAAGGCGGCATGGCAACCGTCTACAAGGCTTTCGATCGCCACTTGCAACGTCCCGTGGCACTCAAGTTCCTCGACCATGCTGACCCGCGGCAGAGCGACTTGCTACTACGCGAGGCTCGGGCGCAGGCAGGGGTGCGTCACCCGGCCATCCTGGAGGTCTACGACACCGGCGAGCTTGATCAGCGACCCTACATCTCGATGCGCTGGGTCGACGGCCCAACCGTGTTGCAACTCGGCGAAGAGATCGCTATCGAGCAGCGGGTGCGCTTGCTGGCCCAAATTGCCGAAGGTCTGCAAGTAGCCCACGGCCGGGGGCTGATCCATCGCGACATCAAGCCCTCGAATATCCTGGTAGAAGCCAACGATCACGGCGGCTGGACCCCGTGGTTGACCGATTTCGGCGTCGCCGCCTGGCAAGAGCCCGCGGCCGGCGGCGGCACTGACGATAGCTCCGCTCCGACTGCCGGCACGCCCGTCTACATGGCTCCCGAAGCGCTCGAAGCCAACGCCCAACCGGATCGGCGGGCCGATATCTACGCCCTCGGCGTCACCCTCTACCAACTTCTCTGCGGCCAACTGCCGCACTCCGGCGATACTCTGCCCGCTCTGCTGCGATCGATCCATGACGACCCTCCCGTGCCCTTGCGTCAGCGGCTGAGTTCCTTGCCGAAAGACCTGGCGGCGATCGTCCACCGCTGTCTGGCCAAGGATCCTGAGCAGCGCTATCGCTCGGCGCGGGCACTGGCCGAGGATCTGTGGCGCTATCTCGATGGCGAGGAGGTCGCGGCCTACGCCACCAGCCGTGCCGAACGCTTGAGCCGTTTCGCGGTGCGCCACCGGTGGATCTTGAGCGTCGGCGCCATCGCCACCGTGCTGTTGATCGGTGCCCTGGTCATCGCCGCGGCGCTGGGCGTCGAAGCAAGGCTGGCCAACCGCCGAGCCGCCGACCGCCGAGCCCAGGCCGAGGACATGATCGGCTACATGCTGACCAGCTTGCGACAAAAGCTGGCCGCGGTCGGCCGGCTGGAGATTCTCGACGAGATCGGCGAGCGCGCAATGGCCTACTTCTCCGCCGTGCCCGAGGCTGAGCTGAGCGACGATGAGCTGGCTTTTCGCTCGCGCGCCCTTTACCAGATCGGCGAGGTGCGGCTGGAGCGTTTCGACTTCAGCGGCGCCCTCCCACCCCTCGAAGAGTCTCTCGACCTGGCTCAGGCATTGGCTGATCGCGCAGCACAAAATCCGCGGCGCCTGTTTGATCTTGGGCAGAGCCACTTCTGGGTCGGCAAGGCCTATTGGGACCAGCAAAAAAGCGCCGCCGCTCGGCACCATTTCGAAGCCTATCTAGACCTCTCCGAACGCCTGGTCGAGCTGCGCGGCGAGAATCTCGACTACCAACTCGAGTTGGCCTATGCCCAGAGCAACCTGGGTTCGGTGCTGCAAGAACTCGGCGAGCTCGGCGCCGCTCGGCAACGCTTCTCGGCCACCCTCGAGATCAACCAAGAGCTGGTCGATCGCGAGCCAGAAAACGCCCGCTACCGCTTCGAGTTGGCCGCAACCCACAACCTGCTGGCGGTACTGGCCAGCCACTTCGGCAAGTTCGAAACCGCTCGCGGCGGCTTCGCCTCCGAGCTGGCCGAGCGCCGCTGGCTCACCGCGCGCCAGCCCGATAACCTGATCTTTCGCGACCACCTGGCCACCGCCTTGGATTATCAAGGCGAGCTGCTATTCGTCTTGGCCCAATGGCCAGAGGCCGAAGATCACCTGCGGCGGGCCGAAGCGATGTTCAGCCAACTGCGTTCCCACGATCCACAGAACCTCCGCTGGCAAGCCAAACTCGCCAGAACGGTGCAGAAGCTGGGAGCGATCGAATGGCACACCGAGCGCCGGGCTGCCGCACGCCTGACCTGGAGCCGACTCGGCAAGATCGCCGAAGGTCTGGAAGATCTCGATGCTGGGCATCGCGAAGTGCGCCGCATCGGCGCTCTGGCAGGCTACCGACGAGCCTTCCTGTTCCACGCCGACCGCCAGTGGGAAACAGCCACCCAGGATGCTCAGCGAGCCCTCCACTTGCTCGGCGACAGCGACCCTCCCGACACCGAGGACCTCGGCCTACTAAGCCGGCTGCACTTGCTGCTCGGCTCGGCCGCGGCGGAGCTTGGCCAGCCAGACCAAGCCCGGCGGCGCTGGCAGAGGGTGCTGACGCTAACCGAGCGGGCCGCAAGCGAGGGCACCAGCCCTCTACTCGTCAACCGTGCTCGAGCCCTGCATCGGCTCGGCCGTACCGAGCAAGCGCAGAGACTGGCTGAGCAGCTCGCCGATCGCGGTATCGCACTTGCCGAGCTGCGGTGGCGTAGCCCGCAAAACCGTCCACCAGGCCAACATGCTGACGGCCGCAGAAAAGGAGATCCGACATGGCCGTGACCAGGAAAACCATCGACCTCGACGTTTCAACATCGAGAGTGCAAATGAAACCCTTTCAGAAAGGGCAACTCACGGTAGGGACAGATTGGATCCAAGTGGGTGCGTTCGATTCTCTGCAACTCGATTTCACCGTACCGTCCCCGGCCAAGATCACCACCTTCGGGATCTGGAAACGGGGCTGGGACTACACCGAGACCTTCCTCGACTCAGCACTCCCGATCAAACTCAACTCCGACTTGAAGGTGGTCAAGGTGGCCGCCAATCGCTCGTCGATCACCGTCCTCGACGGGGCGTCAAAGAACGGCAAGTCCTATCTCTACGATCTGTTCTTCAAACTCGACGACGACTCCGACACCTCCTTGGATCCCAGGATCTACAACCAAGGCTCCAACGATCCTTTCGGCAACGGCGGTGGCGTTGGCAAGATCGAAGCAACTATCCTCTACAATGCCGGGCAAGATGTCACCAATGCTCCCACCTTCATTTTCAAGCCGACACAATCACCTCCGGCCAGCAAGGCCAACCCGGTCGCCTACAGCATAGATTCCACAGGTGCCATCAAGCTGCTGGACGGCACTACCGCGACCGCGGTCGAGATTACCTGGAAGCTCGAACCCAACCCCAGGGTCAAGCCCGCTGGGGGTATGAAGTTCAACGCGGTCGGTATCAAGACCGCCTCATTTCGCAACCAAAATGGGCAGTCGATGATCAACGGTGCTTTCACTTTGGGTTGCCAGGCTGGCGGTACGGTCTTGTCGATCATCGACCACAGCCCAGGTCAGATCAGACAGAATCTGAGCTTCGCTCTGGAGGTCGAGAGCAGCGGCCAGAAACTGTGGTTACGGGGAGGGTACCAGTACTCCTACGGCTGATCGAAGATGCCGCAATGTCGTGCGGCCTACAGGATCTTCCAAGATGTACTGATTCCTTGACAGGCGGCCCAAGGCGACTTCAAAAGCCTTTCGGGTTGAATTCCAATTCTGCGGTGAGCAAGCCGTCGCCGGCTAGATCGTAGAGGGCCAGCACCAGCCGCTGCTTCTTGCGGCGGAGCTGCAAGGTGGTCTGGTAGGTGGCATACTGGCCTGCTTGGGGCGCGGTGGGGCCACCGAATTTCACCGGTACCACCGGGATCTCGGAGCGGTCACCGTCTTCTTCGAGAGCCGCGACGCGGAGTTCCAGATTGGCCTCGAAACCACCCTTGACCGGCAGCATAATCACCTGGTCGAGCGGCACCCGCAACAACACATCAACCTTGAGCCCCTTGCGCGCTTTCTTCACTTGGCCAACCGTGACTTCTAGACGTGGGCCCCGATCGAAGGTCGAGTCGAAGAGCAGCTCGCTCTCGACCTGCATCGTGACCTCGGTGGAACGCGACAGGTCTTTGAAACCTCTGCGGCTGCGAACCTCCAAACCCGGACGCAAGACTTCGATCTCGATCTCATGCACCTGGTCATCACGATTCCGGCGGGGCGAGAATCCGAGCCAGTAGTAGGAGTTCAGATCCGCTCGAACAATGGCCAAGGCGCGGTCGCGCAAGCCGTTGATCAGTGCCTCGCCACCGGTCTCTCGGGCCAGAACCAGCAATGTCGACTCGACCGTGTTCTCGCGATAGGTACTCAAACCCTGAGCGGCAATATTGATCGAGCCAGACTGTAGACTCCCCCCGTTCTGACGTTCAATGAGACTCTCGCCCGCACCAGAACCGGTAGTGCGCAAGCCGGGCATATCGATCGGATACAGAGTGTAGCCCAGCAGATTGGCGGTGCTGGCGAGGTTGTCGAAGCCCTGTTTGGGAGAGTAGATGTTGGCGTAACGCCGGCTCGAGAAGTTTTCTCCCACTGCGAATACTCGCAAGTTCTCTGGCCAGCCTCCGGCGGCCAAGAGCATCACCTTTCGACCCGACGGGTTGGCAAAAGTCCGCAGCGCCGTAGTTGCCGCGGCCAACGCGCTATCTACTTGCCGACTGAGGGTATGGAGGTAGTCCTCCAAAATCGTATTGGTTGTTTCCTGAATTAGCCCTGCCGATTGGAATTGGTTCTGTGATTCGAAACGATTGAGCTCGCCGCGGCGCTGCAGGCCGAAAGCACTGGCCTCTTTGGCCTTGAGCAAAACTCGCGACAACTCGGCCGCAGAGTGCGACCAGTTGCGCAGCATCTCGAGTCGTCGACCGTCAAAGGCAACAATCGCCATCTGATCGACGTCGTCGAAGACCTCCAGGTCGTCGCGCAGTTTGTTGAGCACTCGGTCGCGATCGGCCTTGATGCCGAAGAAGTTGTCGATGAACAGTAGATAGCTAGTGCCAACCTTCTGTCCCGCGGTAACGGCTGGCACACCTGCCGTCTCGCCCTCTTGTTCGGATGCCTGCGCCACCTGATCGCGGATCTCGCTGAAATACTGCACCGGCACTTCACGACCGTCGACCAATAGGCGAAAGTCAGCACTGGTCAAACCGGGGACAAAGGAACCTGAGCGATCGGTGACGACCGCTTCCAGGTTGATCACTCGTACGTCGACCTGCTCACCAAAGACGGCCGACGGCGAAGATTGGGCGCTCGCCTGCGGCACCCACAGCAAAGCAACACTGACCAACAGTGCCCAGCTCAGGGGAGCCAAGCAAGGCAGACCCAGAAAAATCTTTTGTCGTATTTGGGACATATGTTCCTCCAAAGTATAGCCATCTCCAACGCATTCTCATCCTAACGGATGCAGAATGACGCTGCTGGGCAGCAGCAGCGCCATAACGCTTTTCTTGCAATACGTTTCACCCGCCCCAATCGTTCGCAGGCGCGGGCTTGATCTGACCCACGACCGGCCAGGAAGCTGGCCGCCGCGAAACGCGATAAAACACTGCGCTGGTATCGGCTGTTCCCCTAGCGATCTACTTTCCGCGAATCGAAGACCTGCGGCAAACTCAGGTCGCCACTCAGCACTTCGTAGATCTTGTAAACCCCAAGAGTGGGGCGCTCGCTATCTGAGGTGTTGACTTGCAGGTAGGCGGTGACAGCGTCGAAACGAAAATCGCCGAGGTCGCGAATCCTCCAAGCAGGCACTGGAATCCGCAGCCGATCGCCCCGCATCACCACTGAGAAACCGGGGGAATCAAGATAGATAGGCATCCCCGGAGCGGTCGCCGGCAGCTCCTTGTCGAACTCACTACCCTGCACCGCCTTGACCGACAGACCGCCGGCGACTCGCGAATCGGGCACCAGCACCACCCAATGCGAGTGGAAGATCCTGCCGTCGCTGGTATCCGTAGAACTGCCATTGCCGCTCTCGTCCCACAGCGGCGTGTCATCAAAGTCAGGGTGGCTGGTGGCGACCAAGGCCAGGGTGCCCTCGCCGGCAGCAAAACCGACCTGCTCGGGTTTCAGCGTGGTGGGGAAGACATAGGCCAGGACCGGGGCACCATCCATCTGCCCGGCAGCTTTGGGCAAAGTAGCACCGGCCTTGCCGGCCACCTGTAGTTCGAAGACCAGCAGGTCGAGGTCGGCCTGGTAAGAGACTCGGGCCCGCCGCAGATCGAGATCCGCCGACCCGGCCAGCGGCGCGGGTTCAGCCGCCACCACCACCCCAGCACCGAAGGTAGCCGCACCCAGAAAGACGATGGATAGGAGGCCGACGAGTTGTAGCTTGATTTTCATGATTACTTCCTTAGTTTGTATCAGTTAGTAGCGAGTCGATACCAATACTAAGGAACCAACTCCTGCTTGTCAAGATGGTTTCGAGTCGCTATTTTATCTAGATGGCTGAAACTCCAGACCCAATAGCCCTGCTGCTTGAACGCCTCGGCCGCCTGATGGTCAACGATGGGCACCACCAGGGCCTAAGGCCGGTGCAGTGGGAGGTGTTGCGCTATTTGGCGCGGGCCAATCGTTTTTCGCGCACACCCACCGCCCTGACCACATATCTGGGATCTACCAAGGGCACAGTGTCGCAGACCTTGATGGCATTGCAGCGCAAAGGCTGGGTGCGCAAACAGCCGCTGGCGGCGGACAAGCGCTCGATCGAGTTGGAGCTAACCGCCGCGGGCCAGGAGCTGCTGCGCGAAGACCCGCTGACCCACATCGGTGCCTCGATCGGCGCAGCCGGTGCGCAAGATCGAGCTTCGCTGGAGACTGCCCTGCGGCGGATCCTGACCCGACACCTGGCCGCAAACGGCGGTCGACCCTTTGGCCTCTGCCGGACCTGCCGTCATTTTGCCGCCGACGACCCGGACGGCGAACCCCATCGCTGCCGACTGCTGCGGTTACCGCTGGCGCCGGAAGAGGCCGAGCAGATCTGCGTCGAGCAGGAGAGCTGAGGCAGCCAAATACCGCCGATGGATTGCGCGGGCCCGTGTTTGAGCTTGACTTCGCCACAGGCTAGGATGGCGCCACGCATTCGCAAACAGTGATTGGGAACTACCCAGGAGGTCTGTATGAACTGGACGAAAATCGTCTTGTCGGGCGTCGCCGCCGGTATTGTCGGCAACCTCTTTGATTTCGTAGCCCATGGCGTTGTCATGGCCGAGACCTACCAGGGTCTTCCCGAGGTCTTCTCACAAGAGCAAGTCAATCCGGCCTACTTCTTCGCCATCTCTTTATGCCTGTGGCTTGCTATCGCCATTCTTTTCGCTAAAACCCGTAGCTCTTGGGCAGATGGTTGGAAGGGCGGTGCCACCTACGGCTTCTTTGTCGGCTTAGTGGGATTCTTCCCCAACTTCTACAACGTGCTGGTGATCGCTGACTGGCCCTACAACATGTGCTGGACTTGGGGGGCCATTGGTCTGCTCGGCGGCATCGTCGGTGGGGCAGTGCTCGGGATGGTTTACAAGCGCGCCTAGCAGCCCTACAAGCTACCGGCAGAGGCTCACGGCGGCGGCTCGCCCTGTCGTGAGCCCGCCGGTAGTTGGTCAACGCCGTGGCCGTGCTAGGGATGGATCACCACCGGCGGCCGTCGCTGGCAAAGCGCCCGCTAGACGCTAGACTGGGCCTTCAGTTCGACCTTGTTGACCTAACCGGAGTCTTGCCGTGTCGTTGAAGGCCCAGTTCTTGACCAGCGCTCGCAGGCCCTGCCTACCCATCGCTTCGCTATTGGGCCTGCTATTGCTGGCCGCCAATCCCGTGGCTGCCCAGAGCCGCGAGCAGAAGCTCGCCGAGCGCTTCGGAAATCTGGCGCTCGACTGCGTTCACCGCCAGTACCCGAACAAGATCTCCCATGTGCTGCAAGACGGTGAGGATGCCCTTACTCCGCAACAGCTGACCCCGGCATTCTTCGGTTGCTACGACTGGCATTCGTCAGTTCACGGCCATTGGTTACTGGCCCGATTGGCGCGCCGTTTCCCTGCCACCGAGATCGCCGGTCGCGCCCGCCTTGCCTTGGCCGCCAGTCTCAGCCCACAGCAGATCAGCGGCGAAGTGCGCTATCTCGAAGGTGCCGGCCGGGTGTCGTTCGAGCGCCCCTACGGCCTCGCTTGGCTGTTGCAACTAGCCACCGAGTTGCGCCAGTGGGACGACCCCCAAGCGCGGCGCTGGGTGGCGGCCCTCGAACCCCTCGAACAGCTGGCCGCCCAGCGCCTGGCAAACTGGATTCCCAAGCTTACCCACCCGATTCGCGTTGGCGAGCACTCGCAGACCGGCTTCGCCTTTGGCTTGATCCTCGACTGGGCGCGAGTCGCAGGCGACCCATCGATGGTCCAGCTGATCGAGCGTCGCAGCCGCGAACTCTATGGCGCCGACCAGCGGTGCCCGCTGGCCTATGAGCCCTCTGGGCATGACTTCCTCTCACCCTGCCTGGCCGAGGCTGATCTACTGCGCCGGGTATTGCCAACAACCGCTTTTGCTGCTTGGCTGGGTGCCTTCTTGCCACAGATTCCGCTCACCGGTGGCATTGATTGGCTCGAGCCGGCGGTGGTCAGCGACCCTGGCGATCCCAAGCTGGCCCATCTCGACGGTCTCAATCTGAGTCGCGCCTGGATGTTGGAAGGCATCGTTGCCGGCCTGCCCGAGGGGGACCCTCGGAGCACCGCATTGCGCGCCGCGGCCAAGGCCCACCGCGCGGCCGGGCTGGCGGCAGTCACTGGTGCCCACTATGAAGGTGGCCATTGGCTGGGCAGCTTTGCCATGTACCTGGTCACCGCCCGCGGCGGCGGTGAAGCGGGCAGCGGCCACCCCTAACCGCTCTCGACATGCAGGCTCGACACTATGGTCAGCGCGGTCCCTGGGTCGTCTTGCTACACGGCGGACCCGCCGCGCCGGGCAGCATGGCGCCGCTGGCACGCCAGCTGGCCAGTTCCTTCCGGGTGCTAGAGACTCTCGAGCGACGTAGCGCCCCGGACCAGCCGCTGACTGTCGCCGGGCACGTTGCCGACCTGCACTCTCAGCTGTGCTCCCTGCGCTCGGCCGAAGCGCCAGCGTTGGTCGGATCTTCCTGGGGCGCGATGCTGGCCCTGGCCTACGCCGCGGCTCATCCGGCTCAGATGGGTCGCCTCGTGCTGGTGGGCTGCGGCACCTTCGATCCGCAAGCCCGGGCGCAGCTGCGAGACACCCTGGAGGCGCGTATCGACGAGCCCTTGCGACAACGCTTGGAGCGCCTGAGCGAGACGATCCCAGACCCCGACCAGCGCCTGGCGGCCAGCGGTGAGCTATTCCTGCCGGCCTTCTCCCACGATCTGATCAGTAGCGATCTGGAGCTGCTGCCCTGCGATGCTCGGGGTCATCAAGAAAGCTGGCAAGATATGCTGCGGCTGCAAGCAGAGGGTGTCTACCCGGCCGCCTTCGCCGCTATTCGCTCACCAGTGCTGATGTTGCACGGTGCTGTCGACCCCCACCCCGGCCGGCTGATCCAGGCCAGCCTGCGGCCTTTCTTACCGCAACTCGAATACTACGAGTGGCGCCACGCCGGGCACTACCCATGGCTGGAACGAGCTTGCCACAATGACTTCCTCAGCCGGCTGAGGAACTGGCTCAGCGACTCTGACAGCAGCCAGTAGCACTGATCGGAGTCAGCGAGCGCGACCTGTCGCGATCGTCTCAATCCAATTGAGCCTCATTTCGGTTTGCCTGCACGTTCCCTCCCATAGCGCGCTAATTCAATTGGGGATCCGGGAGGGCTTGCCATCAACCGAAATCAGAAAGGAGCAACGCCAGCGACGTGGTGGGCAAGTTGCTCGCTCACGCCGAAGAGCTCGGCCGGCGCGGCAAGGAAAAGAATCCCGACCTGGTGATCTTGGTGTTTGAAGAGGGCGTTGCCCAGGCCCTGGGCGACGAGCCCAGTCTCGACGAGATCCTGGTGATCGCTGACGAGGTGCGCTCGATCAGCGGTGTGACCAACACCCTCTAGAGTTACTAGCGGCTCGACCGCGGGCCAAGCCGCGCGCCGCCGAGCCCAGCCCGCGAAAAGGGTCGTCGTCCGAGCCAACAACGCTCGGACGGCGACTATCCGCCGCGAACCCCCCGCTGTTCCGATGAGGGTGGCGCCCACACGGCACCCACACGGGTCCGATGAGGGTGGCACCCACACGGCACCCACACGGCACTCGCAGCGGCCACCGCATTGACCGTGGCTGTAACCACAACTGACTGATCTGCTAGCCCTGTTGATAATGCGAAATGCGCTCCAACAAGAGAACCTGCAGCCGGTATGATTGCCTATCGCCCTGGGCGACGGATCTACTTGCGCGGAATAATTGCTGGAGACAATCGATATGCGACGCTTACCCACGATCTTCCTCACCTGCCTGCTAGCCCTGATGCTCAGCGGCTCTGCCGAGGCGAAGAAAGAGAAACAGCAGCCCATTGACCCGGCCCTCTATATCGGCCAGAGCACCGGCGATGCCATGGCCGCCCTGGTGGCGCAGGCTCGCGAATCCGTGAAGGCGGAGTCCTGGGAGAAAATTGCCATTGGTCGGGTGCTGCTGCTCGGCGGCCACCCAGAGGAAGGTAGAGCTCTGCTCGCCGAGGTGGCGGCAGCCGGCGACGCCAGCGATCTGGTGCGCATCGGTCGGGCCTACCATGAATCCGGCGACTGGCCAGCGGCGAAGCAAGCCTTCGACAAGGTGATCTCTGAAGAGCCCAGGGATGCCGATTGGTTGGCCGAGGTTGGCGGCTACTACAACCTCGCTGGCGACCGGCAACGGGCCGAAGAACTTTTCAGCCGCAGCTTTGATATCGAGCCTGCCAATTGGCGCAACATGCTCCGAGCAGCGGGCTCCTACAGCGGTGTCCGCCCCGACTAGCCGCAGCCTATTCGATGAGTGATTCGCCATCAAACCGCTCCATCACTCGGCTGGCCCAGCAATTTTGCCACCTGCCGCTAGCCGCCCCTCTACTCGAAGTGCTGGCCGGGCCGACCGGCACCTCAAGCGCTGGCTACCCCTACCTCGAACCGCCGGTCTACGAGCACTTTCGCGATCGCGTACCGCACTTGCTGGGCATGGGCCAAGGCGTTCTCGACACACTGAATCGCATTGAAGAACTGGCCAGCAAGAGCCTAGATAGCGAGGAGCTGGAGGAGCTGGAGCGCGGTGCCCGGGTGGTCCGCGTCTGTGTCCGCACCGCGGCCGTCACGGCGCCGGCAGATCTGTGGCTATTACGCCATGTGTTGGCCACCTTCAGCGCTTCCGGCATGGCCGAGAAAGTGCTCGCTGGCGAGCGTCTCGAGCCGACAAACTGCGAGATCGAGGTCGCTGGCAGGCGGCGGCGCGTGAAGCCGCGGGAGCTACAAGCCGACTTGTCGTTCCTGCTCTCGCGAGGATACTTGCAGCAAGACGAAGCCCTGCGCTTCGTCGCCCCCTGGCACCCTCGGGCGCGGCAGGTGCTACGCAGCGTACCGGCGCGCTTAGTGGCGCCGACTGATGTCTCGCGCCTGTGGCAACGGGCCTTTGCTGGCGAGGCCCTAGAAGCCGACGACGACGCCCTGCTCAGCGAACTCGGCCGCACCGCCCAGCGCCGAACCGACGCCCGCCAAAACACCTGGATCGCCGAGTTAGACGAGATCGAGCTCGGCTACCGGCTGCTACCCGTTCTCCTTGGGTTGCGGGCCGCGGGGCGTACTGAAGACTGGCTTGGCGAGTCGCCGATCAACGCCGCCCATTTGGCCCCGAGATCGCACCAAGCTAGCTTCAGGCGATCGCCATCCTGGCGGCGGCGGCGACGATCGAGGAGCACGCTGGCGGCTGGCGCGCCACCGCCGTGGGCCAGCGAGTTTTCGAACGGGGCGCCGGTCCGATGGGCATTATTGAGGCTTACCATCCCTACATGGCGCGGCTGGCGGAGATCTTGGTCGAGGGCCGCGGCGCGGTGTGGGTGACTCGCAGCGCCAATATCGTCGCCAGCCAGGACGCCAATCGGCACACTTTCGAACGCGCCAACGATGCCCTTGACGCCTTTTGTGCCGACACCGGCTTCCGCTACCGGGTCTACATCGAACACGCCATCGGCCGCGGCGAGGCGACCCGCCAACGGTTCGCACGCTCCGGTGAAGAGGGCCTGCGCTATGTCGGCGCCGATCTCGAAGACGCCGCCATCGATGCCTGTGAAGAGTTGCAGCACGCCGGCCGCCTACCCCGCAATATGGCCTTTGTGCGGCAGGCCGACATCGGCCAGCCCGAGTTGCTGGTAGAGGCGTTGGCGCAGCTCGATCTCGACCCCGAGGGGGCGGTGATGATGGTCGGCAACGGCTTCCACGAGGTGCGTGAGCAGACCGACACACGCATGGTGGAGATATTTCGCCGCTACGCCGAAGCCGGGCTGGTGTTGCTGTTTACTGAAGAGAGCGCATTGTCGGTGGACGATCTGCTGGCCACCGCCTGGAACACCTACCACGCTGGATTCAAGTACGTGCACGAGAAATCAGGACAGGGTCTGCGGCCGGCCGATCCGGCACCTCTGCCACGCTTCGGCCAACCACTACTAGCCAGCTGGAGCGAGTGCGCCGAGCGCGCCGGCTACGTGCGCACGGACACTTACTCCTCGCGCAGTCGCACGATCTACCCCAACCGGCCAGGGCAAGGCCACAACCCGGCGATCAGCGTCAATCACTTCTTCATCCCTCAGCGCCTGGCCGAGCGCTTGAAGATTGCCTAATGGAGATTCGCGAACCTATGTCGAGCACCACCTCCCCCCTGGCCGGGTTGCGGGTAGTCGAAGTCACCGAAGCACTGGCCGGCCCCTACTGCGCGATGATGCTCGGCGACCTGGGAGCCGAGGTAATCAAGGTCGAACGCCCCGGAGTGGGCGATCAATCGCGGGGTTGGGGCCCCCCCTTTGTCGCTGGCGAGAGCGCCTACTTTCTGTCTACCAATCGCAACAAGCGCAGCCTGGAACTCGACCTCAAGGCGGCGGACGATCTCGCTTTGCTGCACCGGCTGATCGCGCGGACCGACGTCTTTCTGACCAACAACCCGCGGCTCGCCTCGCTTGAGCGCGCGCAGCTCGATCCGACAACCCTGGCGACTCTCAACCCGCGCTTAATCTGGGCCGGCATCAGTGGCTACGGCCACAGCGGCCCGCGCGCCGGCCAGCCGGGCTACGACCTGATCGCCCAGGGCGAGGCCGGGCTGATGGCACTGACCGGCGATCCCGAGGGTGGGCCGGCACGTTTCCCCACCCCGATGGCGGATATTTCGGCCGGTCTCTACAGTCTGATCGGCATCCTCTCGGCGCTGTGGGCTCGCGATCGGCCGGGGAGCAACGGCCGGGGTCAGATGGTCGATGTGGCGCTGCTCGACAGTCAAGTCACCTGGCTGGCGAATCTCGGCGGCAGCTTGCTGGTGGCCGGGCAGAAGCCACACCGACTGGGCAACGCCCACCCTTCGATCACCCCTTACCAGCCGCTACGGGCACGCGACAAGCTGCTGCTGGTGGCGATCGGCAACGAGCGTCTGTGGCAAGGGACCTGCCTGCTTCTCGACCCTAGCGGCGCACTGGCCAAGGACCCGCGCTTCGCCAACAATGCCAGCCGCAATCAGCACCGCCAGCTGCTGATCGCTCAACTCGAGAACCTGCTGGTAGAACGCGATGCCGCCGACTGGCTGGGCGATTTCGCCGCCGCCGGCATCCCCGCCGGACCGATCCATCTTCCTGAAGAAACCCTGCAAGACGAGCAGCTGCTGGAGCGCGGCATGGTGGTCGAGCTGGAACACCCGCTGGCCGGCTTGGTACGCTCGATCGGTTGTCCGATCCAACTCTCCGCCGGTGGCCCGACCTACCGCCGCCATCCACCCCGGTTGGGCGAGCACAACGCCGAGATCCGCGCTGAAGTTGCCGCTGATTGAGCCCTAGGCCATGCCGGCACTCAGTTCATGAGAGCATTGCCGACTAGCGTTCGAGATTCCGCCTTTTCCTCTAGGAGCCCCGAAATGAATCGCTCACCCTCTCGATTCTTCGCCCAGTTGCTCACCGTGGCCCTTGCCGCGCAGCTGATTGTCGCGCCCGTCTGGGCTACTTGTGGTGGTGGCGGTGGTGGCGGCACCGGCGGCATCACCAGCTCGGCACCGCAGGTCTACCACGTCCCCTGGGTCACCGTCGGCGGGGTCGCACCACCGGCCGGCGATCTGGTGGTCTATTGGTTCCCGATGTCGAAAGAGCAGGTCAATGGTTCGGCCTTGCGCACTTCCCGCTCCCTGACGCTGTGGTCGGCACAATGCGTCGGTGTCGGCATGGTGCCGGCTGAGAACAATGCCCTGCGCCGGCGATTCGCGGTCAACGGCGCACCGACGGCCGTGCTGGCCAGCAGCGACGGCAAGGAGATCGGCCGGGTGGAGGCTGCCGATGGCCAGCTCAACGCCACCCCGGTGGAGAAGCTGGTTCGCACTGAACTCGAGAAGCGAGAAGACCGGGTCAAGCAAGCGCTGAAACAGGCCAAAGCCAAGAATAAAGCGGGCGCCCAGGACGCCGCCGCCGAACTCTACGGTGAAGTCGTCAAGCAGGCATGCTTGTTCCCCTCCTCGGGCAAGAAAGCCGCCAAAGCGCTGAAGAAGATGGGCCGCAAGGTGGATATCGCCGGCCTCGATCTCGACGCCCCTGAATTCCCGCGCCCCGATCTCGGCCGCCGCACTTCAGTCAAGATGGAGCGCTGGATGGAAGCGGGTCTGGCCGCCGAGCGGATCGAAGACCTGGCTCAGGCGCAACGGCTGTACGAGAAGGCGCAGAGTCTCGACCCGGCAGATCCAGTGGTACTGCGTTTCCTCGGCGAACTACACCGCCACCACACCGGCGACTGGCAGCTGGCACGGCAGATCTTTAGCCAATTGCTCGAGCGCCCCTCCGACCGCCTGTCGCGGGCCGTCGCCCTGCACGGCCTGGGCAAAATGACCATCCACAGTGGCAAATTCGAGGATGGCGTGGCCCTCTTCGAGCGCTCGATCGACAGCTACCCGCTGGCCCTCGCCTATCGCAACCTGGCGGTTTTCTGGAATTCGGAGAAAGAAACCGATAAAGCCTGGGGATGCACCCAGAAAGCACTCGCCCTGGAGCCCGAAGACGCCTACAACCAGGTCTTCGCCGCCACCTACTTCGTCACCCTCGGCCAGGCCGACGAGGCACGCAAGATGGCCGAAGCTCACCACGACCTGCTGCCAGCGTCCTACAATCTGGCGGCGATCCACGCCCAACTCGGCGAGCGCGCCAAGGCCTTCGAGATGCTACGCCGGCACTTCTACGAGTACGAGCAGCACGACGCCGTGCGCGCCAAGGAGATGCGCGAAGCCCGCGACGACATTGTCTTCACCAGCTACCACCAGGACACTGATTTCATCAGCCTGACAGCGCTGGCGGACAGCAACCAGGAGTCCTATCACTGGAACGGAGTGACCGCGGGAACGGACTAAGCCCACCATTAGCGACGAACGCTAACTGGGAAGCTGGCGCCGACAAACTCTCGGCGCCAGCCTGAATTCTGTCTACCAGACCCCCGCTAGTCCCGTCGTCCACCGAGCACCACGCCGGCGGCACCCAGCAGAGGGATCAACCAGTTGTACCAAGTGGGCTGCTGCGCATGCTGGCCCGCCTCGCCCCAGCTCATCTCGGCCACCGCCTTGTCGGCGACGGGGTTCTTGCCTTTGTTGCCGCCGCCGGTCAGGACGCCGATCAGGCCCAAGACCAGGACCAAGGCGACCAGGCCCTTGACCGCGGCTGCCGAGCCGCCCAAGTGACGGACTAGAAAGCCACCGAGGATGGCGGCGATGAAACCGCCAATGACGCTGAAAGCCAACCAGCCGGTGGACGGGTAGGGACCTTCCCCGGCAAAGGCACCGTCAGCTCCGAGTACCCACCAGGCCAGGCCAAGACTCCCAACGACGATAACCACCATCAGCACATAGCCAGCGACAACCGCCAGAACCGTTCGTACCATCGGGTACATAGTTCGCTCCTTCTTGAGTTGTGATTCTGATTGTAGAGTAACCAGATCAAGTGGCGACAACCTACTGGTAACTCTCAACGACCTCCCGGCGTATCACCGTATGAACTTAGCGTAAGTCCGTCAATTTTCGGGAGACTGCTGTGCTCAACCCCCGCCTCGTCGTTCGCTCGCTGCTCAAGACGCCTCTGATCACCGTCATCGCCATCGTTTCGTTAGGACTCGGAATCGGCGCCAACGCGGCAATCTTCTCGATCTTTGAGCAGACGATTCTGCGCGCACTGCCCGTGGAGGAGCCCGGACAGCTGGTCAACCTGAGTTCGCCAGGCCCGAAATCCGGCTCGGTCTCCGCCGGCAACGCGGGGGGGTCGGAGTCGGTGTTCAGCTACCCGATGTTCCGCGACTTGGAGCGCCTCCAAGGTCCCCTCGATGGTTTGGCGGCGCACAATGCCTTCGGCGCCAACCTCGGCTATCAAGGCACCACGCTCAGCGGCGAGGGGGTGTTGGTCTCGGGCAACTACTTCGAGGTACTCGGTCTGCATCCGGCTCTGGGCCGACTGTTGACCGCGGACGACGACCGCGACCCAGGGGCTCATCCGGTGGCGGTGATCAGCCACGCCTATTGGCAAAGCCGGTTCAATTCCGACCCGGCGATAGTCGGCGAGCCGCTGGAGATCAACGGCCAGCCAATGACCATCCTGGGAGTGGCGCCACGCGGATTCAAGGGCACTACTCTCGGCAATCTGCCGCAGATCTTCGTGCCGATCAGCATGAAAGCGCTGATGAGTCCCGGTTGGCAGGGCTTCGACAGCCGTCGCACTTACTGGATTTATCTCTTCGGTCGGCTGCCAGCCGAACAGAGCATGGCCAGCGCCGGCGCCGCGCTGACCAGCCAATACCAAGCGATCCTGCTCGAGGTCGAGGTGCCGCTTCAAACTTTCAGCGAAGAAACTCTGGAGCGCTTCAAGGCCAAACCGATCGACTTGGTCCGCGGTGACAAAGGGCAGAGTTCGGTCACCGCGGAGTTGCGCACGCCACTGCTGCTACTACTCGGGGTGACCGCCTTTGTGCTCTTGATCGCCGCCGCCAACGTCGCCAATCTCCTGCTCACCAAAGCCAGTAATCGAGCCAGCGAGTTTGCCGTCCGGCTGTCCCTAGGTGCCCCGCGACGCTTCTTGCTGACCCAGCTGCTAGCGGAGTCGTTCTTGTTGGCGATCTGCGGCGCCTTCTTCGGTTTGCTAGTGGCACAAGGGACCCTGCGAATGCTGTTCTCGATCCTGCCAAGCGACGCCGGTATGGGAATCAGCCTGGAGTTGTCGCCGATCACTTGGCTGTTCATGGCCGTGTTGGCGGGGATAGCTGGACTGGCCGGGCTCTACCCAGCGATCCACGCCACCAAGCACGACCTGGCCAGTTCCTTGAAGAATCTCCGCCTGGCCAGTTCGCCGGCCGCCAGCCGTTTCCGCACCGCCATGGTGACCCTGCAGATCGCCCTGTCGATGACCCTGCTGGTATCTGCCGGGTTATTCACCAAGAGCTTGCTCAATGTCGGCCGGGTTGACCTCGGCATGGAGATCGAGCAGCTCGCCACTTTTGCCGTAGCCCCCGAACTCAACGGCTACAGCAAGACCGACTCGCGCGCCTTCTTCGCCCGCGTCGAGCGCGAGGTCGGCGCACTGCCCGGAGTTCGCGGCATCGCCAGCTCGCTAGTGCCGTTGATCGCCGGCAGTAGCTGGGGTTCAGGCGTCTCGGTGGAGGGATTTGTCGGCGGTCCCGATGTCGATTCGAACGCTCGCTTCAACGAGGTTGGTAGCGGCTTCCTGGAGACCGTCGGCATCCAACTGCTGGCCGGCCGCGACTTTGCCCCGCGCGACGACCTCGGCGCGCCTAAAGTGGCGATCGTCAACGAGGGCTTCGCGCGCAAATTTGGCCTCGGAACAGACGTCGTCGGCCGACGGATGGGGACCAGCACTGGCAACGCAGCCGAACTCGACATAGAAATTATCGGCCTGGTGGCGGACACCAGCTACCACAGTGTTAAAGAAGCCATCCCACCCCAGTTCTTCTTGGCCAACCGGCAGAGCGAAGAACACGGCGCGATGAACTTCTACGTCCGCGCGACCAGCGATCCCGAAACCCTGCTGGCCATCCTGCGCAAAGTGGTCAGCCAGGTCGATACCAACCTGCCGGTCGAGAATCTGCGCACCATGGCGGTGCAAGTGCGCGAGAAATTGGTCCTGGACCGCGTTCTGAGCACCCTGTCGGGCAGCTTCGCGCTGCTCGCCACGGTGCTCGCCGCCATCGGCCTTTATGGCGTGCTGGCCTACGCGATCAGCCAACGCACCCGCGAGATCGGCCTGCGCATGGCCCTCGGCGCCGACGGCCCGCGGATTTGCAAGATGGTGCTGCGGCAGGTCGGCTGGCTGGTGGTGCCAGGGGCCTTGCTCGGGGTTCTTGCCGCCCTCGGCGTTGGCCGCGCCGGTCGCTCGCTGCTTTACGAACTTGAGAGCCACGACCCGCGAGTGCTGCTCAGTGCCACCCTACTGATGCTCTTCGTGGCCCTCATCGCCGGCCTGGTACCGGCCCTACGCGCCGCCAGAATCAGCCCGATGGAAGCTCTGCGCGACGATTGAATCTTGCAACGCTGTAAGTCTCTTCACACTAGACCAACTAGACCAACTCTGGTAGTCTGGGGTCATGATCGTCGTAAACAGCTACGAAGCCAAGACTCAGCTCTCTCGCCTGATCCGCCAAGCTCTTGACGGAGAACGGGTGGTGATCGCCCGTTCCGGCAAGCCGTTGGTCGAGCTGAAGCCATATCAGCCGCAACCTCGCAGGATCCGCGGTCTATTGAAGGGCAAGCTCCAGGTCCCGGACGACTTCGATGAGCCGCTGCCTGACCTGGAGGAGGCGATCTACGGTGCGGACAGTTCTGATTGACACCCATGCTCTACTTTGGTGGCTAACCGATGACCCGCGGCTACCCCAGGCCTGTAGCGAGCTTGTTGCCGGCACTGAGGTCAGGGCCGTGGTCAGCACCGCGAGTTGTTGGGAGATCTCGATCAAGGATGCTCTCGGTAAATTGCCAATGCCTGCGAATCTTCTGCAAGTGGTTGAGGATTCTGGGTTCGAGTGGCTTCCCATAGAACCTCACGAAGCCCTTGCTGCGGGGCAGCTACCGATGCACCATCGTGATCCTTTCGATCGGCTTCTGGTGGCACAGGCATTGGCACGTTCCGCCATGATTCTCTCGCGCGACCGAGTCCTCGACAGATATGGAGTCAAGCGCCTTTGGGGGTGAGATCCGGCTGAAATCCCGCACTGCCGACCGCGCCGCGGAACCTTTCTCCCCTTCGCGGGTATGGCTGGTGTGTGCGACAGCTTCACCAGCTACGGGAGACGACAATGACAGCACCGGTCGAACCACCGGCGAGCGGCCGGGTGGTGGCGTTTGAAGAGCGCCAGCTGCTGATCCGCCATCGCCGCGGCGACCAGACTGCCTTTGCCGAGCTGGTGGCGCGTTATCGCGCACCGGTTTACGGCTACCTGGTGCGCTGCGGGGTGGCAGCGGCCGATCGCGACGATCAGTTTCAAGACATCTTCCTCAAGGTCCACCGGGCGGCGCAGAGCTTCCGCGCTGAGCGGCCGTTACATCCTTGGATTTTCACCATTGTGGCCAACACGGTGCGCAATCACCTGCGTGGCCGGCGGGTGCGTGATCGCGTGTTCGCAGAGCCGCCGGGTGAGGAAGCCGCGCTGGCCGGGTTGGGACCTCCGGAACCGGCCGACCCGGCAGCCGATGCCGAGCGGGCTTCGGGCGCTCGGCAGACCATCGGCTGGCTGGAACGTCGGATCACCTGCCTACCCACTGAACAACGCGAGGTGCTAGTGCTCGGCTGCGTTGAAGAGCTACCACTGGCCGAGATCGCCAAAGTCCTGGAAATCCCACTCAATACCGTCAAGAGCCGCATGCGCCGAGCTCGCCTGACCCTGGCGAAAGCACTCGCCAAGCAGCAGCAGATTGCGCACGCAGAGGAGGTCTCATGAGCTGGACTTGCGATGCGATCGAGGCGGTGCTGGCGCTTCAAGGCCAGGCGGCCCTCGACCGTGATTCTGAAATGCAACAGCACGTCGACAAGTGCTCTAGCTGCCAAGCAACGCTGGCCGCGCTGGGTGATCTAGACCGTCTGCTCGGCGAGTTGCCAGAGATTGAACCGCCGGCAGCGACAGTCGCCACCCTGCTGCAACGCCCCGAACTGGCGACAGCGACAGATGACTCCGCCGAACCCGATGAAACCACTGTTGAGCTGCGTCACTGGGGATCTCGACTGAAGTACTCCTCCGCAGCCGTTGCTGCCCTGCTCGGACTGACTGTCGGCGCCTTCTTCCTATGGCCGCAGCGGGGGCTAGAGCAGCCATCAGGGCTACGACCGCAGCAACCTGAACCGGAAATCACCGACATTGTTTTCGGCATTCCGGACACCCAGACGCCAGCCCCAAGCACCGTCCGAGAATCAGAGGCCAACACTGAACCCAGCACCGACCCGCAATTCCGGGCACTCGGCTACTTGGCCAATGGGCCCAGCGTGGTAAGCGGTGAAGACGAGCGACAGGGAGGAAAAGCGGTTGCCATCGTGGCGGAGAAGAAAGAGGCAATTCAGATTAAATCCGACCCGAGCTACGAGAAAATCTACCGGGCCGAAGACTTCGACGACAGCATCGAGGTGGTCGGGGAGGCGGAGGAGATCTCTGTGCATTCTACTGTCTACTCCACCGTCAGCCATGAACCGGCAGCTTCGCAAACCGAGCTTGAAGCCCGCCTACTCGGTCTCTCGAAGATAGCCCCCAAGAAGGCCAAGGTCGTCGGCGCTTACATCGAGGGCGCGGTAACAACGACCTTGACCGATGAGCTGAAGAACAAGCAGGAACTCGACACCACCGACAGCCTGAGCGAGCTGAGCACCAAGTACAACCCCACCGCCGGTGGCCTCCTCTATGAATCCCCGCGGGATACCGGCAGGAGAGCGTTCGAGGCCGGGCAAGAGATCGTCGAGGAGCCAAATCTGCTCGCCCGACGCTTCCTACAACAGCTTCGCCGGACCGACGAGCTGCATTTCCAGTCGCCCACCGGCTATTGGTCGAATAGCTACTTGCCGGGGGATTCCGCGCTGCGCCTGCTGCGCGCCCAACTCGAACAGTGGGACCGCTCGACCCTCGAAGAGCAGGCCGAGACCCGACTACGGCTGCACGACGCCGCGCAACCGCTGGACCCTCCTTTCGACGCGCCCCGGCGCGCCGCCCTAGCGCTCAACCTGAACGCCGATCATCGCCAGGTCGACGGCGAGAGTCGGGTGTTGCTGCAAGTCGGCCTGCGCTCCACCGATCGGCGCAGTGGCCAACGGCCGGCGATGAACATCGCCGTGGTGCTCGACTTCACCGAGGTCCCCACCGGCGCGCAGATCGAATCGCTAAGGGCGCTGCTCTTCGCCCTCGATCAAGCTCGCCAACCCGGCGACCGCTTCCACCTTCTAACTACTTTCGAGGGCGGCGAGCTGCGGCCCGAGGAGTTTCGCCATGGCCCGCTGCACCTCTTCCTCGGCGATCTCACCGCGACTGCCCACGTAGGCCAGCCAGGCGCCTTCGACCCGGACGAGGAAGATCTTCGCTCCGCCCTCAGCCAAGCCACCGACCGGATAGCGCGCGGTGACGATCCGACCGCCCCGTGGGGTTCGAGCAGTCTGCTGCTGCTCACCGACCGCTGGCTTGGCGGCAGAGGCGAAATAGCGAATCTGGCGCGGCGCAACGCGGTGGCGGGCCTGGCCCTGAGCACCGTCGCCCTCGGCGATGCGGAGCAGGCCGAGGATCTCGAACCGCTGGCTCTCGCTGGCCAAGGTCGGCGCTGGTGGATCGGCGATCCGAGCCACGCCGCCGTGGTGGCGCGGCGCGAGGTCGAGGCCGTCGGTCAGGTAGTGGCGCGAGCCCTGCGCTTGAATATCCGCTTAGCGGCCGGGGTGCGCCTGGTCGAGATCCACGACTCCCAACCGCTGAACGCACTGCGCAGCGAGCAGGTGCGGCAGGGTGAGCGCGCCATCGACCTGCGGCTGGCGCGCAATCTCGGCATCGCCAGCGATCGCGACCGCGACGACGAAGGCATCCAGATCGTCATTCCTGCTTTCCAAGCCGACGACTCGCACACCGTGCTGCTCGATCTGGTGGTACCCGGCCCCGGAGCGGTGGCCGAGGTCACGCTGCGCTACAAAGACTTGGTGCGGTTGCGCAACGGCACCGCCCGCGAGCAACTGAACTTGCGCGCCGGCCAGCGCCAGCCGGGGCCATTACAACTCTCGGTACTGCGCGGCCGGCTGAAGATCGAACTGCGTGAGAGCCTGCGCCAGGCCGCTGAAGTGCTGTTCGATAGAGGTCCCGACAGCGCCGCCCAACAGCTACAAGAACTACGAAGTTTGTTAGCTGGTCTGGGCCAAGAGATCCCCGCCCTGGCTGGCGACCGCGGCCTCGACGCCGAGCTGGCGATGATCGACGAATACCTCGTCGCCCTCGCCACCGACGGCGCCGACAGCGAAGATCGGCAGCTTGCCGACTCGCTGCGCTATGCCGGTCAACTCGGCATCAGACCACCACCAACCCCAGTAAGACCCGACTAGAGGAGCCCGACATGAGAGCTACTTTTGCACTGCTCAGCATTCTCCTGCTGAGCGGCATGGCCGCCGTGTGCGCGGCGGACGGCACCCCAGCACAGCGAGACCTGCTGAGCAGCGAGAAGGGTCTCGTCGAGCTACCCCGCGGCCAATACGACCGGTTGATCAACGCCAGCCGCCAACCAGCGGTGGAGGAGCGGCCGGCGCCAGCGCCCTTCGCCCTCGGCAAGGCCAAAGTCGAGATCTCGGTCGACCACAGCGGCTCGCGGCCCGCGGCGCGGGTGACCGTCCTGCTGCCGGTGACGGTCTACGAGAAGCAGTGGATCTTGGTGCCTCTGCTGCCGCCTGCCACCGCGGTCGAGTCGGCCAGCGCCGCCGGCTCGCCGCTGCAACTGCTAGCCACCGGCGACGGCATGGCGTGGAGCGTGCGCAAACCCGGCACCTACGAGGTGAAGTTGGTGCTGCGGGTCGATGCGACTCTCTCGGCGGCGGGCTACAGCTTGGCGGTGCCACTGCCCCGAGCCTCCAGCTCGCAGCTGATCGCCGAGGTGCCCGGCAACGGCCTCGACATCGCGGTCATTCCGGCGGTCGGCAGCCGGCTGAGCAACCGCGGCGGCTCGACCCGCGTAGAAGCTACCTTGCCGGCCACTCGGGGGGTACAGATCAGCTGGGCTCGGCCACGCGGCCAGCGAGGCTTCACCCTCAGCCGAGCCCGGTACCAGGGTCGACTCAGCGATCGTGATGGCCGGGCGGACGATGCTGTGCGTTTCACCGCCGAACTCGACGTGGAACTCTACGACAACGACGTCACCCTGCCTCTGCTACCTACAGGAGTAGCGCTGGCGAGTATCACCATCGATGGCACCGAGGTGCCGATCCTGGTGCAAGACGGCCACTTCGCGGTGCTCGCCCGCGGCCGTGGCAACCACCGCATCAAGCTCGGCTTCGAAGCAGCGGTCCAGCGTGGGGAGGGTCCGCCAAGGCTCGATCTGCGCCTACCGCCGGTGCCGGTATCGCGTTTCGAACTCACCCTACCCGGTGACAAAGAGGTGACGGTGGCTCCCGCTGGCAGCGTCCGCCGGCGACACCAAGGGGACACCACCGTGGCCACCGTGCAGGTGCCGATGAGCGAGCAGATCAGTTTCTCCTGGACCGATGCTGTGCCCGCCAACAGCGACGCCACCGCCCAGCTCAACGCCAGCCTGTTCCACATCTTGCACGCCGAGGAAGGGGTGCTCTATGGCCACGCGCTAGTGCGCTTTGAGGTCCGCCGCGGTTCTACCGCCGTGCTGCATTTGGCGCTGCCGGCCGGGGTACAGATCGACCAGGTCAGCGGTGCTGGTGGCGCGGTTGCCGATTGGCGGATCGAAGACGGCGACGATAAGCAACGCAGGCTGAACATTTACCTCGACCACCGTCTCGATCACGAGCTGTTGCTCGACCTCACCTACGACCTCTCACTGCCGCGCCAAGGCCCCTTCGTGGCACCGCTCTTCACCGCCCTCGAAGTCGAGCGCCAGCGCGGCATGGTGGCCCTGCTGTCGAGCAAGGATCTGACCCTCGAACCGCAGGCCGAAGTCGAAGCCACCCGAGTGGGCGAGAACCTGCTGCCGGCATTTGTCCGCGATCAACTGCAGAAAACCGTCGCCCACACCTTCAAATATGCTGATATGGCGCCGCGGATGAGCTTGACAACAGCGGTGCCCGAACGACAAGAGGGCCGCTTTGACGCCCGCGTCGACACCTTGATCTCACTCGGGGAAGTCGCCCTCGAAGGCGCTGCCTCGATCGCCATCGAGGTGAAATCGGGGCGCCTCGACAAGCTCGAGTTGGAACTTCCCGCGGCAGTCCACTTGTTCAATCTGAGCGCTCCCTCCCTCCGCCACTACGAATTCGCCAAGGCCTCGGAAGACAGCTCTGCACCGCGCCGGTTGGCGGTGGAGTTCACCCAAGAAATGGAGGGGGAGTTCCGCCTCGAATTGAGCTACGAGCAGGTCCTCGCTGAAGCCAAGGTCAGCGCCGACCCCAGCGGACTGGATTCGGCGAACAGCTCTCCCGACAACGGCCTACTCGTGCCTCTGGTTACTGTCCTCGGCGCCGAGATCGAACAAGGCCGGCTAGCCCTCGAAGCACTGTCGGCGGTTGAGGTGCGGCCAGCGGCCAGCCAAGGTCTGAGCGTGCTCGATATCGCCGAATTGCCGCGCCAGCTGCTGCTGCGCACCACCAACCCGATCTTGCAGGCCTACAAGTACGTCCGCGCCGAGCCGCGCCCGGAGCTGCGCCTGGCGATCACCCGCCATCGTCTCCTCGAAGTGCAAGAGGCGACCATCGACCAAGCTGACTACCGCACCCTCTACACCCGCGATGGGTTAGCGGTGACCACCGCCCGGTTCACCGTCCGCAACAGTCGCAAGCAATTCCTCCGCCTGCGCCTACCCCCAGGCTCGCGCGTCTGGTCGGTGAGTGTCGATGGCCAGCCTGAAAAACCCGCCGCCAGGGATGGCGAGAATCCCGAGGAGGTGCTGATCAAGATCCTCCACTCCACCCGTGGCTTCCCGGTGGAGGTGATCTTCGGTACCCGCTACGACCGCCTCGGTCGTCGTGGCTCGATCAGCGGCAGCTTGCCCTTCCCCGACATCTTGGTCACCCGTTCCCGCTGGCAGGTGCTGCTGCCGGACACTCTGCACTATCGCGAACCCAGCACCAACATGGATCTGCTGGCAGGGCCGCAAGTGGTGACAGCCGAGGACCTGCGCGACAGCATGGAAGAGCTGGCTCGCGGCGCGGCGCAGAATCTCGATGCCCTGCGCCTGAGCGTGCCGAACTCCGGTTTGCGCTACACCTTCGACAAGCTCTACGCCAACCAAGGTGCCGAGGCGGGCAGCGGCGAGGCCAGTTCACGGCGCGGCGGCTGGCTGGGTCGCTCTCCTAACTCAGCTTGGTTCGAAATCCGCTACAGCCGTTCTGAAAGCGGCACTCTGGGCACCCAGCTGAGCATTCTCGGAGCCCTATTGTTGTGGCTCAGCGTGGGGTGGTGGGCACTGGCCGACCGCGAGAAACGGCATCCGGCGGGCTGTGCTTTGCTCGGTCTGGCCTTGCTCGGGGTGAGCTTGGGGCCCTTGGCAGGCACCCCTGGGCCGGCCCTCGCCGGATCCGCCCTGGCTTTGGCCGCGGCTGGTTACATCGCCTACCGCAGACGAGCCATAGAAGACAGGGAAGATAGGGAAGAATAGGCCAAGAGCAGTATAGTTCTCGCGTCGGCCAACACTAGCTGTCGACTTGCCTCTCGACGCTGTGGACTCAGAAATGGAGTTTCGACCCAGAAGGAGATTCGGCTTGCCATCGATCAGCCCTCAACCCGAGCGCTTCGCGGAGTTCTCGCAGACCGATCTCGACCGGCCCGTGGTGATGCTCAATCTGCTGCGCTTCCGCCGCCAGGCCGAATATCCGGTGGACAGCGAGGCCACGCCTTGCAGCGGTCGCCAAGCCTTCGCCCGCTACATGGGGACCGTGCGGCCCAAGGTGGCCGAAGTCGGCGGTGAGATGGTCTGGGCCGGCGAAGTCGAAAGCGCTCTGATCGCCCCGAACGACGAAGACTGGGACGAGGTGTTTCTGGTGCGCTACCCCTCGCGACGAGCGTTTCTCTCGATGGTGATGCAGCCCGACTACCAGGCGATCGCCGTTCACCGCACCGCGGCTCTGGCCGACTCGCGACTGATCGCTATCCGACCACGGAACAATGCCTCCAACGACGGCGCCTGAACGATGAAGTCGAGCAGAGAGTTCGATCTGGTGGCGTTCGGTGCTACCGGCTTCACCGGCCGCTTGGTGGCGGCATATCTCGCTGCCAACGGTGGCGACGAGCTGCGCTGGGCGATCGCCGGTCGCAACGCCAACAAGCTCCAGCGGGTCCACGGCGAACTCGGCCTGGACCCAGAGGTAGCCTGCATCACCGCCGACAGCGGCGAACCGGCGTCGCTGCGCGCCATGGCCGAGCGCAGCCGAGTGGTGCTCACTACCGTGGGACCCTTCATGCGCTACGGCAACCCGCTGGTCGACGCCTGTATCGAGGCGAGCAGCGATTATGTCGACATCACCGGCGAGCCGGAGTTCGTCAACGGTCTGATCGAGCGCCACGCAGCTGCCGCTCGTGAGCGGCAGCTGCGCATCGTCAACTGCTGCGGCTTCGACAGCATCCCGCACGATCTCGGCGCCTACATGATGGTGCGGGAGCTGCCCGACGACGCCGAAATCGAGCTGCGCGCCTATGTCTCGGCCCGTGGTGCACTCTCTGGTGGCACCTGGACTTCGGCCATCGAAGCCCTGGGTCGTGCTCGGCAACAGGCCCGCGGACCCCGCCTGCCAACAATTGGCGCCGGGCGTCGGGTCGGTGGTCTGAAGAGCCGGCCGCACTACGCCGCCGTGGTCCGCGGCTGGGTGGCGCCGATGCCGACTATCGACCCGCAAATCGTGCTGCGCTCGGCCCGCGCCCTGCCGACCTACGGCAAGAGCTTTCACTATGGACATTTCCTGCGGCTTGGCAACTTGGTCAATCTGGGAGTGACCGGGGTGACAGTGGCCAGCGTCTTCGCCCTCGCCCAACTGGGCCCCACCCGGCGACTACTGCTCAAGTACCGCCAATCAGGAGACGGCCCAACCGCCGAAGTGCGAGCCAAATCGCGCTTTCGAGTGACTCTTGTCGCCGAGACCGCCGGGCAAACCTTGCGCGGCCAGGTCAGCGGTGGCGATCCAGGCTATGACGAAACCGCCAAGATGGTCTCTCAAGCCGCCCTTTGCCTGGCCCATGACCGCGACCGTCTACCGTCGAATTTCGGCGTCCTCACCACCGCCCAAGCGATGGGCGAGCGGCTAATCGAGCGTTTGCGAGCCGCCGGCATGAGCTTCACTGTCGATTCAGACTCGCCTTGAGACCCGCCCAGATCAGGTACCTTCTCAGCCACTCATGAAGATCACTATTTCTGGCGACCTGGGCAGCGGCAAGACCACGGTCGCCAAACTGCTGGCCGAGCGACTTTCATACAAGTACCTCTCGACCGGCGCCATTCAGCGGCAGATCGCCGGCGATCTCGGGCTGACGACCCTGGAACTCAACTTGCTGTCTGAGCGGCAGACCGAGATCGATGACCGTATCGACGGTCACACCCGGCAGATTGGCGAGTCGGACTACGACTACGTGGTCGATTCGCGGCTCGCTTGGCACTTCATACCCGACTCGCTGAAGGTTTTCATCGTCGTCGACGAAGAGATTGCCGCCCAGCGCATCAGCGGCGACCTCAGCCGCGGACCGAGCGAGGAACGGCTAGGCCCCGAGCAGATGCTGGAGAAGATCCGCGCCCGCCGGGCCAGTGAGAAGCGGCGCTTTCTCGAAAAATACGGAATTGACTACCGCGATCTGAACCACTTCGACCTGGTAGTGGACAGCTCCCACGCCACCGTCGAGGAAGTTACCCAGACGGTGCTCAGCCGCGCTGGCGGCTAGCCGCCTAATCGTCCAGCGTGAGGCATTGCGAAGCACTCAGCCAGTCGCTCAGCGAACGTCCGCCGAGGGCCAGCAGCAGCGGCGCGCCGAATAAGGCCACGGTGAGCAATGCGCCGAGCCAACGCCGGCTGGCTTGGCCAAAGGTGAGCGGCTCACTGTCGGAGTTACGGGCGATCAAATGTCGCCAGGTCATCCCTGGGGTCTGGCCCCAGAAGGCCAAAGGCACCACCCAGTAGAGATAGGAAAACACCGCCGTCAGCAGTGTCCAGGCCTGCCAAGCTTGGAGCGGCGACGCGACTCCCATCGCCTTGACCAGCAACAGAGTAGCCGCCAGAGCACTGATATTCACCAACAAGTCGAGCAAGCCGGAGTAGATCCGCTCCGCCAAAGCCGCCGGACCGAGCACGGTGCGGCGACCGCTAGCCGCGGAAACCCTGGACGGGTCGTCGGCAGCAGCCGCTGAGGCAGCGGCAACCAAGGGCTGGCCCAAGCCGGCCTCGACCTCATCATTCGGTGGAGTTTCACCGCCATCGGGATCGGGAAATAGAGACAGGGGATGCCGGTCAGGCGCCGCCGGCTCGGCCAGCGGCGGATTGACTTCCGGCCGCTGATCAGCAGAGGTTGCCGGCGGCGATTTCGCGGCAACCGCCTCATCGAGCGGGTAGTCGTCAAACAGCGGCAGCTCCGGATCCAGCGAGGGGTCTTTGGACATCGTTCAGCGGCTACGATAGATATTTGACGAAAATGCGGTAGAGCAGATCTTGGGAGGTCACGGCGTAGGAGCTAGCAAACAGCTCAAGACGCTGCAACTCCTCATTGGCGGGTTCTACCTCGAGCGCGTCGGCGAGCATCTCTCTCGCTTCTTTGGGGTTGCCTCGGCGTAGGTGGCGAACCGCCAAATTGTAGTACGAATCGACCAGCAGCTGCTGTACATCGGGATTCTCGGGGGTACTATCTCGAATCCGCCACAGCAGAGGAATCAGGTCGCGAAAACGCTTCTCTGCAAATAGCTCCAGCTCTTCCTTGAGTGGCTCCAAGCCATGGTCGATCTGGCTCCGCAAATCCATGTCCTCGGCATTCAGTGGAGATAGCTTGGCAGCCCGCTCGATGGCCACGCGAGCGGGCAGAAAGCGGCCGCTGGCATGGGCTCGCCGTGCCGCGGCTACCAGCTCTTGAGTTCGCGCCAAAAGCTCTTCGTCAACCCCGCTAACCTGCCCTTCCGCGTCGAACTCGACCAGGGCGGCCCACTGTTCCAAGAGCTTCTGCGCCTCATCGAACCGGTCGTCATCCGGCGGCAGCCGCTGCAGCAAGTTGATGGCGTTCTCGGTATTGCCACCCTCGTGCATAGCGGTTGCCCGGGCGATCAGGTCGACCTGCGGACGACTGCCCGCAGAAGCCGCGGAAGGACCAGAATTGGGAAAGAACTTGTTCCAGTTGGTGGCGATGAAGTAACCGCCGGCAAGCACCCCGACAACCAGCGCAGCGGCCAGACCGATCAAGCGCCAATCTTTCTTCTTGACTGCCACCATGCGATCGCGCTCGACAGCGGCCTCGAGCGATGGGCTGTCTACTGTGGGACCACCGATCAGCTCCGGTACATCCAACTCGTCGGTGCCCTCAGCCGCCTCCGCGGCCGGGTCTTTGAGCACCTTGGCCATGGTCACGGTCGGCACTTTGCCCTGCTCGAGTTGGTCGAGGTACTCGCGCGCCAGATGGTGATTGGGATGCAGCTCCAGCACTCGGTTCAGCTGTTCCTTGGCGGGGTCGAGCTCCTGGCGTTCGATCATCCCTAGGCTTTCGTGGAAAGCCTCTTCTGCCTGCCGTTCGAGTTCGGCTTTCTTGTTGCGTGCCTCCTCGATTCGGTCGCTGGCTCCTTGGTGATCTAAATCGACCAAGAAAATCCGCGACCAAATGTCGATCGCTTGCTGAAACTCGCCGCGGTCGTAGGCCTCTTGCCCCTGCTCGAGCAGCTGGTCGACCCGCAGCTCGCCGTCCTCGGGTTCGGCGACAGGATCCGTCGCCGCCACCTTGGCAGGAGCGCTGAAGTCCACCACATCAACCACCGCTTCCGGCTCGGCCAACGGTTCCGGCTCGACGATCAGGCTGGTGGCAAGGTCGGCCGCGTCCGGCAGGTCCGCTGACAAGTCGACCGACGAAGGTAGTTCTAGGTCGGACTTAGCATCGGCAACCGGCAGCTCGAGGGAGGGCAACTCGGTGAGAACATCATCTTCGGCAGCCGGTGGCGCCGCGAAAACCAGTTCACCATCGCCCAGGTTGACCGACTTGCCGCTCTCTTCTGGGGTGCTAAGTTCTGCCGCAAACGCGACCACGTCCGGATGCTCGCCGTCCAGAGTTTGGGCCTTCTGCAACAAATTGTGCGCTTGGGCCAGGTCGCCGGTCTGCCACGCTAGACGCGCGGAATCGAGAAAATTTTGCACGAACGCATCCGCTTCGTGACGCTCCCGCGCCTGCTCGACCAGCAAATGCAGCTGCGGCTCGCCTTGCAGCGCCTCATGCTGACTCTCGGCAACCTGCAGAATCTGCGAGTAGTTGCGCCGGACCCACAGATCCTGCAGCATGGCGGTGAGTCCCGAGGCCCCTGCCGCCGGCGAGGAGGGATCGTCGTCGAAGTCTAGATCCTCGAGGTCGCCGAGATCATCCAGCGGTTCTAAGTCAGCGAGAGGCTCCAAATCGACGGCCGGAGTCGGTGGTGCGGACGGCTCCAGCGGTACCACTGGAATCTCTCGCGTCGCCTGGGCCGGCGAATCCTCGGCTGGTTGCGCCACCCCTGTCTCGACGGCGGGCTCCGCCACTGGCGCCGCGACTTGCTGTTCCGTGATGTGGGTGTGCAGACGTTCGAGCAGCGTCTGGGCCGGCACATAGGCCGGGTCCATCTTGAGGATGAACTCACAGCCCAGGACCGCCTGCCGCAACTTGCCTTCGCGAATCAGCCCCCGGGTTTCGCTGAAGGTATGCTCGATGCGCTCCTGCATCTCCGGATCGAGCGCCGGATTTCCGCGATAGCTCATACTCATCGGCTCCTGTTTGCCTTGCTGGGGGTCGTTCCGAAGACTTGCCGTGCACCCGGCCTCGGTCAGGATTAAATCATACCCGAGCCCAGCGGCCACCGAGCGTGATTACACCAGCATTTCGCGCGCGCCTCGAGCTCCCCCTCCAGTCCGCTCCTCGGCTTTATACTGCACTTTCGATGGCACTCTTGGAATGTATCCCCAACTTCAGCGAAGGTCGTCGACCACGGATCATCGAGCGACTCGCCCGAGCGGCCCGCCTGGCGGGTGCACGGCAACTCGATCTGTCGGCCGATGGCGACCACCATCGCGCCGTGCTGACCCTTGCCGGCGACCAAGAAACTCTGCTCACAGCCCTGCTAGCGCTCTACCGCCAGGCCCTGGCCGATATCGACCTGCGCCAGCATCATGGGGTGCATCCACGGATCGGTGCCCTCGATGTCTGCCCGTTCGTGCCTCTCGGCGCCACCAGCATGGCCACTGCCGTCCACCTCGCTAAGGTACTCGCTGAACGAGTAGGCAGCGAACTACGGCTGCCGGTCTACCTCTACGGCCAGGCCGCCCGCAGCGACCGCAACCGGCAGCTGGCTGACCTTCGCCGCGGCGGACTCAAAGCTCTCGCCGCACGCCTGCGCCAAGCTAGCGGCTGGCCCGACTTTGGACCGGCCGAGCTACATCCCAGCGCCGGCGCTACGGCGATCGGCGCTCGCTTCTTTCTGATCGCCTTCAACATCGTCCTGGATTGCCCCGACCCGGCGCCGGCCAAGGGTATTGCCAGCCGAGTGCGCGAGGTCGGCGGCGGCTTGCCCGCGGTCAGAGCCTTGGGAGTGGAATTGGCCAGCCGCCGGCTGAGTCAAGTGAGCATGAATCTGGTGGACTACCGCCAGACCTCGCCTCATGCGGCCTTCGCCACGGTGGCCGCGGAGGCCGAGCGGCTCGGGGTCGAGGTACTCAGCAGCGAGTTCGTCGGCCTGGTGCCGACAGCCGCCTTGGCCGATGGCCCCCTCGCCGAATTGCGCCTGGAAGGCTACAGCGAAGAAATGCTGCTCGAGAATCGCCTGCACCACGCCGGCTTGAGCAGCTGAACGCGATCTGTCGTCGCTAGCCTTGGCGGCCGCCGAGGGCCTCAAGCAAGCGGTGGGGGATACCAGCGAAAGCACCCGAGGACATGGTTGCCAAGACATCTCCCGGACGAGCCAAGTCTAAAGCCTGCTGAAATAACGACTCGACATCGCTGGGGGCCAGGGCAAGAGTTCCCCGCTCCTCGAGCCGCTGGCGCAAGGCGGCCAGGTCGAGGCGCTCGGCATCATCCAAGCGGCCAGCGTGAAAGACCGGCGCCAACAGCACCACGTCCGCACCGCGAAAGGCGGCGCTGTAGTCGTCAAGGAAAAAGCTGCGCCCGGCAGTCAGACTGCGGGGCTCAAAGAGCAGCACCAGCCGCCGGCCGGGATAGCGCTGGCGCAGCCCACCGAGGGATTTGCCCACCGCCGTCGGGTGGTGGGCAAAGTCGTCCACCACGGTCACTCCAGCGGCGCTGCCAAGGTCCTCCAGCCGCCGCTTGACCCCCTGGAACGAATTCAGCGCCGCTGCGGCCGTCACCCGGTCGAGATCGTCGTGACAAGCCGCTGCCCACACTGCCAGCGAGTTCACCACATTGTGCTCGCCAGGGATCTGCAGATCCAAGCGACAACTACCGCCGGCACCGTCGTCGACCTCCAGCCGACTGCCTTGGGGCAGGGCTTCCACGCCATCCAGCGGGCGGACATCGTTGTCCTCACCCAGCCCGTAGAAACACACCGCACAAGATGCTTCGGCCGCCACCTGACGCACGGCCACCGAGTCTCCACAGGCGATCAGCAATCCATCCACCGGCAGCGAGCGCACTAACTTCAGATAAGCCTGGCGCAGCAACTCCGGTTGCGGATAGAGGTCGGCATGGTCGTATTCGACACTGGTCAGGATTAGGGTTTGGGCTCGGTAGTGCAGAAACTTGGGTCCGCGATCGAAGTAGGCGGCATTGTACTCATCACCCTCGATCACGAAGCGGTCGCCGCTACCACGGTGAAAACTCTGTTCGAGTCCGATCGGCACACCACCGATCAGATAGCCGGGATCGGTGCCACAGCGACCATAGACCCACGAGGCCAACGAAGTGGTGGTGGTCTTGCCATGGGTGCCCGAGACCACTAACGGCCGGCGATCCTGGAGAAAGAACCGGGCCAGCGCCTGCGGCATCGAGATACGCTCGACACCACTGGCCTCAACCCGTAGCGCTTCCGGATTTTGCCGGTGGACCGCGTTGCCGATAATCACCAGATCGGGAAGCGGCTGCAGATGGGCCGGATCGTAGCCCACCAACGGCTCGATCCCGGCGTCGGCCAGCAGGCTGCTCATCGGCGGATAGAGGGGCGAATCAGAGCCCCGGAGCCGATGCCCCAGACCCTGCAGCAAACAAGCCAGTGGCGCCATGCCGGTGCCGCCAATAGCGACGCAGTAGATATCCAGAGATGGAATTGATGCGGACATGACTGGCCTCTTGGACTGACGGTCGGCAACGGCACGAAGACCGGCCGCAAGAATCGTTAGAGAACGGGCTCGAGACGGATTGAAGCCTGTTTTACTCGGGTTTTACGGCTGTTTGTTGGCGGTGGTCAGAAGGCCAGTATAGCATCGTCTGACTGTCTGCTGGGCAACGCTCGTCGGCTCGCACCTCAGCCTGACAGCACCCAGACAGCGAGCCTTGACACCCCACTCATCCGTCGCCGCGCGACCTGGTTTGCAAGGAGCTCTCCCATGAAGCGTCTGTTCCCGATCGCCCTGACTACCGCTCTTCTATTGCTGCTCCTCAGCGGTTCTGTGATGGCCCAGGAAGGCCCTCGGGCCGTGGTGCCGGAGCCGGTCAAAGACTTCGATTTCGTACCCCAAGGTAAAGTGATCGTGCATTCCTTCGAGATCCGCAACGAAGGCGACGCCCAGCTTGAGCTGACCGACGTCAACCCGGCTTGCGGCTGCACGGTGGTCGATTTCGACAAAGTGATCGCCCCCGGTGCCAGCGGTCAGATCACTACCCGGGTCAAGACCCAGGACTTCTCCGGCCCAATCGCCAAATCCGTGGCGGTGTTCACCAACGATGCCAACAACGCCAAGCTACAACTGGTGATCAAAGCCAACGTCAAGCCCTACCTGCGAGTCTTCCCCGGTTTCGCCCGCTACAGCTATGTGCAGGGTGAGTACGTCGAGGCGATCCCGCAGAACCTGTGGGCCGAGGACGGCTCGGATTTGGAAATCTTGGAAGTCTCCTCGCCCTACGACTATTTGAAAGTGAGCTTTCACGAAGCCACCGAAGCCGAGCGCGACGCCCGTGGCAGCGCTGCCAAGCAGTGGCGGGTCAACATCAAACTCGAGCCCAACGCGCCGGTGGGCGCGCTGCGCAACTTCGTCCGCGTGACCACCAACCACCCCGAGCAGAGAATCGCCAAGATTCCGGTCTCCGGCTTCATCCGCCCCCGCCAGCACGTCACTCCCGAAACCGTTGAGTTCGGCTCTTTGGGCCAAAGCCTGCTGCCGGTCAAGCGGCAACTGGCGATGACCAACTTCATCACCAAAGCCATCACCATCGACAAAGTCGAGACCGGCCTGGTGGGACTCGAAGCCGAGGTGACCGAGATCAAGAACAACGAAGGCCACCGCTTCCGCGTGCTGCTGACCGTCGGCGAAGGAATGCCCGAAGGCCAGTTCTCGAGCATGATCAAGATTCACACCTCCGACAGCAAGAACCCGATCGTCGAAGTACCGGTCACCGGCACCATCACTTCGTCAAACGCCAGCGCCGAAGCCAACTAGTCACGCGGACTCGGCCACACTGGATGAGAGAACAAGAGCCAGGGCGTTGCCCTGGCTCTTGTTGTAGGTGGCCATTGAGACTTGCTCAAGAAACGGCGAACTCAGCCAGCACGTCACCGAGCAGACCGACGGCGTCGTGGAGCTGAATATCTGACAGGTACGGCGCCGGGCCGAGGCGTAGGCTCTGGCCGCGGGAATCGGTCGATACGCCGCGTTGGTATAGAGCCGCTGAGAGTCCCGCGGCGACCGGGCTTTCGACAACCAAGAAACCGCCCAGATCATCCACCGCCACATCGTGCTCGCGGCTGGCCAGGCGGGGGTCGGCATCGAGAGCGTCGAAGGCCTTGCACAAGACGTCGAGCTGGTGCTGGCTGACCTGGCGCAGAAAATCTTGATTTAAACTTTTCTCAACGAAGAAGTCGAAAACCGCCGCGGCGCGATAGTGACTGGTCGGATCGTAGGTTGATCCGGCGAACCGAGCGGCGCCTTCGGCATAGAGCACTTCGCCATCTCGCGATTGACCCAGCTCGCCGAACTCAGCGAACCAACCGGTGACCAGGGGTCGCATGCGACAATCCGCCGGTAACCGCAAGAAGCAGTTGCCTTCGCCCAACTGGCAGTACTTGTACCCACCGCCGGTAACGAATGCCCCCGCAAGCCCAGCAGCGGCCAAAGACAACGGCGCAACGTTAAGGGAGTGGTAGGCGTCGACCAGCATCTCGGCTCCGCAATGCTGGGCGGCAACCAGCACCTCTCCAAGCCCGGCGACCCGACGGCCGCTACGAAAGAGTACCGAGGACACCAGCACCGCGGCGGTGCGGTCGTCCACCGCCGCTATCAGGTCAGTGGCGACCTGCGCCGGCTCGACGGTCGGCACGCGCACCACCTCGATCCCTTCTTCCTCGAGCCGGCGCAGCTGGCGACGGATGGTGTGAAACTCGCCATCGGTAGTCACCAAACGAGGCCGGGTTCTGAGTGGTAGAGCGCTCAACCACCGCACCACCAGTTCGTGTGTGTTGGCACCGAGAGCGTAGACCCCTTCGCCATCGTCGAGCAGCTCGGCGAAGCCCCGCTGAACCCGCTCGGCCATGGCGAACGCCACCCCCCACTTGCGGTCGATCCGCTGAGCGGCGTCGTCAAAAGCGCGTACCACGCCGGCGCGAGCACAATCCGGCCAGGCCTGGTGGGAATGGCCGGTGAGCAAGAGGCGCTCGCTGACCGCAAAGCGGGAGTAGCTCGGCGCCAAGGCGTTGGGCTGGTGATAAAGATCAACGGGTTCGAACATCAGAACTCCGAACGGATCAGCGGCAGCGGCAGGACGAACCACCCGTCGGGCTGCGCTGAGCCGCGATCACTCGGGAGGCGCGCCCCACAAGGTGCCTTCGTCCTTCGGCGGCGTGCGCCGCCGGCCCCCTTGGCGCTTGGCTTCGACATCGGCCAGGATTCCGGCCACGGCCTCGTTCTGCTGCTCGGCCAAGGTGGCGATACCCGCCATAGCTAGGTCGAGCAAGCGGTCGTTCTCAGCCCGAGAAAAGGTACGCCGCTCGCCGGTGCCCTGGACTTCGACCAACTCACCAACCGGGGTGGCAACGACATTCATGTCGATATCGGCCACCGAGTCTTCACAGTATTCGAGGTCGAGTAGGGCTGTCGAACCCAGATAACCGACCGATACCGCGGCGATCTGCCGGCGCAGTGGCCAGCGAGTGATATCACCGGCCAGATATGCCTTGCCCAAAGCCTCTACCAGGGCTACCCAGGCGGCGGTCACCGAAGCGGTGCGGGTACCGCCATCGGCCTGAATCACATCGCAATCGAGGATCACGGTCACCGGACCCAACATCTCGAGATCGACCGCCGCGCGCAGACTACGGCCGATCAGACGTTGGATCTCGAGGGTCCGGCCGCCGCGCTTGCCACGACTCGCCTCGCGCACATTGCGGGTCGAGGTGGCCCGCGGCAGCATGGCGTACTCGGCTGTCACCCAGCCGCTACCGCGTTCGCTCAGCCACTTCGGCACCTTGGTTTCGACGGTCGCCGCGACCAGGACCCGAGTGTCTCCCATGTCGATTTGCGCCGAGCCTTCGGCAAAGCGCAGCACATCGGTGCTCAGGCTAACTGGGCGTAGCTGGTCGGCGTGGCGACCATGCGGACGGCGGGGTTGCTTTGGCTGGTTTGTATTCATCGGCCCAGGAAAGGTATCAGACCTCTGCCCATTCGCGGTGGGCAGACTCGGCCAGCTGATAGGCGGGCCAAGGCCGAGTGATCTGCGTCGGTTGCCTCTCGATGACCCTCAACCGGCGACCAAATCGAGATTGGGCCGCAGCGGGTGGGTGAGATCGAGCTGCCCGGCAAAGGTCGGTAGCTGACGCCCATTCCAGGTCAACAATAGCCGGTCGCCAGCACCGAAATCGAGCAAGACGGTGTTGACCAGGCTGTAGACGATCAGCATTTCGCGCTGACTGCCGGTCGTGTTCGGCGGCCCCCCATCCGCCGAGCGTAGATTCAAAGCGACGATGCTGTCGTCGAGCAGGAACAGACCATCGACCTCGACATCGTTGGCGAAGGGCGCCCGTAGGCCCTCGGTTTCGGGACCGGCCAGCAGAGCCTCGACCACCGCCACCAGTCGATCGACCGGCTCCGCGCCAGTAACCACCTCACGGATTTCGATATAGAGCCGACCGTCGTTGCCGGGAAAGTAAAGTTCGGCGGGCCGCATCGGCTGCTCATTGGCAGCCCCTTGCTCAGCCGCCAACCCGGCCGGGTTGTGAGCCGTCGAATCTGCTGCATCGCCGCCACAGGCAAATCCGAGAATCGGTAGAAGGCAGACCGCCAAAACCCCAACGGGTAGCCGGCGCCAGCTGCTCATAGCGAGGGCTCCTCGACCGCCGGCTCGGCGGTAGAATCCTCGTCGGCGGACACCAAGCCCAGGCGGGTGTCGATCTGGCGCTTGAATCGGGTCACCGCCCGCACCAAGGCATCGACCAGTTCCTGGCGATAGCGCGGATCCTGTAGCTTGGTCTCTTCTCGCGGATTGCTGAGGAAGCCGAGTTCGACCAGCACGGCTGGCATGTTGGCACCCATCAACACCCGGAAAGGAGCTTGCTTGACGCCACGGTCGCGCAGGCCGAGAGTCTGGTTGAGTTCTTCTTGCACCAGCTTGGCAAAGCGTTGACTTTCGGCGAGATGGTGGCTCTGAGCGAGATCCCAGAGGATCAACTGCAAGTCGCGCTCGGCGCCTCCACCCCCATGCCGATTCTCGGCCGCCGCCGCCTCAGCAGCCAACTGATCGCTCGCTTCGCGGCTGAGGAAGTAGGTTTCGGCTCCGTGAGCCCGAGCACCGAAAGAGGCATTGAGATGCAGGGAGATGAACAGATCGGCCTTGTTCTGATTGGCCAGCGCGGTGCGCGACTCGTGCAGCATCTCTACGTCTCTGTTGCGGGTGAGTTCGACCCGCACCGGCAAGCGACTTTCGAGACGACGTTCAAGCAAGCGAGCAATGGTCAAAACCAGATCTTTCTCGGCTGTGCCGCTGCCGGCCACGGCGCCTGACTCGCCGCCGCCATGCCCCGGATCGAGCACGATAGTCCGAATTCCCGGTAGATCGGGCGAGCGGCGGCGAGGCTGTGAACGGGGCAGATTGACCAAGGCCTGCGGCGCCTGACGGAAGATCTCGACGATCAACCGCGGGGTCGGCGATTGAATCAGTCTAGCTTCGGAGGCGACCGCGTCGCGAGCCAAGCGGATCCGCAGCCGATCGCCCAAAGCCTCGACCCCTTCGACCCATGACCCTTCGCTGGTCGACACCGACAGCAACTCGTCCAGCTGGTCACCGAGCAAGAGGATGTCGAGCTGGCCGGGGGAAATCTCGGTCCGGTAGCGAGGCTGTTGCGAGAAACGAATCTCGACCGTGGTGACCCCAAATTGATGCACCAAGGTGGCTTCTGCTTGCAGCAGCCGCCGCTGGCGCCGCACCACCGTTAGCTCGAGCTGTTCGCTATCCCATAGAAAATCGTAGCCCAAGCGCTCGCCGAGAGTGCGCTCGAGCAACTCGAGCGGCACCTCTAACCCCCCCAAGGCGCGGCGCGGCGCCTGTGTGAGCTGCTGTTGCTGCTCGGCGCCATCCGCGGAGCGCCAGATCACCACCGCGCTGTCGGGACCGAAAATCACTTGCTGGTCGTCGAGCACCAGGGTGTGGCTGTCGCCCAAAGGCCCGATGCGCAGCTCGACACCGAGACGCTCGCAGATCGGCTGCAAGCGCAACAATGGACCCGCGGGGGCCACCGTGAAGGGCAAGGTGGTGACCATCCCGGCGGTGCTCATCACCGCGGTGCCGGTGGGGTAGATCGGCGGCGGCTCTTGCGACTTCAGGCTCGACACCGACAGGCAGAGAGCGATGAACACCCAGCACAGGCATTGAACGGTGGGCCGATAGCGGGTCTGGGATAAATCCAATTGCATGAGGTCTCGGTCTGAGCGACGCCGCAGAAGGCGGGGCGGGCCGATCTTAGCAACTCCTGCCACGACCCGAAACAGAGGCGGCGGACAGATCTCTCGGCAGGTCTCGAGGGTGGCGTAGGGACGGTTTACAGGAAGTCGGCATCAGCCGCCGATGGTAGTTGCTTTTGGAGCTGATTCCTGTCTAGAATATCGGCTCGCTGCGGCGCTCATGGCTGCCGTGGGAGCACTTGTAGTGGGCAAACGCCTGTTGAAAGATTCGAGGCGCATTCGTCTAGGGGTCCAGGACGCCGGCCTCTCACGCCGGTAACACGGGTTCGAATCCCGTATGCGCTACCAGACTTTCGCTGCAACGGACCGCAACCTTGCAACGTCACTTGGCACGAAGCTTGGCGATGAGATCGCAGTGAGAACTCGGTTAGGGGCTTCTAAGCCTCGACCCACGGCCCGACTTAACACCGGGCTTTCCCGTCTTGACCACGGCTCTTAATCCCCCGCCGAGAGCAGCGGTCCATGAATTATCTCCCGGCCCTCCACAACATTTGGAGCTGTCCGAGTATGCGTCTTCTCAAGGCTCTTGCATTAGTTGCTATGAGTTGGCCTGCGGCCACCCTCGCGGCCCTAGAAGGCCGGGTCGAGAGCGCTGATGGCAAGCCTGTCGAACGGGCCAAAGTGACTGCCGTGCTCAGCGGCGAGAACACTGCCGCCAGCAGAGCTTTTTCCGACGCCGAAGGGCGATTCGAGATCGACTGCGAGATCCCCTGCTTACTGCTGGCCGAACACCCACGCTTTGAGCAGGCCACTCTCGAAATCAACACCACACCTACCGCGCGAGTGCTCTTGGCCCTGGCCCCCAAGCAGAGTTTCGACGAGGAGATCGTGGTCACCGCGGGGCGTGGAGTCGGCGACTCCTACCAACCGGTCAGCGTCGCCACCACTGCTATCCATGTAGACGAGCGCGCCGCACCACCCAGCACCTTGACCGAGCTGGTCGAAGGGATTGCCGGGGTGGCGGAGAACGGCCAGGGAGGCATCTTTCAAGTGTTCTCGATCCGCGGCGTGTCGCGCCAGCGGGTGATGACCCTGGTGGCGGGAATGCAGATCATCAGCGAACGCCGGGCCGGGACTTCGGCGTCGTTCATCGATCCTCTGCTGCTTGGCGCTACCGAGGTCCTACGCGGCCCATCGTCCACCTACTACGGCTCAGGCGCCCTCGGCGGGGTGATCCAGATGTTCCCTGCCGAACGCCAGGGCCGGAGCTTCGAGAGCGGCTATTCCAGCTCTGGCGACGAGACCTACCAGGCGCTCGGCTGGAGTGGCGGCGAGTGGTCCCTGGGGCTAGCCCATCGCCAAGCCAACAACAGCGAGGCGGTCGATGGCACCGTCCGCAATTCTCATTTCGAACAGGTCTCGGCGACTCTCGCCCGCAGCTGGCAGCGTGGAAATCGCGACTATCGCTTGCTGGTGATCCCCACCTATGGCGACGACATCGGCAAGTCGAACAGTGACTTCCCCGACCGGCGGGTGACCAACTACCCGCGCGAGCGCCACCTTCTGGTACGCTTTTCGCTCGCCGACGCGGATGGCTGGAGCTTGGCGGCCTACGTCCATCCCAACGATCTCACCACCGATGTGCTGCGCCCCGGCAGCCGTCGCAACACGATCGAAAACAGAGCTTTCGATGTCGGCGCCGATTGGCAGCGACGCTTCAAGATCGGCCCCAAAGTCGCTGGCCGCTTCGGCATCGACTACTTTGGCCGCCACGGGGTCAGCGCCGCGGACACCGAAGAGCGCTTCGACAGTGGTGCTCGCACAGTTGTCCGCGGTCTCGACGGCGGTGAGCAGAACGAGCTGGCAGCTTACGGCACGCTGCGCTGGGGCTGGGGCGCGGCAACCCTCGAAGCCGGTGCCCGGCTGACTTTTCAGCAGCAAAACAACAGTGGTTTTTCGAGCGGCGAGGATCAAGCATTGACCGGCTTTGCCGGCCTGGTCTATCCCTTCGGCAAGGGCTTCGAGCTGACCGCTAACCTGGGCACCGGACTGCGTTTCGCCACCCTCAGCGAACGCTTTTTCACCGGCACCACCGGCCGCGGCGGAGTGATCGGCAATCCCGACCTCGACCCCGAGCGCTCGCTCAACGCCGATCTCGGCCTGCGCTGGTACGGTGATCGCACTTTCTTCAGCACCCAAGTCTTCCGCCTGGAGATCGACGATTACATCGAGCGCATCGAGCTGGAGCCCAACCTGCTGACTTTCGTCAATCTGCTGAGTGGCACCATCGAAGGCTTCGAAGTCGAGGGCTTCTTCCGCCCACTGGAGCGCTGGACTATAAGCTGGAGCGGCCACTCGCTGAACGGCCGCGCAGACGGCGGCCAAGCACTGGCCGATATCCCCTCTGACCGACTGCGGATCAGCCTGCGCCACGACCGCGATCGGTGGCGGGGGCAACTCGCCTGGCAGTATCGGGCAAGCAAGAATGATCCCGGCAACGGCGAGCTGACGACCCTCTCCGCCCAGCTAGTCTCGTCCTCGCTGCGCTACCAACTCAACCACCGATTGGCGGTCAGCCTATCGGCCAAGAACTTGCTCGACGAGACCTACCGAGCCTCAGCTGACGACAAGGCCACCCTGTCGCCAGGCCGTTCCGTGGGCCTAGCGCTGAGCTGGAGCGCAGGGGCGCCCTGAGGCCACCGGGCTCCACAAGTCGTTGGCCAGATAAAACAAGCCCCCGGAGGTTTGAGGAAACCTCCGGGGGCCAGAATAAGGAGAGGAAGAAGCTCGTAGTTAGCTACGGCAAGGCGATCGTGATGTTGCGCTGACCGACGCCAATCCACGAGAACTTTCCTCTTCTAGCAAAGGAATTGTCATGCGCGCAGCCTTCTCTATCCGCCGTCGAACACCGCCGGTCCTGCTCTCTCTGTTCCTCGTCCCGGCCCTTCTACCGGCTGAACCAGAGCCGACCACGCCAACTCGAGCCGAAGAACTTTGGTACCGCGTCGAGCTGAGCGGCGAACCTGCCGGCTATATGGTGACTCGCGAGATCCGCAGCCAGACCGCCGAAAGTGAAGAGATCACCAGCGAGATCCTGATGCGCCTTCGCCTCAGCCGCGGCGGCGTGGTGACCGAGCTGGAAATGGCAAGCAGTTTCAGTGAGACCGCCGACGGCCGGCCGCTGGTCGCCACCTCGCGGCAAAAACTCGGCCTGGAACCGATCGAGATCACCTATCGCTTTGGCGACCGCGATGAGGTCGAGGTCGAACGCCGTCAAGGCGACCAGGTCACCACTAGTCACCAGCCGTGGCCGGAGGGCGAATGGCTGACCCCGGCTCGACTGCAAGCGGAGCTAGCCCAGCGGGTCAGCTCCGACGCTAAGAAATTCGAACTGCGCGGCCTCGACCCGCTGCTCGGCCTGGAGCCGGTAATGATCAATTGGCAGCTAGAGGCCAAAGACACGCAAGTCGTCGCGGCCGGACATTCCGTCTCCTCCAGCCGCTGGCGGCAGCAGCAGAGCCATTCACCGGGCATTTCAACCACAATCAACCTCGATGCCAAAGGCCGCATGCTGCGCTCTGCCACCTCGATGCTCGGTCTCGAGTTGCTGACGGTGCTGGCCGAGCGCGATGAGGTGCTGCGCATCGAAGGCGCCCCGGAGTTGATGGCGCGCACCTTCGTCTATCCCAGCCGCGCCATCGAGCGACCCCGCCAGCTTCGCCGCGCGGTCTACAAGCTGAGTCTCGACGACGGTCAGTTGCCCGGCCTGCCGTCGATCGGCTACCAGCGGAGCAAAAACAAGCGCCGTTATTCGACCATTACCGTCGAGCTCGGTTCCAGCAAGCCAAGGCAGAAAGACCTGGACCTGGCGCCCTATCTGCGCAGCTCTCCTTACATAGATTTCGAGCACGAGTCGTTGCGCCAGCTGCACCAGCAGGCGATGGCCGAAGCGCCGGCAAAGCCCCTCGATCGAGCGCAGCGGCTGCATCGCTTCGTGGCCCAGTTCGTGGCCGAGAAAAACCTCGACTCGCTGCTCGCCACCGCCACCGAAGTCGCCGCCAGCCGCTCCGGCGATTGCACCGAGCACGCCGTGCTACTCACCGCCCTGCTGCGCGCCGACGGCATCCCGGCGCGGGTAGTCACCGGCCTCGTCTACGTCGAAAGCTTTGTCGGCCAACGCGACCTCTTCGGCTACCACATGTGGACCCAGGGCTTGATCGATGATCGCTGGATCGATCTTGACGCCACTCTGTCCGGCGATCAGCCCTTCGACGCCGCGCACATCGCCTTCACCGTCTCGGCCCTTGCCGACGAAGCCTCGGCAATGCGTGACATGGCCGCCATCGTTCCAGCGATGGGCTCGTTGCAAGTCGAGGTGTTGGCGACCGGGTATTAAGGTGAAGCTAACGGCGAAGGCTTGGCAGCTACCGCTCGAAGATCAAGCAAGCAACTCGAAGTCACAAACCGGCCCGCTGGCCCGCGCCAGTCGGACATCGAGGGTAGCGAGCGGTAGAGCGAGAGCCTCGGCAAGCGCCACGTACCAGGCACTCACCGGCGATCCTGATCCCGGTGAGTGAGAATTGTGGCAGCTGTCAGATCTGTCGGACGCGCCGACTAGTGCTCCCGTACCGCCGCTACCCACCGCGCCACAGACGGTTTGCTAACCAACCCTTTGAGCTGATCCAGAAGAAATTCCTGCATCGATTGACGTTCATCGTGTGCCCGCGCGGCCAGCGCATCGCGCACCTCGTCGGGAACGTTGCGAATGGTTATTTGAACGGTCATGCATGCGTTTTGCCAGCACCGTTGACGTCGCGCAAGTGTATTCACCCAGACCCTGGTAGTTTGACCTCCTCAGCGAGACACCAAATTGAGCCGCGCCTCAGAGTCTTGGGAACGATGTACCTGCGGGGTCACTTCTTAGTCGCCACGACTCCGTGCAGCGCTCGCCAGGTCCAAACGGTGAGCGCCGCCTCGCACGACACCACCAACACTAGCCTCGGATAACCGAAGACTCCCGCCAAGACCACCAAGCCAATCACTGCAACGGCGCGACCGTACAGGCTAGCGCGCGCGAACCACAGACCGTCCCTACCAGCACTCACGGCGGCGAAATAGTAGATTGCCAACGCGATCGCCAACAATCCCACCAAACGCACCCATGGACCATCGGTGGGAACTCGCAAAGAGCCCAACAAGAAACCCGGCGCCGCCACCATCAGCAGCCCCATCACCAGGGCGTAGATTCCCTGCACCCGAAGGCTAATTTGAACCCATGTCATCTTCATCTCCTCACTCCCGCGAAATCACACCAGCACGCGGTCTTTGGCGCAGAGCGGTGAGCCCGTCGGATTCGTAAGCCGCCAACCGAGCGGTCTGTTCAAGCAACCGCTTAGCGGGATAGAGGCGGCGCAGACCTGCCAGGGCATCCACGTGACGGCTCAGGCGGTGACACCGCCGTCGACCACCATTACCGAACCGGTGGTAAAGCTCGACGCATCGGAAGCCAGATAGAGCGCCGCGCTGGCAATCTCCGGCGGCTGTCCGTGACGTCGCAGCGGAGTCGCCCCCAGAAGTTCTCCATGGCGGCTCTTGTCCTCGATCAAGGCGGCCGCGAAGCGGGTTTCGATCAAGCCCGGGGCGATCGCGTTGACCCGCACGCCGCTCGGCCCAAGTTCCTTGGCCAAGCCCTGGGTCAAGCTGATGACTCCAGCCTTGGTCATCGAGTAAATCACTTGCTGTGGCGCCGCCGACAAGCCGACGATCGAGGCCACATTGATAATCGACCCCGAGCCCTGCTCGAGCATCACCCGCGCCGCCCCTTGGCACATCAAGAAATAGCCCTTGAGATTGACTGCCACGGTCTTGTCAAAAGCCCATTCGGGAGCGTTAACCAGAGGACCGTAATAAGGGTTGGTAGCGGCATTGTTAACCAACACATCCAATCGGCCGTAGAGCTTTCGAACTCTGTTAAATAGCGCCTCGATGGCATCGCTACGACCGGCGTGACAAGCGACACCCACCACCTCGCCACCCTCTTCTGCGATAGAACTCGCCACCGCATCAAGTCGTTCTTGGTCGCGCGAGGTCAAAACTACCGTGGCGCCATGTGCCGCCAAAGTTCGGCCAATAGCGGCGCCAATACCACGGCTAGAGCCGGTCACGACGGCTACCTTGCCAGTCAGGGAAAAGTCGATCTGATCCGTCATCTAAGGAAACTCTCCGGGCGCACTCAAGAGGCAATAGTGCGATCTACAACGAATGATACCTTGCGAAATCGCCCAGTGAACGACACGCTCCGCTATGCTTGCTCCCATGCTCCGGGCCAACGGTCTTCTCCAGAAGCTCATTCAGAACAGCCCTACTCCAGTGGTCCTGGTGTCGGACCAAGGCACTCTGCTGTTCGCCAATCGGGCTTGCCGCGAACTCCTGCAGATTGATCTTGACGACCAGCAGTTGCATCTTATCGAGTTACATGCCGTGGAGGATCGGGCAGAAGCCATGGTTTTCCTCGAACAGCTGCGCCAGCGCGCCGTGCTGCAGTTCGAGATCGCCTGTCAACGCCGCGACGGTAGCCAGTTTCCAGCCGAAATTACCGCCATGCGGATCGAGATCGATGGCGAGATGATGATCCAGAGCACGCTGCGGGACCTGAGCGACAGCCGACGCTTGAGCGAGCTGCGCCGCAGCTACGAGACCATGCTGGCCTCGACCCCGGCACTGATTTCACTAGTTGGACGCGGCTACATCTATCGCGCGGTCAACGATCAATACGAACGCATGTTCGGCAAAGTGCGCAAGCAGATTGTCGGCCACCCTTGCCAAGACTTGCACGGCGTCGAGGACTTCGAAAACATCGTCCGCCCAATTCTCGACCCGGCTTTTGCTGGCGACAACAACGAGGTTCAAGCCTGGGTCGCTACTGCCGACGGACGACGACGCTATATGGAGGTTCTGGCGCAACCGGTTCGAGGGTCGGACGGCGAAGTCGAAGGCGTGGTGGTCACCAGCCGCGACATCACCCGTCAGCGGAAGCTGCAAGACGTGATCATCGAACTGGCTACGGCCGAGCGATTTCATCGCGGCGATTTCGACGCCGCCGTGGCGCTCGCTACTGAAAAGGTAGCCGACGCCCTTGAGATCCTCGCCACCGAGGTCTGGCTGCAAGGCCCCAATGACCCCGAACCGACCTGCATCGACCGCTATCAGCTGAGCGTGGCCAGCCACCAACGGAGCGAACAATTTCCGGCCGGCGAGCCGGCAACACTGTTTGAAGAACTCGAGGAACGCTCCTCGGCCGTCGGCCCACTGAGCGCCAATCCCGCGAAACCCCATCGCCGGCAAGGCAGTGAACTCTACGTGGCGATTCGCGCTTCCGGGCGTACCGCCGGCCTCTTACGGCTCGAGGCTGGTGAGCCCCGAGAGTGGCTCAAGACAGAGCGCGGCCAGCTAGTCGAGATTGCCAGCCTGCTCGCCCAGGCCCTGTTGAACCGCCAACAGCGGGAACTCAAGGACGAACTCACCCTGGCTCATAAGCGCGAGAGCCTGGGCATCATGGCCGGCGGCATCGCCCACGATTTCAACAATCTGTTGGTGGGTATCTTGGGCGGCATCGACTACGCCCTGACCCTCTTGCCAGAAGATGCCGAAACCCGACCGGAGTTGGAAGTGGCTGCCGAAGGCGCTGAACGCGCCGCCGACCTCTGCCATCAGATGCTCACCTATGCCGGCCGGGGCTCATTTCGCCGGCAGACCGTTGACCTCAACGAAGAGTTACGCTCGGCCGCTCGGCTGATGCGCCGTCGACTCGGCTACGGCATCCGGCTGAGCTTCGAGCTGTACCGCGAGGAATTGCCGGTGCGGGTCGACCCAACCCAACTGCAGCAGGTGGTGATGAACCTGCTGGCCAACGCCTCAGATGCCTATGATGGCAGCAAAGGCGAGGTTTGGCTGAACACTTCGCTGCTCGGACTGCAACAAATCCAAGACTTGCCCGGCTTGGTGGTACGGCCAGCGAGCATCGCCAACAAGTGGGCTTGCCTCGAAGTCGGAGATCGCGGAACCGGTATGTCGGCGGCGGTACAAGCGCGAATTTTCGATCCTTTCTTTACCAACAAGCCCCAGGGAAGGGGTCTTGGACTGGCGGCGGTGCTGGGCGCGGTGGAATCCCATCAAGGCGGCTTGGCCATCGACAGCCAAGAGCATCGCGGTAGCCGCTTTCGCGTTTTCTTACCGCTCTGTGAAGCCCCGGTCGAGACCCCACAAAAACCACTGCCACCCACCGCCGAAGAGGGTGGAAAGCTGTTGATCGTCGACGATGAGAGTGCGGTACGGACTATTCTCCGGCGGATGCTGGAGAGCGCCGGATTCGAGGTCGAAAGTGCCTCGAACGGCCATCAGGCGCTGGCCATTTACAGTCGCACCCCGGACTTCGACGTCGTGGTGCTGGATCTGCGGATGCCTGGTATGGACGGTGGCGAAACCTTGCGCCAATTACGGCTGCTCGATCCACGGGTCAAAGTTCTGGTAGCCACTGGTTTTGCCGAAGAAGAAGTCGCCGACCGTCTACGCGACTCGCCAGCAGACCGCCTACTGCAAAAGCCCTTCCGCCGAGCTCTGCTGCTCGACACCGTGCGCGAGTTGCAAGCGGCTCGCCACTCCGAAGTATCACCACCCAGCTAGCGGCCTCTACCCGAGACCCGCCAAGCCGTCCTTCGGCACTAGCCTGGTTTTCAACTCGAGGACTGGTCACCGAATAAGCTATGGCGAATGCGCCGCATTCCCTTCAACCAGCGCTCGTAGTCCGTCGCCTTATGACCAAGATACTTGCGGACTTGGGGGTGAGGCAAGATCAAGAAACGTTCCTCGGCCAACCCAGCAACGGCCATGGCGGCGACCTCGTCCGGCGACAGCACCCCATCGCCACTGGCGGCGTCGGCCAACGGCTTCATCTGCGGATCATTGCCGCCCCCGAACATCGCCGTTTGCACCGCTTGCGGGCAAAGCACAGAGACGCCGATTCCTTGCTCGCCGTGGGTGATCGCCAACGACTCGGCGAAACCCAAAGCAGCGTGCTTGGTGGTGGAGTAGGCGGCATCGCCAATTTGGTTTAGCAAGCCAGCTGCCGAGACCGTTTGCAGCAGATAGCCGGCGCCGCGCTCGATCATTCCCGGCAACACGGCTCGGGCTCCCCAGACATGGGCCATGACGTTGATCTTCCAGATCTTCTCCCACTGCTGGTTGGTCTGCGAAGTCGCCATCCACCCCGGCGCGTCAGAGAACGCCACGCCGGCATTCGAGCACAGCAAGTCGATCGGACCAAGACGCTGTTCGGTGACCGCCACCGCCCGGCGGATGGCATGCTCGTCCGCAACATCGACCTCGATCCCCAGCCCGCCGATCGCCTCGGCAACTCGCCGTGCACCAGCACCATCGAGATCCGCCACGCCGACACCCGCCGCGCCTTCGCGTTGGCAGCGCTCGGCCAGTGCGCGACCGATGCCGTTCGCAGCGCCGGTAACCAACACAACCCTGCCTTCAATCTGCATTTCATCTCCTACTAGAAATCGACTTCACCTTGCCAACTGGTTCAGAACCTGCCGTTGACCACTGCCTTGAAATCTGGGCATCAGACTCCGAGATTTCAAGGTAAAACCAGGGTAACGAGACTATTCGCCCATCTCCAGCACCACTTTGCCCAGCGCTCGCCGCTCGGCCAGCAGAGTCAGGGCCGAGCGGAAGTCGGCCAGTGGATAAGTTGTGACTCGGGGGATCAGCTGGCCGGCAGTGAACATCTTTTGCAACTCGGCCAAGTTCTGCCGCGAGGCGGCTGGCTCGCATTGCGCCCAAGTACCCCAGAAGACGCCGATGATGTGCGCCCCTTTGAGCAGCGCCAGATTCAGCGCCACCTTAGGGATCTCACCCGAGGCAAAGCCGATCACCAAGAAACGGCCGTTCCAAGCCGTGGCCCGCAGAGCCGCCTCCGAGAAGGCCCCGCCGACCGGGTCGCAAACCACATCGACTCCCTGGCCATCGGTCAATTCCTTGATGCTCTCTTTGAGCTGCTTGGCGTCAAGCTCTGCGTAGTTGATGCCCAGATCGGCACCCGCTGCCACCGCTGCATCGAGCTTCTCGGCGCTGCTCGCCGCGGCGATCACCCTCGCCCCCATCTGCTTACCAATCTGCACCGCCGCCATACCCACTCCGCCAGCGGCGCCGAGCACCAGCAGGGTTTCACCAGCTCTCAACCGAGCTTGCTGCTTGAGGGCGTAGTAGGAGGTGCCATAGGTGACCGACACCCCAGCGGCGGTAGCAAAATCAAGAGCCGCCGGCAACGGCTGGAGGGCGCCGGCAGGCACCGCCATCTGCTCGGCAAAGGCTCCCACCAACGAGGTCGCCATCACCGCTTGGCCAAGCTCAAAGCCTTCGACCTCTGCGCCGATAGCAGCGATCGTTCCCGCGCACTCGCCGCCAGGCACAAACGGCAGCGGTGGGCGAAACTGGTATTTGCCGCTGATAATGAGTAGGTCGGGAAAGTTGACTCCCGCAGCGCGGACGTCGAGCAAGACCTCTCCTGAATCCGGCAATGGACTTGCGACCGTCTCAAGAGACAGCCCGTCAAGGCCCGAGAACTCTCGGCATAACAATGCACGCATCTACTTCTCCCATCCAGCCGAGCCGTGGTCTCAGAGCCACGGCATAGGCTAGTTCTCAGCGATACTCGAAACGCAGCTGGGTGCCTACATCCCCCCTCTTGATTGCCATCCTCACCCGCACCTCGCCACGAGCCAGCAGCCAACCGCCGTTTGCTTCCGGGCTGATTGTCCAACCCGCCGAGCGCAGCAACTCCAGCTGCGCCTCCTCGACCGTCGACGGCGGCTGATCCAGCATCAAAGTTACCGCCTGTTGGTCCTCGGAGGCGGTGGAGATATCGACCACGCTAGCCGGCAGATGCAGCGGCAAACCGTCGGGAAAGCGATCCGGTAGCACGCCGCTGAGCGCGAGTGCTCGGCGCTGCTCCTGCGGGTCGTCCACCGAGGTGATTTCAACCGTTGGTTCGACATCGACCACTTCTAGAGGGCCATCCCCAGCAACCGGAGCCGGCTTGCTACAGGCCACGATAACCAACAGCGGAGAGAGGATCGGCAGCGAATGCCGCAGCATCGATCGGTATTCAAAGACTGGCATTAACTCCTCCAAGGTCGAATTTGCGAACCACTTCCACCACCGCACCGCAGAGCTGCTCGGAGGCTCTGCTAAGCTTTCGCCGTGACAATGTCTTCTCAAACTCGCCTAACCATGGCAGCCGCATCTTTTTCGGTCTGGCTTGTGCTGCTGCTCACTGGTTTTGTCTTCGCTGGCGGCGTGCATCTTTTCTTGCTCGCCACGCTGATTCTCATTCCTTGGCGCCGTTTGGGCAACACTGGAGACCATTCCACAACCACCGGCGAAGAACCGCGCCCGCCTACCTGAGCCCAGCACACCGCCGGCCCTCCATCTTAGCCGTCTTGGTCGTCCATTTCCGGCGGTGGGGCCAAGCTAGCAACCGCGGCCCGAATCTCGTCGATGGCCCGCCAAGCAGCATAGGGTTGCAGGCCGACCGCTAGGCCGGCCAAGCTGGCCAGCAGCCAGGGGTAGCCGCGGATTTCGTAGAACACCAAGAATGCGATCGCCGCCACCACCACTCCGGCTATCGCCGGGCGACTGACCCGGAGCCGGCTCACGGCCCTTGCTCCCAAGCTCGCACCGTATTTTCCAACACTCCCACACCCCCTACTTCGACCTCCAGCCGGTCGCCGTCCGCCAGCAATCCAACCCCGGCCGGAGTACCGGTGAGTACCACATCGCCGGGCTCCAACGTCATCGACGCTGAGATATGGGCCAGCAGCTCGGCCAAAGGAAAGAGCATCTGGGCTACGCTACTCCGTTGGCGCAGTTGGCCATTGAGCCGGGTCTCGAGCGTCAGCTCCCGCAAGTCAGGCCGCACCAAGATAGCTGGCCCCAGCGGACAGAAGGTATCGAAAGACTTAGCGCGGACAAAAGTCGGTTCGCGACGTTGCAGATCGCGGGCGGTGACATCACAAGCAGCGGTCACGCCGAGCACGCCAGCGGCAGCCTCGGCCGGGCTAGCGCGCCGCAGGCGGTGGCGAATCACCACCGCGATTTCGCCTTCAAACTCCACCTGTTCGCTCTCTGGCGGCAGCACCACGCTGGCCCGAGGGCCGATGACCGAAGAAGGGGACTTGAGGAATAGCAGCGGCCGATCGGGCACCGCATTGCCCAGCTCGCGAGCGTGCTCGGCATAGTTGCGTCCCACCCCCACCAACTTGCCCGGCATCACCGGCACCAACATCGCCGCTTGCTCCAGTTGCACCGGCCGACCAAAGCGCCAGCTCGACGGTGCGTCGATAAAGGGGTCGGAGTGCAAGCAACGCAGCTCGCCATCGGGATCCGTGGCGGCGAGGAAGCCTTCAGGGGCAATGCGGTAGAGCAGCACGGGAGTCATTCACCGAGTCGAGAAAATGGCCCAGAAACACGTCGACCGCCTGCCCGACGAGCGGGAAAGGCGGTCACCAAGTTTGGCTGGCTCAGAGACGGGCTATCGAACGCCGCCGCCACCGGAATTCTGGTTGACGTAGACTATCGGCAGCCCGCCAGCCGATAGTCCGGTTCCCACTACGGGCGGACTGATGAACTGCTCCAACGAGTAGTTGCCACCACCCTCCACCGGGTCGTCGATGAAGCCCCACTCGGAAACAATCTCGCCGTCCTCGTTCTCGGTCACCAGATCGTTCGGCGACCAACCGATGACCACCGTCGTGGTGTCGAGCTGATAGCCAAAACCGCTGTCCTCGACCGACGAGACCACGTCGGCGATATCGGCCTTGTCCAGTGCTATCCAGTTGCCTTGGTCAGTGGCCAGAATCACCACGTCTTCGCTGAAACCTGCATCCTCCGGCTCATACCGGCTCTCAAAGGTGGTGCCGTTATGCAGCGTCACCGTATAGACCTGCGCCGTCGCTGCCACAGCCACCAAGCTGAAAAACAGGGCCAAAACCATCCACCGAATCGAGCGTCCAGACATCCGTAGCCTCCAATGCGAGCCGTCTAGTTAGGTACCAACGACGGAGTATACACCAAACTGAATGGACGGGCCTGGCTAGGGCCAATCGACAACTGGGGCGACTCCTTCAAGAAGTATAGCCAAGATAACGGACTCAGGCGATCGCGGTTAGCGCTCGCGCGTATCTCAGGAGGAAACTCATGCCGAAGGGGAAAGCAAATCTGTCCCAGCTAGTCACCGCCCTCGTGCTCTCGACGCTCGCCGGCCCCGCGGCAGCTGCCGGCACCTCGGTCTTGATCGTTCCAGTCGACGACTTCATCGACGCCTGCCCACTGGGCAGCGGCATTCCATCGCCCCACAATGACGATTTCATGTACAGGGTCGGGGGCGTGATCCAGGAACTCCGCAACGAGAATCTGGAGGACTCGCTGCTCCACCTCCATTGGGTCGACGGCTACTACAATCCAGGTCCTTCGATCCAGTCGTGGATTGCCACCGAGCTTGATGACCTGCGCTACATCCTTAGCAACCGCCGCGTCGCCAAGGTGCTCGAAGAACTCGACCGGCTGCCGGCCAAGGAGCAGCGATGGCTGCTGGGGAAGTACCTGTCGTATTACGAGAACCTCCACGCCGAGACCTTCGCGTCACGAATGGCAGAGATGGAAGAGGGAAGCGAACAGCATCTCAACCTGCGAATCTCAGACACCTCGACTCGCTCACCGACCGTGCGCGGCGTCACCCTGGCCTGGGGAGCTTTGAACGTGATTTCCGGCCTTCTCGGCCAAACCGAAGTGATTGCTGAGCACGCTTCTCCCGAGAAAGTCGAGCAGCTTCGGTCGCGCGCGGCGACCGCCAAGGCCGCCCATTCAGAGTTGCGCCAGATCACCCTGGGTCGAGCCGGCATTGTCGGCAACGCGCACTTCCTCGCCGCCACCCAGAGAAAAGCCGTGGCAGCGGACTCGAAACTTGCCGGCCTAGAGGGTCGACTGCGCGCCAGCAAGAACTTGGTCAAACACCGCCTGTTACCCTACGATGCCGAGTTTTGGCAGACCGACCTGGCCTACCGTCTCGGTGCCCGCCTGGCAGACGACAGCCGAGTGCTGCGTAGCTTCGAACTGCTGGACCTCGACAGGGTACAGCTGGAGGCCGTCCACAGAGCTTTTTACGGTGCCGATTTCGAGCTTCCGCCGGCGCAGATAAAAGCACTGCAGAACAACCCACTCGACGTCCCCAGTGGCGGCCCGATCCTGTTCCGTCGCAATGGCGTCAACATGCAGCAGAACGGCCACCACGGCAAGGTTTGGCTACCGCAGCTCCAAGGCTGGGACGGTCACAACACCGGCGCCGGCAACCGCTTCGAGCATGTACATATCGTCAACAACTACCCGATCAACGGAATCACCAGCGCCGAAGTGAAGGCCTACTGGGACTGGAAATACCAGGGCTACTCGTTCACCGATGGCAACGTTGACGTGGCTCAAAACTGCCACGGCTACTCCACAGGCCTCGGTACCTGGGTACAGAAACCCGGCATGGTCAAGATCCTTGCTGACGACTATACCCGCAAGAATCCCCAATGCCCCGAGCCTGGCGACCTCGACTGGTTCGCCACCGTCAACCACTCCGAGAAGATCGTCACCAACTGCCCCGGCTGCGACTGCGTCAACCGGCCACAATGCTGCTTCGTCTGCAACCGCATCCTCAAAGACCGCGACAGCCCGGTCTACGCCTTCACCTACTTCTGCCCCGGCGGCGGGCTCTACAAAGACCTCTACAAGTAGCCCCGCTGCCCACGACGGAGTCTCCCGACGAGGCGCCCAAGCCCCCCCGGCCGGGGGGCTTTCGTGCGGCAGACGCACGCTACGGCCGGCTAGCGTAGCGTCCTGAGCCGTGCAGCGAATTGGACCGCCACCTCACCTTCATGCATCGTAAACTATTGAAAACAGGTGAGTACGACTTGGGTGGCACCCTGAACAGGGCGCGGCAAAGCACCCAGAGCAGGACGATCGACCTGCTCGAACAGCGCTCGGCGCGAGACGCCCAACACCTTCAGCGGACGGTCGTTAAGCTCGACCAGAAGCTTCGCGATGCTCTCGTTGAGCTCTCGCAGGCTGAAGAACTGCTGGTTACGCAGCCGGGCCAGAATCCAGCGCTCCACTTGCAATACACCATTTTCGACCTTCGCCTTGTCTTGGGGCTTCCTCACCCGCGCCGGCACCACCGCCACGCCGTAGTGCTCGGCCAACTCCGCGTAGGTGCGATTGATCTCCGGCTCGTAGCGGCACGGGCTGGTCACGCCGCTCTTCAGATTGTCCGGCACCACCAGCTCGCTCACCCCGCCCAGAGCCGCGAAGGTCCGCACATGAGAGCCGATCCAGTCCTCCAGGCCCTGGCTCCACGTTGCTTCGGCATAGGTGTAGTTGCTCGCCCCCAGCACCGCCACGAAGATCTGCGCTTCGCGCGCTTTGCCAGTCGCCGGGTCGATCACCCTCACGGTCTGTCCGGCGTAGTCGACGAACAGCTTCTCGCCCGCCCGGTAGGCTTGGCGCAGGCACACATCCAGGCGCCCTTCCCAGATCCGGTACAGCTGACAGAAGCGGCTGAGACCGTAGCCGTCGGGATGGTCCTCCCGGTACTCTTGCCACAGCAGCGACAGGGTTACGCCCTTCTTCTTCAGCTCGCCATGCACCTTGGTCCAGTCGGGCAAGGCTCGCTGACCACCCCTCCGAAGCGGCTGCGGCCGAGGGTACAGGCGTTGCTCCAGCTCAGCGTCGCTCAAAGCTGCTACTTGCTCCCAGCTCAGGCCTTCAACCTTGGCTCGCAGCAGGTAGTTGCACACCGTCCCGTGGCCCAGCCGAACCGACCGTCCGATCTGGCGGTGCGACAGGCCATGCTGCCATTTCAGTCTCAGTACCTCGCGTATCTTGCGCATCGATGTCCTCACTCTCGGCATCCAATCCTCCTTTCAAGGAGGCTGGAATACCCCAATTGTGAGGAGCGCGCTACCGTCGAACTCCGCCGTGGCCAGGATTCCGATCCAATCTGACCACCCATTCCGATCGACCCGGAAAAGTGGTCACTTTCGATCGGAATCGATGGTCATATTCCGGTGGAATCACTGGTCACTTTCAATCGGAATCGGTGGTCGGATTCCGTCGGTGCAGGCAGCCTATCCATCCGCTTTAACGGATGGCCAAAAACGGCCTTAAACTATTGAATCTAAGGAGAGAAGGAGTGGTGCGCCCGACAGGATTCGAACCTGTGACCTACGGCTCCGGAGCCTGCCGGAAGCCCCTCAAGCCACAGAACTTCGCCCGATCTGGCTCGGCTCATACCCAGATCGGGCTATGCCGATGACGCCGCCCGCCAATCGGCTGGCACCTGTTTCTGTTGGCCCTATATTGTCCACGGCCGCGGGGTTGCCCCTTGTAACCGAGACCGCTATCTACTGTGGTTGGGAATTGGCGGCAACTGAGCGCAGCAGTTCGCGGCGCTCTCGGTGGCACTCTTCGACATCTTGGCTCAGGGCCTTGACGGTCTCTTCGAGCGATGCGAGCCGGGATTCGAGCTGTGCGACTAGCGCACTGTAGGAGCCTGTAATGTCGCCGGCGGCTCTCGCGATTATTTGGTCTGCGTCCGCGTTGATTTTGCGGCGGGTGGCGCGAGCGTGGACAAGGCTGACTACGCCGGTAAGGCCTCCAGCTGCACCGATTAGGGTTCCAAGGTCTGGCACATCCTCTCCTTATCTACAAAGCAGGGTGATTTCGGCGATCGCCGGCGCGGCGCCACCGGTGGGGTGCTCGGCGGTGTGGAGGCTGAGCACGGCGCCGGCGGGTATCTGGGTCAACTCGGGGATGCCGGTGGTGTGGACCAGGCTCCCGGCGTCGAAGGCGAACACGGGGCGATGGTCTTCGGTGGCGTGGCTGGTGTAGACGGTGGTGCCGTCGATCTGGAAATCGAGCACGGTCTGGCCGGCGGTGCCGCCGCCGGCGTCGCTGAGCCGGGCCTGGATTTGCTCAAGTTGTAGGGACTCGGTGATGAGCAGATCGTCGAGTTGCCCAGGGCCGGCCTCGGGTTGGCCGCGAAGGCGCAGGGCGCGACGGGGTCCGGCGTCGCGCTGGCGCTCGCGGACTGCTAGCACGGTAGTGGCGTCGGTGTCGAGCTCAGCGAGGAGCACGGCGCCGGCGGGAGCGGCCAGGGCGGTGGTGGTTGTGTAGGTTCCGTCGGCTAGCTGCCAGAGGTGATTCGTGGCGGTGGGGGACAAGCTGACGGGCTGGACTGTGCTCCACACCCGGTGAGTACCGGCGGCGACGATCTCGCCAGGGTGGACTCGGGCTTCGAGGCCTTGGCCGGCGATGACGCGACTTCGTCCATAGGTGACTTCGCCGGTGATGTCGGCTGCATCGATCTGGGAGGTGCCACTGGGTTGGTGCGATACCTGGACGGTGAGGCCGGTGTCGGCGTGCCCTGCGGGGATGGATGGGCGGCCAGTAGTGGCGGTGCTCTTGGTGGCGGTGACGCCTGTGGGGCCGATGCTGAGGGCGGCGTAGTACTTCTCGCCGATGGCGAGGGCGTGGTCGGCGGCGTTTTGGTCGAGGGTGAAGTCGGCGGCGATGTGGCCGTGGATCTGGCCGGCGAGGGTTGATTGGATGGCGGCAACGTGGATCTGATCGTCGGCAATGGCGGAGGGGGTGACCTGTCCACCGCGGACGAGGTGGTAGGCGCTGCGTTGATCTGTGAGGGGCAGGATGCCGCGCGGGTGGAGCGCCAGCGGGCCGGGCAAGGGCTGGGCGTGCTCTGAGTGAGCGACTTCGAGGTGGATGGTCCAGAGGTTGGCCTGGGCAGCGCCAGGGACGCGCCAGCGGATCTCGAGCTGGCGGCTGGCCTGTGGGTGGAGATCTGGGATCCGCAGCACGCGATAGGCGCCGAGGGCAATCCAATCGGTCAAATAGGGCTGCTGGGTGGGGGCGTTGGTGTTGTCGTGGCCGGTGACCCGCAGCTGGTGCCAAAGCTCGTCTTGCGGCGGGACGCCGCTACGGAGGTAGTTGCCGACCGCAGCCGGGTCCTCCGTATAGACAATCAGCAAGATCTCGCGGATCACCTCTCCGCCGAGGCCGTCTTTGTTGTTCCATAGGTTTAGCGTAATGGGCGCCGTGGTGGCACCGGCTTGGAGGTCGGCCGTGAGATTGGTGACCTCGGCGGTGTTGGTGGCGTCGTAGATCTGGATCATGGCGCTCCCTATGGGCTGGTAGAGACCAGCGTGACGGCGAGGATGTCTCCGCCGGATGGGTGTGGCTCGAGGGTGGCCTGAGCCGTGGGTTGGATCGGTGGGTTGACGGCCGACGAGGTGCGCACGTCGATGCCGTCCCAGATGACTGCCTGCCCAGATGCTACCTGGACGGTAGTCGGCGCAACTGTGGGCCAGGTCCCAGGGACCCACGAGGCCCAGTCGCTGGTGGCTTGCCCATCCCAATGCTGCATTCCTGATCCGGCATTACCTACAGCTAGAGAGCTGGTGCCGGTGGACAGTCCGATGCTACCGCGCACTGACTGATCGAGCGATTGTGCGTGCTCGGTAGCCAGGCCAGTAGCGAGATCTACGCGGACTCGGCGGCCGAAAATCACCTCGAAGCTGAAGTGTCCGAAGGGGCGCAGCAGGTAGTGGGTGTCTGTGATTGCGCTGAGGTTGCTTTGTAGCCAACCGTCTGAGTCTGACCCGGTGCCGATAGTGATGGTAGATCCGATGGTCTCGTGGAGGGTGAGATCCGGCTTAGCTCGGTGGAGCTGGAGATCGAGGGTCTCGGTGGATGGGCCATCGAGGTACTCGACCCAATAAAGCCAGGTGCTTACTGGGAGGGCGGCGGTCATGACCCAGCCGGCGGTGGCATCGTGTCGGTAGGTAAGATCAGCGACGAAATCGTGCACCAACGCCGAGGTGTAGCCATTGCCACTCCCTTCGTTTTCCATGTAAACGAGCGATCCGGGGTTAACCAGATCGGCGGGATCTTGGGCGATGGCGACCAGGCCTTCGGCGGTGCTGTAGCCGACGGTGCCGGTGTCCTCTATATATGAGCCGTCTGAGGTGTAGACGGCCAGGATTAGGGTGCCGTCGTCATCAATGTAGGCCAGATATGCGGGCTCGGCGATGGGTGGCACCACGGAATAGAGCGCGGGACGCAGCCGGCTGGGCGGGCTGGTGAGGCCATAGGCGAGTGGCGCTTCGTCGACGAGTTCGGCGTCTTGGGCGACAGTGACATCGAGCTCTAGAGTCAACGAATCGATGGCAGTCACATCGTTAAGAGTGATGCCGGGGTGGGCGATAGCGCTGTCTTCGAGTAGACGGTGCTCGAGGTGAATGGCGGCTGACAATCCTCGGCCGCTTAGGGTGACGAGCCCTTCGAATCCTTGTGGCAGCTCCGCCGGATCTTGCTCTTCAATCCATACCAGGCCTCCGCTGCCCGAACTGCCGAGGCCGGCGACGCCTGCAGCGCCGGGGTCGCGAAAGGGCGGGGCGGCGGGCGAGAGGGTGACCTGGCCGACGGCGTGGGAGCCTTGGCCTGCGCGAAGCTCGCATTCGGCGTCGAGTCGTTGGTGCTGCTCGGTGCCGTCTCGGTTGCGGCCGAGCACGCGCCGGGGCGCCAGGCTGCGCTCGCGCTTGTGTCGGCGAGCAAAGAGGAGTTCTAGTTCGCGGCGTAGGCTCATGCAGCGGCCTCGCGCAGCGGCGCTACGAGCTGGTAGGTGGCCACACCGAGAGGTGGCGAGAGGCTGCGCTCGCGCTGTACGTCGATCACCAGGGCACGGTGATCGACGCCGCGGTCGATGTCGATCAGGCGAATGGTGTCGCCAGGTCGCGCCGGATGATCTGGCCGGCGGACTCGGAAGCGGTGACTAAGCGCGCGGTCGACCAGCTGGTCGAGGATGGCCTGGGCCTCGGACACGCTCTGCACATGGTCATGCTGGAGGACCTGGCGGCGGAATCCAAAATATGATTCGAGCACCGAATCCGAATGAATGGCCTCGACGGGCTGCTGGGTGAGCTCGACCCAGGGACTGGTGAGGTAGCGAGGTAGGGGCGGGCGACCCTGGCGCCGGGTCTCTTTGGCCGGATGGCCGGGGATGTATTCGATTTCGACGTAGAGGTCATCGGATTCGACCCGATAGGCCTGGTTGCTGTGGCTGAGGACGGCGAAGCGCGCTTGCTTGCGGTTGGCGCGGAAGGTGCCGTAGTCGTATAGCCCGGCAGCGATCTCGGTTACCTGATAGCCCAGACGGACGTCGGAAACGCCTAGCAGGCGGCCGCTAGAGTCGGTGATGTTGGTCCGAATTTGCTGGGTGGTGCTCGACCAGTTGGCGACGATGTCGGCCTGGCCGGTGCCGTCGCTGAGGACGTAGTGGCCGGTGAAAGTGGGGTCTACTGCTACTTGCGGTGAGTGGTAGGTGTAGACCTCTTGGTCTTCGACTCGTGCGTCGCCGTTGACAGAGTCGTATTGGTAGCGGGTGATTTGCTCCTCGCTCAGCCCATATGTCTCGATCGCACCGGCGCCGCGGTCTTTGTAGCTGAGGTCGTCGTCGCCGACCAAGGTGCCAATGACGTTGATAGTCGGCGAACTGGCGGTACGGACGCCAGCGCGCCGGCGGTGGTAGCTGTAGGTCTTGATACGGCGCTCGATCAAGTTGCCGTCGGCGTCGTATTGCCACGTTTCTTCGCGGCGGCCGATCTCGAGGAATCGCTGAGCGGACCACACGACATAACGGTCCTCACTGTCGATGCGAGAGGTCAGGTAGTAGTAGCCCTCTGGCGATTGAGTGCCGATGCTCGAGGTGGTGAGCTTGGCATGGGCTGGGTTGTACCAGCCGAGCTGTCGGGTCACTTGGCGAATGAGCTTGCCCGCACGCTTGGTCACTTGATCGATGACGCGCGAGATCACTTCATCCGTGACCGTCTCGGTGGTGGGGGTTTGGACAATCGATCCAGTGGACTCTTGGCGGGCTTGGGCTCGCTTTATGGCGTAGGGAGCGATGACCTCCGTTTCGCGGATCTCGGTAACTTCGCCCGCCTCGCTGACGCGGACGGCTCCCTGGCCGCGCACGACCCAGCGGGAGGCTACGCCCTCGGGTGGCGTAATCTCGACGTGGTCGTAGAGATCGCACAGCTGCCAGACGTGGTCGGGCGCCTCTGGTGGATGGCGCAGCCTGGCGGTATATGCCTGCAGGGTGTGGTCGTTAAGGGTGCGCCAGTGCCAGCCTTCGGGCTCGCCGAAGGGCTGGAGGAAGGCGAACAGGCCCTCGCCGTCGGCCTGGACTGGTTTGTCGTAGGTGGCGCCGGCGGGGATATTGGTCAGCAGGACGCCAGCGCTAGCTGCCGCGTTGCGGGCAATGGCGCCGCGGCTGAGGCCACGAAGGGGCTCGAGTTCGTAGCAGACCTCGCCTTGGGCGTAGGCCAGGCCGTAGTCGCCGGCGGTGATCTGGACGTTGCCCTGAGTGTTGGCGGTGCAGGTGTCGACCAAGCCGTCGAGTTCGAGCACCTCGGTCACGTCGCCGGGTGGCCCCTGGAGGGTGTAGATCTGCACCGGGGTGCGGGTCCATGTGGTGGTGGTGACGGTGGGGCTGTAGGGGCGCCCGAGCAAGGTAAATCTGGCTTCGCGAACAGGGTCGTCGAGCGACTCTCGCCAGGTTAGGGAGCCGGAGAGGTCGTTGGTGACGTCGACACCGCCGAGCACGATGCGCAGGCCGAGGACCAAGCTTGCGCCGGTGTAACGCTCCAAAGCGGCACGGCTTACAGTTGCGGCGAGGTCCGGGCCGGAGTTGAGACTGCCAACCTGGGCGCGCACCGACGGTCTGAGGCCAAGAGTGGAGGTTACTCTCAAGCCGGCGGTGATCTTGGCTTCTACGGGCACGGGAGCACCTCGATGGGTGTCAACCTACCAAGTCCATCCCGAAACCCGATCATTTGCTCGGCTCGGCCATGAGACCGTGTTTTCATGCTTCGATCAACTCCAACTGGTGCGGCTCTCTGAGCGGGCCACGGAGCTGTTTGCCGACTGGGGCGCCGCGGAAGACTGGATAGGCTGGGACGACGCGAGCGTAGATCGGTGTTCCGGGGGCTGGGGCCGAGGGCAGGCGGAATCGACTCGTGGAGTCCTCGAAATGTACCTGCCCGGCAGGCGGCGCAGCGGCGGCGACGTTTGCCACGAGAGCATACGTAGCGTCGACGCCGCCGACGCTGACGACCGGCTCGAAAGCGGCGGCGGGCACGCCACCAGGGAGGAGTGTGCTCACGACGTGAAGAGCAAGCTGCCAACGGTTGGGCAGGATATAGATTGTGCGGTTGCCGTCGCCGAGCCAGGCGAGTTGCTCTTCGCGCCAGAGTACTAGTCGATGCTCACCTGGCAGCGAGAGCTGTTGTTCGACCTGAGCGCGGGCCCCCTGCTCAAGGTGGTCCCAGTCAATCACAAAAGTCCTACGGGTGATGATCAGCGGCTCGCCCACGGGGGCGCGGGTGGTGCGCTCGATGGCACGGCCGGTGGCCAACCGTTCGACGATGCGTAGCTCGGTGAGCTCGATGTCCCATTGGCTGGCCTCATGTCCCAGGACTTTGTTGTCGAGCACTGCGTCGCCGGCGACTGCTGGCAGGTGGCTCATAAATTGCCTCCGCCCTGGCGGCGCTGGCGACGTAGCAGCTCTTCGAGACCATCGCCGATGGTTCCGGTGATGCTGTCGGGGCCGAGGCTCGCTTTGGCCTTGCGAGCCGCGGCGAGCACCTGGTCGAGGGTTGTCTTGCCTGCTTTGTAGAGGCCGAGCAGACGGACTAGGTCGTCTGCGTATTGGTTTTGTTGCTGGCTCAGCTCTTGGATGATCTGCTCGATGGAGAGCTTCTCTTGCTCCAGGAGCTGGCGCAACTCTTGAGCCCGCTGACGGAAGACGTTCGGGTCGATGCCTTGTATCAGCTCGGAGATTCGCTTTGTGCCATCTTCCATGGTGATGACAAATCCGCCGAATTGTTGCTCGAAATCTCGCACGGTGAGGCTGCCGTCTTGGACGAGTTTGATGGCCGCCTGTAGCGACTGGGCGAAGGCGCTATCGAACTGTTCGGCGCGGGCCAACAGGTCATTGAACGCCAGCACGGTTTCGTCTTGGAACTCTCTATAGGCCTGCCTCGGTCGGCTGAGCTGATCGACTTGGGACTCAATACGCTGATGGACTTCGCTGAGTTGAGCCGCGGTGCGCTGAGCGGTTTCGAGCAGGCGGTCCTGCTGCTCTTCGGCCAGCTCGGCCTGGCGGGCGATGCGCTCGCCGGCGGCAGTGGCGCGCTGAGCGGTGGACTCGAACTGCTCGGCAACGGTGGTGAGCAGGCCGGTGATAGCGGACCCGTCAACCGGCATCGGGGGTGTCTCCGGGGCTGCTGCCATTCTCGACCTTGAATGCATCTTCGAGGTCTTTGCCGGTCTGTTTCGCCTGTGTTGAGATGTTCTTGAGACCAGCGATCACATGGTTGACGAAACCATCGAACCCGGTTGTGTCGATACCCGCACCGAGGGTCTGGAGAGCGGTCGCGATGTCTGTGACCACCGTGGCGGCGTCGCCCGTCTTGAGCGCTGCGGTGGCGGTGCTGAGACTCTCCAAGCCGGTGGCAGCGTCCGCCACGACCTGCCCGCTACCATCCCCTTTTGTGGTGAGGTCAGATAGACCATCACCGGCTGCTGCCGTGAGTTCTTTGAAGGGTGTTGTAAAGGCCGGGATCAGCAAGGCGACGCGAGCTGCCTGTTGCGACATTTTTTCGGTGAACTCTCCACCGTGTAGTGTCACTTTGTCGCGGGCAGCAATCAGTTCGGTGGCAACCTGCTCCTTCAGTTTCGGGCTGAGCAGTTCGATATCGGCCGGGGTCAGTGTCTTGAGTGCTTTGCGGATGTCCTCGCGACTGGTCCCGGCATCTTTCGCGGTTTTCGCAAGACTCGCGCTGGTACGCCGTTGAAGGTCTTCAATCGAGCGCGCGCTTGCCTCGGCGGCGGAACTTACAACACCGAATCGATCCGCGATGGCTTGTAGTTTCGGGGGTACTTCGCCGAAGGCCTCGTACAGGTCCAGCAGCGCCTGAATCCTAGGTTTCAGTTTCTCGCCCAGCTCTTGTTCATCGAGCTTTGCGCCACTGGCTGTGAGTTTTTGCAGGTTGGATTCGAGGGTGTTGACCTGGGCATCGAGCTCGGCGCGGTTGATACCGAGGGAGGTCGTCCATGTTTGGAAAGCTTTGTCGACTTCGACGATGGCGCCAGTTTGCTGGGCTTGCTCGAGTTTCAGCTTGGCCAGAGCGGCGCGCTGTTGTTCGATCGACAGGGTGGCGGGATCGATCCCATTGGCTACTAGGACTTTGTAGAGGTTGGTGTGGTTCTGGAGTTGGGTCTCTTGGCTCTCAGCCTCCAGCACCCAGGCTTCTGCTGCCTCTTCGAGGTGAAAAAATCCGGTAACTGCTTTGTTGAGAGTTGGCAGTAGGCTGGTGCCAAGCACGCGATCGATAGCGCCCAGGATCTCGCGAAATTTGTTTCCGGCGGCGTAGCCAGCCGAGAAGGCGCCGACTACCGCTCCCCCTTTGAGGGCCAGGGCCGACAGCTTTGGACTGGCGCGGCTGACGATGTCGCCGAGGTCGTTGATCGATCCAGTGAATTCGCGCTGGGACGCAGTGGCTTCGCGAATCTCGCGGCGAGCCTCGGCCTGGGCAGCCTTGTACCTACCCGCGGCGGCGATGGCACCTTCGTAGGAATCCTCGAGGCGTTCGAGTTCGCGCTGCTGCGCCTCGGTCATGCCGGTGCCGGACTGGCGGAGTTCTTCGGCAGCTGCGCGCACCTCCTGTAGTGCCAGCTTTGCGCGGCCGGCCTTGCGCTCTATGCCCTCGCTACCTTCTTTGACGGCGGCGACGAACTCAAGAATTGGCTTCTTGGCCTCGCCAAGCGATTCGGCGGCTGTTTTGAGCGAACCAAACTGTTGTTCAAAGCTGGCGAAAAGGGCGTCGAGTTCGGAGATTCTGGCGTCAAGGGACTGCTCGATCTCAGCGATGCTCTGGTCGAGTTCCTTGGCTCCAGCGGCGGTCTGGGCGAAGGCGTCCGTACCCTCGGACTCGACGACGATACGCTGCTTGAGTTCGCGGTCGAGGTCAGCCATCAGCAGGGATCTCGGTGGGGGGTTGGGCGGCGCTTTGCAAAAGGCCGAGCATGTAGACCGCAGCCAGCTTCCGGGCCGCGGCCTCGGAGAAGCCTCCGGCCAGGTAGATATCGCGCGTGGCGCTCCAAGTGGCGCGCAGCAGGTCGGGAAGCTGGCGAGGGTCGGTCATGGTGCTCAGGGTAGGACGGGGATGGACCAGTCACGGGCGCTAACGACGCGGATGGTGCCCGGCGGATCGCCTGCGTCGTTGGTTTCTGCTCGGAGCTTTATGTCTTCGTCGATCTTCCCCTGGCCGCTGACGGCCGAGGTGCGCTCGGTGACGGACCAGCGCTGGCCGTCGATGCGGATGGACTCGTAGAAGCCGCTTGCAGCGATGGGTGCGCCCAGGAACTCGGTGCGCAGAGAGATGCGCGTTTTTCGGTCATAAACGCGTTTGAAGTAGTCGTCGACCAGGCGCCGTTTGAGATCGAGTTCGAGTCCGAATCGCCCATCGGCGCTGATGCACCGTGGGTAGAGACTGCCGTTTTGCGGGTCTGCGCTGACCGGGCGGAGGATGCGGCAGGCGCCAGAGAGGACGGCGAGGTCGGTGTCGGCCACAGTGTCGACTGTGCCGGTGAGTAGCTGCCAGTGGGCTGATGTGTAGTCGTGGCCCTCGCTGGGAGGCACCACTGTAGCTGGCACCACCGCCGCGGCAGGTATGCGCCAGCGGTCGCCGATGGCGAGGGCGGCGTGGGTGGCGGCGGCGCCGGGGAAAATGACCTCGAAGGGATCGACAACAAGGCCGTAGAGGCCAATGCCCGGTAGTTGCTGCCAGGCGCCGAGGCCCGCGGAGGTGTAAAGATCGATGGCGGCCGGGGCGGGAAAAGTCGGCACCTCCAAAGTCTGCTCGAACTTGAACTGCACTCCCCCGCCGGCGGTGTCGCGGGTGATCTCCAGGTAAATGTCACCGGCGTCTGGATCGAGCACCAGGCCGCGCACTAGCGGGCCGAGGGTGTAGAGGCTGCCAGATTGGACCTCGGGGAATCCGGCCGACGTACCGTGGGCGTTGAGGCCGGTGAGCTTGCCAACGATGCTCGAATCGTTGCCGATGTCGAATTCGAGGCCGCTGAAGCGGGCGCCGTGGAAAACCACGGCCTCGGCCGGCGGCTTGGCGAGCAGGCCGTAGTAGCTGGTCTGCACGCCACCGACGAATTGCGAGCTGAAAGTGTACTCGTAAGCACCGCCTCCAAGATCGTTCTTTGTGGCCGCCGGCGCCAGATGATGTAGGTGCTCGAGCCAGGCGCCGGAGCGCAGCGGGAACTGCCACTCGACGGGGCCTCCTTTGGGACCGGGAACGCCAGCGCGGGCGTACCCGGAGCGGTTGACTTGCTGTGAATCGCTCTCGCCACCACCGAGATCGGCGGCGACGGGCGGTACGAAATCGTAGCTGGTGAGCGGGCCGCGGGGATGGCCGTAGCCGTCGAACGGCTCGAGGCCGAGGGCGAATATGGAGTTGGTGACGGTGGCTGGCTGTGGGCCGAGACTCATTCTGAGGCCTCCGGGGTGACCGAGCGTTTGCCGGCTTTGATCAGAGCCAGCCAGGTGGAGTGGATTAGCGGCACGATTTGCCTTTTTTCGTGCTGCACGGTAAACGGCGCAAGATCAAAACCCTTCGGAAGCTGGAACTTTGAACGCGCCTCAGTTCTGGTGAGGACTCGCACGAAGTCGGCACCGGCGAGGTCGAAGAAGTCGCGGGGTGGCATCTTGCGGATCTGCTTGGGTTTGAAGCGCAGACCTTTGTCGGGGTCGCGCAGGTGGACCACCTGTGCGGTGCGGCCGAGGAATTGCACGAGCACCGGTGGAGGCTCAGGATGGGCTGGGGTAGTCATGTGACGATCCTCTGGGCTTGGTGGATACGGGTCTCGAGCACAACCCGTAAGGGAGTGACGATGTAGCTCTGCTGGCGTAGCTGGGCCGGTGGCAGGCGCTGCCAACGGGTGAGGGCCAGAGTCAGCAGTCGACCATCGGGGTCTCTGAGCTGGCCAGCTCCGACTTCGACCAGGCTCTTGATGTGGTTGGTATAGCGCGATCGCCACCAGCCACCGGTGTCGGCGCCGGTGGCGTGGGTGATGAGGGCGAGTTGGAGGCCAACCTCGAGCTCGGCTTGGCGGCCGGATCCGGCGCGGCGCTCGTCGATGAAATCGAGCAGCACGGCGAGGTGAGGCGCAGCGAAGGCGGCGTCGCGGAAGATGAGCTCTTCGATCTCGTAGCCCACAGGCTGGCCAGTAATTTTTTGGACCAGCGGATCGGCGGCGAGCAGGGCGATCATGGCTTCGGCGATCTCGGAGTCGGGCGAGGCCGGGATGTTGGGATAGGTGCTCATGCTGCCGGTGTGTAGTAGTCGGCGGTGAGGGCGATCCAATCGTCGGCGTCTTGCACTGTCGGCAAAAGGAAGGGCCGGGCTGGCACCTGGCGGCGATCGACGGTGCCGCCGTGGTGGTCGACGTAGGCGCCGCGGGCGCTGGTGCCGATGTCGACGTGGTCGTCGCCGAAGGTGAGAGGGCGGATGGAGTGCAGTAGATCGCCGCTGCGCACTAGCATGCGACTGCCGTGGCCGTAATGGCGACGGATCTTCTGGGTGACGGGGTGGAGCGGTGGCCAGCTGATGCCACGGTCTGAGAGGCGGCTGCCCTCGGAACGGATATTGGCCTGGAAGGCAGTGACGCCCTCTTGAGCCAGCACCTCGAGCAGTAGGCTCTTGGGCTGCTGATGCTTCTCGGCGTGGGCCTCGAGGCGGCGGATGATCGCATCAGCTCCTTCGGTCCGTACGGTGAGTCTCAGCCCCATTCGTCGAGTCCTCCGTCGGTGAATGGGCCGCTGGGCGGCTTTGATATGTGCACCGACACGCGGTGGTTGTCCTCGAGTGGTGAGCCGGGTAGCTCGAGCGAGGCGATGCGGCGGGCGACGCGACCTAGCCAGCCGATGGCTTCGTCGCGCTGGCGGACGACATCATCCGGCACTCGGTCGTGGATGTTGCGCAGCAGATGGTAGAGGCCGAGGTCGGCCAATTTAGACAGGACGACTTCTGGGGTGGGCTGGGCTTCGAGCTGCTCTGGGGTGTATTGCTTGAGCAGGTACGAGCGTAGCTCGGCCTCGGCCTCGGCGAGCGCGATTTTGGCTCGGCTGCCGAGGTCGGGGTCTTCGATACCTGAAAGGCGCTCTACGCGGGCTTGTCCGCCGGAGCGCTGGTAGAGGCCGGATGGATCGAGCAGGGGCATTTACTTGGTCTTTCGGCGGGTCTTGCGTTTAGATGGGTCGGTCTTGGCCGACGATGGGTCGGCCTCGGAAGTCTGTGTTTCGGTGGGATTGATGACCTCAGCTCCGGGCGGAACGTCGTCGATCTCGACCATTGCCAGCTGCTCCCTCCAACCATCTGGCAGGGGGTCGGGCAGGGTATCGGCATAGGTGGGCGAGGAAGAGAAACACACCAGATCACCGCTCGGCGAAAGGAAGTTGAAGCAGCCGTGGTGGCTTTCGGCGACGTGACGTTTGACAGTGATGCAATACGGCATCAGGTCACCACGCCGCGTATGCACGATTCTGGGAACGCAGGCTTGAGGCCCCAGGATTCCTTCATCCCCGGGGCGACGTATCCTGTCGGAACTTCTTTGCCGTCCCAGACGTCATTTTCAGGGTTGCTATCCTGTACATACCAACATGGCAATATGCCCGGTGTGCCGGTGTAGACAACCTCGAACTCGTTGGCGGCGTCGCCCAAGAAGTTGTAGTGGTCGAGGAATAGCCTAAATCCGTGATACGGATTCGGTACTAGCGCGCCGCCTTCCACGAGTTGCGGCTCTCGGCGCAGGCGGTTTAGAACATTGAAATGGGACAGATTGTGGACAATGACCACAAAACTTCCGTCGAACTTCGCAGAGTCCGTGACGCTGCTCTGGAGGCGCATGTTGAGCACGAACCGGGCAGCAACCGCATCCATGAATGCACGAGCTTCGGCTAGCGTTGGCGACGCAGGGGTCGCAAAGCCAAGGAGAACCGTGTTGTCGAACGTTCCGGTGTTGTCGCCAACTTTGTCGTGCACATTGCTGAAGAACGGCTGCTGGGTGTAGGCGACTGGATTGAGGTGGAATATGTCCAGCAGCGCATCGGTCTTGGCGCGTTGCATCTTGACGGGCCAAGTGGCCGCCGACTGTTGCATGCTGAGTAGTGTGCCAGGACGATCCAGATCGTCTTTTTGCACCAAGTCGAAGGCGTGCCGGCTGGCGACCGGTACCGTCCAGTCGATCTTTTCGAATGCGCCGGTGGCCATAACGTTGTCCGCCCAAGTAAAAACTCCGCCGAGGATTACTGGGGCTCGTAGCCGTACCGGGTTCTCCCGGAGAGTCCGGTTGTCGTGACGTAGGTGCAGGAGGTTGAACAGGTCCTCTTCGCCGGCGAGCCTGTCGTATGCGTCCAGGGTTACGGGATGGTAGTTACGGACTTGGGACCTTAGCTGGTTGAGACTCATGTTTTGCTCCTATCAGGACCGTCCGAGGTCGACGAACCAAACTTCGGCGGCACCGGTGTGGCCGGGGGCCGGGCGGGTGAAGACTCCGATCTTGGTGGCGTTGGCCGGCGCGGTTGCGGTGACGGTGTTGTCGTCTTCGGCGGCTTGGGCGTAGACGTCGGCGCCAGCGACGGGTGTTCCGCCACCCACAGCAAAAGCCCACTCGCCTTTTTGGTCGTAGACAACTTCGTAGTCGGCGGTGCCGTTGGTGCCGAAGGACCCATCGAAGCCGACAGAGGTCATGTCGAGGTGACAGCCCTCTCGGAGTTCGGGGTGAGTGTGCTGGCCGGTGGGTGGCATCAACACGCCGCCGGGTCTGTTGCCCGCGGCTGACAAGGCTTTGATGGCACGACCTGCCGAATCGAGGACGACTAGGCCGTAGTTGTAGTATTTGACACCGTCTTTGGCAACGGCGACGTTGAGGCAGCCATTACCGCTGCCGAGCTTGACGGGCCTCTGTGAGACGTTCCTGGTTAACATCAGTTTGGATCCTCGTTGTTGCTGAGCGGGTATTTTGCGGCCAGCTCTGCGATGCGCTCGGAACTCAGCCCAGCGTTGATGCCTGCGCTGAGCTGGTCGGCGGTTACCCCTGTAATCGGGGCGGAATCGTCGGCCCCGGGGCCCGCGAGCTCTTGGCGGCCGGGGGTGATGATCTCGGGCAGTTGGGAAAGGCAGCCGAGGATCTCGGTGACGGCGTCGGCCTGGCGGGTGCCGCCGCTATCGACCGCGAGTTCGACGATGACTGGGTTTTCGACGCTCGACAGAGCTGACAAGCAGGTGACTAACCTGCTGGCTATTTGGCTGGGGATGCGTGGACCGAGGGCGTCGACCTGGCGCTGGATGCCGAAGGCGGCGCGCTCGGCGCGTAGCTGTTGGCGGTCATTGGCGAGCTGTTGGCGCTCGCGCTGGGCGAGTTGGACCTGGACACTGAGCTCGGTGACCGATTCAGCGGCCGCGACCGGCGGTGCTGCAGGACCCTGAGCAGCTGGCGGTGTGGTGGGTTGCGGAGCGGGCTGCGGGTCAGTCGGTGGATCGACGGGGGCAGGATTGGGCATGAGTACCTCCTGGAGGCGGTAGATGGATTCGGTAGACGAGAGTTCAATCGGTGGCAAGCCCCAAATTGCAGGGGTCTGGGCGCCTAGCAGCGCCAAGCCCGTCAGGTAGTAGCCGCCCGTTGCCGGGTGGCTGCTAGTGAACTCGATGGAGACGCGAGTGAGCTTCCCAGCGCGAACGCGTTCGGCGATTTCGCTGCTGAGGTTGGACGGGCGGGCGGTGAGGTGTTTGCCGTCCCACTGCACGTCGGTCAGCCAGCCGAAAGCATCGCCCGAGCGGACGTGATCGACGTTGATCGCCGCGGCTTCGATGGCGGGGTTGTACGAGGCGGCCATCTGGGCTAGACGCTCGGCGGTGAGGTCGTAGCCGTGGGTCTCAGTTAGGTCGATGGGTCGGGCTAAGAGCCAGACCATCCCGGCCTCGGCGGTGAGGGCAATGTAGGGACCGGCTTGTGGTCGGTGAACATGAGTCATTCGGAGCCTCCGAAGAGTGCGCGGACAAGCTTGGGACCGAGCAGGAGGTTGAGCAGTAGGCGCAGCGCCTGCAAAAGGCCGAACGCGCCGGGCTCGCCCTCGTTCTGGCGACGACGGGCTTGGAAGACCTGGCCGCTCAATTGGCTTAGGAGCTTCTCTTGGAGAGGTTCGAGGCTGGCCACGCCGCGGAATCCAGGATCCGGCAGGGCTCGGCCGGCGCCGTGGGGGTCGCCCGGCCATGGCCCAGTGGGCTCGGCGCCGAGCAGGCCGCGGCGCTTGGCGGCGAGGCGATTGATGGTGCCGATCAGGCAACGGCAGCCGTGGCCTGCCGGGAACCACCAAGTGTTCCAAATGGGGTGTGAGATCGCGAATACAAGCCCGTCGAGGACGGTGTGGTCGTGGTCGGGCCGGGCGCGGGTGCGATCGTCGCCGAAAGTGAAGTACTCGATGTAGGGCAACAGCCGGTGGGCGGCCGGGTTGCCGACGGTTTGCTGCCAACGCAAGGCGCCGTGGGCCTGGCGGACGTTGTTGCTGTAGACCAGCTCGGCGTGCCAGCGGGCGGTGGGGTGGACGCCCTGGGCGATGTAGAGCTGGTCGAGCTGCGCGACGAAGTCATCTCGCGATAGGTCGCTGGTGACCGCTGTGGCCATCAGCTGATGAATCCGTAGCAAGAGACGGGTGTCGTTGACTCCGGCGACGGTGAATGCGTGGCGGCGTTGGGTGTCGCTGAGGAGGTCGAAGAGGGACCGCGAGATTGACAACTGGTCGGCCCAGAAGTCGGCGGCTGTGCCGGGGGTCCGGGCGTTGGAGAATCCGTCAGCGACTGCCAGGGTGGCCGGGCGCGGGGCGGTCAACGGCAGGTCGAGCAGCTCGTCGTCATGGGGCCCGGGCTGGCCGGGCCAGGACCAGAGATGAGGCGGCAGTCCATCGGCCTGGAGATGGGCGAAGCCGAGGCCGGTGCTGTGGACCATTGCCGTCTGCAGTTGGCGGGCGTGGGCGGCTGGATCGAGCGCTGAGAGGGCCGCGGTGAGCGCGGTGCCCTGGGAGACTTGGCCAGCGTCCCAGGCGACCAGCAGCTGCTCGCGAAGCTGCTGGTAGTAGTCAATCGTCGATCCGCTGAACTCGGTGGCGATTTGGTCGAGGGCTTGGAGGCGCTGCTCAGCCTCAGCCCGTGAGGTCGGATCGGCCGCGGCGAGCTGGACCGGCGAACGGGCGGTGAGCTCGGCCGCGGGCGGCTGTTGGATGGGCGGATCCGCAGCTTGGTGGCGGACGATGACCTCTTCGCCGGGGCGGGGCTCGGGCACCCGATTGACGCGGTAGTAGTGGCGGCGAGGGACAGGCTCACCGGACTCGAGCACGTTGTCGGCGCCGCGGCGCTGCTGCTCTCCATCGTCGAGGTCGGCGACGGAGAACTCGTAGGCAGGGCCGGGGACCAGATCGCCGAAGTTGGTCAGGGTTAGCCATCTCAGGAGCTGGTCTTTGATGGTGGTTCCGAGGTCGTGAGAGTCGATTTTTGTTTTGGTCCTGGAGACCTTGTGGGCAACCTTGTCTGAGGCAAATGAGCCCATCGACCGGTTGAGGCCGGACGTGTTGACCTCGCCCAGGAATAGTAGGGCCTGACGGCGGCTGCAGGCTGAGGAGAAGGTCTCGAAGCTGGCGCCAGACCGGCTGGACTCGAGGAGATCGATCTTGACCTCCTTGGGGAGGGCGAATCCCTGCTCTGTTTGGAAGGCGCGTAAGGCCTTCTCGATTTCGGCTTGGCTATTGGCGTCGATGCCAGTGCCTTCGATTGCTTCTCCCCTCGAGGCTCGTGTACCGCCGGTGTCGAAGGTGACCACCGGGATTGGGTTGCCGAATCTCTGCAGGTATATGGCCCACATCTTCCAGCCATGGTTCTTCAGAAACCACGACCAGTAGGTGTTATCCATCAGCGCGTCGGGCCAACCGCGATCGAGTCCTCCGCGGCGGAATACGACGAATTTGTTCGGCGGGGCCGGGATGGGGTCGCCGAGGGCACGGCGGACGTAGAGCTGGCCGCGGCGGAAGGCAAAGCGGTGCATGGGCCGGGCAATCACGTCCACTATGGCCCAGGCGCGGGACCAGGGGCCTCTGCTGAGGCGCTCCCAGACCAGCTCGAGGATGGCGATACCGTCGTATACGCCGCTATGGAGGTGGCGGAGGCGGTCGCTCCAGCCCTTGATCTGGGCCAGGTTCCATTGGGCGAGATCCATCGCCTCCCGGGCCTTGGGGCTGTCGTCTCCGGGGCGCAGCAAGCGATCGAGCGCCAGGACTTCGTCGCCTCGTTTGAGGCAGATGCCACCGAGATCTTCATCTGATAGCCGCATGGACCGGTAAAGTTGGCCCATGCGTTGGCCAGGCTTGGATCGGTTGGCGAGGATCTCTGAGGGGTGTGGGTCCTCCACGAACGTCGACCCGGGCCGCGTGAAGACGCGGTTGACTTGCTCGGAGCTGGCCATTTCGCGCTCGAGCCAGTGAGTGGGCTTGGAAACAGTGAGGACGGTCATGGCGGCGCCGTTAGAGGGCTAGCCCCCACTTGGCGGCTAGCTGGCCTTCAAGCCGCTCGATTTCGGCCTGTGATGGAAGTGGGCTCATCCAACAGAAAGTCCGATAGGAACAGCCTGCGGATAAAGTCCCCGCGTCATTGAAAGTGTTGAGGTAGAGGTCGCCGTGCCAACGGGCGGTTCCCGGATCTGTGCTGACGACGCCGGGGGTGAGGGGGATCTCGACACCGTTGGCGAACAGGCGATGGCCGGCGATAGTGCCGTCGCTTTGATGGCGGAAGACGACCCAGCCGCTGCCCCACCAGGCGGCGGGCGCGTCTTTGAGGCTGGTGCCCTGGGGCTGGGCGGAGATGCAGGCATTGCCTGCCAGGGTGGCGACGTAGGCGGAGCTGGTGAGGTTGCTGGGCGAGTAGGCGCGGTAGGTGCAGGCGTTGGCTGGTGGCTGGCAAACCACCAGCGAGACGAAGCTGCCGCCGTGAGTGCGGTGGGCGACCATCCAGCGGCCAGCGTCGAACTGGACGGCGGGCATGCCATCTCCAGCGTCCGCCAGGTAGGTACCACGGAGCGCGGGGTCGGGCTGCTCGAAGGCGCCGCCGTGGAGGCCGGACCAGCGCTCGACGGCCGCATCCTGGAGGGTGAGGCCATGATCGGCGTGGGTAAGCAGCTGGTAGCGCCCGCCTTGCCAATCGGGGCGGCCGGTGGCCGACCAGGTGGCGGTTCCGGTGGCGGCGTGGGTGGAGACTGTGGTCACGGCATGTGTACCAGATAGACCGGGATGTTGGTTTGAGCAGTGGCGCCAGTGATTTCGATGACGATCTCGCAGTGGGCGATCTCGCCGACTATGGCGTGGAGGGGCGGCGCGGTGAGATCCTCGAGGTCGGCGCTGATGGTGGTGAGGCTGCCATTGGCCCACGGCCGGTATTTAATCGTGATGGTGGCACCGTCGAAGTTAGCCGCGCTGTCAACGGTGAATGTAAATCGACCGCCGTCCCAATTGCCGACGAAGGGACCAGCCGAGTTATTGACATCGAAACGTAGATTGAGACTCACTAGATGCCTCCATAGAGTTCGGTGAGTGGGCCTGTGGCGAGGTCGTGAACCGAGCCACCGAGCATGCCGCGGAGGACGCCAGGGGTTGCGGCGGGGACGGTGATGACCTGGATCTCGAGGGGGGCAGCGAGGCCGAACTCGAGCAAGAACCAGCGCAGAATGGCCGCTGCCGCTGCCGACACCAAGTGGTCGTCTTTGCTCTTGAAACGACGATCGGCGCCGCTGACCGTGGCGGTGTAGGACGGGAACTGATCTAGCCAATCGGTATCGGCCGGGAAGTCGAGATGCCCGTGCTGGAGGGCGTGCTCGAGGAGTGAGATGGCCTGCTCGAGGAGCGTGACGCGCCGAGGTTGATGGGTGGCCGGGTCCTCTTTGGTCTCGCCGGTCTCGGGACTTTGGGATTCGACCTTGCGGTTCCAAACGAATCCGGAGACGGCTTCCGGATCCCTCAGGGCAGCGCGAAACTCGTCTTCTGCAGCGCTGCCGACCCCGGTGGCGTCGAGGCCCCAACCGTGATCGATGGGCAAGACTTCGTGCAGCGCCATGGTCACCTCGCGCTGCCAGTGGTAGCCGAAGGATCTCATCTGGATCCGCAGTACTGGCTTTAGGCGCCGGCCCAGTATCTTGAAGATCAAGACTTCGCACGGGTCGACGCGGGAGCCGTAATCGACGCCGGCCACGAGGTGACCTTCGGTCTGTGGGATCAGTCCGCGAATGTACGTACGCAACTGCCCGGCAAGGTCGAATTGAGCCAGGGGCACCTCGTCGGTGAACTCGATGATGTGGGGCTGTGCGAGAGCCTCCTGGCGGCTGTCGGACAGTCCCTCGAGGGGATTGAGGCGCTCTCGCGCGACCTGGAGAATGCCCTCTTCGGTGTTGCTGACCAGGCGAATCACTCGATAGTCGGGCAGGGGCTGAAGGCGGCGCTCGATGACAGACCAGGGGAAGACCGCTTCGACCGGGTCGCCGTCACGGCCGTGGACGTTCTGCTGGTAGCCGCTGGTGTGGCTGCCGCCGTAGCGGCGCTCGAACTCGTCTTGCCGCTCGGGTCCCCAGTGGGGGGGCGGCATCATGGGCTTTTCCCACTGCACGAGCGCCCAGCACCGTTCGCCGGCGGCAGGCCGATCGGTCAGCTGGTCGAAGGGCACGGCTTGTTTGGCGATCTTCGAGAAGCGGCAAGTCCGGTCGCCATCGGGCACTGAGTAGAGCCGCACTCTGCAACCGTGTTCGGCAGCGCGGAAAAGCTCGTTGTAGATTCTCCCGTTCTTCCACATCGCCGCCTCGTCACCGAGGATTAGCTGGTTAATGTGGAGGCTTCGCAGCGGCTCCCCACGGAAGCCTGTGGGGCGGCAGCGAAGTTTGTTGCCGTTGCGCGCGGCGATGGATCTGTAAGGGTTGAGCTTGATGCCTGCGGCGGGGAGCTCCTGCCCGATGAAGGGGGATTTTCGCCGCTGGAACTCGATGACATCCCAGATCTCTTCTAGTGTGCCGTCGGCATTGCCGACGATCAGAATGCCGCCTTCGCGAGCGATCAGACCCCAGAGTGTGAGGATTACTAGCTCGCGGGTCTTGCCGACCCCGGCACCTGATTTGTTGAGGACGTCGCCCTGCCAGCGGAGTGACGCCTTTTGGTAGTCGAAGAGCTTCCACAGCCCGCCTCCGTTCTCGGGCTTCTCGTGTAAGAAGCACTCTGCAAACAGCACCGGGTCGTTGAGCATGAGGAACAACTGGAGGTTGTCCAGCGGGGTCCCGTCGCCGGGGATCTTGATCTCGCCGCGCTCGAGCTGCCGCCAAGATTGACCGCGAGCGGCGAGCCAGTCGTCGACCAGTTGGGGCATCTCGGGATGGACCTGAGCCAACTTGCCGTGGTGCTTGATCACGACGCGTTCTCCATCTGGCGCAGCCGCCGTACATGGTCGAGGGTCTTGCTGACCGAAACATCACGCTGCGTCTCGCCGCGGCTCTTGGGGGTAATGGCTTGCTGGTCGGCGGTGAGGCCGAGCTGCTTTCCCAGCTCCAGAAGGGAGTAGGCCCGGGGGTTGGCCACTTTGCGTGTGCCGAGGAGATCGCCATCTTTGCCGTAGAGATCTTCTTCGATGGCAAGTCCTTCGGTGACCACCTGCGCCAGCTCCTGGAAGTGCAGTCCGTGCAGACCGGCGACTGACTGCACAACCAAGGCGCGCAGGGCTTGGTCGTCGCCATCGACCAAAGCCTGGCGGTAGGCGGCCTCGATGTGGGGATCGAGCTTGAGCCGGGGCAGGCAGGTCTCCATGGCGCCGCCGCGGGCCTCGACGGCGTCTTTCATAGTGCATGCCTCACGGTCGCCGAGCGGGCAGAGGTCGTCGCGGCAAGGGTGGACGGTTTGCCGTAAGGCAGTCGACGCTCGGCTGCCGTGCTTCCAGGCGGCGCCGCGGCGCTGGGCCAGCTCGGCCGGGCTGCACGGGCCTTTGGGGCGGCCGCGCTTTTTGGGCTTCTTGAGGTCATCGCTCACCGGTATCGGGGGGCGGAGAGAGGCTCCGCCTACACGAGATCGATAGCAGGGATGTCAAGCGATGCCAAGCCGGCGGGGAGGATCAGGAGCCAACAAGTCTTTAGTTTTCAGGGGTTTGTGTGTTCTGCTGGAGGTTTTTCGAGTAAGGTCTAAACCCTTACTTTTTGCCGAACCGCCAGGGCGAATATATAGACTCGAACCCCATGAAACGCGCAGATCCGCAGATTGACGATTGGTTGGCCCACCTGGCGGCAGTACGAGGTTTGGCTCCTTCAACTCTTGCCCGGTACCGTCGAGCGGTTGTCCACCTGGCCGAGGATCAGGAGATCGGCGGTTGGGCCAGTCTCGACGCTGTCAACCTCGACAACCATCTGCGAAATCTCTACGTGGCCGGGGCTGCCAGCTCGACTAGAGCCGGGGGGGTGTCAGCCATTCGCAGCTTCTGCGAGTTTCTCGCTCTGCGTGGGGTGATCGGTAGGTCGCCGGCGAAGGACCTGCGAGCGCCGAGGGTCTACCAGACGGAAGCCCCGCACTTGACCCGAGCAGAAGTCCTTCGGCTGTGCTTCGGGGGGCGCCCTGGCACGCTGCCGTCAGACGTACTGGCGGCCCGCGACCAGATGGTGCTGGCGATCAGCTATCACCTCGGCCTGAGGGCGAGCGAACCCGGAGAGTTGCGGCTCGATGAGATCGGTCGCGATGAACGTGGCTACTCGGTGCTGTTGGCTGGCAAGCGGGCGCGTGGAGATCTTCGGCGCCCGATCTTCGACGTCCAAGTAGGTCGCATGCTGGCCGCTTACCTGGCCTCGTTTCGGTCTCGCCTACCGGGGGGGCCTTGGTTGTTCCCCTCCTACCGGGGGGGTCACCTTGGCCGGGGAGCGGCGGCGGAGATCTTTCGGCGGGCGGCCACTCGGGCGGAGATCGAGCCGCGCGGTCGGCGGCTGAGCTTCCATGCCTTGCGGCATAGCCTGGCGACCCAATTGTCGCAGGACGGCTGGCCGATCAAAGAGATACAGAGCTGGATGCGCCATCGAGATGTGAAGACGACAATGCGCTATGCCCACGCCACCGACGCCAGCGCCCAGCGACTGTGGCAGCACAAGCATCCGTTGAAACGCCGTCGACGAGTTCGGCGGCACCTGGCCCATGAGCTACTCGAGTCCATTGCCCAACCCTAGCCGGGGGGGTTAGCCCTTCTGCGGCATCCTGCCCAAATGGGTTGGAGTCGATCGGAGCAATGGCCTTGATTATCAAGACTGCTCATGTCGAGCGGCACGCCCTATGACTCACCTGTGATAGTGGTTCGGACACCACTCTCAAGCATCTGCTCAGAGCCGGTGCGGCACCCGTCGATGACAGGACTCAGCGGCTCTGCACCACGACAGCGCTACCTCTCAGACTTCTGCAACTCTGGCTCAAGAGCTGCCCAGTCCACAGCTCATGCCCTGACCTTCCAGAAATCCTATTCTGTCCGGTCAGTATTCGTCGCATTGCCGCTGGTATGACCCTTGTAGAATCAGTAACTTAGATCAAGTCAATACCGTCTTGGCTGCCCTGCCGGACGGCGGACTAGTCGCCGAACGAAATTCGAGCGACCCTGCCAAACCCCGTCGCGCCTGGCTTTGATGCCCCATCGATGCCCCATCATTGAGCGGTCGCAAAACGGTAGTCCCGATCATCGTGACCAAACGAAATTAAATCGCGTAATAGTTGCGAATAGACGAAGCAGACCAAGAGTAGTACTATATAGTTGCTCTAATTGGAGATAGTAGCAACTATTGATGCGGAACGAGACACCGCACAAGACTCAGCTGATTACACCACTCAGTGAGCTTTGCGTAACCGTTCAACCGGTCGCCAGCCGTCGCCAGAATCCTAACCACCCCCCCCTCCTCAGAACCGCCTTCGGTCTGGGGCTCGAAAATTGAGGTGCCCTATATGGACAAACGAAAAAGGAAGGTCGAGCTGCTCACCGCCGAGGAGGCTCGCGCGCTGATCGGCCATGCCTACCGCGCACGGGGCCTGGCGGGGGTGCGCGATACGGCTCTGATTGTGCTGCTCTACCGCGGCGGTCTGCGCCTGGCCGAGGCCCTTGCCCTGCTGCCGCGCGACGTCGCCTGCACGACAGGCGATGTGACTGTCCATCGGGGTAAGGGTGCCCGCCGCCGCGTGGTGCGCTTGGATGGAGGGGCGCTAGAGTTGGTGCGACGATGGATCGATCGGCGGCGAGATCAGGGCATGCCGGCGGGCTCCCCTTTGATCTGTACCATCAGCCGAGGCCAACTTCGCCCGGGCAGGGAGATGTCTCAGCAGGCGGTGCGGGCGATGTTGTGCCGGCGGGCGAAAGCGGTCGGCATTAAGAAGCGGGTCAACCCGCACCTGCTACGTCACTGCTACGCCTCCGAACTGCACGCCGAGGGCAAAACTCTGGCCACTATTACCGCAATGCTCGGACACAGTAGTCCGCTCACTACGATGATCTACCTGCATGAGCTGCACCCCGAGCAGCACCTGGCGGCGGCCGCTGATCGGCCGCCGCTTGAGATCTGATCAGTCTTCGAGGCCAAGGTGGTCGCGCAGTGCTTGGCGCATGATGTCGCTGCCTGAGCATTCGCGATCGACAGCAGCTAGCTTGAGCGCGCGCCGCTCGTCGGCGTGCAGATAGACCACGGTGCGGATCAAACCGCTCTTGGTCACTGTGGTTTTGCCGCCGCGCGGTCCAATTCTTGCTGCCATGTCACTAAGCTACCCAAATCCTGCATGACAACATTGACAGTTGGGTACAAAGGACTCTAATATTCGTCTCCCACCCCATAGGAGACGAAAGGTTGAAGCCGCCCAAACTCAAACAGATTGTGAGTTTGCTGCTGGTAGCAGAGGAAGCCGGTGTGCAGCGTCTGGCTTGGTATCTGATCGGGCGTGATCCTCTGACGGGTCCGCTGCTGGGTGATCTGCAGGCGCTATCCAGAGACGCGGGGATCAGGATCGGCAGCCGCCATTGGGCATTGTCGGCGTTCGAACTCAACCGGCAAGTCGATCTGCTGATCACGTCGGACGGCAGATCCTGGAAAAGCTCGAACGACCTGCTCGACCCTGAGCGAGTTGTAGGGGTCGACCGCGATGGACTGTTGACCGTCATAGTGGCCCGGATCAAGCAGTCCCGCGGCGGCAGCGGCAATTACTGTCGCTTGCGGCGACTCGCCACGCGTCTTCAGAAGGAGCTTCGGCTAGCCTCAGAACGGAGACGAACCACGGCGATCGAAGCTTCTGAAGGTCACCATTTCGCCAACAAAAACTAGCGGCACCGTCCCTGTTTCGCCGTTTCTTTGCTTACTCACTATGAGCTCGGCTAGACCCTTGTTGCTGGGGTCGTCTTTGTTGTAGAGCTCGTCGCGGTAGATGAAGCAGACCATATCCGCGTCTTGCTCGATGGAGCCGCTGTCGCGGAGGTCGGCGAGCTGGGGTCGATGGTTGCCGGTACGGCGCTCGGTTTGACGGCTGAGCTGGCTGAGGAGCATTATCGGCACACGGAGTTCTTTGGCAAGGCGCTTGAGCGCTCGGGTCATCGCGCTGATTTCTAGGTTCCGGTTTCGAGGGTTGTTGCCCTCGAGGAGCTGGAGGTAGTCGATTACCAGCAGGTCGAGGCCGTGCCGGCGCTGGTGGCGGCGGGCTTTGGCGGCAATCTCGGCTACGGTGGGGGCCGGGGTGGCGTCGATCGACAGGCTGGCGTGTTGGGTGCGCTGCATGTGGCCGTGGACGCGCTCCCATTGCAGTTCGGACATCCGCGCGGCTCGCACCGCTTTGAACGGCACCTGCGCTTCGCTGGAGAGCAAACGCAAGGTCAGTTCTTCAGCGTCCATCTCGACGCTGAAGAGCAGCACTTTGCCATCGGCACGGAAGGCAACGTGCTGCGCCACGTTGAGGGCGAAACAGGTCTTGCCCGATCCTGGGCGCCCGGCGATGACCACCAGGTTGCCGCCGACTAGGCCCAAGGTCATACGGTCCCAGTCATAGAAGCCGGTTCGGAGGCCGAGCATGCCTTCTGAGCGCTGCTCTAGGCGCTCAATGGTCGAGGTGTAGGCCTCTGCTAGAGAGCAAATATCGGTGCGGAGGCTGGACTGCCCGAGCTCGAAGAGCAGCTCTTCGCTGGCGGCGAGGGCCTCGGCGCCAGAGTGCTCTGAGTCGTTGGCGAGGCTCCGGATTTGGTCGCAGCTGTCAGCGAGCTGCCGGCGCAAGGCACGGTCAATCACCGTATCGGCGTAGGTGCGAATACGCCCCAACTCGGGCAAAGAGTCATCGAGGGTTGCGACAAAGGCCAGTCCGCCGATCTGATCAAACTTCCCACTCACCTCGAGACGCGCCTGCAGAGTGCGCAGGTCTATCTCGATACCCGCAGCCTGCAGGTCGAGCATCGTCTGGTAGAGGATGCGGTGGCGCTCGAGGTAGAAGGCATCAGGTCGCAGCCGGTCAGCGACCTCAAGCAGAGCCGGTGGATGGAGCACGATCGAGCCCAGCACGGCCCGCTCGCACTCCTCGCTCCAGGGTGGGGACCGGCTCATTCGGCTTGGTCGCTCGCGGCGAGAAGTCGCGAGGCAGTAGTTTCGACGACGGACTCGGCGGTTAACTTGTGGAAGCTCAATTCGACCTTTGCCGTATCGACAAGCTGGGTGGTGACTGCAGCGATCGCCTTCGATCGCTCGATCTCCTCACCGAGGACGTGTGGTCCAGCTTCCTTCAGCCGCTCCAGGGCTTCAAATAGGTGGTCGCGCAGATCTTCCATCGAATTACGTTTTGGCATTTTGGGACCGTTCCTTTTCGCGGATAACTCGGGTGAGCCTGGACTTCGCGAATAACACCCTTTTGATCGGCTCGGGCAGGTTGTGAATTGTGTTGCGACGCATGAGTTCTGCGCGGCTTACGAGTTCGAGATTCGACGGTTCGACGTTGGCCTTGTCGCTATCTCGAAAAACCACCGCATGCCCCTTGGGCACTAGTCGACCTGTGGACCTTTCCCAGGCCAGTACGTGGGCGAATCTCCATCTCTCGACCTGCTTGCCCTCGTCACTGACCTTGATCTTGAGGTAGCCGTCGCGATCTGTCGTTACCGAACCGATGGGCCGGTAGGTTTGGGGGCGGTGTCCCATTTTGAATTGGGTTGCTCTGGATCTGCCGCCCGCTTGCCATCCTTTGACGCCCTTGTTTGCCGGGGAGTGTCCCGGTGGGTATCTGGTCGAGGCGCCGACGAGTTTGAGCCGCTCACCGCATTGTCGGGCTAATTCCCGGCGGAAGGGCGCCGATTTGGCGAGCCCCAACCACGATGCTCGTCGGTAGAGCTGAAAAGGCGAGACTCCCACCTGGCGGGCCAGTTCGAAAGTGTCGGTAGTGGGGTAGAGCCGAGCAATCAGGCGGGATTCGGAGTCTGACCACACTTTGCGGCCCATCTTGGCTAGCGCTTCAAGCGCCCGCAGCACGTCTGGAAATTGTTGGTCGAGGACCGCCAGGTCGGCGGTCTCCACGGCGGCAGGGCGCCCACCGCAAAGCTCGGCCAGGCGGCGGGCCATACCCATTGTCCAACCCCCACTCATCTGCGCAGGCTCTCCCCGCGCATCGGCACTACCAGACCGTGGTGGCGGAGGCGGTCGGCGGCGTCTGGGATCAGCTGGTAGAGCGCTTTTGGGGTGAGGTTTGTGGTCCAGAGGGTTGGCTTGTGATGTTGGTGGCGGCGAGCGATGAGATCGGCGATCAGGTGGTGGGCGGCGTCGGCGGTGTAGCCGCGGGCGATGTCGTCGACGACGAGGCCGGGGAGGTTGGCGAGGTGCTCGAGCTGGAGACGTCGGGCGAATACTGCCTCGACGATCTGGCTGGCTCGTATCCAGCGAACTGGCCGGGCGCCGTGGGTGGCCAGGCGGCGAAGTAATTCCACGGCGAGCATCGTCTTGCCGGTGCCTACGTCCCCCCAGAGCAGCACGGACCAGGGATCGCCTTGCCAGTTGGCCAGATCGACCTGGTGGCGCTCGGCGCAGTGGCTCTTGGGATGTCGAGGCCAGCGGCCGCCTGGGAGGCGGGCGGGATCGAACTTTTTGCGAAACTCGTCTGGCACGCCAGCGCTGGCCAGCACCTCGGTGCTCCTTGGCTGCTGGAAACTAGCCAGATCGGCGGCGCGATTGGCCCCGGCGCAGGCTACGCAGCAGCGATCGCCAGCGGGCTCGGTGGCGGCAGTGAGCATCTCGTGGCAGCTGGGGCAGGGCCATGTTGGCCAGTCAGCCGAGGTCAGGCGGAGGGCGAGCATCAGCCGCTCCCCAATCGGTCGAAGGCCTTGCCGGTGGCGGTGTTGGCTCCAGCGGTACGGGCCGTGCCTTGAGGTGGCCGTTGAGTGCTGCCGGTGCCCATTGAGCCGGTCTTGACACGGTTGGTCAGTACCACCTGCACGTAGCTCAAGCCCCGCTCGAGATGGCCGAGCCGGACCGAGGTCTGTAGGTCGTGGACCATCAGGTCGAGGCCATCGTTGCCCCTGGCCTGGCGGTAGGCCTTGAGGACTCTGGCCAGGCGAGGGATTTCTTGCGGCGAAGGTCGCTCGAATTCGGCGACGTCCCACACCTTGAGCAGCACTTCGATATCTTGCTGAGATCGGCTGAGTTTGCGCTTGCTGCGCTTGCTGCGCTTGATCGCGACAGTAGATCCATCAGGATCTACTACATCTGCATCTGCATCTGCATGCATCGAAGGGGCATGCGATGGGGCGTTGCATGGGGCATCGGATGCCCCATCGAAGGCGCAATTGTAGGCTGCGCCATAGCGAAGTAAGAATGAGCGGCGTAGCGTCGCTGACTGCAGCTCGTCCAGCAGCTTCCGAATTCGTGGCACCCGCTTGTCGCCTGGCTTGAGTTCGGCTCCGTTGCGAGCCGCAGGCATCGAGCAGACGAAGACGTGGTCGGTCTCGCGATCGACTTCGCAGAAGCCGAGTTGCTCGAGTTGCTCGAGCGCGGCTTCTGCGGCTGCGATGTCGATGCCGATGTCGTAGGCGAGCGTTGGTAGTGGCAAGCGGTAAACCCCCACCATCGACCCGCCTCCAGGCGGGCTCACCAGATAGGCAGCCACAACCCGCGCTTCGGGGCCCGCCCTCGTGATGGCCCTGCCGGTCTCCCCGGTCCAAAAGCCCTCATGGATTTTTCCGTATGCCATGTAACCCTCGAAACCCGGTTAATGGGTTGGAGCTTGTAAAAGACCGGGTTTTGAAGATTTTCGCGGACGTCCACCTCGTTTGAGAGGCGTCGTGGCCTGAGAGGCAAGCCTCCCTGCCGAGTCGAGCACGCCGTCATCCCTCATCAGGTGCAGGTGCTTGACCATCGTCGTATAGCCGTAGGACTCGCCGCCGCTGCGGCGCCGAATCTCGGCATGCATGTCGCGGTAGCTGAGACCCTTGCGGTACAGGTCGGCCAGCTCGAGCCGATCGACGGCGGCCATCGGCCGACCACCGATGGGCGATCCGCCGGCGGCTGCCTGGGCGCGAATGGCGCCGACGCGGGTAGCTTCGCCGTGCCGTTCGACCCGGTAACGCTCTAGCATCTGCAGGCTACGGCGCCAGACTCTGGCGTCGGGCTCTGTAGTTGTGTTGAGGCAGTCCTCGAGGCTGACGATGGCCACCCCCGACTCGACCCATTCCCACCCTTGTTGTACGAGTAGCACGGGCGATGGGAAGAGTCGGCACAGGCTGGTCACCGCTATTAGCTCGATCGTGCCGGCAGACACGATCTCGCGCAGCTCACGCCACTTTGGGCGCACCTGATTGTGGGTGACCAGTCGATCGTACAGCTCGGTAACCACCGTCCAGCCTTGGGTGGTGGCGTGCCGGCGCAGACGGTCGAGGCCATCAGATGTCGGAGCACCGAGCGCCTGGTCGGCAACGCTGGTGCGGTGGTAGAGGGCGGCTCTCATGACTCCGCTGTCCGAATCAACTCGGCCTCGGCCTGTCGCCGGCGACGGATGCCGGGCAGACGGTGTTGCTGCTGCATCTGTCCCACGAGGTCGGCCAGGCGGGGCCAGTCGCCAGCGACAATGGGTGCGAGCAGACTCTCCAAGTGGCGGTTGTGCGGACCGCGGTTGTAGGCCAGCGAGAGCAGGGCCTCTTGGACTGGTGCCGGCGCCTGGCGTAGAGCTGCAAAGCGGGTAGAAATCTGGACCCAATAGGGGCTCGCAACCCGTGGCCTGGATCGCTCTGCTTGCTCTGGAGTGATCTCCAGGCGCTTGAGCGCGCTAGTACTCTGCAGAGCGTGCTTGGCCGACCGTCCGCGGAGTCCAAGCACAGGTAGCACGACGTCGTAGACGGCAGGGCCGTAAACGCGGCGGACGATCTCGGGGTCGATGTAGCCGAGGTCAACGCCAGGATCGAGAGTGACGCCCGACTCGCCGCCAGGCCAGTAGGGGCGGCCCTGGTGACCCTCGAAGCGACGCAGCATCTCCAACGTGCCGCGGTAGCCGCGGCCGATGACCCACGCTTCCACGCTTGCGACGCTCGGTAGGTTCGGTCCGGCGGCCTCGACTCGATGACAGGCATCGTGGCTTTCACAAGAGCCGTCTACTTCCGCGGCCGCCACTGTGCTCCTGCCGTAGCCGAAGACATGCGAATTCTCTTCCTTGATCGCCTGAGCCCAAGCGAGCGCAACCGCAGCGACCTGAATCAGCTCTTCAAGGCGCCGTGCTGGATCAGATTCCCGCGCAACCTCACCGATTTCTTCGCCCAAGATTGCCTGCCAGCAAGGACGCTGGTTATCAATAAGCTCTCGGCTGCGAAGCTCCATCAGCAACATCTGATTGCTCAGGTTGTCGAACTCTCCATCATCACAGTCGTCATCGAACAGGTAGTCGCTGCAACGAGGCCAGCCCCACAGTTCATCTTGACGCACCATCTCTGCCCGAACTGATTCCAACAAAAGTGCGCGTCGCGATGCGTTGCGAGTCATGCGATTGGCTCCAGCTCGCTGCGAGTCGAGTAGTCCTCCGGGAACTGATCCCAGGTCCGGCTATCGAGATCGCGACCGGCGTGGCCTTTCCCGACCCTTGCCATGACTACTGCTCGCAGAGTCGGCCAGGCGGCCGTGAGTTCCGCGTTGGCGATGATGATCTCGCCATCGAAATGCCGGCCATCATTGACCACCGTGGTCTGATATTGACCCTGCTTGGCCGAGCCAACCTGGTAGGCGCCCCATTGCTTGAAAAAGAACGGCACTCGAAAGCAATAGCATTGGTCGCGAGCCGCTCTGAACCAGTCTGGATGAGGCGGTCTTGCACCCGGCCCGCTCTCGCCGCCGGCTATGATCCAGTCGATCCCTCGACCTTTTCCGGAGTGGTAGCAGGTCTCCCCGTCGGGCTCGGCTAGGTACTTGCCGAACTCCACCGGCCCCAGCGCCGGTTCGTAGCTGACGAACCTAAGGGTTGCTGGCGCTTGCAGAAGCAACGGAATGCGCTCGTCTGCGGTTGCCTGGTCCTCAACGCTGACACCGAGCCAGACGTTGGGCAAAGGCCAGATATCGTTCTGGCGATCGGGTGGTGCTCCTGCATCTGCAGCTTGCCACTGGCAAAATCTGGAAGGATCATCAGAGGCTTGCCATCTAAGCCACCTGAAGAAATCCAACATGCGGCCCGGGCGTTTGGTCAGTACCTGGAAGGTCTGCCTGGGTGATCCGCTCATTACTCCGAAGACGGCCGCGATCTCGTGAAAGTCAAGATCCTCGTGGAAGAGATCAGACATCGAGTTGACGAAGACCAGGTGCTGTTTGCGCCAGCTGAGAGGCTCGGCTAGTTTGTGTCTAATCAGCGCAACCCTGCCTGACCAGCGGCCGCCAGACTGGGTGCGCTTCGCGAATCCCTCAAAGGCCAGGCCGGGCCCGCTGAAGCGCGAGGCCAGCCGCTCGGCGTAACAGTTCCGGCAACCCTCACTGACCCGCGTGCAGCCTCTCACCGGATTCCACGAGCGGTCGGTCCACTCGATCGACGTCAAAACTCCGCCTCCGGTACTCTGCCGAGATAGGCGTCGATTTTCCCCTGGAGCGCCTCAAGGCCCGTCACTCTGCGAACTCCACTGACAGCGCTGCTGATCCGCGAGCGCCGCGGCCGTCGGGCTCGATGGTCCAGGATCTCGCGGCGTCGGCGACACCTTCCTTGAGGTCGATCAGGTAGCTGCCGGAGCCCATAGCGTCGGCCTTTCGCGCGTGGTTGGAGATCGCGTCGATGACGCCGTACAACCCTCTACCAGCGGCGGCGGCGCTGCTGAGGGCCATTTTGAAACCCTTGAGCAACAGCTTTCGCTGGTGGCCGTCGCTGTCAAACAAGCTGCACGTCATGATCAACGGCAAGCGCGACTCAACATCGAAGGTCACTCTGTCTCGAGGCATGCCGGCGCAAGATACCGTTTTCCCTTCCGGGACCTTGAGGACGCTCGAGGTCCAGACGCGGTTCGTGAACCCGGCCTGGCTGCAGGTGATGGCGGCGAACATTTCGGCCACCTGCTCGACGACCAAATGCGCGCAAGCGAATCTTTGGAGAGTTATCGTGACGCGCATCAGACTAACCGCAGCGCTGATGGAGCCGACACTTGCCTGGGCCGGCTGCTGCCGACCTGGATCATGACCAGCGGCCGGGGGTCGCGCTGTCTTTGGCTGACCATCTGCACCAGCTTGCCGCGCTTGCGGCCGATTATCTCTTCGACCTCCATGCCTATCTTTGCTGGTCGATTGCGCCCGATCTGCCAGGCTACGGACGCTTCGACGGCCTGGCGCTCGTAGCCAACGAGCTTGCGGAATACCACCTGCTTTGCGGCCTGCAGCTGGACTTTAAAGCCGGCGTTGCCGGCGATCATTGCCACCAGCTTGGCAGCGTCTTCGGCGCTCTGGACCTCTTCCAGATGGCGCGCAAAGACCTCTGGAGTCACCGGATTAGAAACATGGAAGGTCTCCGGAGGGGGCTTCTCGACGTCATCCATGGGTGGCGAGGACAATTGCACGTCGATCACCTCGAGCTGGTCCGAGGCTGAGACCTCGAACTCGTCGAGGTCAGCGCGCAACCCTTCCATGGCCTGGTCCATGAGCAGCCTGAGCTGATCGGCGGTGGTGCGGATTTCTTGGATCGACATATGCGCTCCCTATTGTTGACGCTTCTGGGTTTGAGGTCGCAAGCCGAAGTCTCGGCCGGCTCGGTCGAAGTGGCGGCGGGTTTGCCTGAGCGTTCGCAGTAGTTCCTCGGTTTGCTTTTGCAGCTCGATGAGGTCGTGCTCTAGGCGGAGGTATTGCCGCCGAGCCCGATCCCGGATGATCTGCGCGGGGTCGGACGGCGGAGGCGGTGGAGGCTCAGGAGCCCCATCGGAGTCGGGTGCTGGGGGACCTTCTGGCGGGCCACGGGGGTTCAACGAGCCCGAGGCGAAAAGCTCTACCCCGCGGTCGGCGCTCCACGACAGGCGCCACACCGGGTCGAGCCCGCCGCCCGGTAGCTGGAAGCTGTGCCGCCAGCCGTCTGTGCTCGCTACGCCAACTGCCCCGTCGTCTAGGTGCAGAGCGGCCGTGGCGCTGCGGGCGCGCACGGGCCGGAATAAGCTTGGCACCACTGCCTGAGCCCGGCGTAGGCGGGCGTCGTAGGCGCTGAAGACGATGGCGGGCTTGTTGGCGTTGGCCGAAGCGCTGAGCACACTGGCCCAGCTACCATCTGCCCAGCCGAGGATCTGCCTGCTACGGACAGGCCGGCGAGCCGGATTTCCTGGGTGTTTGAACTGGCCCAACATTTGGGCTACCAGATCGAGCGTCGCGGTCGGCTCGCCGCCCTTGACGAGTGGCCGGCGCAGCATCTTGACCTCTGCGGCGCTGATGCCGCAGTACTTCGGGCCAAGCGGCTTGCCGCCGTTGTTGCCTGCGGCATCCGCCAAGATCGCGGGCATCCACGTCCAGCGCCTCGTGTTGGGGTCGAACTTGCGGCGATTGAGCGAGCCTGTACACCATCGGTAGAGGGTCGTCAGCGGCGAGCGATCGGGGATGAGATGGCGCACCGGATCGGCGCCAATTACGCTTCGGTCACCGGTAGGGTTGACGTACTCTCCCCGCTCGAGCACTCCCTGACCACGCTCGCCCTCCACGCCACCAATCCAGACTTCGAGCGGCGTCCCCGCGGGCACCAAGTGCAAGCGGAGAAAAGCCAGATGGGCTCGTATCCAGCGTTGGAGTACTGCGGCGCGGTGCTGCTCGGGCTCTACCGAGAGCATGAGCATCACCGTGCCGAGATTGGCCGCGGCGTAGACAAGGGAAAACGACTCCTTGCCGTTGAGCCCCCACGGAGGGCTGCCGGCGAGCATCGGCACTAGCTCTCGCGCAGCCTGGGCGTCGCCACAGATCGCCAGCGCGCCCAGCAGCTGCACTGGCCAGTTGCCCGAGCCCTTGGGCGGCGTCGCCATCGAGCTAGGCAGGCAGGCCTTGACATGAGGCCGGCCCCAGGACTGGCAGTCCCCCTCGACCACGGCCAGGCGCAGAGCCTGGGCGCCGTCGGTCACGCAGTCGCTTCGACCGTGCCAATCGGCGCCGAAGACCGGGCAAGAGACGATCAGCAGAGCAAGTAAGGCCGCTTGGGCCACCCGGAGAGATCTACGCACAACTCACCTCCATACGATCTCGGCGCAGCGCAGCCTCGAATCCACTGCGGCTGATTGGGTTAGTGGGGTCGCGCCCCGGGAACAGTGGGCATTCGGAGCCCCAACCTCGGGACTCCTCCATCCACATCAAGAGCGCCTCGGACTGCGCCGGGGAGAGTTTGACTTTGAGAGTCGCCAGGTGGCCGCGGGATACGTAGATCTCCAGGCCGCCATCGCCACGGTGCTGGCGCACCCGGTCTCCGGAGAGGTGGCGTACGTCGTCGTTGGTCAGGTCCTCGCGTTCTGCGAGAGCCGCGATCGCGCGGTTGCGCACCTCGGTCACAGATCCATCCTCCGGGCGCCGCAGGCCAATAGGGCTTCGGCGATCACCTGTAGCGGTTTGCAAGGCAAGCTGTAGTTGCTGGGCATATAGATCGCCCAGCGGCCCCCGGCCAGCTCGCGCAGCAGCTCGCCCGAGGCGTGTAGAGCGCGCAGCTCCTGACGGTAGTCTGCGGGGCAGGTCGCCGCCGGCGATGGGCTCAGCAGGCGGCCCCCCTCCACTAATGGATAGGGATCACCGGAGTCGGCTGGCGGGTATCCGCGGTGGACCGAGAACTCCACCGAGTCGAATCCCATCGGCACAGTCGCTGTGGCGCGGTCCGTGGCCACTGCCGCGCCGGAAGTCTCAATCTCGGATGTCAGGCGGTAGACCGTGGTGTCCGAGCCCTGGAAGGGCTGAATTTCGACTTCGGCGCCGTATTCGCGTAGCTCGCGCACGCGGCGGCCGCCCGACTGTCCACCGCTCCACGGCTCGCGGAACAGATGCACGGGCACCCATCCTGACGGCCCCAGTTCGCTGCCGATGCGGTGCTGGTACTGACGCTGCTTTGTCTGCAGCAGCAGGTCGTAGACCCGAGCCCTGGCGCCGGAGAACCGGAAGCCTTTCCCGCTGACCACCTGGGCCAGCGGGAAGGGGGCGGGGACTTGATGGAAGGTAGCCATCGATCAGGACCCGTAGAGGATCTCCACCGACAACTCTTGGGCAATGCTGGCCAGCTCGCCGTCGCAAGCGTCCTCAAAGACCTTGCGAGGCCGTACCAACTCATACCAAACCGTCAGGTTGCCCTCATTGATCTGGTACCGGAAGCGGGCATCGAGCTTGTACGTTTTGGCACCGCGGAACGGTGACAAGCCCAAGGTGAAAGTGCTCGGCACCTCCATGGATCCTTGACTGCAACGGCCGTCGATTTGCTTCTCGTAGACCAGCTGGCGGGAACCGTCCTCTAGACGCATAGACGATTTGAACTGCACTTTTGTGCTGGCCTCGAACGACGTGGCCATTTCCAGCAGGTCGGCGCCGGGCGGGTCGGCGATGTCGGGGAGGTTATCCTCGAGGAACCTGGCAAACTTCCCTTGAGACATTGGCTCGCTGGAGAACTGGTTCCAAAGGTCCCATTCCGGAGTTGTTTGGAGGTTGTAGACCGCCTTGTGGGCGCAGTGGGTCGGCGACTTGCTGTCGTCGTGATAGTCCAGCGTCGCCATCACCGAAGGCATCTGGGCGTCGTCGTTGAACATGTATATCTACGACGAGGTCCCGAAATTGGCGCAGTACCGCACGAAACTCTCGGAACGCGAGAAAAATCGTTTTGCGCGCAGCCGCCGCGGTCGAGCGAGGGTTTCAGGAAGCTCAACCAGAGCACAGTCGCGGCGTACCAGTGCATAGGGCTTCAGCCCGTCCAGAACGACGGGTCCGGCGGCGTCGGTCGCCAATTCCGTGATCTGCTGCAGGTCCATCTTGCTTGTTAGGTTCATTTCAACTCACCTCTCTGAGTGGGGCGGGCCCCACAGTGGCTGGCTCCGCCAGGTCGTCGATGGCCATTTGCCGCGGATCGTGCCGGGCCAGGCCGTGGTTGTCGGTCGGAAAGAAGATCTGCTTGGGGCGCTCGGGCTCGGGCAGCCTCGACTTGACGTGCGCAGTAAGAGAGACTGCATCGGCATTGCCCTTGGATATTGGAGCGATGCTGAGCTTGAGCGTCAGCGTGCCGCCCTTGGTCGTGGCCTCGACGGCCTCGACCAACATCCCGAGGGCTTCGTCCAGCTCGGTGGCTAGGTCGCCGGTGCGTATCTGCCTTACCAGGCCTAGAAAATCAGACATAAGGTCTCCTAATTAGTTGCAGTGTTCGGAGCGGCCGGATCACGACGGCACTAGGTGCATGTGTACCCATCGCTGCCCGTCACGGGTCAGCCGCGCGCCGACCTTGTCGACGACGACCCACCTCTGGCGGGCCAGGCTGCGGAGCGCGGCGTTGACCACCGCGCGGGGATACCACCGCGAGGCCAGGCGCTCGGGGTGGATGCGTACCTGCCGCGACAGGCGACAGAGCGCTCGGGCTTTGGTGCGTTCCCAATAAGCGATTGCGGCCAGGGCCAGCAAGCCCAGGAGGGCCAGCGCCCACCAGATCCACAGAGGCGCGGTTGAGAGGAATATCTGCATCCGAATCTCCTCAGAAACCTGCCAGGTCCGCGGCCAAGGCTTCGGCGGGGTCGTGCGGGTAGTCAAGGAAGTAGGGCCACCAGACCGTTGCGTCAGTGGCGTAGTCGTTCTCGCCGTCGTGGAACTCGTGCCAGACGGTGTTGAGCTTCTGCAGCCACCGGCGAAACGCCATCTGTTTCCGAACCTCGACAGCGATTTGCTCACTAAGGGGCCAGACTTTCCGCATGCCACGGGCCTTGACCGGCAGCGGCAGGGCCACCACATCGTGCAGCATCCAAGCCTTGGGGCCGAACCACCAGCGGTGCTGAGGATCGTCAACCGGAGGCCGCTCGGTGGTGATCGATCCCAGCCGGGCCACGGCCACCACCGCGCCGTGATCGAGAGTCGGCGGCACCTGAAAGCCCTCATCGAACAGGCAATCCACGGCAGAGTCATCTAGCTGCAGCCCCGCGTGAATAGCGAGCCACTTACCCACTAGATATTGGGGTGGGCTCCAGGTTCGATTTTCCACGCCCTTGCCGGCGTGGGCCACGGCCCAGGCCCAGGGCTGCCATAGGGTGATGGCGTGCATGATCGTCACTCGTCCAGCTCTGGCTCGGCGACATCGGTGCCGGTCCACGAGGGGCCGTCACCTGATGGGAGTCTTGATCGCCATTGAAGCTCCACCGGGGGCTCGGTGCTGCTGGGTGGATCACCGGCAAGCGCACCATCGAAAGCGGCCTCTACTCGCCGAATGGCTCGGCGTAGCAGCGCCAGACCGGCGGCGCCGGCGCCCACCATCAGGGCCACTAACACGGACTCTAGGTGGGGCACTGCCGCTGCATCTAGCCCGGCCCAGTCGGCCACGGCTTTGGCTACAGCGGCGGCTGCCAACGCGGCGGCTGCCAAGTAAGTCTTGGGGACCCGATCAGGGTCGAAACGGGGTGGTGACATGGTGACCTCCGTTGTCAGATCGTTCGGGCCTGATCAATCCTGTCGAGGCCGACTGGTGCAACAAGTTGGCTAGTGGCGGACCGGCCGATCCAGTGGACAGACCGGCCCGCCGCGGACCAAACATCGAACAGGTGCGCAACAGCGCGCACCAGGCGGCCCAGCCACACGCGACACCGACGAGCGGGAGAACCCGGCGGATGTGGTGCGGATGGGCCGGCTGCTGAGCGCTCGCTGGCTCCCGAGCTGCCTGGAGGCATGTGGACTGTTGGGCGCTGAACTGGTGGTGCCGAACGTCAAAAAGTCGGCCCACCCGGCGGGGTGCGGACCCGTATAGAAGGAGCGCCGGGTGGGCCGTTGAGGGAATTTGTTGGCAGGTGGACATCAGCCCGCGAGCCTTTCGAGGGCGGATTCGACGGCTTGCGAACCCACCCAGGACGACCGGCCGCTCTGGTGCCACTGCTCGATCGCGTCGACAGTGGTGAGCCACCCGGCGCCCGTTCTCTTGAACTCGGGCCACCGCTGCCGTTGCTGGCGGGTGGCGCCGGGGGCAAAGTCGTTCTGGAAGGTCTTCTTCTCGAACCCCATCGCGGCGGCGAACTCATCGAGCCGCACTAGGCCGGCCACTCGGCGGGGGCGATGCAGGGCCAGCGCCTCGCGCACCACCGCGCGGATCAGCGGCTCTGCCCATTCGGGAACTTCGGGCGCGCCTGCCATCAGCAGACCTCCTCGAGCCGATCCAGCTCGGCAAAGGCCACGTCGGCGTCGTCCATCGCGTCGAGCGCGGCGTGGGTGGAGGTCAGCGTGGTCACCCAGCGGCGGATGGCGCCGCGGGTGGTGAAGGTCTTGCGGTTGACCCGGAAGAACTCGGGCCACAGCCGCGCCTTGCCGGCGTAGATGTGGTTGCGCAGCAACTTGGACGCCACGCCCACCTCTTCGGCGAACAACTCCAGCGACACCGGCACACAGTCGTCGTCCACCACCGGGCGCGGGTCGTTGGGGAGATAGCCGACCTGGATGGTCATCGGCCGAGTCCCTTGCGGTCGTCCTTCTTGCTCAAAGCGACCGCTTCCCTGCAGAAACTCCCAGCAGCATTCTGAGCTTCTCCCACATGATCCAAGCCTTGGGGAGTCCTGCTCTCGATTCGAGTCGACAAAGGGTGCTTGGATCCATACCGAGATCGTTTGCGAGGCGCTTCTGCGAGTACCCCTTCGCAACTCGCGCCTTTTCTAGGTCCTTGCCGCAATTGATCTGCATGAATTGGAGAATAGCCAATTAATTTGCTTTTTGTCAATAGTCATTCGTCATATATGCGGAATAAACAATTCGTGACACCACAGAATGAGTGGTGTCAATTGACAAATTGCACAATCCGCCTATAGGCTTCTCCTATGCCCCTCTCGAACATTGGCGAAGCGCTGAGGCGAATGCGCCTAGACGCGGGATACAAGCAGAGCGAACTGGAAGCGATGCTCAAGTGGACCGCGGGCAGCGTTTCTCGGATCGAGAACAGCAACAGGACTGGCTGCCATAGGGTTTCCGCTTACCTAGGGGCCATGAAAGCCAACGCGCATGACCTTGCCAGGCGACTTGATGAGGTGAACGGACAGGAAACCCCGGGAAGCAGCCATCAAATTGTCTTGACGGGGGCGTCTACGAGAGATTTTGTGCAACAGCTCGCAGATACGTTGCTGGAGCGAGTGAAGGTAGACAAAGGTGGGGAGTGATGAGACAGGCAGCTCGAGAATCAGAATTCCGCGACCGTATAGCATCTCTCGATCGCCTAACGTACGTAGATCCCAGAGCCGCCTGCGCGGCGTGTCAGAATTGTCTGATCGAGGCCGAGGGTCTCAGCTCAGGATGGCTCTTGGCGGTGCTGGGAAATGCGGCGCGTGTTGGCGACAATCTGATCGAATCAGAGGCTCTACTCAAAGAAGCAGGAGCTGTTGCGAGGGATTACGAGGACGATGAACTAAGGGCATCGGTTTGCCTGCGTGGGGCCTATCTCACTAAGGATGCTGGGCAGCTGGACGATGCGTTCGCGCTGGCTGTCGTTGCCGGACAGCTCTACATGGAACTCGCAATGCCCAAAGGTGTTGCCCAGACTTTTTTGGCGATGGGGCACATCCGCTGGTTGCAATGCAAGGATCCCACCGAGCAAATCCGAGCAGCCCTCAGCCTGTTCGGAGAAGATGATTGGGTCGAGATTGCCACGGCAAGACAGCTGCTAGCAGAGCATTGTACTTCAAAGGAAGCGGCGCTACAGCATCTCGATGCGGCTCTAGAACTTTGCCCAATCGGATCGCGCCTGGCGTCAAAAATTCATTGGTCCGTTGCTGGGATTTACCTGGAAACGGACCAAGACCTTGCCCTTAGTCACCTGCAGATCGCCCTAGATGGGCACAGCGGCCCTCTAGAGAAACTGATGATCAGTGCCGATTTGGCGCAGGCTCACATGGGAGCCGGGCGTCGAGAAAAGGCTAAGCGGGTCGCAGCCGAGGCAATGCTGATCCGAGTGCCAGCAGTGCCTACAGCGGCGACCTTGATAGAGAGGCTGGAAATAATCCTGGCCAGTTAGCCAATTGGCTCGATAATTGGTCCAGAGCGAAGAGACATAGAAGCTCCTTTCGGCCCCTCGGTACTCTCCGAGCCGTTCGAAGAGCCTAAAGAGGCGCACATTTTCAGAAGACCCCAACTTAAGTCGAAAGGTTGGGGCGCAGCACAGATTTTGTTAGTCGATGTTGCTGGCAGAAGAGAAAATCAGGGAGATCGCATGAAATTGAAGCGCGAAGAGGCAGCAAGTATCGTCACCCGCCTCACCGAGCAGCTAGCGACCACCAACACGACTATCGAGCTGGTGCTCCCGTCCGAGGCCAGCAACCGAGAGCAGCTTGCCAAACGCCTACCGGCCTCCGGGTGCCCAGGGCGAGCGCAAGCCAAAAAAGAGCCGGGGCGGCCAGCTGACGCTGGCTGGATCGATGGCCGCGCTGGTCGCCATGCTGTTCATCTTCGGCGGCGTCTACATGATCGTCAGCGTCAGCCTGATCACCGGTGCCGTCTTGTTCGTTCTGGGCCTCCTCTTCGGAGGCATGGCGCACATGGCGAGGTATAAGTGAGGAAAGAGCTGCAGGCTGACGTCTACCGCCTACGCAAGCGCCTCCGCGAGCTCGAGGCTCCCTCGAGCAAGTACCTCCGCGGCATTCAACCCGTAGTGGAGTTCCACTGATGAGCACACAAGGCTTCGCCGTGGCGCGAAACTCGCGGCCCGGCTGGGCGCTGGTCCTTCTGCTGGTGCTGGGTGCTTTGCTGGGCGGCTACTTGTTGGGGCGACAACCGCGCCAGCGCACCCTGAGCGAAGCAGAGGAGGCGCAAGTTTCAGCCTTGCGCGAGGAAGCCGACCAATATGCAGCGTCAATAGCCGAAACCGAGGCTACCTTGAGCACGGCGGCCAGACTGCTAGGTCAGATATCCAGCATTCGGCTCGAGACCGAGCGCAGTATCCTGGCCATGCTCGAGCAGAGAATCCTGGCCATCGAGACAGGCGCCCGGATCTCTGAGACAGTCGAGATCGAGCCGGTCGACGAAGAACGGGTCCACGAGATCCAGCAAGAAATCGACGCTGAGAACATCGAGCTGCGGGTAAGCCGCGCCGGCGCCGAGACCGCTGGCGGCTTGGTCCGGACTCTCAAGCTAACCAATGTCGCCACCAGCGAGCTTTCGATCGCGATGCTCCGAATGCGGCTGCTCAGCGCAAAGTACGGGCTCAGTGGAGTCGCGGCAGGATCAGACGCGACATCCACTCCTGCTCTGATAGCCGGCGAACCGCAACAGGTGGCCCAGGCCGCCGCGCCACCCACAGTGGCCGCGGATTCCTGCAACACCAAGAGGGTCTTTGGGCGGTACTGTCTTGGCGCAAACATCAGCACGCTGAAGGGCCAAGATGCCATCAAGGACGGGAAGTACGTCTGGACAGAGAGGAATGAGATTGTTGACACAGTTGCCGGCCGAGTGGCTGTCGTATCTCGCTATCACAAAACGACCACGCTGCCTCGGTTCCTAGAGATCAACGCAGAGCTTGAGGAGCTATATGGGTTGGGCGACGATAGCGAAACTCGCGTACCGGCCTTTGCTAAGGGCGATGCTGCACAGACAGCAATATCGGTCGAGATCGGCATGGCGAGGCTCTCCGTCAAATGGGATCAGGGTGACTGGACCATTATTCTAGGGTGGACCGAAGACGGCTTTGGGCTCATATATACCCTGAAAGAGCTTGCAGAGCTTGCAAAGAATCCGAGCCTCGGCGACATGGGAGAACTCTAGTGCCCGACTGCGGCAAACAGAGCAGGTAGAGGGGTAAACATGGCCAAAGACCTCCAAGCCGAAGTCGACCGCCTCCGCGCCGAAAACGAGCGGCTCAAGGCCAAGCTCGCCAAGCGCACCGATGGCCTGCCCAAGGGCGTCTCGATCGACCACGCCGGCCGCTACCGCGTGCGGGTCAAGGTCGGCGACACCAAGCTCCAGCGGCGCTTCCGCGACCGCGAAACCGCCATCGAGTACCAGCGCCGCGCCAAGCTCAAAGACACCCTGCTCCGCGACGGCCTGGGCCGCCCTCGCAAGCGCATCCCCACCGTGCTCGAGCTGATCGACGAGTACCTGCGCGACTGCGAAAAGCGGGTCATGCAAGGCACCCTGGCCGACAGCACCTACACCTACTACCACGAGCGCGCCGCCGGCTGGCACGCCTGGATCTTGAAGGGCCTCAAGCAGCCCACCCTGCGGCCCGACGAGCTCGACCCCTCCAAGATCAGCGCCTACGTCGGCTGGCGCACCAGCCACAAGCTCGGCAAAGGCCGGCGCACCGCTGGCCCGGTCATCGCGCGCAAAGACCTCGCCTTCCTGCGCCGGCTGTACGCCTGGAAGGCCCTGCACCCCGAGTGGCGGATCCCGGCCCACCTGCCCACCCGCGGCAAGCCCAAGCGGCCCGGCCTCGAGCCCGAGCAAATGCTGGCCATGCTCGAGCAGATGCCCGAAGGCACCCTCGAGCGCACCGTCGCCGAAGTGCAGATCACCACCGGCCTGCGTCCCGGCGACGTCTTCGCCCTGCGCGAGCAAGACATCGACTTCGACGCCGGCCTCATCCGCCTGCAGATGCTGAAGACCGACCGCCCCCACGCTGTCGGCATCGGCCAGCGGCTAGAGCACCACCTACGCGCCTGGCTCTGCAGCCCAGGGCGCATGCGCCACGTCAAAGGCCTGGTCTTCCACCTGAGCGGCCGCCCCTGCACCCAGCAGACCCTGCGCCGGCGCTTCTACAAAGCCAGCCAGGCCGTCGGCATCGAGCCGCCGATCGAGTACATGGGCGTGGCCAGGAACCTGGTGGCGCGGTGGCTGCGGAATGCGGGGGTTACGGCCGACGACATTGCCATGCAGCTGGGGCACGCTTCGACGGATTTGGTGCCGACGTATACGCGGGGGCATCTGCCGATTGATCGGCTAAGGGAAGTGGCGGAGAAGGTGGATCGGATTTTGGGGGGTGGGGAGTAGATGTTAGACCAGAAGACTGTGTTTGTTGTGGGTGCAGGGGCAAGCTTCGAACTGGGTTTGCCCCTCGGTAACGATCTGACATCAAAAATCGCCGCCCGGCTCGAGGGCCTCCCGGAAGACTTGGGCCTCAATTCGCAGCCTAGCGACCTGGCCCGCTGTCTCTTATCCACATCCAGCCCTCACAAGAACTCGGAAACCCGGTACCGGTTCTTCCTAAAGGGTGCCCGCAAGATCATCAAGGCAATGGCCTTGGCGTCCTCGATCGACGACTATTTACACAAGCACCAAGAAGACTTAGCGATCCAGACATGTGGCAAGTTAGCCATCGTGGAGCAGATCCTCGAATCTGAGAGAGGCAGCGAGCTCTACAAAGCTATTCCTCGTCGATCCTTCAGTCACCTTAAAGAAGTATGGCTTACGCCGTTCTTTCAACAGCTGACTGCAAATTGTCAGAAGAGCCATCTCAAGAGTCGCCTGTCACGAATAGCTTTTGTGATTTTCAACTACGACCGTTGCGTGGAGATCTTTCTCTACCTGGCCCTACAGACTCTTTACGACATTACTCCGGCTGAGGCAGCTGGTTTCGTGGACGGCATTGAGATCTGCCACCCTTACGGCACCGTCGGTGCAGTACCCTGGGCCGCAGACGGTCCTATTAAGTTCGGCGCTGAACCTGATTTCAACGAGTTACCGCAGCTTGCGGACAGAATCAAGACATTTGGCGAGGGGGCTGACGCCAACTCCGTCGAGATCCAGGGCGTCAAGACGGCCATGGATAAGGCCCACGCAGTAGTGTTCCTTGGGTTCGCCTTCCACATGCAGAACCTCGAAATCTTAAACTCTGATTACGAAGGTATTCATTCTTTAAATGTCTTCGGAACTGCCTTCGGTATCTCAACCCCGAACCGCGAAATTATCAGCAAAAACCTCAAGAACCTGCGCAGCCGCCACACTTCCGTCACATTGGCGGACCTGAAGTGCCGTGAATTCATTGACCAGTACTCGTTGAGTATCCCGGCGTTCTTGTAGAAGGCGGAGGGCGTTGACCGCCCTCCGCAAACGTCATCAGCGAGACCGCGGGAGCAACTGCCACAGCAGCCGCAACCGCTCCCGCCGACCCAGGTCCCACAGCTTTCTAGGCATTCGGGATCCCTTTCACGCTTGAAAAGCGAGAAGCCTTGCCGTATCATCAAGCGCAGTAAGCCCTAACGGCGCGCAACTAGCGTGCTTCCAGGGTGCCCCAGTTGGAGAGTTTTTGACGCTGTTTCCAGCTTGGGCGGTTCTTGAGATGGCCGGCTTTCGCCGGCCGTTTCTGTTTCTAGCGATTGCTCCTGCCACACCTCCCTTTTCGATTTCACTCTGGTTGAAGACCGGGACCCCACAAGGGCTCCGGCCGGCCTAGAGAACCTACAAGGCGGCGTTGAGCCTCGACAACCCGTCCAAACGCCGTGGACCCGTCCAAACGCTGTGGACCCGTCCAAACGCTGTGGACCCGTCCAAATGTTAGCGGCTACGGGAAAGCGTACGTAGTTGGTGTAGAGCGCAGACCAGCACCATTCTCTAGATCCCGCCCAACGGAATCATCATCCCCGCCGCAGGCGGGTCCGTGATCTTGCAGAATAGGGCTGTGGACGGAAGAGACGAAGGTCCAGGGGCAATTTGACTAGGCGGTCGAAACCCCTGGACCTCCCCAAGAAGCGCGACCGATAGGCCGGCTCGCGCTAAGTATCTTCGGAAATCATCGTCTCGTCTACCCTCTGTCCAGCTGGAGACGGTGCGCGAGGACTACCGGTGGTATTTCTGTGCTGGGTGTCGAGCCTCGGTCGAGATCTGCTCGCACTGTGACCGGGGGCAGATTTACTGTGGCCAGGAGTGCTCCAGCGCCGCCCGCCGCGAGTCCTTGCGAGCTGCTGGTTGGCGCTACTGCCAGACCCCTCAAGGTCGCCGAAATCAGGCCGAGCGGCAGGCCCGATGGCGTCAGCGCCAGCAGGCCGAAGCGCAGAAAGTAACGCATCAGGGTACCCCACCCCCAGAGCCCCCAGTCATCCTCACTACGCCACCCCCGAGTGGGTCCAAGGACCGCCTTGCCCCGCTCGGCGAGCCGCGATGCTGCTTCTGTGGCGTTCTCTGCCGTCCATTCGTCCGTCTGGATCCCCTCAGACGACGACGGCGGCGCAAACGGAGAGATCGAAGATGATTTCAGAAGAGAAGAAACAGGAGATCCTGCGCTACCACTTCGTGGAGAAATGGCGGCCGGGCACGATCAGCCGGCAGCTCGGAGTTCACTACGAGACGGTGCAGCGAGCCCTGCGGGATGCCGGGGCGCCGACGGCGATTTCGACCCGCAGCTCGATAGTTGATCCTTACCAGCCCTTCATGCACCAGACCTTGGAGAAGTTCCCGAGCCTCCCGGCGAGTCGGCTCTACCAGATGGTCAAGGAGCGCGGCTACTCAGGAGGTGAGGATCATTTCCGTCACCTGGTGGCTCGAATAAGACCTCGTCGCAAGGCTGAGGCTTACCTGCGCCTGACCACCTTGGCTGGCGAGCAAGGGCAAGTGGATTGGGGCCATTTCGGCTCTATCAAGGTGGGAGGCGCGGAGCACAGCCTGATGGGCTTCGTTCTGGTAGCGAGCTACTCGCGTCGGATCTTCCTCCGGTTCTTCCTCAACGCGCGGATGGAGAATTTTCTGCGCGGTCATGTGGCCACCTTCGAGAGATGGCAAGGTGTCTTCAAGATCTTGCTCTACGACAATCTGAAAAGTGTGGTGCTCGAACGCCGGGGCGAGGCGATTCGCTACAACCCCAAGTTCCAGGAATTTGCCGGCCACTACCGATTCGAGCCACGGCCAGTAGCGATCGCTCGGGGCAACGAGAAAGGACGTGTAGAGCGCGCCATTCGCTATATCCGAACTTCGTTCTTCGCCGGTCGGGAGTTCAAGGATCTCGACGATTTGAATCGTCAAGCCGAGGCATGGTGTGAGGGCTGGGCAGATCGTCGGAAATGGCATCAGGACCCCAGCAGAACGGTCAGCGAAGCCTTCGAGGACGAGAGGTCCTACCTGATCGAGCTGCCCACCGAGCCGTTTCGGACCGAGGAGCGCGGCGAGGCTCACATTGGCAAGACGCCGTATGCACGCTTTGATCGCAACGATTACTCGGTGCCGTTCGATCGGGTGCGCCGCACTCTGACGGTGCGCGCCAGCCTCTTAGAGGTACGCATCTTCGACGGTCACAAGGTCGTGGCGTGCCATCCCAGATCCTTCGATCGCAGCCAGCAGATCGAGAACCCCGAGCATATCCAGGAGCTTGTCGATCACAAACACCGGGCGAAGAAACATCGGGGGCTCGATCGTCTCAGGCGCGCGGCTCCAAGGTGCGAGGCGCTGTTGCAGCGACTCGCCGAGAGAGGGCTGCCTCTGGGAACCGCTACCGCAGCACTCCTGCGTTTGCTCGACCACTACGGCACCGAGGCTCTCACCTCGGCCGTCGAAGAGGCGCTCGGCAACCACTCCTGCGACGTCCAGGCCGTTCGCCTGGTGCTCGAGCGCCGTGAGCGCGAGCGTCAGGCCACGCCGATGCTTCCTCTCCGCCTACCCAAAGATCCCAGAATCCGGGATCTCGACGTGCGCCCTCATGATCTCAACGACTACGACCGTCTCAGCCGCCAGGAGGATCCTCATGACGACGACTGAAGATCTGCTCATCCGGGCCAAGAAGCTCGGGCTGCACGGTCTGGTCGAAGATTGGAGTCAACTTCAGAACCAGCCTTGGGTGCTGCCTTTGATCGACCGAGAGGAGATAGTGCGACACCAGAGGAGCCTCGAGAGGCGAATCCGCAACGCACACATCGGCACCTTCAAGCCGATGGCCGACTTCGACTACAAGTGGCCACGAAAGATCGATCGCCTGATGGTGGAAGACCTCTTCAACTTCCAATGGCTCGAAGAAGGAGCCAACGTCATCCTCTTCGGTCCCAACGGCGTCGGCAAGTCGATGATCGTTCAGAATCTCACCTACCAGGCCTTGTTGCGTGGCGCCACCGGACGCATGCTCACCGCCAGCGAACTGCTCAACGACCTCGCGGCACAAGAGAGTTCCAGGGCTCTGCAGCGGCGCCTGGCCCTCTACACCCGGCCCGATCTGCTGGCCATTGACGAGCTAGGCTACCTGTCCTACGACCATCGCCACGCCGACCTCCTCTTCGAGGTGGTAAGCCGGAGGTATCAGAAGAAATCTATTCTGCTGACCACCAACAAACCCTTCTCCGAGTGGCAGAGCGTCTTCGCCTCGGCCACCTGCGTGGTCACCCTTGTCGATCGGCTCGTACATCACGCCGAGATCGTCACCATCGAAGGCGACTCCTATCGGCGCAAAGAAGCAGAAGAGGAAAAGAAACGGCGAGCACAAGACCGCGCGCGGCGGCGAAAGGCGAAGGTGTCATGAGCAAGTGCGACTACGTCCAGGCGATTCTCAGAGCTTACCTTGAGCAGCAGGAGACCCCTGCTCAGGCAAGACCCACTGACCGCGTACTCGCTCTTGATCTCTACCAGCAGCAAGTCTCCATCGATCAGATCAGAGCAGCCATTCTCCTCGCAGCCGGTCGACGAATCCAGCGATCTCCAGAGGCACCCAAGCTAGCCAAGATCCGATCCCTCGCCTACTTTGCGCCGGTGATTCGAGAACTCGATGGCCTTGAAGACATCGAGGGGTATCTCAAGTATCTCCAAAGCACCGCTCGGCGCGAGCAGGGGCTGCACACCGGCTCGGATTACACCGAATAGATACGTTCTTGCTCAGCCGCTAACACCAAACGCTGTGGACCCGTCCAACGCAGATGGACCCGTCCAAACGCTTTGGACGGGTGGCGCTTGGGACGGATCTCTGCTAGGCGGTCTTGTGAGACTTGTACTCGTCGATCAGCTTTTTCAGGATCTCGAAGCTCAGGGGCGGCAGCTCGATTTCGACCTCTGGAAGGTCGAAGTCTTCTGGGCACTTCCAGCTGTGCTCAGGGTCGAGCAACGGCTTCGTCTGACCATGCGGGAAAATGGACTCGGCGCGGCGACGCAACGTCTCTGCCAAGCCCAAGAACTCCCAGAGGTAGGCCCGCAACTCCTCGTCCGGCTTCGGCGGCCTGAAGGCGGTAGCAAACCAGAGATGGGCTACGGAGGAATACTCCCTCCATGCCCGCCTTACCGTTGAGCGACTGCTTGGCAGGAGAAACCCCGGCTTCTCGAGCCCAATATGCTCGGGGTGGTGTCTTGCGCAACATAGATTGAAGTACAGGATCAGAGAGGCTGTGGCAGCCGGCCGCGGTGCCGGAGAATCGCCAGGCAGCTCTACGGACTGAATTCCGGCCAACAAGCCCGCATCAAGACGCAGTTCGACCTTTGGCATCGTGTCGGCCACATACAGCGCGAATTCCTGCGCTGCCACCCGCGTGTGATTGATGTCGGGGTTTGGGTCCCGCATCACCGAGCGAAGAATCGAAATAGGGTTGCGCACCAGAGACCCTTGGCCATCGCTAATCGGCAAAACAGGCATAGAACCCTCCGTGTCGACACCCTCGCAAGCGTCAAGAGCGCATTCAACTCACCGAACTGCTGCTACGAGTACGCTTGAATTCTAGCGCAGCCGATCTGGGCTCGAAAGGAGTGAAGGGCTCCGAAGGGCCTCCAAGGGCACCAGCAGGCAAGCAAAGGCAGAGGAGACGCGCACTTAGTGGCCAAAAGTGACCTTAGTACGCCCCTTCAGAAGTGCCCCTTCGTGCCCACTTTGGCCCATTTCAGGTGGGTACAACGGGCAAAACAGGGCCTATCCATCCGCTTCGGCGGAGGGGCAAAAGCGGTCTTAAACTGTTGAATCTAAAGGTGGAAGGAGTGGTGCGCCCGACAGGATTCGAACCTGTGACCTACGGCTCCGGAGGCCGTCGCTCTATCCAGCTGAGCTACGGGCGCTAAGACTTGTCGGGCGAGGTGGCCACGCCTGAGCGTGTCGCATGAGGGTCGAGGTTGGCCTGCCTGGAGGGATTCGAACCCCCGACCCGCGGCTTAGAAGGCCGCCGCTCTATCCAACTGAGCTACAGGCAGCCGGGTCTTCAAAAGCCTCGCCATTTCACGTTTCCTCGGGCTCCACCGAAGGGAGTCCTGGTCGGGGCGCCCAGATTCGAACTGGGGACCCTCTGCTCCCAAAGCAGATGCGCTACCAGACTGCGCCACGCCCCGTCGGAAACGCGAGCGCAGAGTGTAAGCGAGGGGGCAGGGGCTGTCAATCGGCCTGAAGCACCACTTCTGGCGATGCGAAAAGGCCCTCCGACACAGGGTCCGAAGGGCCTTCGTTAGCAGCTGACGGAGGGGATCAGCGGCGGCGCAACAGTAGCGCCCCAGCCCCGGCCAGAACTAATAGCAAGACGGCCAGGCCGCGACCTCCCAAAGTCGGGATATCGAGCACTGAGCCGGAAGTCACCGTCGCGGTGTCGGACTCGTTGCCCGGCGCTGGGTCGGTCTGGTCGCCACTCACCGTGGCGGTGTTGACGATCGGCCCGACTACTCCCGAGTTGATCGTGGTGGTGATGACGCAGGTGGCGCTAGCGCCGTTAGCCAGGTTGCCAAGGTTCCAGGTCCACGGTGGCGTGTTCATGCCCCCACAATCGTCGCTAACGTAAGTCAACTCGGCCGGAATCATGTCGGTGACGCTGACGCCGGTGGCGTCGTTGGGACCGTTGTTGAACACCGACACGGTGTAGGTGACCGTGTTGCCCGCTACCACGCCGCTCTTGCTGATCTCTAAGTCGGCATCCATCGGCGCCGAGCAGTAATAGACCTCGTCGATGCCGTAGAACTCGCCACTGATCGTGGCGCTCAAGGTGATGGTGGTGAAGGTGGCCTCGTTGTTGATCATGCCGAAGAAGAGCAGATTGCCGTCAGGACCGCCGGAAGTGGCGGCAGTGAACACTTCGCCAATATCGTTGGCGAGTTCTAAATTGCCGCTTCCGAAGTCACCGTAGTCAGAGATATTGAAGCCAAAGGTGTTGATCGGGCTGGAGAAGCTCAAGGTCTTGATGTCTGGATTGCAACCATCGTCGCAGTAGCTGAAGCCTACCCACTGAGTGCCATCGGTGGCCGAGCCGCCAAACTGCGGGACGTTCCAAACACCCATATTGGGCGAGTCGATCTCGGTGATAGTGAAGTCGGCCAGGGCGATCGACGACTGATCCGAGGTGCTGGTAGGGGGTTCGCCCTCGAAGCTCTCCAGATTGACCACCGTACAGTTAGCAGCGCCCAAGAAGGTCGCCTCGTCAGTGTAGGTGGTGGTGTCGAATCCGCTAAAGCTGTTCGGCAAGACCGGCTCGGAAAGCGCTGGTGCGCCACCTTCGTCTTCGAAAAGACGCCCCCCAGGTGCGGCAGCTAGCAACGGAGTGCTCAGTAAGAGCAAGACGGCTACCCACAGGGATGTCCGTGAAATCTGTCGAATCATGGTCCTGACTCCTTCAACACACAAATCGCTTAGCGCGTTGGCGGGGCGACCAAACTGGTATGGCGGGATTGCCGAGGCGCCCTACGCACTCGCGAAGATCTTAGTTTCGACGATTGTAGCACCCGGCTTGCCTGATTCGCACCCCACCACCGATCCTGCGACCTCGATACACACGCAAAGAGCCCAACCGCTAGCCGATTGGGCTCTTTGCGCCCCGACTCGGGGCTGCGCTCTTGGCTCTTGCCCTAGAAGCGGAAGGTCACGTAGCCCAAGGCGCGACGATTGAGCAGATCGCCACCGAAGGACTCGTAGTGCTCATCATCGAAGGCGTTCGAGATGTTGGCACCGACGGTGATGTTCTCGTTGATGTCGTAGTAGCCGCTGAGGTTGACCACGCTGTAGGACTCCACCGGCCCGGCAAAGGCACCCGCGGCCCAGTCGAAATCGTCTACCCAGCGGAATTTGGCTGAACCGCCCCACTGCGAACCGCTGTAGGTGAAGCCTAAGCTGAAGCGATTTTCGGCCGCGTTGGGCAGCAGCACGTCCGAGCCGGCGCTTGCTTCTTTGATGTCGAAGTCGAACCAGGAGTAGCTGAAATCAAACTGCCACTGCGGAGTGATGTAGTAGTTGAGACCCAAGTCGATTCCCTGGGTGTCGACCGCGCCAGCGTTGGTGTAGGAAGCCAAGGCGAAGATTGGCGTGCCGTCGACGTTGTTCGACAGGAAGGCGATCAGTGGGCCCAGGGCGCCGGCCAGCGTCCCGCGGAGCAAATCCGGCAGTGGGTGACCCGCGGGTGGGGTGTAAGGGCCAAATCTCGGGTTGATCGAACCGAAGGCATTGGCGGTCAGGTCGGTGATGAAGTTCTCCAGCTCGTTCTGGTAGAAGTCGATCGTCAAATAGCCCTTATTGCCCAAAATGGCGCTGTAGCCAAGTTCGAATGAAGTGACCTCTTCGACTTCCAGATCGACATTGCCGAGAGCCTTGACCCGAGTGGGGGAGCCAAAGCCGCAAGAGATGCCGAAGGGAGTACACAGCGCCGCTTCGATGCCCGACAGATCCAACGCCGAGCCAACCCCGGGGATGGCGGTCGGTGCGTCGAGGAAGAACTCCGAGTAGTTGGGCACCTGGAAGGCCTCGTTGTAGGAGAAGCGCAGAGTGTTCTTCGGGTTGATGCTCCACACCAAGGCCGCTTTGGGCGACACCTGAGAGTCGTGCAGCGAACTGTCGTCAAAACGACCGGCGAGCACCAGCTTGAGATTGTCGCCGATGTCGAAGTCGAGCTGAGCAAAGAAGGCCGTGTAGTCCTCTTTGACCGGCGCGAACACCAAAGTCTGGAAACCCGCGGAATTGGCGGTATCGATCTCCTCTTCCTTGTAGGAAGCACCCGCGACCAGCCGTACCTTGCCGTCGTTGAAGTCCCAGTTGGTCTGAGCTTCGACCTTGGTGTTCTCGGAATCGAGGAAAATCCGTCCGCCCGAGGCCAGGGCGTGCTGATCTGGGGTTTCGCGGGTGTTGGAGTAGGCCAGCAGGTTGTAGTGCTCGCCCGACAGGTTCACCCGCGCCCAAGTGCGCTCGACGTCCTGAATGTTGACCCGGCCGATACCGGTGACCACCGTGTTACCGAAGGCGTCGTAGATGCCGCCTTCGATGGTGAACAAGTTGGCGCCGAAGTACTTGTCTAACCGCAGGTTGAGGTGGGTGCTGTCGTAGTCGGGATTGGGGTTATCGACCTCGGTCGGCAAGCCCGCGTACTCGGTACCGCCAACTCGCGAGCGAGAGAAGTCCTTGCCTTCGTTGTAAGAACCGCCGACCTTGACGTACCAATCGCTACCCAGCTCGCCGGCCCACAGGAAGTCGGCCTTGAGGGTGCTGAGCTCGCCCGCGGTCAGACCGATCCGACCACCCTGGTGGTCCCGTGGCGCCTTGGTGATCAGGTTGAGCACCCCATTGAAAGCATTGGCGCCATAGAGCGCCGAAGAGGGTCCACGCACCAACTCGACCACCGCCATGTCTTGCAGGTTGGACAAGAAACCCCACTCGGTGGAGCCGAGGAAAGGCACCGACGGCTCGCGACCATCGACGATGGTCTGCACTCGACGATTGAGCGAGCTGTTGAAACCACGGGCGTTCAGGTTGATGTCGAAGATGCCGCTCTGGTTGACCTCGACCCCAGGCGCGAACTCGACCACTTTGGCGATCTGGCCGGTGGCCGCCTGCCGCTCGATGTCCTCTTCATCGAAAACGCTGATCGAGGCCGGCGCATCGACAATGCGCTCCTGGCGCCGCGAGGCCGAGTAGACCGTGATGGTCTCGGCGAAGCTGACATCCCAGTCGACCTTCTTGGTCACTGCGGTGGTATCACCAGCGGCGACCTCGACTCCACTTTCGCTATCGGCGTGGTCACCGAGGGAGAAGCTCAACGTGTAGGTGCCCGACGGTACCCCGCTGAAGCGGAAGGTACCACTCTTGCTAGTGATCTCCACGGCGCCCAGTTCGGACACCACGACCGTTACACCACCAATCCCGGAACCATCTTCACGGGTGATGGCACCTTCGATCTCGCCACTCTGGGCCCACACTGGAACCGTCATCAAGAACGCCAAGATCAGCAGACATAGAACCCGGTAGCCTCGCATCGAAAACCTCCTCGGAGCTTCGCCGAACCATCCAGTCCGGCAAACTTTGCCCGGTGGCGCCGCCAGCGCCGACTTTGTTGTCGCAGTAACGTAGGTTCGTAGTACCGCGGTTTTGCGGTTTCGCTCAACCCGCCAGCTTGCTGATTTCAGAGAGCCAGACGATGGTCAATGGAACCGATGGTTATCAGTAATCGCCGAATTATGATGCGCCGATCGAATTCCTCGCAAGCCGCACTGCGGCGAGCCGACTTTCCAGAGTCGACTTCCTGTCCTATGATGATCGCCGCGCTGCGACCGGGAAGGCTTCTTGAAGATGCAGATCTCAATGCCTGCGTAGCGCAGAGTTCTAGCCGCAACAGCCAAGGTCGATCGACGTATGAAGAGCAACCGATTCGTCGTCATGGGAGCAGGGGAAGTGGGATTCCACCTCGCCCAGTCCCTTTCCCTCGCCGGACACAGCGTGGTGGTGGTCGAGATCGATCCGAGCAAACGGCAGCGTATCGAGGAAAAGCTAGATGTAGGCTTTGTCCTCGGCAGTGGTTCCCACGTACCAGTGCTGCAAGCCGCCGAGGTAAGCCGGGCCGATCTATTCCTAGCCGTGTCGTCTAATGACGAGGCCAACCTCGCCGCCTCGCTGTTGGCTCGGCATCTGGGTGCCCAACGCACCGCCGTGCGAGTGGGGATCGCCGAAGAAGTCACTATTCACCGGCGAATCTACGAAGATGTCTTCGGCATCGATCTGATGCTGTCGACCCAACTGCTCGCCACCACCCAGATCCTGAACCACATCCTGGGCCACAACACTCTGGCAGTGGAGTACCTCGCCCAGGGTAAGGTGCAGCTGCGCAAGATCCAGATTGACGCCGGATCGCTGCTGACCCGCCAGCCGCTGCGTGATGTCCGTCTCCCGCGAGGCAGCCTGGTGGTGGCTTTCCAGCGTGGCGGACAGCTGATCGTGCCCTCGGGCAACGACCGCGCCGAAGCTGGCGACCGGGCGTTGATCTTGTCGAAGAGCGAGGTCATCGACCAAGTCGAGCAGCTGGTCAGCGCGCGGCCGCCGAGCCTCGGTACGATCGTCATCGCTGGCGGTAGCGGCACCAGCCTGACCGTTGCTCGCGCCCTGGCCGGCAAGGCTGATCAAGTGAGAATAATCGAGCGGGATCGAGCCCGCGCCAAGCAGCTGGCGGCATTGCTACCGAAATTCGAGATCCTCCACGGCGACGCTACCGACATGTCGCTGCTACGGGCCGAAAGGGTCGACGACGCGGCCGTATTCGTCGCCCTGACCGGCAGTGACGAAGCCAACCTGATGGCCAGTCTGTTGGCCCAAGAACTCGCCGTGTCGCAGGTCGTCGCCCTGGTTGATCGCACCGAAACATCCCATCTGTGGCGCAAGCTCGGCTTGCTCCGGGTGGTCTCTCCGAGAACCCTCGCCCACCGCCGGATCCAGGACTACATCGACAGCGGTTTCAGCTCCAACATCGTCTCTCTGCAGCAGGGCCAGGCGCAGGTCATCGAGCGCCGGCTGGAGCCGGCCAGCCCGGCCGCCGGAGTCACCCTCGCCGAAATGAGCCCACCCCGCGGAGTCATTGTTGGCGCCGTCGTCCGCGACGACAAGGTCCGCGGCGAGAAGGTCTTCGTGCCCCGAGGCAGAGATCGGCTCGAGGTCGGCGATACGGTAATCCTGTTCGTCCAGGACGAAGAACTAGCCACCGTCAATTTACTTTTCCCGGGACACCGAAGGTGAGCATGACCGGCTGGCTGGCGAGCCGCGCGGGGAGCCTCGCCCGGTGAAGCTGCGTCCCGTGTGCCGGGTGCTGGCACGCCTGCTGCTGGTGCTCGCCGTGGCCGAGTTGTTACCCGCCCTGTGCTGCTTGATCTACGGTGAGAGCCAGGCCGCCCTGGCCTTCGTACTGACCGCCGGCCTGACCGGCCTGAGCGGGGTGGCGTTGGGGCTCTATGGCGGCGATGCGCGCGACCTCTACCGCCGCGAAGGGGTGTTGATCGTGGTCGGCGGCTGGCTGCTGGCTTCGCTCTTTGGCGCTTTGCCCTATTTGCTCACCGGCACCCTCAGTAACCCGGTGGATGCGCTTTTCGAGTCTGCCTCGGGATTCACCACCACCGGCGCGTCGATCATGACCACGATCGAAGATCACGGCCGTGGCATTCTCTTCTGGCGCAGTTTCAGTCAGTGGCTGGGAGGCATGGGAATCATCGTCCTGTTCGTCGCCTTGCTGCCGGAACTCGGGCCAGGCGCACGCTTCCTCTACAAACTCGAAGTTCCCGGCCCCACCGCCGAAACGCTGCATCCTCGGGTCCACGATACCGCCGCCGTCTTGTGGAAGATCTACCTGGTCCTGACCGCTCTCCAGACCGCCTTTCTGATGGCCGTCGGCATGGACCTCTACGACGCCCTGACCCACACTTTCTCGACCCTCTCGACCGGCGGATTCTCCCCTCGTGGCGCCTCGGTGGGTGCCTTTGATTCGCCGGCTGTCGAGCTGGTGATCATAGTCTTCATGGTACTGGCGGGGGTCAATTTCTCCCTCTACTACGGACTCCGGGCGCGTCACGGGCTGCTGCACCTATTGCGCGACTCCGAACTCCGGATCTACCTCGGCCTACTGCTTGGCGCCAGTGTTTTGATGACCTTCAACCTGCTCAGCAGCCCTGCCTACGACTCGCTACCACGGGCTCTTCTCGACTCGATTTTCCAGGTGGTCTCGATCGTCACCACCAGCGGCTTCAGCACCGCCGACTTCGATCTCTGGCCGAATTTTTCGCGCCTGTTGATCGTCGCCCTGATGTTCGTCGGCGCCTGCGCCGGCTCGACCGCTGGCGGCATGAAGATCATGCGCTTCGTGATTTCCTTCAAGGCGGCGGTGCGCGAAGTGCGGTTGAGCTTCAGCCCGAATTCGGTCATCCGCGTCTTGGTCGGCGGCTCGCCGGTACCTGATACGGTGGTCCGCAGCGTCGTCGGTTTCTTCTTTCTCTTCGTCACCTGTTGGGTAGTGGGGACCATCCTGCTCTCGGTCGGCAACCTCGAGCTGGAAGTAGCCGCCAGCGCTACGATCGCCGCCTTGGCCAACATTGGCCCGGGATTGGGCCAGGTCGGGCCTACGGCCAACTTCGCCTTCTTCGCCGATTGGCAGAAACTGGTGTTGGTCCTGCTGATGTGGATCGGCCGGCTGGAGTTGTATTCGATCGCGGCCCTGTTCACCGCCGCCTACTGGCGCCGCTAAGTTAGTACGGAACTCGTCGGATCAGCTAAACATGCGCGGTGGTTCGACCGGGGCCAGAGTCGCCTGGTCGTCCTGGATCTCTCGCCCCCAGGCGTCTCGAAAGCGACCCCGCCCTTTATTCAAGATCACCATGTTGCGACCCAACGCTTTGGCTCGATAGAGAGCCTCGTCGGCCAGCAGAACCAGCTCTCCCGCGGTGCGCGCATAGAGTTCGGGAAAAGCAGCTACACCGCAACTCATCCGTATTTCAATGCGCTGGCCCTCCCACTCCAACTCAATCCCCTCGACCGCAGCCCGCAAACGATCGGCCAGCGCCAAAGCCGCCACTCCCTCGGTGTTCTCCGCTAGCACTGTGAACTCCTCGCCACCATAACGACACACTAGTTGGCCATCCTCGAGCCCAGCCGACAAGGCCTCGGCCACCTGGCGCAGAGCGGCGTCGCCAGCTGCGTGGCCGTAGGTGTCGTTAACCCGTTTGAAATGGTCGACATCGCACATCACCACTGCCATCGATCGACCCCGATCACAGATCTGGCGATAGATCTGCTGCAAACGAGCTTCCAACACCCGCCGCACCGGGACTCCGGTAAGCACGTCGAAACGGGCTTCACGGTCTAGCCGGGCGCGATCCAGGGAACTCGCCATCTGCGGCACCAACGAACCGAGCAGCTCCTCCGCCCCCGCTTCGATACACCGCGGATCGCACCACAAGCGCACCACCGCCAGGGCTCGGCCTTCGGCCTCGAGCCGCTGCTTGATCACCCGCCAGCCAAGACGGCGATGGATGCCGGGTAGGGAAGGCGGTAGCTCAGGGGGCGCTGGCGGGCCGGTCTGCAATGCCCCTTCGGGCCCCGCCGACCAGCGAACGGCGGCTGGATCCTCGCCCACCACCGCCGCTGTCTCGCCCAACAACTCGAGTTCGAACCACTCCACCGGCAAGATATTGCGGCACTCCACCAACACCTGCTGGGCAATGCCTCCAAGTCCGGCCTCCTCACCGAGGATCCGCGCCCGAGCGCCCTCGATATGGCGCAGCTCGCTAACCCGGCGGTCGCCGGCACTGCGAAACAGAGCATGGCGGGCAGCCTCGGCGGCGAGCAGCGAGAACAGAGCGAGCAGCAACCAGGTGCGGCCCCAGGACGGTGCGGTGGAGGCCAGGGCCAAACCGATCAGCCAGCCAATCGCATCGAGGGTCAGCGGCCGCGCGGTGGCCACCATCTGGTGCCAGCCGAAGGATCGCCGCAGACGGGCCAACAGTAGCTCGAGCAGAGCATAGGTGAGCAGATAGAGCCAAATTGCCAGCAAGGGTCGGTCGAGCCCGGCGATGGCCGCCAACAGGCACGACACAGCGACCAAAGTAGCGTTCTCTAGGGTGCGCCCAAAGCGGCGCTCGTCGCTCAATTCCGGGGTTAATCTCTCGATCGCCACCTGCCGCAGAGTAGCGGCCAGAATCAACACTGCCGCCGCCACCAAAGCCGCCGGGGCACCGCCGAGCAAGTGTATGGCCGGTGCCAGCACCAAAGTGCCTAGGCCTAAACCACTGCCGCCCAGCGGCTGGTGCTGGGCCGCCAAGGCCCCCAGCAGCGCCAGCAACAGCATCAGATCGACCCGCACCAGGAACCCATGCGGCGCCAGGCCAGGGACCAAGATGCCGAGCAGAGGAATACTCAGCGCCACCAGCACGAGCCACCAAGTCGGTCGCAAATACCACGGCGCGACGGCGAAATCGCTTTCAGAAGTCGAAAAAAGGGGCATAAAAAAGGCTCTGACGCGGGGTGTTTCGACAGCGGGGTCGTTTTGACGGCCTTGAACGGCTATGCTATACCTTCAATCTCCGTGGCGACCGCACGTCACGAGCGAGGGAGTTCATACGATCGATGGATCTCATACTGTACGAAGAAGAGGTTGTGCGCCTCGAAGAGGTGCTGCGGCGGCTATACAACGACGCCAACGCCAAGGCGGTCTTCTTGATCGACAAGAACGGCCAGCAGATTTCTGCGGCCGGTGACGTCGACCACTTCGACACCACCTCTCTGGCGTCGCTGACCGCCGGCAACGTGGCTGCCACGGACAGTCTCGCCAAACTGATCGGGGAACGCGAGTTCTCGGTGCTCTTCCACGAGGGGCAGCGCTATCATATCCATACCTCCTCCGTCGCCAAGCAAGCCATTTTGCAGGTGATCTTCGATGAGCGCTCCTCCCTCGGCTTGGTGCGTCTACGGGTCAAGCGCGCCGACTCCGAGTTTGATCGCATCTTCGAGGCGATGACGGAGAAGGCGGCAGCAGCGGTCCCCGCAGGGCAAACTTCACACACTCCATTCGCGGAAATTACCGACGAAGACATCGACGCGTTATTCACCGACTGATCGCCAGGACCAGGCACCAGGGCAGGTGAGTTCCGCCACTCGTCGGCGCAGGATTTAAGACCAGAGCCTCGGGCCTGGGAGGCGGGTTGGTCGCCGCTCTTAGAGAATTTTCCCATGACCTTCATCAATTACGCAGCGAAAGAAATCAACTGCAAAATCGTCTACTATGGCCCTGGGCTTGGTGGCAAGACGACCAACCTGCAGTACATTTACAACAAGACGGCGCCGGACGCCAAGGGCAAGATGATCTCGCTGGCGACCGAGACCGATCGCACGTTGTTCTTCGATTTCCTGCCCCTCGATCTGGGTTCAATCCGTGGTTTCACCACCCGGTTTCACCTCTACACGGTGCCCGGCCAGGTGTTCTACGACGCCAGCCGCAAGCTGATCCTCAAAGGGGCCGACGGGGTTATCTTCGTCGGCGATAGCCAATTGGAGCGGATGGACTCGAATGTCGAGTCGATCCGCAACCTGGAGGTCAACCTCAAGGAGCACGGTCTCGACTTGGCTGAGCTGCCCTACGCGCTGCAGTTCAACAAGCGCGACCTCCCTAACGTCGTAGCAGCAGACGAGATGTACCGCATCTTGAACTTCAAACGCGAACCGACCTTCGAGGCCGTGGCCACCAATGGCCGAGGCGTTTTCGACACCCTGAAGTCGGTCGCCAAGCAAATACTTGTCGAATTGCGCAAACGATAGCGCCGACGACGACCCCGTCGATCCGGGAGAGATATGCCGAAACGTTGGACCAAAGCAGAGACTAATTACCTGACCAAAAACCACCAGAACGATGTTGCTGAGCTCGCTCAGCGCTTCAAGGTCGAGCCTATCGTGGTGATTTCCAAGCTCGGCGAGTTGGGCTTGAGCGAGCCGCGCGAGGCGTTCCAAGACGTCGCCCTTAAGACCTACGCCGCGGGGCTCGAACAATTGCATGGCAAGAAGTGGCAGAAGGCCGCCGACACGCTGCGCCTAGTCATCGAAGAAACCGCTAGTATGTCGCTGCGCGACCGCGCGCGGCAGAACCTCGAGATCTGCGAGAGCCAACTGCGCGATGAGATAGAAACCAAAGACCCCTACCTGCAGGCGGTGATCGAGAAGAATCGAGGCAACTTGGATGCCGCGCTGAAGCTTTGCGAACAGCACAGCAAAGCCAAAGACGAGCGTTTCGCCTACCTGCAAGCGTCCGTGCAAGCCATGGCCGGCGCCGAGGAAGCAGCTCTTGAGAGCCTCGCCCGAGCGATCGAATTGGAGCCCAAGAACCGCATTCATGCCTTCCATGACCCGGATCTCGAGGATTTGCGCGAAAACGAGGACTTCCAGAGCCTGGTAGCCCGTCCGGGCGCCGCCGCCTAAGAACCGCGGGCTGCATGCCCGACGGTCAAGGCGATCGGGCTCTCCAAGCAGGAGCCACGAATGACACCTGGCCAGAGTTCCCGCGGTCGCCGTATCGCCGCTATCTTGGCCGCCGGCAAGGGAACACGGATGCTCTCGGAGAGCCCCAAGATTCTCCACCAGGTCGGCGGCCGGCCGCTGCTCGCCTGGGTGATCGAAGCTGCCCGGCAAGCCGGCTGTGAGAAGATCCTGGTCATCGTCGGCCATGGCGCCGATCAGGTCCGCGAGCAGTTCAAGGACGCCCATGATTTGCTCTGGGTCGAGCAGCGCCAGCAGCTCGGCACCGGCCACGCGGTAGCTCAGACCGAGCCTCACGTGACGGCTGAAGACACTCTGCTGGTGCTCTCTGGGGACGTGCCCTTGGTACGCCCCCAAACCCTCGAGCGGCTGGCCGCCGCCGCGGGATCCCAAGGGGGTGCCCTGGCCGTCGCCCACCTCGCCTGCCCCGGCTCGCTGGGCCGGGTGCTCAGCACCCGCGACGGCCGCTTGCAGCGCATCGTCGAGGCTGCCGACGCCAGCGCCGAAGAGTTGGCCATCGATACCGTCAACGCTGGCATCTACGCCCTACCCGCGGGACCGATCTTCGAGCAGCTGCACCGACTGCAGCCGAGCAACGCCCAAGGTGAGCTGTACCTGACCGACGCGGTCGGCTCGCTGGCCGCCAGCTGCGCGGCTGGGGTCGAGTTGGTCGAACTGGAAGACTCCAACGAGGCCTTCGGGGTCAACAATCGCCGCGATCTGGCGATCGCTCACCGAGCGCTGATCGAACGCCATCTGAACCGATTGATGGCCCGCGGCGTCACCATCTTGGAACCCACACGTACAGTAGTCGAGCCAGGGGTCGAAGTCGCCGCCGACACCATCTTGCACGCCGGCGTAACACTGACCGGCAGCACCCGTGTCGGCCGAGGCTGTATTCTCGAACAAGGAGTCTGGGCTCGGAACAGCGAGATCGGTGATGGCGTCCGCATTGAACCCTACAGCGTGCTCGATGGCGCGCGGGTCGGCAAGGCGGCCAGCGTCGGGCCCTTCGCCCGGTTGCGACCGGCCACCGTGCTTGGCGAGGGCAGCAAGGTGGGCAATTTCGTCGAACTCAAGAAAACCACCCTGGGGGCGGGCAGCAAGACCAGCCACCTGACCTACCTGGGCGATGCCACAGTTGGCGCCGGCGCCAACATCGGTGCCGGAGTGGTGACCTGCAACTACGACGGCAAGAACAAACATCGCACCGAAATCGGCGCCGGTGCCTTCGTCGGCAGCGACACTATGCTGGTGGCACCGGTCGAGGTCGGTGCTGGAGCCACCACCGCCGCCGGCTCGACGATCACCCAGAACGTGCCGCCGGGTGCCCTCGGCGTTGGCCGCGCCCGGCAGCGCAACATCGAAGATTGGGCGAGCCGCAAGCGCCGGGACCAGCGCCGGGACTAGCGCAGCCGACCAGCCCTACGAGGACTTCCGATATGTGTGGAATCGTCGGTTACGTGGGCCATCGCGAGGTGGTTCGCTTGTTGATGGATGGTCTCGAACGACTCGAGTACCGGGGTTATGACTCGGCCGGCGTGGTGGTCGTTCGTGACGGCAAGCTGGCCGCGGTCAAGGCGGCGGGCAAGCTGAGCGAGCTGCGGCAGCGATTGGTGGAGACTCCACTCAGCGGCTCCTACGGCCTGGGCCACACCCGCTGGGCCACCCATGGCCCGCCGGTCGAGAAGAACGCCCACCCGGTGCTCGACAGCCGCCGCCGGGTGGCGCTGATCCACAACGGCATCATCGAGAACTACCTGCCCCTCAAGCGCCGCTTGCTCGCCGAGGGTTGGCAATTCTCCACCGACACCGATACCGAAGTGGTGGCTAACTTGATCTCCTCCTATCTGGAGGACGATCTCGAAGCCGCCGTGCGTCGCACGGTGGCCGAGCTCGACGGCCTCTACGCCCTCGCCGCCATCAGCATCGAGTCGACCGAACGCGAGATCATCGCCGTGCGCCAGGGGCCGCCGCTGTTGCTCGGCCTGGGCGAAGGAGAGCAGCTCCTGGCCTCAGACGCCGCCGCTGTGCTCGCCCACACCCGTGAGGTGATCTTCCTCGAAAACGGCGACCTGGCCCAGCTCAAGGCCGACGGCGTGCGAGTGCTCGACGGCGCCGGCCAACCGGTAGAGCGCCAGACCCACCGGCTCAATTGGGACTTGGTACAGATCGAGAAGGGTGGCTACAAGCACTTCATGCTCAAAGAGATCCACGAGCAACCGCAGGCGATACAAGACACCCTGGCCGGCCGGGTCGACTTCGAGCGCGGCACCGTCAGGTTGGACGATTGCGGTATCGCCAGCCGAGATCTGGCCCACGTCCGGCGCCTGCACCTGCTGGCTTGCGGGACCTCCTGGCACGCGGCACTGGTCGGCAAATTCATGATCGAGACCCTGGTGCGCATTCCGGTCGAGGTCGACTACGGCTCGGAGTACCGCTACCGCGACCCGATCGTCGATGGCGACGTGCTGGCGGTGGGCATCACCCAGAGCGGCGAGACCGCCGACACTCTGTCGGCCATGGAGATCGCCAAAGAGCGGGGCGGCCGCCTGCTGGCGGTCTGCAATGTGGCCGGCAGCCAGGCGACACGGATCAGCGAAGGGGTGATTCACACCCACGCCGGGCCAGAGATCGGGGTCGCCTCCACCAAGGCGTTCACCACTCAGCTCGAAGCCCTCTACTTGCTAGCCCTCTACTTGCGGCAAGCTCGCGGCCTACCGATTGAAGCTGCCCACCTCGAGGGCCTGGCCCACTTGCCGCTGGCACTGAACGAGGCCCTCGAGCAGGAGGCCCACATCCAGGAGCTGGCCAAGCGCTACGCCCGCGCCGAAGATTTCCTTTATCTGGGTCGCGGCGTCAACTACCCGATCGCGCTGGAAGGCGCGTTGAAACTGAAGGAAATTTCCTATATTCATGCCGAGGGCTATCCCGCCGGCGAGATGAAGCATGGACCGATCGCGTTGATCGACGAAGATCTACCGGTGGTGGCCATCGCCACCGGCCTGCGGGTATCCGACAAGGTCATTGCCAACATGAGCGAGGTCAAGGCCCGCGACGGCAAGATCATCGCGCTGACCGACCGCGACCCCGAAGACCTCGGCAACTTGGCCGACGACATCATCCGCGTGCCGCGGATCGACCGGCTGCTGCAGCCGATTGTCAACGTCGTGCCGCTGCAACTACTGGCCTATTACATCGGCGTGCGTCGCGGATGCGATGTGGACCAACCGCGCAACCTGGCCAAGAGTGTCACCGTCGAGTAGCCAGCTTGGCCGCTCCGACCTCTGCCTGCAACCCTTTACCCCTTCGAGCCCAGCTTCATATGCCCACGACCGCCATCGATTTCAAAAACCAGCTCAATCCGGATCAATATGCCGCAGTGGTCCACGGCGAGGGACCGCAGCTGGTGATCGCCGGTGCCGGCTCCGGCAAGACCCGGGTGATTACCTACCGCATCGCCTGGCTGATCAGAGAATGCGGGGTTGACCCATGGCAGATTACCGCTGTCACCTTCACCAATAAAGCGGCGGGCGAGATGCGCGAGCGGGTCGAGGAACTGGTCGCCCGTTACCCCCTCGACACCTTTGTTGGTACTTTTCATCGCTACGCCTTGCGTCTGCTGCGGCGCTATGGCGAGCGGGTTGGACTACGCCACGATTTTGTCATTCTCGACAGCCGCGACCAACAAGAGCTGATCAAGAAGGCGCTCAAGAAAGAGGAGGTCGACGAGAGCGCCTTCCGACCCCAGGCAGTGCTGGCGGCGATCAGCGGAGCGAAGAACAAGCTGCTCGGACCGGCCGAATACGAACGCCGCGCTAACGACTACTTCCGCCGCAAGGTGGCAAGCATCTACAAACGCTATCAAGCAGCAGTGCGGCAAGCCAGCGGCGTCGACTTCGACGACATGATTTCCCTGACCGTCAAGCTGCTAGAGAGCGACAGCGAACTCTGCGAACGCATCCGCCAGCGCGCCCGCTACTTGTTGGTCGATGAGTTTCAAGACACCAACCATGCTCAGCTACGGCTGATTAGCCTGCTGGCAGGCAAGGATGGCAACCTCATGGCGGTCGGCGACGAGGATCAGGGGATCTACCGCTGGCGCGGCGCCGAGCTGTCGAACATCCTCCACTTCGAGAACAAATTCAGCGACCCGCGAATCTACAAGCTGGAGCGCAACTACCGCTCGACCCAGAACATTCTCGACGCTTCCGGCGCCTTGATCGCCAACAACCGCGGGCGGCGGGGCAAGAAACTGTGGACCGATGCCGGCGCCGGCGACAAGATCGCCCTCTACCGCGCCGCCGACGAGCGCGACGAAGCCCGCTGGTTGACCGGCACCCTGAGCGCCTTGCAGCCCAAGTTCAAACTCGAGCACATGGCCATCCTGGTCCGCACCAACGCCCAGACCCGTGCTCTCGAAGACGAGCTGCTACGGCGCCGCATGCCCTACACCCTGGTCGGCGGAGTACGCTTCTACGAGCGCGCCGAGATCAAAGATCTGATCTCCTACCTGCGCCTGCTGCGCAACTTGCATGATCCGCACTCGCTGGGGCGGATTCTCAACCGCCCGGCTCGCGGCATCGGCAAAACCACCCAAGATCGGCTCTACGACCACGCCGAAGCCAGCGAGCGTTCGCCCTGGCAGCTGCTGTTGGACGAGGACCTGCCCGGCATCGCCGCCCGCAGCAAGAACGCCCTACTCAAGTTCCGCGACATGATCCTGCAGCTGGCAGAAGAGACCGACGGCCTGCCGCTGGCGGCCTTGCTGCGGCAGGTGATCGAGGCCACCGGCTACAGCGAACAGTTCGCCAAACGCGACGCCGACAGTCAGGCCCGGCTGGAGAACATCCAGGAATTCGTCTCTGCCGCCCAGGAATTCACCGAGGCCAACGCCTACGGCAGTGACGACGACGATCTGCTGACCGCCTTTCTCGATCAGGTCTCGCTGTCGAGCGATCTCGACAACTTGCAGCAAGAGCGCGGCGTGTCGCTGATGACCCTGCACAGCGCCAAGGGGCTGGAATTCGCCGTTTGCGCCGTCAGCGGTTTGGAAGAGGGCCTGTTGCCACATTTCAACGCCCAGGCCAGCGACGAAGACCTCGAAGAAGAGCGCCGCCTGCTCTACGTCGGCATGACCCGCGCTGAGAAGCGCCTGGTCCTCACCGCTTGCCGTCGCCGCCGCATCGCCGGCCGCTATCAAGATCAAAACGAATCGCCCTTCCTGGCCGAGATTCCCGAAGAGTTTCTCGACCAGGAGCTCAGCCGAGAACTCGACCACCGCGAAAACAACTCAGCGGTCTACGACTTCTTCAGCCATTCCGCTGGCGGCCGAACCTCATCCGCCACGGCGGCCGGCAGGCGCGCCTCGCGGACCCCCTCCTCCGCTCCACGGCCCATGGTGAGCAGCTTCGATCCCGACGAGGCCGACCACGCTAGCGGCCAGATCCGCCGTGGTTCACGAGTTCGCCACGCTCACCTCGGCCCCGGCCAAGTGATGCACCTCGAGGGCAGCGGTGACGACCTGAGGGTGATCGTCCTCTTCGAGACCGTCGGCCGGCGTAAGTTGATCGCCCGCTACGCCAACCTCGAAGTGGTGCGGCGCTAGCGTCTCAACCCACAGAGCAGCGCAATTCGGAAGCTACTAGCCCTTTTTTGGCCCTTCGCGCCCAACCGGGTGGCCTATAATTCAGAGGATGTGTTTTCCCATACTCGATCGCTCAAGGAGATTCGGCATGACAGCAACCAAGGCCCTCACCCTTTGCACCTTACTCGCCCTGGCCCTCGCCTCGTCTGCGACCGCCGAGGTGATCATCCAACTGCACAACGGGCCCCTATCCGAGCTCGCCCGGCCCCATTACGCCACATCCATTGACCCCTCCCAGCCCACCGCCAGTCGACCGATGGACGACGCCAAGGTAGAGAATCCCTCTACCTTCTACATCCTGGGACACTTCAAGATCGACTCCACCAATCCCTTCGGCGAAACGACTTTCGTGACCATTCGCAACGAGGGGCAGGCCGCCGACACACCAACTTTGGTACTCCACCTTGTCGATTCGCTAGGCACTCAAGGAAACGTCGCGCTCCCCATTCTGGCACCACGACAGATGATCGCCATCAACCTCAACGGCAATGCCACAGCGGCGCCCGACGGCGATGGCTTTATCCGTGGCTGGGCAATAATCACGAGCAACCAGCCAATTTCGGTGGACTTCTTTCAAGTCAATACCAACCAGGATTTCGCCGCCAGCGGTACGGCGATCAATTTAAATGCCGGTGGTTTCTGCTACCGCACCCGCTCCCGGTTTCTGCTCGGCGGCGGCTTCTCCGGCGGTACTGAAATCACCTTCATGCAGGATCTTCCCTTCGGCGCGGACACCGTCAACGACCCACCGTCGATCGAAGGCGAGGCGTATGGTGAAGACGGCGCGCTGATTAACAGCTTCACCATCTGGACCGACGAGTTCTCCTTCCAGCGCCAAGCCGAGGACCTGGTGCTCCCCGGCAACGTCGGCGGTGCTCTTGAGATCACCTTCAAGAATGCTGAAAACGGCTTTCTCGGGGGCTCCTCCCGTGCCGAGTACAAGGCCAACGACAAGTTCTCGGCCAACCTGAAAGGGTTCTGCCTGCAACAGAATCCGGTGGTCAACTAGACCGGGCGGGGCACCAGCCGGCTCAGGAAGCTTCGACCGCGGCGCCTCGGGTCGGCAGTAGGCCGAGCAGGAACATGTAGGTGTAGCCCTGCAAGAAGAGATAGAGGAAGGGTAGGGAGAGCCACATGCCCAAGTCGATGGCGAGCCCGGTGGAGAGCAGGAAGTAGAGCGCCAGCAAGCCCTCGATCCAGAACGACAGCCCCTTGCCCAGCCGGTAGCGGCGGCGCGACGACGACGCATCGGTGGTGGCGAGGGCTCCCTCGGCGCCCGATTTTGGCGTGCGGTGAAAGACCCCGCCGCGCGAGAAACAGCCGGCAAGCACCGCTCGGGTGTTGTTGACCGCCAAGCCGATCCCCATGCCCATCAGCACCGGCAGCTGCCACAGCCGGCGCTGCCAGCCGGCACCGACACCGATCTGGCTGACAGTGTAGAAAATCAACACCGACACCGTTGCCGCCATGAACAATGGCAGATCGAAGACCAGCAACTTCCAGCTCTCATCGCCGCGGCGCAAATACATCGCTGGAAAGACCAACAACGACAGCGCCACCATCAGGGCGTAGCTCCAGTTGTTGGTCAGATGGACAAAGGCTTCGAGCTTGACCTTCCACGGCAGAGGAGCGCGCAGCACTCGGCCCAACAGCTTGCGGCCGGTCTGCACCGAACCCTTGGCCCAACGGTGCTGCTGACTCTTGTAAGCCGCGACCTCGATTGGCAGCTCGGCCGGCACCACCAGCTCCGGCAAATAGAGGAAACGCCAACCGGCCAGCTGCGAGCGGTAGGAGAGATCGAGATCTTCGGTCAGGGTGTCGTGCTCCCAGCCACCGGCGTCAACGATGGCTTGGCGGCGCCAGATGCCGGCGGTGCCATTGAAGTTGAAGAACATGCCACCCCGGTGACGAGCGGTGTGCTCGACCACGAAATGGCCATCGAGAAAGATCGCCTGCACCCGGGTGAGCAAGGAGAAATCGCGGTTGAGGTGACCCCAACGGGCTTGCACCATGCCGATCTCCGGATCGGCGAAATACGGCACGGTGTTGCGTAGGTAGTCGGCCGGCGGCACAAAATCGGCGTCGAAAATCGCCACCAGCTCACCACTGGCCTGGCTCAGCCCTTCCTCCAACGCCCCCGCCTTGTAGCCCCGACGGTCTTGGCGCTGCAAGTGCAACACATTGACCCCTTGCAGGCGCGCCCGTTCGACATGCTCGGCGATCAGCTCACTGGTCTCATCGGTAGAGTCGTCGAGAACCTGGATCTCTAAGCGATCGCGCGGATAGTCTAGGGCGCAGACCGCGTCTACCAGGCGGCCGGCGACGAACATCTCGTTGAAAATCGGCAACTGAACAGTGACCAACGGCCATTGGTCGGGGTTCGCGGGTCGTGGTGGGGTGGAGTGTCGGGTCCGCCAATAGCCCCAGGCCATCACCAAGCGGTGGACGCCATAGCAAGCCAGGATCCCCAGGATCACGTAATAGGCACCAAGAATCCACGGCGCCACCAGCGAACCCGGCAATGCCCAACTCTCCAACCAGCCCAGAAAAGCAGCCAGCGGCTCGAACCACGTCGATAACACTTCCATCGAAGCTAGCTTCCTCCATCCTGCCGGCCGCGGAGCTGTGGCAGGTTGTCTTTCCTCTGATCGCCGTTCACGCGGCGTTGCTCGCGGTTTGGGACCTAGCGCGGACACCCTGGCTGACCTTCAGCCTGCTGGCGCTGGCTTTCGGGCTTTGGTTCCGCGCGGTCCGCCGGCTCGAAAACCGCCTGGACACCACCCAAGTGCTGCTGATAGCGACCCTGCTGCGCTTACTCCTCATTCCCCTACCGCCTTCACTGTCCGACGACATCCTGCGCTACACCTGGGACGGCAGGGTGCTGGCAGCGGGTCACAATCCGTATCTGCTAGCTCCCGAAAGTCCTCGGCTGGCAGAGCTTCGCGACGATCTGTGGCGAGCGGTGCCGCACAAAGATGTCGAAACGGTCTACCCGCCGGTGGCGCTCGCCTTGTTTGGATTGTCGAGCATATTGCCGCTACCCCTCCTAAGCCTCAAGATTCTACTCTGTGTTGCCGAACTCACCGCCTGCTGGCTGCTAATCCGCCTGGCCGCCAACCTGGGGCTCGGTAGCGGCCGGACCGCTTGGTATGCCTGGAATCCCCTGGTTGTCATGGAAGTCGCCGGCATGGGCCACATCGACGGGCTAGGAGTTCTGGCGATCGTCGGGACCGGCTGGCTGCTGAGCCAGTCGCGACCGGCGGTGATCAGCGGACTGGCGGCGGCGGCTGGGGTTCTCACCAAACTCGTCCCTTTGGTGGCCTTACCCCTGTGGGCGCTGCTCAGCCGGCGACCGGCGCTCTTTCTGCTGGCGGCCCTGTTGCCGGTTCTGGGCACTCTCGGAGCGGTGGCCGCTTCGACCGATGGCATTCCTCCCGGCTTGGTGCGCTATGGCGTCTCCTGGGAATTCAACGGAGCGCTCTACGAGCCGCTGTGGCGCGGCCTGGAACGGATCGAAGCCGACCGCCGGATCAAGAACGGCCTCGACCGCTTGAAAAGGCTCACTGGTCGCCATCAGCAGATCTCCCGACTCCACCCTTGGGTCTATCCCCAGCTGCTGGCCAAGGGGTTATTGGCCTTGCTGCTACTCGGGCTGATCGGCCGCGCCCTGTGGGGCAGTGGCCTGGTGGCGGGCAGCGGCAGGATCTTCGCGGCGGTGTTGATTTGCACAGCGACTCTCTATCCCTGGTACCTCCTCTGGGTGCTGCCTTGGGCGGCGCTGGCGCGACATCGCGCCTGGTTGATATTGAGCGCCCTGGTGCAGCTGTCTTACTTGCCCCAGATCACCGAGATCGAACTCTTCCCTTGGCTTTGGCTGGTGATCTGGGCACCCTTCTTCATCTCACTGCGAGGCAGCAAATGGTCTGCCGCCTGACTCTGTCATACCGCGGCACGGCCTACGCCGGCTGGCAGCGACAGAGCAACGCTCTAGCGATCCAGCAGGTGGTCGAAGAAGCGCTGGCAAAGGTCCTCGGTGAGCCGATTCGCATCCACGGCGCGGGCCGCACCGATGCGGGGGTCCATGCTCACGGCCAGATCGCCCATCTGCGACTTCCGCGCACCTTTCCCTACCGCGGCCTGGTGCTGGCGACAAACCACCATTTACCTCTGGACATACGGCTGCTGGCGGCCCACCGGATGCCTGCCAACTTCAATGCTCGCAAATCGGCGCTGGGCAAGGAGTACATCTACCGTTTGTATCGTGGTCGCGCCGCGCCGGCGCCAGTGGAACCCTTCGTCGCCCTGGCGCCGCGCCAGCTCGACGTGGCGGCCATGAGGCGCGCGACGGCGCGGTTGGTGGGCAGACACGACTTCACCGCTTTCGCCCTCGCCGGCGGTTCCCACGGCCAGCCCTTCAGGCGGCTGTTCGCGGTCACCGTCGACGAAGTCGGACGTGAAGTGCGGCTGAGTTTCCTTGGCGACGGCTTCCTCCGCGGCATGGTGCGCAGCTTGGTCGGCAGCATAGTGTTGGTAGGTCGCGGAACGCAGCAGCCGGGCTGGATCGACCACCTGCTGAGCGGCCAGCCTCGCACCGCCGCCGGCCCCACCGCCCCGGCCCAGGGGCTGTCGCTAGAGCAAGTCTTCTACCACCGCCGCTGGGCGCCCCTGGACGGTTGGCAAGCTTGAACCGTCCGCGGGGTTCGCTGTGGTACATTGCGCCTCTCTGAGATGCAAAAGTCCGCACTATCAATGACTACCGGTTCGCCCGAGGACCTACTTCTCTGCCGCCTCGACATGGCGCAGCTACCACGACATGTGGCGGTGATCATGGACGGCAACGGTCGCTGGGCACAACAGCAAGGCCTGCCGCGAGTGGAGGGTCATCGCCACGGCGTGCAGTCAGTGCGCGACACCGTCGAGACCAGTGCCAAGCTAGGAATCGAGGTGCTGACCCTCTACGCCTTTTCGGTAGAGAACTGGAAGCGCCCCCGGCACGAAGTCTGGACGCTGATGAACTTGCTGCGCGAGTATTTGCGTCGCGAGCGCAAGACCCTGGTCGAGAACGACATCAGATTCAGGGTGATCGGCCGCCGCGAGGGCCTGGAACCAGCCATTCTCGATGAGTTAGATCGCTCGGTGGAGTTGTCTCGCGATCACCGCGGAATGACCTTCAACGTGGCGCTGAACTACTCCGGCCGTTGCGAGATCGTCGACGCCTGCCGCCACATTGTCCAGGACTGGGCGGCCGGTAAGCGAGTAGAGATCGATGAAGACACCCTGGGCCGCTATCTCTACACCGCCGACTTGCCGGATCCAGATCTACTGATTCGCACCTCCGGGGAAATGCGGATCAGCAACTTCCTGCTCTGGCAGATCGCCTACTCCGAGATCTGGGTAACCCCGACCCTGTGGCCGGATTTTCGCTGCCGCCACCTCTTGGAAGCCATCGTCGAATTCCAGCAGCGGCAGCGGCGATTCGGTGGCCTGCGCAACGAAGGCGCAGACAAGCCCCGGTCACACCGCCGGCAGCGCTCCTAAGAACCCGGCGTGACGAGTTCGCGACAACAGCGCCTGATCTTCGGTCTGATCGCCGCACCGCTCTGTCTGGTGGCCGTGTTTCTGCTGCCTTCGGTGGTGATTTTCGGCCTGCTGGCGATCTTACTGACAGCCACCGCCAACGAGTTCGTGCGCATTGCTCGCCACTGGGCGCCGAGCGCGCCCCTGGGCTGGTTGTTGCTGTGGGTGCCCCTAGCCGGAACCCTGCTTTACGGTGCATTCCGCTTCTATCCACAATCCGGCAAAGTGAGCCTGTGGCTGGTGGTCGCCGCTCACGGGGTAACCCTGGCAGCGGCCTTGGTCGGCCTGTCACCGCGCACCAAAGTCGAAGAGGCGGCATTGGCGATCGGCCTGGCTGCCTTCGCGGTGCCCTACTTCGCGGTACCGCTGGCCTGCCTCGGGGCCTTGCAATGGCAAGACCCCTGGCTGGTCGCGGCACTGCTGGCGATTGTCTGGCTGAGCGACACCATGGCGTTCTACGTCGGCTCGAAAATCGGTCGCCACAAGATGTCGCCACGGATCAGTCCCAACAAGTCATGGGAAGGAGCCGCGGGAGGCTTCCTCGCCGCCATGGGCGCGACTGCCGTGTGGTCAATGTGGCGCCTCGACCGTCTCGACGGGGGATTGCTGTCAGTGGCGGCGGCAACCGCTGTCGTCGCCCAAGTCGGCGATCTAGTGGAAAGCTTGTTCAAGCGCGGAGCTGGGGTCAAAGACTCCTCACAGCTCATTCCCGGCCACGGCGGGCTCTACGACCGCCTCGATGCTCTGCTCCTGGCCACCCCGGTCTTTCTCGCCGGCCTGTGGTTGATTGGCGCTCAGCACTGGTCGGCCAACAGCTGAAGTAGCTGAAGTAGCCCATTCAGGCCCCCATTCAGGGTGCCATTCAGGGTGCCACCCGATTCGTACTCATTTGTTTTCAGCCCATTCAGGGTGCCCATTCAGGCCCCCATTCAGGGTGCCATTCAGGGTGCCACCCGATTCGTACTCATTTGTTTTCAGCCAGTTACGCCATCCGCGGATGTGTTCCGCACCAGATCCTCCACAAAATCTTCGAAGTTTCTCGCCCGAACCCGCAAGATTGGAGTCCCCCCTGTCGTCTTTGGGGGGTATGGGAAGACAACTCCGACACATTCGCCCCGGCGGCGCTATCTTCGAAATCACCACGCGCTGCCTCCAAAGCCGATACCTGCTACCTGCTGGCGAGCACTTCCGCAGCATTGCGATCGGCATCATCGCCCGCGCCCAGCTGCGCCATCCGGTGGAGATCTATGCTTTCGGCGGCCTCCTCAACCACCTCCATTTCCTGATCGGAGCCGCCAACGTCAAAGATCTATCCGGCTTCATGGAGTACGTCAACGGCAACCTTGCCCGCGAAGCAAATCTCATTGTCGACTGGCCGGAGAAATTCTGGGGCCGCCGCTTCCGAGCTATCGAAGTCAGCAGCGAAGAGGCGGCGTTGGTTTCCAGACTGCGCTATGTGATCAGCCACGGCCCGAAAGAGAATCTGGTGCTCCGCTGCCGGGAGTGGCCAGGGCTGCAGTGCATCGAAGCTCTCACCCAGGGCAAACCTCTAGAGGGGATTTGGCGTGACCGCAGTCTCGAGTACGAAGCCCACCGCCGTTACCAGAAGGTCGACCTTGAGACCTTCACCAAACGCCATACCCTGCGGCTGGATCCGCTGCCCTGCTGGCGGCACCTGCCGTCTGATGAAATTCGACGGCGTCTTACCGAGATGGTCGCGGAGATCGATGCTGAAAGCGCCCGACGGGTGGTACTCGGCGGCCCCGTGCCCCTGGGTGCGGCAGTGATCCGCAAGCAGCACCCACACCAGCGGCCTGCTCGCAGCAAGAAATCTCCAGCTCCAGCTGTCCATGCAGCATCGAGAGCGGTCCGCAAGCAGTTGAAGGAGGCCTACCGCCTCTTTGTCGAAGCATATCGGCAAGCGGCCGTCCGCTTGCGGGCAGGAGATCACTCGGTAGAGTTTCCGCCGAGCTGTTTTCCGCCCCCACGGCCTAGTGTTTCGAGCGATTTTGGCCAGCCCGGTAGTAGAGCAGGACCGATCCAGGTGCCTGGATAGGCTGCGACTTTACGAGGGTCTCTGCTGCCAAGAGAGACCAAAAACAACCGGAATTAACTTCTCAATCAACAGGGGAGGTCTGTCCTGATAGAACCCGAAGGCAATGACGAGCGGTTGGCAAACTTGCTCGATGGACACTGTTAAGCCAAAGATCACGAATCCTCGTCCATCTGCAATCGATATGAGCACCCATGGACAAGATAGTGAACTTCGCAGAGCCCAAAAAACAGCGGCCGCGATGGATGTTGCCGAGGCGGGTGGCACGCTGGGCGGATGTTGCCGAGACGGGTGGCACGGGCGGAGCCTGGCGCAGCACCAGAACTCGATCCCAATCCACACCATCCCCCAGACATAGCTGAAGGCTTTTTTGGCAGACTGCCTGACACCGGCAAACAATAGCAACCTCGGTTGGCGCGTCAGTGGTGGTCTACCAGGGCCGCGCGACCTGCTAGACTCTCTGGCTGTAATGCAAGGAATCCTCTTCAACTCCGCTGCTTTCTTGGTTGCTCTCGGGGCAATCGTCTTCGTCCACGAGATGGGCCATTTCCTGGCCGCTAAGCTCTTTGGCGTGCATGTGCCCGTCTTCTCTCTCGGCTTCGGCAAGAGGCTCTGGGGATTCAATTACCGCGGTACGGATTGTCGTCTGTCGGCCTTGCCGTTCGGCGGCTATGTCCGACTCGACGGAGAGCTCCCCGACGAACGCAACGACGACCCGAACGCGTTTCTCAACAAGCCGCGGTGGCAGAGAATCATCGTTTACTTGGCAGGCCCGGCGATGAACGGGGTGTTGTCGGTGGGGCTGATCACTGGCGTCTTCATGGCCGGCTTCGAAGCCCAGGCGCTGCAGGAAAGCCCCTCGGTGGTGGGCTGGCTACAAGAAGACGGCCCTGCACTGGCGGCTGGGCTGGAGATCGGCGACCTAATCGTGGCCATCGACGGCCAAAAGGTCGACAAATGGAAGGACGTCTCTTTTGCTTTCATGACCGCGGCCGAGAAACCGGTCGAAGTCACCGTTGAGCGCGCTGGCGAACGCTTCGCCACTACGGTGACACCGATCAAAGTGGAACGCTACGAGTACGGCGACGCCGGCATCCGTCCGGAACTCGAAGTGCGCATCACCCAGGTGGTCAAGGACCGACCTGCCGCCCGCGCCGGATTTCTCTCCGGCGACCTGCCGCACACCATTGACGGCCAACCAGTGGGGGGCTGGAAGGGCTTCGTCGAGTTCATCGAAAGTCACCCCGGAGTGGCGGTGGAAGTCGGCGTGCTGCGCAACGACCAGCTAGTGAAGGTCATCGTCACCCCGGAAGCCGACGAGGAAGGCCTGGGCAAGATCGGCGTCTACGGTGGCATCTTCCGCAAGCTACCACTGGGCGAGGCGATTGTTGCCAGCGTCCGCTTCAACTTGGAGATTGTCCAGCGCAGTGTGCAGATTCTCGGCAAACTGCTGACCAATGACATCAAGGCCAAGAGCGCGCTGTCGGGGCCGGTCGAGATCGCGGTCATCTCTGGCGAGGCAGCCAAGCGAGGTATCAGGGACCTGCTGTTCACCATGGGCTTCCTGTCGATCAGTATCGGCTTCATGAATCTGCTGCCGATTCCGGTGCTCGATGGCGGCCACATCTCTCTTTTACTGGTCGAGAGCGTGCTGCGGCGCGACTTGTCTCTGCGCTTCAAGGAACGAGTTAGCCAGCTCGGCTTCATGATGCTGATGACCTTGATGGCGGTGGTGATTTTCTTCGATCTAACCAAGATCCTCTCTTGAGTCACCAACTCACTTGTCGGCCTCTCTATGTTCGCTAAGTCGGACCCGGCGTAAGAATCAGCTCACCCTCCTCGGTCTCTGAACGCTCCTCTGGTAGACTGCGGTATCTATGTGGCGCAAGTGGTTTCGTGGCCTGGGATGCCTGGCCTACCTGGGTACGTTGGCGGTGATATTCGGCCTGGTGGCCTACGTTTCGTTCAGCCAGTTCGTGCGCCGGGGGGTGACTCCACTGCCCGAACTGAAGGGCCTGGCCGAGACCGAGGCGCGGGCTTTGCTCGCCGATCAGGGGCTTAACCCGCAACTGGATCATGGTGAGGATCGCTTCGATGAGCAGGTGCCCGACGGCCATGTTCTGCTGCAACGTCCGGGTGCCAGCACCTTAGTGCGTCGTGGCAGTAAGGTAACCCTCCTGTTGTCGCGCGGTCCGCAGCTGCTGCAAGTGCCTTCAGTGATCGGCGAGGCGCCGCAAGCAGCACAGGTGGTATTGGCGGCCGCTGGCCTCAGCCTGGGCCGGACGCTCAGCATCTACAGCCCGCGGGGCCCGCGCGGTACGGTGGTGTCGCAGCAGCCGGCGGTGGGCTCGATGGTGAAGCTGGGCGGCGCGGTGGATTTGTTCATCTCGGTGGCCAATCCGATGGAAGTTTTCTTGATGCCAGATTTGATTGATCGCGACTACGACACCGTGCGCCGCTTTTTCGAGCAGCGCGGGTTTCGCTTGGGCAGAGTGGGTTACGAGACTTACCCAGGCCGAGCACCGGGAACTGTTCTGCGTCAATTCCCGCTCAGCGGCCACCCTCTGCACCGCGGTGAGGTGATCTCGCTCGGCGTGGTGGCACCAGAGCCCGATCTAGCGCTCGGCCCCACTTCAGTCAATGACCGGGGGTACCGACTTCCATGATTCTCGCCCCCTCGATTCTCGCCGCCGACCTGGCGGATCTGGGCAGCGCTCTCGACTTGTGCGTAGAGGGTGGCGCCGGCTTGGTTCATTTCGATGTCATGGATGGCCACTTTGTCCCCAATCTGAGCTTCGGCATCCCGGTGCTCGAGGCGGTCCACCGGCGTTGCGAACTGCCGATCGACGTGCACCTGATGGTCTCCAACCCAGGGCGTCTCTTGGATGCCTACCTCGAAGCTGGCGCGGCTTGGATCTCGGTGCATTGGGAGGCAGTCGAGCACCTCGACCGCCTGCTGGGCCAGATTCGCGAAGGCGGCGCTCGCGCAGGCGTCGCACTCAATCCCGGCACCCCGGTCGAGTTCTTGGTCGATGTGCTGGACCATTTGGATTTTGTGGTTCTGATGTCGGTCAATCCAGGATTCGGCGGGCAGAGTTTTCTGCCCTTCGTGGTACACAAGGCACGGCGCTTGCGAGGGATGATCAACGAGCGCCAACTGACCGTCTCGATCGAGATGGACGGCGGCATCGGCGCCGACAACATTGCGCAGATTACTGCCGCGGGTGTTGACGTGTGCGTCGCCGGTTCGGCGACCTTCAACGCAGACGACCCGGCGGCCGCCATGCGCCAGCTCAAGGAAATCGCACAGGAAACCGCATGAGAACAAAATCCCCAATCTTCTTCAGACCCCTCCTCTGTGGGCTGCTATTGCTGGTTGCTGCTTGTAGCGGCAACCAACGGCAGGACCCAATTCTGCGCCTTTCGGCCGCCGAGGCCTTGGAGCAGGGTAAGGCCCAGATGGAAGCTGAGAAGTTCTTCCGCGCCCGGCGGCTGCTGACCCATGCGTTCGAGGTCGAGCCCAACTCGCGCACCGGCCGCGAGGCTCTGCTCTTGGCCGCCGACGCCCTCTACCAAAACGGTGGACCCGACAACTACGTCAAGTGTGAGGCCAGGTACCGCGATTTCCTGAACCGCTTTCCGACCAGTGAAAGGGCCGACTACGCCCAATTTCAAGTGGCCAACTGTCTTTTTCAGCGAATGGAGAAGCCTGACCGGGACCAGCAAGCCTCGCATCAGGCGATCGCCGCCTATCAGGAACTGATCCGGCTCTATCCAACCAGTGAGTACACCACCGAGGCACGACAGCAGATCGCCGCAGCGGGAAACAATTTGGCCGCCGCCGAGTTGATCATCGGCAAGTTCTACTTTCGTTACGGTCTGTGCTCCGCCGCGATCCAACGATTGGCGCCGGTCGGCGACGACCATCCGAGCTACGGCCGAATGGACGAGGTGCTCTTTTGGCTCAGTCTAGCGAACCTCAGATGTGACCAGAGCGAGGAAGCCGCCACCGCCCGCCAAGCACTCGAGCAAGAACATCCCGACTCGCCGTGGATCGCGGAACTGGACCAGCGCCAGACCAAGGTGCTCAAGAAACTCGCTAAGGACAAGAAGAAGTACGAAGAGCGACGTCGCGCCTTCGACAAACAGAAGAAAGGATCCTCTTGAGCCATGAGCTGCCCGAGAAAACATCCTGCCGAATCAAGCGACCAACGGCGCGCAACTCTCACTCGGGTATCTAACGGCGGGATGCTACTCTGCCTCGGCTTGTCGCTAGCTGCTTGCGGTGGCGGCTTGATCCGCTCTGGCTCAGCAAGCCAAGAGGGGCAAGTCGAACTGCTGCAACAGCGGATCGTTGAGTTGCAGCAGCGAGCCACGGTCGGCGAGGTGGAGGCCCAGCGTCTGCAAAAAGAAGTCGAACGCTTGCGGGGCGAACTCGCCACTCGCGACGCTGCTGCCGAAGCAGCCGCTCGAGCAGCTGCCGAATCCACTGCCCTGGGCAAGGCGGCCGGGCAACCTGTCGCCATCGGCCCCCTGATCGATGAACTGCCGGTCGAAGAAGTGGAATTGGAGTTGGAACCACGGCCCACTCGGCCGTCGGTCACGACTCCAGTCGAGGAGATCCAACGACCTGACCAGCGCCGGGTCGAGCGCCCTGAGACCACCCCGGTCGAGGCCGCACCAACACCTCGAATAGTCGAGCACTTCGATCCCGCGCAAAGAATCTATGACGAGGCCTACACTCTTTTTCACCGTCAGCGTTACGCTGAGGCGGAAGCCTCGTTCCGCCAGATTATCGAACGCTTCGCCGACTCAGAGCTGGCCGACAACGCCCAATTCTGGATCGGCGAGAGTCGCTATGCGCGAGGCGATTTCTCCAGCGCGCTGGCCGCTTTCACCACCACGGTGCAACGCTATCCGGCCGGCAACAAAGTACCTGACGCGATGCTGAAGGCCGGAAAATGCCTGGAGGCGCTGGGGGATCTGAAGAGCGCCAAGGAAACCTACCGGGAAGTTGTGGATGGCTTTCCCGGCAGCTCGGCAGCCGCCCAAGCAGAGGATCGACTGGAGGCGCTGCGATGAGGAATCGGCCGGCTCCCAGGTCGCTGACGGGAGCCGTCTTGACACTCGTAAGTAATCCCGTTACCTTGGCTTCCAGGTCGCAAATGGACCAATACGTAAATCTACATTGGCATGGTAATCTGCGCTGGCCTTGCATTGCAGCTGGCTACCGCGCAATCACCCGGCAGCCGATAGCCGCAAGTGTCCGGAAAATAGCCACAGAGGTGGCTCGACACGACATGTCGTCGACGAGCGACCGGGAGGTGCTTGGATGAGCAAGCGGAGCTGGTACGCAATTCTCACCGCAATACCCGTCTTGATGGCCCTGGGCCTGACGGCTGACGAGCCACCGCGTGATCTACATCTTGCAGATCAGCATTGGACGGCTTGGAACCCGCCCTCAATGGTCCCTGCAGGATCACAGATCTACGTCGTCCAGCCCGGCGACTCGCTGTGGGGCCTGGCGCAGCGCTTTCTCGGCGATGGCCACCTCTGGCCGCAGATCTGGGAGGCCAATCAATACATCCTCGACTCGCATTGGATCTATCCCGACGATCCGCTGGTGATGACCCCGAGCACGGTGGCGACACTGGAGGCCGAGGGGATCGCGGCGGTGCCGCTCGAAGATGCCTCGCTGGCGCCAGAGGACCCGTTCAGCGCGCTGATCAATGATCGAGAGAATCGTGCCCGAGGGGGTGCCGACGCACCGATTCCCTTGGGGTACGAAGCAGATATCTACTGTAGCGGGTACATCGGGGACGACGGCGAGAGCTTCCCATTCAAGATCGCCGGTTCGGAGTACGAGTTTCTCACCCCGACTCTCGATCCACAGCGAGATTCCGAGATAAAGGGCCTCTACGGCAAGTCGAACACGCAGAAGTACGGCCTCGGACTAGGCGACATCGTCTATCTCGAAGGTGGCCGGGCAGACGGACTGTCAGCGGGGGAGATGCTCACCGGCATCGAGCCTTCGCAACTGGTCGAACACCCACGAACCGGCAACAAGTTCGGGCGCCTAAACCGCTACTTGGGCCGAGTTCGCTTGCTGTCCGTGCAAGAGAACACATCCATTGGTGAGATTATCCTCTCTTGCTACCCAATGCCGGTCGGTACGGCCTTGCGCCTGTTCGAACCCGAGCCAGTACCACTGCGCCGGTTGACCGCCTTGCGGCCGGTCAACTATCCGGCGAAGCCTGAGGAACTGGTCGACAGCCCGTCGATTATCTTCAGCGAAAACGACATCGTCGCTCTCGGCATGGGCCATCTGGTGTACATCGATCGCGGCAGCAACGACAATGCGGCCGCCGGAGACATCTTCACCATCTATCGCCAAGGCCGGCAAGGATTCCCGCCAATCGTCCTGGGCGAACTCGGCATCCTCTCGGTGCACGAGAACGCCTCCTTGGCGCGAATCCTGCGCTCCCGATACACTGTCTTCCTGGGTGACGTTTTGCAGATTAAATGAGTGCAGTTTTTTGGCCACCGGCCTTGCTGGACCGGCGGTTGTCTGTGTTAGCCTGCACGGCTGAGGGGAGCGATCAGCAGCGGGAGATTTGGCCAAGATGCGACATAGAAACCTCAATGGGCAACTGACCCAGATAGTTGACGAGCTGGTCAACCAGGGCGTGACCCTGGAGCAGGCTCGCAAAGAGTTCGAAAAGCAGTTCATCGTAGCTTCGATTCGCTCCAACGATGGCAATCTCTGCCGGTCAGCTCGTTCACTCGGCGTACATCGCAACACCTTGCGCAACAAGGTCAGCAATCTGGGAATCGCGGTCGAGGAATTCCGGCTAAAGCTCGGCCGCCGTAGTCGTCGCACCTTCGGCAAGCCCTGAGGCCCCTTTGCCCCGCCCGGTTACCAAGAAGCCCACCCCGGCCACTTGGCACCGCGCTTGCAGGTTTGCCCTGGGGTAGTGCCACCTTGTTAGAAGGTAGTTCCTTGGATGCAGCGTTAGCGCTGAATCGTTGAAATGAACCCCGCCGTTCAGGCATTCGGGGTTCCCGACAAACCCGGCCGGCCCATCACCTTCAGCGGCTGTTCACCCCCTCGTCACTCACTAGAAAGATGCCGTGTGCCTGGGCCGCGCCTTGAGAGTTACAAACCATGACCTATACGAAAGCCCCACCAATGAAGGGCATTCTGTTGATATTGACCCTGTTGCTAGCGCTGAGCGTCAGCACTCCACCTCACGACGATGCCGATAGGCGGCCAGCCGCCAACCCGCCGGCAGCGGAGGAGATCGCCCTGCTAGAGGAGCTGGCCCAATGGGTGGGCTACGAAAATGAGGGCGAGGACGTTCTCGCAACTGGCTCGCTGGGCGAGATCATCCGCGCTCGTTCTACCAGCTTCGATGTCTTCCGCTTGCGCCACAGCGACCGCTCTAGCAGCCCCTTAAGCGGTCTGCCTTTCGGCCACGAGATCCGCCTGGTAGCCGAGCGCTACGACATAGACGCCCTGCTGATCGCCGCGATTGTCGAGGTGGAATCAGGCTTCAATCCGACCGCCGTGTCGGGCAAGGGTGCGACCGGTCTGATGCAGTTGATGCCAGGGAATATCGCCGAGGAAGGCCGCGATCAGCTGACCGACCCGCGGTTCAACCTGACCCACGGCGTACGCTACTTGAGCCAGCTGCTACGCCAATACGAGGGAGATTTGGAGCTGACCCTGGCGGCCTACAACGCTGGTCCCGGCAACGTACGCAAGTTCGGCGGCTTGCCGCCCTTCCGCGAAACACGTCAGTTTGTCGACCGAGTGTTGGGGATCTACATCGGCCACCACCGAGGGCTGTGGCAGGCGAGCGAGGAAAGGGAGATGCTGGCCAGCGCCGAGCAAGCCTCTGCCCTGGTTCGCGAATTCAGGGGCTGAGCATAAAGCGGTGGGGTCATAGGTCGACTTCGCCGCCTCCCTCTCTACTAGCTGTTTTTCTTGCCCGATTCGACAGCTGTCTGACCGTCGTCCTTCAATCCACCCTTGAAGTTGCGAATGCCTTCGCCCAAACCACGACCGAGCTGCGGTAAGCGAGTGGCGCCGAAAAGAACAACTACGATCAACAGAATTACCACTAGTTCTGGGACACCTAATCCGAGACCCATTGCATTTTCCTCCTGTCTACCAATGCCTCTGTTGACAGCTTAGCAGAAGAGCGAGCAGTCCCTGCAGCCGACAACTCACCTTCCCGTGACGCCAAAACGGCAGCAAATAGGTCTGTTTGACACCCTCATCAGGCAAGCGGGATAATAGCGACTGAGTTTCGGTCGCCGAATTCCGCTCGATTTGGGTGGGTTCACTTACGGTAAGTGTTGACGCCATGTACTTGTACGAGCAGTTCACAAAACCATGAAACCCGCAGACAACCAAGCCCGCCGTATGTTGCAGGAACTCAGCCGAGCTCTGGTTGATGCGGTGGCCTCTTCGGCCGAAGTCAGCAAGGCGGTGCGGCGTATTCGGGAGCTGGATTTTTCGATCTTCTTAGTGCTCGATCCCAAGCAAGCGGGTGAGAAGGGGGCCCAGATCGAACTCAAGACGCGGAGCAGGCCTGTGGTCCAAGAACCGGTTTTCGTCCTTGGCGGCGAGGATGTCACTTTCCTCAGATCGGTCGGTATCGATCCGACCCGCCGCGGCAAGCGTCAACGCAGCTCCTGACTGCGAGTTCCTGATTGCGAGTTCCTGACTGAGAGCTTCTCACAGTAGCTTGAGAAACAGCCGGCCTGCTTCCGCAAGTCCTACTCCACACAGCGAGACATGCCTCTTCCCACTATTCAGCCAACCCCAGCCGGTACCGCAGCGACCGGTGTGGCGGGCATCCGTGTTCAGCTCCTCGGTCTCTGCCGCCGCGAGCTGACCGAGACCCTGTCTGACCACGTCGACCAGCCCTTTCGCTGTGAGCAGATCTACCGCGCCCTCTATCACCGCCAGGTCACTGGCTTTGGCCAAATGACCGACCTCAGCAAGGAGCTACGGCAGCGGCTCAGCAAGAGCTTCAGAATCGACCGACCGACGGCTACTGAGGTGCACCGATCGCAGGACGGCACGGCCAAGCACCTGTTCAAACTCGACGACGGCGCCACCATCGAGACCGTCGATATACCTGATGGCGAACGGCGCACCCTCTGCCTGTCGAGCCAAGCTGGCTGTGCCTTGGCCTGTCGCTTCTGCGTCACCGGCTTCTGGGGCTCCGGTCGCAACCTCAGCGCCGGGGAGATCATCTCTCAAGTGCTAGCTCTCGACGGCCTGGGTACCGAAGGTGGGGGGGTCAATCTGGTTTTCATGGGCATGGGCGAGCCGCTGCTGAATATTGAGCATCTCGGCACCGCCATGGAGATCTTGATGGAGCAGATCTCCTGGCGCCGCATCACTGTCTCGACCGCTGGCGTCATCCCCGGCATTGAAGCCATGGCCCGCTGGCCCAAGCGTCCCCAACTAGCGATTTCTTTGCACGCTCCCGACGAGCAGCGACGCGACCGGCTGATGCCGATCAACCGTAAGTATCCGCTGGCGAGGCTGCTGCCGGCGCTGGCCCGCTACCCGTTGGCCACCAAGCAGCGGATCACTTTTGAGTACATCTTGATCGAGGAGTTCAACGACAGCCTTGCCGATGCGGATTTGTTGGTCAGATTGTTGGCGGGCCTGAGGGCCAAGGTCAATCTGATTCCGCTCAACCCGGATCCGGTGCTTGAGGACTGGATGAAGCGCCCAGCCGGCCCGCGCATCACCGCTTTTCGCGATCGCCTGCGACGGCGGGGGATGTTGGCGACGGTGCGCAAGCAGCGCGGCGACGATGTCAGCGCCGCCTGTGGCCAGCTGCGCGCGGCGAATCGTGACCCTCGCGGTTTTCGCCGCAGCAACCTCAGCCTCTGAGCTGCCCCAAGGATCGGCGGTTAAGCGGTCTTATTCACGTTAAACTGGGTCCATCATGGAGCGTCAAGATGATTGGCAGGCGGTCATTGGCCTTGAAGTCCACGTTCAGCTGGGCACCAGGACCAAGATCTTCTGCCGCTGCCCAAACCGATTCGGTGCGGCGGCAAACACCTTGGTGTGCCCGATCTGCCTGGGCTACCCCGGAACGCTGCCGGTACTGAATGGTGAAGCCGTAAGTCTCGGCATTAGGCTCGCCCTGGCGTTGGGCACCCAGGTGCACCTGACCTCTGTTTTCGCGCGCAAGAACTACTTCTACCCCGACCTGCCCAAGGGCTACCAGATCAGTCAGTTTGATCGCCCTTTGGCCGAGCATGGCCTGCTGCCGCTGAGCGAGCACGACAAGACGGTGCGGATCACCCGCCTGCATCTGGAGGAGGATGCTGGCAAGCTGCTGCACGAGGCTCCAGGGGGAGGGGCGCTGCCGGGCACCAGCCTGGTGGACTTCAACCGCTGTGGAGTGCCATTGGCCGAGATCGTGTCCGAGCCCGACTTGCGTAGTGCCGGTGAGGCTCAGGACTATCTTCAAACTCTGCGCCAGGTGTTGTTCTACACCGAGACCAGCGACGGCAACATGGAAGAGGGCAGCTTGCGGTGTGATGCCAATATCTCCGTGCGGCGACTCGGCGACGAGACCCTGGGTACCCGCTCAGAGGTGAAGAATCTGAACTCCTTCCGCTTCGTCGCCAAAGCAATCGAGTACGAGATCGAGCGCCAGGTCGAGCTGTTGGAGAGTGGCGGCAGGGTGATTCAGGAGACTCGGACCTACGATTCGGTGCGCAATCTGACCTTTCCGATGCGCAGCAAGGAAGAGGCCCACGACTATCGCTACTTCCCCGAGCCTGATCTACCACCGCTGCGGCTTGATCAAGCCCAGATCGAGGCCATGAGGAGTGCGCTGCCAGAGCTACCGTGGGTTCGGCGGCAGCGCTATCGCGAAGGGTTTGGCCTCAGTGCCGAAGATGCTCGGCTGCTGAGCAGCAGTCGGCCCTTGGGCGACTATTTCGAACGTGCGGCGGGGTTGCTTCCTGAGCGTTCCGGAAGTATCGCCAACTGGATCAAGACCGAGATCTTGCGTGAGCTCAAGGACCGCAGAATCGGCGTCGAGCAAGCGATCGACACTCCCCGCCTGGTCGCGCTGGTGGAGTTGGTAGGGGACGGCAAGCTCTCTTCGAGCGCCGGCAAGCAGGTGTTGGCGGCATTGTGGGGTAGTGGCGAAGAACCGCTAGCAGCCGCGCAGCGGCTGGGGCTGCTGCAGGTCAGCGATGTGCCACAGTTGCGCTCTTGGGTGGAGCAAGCGATCTCTGACAATCCCCAGCAAGCAACGGATTTTCGCGCCGGCAAAGAGAAGTTGCAGAGCTTCTTTGTGGGCCAAGTGATGAGGCTTTCTCGCGGCCGCGCCGAGCCACAGACGGTACAGCAGTTGGTGCGCGAGCTACTCGCTCAGAGTGGCGACTAAGGCTGTCTGGGGAAAGTTGCAGGCAGTCTTGATCGAGTTCTTCAACATTTCTAAGCGCTACCCCGGAGGGCAAGTTGGTCTCGCCGATGTCACCCTGAAGATTCCGCGTGGACAGTTGGTCTTCTTGACCGGTCCGAGTGGTGCGGGCAAGTCGACTTTTCTCAAGTTGATCTATCGAGAAGAGGTACCAAGCTCGGGGCACATCCTCGTCAACGGCCGCAACGTATCCTCGCTCCCAAGGCGCAAGATCCCCTACCTGCGCCGCACCATTGGCGTGATCTTCCAGGACTTTCGCTTGATTCCGCGAAAAACGGTTTTCGAGAATGTTGGCTATTTGCCAAAAGTGCTTGGGCTGAACTCGCGCAAGCAGAAGCAGTTGGCTTACCAGACCCTGCGCCGGGTAGGGCTCGCCCATCGCATGAGCGCCTATCCGCGGCAGCTGTCGGGAGGTGAGCAACAGCGAGTGGCGATTGCGCGCGCGCTGATCAACAGCCCTGACATCCTGCTTGCCGACGAGCCTACAGGCAACCTCGACCCACAGTTGTCGATCGAGATCCTCAAGCTGCTACTGGAGATTCAAAGCCAGGGGAGTACGGTGGTGCTAGCAACCCATGACCGCAGCATAATTGAGCGTCTGGGCAAGCGAGTACTGACCCTTCACCGAGGTAGGTTGGCGGCCGACGACGCGGAACGAGCAAGGCCTGGACTTTCTCTTCACGCCTCCACCGCAGGCGGCGAGCGCTCACAGGCCGACTCTGAAACGGAGGCGGTCGACGCAGGGGCCGATTCTTGAGTTTTTCTCAGGCCCTTGCCTACTTCGCTCGCGAGGCCCTGCTCAGCTTGGTCCGAGGCTGGAGAATCAGCCTGCTGGCGCTGCTGACGATCACGGTCAGCATCTTTCTGGCGGGCGTTTTTCTTCTTATCAGCACCAACCTACAGCGGCAGATCGACCACTGGCAGGGGAAGAGCCGGATCGTGGTCTATCTACAGCCAGATACTGACTTGGACGCTTTCGATCGCGTCCACGCGCAGGCGAGCCAGCCTCCGTGGGTGGTTGAACTCAGAGCAGTCAGCGCCGAGGAGGCGGGAGAGCGCTTTCGTCAGACCTTCCCCAGTATGGCGGATCTGCTGGATGGCTGGAGCGATGAGCCGCTGCCGCCATCGTTCGAGGCTCGGCTGCACTGGGCAGAGGTCGAACCGGCCGCCCTAGCTGCCTGGCTGGGCGACCTGCGAGCGGACCCTGCAGTGTCGATGGTAGACGATGATCGCGATTGGTTGGCGCAGCTGCAAGCCGTCATTCTGGTGTTGCGGGGACTGGGCTTGTTGCTGGGCGGAATTCTGCTCGGCACGGCCGTTTTCACTATTGCCAGCGTCATTCGCTTGACGGTTTATCTGTATCGGGAGGAGATCGCGGTCATGCGGTTGGTAGGCGCCACCGAGTTTTTCATTCGTGGCCCCTTCTATGCTGAAGGCCTGCTGCAGGGGCTGGCCGGCGCGGTGCTGGCGCTGATCGCCTTGTGGAGCGGTCACCTGGCGCTTCTTGGCCAAACAGAGGGCCGAGCGATGGCTTCGGTCATGGCCACTGAGTTCCTCCGCCCACTACAATCGATGGCCTTGATCGGCCTCGGCGGCTTGGCCGGCTTGGTGGGCGCGGTGGCATCCCTGCACCGCGAGGATCTCGGTAGCGTCGATGACAAGGCTGACGCGGATTAGTTGCACCGGCCCGGTCTGCCGGGGGGCTGAGAAATTCTCAGTGATAGGACTTCAACACCAGGTGAGTTTCCACACCGCCCGCTCCACGCAGCGCCTCAGCAACGATGGCACCGAGAAAGAAGGTGTAATCGCGGAGCTTGAACGAGGCTTCGAACCCAAGCCCCGCATCTGGGATGTAGTTGTCGAAGTCGCTGAACACTTCGCTGTCAAATCCCGCAATACCAGCGCCACCATAGAGCACCCAATAGAAGTTTTGCCAATCGAGGCCCAAGAAGCTCCGGGAGCGGTCAATGAACCACGGCACGAAGAGCTCTAAGGTGGTGTGAAACTCCTCGGTGCCGAAGATCTTCTGTTCAACCCCTTTCAGGTTTTCCCGGCCGTCGAGGCGAAAGAGCTCGCTGCGGGGAATCGAGAATCGGTCAGGCAAGGGGATGTCGGTGCCTTCTCGGACCTGTTTCTTGGTCAGGAACGAGCCGCCGTGGGCTCTCGCTATGGCGAACACCCTGGGGCTGAGATCGAATCGCTTGAGGGCTTCGAACTCGAATCTAAGGTAGTCGAAATCAGCGCCGATGAAGTCGAAAGAGTAGGTTAAAGCGGCGGTAAAGCCAGCTTGTGAAGGGCCAATCTTGCGGTGAGCGGTGAGCAGGTTCTCAGCCCGTGCACGCGTTTCGCCAGCGATCGAGTTGGAGCGCTCGTCGTCGGGTGTGCCGCGCTGGAAGCCGAGGCGGACGAAGGTGTTTGTGCGCTCGTTGGAGAATCGCAGTTCCTCCTTGCTGCTCTGCAAGCGGTCGACTTCTACTAGACAGAAGGTCCGATAGTGATAACTGTGTGGAAACTCGGTCAGGAAGAGGATGCCCCGCACTCGCTCAAAATCGTTGTCCAACTCGCCAAGATCCGAGAATTCCACTGAATCGAACAACCCCAATTGATAGATCGCGCGATAGCCATAGTAGCGATAGCGTAGAAATGCCGAGATATCGCCACCAACGAAGTCGTACTTGATTTGCCCCTCGAAGAGTGAGTTCTTCACCAGGCGACCGAGACGAAGATCGAGCCGGCCTTCGGGCACGTAGATGTCGAGTTGTGGTAGAAGCTGGTCACGCCTTTCCGGCTCAGTGTTCGGGCCGGCGGCCGTTTCGGCGCGCTCCTCAGCCACCTGAGCTGCCGCCTCAGCGGGCTCTGCCAAGTCTACAGCGGGCGCCGCTGAAGTCTGGCAAGAATGCAAACCGGCCAGCAGGGCTAGCAGCAGAAGCCTGCGCAAGAGTGGCCGAGCCAGTGGATGGTGCATGCTCCTATACTACCGCGTCATGTTCCAGCCACATATGAGAACAGGGGGCCTAACCCCCTGCTCGTGCCGATCCGACAAGGCCTTAGCGATCAACGGCCGCCGCCACCCTCTAAGGCTGCCATCTCCGCTTCCAAGCGAGCCGCTTCAGCCTTCATCTCCTGGATGACTTTGTTCTCTTCCTCCACCTTGGAGTTGTATTTATCTGTCTCCTGAATCTCCAGAACTTTAGCAGCCCTCTCACCATGACCGCCGCGATTGTATGCCTCGATTGACTTGGCATAGTCTTTCTGCTTCGAGAACATGTAGCCCAGTTGGAGGTAGACTCTATTCTTGTCTTTGGTCGATCCTACTTTGGCCAGCGCGGTCTGCAGCGGCGTCAGCGCTTCGCTAAACTGACCGATGGAAGTGAAGGCTTGGCCGACGTAGTAGTGCGGTAGCCAGTCTGCACCATTCTTAGAGATCGCCACCTTGCCCGTCTCAGCTGCTCGGCCATAGAGGCCTGCTCCGAGTTCGGCTGAGAGTTGGAGCATCAGGTGGTCGTAGGTCGGGCTGGCAGCTGCCAACTTCTTGGCAATACTGGCAGCCTGCATATAGAAGCGCTTCTTGGATGCCTTATCTCCGGGTACCTGCCCCTGCTTGATCAGCCCTTTGACGTAGATCTTGGCGATCTTGCTGTCAGAGGGCGCCAGCGAGTTAGCTTTCTTGAGTGCCGCCAGGCCCGCCGACGATTGCCCTTGACTGAGGGCCGTCGAGCCATAGGTGTACTGCGCCTGGGCATCGTTGGGCAGTAGGGCGGCTCGTTGCTTGAAGTCCGCGAGAGCTCTCGGCATGTTGTTGCTGCGGAAGTATGCCTCGGCCCGCATCTGGTAGAACTGTTGGCGCTGATTGCTGGGCACTGTCGAGGCATCAATCTTCGCCAACAGCTGGGCAGCGTCGCCAAACCGGCGCATCGCACGGTAGGACTGGCCAAGCGCCATCTTCACCGGTAGATCGTTGGGATTCAGGTCGTAGGCTTTACGCAAGCTGGCCAAGGCCTCTTCCTTGCGATTGATCCGCTGCAAGCTGAGACCGAGCATGTAGTGGCTTTGATAGCCATCGGGACTCTGCTTGACAACGCCCCGAAATTGCTGTTCTGCAGCTTTGAAATCTCCCGCCTTGAAGGCTGCTACACCCTCGTCCCAACCTGCCCAGGCAGGCAAGGCCAACAACCAGAGAAGAACCCAAATCAAGGATGACTTACGCATTTCTTAACTCCTTTCGACGCAGCTCGCTGAAGTCCGTGGCCCAGAACCCGATTGGCGGGGTTAGGGAAAGGGGAGAGCCCGCGGAGCCTCAACCGCTCAGCAGTTGATTGACTCGATCGACGAATAGCTGGGATTGATTGGGCCCCAGCGCGGCCGAAACCACTTTCTCGAGCGAATTGATCAGGTCAAGAACCGCCTGAGCGCCACGCCCGGATTCCATTTCTGTTTGAGTGCGACGCGAAGCCGCCTCGATCTCTGGCAGCTTCTCCGGGTTGGCGGCCAAAAGGGTTTTAGCCTGCTCATAGATCTTGCCGGCAACATCAACCAATTCGGCTGTCGCCAAGCTCTCGAGACGCTCTGCTGGCACTCCGCTGCTGCTTTCTTGCAGTTCTACCAGTCCTGCAGTGACCAATCCGTAGAGCAACTTGCAGACATCAAAAGCGCTCATGCCGAGCACAACCGCTAGCTGTTCAATGGTCCGCCGTTCATCAATCTTGCAAATCACCGACCACTCACGAGGAGTAAAGGAAACCGAGCTTGTTGAACCCTGACTGGTAAACACCGGTACGACCCGCGTCGACGGGATGCGCTTCGACAGCACCTGCCACTCATCGATGCGGCGGGCCGCCTCCATCAAGAGGTTGGTGTTGGTCTTGCTGACCGTACGCTCTTCGGCCTTAATTCCGGGATTGAAGAGGAACTCGCCTTCTTGCCAGATGGCTAGTTCGTAGATCGCTTCTTCCCCCCGCACATCCCCCACTCGGGCATCTACGATGGCTCCGTCGACGAGATAAATCTCTCCCGTCTGGTCTCCAGTCTCTAGCGCGAAAACCCCCGTCTTACCGGAAACCGACACCAGTTGGATGATGTCCGGCAGCGGGAGCTCTTTCAGCGACCCTTGAAAGGCCATCGGTTCTGCTCTTGGAGTCTCAAGCGTCTTTATTGAGTCGTCTACTGCAGACGGAAGTTCACCGTCAGGTTGTAGTAGACGTCGACGGGCTTGCCGTTGAGCGTAGCCGGCTTGAATTTCCAGCGCTTGATCGCCTTGACCGCTTCCTCAGAGAGGCCCATCGGCAGGCCCTTGAGAACCTTGACGTTGGTGACCTCGCCCTGCTTGTCGATGATCGCCTGAACGATCACTACCCCTTGGATGCGTGCTTTGCGGGCGATCTCCGTGTACTGCGGCTGCGGGGATTCGAGCTTGTCCGGCGCTCTGACATCACCACCGACGTGGATCGGCCCTTCGGGCTCGGCTATCGGCGGCGCATCGGGAATTCCAAAGACTATGTCGTCGAGCTGCGGCAGATCGAGTTCTGGCTCGGGCTCGTCCAGGCGAATCGGCTCGGGCTCGTCCGGAGTCGGGTCAGGGATCGGCACTTTCTTCGACTTCTGCTTCGGAATCTCCTGCTTTTGCTTCGGCGGTGGCGGCTGAAAGCGCACCTGCTGGACCACGTAGACTTTCTTCTTGTCAGCTACGACCTCAGCCGCGGAGTTGAATTCGGGGAAATTCCAGATGAGAAAAGCAAAGTGGAAGATAATCGCTACGGCATAAAACACCTTGCGATTCTTGGTGTCCTCTTCTTCTTCGTGAGCGAAGGTAACGAACTCACCCTGCTCGAGATCGTCCTTGAGCGAAGAGCTGGGGGATGTCTTATCAGCCATTTGCGATCATCTCCAGGTAGCAGAGTAGCAGCAGCGGGCAGTACTTAAGCGAAGCAACATCAGAATCAGACAGCGCCTAACTCGTGCGGCGTCAGAACCAGAATGCGTCTATCTCACGCTGAGTGGGAATCGTGACATTGATGTCTTTCCCTTCCTCTAGCAGTTCCTTGGTCACTCCGGGGTGCACCTGCTCGTCTAACCAAACCAGCTTCTTGACCCCTTCTTCTTCTTTGGAATCGATCACCTTTCCTTGCCTGAGTTTGTCGAAGACCTGCACCATCTTGCCGTAGGGCGCGTTGCTTTCGGGCCTGATGATCACCGGTTTTTTCGGATTCGTCTCCAGCTTGGGGGCCAGGTAGCCGAGGATCTCCTTGAGCTCCATGGGCTTCTGGTCAACTATCAACTGACCGTTGCTGTCGATCTCGACCAAGACCGAATCTTCCTTCTCGATAATCGGCGGTGTGTCGTCGTCCTTCGGCAGCGCGAAGTCGAGACCGCGAGTTGCCGCGAAGGTGGTGGTGACCATGAAATAGACGATCAGCAAGAAGGCGATGTCCGCCATCGAGGAGGCCGGGATTTCGGCATCGGGGCTTTCTTTCTTCAGTTTCATCCGTGCCTCTTCCTCAGCCTGGGTTGTCGACCGTTTTCTGCTCGGAAAGCAAGTAGATCAGCTCGACCTTGGCCTGCTTCAGCGAGTCTATGATTTTGTCGACTTGCTCGTAGGGCACGTCGGCATCAGCCTTGAGCACTACCGGACGGTCGGGGAAGCGCGACACCAGATTGGCAGCGAACGATACGACATCCGCGAGATCAACCGCAATACTCATCTCTTCGCCGTCGGTCACTCGGATCTGGCGATTCGCAGTCACCGAGATGTAGGCGGCCTCCTTGGGGATTTCATACCGCAGGTCGGTGCGTGGCAGCGATACCTGGGTCTTATCCTTTTCGAAGGTGATCGTCACCATGAAGAAGACGATCAGAAGAAAAGCGATGTCGGCCATCGAAGATGTCGGGACCACTGCCCCTTGCTGGTGTCGTGCTCTTAGACGCATGTCGCCTTGCCCCGTGGTCCGTTACTTTCTAGCCGCGGCGCTTCCGCCGGCAGCCGTGTCAGCCGCAATCCCGTCACGCTCCATCTCACCAAAGGTCTCCAACAACATGTTGGTGGAGGTTTCGATATCCCGCACCTTCTTGTTGATGTTGGCCATGAAGTAGTTGTAGGCGATCTGGGTGGGAACAGCCACGATGAGACCGGCAGCCGTAGTAATGAGGGCCTCGGAGATACCCTCGGCCACCAAACCCGGATTCGTCAGACCCGCCTGCGACAGAGCGTCGAAGGAACGGATCATGCCTGTCACCGTGCCGAGGAAGCCGATCAACGGCGCGACGTTGGCAATGGTCGCCAGGACCACCAAGCCTCGCTCGAGACGACTCATCTCGTACAGTGCGGCATTTTCGATGCTTTTCTCGATGTCTTCCCTGGGCTGGCCGTACTTGAGAAGGCCGGCCTTCATGATCGAGGCAACCGGTCCGCGATACTGCTCGCAGACCTTGATGGCGTCCCGCACAGACTTATTGACCACCAACGACTTCCGGATCTTGCCCAGAAACTCGTTGACGTTAATGTTTGCCTTGCGCAGAGCAAACCAGCGCTCGAAGATTACCGCCAGGGCGACGACGGAGAAAATCAGTAGAGGCCACATGAACAAGCCTCCTTGCTTCACGTAACCCATCAATGTTCCGCCAATTTCCAACCTTCTTCCTCCTCTGAGCCAGTTAGCCCCGCGTGGCGCGGGTCTCGTTCCCAGTGTCTGAGCTACTTAGACCCGCGTGACGCGGGTCCTGTTCCCAGTTTCTCTTGGAGCTTCTCTTGCCTTAAACTTCCCGCAGCTTAGCATAGGCGAAAATGACCGGTCAAGAATCTCCTCGTGGATCACAAGTTGTTTGATTGCAGTGTTTATGGCTGGGTGCTCGGCCTTCCCACCCGGCGCTGCAAGCGATCCACTCGAAATCGCTGAGCGAAACAGATGGCCGCCGCCAAAGCATCGCTGGCGTCTGGCGCCAGCTGGCTAGTGCCCAGTCCCAGCACCAGCTTCACCATCTGCTCCACTTGCCCCTTGTCGGCCCGACCGTTGCCGGTCACGGCCATCTTGATCTCTGCCGGCGAGTATTCGGTGACTTCCAGTCCAGCAAGCGCCAGGGTAACCAGCAGGGCTCCTCTGGCCTGCGCCAGAACGATCAGCGAACGCGGATTGACGCCATGGAAGAGGGCCTCCAGAACGACGGCGTCTGGCTGGTGCTGGGTGAGCAACTGGTCGAGCTGGCGGCTGAGGCGGCACAGGCGCTCGGCCAGCGGCTGGCCACGGGAGCAAGAGATCCTGCCATGCGCCACGGTTTGCAGCTTTGAGCCTTGCCGATCAACCACACCATAGCCGGTGTGCAGGCTGCCTGGATCGATGCCGAGGATTCGCATCGCGGAGCGCCGGTTCAACTCGCGGCGCTTTCCAGAGCGCTCTCATCGGCGTCGAAATCAGCCCAGACGTGCTGAACATCGTCTTGGTCCTCAAGAGCTTCGAGCAGCCGCAGGACTTTGCCAAGAGCTTTCTGATCCAGCTCCATGGTGGTCTGCGGAATCATTGCCAATTCGGCCAAGGCGACGGTGATTTCGCGCTCTTCTAGAGCCTCTTTGATGCCGTTGTAGTCGGCAGGGGCGGTGAAGATCTCGTAGGCACCCTTCTCAGTGGCGATGTCCTCAGCGCCGAGTTCCAGAGCGAGTTCCATGAAGGCGTCTTCGTCCATCTCACCGGGATCGATGGCAAGATAGCCTCGCTGGTCGAACTTCCAGCTGACACAGCCGTTCTCTCCCAGGTTGCCACCATGCCGGCCAAACAGGTGGCGAACCTCGCCGACGGTCCGATTCTTGTTGTCGGTCATGGTCTGCACCAGAACGGCGACTCCTCCTGGACCATAGCCTTCGTAGGTGATTTCCTCGTAGGTTTCCCCTTCGAGTTCGCCGGTGCCTTTCTTGATCGCCCGTTCCAACTTGTCCTTGGGCAGATTGTTGGCTTTGGCATCTTGCACCGCGGACCGCAGACGGGGATTGGCGCTGGGGTCACCGCCGCCGAGTTTGGCGGCAACCGTCACCTCGCGCAGGATGCGGGTGAAGACCTTGCCACGCTTGGCGTCAATCGCCCCTTTCTTACGCTTGATCGTGCTCCACTTACTATGACCAGACATTCGAATCTTCCTCGGTTTTTGAGTTGAATACGGTCGCGGACTCGCCTTCGCTGTCCATTCTAGCGGAGCGTGCGGCGGAGGGAAGAGGCGACGGCTGACTGGATCTGCGGTCGGTGCTAGGATCTCGCCCATTGTCGTGCCTGGAGGGCCAAGATGTTACTGATCCTGGTCGTTGAACCGGATACTCATTGCGCCGAGCTTATTGCCTCCGCCTTACGGCCGGACGGCTGGGACGTGGTTCTGACCGACAGCCGCGAAGCCGCCTTGCGCAGCATCGCCACTCACGCGCCAGACTTGTTGATCGCTAGCGGCTCACTGCCCGGAGCGAAGGATCTACTGCGCAGCTTTGCTCGCCACGGCGGCGGCCCGGGGGCCATGGTTTTGGTACCGGCGACCTTGGCCGGTCATATCTCGGCCCTCGACTTTGCCGCCGACCAGGTGATCACCAAACCGTTGTCAGAGGCCGGCCTGGCTCAGCAGGTGGGCATTTTTCTGCACTCTCCCACCGCCTCCCCGGCGGCCGCGGACGACGGGGAGTTGCTGACATCCGCCGATATTTTCGGTGATCTTCTAGCCGAGGTGGAAGCCGAAGGGGCGGCCCGGCGAGAACTTGAAGAAATGCCCGATACGGAATTCGAGGCGGAACTCGACCGCAAGCTTGAACAGACGTTCCCTGGGCTTCTCGACACCACCTCCTCAGCCGCGCCTGCGGCCACGCCAAGCCCCCAGACTGCGGCCAAAAGCGCCGGCACGGGCCCTGACGACGACTTCGATCAGTTGCTCAAGGAATCCATTTCAGCTCTCGAAATCCAGCCCCCGGCAGCGCCTCTTGCAGCCAGGCAGTTGATCCCCAAAGCGCACCTGGAAGAGGCTCCAAGCGATCCCCTCCTGGAGGTCCCAGCGGCCCGAAAAGCCGAGAGCGACCTCCGCTTTGGCGACTATCGGCTGCTGCAGAAGATTGCAGTCGGCGGTATGGCCGAGGTCTGGAAAGCTCGCCGCAGCGGGGTCGAAGGCTTCGAGAAAACCGTGGCGATCAAGAAGATTCTGTCGCACCTGACCAGCAACCAGGACTTCGTCAGCATGTTCATCGACGAAGCTAAGCTGGCGGCGCAGCTGAGCCACAACCACATCATCCAGATCTACGATCTCGGCAAAGTCGACCAGGACTACTTCATCGCCATGGAGTATGTCGAAGGAACAGACTTGCGCACCCTGCTGCGGCGGGCGGACGACAGCGGCCAGAAAATGCCGCCCGGCTTGGCTTTGCTGATCGGTATGCGCCTGGCTCAGGCCCTCGATCATGCCCACCGCCAGCGTGATTTCGAAGATCGCCCCCTCGGCCTGGTACATCGCGATGTCTCGCCGCAGAACGTGCTAATCAGCTGGGACGGCGACATCAAGCTGTGCGATTTCGGCATCGTCAAAGCTGTGGTCAAGGCCAGCACCACGCAGATGGGAGCACTCAAGGGAAAGCTCCAGTACATGTCCCCAGAGCAAGCCTCGGGACAACCGGTGGACGCCAGCTCAGATTTGTTCTCTCTCGGCTCGGTGCTGTTCGAGATGCTCACCGGCCACAAACTATTCACCGCCGACAGCGAGATGGCGGTGCTCGATGCAGTGCGTGAATGCCGCCACTCAGCACCCCGTGACTTGGCGCCGGAGTTGGCAGAGGAGATCGAACAGGTTGTGAGCCGGGCGTTAGCCAAAGACCCAGGTCGACGCCACGGCTCGGCGGGGGAGCTGGCCGCCGAGTTAGAAACCACCCGCAGCAACTTACAGCTGGCCGCCGGGCAGGGGGACTTGACACGCTATGTCAACAGCCTCTTTGGAAGAGATTCGGACGCCTTTGAATCGACCGAACCCGCCGCGCCAGAATCACCGGCGGTGGCGGCAGTGCCCGTTGACCCTGCTGGCGAGAACTCGAAAGCAGGACATGACGCAGCCAGGGAGGTGGTCTTCGAGCCTGCCCCAGAGTTGCCCCCCGCACCCGCAGCGCCCACTGCAGCAGATCTCGACCTGCCGCTGACCACGGCGGCGGAAACTCCCCCTCGGCAGCCTCGTCGTCGAGCCTTCGGCTGGTGGATTGCCGCCCTGCTGGCGGTGGCGGTGGCGGTGGCTGCCTTCGCCTGGTGGAGGAGCCACCCCAATCGACCCGTCCCACCACCGGCCGTGGACAACGAGCAGAGCCGGGCTCCCCAGCCGCAACCACTGTCTGCTCCAGACGCTGCCGACCTGCCGGCGGAGGCCTCACCCAGCACCGCCGCCACGGTGGAAGAGCAACCGGAGCCGGTCGAAAAGCAGGTCGACGACGAACTCAAACGACGAGCCGACGAACTCCAGCGAAGTTTCGAAAGCGAGCGTCGTCGACTGCAGCAAGAACTCGAAGCGGCCCGCCAAAGCGAGACATCAGCCCACGACGAAGCTTCGACGGATGGATCTCAGGGTGGTGCTGGCGGCAGTTGAGTCGGCTACCGGCCGAAGTACCGACGACCTGTCGCTTGTCAGCTTCGACGAAGCCGAGTATTCTCACCCAACCTTTGCCCGACAGACCCTTCGCGGGGGCTTGGGGCCGAATATCTGCGAACTAGCGCCCGAGAGCGAAGTTTTCATGGAGGATGGCCATGAGCCTGACCGACGACCAAAGAACGTTCTACGAGAGCACTCTCACCAGAACAAAAGAAGACATCCTTGAACTCGATCAGCAGATCGAGGCAGAGCTAGCCAAGGTCAAGGACCGGCTAGCTGAGTTACAAACCAGCAAGAAGGCCGCCCGGCAAATGTACGACGCGGCTTGTTTGCGACTTAACGTGCCCAACGAACTCGAAGAAGCCGAGGGCGACGACGACGTCTAAGAGACTCAGCGCTCCGGCCGCCACCTGCGGTGGCCTGAGCTGAGTTCTTCCGCCTTGTAGACTGGCAGTAGAGCAGACTGCTGCCTGCTGGCCGAGATTTCAGCCGTGGCCTGGTTCAAGAAAGCCAAGAAACCCAAGCCGGTCCGCGGAGATCGGCCGCGCAGCACCGTGCCGGAAGGCCTGTGGGTCAAGTGCGTCTCCTGCAAGGAGATCGTCTACTCCAAGGAACTGCGCCGCAGTCGCAGAATCTGCCCAAAGTGCGGCTATCACTTCCGTATAGGACCGCACGAGCGAATCGAGCTGCTGCTCGACGAGGGCAGCGGCCAGGAGCTGTTCGACAACATCACCGCCATCGACCCGCTGAACTTCACCGACACGCAGCCCTACAAGGACCGCCTGGAGACCTACCGCAAGAAGACCGGCGCGGGTGACGCGGTGATGGTGCTGACCGGAGCCCTCGAAGGCATCGAGGTGGTGCTGGCGGTGATGGACTACCGCTTCATGGGCGGCTCGATGGGATCGGTAGTCGGTGAGAAGATCACCCGCGCGGTGGAAGAAGCCACCCGCCGCCAGGTGCCCTTGATCGTGGTTTCTGCCTCCGGCGGGGCGCGCATGCAAGAGGGTGTTCTGTCGCTGATGCAGATGGCCAAGATCTCCGCTGCCCTAGCTCAGCTGCGCGAGCGCGGCCTGCCTTACATCTCGATCCTCACCGACCCCACCACCGGTGGCGTGACCGCTTCGTTCTCGATGCTGGGCGACATCAACATCGCCGAACCCGGCGCCTTGATCGGCTTCGCCGGACCCCGGGTGATCGAGCAGACCATCCGCGAGAGCTTGCCGGATGGTTTCCAGCGCAGTGAGTTCCTGCTCGACAAGGGCTTTCTCGACATGGTGGTCAGCCGCGGCGAGATGAAAGCCACCGTCGCCCGCTGCCTGCGGCATTTCCTCTGAGTCCGCGGCCGACGCCGCACCCTGACTGTGCCCAATGACCAGACCAGCGAGCAGATACTTGCCCAGCTGGCGATGTTTGGCATCCGGCCAGGGTTGCGGCACAGCCGCCCCTTGCTAGCCGCCCTGGGCAATCCACAGGCCGGCTTGCCAACCGTCTTGGTCGCTGGCACCAATGGCAAGGGGTCGACCGCCGCTCTGATCGCAGCGATAGCCAGCGCCGCCGGCTATCGCTGCGGGCTCTACACCTCGCCCCACCTCGAACAGGTCAGTGAACGGCTGAGGATCGATGGTCGGCTGATCGAAGACCCGCACCTGGCCGACCTGCTGCGCGAGGTGCTCGACCACAGCTCAGCCATCGACCCGCGGCGCCCGCCGACTTATTTTGAAGCCTTGACCCTGGCCGCCTTGCTATATTTCCAGCGCCGCCAAGTCGACTTGGCCGTGCTCGAAGTCGGCCTCGGTGGCCGCCTCGACACCACTAACCTGAGCGAGCCTCAGATCTCGGTGATTTCCTCGATCGCCCTCGACCACCGAGAGAGTCTGGGGGCCACCTTGGCGCAAGTTGCCAGCGAGAAGGCCGGTATTCTGCGCGCCGGCAGGCCCGCTCTAGTGTGGGCGCCGCAGGCCGAAGTCGCGGCGGTTCTCAAGCAGCGAGCTGAGGAGTTGGGCAGCGAGCTGGTGCGGGTCGACCAAGAGGTCAGGATCGAAAGCGAAGGCGCTCCAGCGAGCCTGGCCCAAAGAGCCACCTTGCACACCTCGCGAGCCACCTATCCACTAGTCTTGAACCTGTTGGGACGGCACCAGCTGAACAACCTGGCACTGGCCGTAGCTACCGGCGAACGGCTGGCCGAAAGCGGTTTCTCGGCCCTCGGCCCGACCGCTATCGACACCGGTAGCCATGATTGCCGCTGGCCGGGCCGACTGGAATGGGTCGACCTCCCTGGGGGACCCCGAGTCTTGCTCGATGGCGCTCACAACCCCGCCGCCAGCAAGGTCTTGGCAAGCTACTTGGACACCCTCAAGCAGCCTATCGACCTGCTGTTCGGCGCCCTTGCCGACAAGGAGATCGAGCGGATGTTACCCCCCTTGGCCAAGCGCTGCCGCAAGCTGTGGCTTACCGAGCCCACAAGCCACAGCCGCGGCGGCGGTATGGCCCTAGCCGCCAAGCTGCTCGGCGACCGCGCCCAGGGGCTGGAGCCGCGAGTAGCTGACGCTCTGTGGCAAGCGCTAGAAGGCTGTGCCGACCGCCTGCTGATCTGCGGCTCGCTGTACTTGATCGGCGAAGTCCGCGGACTTCTGCGACAGCGATTCGGCGTGCCGCCGCGAGTTGGCCAGGCCGCGTCTACTCAAGTCAGGTCGGCGTAGAGCGGGAAACGCTCGCAGAGTTCCATCACCCGCCCCTTGATCGCCGCCAAGGCCTGGTCGTCGTCGGCCGCCTGCATCGCATCGGCGATCACTTCGCCAACTTGCTCCATCTCTGCTTCCGCCATGCCACGACTGGTCAAAGCGGGGGTGCCGAGACGGATTCCCGAAGCTACCAGCGGCGGGTTACGGTCGTAGGGGATGGTGTTCTTGTTGCAAGTAATCGCCGCCTGGCCGAGAGCTTTCTCGGCCACCTTGCCGGTGATTCCAGCGGCAAATACATCGACCAGCATGAGGTGATTGTCGGTGCCACCAGAGACGATTCGCAGGCCGCGCTGCTGGAGCTTGGCCGCCAGGCACGCGGCGTTGGCTATCACCTGCTCTTGATAGGCCGCGAACTGCTCGCTGGCGGCTTCGCGAAGAGCCACCGCCTTGGCAGCGATCACATGCATCAGCGGCCCGCCTTGGAGGCCCGGAAAGAGAGCCCGATCGAGCATTTTCTTGTGCTCTTCTCTGCACAAGATCAGCCCACCCCGAGGACCGCGCAGAGTCTTGTGAGTGGTCGTCGTGACGACATCTGCAAAGGGCACCGGTGACGGATGGAGACCGGTCGCCACCAGGCCGGCGATATGCGCAATATCAACCATCAACAAAGCGCCCGCGGCATCGGCGATGGCGCGGAAACGGCCAAAATCGAGCTGTCGGCTATAGGCGCTGGCTCCGGCCACCAAGATCTTGGGCCGCCGTTCCAGCGCCAACCGCTCCACCTCGTCATAGTCGATCAACTCGCTGTCGCGGTCAACGCCATAGCTCACCACCTGGAAATCGCGACCGGAGTAGGACAGCCGATGGCCGTGGGTCAAATGACCGCCGCAGGAAAGGTCCATGCCCATCAGCACATCACCGGGTCTTAGGAAGGCGAAATACACCGCCATGTTGGCGGTCGTACCCGAGTGGGGTTGGACGTTGGCGTGCTCGGCAGAAAAGAGTTTCTTGGCGCGGTCGATGGCCAACTGCTCGGCCTCGTCGACATGCTCGCAGCCTCCGTAGTAGCGACGCCCTGGATATCCCTCGGCATATTTGTTGGTCAGCACGCTGCCAGCGGTCTCCAAGACCGCTTCGCTGACGAAATTCTCCGAGGCGATCAGCTCCAACCCCTGGGATTGGCGCTGACGCTCAGCGGACAAGATGCGGTAGATCTCGGGATCGGCGGCTTGCACCGCGTCGTAGGTTGGCATAGTTACTCCAGAGTCACTTCCTACGAAATGCCCCGACAGTGGGCCAAATCCTCTTCGATGACCCAATTTCTCAGCAATCCAAGGCGCGGATCAGATCGACCCGGGGACCATGGCGACCGGCGGCGAATGCAGTCTCCAGAAAAACCTGAACGACCTCACGAGCAAGGCCCACACCAACCACCCGAGCCCCTAGAGCCAGCACGTTGGCGTCGTTGTGTTCGCGAGCCATGCGGGCCGAGAACGGCTCACTGCAAGTTACCGCCCGCACATCGCGAAACTTGTTCGCGGTAATCGCCATGCCGAGGCCCGTGCCACAGACCAAGATGCCGAGCCGAGCCCGCCCCTCGCTCACCGCCCGAGCGACCGCGGTCGCATAGTCCGGATAATCGACGCTAGCGGCGGCAGAGGTGCCCAGGTCCACAGTCTCGTGACCAAGACCCTCGACAAACTCAAGTAGTTTGTTCTTGAGCTCGAAACCCGCGTGATCCGCACCGAAGGCAACGTGCAAATCGACTCCCTCCAGGCTAATCGTCAGCTTCCTCAGCTTTTGCCTTAGGCTTCGCTTCGGCCTTTGCCTTGGGCTTCGCCTTTGCTTTTGGCTTGGCTTTTGCCTTCGGCTTGGGCTTGGAATCGGCCTCTGCTGCTGCCTCGGCCTCTACCGTCTTATCGTCGGCAGCTGCCTCAGCCACCGCGGCTTTCTTTGGCCCGGTCTTGGATGCCGCGGCCTTGGTCTTGGTAGTGGCCTTAGTAGCCTTCGCCTTAGTAGCCTTCGCCTTGGTGGCCTTGGGCTTGGCTGCGGTCTTCTTCTTGGTGGCGGCGCGGCGCGCCGAACGCTCCTGGCGCTCTTTTGCCGCTTGCTCTTCCTGGTGCCTTTTCTTGAGGCGCTTCATGCGGCGATGCCGCCGACGGCGAAGCTCTCTATCTTTTTCTCGCATGCTTTTCCTCGAGTCGACTGAAACTCCCGGCCGGTGGCCGAAAGGGGGGGTCAGCTTGCCCGACCGGCGCGACCTCTGTCAAGGGGGGCCGTCCAGCGTGGCGGATTTCGGGTCTGATGCTCTCGCTCGCCACCTCACAATGGCATATTGCCATGCTTTTTGGGCGGCACGCTGGCGCGCTTGCTGGCCAGCTGGCGCAGTGCCCGGATGATCTGAGAGCGGGTTTGCCGAGGCTCGATAATGGCATCGATAAACCCCCGCTCAGCGGCTACATAGGGATTGGAAAACTTCTCGCGATACTCCCGCACTTTGGCGGCACGCAGCTCGGCCACCGCCGATTCCCCCTGCTCGGCAGCGGCGGCGAGTTGGCGGCGGTAGAGGACGTTGACTGCCCCTTCTGGGCCCATCACCGCGATTTCAGCCATCGGATAGGCGAAGTTGACGTCGGTGCGCAAATGCTTAGAAGCCATCACACAATAAGCGCCGCCGTAAGCCTTGCGGGTGATGACGGTGATCTTCGGCACGGTAGCTTCGGCGAAGGCGTAGAGCAGCTTGGCGCCATGCTTGATGATGCCACCAAACTCCTGTTGGGTGCCCGGCAAGAACCCGGGAACGTCCTCGAAGGTGATCAGCGGAATGTTGAAGGCGTCGCAGAAGCGCACGAAGCGCGCGCCCTTGAGCGAGGCATTGATATCCAGCACCCCAGCCTGGTAGGCCGGTTGGTTGGCGACTATACCGACGCTCTGATTGGCCAAGCGGGCGAAGCCAACCACCAGGTTCTTGGCGTAGTTCGCCTGCACCTCGAAAAAATGACCGTCGTCGACCACCGTCTGGATCAACTTCTTGATGTCGTAGGGCTTGTTCGGGTCCGCCGGCACCAGTTGGTCGAGGGATTCGTCCTCGCGGCCCGGGTCGTCCTCACTGTTGCCTAGCGGCGGCGCATCAATGTTGTTCGACGGCAAGAACGACAGCAGCTCGCGAATCGCCATCAGGCAGGCGGCATCATTGGCCACCGTGAAGTGGGCGACGCCGCTTTTCGAGCTGTGAGTGCTAGCGCCACCGAGTTCTTCCTTGGTGACTTCCTCGTGGGTCACCGTCTTGATCACGTCGGGACCGGTGACAAACATGTAGCTGGTCCCTTCAACCATGAAAATAAAATCGGTGATCGCCGGTGAGTAGACCGCGCCACCAGCGCAGGGACCCATGATGGCGCTGATCTGTGGCACCACTCCCGAAGCCAAGGTATTGCGCAGGAAGATATCGGAATAGCCACCCAGCGACACCACTCCTTCTTGGATCCGCGCACCGCCCGAATCGTTAAGGCCGATCACCGGTGCGCCATTCTCCACCGCCAGATCCATCACCTTGCAGATCTTCTTGGCGTTGGTTTCCGACAAGGAACCGCCAAAGACGGTGAAATCCTGAGCAAAGACGTAGACCAACCGACCCTCGATGGTGCCGTAGCCCGCCACCAGGCCGTCGCCAGGAATCTGTCGTTTGCCCATGCCGAAGTCTTGGCAGCGGTGGCTGACAAGGGCATCGATCTCGACCCACGAACAGCTGTCGAGCAGCAGCTCGACGCGTTCATGGGCGGTCAGCTTGCCGGCAGCATGCTGGCGCTCGATGCGCTGCTTTCCGCCCCCCAACCGGGCGGCCTGCAAACGAATCTCGAGCTCGCCGAGGGCCGAAGCCTGGGGCGACAACTTTGCGGGGGTCTGCTCGCTCATCGATTTTGCTCACTCATCCTGCGATCGGCCACCCGCTGGGCGCAGGCGGCTTCGATTCGGGTTTTCGGGCTCGGCCGCGGAGGCTCTGCATCGTATCGCAACCCTGGCTGAAAAACGGGTCGCTCGCCAGGTTGCGGCCCACCACCCTTCGGTCAAGACGCGAGTTACCCTTACGAAACGAGAAAACGACCCCGGAAGAACCACCGCCCGCGTACAATGAGCCCCCGCCAATGACCTTGTGGGCAACCCCAGACGGGCCGCCCGGCGGTGTTCCGAAAGGATTGCTCAAGTGCCGTTCTCCAACATCGACACAGCCGCCATTGTCCGCGCTCTGCAGCAGATCGCCGATCGCCCGGAAGACCTCTGCGATGTCTTCTTTGAACGCCGTGAAGATCTCGAGCTGCCACCGGATGATGTCGGGCCCGGTTTCCGCGCCCGGCGCGAGTCTGGGCTGGCCATACGCCTGACCCGCGGCGATCAAACCTGGCTGGCCGGCCGCGACCGGATCTCCTCGGAGACCTTCGACGAAGCCCTGCGCCGGGTCGCCCGAGCGATGCCGCGAGCATCCTACCCTCGCCCACAGTTGAACAACATGCCCTGGCGCCAGCCAATCGAGGCCAACGAGTTGCTCTCTCTGCCGGCAGCGGTACGACACGCACTCAGCGAGCACGGGGCCAAGTTCGAGCCTCGCCTCACCGTCCGCCGCCACCGCCGCTGGACGCGAGTGGTGGGCAACCAACTGAATTCGGCAACCGAGCGCGAAGCCTTCTACAGCTACGATGTAAAAGCCCCCTGGGGTCGCTGGGGCGGCCTGCTCGACAGTGCCAGTGCGGCGAACGCCCGGCGCATCGCCGACGGCATGGTGCGGGCCCACAAGGCCCATGGCCAACCGCCGCCGGAACCCTGGCGGGGCGCCTTCGTGCTGGGCAGCGACGCCACCGCCGTACTCCTGCACGAAGCGGTGGCTCACGCCCTGGAAGCCGATACGTTGGCCCTCGGCGGTCACCCGGAAGCGGCCATTGGGGTCGAATTCGGCTCCCCGCTGCTCGACGTTTTCGACGACCCCGGTTCAGCTCCCGAATCGGTGCGGCGGCGTAGCGACGACGAGGGATTTCCCGCCGCCCGGCGACTGCTGCTGCGCGGCGGCAAGGTCGAACAGCCGCTGTGCGACAGCCGTTGGGGCAGGCGCTCGGAACGCTTGCTACCCGGCGCCGCGCGGCGCGGCAACCGCCATCTGGCCCCGGGACCCCGCTCGACCCACTTGGTCTTGGCCGCTGGCGATCTCAGCCCAGGCGAGCTGCTGGCTGGCGCCGAGGGCGGCCTCTACCTGCCCGCAGCTTGCCACGGTCGCCTGGATCCGATTTCTGGTGAATTCCAGCTCGCGTTTCCTTTCGGCTACCGCATCAAAGACGGCGCCTTGGCGACACCAGTGGGTGGAAGCCGGCTGCGCGGCCACGTCAGCGATCTGCTGCATGCGGTGGTCGGTGTCGGTAGCGAAGTGCGCTCTGCCGGTGCTGGCTGGTGTGCCAAAGGAGGCATCAGGCTGCCAGTGTGGGCCACCACCCCGGCGCTGCTGCTGAAAGGTCTGGAGGTAGGCCCTTGAGATGGGGTTCTGGTCATCGTCCGGTGGTCGCCGCAGCGCTCTCCGAAACCCTCGAGGCGCTGGTCGCCGAGGGCTGGAAAGATGTCGAGGTTTACCACAAGCGAGGGCGCTCGCGTCAATTGGTTTTCGAAACCGGCAGCAGCGTCACTTCGCTGCGCCGCGAAGAAGGATGGGCCGTGCGGGCCGGCGATCCGCGACGCTCCTTCTTCTACGCCCAGACCGGCGAGCCAACCGCCGATGGCCCCTGGCCAAGCGCCGATGGACGGGCTCTGCGGCTGCCCTCGGCCACCGGCGTGCCCACCTGGGCGGCACCCTCGGATCTCGACTCCCCGCTGGTCGGTGAGAGCGAAGCACAGGCCTTGGTCGAAGCCATCGCCATGCAGTTGCAGGCAGAGCTACCCCAAGCCCGTCTGCTGCGTGCCGAGCTCGAAGACGGCTCGAGCGAGAGTCAGCTGATCTCTAGCCAGCAGATCGAAGTGCAAGTTCGCCAGCGAGCCGCGGTCCTTTACTTGCAGGCCACCAGCCGCGGCGGCCGCGCGGTCAGCCTGCTGGTTCCCCAGCGCCAAGCACGCCAGTTTCATCCCCAAAGTTTGGCGCGACGACTCGCCGACCGCTTGTTGATAGCTGAAAAGGGCACCGCCCCACCGCGAGACCGGGGTGACTTTCTCCTCGCACCGCCATTGATGGCCGCTTTGCTCGCCGCTTTGCAGCCGCTATGGCGCAGTCCCGAAGCCATCAAACTGGCGCAGAGTTGGGCCGACCGCCAAGGCAAATTGGGCAGCGGCGTGCTCACCCTGATCGACAACGGCCGACTCGAATGCGGTATTAGCGCCGCTCCGGTCGACGGCGAGGGCATGCCGACCCGAGCAGTAACCCTGATCGAGGAAGGCGCCTTTCGCCAACCCCTGCTCGCCTGGTGGGAAGCTCGCCGCGGCAAGCTCGGGCACTCTTCGGGCTGCTTGCGGCGAGCCAGCTGGCGCGATCTGCCGCGACCTGGCGCCACCCATCTCTATCTGCAACCCGATCCGGCGGTGTCGGTGGCCCAGCTACTGGCCGACATCCGCCGCGGCTATTACTTGTTGGATGTGGAAGGGGGTCCGCGGCTGGACCTGGCCAGTGGCCGCTTTGCGGTACCGGTCTGCGGATTCTCGGTCGAGTCCGGCCGCCCCACCGGCGCGGTTGCCGGAGCCTGGCTAACCGGCACGGTGCAAAGCCTGCTGCATGGACTACTGGCGGCGGCTCGCGATTTGACTTTCACTCCTCTGGCCGGCGGCCTGGTAGGCGCCCCGAGCGTGTTGGTCAAGGGCTTGGAGTTGCGGGCGCAGATCTAGGATTCGGTCGCGCTAGATTGGCTGTGTTAACGCGGCCGCCTTAGTTCGGCCGGGCTCTGTTGTCCCCCCCTGCCAACATGGCAGAATGCAGCCGCGTCGGGCTCGATGCCTCGGCGAGAACCACGGAGACCCTAGAATCATGCAACTCGGCATCCTCGGCCTGCCCAAAGCCGGCAAGACCACGCTATTCAACCTGCTAACCGCCTCGGAGAAGGAAACTGGCAAGTTTTCAACTTCCAAGAAAACCCACGTCGCCATCGCCAAGGTACCCGATCCGCGCCTGGCCAAGATGCGCGACATGTACAAGCCCAAGCGCTATGTTCCGGCGACGGTGCAATACGTCGACATTCCCGGTATTCAGAAAGGCGGCGGGCCAGAGAGCCTCGATCTCGGCGAGTTGCGCAACGTCGACGCCCTGGTGCACGTCGTGCGCGATTTTGAAGATCCTGAGCTCCTGCACAGCGACGGCTCGGTCGATCCACAACGCGATGTCGAAACCATCGACCTAGAATTGGTGCTAGCCGATATGGAACTGGTCGAGCGGCGCCTGGAGCGGCTGGCCAAAGCAACCAAGCGCGGTTTGTCGACCGACGAAAAGCGGGAGCAAGAGCTACTGAGTGAGGTGCTACTACCGGCCCTCGAGAACGAGCGCCCGCTGCGCGAGGTAGAAGTCGGTGACGACGACGAAAAGCGCCTGCGAGGCTTTCAGTTATTGTCGGCCAAGCCCTTGCTGGTGGTACTCAACGTCGGTGAAGAAAGGGTTGCCTCCACCAGCTTGGAAGACGCCGGCATCAAGATCGGCCCAAACTGCCGCGGGGTGGTGGTGAGTGCGCCTATCGAGGCCGAGATCTCCCAACTGGGAGAAGAGGAGCAGCACGAGTTCCTCGCCGAACTTGGACTCGAAGAAGCCAGCTTGGACCGCGTGCTGCGCGCCAGCTACGAGTTGCTGGGGTTGATCTCGTTCTTTACCGTCGGTGAGGACGAGGTGCGAGCCTGGACTCTGCGCCGCGGCTCCTCGGCCCGCCAAGCGGCCGATGCCATCCACTCTGACATCGCCCGTGGTTTTATCCGCGCCGAAGTCATCCCCTGGCAGGATCTATTGCGCCTTGGCAGCATGGCCAAATGTCGCGAACAGGGGATCCTGCGGCTAGAAGGTAAGGAATACACCATGCACGACGGCGAGGTCGCGCACTTCCGCTTCAACATCTAAAGAGCAAGGATCTCAGCGTCTCTTCAACCCCCCGCTCTGGTCGAGCTTCGCCCAACGTTCCGGGGCCTGACTCGAAGGTGCTAACAGCTCCAGTTCCAGCCGGCTGGTGCTGCGCACACCGGGTCGGAAGCGCACCGTAGGGTTGCTACGAAGCGGCCGCTGGACCGTCGCGACGGGGATGCGCTGCCGCCTGACCTGCTCTTCCTTCTCGTTCTTGACTGCTGGCCGCGCCGCCGGATGCCCCGCCGGTGGAGTTCGAGGACGGGCGGTCGGCTGCCGGGTTTGGGGCTGCCGAACCGGTCGGCGGGCAGAGTTGCCGGGACGAAAGCGGTTCGAGCCGCCACGAGCGGCCGCCGAGCCACCGCTCACCTTGCCGAGCTGGCTTCCGCGGTCGAGGGAATCACTGGTCAACACCCGATTGCCGGTGGTCTCGTCCTTGACAATATCTTCGTCGACCCAAGCCGACGAGGACCCAGAGCCGCTGCTCTCCGCAGCACCCTGCTGCATGCTGGTGCCAGTCCCTGATTCACCCTCCTCGGTCGCCATCGCCGGGGAACCCTCCGCAGAGTCTTCGTCGGCTCCTTCCTCGGGGACCAGCAAACCGCGCAGACGGCTGCCTTCGCCAAACACCAGGGGTGTTTCGGCGCTCGCCATCGGCACATATTTGGCGGCCGCGATCAGTGCCTGGGTAGTGAACTCATTGTCGATGATGTGCGGGTTGTGGCTGGCAAGCGACAGCATGGTGTTGAGGCCGAAAGCGTGGGCGTAGTGGTCGACCGCCTTGTCGTCTTGGCCGCGCGAGGCATAGAGAATTCCGAGTTGGTAGTAGCTCCAGGCATTGCGCGGGTCGATTTCTAGCACCTGCTGGTAGAGCTGCGCAGCATCGTCGAGCCGTCCATCCTGCTGCTTCAACAACGCCAGATTGAACAGCGCGGCAGGATCGGCCGGGGCTAGTTCGAGCGCCCTTTGGTAAGCCATCTCTGCCGATTCATTTTGGCCGGCAAGGACGAATAGGTTGGCCAAGTCGTTGTGGACGCTGGCGTCGTCAGGGTAGCTCGCCACCATTTCCTTCTGCGTTTCGAGCGCCATGTCCAAGTTAGGCATTGCGCCGACCAAAGTCGCCACGGCGGCGATCACGATCGGCAGCCAGATCCAGCGCGTGGGTTTGACCACGTTCGTCTCCTCGTCGGTTGAGCTAGCCCAACTTGGCAGCGGTACGCCGCATGGGCTTAGCCTTGAGCTTCGTCTTGCCGTCTTCCACCACCACCCGAAATTTGATGTCAGCGCAGCCGGTCTTGCCGCGGATCGCATCCGCCTGGCGGGCCAGATAGGAACGAAATCGCTCGACATCCATCTTCGGATTGGGGGTTTGCCGACGGAGGTACAGTCGTTTGTAGAGGGCTTCAACGGTGCCGTCGGCTGGCCGATGGCCGATGATCACACCGCTCTCTGAGTCGTACTGTGGACTCTTCACCAGCGGCCTAGCTACGGCAGACTTTTCCCGCTCGCGTTCGCGCCGACCAAAGAGGTCACAAAAGCTGTTGAACTGAGATTCCAGAGTCGTGAGGCGAAACTGTCCCGCCGCACCCAGCCCGCGCTGACTTCGCAGCTGCCGCAGTCCGGCATTCAGTCGATCCCGCAGTTCATAGGGCGGTAACTTGCGGTCGCCGGCAAAGAAACGCAGATAGTCGACTCGGTACTGCTGAATATCGGCAGCCAGACGGTCGAGGTCTCTCTGCTGCGCCTGGCGCTCGAGCGCCAAAGACGAAGGCGATATGGTTTTTGGGCTCACGGCTGATTACTCTAGATCATCGAGGCGATCGCGGGTCGCACGCTACAATAGCGCGCAATGCTGGCTTGCACCACGTAGGCCCGGCCTTACATGCACATGGAATTATACGGAAGCCGCCCGGCTCGGGTCCAAGCAACCCGGCAAACTCTCGCCTGGAGGTCTGGTTGAGCGCTACGCAGGAGACCATTCTAGTGGTCGAAGACCGTGACGCGCTGCGTAAACTAATGCGCCACACACTGGAAAGCGCTGGCCACCAAGTCACCACCGCCGCCGCTGGTGACGAAGCGATTGGCCGCCTGATGAGGGGCGAGCGCTTTGCTCTGGTGCTCAGCGATTTGCGACTTCCCGGCGCTGATGGCTTGCAGGTGTTGGCCGCCAGTCGCCAGTGCCAGCCCGAAGTGCCGGTAGTCGTGCTGACCGCCTTCGGCACCGTTGCCACCGCGGTCGATGCAATGAAGCTGGGCGCGGCCGACTTCCTGGAAAAGCCGCTAGAACTCGACGAATTGCTCGAGCTGGTTCGCGGCCTGCTAGGGACCGACGACAGCAGCACGGTCTTCCAATGCCTCGGAGGACCGCCGATAGTCGGCCGTCATCCCACCCTACGAGCGGCGCTGCGCTTGCTACGCAAGGTTGCCCCCACCGATAGCACGGTGCTACTGACGGGTCAGAGCGGCACTGGCAAAGAGCTCTTTGCCCGCACCCTACACGGCTTGTCACGCCGGGCCGCCGGGCCATTCGTGGCAGTCAACTGTGCCGCCATTCCCGAGACTTTGATGGAGAATGAGCTCTTCGGCCACGAGAAGGGAGCCTTCACCGGTGCCAACCGCCGTCAGGCGGGGCGCTTCGAGCTAGCGGCAAGTGGCACCATCTTCCTTGACGAGATCGGCGAGATCGGCCTGTCAATGCAAGGTAAAGTTCTGCGGGTACTCGAAGAGCGCACCTTCGAGCGAGTTGGCGGCGGTCGCTCGCTGCGCTCCGACGCCCGGGTGGTGGCGGCGACCAACCGCGACCTGGGAGAGATGGTCGCCAGCGGCAGTTTTCGCCAGGATCTCTTCTACCGCCTGGACGTCTTCCCCATCGAATTGCCGACCCTAGATGAACGTCGTAGCGACATTCCCCTACTAGCGCGCCACCTCTGCCGACAAATCGCCGAACGCCACGCCAAGACCCCACCAGAGCTGAGCAAAGAAGCCCTAGAAAACCTGAGCGAGGCCCCCTGGCCGGGGAATGTCCGGCAGCTAGCCAACCTGATCGAGCGCGCCGTCATCCTCGACGAGAGTGGTCGCTTGAGCGGCAGCGACTTCGCCCGCCTGCTACCCCGTGAAACAGCGTCAGAAGTGCCAGAAGAAGAGCGCCTGCGCGACGCCCTGCGAGAAAGTGGCGGCAACAAGAAAGCCGCGGCGGCGGCCCTTGGATGGAGCTACCGTACTCTGCAACGCAAGGTGCAGCAGCACGATCTGCAGGGGTTTCCGAGATACCGTAACTAGGGCTCTTGGGGGACTTGTGTTGGTGCAACCGTGCCGCTCAAGCTGTGCTGTTGAAGAAGTAGAGATCGCGCCGCGGGTTCTCAGCCGTCACCGCGCTCCGGCTCGCCGGCCGGCTCCTCGCCCTCGGCCGCTGCGCCTTCTGCTCCCGGTAAGCCGATGCGGATGTTCTCCGCTGCTAGCTCGAAGCTCGGATCGGCCTCTAACTGATAGACCCCCGGAAACAGGGCGCGGAACCTCGAGCGGGTGCGCGGAGCTAGTGACTTCTCAGCGACAAAGCCGTCGCTGGTGCCAATCTGAACCCCATTCTGGTCGAGCAGAGTCACTACAACACGGACACCAAAGGCTAGATCCTCGCCGGAGTTTTGAAGCTCACCGACGATCTCCAAGCCGCCGATATCGACGTTCTCCACCATTTCCCAGGAACTCACCTCAAGCTGTGCCTGGGGGGCTTGCTCCTGCTCTTCGGCAACCGGCGAGGCGGTGTCGGCCGAGGCACTGTCGGGCACGGCCGGCGGCGCCGGCAGCGGTGCCGCCTGGGGAATGTCCTTATCGCTCAGCACCCATTTGGCCCGCCGCTTGACCGGGGGAGGCATTTGCGGCGTCAGTTGGGGCCGTCGCGCCTCAGCGGTTGCTAGCGAACTGGCATCGAGATCGATGTCGGCCAGCCGCAGTGACGAGAGTGTGCCACTGGGCAAAGTAAAAACCACTGAAGAGCCCTGCACCCTCCAGGGTCCTTTGGTTTCGACCCTGGCACCATCTCGAGTGACCAACCAGTCCGCGCCCGCCGGCAAAGCCAGCACTCCGGCAAGGACGACCATCAGCTTCTTGCTTGCCCGGTTCATCGCCTTTCTCCTCGATCTACCGATCAACCCAATCTACTGGACACATGGCAATCGGTATGGTCGCGTAGCGCACCAAGCCGGTGTTTGACTGACTTGCATTAACGGTCAAATTGTAGGCGTCACTGTAGCGACAGCCTTTGGGGAAGAAACGCTTCAGTGACTCGCGAATCTCGCGCTGGATCTGCTCCTGCAACGCACTGTTGAGGGTGCTCTGAGAAGGATCCTCAGGGTTCTTGGTGGCTGTCTGATCGACAAAGGGAGAGGTCGTGAAGTCGTTGATCTTCAAACCTCGCCCGCCTTCGATGGCGGAGGTTGTAAGCGCCTCGAGATTCGCCACCGGATCCGCGTTGTCAGCGGCAATGACGAAGGCCTTACTCACCCCTGAGAAAGCACAGAGCGTGTCGGGAATACCGTCACCATCTACATCGTCAGCGCTGTTGACATCGATCTGCGGCTCAAAGACGGTAAAGACCAGCACTCCGACCAAAGCAAAGGTCTGAGTAATCAAACGGTCTTCCTTCTCCAGCTGCAATACCCATCCACGACTGGCGGCGGTGGGATTGAGGATGAAATCCCCACCGGAAGTGGACGCGTCGAAGGCGATCTTCTCGTAATCGTCCTCCTGTCTGGGCAGACCAGAGCTTAGAGGCTCAAAGCCCTGGTCGACGATCAAGTACTGCCGGCCCGTGAAGCGCGATTGCTCCCACAGATTCTCCCGGTCTCCAGTACCGAAGGTGAGCGCGTACTGTGACAGGTCAGGCACGAACAAGGTTGTGATCGCTTGATAGATCGGCCGACGACCGACGCTTACGGTGTCGCCAATTGCGTTGATAAAGGTGTCTTCACCGGTCTGGAAGATCTCAAGCGGCTCCCAGGCTGGGTCTAGAACTCTCTCTGTCGGGATGGAAATGCCCACTGCCAATGGCGAGCCGTCCAAGCGCGAATTGTCGATGCCGAACGACACCAAGCCAGGAACCTGCCCCGAGCTATTCAGTGCCTGCAAATCGATTTTATAGACCGAACCTTCAGTAGTACCGAAGTAAACACGATCGAGGACGCCGTTCTGATCGATGTCGAGCGCCGCTGGGGTTGCCGGTACGGCGCCATCGACCTGCCGCTTATAGATCGTCCGCCCGGTTTCGATATCGACCATGTAAATGAACTGGCCGCGGCGGGGATCGGTCTTGTGCTCCGGGTCGAGGCCACCACCGAAGATCGACACAAAGACGGTCCTTATATCTCCGCCGTTACCACTGGGGTCACAATCGGGTCCGCGGCAAATGCGAATCTGGCCGATGACCGGCACTGACCAACCGTCACCAAGATCGGGCTCGCCATTACCGTCGGGGTTACCATCACCGTTGACATCCTCTTCATCTAGATAGAAGAAGTCTGGACCGGTTGCCGGGTTACCAAGAGCGCCCGGGTTGACCTCTCGATCCGACCATGACCACATCTGTGCAGGGAATGGCAAACCCTCGCTAGACAGGGTTTCGCAGGACGCGTTGATACCCTGGCCGGATCCGGCGAGGAGCAAGCAAGCTGGCACTTCGTTCGAAGATGCCGGAACGATAACACCGTTGTCGGTGACCGTCGGATCGGGCAGAGTAATGTCCAAAGCGTAATAGCCATTGACCTTTTCTAAGCGATCGGCACCGAGGACAAAACCTGATTCCCGCAAGCCACCCACAAGCACTGTGCGCCACTCCCGATCGGCGGCCACAGGACTACCGTTGTGCACCGGATCGATCATCACATCGCCGGTCGAAACACTACCGTCGACCGTAAACACATGGCGGTCGAAAACGTCTTCCACCTGCCGCGTTAGAGCTGGCATCGACAACCGCGGCATGACGGAGAACAGCTCTTTCCCGGTGCCATCGTCAACAAAGTTGGTACCGCCAACTTTACGCCGCACACCCGCGTTGAAGAAGTGCATCTGGCCATCGTTGGCACCGATCGCAAGCATCCGGCGGCGGAATTGGTGGCGGTCGGCAAAGTCCTTGTAGCCCCGGTCGTCAATGCCCGCTGGACAATTGTTCGGAATCCCAACCACCGCCCCGCTGCCGCACACGTCATTGATGTAGTACTCCACCGTGCTCGGTGCGCTGAGAACCCGCGGGTCAGCATGGAAGATGTCGCCCAACACGTAGTTGACTTCCGTCTGCATGCCATCGAGATTGATGATCGAAGCCGTTTTCTGCCGCAGCACTTTCTTCACCACTGTGGTCGCGCGGGTTCGGTTGCTCGGCGCATCGAGGGGATCGGGATCCAGGTCCAAAGCATTCCAGAAGTCCGCTTCCTCAGCCGTGATCACCGGACCGCTAGCCGGTGTCGGCGGCTCGAACAGCCGCAACGAACCTGGCACCTCGCCGGTGAGACTTTGCCGGGGATAGAACACTCGCCGCTCATTGGCTGAGATACTGAGTCGGTAATTGCCAGCATCTACTTGACTTTGGGTCGGCGCTTGGTCATAGAGATTGGCCCCAGCCTCCCACAGCAAACAACTGGATTGAACACTGCTGGAGCACACTTTCGAGGAATCTGGACGATTGTCATCGGTCAGGGGAATTTGCTTGCGGAATGCCTGTAGGGACCCGCTCCAGAAGCTCTCGCCAGGAAGCGGCGTGAAGCTCGAGAGATAGATCTTATCGGCGGTTTCACGCTGAACGGTGGGTACGGAGGCCGCTGAAAATGCTTTGGTCTCGGCACGGATCTCATTGAAGATCTGTCCCAAGGACTCCACCAACTGTTGCTTGTTCTGCGGGAACACCGGTTCACCGGTGCCGCCGTTGGTAGCCATACAGCCCAGCTTGTTACCGCCGCCTTGCACCCCGAAGGCGACGACAAAAGTCTTAACCAGCTGAGAGCGCAGGTTAGTCGCCGCGGTGCAAGCATCGACCGGATCGCAACCGGATGCGTCACCGTCAGTGAGGAAAAGCACATACTTGGCCCGGCAGTTGAACAGCGGATCCTGCACCGCGGCAACCGCGGCGAAGTCCGTGAACCAAGTCTCGAAGTTTGCCAGCGATCCACCTAGCGGGGTCGCGCCAAAGGCTAGGATCGGTCGCTCGTTCGGCTGTTTCAGGAGCAGGAAGTCGTTGCTAGAAGTCCGGCTGTCGGCGAAATAACCAGCGCTGCTGAAATCAGGGGCGGCGGACGGACTACCCACTAAGTTGGGAGCCAAGCGCTCTTTGATTGCGCTGCGTTGTTTGGCGCGCCAATCGAGCGGAATGACATCGCCAGTATTGAAGGCCGGTCCGCGGGGATCGCTGCCGAGGGTCGGGAAACGGATGTTGTAACCCGAACTGTTGGGGTACTTGTCGGCACTAGTATCGTCGTTACTATCCCAGCCGTTGCAGCTGCTGCCGCCATCGGCGGGGCTGTCGGAAGCCTCTCCCTGGCTGAAGAAACCGCGCTTGCTCTCGGACGTGTTGGGCTGAAAGTCCCAAGCCAGGAATTCGTCGACCAATTCGTAGTGGATCTGCTTCTGATCTCTGTAGGTGCGGTCGGAACAGCTGCTGTTATTGCAACGATCCACCCTGATCGTGGCGCTGAAGGTCGGGTTGCCGAACAGGTCGGCGGTCGCCCCCTGAGTGTAGGTGGCGCGGTAGTGCAAACCGTCAGAGGAGCGAATATAGAGTCGCGTGGTGGTGGTGCGGAAACGCCCCAACTTGGGATACCGATGCACCCGCATCAGCTCGACCGGATCATTGGTGTCCGAGGGGTTCGACCCCTTGCAGCCCCGGTCATTGAAACCGCTGCCATTGTCACAATCCCAATCTTCATCACTACCGGGACCGTAGCCAAAGACTTCTTGCGCTACGGTTGCACAATCACCCGCTGCTTGCGAGATCGGGTCGCAGGGAAAACGCTCGCCGTTCACCAGTTCAATACCCCGATTGTCAGGTCCGGTGGGCTGATGTTCGGCAACCTCGTACAGCCAATGCTTGTGGCGCACCCTCAGCTCATCCTGATTGTAGGTCGCAAAGCCAAAGTGCATATCGTCTACTTGATCGATGATTTCGTAGAGCGCTTCTTTGGCGATATACAACTTTGAGTTCGGATCGTCTCCTTGCATTGGAGCAAAGCAGTCGCCCGGCGCGCAGAGTTGGTTGCATTTCTCGGGATCTCCGGGCGGGCGGCTGAAATCCGCTAGCGGGCAACGGGGCGTCCAATGCATCGATCCGGAGGTGTCGAAGATGATGAAGACATAGGGCTCTCCAGCCGAATCACGCAGCAAGGAACGGTCGTCTGCCGAGACGGATGTTGCAGCCAGTAAGAGCAGCGCGAGGACTCCGGCGATCGCGGCCGGGCGCCACCCTCGACGGTAGGGACTTTCTGGGATGGTGAACATTACGGTCCTCGGGTTGTTTACGTGCATGAAAATCATCTCTCTTCCTCCCGCTCCTAGATAACGCCTAGGGCACTCCGTCGCGGGCGAGATCGAGCTGCTGCAGGGGTGGATCTTCGAGCGGCGAGAGCAGCATGGAGGTAGTGGCGACACGCTGCGACTCGAAAGTCAGGTCGCCCGCAGTCGTGCCATTGACGACATCCCTTGCCCCCTCGGATTCCTGGTAAGCGACGCGCTGGGCGCTCGCCGACGTGCGGACGAAGAAGGTGTTGTGGGTTCGCTCTCCCCAATTGGCATTGGAAAGGGGTGGCTGCGAGCGGCCGATGAGTTCTACGGGAGTGGATTGCACTCGATAGCCGATCACCAGATTATCGGACGCACTGGGATTGCCAATTTCCCGCTCCGTGACCAGGAAGCTCTCGCCCGACCAATCGTTGGTAGTCATCACCGCGGCCACCGCGGCAGCCAAGCCGGACTCGGCACTGAAGTAAGTACGATTGATGCTCTGCATGTTGGCTCCCAGAGTCATCTCGGTCTCAGTTACCACTGCTAAGGAAAGACCTAGGAAAGTAAACACCAAGATGGCCATGAGAACCAGGATGAAGGTACCACCCTGCTGTGAGTGTCGTTGGCTGGGGGTTTTATTCACGGGATATTCCTGAAGTCGATCACGGTGGTAAGTACTCGTTTACGGGTCGGGTATTTCATCAAGTCGCTGCTCGCATCGTAGGTCCGATCTTCTAAGGGCGAAAGCTCCGGCACCGCAAAATGTCGGTCCATGCGGTCGGTCTGGGCAAGGGTGCTGAAACGGAGAAAACCCAGGGCTGCGCCGTTTCCTGCCCACGGACTGACCAGCGGGTTGGCGAGGCCATCAACGTCGGCGGTATTGTTGTAGAGCACTTCATCCGTCTCGCTGCCATCGTCGGTGATCAGTCCGTTGAGCGCCGCGGTCACCCCATCGGCAGCCAGACCATCGAGCAAGTGGTCGACGCCGAGTGCCAATTGGAGGTCGATGATATTGTCGGCAATGGTCACCGAGCCTTCGCGATGCAGGACGTTGGTGCCGGGATAGACTCGCGCCCGACTCAGCGACGGGGTGGGCCGGCTGGTGTCGTCACCGGCAATGTCGAACTCCTGGCGCACGAAGTAGCGGTATTCTTCGAGAATTCCGATTGCCCCCACATTGGCCGGTAGCTGTACATTCGGTCCTTCTCCCGGGTTTAGAGTGACCCCCCCCGAACCGAGGAGTAGGGAAGTGCCGCGGGTTAGCTGGCCATAGGCCCTGGCCTGGGGCGTGGCGCCATCCAATTTGATTCCCAGGGTCATTGGCTGACCCACCGTGCCGACGGTTGAGTTGCCGAGGTCTAACTGCATGACCGCGTAGGCGGAAGGGTTCTGGGTGTCGCGAATGATGATCGCTTCGGGATAGGCATCGCCGCTCGACAGCACCTCGGCCAGAGTCGAACGGAGCCCTTCTAAATCTTGCGGCACGCCACCGGGACTGGCGGTGGGAATTTGCACCAAGAAAGTGCCGTCACCATCGCCATCGACCAGCTGTTGCGAGTTGACGTAATAGGTCTGCTCAGAAATCTGACCGCGCAGAACTAGTACATCGGTGCCCGGTTGGATGAAGTTGCGAACCATGGGACCGGCAGCGGTGTAAGCCCGCTGAGAAACCGCCATGTTATTGATCACGGCAACCCCGAGACCTCGCGGCGCGGCACCAAGGCTGTTGGTCGCACCGGGCTGGTGAATCTCATAGCCACCGGTGGCAGCAATCTGCACTGGCACTCCCTGGGGCAAGCCGCCGGCTCCAGCCATGCGGGTGAATGTGGCGATCTCATGTTGGGCCATGCGATGCTGCTGCTGCATCATCGCGACATTGTTCTGCGCTCGCGACAGGTTATTGGTCTGGTTGAACAGCACCATGATGGCGAACGCTACTTGCACCATCACCACCAAGGCCACCAGGGTCTCGATAAGGCTGAACCCGCGCCGCGGCAGGTGGCTGGCGCGACCCACAAAGGTTGACGGATGAATGAGTTTGTCGAGCATGCTGACCCCTTTAGAAAATCCGGAACAGGCGTTGCCGCTGGGTGCCCTTGCCAGGCTGTCGGGCGCTCTCTATCTCGACCTCCAGCTCGCGCAGCTGGATTGCTTCTTCGCGGGTGCCGTTGGCCAAGGGGCTGTCAAACAGGAACGGGTCGCCCTCGGTGATGATCGTCGAGCCATCGATGCTCAGCAAACCGTCGAAAATATCGCCGTAGCGAAACTGGCGCATGACCACTTTGCGGCGGAAGACATCGTCGTCTTCCACGAAGTCCCTGGCCTCGATCCAAGCCCCGTCGTTGAGCTTGAAATGCTCCAAAGAAGCGGTCTTGGCCGAGAGACGCCAGACCTCTTGTCGCAACACTAGCTGCTCTGCGGTGGTGAGGGAGAACTCGGGGATGGTATCGGGGATGGCCTCGATATCGCCGGTCTCGGCATCACCCATCTTGAACTCTTCTTCATCGATCGACAGCTGCCAGAATTCCTCCATCGCGGCGACGGAGAAGTTTGTCATCTCGGTGGAGTCGGCACCTTTGACGTTGTTCAGTGTCGACTGGATGAACATCGGCAACAGCATGACCGCAACGACCAACAACAAGGCGGCGGCAACCAGCGTCTCAATCAGCGTGACGCCTGCCGCGGTGGGCAGCGAGCGCCGCCGGTCTCGACGCCGGACTTTGGCTTGGGGGATAGAAGACATAGTGGATTTCTCCTCGTCGTCCAGGCTCATCGGCTCAATACCAAACCCAGATCTGATTGCTATTTCCATCGATGTTGCCGCGGGCAAAGAAACCTTCGTTTTCGTCAACACCGTTGGTGGGCCGATCAGCCATCTTCAAGAACTTGCGAATCTCAACCGCGCCACCCACAGAGGTCACGGCAACTTCCAAGTGGTTGTCGTTCAGGCGAGTGAATCGATAGGTGCCGATATCCAGCAGTCGGCCACTCGGATCGAAAACCATGAGGTTGGCGCCTGGGTCGGCGTGGGCAGGGCGAGGGGTCAGCTTCCAAACCGAGTCGACCCCATGGATGCCATTGGTCGGATCGCCGAAAAAGACCCCCGCCGGGATTGTCGCTTCGCCAATCAAATAGTCGTCCAAGCGGCGCTCGGACAGGTCTGCATCTGTCGGATCGAAAACCAGATAACTGGAGAATTCGGGCGAAGCCGGGCTCGAATTGCCATTGATGTCGGCATAGGCGAAGAAGGTGCCGTTGACGATGTCCGCTTCGATCACCGCCGTGGTGTTGCGCCGCAAGGCCTCCAACCGCGCCCTGGCGATCAGTGCCGAGGCCCGCCGGGTAGCGCTTTCGAGCTGGAAAACCGGACGCCAGTTGTCGAAGAAACGGAACACCGTCACGAGCACGATGCCGGCCACCGCCAGCACTACCAACAGCTCCAACAGATTGAACCCCTTTTCGGGGTGATGTCCTTTTCGAATTTGCATCGCACTTCCTGGTAGAGCAATGCTCGTGCCATTCGCCAACCCACTTGCGGAGGCAAGCACAAGCCATTTATTTACAGTCTTTAAGCGATAGTTAGTAGATCGTTTCCAGATTTCCCTAGAGTGCGTTTTTGCTACCTTTCGTAACAATCTTGACAACCGGCAGGGCAACTCTGGCCCGGGTGCCACCACCTGCCCTATCCTCGAGAGACACCGTGCCCCCGTGCAGCTCGACGATCCGATGGGTAAGCGCCAGGCCCAATCCAACTCCTTGTGGGTGGCCGGAGGAAAAGGGATGGAAGAGACGAACGCGCACCTCTTCGCTGAGACCGACACCGCGATCTTCGATGTTCACCACCAACTGCTCTGCAACAACTTCCAAGGTCACCAGCAGCGGCTCCTTACAGCAGTTTTCACGCTGCGCTCGAACGGCGTTGTGCAGCAGGTTTCGCAGGGCCCGCTCGAGCAGCTGGGGGTCGCCATCGACCCACGGCAGGGTCTCTTCCTGCTGCCGACGAACCCGCACCGGAAATCCAGCCAACGCCGGATCGACCGCGGCACGATGCAACAGCGGCTCGAGATCTAGCCGCTCCATGCGCGCGGTTCCAGGTCGAGCAAAAGACAGAAAATCTTCCACCACCCGTTGAATATGGTCGGTCTCATGCCGGATCTCTCGCACGTAATCCGCCATCGATTCAGCCTCGCCACCACGCTCCACCAGGGTTAGGTACCCTCCCAGGGTGGCCAAGCTGTTGCGCATCTCGTGAGCAATGCCGGCCGCCATCTCGCCCACCCGAGCCAGGTTCTCGGCCAGCAATCGGCGCTCGCTTTCCTGCTGACTGGCAGTGAGATCGGCGAAGAGCATCAAGGTGCCGCGGAAGGAGCCGTCATCGCGGCGCAGCGGATGCAGACTGAAGCCCAGGGTACGGCTTTCCCCGGCGACTTCCAGGCTGCACTCCAAGCGCTTCAACGCCCGTCCTCGCAGGCTGCTGTCATAAACCTTCTCGAGCAGCTCTGGATGAACCGCCAGCAGGTCGCGGACCGGGATTCCCGCGGTTGCCGGCTCCGCTACTCCCAGGAAGGCAGCGCCGATGGTATTCAGGGACAGCACCCGTGCCTGGCGATCGAGCAACATCACGCCGCTCTCTAGACTGCGGGCCAAAGTGCGCTCGATGACTTCCATCTCCTCGGTCTCACGCGCTTGCTCGCGATCTGTCAGCAGTTGCGTGGCGCGCTCAAAAGCATGGAGCAAGAAGCTGACCTCGTCGTCCTCGGGCGTTTGGCCAAGATCGCGTGCGCCTTCGATTAGCTTCTCGATGGGGCTCAGCAGGTGGCGCAGAGAGATCAGCGCCAACAACACCACCGCCGCGCTGGTGCCCAGAACCACCCAGGTCAAGATCGCCAGGCTACGGACCCGGGAGTGCAAAATCGCAGCTGGCAGGTCGATCCAAATCTGCTGACTGCCAGCTGCGGTCTGCCGCCTCGCCCGGCCTCGCACCACGCCGGGCAACTCGGGCGCGACGCCCCACCAGGTAAAGAGACGGCGATCCTCCCCGACCGACGAAGCGGTCGCCACATCGCCATAAGAAACAATGATCCGTCCTTTCTCATCCACCACCGCGACGCCTCGGGCCTGCGGGGCGAGACGAATCAGGCGCTCGATCGCCGAGCGGCCGCCACCGCCGCTAGCGGCCACCTGCCGAGCGAGCAGGTCGGCTTCCGCCTGGCGTTGCTCGATCAGCAATTCGACGGTGCTGCGATAGGCAAATAGTAAGAAAGTCGAAAGAGCCGCCAGAGTCAGCAAGGCCGCTGGCAGCAGGATCAGGCTGTCGTGGCGAAACCCAAGGCGGCGCCAGCGTTCACTCCGCGCACTGGGTGACGGCGCGCTCAAGGTAGCCCGGCCCAACTGGCGGCTCGCGGCTCGAGCGGCAGGCCCCAAAACAACACCAACACGGCAGCAAGGGCGAGGAACAGGCCGAACGGTAGTCTCGAGTCAAGCCTCATGCGTCCTCGCGCCATCATCGCTAAACCGAAGGTCGAACCTACCAATGCCGCCACCAACAGGGTGGCCATGGCTCCCCGCCAGCCGAAGAAGGCGCCCACCAACGCTAGCATCTTGACGTCACCAAGACCGAGACCGTCCACCCCGCGCAGAGCGCGCCAGGCCAAGGTCAGCGCCAACAGGGTGCCAGCGACCAGGAATGCACCGATCAATGCTTGACCCAAGCTAGACCACGGCAACCAGTGCTGCAATGCCAGCCCCAGGACAATCCCCGGCAGGGTGATCGCATCAGGTAGCAGGTAGTGCTCTGCGTCAATCAGCGCTAACACCAACATCGCGGCACAGAAAGCCGCCACAACCAGGCTCTCGACTGACCAGCCAAAGCGCAGCAAAACCGTCATGAAGAGCCCGCCAGTCAGCAGCTCCACGGCTGGATAGCGCCAAGAGATCGGTGCCGCGCAGCTACGGCATTTGCCGCGCAGCAAGAGGAAACTGAGAACGGGAATGTTGTCGCGGGCGCTGATCAGAGCATCGCAGTGGGGGCAACGCGAGCGTGGCAGCACGGTGGAGTGACTGCGCGGCAGACGGTAAACGACAACGTTCAGATAGCTGCCAATCACCACTCCGGCAAAGCCGGCATAGGCGAGCAGTAGCGGACCGAGGACGGGTAGTGAACTCGACAAGATGGCTCGATTCTACGTCGAACATCCCTAGAATTGGAAAAGGCGCCGCTTGAAAGCGGCGCCTTTAGCCAACTAGCTCGGACTTAATTGGCGACCTTGTCGGGCCACCGTACGAAGTAACCGTCGGCCCAGATGATGTCCTGGTCGTAGTCGGTGGTGGGGAACGGGTAGACGTCGTGGTCTGCATTGCAGGTAATACCCGCCTGGCCAGCGTCACGGCCGCCACTGCACACCGCCACAACCGCGGACTGCACGAAGTTGCTAGCCAGCGCGAAGGTGAGGTCGTAGCCCCAACCATCGAACTGAGCCACTTCCTGCATATAGAAGAAAGTGTTGCTCGGGTGAAGTATCTGGTAGACCGCCGAGTAGGTTTGAGCGGTGTGGGTCGAGCCCTGGTAGATCTTGGTCGCACCAGCTGAGGCGGCACCCACCTCGTCGATGATGTACGACATCAGCGCCGTACCTACGTTACGTTCGTCCGCGACCGTCCGCTTCTGTTTCGCCTTCTGGAGGGCGTCCAGCAGGTTGGGGATCAGAATCGCGGCGATGATGCCGATGATCGCGATAACAATGAGCAACTCGATCAGGGTGAAACCCCGTTGGCGGTTGCGAAACATCATAAGCCTTCTCCTTCTGGCGAACTCTCGCAAAAGCATTCCACAAGAGCTACTTCTGACCCTCTTGCATCGATCGTGCCAAGTCCTACGATTGGCGGCAGACCCCAGATCTAGGGCCTGCGATTCTCCCTACCCACAAGACAAGAACAATTCGCGGCACCAGCAAAGCCTCTGACCGACACTATTTGTCATTGTTGGCAGCAGAAATACTCCCTGCTGAGATTCGCAGCCGTGGGTGAGCTACTGGGATTTGGCCCGCTGGGCGGCTATCGATCGATCTTCGCCCGCGGCCAATCGGCGTACCAGCTCCACGTACATCTCTACCCCGTCGGCGAAGGCCGGCAAGGCCATGCGCTCGTTGGCACCGGTCATCTGTAGGGTATCGACCGACAGGATCAGGAACGGCGAGAAGCCAAAGGCGGGAATACCAGCGCTGCGAAAGAAGCGCGCGTCAGTGGCATTGCGCGGCACGAACAGCGGGCCATTGGCGGTGCCCGGCCAACGCTCTTCAATCATCCCTTCGAGCATCTCGAAGAGGGGGTGATCAGCGCCACTCGGAATCTGCACGGGATGGGGTTCTTCGATGCGCCGCGGCAAATCTTCGACGATCCACTCTGGCAACAGCTGCTCCCAGGCCTCATGCAGTTCGACACCGGGCAGCAAATGCAGGATGACTCGCAGTTCGAAACTGCCATCATCCAGCTGCTCTATGGGAAAGGGATAGGCCTCATTGCGTAACATGGACCGCAAGTAGGGTGGCAGGGTGTCGAAACCGAGGGTCGCGAAAGCGGCCCGTGGATCTCTCAAGATCGCCCTCTGATGGGCAAATCTGCGATGCTCACCATAGACCGCAAAGAACTGCTCGACCGTCGGTATCAGGCGCCATTTGAGCTGCTCCGAGTCATAGCTCTCCAGCGCAACTCTCATGCCTTCGAGGCGTTCTCGACTGCTATGGCAGAAGAAGACCTCGACGTAGCGGCGCTGAGCAAACTCTGTTCCCCAATAGACGACCTCCGCGGAATCGGTCGCTTCGACCGCGCCACCTTCAGTCAAGACCAGCTCAAAACGCTCGACCAGCCGCGGATGATTGCGAAGCATCCAACGAGTGCCCAACCAGCTGCCGGTTTCCTCATCGCCGGTGGCGAGGAAAATGACGCTGCGCTGCGGCTTGCGGCCACCACGCTTGAACTCGATCATCGCCTTCAACTGGGCAATGGTGACGCTCTTCATATCGAAGGCACCACGACCGAATACCCACGGACCTTCGATCTCGGCTCCAAAGGGCTCGTGGGACCACTGTTCAGGAAAGCGGATTGGGTCGACATCCAGGTGATTGTGCAACACCAACGCGCCGCGCTCCTCACCTTCGATAATCGCCCACAGGTTGGCATTGCGGTCGCCAATGCGCTCGACATGGGCCGGGATGCCAGCCGCTTCCAGCTGGCGCGCCAAGAACTCGGCCGCGGGCACCTCATTGCCGTCCGGAGCACTGCTGTCGATGCGCAGAAAATCGCGAAACCACTGCACCGACTCGAGAGCCTCCCAATCCGTGTTGCGCCATTCAACAGCGATGCCAATCCGATTGGCCTGGCGCACCCAACCAGGCCCCCAGATCAACAGCACCAGCAGAATCGCCGCCGAGCCGTAAAGCACGCTGCGAGCTACTACTTTGTTCCAACGAAGAAGAGGTTTGCGCCACATAAGGGGGGTGGATGTTAGCATCCAGAGCAGTGAACTCAACCCTCTTGAACCAGCGATCTGGCGCCCCCACACGATGAGCCGAACAAGACCCTCGGTGCTACCGCTGGCGTTTGCCGCCTTGGCCTGCGCCTGCTACCTGGCCAGCGAACTCTACGTCTTCGGCGGCGAGTTCGGCCTGCCTTTGGACGATAGCTGGATCCACCTCCAGTTTGCCCGCCAAATGGCCGCCGGCCAGGGCTTAGCCTACAACGACGGTCAGTGGGTCACCGGTTCGACCGCCCCTCTGTGGACCGCTCTCCTGACCCTCGGCTTCTTGATGCCCGGCAGCCCACTGCTGTGGGCCAAGACCCTCGGCATCGCCCTACAACTGGCGGCGGTCGACGCCACCGCCAAACTGGCGCGCGAGCTGGGCTTGGCCCGTGGCCTTTGTTGGCTGGCAGCCGCGGTGACCGCCAGTTCATCTTGGCTGGTCTGGTCGGCGTTGTCGGCCATGGAAGTCTCGCTCTTCATCTGTCTGAGCCTCTGGGGCATGATCCTGCATCTGCGCGAGCTGCGCCAAGCGAGCCGCCCCCGAGCCAGCCTGGTAGTGCTGGCCGCGGCTACCCTGGCACGGCCCGAAGGCGCCCTGCTGTGGCTGCTGGCCGTGATCGATCGCTGGCTCGCCAAGAGCCTCCACGGCCAGCGCGAGAAGCCGCTCCGCGGCTTGCCTTACGCGGTTGGCTTGGCGGCGCTGGTGGTACTGCCGGTAGCGCTCTTCTATACCTGGGTGGGCGGTTCGCCACTGCCTAGCACCTTCGGCGTCAAGGCCAGCGCCTCCGGCGACCTGCTGCCCAGCCTGCGGTATCTCAGAACCGTGCTGGGAATCCTGTTCGACTCGCAACCGGTGATGACGATCTTCGCTGGCGCCGGCGTGCTGGTTCTGGCCGAACGCCTCGGCAGCGAGCGTAGCCGCGGACTGTTGCCGGCGATGTGGCTACTCGGCCTGCCGCTCGCTTACTCGCTGCTCAGTGCCGCGGGAGAGCCGGTGCTAGTGGGCAATTTTGGCCGCTACTTCTTCCCCTTACTGCCGCTCACCGCGGTGCTCGGCGCAGTCGGCCTGCAACGCGCCTGGGCCGCTTGGTCCAACCTCCACTTGGCGGGACGCCGGCTGCCGTTGCGGGGATTGGTGGTGGCGGCCGTGCTGATGCCGCAGTTCTGGAGCCTGGTGCAGGGTATGGAGCGCTACGTGCAGACCCTCGCCAATGTCCGCGCTAGCGATGTAAAAGCCGCCCACTGGTTGGCCCAGCGGGTCGACCCGGAGGCGTTGTTGGCGGTCCAAGATATCGGCGCCTTAAAGTACTACCTGCCCAACCCGGTGCTCGACCTAGCAGGCATCGTCTCACCGGAGGTCGGCCCCTACCTGCACCCTGACGGCGAGTTGGCCAAGGTCCATTGGGAAGAGCGGCTGGCCCGTTTTCTGGCCGAGCAACAACCTGACTATCTGGTGGTGTTTCCCAGCTCCTACCCCCGACTCACCGCTGGCCAACCGGACTTCGAGCGCCTGGCCAGCTTTCCGGTACCCGACAACGTAACCATGGCCGGAGACGAGCTGGCCGTGCTGCGCACCCCGTGGTGTCGTTTTCCAGCATTGAGCGAGAAAGCCGGCGACGAGCCCTGAGAGCCCTGCCTCCAACCTAGATCACCAGTCGATCGGCAAGATGACCGAATCGATCCCGAGCTCAATACCTGGGTCGATAAAGGAACCGAATTGGTAGTCAAATTCGCGGATGTCATCGAGCTGATCGGCGGTGATGTCGTCCGAGCAGTGCTTGCCCAAGAGGGCGAGATGTGGCGCAGAAAAACCTCTTAGCGTTTTGTTGTCGCCGTTCCGATGATTGGCCGCATGGGGTCTCTGACCGGCTTAGAATGCTGACTTCAGCCAACCAACCGGAGCTAGAATCTTGCGACTCAAGCCCATCATTGCCGGGCTGGTTCTCTTTGCAGCCCACTTCAGCCTCGCCCAAACGGTCGGCTTCGTGGCTCAGCTGGGCCTGGCCTTCCACTTCGTCAGCTGGCGCGAAGCGATGTTCTGGATGTCGCACTACGTCCTGGCGGTACCCGGACTGCTGTTGATCGCTTATGGCTTGGCGCCGCACCTGGGCCAGCTTCTGAGCCGCCTATGGCATGGCTTGAGCGGGCTTGGCCGACACCGGTGGCAGCTTGCCGCTGTGTTCTACGGCCTGCTGCTCTTCGCCGTGGCGATGGGCGGTCGTCATTATTTGCTGCTCGATCAACCGCTGACCGACGATGAAAGCGCGGTCACATTCGGCGGTCGAATGATCGCCGAGGGTCATCTGCGAGTACCCACCCCGCAGCCCAGAGAAGCACTGAAACTGCTGTTCGTCTATGAGCGCGATGGCTACACTAGTTCGATGGACTTTCCCGGCGGTCTGTTCTTCGACGCCTTGAGTCGGGTGAGCGGCACGGGCGACGTGCTCTACGCCATCTTGGTGGCCGTCTCCGGGGTCGCGCTAGCCGCGGCCGGGGCGCTCCTCGGCGGCCGTGCCGGGGCTATGAGTTGTGCCGCCCTCTGGCTGCTGTCACCGATGGTCGGAGTGATGGCGATGACCCACCACAGCCATCTGCTGTCGCGCTCGCTGCTCGCCATGGCCTTGCCTTGCTACCTCTATCTGGCGCTCGACGCGGGCCGCCGCCGGACCCTGGCCGGGGGTTTGCTCGGTTTATTGGCCGGCCTCGCCTTTCTCACCCGACCGGTCGAGGCGGCCTGCCTGCTGACCCCGGCGGCCCTGCACCTCGGCGCCATGGCTTGGCAGCGACGGGAATGTCGCCGGCCTTTGCTGGCGGCGGCCTTGGCCTGGGGTGCCATGGCCTTAGTCTTCGCTTGGTACAACCAGCAGATCACCGGTCATTGGCTATTGCAGGCTAGATTCGCCGGCGGCGCCAGCAGCCAGACCGGGCAGCAATTGGACATCGCTCAGCGATTGGGCTTGAACTTGGGCTTCAACGTCGGCATGTTGAGCGTTTACTTGTTAGGTCCCTTGGGCGGGGCATTGATTTGGCTCGGCCTGGCCAAGTGCTCGGCGGTAACGGTGAGCCTGGGCTGGGGAGTGGTACTCAACCTGCTGGTCGCTCTGGCCCATGACGACACCGGTATCCACCTGGTGGGCCCGATTCACTACTCAGAAGCCGCCGCGCCTTTGATCCTCATCGCCACCCTGGGCCTGCTAGCCCTCTTCGACCTGTTGGCCAAGAATCGCCGTCTACGAACCGTGGGCGCCAGCTTGCTAGTAGCCTATGGCTTGGGCTTGGTGATCTTCACCGCCACCCACGGACTGACCTTGCGAGCGCAGGCGGCCCTGTCCCGGTTGCCGTTGAATGATCTTGAAGCAGTGACCGTGCGGCCCGCGCTGCTAATCGCCGAACCGCCTTACTTGCTGTGGGAAAAGCGACCCGATCTCTACGAAGACGTGCGTTCTTGGAGATTACGTTTCCCTCATCCCGATCCTTGGTTGCGCGACGATGTGCTGGTGGTCTATCCGTCGATCGACGCACCGCAGTTGGTCACCCATTTCCCCGACCGGGCCTACTATCATCTGACTTACCAGGAAGCTGGCGAGCCAGTGTCGATCGAGCGATTGCAGTGGGTGGAATCCCCGGCCGCATCCTCGATCGCTGCGGAGGAACCCTGAAATGCCGATCGGCGACAACGTAGAGCTGGGTGCTGAGGTCAAGATCCACCACCCCGAGCTGGTCAATCTCTACGGCTGCCGGATCGGCGATGGCTCACAGATTGGACCCTTCGTAGAGATCCAGCAAGGGGCCGAGATTGGCCGGCTGTGCAAAGTCAGCAGCCACTCGTTCCTTTGTGCAGGTGTGACCCTGGAAGACGAGGTCTTCATCGGCCACGGGGTGATGTTCGTCAACGATAAACACCCGCGCGCCGCCGCCGCCGGCCAGCTGCTGGGCGAGGACGATTGGCAGCTCTTGCCGACCCGCGTTTGCCACGGGGCCTCGATCGGCTCCAAGGCTACCCTGTTAGGCGGCATCACCATTGGCCGCGGCGCTTTAGTGGGCGCGGGAGCGGTGGTGACCCGTGACGTGCCCGACTATGCGGTGGTGCTCGGCGTGCCGGCGCGGGTGGTGGGTGATGCCCGCCAAGAACGCTACCGTATGAACAATGAGGAGGAGAGAGGATGATTGGTATTGGAGTGATCGGCTACGGCTATTGGGGCCCCAACCTGGTGCGCAATTTCAACCAATCGCCGCGCCTCGACCTGCGGGCGGTGGCCGATCGCGACGAGCGGCGATTGACAGCCGCTGGCCGGCGCTATCCTGGCCTCACCTCCTACGCCGACGCCAACCGCCTGATCGCCGATCCGGCGGTCGACGCAGTGGCCATCGCCACCCCCACCGCCAGCCACTACCAGCTCGCCCGAGCCGCCCTGGAGGCAGGTAAGCACGTCTGGTTGGAGAAGCCGCTGACCGCCACCACCGAGCAAGCCGAGCGGTTGATCGAGCTAGCCGCCAGCAAAGGCCTGGTGCTGCACGTTGACCACACTTTTCTCTACACCGGCGCGGTGCGCAAGATCGGCCAGCTGGTGCGCGACGGCGAGCTCGGCGAACTCTACTACTACGATTCGGTGCGGGTCAATCTGGGGCTCTTCCAGCACGATGTCAACGTGCTCTGGGATCTGGCGGTCCACGACCTATCGATCATGGACTACGTGCTGGGCCAGCCTCCCAGCATGGTGTCGGCCACCGGCATGGCCCACATACCCGGTCAGTTGGAGAACCTCGCCTACCTGACTTGCCTGTTCGGTGACAGCCGGCTGATCGCCCACATCCATGTCAATTGGCTGGCACCGGTGAAGATCCGCCAGACCTTGATCGGCGGCGACCGTCGGATGATCATCTACGACGATCTGGAACCCAGCGAGAAGGTCAAGCTCTACGACAGTGGAGTGACCTTGGGCGACGATGGGGTCGACGACCCGCAGCAAATCTACGAACGCCTGGTGGGCTACCGCACCGGCGACATGTGGGCGCCGCAGCTGGAACGTGCCGAGGCCCTGGGGGTAGAGGCCGAGCACTTCGCCGACCGCATCGAACACCACACCGCGGCGGTCAGCGACGGTCAGGCCGGCCTGCGGGTGGTGAAGATCCTCGAAGCCGCCAACAAATCACTGGCCAACAACGGCCAGCCGGTGGAAATCAGTGCCTAGGGCCAAGCCCAACGCTAGCCTTCCGGGCCTTCACCCCCAGCGACTCCTGAGTCTGTCGCGAGCCGCCGTCGAACGCTGCAAGCTCGACTTGCGCGGCCTAGTGGTGCTCACCGAAGCAGCCAGCGGCGCCTACGCCATCACCCCCTTGATCGCCGCCTTGGCCGGCGCCGAGAGAGTGCTGGCATACACCGCCGACAGCCGCTGGGGTAGCGCCCGTGAAGTGCACGCCGCGACCCATCAGCTGCTCGCTATGGGAGGCGTCGAGGAGCAGCTGCAAGTGATCTTCGAACTCGACCCGGCGCAGGTAGGTAGCGCCGACATCATCACCAACAGCGGTCATTTGCGGCCGATCGGCGCCCGCCTGGTGAGCTGGATGAAGCCCACCGCTGTGGTGACCTTGATGTACGAGGCCTGGGAACTGCGGCCTGAAGATGTCGACCTGCAAGCCTGTTATCGCCACCACATCGCCATCGCCGGTACCAACGAGCGCCACCCGGCGGTGGACGTGTTCTCCTACCTCGGCCCGATGGCGCAGAAATTATTGTTCGACGCCGGTGTCGCGGTTTACGGCAGCCAGCTGCTACTGCTGTCGAACACCCCCTTCGAGCCCTACTTAAAACGGAGCTTGGAAAATGCCGGAGCGAGACTCACGATCGTGGCCGAGCTACCACAGGATCTGCCGCTGGCTCCCGACGCGATCCTGGTGGCGATGCAGCCACGGCAGCAGCCGGTGCTCGGTGGGGCCGAGCTGGCAGCCTTTGCCGAGCGTTTTCCGGGTACCCCGCTGGTGCGCTTCTGGGGCGACCTACCCAGCGATCCGCCCCTACCTACTTGGCCCCTCAACAACGTTCCCGGCCACATGGGAGTGCTGCCTTCCGACCTCGGGCCCGAGCCGGTGGCTCGATTGCAGGCCGGGGGCTTGAAAGTCGGCGAAGTACTCGCCCGCGGCCGCAGGCGCGGGCTCGACTGCAAGACCGTCGAACGAGCTGCCGTGGACGAGGGCCTGGCCACCCTTCATGAACGAGACCTCAACCACAGCGAAACTCCAGCCACGGAGGCTGAGGATGCCGATCGCTGAGGACGTTGAACTCGGCGAAGGGGTCCACATTCCTCACCCGCAGCTGGTCAACCTTTATGGTTGCCGGATCGGCGCCGGCACCCAGATCGGACCCTTTGTCGAGGTCCAGAAGGGGGCCGAGATCGGCTGTCGCTGCAAGCTCAGCAGCCACGCCTTCATTTGTGAGGGCGTGACGATCGAGGACGAAGTATTCGTTGGTCATGGGGTGATGTTCGTCAACGGCCTGCACCCGCGAGCGACCCTCGCCGGCCGCCTACAGACCGACGACGATTGGCGGGCTTTGCTCACCCGAGTGGGTTTCGGCGCCTCCTTGGGCGCCAACGCGACCTTGTTGGGAGGCATCGCGATCGGCCGAGGAGCGCTGGTGGGGGCCGGCGCGGTGGTCACCCAAGACGTCGCCGCGCATGCGGTAGTTCTCGGCGTGCCGGCGCGGGTGGCCGGCGACGCTCGAGAGGCTCGCTATCAATGATCGGCGCCCCCAGGCGATCGCCGATGATCGAGGCAGGGTGAGGGCTTCGCTGCCCCCAAGTCCCCCGGCCGGTACACGCTTGGGCTGGCTCGGCACGGCACTCAAGCTGGTCTTGGCTGGGATCCTAATCGCCTGGTTGGTCAGCAGCAGCCGATTCGATTTCGCCACCTTGCTGGCCTTACGCCCAGGCTGGCCGTTGGCCGGTTTGGTGGCGGGCTTGATTCTCTCCGTGGTCTGCCAGGTCTGGCGCTGGTTGCGCTTAGTGCGCGCCCAAGGCTTCGAGCTGAGCGCCGGAGCGGCTCTGCAGATCGGCTTGATCGGCATGTTCAGCAACACCTTCCTGCCCTCTGGCCTGGGCCTGGACGGCGCCAAGATCTACTACCTTGCGCCGCTAGCCAAGCAACGCAAGGGGCGGCTGATTTCGAGCTTGGTGATCGACCGCCTGCTCGGTCTCGGCGCCCTGCTGCTGCTGATGGCGGTGCTCTCCAGCCGCCTCATGGTTGGTCTTGGCGGCCAGCTCGGCCGGCAGATTCTCAGCTGGAGCGCCCTGGCGCTGCTGGCCGCCGTGATTGCCTTGGCGTTGATCCAACGTCTTGGACGCCCGCCGGCCGGCAGCTGGTTGCACTCCCTGTCGCGGGCCCTTGCCGACTATCGCCGGCAGCCCGGTGTCCTCACCTTCGCCTTCCTGCTGTCATTAGTGGGCCATCTGTTCAGCTTCTTCGCCTCCTGGTGCGCATTCGCGGCCCTTGGTTTAGGAGTTTCGCCACGGCAAGTGCTCCAGGTAGCGCCAGCGATTCAACTTGCATCCAGCATCCCGACGACGCCAATGGCCCTTGGAGTGACCGATTCGGTAGCGGCGGTGCTCTACCAACAGCTGGCAATCGGTGGTGGTGCTGAGACCGTCATGCTGGCACGGGCCGTCACCGTGGTCTTGTCGCTGGCCTGCGCTGGCGGTCTGCTACTCAACTACCTCCCCCTCGCTGAAGAAGGGTAGTGGCTTCAACAGTGTAGAGAGGGCGGCGGCGGGCCTCGTCGAGCGCCCGCCAGAGATACTCGCCGAGCACTCCCATCATCGTCATCTGCATGCCACCGAGTACCAGCACCACCACCATCAACGACGACCAACCATCGGCCGGGGCGCCGGTCAGGGCGTTGTAAATCACCGCGCTGGCGTAGAGCAAGCCGAAAAAGGCCACCGTGATGCCGAGGTAGGAGATTAGCCGGATCGGCAGGTAACTGAACGACAACACCGAGTCCAACGCCAGTTTGACTTTCTTCTCGAGCGTCCACTTCGAGCTGCCGTGAGCCCGCGCCGCCTTGCTGTAGAAGATAGAGGTCTGACGGAAACCAAGCCAGGTGATCAGGGTGAAGATGCTGCCATTGCGCTCCTGGAATCTCGCTAAGGCATCGACCACTAGCCGGTCGATCAGAAAGAAGTCAGCGCCGGTTGACGGCAGCTCCTTCATCCCAACCACATGGCGCATCATCCAATGGTAGACCCGCGATGAACCGCGGGTGGCCAGCGATTCGCCCTGGCGTTCCTCGCGCACCGCCCACACCACCTGCGCCCCCGCCCGCCATTCGACCAGCAGCTGCGGAATCGACTCCGGCGGATCCTGTAGATCCGAGGCCATGACCACCACACCCGCCCCGCGGGCGTGCTCGATTCCACACTGAACCGAGCTGTGCGAACCACAATTGCGCGACAGGCGAATTCCCCGCACCCGCGGATCCGCCGCCGCCAGTGATTGCACCACCGCGAAAGTTCGATCGGTGGAATGATCGTCCACCACCACCCACTCCCAATCGACGCCGTCGAGCGCCACGCACAGGCGCTCGTAGAGCAGCGGCAGATTGCGCTCTTCATCGTAAGCCGGGGTGACGAGGGTTAGCTCCGGCGAGGACGGGGGGAGGGGCTCTTGGTTCATCAACGAGGATCTCGGGTCGCTTGCAGGTAGCGGGTTGGGAATCGAGCTGGCGACACTATACCGCCCCGCTTCTGCTGCCCTTCCCAGGGTAGCCGCGAGTCAGCTGGCACCTATTCCGGCGGCACCTAATCCGCGCCTAGTCTCTAACAAAGCCTCGGCAGCCACCTCCTAGGGGGGATCAGAGGCTCTCTGCGGCGAGCCCCAGCAGCCCGGTTCCAGGCAATTAGTTGAGATGATAACGCTCTGCATTCCGCAAGTTCAAAGAAGTGGGTGTTCACTAAAGATCTCTACAATGCGCGCTGGTCAGATTGCTGAACCGGCATCCGTCTGACCCGAGGCCTAGCTTCGCGGATGCTTTTGTTTTTCGACAAATTTAGGAGGATATGCTCATGAGAAATTCTTGGATTAGGCTTTGCTTTAGCCTGACTGTGGTGGCCTTGCTCTGCGCTCCGGCTATCGCCCAACCCCCGTACATCGTCCCCGGCATCGACGCATTCCAGACTTCGAGCACCGTGCCGAGCGTGGCCGATTTTTCCGCCGTTCCCATTCCAGCCGGCTTCTTCTGCGCCGGCTCTCCCCCTTTCACCGGTTCGGTGACATTTCAGGGCGCGCCCTTGGTGACCGATCCTCCGGGCATCCTCGGCAACGCGGATACCGTGGTCGAACGCCTCGATCCGATCGACTTCGCCTCCGGCGATGTAACTTCTGCAATCGTTATCCGCGCCCTCAATCTGTTCAGCAACGACGTCATCAACGTCTTTTGCCCGGCAACCGGTGATACCAGCTGGCGGGTCAGTGCCTGTCTGTGTGAGTGCCAAGATGCCACCAAGATCAAGGCCGATTTGGGGTGTGAGAACTGCGGCAAGTTCTCTGGCAACCTGTCGGTCAATGTATGCCTGAACTTCACCAATATTGCGACTGGCGAAGTTCGCGGTCCGGTTTCCCACCCGGTGACCCTGGCCATCGACGGCATGGGTTTCTGCACCAATGCAGGGCCTGGCGATCTCGAAGTGAGTAGTCCGTTCAAGGTGGACACCAACTGCGATGGCCGCCCCGACTTGGTCCTGCCGGGTACGACCAATTTCTTCCCAGGCCGCTCCTGCGACACTGAAGACGTCGACTGCTGGACTGCCAACGCCGCTCTGACGAGCTGCCACAGCTCCTTCGGCACCGCCCCCCACGACCACTGCATCAATCCAGTGTGCGGTAAGCGTCAGTAGGACCCGCTCAGACCCGGTGCGGCTCTAGCGAGGGCCGCACTCCTTCTTTGCAGAAGAAAGACGGGGCAGTTGCCGGCCAGGCCGGGCTGCCCCTGCTGCGTTTAGGGCTTTTGCCGCCGACAACCTCAACCAAGCTCCCGAGAATCGGCTGGCACCTATCTCGGATCAGGATCTCGCTGAACAAAGACTCCAGTAGATCCAGACGGTCGATCGCCCAGAGAGCCGCGAGGGGCGTGTTATTCGCAACGACAGGCCCTTCGGGCATCGGCGAGATCTTGTTCGAGATCTTCGGGCGCCTCGCCGAAGGGGGAGAGGCCATGTTCGCCCACCAAGAAGATGAAGCGAAGGCGTGGGATCCCAGCAAGCCGAGCCGCCATGCCGGTGGTCAGCTTGCCCATCTCATAGAGCTTGAGGGCAAGGAGCAGGCGAGCCTCGGCGGCAAACTTTTCGGGGGCCTGCTGAAGAGCCCAAAGAACCTCGGGCGGATACTCAATGCTCGGTGTACTCGCTCCACTCACGAGAATCGTCCTCCGGGCATATTACCTGGAGAGGGACAATCTACCACGCTCTCGACAATGCTGGCTGTGCGCACGCGATCACTCTCGCACAAGCTCTCTGCTAGCTCGACGATCGGCGACGGGTCGCTGGATAGAGTGCAGAGGAGGCAGAGGGTCCTGGCCGAAGGGGCCGGAGGTCCGAGTAGCTGCGAATCGGCAGCTGCGAATCGGCTGGCACCTATCTCAGGGTAGTATTGGATTGTCGTCGCCATACAGTACCTCCAGACCTTCTAGGATACGCGATATCGGCTTGGCTGGCTCAGCTGAGGAGGCTGGGCCGCAGCACGTTGCGAACCCCTCGTGGGCGGTCAGGATCGACAATGAGCAAGATCCTGCTTGCCACCGTTTGAACCTGGAGGTTAAAATGAGGTTACGGCGGGTCCGAAGTGGAGGTTGGCAAGTCTTGGCGGTCTGCACCGATCGCGGTGACTGCCCGCTTCTGCAGTTTCTGGCAGAAATTGAAGGCGGGCTCGCAAGAGACGGTCGTCGGATGCTCAAGCTTCTTGATCGGGTCGCTGACCACGGCCCGCCACGCAATACGGAGATCTCCCATCAGCTCGGGCCTGGGCTCTGGGAGTTCATCCAGGGCCGAGTCCGGGTACTCTGGTTCTACGACGAGGGCAAGCTGGTGATTTGTAGTCACGGCTTCGTAAAAAAGCGCCAGAAGACCCCGGCAACCGAGATCGAAAGAGCGCAAGAGTACCGACGCCAGTACTTCTTGGCAAAAGGGCAAGCCGCTCTCAAAATGAAAGGATAGAGACGATGAAAGCCAAGAACTTCGACGATCTCTACAAAAGAGCCGAAGGACACGACGACTATTGGCTCGCCGGCACCGTGCAGGAATTCACCGAGGAGATCTTCCGCCTGATGGAACGGGAAGAGGTGTCGAGGTCGGAGTTGGCTCGCCGACTTGGTACTTCCCCCGCCTACATCACCAAGATCCTGCGCGGTAACGCCAACTTCACCCTGATGACCATGGTCCGGCTGGCGAAGGCGCTCGGAGCAGAACTTCGCATACAACTGACTCCGTCGGAGGCACCGGGCAAGGCAGCGCAAGTTCCTCGTAATCCGCTGAGAACGGCGGCAAGTGGGCGCGGTAGATCTCGTTCACCCGATCTTGCCGCGGCGGTTTCCGCGGCTACAGGCCAATGACCACCAAGGTGGCTGCGAATCGGCTGGTACCTATTCCCTGCCGCCGTCTTCTTCAGAGACATTTGGGCGGATAGATCGCCCTCGGCAAGCTTCGTGGGTTTGCACTGACGGCTTCAGGTCTACTCGCCGCAATGGCCGAGAATCGGCTGGCACTTGGTCCGGGCAGTCAGGCCGGCGGCACCAGGTCTGCCGTCGGCTGCTCCAACAGATGATCAGCCGCACCCCTCTCGTTCATCGACATTTGTATCGGCAACACTTTTCAACCCCGTCGACTTTACGGGTCTTGACACAAACCCGACCGTTAGCGCAGCTGTGCGTACCAGATCTTACTTGGAGTGCCAAAGCCGAGACCAAGTCATCAACTAGTGCGTTACCTGAGAGACTCGCTTCGAATTCGCTATCCGCTAGACCTTTGTGTTGCATTCTCGGAACAATTATCTCAACGAAGAATGCTTGATCGTCTTGGGCATAGATCTGATACTCCACAATTAGACCGTTGCGCGGTCGCTTTGTTTTCGGATCGTCGACAATCGCACCGTAGGGCAGCATTTTGTTGAGCACATAGTCTCCATCGTCCCTCTGCACGAATGCGATTTCTCGGCCTCTGACCACCCGGAGCTTCGATACTTCCTCGGACTCGATCGCCAGGGTTGTGGGAAGCTCAAGCGAAGTCTTGCCCAAGGGCATCTCCTGATCCTGAGCCAAGGTGCTGACGCCCCACCCAGCTAAGGCAATCAGCAGTACAAAAAATGACGTATTCTTCATGTTTTCCCTCCTATGGGTTAGGCCTGGCAGGCTGAACAGTTGCGATGACGGTTAGAAACAAGACAAAGAAAAGGATCAACACGACGTAATCGATCAAAGAGGGAAAAACAGCCAAAGAGCGCGGAACTAGCACCGAGCGAACACCCCAGAGTGCGCCCATGAAGCCCAACGTCTTGGCAAGTAATTCGTCACGACTGGTCAGTCGGAATAGATAGAAATAAAACACCAACACACAGGCCAGCAATGCCACGCTAATCATGCGAACGAAGGCGCTTCGCTTCAGTTGACAAACAACCTCACTCTCATCAACCGAGCAGAGCAAGTGGAAGTTTGGGTCTGAAAGACTAACTGAAAAACTGTGGACCCACAGATCCGGATCAAGTACCCCGCCGTCAACGAATCCTCTGGGGAGAAATCGCAGAGTAATATCATCAAACGGATATAACGTTTGGCGAGTTCTCTGGTTGACAAACAGCGTCATTTCCTGACTGGCCTCGAGAACGTCGAAGCTCTCTTCGCCGCGAATCTCTTCCCAAGTAGTACCCGGCATCGGCCAGGTTTCCGGATATGGCAACCAGTAAGTGGTCCCTTCGCTGCCGGAACTCTGCAAACTGAAACTGAACTTCGAAATCTCGTCATCTTGAGCCGACCGTACCAAGACAAGTCCAAGTACCGCTCGCAGCGTGCCGTGTATCTGGTCAAAGCGAAGCCGCTGGATCTCGACATCGGCACGATAGGTCGAGCCGCCCGGAGGTTCTTGCCAGGAAGTCTGGAAATCGTTCGGGGCAAGGGTTGTTAGAAGATCCAAGATCAAGAGGCCAATGATCAAGGTTCCGGCACCGAGGACCAGGATATTTTTCAGCACCCGTGCCCCTCCCAACATCTGATGCTGATGCTGATGCTCATGCTCAGTTACAGCGCAAGTGGCAGCAGCAACGCACCACTGTTAGCCGAAAATGTAACACCAGATCTGAGTCCGAGACCGCCCACTGCCGCAACTGAACCAGTCGACACTGCTTGAGCTTCGTTTTCATGATCCAGGCACCCACCACCCCAACCCCCCAGAGGTATAAACTGCCCCCCTCCGGAACAACCACCCAGAGAATCCCAGCGAGGGGAGAAAGATGCGCGGCAAGAGAATTCTTATCACCGGCGGTGCGGGCCTGGTCGGCTCGCATATTGCCGATCTGCTGATGCGCGAGGATGCCGCCGAAGTGGTGGTCCTGGACGACTTCTCACGCGGCCGGCGCGAGAACCTGGCTTGGGCGATGGACCATGGCCGGGTGACGGTTGTCGAGGGCAATATCTGCGATCGTGACCTACTGCGGCGCACCACCGAGGGGATCGACCTGGTGTTTCATCAGGCAGCGATCCGCATTACCCGCTGTGCCGAGGAGCCTCGGGTGGCGCTCGAGGTGCTGGTGGATGGCACCTTCAACGTCGTCGAGGCGGCGGTGGAGGCTGGGGTGAGGGGGGTGGTGGCGGCTTCGTCAGCCTCGGCCTATGGGCTGGCGGAGGAGTTTCCTACCCGCGAGGATCACCATCCCTATGCCAATCGCACTCTCTACGGCGCCGCCAAGGTGTTCAACGAGGGCCTACTGCGCAGTTTCAATGACATGTACGGCCTGGACTATGTGGCGTTGCGCTATTTCAACGTCTATGGCCCGCGGATGGACATCTTTGGCGCCTACACCGAGGTGCTGATCCGCTGGATCGAACGGATTCGTGCTGGCCTGCCGCCACTGATCTTTGGCGACGGTTGTCAGACCATGGACTTTGTTTTTATCGAAGACATCGCCCGCGCCAATTTGCTAGCCGCCAAGGCGCTGGCCGCGGGCCGGGCTGGTGATCAGGTGTTCAATGTCGCCTCGGGCACTGAAACCAGTTTGCTGCAGCTGGCTGAGGCGCTGCTCGCCGTGATGGGCTCTACGCTGGGGGTGGAGTATCGCGAGGAACGGGCGGTGAATCCGGTGTCGCGCCGGCTAGCTGATACCGAAGCGGCTCGCCGAGTGCTGGGGTTTGAAGCTGAGGTGGGCCTGGGGGAGGGTTTGCGCCAGCTGGTGGATTGGGTGCTGGCGTCGAAGCCGGGGGAGGCTGGACGGTGAGCGACTCGCTGCCGATTATTCGGCCGTTGCTAGGTGAGGAGGAGGCCGACGCAGTGGCCGAGGCGCTGCGCTCGGGTTGGGTGACCCAGGGGCCGCGGGTGCTGGCGTTCGAGGAGGAGTTTGCCGCGTTTGTCGGCGCCCGCCATGCTTGCGCGGTGGCCAATTGCACGGCAGCGCTGCACCTCTCGCTGCTGGCGGCGGGGGTGGGGCCGGGTGACGAGGTGATCACCGTTTCGCACTCTTTTGTCGCCACCGCCAATTGCATCCGCTTTGTCGATGCCCTGCCGGTGTTTATCGATATAGAACGCCAGACCTACAACCTGGACCCAGCGAAGGTCGAAGGACTGATCGGCGAGCGCACGCGGGCGATTCTGGCCGTCCACCAGATGGGCATGCCGGCCGACCTGGCACGGCTGCTGCCGATCGCCGAGAAACACGGCCTGCCGGTGATCGAGGATGCCGCCTGTGCGATTGGCTCGGAGATCGATTGGCGGGGCGAGTGGCAGAAGATCGGCCGGCCGCATGGCAAGGTGGCGTGTTTCTCGTTTCATCCTCGCAAACTGCTGACCACCGGCGATGGCGGCATGTTGACGACCCATGACGCGGATTGGGATGCGCGCTTTCGCCGCCTGCGCCATCACGGCATGACGGTGCCCGACACGGTGCGCCACGGCGCCCACCAGGTGGTCTTCGAGTCCTATGACGAGCTGGCCTACAACTACCGCCTGACCGATATCCAGGCGGCGGTGGGGAGGGTGCAGCTGGGCCGCCTGCCTGCGGTGGTCCAGCGCCGCCGAGCTTTGGCCGAGCAGTACTTCGCGCTGCTCGGTGATATTCCTGGTCTCGAGCTGCCGGTCGAGCCACCGTGGGCGCGCACTAACTGGCAGAGCCTCTGCGTGCGGCTGCCGCCGGGGTGTGACCAAATCCGGGTGATGCAACATTTGCTCGATGCAGGCGTCGCCAGTCGTCGCGGCATCATGTGTGCTCATCGTGAACCGGCCTATCGGCAACAGCCCTGGTCTTGTGCCCCTGGGACCGGCCGCACCAATGATCACAGTTGCAGCTGCGGTGCCGATGGCTGCCGGCGGCTGGTCGAGTCGGAGCTGGCGCAGGAGCAGGCGATCTTGCTGCCATTGTTTGATCAAATGACTCTCGCGGACCTCGAACGGGTCGCCGCCAAGCTGCGGACGGCGATCGCTCAAGCAGACTGATCGGATGCTTTACATCCTCGAGCATTGCTTGCTGGCTCTGGCCCTGGGTCTGAGCTTCTGGCTCGCCGGCCGGCTGCTGGCGAGCGGCCTGAACAGCACTCGCTACAGCCTCGGCGAATTGGGCGCCTACCGTGGCTTGGCCGAACTCTGCCTGGGATTGGTCTGTTGGGTGGCTCTGCTCTTCGCTCTGGCGGCGGTGGGCTGGCTGTGTACCTGGAGCCTGACCGGGGCGATGCTGGGCTTGCTACTCCTGGCAGCCATCTGGCGCCAACGACTTGCTCCCGGCAGCGACTCCGCAGGGGCTTTGGGCTATGGCCGTGGGGAGCTGGTGCTGGCTCTCTTGCTGGGGCTCTATCTGCTTCCCGTCTTGATGGTCACCCTGGGGCCGGCGGTCTCTTGGGATGCCAGCGTCTACCATCTGACTCTGCCGAAGATCTACTTGCGCCATGGAGGCTTTGTCGAGCTACCGTGGAATGTCTATTCGCATTGGCCACAGAACACCGAGCTGCTCTATGCCCTGGCCTTGGGAATCAAGGACCATGTGCTAGCCAAGCTGCTGCACTTCGGCTTTGGAGTGGCGGTGCTTTACGCCCTGGTGGTGGGCTGCCGGCGGCTCGGCGGCGGTCGGGTCGGTTGGCTGGCGGCGCTGTTCTTCCTCGCCAATGATGTCGTCATGTTTGAGCTACGGACGGCCTATGTCGAACTGGCTCACGCGTTTTTCTTACTCGGTGCGTTTCTCTTTCTCTGTCAGGCGCTCGATAGTGAGCAGCGCCGCGAGCGGCAACGCTGGCTGTTGCTGGCGGGCCTCTGTGGCGGCATGGTGGCGGGGACCAAGCTCACCGGCATTGTTGGCGTGGCGATACTGGCACTGCTCTACCTGCCGCGTCTGCTGCGCGGTACCGGGCATCACCGTGCCGAACATCACCGTGCCGAGCTGCGCCGCGACTTTGCCACCCGCTTTGCCCTGCCGGTGGCGGTGCTGTGGGCACCGTGGTTGGTGAAATCAGCTTGGTGGACCGGCAATCCAGTGTACCCGGCGCTCTATGGGGTTCTCGGCGGCAGCGGTTGGAGCGCCCGGCTGGCGGAGCAACTGGCCGCTTGGCAGAGCTCGATCGGTATGGGCCGCGAGCCCCTCGATTATTTGCTGCTGATTCCTCGGGTCTTGCTCAATGGCGGCCAGGGTTACGAGCACTTCGACGGCCGGCTAGGTGCCTTCTGGCTGGTACTGCTGCCCGCGACTTTGATCGCCGGCTGGCGACTGCCAGCAGTGCGCCGGGCACTGTTTGTCGTCGCCCTGTGCTTTGTCTTCTGGAGTTTGACTTCGCAGCAGAGTCGGCTGTTGGTTCCCCTGCTGCCCCTGGCCGCCTTGGCCGCCGGGCTGGCACTGGCCGATTTGCTGGGCAAGCTGCGCAACGCCAGGATGCGCCAAGCCGGCTGGGCGTTGCTGGGCTGCTCGGTGGCGTTGCTGGCGGTGGTCGATCAACAAAAAGTGCTGCGCGGCGGCTGGCAGACCAGCAAGATCCTGCTGCGCGAAGAGGGCGAGCGAGTGCTGGCCTCGGTCATCGATCCGGTGTGGCTGCACATCGATGAGCTGCCGGAGCAAAGCCGCCTGTTGATGATCGATTACAACCGAGCCTTCTTCTGTGAGCGCGACTACATCGCCGATAGCTTCTTCGAAGCCTCGCAGTTGGTTGATTGGCTTCAGGATATAGACGGCCCCAAGGCCCTCAACCAGCACTTGGCCGCCGAGGGCATCACCCACCTGCTGCTGCGCAAGGCGAATTGGGGCATCCCTTACCCTCAAGAGCTGCTCGACTTGGTGCGGGACCCGAGCCGCGTGCGGCCAACCTACAAGTCCCCAGACGGCGGCTATCTGCTGTTGGAGTTGCACTGAGCAAAGAACGGCGATCGGCGACCGAAGGCGAGTCCTGGCGACGCTGGCTACCCGTGGTGCTGGCACTGGCCATACTGGTTCTCGGCTTCGCTAGCCTGGGATCCTATAACGTGACCTGGGACGAAGCTCTGGGCGATCTGTTCTTTGGCCAGCGCTATCTGTCGTTCTTTACTTCGCTAGACCCGGCTTATCTGGACTTCGCCGCCGACCCTTATCCTGCCGAGCACCGGCCCGACCTACGGCTGTCGCCTTTTCGCGGCCGGCCGTGGGAGTACTACCCGGTGGCCAACACCCTGGCGGCCGCCTGCTCGGTGGTCTTTTCGCGCAGCCTCGGCTGGCTCGATCCCTTCGATGGTTTTCATGCCCTCGGACCGCTGCTGGCGGCCCTCCTCAGCTGGGTCTTCTGGCGCTTCTTGGCCACTCGCTGGGGAGCGGTGGCGGCAACCCTGGCGGTGGTCCTACTGCTCAGTTCACCGCGGGTATTCGGCCACCTGATGGCGAACATCAAGGATTTTCCGCTGCTGGTGCTCTACGCCTTGACCCTGATGGCCTTCTTGCGCGCCTGGGAATCGGGTTCGGTGCGCGGGCTGTTGCTCACCGGCGTGCTGTGGGGGCTGGCCCTCGGCTGCAAAGCAAATGCTTTGTTTCTGCCCGGCATTCCCCTCGGCATGCTGCTACTCGGTGGGCCGCCAGTGTCTTGGCGAGGCCGCACCCGGCAGCTGATTGGAAGCCTGGTTGGCGGCGGAGTGCTCGGCTTGCTGACTACTTTTGCCAGCTGGCCGTATCTGTGGGCCGATCCCTGGAACCGGGTGTGGCAACACCTGGACTACATCGGCTTTCGCCAAGGCCACACTCGGCCCGAGAGCATCGCCCCGGTGCTCGAAGCCGTCTGGTTCACCACTCCGCCCCTGTTGCTCGCCCTGGCCCTGGTGGGTTCAGTGATCGCCATTCGGCGGGCGCTGACCGGGGACCTCACCGCTCGCCTGATGGGGGTCTGGGTGATAGTGGCAATGCTGCGCTATCTGCTGCCGCAAGCGGTTAATTTCGATGGCGTGCGTCACTTCCTGGAGCTCTTCCCGGCGCTGGCGGCATTGGCCGGTTTGGGTGGCTCGTGGTTGATTGGCAAGGCCGTGCGCCATGCCCGGCACCCCGAGAGTCTCAAGGCAGTGGCCGTGCTACTGCTCTTGCTACCCGGCGCCTGGGCGACTCTGCGCAGTCATCCTTTTCAGCTCGCCTATTGGAACGAGTTCGCCGGTGGGTTGGACGGAGCCCGCCAACGCGGCCTGCCTCAAGCCGGGGACTATTGGGGAACGAGCTACCGCTTAGGCTTCGAATGGCTGAACGAACATGCCTCTCAAGACGCCTTGCTAGCGGTGCCGATTGTCGAACACGCGGTGCGGCTAGTGGCGCCCGAACGCTTGCGTGAGGACCTGTTCTTGCTGCCGATCACCACCCCGTTCTCACCGCGTATCGCAGCCGACCGACTGGCCAAGACCCTGGAGGCTGCTCGCCTGCGGCCTTTGTATGTAATGTTCGTCGAGCGCCTCGATTGGGAGAACGCGCTGGTCCGCGACTGCAAAGCACGACTGCAACCAGAGGTTGTCTGGCGACTCGAAGGGGCACCCGTGATGAGCATCTATCGCTATCGGCCGCCAATCTGAGGGGCCCCTTCAGTCGTTATCCAATGACGCCTGCCGTTGTTGATCAAGCTGGTCGCTGGCGCGCAGAATCTCGTCCAGCTCCGGATCGCCCTGGCTATCGCCTGCCACCTCGCGCAACAGTTGGCCTACATCGATCACCAGATCGAGTGCTCGGCCAAAGAAGTCGGCCGGATCTACTTCCATCAGCTCGAGGGTTTCGAGCAGCTGGCCGAGGGATATTGGATACCGCCCCGAGCAAACTTTGGCGAGATAACCCCGGTAACGCCCCAGACGATCTTCGAGTTCACCGATCCGACCCCGACGCTGGCGTATTTCCTGCTTGAAGCAGGCCAAGATGCGTTGCTGTGCTTCGGCTGCCGTCATCTACGCCCTCGGCTAGCCGCCGTAGACGATCCACAGCACTGCCAATCCCCAGACCAAGACATTGATAACCGACGGCAGGTCTTTCAACACGGCCTCGGTCGGATTACGCCGCCGCGGCCGCTGATACACCAAGTAGAGGTAGCGGAAGATGCCGTACAGGACCAGCGGCACGGTGTAGACCAATCGCTCGGAGCCGAAGCGGGAGATGGTCTCCGGATCGACGACGTAGAGGGCATAGGAAACCACCGTCGAAGCGGTCACCACGTTGATCATCTGGTCGAGAAAGGTCGGGCTGTAATGATCGAGAACCGCCCGGTGATCGCCGGCCTCTTCAGCCAACAGCAGGAGTTCGTGGCGACGCTTGGAGAAAATCAGAAAGAGGGCCAAGAAGATGGTGCAAAGCAACAACCAGCTGGATAACGCCACCCCCACCGCCGCGGCACCGGCTTCCACGCGGATGACGTAACCCACCGCGACCAGCATTACGTCGATGATCACCAGACGTTTCAACCAGCTGCTGTAGAGCAGATTGATGCCCAGGTAGAGAGCCAGCAAGCCGCCGAAGCCCCGTCCCAAAGGAACCGAAGCTGCCAGAGCCGCGCCGGCGAGCAAAACCGCCGCGACCCACGCCAGCGGAACTCCGAGGTCGCCACGGGCAATCGGCCGGCTGCGCTTCAGCGGATGCCGGCGGTCGTCCTCACGATCGCGAAGATCGTTGAACAGGTATACAGCACTGGCGGCGGCACAGAAGGCCGCAAAAGCGAGCGCGGCGCGCCCTAAGACCTCGGGCTCGTCCAGCTGGTGGGCAAAGACCACAGGCGCCAGCACAAACCCGTTCTTGACCCACTGAATGGGCCGTATTGCACGCAGCAAAGCCATCGACATGCCGGCTATTATAGGGTTCTCCTCCGCTGCCCGTGCTGACAGTGCTAAGGTTTTTCAGCCGATCCGGACCTGACGTCCGCTGGTCTGGCCTGATCCCGCCATCGATGAAGCGTTTTGGCCTCTTCTACGTCACCCCGACCCTGCTGCTGATCGGCGCGGCGGTGTTGCCATTGGTGCTCGGCGTCGGCACGCTCTACCAAAGAGACGTTCTACATTCTCACTATCCGCTGAAGTGTGCCCAGGCAGAGATGATGGGTCGGGGCGAGCTGGCGCAGGTGGATCCGTTTCGCGCCGGCGGCCAGCCATTGCTGGGCAACCTGAACGGCGCTCCGCTCTATCCCACCAGCTTATTGCTGCGGGTGGCATCACCGCTGTGGACCCTCAACGCCCATTTCTGGCTGCATTGGCTGCTGGCGCCGCTGGCCTTCTATTGGTTTGGTCGGGCTTGGGGGCTGAGCCGGCCAGCGGCCTGGGCAGCAGGGGCGATCTACGCCACCAGCGGCCACTACTTGTCGCAGCTCAACTTGTACAATTTGATGGTCGGCACCACCTTGGCTCCGGCATTGAGCGCCGCGGTCATGGAGGCATGGAGAGGCAAGCCCCGGCGCTGGCTGATCAGTGGCGGCTTGTGGACGCTACTGGTGCTCGGCGGCGACCCGTTCCTGGCCTTGATGGCCTTCGGTCTGGCCTTGACCGCCGCCATCGTGCGCTTCCGTCGGCCACCGCTTAAATGGTGGCGGCTACCGGTCGCTTTTGCCCTTGGCACCTTGATCGCAGCACCGCAGATCGTTGCTACCTGGAGCATCTTGGAGCTTTCGTTCCGCGGTTATTGGCGCTACACCATCAATGCTGCTCTGGCTCAGAGCTGGGACCCCCGCAGCTCATTGGAGCTGTTGCTGCCGATGGTCTTCGGCGAACCTAATCTGGGGTTTTGGGGACAGGGCCTCAATGGCGGCAATGCGCCTCTATTTTTCTCCCTCTATCCCGGTTTGCTGGCGCTCGGCCTGCTGCTGTATTCGGGTCGACCCCGACGCAGCGAGCAGTTTTGGGCTTGGCTAGTGGCCCTCGGCGGCCTGCTGCTGGCGCTCGGTGCCTGGAATCCGCTGGTGCGCTGGCTCTACGGACTTCCTGGTACCTCGCTGCTGCGCTACCCGGTGAAATTCTGGTTATTGGTGGCGGTGGGCACGGCGTTGTTGGCGGGAGTCGGTTTTGAGCGCTTGTTGAGGACCGGTGGACAGAGCTTGCAGCGCTTGTTGGCTCTGCTGGCGCTGCCCTTTGTGGCCGGCTTGGCGGTGCTGGTCCTGGGCACAGGGCGGCTCACTTCAGCGCTGCAAAGGGTGGCTCCGGACCTGCTGCGAGTGATGCTTTCAGAGGAGATTCAGCGCTGGACTTGGCTGTGCCTGGCGAGCCTGGGAATTCTCGCTCTAGGGGCTGCCGTATTGACCCTAGAACACCGCGGGCGGCGCTTGATGGGGGCCCTCTTGTTGGCGCTTCACGTCGGCTCTCAGATTTATCTGTTGAAGCCGCTCTACGAAGAGGATAGCGCCTTTCCATATGCTGAACAACCGGCTCTGCTCGAACACGTTTCGGCCAGCGATCAGATAGTCCATGGCGGCACCAGCAGCCTGTTCGGGCCGCGCCGCGGCGCGGTCCGCGAGTTGTTCCCAGATCTGCGTGGACTGTGGTTGGAGCGCCGCTATTTCGCCGAGCTATATCCCTTCTCCGGCACCCGCTGGGGGCTACGCTACGAGTTTAACCACTCTCCAGAGGGCCTCGATTCGTTTTTCACCGTGGCCTTGGTCCAAGCCATGAAACGCCTCGACGACGACGCCAGGGTGCGGGTTCTGGAGGCCTCCGGGGTCAACACCCTGATCCTCGACCGACAGCTCGACCCGCGCGCCTTGCAGCGCGTCGAGTTGGTGGCCGAGCAACGAGAGGTGGACCACACGGTTCGAGTCTATCGACTGCCCAACGCGGTTCCGCCCATTCGTTTCGTCGGCCAGGTGCACTCCGCACCGGACATGACCGCGGCCCTGACTCGACTGGCCAATCCCGCCTTCGACCCACGGCTAGCGGTGGTACTTCCCGGCGCTCCGGGAGAGCCTGCGGGCGACCCCGCCGCGTTGGCGGTGCAGGTGAGCGAAAACGAGGTCCAGCACCTGCGGGCCACGGTGCGCTCTGAGCAGGGCGGCACCTTGGTCGTACAAAAGACTTATCTACCGATCTGGCGGGCCACCATCGACGGCCGGCCAGCCCAGATCGAAGTCGCCGACATCCACCGCATGGCGGTCAAGGTACCCGCCGGAGAGCATCAGATACGGCTGTGGGTTGCAGACCAGTCTTTGCGGCTGTCGGTCGCGGCCGCGGTCGCGGCCTTGCTCGGGCTGCTCTTGTTGGAGTCAGGCCGCCCCCGGGGCAAGACTGCTACCCCATGAACTCCAGCCCGACGCTAACCCAAGAGCCGCGGGCCCTGCCCGGGCCTTTGCTCGCCACCTTGGCAGCCTTGCTCTTACATGCCTCCTTGGCCTGGTGGATCCCGGTGCTCAAGTTTGGCAAATACCCCGCCGCCGCGGAGTTTTGGCGGGCGGGTCAGCTAAGCGCCGAAAGGCTATTGGACTTCAGCCCTCTCTACCTGTCCTTGCACCGGCTGGCCAACTCGTGGTTTGGCAGCGCCGCCAGCACCGTGATCGAAGGTCTGCAGATCCTGCTGGTGGCGCTGGTATGTGGAGCGCTCTATTGGCTGATTCGACGCCACGCTAGCCACCGGGTGGCCGCCCTCCTGGTGGGCCTCTTTGCGATCGATCGCCACCTGGTGATCTACGCTCGGGTCCTGGAGCCGGAAATCTGCCAACTGGCTCTGCTACTGGGCTTTCTGGTAGCGCTGGAGCTCGCTCGCGACCATGCCGCCAGCTGGCCAGCACTGGGCGCTGGAGTATTGGCTGCTCTCAGCCTGGCCAACCGCCCCACCTTGCTGCCAGTGTTCGTCCTCACCCTGTTGTTTCTCTGGCTCGGACGGCGCCCTCTCGGACAAGGCCAGCTGGGACTGGACCGAAGACGGCTACGCCCGCCACTTCTGTTCCTGCTGCCGATACTCCTCGGCATCGGGCTGATGGCGGCGCGCAGCGCCTATTTGGTGGGTGACTTTCGTACCCCGGTGATGAACCCCGGAACGGTGTTCTTCGAAGGTAACAACCCACTGTCGCGGGGCACCAGCGCGGTCTATCCACCGTTGGTGTCGGCGGCACTCGACTCTAGCCGCGAGCAACCCGATGCGCCGCACCAGCTCTACCGCGACTTTGCCAGAGTCAGCACCAACCAACAGCTTTCGGTGCGTCAGGTCAATGCCTATTGGTCCCAGTTGGCGCGACGTTTCTTACTCGACCAACCTGGACACGCTTTGGGGCTATGGTCCCACAAGCTCTGGCTGGCGCTGCACAGTTTTCGTTTTCACGACCTGCCGACCGCCTGGCGAATGGACCTGGCGATACACACGCCCGCCATTCCTTTTCCGCTCTTCGTGTCCTTGGCAATCCTGGGGGTGGTGGTGTCACGACGGCGCTGGCGGCATTGGTGGCCACTGCTGGGGGTGGCGATGGTGCAACTCGCGGTGATGGTGGTGTTCTATGTCTCCGCCCGCCAGCGGTTGCCACTCTTGGCCGTGGCAACGGTGCTGGCGGCGCCAGCGATCTCTTGGTTGGCAGCCGCCCGACGGCGCCAGGCGCTGGCTGTTGGCTTGGGAATCGCGGCGGCAGTAGCGGCATTGTCACTACCCAGTCCGCTGATCCGCGATGTGCTTTACCAGGAGCGGGGGATCGCGCGCGCGACGGAACTGTTGCGACAACTCGGCGAATTGAACACCACGGCACCTGTGTCGCAGCATGGAGAACTCGCTATCGAAGCCCTGGCCAGGGCACCCTGGCACCATGAACGCATGCGACCGGCATTCTTGCTGCAAGAAGAGGCCAGCATCGACCAAAAGGTGCTGACCTGGCTCAGCGAATGTCCCGAACAGAGCCTATCGCTACGTTTCGATCAAGCCGTCTTGGCCCTGCGAACCGCACAGCCAGCTCTGGCATGGGATCTACTGACGGCGGCGTCTAGCCCCACCCGAGCGGTTTACAGACGTGGTCACCAATCGTCCACCACCGGTCTCTACCTGGCCCGAGCCAGCCTGCAAAATGGTGATCTCCAGGGTGCTCTCGGCATCTTGCGACATAGCCTGGAAGAGAATCCGGGAGAGTCCTTCCTGCTGGCCGAGCTCATCGCTCTGGGCGAAGGGCGGTACGCGACTGAGTTGCAGCGCTATTGGAGTGTTGTCGATGGGCAATATCTGCTCGGCCTGGCAATGCTCGAGAACAATCGCGCCAGCGAAGCCGTCGCCGCCCTGCGTTTTGTCACCCGACGCCTGCCAAAGGTGCGCCGGGCCAAGATCTACCTAGCGGCCGCCCTCGGCGCGGCGGGCCGACTCGAAGACGGCGGTCGGCTTTACCTGGAAACCGTCAGTCGCCGTGGCGCGGTCGAACCGGTACTAGCTGATCGCTGGATCCCAGACTTATTCCGCCGTTGGCACCAGGCAGCTCCGCAACGCCCCGACATCCGCCTCTACGCCGCCCAAGTGCTGCGCCAATACGGCTTCCCGCATGAAGCCCTCGGCCTGCTGCAAGATCAACCGATGCCTGAACAACTCCGCGGTGCAGCCGCCCAAGAACTCGTCAACATTCGGCGGCTGCTTTGAACCGCAGCGGTATTCTCTGCCCTCCAAAGCTCGCCCACCACACTCGCTAACTCAGTAGAAGTCGGTCACCGTGCGATGCCGAGGCCGCCGCCGGTAGGCCGCTCCGAGACCTCGATTCCACAAGCAGTAGTCCACCTGCATGGCGCAGGCCCGCAGCCCGCAGGCCCGCAGCTGGGCGGTGATCAACTCCGCGGCTTGCACCGCGCAGGCACGGATCTCGACTTCTTCCGCCGAGCCGGCGGGCAGCAGTTCACCCCTGTCGATGCGGCCCGCCAACACCGGGTCGTAACGCAAGATGCCGTCGCTGCGCAGCACATGGGGCACCAAGTCGTCAGCAAAGAGAGTCAATTGATCGAGCCCGGCCAATTCGCCTGGCCCACGACCGCTAAAGGCCAATGACAGGTCTGCCGCGGTGAGTTGCGCCCGCTTGTAGATGCGCACCGTTTGGCCAGCGTAGACCGCCTGATCACGGAAACTCTCGACCTCAGCCAGCAGCGCCGCCAAACACTGGGCGGACCCCTCGGCAGCGGCGAGTAGCCGGCTGAAGTCTCCGTCGAAGTGGGTTAGCAAGTGCTCTCCAAATCCCTTCAGGGCGACGGCGAAGCGGTGCAGTAGCGGGGTGGCAGGCGGATGGTCTTCCTGATCGAAAATCTTGGCGCAGTCATTGAGCCCGAGGCGCGCCAGCTGCTGTGCCGCGATCGGCCCGTGGCGTTGGAAATAGCGGGTCAAGGCGCCTGCAACCGTAAAGTAACCGGATCGCTGCTCGTCTTGACGCAAGCAGGAGAGGTTGGCGGAGCCGAAATTCACTGCCTCCAAGGTCAGCATGAAGGCCACGGTCGCCTCACCCTGCCCAAGATAGTGACACTGCCGATCAAGGGTCGGTAGCCGCAGCTGCTGGGGATCCAGCGCCGCTGAGTAGCTGGCGATCCGCTGGCGATCGACCCGCACCCAGCGCGCCCGCTCGGCCACCCGGCGACAATCTCGGCGGACCTGGTCGCTGAGAGTCAGGGGGCCAGTCATCGTCGACACTACTCTCACTCCTCACGGTGGCAGATCGCGCTTTGCCGACCCGGTGGGTTGACTACCGCCCCAGCCACTCCCGGCGTACTTGCTCGAAGCGACCGGCAGCCAGGGCATCGCGGATCTCCTGCATCAGACGGACCATGAAACGCACGTTGCAGACCGTAACGTGGTGCATGGCTTGCACCTCGCCAGCTTTGAACAAGTAGTGGATGAAGGCTCGGGAGTAGCGCTGGCAAGTGGGGCAGTCACAGTCTTCGCGCAAGGGGCGGGGGTCGCGGCGAAAGCGGGCATTGCGCAAGTTCATCCGCCATTTCGGCTCTTCGCGGGTCAGCACCCAACCGTGGCGGGCAATGCGGGTCGGCGAGACGCAGTCGAAAGTGTCGACCCCGCGGCTAACCCCCTCCCAGATGTCCTCGACCCCGCCAATACCGAGCAGGTGTACCGGCTTGTCCCGACGCAAACCGACTAGGGCATGCTCGACAACGTCGTACATCTGTTGTTTGGTGCCCCCCAGGGAGCCGCCAATGGCATGGCCAAAAAACGGCCGCGAACTGATGAACTCCGCCGCGGCGAGACGCAGATCCCTCCATACTCCACCCTGCAAAATGCCGTAGAGAGCCTGCTTGCCGTCGTGATGGCGTTCGAATTCCTGCAGACTGCGATCCGCCCACCGGTGAGTCATCTCCATCGACCTTCGGGTGTAGGTCCGGTCGGCGTGAAATGGGGTGCATTCGTCGAAGGCCAGAACTATGTCGGCGCCGAGCCGCCGCTGCTCGCGAATCGACCTCTCGGGGGTCACCAACTGGCGTGAACCATCGATGTAGGAGCGAAAGGCAGCTCCTTTTTCAGTGATCTTGAGCAGCGTCCGCTGGCGGGAGAACTTGGCGCCCTTGATCTCGTCGGCTACCGAGCCATGACCGAGACTGAACACCTGAAAGCCACCGCTGTCGGTGAGCATCGGCCCCGACCATCCGGTAAAGGAATGCAGGCCACCGAGTTCTTCAACCAGCTCACCGCCAGGGCGCAACATCATGTGGTAGGTGTTGGCAAGGATGATTTGGGCGCCCGCCGCCACCATGTCTTGCGGGCTGGCGACCTTGATCGTGCCCTTGGTGGCGCAAAAGACGAAGGCCGGCGTTTGCACCACCCCATGGGGAGTGGTGAGCTTGCCCAATCGAGCCTGGTGGCCTTCTTGCTCGGCCACTACCTCGAAATCAAACCCGGGATACTTCACTTCGGGCTCCAGCGTCGGGCTAGGTACATAAACGGCGTGTCGAGCACCGCAATCGCCAGGCGTAGCCAGTAGGTGCCGACCACATAGACCCAGAAGACGGTATCGAACGACAACGGCTCGGGGGCCAGAACGATCCAGGCCAACATTGAAAAAACAAAGTTGTCGATGAAGGCGGAAACCGCGGTCGACAGCGAGTTTCGCAACCACAGATGACGCCCGCCGCACACCGCTCTCAAGCGATCGAAAAGCCAGACATCGTGCAGCTGGCTAATCAAGTAGGCTGCCATACCGGCAATGAACAGGGCCGGAGAGTGCATAAAAATCGCCATGATGTGCTGGTTGTTGGCCACCGCCCAGGCCATCTCCTGGCCCGCCTGCTCGGCGGTCAGCGGGGCGAAACCCATGGTGACGATCATGATCATGGTGAACACCAAGTAGCAGACCAGGCCCAGCAGCACACCGAGGCGCGCCCGCGCCGCGCCATAGCATTCGGAAAGAATATCGGTCGCCAAATACGACGAGGCGAAGATCACCGTGCCCAGCGCCACCGGCTTTGAGTAGACCGAGAACTGCACCGCTTTCAAGACCTGAATATTGGCCCCCAAAATAGCCACCACCCCATAGGCATAGAGCCCAGCTTCGCCGAACAACCGGTGCAGCACCAGCAGCGAGGAAAAGCAGACGAGGAGCATCGCCAACCACAGCAGTTCGGGTGGCAGGCCCTGCAGCAGAAAGACGAAACGGGTCAGTGGATCTTGGCTCATGGCAGGCGGTAGACCGATTGCTTCGGCGCGGGTCCAACGTTACCGTCGAGACCGAGGCTTCAGCTGAAATTTGACAAAAAGAGCCAAGAAAGGACTCTTTTCGCCTGCGGGTTTTCAGTGGAGAAATCCAATTTTACAGGCCATGCGTTACTTAAAGAGGAAGGTCGGCGAGGCCGCAGGGTGCCTGCTGGCGGGTTGCGCACCGTGCGGCTTCGCCGCCAACCTTCTCCTTCAGTTTCCACTCCTCCACCCCGTACCCGGAATCTTCCCCTGGTACGGGGTTTTTTTCAGCGAAATCATCCGGTCGACCCGCGGTGATCGCGGGCTGTTAGAGCAGCTGTCTGAGGACGTACTGCAAGATGCCGCCGTGGTGGAAGTAAGCCGCCTCTTGGGGCGTATCGAGACGCACCACGGCTTGGAAGGAGCGGTTGCCGCCGGCCGCGGAGTGGGCGACGACGGTGAGTTGTCGGGCTGCTTGAAATTCCTCACCGACCAGCTCAGCGAGCCCCTCGACGTCGTAAGTCTCGTGGCCATCGAATCCCAGGCTAGCGGCCGACTCACCGGCCAAGAACTCGAGGGGCAGAATGCCCATGCCGATCAGATTGGAGCGATGAATACGCTCGTAACTCTGCGCGATCACCGCCCGCACTCCCTGCAAGAGGGGGCCCTTGGCCGCCCAGTCGCGGGACGAGCCGGTGCCGTATTCCTTGCCGGTAAGGATCACCAACGGCACTCCCTCTTGGCGATAGCGCATGGCGGCGTCGTAGATGGTCATCGCTTCGCCGGACGGCATATGCAAGGTGTGACCCCCCTCGATCTGCACCAGCTTGTTGCGCAGCCGCACATTGGCAAAGGTGCCACGCATCATCACCTCGTGATTGCCCCGCCGCGAGCCGTAGGAATTGAAATCCCGCACCGCGACGCCATGCTCGGTGAGGTACTTGCCGGCCGGGCTATCGCGCTGGATGGCGCCCGCCGGCGAGATGTGGTCGGTGGTGACCGAGTCACCCAACAGCGCCAGCACGCGGGCACCCTTGATGTCCGCAGGCGGCTCGGCCTGCTCCGACATGCCATCGAAGAACGGCACCAGGCGAATGTAGGTCGAATCTGCTTGCCAGTCGAAGGTCGCGCCTTCCGGCGTCGGCATGCTGCGCCACTGCTCGTCACCGGCATAGACGTCGGCGTATTCACGCTCGAACATCTCTGGCTCGAGAGCCACTCGGACGGTGTCTTCGATCTCCTGCTGACTCGGCCAGAGGTCCTTCAAAAACACCTCTTGGCCGTCTTTGCTGGTACCGAGGGGTTCGTTGTAGACGTCGATGTCCATCCGTCCAGCCAAGGCATAGGCCACCACCAGCGGCGGCGAGGCAAGGTAGTTGGCACGAATGTCAGGGCCGATTCGCCCTTCGAAGTTGCGGTTGCCCGACAACACTGAGCAAGCCACCAGATCGCCCGCATGGATAGCCTCTCGAATCGGCTCTGGCAGCGGCCCGGAATTGCCGATACAAGTGGTGCAGCCATAGCCGACGGTGTGGAATTTGAGCGCTTCCAGATAGGGAGTCAGGCCAGCCCGGTCAAGGTAACTGGTGACCACCTTGGAACCCGGTGCCAAACTGGTCTTGACCCACGGCTTGGACTCAAGGCCAAACTCGACCGCTTTCTTGGCCAGTAAGCCGGCGGCCACCATGACCGATGGATTGGAGGTGTTGGTGCAGCTGGTAATGGCGGCAATCACCACCGAACCATGGCGCAGATCGAAATCGCTGCCCCCAAAGGAAGTCTGGACCGCGCTGCTGGCCGCGGAGCCCGCCGGCAGCAACGCCGGCAGCTGCTCTCCAAACGCAGTGTGCATCTGGCGCAGGTTGATCCGGTCCTGCGGCCGCTTGGGTCCCGCCAGGCTGGGCTCGACATCGCCGAGGTCAAGCCCCAGGGTGTCGCTGTACTCGGCTTCCGGGCTGTCGGCGGTGTGGAACAGGCCCTGCTCCTTCATGTAGGCCTCGACCAGCGCCAACTGCTCGGCCGAGCGGCCGGTGAAGCGCAAGTAGCCAAGGCTCACCGCGTCGATCGGGAAGATGCCGCAAGTAGCTCCATACTCCGGCGCCATGTTGGCGATCGTCGCTCGATCAGCGAGACGCAAGGAGGTCAGCCCAGGGCCGAAGAACTCGACGAACTTGCCCACCACGCCATGAGCCCGCAACAACTCGGTGACCCGTAGCACCAGGTCCGTAGCGGTGGCTCCCTCGGGCAGCTCGCCGGTGAAGCGGAAACCCACCACCTGGGGAATCAGCATCGAGATCGGCTGGCCGAGCATCGCCGCCTCGGCTTCGATACCGCCCACTCCCCAGCCGAGCACGCCCAGGCCATTGATCATCGTCGTGTGGCTGTCGGTGCCAACCAGAGTGTCGGGGTAGGCAAAAGGCGCCTCGCCCTCGCCGACCATGACCCCCCGTGCCAGGTATTCCAGATTGACCTGGTGGACGATGCCGGTGGCCGGCGGTACGACGCGGAAGTTGCGCAGCGCGCTCTGCCCCCAGCGCAGGAAACCGTAACGCTCGCGATTGCGCTCGAACTCACGCTCAGCGTTGATCAACAGGGCCGCCGCCTTGCCGTATTCGTCGACCTGCACCGAGTGGTCGATCACCAACTCGACCGCTTGCAGCGGGTTGATCAGCTCCGGATCGCCCCCCATTCGCAACATGGCGTCGCGCATTGCCGCCAAATCGACGATCGCCGGCACACCGGTGAAATCTTGTAGCAAGACGCGGGCCGGCATGAAAGCGATCTCGGTCGCCGGCTCGGCTTGCGGATCCCACTTGGCCACCGCTTCGACATCCGCCGCCGGCACCACCTTGCCGTCCTCGCGACGCAGCAGATTTTCGAGCAGAATGCGGGTGGCGAAGGGTAGGCGGCTAGGATTCCAGCCTTGCTGGTCGAGGGCTTCGAGACTGGCGATTTGCAGCTCGCGGTCGCCGACTCGAAGTGTACGCTGGGCGTTGAAGCTATTCTTCATATTAGAGGTGTCCATCTAAGGGCTGGGTTCGTTCCAGGCTATGTTCATTAAGGGATGTGTTGACTAAGGCTGTGCCCGGAAAATGCAAGCTCAACAGGCCGAAATGCAACCAAGAGGCTGGATTCTAACAGACCCTGTGAGCCGAGCCCTGCCTAGCCTACCCGTCGATGAAGGGATGGAAGAAGTGGCCGTCCAACCTCCGCCCAAGACGACTCCTGACATAGAATAGGGCCATGTCCGACACCCTGGAACTCAACCCACCAGTCTTTCTACTGGCCATGCCACAGGTGCTCGATCCGTTTTTCCACCAAAGCGTCGTGCTTCTAGTCCACCATCAGCAAGACGGTAGTTTGGGGTTTGTCGTCAACCGACCCACCGGCATGAAAGTCGCCGAAATCCTCGAAGGATTGGAGATTCCTTGGGCCGGCGATCAAGTCGCCACCGCCCATCTCGGCGGGCCGGTGCAACAGCAGCTCGGTACGGTGATCTACCCCACCGATGCACAGCCGCCGGTGGGCGAGCACGAGCCGCGCGAGATCTGCCCAGGGGTGAGCTTCACTCAGCACATTGGCGATCTCGAGGTATTGGCCCGGCAGCCGCCGGCGTCTTTCCGCCTGTTGCTCGGCTTCGCCCAGTGGGGAGCGGGCCAACTGCAAGACGAGATGATGCGTAACGACTGGCTGACCGCGCCGCTCGACGTCGAGCTGGTATTCGACAAAGATGCGGAAAATATCTGGGCAACAGCCTTGGGCTCGGTGGGGATCGACCCTGCCCAACTGCCGAGTTGGACGCCGAACTACGGCGAGTCCAGCACTAATTGAAGAGCGAGAACCGGACTACGGCCCGCCGAAGACCAAACTCCCCAAGCCCCAACGACCAGGCCGGCGCCACTCTGGCGTTTTGCCACCAGGAGAGCTGAGAATGGACCCGCAGCGCTTCAAAGACGCCTACCAACGCCTCGACCTGCTCGACGAGCGTCTGCGCCACAAGATCCGGCCCCAAAGCTCCATGCGCGGCACAAACCTGGACCAAGTCGACGGCAAAGTGAAGGATCTGGCTAACTACACTCTGGAACTCAAAGGGATTGTCGAAGAGCTGTTCTTGGCGATCGCCGGCAAACCGCCGTCTAAGAGTCCCTGACAATTCCCTAACCCGCTCCCACCCCGACTGTCGTAAACTCTGCCTCGACTCAACAGCAAATAGTCTGAGGAGAGGGTAGTTGCACAAAACCTTGTGCAACTACTGTAAAAAGACTGCTACCTGTAGGGGTCAAACTGTCCCTAGAGGATTCAAAGAAACCCTTCCGCCTGCTACGATCTAGCCGTCCCTAAGACGAAGAGATCAACTGAATTCGGCCGCGGTGGCCGAGCCCGAAGCAGGCTTCGGGAAGGAACACGGAGGTTACGGCATGCTCTCTGTTTCGCGGTGCAGGTTCCGCTGGCTCGGCTTCACAGCTGCCCTGCTCTTGCTTTGTGCGTCCAATGCAACCGGACAGACCCTAGGTTCGATCCAGGGCTATGTCCTCGATTCTTCTGGCGCCCCCCTACCCGGCGTCAGCGTCTCGGCCAAAAACACCGAGACCGGAGCCGTGCGAACGGCTCAGACCAACAGCGCTGGCTTTTTCAGCGCACCGTCAATGGCCAGTGGCCGCTATGACGTCACCGCTTCGCTCGACGGCTTCCAATCCGTGCGCCAAGAAAGTGTGCGATTGCAGGTGGGTCAGACCATCAGCCTCAACTTGGAACTCGGTGTCGCCGAGGTGACCGAGGTCATTACCGTCACCTCCGAAGCGCCGCTGCTCGAGACCAGCCGGTCAAGCACCGCCTCTTACGTCAGCGAAGAAGAGATCGAGGCGTTGCCGATCATCGGCCGCGACTTCACCGATTTCGCTCTACTCACGCCGACCGTACAGGCCGACACCGATCGTGGTTTCATCACCATGAGCGGCCAGCGCGGTATCTACACCGGCCTAAACATCGACGGCACCTCGGCCAAGAGCGCCTTCTTCGGCTACGGCCGTGGCGGCGAGGCGACCGAGAACGACGGTTTGGTCATCGCCCAGGACTCGGTCAAGGAGTTCCAGGTAGTTACCAGCAGCTTCGCTCCCGAGTACGGCGCCAACGGTGGCGGCTTCGTCAACGTGATCACCAAGTCGGGTACCAACAAGTTGAAGGGCACCGGCTTCTTCTTCTTCCAAGACGACAGCATGGCCGACGACATTCCGGCCACCCCCCTCGACGAATCGCGTGGCAACGGCGGCGACCGCGAGGTCTCCCAATTCGAGAAGCTCAACTATGGTCTATCGATCGGTGGCCCGATCTCCAAGGACAAGACCCACTTCTTCTTCTCCTACGACCAGACCAACCGTGATGAGCCGATCACCCGCAGCCTGCGCACCGCCGGGGTCTATGATGCGCTGATCGCGCGCGGTTTCGACCAGCTGGTGGAGGGCTACACCCGCAACGCCGATGGCACCGCCGAAGGCATCTTTAATCGCGAGGTCGATAACCAGATCTTGTTCGCCAAGATCGATCATCAGATCAACGACCGCCACGCCCTGTCGGCACGGATCAACCTCACCGACTACGAACGCCTCAGCACCTTCCGCGACGAGGAGTCGAACAAGACCGAAGACACCACCTCGCTGGTCGCTGCGGTAGTTTCGCTAGTCGGCCAGAGTTCGGTCAACGAGTTCCGCATTCAGCTGGCAGAGGACAATCTCGACCGCCTGTCACTGCGGGTAGGAGAGCCGATAGAGGCACAGATCCGCTTCCGCTTCGGCTCGCGCGATAGCGTCGGCAAATTCGACTTCCTGCCGATCTTTGTCGAGGAGGAGAAGCTGCAGGTGCAGGACAACTTCTCCTATTTGTTCGGCAACCACGACCTGAAATTCGGTGTCGACTACCAGGAAGATAATCTGTCGCAGCTCTTCAAGGGCAGCGCCGATGGCCGCTACGATTTCCGCTCTCTCGAAGACTTCATGAACAACGAAGCCTCGAACGTGCGGATCTACTTCGGCAACATCACCAACCCGAACTACGACGAGACCCAGTCGCTACTCGGCATCTACGCCCAGGACAGCTACAAGCCCAACGCCCGCTTGTCGGTCAACTTCGGCTTCCGCTACGGCGCGACCTACAACCCTGACAACCTAGAGCACCTGTTCCCCGAAGGTCGCGATATCCCGGACGACACCAACAACTTCGCCCCGCGTCTAGGCTTTGCCTACACTTTGGGTGAGAACGGTGTGTTGCGCGGTGGTGCCGGCCTGTTCTACGGTCGCACCCCGTCGCTGCTTTTCGCCAGCCAGATCCAGCAGAACGGCCTGTTCCCGAATTTCGGCCGGGTCAACGTGCAGCCTGGCGATATCGGCTTCGTGCCCCTGGGCACCTCGATCGACAATCAGAACCCACCGCTCGACGCGCCCAACTCGCCTGCCTATGTCGATCCGAGCTATGAAGACTCGGAGACCACCCGGCTTAATCTCGGCTACGAGCGTAACTTGGGTGGCAACTGGACTGCTGGTGTTGACGTCGTCTACGCCGAGGGCGACATGTTGGGTTCGAATGTCGAACTCAACCGCACCCTGGATCGTCTCGATGAGTTCGGCCGTCCGGTCTACTCCTCAACGCGCCCGAACTCGGACTTCAATGAGATCTTCACCCGCCAGTCGATCAGTGAGTCGGAGTACAAAGCGGTGACCTTCAAGGTCAACAAGCGTTTCTCGGACAAGTACCAGATGCAGGCTCACTACACTTGGTCGAAGGACGAGAGCAACGACGACAACGAGCGCAGCGCCACCGGCATCGACATCAGCAACCCGGCCGACCTCAACTACGACTACGGTCTGTCGGATCGCGACGTCGAGAACCGCTTCGTGTTGAGCGGTCTGTATCTGCTGCCGTGGGATATCCGGATCAGCGGCATCTTCGAGTACCGCTCCGGCCGTCCCTACACCGCGGTCGACGACTCGGTGGATTTTGCCTACTGCGGTTTCGGCCGCTTGGGCTTCAACTGCCCCGACGTCCGCGCGGTGATCAACGGCCAGGTGGTGGAGCGCAACTCGTTCCGCAACGAGTCGATCAACCGCATCGACTTGCGGGTGTCGAAGTTCATCAACCTCGGTACCTGGAAGATCGATCTCTTCGGCGAGGCATTCAACCTCCTCGACGAGAACAGCTTCGCGGTGACCGGCTTCGATCAGCGTGACCCGAACCAGGGCGAGTTCGGTATTGCTGGCACCTTGGTGACCACCCCGCGGACCTTCCAGATCGGCGCTCGGATCAGCTTCAACTGATCCCCTCGCCTGCGGGGAGCCCACCGGGCTCTCTCTGGACGATCAGGGTCTCCCACCGCGGGAGGCCCTTTTTCGTGGGCTAGGGCTTGGCCACCGGCAAGCCGTCCTGCAACCTCAAGATGCGATGACCAACACCCAGGCCAAGGTACCGCCTTGTCTTGCCGGTCAACCAGGTTACCCGCAGCTCATCGGTCAGCTTGGCTTCGCCAAGCCCGAACCAGGCGATCGGAGGGCTCTGGGAGAGATAGCTGCCAGAACTCTTGATCCAGCGAGTCAAACGACGTTCGCCAACTCTCAGTTCGAGCCGAGCGCCCAATGCATGCAGGTTGCGATTCGTGCCGCTTAGCTCGACGGCGAGGTAGCCGCCTACCGTGCCTTGGTTGATCAGCACCCGAGCCGGGCCGTTGTTCTGGGAGACGACCAGGTCGAGATCGCCATCACGGTCGAGATCGGCGGCGGCGGCTCCACGGCCGACCCAGGGCTCGCTCAGGCCAAGAGCGGTTGAGATCTCGACGAAACTGCCGTCTCCCTGGTTCTCGAACAGCTGCGCCGGCTGGCGCCAGCTGCTGGTGGGGTCGAACAATTCGACGTTGTCGAGGATGTGGCCGTTGGCGACGAAGAGGTCGAGATCGCCGTCGTTGTCGAAGTCGAACGGCACTGCTCCAAAACCCACCCACGGCAAGCTGGCGCTCGCCAATCCAGCGCGGCGAGTGGTGTCGATGAAGTTGCCGCCGCCCTGGTTGCGGTACAGGGTGTTGGTCTCCTGGTCGAGATGAGTGAGGAAGAGGTCGACGCGGCCGTCACCATCGAAGTCGCCTAGCGCTACCCCCATGCCGGCCTCGGCACCACCGGCGGCATTGAATCCCACCCCGGCGAGCAGTGCCTGTTCGCCGAATCGGCCATCACTGCCGCTGAGATAGAGGTGGTTCATCGCCGAATCGTTGGCGACGAAAACATCCTGCCGGCCATCACCATCGAAATCACCAAAGGCCAGGCCCAAACCCTTGGCATCGCGCACCGAGCGCAACAGACCGGCCTGCTGGCTGATATCGGTGAAGCTACCATCGCCGTTGTTGCGGTAGAGCAGGTCGGCTAGGCCGTCGTAGAGGTCTGGGTGGCAGTAGGAGCGCAAGCGCTTCTCGGCGTTGCCGCACCACTTGTGCCGAGCAAAAGCAAAGTCGACGTAGTTCGACACGTAGAGGTCGAGGTCGCCATCACCATCAGCATCGAAGAAGCCGGCGCCGGTGGACCACGCTGCGGCACCAATACCGGCCGCCGCGGTGACGCTATCGAAGGTGCCGTCACCACGATTACGGTAGAGCGCGTTGGCGCCAAAGTTGGTGATGAAGAGGTCGAAGTCACCATCGCCGTCGTAGTCGGCATAGGCCACTCCCATGCCGTAGCCCGGATCGGCGGCCCCCGAAGGGAGGCTGACATCTTCGAAGGTGCCGTTGGCACGCTGCCGATAGAGGCGATTGGTAGCCGTCGGGTCTGGCTTGGCGCCGGGTCCCAAGGGGGCTCCCTGGACGAAATAGAGGTCCAGCCGACCATCGCCGTCAACATCGAGAATCGCTACGCCAGAGCCCATGTTCTCGGGCATGTATTTCTCGCCCCGACCGAAGTGCCGATGGACAAAATCGACCCCTAGCCTTGCCGAACGTTCGACAAAACGTGGCACCGCAGCCTGCGACAGCGCCGGCAGAGTGGTGGCAACAACAACCAGCAAGGCACAGCCGAGCCTGATCACGGCTTGCGCAACCGTCGGTAGGCGGCGAATTGGATTTCGCTCTCGGCCTGGCGACCCAGACTCTCGAGGGCATAGGCATAGGCCATGCGCAGCTCGGCGCCTTCGGCCCCGAGTTCGAGAGCCAGAGCAAAGTGGCGAACCGCTGGCGCTGCTCGGGCAAGCTTGGAGTGGGCCAGGCCCAACAGCGCGTGGGCTTCACCCAGATCCGGCCGCAGGGCCACCGCGCGGGTCAAGGCCTCGACGGCCGCGACGGGCTGGCCGGTGCGCTGCAATACGAGCCCTTCAAGATAGTGGTACTCGACTTTTCCGGGATCGAGCTGGCGGGCGCGGTGCAGGCTGGCCAGGGCCGGCTCGATCCGACCCATCGAGAACAGCACCTTGCCGCGTAAGGCCAAGGTCTGCGGATGATCGGGCCGCTCAGTCAGGATCGCCTCGGTCCGCTCCAGGGCTGCTGCAAGTTGGTTTTGGACGGCCAGTGTCTGGGCTTCGTTGAACGCGGTGCCCAGCTCTTTAGCTGTGCGCTCAACATCTTCGAGCTGACGGCTGAGCTGTTGGAAGCGCTGCAAGGCCACCGCCGCCGCCGCGGTCTGACCAGTGGCCCGCAAAGCCAACGCCAGGCGGTAGTGCGCTTCCGGCAGCTCGGGCAAGTAGTCAGTTGCCAGCCGCAGCTGAACCACTGCTGCGGCGGCCTGGTTGGTGTCGAGCTGCAGCTGGCCAAGAACCAAGTAGATTTGGCCGGGGGTCTCGACGCCAAGTTTCAAGGCTTGCTGCAAGGCCACGACGGCTCGCTCGGCGCCATCCGGTAGAGCAGCCAAGGCCATGCCCAGAGCCCGCTGCAATCCGGCGTGGGTGGGATGCTCGGCGAGGACCGGCTGGGCAACAGCGGCGGCCCGTTCGGCCTTGCCTGAAGTCAGCAGCAGCAGAGCCAACTGTTCGTGGACATCGGCACCCGCCGCGCCCGCGGCGCTGGCCTCCTCGAGTAACTTGACAGCGGCTGCCGTGCGGCCCGCGTCGCGGTGCAGCAAAGCAGGCAAGAGATAGGCGGGCTCAAGCAGCGGATCGAGCTGGCGAGCAGCGGCAAAGGCGGCCTGCGCCTGCTCCACCGAACCCAGGCGGGCGAGCAGGCGGCCCACTGTCAACCGCGCCGCAGCACTGGTCGGCGCCAGTGTTACCGCTCGCCGGGCGGGTTCGAGCGCGGCGAGCGGCTGCCCGCGGCGCTCATAGGTCTGCGCCAAACCGAGCCAGGCGTCCTCCGCCAAGGGGTTAAGCTGAGTCAGCCGAGCAAAGAGTTCGCTAGCCTCTTCGGCATGGCCCGCTGCCAGCACCGCCTGGGCGCGGGCGGCTAGCGTAGCGGCATCTTCCGTTGCGGCATCTTCCGCAGCGGAGAGCGCAGCGAAGCTCTGCAAAGCCACCGCCAGGCACAGCATGGCCAGACGGTGAGAGCGGACGGGTTGAGAATGGAGAAGTCGAGGATCCATCAAACGCTCTCTGGCGCGCCGCTAGTGGCGACCGCTAGAACCGAAGCCGCCGCTGCCGCGCTCGCTGACAGACAACTCCGAGACCTCTTCCCAGGCCGCTTCCGCAACCGGCGCCAGTACCAGCTGGGCAATGCGCTCACCGCGCTCGACGATGAACGGCTCGCTGCCGTGATGGATCAAAATCACCCCAATCTCGCCTCGATAGTCACTGTCGATGGTACCTGGAGAATTGAGCAAAGTCACACCGTGGCGCAAAGCCAGGCCGCTGCGCGGCCGTAGCTGGCCTTCCCAGCCCAAGGGTAACTCAATAGCCAAACCGGTGGGTACCAGGGCACGCTGACCAGGGCTGAGGGTGAGCGGTGCATCGACCGCGGCTCGCAGATCGAACCCGGCACTGCCGGCGGAAGCTCGGCCGGGCAGAGGCAAATCGGTCGCCAAACGGCGCAGGCGGACTTTCATCGCCGCCTATTCTTCCTGAGTCTTGCCGCCCAGGGGCGGTTTGGGCCCCCCACCGAGCGGACCAGGAGGCTGGAGGCCCGGAGCGCCGGGCAAGCCGCCGCCTGGCGGCGTGATCGGGAAAGGCCGACCGATCATTCTACCGATGGGAGGGCGTTGCCCCCCCGCTTGCTGGGCGGCGACTTGTTGTTGGCCCCCGCCTGAACCCCCTGCACCACCAGCCTGCGGCGCCACCAAGTCGGCGGTGAACTGCCATTCGGAAATCTCGAAACTGCCAAAAAACGACTTCACCGACTCGCCACCTTCGAGACTGTAGACGCCGCGGATCGGGCCCAGGACGCTCAGTGCATCGTTCTTGCCGAAGCCCCCAAACTCCTCTTCTCCCCGCTTTGGCACTTCGCCAATCGGCACCGTCGGAACGCCGTCTGCGGAGTGGCTGTCTCGCTCGTCTGCAGCGGGGTTAACAAGATCCTGACCCGGGGGTCCTTGGCCGGCCACCAACAGCAATGCCCAAGAACCGTCTTCGGTCATCGGATTGGGCCACAGCCGACGAATCGCTCGCGGCTTACCAAAATCTTCCATCAACTCGTCAAAGCGCACCGGCTGGCGTTGGTTGTCGAGCTGAAAGCGACGCAGCGCCTCGGCGTATTGCAAACCGCGGAAGATCAGCTCTTCCTCTTTGTCGCGGCGTAACTGCTGGCTAGTGGCTGGCAATGCCATGGCAATCATGATGTTCATGACGGTGATCGCCATCACCAGAACGACCAAATTGTAGGCGTGCTCGCCTTCTCGCTTCACCATTCGGCGTAGGGAGTGCCGTCAAGCAGACTTTCTCTGCCGTCGAAGGTCGAGTGGATATCGATAATGCCAGGTCCCGAGCCCTCGCCATCGTCGAGATCGAGCCAATCGATATCTTCGATGTCGTCACCGCCTTCGTCGAACACCAGCTCCCACTCGGGCAGACCAATCATCGGGTCGATCGGCACGGAGCGCAGATAGCCTTCGTCGACCAACGCTTCCAGGCTCGGCGGGTAGATCCCCTTGTCGCCGTAGTGCTGATCGATCACCTCACGCAAGGTGCGCAGGTTGTTCTTCAGCACTGCCTCTTTGGCGCGCAGCGGCATGTTGATCAGCGCCGGCAGCGCCATGGAGGCAAGGATGCCGATCATCGCCACGACGACGATCAATTCGAGAAGGGTAAAGCCGCCTTGGCGACGCGGCATTGGGTTCGGTGACTGGCTCATGGTAGCTCTCAGCTTGATTTATCGAACACGTCGGCCTCTAAGTTCTTTTACGTCCGGTTCAGCCTGGCCGTCCAATTTCACCATTCAAAGTAGGGGATCTCGTTCAGCCCAGTGCTGCTGCTCTCGGAATAGATGTCGAATAGGTTGTCACCACACCAGCTCTCCGCATCCCAATCATCCCCGAAACAGCGTCTGCCCCATTCGTCCTTGCCGGTCATCGGATCGATCGGGATACGGCGCAGGAAACGGTGTTTCTTGCCCGAGGCGTCACCGACCAACTCGACTCCCTCGACCAGCACTTCAAAATCGGTGGGATAGCCCTCGGTGCCGAACTCGACCGGCAGCAGGCCAGCATCGCTGAAGCGTTTGTAGTCGTCGATCGCGTTGCGCACCTGACGCAGAGCGGCACGCAGCTCACGTTCCTTGACACTGCGCAACGAGTGCCGCGCCAGCGGAAAGCTGACCCCGGCCAGAATGACTAGCACCACGCACACTACCAGCAGCTCGACAAAGCTGTAGCCCGCGCCTCCGGGCAGCCGGCGGCGGCGCTCGAACCAACGTTTCACCGCTCGCCTTCCGGTTTGTTGAAGCCGCTCGGGGCAAGTTCTATCCCCGGCTGCTCAGGATCTTCCTGGCCCGGCTCGCCGCCCTCTTGACCACTGTCTTGCAAACCTCGCGGCAGCGACCGTAGACGCTGGCGCAAGCGCTCCTGCACCCGGCTGCGGGCATCGCTATCGCCATCGAAGGGACCCTGGACGTTGGACTCCACCCGCGTCGAATTGCCGCGGAAGGTGATGTTGGCCTCGGTGCCGACCCAGATCGGCTGCAGATCGCGCTCGGTGATATCCGCACGGCGAACGATGTGCGGGGTCAGAGTCAGCACGATGTCGGTGCGTTGGCGGTCGGTGCGGTTGTTGCGGAACAGGCGACCGATGATCGGCAGATCGCCGAGGCCGGGGACGCTGCTCTCGTTCTGGATCTCATCGGTACGGATCAAGCCGGCGAGAAAGTTGGTCTCGCCATCGCGCAAGCGAATCGCCGACTCGATGGTACGGGTGCCGATGATCGGCTGATTCTGGCCGCCAGACCCTTCCACCTGGCCAGAAATATTAGACACCTCGATGCTCAGCTTCAGGCTGATCTCGTCGTTGTGATGCACCCGTGGCTCGATATCGATCTTGATACCCACCTCCTGGTACTGAAAGGAGGTGATCGGCACGATGTTGGTGCCGGCGGTGTTGGAGGTGTTGAAGGTAGTGGTGGGGATCGGCACCCGGTCGCCGATCACCAAGGAACCCTTCTCACCCTCACTGATCCGCAGCTTTGGCTGGGCCAGCAGCTGCGCATCACCGGTGGTCTTGACGAAGTTGTAGATGAAGCTGGGTATGGACAACACCCAGTTGTTGGCGTTCAAGAATTCGACATCTGAAAGCCGCAGCGGCACATCTTCGCCACCGAGATCGAGACTCGATGAGATCTGCGAAGTCGACAGAGCAAAACCCAACTCCCGCAACTTGTTGGAATTGATTTGCAGCAGCTCGATATCGATCACTACCTCGGCCTTGGCCTTGTCGTTGGTGAGGATGATCTGCTCGGCCACTTTGACCGTGTCGGCAGTGTCGCGCATGACGATGGCGTTGAGCTGCTCATTGGCAGCAACATGCTTGGCACCGATCAGGCTGCGCACCATGGTCAGCACATCCTTGACTTCGGCATTGGAGAGGAAGAAGGTCTGGATCACCTGATCTTCGTAGTTGCGCCGGTTCTGCGGCGTGTCGTCAGCAATGATGATCGAATGCTCGTCGAGCACCTTGTAGAAATGGCCGACGGTGCGCATCAGGATCTCCAGCGCATCCTGGGCAACGACATCCTTGAGCACGATCGGGATTTCCTGGTCGCGCAGCTTGGGATCGAACAAGATGTTGATACCGAAAGCCTCGCCCAGCACGCGGTAGATGTCAGACACCGAGGTCGGTTCCGGAAAGCGTAAGTCGATCGGCTCTACAGAACGCGGATTGAGCACCGGCGGCAAGTTACGGGCCCGCGCCCTGGCCTTCATCTCCTCGATCGACAATGGCGGCTCGGTCTGCTGATCGCGGGCGCGGATTTCCTGCATCACCTTAACCAGTTCCGACTCCGCGTATTGGTTGGTCGGATCGAGTTCTACAGCCTGGCGAAACTCCAACAGAGCACGCTCTAGTACGCCTGCCTTGTGGTAACGGCGGCCCTGGCTGAAATGCTCTTGAGCAGCTTGAATCTTGGCCCGCATCAGCGACGCACGGTAGGAGATATTCTGCGGATAGACTTCGACCGCCTCGAGGTAGTGGAGCACCGCCCGATCCCAATCCTGGGACTCCTCCGCCTCCTGTGCCTGGCGGAACAGGCGATAGCCCGAGCACCCCGAGAGCAATGTAGCGGCGAGGATCAGAATCATCGCCGCTGTTAGGATCTTCCGCATGTTCTCGTTCTCCTGCCGTGGGTTCTCACCGCTGGCTCTGGCAATCAAAAAACCGAATCTCTAGGCCAAGTCCATTGACACGATAGCCGCCTGCAACATCGCTTACGGGCCACCCGCTCCTTGCGTTGATCCACCGCCGTCTGTTCACGGCTCGATCTCCAGCCTGACGGCCTGCTGATCGGGAAAATCGACATAGGAAAGATCTACCGACTCAAGACCGATGCGCGCGACCGCGAAACCTGGGGAAACCTTGTCTCCCAAGATGGCATTGACCAACTCTTCACCGTTGCGAAAAACCGCGATCGGAAGGCGATTGGGACCAAAAGTACCGATGAGGGAGACCGTGACCTGCGGCAACTGCGGTCCGGTGGGCGGCGGTGGTGCGGTGGGCGGCGGCGGCCGGCGAATCACCGGCGGCGGGGCCACCGGCGGCGGGGCTGGTTTAGGACGCTCGCCGAAACGAAACAAGTTGCGCCCAGGGGTGTAACTGCTGACCTCGGGCTGGAGTTCGTGCAACCGCACCACTTGCTGAGGACCGGCATCACCACGCACCCGACCGACCCGGTCCTGAACCGCCGCGCCCGCTCGGGTCATTCCTCCGAGCAAGGGAACAAAATACTGCCACAGCACAAGCGGCACCAGCAGAGCCAGCACCCCTAGCAAGACTCGCTGTCTCTTGTCCGGGCTCATGGCGAGGCACCTCGAGAGGGCCTTGCCTCTTCTCTCGGACCATTGAAAATAGTCGACACCGCAAGACGCACTCCGAGCCGTGGGTTGCGCGGGTCTTCTTTGCCACCGTTCATCGACACCGACTCCAGGGTCAAGAAGTGGTCGGAAAGCTCGAGCAAGTTGATGAAGGTGCGCAGCTGATCGTAGGTAGCTTCAATATTGAAACTGAGCGTCAACTGCACCAGACGGGTCTTGCCCAGCGGAGTCTTGAGGTGGCTGAAGACCTGCGGCGCCAAGCCCGCTCGGCGAGCGAGCTCGCGAATCTCGCGATTGACCTCCGTGTAGCGTTCCTCCTCAGTAGCGAACCGCTGTTCGTAGAGCTCGCGCAGGCCGCCGCGAGTACGCTCGACCTCGGTCAGGAAAGCCTGCAAATCTTCCGTTTCCTGGCGTAGTAGCCCAAGCTCTTTCTCGGCCGCTTGATAGCGACCCTCCAAGTTGTCGACAGTGCCGGCGTAGCGCGCTCGATAGAAACCGTAGACCAACAAATTGAGCACGACAAAGACAGCCGGTGCGATCCACTGCCAACGATAGCGCTGCCAGACTGCCCAACGACTGATCACGAGGAACGCTCCTGAGCAACCACTGCTGCCGGCTGCCTGAGCAAGCCGCCGAGCCGCGGCGCGGCCGAGGCTGGCGCCTGCAAGGGCTCGATGCTGGGTGCTGACGGCGGCGTGCCTGGGGTAGTGGGCGGTAGTGCCTGGGTTGCTGGTTTCTCGGGCGTCGTGCCGGCGGCCGTACCTGGCGTCGAAGTTGGCGCCACGGGCTGGCCTACTACTCCGGGTCGAACGCTCAGCACACCTGGCAGGGTGACGGCTGGCTGGCTCCGCGGCGAACCGGTGGAGGCCGCCGGCGCTCGCTCAGGAGTGGTGCTCGCTCGCTGACGAATCGCCTGGCGACCGGTTGAAGGACCAGGGGACGGTGACCGCTCGGCCCGACTTGCGCCGGCAATCCGCTCCTTGAATCTCTTCATCGCGTCGTCTTCCGCCCCAACTGAAGGCGAGGGGGTTGACTCGGCCGTGCCGGGAGCAGATTGGGAGGTGACGACGACCCCCGCTGAAACCTCCACCGGCACCATCTCAGCGGGCGCATCCGGGGCTCCGGCTGGGGTCCGTGACGCTACCCGCTCCGCATCCTTCATCGCCTCGCCAGCGACGGCTTCATCTGCCACCCCTAGCTGCTGGGCGACCGCATCCGGGGCCCCGCTTGGCGGCGACTGAGGCTCCTCGGTGAGATAGTTGACCGCCATGGTGAAGATCAGAACATTGTCCCGTTGGACGCCGTCGCGGGTGGGCTCTGGAGCTGAAAACAAGGGGCTGTCGAAAAGACCCTGCCAGAAATCGAGCATCGCCTCTTCGGACTTAGCCTCGCCCTGGATTTGCAACCGGACGGTGCCATAGGAGGCGCCGTCGGTAATCTCGACTCGGCGCCGCCGACCACTCGTCTGACGAGAACTACGACGACGCGACGCCGTGCCGCTGAGCAAACGACCCAAATCCTCCGAACGCTGCACATCCGGTTGGACATTGATCAGCCGCACGTCGAGTGGCAGCACTTCTTCGAGGTCCTCGAACAGCTGGCTCCAAGGAAAAGTGCGCATGGCGATCAGCTGATTGAGAAAGGCTACTTGACTATTCTGGCTGCGGAGCTGCAAGGCCTGGCTTTGGTTCTCAAGTTCTTCGTACTGCGAGTCGACGCGATCCAGCTCGGCACCGATATCCGCCAGCCTGGTGCCAGCGGTTGAGGAGCCCGCCAAATGACCCCAGAAGAGCCACAGGTTGTAGGCCAGCAGCAAGGCCCCCAGCAGCCACAGCAGCATCACCACGCGCGCCAGGGGTCGGGTGTTGAGAAACGGACGCTGTGCCAGATTGACGAACTTCAACTCAGGCGACCTCCAACCGCGCGGCGCCGAGCAGAGGCGCGGTTTCCAACCAAGAAGCATCCACCTGGGCACCCACCATAGGGAAGTGGTCGAGGTTCAGCGGTTCAGCTGGCATTGCCAATTCTGCTTGGATCAACCGTCCCCAATCGTCTTCTACCTCGGTCGACGCCGCCAGGAAGACCCGCCGCAACGATAGCTCGGAGAAATGCTCGCGCATGAAGCTGCCGGTCAACCGCAAATCACGGGATACCGAATGCTCGCGGGCCTCGGCCGACATCGCCATGGTGAAAGCCTTGAAGCGGTAAATCAAGGGCTCGCCAGCGTGGAAGTAGGTCAAGGTGTAGGTCTCACCATCAGTGCTGACCAAGGCCGCTAAATCGTCTCGCTCGACCGCTTCTTCGAGGCTCGACAGCAAGGCCAGAGTGGTGTTGGTGATGGTGCCGATCTGCACCCCGGCGGCGGCGAAGCTGGCCTCGATTTGGGCCAGCTGATTCTCTAAACCAATGCCCAGCATCAAGCGCCGCGGCTCATCCTGGCCCGGCACCGGAGAAACCTCCGTCGCCGAGACTCGCAGATCGTCGACATTGAACGGCACCAAACGTCTAAGCTTCCACCGCAGCACGTCTTCGACCTCATCTACCTTGCGTGGCAGCTCGGTGATTTCGGCAAAAGTCAGCCGCAGCCATTCATCAGGCAGCACCAACGAGGCTTGCTTGATCGGCTCGCGGGAACGGCCGATGAACTCGCCGAGTTGGGCCTGGAAGTCCCCCGGGGAACGCAACGTGCCGCCCAGAGCGCCATCTTGAAAGGTCTCCGCCGGCAGCTCCTGCCAGCGGTAACCTTCGAAAACGTAACCCTGCGGACCCTGGTCGAGGCGGGCATGGCGCAACTCGCGCCCATCGAGCGCGAAGACATCGGGGGGTGCTGCCACCGACGCCGAGCCCAGCAAACGCTCAGTCCACGAAGGTAACCTTATTGACTTCACGAAGCGTCGTCACTCCCTGAAAGACCTTCTCTAGCGCCGATTCGCGCAGGAAGCTCATTCCTTCTTCTTTAGCCACTCGACGGATTTCCGACGCCGGCCGCCGCGACAAGATCAGCTCGCGGATATGATCAGACAAATCCAACAACTCTGAGACCGCCAGGCGGCCCATGTAGCCGGTGCCATTGCATTCGATGCAGCCCGCCCCCTCATAGAAGGTCACCTCACGATAGATGTCGGGGTTCAAGGCGCTGTCGACCAGCAATTCTTCGGACACTTTCACCGGCTGCTTGCAATGATCGCAGATCCGGCGTACCAAGCGCTGCGCCAGGACGCAATTCAGCGCCGAGACAAAATTGTACAGGTCGACCTTCATGTTGAGGAAGCGACCCAGCACATCGACCACGTTGTTGGCATGCACGGTAGTGAACACCAAGTGGCCGGTGAGCGCCGACTGGATGGCGATCTGGGCAGTCTCCTCGTCGCGAATCTCGCCCACCATGATCTTGTCCGGGTCGTGGCGCAAGACCGAACGCAGGCCGCGGGCGAAAGTCAGGCCCTTCTTTTCGTTCACTGGAATCTGCGAGATCCCGGCGAGCTGGTACTCGACCGGGTCTTCGATGGTGATGATCTTGTCCTCGGGCGACTGGATCTCCGACAAGCAGGCATACAAGGTCGTGGTCTTTCCCGAACCGGTGGGCCCGGTGACCAGAACCATGCCATAGGGCTCGCGGATGAACTTGCGCATCTTCGCCATGGTGCCGGTGTCGAAGCCCAAGATATCGAGCCGAAGGCTCTTGAACTCCTTGTTCATTGACTCCTTGTCGAGGATACGAATAACGCAATCCTCACCGTGCACCGTCGGCAGAATGGAGACGCGAAAATCGATCGTGCGACCGCGCAGGCGGAGCTTGAAGCGGCCATCCTGCGGGATGCGCTTTTCGGCGATGTCGAGTTCCGACATCACCTTGATACGGCTGATGATGGTCTGGTGATGACTCTTGTCGATGGTGTCCATCGCCCGGTAGAGGGCGCCATCGATGCGGTACTTGATGTTGACTTCGTTCTCGCCGGTCTCGACGTGAATATCGCTGGCGCGGCGCTGAATGGCGTTGTACAGGGTCGAGTCGATGAGCTTGATGATCGGACTCGAATCGTCCTGGGTCAGAGACTCGAGGGACATATCCTCGTCGTCGCCATCGCCCTTGACCATGACCAGCCCGGCGGTGGCCTCCTCGACCAATCGCTGGGTGCTATCGGACTTTTGCAGAATGTCTTCGATCGCCGACAGCGCTCCCACCCGCGGCTCTACCGGCAAGCCGAGCAACAGCTCCAGCTGGTCGACCTTGCGCACATCGGTAGGATCGGCCATCACCACCACCAAGCGACCGTCGACTTGGCGTTCGGGGATGAACGAGTACTTCAACATGTGCTCGAACGGAATCCGGCGAAACAGGTCGTTCTGGATCCGGAAATTGCGCATATCGACAAATTCGAGCCCGTAGTCGGCCGCCATCTGCCGAGCAGCTTGCTCTTCCACCTCGGCTTTGGCGACCGCGGCGGCGTAATCTCCGCCGGGCTCGGCAAGCTCGGTTTGCAATGTGTCGATGTCGGTTTCCATAGCCTCGGTCCTTCGGTCCTTGCTTCTTCAAACGGCTGTGGGCCAGCGTCCGTCTAGGCCCTGCCCGCCTTTGCCTAGAGTCCTGTCGCCCAGAGAAAACTGGTCTACCCTTCGGTCATTTGCACTCCGCCCCTTCGCCGTCAACCTCCGACCGAACTGAGAGCGCTGAACATCGGCAGGTAGATAGAGATCAGCAGCACCGCGATGATGCAGCCCATGACAATCAGCATGAAAGGCTCGACCAGCGACAGCAGGCGTTGCATCCGCACTTCGACCTGCTCATCGAAGTAGTCGGCTACGGCGGTCAGCATGTCGTCGAGCGCACCGGTCGCTTCGCCCACCTTGATCATGTCGATCGCCAGGTTGGGAAACTCTTCGGTGCGGCGCAGAGTCTCATGAAATGCCTGACCTTCGCGAACTTCGTCGATCGGCGGCCCCAGCTGAGCGCTGATATAGGCATTCGACACCGAACTCACCGCGGTCTCCATCGCTGAGACCAGCGGAATGCCACCGGTCAGCAGGGTGGCCAGTGAGCGGCAGAACTCAGCCAACGAGAAGTAATGAAAGATGGTGCCCAGAATCGGTAGCCGCAGCCGCCAGCGGTCGACCACCAAGAGCCCACTCGGTGTCGCTCGCCACCGCCGGAAAGCCCAAGAGGCCAGGAACAGCCCCCCTGCCAGGAAAAAGAAGTAGTCGCGGATGAAGAACGAGATGCCCAGAGTGACCTTGGTGATAGTCGGCAGCTCGGCGCCCAGATCGGCGTAGAAGCGGGAGAAGTTGGGCACCACGAAGATCGCCATGAGCACCAGCATGGCGATCGACAAGCCGATCAGCACTAGCGGGTAGACCAAGGCCGACACCACCCGTTTGCGCGCATCGAGCACAAGCCGCAGGTAGCGAACAAAGCGCCGCACCACCTGCTCGAGTTCACCCGATCGCTCACCGGCCTTCAAGGTCGGCGCATAGAGCGAGGGAAACATGTCTCCATGCTCACCGAAGGCATCAGATAACTCGGCCCCCGACTTGACGTTCTCGTAGATTTCGCTGAGAACGCTCTTGAAGTCCTCATTCTCCATGCTCTCGAGCATCAACTCCAGGGCCTGCAACAGAGGCAAACCAGCCCGCAGCAGAGCGGCAAGCTCCGTGTTGAAGAGCAGGAACTCCTGAATCTTGAGCTTCTTGCGGCGGCCCTTGCCGAAGAAAGGCAAGCTGATCTTCAGGCCCCGCTGGCGAAGTTCAAAAATATGAAACCCCTGGCGCTCGAGACTGCGGCGCAGGGAGTCTTCATCGCTGCCCTTTTCGATCTGGGTCAGCACTCGGCCGTCGGGGGTGCCTAGCCGGCAAACGTACTGCATGACGGGAATCGGAAGAGTCGCGGTCGGATCCAGGATTCGGGGTAGGCGGCGAGTACGCCGCCCGGCTTACCGCTCTCTCGCGCTGGGCTCCTCGCGGCGGCAAGTGATGGCGACCATCAGCACTCCGTCGTTCGCGCCGCCATCCTTCTGGGCGACAGCGAGCACGAAGACCTGATCCATCCACAGGTTTAGGTGGGTTTGCACCAGCCGGTGCGGCTCCAAGCGGCGACTCTTGTTGGCACTCTCCGGCGAGCGCTGCAAGATCTCGAAATCCTGCAATCGCATCCGGCGGTCGGCCAGAATAGTGCCCGGACGGAAGCTAACGCTGTAGCGGTCGCCCAGCGCATAAGTCACGGCCTCGCCTTCTTTCAAAGACAGCTCGGTACGAGCCAGCAACTCGTAAGACTCATAGCGCAGCAGGTCTTTCAAACGTGCCACCAGATCGGCTGGCAAGGTGTTCTTGCCGCTGCCGCCAGCTCCTACGGGACTCGCCGAGGAGCCGCCGGCACGCAAGACGTTGATCTCGAAACGCAGATCTTGGAGGGGATGATCGAACTGGCCGAGCAGCCGTTGAATATGGGCGATCCGCGCCACCCGATCGCGCACCACCAGTGAATTGCCCGCCGGTTGCAGCTCGACCGAACCAGTGGGCGATAGCACCAAGCGCACCAAAGCGATTGCATCGCTGGCCTGTTGGTGGCGAAAGGTGTGGGCGTAAACACTAGTGGCGGGTCCGGTGTGGCCGGTCGGGGTGCCAGTCACGACGTGCCCACTGGGCACCTCGGAACCTTGACCCACCAGCGGCACGGCGGCCACGACCAGGGTGAGCACTAGCATTCCGAAACCGACACCTGACCGACGCCAAACAGCAGCTTTCTGCACTGAATCTTTCTGCACTGAGCTGTGCATTGAAGACTCAGACATCGAGATGCTCACTAGCGATAAAGACCAACGACAGGCCCTCGTCGTGAAATTGCAGCAGCGGCTCTTCGAGGCCATCGATCAGCGGCAGCTGGGTGACATAGCTCGCGTAATCCGCCAGCTGCGCCGTGGCCTGGTCGACTCGCGGCTGGACGATCAAAATCGCCGCCGCCGGTCCCAAGCCGGCATCGAGGCCGGCTACCGGAGGCGCGGCACCACGGAGCAAGACCGCGGTGAGCAGCACTGCCGCGATCGCCGCCGCCCGACCCCAACCCAATCTGCGGCGCTGAACAAGCGGCGCGGTATGCCTCTCGGCCCGCCGCATGGAGGCGACCGCGCCCTTCATCGCCTCGATCTCATCAAGAGAGACCTCAAGCGCGGGCAAAGCATGAAATATCGCCAATGCCGGATCTCGATCTGTGGGGTGTTGGCGTTCGCTCATACACCTTCCTCCGCGTCCGTGGTGTAAGCACGAGCATACTCGGGATAGCGCTCGAGCACCTTCGCGCGCAGATACTTGCGCGCATTAAACAGGTGGTTACGAACCGTTGATTCGCGGCAGCCAGCGATTTCCGCGACCTCTTTCGAGGTCATTTGCTCGACCTCACGCAACAAGAAAACCAGGCGCTGCTTAGCGGTCAAGCCAGCCGCAAGCTGGTGAAAGATGTCCAACACCTCGCGCTCGTCGAGGCGGGCCTTCTCGTGCCGAAAAGAAGATTGCGCGATGCCAGTTAGGTGCAACCGCACAGGCTCGGCCGAACGCTCGCGACTGCGCCGTGAACGGATGTGATCGATCGCCAGGTTGGAGGCAATGCGGTAGATCCAGGTGTTGGGACTCCAACGCTGATCGAATTTGGTGCGGTTCTCCCACACCCGAAAAAGGGTCACCTGGACGATGTCGCGGGCTTCCTCGCGATCGCCGACCATGCGGTAGACCATTTGCAGCAGCGGCCGGGTCTTGCGATGGATGATCTCGTCGAGCGCTGCTTCATCGTCCAGACGCAGCGCGGCGAGCAACTCCCGGTCCGTGGCCTGGTGCAGATCGGCGCTGAGCTGAGCAGCGGAGTAGGCCAGGCGCGGGCCGCTGTCGTTGGCTAGTTGAGGTTGAGTGGACATTTCTGCTCCCGATTCCGCTCTCGGTGGCGGTGGCTCGCCGGTTTGCTGGTCAGCTGATGTATCGTCTTCATTCACCGGCTTCGGCGCCTCCGGGTCACGGATCGCAGTGCTCTTCACCGCTCAGGGGTCGCGCCGTCCCCTCTTCACCTGATATATACGGCGTATTCGGGCAGAGTGTCCAAGGCTTCTCTGGCTCGTAGCGGCGGGGTCTTTCGGCCTCCCACCGACCAGCCTGACCTCCGATTATACTCCTCACCCAATGTGGATTCTCTACCAGCTGGCGATGGCTGGCGGCTTGTTGTTAGCGGCCCCGTTTCTGCTCCTGCGGCGCAGCGGCCACTACCTGGCAACCTTGGCCGGCCGGCTGGGCCGACGACAGCCACCGGCGGGGGCCCGCGGCGCGCTGTGGATCCACGCCGTCTCGGTAGGCGAGGTAGGGGTCGCCGCCACCTTGGCGAGAGCCTTGCCGGACGATCTGCCATTGTTGATCACCACCGTCACCCCGACCGGCCAGGAACGTGCCCGGGCCGCCTTTGGCCCGCGTTCGCCCTTTGCCGGCCGCGCCGTGGTGACCTATCTGCCGTTTGATCTCGGTTTCGCCGTCGGCCGTTTCTACCGCCACTTCGAGCCCGCCGCCCTGCTCTTGATCGAGGGCGACTACTGGCCTCTGGTGCTGCACCACGCCAGGCAGCGCGGTCTGGCGGTGGCGGTGGTCAATGGCCGGGTCTCGCTGCGCAGCTTCGGTCGCCTGCGGCGGGTGCGCTGGCTGCTCGGGCTGTTCTTCGACGGTGTCGGCCAGTTCGCCTTGCAAACCGATGAAGATCGCCAGCGGTTGGCGGAGTTGGGAGTCGCCACGGAGCGCTTGGCGGTTTGCGGCAATCTAAAGTTCGAGACCGAGATGCCAGCACCTCTGCCGGCCTTGGAAGGCGCCGTCCAGCAACTTGCCGACGGCCGACCCATTTTGCTCGCCGGCTCCACCATGCAGGGCGAAGATGCCTTGGTACTCGACGCCTTTGCCGGCCTCGGCGGCGGTTCGAAGGCGTTGCTGATCCTGGTGCCTCGCCATCCCGAACGCTGGGACTCGGCGGTGCGCTGGGTCGAGGAGCGCGGCCTGACTTGCCAGCGGCGTAGCGAGATCGATTTCGAGGCACCAGCGGTCAGCGGCACGGTGGATGTCTTGGTGCTCGACAGCCTGGGCGAGCTCGCCGCGCTCTACCGGCTGGCCACAGCCTGCTTTATCGGCGGTACGTTGGTGCCGACCGGCGGCCACAACCCGCTCGAAGCAGCTCGGTTCGCGGTGCCGACAGTGGTTGGGTCATCGATGTTCAATTTTCGCCAGATCGCCGAGCTCTACGACCGAGCAGGAGCTTGGCGGCGAGCCTCCGACGTCGATTCCCTCGCCGCCACCTGGACCGAGTGGCTCGCTGATCCCGCCAGTGCCGCCGAAGTCGGTCAGCGGGCGGCGGCGCTGATCGCAGCCAACCGGGGCGCCTTGCAGAGCAGTCTGCAAGCCATCGCTCCACTGCTCGCCACAGTAAGCCGCCTGGAGCGCCGATGACGGCCGAGCCAAACCCGCTGGTGGCGCCTATCGTGCCCCGCTCCCCCTGGCAGCTCTTCTATGCTGCCGGCCACCGCTGGCGCCGGCACTATTGGACGAGCCGAGCCGAGCAGCTGCCACGGCCAACCTTGTCGATCGGCAACTTGTGTTGGGGTGGCGGGGGCAAGACACCGCTTACCGCCGCGGTGGCCGCCCACCTACGCGATTCGGGGCGGCGGGTGGCGGTGCTTTCGCGGGGTTATCGCAGCCGCGGCGGCGGGGTGCGGCTGGTCAGCCGTGGCCAGGGATCGCTACTCGAAGCCACCACCGCTGGCGACGAGCCGGTTTTGTTGGCCAGCCAATTGCCCGGAGTGGCGGTGGTGGTTCACCCGCAACGTTGGGTCGCCGGTCGGGCGGCGCTAGAGTTGCTTGAACCACCGCCCGATGTGTTCTTGCTCGACGACGGTTTCTCCCACCTACGGCTGGCCCGCGATCTGGATCTGCTGGTATTCCCCGCCGCCGACCCCTTCGCTGGAGGCCGCTTGCCGCCGACGGGTCGGCTGCGCGAGCCGCTGGCCAGCAGTCGGCACGCTGCCGCCGTGTTGCTCACCGACAGCAAGAATGCGAGCGATGGCGACCGGTTGGCGGCAGCGCTCCGCCCCCATGGCTTCAGCGGACTTGGATTCGCCAGCCGCACGGTGGTCGGGCCAGCGACCTATCTCGACGGTAGCGTCCTACCCCTGGGGGAGAAGGTGCTCGCGGTCTGTGGTATCTCCCGCCCACAGAGCTTCGAGAAAGCACTGCTCAGCGCCGGATTCACCCTGGCCGGAACACTCCGCTTTCCGGATCACCATCCCTATCCGTCGGCCAGCCGAGAAAAGATCCGCCAAACCTTCCGTCAATGCGGTGCCAAGGTTGTCGTGCTAACCAGCAAAGACCGCGTCAAGCTGGCCGGCAAGCTCGACCTGCCGGTCGCCGAGTTGGCGCTCGTGGCCGAGCCCGAGAGCGCCTTCTTCGACTGGCTCGACCAGCGTTTGGCGGCCATCGAGGCCCGCCTCGGAGACCCAAGTTGAATCCTCAGACTCAGTCCTCCCCTTGGCCCCCTGAGAGCGAGGCCGTGCTGCGCCAGGCGCTGGGCTTCAGCGGTGTCTGGCGGCGCCTGCTCGACACCTTGCCACCGAGGCTGGCCGGGCACCTCGGCGCCCTGCGGGCGAGCTTCATGCCCGACAAGATTCTCGATACCGCGATCGCCCGCAGCGCTGGCTTCATGGCTGGGGGGCCGGAGAGTGGTCCCACCGACGGCGCTCGCCATTTAGCCTGTCGCAGCTACCGCGCGCACTCGATCGCCGACGCCGAGGCTTGGGTGGCTGGGCGAGTCTCGCCCATCGCGCTGTGCCGCAAGTGGCAGCTAGCGGATTGGGAGAAGCTACCCTCGGCCGCTGGCGATGGCGGTCCAGGAACGGTCGTTGCCGTGCCCCGCTTGGCCGGTTGGGGTATGGCCTGCCGCGCCCTGATGCTGTACCGCGGCGGGTTACTCCTCTGTGGCCCGGTAGTCTCCCGCCAACTGCTGCGCGAGGCCAACTACCAATTAGCCCGAGGCAACGACATCGCCTGGCTGGTCGAGGCCACAGCGAATGCCGATGGCGGCTCGTCGCTCGGTGAAGAACTCGTGCTGCTAGCGGCTACTGCCGAGGCCCCGCTGCGGGCTATTCAGGCCCTTCGCCTGAGCCCGGCGAGCTACCGTATCGAAGTCAAAGAGGCGAGTTCGGCGAAGCAGCTCGACGAGCAGATCGCGGCGTGGGTGGGGGAGCAGGTCGAGCGCTGGCCCTGGGGCCTCCTGCCGTGGGCAGTGAGCTAGTGCCTCGACTACGCTAGCTCGATCATCGGATCTCCGCCTTCGACGGTTTGGCCTTCCGCCACCAATATCTTGGTGACCTTGCCGGCGCTTTCGGCTTGGATCTCGTTTTCCATCTTCATCGCCTCAAGCACCACCAAGCCCTCGCCGGCTTGGACTTCTTGACCTTCCTCGACCAGTACTTTGACCACCCGGCCCGGCATGTAGGCTTCGACCACTTGGCCGCCGCCGCCGCCGGCCGCCGCGGAGCTAGCAAGGGCGAGATGGGTGAGGGGGTCCATCAGCTCTACCTGGCTGCCGGCACCGTGGTTCGAAACCCAGTACTTGCCGGCGCCGGTGGCATGGACCGCGACCTCGTAGTGCTGGCCCTGGTGGAGCAGACTGCGCAACTCACCGCGAGCGATGGTGGCATCGAGGTCGTAGACCTGATCGCCGACTTCGACTCGATAGCCGGCGGCGGTGCGCTCGATCCGCACCTGCTCTTGGCGAGAACCGTGGCGAGCGATCAGCTCCATATCGGCCTCCGGAGTGCCTCCCGCCGCGCCGCGCCACGCCAACCGGGACGGCGGCCAGTGCTCGACGGGGGCTGCGAAGTGACGGTTTGTTGGCGTTCGAAATGGGCGATTGCCGCGGCGACGATCGGCAGGTCGCGCTCGCTACCTTCGTCTGGCAGCGAGGATGCCCAAACACCCTCTTCAATCTTGCGGTCGAGCAGCGCGATATCGAGCCGACCAGCGCGGAAGTCCTGGTCGGCGAGGATTTCGAGAAAGAGCGAGCGGGTGGTGCGGATACCCTCGATTCGCAGCTCCGAGAGAGCCCGTTCGAGCCGCGCGATAGCCTGCGCGCGATCGGCGCCCCAAACGATCAGCTTGCCGATCATCGGATCGTAGTAGATCGAGATCTCGGAGCCCTCGTAGACCCCGCAGTCGTTACGCACTCCGGGACCCTCTGGCAAGCGCAGCAGCTCGATGCGGCCCGGTGAAGGTGCGAAACCGCGTTGCGGATCCTCGGCATAGAGCCGCACCTCGATCGAGTGGCCACGGGGTTCCAGATCGTCGTACTCCGCGCCCAGGGCCTCGCCACGGGCGATGGCGAGCTGCGCCCGCACCAAGTCGATACCTGTCACCTCTTCGGTCACCGGATGCTCGACTTGCAAGCGGGTGTTCATCTCCAAGAAGTAAAACTCGCCATCCTGGGCAAGCAAGAACTCCACCGTGCCGGCGTTGGTGTAGCCCACTGCTTGGGCGGCGAGTACCGCGGCCTCGCCCAAGCGCTGGCGCAGCTGACGATCAACCACCGGCGACGGCGCCTCCTCGATCACTTTCTGGTGGCGGCGTTGCAGCGAGCATTCGCGCTCGCCCAGCGAAACCACTCTGCCATGGCTATCGCCAAGCACCTGGATCTCGATATGCCGCGGTTCGACGATGTACTTCTCAGCAAACACCTGGTCGTCACCGAACGAGGCCATCGCTTCAGAGCGCGCCGCGCGGTAGGCCGAGGCCAATTCGCCGGCTTCCATCACCCGCCGCATGCCCTTGCCGCCACCGCCGGCGGAAGCCTTGAGCATCACCGGGTAGCCGATCTCGGCGGCGGCGACTTCTGCTTCCTCCAGGCTATCCAGTGGGTCCTTACCGCCCGGCACCACCGGCACTCCGGCTTCGATCATCCGCCGCCGGCTGGCAATTTTTGACCCCATCACTCGGATGGCGTGGGGGGAGGGTCCGATGAAGATCACCCCGCGTTCGGCGCAGAGTTCGGCAAAGTCGGCGTTCTCAGACAAGAAGCCGTAGCCGGGGTGGATAGCGTCGGCGCCGATCTCGACCGCCAAGTCGACAATCGCCGCGGCTCGCAGATAGCTTTCGTTGGACGGCGCCGGGCCGATCCGGTAGGCCTCGTCGGCGAGCAGCAGCGGCAGCCCGGTGCGGTCGGCATCAGAGTAGATCACCGCACCGCGAATCCCCTGCTCGCGCAGCGCGCGCAGTACCCTGACGGCAATCTCGCCGCGGTTGGCAATCAGAACTTTACGCAGGGTTCGCGGCGTTTTCGCACCGCGAGCCTCGGAGCTAGATGCATTCGACATGAACGCCAGATCTTAGCAGGCCGCCTCAACCCGTCGACACCGCCAAGTGCAGACCGCCGCGAGCACTGACACAGGCCGAGCACGGGCAGATGGCGCGGAGAAAGTCGAAGCGGTAGATCCCGGTGCCGTGGCCGTCGGAAAAGGTGAACGACACCGCATAGTGACCTATCGGCTCGATCGACTCCACCGTCACCGCCCCCGACGGCGCCTGGTACTCGATCGCCTCGCGCGAGTGCCCCTGACAACCGGCACAAGGACAAAAGCCGCGCAGATAGCCCGACTCGAAGTCCATCGTATGGCCGTCCTGCCAGGTCAGGCGTAGGCCGCCACCTTCGTGCAGCCGGCGGATTTCGCTGAGAATCTGGGAATCTTTAGGCATGGTGTTCATCAGCTGCCTGGCGGCGGCAGCGGCAGGTAGGATCGTCGCATGAAAACCCTCGGCGAACCAACCCAGATTTCAGGATAGGCAGATGGACTCTGGTCTCGACTTACGGCCGGTGCCCGCTGCCCGCCGCACCGCTTCGACCCTCGACGTGCTGCTGCTTTTTGCCGGCGCCAACATCGTTACCACCACCTTGGTCACCGGTGGCGCCCTGGCGCCGAGCTTCTCATTCGCCCAAGCGGTGGTCTTGATCGTCTGCGGTGGCGCCTTGGGAACCGCCCTGATCGCCGTCCTGGCACGCCTTGGGCCGCGCTACGGACTGCCCTCGATGGTGCTCTTGCGCCACCCCTTCGGCCAGCGCGGGGCAGCGCTGATCTCCTGCTTGTTGATCCTCACCAACTTCGCTTGGATCGCGCTCAACAACGTCATCGCCGGCCGCGCCATGGCCCGACTCACCGGCGGCCCGGAATGGCCCTGGAATCTGGCCGTCGGCGGCTTGGCGGTGCTGGTGGCGATGATCGGCCCCAGAGCCATGGCCCTCTTCGACCGGGTGGCGGTGCCGCTGCTGCTGCTGGTGGGAGTAATGCTGACCTGGGCCCTCTTCGGCGGCGCTGGCCGCGAGGCCCTCGGCCGCCCCGCAAGCGGCGACTCGCCCCTGCTCGGCGGCCTCGACCTGGTGATTGGCTACCAGGTGAGCTGGTGCCTGATGTTCGCCGACTACACTCGGTTCCAGCGCCGCGAGGGCGCCGCCTCGCGCGCCGCCTTTTTCGGTCTGGCCTTGACCAGCTCTTGGTTGATGGTGCTCGGAGCTGGCGCTGGCCAACTTGGTGGCGGCGGCGATCCCACCGACATGGTGCTCGCCGCCGGCCTACCCCTGGCCGCACTGGTGCTAATGGCCCTGTCGACCGTGACCACCAACTTCGTCAATCTCTATTTATCTTCGTTGGCGATCAAGAACCTGTGGCCAGCGGCGCCGGGTCGCTCGACCGTCTTGATGGTGGGGGCGATCGGCACCACCTTCGGCTTGTTGTCGCCGCAAATCCTCGACCGCTATGCTGGTTTCATGGGCTGGATCGGCACTACCTTGTTGCCAATCGTCGCCATCGCCCTGGTGCACTTCTTCTGGACCGCGCCAAAAATCGACGATCCAACCCGCGTACCGCAATGGCGCGCCGCGGCGTGGATCGCCTGGTTGGCCGGGGTCTTGATCTATCAGCTACTCGGCCACCTGGCCTGGTCCTTTGGCGCCACCCTGCCGACCCTGGTGGTCACCGCGGCGGTCTATGCTTTGCTAGCGCGGCGGAATTCGGGCCAACAATAAACTGACATCCCAGAAAGCACTCTCAGCAACGTGTCAGGCCAGATTGGCCCTGAGCCGAGGACTGTCGGAAGGTTCTGGCAGGACTTCCTGTCTGCAGGATGGTTGCTTGGCGCTGTCCAAAGCCTTCGACCCTACTCGGCGCAGGCCGAGGTCAAGCAAGGCTGACACGCAGTAGTGTGGGTCTGCATTGAGGCATTGAGGTTTTACAGCCCGCCGAATATCTCCGGACCAACTACGTATCTGTGTTCACGCGGCGCGGAGCAAGCCAACCTGGCGTCCTTTCATCGGGGTCCGTCCGGTAGAGCGAATCCGTCGCCCAACTCACGCAGCAGATGTGCGTCGCCATTTGGAACCGCCAGAGGACCTGATATGAAGGTTGGCGACTCCTGGTTGCAGAGGGTCCTATGAAAAGCTCTTAAGGAGGATCTCCGATGAAGACAAGAAACCCTGTAGATGGTAAGACATCCGTCTTAGTACGGGTCCTGCTCGCTCTGGCAGTGGGCCTCTTGGTGGGCCTTTCCCTCGGCTTCTTCTCCGCTCAGCAGCACCCCTTCCGCGGGCTGGATGCTGAGGGCCAACAGGGGATCCTCGGCGATCTAGATGTTCTAGATTCCAGCGAGATGTTGGAATTCGAGGTGGCGGGGGCTATTGGCCGTGGAGTCGAGCTGCTAAGTCTGCTGCGTATCGAGCGCCCCGAGGTGGCGGTCGCCATGCTCGAAGGCTCGCTAGACAGTGGGGTGATCTCGATCTGGCAACAGCGAGACTTCGCCGACCTGCCGACTTCTACCCGGCAGGCCCTGGAGAAGGCCAAAGCCTATCGCAACCCGTTCCCGACCGAGAACTTGGAAGCCGCAGTCGAGGACGCCTTGCAACACGTTCCTGACCGTAGCGCCGAGCTCGCGGCAGGCACTACGGCACTCGCAAGCCTACTGCAAGCAAAGATCTAGCCCACCCCCCTTGCATGGTGGGCTAGTTATGGCAAGGCTCGCGGTCAGAGAGGCCGCCGAGTTTGCTCACAATCAAGCCGGGGGAGAAGTACACCAAGGCGCCAAACTGGAACTTGAGCGCGCCGGTGCCCACCGGCGAGGTTCTGGGGTTGCCCAGATTGGGCAAGATCAATCTGTCGGCGGTGCAGTAGGGCGAGCAAGACTCTCAGCCTCGGCATCTGGTCCGAGGATCGATGGTGAAAACCGAGTTCTTCCTTGGAAAACATGAACTCTTCCTCCTTCGACAAACCGTGAGCTACTCCAGCGGCCGCCCTGCTGCGCGACATTCGGCGGCGGTGGCGGGTGGATTCGAGCTACACGCGAAGAAAAGGAGGAAAGTGGCTCAAGAAAAACGCAGCTTCAGACAATGAGCGCTTCGCTCACCGCCCGCAGATCGTCGAGATGGGCCTGAAAACGTTCGAAAAAGCGACCGACATGCAGCCCGTCCACCAAGGCATGGTGAATTTCGATCGACACCGGCATGAGGTAGCGACCGTCCGCCGACCGACGATAGCGGCCAAAGACCATTTTGGGCACCGAATCCGCCGGATCACGTCGGCGGGCGTGGCTGAAACTGGTCAACGACACCCAGGGTAGGACGGTGTAGTGGATCAAGTCGTCGTCGCCATCGCGGGGTTCTAGATCCCAAGAACCACTCTTCACCCGTTCGATCTCGCCTTCTGCTGCCGCCGCGAATTGAGCGTATTGGGGGTAGTAGTCGAAATAGGTGAAGGCGAAGGTCTCATTGGGCAGCAGCATCGTCGAGCCGCCATGGATGATCTGATGCTCGATCACCTGGTCGCCCACGCCGCGCAGCCGATAGCGCAACTCTTCGGTTTCGTTGGCCGCCAGGAGCGACATGTAGAAGGAAGCCAGGAAGTAGGACGGTCCCTGAGGCTGGCGGCACAGGCGCAGCAGGCGACTGACATCGACCTCGGCGCAGAGGTTCCAGAAGGGCTGTTCGTAGTGGCGAAAGAACTCGAAATGCTGGCGCCGCTTCCAACTGGCGATATCGATCGTCCGGGCCATCAGCAGCTCACGGGTCGTCGCGAGTACCGCGTTTCGTCCACGGGCCGCAGCGCAACAACCGGCCGGCACCACGCAACCCCCCCTTGATCAGCCCATGCTGGCGAATCGAGATTTCGACATAGACGCTGCAAGTGGGAGCGAAGCGACATTTGCTATCTCCGAGATGGCGTGAGATGTGGGCCTGGTAGAAGTCCACGCTAGCCAGCACGGCGCGGGTAGTCAACTGACGCTGCGCCGGCCGACAGAGATCGAAGGCCAGCAGCAGAAAAAACCCGCAGAACGCCCACCCCCATCGCCGCCGCCACAGAGGAGTCCGAGCGGCTTGCTCGGACTCTTGCATTTTCGCGGTCATGGCTTGCTCAGACGACTCGCTCTGACGGCACTTCGGCGGTCTACTTTGCCGTCCTATTCAGCCGTCAGGCTCAGAACTTGTCAGCCAAGTCGCTCAGCCCCGGAATGGTCATCCGTCCACCCTGGGTGGCTTTGACCGCGGCCATGATGCGGAACACCAGGAAGGCCAGCCAAATCACTAACCCAACGGAACACCCCAAGCACCCCAAGGGGCCGATTGAGCCAACGATGCCCATGGCGACTTGCAGCAAGAGCTCGGCACCGGTGAGTACCAAGCCGTGTTTGGCGTGCCATTTGACCTCTGCATCATCCTTCTCCAGCAAGAAGGGAAAGAGGGCCAAGATCCAGGCATAGGACAACCACAGGTAGACCGTGCGATTGGGATTTTCCGCGGCATTGTCACCGCTGGCGCCAGCTGGCGGTTCCGGCGGCGGATCCGCCGGTGGCGGCGGGGGCGCGGCCGCGGGTGGATCGCTAGGGGCTGGGGGCGGAATCTGTTCGTCACTCATGCGCGTCTCTCCGTGTCGGCGAATTCCCCGATCGTATCTTTAAAAAATGAGAGTAGAAAAGCACCCACAGTCTACCCGATGGCGCAGCTTTGACTAGACCATCCACCCAGACGATGTGTCCGCATCTACCCCGCGAGTCGAATCAGCGCAGCCCGCCGGGTAGCAGGGACAGGGGGTCGGCCACCGCCAACGGTAGGCTGCTGCTAAAAGGCTCGCCAAACTCGGCCCCGATCAGCTGACCGAAGTGCCGCGCTCGACCCTCGACCGCCGCCGAGTATTCTGGGCTAGCCACCTTGGTCATTGGCTCGTCGCGGGCCTCGCCAGGCTGGTGCAACTGACTGCTATAGGCCGCCAGGGCGGCTAGCTTGCGCGACCAACCGCGGCTGACGTCGACAATGAAGTCAGGCGCAAAGGGATCGTGCTGCATATAGGAAAACAGCGCCGCTGGCCGGTGAGCCTTGCCCGTTCCTCGCCGCCGCAAGCCAGCGTAGAAACAGGCGTCCGCAACCAAAAGGTGAGCCCGACCGTGGTCCGGATGGCGATCCGCTGGACTCGGTCCCAGCACCAGTTCGGGGCGCCACCGGCGAAGCTCAGCAATCAGGGCATCTTCCTCGTCCACCCCGTGGCGCAGGCATCCATCACCACAGTTCAGCCACCCCAACTCAGCGACGCCGAGAATCTCTGCCGCTGCTTCAGCCTCGCGGCAGCGTTCTTCAGTCGTGCCGCGGGTTCCCAACTCGCCCCGGGTCAGGTGCAGGATCGCCACCCTTCGTCCCGCCGCCACCAGCTGCGCCACGGTGCCACCACAGCCCAACTCGACATCGTCGGGATGGGCGCCGATAGCGAGTACGTCGACCGTCATCAACCCTCCTTCTGACCCAGTAGCACGGGGTACAGAACCCTGGGGTCAAGGCCGATTTGCCGGTACAGCTCGGTGGCAAAATCGCGACCGTAGCGACCACCGAAATGGGCGATGGATAACACCCTCTCCTGCGGTTTACCGCCGGGCATCACGGCGGCCAAGATGCGCTCCAGACGCTGGTGTTGCACTTGATGGCGACGGGCGTTGGCTGCCGCTACCCGTGATGCCAGCTGATCTAGCGCGCGACCGATCTGATCGCGGGTCTTGCGCCACGGTCGTTCGAGCCCCGGATCGAGATCCAAAGCTGGCTGGCGCAGCTGCTCCAGGGTTTGATCAACGACTTGCCGCGCCGGCCCGACCAGATCGCCACCGAGGCTGTCGCTGAGCAAGCGGTCGAGCGGCGTGGTCAAGAGCCGTGGCAGCTCGATCCCGAGCTCCTGCAACTGGGCCGCTGGTCGCGGTTCGAGCAACATGGCCTGAGGCCGCAAAGTAGTATGCGGCGCCTCGAGGCCCAGATGGCGATAGATCCCGGCCACCTGCGTCATGTAGGACATCTCGGCCGGCCCCATCACTTGCAGCGTGGTGCCGAGAATGGCGTCTTGGATCGCCGGCCGAGCCAGCACCCCAGGACTCACCGCCACTGGATTCTCGGCAATCGTCTCGAGCAGGCTCGCCACCGGCTGCTCGAAGTCCGCCAAGCCGCGCAAACCAAAGCGGTCGTCACCTCGCCATTCAATACGCCGCCGTTGCTGCTGGTGCAGCAAAAACAGGGGGCTGAGCCCTCGCTGCGGCCGCACCTGCAACCCATAGCCACGTTCCTCGACCCGACGGTCGGCAGCCGCCAAAGCCGCGTCGACCCCCTGGCGTTCTTCCACCAACCGACGCAACCAAAGCCGCTGCGCCTGCTTGACCGCTGGCAACATCGAATCGAGCAACAGCGGCGTGTGCTCGCCCAGCAGATGCACCGCCAGGCGATGGAATGCCTCGCCAACCAGCGCCTCGGGCGAGTACCAGCGAGCGAGGTCCCGATGCCAACGCTGACCGCGCTCGCCCGGCTGAACCGCCGCCAAGCTGGCGTAAACCTGCTCCAGACCTTGCCCCAGAACGCGCGCCCCCACGGGCACGAGCGGCGATAAGTCTTCGCCCAGCTGTAAGTGGGTGATCTCGCCGCCGGCCAGCATCCCAACTTGGGCCACCTCGGCCCAATCGTGATCTTCGGTGGCCACCCAAAAAACCGCCACCGCCGGCTGGCCGGCTGCTTCGATGGCTTCGGCCCAGCGCGCCGCGGCGGCCATTTTGGTGAGGGTCAGCAGCGGCCCGCAGAACAGGCCCGGCTGCTGACCGGTGACCACCACCCGCGTGGCGGGATCGGCCAGTTTGGCCGCCAGCTGCTCGGCTCGCGGATGGCCATAGCCCGTATTGGCGAGCGCCAAACCCTCGGCCAAGGCAGCGCGCTCCACCGCTGGCCCGATACCGGCCGGCAGCTCACCAGGTGCTAGGAAGGTGAGCGGCGCTAGCAAGTCGCGATCACGACCGCTGAGAAAAGCCGTCGGCAAGGGCGGTAGCCAACCCGCCGCGACCATGTCGAGGCGGTCAATGGGCGCGATGGCCGACGATGATGAGTCGTTCGCTGTCATGGTGGAAAGGACCCCCATCGAAATTACCGTAGAGGGCATCGACCTCGAGACCTGCCCAACGCAAGCCGATCGTGACCTCCTGCTCGGTGTAGGCACGGACACTTTCGAGGAAGCTCTGCGGCGCCCGCCCAGGTTGCTCGATACGGATGCGCTTGTTAATGCGCCGGGTCGCCGCGTCATACCAGCGCTCGATCTCTATCTGGCGCTCGCCTTCCTGCTGGCTATCGCGCTCCTTCAGCTGCGCCAACACCCGCTCACGATTGAGAAAGTCGATCATGAAGCGACCCTTGGGTTCGAGCACCCGGACGATCTCCTCCAACACCTGGAAGTTCTGCCGCTCGCGCTCGAAATAGCCAAACGAGGTAAAGAAGTTGAGCACCCACTGAAAAGCTCCATCGGCAAACGGCAGGGCGCGCATATCGGCCGCCGAACTCGGCACCCGCGGCGGGTGGGCCAGCAGGGTCAGCGACAGATCGATGCCGAAGGTCTGGTAGCCACGCTGGCGTAGCTCAGCTGTGTGTCGACCGGCCCCACAAGCCAGATCCAGCACCCGTCCTGAGCAGCTGTCACCCAGCACGCGGCCAACAAAATCCAAGTGCCGAGTCGCCTCGGCTGCATTGCGATGGGCGTAGAGTTCGAGGTATTCCTGTCCGAACCACTCTTTGTACCAGGCCATAGGAGGCGGATCTTATCGGTCGAATCCAACCGATGCGAGCCACCTCGGTTAGAATCCGACAAGTGTTGAGTCTTGACCGTAGTTTTATTGCCCCGGCGACCAGAAGCGACCCCTGGCGCAAGCCGATCGGCTGATTTTGAGGCATTCCATGAAGTGGCTTGATGTCCTTCAACGAATCGAATCTGGAGAGAGCTACGAAACCGAGTTCAAGCGTGGACTCGGCGACTTCAAGGCTGCCGGCAAGTCTATCTGCGCCTTTGCAAATAGCAGCGGTGGAGTCGTCATTCTGGGCATCGACGATTCGGCGGCCATCGTCGGTGTGAGAGAGGATCCCGAAACCGTGCAGGAGCGCCTTACCAACTTCCTGCAATCGGGCTGTAGCGCTCCAGTGTCAGCTCGAACCGGACACCATAGCGATCTCGGCAGAGCCATCCACTGGATCGAGGTCTCCCGTCAGCGGGGGTTCGAGCCGTTGCGTTACGGGGGGCGGGTCTGGGTTCGACGGGAACGCAGCAGCGTAGAGCCTTCACCCATGGAGCTGCAAGAACTCTACAATGCATTCGGCTACATCTTGACTGAAGAACGCACGCTTCAAGCGGCCGGTACCGCTGATGTCGATCATGCCGCCTTTCGCAGTTACCTGCTCGCCTTGGGCCTCGAGACCGAAGAAGAGCCTCAGCCCACCACAGAAGATGACCTGCGGAACCGAGGTGTTTTGGCAGAAGTCGACGGAACACTTCATGCCACCCTCTACGGCATAATTGCATTTGGCAAAGAGCCCCAGCGCTACTCGCAAACGGCGAGTTCTTGGATTGGCTGCGCGGCCTATAGCGGATCTGATCGCGCCTCGGATGTCATCCTCGTCGGAGATGCCAAGGGGCGTTTGGACGAACAGGCCCAACGCGCCATTGGGTGGGTTCGAAGCCTCGGGCGAACCGAATCCTACAAGGGCCTTCTTCGCCAGGACATTCCTCTAGTGCCGGAGAAAGCGCTGCGTGAGGCGTTGGTCAACGCCGTGGTCCATCGTGACTATGCGATCACCGGCTCGAAAGTTCTGCTCGAAGTGTTCTCAGATCGCATCGACATCACCAGTCCGGGAACGCTGCCCAATCACCTCACCGTCGAGAGTGTTCGCTCCGGTGGCCATCCGCGATCCCGCAATGAGCTGATGGCCAATTTCATGCTGGTTATGGGAGCCATGGAGCAGAGAGGTCGAGGCTGGCCAGTGATGCGGCGAGCGATGAGGGAGTTCAACGGAACAGATGCGGAGCTATTGCAAGACACTGGCGGCAAGTTCGTCCGGGTGACTTTTCGCCTCAAGGCTTAGATCTTCGGCTGTTCTTGCCAGCACCCGTTAGCACAACCTCTCTCGGTTAGAATCTAGCCATGTTCAAGCTTGGTTCCATCTCCATCGACCCGCCGCTGGTGCTGGCTCCGATGGCCGGCGTCACCGACCGTGATTTCCGTCTCATCGTGCGGCGGATCGGCGGGGTGGGTCTGCTGTCGATGGAGTTCATCTCGTCGAAAGAGCTGGTCGCTGGCCTCAAGAGAGTGGGGAAGCTGCTGCACTTTGTCGCTGAGGAGCGGCCGTTGGCAATTCAGATCTATGGCTCGGATGTCGACACCATGGCTGAAGCTGCCCGCCGTGTCGAACAGCTCGGTCCTGACATTTGCGACATCAACATGGGCTGTCCGGCGAACAAGATCCTCAAGGGCTGCTCCGGCGCGGCACTGATGGGCGATCTCGACCTCGCCCGGCGCATAGTGGGCGCAGTTCGCCGCGCGGTGAGTGTGCCGCTGACGGTGAAATTCCGCCTCGGCGTTGACGACCGCCGCCGCAACTATCTGGAACTCGGCCGGATCTGTGAGGCTGAGGGGGCCGACGCCGTCACCCTGCACGCCCGTACTGCTCGCCAAGGCTTCCGCGGTGCAGCCGAATGGCGCGAGATCGCCGAACTCAAAGAGACCCTGTCGATCCCGGTGATCGGCAATGGAGATATCACCGAGCCTGAAGACGCGGTGCGGATGCTGCGCCAGACCGGCTGCGACGGCGTGATGGTGGGCCGCGGGGCGATTTGCAACCCGTGGATCTTCCGCCAGATCACCGCGCTGCTGGCCAACGATCCTCTGGCGGGACCGACCTTGGCCGACCGACGGCGGTTGATCCTCGGTCATTTCCGCGCCGTGATCGAGCGCGAAGACCCTACTACCGCGCTGCACAAACTGCGCACCTTCACCGGCTGGTACAGCCGCGGCCTGCCGCGTGGCCTGGCTTTGCGGCGGCAGATTTTTCCACAACCCGACGCGGCGAGCCTGTTCAATGCGGTCGAAAACTTTCTGGCCGAGATCGAACTCGAGGAGGCAGCTTGAGCACCTTAGAGAACAGCTCAGCGGTAGAGAGCCCCCAAGAACAGCACGTCGCCGAGTTCAGCCTGACGCCCGCCGAAACCCTACGGCGAGTGGCGGTCGCCGCCGAAGCCTGGGGCGGCCTGTGGCAGCCAGGAGGCGAGTTGGCAGGCCGCCTGGGTCTACCGGCCAGAGCCGGTCTGCGCCGCGGCTGGGTTGCTGGGCCGCTAGAAGTGCAACCCCACAACGGCGGCTCGCGGCTGGTGCTGACCATCGAGAATAGCGAGCTGCGGGTCAACCGCATGGCTTTCTTGTTCCTCATCTTTGCTGCCTTGGGCGCCTTGAGCGTGGTCTTCAGCCCATTGGTGCCCGCCCTGCGACCGCTGCTGCCAATGGGCATCGTGGTCGCCATCGCGGCCTGGTTCGTGGTCGTTTCGCGCTTAGGTAACAGTGGCCCCGAGGAATTCTTCGCCAGTCTCGATGGGGAATAGTCAGCCCCCAGATTCTGTTATAGTGAGTGACCGCCTTGGTTCTTTGAAGACAGTCTTTGGGGGCGCACCGGTTTCGACGAGGAGCAAGCAGTCCCGAGGTTGCGTGTCGGCATCCAGCCGTTATCTGGAACTTTTAGAACTGCCAACGACAACATGCCGATGGCCCTCGCGGCTTAAGCCGTGACGTTTCCGATAGAGGCCTTGATTCACGGCGTTTTTCGGAAGCGCAACATGTAGTGGATCCAAAGATCTCGGAGCGCCCTGCGACGAGATTGGGCAATTAGCAGGGCTGGTCTTCGCGACGGCTGCCTCCCACCTAAGCGCGATGACGAGAAAAGAATGTGGAGGACACACACGTAGAAGCCTCCGGATTGAGTTTCTCGGACGTGGGTTCGACTCCCACCGCCTCCACCAAAGACTGTCTCTTCGCCTTGCCCCCACCACGTAGACCCCATCTGCCGAGCGCGGCGCCGGCTTGGCGTCGACACGGGAGCCCCTCGGACTATTCGCCTGGCACCCATCTCACGGCTCCAGCAGGGCGGGCGGCGAGCCGCCGCGGGGTTCGATCTCGGGCACCGACAATTCTTCGGCATCCATGGGCGAAGTCGAAGCGGTCTCTGGGTTCTCATGCATCATCCTTCTCCGTGGCAACAGCCGAGCCCGGCAGCTCGCCGGGCAGCCGGCCGAAAGCCTCGCGCATTTCGGTGGCAATCACCTGCAGGCGATTACACCAGCCCTTGAGTGGTCCGCTCAGCGGTGTCTGGCCATAGTCCGAGTACATATCGAACGCCCGCAATGCGCGCTCGATGTCGAGCAGTCCACCGCGGACCTCCCATTCTCGGTCGTGCCCGGAGATTGCCGGCGCACCCAGCGCGGTGTACATCAGGATGCCGAAGCGGCGCACCAGCTCAGAGCGGGCGGGTGAGAGTTCGGACAAACAAGATTCTCGGAAGGGATGGTTGAGGTAGAGGCAGAAGACCTCACCTTCTAGGGTGCCATCAGGCATGGTGAGCTTCAGCGGGTGGGCGTCGAATGGCTTTGCTGGCTCGTAAGTGGCGGCCTCGTTAGTACGATCCTGTGGTCCGGCGAGGCTCTTGGTCGCGGCCTCGATCGCCGCCAGAAAAGGCTCGATGAAACTGCTCAGCTCAGCATCCTGCACCTTGGCCTGGTACATCTTCGAGAGCACGCCGTGATGCAGAGCCCGCAGGCTGTTCTGGATCTCTTGGGGGTAGCTCTCGAACTCGTCCGTCTCGAAGTTCTCCGTGACCTCTTCCATGAACTTGATCAAGTAGAAACTGGTGTCTTGCGGGTCACTCACAGCATGTCCTCGCTATTTGGTACCCACCCGCCAGGATGGTCGGCGAGCGCGTCGGCGGCTGGGTCGCAGGCACCGGCGGTCATGGGTCTTCTTCCCGGTTGCCGCCGAGCTTCCCCAGCCCCGCTGCCTCCGCTGCCGCCGCTGGCAGCGGGCGCAAGAGGCAGTCGCGCAGCATCTCTTTGGCTGGCTCGCAACCCTCGCTGTCGGGATCCACTGCCAGGTCGATCATTTGCAGCAAGGCTGCCACCGGCTTGATGTGGAGTTTGTAGAGGCCATTCAGCAGGATCGCCGCCAGGTCCACTGCGCGGATTGATCCGCTGATGTTGGCACCGGTGAGCCGGTGCAAGCGGGGATCGTTCAAACGCTCCTCAACGTCGACGAGCCGGTCGGTGCAGTGATGCACCAGCCGTCTTAGCTCTTGATCGCCTATCGGCAGGCTGTCGGGCGAGCGGCCGTTCTGCCGCTGGCTACTCACCGCGGATCACCAAGGTGACGCCGAGGGCTTTGCTCTCGATCGCTCTGGCCAAAGAAAAGTGCCTTTCAGTCAGCTCAGAGGCTGAATCGCCGGGCAGCCGCGCACTCAGCGCGTCGTTCTTCAGGTGCAGCTCGATCGGCAGCTGCTGGTGCTCCGCCAGCTCCAGGCTTTCGCGCAGGAAGCGGACGGTCGCGGCCGAGTCGACAAAGCGGTAATGACGGACGATGGCCTGCTCCGTCGCGGCAGACTGGCGCCAGTGGACGAGGCTCTTGAGGCCGAGTTGAATGCGTTCTGGTTTCACTGTGTTCCCGCCTTTGAGGTGAGAGGTAGAAAAAGCCTCCGGACCAGCGACAGCAATCTCCGGCCCGGAGGGGGGAGGGACGCGGGCACCCACCCACAAAGTCTGGTGCCCACCCATTCAAGGCGCGTCGAGAAGGCGAGCGAACTGAACTTCATCAGCCCCAAGCTTGATCGCCACCCGCGAGCCGCAGATCACGATCCCCGGCTGCAAGCCGGCCAGCTCGCCGAGGTAGAGCACCAACTCGACAAAGATCAGCGCCTCACGCCAGTGGGCGAAGGCGTAGTGCTTGTCGAGAGTCGCCCGGCCATTAGACGAGTAGCGCCAGCCGGGCGGTGGCTGGGGGGTGGTGTTGAGCTCGGGGTCTTGCACGCTGATCTCCACAGGGTGACCGGCTGAGGTGGCGGTCGTTCTTGCTGTAGAGATTTTCTGTTGCGGTGCAGCCAAAGTCAGAAACGCCGCGCGAGCAAGATGCTCGCCGGCTTCGCCCGTCCCCCGGGTCCCACCAGTTCCAGAACTCAGCTATTGACTTTTTTCGTGTGCTATCGGCAGGGTCAGTTAGCACTTCGGATGTGCAAGAGGCTGGATTCTCGCTAGGGTTCACCACCTCCAAGAGGGCAGCCGGATCATGCCGAGCCGGCTTGCGCCGACCGGAAGAAGGAGTTGGCTATGGGAAATTCGACTTTGAAGGGTGTAAGAAACCCAGCACCGACAGGCTGGTTACCTATCGCTGATCCTCTCGGGTGATTTCGGAGAGGGCCGCCCTAGATGTCCGCGATCTGTAGTGGCGGTAGCTTGAGAACTGCCTCAATGACCGCCCTGATCTGCAACAGGCTTTCGAGCGCTGGTTGGTTCAGGGTGATCTCCTTCTCCAATAAAGAGACGGCTACGGAGATCTTGTGGTCGAATCCAAATGCTCTGAGAACCGGAAAAACTTTGGCGGTCAGGCCGAGAACCTCTGCGTTTCGCCCCTGCCTGGCGTAGAGGATAGCCAGATCGAGTGTAACGCCAACTCCAAACCAGACTTCGTCAGACCGGTGAAATCCTGCTCTGGCCGAGAGCAGAAGGGCCTCAGCCTTGGCCAACGGTTCCTTGGCACTGGCCATCAGGCCTTCTATCCAGTCCAGTAAGGAGAACGCGGACAAGTTAGAGAGACCACTAGCAACCTTCTTGGCCCGGCCCACGGTGGAGTGAGCCAGCTGATGCTGGTCACTCAGGGCCTGGGCACAAGCCAGGACTGTAAGCGCGGAAAACTCGAGCCACCTTTGCGGCTTATTCGCCAATCGGCAGAGAAGCTCTTCGATTTCTTCAACTACTGCGAAATCACCGCTATAGCAGCGAATTCGAGCCCGGAAGACTCTCGCTTCGACAAGCCGGTGTTGATCATCTGATTTGTCAAGAATCGGTACTGCAAGATTGGCCAGTTCGAGCGCCTCATCGAAACGCCGCTGATCGAGGCGGAGACCGGCCCGGCAGAGCCAGATCTCGGCCTTGGCAAAGAGCGCTCGGCCCCCAAGTCGCGACGCCAGGTCTATTTCTGCCCGGTTGAAAGCCTGTTCGGCGCCGGGTAAATCGAGCGCCAGACGGCGAGCGTTGCCGACCCAGGCCCAGCCCCTGGCATGCAGCTCCGCGGGGTCCTCGGTCAACAAGTCAGAACTGGCGTCGATGGTGTCGAGGGCCAAGAGAGCGATATCGACCCCTCGTTGGCGGTCTTTGCGGCCTTCCTCGCGGCTCTTGCGCAGCAGGAGGTCGAAAAATTCGGTGCTACGGAATTCCACCCCCAGCACCCGCTGGCGCTGCTGCTGAAGCGGTTGATCGGCGATCTCTTGCCAGATCTCTTCGCCCCTACAGCGCTCGAGCAGGCGCCCGTCAACTCGCTCCGGGCGCGGCGCGGAGTCGTCACTCGACTCCGCGGTGGCGAGGCTGAGGCTCTTGGGGTAGAGCGCCTGGACATGGCGGCAGAATCGATATTCTTGCTCCGCATCCAATTTGCCCAGCATCGCCGGGTACCAAAAACCTCGGGTCAGCATCTCGCTGGTCGGCACGCTGGGCAGTGGCGACTTGGCTTGTAGCTGTTGGCGCAGAGTATTCGCATGCAGATTGCTCCAGCGCGTGAAGGCGCGGCTGAAGACCGAAACGTTCGAATAACAGCCCATCAGCTCGCTGATTTCTCTGATCCGCAGATCTTTGTGGCGCAGTAGCTCAACCGCAGTCTCCAGCCGGCGGTCTTCCATGTAGGTCTTCAGCGGTACCCCCAGCGCATGGCTAAACTCAGCGCCCACCGAGCGACTCTTGATGCCGCACTTCAGCCGCAGCTGGTCGACCCCCAGGCCAGGCAGGAAGAGGTGTTCTTCCAGATACTCTAGTAACGGCCTGAGCCTGCTGTTGAGCTTCTTCTGGTCCTCGCGGATCTTCTGCAAGCTCTCTTCCGCGGCGGCCGCGAGTTTGGCGTGGTGCTGGTCGAGCTTCATGGTGATCCTCCCCGGAGTTCCTATAGCGTTCCCTACTGGTGGCACACTCTAACAGAAGATCTGGTCTTCCTTTCTGGACTTGCGGCGTCCCCCTCGGTTGCATCGGTCGGCGATTTTGCCGCTTCGCGCGGATGTGCAGCCTGCGTGTTCATTTGGACGGGTCGATTGACATTTCGGATGTGCAATACGACGGTTGGCGCTCTGTTGGCGCATTGCAAAAGCTGGCCGAGGTCCCGGCCACAGTGCCCAGCTACGGCATCGACGAGCCGGTCGGACGCAAGCAAAGGCAGTAGCCACAGTTCCGGCTCCACAACCTCGGACTACTTGCCTGGCGCCCCTCTCGGCGTAAGCTTGGCGCTGGCCGATTAACCTAAATCTCTTGACAGGGAAAATATCCCGTGTTACGTCTAAGCTGTCTAGCTATTTATTTCAGGAGGTCTTGCGTTGCTTCACTTCTCTGATTTGTTTCAAGAGCTACTTCGGCTTTCGCTGCTTGCCCTTCTTGTTGGCGTGGCCTTCTTGGCCGTCACCACAGGTTGCAGGACCGCCGCCGAGCAACCGGCTCTCGGCTACACCAGCCCTCCCGCCACTGACCACTCTGCCAGCGACCCTCTGTCTGGAGTGGTGGAACTCGGTTCCCGCAATGATGACATCCGCTGGCTGCTGTGGTTCATCGCCACCGGCTTCTTTGGCGACCGGCTCGAAGTCGACCCAGCGGTTACTGGTAGCTTCAAAGGCGAGACGGGTCGAACGTCCGTTGCCGAAGCTCTCGACACTATTTGCAGTGCAGCCCACTGCAAGTGGCGTGTCAAAGGTGATCCTCCAACCTTAGTGGTTGAACCCGCCAGTCGTTGAATCTGATTATTGTCGACGCCTAACTGCTTATATACCCAAGGAGAAACTAAAGTGGACCAGAAAATGTTGAGAAAACGCTTTCTACATGCTCTAGCCGCCATCTTCGTTGCCACTCTGGCGATCGCCCAGCCAGTTGCTGCGGTGCATGATTTTTGCAATTGCTAGGATGGTGGCCTGATTTGTGTGCTCCACGACGAGAATCACGAGATTCTAGATTTTGGTTATATTCCAGACTACGCCGGCTGCTGAAAGCCACCTGGGCGCCATGAGAACACTTCTTTGCTTACTTCGATTCAGCTTGCCTTGCCTCCTATATCTGGTGGGAGTACCCGTTTTCGGCGAGGCTTTGACGCTGGAAGCCGCGCCGCGAGACTTGGGCGAGCTCAGTTCTTCCGACGACCTGCTGATGACCGCATCGGGCCAAGAAATGATTCTCTTCGACGCCTCATCCCTGGAAGTCCGCCGTTACTTGGAAAGCGGTAGCACCTGGGGCAAGGCGAAAAAGCTATCGGCCCAGGTACGGCCGGTGCCGCGATTTAGCCGGTTGGATGCTAGCGGGGGCACTCTTTCTTTCTCTGGCCACAAAGGGGTTTTTCTCTACACTGACAAGGGCGTCTCCAAGGGCCAGGTGGAGATCTTCCAGCCTGGGGATATCGCTCAGATCTCCACCCGCGAGTGGGTTGTGTCACTGACCAACCTGCCGCATCCGGCTAAGCCGGGCGCCTTCATCGGCCGGCGGCAATTTGGCGAGGAGATCCCTCGGGTAATCGTGCTCGATCGCAATCTCGAAGTCAGCGAGAAAGGCCTGATCGTAGAGGATCCGCTGCTCAGCGGCAGTGCCGCCGTCGGCCAGACACTGAGACTTGCCTGGAGTGGGCAGCACCTTTACGCCGCAGAGCTGGCGAGCTACAGGATCTATCAACTAGACCGAGACCTCGAAACACAGACGATCTTCAACGACCCGGCGCTGGCCTTCAAAGAGCAAGAGCACATCGAGGCCACCCCGGAAGAAGATGATGCAATGGCCGCAGCCCAGCAAGATTTCGGTGCGGATGCCTCGCGGCCGCCGCAGGCGGGGCCGAGGGCCAAAGGGAAGCGCCTGACGGCTCGCTACACCCCGGTGATCCGCGACATCACCTGGGACGACTCCGGAGAGCGATTGCTGATCCTGATCGATGCCGCGGCGCTGGCCGAATGGCCCGCGGTTGATCTGCTCGATCCTTCGACCGGTGAATCCCGGCGACTGGAGCTGCGATTGCCCAAGGGGGCAAAGCCCGTGACTTTGACTCAAATCGCCACCACCCAGCGATTCGTCTGGCTGCGCGGCTACGCCGGCACCAGCCCGACGTTCAGATTCGCCAAGGCTGATTTCGACACCCTGGCCAGCGAACCTTCAGCTGTACCCGAGATCATCAGACCAGGAGACCAGGACTCGGAGTGACTGGGATGGGTAGCTTCCAACTTCCAAGTGACTCTCAAACAAGAGCCAACTAAAGAGACCTCTTTTGCATCCGACCGGAAAGATTGCGCCGAAGGACAGACCGCTCAAGGCAACTTCGTTAACGCCGTGCTCTGCTGAGCCATCCGCCTCAGCTTGTTTCAGCAAAAGCCCGCGCGATGCTCTCCGTATAGGGCGCTTCTAAGACCCCAACCTCGGTGATGATGCCGGCGACGAGGTCGTTGGGGGTGACATCAAAGGCGTAGTTGACGGCCCGGGAACCCGGCGGGGCGATGCGGGTGCCGAAGACGTCGGTGACTTCTTCTTCGGCGCGGATCTCGATCGGGATTTCGCTGCCGGTGGGGGTGCGCTGGTCGATGGTCGATAGCGGCGCGGCGACGTAGAAAGGCACTCCGTGCCGTGCCGCCAGCACCGCCACCACGTAGGTACCGATCTTGTTGGCAACGTCGCCGTTGGCGGCGATACGGTCGCTGCCGACCACCACCCGATCGACTTCGCCACGGGTCATCAAGGCGCCGACGCTGTTGTCGGTCACCAGATGGTAGGGAATCGCCAATTTGTCGAGTTCCCAGGCGGTCAGCCGGGCACCCTGCAATAGGGGCCGGGTTTCGTCGACCCACACTTTGGCCAGTCGGCCGGCGCGCCAGCAGGAGGTGATCACCCCCACCGCCGTGCCGTAGCCACCGGTGGCCAGGGAACCGGCGTTGCAGTGGGTCAGAACTCGGTCGCCAGGCTTGAACCGGCTGACCCCGTTCTCGCCGATCCTTTGGCAGGTCTCGATATCGCCGCGATGGACCTCCTGCGCCCAATCGACCAGCCCCCGGCGGGTGGCCTCGATCCCCGCCGACCGATGAGCAGCGAACACCTGGCGACCACGCTCAAGCGCCCAACGCAGATTGACCGCTGTCGGCCGGGTGCTCAGCAGCAGGTCGTAGACGGCGTCGAAACGGGGCTGCAACTCGGCCTCGGTGGCAACCTTGTCGAGTCCGATCGCCAGGCCGTAGGCGGCTGCTACACCGATCGCCGGCGCACCGCGCACCGCCAACCGGCGAATCGCCGCGGCCACGTCTTCGGGCTCAGGGCAGTCGATCCACAGCTCCTCGCGGGGTAGCAGGGTCTGTTCCAAGAGCTTCAGCCGGCCAGCCTGCCAAGCAATCGGTGACAACACAGAGGCAACGGGGCTCTGAGGGATGTTTTCTTCGCTCATAAGGGTCGTATCTTAGCCGGGTCAGGAATTCAGATAGAATCCTGGCGGCGCCCGCCGCTATTTTCTGCACTCTGCTCTGGCCTCTCGGCTCATCGAAGCTGCGCCGGTCACCGGTCCAGACTAGCGGCAGGCGATTCGCTACTGCCAAGGCAAATAGTCTTGAGGGCCAGACGAGAGGAATCACCATGAAGGTTTTGATCATCGGATCGGGAGGCAGGGAGCACGCTCTGTGCTGGAAGCTGCGCCAGAGCCCCCTGCTCGAAGAGCTTTACTGTGCTCCTGGCAATCCAGGCATCGCCCAGGTTGCCGATATCGTGCCCATTGCCAGTGACGAAATCCACCAGCTGGCCGATTTTGCCCGCGATATGAATATCGACCTGACCGTGGTGGGGCCGGAGCTGCCTCTGATCTTCGGCATTGTCGATGAATTCAACAGTCGCGGCCTGGCGATTTTCGGACCGCGCAAGTCGGCCGCCGAACTTGAGGGCAGCAAGGTCTTCGCCAAAGAGTTCATGCGCCGGCACGGCATCCCGACCGCGGATTTCGCCATCACCCACGACGCCGACAGCACCCGCCGGGCGGCCCTCGAACTGGGCTTTCCGGTGGTGCTAAAGGCCGATGGACTGGCAGGCGGCAAAGGGGTGCTGATCCCCAAAAACAAGCAAGAGCTAGAGCAGTGCCTGACCACTTTTTTCGACGACCGCCGTTTTGGCGCCGCCGGCAACCGGCTGGTGGTGGAACGTTTTCTGCCTGGTGAGGAACTTTCCTTCATTGCCATCTGTGACGGTGAGCGGGTACTGCCACTGGCAACGAGTAAGGACTACAAGCGGGTCGGCGATGGCGATGAGGGTGCCAACACCGGCGGCATGGGCGCCCACAGCCCGGCCGGGGTGCTCGGCCACGAGGCCGCGAGCGAGATTCTCGACCAAGTGATGCGCCCAGTGGTCTCTGGCATGGCAGATGAGAACCGCCCCTTTGCCGGTTTTCTCTACGCCGGTTTGATGCTGACCGACGACGGCCCATCGGTGCTGGAGTTCAATGTTCGCCTGGGCGATCCAGAAGCTCAGCCCCTGCTGATGCGACTCGATAGCGACTTGTTGCCAGTGCTGGTGCAAACCGCGGCTGGGAAATTCGACACCTCGCGGCTACATTTCCGCAAAGAAGCAGCCGCCTGCGTCGTTCTGGCTAGCCAGGGCTATCCCGGCAGGCCGGTCAAGGGCGAACCGATCACCGGCTTGACCGCGGCGACGGCTCTCCCTGGCGTAGAGGTGTTTCACGCCGGCACCACCGCCAAAGAGGGTGTCCTGGTAACCCAAGGCGGCCGCGTGCTGAACGTTTGTTCGACCGGTTCAAATCTTCGAGATGCGCTACGTCGGGCCTACACCGCGGCGCACGAAGTGCGCTGGCCGAGTAAGATGCTGCGCCAGGACATCGGTCGTCGAGTGCTGAAAATGCTCAGCGCCAACGCCTGAGCAAGTTAGAGACCCGAGTGTTCGGCAGCAAGATCGCTGCGGGTCGGTGGGTTTGATATCTGACCCTGTGTGAACTGCCTTCGTGCACCGCACTGAAGGACAGAGAGGAGGCGAGCTGAGGTATGGGCGGCTGCGGCGGTTGTAGCTTCAAGGGCCAGTCGACGGCGGTCGAAGACACCTTCGTAGGCGTTCGCTTTGGCGCCGAGACCAATCTCACTCTGTGCCGAACCGGGCGGGCGATCTACGCCAAGGGACAGAGTGTTTTGGTGGAGTCCGAACAAGGTCCCGCCTATGGCAAGGTCGAGCAATCACCGATGCCGGTGTTCAAACCCTGCCAGAAATCAAGCGCCAAGCGAATCTTGCGCCTCGCCAGTCAGGCCGATCGCGCCACCTTCGAACGGCAACGTCTCAATGAATGGAACGCCAAGCGGTTTTGCCGCGAGCGCGCCAAGAGTCTCAAGCTGGAGATGAAGGTGTCGAGGGTGGATTTCTCCTTCGGTGGTAAGAACGCGACCTTCTACTTCACCGCCAACGGCAGGGTGGATTTCCGCCAGCTGGTGCGCGATCTTTCCCAGCGTTTCTCGACCCGAGTCAAGATGGTGCAGGTTGGCGCTCGCGATGAAGCCAGACTGCTGGGCGGCATCGGCATCTGCGGCCGAACTCTCTGCTGCTCGACCTGGCTCGATGACTTCCGCCCGATCTCTATTCAGATGGCCAAGCGGCAGAATCTGAGTCTCAATCCATCGAAGATCTCAGGTCAATGCGGGCGCTTGCTCTGCTGTTTGGCCTACGAAAACGACCAGTATCAACGAAAACCTAGCCGCCGGGCCATGGGTGAACAACGATGAGCAACCGAAAGCTGATCCGCCCAGACGTGGAGACCAAGGGAGCCAGCCGCGGCGTCCGCCGCAAGCAGACCCCACCCGAGCAAACCAGCGCCGAGGAATTCTACTACCTCAAGCAGATGGCCGCCAAAACGCCGATGGTGATCGTGCTCAACAACGACGAGGAGCTGCGCGGCTGGATCGAGTGGTACGACAAAGGTGCCCTCAAGCTTAATCGCCCCAAAGGACCCAACTTGATGCTGCTCAAGCACAATATCCGCTACATGTTCAAGGAAGAGGAACTCAAGCGGTTCCGCAAACGCGAACGGGCAGCAGCGGAGGCGCGCGGGTCGAGCAAGACGGCATCCTGAGCACCGAGTCTCCTCATAAACCATGTCCAGCTTGCCCATCCTTGCCTTCACCCAGGGCGATCCGGCTGGGATTGGCCCGGAAATCCTGCTCCGGTCGCTCGCCAATGGCTCAGCAGAGAAGGGCTACCGGCCATTGCTGATCGCCGAACGGGCGGCTCTCGATGCTCTGCGGCCGAGCTTGCCGCGGGCGCCTTGGGACCTCTTGCACTTTATTGATCGATCGGCGATCAGCGGTCTCGAACCTCACAGTCGCCGGTTTGCAGTGCTCGATCCGGTTGCCGAACCCCGCACCGTGATCCCCGGGCAACCCACCGCGGCCGATGCTCGCGGCGCCTTGGCGGCACTCGACGCTGGCGTCGAGCTAACCCGCGACGGCTGTTGCCAAGCCCTGGTTACCGCGCCGCTCAACAAAGCAACCATCGCCGAGCATGTCGACCCGACCTTTCGCGGCCACACCGACTACCTGGCCGCTGGCGCTGGCCTCGAAACCTATGGCCGCGATTACCTGATGAGCTTCTTGGCCCCTGATCTGCGGGTGGCGTTGCTGTCGACTCACGTTTCACTGCTGCAGGCAATCCGCCAGATCAACCACCGCGCTGTGCTGCAGGCGCTGCGCTGCCTGGCCCGCCACACCTCTGGCAAGATCGCGGTTGCCGGACTCAATCCTCACGCCAGCGAGGGAGGTCTGATGGGGGGCGAGGAACAGGCTGAGATCATACCGGCGGTCGCCGCCGCCCGGCAGGATGGGATCGACGTGCACGGACCGGCCAGCGCCGATTCGCTGTTCGCTCGCGCGCGGCGCGGCGAGTTCGACTGGGTACTGGCCCTCTACCACGATCAGGGCCTGATCGCGGTCAAGACCTGCGCCTTCGGCAGCACCACCAATCTGACCCTCGGCCTGCCCTATCTGCGCACCTCGGTCGACCACGGCACCGCCTACGACATCGCCGGTCAGGGCCGCGCCGACTGCACGCCGCTACACGCCGTCGTCTGCCGAACCCTCGAACTCTTGGCGAGCCGCGAGCGGTCACTCTAAGCCCGGCTAGTAAGCCGTTTTCTACCTCTTCTCAGACCACATTCTAGAGCCTCCTTAGAGCCTGGCTAGCACTCTCGTTCTGGTGCTAGACTAGCCGGCCCGAACTGCAATTCCCCTTCGAAGACACCCTGTTTCTTTGAGGTCATGCCATGAGTCATCCGACCACCGCTGGAGCCCGTAGCTTGCAGCCGCACGGCTTGCGCGACCTGGGTACTGTGCATTGGAATCTGACCCCGGCCCAGCTCTACGAGCACGCCATTCGGCGCGGTGAGGCGATCCTCGCCAAGAACGGGCCGTTGCTGGCGGTGACCGGAGAACACACCGGCCGCTCGCCCCAAGCCAAGAGGCTAGTGCGCGAGCCGTCGAGCGCGGGAGACATCTGGTGGGGGAAGGTCAATGCGTCGATCGAACAGGCCAAGTTCAATGGCCTGGCCGAGAAGGTGCGGCAGCATTTTGTCGGCCGCGAGACTTTCGTCTTTGATGGCTATGCCGGTGCCGACCCTCGCTACCAGCTGCGAGTGCGGGTGGTCAACGAAAATGCCTGGCAGAACCTCTTCGCCCAGAACATGTTCCTGCGCGAAACCGAGCGCGCTCGGCTGGCGGACTTCACTCCTGAATTCACCATTCTGCACGCGCCGTCACTACTGTCCGATCCAGCGACGGACGGTACCTCGATCCCGGCTTTCATCTTGTTGGACTTCAGCCAACGGCTGGTCTTGATCGGCGGCACTCAATACGCCGGCGAGATCAAGAAGAGCATTTTCACGGTGATGAATTACCTGCTGCCTAGGCGCGGGGTTCTGAGCATGCATTGCAGCGCCAACTATGGCAACGACAAGGACGATGTAGCCCTCTTTTTCGGCCTCAGCGGCACCGGCAAGACCACCCTCTCGGCGGATCCCGACCGCAGCCTGATCGGCGACGACGAACACGGCTGGAGCGACCACGGTGTGTTCAACATCGAAGGGGGCTGCTATGCCAAGGTGATTCGCCTCGACCCGCTGGGCGAGCCCGACATCTTCGCCACTACCCAACGCTTCGGCACCGTGCTGGAGAACGTGGTTTGTGATCCGCAGACCCGCGAACTGGACCTCGACGACGATTCTCTGACCGAGAACACTCGTGCGAGCTACCCCATCACCCAGCTGAGCAATTTCTGCCGCGATGGCCACGCCGGGCATCCGCGCAATGTGATCTTCCTCACTTGCGACGCCTTTGGCGTCCTGCCACCGATCAGCCGCCTCGACCCGGCACAAGCGATGTACCACTTCCTCTCCGGCTACACCGCCAAGGTGGCCGGCACGGAACGCGGTGTTACCGAGCCGACAGCAACTTTCAGCGCCTGCTTCGGCGCCCCTTTCCTGCCTTTGCCTCCGGGTGTCTATGCCAAGTTACTGGGCGAGAAGCTGGCCCGCCACCAAGCGAAAGTGTGGTTGGTCAACACCGGTTGGTCAGGCGGTGCCCACGGCACCGGCCAGCGGATGAAGCTGGCCCACACCCGACGTATGGTGAGCGCCGTCCTGGCGGGCGAACTCGACGCTGTAGAAACCGTCCTCGATCCTATCTTCGGTGTCGCCGTGCCCAAACATGTCGCCGGAGTTCCCGATCAGGTGTTGACACCACGAGAGACCTGGGCCGACAGCGCCGCCTTTGACGCCCAAGCAGCGCGCCTGGCACAGATGTTCAACGACAATTTCCGCACCTTCGCCGATCAGGTCGACGAGAAGGTGCGGCAAGCAGCGCCGCGCTGTCCCTAGACGGTTTACTCGACAGCAAGTCATTCAAGGTCGCCAACCGAAACCCAGCCAGCCCTCCACCCTGCCAACGAAAGGTTCGTCGAGCACTTCGGCCACCCCCATCCACAGCTCTACCGCCGGCAAGCGGAGCAGCGGCCGAGGCCGACTGCGCCAACGCATCTCGGCCCCCCAGAGCGCAAGCCAAGTTCCTCGCGATCCCGATCTCGGCGATAGACGATGGCGCTGCCAAAAAAGATCTACCGGCCACTGGCCAAGGCTGATCGACAACCGCTGAGATTGGTGCTGATCACCCAATAAGCTCGCCACTGGCAACGCCGGCTGCTCGATCAGAGTGGCTGCGCCCAGGGCCGGTAGGAGAGTGCTGGCCAGGCTACCGAGTTGGAAGCGATCGAAGTCGAAACGCGCGTCTGCGATCACCCCACGCCGCCAACCGAGCGTCAGACCTAGCCCGCTGCGGCCTCTCTTGATACCGCCCTCGATCGCCAGATCCCAACGCCGCCAGCTGTCGCCCGCCGTGCGCCCTTGCCACAGCCCTAGGTCGACCGACTCATGCCAGCGCCAGCTGCCTTTGCCATATTGAGCCCGCCGAGTAAGCCGCAATCCCAAAGCCTGCCGCGACAGCGCATCTCCTCCGCCTGGCTCGACCCGCCCGACATGGGCGAACAGCTGCATACCCGTCGTCGCCGCTCCCTGCCGCCACTGCCGAGCCAGGTTGATTTCTATGCCTTGTTGGTCGAAGTCCAAGCGCCCGGCAACGCGGTCGGCTTGGGCGCCAGGTCGCTGGCTTAGAGCGAATAGATGCCAGCCCGCCTCCGCCGGCCAGCCTCGCCACGCACCCATCAACGCGCCGCCCGCTGGCGCCGAATCAGAGACCGCACCCATGAACAACAGATCGAGGCGACCTACTACATCACCCAAGCGTAAACCTCCCTCCCAGGCGCTGTCGCTGGCAGTGACTCGACCGCCGAGCAGAGGCAACAGCTCCAGCCGGCCCACGCCATAGGGTCGATCGGCGGCGATTTCCATGGGTCGCAGAGGAGGAGGGGTGCGGCGCGGCAGCGAACGAACTGCTGGCGTCAGCTGCTGCGACGGCAATTCAAGCTGCTCGGCCAGCCGTGGACGGTCCGGATCAAGGGCCAGCCGGCGCAGATCGAGACCCTGGGGTTGGAGGTCGAGATAGAAAAGATGCCGGCCATCGGCGGCGGGGGCCGGCGACAAAGCAGCCCCCTGACCACGCACCACCACTTCGGCCGCTACAGGCAGCTGGCCAGAACTGAGGTCATAGGCGCGGATAGAGATGAATCCGCCCTCGCCGATCGAGGCCCATAACTGGTGGCCATCGGCCGACCAGGCGGGATAGGCGACCGTGGCGCGCCGCGGGGTCGGCAGCACTTGCTCGGAGCCGCTCGAAACATCGCGAACGACCAGCTGCCACGCCCCCTGACGATGGCGGACATAGGCCAACCGCCGACCCTGCGGATCGAGCCGCGGATGGTCATGAACCTCGGCCGCGGTGGCGGCAAAGAGCGCCTCGATCCCACCACTGCCGAGATCGACGCGCACCAATTGCGATTTGCCGTGGCGCCGCCGCACCGCCACCGCCCAATCGCCTTTCGCGGCCGGGTCCGGGTCGCGCAAATCCGCGGCATGGGTAAGCCGCTCGACCTGGCCGGTGGCCTGGGTCCAACGGTAGAGATCCGGGTGCAGCACACCCCGACCGTCGGGCTCGTAGCGAACGTAGATCAACGACTGACCATCGCCACTCCACCGCGGCGTGAAGGGTGCCGCGCCGGGACCGGCAACCAGCTCGAAAAGCGGCTTCCGGGCAGCTGGATAGCGCGGTCGGGCAACTATGTCTCGCGGATCAGTGGCGAGCAGTTCCGCGGCTTGGCGCTGGCGCTGCTCAGCCGCCTCGCTGTCGGCTTCGGTCGACCACACCACCAATCGCGCCGGCTGCTGCGCCGAGCGCAGAACTATCGCCAAACGCTCGCCGTCAGGCGACACGGCGGGGGGTCCGGTCGTCCATTCCAGATCCTGCCAGAGATCTCCTTGGCGAGTCCGCCCACTAGCTTCGAGGGTCCGTTCGAGCACCATCGCGCGATAGGTGAGTTCAGCCCGGAAACGGTTATATAGCCGCCGCGGCGGATCACCGAAAACTCCGCTGAAGGCCTCGTTGAAGGTGCGCTGGTGGCGCGCCGCCAGCCGGGTCCACAGCTGGCGCAAGCTGTCCTCTCCGTCGCGTTCGACCAACCACTCCAGAAACGCCGAGCCCATCAGGTAGGCCATCGACATTCCGAGCCAGGCAGAGTCGCCATCGAGAGCGCTGTAGCGCGGTAGTTCGCCAGCCTGTGCCCAACGCCGCAAGATGGTGGCCCGCAAATCGCCGTGGGGACGGCCATAGCCGGTCAGCCGGCCTTCGACATAGGTGGCGTAGCCCTCAGCCAACCAGCGAGGCGAGCGTCGCGCCACCGGCCCGAGGGGCAACAGCTTCTCCAGCACGCCGCGGCGCGGGCTGCGCGAGGGGCGCAGCAAATGGGCCAGGTGAGCCTGTTCATGGGTGAGCAGGAGCTCCCCCCAATCACGATAGTGACCGATCACCGAGGCCGGTCCGGGAGGGCTGGTCCACAGCACCATCCGCGGCCAACCCAGAATGGGCCAGGCAGCGCCATTTGCCCGCGCCAGCGGATCGAGCACCAGGACATCGGTGATCTCCGCTGGGGCGTAACCAACCTCCTCGGCCACCCGACGATAGATTTCCTCGATTTGCGCTGCCACCCGATGGGTCCAGGCTGCGGCCGGAGAAGTGTAGTGCAGCCGGTAGTGTTTGGTCTCCAGGGTCCGCCACTCGGCCTCGGGACCCTGGGCTGATGATCCCGCTGCAACCACCAGGACCCAGAGGGTCCCGATCAAGAACAGCCGCCGACGGTTCATTGCACCCGCGCCAGGGTGCGCCGGGCCCAAAGACGAAACTGGACGTCGATCTCTGCCCACGGTTGCCGTAGCCGCTGACGCAAATAGTCTGGATAGGTGATGCCATCGGCCCTGATCGCTTGCAAGTAGTCCTTGAAAGCTGCCACCGAGCCGTCGAGGCTGTCTTCGAGCAGGAAGCGAACAAAGAGGGCCGACACCGCATAGTGCAACTCCGGTCGGGCGAGGAAGGTGCTCCGATCCTGGCTCAGCAAATCGACTAGCCGGATCGGCTTGGCGGCGCTCAAGCCGCGCACCACTTTGAGTAGAATCTCGGCCGTGTTACGGCCAAAGCGCAGGCTTCGGCGGTCAAAGCTGTCGCTGAGCAGGTATCCCTCGCGATCGATCCGCGACAGGGCCAGATCGTCGGCCAGCCCTTCATTGAGCCAAGGCGGTAAATCCGGCCCCAGCACCTGCCAGGCAATTAGGTGGGTGAGCTCGTGGATCAACGTCGTGGCAACCTCGCGACGCGAACGATTGCCGACCTTGATCACCACCAGTCCGGGCACCGCGTGACCTTCGCTGTGAAACGGAATGTCGGTGAACTGGCTCACTTTCAACTGTTGGTAGTGCCGCTCGTCGGCAAAGAGCACTACCGCGCCGTGCGGTTCTACGACCTCCAGGCCATAGCGGTCGACGAACGCCGCCACCACCTGGGGGGCGATCTGCCCGAGCAACCGCAGGAGCTTTTCATCGTCGACGTCGCAATAGAAGTCAAAGGGTCCCAAGGGCACGGGCCGCGTTGCCCCGCCGAGAATATCGAGCGCCTGCTGCAAAGCGACTTCTGCCGGATCCCGCGGCGGCTGATATTCGACCACCGAGCCCAGATAGGGCAGGGTTCTACCCTGCAACTCGATCCAGCCGTCGAGCTTGCCGAGGCGAACCCGCACCCAAGAGCCGCGGGTCTCCCGCGCCAGCAGCTGGCATCTGGGCAGCAAGGCCAAGCGCTCGGCGTCCTCGGCTGGCGCCGCGCGTAGCACCGAACCCTCGGCAATTTGCACCTCGGTAGGGGCGTGGTCAGTCCAAGCCGCGGGCTTGCCCAGCAGGTTGGGCTCACCTCCTTGGGCTACCAGCGGTGACGGCACCGCCCAACCAACCAGCAGCAGGGCTACCCACAGGCGCTTCGTGGCTGGACTCAACGTAGCTCCTCGATGCCGCGGGCTTGGGCGGTAATCTTGATCTGCTGCGGCAGGTGGGTTCCTTCGAGCCAGACGATTGCCTGGCGATCGAGATCCTGGTCGAGCTGGCGCAAGAACTCGGCACTCTTGCCGATTTTGTCGATCTCCCGCACCTCACCCCAGTCCGCCAAGGGGTTGCTGGAGGATGGCTCAGGGGTCACCGGGGTGAGCACGTAGAGCGGTACCCGCAAGGCTTGGAGAAAGGCCCGCGAACGGGCCGGCGACAGCTGGCTGCGATCTTCGCCCACCCCCGCCACCAGCAACAGCACCGCCCGACTGCGACCGCTGGCCGCGGCCACCAGCCCAGCGATCACCACCGCGTCGGTGAGGCTCTGGCTCGCTACTGGAATATCTTGGTCGGGGAAAAACACGTCGGTCAACAACGAAAACAGCCCGGCACCCCGGAACATTTTGGCCACGTCGCCCGAGGCTGGCATCATCTCCAGCCGCCCCTCGACAGAGGAACGGGTGACGGCGGTGGGAAAAACAAAGCGCAAACGATCGCCAACCTGCAAGACCTTCGGCATCCCCGACTTCAAGGGCACCCGCGAACTGGTTGCCAAACGGATCAGCGCCTTGAGGGCATCAAGATTGGCCGCCGACTTCTCCCGTACCACGACCAGTTCTCGCTGTGTCCGCTCCACCGCCACGACCTTCAGCGGCTCCCCCGCTAAGGTAAACCAGCCGGCCATCTGCTCGGGCTTGGGAAGACGGCGTCGATTCAGCGTGACTGGTAGCGCGGTGAGCTCGGTCACCACCTGGTCGCCAAAGGTGCCGCCAAAGACCAATTCGGTGAAAGCCTGTTCGGTGTCGGAGAACTCAAGCTCCGCCCGCAGTAGATGCAGCTCTTGAGGATCAAACTTGGGCAGCACAATTCGCTCTGGGTCCAAGACCTCGAGCGCCCGGCCATCGAAAGTCAGCTCAATCTGCCGCGGTCGGTCCTGATCTAGAGCCCGCCAGATCAGCCTCGCGATGGTGGCCGTACCGTCCGCCTCATGGTGCTCCAGGGTCAGCCTCGCCTCGCTGCGCTGCCGCGGAACGTTGATCAGCTGACGGATTCGCGCCAGCTCGGAACCTGCCGAGTCGCGGGCGATGGCCACCAGTTCACGGGGCAACAAATCGACGCCGAAGTCGTGCTCAGTCTTCCACGGCGGCCCTTCGAGCTTGGCGATCGAGGAACCATCGAGCCACAGCTCGACCGAGGCCACCGACTCGTCGACACTGACCTCGATGGGCTGATAGCCGATCGCCAGAGCTAGGAAGAGGGTGACGAACTCGATCATTGGGCCATCTTCTCTTGCTGTTCGAGGGCCTGGGCGAGGCCGGAACGGGCTTCCTGGAGTTGCGGATCGATGGCCACCGCAGCGCGAAATGCGGCCAGCGAGGCCGCCAGATCGCCGAGCCGGAAGTGCCCCTGACCTAGCCGGGTATGGGCCAGGGCGCGCACCTCGTCTGGTACTTCTCCCTCAAGTATCGCGGCGTAGTGGCGCATCGCCCGCGGCAGGTCACCCAGACTGCCGAGCAGGGTGGCCAGCTGCAGGTGCCCCGCCGGACTCTCCGGCGCCTGCGAGTCGAGCAGCTGACCGAGCTCGCTCGCCGCTTCGCCCACCCGCCCCAACTGCAAGTAGGCCATAGCCAGACTGAGTCGCGCTTTGAGATTCTGGGGGTCCACTGCCAACACTCGCGTACTGTGCTCGATACTCAGCGTGAAGCGTTTGTTTTGCAGCAGCACCTGAGCCAGGCGCAGATTGGCCGCGAGATACTCGGGATTGATCTCTAAAGCCCGGCGCAAGAGAATCACGGCCTCTGCAACCTGGTTCTTTTGCAGCAGCACCTCGGCCAAGGCGTAGCGGTAGACCGCGTCTCCCGGATCGAGGCGCACGGCTTCGCCAAAGTGCTGCTCGGCGCCCTCGAGGTCACCTTCGCGTTGCAGGCTGACGGCCAGACTCTTGTGGGCCACGGCGTCTTGCGGGTTGGCAGTCACCGCCTTGCGCAGTTCGGCCAGCTCGAGCTCAGTGTTGCCGGCGAAGGCAGCCTGGGTCGCCCGCAGAATATGTGCCGGGGCACCGGTAGCGATCTTTGGGATGGCACTCGCCCACGGATCTCGGCACGCTTCCCAGCGGCCCAGGCTGGCCTGCTTGAAATCGACCTGGGCTAGCAATTGGCGAGCTTCTTCGACTTGGCCCAATTGGCGCAGAGTCTGAGCCAGGGGGTAGAGGATCTGGACGGTGCCCGGGCGCTGTTGCAATGCCTCTTCGAAGAGGCCGGCGGCCAACTCCAGCCGCCCCTGGCGGCGCGCGACCTGGCCCATGCCATAGAGGCCAGAGGTGCAAGTGGGATCGGTGGCGAAGGCGGCGGTGTACAGCTCCTTGGCTTGCTCGAGACGGCCACCGAGCAGATGGATATCGGCGAGACGAACCTGAACCACCGGCTCGCTAGGGCGCAGGACCAGGGCGGCGCTCAACGCCTCGATCGCCGGCTCCAGCCGACCGTAGCGCTCCAGAGCGAAGCCTTGTAGATAGACCCAGCGAAACTCCCGCGGCTGCCCCAGCCGCGCCTCGCCGAAGGCGGCGACGGCAGCGTCCAGGTAGTCGTAGGCCAGGTACATGCGGCCGAGTTCGCCAGCGAGTTCAGCTAGCCGGGATAAATCGGTAGCCGCCCGCTGCAGGCGGTCATACTCCTGCCGAGCTTGCATGAACTGAGTCCGCACCGCCGGGTTGACCCGCTCCAAATCGGGCCGTGGCAGCTCGCCCGGGGCGGCTGAGGCCCACGCCGCCGTCACTAGCCACAGAGCCGCGATTATCCACCACGCCGACAGCCACGGTGCAGCCAGCCAAGGAGCCGTCAGCCACGGTGCCACGGGTTGGCGGCAGCGGTCGCTCATCGACTGACGGCCGGCTTGCCCCGGCCACGAACCAGGGTTGTATAACGATCTGCCTCAGCGCTGAAATTCTCGCGCCAACCGTCTGGCCAGATCACCTCCAGCCCGTCAACCTGCGGTGAATCTCCGAGCCCAATCAAAATCCGTGGATCGTTGGCAACGGCGAAGCCACCGCCGCTATCCACTCGCCGCCAGAGAGTCGACCGACCCTTGCGCCGCAATGCCAGGCGTGCCCCTTGCTGATCACGCTGTGGCTTTCCGGCCACCAACCGCAACCCTAACCAATGGCTCTGTTGGCCGACGTTATTGATCAGCAGCCGCGTCCGGCCACCGTTGTTGGTCAGCACCACGTCGGCATCACCATCGTTGTCGATATCACCCCATGCCAACCCCCGACTGACCTCGGAGTGCTGAAAGACGGCACCAGCGATGGCGGTGACATCGACGAAGCGTCCATTGCCACGATTGTGAAACAGCTGATTTTTCTGATGAAACGGAAAGGGGTCGCCAGCGGCTTCGAGTTCGTTCAGCACCCGCACCGAACCGCTGGCTACCAGCAGGTCGAGCGCACCATCGTTGTCATAATCGAAAAATACGGTACCAAAACTGGTGTAGGGCCAGCTGGGTGAGCCCAAACCCGCCTCGTCGGTGGCATCGACGAAGGTACCCTGTCCCTCGTTGCGATAGAGGGTGTTGGTCTCGCGCAGCAGGTGGGTCATGAATATGTCTTCGTCGCCATCGCCATCGTAGTCGGCGACCACCACCCCCATCGACGCCTCGGGCCGACCCATGGCGCTGACCGCGGTACCGGCGAGCAGCGCCTCGTTGCGGAAGCTGCCGTCGTGCTGGTTGATCCACATCTGGTTGGGAACACCATCGTTGGCAACGTAGATATCTTGCCACCCATCGCCATCGAGGTCCGCGGCCACCACCCCCAAGGCACCGCCGAACTCGCGGCCGATCCGACTCTTGGTGGAGACGTCTTCGAAAGTGCCATCTCCCAGATTACGGTAGAGCCGATCAGCCAGCGGCGGGAATGACAGCGGACCACAGTAGTCCGCAGCACCAGCGATAGTGCGACAGAGTTTGTGGTTCTTGAGCGAAAAATCGACATAGTTGCCGACATAGAGATCGAGCCAACCATCGCGGTCGAAATCCAGGGAAACCGCCGGAATCGACCACCGGATATCACCCAAGCCGGCACCAGCAGTGTGGTCGACAAAGGTGCCATCGCCGCGGTTCTTCCACAGTTGATTGGCGCCAAAGTTGGTGACAAAGAGATCCACCCAACCATCGTTGTCGAAATCTGCTGCCGCCACCCCCATACCGTAGCCAGTGGAACGCAGGCCGCTGCTGGCGGTGACGTCGACGAAGCGCACTTGGCGGCGGCCTTCAGCGTCGATCGTCAGGTCGTTGCGAAACAGGCGGTCGGCGAGCTGTCCGCGGGGAGTATCCAGAGCATCGGCCATGGTCTTGCCCAGCTCGGCTCCGAGCAGATGGCCTTGGAGCAAGAAGAGGTCGAGGTCGCCATCGCCGTCGTAGTCGAACAAAGCGGCTCCGGCACCGACGATCTCACTGAAGTAGTACTCCCCCGATCGACCATTGAAGTGGGTAAAATCAACGCCCCACTCGACGGCTCGGTCGCTGAAGAGATCCGCAGCAACGCCTGGCCCGGCCAACAAGAACACCGCGGGCCAGGCCAGCAAGACCCTCCCCAAGGCCGAAATTCTCCTGCGCGTGACGGGCGGTGGCGACATCGGTTTGCGTGTCCGGCGGTGCTCAGATGTGGACTGGATAGCGGACGAAGGAGGACTCGCCAGCGTAGTCATCGCGCACCCCGACCGCCACCCGCTGATTGCCCTTGCGCATCAGCAACTCCACCGAGTAGACGTAGAACTTGCCTTGCGCCAGTTCCAAATCGGCAACGGGAATGATGATCGGTATTCGGGTCTGCTCGATCGGCGACATCCGGCCATCCTCGTCGATAACCGCCACCGACACCCGCACCTTGCCGATGTGTTGAGTCTCGCGCGGCACCAAAGTGACTTTGCCGATAGGTATCCGGACGTTGATCGGCAGCAGGTAGTTGCCGTCCTCACGAGCCCTGGCGCGGTCGATTTGGAGTTCGATTTCGAGGGGGTTGGACTGGACTCCGTAGAGCAGGGTGGCGACTGTGGAATCGTTGACCTGGTGCTCGGCAGTCTTGCTGCGGTAGCCGGTACGGTGGCGCACCCGCAACTCCTTACGGCCTTTCACCTTCACTTCGATGTCGTGATAGCGCCCTTCGGCACTGGCGGCGGGGAAGTACCCTAGCGAGTAGTAGTTGCGAAAATCGCTGGCTACCCGGTCGAGCGCGCCAGCGATGTTGTTGGTGTTGAACCAGGCTTGGCCACCGGTTTCGTACGCCATCATCTGTAGGGTCTCGACATTGTTCGACAGGCGCACGAAATCGGTATCGATGTAGGAACCGCCCGAAGTTTGGCTGCCGCCGCTGCCGAGGTTCTCCGCCGACAGCGAATCGTGAGAGCGCAAGCCCGCCCCTTCGAGGGTGTAGAAGCTCACCCGATTGGCGTTGGCGCGCGCCGTTAGCTCCTTGAAGTTGCGCTTGGCGCTGTAGCGCGAGGCGAGCAGCTTGGAACTGAAGGTGCCGCTGAAGTTCTGATCCAGCAGGTAGAAAAGATCCTCGCCCGCCACCATCGGCAAGCCGTCAGAGACGTGCAGGATTGCCTTGCGACCGGGTAGGCCACCGAGGGAACCCACCAACTCGTTGAGGGAGCGCAAACTCTGGGTGAGATCATGGAACAGGCTTTTGGCATAGAAGTCGACATGGCCTTCGGCTTCGAAGGGATCGTCGGTGCGCTCAATCCGCTTGATGATTTCCTTGCGCTCACTATCGTGCTGCACCTTGAAGGCGCTGAGCTCTTCGAGGCCGAAGAGCGCGTCGGCGATCGCTTGACGATTGCTGGTGAAGGGGTGACGCACATGCATCGATTTGTCGAAGGTCACCAACATCACCCGGTCGTGAGCCTTCACATGGGTGTGCATGAAGGAGCGTACCTGCCGCACCACCCGGTTGCGACTGAATGGCTTGAGGAACTGGTTGTCAAAGTAGATCACCAGGTGCAGGCGTTGCTCCTCGGGCACATTGACCGCTTCGAGCACTGATCTGCCGCTACCCAGGCCACTCGCCACCCGATCCGCCTGGGTCAAACCGCCCTCTTTCTGGTCCTTGCTGCTGTCGACGGCGTAGAAGTTACTGACCGCCACCGGCCGACCGTCCTCGAAGACCTCAAAGTCGGCGCGGCTCAAGCCGGAGATGAAGTTGCCCTTCTTGTCGGTCACGTAGACCTCGACGTTGACCACGTTGACGTCCACGATCTCAACGTAGAGTTCATCCACCTCCACTGGCTCAGCAGCCGAGTCACTATCCTGGGCCGCCAGCGAAGACCACTGCTGGGACGGCAGCAGGAAGAGCAGCAGCACGGCGAGGGCAAGCAAAAAGTAGTGGCGATGTGACTGGGTGTTGCGCGTCATGAAGAACCTCTTGGATCAACGGTCAGTAGCGAAGGGAGGCGGGACCCTCGCTGGGGAGGTTTCGTAGTGCCGCCGAATTTGCCATCATTCCAGAGTGGCTGGTACTGGTCTTTCTGCTTCGGCATGTCGGGGATGATTCGACCAGGGTGCCCGGCGACTGCACTCCGTAGATACACGGAGCACCATGAACAATGATACCAGACCCTCCATCGCCAAAGCAGACACCCAACAGGTTCGACCCATGATGTTGCGATCCCGGTGGCTACCACTGATCTTGTTTGTCCTCGCCCTCTGCGGCCGCTGGGTCTTCCTGCACCAAAGCACCTCGAGCCCTTCTTTCGCCGCTCCGATCGTCGCAGCGGGAGTCCACGATCTGGCGGCTCGCAGGTTAGCGACGAGTGGTGAGTTCGACTCTCGATCGCTTTGGCTGCCGCCTTTCTACCCGGTCTATCTGGCCTTGGTCTACAAGTCTACCGGCGGCTCGATCTGGGTCGCCAAGCTGCTCCAAGCACTGCTGGGAGCCAGCACCTGTTGGCTGGTGTGGATCTTCGGCAAACGCCGCCTCGGCACCACCTATGGTCTCCTAGCGGCGACCCTGACTGCCTTCTACGGCCCCTTGTTGTTGTTCGAGAGCGAGTTGGTGCCCACCGTCTGGGCAGCTTTCTGGTCGCTAGTGTTGCTGCTCTGCTTTGACAGCGCCGAGCAGCGACCAGGGCCTGATCTTTGGTTGGCACTGGGCTCGGCCAGCGCACTGGCCGTCTTGCTCGAACCTCTGTTCGCACCTTTTGTGGTGTTGGCTTGGGGGTGGTTGGTTTGGCGCGCCCGCGGTGCCACCGGCGGCTGGCGGCTCAGCTTGGCGGCGGCGACCACGGGGTTGGCTGCCTTCGCTCTCTTGGCACTGCCCGCGATGTGGCTCAGCGAGCACGGCGGCAACCCCGTCAGCCGGTTACCCGACGACCTGGGTAGCATCCTCTACCGGGCCAATAAGCCTGCCGAATGCCCTCCTGCATCGGTCGCCGCCAAGCTCCAAGTCGAGCACCTGGACCAACCCTTCGAGCCAGTCGGAAACTGGATCGCCGCCGATCCAGCGAACTTCCTGCGCGGTCTCGGAAGCAAAGCGCTGCGCTTGGTGAGTTCGCGCGAGTTGCCCGGGGATCTCGATATCTACTTCTCGCGCCAATGGTCTGCACTGCTGCGTGCAACGACCTGGCGCGTGGGCTGGTTTGGGTTCCCTTGGGGCCTGCTATTGCCCTTGGCGGCGGTCGGTCTCGTTCGGCGCCGGGCCGAGCTTGGGACTCCTTTGCTGCTCTTCTTGACTCTCTAGTCGCTCTGCCTAGTTTTGTCTTGGGTCACCGCCCGCTCCCGTCTGCCGATGATTCCCGCCCTTAGCGTGGCAGCGGCAGCAGGCATCGCAGAGATTCATGGCGCGCTAGCCCATCGGCGATGGAGAGTGCTGGCCGCATCCACCTTGATCACCGCGGTGGCCCTCGCCTTGGTGACGTTGCCGGGGCCTTTCTGTGAAGAGGACTCCTACACGACAGCAGATTTCTTCTACCACGTCGCCCAATCCCAGGAAGAGCGCAGCCTGCCGCGCTTGGCAGTCGACAACTATCTACGGGCCCTGGCCTCGAATTCAGAATTGCCGGCCACCCATTTCGCCTTGGCGCAACTGATGGTGGGTGAAGCTCAGCTCGAGCCGGCGATCGAGCACTACCGATCCGCCGCCAAGGGAGCACCGGGGTTCTTGCCGGTGCACCTCAGCCTCGGGTCGCTACTCAGCAGTCTGGGCCTAGTCGCCGAGGCCGCAGATCATTTTCGAGCAGCGGTAGAGATCGACCCGAGTCAGGTGGTCGCGCAGCGGGGTCTGGCCAAGGCGTTGCTCGCGACGGGTCACCCCGAGGAGGCCCTGGAACCACTCGAACAAGCTGCCGAGCTTGCACCTCTGCCGGCGGAAGACGATTTCCTGCGCGGCACGATCTGGCGCCAAACCGGCCAACCGAAGAGAGCTCTCGGCGCCCTAAGGCGATCGTTAAGCGCCCAAACGCAATCCCGCACCTACGAAGAACTAGGTGCCACTCTCTTAGAGCTCGGTGCTCCACTCGAGGCCCTGGCCGAACTCGAGGCAGCACTCGTCGGCGACCCAGAAAGCGCGCGGTCCCATGATTTGGCTGGTGCTGCCTGCTTGCAACTTGGCCGGCTCGCTGAAGCCCGCGACTACTACGATCGCTTGGTCAGTCTGCAACCTCGCAATGCCGGCGCCCGCTACCAGTTGGCGCGCGCACTGCTGCGGTTAGGCGACCGTCAGCGCGCTGCTTTTCAGTTTCAGGAAGTCCTCCGCCTACGCCCAGACCACAGCCAGGCCCGCGCGACTTTGCGCCGTCTGCGCGGCTTGTGAGCCACCCGCCACAAGACTTGCGGCGAACATCTTCGGCGGCAAAGAGTCTTCAGCTCGGCACGAGTCCACCACTCGGTGAGGAGGGCGCGGCAAAGCCGGGATACGGTGCTGGTGAAAAGCTGTCGTCACGCTGCCAGCCTTCATTTTGAAGAGTCAGCGATTCGAGTAGCACGCTGCTGCCGGCTGTAGCGTCGAGGTCCGCCGCGGCGATGAATTTCGATGGCCAGCAGTTGAAGACATAGAATCGAAGCACCACCTGACCGGCTTGGTTGCAGTGGTCGAGGGTCAGAGTCTTGCGGAAATCCGCCAGCGAGTTCTGCTCGCCCAAGCTAGCGCAGTGCTCGTAGTACCAGACCTTGTTGGCCCAGCGCTCGAAGGCAACATCGAGGATGATGCCGCGCTCGAGGTTGATCTCGTCGAAGCTCGTCTGCCCAGGAATCACCGGTCCGGGTGCATTGCCATATTCAGCGACCTGGGTGGTGCGCGACAGGGGGCCGATCTTGCTGATCCCCGCAACCGGAGTTAGCCGGCCATCGATCTCCCAGCTGACGACAAATTTGTAGGTCAGCAGTGGATCCATCACCGCCGAGCGGATATTAGCTGGGGTTCCCATCGATCAGTCCTCGGACACTCCTCTGCCAGGCGGCTTGGTCCGCACAGAGAACAGCTAGCCAACTGTAGCACTCGCTCGCGGAGTGACGCGGATCCGGCCGTTACCAGACGCTCTATCGGGATCTTGAGACTTTCCTAAAACCCCAGTCCTGGCCCCGCGTATCTAGGCTCAGAGCTCGACCCGCTTTTCTCCAAAGTAACGACAACCCGGAGGGATCGATGCGTAACGTCTTTTTCTGTCTAGCACTTGGCTGGGCTGCCGCTGCGGCTGGGGCCCAGACCACTTTCTTGGTCAACGTCTCCGACGATGTTGACGATGGCACTTGCGACGCCATTCACTGTAGTTTTCGCGAAGCGATCCTGGCGGCCAATGCGGTCGCCGGTACAGACACCATCGCCTTCAATTTGCCGGCCGGCGACACCGTGATCGTGCCGCTCACCGATTTACCCGCGGTGACCGACCCAGTGACCGTCGATGGCGAGACTCAACCCGGCGCTGATTGTGTTGCCTGGCGGCCGATCGTCGAGATCGACGGCAGCTCCGCGGGGCCGGTGGGTCTTGTTTTGCAAGTCCCGGCAACAGTCCGGGGTTTGGTGCTGCACGGCTTTCCCAGCTCGGCGCTAGGGGTGTTTGGAGGATCCAGCCAGATCGAGTGCAACTTCATCGGCACCGACGTCAGTGGCACGATCGCGGTGGGCAACGGCGCGGTGGGGATCAACGTGCAAGGCGACGGTAACGTCATCGGCGGCACCGCGCCAGGGGCCGGCAACTTGATCTCCGGTAACCCCAGCTCAGGCATTCGCATCGAGCCTGGCAATGGCAACCGGATCGAAGGCAACCGCATCGGCACCGACCTCACTGGCACCGTGGCGCTGGCCAACCGCCATGGCATCACCATTCAGCGCAACGCCAGCGACAACCTGGTAGGTGGCACCAACGCCGCGGCTCGAAACTTGATCTCTGGCAACCAGGGGTTGGGGGTCAACTTCAACATTGGCGCCTCTGGCAACCGGGTCGAGGGAAACTACATCGGCACCGATCTGTCTGGCAGTTTCGGCATCCCCAACATCGAGGGCGTGCTGATCCAAGGCGGTTCGAACAGCACTTTGATCGGCGGCAGCGCGCCGGGCGCTGGCAATCTGATCTCTGGCAATGGCACCGGCGTGCGAATTCGCGATCCGAGCTCAGACAACAACCGCGTTGAAGGCAATCTGATCGGCACCGACGCATCCGGCAACGATCCGCTGGGCAACGGTCTCGGCATTTTCATCCAAGCGTCGAGCAACGTCGTCGGCGGGCTCGATCCGGCTGGCGCCAACCTGGTAGCGTTCAATTTCCTTGGTGTCGCAGTGGGCACCGGCGCCGGCAACAGCTTGTTGGGCAACGCCATTCACTCAAACGAGTCTCTTGGCATCGACCTAGCGCCAGGAGGACCCACCGCCAACGACGCAGGCGATACCGATGCGGGTGCCAACGGCCTGCAAAACTTCCCCGAGCTAACCTCGGCCACCCTCGACAGCGGTGAAGTGACAGTGACGGCCACCCTCGACAGCACAGCCGTCACCGATTTCCGCATTGAGATTTTTGCCAACACGGTGTGCAATGGTGACACTGCGGGTCAGTCCAGCGACAGCGAGCCGTTCGGTGAAGCAGAGCTATTCCTCGGTGCCCTGACCGTCACCACCGGCGCCACCGGCAACGCTGACATCGCCACCAACCTGGCCTTGCCGTTTGGCGCCGGATTGGTCATCACCACCACCGCCACCAACCTGGCGAACGGCGAAACCTCCGAGATCTCTGCCTGTCTGGCCGCCGAAGCCGAGCCCATCCCTACGGTGGGGACGCTAGGTTTGGCGCTGCTGGTGATCTTGCTGCTCGGCGCCGGCCTGCGCCTGAGCCCAAGATTGTGCGGTGCCAGAAAGTGACGAAAGACCGCTACAACGGCCCCCCCATCGGCACTTCGCTACCCTAATCGTCGTTGGCCAGCGCCGGCTCGGAGATCTCGAGCCGGCGATTAATCACCAGGCCCTCATTCACCACCTGCTCAGCTCCCGAGGGCCAACGGACCTCGACGCGGTCGATCTTCTTGGCCTCGCCGAGACCAAAGTAGAGCGCCATCGAACTCTGTGACAGATAGCCCGATTGGCCGTCGTTCACCTTGGTCCAGGAGTGCTCGCCAGCGACCACCCGCACTGTGGCGCCGAGCCCATCGCGGTTTGAACGGCTACCGGTGAGTTCGACCTCTAGCCAGCGCGGGCTGTTCTGCTCGGCAAAGTCGCTGATCAGCACCAAGGGCTCGGAATTGAAGTCGTTGGTCAGGATGTCGAGATCACCGTCACCGTCGATATCGAAGATCACCGATGAGCGACTGCCAAGAGTGCCGACAACGGTCAGGCGACCCTTCTCGTTTTCGCAGTAGGTGTGTTTCTTATCCTCTTTGGCGCAGTCGAGATCGAACCAATCCTTGGTCAGGGAGCCCTGACGGGGCTCGGCGCCGAGGATGAATTCGGCATCGACAAAGCCTCTGCCCAGGTTGTTCAGCAGTAGGGTGTTGACCCCATAGCGGAAGGGGTAGTTCATGCTCGAGGTGATGAAGACATCCTCCCAGCCATCGGCGTTGAAGTCGCCTGTGGAGAGGCCCCAGGGCCAGTAGTTCTCGACCCCGACCTGATCCGAAATCTCTTCGAATTTACCCTTTCCGAGGTTGCGGTAGAAGGCGTTGCCAAAGATGTTGTTGGCACCCCCTTGCAGCTGGGTCTCACCCCACTGCATGCGCGACTTGAGCTTCTCTCGTTCGACGCCGACTTTCTCGCTCATGTCGGAGTGCATGTCGGTGAGGATCAAATCCTGCAAGCCGTTATTGTCATAGTCGAAGAACTTGACCCCCATGGTGCCCCAAGGGGTCTTGGGGAAGTAGGTCGCGGTCTGCTCGACAAACTTCTTGCCGCCCTGGTTGATCCACAGCTGATCGTCGCCCTGCATGTTGAGTACGTAGAGGTCAGTCCAGCCATCCTGGTTGACGTCCACCGGGCTCGAATCACCGCTCCAGCTGGTGTCTAGCAAGCCGGTGGCCTCGGAAACGTCCTCGAAGCGGTTGTTGCCAAGGTTGTGATAGAGGATGCTGCGCTCTGTGCTCTTCGGATAGAGATGGCCAGAAAAGGCGTTCTGGACACCGATGTAGTAGCCCTCGCGACCGCGCTCGCGAGTAGTGTAAATACCGACGTTGGAGAGGAATAGGTCGAGCCGACCATCGTTGTCGTAGTCGAAGAACACGGCGCCCGAGGAGTGGCCGGTATAGCTCAGGCCGCTGCTCACGGTGATGTCCTTGAAATGGCCCTTGCCGTCGTTCTCGAACAACAAGTTGCCCATCTTGACCGTGGTGACATACAGATCCGCATCGCCATCATTGTCGATATCGGCGAACGAACCCGCGACGCTGATCCGCTCTGCCACCGCCAGCCCGGCAGCCGCGGTGATGTCGGCGAACTTGCCTCCACCCTGGTTGCGCCACAGCTGATTCGAACCCACTTGGGTGAGCAGGTAGACATCGAGCAGGCCATCGCCGTCGACATCCGCCACCACCACGCCGTTGCCATGGTCGTAGTGCACCATCTTGTAGTCACGGCCAGCGTCGTCAACGATGCGGTGCAAGAAAGTGATGCCGCTCGCCGCTCGCTGATCCTCGAAGCGGAAGAAGGCGTTGGCCTCAAGCCCTTTGACTGCCTTGAGCTGCTCGGCGGAGCGCTCCGGGAGGGCGTCTTCACCGATGTCCTGCGGCACGCTGAAACGTTTGATGGGTCGGGTATCTTGTCCCCAGGAGGTACTGCCCAGCAGCAAGCAAAAAGCACCGAGGAAGCAGGTGGTACGACTGAGCGAACGGTGGCCAAAGGCTGGTATCGAGATCACAAGGTTCTCCCAAGTAGGTGCTGTTGTTCGGTCTCTTGCGCGCGAGCGTTCCGGTGGGATGGCACCAGTCTAGCCAGATCGGAGTCATTTGATCAAGATGGCTGGCCCGCTCTGCGTGTTACCATCATCCCCCCTGTCAGCCGGGCGAGCTTCAGTACCCCTCACTTACCAGACTCTGTTGGACGACCACCGTTAAACGACCACCGTTGAACGAGCACCGCTAGATGACCACCGCCTAGCGGCTCATACGCGAAATGAAGATTCTTCTTCGTCCAGCTCTGACGGTGCTCCTCGCCGGCCTGCCACCCACCCTTGCGGCCCTGGCCGCCAATCCCACAAGCCAAGCCGCTGGCGAGACAACCCCCAGCGAAATAACCGTGGCAGCGGCGGCCACCACCAGCCCGCCGACTCCGGCACCGTTTGTCGAACTGGCCAACTCCGGCATCGAATTCTCACACTTCAACGGCATGTCCGGCGGCTGGCATATGGCGGAAATTAACTCCGGCGGCGGCACCTTGTTCGACTATGACAACGACGGCGACCTGGACGTCTACCTGGTGCAAGGCGCCCTGCTACCGCCAGGCAAGACCCGCGCTGAAGCGCGGCTACCGCCCGCCGAACTGCCCCACGACCGCTTGTATCGCAACGATCTACGAATCACCGCCGACGGGCAGCGCCACTTGCACTTCACCGAGGTCACCGCCGCCAGCGGCATCCATGCCACCGGCTACGGCTTCGCCGCCGCCACCGGCGACTACGACAACGACGGCTTCGTCGATCTCTACGTCACTCACCTGGGCTCGAACCTGCTATTGCACAACAACGGCGACGGCACCTTCGAAGACCGCACCAAGATCAGCGGCACTGACGACGATCGCTGGAGCATCTCGGCGGTGTTCGCCGATTTCGACGGCGACGGCTGGCTCGATCTCTTCGTCAGCAATTTTGTTGATGGCGAGATCGGCAAACCCAAGACCTGCCGCACCGCCAATGGCACCCGCGACTACTGTGGCCCCAATGCCTACAAGGGAGTCGGTGATCGCCTGCTGCGCAACCAAGGAGACGGCACTTTCGCCGACATCACCCTGGTCGCCGGCCTGCACAAAGTGCGCTCCAAAGCCCTTGGCGTGGTGGTGGCGGACTTCGATGGCGATGGTCGGCTCGACCTCTACGTCGCCAACGACGGGGTCGCCAACCAGATGTGGCTGCAACGAGAGGGCGGTCGCTTCGTCGACGAGGCCCTGTTCGCCGGCAGCGCGGTCAACCTCAAAGGCCGACCCGAGGCTTCGATGGGAGTGGACGCTAGTGATTTCGACGGCGACGGTGACGACGATCTGTTCATGACCCACTTGGTCCACGAGACCAACACCCTCTACCTCAACGATGGCCAGGGTAACTTCCTCGACGGCACCATCCGCAGCGGGCTAGGGCCACCAAGCCTGCCCTACACTAGTTGGGGTACCGCTTTCTTCGACTACGACAACGACGGCTGGCTCGACCTGCTGGTCGCCAACGGTGCCGTGCGGGTGATCGAGAGACTGGCGGCGGCCGGCGACCCTTACCCCTTCCATCAGCGCAACCAACTCTTTGGCAACCAGGGTGATGGGCGTTTCACCGATCTGACAGCTACTGCTGGCCCCGCATTCGAGCGCTCAGAGGTGAGTCGCGCCTTGGCCTTCGGCGATCTTGACAACGACGGCGACACCGATGCCCTGCTGGTCAACAACAACGGGCCGGCGCGAGTGCTGCTCAACGCGATCGGTCAAGACAACCATTGGCTCGGTCTACGATTGCTGACCCGCGGCGGTCGCGACGCCTTGGGGGCGCGGGTAGAGATCCTCCGCCCAGAGCAGCAACCAATGTGGCGACGAGTGCGTGCCGATGGTAGCTTCGCCGCGGCCAATGATCCGCGGGTCCTGATCGGGCTCGGCCAAGACAAGCGGGTCGACGCCGTTCGGGTGCATTGGCTCAGTGGCCAAGTCGAGCAGTGGCAGGGCCTTCCAATCGATCGTTATACCGCCCTCGTCGAGGGCTCGGGCAGGAGCATTCCATGACCTTCCGCAAGACCTTTCTAAAACATGCTGCGCCGACTCTGGCACTCTTGATGACACTCTCGATGGCTCAGTTGATGCCGGCCGCAGCCTGGGGCGCGATTCCGGCCGAGAGCGAGGAGCCACTGGGGATTCCCGCTAGCTTGGCACCCATTCCGCGTCCAGACCTCAGCGCCATGGACAGCTCGGCGCGGCAGAAGGTCGAGTCCCTGCAATCGAATCTCGAAGGGATCAGCAAACGGTCCGATGTGCGGCCAGCGGACCTTTCCGAGGGTTTTGGCTTTCTCGGCCAATTGTTCCACGCCTTCAAACTGCTAGACGCCGCTGGCACTTGCTACCAAAACTCCTCCCAGCTTCAGCCCGACGACCCTCGCTGGCCCTACTATCTGGCCTTGGTGCTTCACGCCAAGGGTGAGCTAGAACATGCAGTGGAGAACTACGACCGCGCCTTGCGGCTGCAGCCAGGCAATGCCGCGACCCTGATTCACCGTGGCAATGCGCTGCTCCAGCTCGATCGTTCAGCTGACGCCGCTGGCAGTTTCAGTACTGTCCTCGAAGGCGACTCCGGGAGCGCCGCGGCACATTATGGGTTGGGTCGGGCGGCAGCGCTGGCGGGGGACGACAAAAGTGCTGTTGGCCGCTTCGAGAAGGCTCTACAGCTCGAACCCGAGGCCACCGCCGCCCACTACCAGTTGGCCCAAGCCTACCGCCGATTGGGCGACGACGATCTGGCTCGCCAGCACCTCGCCGCCCGTGGCCAGCAGGAGCCCAGATTTGCCGACCCGCTGGGCAGTCGGGTGAGCCGTCTAACCAAGACCACCGCCTTCGAAGTAGTTCTTGGAATGGCTTCAGAAAAGGAGTTTTCAGAACGCGATTTCCTCGGTTTCGCGCTCTCTCAGCTCGGCCAGGCACCCGGAATTATCGATCAGCTGCGAGCCGGTCTGAAGGCCATCGAAGCCACCACCGACAACGCTCCGCAGCGGGCTCGAGTGGCCTATGTGCTCGGTGGCCTGCTGATCAATGCGGGCCGCGACGACGAAGGTATTCGCGCCTTCGAAGGAGCTATTGGGCTCGACCCGTCGATGATCGACCCGCGGGTCAAACTGGGCAACGCGCACGCCCGTGCCGGCCGCCTAGTCGAGGCGCGGCGCCAGTACAGCGCCGTCTTGACCCGCGATCCTGAAAACAGCGCCGCTTTGCTCAAACGAGCGGCGATCAAGATGGATCAGGGCGAGTTCGAATCCGCCATCGGCGACCTGGAGCGCTTGCTTGAAGTCGATTCCGAAGGTACCGAAGCCTACCTCCGCCTGGGTGCGGCGCTGGCCCGCAATGGCCAAACCACCGCGGCGCTAGAGCGCTTCCGTGCTGCTTTGGAACTCGATCTCGAACCGCGTGAGCGCACTGAAGTGCATTACTTCTCAGCTGACCTCTTACGCCAAGATGGCCGTGACCAGGAAGCAGCCGAGGAATACCGTCAGGCACTTGTGGCCGATGACAGCTTCGTGCCCGCCCTGAGCAGCCTGGCTCGTCTGCTGGCGACCGGCGGCCAGATGTCGGCGGCGATCGATCTTTACGAGCGCTGGATCGAAGTCGAGCCCGAAGAGGTCGCTCCGCGGCTGGCGCAAGCGACGGCGATGATTCTCTCTGACCGTTTCGCCGACGCCACCACCACCTTGGAAGCTGGCCTGCAGGCCCTACCGCAGGAGATCCAGCTGAAGGACGTACTCGCCCGCCATCTGGCGGCCTGTCCCGATTTGGCGCAGCGCGATGGCGAACGGGCGCTCGATCTGGCGTTGGCGGTCTACAAAGAAGTACCCACCTTCGAAAGTGCTGAATCCGTGGCCATGGCCTATGCCGCGACGGGTCAGTTCGCCGCTGCCGTCAAGTGGCAACAACAGATCTTCGACGAAGCTAGCGCCAACGACCAAGCCGATCCGCTCGGTGTAGATCGTCTGCGCCAGAACCTGGACCTCTACAAAGCGGGCGAGCCCTGCTGCGCTCCGCCGGGTTGAAAGCCGACGGCTAGCCGCGGGGCACTAACGCCACGATGCGCACCGGGCTGCCCGAGCCACCGCCGATCTTCATCGGCAAAGCAATGATCCAGGCGCCGCTCGGCGGTAGGCGTTCCAGGTTGGCGACATTCTCAATGCCGGGCACATCGGCGGCAGCGGCCAGACGGTGGACCAAGAAAGCTGTCGAGGGGCCGTAGTCGATGCTGGCCGTGTCGACTCCCAGGACCGCTATCCGACGACCCCGTACCAGCAACTCGGCGGCGGCTTCGCCGTAGGACGGGAAGTGCAGGTTCGAAGCCTCGCCCGGCACATCGTCGCCGAAGTAGGCCAGCCGATCGGGCCACCTGGCCCCCCAACCGGTGCGCAGCAAGACGATCGCACCTACCGGCACTTGGCCGTGCTGCGCCTCATAGGCCCGGACGTCCGCCACCGTCAACAAGTAGTCAGCATCGGCGGCCGCCTGTTCGGCGACGTCGATCACCACCGCGGGTCCAATCAACTGGCCAAGGGGGATTTGCTCGACGGTCTGATGATCGGCAGCGAAGTGGATCGGTGCATCGAGGTGGGTGCCGCCGTGCTCTGGGGTGCAGAAGGCGTTGGCGGCGTAGAAATAGCCCCCCTCGGTGTCGCCATAGGACAACTGATCGAGCTGGAAGTCGGTCGGTGAGGTCGGCCAGTAGAGGGTGTTCTGGTCATAGGCGTAGGTCAGATCGACCAGCTCGACGCTGTCGAGCACCGCCAGCGACTGGCCACTCGCTACCCATTCGCCGGTACCATGGGCCGACCCCATGGTGGATCGCGAAGCGGAATCCTCGGCGCTACAACCACTGAAACAGGCCGCCAGGATTCCGAGTACAGCGAAGATTGCACAACGCATACCTATCTCCTGCGATGGTGATTCCTCAGCCGCGAGCCGCCGTTCGCTCACGGCGATAGCGCTTGATCCGGCCGGCTGGCCATGGCGATCTCGACCGGCGACTCGGCGACCCAGGCCTTGCCTTCTCGAAAGCGGGCCAGATGCCGTTCGAGGGTTTCCACCCGCACTGCCTGGCCTTCTGCTTTGGCCTCTCGCAGCAGCTCTTGCTGCAGCGCGACGGCGCGTTCCATCTGACCCGCCTCGGCATAGGCCATAGCCAGGGTCTCACCGGTCTCGATCATTTTCTTGATCTCGTAGACCTTGGCCGCCAAGCGTACCGCCAGGGCGCCATCGCGCACCTCAGCTTCTGGACAAGTGGCCAATAGACGGGCCAATGCATGGGCCAACAGGCCATCGCGAGGCAGGGCAACCAAGGCGGCTTCGAGCCTCTGCCGCGCTCTGTCGTAGCGTTCGAGTGTGATCAGCGAGGTGGCCTCGCCCAGCCGGGCGGGGCTGTAGTCGGGTCGCGCCGCTACCACCGCCGCAAACTCCGGCAAGGCCTCTTCATAGCGGCCCATGGTGAACAGCGTCCGCGCCAGAGAGAAGCGCGCATGGTGAACTCCTGGATCGATCTCCAAAGCGCGGCGTAGCTGGCTGATGGCATGCTCGAAGTCCTGCTGCTGGGCAGCGTCGTAGGCTGCTTGCAGCACCGCCTCGAGATCGTCTGCATCGGCCACCGCGAGAGGCGCCCAAAGCAGGCCGAGGGCGGCGATCAAGACCGCGATCCTTCGCGGATTCAACGAGAGTTTTCGACGTCTTGACATGGGCACTCCTCATTCATGGTTTGCCGGCGGCCGGCCTCATCACCAAGATGATTTCATCTGGCGACTGCGCTCGCCAAGGCTTGAAGCGCTCAAAGGCCGCCAAACGCGAACGCGGCAGGGCGGCCGCTGCTGATCGGCCACCGGCGCTAACCGCCTCCACCAGCTGACGTTGGAGCTGGACCGCGCGATCGAATTGTCCCGCCTCGGCCAGGGCCATCGCCAGGGTCTCAGCGCTGGTCGAGCGCTCACTGCGCTGGTGGATGTCGGCCGCCAACCGCACCGCCTTGGCGCCATCGCGGGCCGCGGAATCAGGCGCGGTAGCCAGCAAGCGCGCCAACCCATGCGCTAGTTCGGGATCACGGGGCAAGGACCGCAAGGCTCGCTCAAGGCTGGTTCGAGCCCGCTGATAGCGACCTTGCAGCAGATAGACGATCGCCAGACCGCGATGCGCCCGGCGATCCAGCGGCGCGTCGCCGATCACCCATGCAAACTGCTGTTGAGCTTCGTCGAAGCGCCCTTGATGACCCAAGACCGTGGCCAGTTGGTAGCGCGCCTCGATCGCTTTAGGGTCGGCGTCGAGGGCTTGACTGTAGCTGGTCTCGGCAGCCTTGAGGTCCCCGGCGCGAAGCTGCCGGTCGCCGCGGGTAGTCAGCAAGCGGGCACGAGCGGTGGGGTCCTCGGCTCGTTCGGCAAGCTGGCGCTGTTCCACGGCGGCTGCCTCTTGGCCGAGGTGCTCGAGAGCGTCGGCGTAGCGCAAGCGGAGCAGCGGGTTGGCGGGCTCCTTCTCGACCGCCCGGGAAAAATCTCCTAGCGCCCGCCGGCCATGGCCCAGGTTGATCAACGTGGTGCCGCGCTTGATCAGCGTCGCGGGATGGTCGTGCAGTTCCTCGAGCACAGCCTCGTAGTGGCTCAGTGCCGCCTGCAAACGGCCGCTGCGGGCCAGAGCATCGCCCAACTTGAGGTGCGCGTCCAACAGGTTCGGGCGCACTTCGAGGGCGCTCTCGAAAGCCTGAATAGCCGCCCCGTCGTCGCCCCGCATGACCTCTAACCCACCGTGGATGCGATGGATATCGGCACGGTGCTGGATGTCTTTCTCCGGATCGCCGGAGGTGCCGGCGAGCAGAGCGTCCTGCAACTCGTCGATCGCCCCTTGAATATCGCCCATTTTCTCCAAACAATAGGCCAAGGCCTTGCGAATATCGATGTTCTTGGGGTCGGTACCCAACGCCTGGCGATAGAAACCCTCGGCGATAGCGTAGCGCTGCTCGCCAAAAGCCTTGGCACCACGGGCTAGGAGCAAATCGCTACTGCGCCCGAGCAGAGTGATCGGCGCTAGATGGGGATCGTCGAACAGCACCAGCGCGTCACCGCTCTGTTCGAGTTCGAGCCGGGCGAGATCGAGCTGGCCGAGGTCACGATAGGCCAGGCCCAGGGCCTGGTGCAGGCTCGAGGCGGCGGGCTGCAGTTCGAGCGCTTGCCGCAGATGTTTCACCGCCGCGCTCAGCTCGCCCAAGGCCACTGCTGCCTTGCCCAACCCCTCGTGCCCCACCGCCGAAGTCGGCTGCTGTTCGAGCACCCGCTCAAAGTAGATGCGCGCCGCCCTTGGATCACTCTGTTCGAGATGTACCCGACCGAGGCGGATCAACACCGGAACCTCTTCCGAATCGAGCTGCAGAGCACGCTCGAAGGCACCCCGGGCCTCGGCCAGCCGCCCTTGCAGCTGCAGCACATAGCCTTGTAGGTAGGGCCAGCGAAAATCCTCGGTTTGCAGCTTACTGGCATTGAGGAAGGCCACTTCGGCAGCTTCTACAAAAGCGTAAGTGACATAGATCAAGCCCAACTCGCCGTAGGCCGCGGCCAGCTCCCGAGTCGAGCCGGCGGCGCGGCGCCGGCTCTCGACTGCGGCCCGTTGATCTAAGATCTGCTGGCGCACCGCCGGCTCGGAATCGTTGAGGTTCGGCTGCGGTACCGGCAGCAAGCCGCGCTCGGCCGGGGCGGTCTGCTCGGCGCCTGGCGCGGTACCCGGGGCGCAGCCGACTTGGCCGCCCACCAAGAGCAGCAGGGTCACCAGCCAGGAGGCTAGCCGGCGAGCGCGGCTCAGGGACTCACCGCGGTGCCCGTGCCGCGCTCGAGTCGGTTGTAGGAATCTACTTTGAGATTGGTCCACTCTTCCACCGTGCCTCCCGGCCACAGCACCCGCACCTTGTCGACCGCGGGCTGCTCACCCAGGCCGATCAGCACTCGCGGGTCGTTGACCGAGCAAAAGCTGCCATCGGTGCGCACCCGGCGCCACAACGGCGACTGAGCTGGGCGATAGACGGCAACGCGAGCGCCGAGCATATCGCGACCGGGGTTACCTCCGCGCAGCTCCAGGCCCAGCCAATGAGCCTGCTGGCCGAGCTGATTCTCGAGCCAACGCACCGGCCCGTTGTTGTTGATCACCAAGATGTCAGAGTCGCCATCATTGTCGAGATCACCAATTGCCACACCGCGGCTGACCTCGGAGAGTTCGAACACCTTGCCGGCCGAGCGGCTGACCTCGCGAAAACGACGGCCGGCCTGGTTGTGGAACAACTGGTTGGGCTGATGCAGCGGAAACGGATCGTGTTGCCGCCCTAAGGCCTCGATTTCCTTGACCGCGCCGTTGACAATCACCAAATCGAGCCAGCTGTCGTTGTCATAGTCCAACCAGGCGGTGCCAAAGGAGGTGTAGGAGCGGCTCGGAGCGGCCAAGCCGACCCCAATGGTCGAGTCAGTGAACAACCCCTGGCCGTTATTGACGAAGAGGGTGTTGGTCTCGGCGGTTAAGTGGGCCATGAAGAGATCGTCGTCGCCATCGCCATCAAAGTCCGCCGCATCGACCCCCATCGAGGCTTCGGCCCGGCCGCTTGCATTGACCGAGGCTCCGGCGAGCAGAGCTTCGTCGCGAAAGGTGCCGTCCCGCTGGTTGATCCACAGGTTATTAGGCGCCCCATCGTTGGCGACGTAAAGATCGAGCCAGCCATCGCCGTTCAAGTCGCTGGCAACCACCCCGAGAGCGCCGCCAAAGCCCGCGCCGAGACCCACGGCCGCGGTGACGTCTTCGAAGGTGCCGTCACCGCGATTGTGAAACAGCCGGTCGGGCTCCGGCGGGTAGGCTCCGGGACCGCAGTATTCGCGAGCCCCGGTCAAGCCCCCGCAGACTGTCGGGTTGGACAGATCGGCGGCGATGTAATTACCGACAAACAAGTCGAGCCAACCATCGCGATCGAAATCAAAGAAGGTCGCCGGTACGCTCCACCGTGGATCGTCGACCCCGGCAAGGGCGGTGACATCCTCGAACCGGCCCTCGCCCGTGTTGCGCAACAGCTGGTTCGAGCGGAAGTTGGTGATAAAGAGATCGACATCGCCGTCGTTATCGTAATCGCCACTGGTCATCCCCATGCCGTATCCTATGTGGCTGAGGCCGGCTTGCTCAGTGACGTCGCTGAAGCTCAGCTGACGCTTTCCGCTGCTGTCGAAATGCAAGTCGTTGCGGAATAGGCGGTCGGTCAACGGCGCTGAGTGGTGGGGTGGGAAAAGCGCTTGCTCCAGGGTCCGCCCGGGGCCGATCATGGTGCCCTGCAGCAGGTAGACGTCAAGGTCCCCATCGCCGTCGAAGTCCACCAGCCCACCGCCTGAACCGGTAACTTCGGCCATGTAGAAGTTGCCCGACATGCCGTTGAAATGGACGAAGTCGAGGCCGACCTCGAGGGCTCGATCAACGAAGATTGCACCCGGGTCGACGGACCCTACGGCCACCTCGGAAAGGGCCTTGGCGGCGGCCGGTCGCTGGTCATCCGAGCCGCAGCCGCTGAGCGCCACCCACAAGGTTGTCAACACAGCGCAGACGATGTTCGAGTCCCGGTGGTGGAAGCACGGCAAGAGGAAGGACAACACCGGCGGATGGTAGCACGCACCAGGTGTTCCCAAGCGGCGGAGGAAGACGTATACTGCCCCTATCTGAGGTTTATAATGGATCTTCCAGCGCCTTGGCCTTGATGCCACTAGCCACTCTGGGGTGGGGCGCAAGGGGGTCCAGATTCAAAATTGCCGATTCAAAAAAATCGAGCGCGGCTGTATTATGGCCATCCGAAGACTACTTTGGATGGCTGCTATGGCCGCCAAGCTCAGTTGGGACAAGAGTTGGACGCCATGCCTTCTACTGCGGTCGAAATGGCATGGCCCTTGCTGTTACCTACACGTTGATCCCAGAAGTGTTACACCTTCCGCCAGCTGAAAGCAGCTTGCAGAGTGATGCTTCCTACTGTTTTTGAGAGAGCCTTGACGCTTGTCGCGATGGCGGACAGCGGCTCGGTCCTCTTGAGTTTCGACGCCGTCCCCTCAGGGACGGAGATGCGACTAACGTCGCTTCGCTTCAGCGGCCGCAGCGGTTTCGTACCGCGAACGGCCCCCGCTAACGGTTTCCCCGGGTTACTTGAGAAGAAGTTGGGGAAGCACCTAGAAAGGAGTCTGCTGTATGAGGACAAACCCATGGGCCAAAGCGCTGGGCCTCTTCGTGGTGATCGGCATTTTGCTGGCGCCGCAGGTCTTGGCGCAAAACCCGACCGGATCGTTGATTGGCAACGTGTCCGATACGGAAGGTGGCAGCCTGCCGGGCGTCACGATCACGGTTACTTCCCCCAACTTGCAGGGGGTGCGTAACACTCAATCGGGAGCCAACGGCGACTATAAGCTCGGCTTTCTGCCGCCGGGCGAGTACAAAGCCACCTACGAACTTGAGGGATTCTCGACCACCATTCGGACGATCAAGCTGAGCGCGGCTCAGACCTCAATTTCCGACATCGAAATGGGCCTTTCCGAGGTCGTCGAGGAAATCGTTGTCACCAGCCAGCTCGACACCATTTCCGAGACCAACACCCTGGCGACCACCTTCACCCAGGACGAGATCGAGAAGCTGCCCATCGGTCGGACCATCAACGACGCGGTGAGCCTGGCTCCGGGCACCCACAGCACGGCCCCCGCGGCCGGCGCGGCTATCACCATCAATGGTGCCATGTCCTTCGAGAACTTGTGGATGGTCAACGGCGTGGTGATCAACGAGAACGTGCGTGGCGGATCGCTGCCGCTGTTCATCGAGGACGCGGTGCAGGAAACCACCACCACCACGGCCGGCATCTCGGCCGAGTACGGTCGCTTCACTGGCGGCGTGGTCAACGTCATCACCAAGAGCGGTGGCAACCAGTTCTCGGGTTCGATCCGCGCCAACCTGACCAACGACGATTGGATCTCGAACAACGCCCGCGAAGTAGTGTTCGAAGGCGACGCGGATCCCCGCACCGATGACATCAACCAGATCTACGAGGCCACCCTCGGTGGTCCGATCTGGAAGGACAAGATCTGGTTCTTCGCTGCCGGCCGCGACAGCGAGGCCACCGGCACCGGAACCACCATCATCACCGGTATCGGCTTCGGAACTACCGACGCCGAAACCCGCGTTGAGGGCAAGCTGACGGTCGGCCTCACGCCAAGCCACAGCTTGATCGGTTCTTACCTGGAGATCGAGCGCACCCGTTCCGGCTCGACCTTCGGCAGTGTCTTGGATGTAGCCAGCCTCAACGACCGTACCGATCCGCAGGAGATCAACTCGGTCAACTACACTGGCATTCTGACCTCGAGCTTCTTCGTCGAGGCACAGTATTCCGAGCGTAACCTGGTGATTGCCAAAGGCTTTGGCGGCCCGGGACCGGGTCCCACCCGGTCGATCGAGACGCTGATCCCCGGCACTCTGGTGCGGCACCGTCCGACCGGCCGTCGCTTCCACTCGTCGACCTTCTGCGGCAGCTGCGAGGACGAGCAACGCGACAATGAGAACACCCTGGTCAAGGGTTCCTACTTCTTGACCACCGAAGGCGCCGGTTCGCACGACTTCGCCTTTGGCTACGACACTTACACGGATATCCGCTTCTCAATCAACCATCAGTCGGGTAGTGATTTCCAGGTCTGGGCCGAGGACATCGTCATCGACGGCAATAACAACATCTATCCGGTGTTCGAGACCTCGCGCACCTGGGTGGTGTTCTGGCCGCCGTTCAACCTCGATATCGCCAAGCCGACCGACTTCACCACCGACTCGTTGTACGCCAACGACAGCTGGCAGCTGAACGAGAATTGGAGCTTCAACATCGGCGTGCGCTATGACGCCAATGACGGCACCGACTCCGGTGGCACCAAGACGGTCGACGACACCAAGTTCAGCCCGCGCTTCGGCGCCAGCTGGGACCTCCACGGTGATGGCGACATGGTGTTCAACGCTAGCTTCGGCACCTACGTTGCCGCTATTGCCAACACCCGCGCCGACTCCACCTCTCAGGGTGGCGCGTTGGGTGGTTTCGGCAGCTTCTACGGGGGTCCAGCAGTGAACACCAACTGTCAGACCGACGGCACCAATTGCGTGTCGACCGAAGACGCCCTACGGGTGCTCTACGACTGGTACGTTGGCGCAGGCGGTACTCTGCAGTTGCCGCCGTTCGATGGTGGCGTCACCTTCCCGGGCCTGATCTTCGGCTGTGTCCCGGGCGCCACCTCAGGCATCCCGGATACGCTGAAGTCGCCGTCGGCCGACGAGTTCACGGTCGGCATCACCAAGCGTCTAGGCTCCAAGGGCCTGTTCCGTGGCGATGTTGTGATCCGCAGCTGGGAGGACTTCTATTCCAACCAGACGACCCTCAATACCGGTACCGTGTCGACTCCGGCCGGCATTCTGGACTTCACCGAGGTAGGCAACTTCGGCGATGCATTCCTGGAACGCGACTACTATGGCGTCAACTTGCAGGGCCGCTACCGGCTCACCGACAAGTTCACCTTCGCCGGCAACTACACCTGGTCGCAGCTGATCGGTAACATCAATGGTGAGACCTCGGGCTCTGGTCCGGTGCCGTCGTCGCCGCAGAACTACCCTGAGTTCAGCGAGCTGAGCTGGTCTCAGCCGACTGGCTTCTTGTTGGCCGACCAGCGGCACAAGGTCCGTGCTTGGGTGGTCTACGACATCATCGACAGCGAACGTCACAGCTTGAACGCCAGCATTCTGCAGAACTTCTTCAGCGGCACTCCCTATAGTGCCTCCGGTTCGGTGGATACCACTCCGGGAACCTTGACCGGAGACCAGATCGCGGCCAACTGCCCGGCTTGCCTGGCCCCCGTGATCGAAGGTGTCGGTGGCGGCTATGCCCTTCCACCGACCACCTCGACCTATTTCTTCTCCGGCGGTCGCGACACTTTCCGCACGGATGATTTCACTCGTACGGACCTGTCGCTGAACTACGCTTTCCGCTGGAATGCGTTCGGTAAGTCGATGGAAGTCTTCATCCAGCCTGAGGTGCTCAACATCTTCGACGAAGATGATGCCTCCGCTGTCAACACCACCGTCCTCGATTTCTCCAACAGTGGTGCCGGAACTTGCCCGAATGGCGATGCGCAGGGCAATTGCCTGGACTTCAACGCCTTCACCGATACGCCGATCGAAGGCGTTCATTGGGTGAAAGGCGACGATTTCGGGACTCCAACGACCGAGGCCAGCGTCCAGCGTCCGCGGACCTGGCGCTTCTCGGTCGGCTTCCGCTTCTAGTAGAAGTCTGACCTCTGCTTGAATGAGCCCCGGCCCTTCTGGGTCGGGGCTTTTTCTATGGGTGCCCGACATGGAGCTGTGGCTCTGGGGCGCAGCTTGATAAGATCGGAAAGTCATGCTCTCGCCAAGCGCGGCCGATCAACCGCGCGGAAGGACACCGCTTATGCGCCTGAAGGATCTCCCCCTATTCCAATGTGTGCTCGCCATGGCGCTAATGTGCGCGCCATTGTCGGCCCAGGGTGAACAGCCATCAGCCTCTGATGCTGAGCCGGCGGCTGGCAGTGGCGGTGTTTTCTTTGATTCGGTCGATGTGCGGCTGGTCAATCTGGAGGTGTTGGTCACCGACGACCAGGGCGAGCCGGTGACCGGGCTGAAGAAGTCTGATTTCATCGTCACCGAGGACAAGCAACCGGTCGAGCTGAGCAACTTCTTCGCGGTCGAGAACCGCAACGCGATCAACCAAGCCGGAGAACTCAGCGATCAGCTGCCGGCGACCCGCAGCCTCCTCTTGGTGGTTTACGTCGACAATTTGAACATCCTGCCGCAGAATCGCAACCGCACTTTTGCCAGCCTGCGCAAGTTCATACAGGAGGGTCTAGATCCCAGTGACCGGGTGATGATCGTCTCCTACGGTGGCCAGCTGGAGATGGTGCAGAACTTCACCAACGACGCAGACAAGATCGACGCCAGCCTAAGCAAGCTGGAACTCGAGACCGGGCGGCTAGTGCGGCTGCGGCTGGAAAAGCGCGACCTGCTACGGCGAATCAATCGAGCAGCGCTGACCCCTCGCCCGACCGGCGCTTCTCTCGACGTTGGAGCCTTCGAGGCAGCCCAACTCGAAGCGCGGAATTTGATGTTCAACATCGACACCAACGTCCATCGCACAGTCCTGAATGTCAAACAAGTGGTCAACGGCATCAAAAAATTCACCGAGTCCCTGGCTGGACTGCCGGGTCGCAAAGCGGTGCTCTACATTAGCGATGGCATCCCCTCGCGACCCGGCGAGGACCTGGTGCAGGCCTGGCGCAACCAATTCGAATCCTGGGCCTATCAGAATCAAGCCAACCAGGTGCTGCGAGAAATCGGACGGCTCAATAGTATGCCGCGCAGCACGATGGGCTCCTTCCGCAGTCTGGTCGAGCACGCCAGCGCCCATCGGGTGACCTTCTATCCGATCTCCAACTCCCTCCTCCACGGCGTCGGACGAAATTCCGCCGAACTGGCTGGGGCGAGCACCGCCAACGGCCAAGGCGCATTTTCTCCTGAAGTTCTGACCATCGATGCATTCAGCCGGGAAAGCTCAATGATGCTGATCGCGGACGGCACTGGCGGTCGCGCCTACACCCGGAGCAGCAACCTGCGAGGCCTGATGGAACAAGTGGTGAAAGATTTCTCGAGCTTCTACTCGTTGGGCTATCTACCTGCATCCGCCCGCGACGACAAGTTCCACAAGATCAAGGTCACGATCAAAGATCAGCCCCGCCTCGACGTCCGCTACTTCAAAGGCTACCGCGAACTGGATCCCATTGAACAAATGGAGAATCTCACCCTGTCGGCCCTCTACTTTGACGTCGAAGACAATCCACTGGACGTCAGTCTGGTAGCCGGTCAGTACAACGAAACCGCCGGTGGCACCTACCGGGTACCGCTGCTGATTCGCATTCCGTTCGAGAACCTTGCCCTGCTGCCGCAAGAGGGAGTCTACGCCGGTGAGGTCTTGGCTTTCGTCATCGTCCAGGACGAGAGAGGCAACCTGTCGCCATTTCAACGCATCAAACTGCCGATCCGAGTACCGGCTAGCCGCTTCGAGGAGGCCAAGAAGGCGGAAGCCGGCTATCAGGTGGATCTGGTGATGCGCAAAGGCCGTCACCGGGTGTCGGTGGGAATTCGCGACGTCATCGCCGACCTCGAGACCACGGTCAATCTGGAGGTCAGTGTTGGCGTCTCGCGAGCCGATAAGGCAGCGGTGGTGAAATCAACCAGCCGGTGATCCCGACGATATCCACGACCGTCACCTAGACGATCACTCAGGTGAGGTGACGAGATAGCCCTGCGGAGGGTTGAGTGGTCTATCTGCACGGCTCGCCGTAGGCTAGCATTCAATCTCACGGGAGGCACAGGTCCAGGATCTTGTAGCAGGCTGCACGGGAGGCGGGCTGCTCAGCCTGGGTATGACGGGGGCTTGCAGCGACAAGAGCCGCCTCCCCCGGCTGCCTGCTAGAACAGCTATCTCTCTTCAGGACCCGACCAGGATCCAATGAAGTATCGACTTCAAGCACGGCTAGGAGGTGTTGATGGCTCGACGCGACGCACCATTCTCTGATTTGCTCGGTTCTGCGATCACCCGAGCGACGACGATCAGCGGTGGATTACTCTTGTTACTCGCTCTTGGCTTCTCGACGGTGGCCCAGGAAGAGCCGCGGCAGGAACCGCCGGCCGCGAGTTCGGCGATCGAGGTAGACCTCCTCAGTCCGTTCGATCGCGGGCCGGTGATGTTTCAGTCTCGCCGACTTCGCGGCCTGACGGGCGAGGTGGCCACCTTGGTGTTGCGCGGTGAGCCCGGCGGCAATTTCTCGATCGAGGCTCTGGCCACACCCCTACCAAGTGAGACCACCGACAAAGCGGAGGTGGCGCTCTTCGTAGAGATCGATGGCGCCTCATTCATGGATGTGAATCGCTCGCGGCATACCCGAGTAGAGATCTACGCCTATGCCTTGTCCGGAACCGCGGTGGTTGACTATCTAGCGGATATCTTCGTTGTCGATACCACTCAGCTTGGCGAATTGGTGTGGCAGAGTGGGCTGAAGTTCTACGGCCACTTGCGCTTGCCACCCGGTGAGTACACCTTGAGAGTGCTGGTGCGCAACTACCAGTCAAAAGCCGCTGCCTTGCGCGAATTGAGCTTGAAGGTGCCGGATTTCTCTGCCCGCGGTAGTGCGCCCATCACTCTTTTTCCCGGTCCTCAAAACCGCGACGCCTGGATGCCGGTGCGGGAGTGGCAGACCGAGGGGCCGATGACCGAGGCAACTTATCCCTTCATCGCTGACGGCGAGCCGCTCAGTCCCGCCACCCGGCCGGTCTTGGTTGCTGGCAGAAAGACCGAAGCTTTTCTCTTCCTGCCAACCCTCGCGCCCGCCGTTACCCCTGCGGCGCGGGTCGAGCTGGTTCACGGTTCTACGATGAGTGAGTCGGTTGTGGTCGCCGCGGCCAACCTGGATTCGCTGGAGCCTTGCAGTGGTCGGCAGAGCGGGCCCGGCTGTTGGCGCATCCAGTTCACTGCGCCCCAGGCCGAGCCCGGTTCCTATCGTCTACGCACGATACTCACCGATGACACGGCCGATGACACCAAGGGAATGAAGTCTCCGGGCATCCCCATCATGCTGCTCGGTGGCCAGGTTCGCGAACGAGATCTCTTGTGGACTGACTTGCGTTGGCTTCTGTCTGGGGAAAAGGAAGACAAGGCCGACCGGGTGGTAGCAGCCAAGGCTGTGAATAGCACCCCACAAGCCAAGCCGGCGGCCGAGCCCAGCAAACGCGCCGAACGCCGACGCCGACGCAAGTTGGCGGAGAAATACCGTCTGGCCCTCGCCGAGCTGCGCTCGGATTCGCAGACTAGCGGCCGCTCAGCTATTCTTGCTCTCGAATCACAAGTTCTGCAAGAAGGCTCTCGCGGCACCATCGGCTCTCTCCAAGCGGCCGAAATGGCAGTGGTCGAAGAGTTGGCGGATCGAGACGTCGAGAGCTTGTTGCCGATCCTGATGGCGCACGATGAGCTCTATCGCACCTATCGGCAGCGGAATATCTTCTCCTTGGTCTCTCACAGCCGAACGATGATCGAACGAATCGCCATGACCTATGCTGAGCGAGGCGGCACCGAGGGCTCGCGAATCACCGCTGCCCGTGCTTTGGCGAACTTGGCTGGCTACCTGCAGGCAGCCAACCTTCCGGCCGGTAGTCGGCGCCTGTTCAAGCTCTCCCTGTCCTTCGACCCGCGCAACGAGGCGGCCTTGGTGGGGCTGGCTGCTAGCCACGAGAAGTTCGGCGACTATCTCGAGGCCGCTCACTATCTGGAGAACCTAGTTGAGGTCTCACCCAACTATGGAGAGGGCTTGCTGCGCTTGGCGGTCAACTTGCGGCGGATGGGCGATAGGAGCCGCGCCAATGAACTCCTGCTACAGGCGACTGGTGATCGTTCGCCCACCTGGGTACGGGTTCTCGCCCGCCAAGAGGCTGCTCGCGGCATGATCGAAAGCGGTCAGCTGGAAGACGCCGCCACCATCCTCGAGCGGGCGGCCGAGTTCGCACCCCGCCAGAACAGTACCCAGGTTCTGCTCGCTTACGTCTATGACCGCCTCGGTCGCAACCGGCAGGCCGCCGACGCCACCGAAACTCTGACCTCCACAACAACAACGTCGGCTCGACGCACTTACGACACCTGGCCTTCACTTCCGCTCGAGCAAGGTCGCCATGAACTTGGCGATGCTGCTCAAGCACGAGCCGGCAGCCTGCGCAATGCCCTCGGGAACACAGAAGGGAACTCACCTTGACTGTTTTCGCTAAGAACAGGTGGCTGCTAGCTCTGATCGGGCTGATCTACGGATCGCTAGTCTCGGGCGAGGAAGCCATCGGTATTTTTATTTCGCAACCAACAGCGGGCGAGCCTCAGTTCGGTGAACTCGAGTTGGTTGTAGACGTCTATCCCGCCAACCAAGTCGCTCGCGTCGAGCTGATGGTTGATGGCAAGACTGTCGCCGACCTTGACCAGCCACCCTTCCGCGCTTGGGTGGATGTCGGCGAGAAAAACCTCGAACATCGTTTCGAGGCTCGAGCCTACGATGCCAACGGCGAGATGGCCGAAGCCCTCGTGGTGTCGCCGGCTTTCTCGGTCAATGAAGCCGTCGATGCGTCTTTGCAACAGCTCTACATCACCGTCACCAGAGGTTCGAGTCGGGTGCTGAACCTCCATCAGGAAGACTTCGCCATCGTTGACAAAGGGGCACTACAGCAGACCATTACCTTCGCCCGAGGTGATGTCCGGCTAACCGCCGCCATCTTGGTAGATGCTTCGGCGAGCATGGTTGGCTCGCGGCTCAGGCACGCCCTGCGCGGCGCCACCTCCTTCATCAAGGGAATGAAGGAATCCGACAGCGCGGCACTTTTCCTTTTTTCTGATCGCTTGCTTCATGTGACCCCTTTCTCCAACGACCCCGAACAGCTCTTCGCTGGCTTGGCTGGGGTCTCGGCCGACGGCGGTACAGCTCTCAATGACCACTTCTACCTGGCGCTCAAACGACTAGAGACCCGGCAGGGACGGCGGGTGGTGATCTTGCTCTCCGACGGTATCGATAGTCATTCCGCCTTGCGCATGCGCGAGGCTCGCTGGCTGGCCCGGCGTAGTCGCGCGCTGGTCTATTGGATCCGCACTGACCCCGGCGACGAACGTCGCCAGTCGCGATTCTCGTCGTGGAAGAACCCAAGACGTTATCGGGCTGAGTACGACATGCTGATCGACACCGTGCTGGAGACCGGCGGCAGGATCGTCACCCTGGCCAGTATCGACCAAGCTGAAGCTGCTTTTCGCGAGATTCTCGCCGAATTGCGTGAGCAGTATGTTCTCGGCTACTACCCTGACAATGCGCTCAATGATGGCTCTTGGCACAAGGTCACTGTTCGCTTGCGCGCGGCGGGTCTGCGAGTGCGCACCCGCGGCGGCTACCTCGACTACTGACCGCGCGGCGGCTCGTTCATAGACCCAGTCGGCGACGGGCCGCGGCGGGTATTTCGAGGCCTCCGGCCTGAGCTTTGGCAAATGCGACTCGGGCACCGTGAGAGTCGCCCACTGCCAAGTAGTAGCTACCCCGTGCCAGGTTGAAGCGCGGATTCTCCGGCTCTAGTTCCAACGCCCGATCAATCGCCTCGATGGCCGCCTGCGGCTGGCCCGCCTGGTCGAAAACGACCCCAAGATTGAAATGTGCGGCGGCGTATTCAGGAGCCGCGTCGATGGCCCGCAAGAGGAGTTCCTTGGCTGCCGCGGAACGTCCCTTGCCAGCATGGATCAGCGCCAAATTGTTGAGCGCCCCAGCGTGCCAGGGAACTCGTTCGAGAAGTTCCTCGTAAGCCGTGGTCGCTGCCTCGACACGCCCCTGGCGAGCTGCCACCAGCGCCAGGTTGTAGCGTGCTTCGAGGTGCGGGGGATCCAGCTCCAACACTTCTTCGAGCAGCTGCCGGGCTGCCCCGAGATCGTCGGAGCGAGCCCGCACCACCGCCAGCGCCACGCGGCTCTCGAGATCCGCCGGACGCTGAGCCAGAACTTGGCGAAGATAGTCCGTGGCCTCTTCCAAGCGGCCGCTGTCGCGGGCAAGGAAGGCGGCTTCACGCAGCACCTCGGTGGTTCCGGGATGCAATTGCCGAGCTCGCGTCAGCTGTTGATCCGCCTCGGTCAAGCGACCCGCCTGACGCAGTAGAACTGCCAGATTGAAATGCGCTGCACCGTACTCGGGTCGAAGGGCGAGCGCTTCTTGCAGTGCCGCGATACCTTCTTCGAGGCGCCCGCGCCGACCCAGGACCACACCGTGGTTGAAATGGACCTCAGGCATCTCGGGAGCAAGTTCCACCGCCCGCCGCAATCGCTGTTCGGCAGCTTCGAACTGGCCACTACGCTGATAGACGATGCCGAGATTGAGATGAACTTCGGGCTCCTCCGGCAACGCGGCGGCAGCTCGTTCGAGCGGCGCACGCGCTTCCTCGATCTTGCCCGACCAACCTAAGACCTTAGCCAGATTCAGATCTCGACGAGCGTAATAGCTCGTGTCCAGGCCCGCCAAATGCTCGGCGTAGAGCTGCTGCCGACGAGAATCGTTCCACTCGCTGCGCGGTCGTAGCACTCGCTGCCGTTCGAACTCGTCAAGAAGCAGCTCGGCAAGCTGACTATGCACCGGAATATCAGGGTGTACGTGATCGAGGAGGTAGTCGTCGCCGAGCAGGATGTTGCCATTGCGCTCGAGACTTTCTTGCTCGAGTAGGGCTCGCAGGTCGATCAGGGTTACTTGCTCTTGCTTACACACCTGGCGCAAGACCTGGTCGCTCTGCTGCAGGGCACGCAGCGGTGCGATGTCGAGTTCATTGGCCAGCAGCAGGCTGGCGGTGGCTGCCTGGTGCTCGCCAAGTGCCAGTCGCGCTCGGCCGAGACGATAGTGGGCCTCGGCATACTGGCCGTCGATGGCTACTGCCTCGGCCAGTGATGCGACAGCCGCTGCCGGCTGGCCTTGATCGAGCAATGTCTTGCCGCGCTCTAGACGGACGAGGAATGCGACGCGGTCGGTGGCCGAGACGCCGCTGCCGTGTTCTGACTTGAACGGTGAGAAGTCCCGCAAGTTGGCGATCGGCCTGATGAAGATCAGCTGGACACCATGCTCCCGTGCTAACCGGCTCATCCGTCGCAGGTTGAATTCGAAGTGCTCTAGCACCGCCGCGCGCAGCGGGTCGTCTCGGTGGTATTGATCGACCCCGGTCCAACCGTCCAGGCGTGCACTGACCTCCGCCGGCAAACGGTTTCCAGGCTTGGCGGCGCTTCCATTGCCGCTGAATTCCAGCCAGCTTTGGCGGGCGAGGGTGAAGCTGCGCCAGCCGGTCAACCAGGCCTGGACTCTCTTGAGCAACGGATGGCGATGCGCGATATCGGCATAGCTGCGCTCTTCGAGAAATTCGTTGTGTCCGGTGTAGACCACCAAGAGGTCGGGCTGGTAGCGCAGCAGTTCCTGCATCAACACCGCCACCCGATAGCTGGCGTAGGAAATGGCCCCAGCGTTAATCACTTCCCAGGGATGGCTCGGGTCGGCGTCCTCGAGGTAGATCTGCAACCAACTCGAAAAGGCGACTCGGTGATCGTACGGCCGGCCGGCGGTGGTCGAACCGCCGAGGGTGAAGATGCGGTAGCTGTTAGCCGGTTTGGCGGCGGCGAAGCTCTGGGGGTTGAAGAAGGCCAGTTTGTCGGGATGGGTGTGGTACCTATCTCCTCGCAACTCGAACAGGTCGCGGCCAGCGACAAAGCCGACAAAAGGATCGTCATGGAGATAGGGGTCGCCGACCCCGAGCTGCTTCAGCGTGCCCTCGGCGAGCAAGACGAAGACGACCCACACCAGCAAGCCAAAGCCGATCAGCAGCAGCCGCTGGCGCCAACTGGTCGTTACCACCGGACGGCTGCTCAGATCGTTGTCCATGAAGGTAGCGAAAAAAACTGCGGCAGGAGAAGGGGGCGGGGGCTGTCAGCACCCCGCCCGGTAGGTCCTACAGAAAGCCCAGCATGTCCTTGGCGACCGCCGCTTCGGCATCCTCGGGCGCCAACTCGATGAACTTCTGCAAATGCTCCTTGGCCTTGGCGGCTTGGTCCGAGTTGACATAGCAAAGCGCTAGCCGGTAGTGCGCCTTGGGGTGCATCGGGTCGATCTCCAGCACCCGCTCGAATTCCTCTTGAGCACCGGCTACGTCGCCACCGTCAAAGAGCTTGGCTCCCTTGTTATACAAATCCGCGGCCAGGAACTTCGGATCTGCCGCCGCCAGCGCATCGAAGGCCTCTTTCTCCTTGGCCGCGTCGCCGACTCCGCGATAGGCGTCGTAGCGGATCTTCATGATGCCGAGATCATCAGCATTGACCGCCAATAGGCGCTCGGCCATCGCCGCCGAACCGGCGTAGTTCTTATCCGCTAGATAGATCCGCGCCAAGGCCGATAGGGCCTGCGGTAGCTCGGGATTGAATTCGAGGGACTTTTCAAAGTTGGTCTTGGCGGCTTCGTAGTCGCCGACCCTGAAGGCGGCGACACCCTCGTTGTAGATCAGCGCCACGGCATCGCCAGCGGTGTCCAATTTGGAGAGTTTCTTCAGCGCAGCATCGGCCTGTCCCTTGTCGCCCTTGGCGTTGTAGGCCTCGTAGAGCAGGCGGTAGGCTCGTGGGTTATCACCTTCGAGTTCCAAATAGCGATTGGCCGACGCAATGGCGCTATCGTACTCACCGAGTTGGATCTGCGCCGCGGCGATGGCCGAGTGCGCAGCCGACATGTCCGCGTCCATCGCCAAGGCTTCGAGGAAGCGTCCCTTGGCGTTGGCAAAATCCTTGGCTTGCAGGAAGCCGACACCCTCGTTGAATTTCTTCTCGGACGGCGAAAAGAGCACTTCGTCAGTCAACGTACCACCGACCTCGGCATTGCGGTTGAGGGTAATGTCGCGCACGACCACGCCGCCAATCTGCGGTTTGATGACCGCTTCTTGCGAGGGGTAGTCTTCGTACTGGAATTCGAAGTTATAGCGCTTGGTGGCGTCGACGAAGGTCAGGGTCACTTTGCCCTTCTTGTTGGTTTGTCGCTCAAGAAAGAATTTGGGCATCTCATCGCTAGTGACGATGACGTTGACCCCTTTGAGTGGCGCGCCGGTGGTGTCCTTGGCGTTGATCTGGACACGTCCCGCGGCCTGAGCCAGCACAGCACTGCTGACCGTCACCGCTGCCAGCAGGGCAATGAGTGATGGGCGGAGGACTCGTTGCATGTCTTTCATCTCCTTGAAATCGAAAAAACTGGCCAGGACGGCATCGAGAGGCTGCGGCGTCCACCGAGCTGTCAGGCCTCACGGTATCCGTTTGCAAGATGCGTGCGACACGTGGATACCAACTTCTAAAACACTTCCGATGCGCCATTCTACGGCATCTTCTGACCCAGGATAGACCTTATCGGCAGAAGAGATCTCATCTGAGACCTTCGAGAAACGTCCCTTTTTAGGGACGCTTCTGCCCTTTTGGCCACTTTTGGACTGGTTCGCCCGGCTACCTGAGTTCCGCCTCGACCTCCTAGCGCTCTAGGGGGATGTACAGCAGATCTCCCAGCAGAGTTGCTTTTTCATCTAGAGGCTCATGGGCAGCTGGATGACAGATCATGCGATCTTCGATGCGGCTCTTCGGCAGCTGCACCTGCGGCCCGATGAGTGAATTTAGTAAGCGCGATCCGGCGGCTATACGAGCACCGGCGAGTACTACCGATCCTTCGATCGTGACCCGAGTGCCAATCTCGCAGTCCGCTTCGATAACCGTTTGGCGAAGCCGCACTCCGGCAGCGATCTGGGCCGATGGAGCAACCCCGCTCCGACGCCAACCGGCGGCCACCCGCCCAGCTCGGCGCCAGTCGAGGCAACCGGCCAAATAACGTGCCGGGGTGCCCAAATCATGCCAACGGCGAGAGCTGAGGACGCTCTCGAGCGGTCGTCCCGCGGCCAGCAATGGCATGTATAGATCACCGACGATGTCGGCAAAGCCCGGTCGCAGGTGTTCTAACAGCCGCGGTGACAGGATGTGGGCACCTGTAAAGACATGACGGCTGGTGACGGAAGCCACTGGCTGGCCGTCGCGCAGCTGGGCGATGCGGCCATTTGCGGCCCGCCCGACTCCGCCACCGTAGCCATCTACATCCAAGTGACGGGAGAGCAGGAGTGTGGCGTCCGCGCCGCTACTGAAATGGCGCTTGAGCAGCGCTTTCCACGGCCACCGACACAGGGCGTCACCATTTACCAGCAGAATCGCCGACGCATCGGCTAAGAAGTCTCGCAGCGGCAGCAACGCGCCGAGGGTGCCGAGCAGAGTCGGTTCCCTGGAGTAGGTCAGCGCCATGCCTTCGTGGTGTTCTCCGAAGTAGTTGCAGATCGACTCGCCTTGATGGTGAAGATTGAGGGCCACCGCCCGACAACCTGCCCGAGCCAGGGTAGACAATGTTCGTGCCGCCACCGGCTGCCCGCAAACCGGCAGCAGTGGTTTCGGCAGGCGAGTGGTAAGGGGTCGGAGACGGGTTCCTAAACCCGCCGCCAGCACCAATGCCTTGGGCGCCGCGGTAGCCACCGACGCGGTGCTCACGGCCGCGTTGTTGGCGGGAAAACCATATCGGGCAGGGCTTGCGGATGGTTAGCGCGGTAGTCCCGATAGAGGCGAAGGTAGTTGCGACGCTCAGCGGTCGACAGATCGAGACCGCAGCGTTTGGCCACTCTCTCGCAGCCGGCGCCGGCAAACTCCGCGAAATCACCGATGGGCGTGTGGTCGAGGGCGATCACTACCGAACCGAGGTGCCATTCTTCGCAATATTTCTGGTATCGGTGGGCCGGCTCGAAGCCGAGCTTGGCCAACAAGGCGAGGGTCTGCTCAACATCGCTAATACCGGTGGTCAGTTCTTGGCTCACCTTGACCCGTTCTTCGAACGAGGCGGGCCCATTGAGAGTGAGTTGAGCACCTCGTCGGTCGACCCGCAAGCGCAGCGTATACCCCTCCGCCAACGGCCGATCGCTGCTTTCTAGCACCCAGTTATCCTCCAACGCTGGCGAGCCCTGACTCTCCGCTTCTAGCTCGACCAATCGCTCTCGCAAGCCGCTGTGGTCAGCGTTGGCAAATTTGAGCTCCCTCTCGGGCGCCGTGGAACTCATGAGATTGATCCTCCCTAGGGATGCTCTATCAGCTGGCGGCGCCCAGGCGATCCAGGGTGCGGACGATGGCGCGAATACCACCGTAGAAGTTGCTCAGATTAAATTTCTCATTGGGCGAATGCAGGCGATCGTCGGAGAGTCCGAAGCCGAGCAGGAGGATAGGCACTCCCAAGACCTGCGAGAAGGTGGTTACGATCGGTATCGATCCACCTTCTCGCACCCGCAGGGGTCGTTGCCAGATATCCTCCATCGCCGCCAAGGCAGCGTCGACAATCGGCCCGTCGGTATCGACCAGCACTGGGTCGCCGCCATGGTGGGTGGTGACTTCGACAACGACTCCCGGTGGTGCGATTTGGCGCACGTAGTCTTCGAACAGACGCGAAATCTCGGCTGCTTCCTGATCCGGCACCAGGCGCATCGATACCTTGGCGCCGCCCCACGAGGGCAAGATGGTCTTGGCGCCTTCTTGCATGTAGCCGCCGAAGATACCGTTGAGATCACAGGTCGGGCGAGCCCAGGTGCGCTCCAGAGTAGTAAAGCCCTCTTCGCCAAACAGCTCAGTGACACCGATCTCTTGGCGGTAGGCTTCGGCATCGAAGGGCAGCTTGGCGAATTCTTTGCGCTCCCAATCGGCGATCGGCCGCACCTTGTCGTAGAAGCCGGGGATCAAGATCTTGCCAGTCTGTGGATCGCGCAGCTTGGCGACGATCTCGCCCAAGGCATTGAGCGGGTTGGTCACCGCACCGCCGAAACTGCCGGAGTGCAAGTCGCGGTTGGGACCGGTGACCTTGAGCTCGACGTAGGCCATGCCCTTGAGGCCGTAGACCAACGACGGCTGACCAGGCGCGTACATCGAAGAGTCTGAAACGTAGACCGCGTCACAGGCCAGCAGTTTGCCTGCGTCCTCGACGACAAAACTCTCGATCGCTTCGCCACCGGACTCTTCTTCTCCCTCAATGAGGAATTTGACATTGATCGGCAACGAGCCGCGCTCGGCCAGGATGGCGGCGACCGCCTTCAGGTGAGCGAAAGACTGACCCTTGTCGTCGGTGGCACCACGGGCCACCAGAATATCGCCTTCTATGGTCGGCTCGAACGGCGGATTGCGCCAGAGTTCCAGCGGATCGGGGGGCTGCACATCGTAGTGGCCGTAGAACAGCAGCGTTGGCTTACCCGGTGCGCCGAGCCACTCACCATAGACCAACGGGTAACCCGCGGTTTTGATCAAACGCGCTTCAAGGCCCGCCGCGTACATCTTCTGGAGCACCCAATCAGCACAGCGCAAGACCTCTCCGCGATACTCCGGATCGGTCGAGATCGAGGGAATCCGGAGATATTCCTTGAGCTCTTCCAGATAGGTAGACTCCTCGCGAGCGATGCGGTCCATCACATCTTGGCTACTGATCGACATCAAGCAACACTCCTTAGATTTGAACAAGTCTAGAAACAACAGAGACTTGGAAAACAACCGTGACTTGGAAAACAACAACGACCTGGAAAATCCTGGTGGCTTGAAAAGTCATAGCAACTTGAACAGCCACAGCGATTTGGCAGTCTAACCATGCCTGCGGTTGGGGGCAAGACCCGCAGACTCCGAGCGCTTGGCTCAGTCGAGGGATGCCTGGCGCAGCACTCGACGCAAGTTGATGGCATTGACCAGCACATGGGCGAGTATCGCTGGAAGCAGATTGCCGCGCCACTCCGTCAGCAAGGCAAAAAGTAGGCCGGCAAGGGCGGCAAAAGCAGTCCACAGTAGAAAGATGCGCTGCCTGCCGGTATGCAGCAGGGCGAAAATGGCCGTTGTCCAAGGCCATCCCCAGGCCATCTGCATGGCGCCACGAAAGAAGAACTCCTCGGCAAAGCCAGAGAGTAGGGCTAGGGGTAAGACGTCGTTAGGAGCAATTCCGCTCAGCATTTTGCCGAGTTGTCGCTCGAGTTCTTGGACCGGAGTGAGGAACAACTGCGCCACCCGCCAGCTGAGCAGCAAGACCGAGGCGGCAGCTAGGCCAAGCAGCAGATCTTGCCACCAGTGGTCGGAGTCGATAAAAACCGGCGCCTGAATACTCCCTTGAGTGGTGCCCAGCCAAACCACTCCGCCCAGGGCGAGCAACAGGTAAAAGCCCCAAGCTAGACGATAGAAACCTGGCTGGGCCGGCTCGTCGGAACGCTCAGAGTTCAATCGTCGAAGCTCTTGCCGGTCTTCTTCCAGTCGGCGAGAAAACCCTCGAGACCGCGGTCGGTGAGCGGGTGTCGGTAGAGCTTGGTGAGAATGCTGAATGGGATGGTCGCTACCTCGGCGCCGATCTGCGCCGCTTGCACAACATGCATTGGATGGCGCACAGAAGCCACCAACACCTGGGTCTCGTAATCGTAGTTCTCGTAGATGGTGACGATCTCTTCGATCAACGCCATCCCATCCTGGCCAACATCATCAAGCCGGCCAACAAAGGGCGAGATGTATGTCGCCCCCGCTTTGGCGGCCAACAACGCTTGGGCGGAAGAAAAGCAGAGGGTGACGTTGGTCTTGATGCCGTCGGCGGCCAGGGAGCGCACGGCGCGCAGGCCATCGACCCCAAGCGGCACCTTGACCACCACGTTGCCGGCCAACGCCGCTAATTTTCGGCCTTCGGCCACCATGCCATCGTGATCCGTAGCCAGCACTTCGCCGCTGACCGGACCCGGCACTAGCTGGGCGATAGCCTGCACCGTTGGCAAGTAGGGCTTGCCCATCTTGGCGATCAAGCTCGGATTGGTGGTGATGCCATCGACCATGCCCCAGGCCAGGCCGGTTTCGATTTGTTGTAGATCTGCGGTATCGAGAAAGAAAAGCATTGTGCCTCCCGCTGAGGATCTCGGTTCAAAATTGATGGGTTCAGACCACAGGACCCGGTCAATTCACTAGATCTGGATCGGTGTCGTCTTTTTCTGCGTCGCTGGATTCGCCATCACCTGCATCCCTGTCGGTGCCGTCCGGGGTGGATTGCTCTTCAGTAGGCTGGTCCGCATCGGTGCCATCAGTCTCACCGTCCGGATTCTGCTTACCCTCTTCCTCGTCATCGCTCTCGACTACTTTGGCCACTGCCACCACGGTGTCGCCAGGCCCCAGGTTCATTACCTTGACCCCCTGGGTGGAGCGGCCTATCTGGCTGACTCCGGCAACGTCGGTGCGGATCAGTTTGCCACCTTGAGTGATCAAGACCAGACCGTCTTCAGGCCGCACCTGCTTGACGCCGACCACCTCACCGGTCTTCTCCGACACTTTGAGGTTGATGATGCCTTTACCGCCACGGCTTTGTACGCGATATTCGTCGAGACTAGTGCGTTTGCCGTAGCCCAGAACGCTGACGGTGAGCAGATCGCCCTCCGGCACCAGGGTCTCCATGCCGACCACCCGATCGCCGGAGCGCAGGCGGACGCCGCGCACGCCGCGGGTGGCTCGACCCAGAGGCCGGGCGTCAGTCGAGGGAAAACGGATCGCATAGCCTCCCGCGGTGGCCAGGAAGATATCGCTGTCGTCGTCGGTGACCCGCACATCGAGTAGGCGGTCGTCGTCGTCGATGCGAATGGCGATGATGCCGCCGACCCGGGGGTGGCCAAAGGCTGCCAGCTCGGTTTTCTTCACCGTGCCGCTTTGGGTGGCGAAGATTAAGTAGCCAGCGGCGAAGTCGCGCACCGCGACGGTGGTTGCGACCTTTTCGGAGGCTTCGAGTTGGAGCAGATTGACGATCGCTTTGCCCCGCGCTGCCGGCCCGAGTTCCGGAATCCGATGCACCTTCAGCCAATGCACTCGGCCGCTCATGGTGAAGACCAGAATGTAGCTGTGGGCTGAAGCGATGTAGAGGTGCTCGACAAAATCGCCCTCTTTGATCACCATCCCTTTGCGGCCCTTGCCACCACGCCCTTGCTCACGGTAGATCGCTAGCGGCGAGCGCTTGATGTAGCCCGCCTTGGTAACAGTGATTACCATGTCCTCGTCAGCAATCATGTCCTCGATGGTGATGTCGTGGGTGGCGTGGATGATCTCAGTGCGACGCGCATCGCCATAGGTGTCGCGGATATCCAACAACTCACCACGGATCTCGGCCAACAACAGCTCGTCGGAAGCCAAGATGGAGCGCAAGCGTTCGATCAACTCCATCAGCTGGCGATACTCCTCGACCAGCTTGTCGCGCTCCAAGCCGGTGAGGCGCTGCAGACGCATGTCGAGAATCGCCTGTGCCTGGATCTCGGTGAAGGCAAACTGGCTCATCAAGTTGCCACGGGCTTCCTCAGGAGTTGCCGAGGCGCGGATGGTGGCGATGATCTCGTCGATATGATCAAGGGCTTTGAGCAGTCCTTCCAAGATATGCGCCCGATGCTCGGCCTTTCGCAGATCGAAACGCACTCGGCGAATAATCACCGTCTTGCGGTGGTCGAGGAAGTGACCCAATATCTCGCGCAGACCCAGCACCTGCGGACGATTGTCGACGATCGCCACCATGTTGATGCCGAAAGAGGTCTGCAGCTGGGTCATCTTGTAGAGGGTGTTCAAGATCACCTCGGCAACCTCACCCCGCTTGAGTTCGATGACGATGCGGATGCCGTTGCGGTCCGACTCGTCGCGGAGATCGCTGATGCCTTCGATCTTCTTGTCGCGCACCAAGTCGGCGATGCGCTCCACCAGGCGAGCTTTGTTGACCTGGAAGGGGATCTCGGTGACGATGATTACATAGCGGTCATGGGGCAGATTTTCGATCCTGGCCCGCGCCCGCATCTGGATTGAGCCGCGGCCGGTGGCGTAGGCGCTTTGCAACCCGTCGGTGCCGTGCAGAAAGCCAGCGGTGGGGAAGTCCGGACCCGGCATCACCTCGAGCAGATGGGCCAGGGTAGCGTCCGGTTGGTCGATCAACAGCACCACCGCAGCGATGACCTCGCTCAGGTTGTGCGGCGGAATGTTGGTCGCCATACCGACTGCGATACCGGTCGAGCCATTGATCAGCAGATTGGGCAGGCGGGCCGGCAGGACGGTGGGTTCGGTCTCTGAATTGTCGTAGTTTGGCAGCCAATCTACGGTCTCTTTGTCGATGTCCTCGCGCAGCATCTCCTCGGCTAGACGAGTCAGGCGGACTTCGGTGTAGCGCATCGCCGCCGGGCTGTCGCCATCGAGGGAACCAAAGTTACCTTGGCCGTCGACCAGCGGATAGCGCATCGAGAAGTCCTGCGCCAGGCGAACCACGGTGTCGTAGATCGGACCGTCGCCGTGCGGGTGGTACTTACCCATCACGTCACCAACGATGCGGGCGGACTTCTTATACGCCCGGCCGGCCCGGTTGCCGCTCTCCCACATGCCGTAGAGCACCCGCCGGTGCACTGGCTTGAGGCCGTCGCGAACGTCGGGGAGGGCCCGGCCGATGATCACGCTCATGGCGTAATCGAGGTAACTCCGTCTGAGTTCCTCTTCGATATCGATCGGCTGGATATCGTCTATAGGCTTGCTGTCTTCGCTCATCGATCTAGCCGACCTCGATCCGAGCAGGCCGCGGTGGGCTGCCCGAGATAGCTAGTTGTTGTCGTTCGTCGGGATCATCCTCGCTAGGTGATCTCCCTACCCAGTGGTCAGACATCGAGGTTCTTCACCTCCAGAGCGTTCTGGACGATGAAGTCCCGGCGCGGCTCGACCTGATCGCCCATCAGGATGGTAAACATCTCGTCCGCACCGGCTGGGTTGTCGATTTTGACCTGCAGCAGAGTGCGGTGTTCCGGGTCCATGGTGGTTTCCCACAGCTGGTCCGCGTTCATCTCGCCGAGACCCTTGTAGCGCTGGATGGTCAGACCCTTCTGGGCGCCCTCGAAGAGCTTGGTGAGCACTTCTTCGAGATCGTCATGCTCACTGTGGTGCTCGCCATTGACCAGGGTAAAGCGCTTGCAGGCAAGAGCTTCGATGCCCTCGGAGTTGCGCGCCATCGAGCGATATTCGACAGTAGCCAGGAGATTCCAATCTATCTTGACCACCCGATCGACCCCGTCACGGCGGCTGCGGAAGGTGATCTGACCGGTGCCATGCTCTGCGTCGTCACCTATCTCTACATCGTAAAAACCGGCCTGCTCGATCTGCTCGGCCACTTCGGCGATGCGGGCCGTATCCCGCAGATCTTCTTTATTTCGCAAACCGCCGAGAAGTGCCACCCGAATAGCCTCGGTGGGTATGCCACGCGATGCCATCCGGTTCAAATCGTCGCGAAAACGATCGACGCGCACCAAGAAACGACCGAGTTCGGGACCGGCGAAGATCTTCTGGTCGTCGTCACCAATGCCCAATTGCCAATGGTCGCGGATACGGTTGATCAGGAAAGCGCGATGCTCACTCTCGTCTTTCAAGTAGATTGACTTCTTGCCGACTTTGACTTTGAACAGCGGTGGCTGGGCGATGTAGAGATAGCCACGTTCGATAATCTCCACCATCTGGCGGAAAAAGAAGGTCAAGATCAAGGTACGGATGTGGGAGCCGTCGACATCCGCATCGCACATGATGATCAGCTTGTGGTAGCGCAGCTTGGAGATATCGAAGTCTTCCTTGCCGATGCTAGTTCCCAGAGCTGTGATCATGATCTTGATCTCCTCTGAGGTGAGCATCTTGTCGAAGCGCGCTTTTTCGACATTGAGGATCTTGCCCTTGAGCGGCAGGATGGCTTGGAACTTACGGTCCCGCCCCTGCTTGGCCGAGCCACCGGCGGAATCACCCTCGACCAAGAAGATTTCCGCCTTCTCCGGATCCCTCTCCGAGCAATCGGCCAGCTTGCCGGGTAGGTTGGAGGAGTCGAGCACTCCTTTGCGGCGGGTCAACTCGCGAGCTTTGCGCGCGGCTTCGCGAGCCCGTGCCGCGTCGATGCACTTCTCGACGATCCGCCGGGCATCTTTCGGATTCTCTTCGAGGAAATTGGTGAGGCGCTCGCCCACCACCTGCTCGACCCAGCCCTTGATCTCCGAAGACACCAGTTTGTCCTTGGTCTGGCTAGAGAACTTCGGATCGCGGACTCGCACCGACACCACTGCCGTGAGACCCTCGCGGATATCGTCGCCGGTGAGGTTCTCTTTCAGGTTTTTGGTCAGCTGGTAGCGGCTGGCATAATTGTTGACCGTACGGGTCAGGGCCGAGCGGAAGCCGGAGAGATGGGTGCCGCCATCACGATTGTTGATCGTGTTGGTGAAGGTGTAGGTCACCTCCTGATAGCCGTCGGTCCACATCAGGGCCAACTCGACAGTCTCCGCCCCACCGCCATCGTCGCGCACGTCTTCAAGATAGATTGGCTCACCGTGCAGGCGAGCCTTGGCGCGGCAGAGATGCTCGACAAAGCTCGTTATCCCTCCCTCGTACTGGAAATCCACTTCTTTGCCGCTGCGTTCGTCCACCAGCCGGATGTGGGCTCCTTTGTTGAGGAAGGAAAGCTCACGTAGCCGGTGGGAAAGGGTCTCGAAGCTGAAGCGTAGAACGGAGAAAATTTCCGGATCAGGCACGAATCGGACTTTGGTGCCGCTGCGCTGAGTCTTGCCGATCGCCTTGATCGGCTCCTCCGGTACCCCGCGATGGTAGACCTGAAACCAGACTTTGCCCTGGCGGCGAATCTCCAATTCGAGATTCGCCGACAACGCATTGACCACCGAGACGCCCACTCCATGGAGTCCGCCCGAGACCTTGTAGACGTTGTCGTCGAATTTGCCGCCGGAGTGCAGCTCGGTCATGATGACCTCAGCTGCCGAGCGTTGCTCTTCTTGGTGGATGCCCACTGGAATGCCGCGGCCGTCATCTTCGACGGTCACTGAATCGTCGCTGTGGATGGTCACCAAGACGTGGCTGGCGAAGCCGGCCTGAGCCTCGTCAATCGAGTTATCGACCAGCTCGAAAACCATGTGGTGTAGACCCGAGGAATCATCGGTATCACCGATGTACATTCCAGGGCGCTTGCGCACCGCTTCGAGGCCCTTGAGAACCTTGATGCTATCGGCAGAATACTCACCATCATTCGCTGGCTTTGCTTCCTTGCCGCCATCCAGGCCGACATCGTCATCGTGAGGCAAATCGAGAACCTCCGTGGGTTTGTCCGATCACCGAATCCAAGCTGAGAATCTAGACTTTGAAGTAGCCTTCGCCGAACCATCGACAACCCTGCGCTTGCCCGCGAACGCTAGACAGAAGCGCACCAAACTCGCTCTAGAAAGTCGCTTTCCAGGGATTGCTTATCAGACTGTTTCAGGCAGATTCCGGGGTTTTCACCCAGCACATGAGACACGCTTTCCGAACCCTATTAGTCTACCATACGAAGCACCTGTTTGCACTTTCCTAAACTACGAGAAGAACAAGTAGTTAGGCGCCAACTACCCGGCCCATTGAGGAGCTCTTCAGGCAAACTCTCCGGCACTGCACTCCAGACGCTGAAGGGGCTCCACATCGCGCCATATCCGAGCCCGGTTGGAGGTCGCGAAGAGCTGTTCCGCGGATGAAAATACAGCCCAGATGGAAGCCAAGCGTCGACCGTCGAGTTCGGTATCAACATCGTCTAGCAGATAGATGGGGCGCTTTTTGGAGGCTGCCAAGACTCTTCCTTGGGCAGCCAACAATGAGAGGCCGAGGAGCTTGCGCTCACCGGCTGAGGCCACACGGCGGATTTCATGCCCTTGCCAGCGGATTCGGAGGTCGTCACGGTGCGGCCCCAGCAACGGTCGCACGGCCTGCAATTCGCGCTCGGCAACCGCTTCGAACAAGCTCTCGAGACCCTCGGCAGTTTGGGCGGCTGGTGAGGGACGGTAAGTGAGGGATATTTCGGGCAGGCCCAAGTTGTTTTCCCCGAGCACCTCTGCCAAAGCTTGTGACAGGCGCTCGACGTAGGCTCCACGGAGGGCAATCAGTTCAGCAGCGGCTACCGCTAGCACCTTGTTCCAAACTCGTAGTTCACCACCGCCAGTCAGCAGCAGTTGCCGCTTCGCCGCCAGGGCCTGGCGGTAACGAGCGAAGACCGACACCGCTGCGGGCCGCAGACCAACCAAACCCCGATCGAGGAAACGCCGCCGCGCCTCGGGCGGCCCGGTGAGGATCTGACAATCGTTAGAAGTCCAACAGATCACCGGCAAAACGGCGAGGTGTTTGGCTAATGAACTCCGGGAACCATTGAACTTTCGTCGTCGCCCACTCTTCGACCAGCTAACTTCGAGCCGCTGGCGAGCGTCGTTCTCAACCTCGCCAGCGAGTTCGAAGGTCGACTCTCCATGGCGGCGGCAGTCGGCGATTTGAGAAGTGCGAAAGCTGCGGGTGGTAGCCAGCAGGTAGATAGCTTCGAGCAGGCTGGTCTTGCCGGCGCCAGTATCTCCCAGGATTAGATGAGAACCTCTCTCGAAGGCGCGGTCAAAGGGCGCCAAGTTGCGAAATCCGCGCGCTTCGAAATGAACCAACAACCCAGCAGGGTTCTCTAGAGGCGGATTGGCATGATCACACAGACATAGCGCCGATCAGGGCCATCCACCGGATAGGTGACGCACTGCGAATCCTCATTCTTGAGTTCGAGACGCACCTGATCGGTGGCTGTGGCGGCGAGGAACTCGCGCAGGTAGTCAGGGTTGACCCCCAGCGAAATTTCCTCGCCTTCGTAGGCGCAAGGCACGCTCTCGGTTGCTTCACCGAGATCCGGGTTGGCCGCCGACAGCACCAGCTGACCGGGATGCACCTCGAGGCGAATGGCGCGAGTTCGGTCGCCGGTCAACAGGCTGACCCGGTGGACAACCTCCGAGAGATGCTTGCGGTCAGTGACTACATGTTTGTCGTTGTCCTTGGCTATCACCCGTTCGTAGTCGGGGAAAGTGCCTTCGAGAATCCGGCATATCAGCTGTCGCCGGCCCACGGTGAACGACAGATGGTGCTCGCCGCGGCGGAAGGACATATCCTTTTCGCTGTCAAAACGCTGCAACTCTTGCAGGGCCTTGCGCGGTACTAGCACGCCCTCGGCGGCAGCCAACCCGGCCACCGCGCAGTCGACCAACGCTAAACGGTGTCCATCGGTCGCCACCAGGCTGAGCAGCTCCTCCCCCTGCTGCATCAGGGCGCCTGACAGTTGGTAGCGCGACTCCTCGTTGGAGATGGCGAAGAACACTTTGGCGATCATCTGCCGGAAGGTGCCAAAAGGCAGTTCTACCGTCTTTTCTACCTCTATTCTCGGCAGAGTGGGGAAGTCCTCCGCCGGCAGGCCGCGAATCTTGAAACGCGATTTGCCGACTAGGATCGACAAGGTGCCGGGATCAGCGATGGTCAGCGTGACCTCGTCACCAGCGGATGCACGGATGATCTCCGCCAGCTTCTTGGCCTGAACGGCAATGGTGCCCTCCTGGACCAGCTCACCAGTGCACCAGGAAGTCAATGAGACCTCCAGATCGGTGGCCGCAATTGCGAGTCTATCTTCGCCAGCGCGAAGTAAGAGATGGGACAAAACCGGGATGGTCGTGCGGCGCTCGACGATCCCCAGCATCGGCACGAGCTCGCTCAAGAACTCGGCTCGATTCAGTCGAATTTCCATGACCTGTCTTCCTCCTCCTTAGGTAGGGGGAAGTTATCACACAGGAATACAGTAATAGACGGTCCTGTGGATTGTGCAAGAGGCTGTGGAGAAGTCGCCCCGGAGCTGTGGAGAAACAGAGGAAGGTTGGCCCGAACGCCCAACAGATACTGCGTTGAGCGATAATCCGCGGTTTTTCCGCTGCCCCTTCCAGCCTGGGCTGCGGAGCGGCTGTGGATAGACTGTGGAAAATAGTCGAAGTGGGAGATTTCCACAGTGTGTGCACAACCATGCCGCAGGTTTTTGCAGAGCTTTTCCACCGGCCGTTTTCTTGGCCGGATAGCTACTTCTTGGCCGGATAGCTACTTCCGAATCACTATGAGGCTGGTACTGGTGGAGGAGCCGATGATCAGCGTCAGGTGAAGAGCGGATCAGGTGAAGTGTTCGAGCAGGCCGACAACGGTGCGGTCCAGATCCGGGTCTTTTTCGCGTAGCTGGTCGATCTTCTCTACTGAGTACATCACAGTCGAGTGGTGTTTGTTGTTGAACTGCTTGCCGATATCCGGGAAGGAAAGGCGGGTGAGCTTCTTGCACAGGTACATGGCCACTTGGCGGGGGAATGAGATGTGCTTGGAGTTGTTGCGACTCTTGATCTCGCTCACTTTGAGACCGTAGTGGCGGGCGACGAATTTGATGATCTCACCGCTGGTGACCCGCTGACCATTGGCGGGCAAGATGTCGCGCAGGGTGTCCTTGGTCAGGTCGAGAGAGATGCGCTGGCCGGTGAGTGAGGCGAACGCACGGACTCTGTTGAGCAAGCCTTCGAGTTCACGGATATTGGATTTGACGTGCTGGGCGATGAACAGAGCTACATCGTCTTCAAGGTCGATATCGGCAACCTCGGCCTTGCGCCGCAAGATGGCGATCTTGGTTTCCAACTCGGGAGGTTGGATGTCGGCGATCAAGCCCCACTCGAAGCGACTGCGCAGGCGCTCTTCAAGAGCCGGGATATTGCGCGGCGAGCAATCCGAGGACAAGATGATTTGCTTCTGGCTGGTGTAAAGGGTGTTGAAGGTGTGGAAGAACTCTTCTTGGGTGCGTTCCTTGTTGGCGATGAACTGGATGTCGTCGATGAGTAGCACGTCGATGGTGCGGTAGCGGTCGCGGAAGGCCGGCATGCGATCGAAACGGATCGAGTTGATCAACTCGTTGACGAATTGCTCGGCCGGCAGGTACATCACCTGCTTGGCTGGATCTCGGCCCAAGATCTCGTGGCCAATGGCGTGCATCAAGTGGGTCTTGCCGAGTCCGACTCCGCCATAGAGGAACAGAGGGTTGTAGCTGTGGGAGACGCTCTCGACGACGCCGCGGGCGGCCGCATGAGCGAATTCATTCGAATTGCCGACGATGAAATTCTCGAACCGGTAGCGAGGGTCGAATTGGGTCGAAGGTACGGGTCGAGGGGTCGGGGATTCTTCGTTTTCGTCAACGGTGAAGAGAACTTCGAAGCCGGCCTTGTCGAGGCCGGCGACGGCGCGGTCGATCGCCGGTCGGTAGCTCTGCTCAAGAGTACGGACGAAATGCTGATTCGGAGCTTGCAGCACGAGCCGGCTATCGCGATCAGAGCGCACCCGGAGGGGACCGAACCAGGTGGAGAACTCTTCAGGGTCGAGCTGCTCTTCTAGATGGCTTTTAACTTGATTCCAACGCGTCTGTTTCATCTACCCAGCGCCGCTTTTTGACCTATGGACCGCGCGGTCAACAGGCGGCGGTCCGAATATCCACAGTTTTTCCACAAGATGTGGAAATTCCACAGCTTCCAAATGCATCTGGAAGTCGATGCACTACTGTAATTGTGCCGGCAATATAGGCGGTTAGCCTAACACAGGCTGACGCCCCAAACGAGGCAATTTAAAGCTGTCCTTCGGTGTCCCCACAGCACTCCGGAGCTGATTGGAGGGTGTGCCTGGAGGTCTGGCACCAAGGCTGTTCGGGGGTCGGCTTCTGGTAGCTCGACCGCCCGCTCCAAGAGAAGGGGGCGACACTCTGAGACAGACGGATTCCCTAACGGGAAGAATCAAGATACCGCGTCGCTGCAGGAAGATCCAGAGCAAAATTGGGCTTCTGGGCGCCTTCGCGTCGCGGCTTGACGATAAGTGAATAGTGAAAGGCCGATCCTGATGAGTTGGCACGATGATTGCGGACACTGTCATACAACAGGATAACCCGGGGGGGGTTCGAGGTCCACGCCTCTAGTCTCAAAGACAATCCTGACCTACGAGATCTCCGTATCTCGTCCACAATTCTCTTCCCACTCCCCTTCTCTACAGGGGTAGACCGACAAGTCTCTCCAAGTACCGAACCTCCCCCATCCTGAACTCTTGGATTCAGTTCCACAATCTCATAGTCTGTTGGCGATTTCGCCGCCTAGGGTCAAAGGCGGTTGGGCGTCGGCGTTGGTTACTCTCGACAGCGATGAACTCGCAGAAGGCTGTTGGCGCCCTTCGGAATCCGCATCGAGCAGTATTTGAGCAACATCACTTGTCACCGGAGTTGAAAAAAATTGTCAACTAGGATCTACAGCGGGTTCTGGGGATCTAGGGGATGAGCCTGGCGACCGAACTCTTGCAGTGGTACGACCGTCGGCGTCGGGATTTACCTTGGCGGCGATCTCGCGATTCCTATCGAATCTGGGTGTCTGAGATCATGTTGCAGCAGACGCAGGTGGCGACAGTGCTGCCCTATTACGAGAAGTTCCTGGATCGGTTTCCGACCGTTAGCGAGCTAGCGGCGGCCGAGATCGAAGAGGTGCTCGCTCTGTGGTCGGGTTTGGGTTATTACCGTCGTGCCCGCCAGCTCCACGCCGCAGCGGTGCAGGTTGCGGCGTTGCGGGCCGAGTTGCCTGGTAGCGCTGAGGAGTTGCGTCGTTTGCCTGGGATTGGGCCCTACACCGCGGCCGCGATAGCTAGTATTGCTTTTGGCGAGCATGTTGCCGTGCTCGATGGCAACGTGGAGCGAGTCCTGTGCCGATTTCTCGCTCTTGCGGGGGATCCTAAAAGGAGCACGTTGCGCCGGCAGTTGGTCGAAACCGCGACTGGACTGCTGCTGCGCGGCCGGCCAGGTGACAGCAATCAGGCATTGATGGAGCTCGGTGCCACCCTCTGCCGGCCACAGCAGGCAGATTGCGGCCGATGTCCTTTGGCGGGAGGTTGTCGAGCGCGCGTGAACGACCAAGTCAAACTCTACCCGAGCCCGCGGCGGCGGCGGCGGACGGAGCGGCTGGAGCTGGCCATGGTGGTGATTGAGAAGGCTGGGCGAGTGCTGCTTTTTCGCCGGCCGAGCGACGCCGAGTTACTGGCGGGCATGTGGGAGTTGCCGACAGTCGCCATGGGCGCTCAACCTAGGCAGCTTGAGGCCGAGTTGGAGACCCGGTATGGCGGCCAATGGCGGCTAGACGGCAAGGCGACGGCGCAGATCCGCCATCACATCACCCATCGAGCGATCATTGGGTGGATCCACGGCGGAGAATTGACAGCTGGCGAGAGTGTGGCGGAGGGACCGGAAGCAGCGTGGGTTGAGCCCCTAGGAGGCGATCAGTATCCGGTGTCTTCGATGGTCGACAAAGTGCTGAGGAGCTGGTTTGAACAGCCTCGTCAACAAGTCCTCAAAAGAGGCTGAAAAGAGGTTCAGGAAGAGGAGGGTTTTTCCAGAGATTGACCCGATCCGGAAGAGAAGATATGCCAGCCGACCAGCTTATCGTCGACTTCTCGTAATCGCTTCGCCACCAGGCCGCAGAGTAGATTGAGCAAGCGGAAAGATGACACTTTTTGGATGTCGAGAATTCCGCCCAGCACATCACGGGAAATTTTCAGCACTACGGCACCGCCCTCGTGCGCCTTAGCATTGGCCGATCGCGGTTCGCTGTCGATCAGCGCCATCTCTCCAAAATAGGCACCGCGCTCAAGAATTGCCAGAGCTTCTTCGCCAGCTCCGGAGATGATCTTGCTGATCATCACGCGGCCATCGAGAACCACGTACAAGCTGTCTCCAGGCTCACCCTCGCGAAAAATCTCATGGCCCGCCTCATAGCTTCTCTCCGTCGACAGGGAAGAGAGGAAGTTGATTTCCATGGTCGACAGCTTCTGCTCACGGAAGAGCTTGCGCTTGGCGCTGAGGGCGATGTGGAATTCTCCACTTTGACGCGGGTCGAAAGCAACGGTGGTGGGGGGGTCGTCGGCGCCGGAAAAGAAGTCAGCGAGCATCTGGTTAGTCTGGCGCAGCTTCCGTGAAAGGCTCTTCCAGAAGGCCCAATGGAGGGCGATGCGAAGCCGACGGTCTGCCTGGAAGGCATCTTCGAGGGCCAGCGGGTTGAAGGGCAACAGGGTCGCTGCTTCGAGCACGACCACGTCACCTGAACGTCCATGCTCGTCGATAAAGCTGGTTTCGCCGAAGAACGCGCCGGCGTCGAGGTCGGCCAGGGTGTAGTGGCCGTACGGTGTATCGCGCTGGATGCGCAGTCGCCCGCGGTCGATCAGATAGGCCTCGCGACTGTGTTCCCTTTCTTCGAGGACTTTATCGTCGACGGCGAAATCAAGCGGCGTGATGCACTCCGCCAGGGCCGCAGACTGCTCGGGCGAAAGATGCGACAGAATTTCGAAATCTCGGATGCGCTCAACTACCGACACAACCCGGGCATTGTATACCGATCGGTGGCGATGAACAGGAGGGAATGAGGGCTCGAGGCAAGTTCCTCAGGCGCTCTTAGAGCAGCCGCAACTGGGCCGGTCCCAGGTGTTCTAAGACCCTCTCTTCCACCGCCTCGATCCAGCGCTCGCGAGGAGTCTCTCCGAGTTCCAATGTCTGGATGCCGCGGTGTGCGATTTCTTTCAATAATTGCTGCTCGATCAGTTCTTGGAACGAGGGATCGGTCGAGCGCAGACCATCGACCGCCAGACCCTCGGTGATCGGCACATGGACCAGCAGATCGTAAGTGGGTAGCCAACTATCAACCATTTGCTCAAGACGAGGCTGGCGGCCGGCGGCACTGAGTAGGTAGACGTAGTTGTCGAGCACGCTGCGGTCACAGATCACCAGATCGTGGCGGGCCGCGGCCAGCACTTCTTCAGCGATCTGGGTGTGCAGAATCCAGGACTGAGCCGCCAGGGTGGTGTCGTGGTTGATCGGCAGAGGGCAGCGCCGAGCGACCTCGTAGACCACGTCGAGCACCACGTCCAGAGCTTTGAGGCGCGCAGCCAAGCCGTAGCAGAGAGTGGTCTTGCCGACTCCGTGGCTGCCGACGAAGGCGATTTTGAAGGGGCGTTCTAGCACCGTGGACCCACTCAGAGGGGAAGCCGACCAGCTAACGACCGGCCCAAGGTAACCTCGTCGGTGTACTCGATATCACCGCCAACCGGCATGCCGAAGGCAAGGCGGCTGACGTTGATTCCGCGTTGCTTGAGCAGTCTGGCCAAATAGAACGCCGTCGCCTCGCCCTCGACATTTGGGTTGGTTGCCAGGATGACTTCCTGCACCCCGTCGAGGCGCCGCATCAGTGAGTCGATACGCAGCTGATCAGGGCCGATTCCGCGCTGCGGCGAGAGGGCGCCGAGCAACACATGGTAAAGCCCGCGGAACTCGCCGGTGCGTTCCAGCGGCGGGATGTTGAAGGGCTCTTCGACCACGCACAGCCAGTATTGGTCGCGCTGTGGATCCTGGCAGATCCGGCAGGGGTCCTTGGCCGTGATTGAGTGACAGGTCGAGCAATGAAAGAGCTTGTCTTTGACATCGACCAAAGCCGTCGCCAGATTCTCTGCTTCACCCCGCGGCGCGCGGAGCACATGGTGGGCGAGGCGGGTAGCGGTCTTCGGGCCAATGCCCGGCAGCCGCGATAGCTCGCCTACCAGCTTGGCAAGAGGATCCGACATCCAGCTGGCTCAGAACAGGTTGGGCAAACCCGAGGCCATCGATCCGACTTTGTGGCGGAGGGTGTCGTCCATCTTCCTTACCGCTTCGTTGAACGCTGCCTGGATCAAGTCCTCGAGCATCGCCGGGTCTTTCGGATCTATGGCTTCGGGGTCGATGTGGACCGCTACCACATGTTTGTGGCCGTTCATCTTGACGGTAACCAGGCCACCCCCGACGGTGGATTCGGCAAAGGTGTCTCCCAGCTCACGCTGCATCCGATCCTGCATATCCTGAGCTTGCTTCAGGAGCTTCTGCATATTCATCGTCTCAAGTGTCCTCGCTGTGTGGGCTTTTCGCGGGTTGTACGATCGCGCTGTCGGTGAAGATATCGAGCACCGCCTGCACTGCTGGGTGTTGGTCCGTGGTTTGGGTGGCCTCGGCCTTGACCGGCGCTGTGATCGCCGGGCCAGTGACCAGGCGCCACTCGAAGCCGGCTCCACACAGTTCGTGCACCACTTCCTCGACCAGGGCGGCGTTGCGCTGCCGCTCGAGAGCGGTGCTGAGTAGGCTGTCGCTAGCTGCCGGGTAGATCTCCAAACAGCCCTGGTGCAGGCGAAGTTTCTCTACCTGGGCAAAGAGAGCGGAAAGCGATTGCCGTTTGCGACCCAAAGCCCGTTTGAAGTCTGGTAACGACGGGGCCGCGGTGGCCTCCGTCGAAGGTGGTTCCGTCGCCAGCTCGGCCGGCGGAGAGTCGCTCTTAACGAGTGGTTCCGAACTGAGCTTCGGTACAGTCTTGGCCGAAGCTTGCACCACAGTAGTGGTGTCGCGGGGTGAGATGGTAGCGGTGGGAGGCGGGCTAGAAATCGGCGGTGCGCCGCCGGCCAGGAGGTTCTCGATGCGGGTGAGCTTGGGCAACTCGGCAGCTCGCAACCAGAGAATCTCCAAGGCCAATCCACCGATCTCGCTTCGGCGTACTGTTGGCTCCCCTGAAAGCAGCAGATGGGTCAGGCGCAAGAGGTTCTCCAAACCAGCCGGGCGAGCCAACTTGGCCAGGGTGGCGGTATCTTCCGGCGGCAGGTCGATACCCTCAGCGGTAGCTCCCGCCGCCAGGTGGAGTGCATCTCGGCAGTAGCTCATGAACTGGCTGTAGACGCCGTGTGGATCCCAACCCTGCTCCTCGATTTGGTGAACGATGCTGCTGATTTCGGCATGCACGCCGCCAAGAATGGCGCCGAGTAGGCGATGAAAGACTGTTGCGTCGACGCCGCCGAGGAGGTTCTTGGCCTCCTGATCGGAGATCTTATTGCTACCAAAAGTGGCGAGTTGGTCGAGCAGCGCGACCGAGTCGCGAACGCTGCCCTCACCGGCTCGCGCGATCATCCTCAAGGCGGTGTCGCTGGCCTCGATCTGCTCCGCCTGGCAAACGCCGCGCATGTAGGCCGCGAGTTCGGTCGAAGAGACCCGGCGAAAGCGGTGTTCTTGACAGCGCGACAGCACGGTTGCCGGAACCGCTTCGACCTCGGTGGTGGCGAAGATGAAAACCAGATGAGCCGGAGGTTCCTCGACGATCTTGAGCAAGGCATCAAAGGCTTGTCGCGAGAGACGATGGATTTCGTCCAAGATGACCACTTTGTAGCTATCTCGGGCCGGTCCATAACGCAAGCTCTCGGTCAGTTCACGGATTTGCTCGACTTTCGAGTAGGTCGCGGCATCGATCTCCAACACATCAAGGCTGTTTCCGGCTGTGATCTCGCGGCAGGACTGGCAGTCGTTGCAGGGTTCGCCAGCGGGCCCGGTGGAGCAGTTGAGGGCTTTGGCCAAGAGCCGCGCCGCGGTTGTTTTGCCGACTCCGCGGATGCCGGAGAACATGTAGGCCTGGGCGATACGGCCGTCCGTCAGGCCATTGCGGAGCGCGGTGACGATCGGCTGTTGCCCGATCAGTGAGGAGAAGTCCTGTGGACGCCACTTTCTGGCCAGTACCTGGTAGGTCATGGTGGATGTGGCGGCTTTTTTGTGGCAAGCGCTCGGATAGCGACAGAAATTAGGGTAGTCACCGCGGTCGGGCCGGCAGCGGCCTTGCCGCTCGATACGTTGTCGAGCAGCGACCTGCGAAGGGTCCCGGTGAATCTGCGGCACTCGGACGAATACCTTATCGCTGCTCCCTTCCGGGCCTGACGAGGTTCAGAACCGACCGATGCACAGGACCCGAACCCTTCGCAAATCGCTGCTCGAAAGGTCATGGTACGTGCAAAGGAAGCAAAATGTAAAGTGGGGTGCACGACGATCCACCGCCCTGGCCGGAGGGTCCGCTCCGATTGGTGCCTGGCGGCGAAGACCTACAGCGTGATGAGATGGAAGCGAATACAATCCGGCCTGGTGATGGAAGAGGTGTCTGATGGAAGAGGTGTCTGACACGGACAAAGCGTCGTTACCAGCACTGGTGTCCGTCGATCAGCGGTGGATGCGCGAAGCCTTGGCCGAAGCGCATCGTGCGGGTTTGGCAGGCGAAGTGCCGGTGGGCGCGGTGGTCGTCGAGGGAAGCCGGATCATCGCTCGCGGTGGCAATCGGCGAGAGGCTGATGCGGATCCCCTCGCCCACGCCGAGCTGATCGCCATTCGCCGCGCCGCACGATGCCTCGGCAGCTGGCGCCTTGAAGGCTGCACTCTATATGTCACCCTGGAACCCTGCGCGATGTGTGCTGGTGCCTTGGTGAACAGTCGGATCGAGAGATTGGTCTATGGTACCGGTGACCCGAAGGGAGGGTTTTGCGGTACCCTTGGCAACTTGGTTCAGGACCGACGCCTCAACCACCGTATGGAGGTGCAGCGGGGAGTCCTGGAAACAGCCTGCGCGGCGCAGCTCAAAGAGTTTTTCTCTGCTCTGCGTCGGCGGGCGCGCGCGAAGCAGGTGCCATAGCAGACGCCGCGCAGCGGATCTTTGAGAGACGACAGTTCAAAGGAGAGGTGACCGAGTGGCCGAAGGTGCACGCCTGGAAAGCGTGTGTAGGGTATCCCCCTACCGTGGGTTCGAATCCCACCCTCTCCGCCAAACTGCCCCGGTTAGCGTCCAATCCGTGGTAGCTGCTCTTGGCGCCGGCGGGACGAAGAGGTAGAGTCGTCGCGATTCGCGGAGAGGTGCCAGAGTGGTCGAATGGGGCGGTCTCGAAAACCGTTGACCGTGCAAGCGGTCCGTGGGTTCGAATCCCACCCTCTCCGCCAGTTTGACCTTCCCTAGTCAGATGCGCTAGAGTGCGCCGTTCTGCGGGCTGTTCGAGCCACCCGTTCAAGACATCCTAGAGATGGTCCGAGACCGCTACGGCAATCCGGTGACGGTCCGGGTGTGTTCGAAGAGTGAGGAAGGCGGGGAGCGAATAAGAATTCGTCCCCGAACATAGCGACAGAAACAGAGAGTCACCGGTCGGCCCAAAACGCCGTCCGCCGATTCGAGAAAGCAGCAAAGAAGGTTGATGCCGTGAAGAGGACATTCCAGCCAAATAATCGTCGTCGCAAAAAGAAACATGGGTTCCGCATGCGGATGCGCACCCGCCATGGACGAGCGATCATCGCCCGCCGTCGGCGCAAGGGTCGTCAGCGTATCGCGGTCTGAGCGTGAGCGGGCACTCCTCACCAGCCGGTGAAGGGCTGTGCCGCAGCGCTCGACTGAGCAATAGTGCGCAGTTCCTGCGCTGCTATCGCAGAGGTCAGAGGCGCCATGGTTCGTTGCTGACTCTGCATGTTCACCCCAATTCAGTCTCTACCGCCCGTCTGGGAATTACCGCTAGTCGGAAAGTTGGCAATGCGGTGGTGCGTCATCGATTGAAGCGTCGCGTGCGGGAAGTCTTCAGGCGTTGGCCTGGGCGCCCTGACTTGCCGGCTGCCGACATCGTGGTCCATCTCAAGCCTGCTGCCGGCAGTGCTAGATTTGGGGATTTCGCCGTCGAGCTGGAAAGGCTGTTGGCCAAGTTACTGGCGCTGGCTCAGCCTTTGGCGCGGCCCGGCCGGCCGTCGAGATCTGCTCAGCGTGGCCCTCTAGGGAGATCGAGGAGCAAGGCGTGAAGAGGTGGCTGGCGGATTTACCGTGGTTCTACAAGCGCTACGTGTCGCCCTTGCTACCGCAAGCCTGTCGTTTTTCGCCAACTTGCTCGGAATATGCTCGTTTGGCGATTCTGAAGCACGGAGCGTGGCGGGGAAGTTGGAAAGCGCTGTTGCGGCTGGCTCGCTGCCAGCCTCTAATGCCGGGCGGTATTGACCTTCCTTGATCGATTTGCATCGAGACCGTCTGCAACCGAAGTCGCAAAACAGAGAATCGAATCGTTCTGAGAAAGGAACGCGGATCCGTGGATAACCGCCGTCTGGTGCTTGCTTCAGCCCTGTCTCTCCTAGTGGTGCTCCTGTGGAGCTACCTAATGCCGTCGCCAACGCCGCCTCCGGTGCCCGTTGAGTCGGGGGCGGAACCGTCAGCATTTGAATCGCCACTAGAATCGCCTGCAACCTCGCTGGCGCCCAGCTCTGCCGACCCAGGCTCGATGTTCTCGACCGACTCTCCGGCGGTGGATACCCTGGCATCAGCGGAGCCAGCGGTGGATCTCGAGACCGGCGAACCGCGGCAGGTCGAACAGATCGTGGCCAGCCACGAGGAAAGCCGTACTCTAGAGAGCGACTCTCTGGTTGCCACCTTCAGCAACCTGGGTGGTCAGCTGACCTCGCTGCGGTTGAAGGATCAGCTCACCGCTGAAGGCGAGCCCGTGGAGATGATCCGCAGTCGGGGCCGCGATCCTTACCCGTTTGCCTTGACTGTCGAGGGCCGGATCCACCCTTTGAACTCCGCTTTTTTCGCTTGGCAAGACACCTCGGCAATGGATCGACAGCAGGGCGGTGCGTTGGAGACCGGTGTGGTCGGTGATCTGAGGCTGCGCTATCGGGGCGAGAAGGGAGACGCTGAGAAGCGATTCTTACTGCGCGATGACGGCATGCTTGGGGTCGAGATCACGGTTGCGGGAAGCACTGACTGGGGTGTTTTGATTGGCCCGGGTCTGCGCGATCTGCAAGGGAAGGAGCGCGACAGCCGCTATCTGCAGTCGATGGTCTCGTATTTCGCGGGTGAGGAAAAGACCTCGCTCCGGCCTGGAAAGCAGGGCCAGGAGACGGCAATCTCAGCTACCGGCTTGCACTGGATTGCCTTGGAGGACAATTACTTTCTGAGCGCGATCGTGCCGGTGAGCGGGGTGCGCGACGTGGTGGTGAAACCAGTCCTGCAACGGAGCGAAGTGAGCGCTGGCAAACCACGCTTCCTGCCGCTGGGCTCCGAGTTGGAGGAAGAGCTCAGCGATGAACAACTCCTTTTGCTCAACGCCTCGGCATCGCACATGGAAGTGCTCACCTACTTCGGCTCTAAACGCTTCGACAAGCTCTCGCAACTGCCGCACGGTCTTGGCGAAACGGTGCGCTGGGGCTTTTTCGGTGCCTTGGCGCGGCCGCTCTATTGGGGCTTGAAATGGGTCTACCGAGAGGTGGTAGCGAACTACGGCTGGGCCATCATCCTGATGACGGTGCTGATCAAGCTGCTGTTCATGCCGCTGACCCACAAGAGTCAGAAGTCGATGCAGAAGATGCAGGAACTCAACCCGAAGGTGCAAGCGATTCGCGCCAAGTACAAGAGCAAACTGAAGGACAAGCAGGGCAAACCCAACATGGAAGCCCAGCGCAAGATGAACGAGGAAACCATGGCGGTCTACAAGCAGGCGGGGGTCAACCCGGCCAGCGGCTGCTTCCCGATGCTGCTGCAGCTGCCAGTGTTCTTCGCCTTCTACAAGCTGCTGTCGGTCGCCGTTGAGCTGCGCGGAGCATCCTGGATTGGCTGGATTCACGACTTGTCGACCCCCGACCCGTTCTGGGTCTTGCCAGGCCTATTGCTAGTCAGTGGGGTGTTGCTACAGAAGATGACCCCGGCTGCTGCCGAGCCGATGCAGCGCCGCATGATGCAGATGATGCCAATCATGTTCTCGGTGTTCGCGATCAACTTCCCCAGCGGGCTGCTGCTGTATTGGGTTACCAACAACATACTCACCATGGGGCAGCAGCAGTTGTTGAAGAAAGGTCGCGAGCAGCCGGCATCCGTACAGAGCACTAAGAAGAGCTAGACGGCGCGCTGATGGCCGCCCGTCGCCGCTTGCAGCGAAGGAACAGCCCGGCACGGCAGTCGTTGGACGGTAGTAGTAAGATGGAGCGCTGGAGCAAGACTAGCCAAGAGTCAGGGCAAGCTGGCTGGATCGAAAAGAGGATCCGGTCGACAGTTGAGGCAGCGGACAATTCAGGCATTGGGATTGAGATAGCGGACAGGATTGAGATCAAGAATCGTTGCTGCCGCCCACTGAGCGGTGGCAGATGGAGGCGAAAAGAGGTCATGGAGCGGCGTTTTTTCTCGGGGAATACCCTTGAGCAAGCAGTCTTGGCAGCGGCACGGTCTTACAAGCTCGACCCTCAGAGGGTGGCCTACAGCCTTCGTGAAAAGAAACATGGCTTCGTCAATCAGCGCCGGCGCGTGGTTATCGAAATCGATCCGCAGGCACCAGAGAAGTCTGCCGAGCAGGTCGAAATGGCGCAGCAGGAAGCTGACCGCCAGACAGAGCAGGAACGGCAAGAACGTCAGGCGACCGTGGCTCGGCAAGCGCGCGGGTCTCGTCCGGACAGCGGGCCGCGGCGGCAAAGCGGGCCGCGCGAGGGTGGTCTTCGCGGTGCGGAGCGGTGGCACGACCGCCAGGGCAGCGGTCGCGATTCTGATCGTCCGGCGAAAGATCCATTTGTCGAGACCCCGATGGAAGACCGAGTGCCGTTTGAAGAAATCGAGGAATTGGCTCCCTTGGCGGCGGTTCAGAAAGCGATCGAAGTCTTGCTGCAACTAGGTGATCTAGATGTCAGCCCGTCAGTCGAGGAGACCGATGAGTGTTTTCATGCCGAATTGAGCGGGATTGACAGCGATCGTCTGATCGAAGAGGACGGGCAGCTTCTCTTGGTCTTGGAGCACCTGCTTCCCCGTGTTGCCCGCGGCTACTGCGGGATTGGCCTACAGTGTTCTGTAGATTGCGAGGGCTATCGAGCCAAGCACGAAGAAAACCTGCGTCAATTGGCCGCTCGGTCTGCCGAGGAAGTTCGCGACGACCAACTGGCCAAGGAGCTCGAAGCGATGAACCCTGCTGATCGCAGGATCATCCACATCACCCTGGCAGACGACCCAGGCGTGGTTACCGAGAGCCACGGAGAGGGGTTCTTCAAGTGCGTGACGATCTACCCCTCCTGAGTTGGAGAGCCAACGCATCTTGCGTCGTTGGCTGACGTGCCTTTCTGCGACCAGCGTCTCCCTGTCCAACTCGCCAATCTGTTTCACGTGAAACATGGGTAACCCTCTCCCCGAGCTGAGTTCAAGAGAGTTCGAGCGCCAGTTACTCGCTGTCGCTCCGCGACCTCTCTCTGGTCAGGTCGTGGCCGCTCTCGAAACTCACTACCGGCAACTCTTACGCTGGAACCCGCGGCTGTCGTTGATCGGACCCGGGACCGCTAGGGATTTGGTCGAGCGGCACTATGGGGAGTCGCTAGCCGCTCTTCCCCTACTTTCCAGCCCTGACCGATCGCTGCTAGATCTTGGTACTGGTGCTGGCTTTCCCGGTATTCCGCTGGCTATCGCAAGACCCGAAATGGAAGTGGTTCTGGCCGAGTCTCGACAACGGAAATGGGCCTTTCTGGAAGCCACCTTGCGCTCAGTCTCGGCGATTGGTCCTTTGTCGTGTCGATGTCTCAATGCTAGAGTCGAAAGCCCATTGCCGGCAGGCTGGCCAGAGACAATAGATGTTGTCACCATGCGTGCAGTTCGCTGCGAACCAATGCTACTGCGCACGATCTATGAGCATTCGCCGGGAGTGCGGTTCTTTCTCTGGCTGGGGGAGTCCGAGCCGGACCTCCCCACCGGATGGAAGGGCGGACGAAAAATAGAGTTGCGAGGGGCTCGGCACATCCGAGAGATCCATCCTCGATAAAATGAGACCGGTGGCGGGACGGCTTCAGTCGTCATCTCTCTGAAGAGCAGAATCCGGGGAATTTCGGAGAAGTGGCCTGGCGCCGGAACGGACGCGGCCAGCCTTCGTGGAAAAACAGGTGAGGCACTTACATGGCGACCATCGTCGCGATCGCGAACCAAAAAGGTGGGGTAGGAAAGACCACCACCGCAATCAACCTCGGGGCGGCCCTTGGAGCTTTGGAAAAAAAGGTCCTGATTGTCGATTGCGATCCCCAAGGCAATGCGACACGGGGCCTCGGTCTGACCGCCGAGCCGCCCCATCTTTACCACTTGCTGAGCGGCGATGCGAAGGCATCGGACGCCATCCGGCGGACCGATTTTCCGGGTCTCGATGTTCTGCCTTCGGACCGAGAGCTGGTGGGTGTTGAGGTAGAGATGGTCGGTGTGGATGGCTGGGAACAGCACTTGCGCGAAACGCTGGCAGAAACGCGTAAGGACTACGACTACTTGCTGCTCGACTGCCCGCCCTCGTTGGGCCACCTCACGGTCAATGCTCTGACTGCCGCGGATCAGATCTTAGTACCACTGCAGTGCGAGTATTTCGCGCTCGAAGGGGTCAGTGAGCTAGTCGCCACGGTTCGCCGGGTGCAAGGGCGGCTCAACCGAAACCTGGAGATAGGCGGCATCTTGCTGACGATGTATGACGAACGGACCAACTTGGCCCGTGACGTGGCAGCCGAAGTGCGGCAACACTTTGCTGCTAAAGTCTTCGAAATCGTAGTTCCGCGTAATATTCGCCTGGCCGAAGCGCCGAGCTATGGCCAGCCGATCCTTCGCTATGACATCAAGAGTCGAGGTGCCGAGGCCTACCTCGCCCTGGCCCGTGAGTTCCTGGAGCGCGCGGCATGAAGACCAAGCGCCGCGGTCTGGGCCGTGGACTGGATGCTCTGCTCGGTGGTACTAGCGAGACCACCCTGGCCGTGGCGGAGACCGCGGCCGTGTCCCGAGTTGGCCCGGCTACTTTAGCGGTCGGCGAGTTGGTGCCGAATCGCTTCCAACCGCGCACGGACTTTGATGACAGCGGACTCGAGGAACTCGCTGAATCGATTCGCAGCCAGGGGATCGTCCAGCCCGTCGTGGTCACGGCAAGGGAAGACGGTCGCTACACTATCGTCGCCGGAGAGCGTCGCTGGCGGGCTGCGCAACTTGCTGAATTGAACCAAGTTCCGGTCGTTGTGCGCGAAGTAGCGGACGATCAGCAACTGCTCGAACTCGCCCTGGTGGAGAATCTTCAGAGGGCCGACCTCAACCCAGTAGAAGAGGCAGAGGCTTTCCGAACCCTGAATGACAAGTTCGGCCTGTCCCAAGAAGCAGTAGCCAAGAAGGTGGGCAAGGGACGCACGACAGTCACTAATGCCCTGCGGTTGCTGCGTCTACCGGCCAAAGTGCAAGATCTCCTGCGCAGCGGGAGGCTGACCGCCGGACAAGCCCGGCCGCTGCTGGCTCTCGACCCCAAGCGGCAGCTTGAGATCGCTGAGCAAGCGGTCGAGAAAGGCCTCACCGCTCGTGATTTGGAAGCACTGGCGGCCCAGCCGAAAGCGCTCGATAAACCAGCTCGCAAGGAGCAAACACTAGACGTGCATGCCCAGGCGGCACAAGAAAGGCTTACCCAAGCGTTGCAAACCAAAGTTCAAATCGTCCGCCGCCGTCGCGGTGGTGTCATTCAGGTGCATTTTCATTCCGAAGAGGAATTGATTCGGCTATACGACCGGCTTCACGACCGGAAAGGGGCAAGTGATGTTCAATAAGGGAGGCGGTGGCCAAGGGGAACTCAACGGTTTTCTCGATGCTGGCAGCCAGCTCCAGGGCGAGCTGCGTTTCGAGGATACCTTCCGCATCGACGGAAAATTCGCCGGTTCGATTGTCTCCGATGGAGATCTCATTGTCGGTGAAGGCGGAAGGGTCGATGCTGAAATCAGTGTTCGCCGGATCTTCGTGTCGGGCGAGGTCGACGGCAGCCTGAGCGCTTTGGAGAAAGTGGAGATCACCTCTGAAGGCAAGGTCCGGGCTGATCTCCAAACGCCATCGCTGACCATCGAAGACGGTGCTTTCTTTGAAGGTCGCTGCTCAATGGACCGCCCGCGCCAGAAGCAGAAAACCGGCGAGAAAGTGACTCGAATGCCTGGAGTCAAAGAAGGCTAAATCACCAAAAAAGGTACGGTCTAGATTATAAAAATACAGGTAAGTCACTGAAACACAAACACTTAACAGATTATCTCCGGGCTATTGTCGGTTGGCTGACAAGGTCTCATACGAAGGAACGAACGTCAGCGGTTGACGCACCAAGAAGTCGGTTTCAAAAAAATCGTTGAGCACGCTGCCATCGAGATCGCGCGCCACGGGCAGACCCAATGCATAGAGAAGGGTAGGCACCACGTCGACCAATTCTGCTCGGCCTGTCTGCCGTCCTTTGGCGACCCCTTCTCCCATGATCATCAGCACTCCATCGGGGGCCTTGTGGTCATAGCCGCGCAGCGCCGGTCGGCGAATCAGTTGCTGCCATAGGCCGCGCCAGCCGCCGGCGCCTTCGATCCCTCGCGGTGAGACCACGATCATCAGTCGCGGAGTCGGGGTGCGTTCCCAGAGCTGAGCGAGAATCTCGTCCAGGTGAGCGTAGTAGCTGTCGATCAGCCGTGCGGCCTCCTCGGCAGCGGCCTCCTGCAAGCCATCCAGGCGACTTGCCTGGTAACCGCCGTAAAGCTCCCGGGAGACCGCCGCCAAGCCGGGAAGAACGGTCAGCAGAGCACCTGGGGAAGGTTCGCGGCCGAGGATTAGCTGCGCCAAATCCCGACGCCAGAGATCTTGAGGGAGGCTCTGTAGCACCACCTGGGGTGGCTCTTCGCCGAAGCGCGAGAGAATCTGTGGATCGAGGTCGGAAAGAGCGGTCTGGAAAAGGCGGGCTTGCTCTCCCAGTTCCTCAGGATGGCCATCGCCGAGGCTCGCGCTCGTGGTGAAAAAGCGCTCCGAGAGCAGCCAGTCAATTTCCTTGGAGACGGGGGAGGTCAACGGCCATCCCAGCACCCCGGTAGCGACACCTAGGCGAGAGAGAGTTTGCCATAGGGCCAAGACCTTGCGGTCAAGCCGGTTGGACCCACGAGAGCCGCTCGTCCAGGCCCAGGGATCCAGTCTTGAGCCCAAGGGCAATAGGCGCAAAGACGCACCTTCCGCCAGCAGACCGTCGGCATAACGCCGTTGGCCAACCACGCCGTGCTGATACGGGAACTTTCCGGTGGATAGCGTGGTCCACAAAGGGGCGGCCAGGGCAGGGCGCTGGGAACTCATGCGGGCGAATGAGCCTTCTTGCAAGAGGCGCGAGAAGAAGGGCAAGCGACCTTGCTCGGCGAGCGGCAGCAAAGCGTCGAGAGTGGCGGAATCGAGACCCACCAAGCATAGATGCGGTCTTTGCACCCCCTCGACCACGCTTGGTCTGGGAGTCGGGCCGGAGCTAGCCTTGAAAGCGTCACGCCGCTCGAAAACGACGTAGATCGACACCGTCGCCAGCAACAGCATCAGGAAGCCGCTTCTCCTGCCAGGTGTGCGTTGTCGCAGCCTGCTGGCCCACGCCAGGTAGAGACCCACCACCGCACCTAGACTGAGCCATATTGCCGCCTTCAACAGCCGTCGATTGATGCCGGGAGGCAGTAAGAAGCCGTGACGAACCGCATGGCCCCAGGCGACCACCGCGACGCCGCCGAGCACCACAGTCACCAGCCACGGCAGCCAGCGTCGGGAGCGCTGCTGGCTACGCCAGGTAAAGGGAAGGACCGCTAGAGAACTGAGCAGTCCGGCCAGCCCGCCATAGACGCCGATTCCTAGAAAGGCCGGAAACGCCTCAAACGGCAGCTGTGGATTGAGGAAGAACAGTAAACCGGTGAGCAGCGCTCCGGCTAGCAGCCCCGGGACGAGAGCGTTGAGAATGATCTCAAGCCGCTCGGCCACACCCGGCGAGCCAGCGCCACCATCTTCAGCCCGCCGCGCAGGGTGGCTAGAAGTAGAAAATATCTCGTGCTTCCTCGATGTGGTGTTCCCAATTCCAAGTGTAAACGTAGAAATCTAAAGGGGTTACGAACGTCATCTCGACAACCATCCGATCGGCGGTCTTTCGGACTTTGACGTTCTTCTTGTCGAGCGGCAAGTCGAGTTCCTCGGCTCGGTCGACCAGCTTCTTGCTGATTCGCCTCGCATTCCAGCGCGGATGCCGTTGCGAAATCTCAACGATATAGTCCTTCAGCTCTGCCTTGGCGATGGTCACGGGAATCACCCGAGAAGCGCCCAAGATGCCAGCCAGCAAGACCAGAATCCACAACAGGCAACCGGCCCTGCCTTCTCCACTCTGCGAACCCAACCGACGCATCGCCAACCTCCTACTCGATCGTTACCTGCTTTGGCCGACCTTCACTGGACCCTCTTTAGCGAGCGATGCCAGCGAACGCCCTTACCCTCGTTGAACCAGGATTCCCGGATCTTACCCCAGTCGGGGTCTGAAAGACGGTCCCTCGCCGAGTCGTTGCGCTCGAAGGACCACAGCACCAGCAGCGGTCGCCCGAGCACTGAAGACCGCGGCACCGGACCCCAATAGCGAGAGTCGTTGGATACATCGCGGTTGTCGCCCAAGCAGAAGAGATGTTCCGCCGGCACTTGTTGGCGCGCCAGGTGGTCGCGAAGGCGGAATTCCTCGTCGAGAAACTCCGAATCGAGGTAAGTCCGCGGATCTCGGTGTACGACGTAGCCCGATTCATCCTGGATTTCACCATCGATGTAGAGCCGCTTGTTGAGGATTTCGATGTCGTCGCCTGGCATCCCCAAGCAGCGTTTGACAAAGCTGCGCGACGGATCTTCAGGAAAGCGGAACAACACTAGCTCCCCTGAGCGCACGGGTCGGGTTGGCCAGATGCCGGCCAGGGAACCGTGGCGAGCAAAGGTCATCTGGTCGATCAGTAACCGGTCGCCGGCCAGCAGACCGGGTTCCATCGAGTCGCTGGGCACTTCTAGGACTTGAAAGAGGAAGGTGCGCACAAACAAAGCCAGGATCAACGCCACCAAAAGGGCCTCGAGGCAGCCCCTCAGCGTGGCCCTGGCCGTCCCTGCCCAGCGCTGCATGTTGCCGCCGATCGTGTTCAGTCGAAGACTGGTGGACATCGAGAAGCTCGGGACCCTAGCGGATTAGGTGAAAAGTGCGACTCCAGCGAGTCTTGGGAAAAAAGCCGAGCAGAGTTTGGCCGATATGCAGCAGTTTCTCGCCGGCAGAAGTCCAAGTTCCATCCGGCGTCTTGCCGCCGTACGACCAATAGACCAGCAAAGCCCGTCCCTTGATCATCTCCCGTGGCACGGTGCCCCAGAAGCGGGAGTCGTTGGAGTGGTTGCGATTGTCGCCGAGGAAGAAGAATTCGTTGTCCGGCACCTCGAAGGGGCCAAAATTATCTCGCGTATGACGCAGTCGGGAGCGCACACTGGCCGGTAGTTTGCCCAGGTCATCGTGGATGTCGTAGTGCGCGAAACTACTGTCCTCAACCTCTTGCCCATTGACCCAGAGCACCTGATCACGCAGTTGGATCTGGTCGCCGGGAACGCCGATGCAGCGCTTGACCAGATCGGTTTCAGGGCTCTGCGGTGAGCGGAAAACAACAATGTCTCCGCGCCGCACGTCGCGCCCAGGCAGCAACTTCTGCCCCCACCCAGAGGCCGGTCCATAGATGAAGCGATTGACGAAGAGATGGTCGCCAATCTCCAAAGTCGACTCCATCGAGCTACTCGGAATGTAGAACGTCTTGACCACGAAGGTGTTGGTGAAGCCGAGGAAGATCGCCGCGATAAGGATCGCCTCTAGGTACTCCCGAAACAACGAACGGGTCTCTGGGGCAGGCTGGTTTTCGCTCATGACGGCCTAATGTAACCGAATCCCCCCTCTTCGAGCCAGTCCGGCAGCGGCCAACCTGCCACGATCCAGTCACCACCGGCCAGTCACCACCGTCCAGTCACCACCGTCCAGTCACCACCGTCCAGTCACCACCGTCCAGTCACCACCGTCCAATCATCTTTGTCCAGTCATTCGGCAGCCTGTCGCAATCGCTGGACACGCTGCCAACTCCCTGTGCCGCCGGGCGTGAGCACCGATGAGCCGTCTAAATCCCCTTTCGGCGGCTGAATGGCTTGACGGCCAGGAATCCGACCTTTCGCTAAGTGGATCCTTAACTCCTTTATTTTCAGCGATTAACAAATCGCTAAGCAGCTGGCACCGAGCGTGAAATAAGGCCTTCGCATAACCAACAAGAAAGGAGGTGCGGCGAACACCGAGATCCAACAGACAGGAATGAAGGACAACCCCCGGGGCCGGGTAGGCCCCAAATAGAAACCAACCAGAAACCAACCAACACCTCGATTCAAGGAGAAACCCATGCAAGCTCAAATCAACCGACCTCTTACTCAGCTCCTCAGCCTCTTCGTCCTCGTCGCCCTGACCTTGTGCTCATTACCGGCGCTGGCCCAGCCCGCCGCAGGAGTAGTCAACATCAACACCGCCGGTTCCGAGCAGCTGACCTACTTGCCGCGGATTGGACCTGCTCTAGCTCAGCGCATCTTGGATTTTCGCCAAGAGAATGGCCAGTTCGAGCGCCCCGAAGATCTCATCCTGGTACGGGGCATCGGTGAGAAAACCTACACCCTGATGGCCCCCTTCGTAGTCACCACCGGTGAGACCACGCTGAGCAGCAAGGCCCGTCCGACGCCCCCTGCCGAGGAAAACCACTGAAGCAGCATCGAGGGGAGGCTTCATGGCCTCCCCTCGATCGCCTTTCTTCGCCCATGGAGGGCCGATGATGATCAGGCAACAATGCGGCTTCAACCTGCTCGAAATGCTCGTCGTTCTCGCCCTGAGTCTGTGGGCTGCCTTACTCGGCGTACCGTCGCTGCTCAGTTGGAATGGGGTAACCAAAGTGGAGGCCGCGGCTTCCGAGGTCGCCTCGGCATTGCAGAAGGCGCGGCAATATGCCATCCAACGCAACAAGAATGTAGCGGTGAAATTCCTGATCGGCGACTCAGGGGATATCAGCTGGGCGCTCTATGGTGATGGCGACGGCGATGGGGTGCGCAATCGAGATATTGACGACGGCACCGACCCCGAACTACTACCACCACGGCCGATGCGCCGCCTCGGCCGGATGGTCTTCCCTGGCTTCCCTCTGGGCTTGCCGCCCCGCGATCCCAGTGACCCGCGGCGTCGGCTGGGGCGTTTGCACGATCCGATCCGTTTCAACAACAGCGATCTAGCGTCCTTCTCGCCCCTAGGTACGGCGACGCCGGGCACGGTCTACGTTACCGACGGAAATCGCCATTTGGCCGCCACCCGGATCAGCAGCCGCCACGGCCACATCCGCATCATGATCTACGATGTCGAAAGCGAAAAGTGGCGCTGAGCGCCCAAGTTCTTCCGCCATACCGGCCCTTCTGCCATCGATGCTCGTCGCACCACCACAGAGCTCCTCGATGCATCCGCCGGTCAGTGGTTGCTGCCCCTTCTCGGGCATCTACTTCCCTGGCAGCCATTGACCGGCCTTCTTTCTCCACCGCTCACTTGCCTCGGCAATGCAGCCTCCTCGGGCCCATCGCTCTACCCGCTGAGCAGGCGCTCTCTGAACGCCGCGAAGCGATTGGCCAAAGGCTCCTTGTCGAACGGTAGGTCGATTCGCTCGGCGAGGGCGAGGAGGGAGTTCCACCGGGCGGCTGATGAGGGGCTCGACGACCTCGCCAAACTTTGCAGGGTGGGTGGGGGTGAGCACCAGGGCCAGGGTGTCGGCGGGGGGCACGGAAGCCAACCGCGCTACTCGGGGCGAGGGCGGTGGAGTTGTTGGACAGAAGTAGTACGAGTATCTTACGGACACCGCAGAAAAACGAGTGACGGGAGAGGATTCCGTTGGTGCTCCCGATCTCGCCTAATCCAGACAAACCGTCGCCAAGGTAGTGGCGTTCGCGCCAATGGCTCCTGAAAAGGCTCTGGCGAGTTGCTAACGGTCAGTCTTCGGCTGGGGCGAGGTGAAAATCCTCACGGAGATGACCAAGGCCAAGGCTAGTCACAATTGAATCTACGGTTGATTCAGAGAGAAGCTGATCAAGATCACCACCAGGCAGAAAAACCGCCGGGCCACCGTCGATTCTAAGGAATCTGCTGACTACCTGCCCGCGCGGGCCGCCCAGATTCCGATCCCCAAGCTTCGCGCCTCTGGCTGACGCCGTGGCGATCAGGTCGTGCAGAGTCATGAGGGGTGTATTCAAAGCTTATGCTGCCTGTAGATACAGACCGACTTCTGATTCTGGCCGCCCTTTCTGTTCGAAAATTTCTCTGAACTCCGGGAGGCGCTCGGCTTCTTCCCACATTTCGTGATATCGCTGAGGAGTTCTTGGTAACCCACCAAAAGGCTGTTTGCCTTCCTCCATCGCAATAGCGACGTAGCTTACCAAAGTACGGTCCAGTTCGTAGAGCAGATCGTTGAGAGAATCTGCCTGAGTTGCGATGTAGTGCTCCAGACACACTGCCACCCACTTCCCAGACTCCTTAAAGCAGACGGCTCTAATCTTATCGGCAAAATTTGGTGGATTGTGCATGATGCTCCTTTCGATAGACCAGACCGCGCCATCTCGACTAGATGGCGCAATTATCTTCTAGGAGAGTCTAGAAGATATTGGTATGTGTTGGTGTAAAAACATGATGACGAAACTTCTCCAAAGCTTGAAGAGCTTGCAAGACTTGTTCTCTCTCTTTCAATAATCCGAGACTCGTGACAGACCACGATGAAAGAGCTCGTTCGAGAAACAACGGAATGGAAAAGATTCAAGTCTCCTTGAATGCTCAGCAGGATGAAACGAACAATATCCTCGCTGACCTTCAAAGATTCTCCTGCCACGAAAGAGCGAGAATCGCTTTCGCCGATGGAATCCGGCTTCGAACTTCGTTCGGAAGCGGCTATTTGTTGGCGATGAGCTTGCCAAGTACTCCTTGAACTGGTGCTTGCCATCACTTCTACGGCCTTCTTCGAGTCACTTCCCGTCTTGGCAGCGCAAGCACTGTCGTTTTCGCCCTCACCAGTTGAGCAAGCGCTCTTTCAGCGTCGGGAAATGGTTGGCCATGGGCTCTTTGCTCAAAGGCAGGCCGAGACGCTCGGCGAGGGCTGGGGGGAGTTCCACCGGGCGGCCGATGAGGGGCTCGACGATTTCACCGAATTTCGCCGGGTGGGCGGTGGCGAGAACAATGGCCAGGGTGTCGGTGGGTGCTTGACTCAAGGCATGGCGGGCGGCTTGGTAGCCGACCGCGGTGTGTGGGTCGAGCAGATAGTGATGCTTGCGCTCGACTTCCAAGATGGTCTGCCGGGTGGCCTCATCGTCGTGCCGGCTGCCGCTTACATCATGCCGGATGGCCTGCCAATCGCTGTCGTAGAGGTGCAAGATGCGGTCAAAATTGCTTGGATTGCCGACATCCATGGCGTTCGATATGGTGCGTTGGGCAGCGCGCGGCTCGAAGCGACCGCTGTCAAGGTAGCAGGGTACGACGTCGTTGGTATTGGTGGCGGCGACAAAGTGATCGACACCGAGGCCGAGTCGCTGGGCCATCAGACCGGCGGTGAGGTTGCCAAAGTTGCCGCTCGGCACCACAAAGAGCCGCTTTCTGCCTGCTTCCGTGGCGCTCAGCTGGGCGACCGCCACGAAGTAGTAAATGATCTGCGGCAGCAGCCGTCCAACGTTGATCGAGTTGGCCGAGGTCAGACGTAACTCTTGGCGTAGACCCGGCTCGGCAAAGGCTCGCTTGACCAGTCGTTGGCAGTCGTCGAAGGTGCCGTCGACGGCAAAGGCCCGAATGTTGTTGCCCAGGGTGGCCAGCTGCCGTTCCTGCAACGGGCTGACCTGGCCGTCGGGGTAGAGGATCGCAACCTGAGTGCCCGCAACCCCGTGAAAGGCCCGCGCGACCGCGCCACCAGTGTCGCCAGAAGTGGCCACCACCACAGTCAGCGGTCGATCGCCGCCGGTGCCGTCGTCGGTTGCCGCCAGCAAGCGAGCCAGAAATCGCGCCCCGACATCTTTGAAGGCAAGGGTTGGGCCGTGAAATAGCTCGAGCACCAAGAGCCGGGGCTCGAGTCGGTGCAGCGGCAGAGGGAAATTGAGAGCTTCGGCGGCTAGATTGGCGAGAATCGGGGCGGGCAAGTCGTCGCTTAGCAAATGGCCCAATACCGCCTCGCCGACGACGCTGGCCTCGGCCCCGGCCAGGCGCCGCAGTCTAGCTGGGGACATGGCGGTAAGCCGTTCGGGCATGAACAAACCGCCGTCCGCCGGCAAGCCGAGTCGCAAAGCCGCAGCGAGACTAACCGGCGAGCTGCTCTTCCGGGTGCTGAGAAAGCGCATCGAACTCGGGCCGCTGGCTAGTTGACCGAGCCCTTCTCGGGCTCGGGAGTGTCCGGTACCGGACCAAAACTCTCCTCGTAGCGCTGCAGATTGCTCGACAGCGCGCGCACCAAGCGCTTGATATGCGCCGGGCTGGTGACGATTCGGGCGTTAACCACGCCTTGGGGCGGCACCATGTTGACGAAATCGAGAATGAACTCCTCGCGAGTGTGAACGATACGCACCAGGTTGGCATAGCGCCCCTTGAGCGTCTCGTCGTCGATCTTGATATTGAGATTTCTTTTGTCCGAGGGTTCGTCCGCCATGTCGTGGTCTCCGCCTGTGGCCAGCAGGTGATCAAGCCTATTCTAGGTCGCCTTCATCGCCCTGCCAGTGGATTCCTTCCGAGAAGCTCCACTGGTGCTGGGGAAAATACAGGCCGATGCCCCCCTGCTTGGCTGTGACGCTGAATGACAGCAACTTGCGGCGATAGTCGTAGGGAGTGCCTTCGCGACTGTGGACCGCTACATCGAGTAGATACTCACCCGGTGCCAAGCGCAACTCCGGGCAAGTGATCCGCACTCGTGCGGAGCCGCTCCGCAGCTGTTTCGGGACCCAGCCACTCAGGTCGGTGTTGGTGCCCCAGCATTCGACTCCGCGAGGGGTCGACAGGGCGATACCAAAGACAAAGTCGTCGAATTCGCGCTGACTCCGAATGTCGATCTCGAAAGCCACCTCTTCGCCGCTCTTGATGTGATAGCGCTCCTCGCCTGCGCACAACATTACCACTCGCTCGATGGTGGCCTCGCCCGAGCCCCACCGCAGTACCTCCTGCTCCGCAGCCGCGTCGTCCGGCGGTTCGGGCTGTTGAGCGCTGTCGGCCGCGGATTCAGGGTTCTCGGAGTCTCGCCTAGTCAGCTCGATGGCCGACGGCTCCTCGGACTGGCCCTCGCACAACTCCTTGGCTTCTCGGTGGCGCTTGCTCTCGGCCTCGGCCACCTCCTGACGATAAGCGTCGAGCACTCTGCGTGGCAGACCCTCGAGGCGTAGCCGCCCGCGGTCGATCCACAAGGCGCGGTCGCAGATCTCTTCGATCTGTCCCAGGGCATGGCTGACCAGCAGCAAGGTGCGTTCGCGGGCCAGGTACTCTTCGATCCGGCGCATGCAGCGGTGGGTGAAAGCCTCATCGCCCACCGCCAACACCTCGTCGACCAGCAGAATGTCGGGGTCGGTGTGAATCGCCACCGCGAAACCGAGCCGCACGTACATGCCGGAGGAGTAGTTCTTGACCGGCTCTTCAATGAAGTCTTCGAGGCCGGCGAACTCGACGATATCGTCGTACCGGCGGTTGATCTGGCGCTTGCTGAGTCCCAGTACCGCACCGTTGATGTAGATGTTCTCGCGGCCGGAGATCTCGGGGTGAAAGCCTGCTCCGAGCTCGATCAAGGCGGCGACACGACCGTTGACGGTGATCTTGCCAGAGCTGGGCCGGAGGATTCCGGCCACCAGCTTGAGCAAGGTCGACTTGCCAGAGCCGTTGCCACCGATCACTCCCAGCGCTTCGCCGCGGGCGACGGTGAAGGAGACGTCGTCGACTGCGCGAATAGCTTGCTCGGGCCGCAAGCCGGAGATCAGGTTGCGTTCGAATAGGGCACTCTTCAGGGTGCGCAGCTGATGGCCGGCGGTGGATCGTCGGTAGATCTTCGACAGCTGGTCGACATGAATAGCGACGCTCACACCGCCTCCGCCAAAGTATCGCGCAAGCGGTCGAACAACCAGCTGCCGGCCCACCAGCAAATAGCGCTGGTTAGTATCAGCTGGAGCCACAAGCCACCGCTTGGCGAGCGACCAAAGAAAAGGACCTCTTGGAAGGCCAACACGGCGGGGGTGAAGGGATTGAACTCGACCACCGGGAAAATCTTTGGAAAGGCTCGCACCCGGTCCAGGGTGTAAAGAATCGGGGTCATGAAGAAGAGCAGGGTCAATAGGTTGGCGAGGATGTCCTTGACGTCTTTGAAATGCGTGTTGAGCGCCGCCAAACCGAGTGCCATGCCGCCGATCATCGGCAGCAGGGTGAGAATCACCAGCGGCAGCCACAGCGCGCTCCACCCCCCCGGGTTGTACCCCCAACGGCGCGCCAACAAGAAGCCGCTGGCGATCACCGGCAAGGCGAGAAAGAACTGCACCAGGTTGGCTAGCACCGGGACCAGGGGTAACAGCTCGGTGGGAAAAGTGGCTTTGCGGATCAATCCGGCGTTGGCCAACAGCGAGTTGCTGCCTTCCATCAGTGAATTCTGGAACCACAGCCAAGGCATGATCCCGCTGACCAGGTAAAGGGCATATGGGTTGACGTTGCTGTCCCGCGTCCCGAGTAGCTTGCCAAAGACAAAGCTGTAGACCAGGAGCAGCATCAGCGGATTGATCAGCGACCACAGGTAGCCCAAGGTAGAGCCGCGGTAGCGGGCCTTGAGTTCGCGCGCGGTCAACGTCCACAGCAGGCTGCGGTAGCGAAACAAGCTAAGGGCGAGTTGGCGCATCTCGGTGGATCAGGGTGAGGGGCTCGGTGGAGGTAGACAGCAAGAGGGGTGAGATCTACCTCACCCCTCTTGTCAGCAGTTCCTGGAAACTCAAAAATTCGTCGCCGCTCAGCCCCCGAGTTGACGAGCTTCCCGCTGTAGGGCCTCGAGACGCTTGCGCAGCTCCTCCTTGCGTTGCTTGAGTTCGTCCTGTTGACGCTTGAACTCCTCGTCGAAGCTGTACAGCCCGAGATCGCCCTTGATGACGTATACCCGAGGGAAGATCTTCACATCACCGCGTTCGTCGAATTGGATGCTGCCGACTACACCCGGGAAGTCCTTGATCGCGCGAATGCCCTTAAGCAGCTCGAAAGCATCAGCTGAACGACCGCGCATCGATTCGGCCACCACCCGCAGTGAGTCGTAGCCGTAGGCGGCCCAAATGTTTGGATCAGCACCAAACTTCTCCCGATAGGCGGTGACGAAGGTCTTGATGTGGGCGTACTCGCTGTCAATTTCGAACACCGTCTTGGTCAACAAAACGCCTTCAGCGGCAGCGCCTGTCGATTGGATCACCTGCGGATCGGCGAAGGCCTGGGTGGTGAGGATCTTGCCCTTGTAGCCCGCCATGCTCAACTCTTGAACCATCGAGCTAATACCTTCGGCATAGGCCGCCAGGTAGATCCCGTCGGGTTTCAGGGTGACCGCCCGTTCCACCAAGCCTGAGAAATCGGTGGTTCTCTCCGGGTATTCGATGACTTCGAGGATCTCGACCTCGAAAAGCTCGAATTGCTCCTTGAGCAAGACTTGGATGCCCTTGGCGTACTCGAGATTCTCTTCCGCGAAAAGAACGACGCTCTTGATCTGTAGCTGACGAGCGGCGAAGTCGGCCATCTTGTTGGCTTCGAGATAGTCCGACGGGCTCACCCGATAGAAGTTCTCCGACACCCCAGTGAGGTCCGGGCTCGATGCCGAGGGAGAGAGCAAGAGACGATTGTAGCCCTCGGCCACTGGCACCATTTCTTTGGCCTCGGCGGAGGTACAGCCGCCAATGACTGCGACGGCACCATCCTTGAAGAGCTGCTCAAGTTGCTCCTTGGCAATCTTCGGGTCGCTCTGCGAGTCGACCACTACCCAATCTAGCTCGTGGGCGAAGTTTTCGTCAGCCCGGAGCTGCTCGAGGGCAATCATGAGACCGTTGTTGATCGACGTGCCGTAACTCTTGGCGACGCCGGTCAGCGGAAGTACGGCGCCGACCTTGGCGACCTTGTCGCCACAGCCGGTGGCGAACAGAGCTAGAGCGCAGAGAATCAGCAGGGAGAGGGTACCTGCCGTCAGTCGTTTCATGGGGCCTACCTCAGTTTGAAACCAGCGTGAAACCGCTCGCACGGAGAAGCAGTGGGTCACCGCGGGTTCCGGGCGATCCGGACGTCGGGATCGACTCTTAGCTTGGACCTAGGACTCGGTGGAAAAGTTCCAACACGGCAGTCCAGCTTCAGGTTCTAGCCGAACATTCGGAAGTTACGGGAAAACATCCCCATTTCTAACTGAGCGCTGGGTTCCTGTCAAGGTGAGGGGTTTCGCCGCGGTGGCCGGAACGGTCTTTTTTTGCAATTATTTAGATTCGATCGAGGGACCGCCCAGCGACCACGAGCGAATGTCGGCCAAGAAGGGGAGGTGAAGCTGGAGCCGGAAACGAATAGACTAGGGCTGTGAGTGACGCAGAATCCCTCAAAGTCGAATGCCCGATCTGTCGTGGCGAGTTGGTCATTGACGTGGCCAGCGGTCAAGTTTTGCTGCACCAGGAAGCGCCGAAACCGATCGTCGGTGGGCACAGCTTCGATGACCTGCTAGCGGATGTCGATGCTGCCAAAGATCGGGCCGGCGATGTTTTCAAGCGCGAGATGACCGCCCTCGAAGACAGCGACCGGCTGATGGAAGAAAAATTTAGCGAGGCGCTCAAGCGAGCGGAGAAAGAACCAGATGCCGAACCGCCGCCGCGCCCCTGGGATTTTGATTGACGCTGGGAGCTGGCGCAGGAGCAACTGCCGCTATTCGGCCACTCATGCATCGCCTCTCGCAGCGTTGCGCCGCGCCTGAGCGGACCTGGTTCGCGGAAGGTTTTGCTTCGCGGTGCCTCAGGGAAAGATCCCCAAATCCTCGTAGCTGATGACGATCTTGTCGATGGCGCTGGCGAAAGCCGCGGTGCGCAGGTCGATTTGGTCACCGTGTTTCTGGCGCACGCCGCGGATCTCTTGAAAGGCGCCGACCATGGTTTCTTCCAAGCCCGAGTTGACCAAGTCGATCTCGTCGGGACCGCCAACGAAAGCTTCGACCACTTCGCTGGGGAAACGCTGGCCAGTCATATCTTGAACCGCCCCCAATAGACCCCGGTAGGCCTGGCTCTGCCAGCGCTTCTGCAGCCGCCCAAAACGTACATGGGCCAGGTTCTTGACCCACTCGAAGTAAGACACCACCACGCCGCCAGCGTTGAGGAAGGTGTCCGGAATCACCAACACGCCACGCTCCGCCAAGCTCTGGCTGGCGGCCGCGGTCAGCGGCCCGTTGGCCGCCTCGGCGATGATCTTGGCCTGCACCAGAGCTGCATTTTCGGCCGTGATCTGGTTCTCAAGCGCCGCCGGAACCAAGATGTCGCAGTCCAAGAACAGGGCGTCATGGCTATGGGCCAAACGCTCGACGCCAGGGTAGGTGGTGATCGTGCGGTGTTCTTGGCGATGTTCTTGCAGAAGTTCGATGTCGATACCGTCGCGGTGGAGGATCGCGCCGTCGTATTCGGCGATGGCGATGATCCGAGCGCCGGCCCGCTGCAAGTATTTGGCGGCGTGATAGCCGACGTTGCCGAAACCCTGCAACACCACCGTCTTGCCATCCAGGCCGGCCGTCAGGCCAAGAGCCTTCATATCTTCTGCGATTTCACAGGTCTCGCGAATGCCGAAAAAAACGCCGCGCCCAGTGGCCTCGGTGCGACCTCGAACTCCGCCTTGAGCGATCGGTTTGCCGGTGACGCAAGCCAGGGCGTCGATATCGTTGGCGGTGAGCGCGCGGTAAGTGTCGCTCATCCACGACATCTCCCGCGGACCGGTGCCGTAGTCTGGCGCCGGCACGTCAATGCCCGGGCCGATGAAGTTCTTCTGGGTTAACTCGTAGGTGTAGCGCCGGGTGACCCGTTCGAGTTCGCCGACGGAGTAGTCTCGCCGCGAGATTCTCACCCCACCCTTGGCGCCGCCAAACGGTACGTTGACGATCGCGCACTTGTAGGTCATCAGCGCTGCTAGCGCCATCACCTCATCCTCGTTGACTTGCGCGCTATAGCGGAAACCGCCCTTGGTAGGCGTCTTGTGGTGGCTGTGCTCTGCCCTCCAAGCGTGCACCACTTCGATCGAACCGTTGTCCAGTTTGAGCGGGAAACTCATGTGGTAAACGCTGTTGCATTGCTTGATCTGCTCGAGCAAAGCGTCATCGTGGCCGGTCAGGCTGGCAGCTCTGTCGAAGTTGCTGTTGACCTGCTCGAAGAAGCTGATCTTGGCCTCGCCCATGACTCTCCTGTCCTCCTTGAGAAAGCAGCTACTAGTCGTCCCAACGGCGTTCGAAGATTGATACGGATCATTGCAGCACTCTTTAGACAGCTGTGCAAGCGATCTCTGGGACCTCGGCCGTGGTCGCTCTCAACGCGGGTGGAAAAACGGTGAGAAATCTCGCTGCCAATGCCGCAACAGAGGCGACTCGCCGCACCTAGTTGTCGAGAGGCCCTAAGGGCCGCTCGGGGGGCGCGGACAGACCGCGCAAGGATCTGCTCGGGTCGGTTGATGACCAAGGAGCTGTCATGTGTGTACAAAAACTCTCTTCGGCGCATTGCGGGATCGACCGGCAAGGTCCGCTGATCGATCCTTGGGGTGTCCTCGGGGGCGATCACCTCGCTTCATCGAGATGAGGCTTTTTGGGATGTAAGGGGGCCGCGGGCACGGCCGGTTCAAGGTCGGGCAGGTGGGCTGCTGCGTTAGTTGGGACAGATATTATTGTACGCTATGCCTGACATGTCTGATCTTGCCGCCTGCCGTGAAGAGGAGTCCATCGAAGCGTTGGTGCGGCGCCTGCAACCTCGTCTCAAACAGATTCTGGCGAGATATGGGGTGCCAGCACAGTATGCTGAAGATCTGATCCAGACGACGGTGATCTCCACCTTGCGCAGTTGGGAGCGAATGGCTGAGCCGGAAGGTTGGATGATCCGCACGCTGGTCAATCAACGCCTGATGTACTGCCGCCGCCGCCGTCACCCCGAGGCACAGATTGATGCTGAAACTGCTGCCGGCTCCAACCCCCAGATTCCGTCCCCGGAAGACCGCTGGGTAGAAAAAAGCGACATCGAACGCCAGTTGGCCAAACTACCGGCCAAGTGCCAACGTCTGTTGCGTTTGCGCTTCTTCGATGGCTTTAGGGCCGCCGAGGTCGCGCAGCTGCTGGGCCGCGAAGTGTCCAGCATCTACAGCTTGACCCATCGCTGTATGAAGATGCTGTCGCTCGACGAAGTCGCCAACGGCAACGTCAAGAAAGAATCCCGAGCCGATTCCCAGCGCGCTTTCGATCGCGCCCAGCGCTACTTGCAAGCCGGTAGCGGTTGTTTGCTGGCTCGGGCTGAAGTAGAGGCTCAGTGGGCCTCGTTGGACCGAGATCGGCAAGCGATGAAAGACGCCGCCAGGCGACTCGACGAAGCGATCCTAATCTACCGTCTGGCGGGAGCCACCGAGCAGCTGTCCCGAGTGTTGATCAGCCGCGGCATGTTGCACTTCGAGCAAGGCGAGATGTTGGCCGCCAGCGCCGACTTCGAGGCCGCGCTCGGGCAGTTGGAAGGTTGTGGCGATGGTGAGCAGACGTTGGCGGCGCGCTCCAATCTGGCCCATTGCTATTGTCAGCTTGGCCGACTCGACGAAGCCTGGCAGCAATGGGTTGCCGCGACCCGCATTGCCGAGGGTTTGGACGCCCAGGTGGCGATCATCAGGCTACGTTGGCTCGAAGGCCGACTACACCATGCCGCTGGCGATTTAGCGCGGGCCGAGACCTTGCTCGAAGCCACCCTCGAATCCTTGCTCCCTCAGCGCTTGTGGAACGACGGCGCCATTCTCGGCATTGACCTGGCGCTGATCTACGCCGAACAAGGGCGTCGTCAGGAGCTGCGCCGCTTGGTGCGAGTGCTGGGACCGATCCTGCAAGCGAGGGAGGTTCACCGCAAGGCTCTGAGCTCCTTGCTGGTACTATTTCAAGCAGTCGAGCAAGACGCGGTCAGTGTTGGCCTACTGCGGGAGATTCGCGAACAGAGCTGGACATCCAACCCAAAGCTCTGTTGATTGGCTGGGTCCTCTTGCAACCTGCGGGCCCGCCGGCTAACCTCGGCCGACACCCGACGGCAGGCATGGCTGAACCCCCAAAACGGCGAGGTTGAAGTCAGAACTAGAGCGCTATTTCCCGGACGGATTGTTGGTGCGCCGCCAACAGCTCAAGCAGATCGTCACCGGCCAGGCCGCGAAACCGCAGACATAAGAAGACCGTTGCAACCAAACTGGAGAGAACCATGTCTAAGAAGACAACCGCTATTCGTGACCCCTACACCAAAGCCCAGCTGTTCGCTTCCATTGCTGAGGACACCGGCCTAAGCCGCAAGGAAATCGTCGCCGTGTTCCAGTCGTTGTCCGACCTCATGCTACGCCACCTGAAGTCGCGCAGCGCTGGTGTCTTCACTTTGCCCGGCCTGCTCAAGTTGACGGTCACTAGGAAACCGGCCACCAAGGCGCGCCCGGGTCGCAACCCGTTCACCGGCGAGGACATCATGATCGCCGCCAAACCAGCACGCCGGGTCGTCAAGGCAAGGATCCTCAAGGGCCTCAAGGAGATGGCGGGAGCCTGATTCCTAGGTCTCACGGCCTCGCTCATCGAGAGGTCGGTAGGGAAGGGGGAGAGCTGCGGTGCAATGATCCGGATCCCCGCAGGAGGAGGCTGCAAAGCCACCCGGCGTGACTCGTGGCAAGGGAGTAAGATGAGCATCGATGTCCTCTGAGCAGCTTTCCCCCGCAGCGTCCAGGAAAAACCAAGCCCCAGGCGCCCGGTTTCTGGTTAGTGCGGCAGGCTTGGTGGTGATCATTGCCGGTCTCAAGGATGCTGGCAATCTACTGCTCCCCATGCTGGTAGCTCTCTTTCTCGCCATTCTCAGTTCGCCTTTGCTCTCCTGGTTGCTTCGCAAGCGAGTTCCCCGACCGCTCGCGGTGCTGTTAGCGGTGTTGGCCAACGTTGCTATTCTGATGGCTTTCGTGTTGCCGGTGGGCGGCTCGATGAACGCCTTTACCGAGGCCTTGCCGAAGTATCGCCAGCAGCTGCGAGTTCGTACCACCGAAGCTGTCGAGTGGTTCGAGGACCACGGTCTTGATACGGGCAAGCTCGAAGAACTCGGCGTCGACACCTCGGCGCTGGTCGATCAGGCAACCAACATAGTCGTCGGCCGGGTGGCAACGCTGATTCGCGGCATCGCTTTCTTGTTCACCAAGTCGATGCTGGTGCTGCTGCTGCTGGTATTCATGCTCTTCGAGGCTGCCGGTCTGCCGCGCAAGCTGGAGCGAGCTTTCGGAATCAAGAAGGACTATCTGAGCCGCCTCTCCAACGCCCGCCAAGAGATCCAGCGCTATCTCCGTATCAAGACATTGGTGAGCCTGGTCACCGCCACCTTGGTCACGGCCTGGGTTTGGCTGCTCGGAGTCGACTTCCCCCTGCTCTGGGGCCTGGTGGCTTTCCTGCTCAATTTCATTCCTACCCTGGGATCGATCATCGCGGCGGTACCTGCGGTGCTGATCGCCCTGGTCGAACTCGGCGTCGGCCGGGCCCTCTTGGTTGGCTTGGGATACTTGGTGGTCAACGTGCTGATCGGCAATTTCGCTGAACCGCAGCTGATGGGCCGAAAATTCGGCTTGTCGGCTCTGGTGGTCTTTCTCTCGTTACTTTTCTGGGGTTGGGTGTGGGGTCCCCTAGGTATGCTGTTGTCAGTCCCGCTGACCATGGTGCTCAAGATCATCCTCGAAAACACTCGCGACTTTCGCTGGGTGGCAGCGTTGCTGGGGGCGAATCCCAAGGTCCCTCAGACGCTAGGCTAGCCGCCCCCGGCGCCGGTACTTGACTGACCTTGACTGCGGTGCCGCCTGGCGATGCCGCTGCTAGGCAGTGAAGTCTCTTGACAGCGGCGAAGCAGCTGCTAAGATCAAATACAAGACTAAAATGGTCTAGATTGATTTGAAAGTGGTTTGCAACTGCTCCCGATTCACTAGTAACGATTCAGCGTCTAAGCAGCAAGCCGGCTGTGACCCAGCGCCTGGCCGGCCTGACTAACGGCTGGCCTGTATCTTAGATCTGAGGTTTCTGGGCTTAAGATGTTCCGCCTGACTAAACAAGCTGACTACGGCATCGTCTTGATGACCCATCTGGCGCGGGATGGGGATCGGCGACTGACCGCTCCTGAGTTGGCGTCAGAAACCCAGATTCCCCTGCCGATGATCAGCAAGACCTTGAGACTGTTGGTTCGTGAAGGGCTGCTGATCTCCCATCGAGGGGCGCACGGTGGTTACGCCCTGGCGCGCTCGGCAGACAAGATCTCAGTAGCGGCGATGATCTCGGCTCTGGAAGGCCCGATTGCTTTTACCGAGTGCATCGAGGATTCTCCGGGCGAGTGCAGCCAAGAAGCGGTCTGTCTGCTGCGGGCCAACTGGCAGATGATCAACGACAGTCTTCGTGATGCTCTTGAGAGAGTCTCACTCGAGATGCTCGCTCTGCCGCTACAACCGCAGTTGGTAATGCTCGGTGGTGGTGACACCGCGACGGAGCAGTAGGGCCATGCGGCCACCTGTTCCTAACCCGCCGACCCCTTTGACCGGTTTAGAAGCGAGCAAGAACTCGGCTAGCCAGCGCCAATGGAACCCGTGCCAATGGAACCAGCGCCGATGGAGATAAGCGGATGACGACGAGCAGCGAAACCCTCGAACAGCTCGCCAACAAGGAGTACGAGTTTGGCTTCGTCACCGAGGTCGAGCAGGAATCCCTGCCGCCGGGGCTCGACGAAGGCGTCGTGCGAGCGATCTCGCGGAAGAAGAACGAGCCCGAGTGGATGCTTGAATGGCGCCTCGCCGCCTACCGGGTCTGGCTTGGGATGACCGAGCCGAGCTGGCCCAACGTGTGCTACGAGCCGATCGACTACCAGGCGATGACCTACTACGCGGCGCCGAAATCGAGCGCCGATGGTCCCAAGAGTCTCGACGAGGTCGATCCAGAACTGCTCGCCACCTACGAAAAGCTAGGCATCCCGTTGCACGAGCGCGAGATTCTGGCCGGAGTGGCGGTGGACGCGGTTTTTGACAGTGTGTCGGTGGCCACCACCTTCAAAGACAAGTTGAGCGACCTCGGCATCATCTTCTGCTCGATGTCCGAGGCTATCCAGGAGCACCCAGAGCTGGTGCAGCAATACCTGGGCTCGGTGGTGCCGCGGCGCGACAACTTCTTTGCCGCGCTCAACGCGGCGGTGTTCTCCGACGGCTCTTTCGTCTACATCCCCAAAGGGGTGCGTTGTCCGATGGAGTTGTCGACCTACTTCCGCATCAATGCGATGAACAGCGGCCAGTTCGAACGCACTTTGATCATTGCTGATGAAGGTGCCTACGTCAGCTACCTCGAAGGCTGCACGGCGCCGATGCGCGATGAGAATCAGCTGCATGCCGCGGTGGTCGAGCTGGTGGCCCAAGACGATGCCCAGATCAAGTATGCGACAGTGCAGAACTGGTATCCCGGTGACAAGAACGGCAAAGGGGGGATCTACAACTTCGTCACCAAGCGCGGTTTGGCCGCCGGCCGCCGTTCGAAGATCTCCTGGACCCAGGTCGAGACCGGTTCGGCGATCACCTGGAAGTACCCCAGCTGCATTTTGAAAGGCGACGACTCGGTGGGCGAGTTCTATTCCGTGGCGCTGACCAACAACTACCAGCAGGCCGACACCGGCACCAAGATGATCCATGTTGGCAAACGCACCACCAGCACGATCATCTCGAAGGGAATCTCCGCCGGCCGCGGTCAGAACACCTATCGTGGGTTGGTCAAGATCCTCAAGGGAGCCGAAGGAGCGCGCAACTTCTCGCAGTGCGATTCGATGTTGATCGGTGATCGCTGCGGCGCCCACACCTTTCCCTACATCGAGGTCCACAACCCGAGCGCCCGCATGGAGCACGAGGCCACCACCTCGAAGATTGGCGAAGACCAGATCTTCTACTGCAATCAGCGCGGTATCGAGACCGAGGACGCGGTGTCGATGATCGTCAACGGTTTTTGCAAGAAGGTCTTCCGCAAGCTACCGATGGAATTCGCCGTCGAAGCGCAGAAGCTACTCGATGTCAGCCTCGAGGGCAGCGTCGGTTGAGCCGACCCGGACGCACGACGATCAAGAATTTGGAGATAGATCAGAGATGTTGAAGATCAAGAACTTGCAGGCCGCAATCGACGGCAAGCAGATTCTCAAAGGCGTCGATCTTGAGATCGGCAAGGGCCAAGTACACGCCATCATGGGCCCCAACGGTTCTGGTAAGAGCACCTTGGCACAGGTGTTGGCTGGCCGCGAAGAGTATGAGGTCACCGCTGGCGAGGTGCTGTTCAAGGGCCAGAACTTGCTCGACATGGCGCCCGAGATTCGCGCTTGCGAGGGCCTCTTCATGGCCTTTCAGTACCCGGTCGAGATCCCCGGCGTGTCCAATACCTACTTTTTGAAGGCGGCGCTCAACGCCACCCGCAAGCATCGTGGCGAGAGCGAGGTCGATGCGCTGAGCTTTCTCAAGCTGGCGCGAGCGAAAATGAAGCTGGTCAAGATGGACGAGACGCTGCTCAACCGGCCGGTCAACCATGGTTTCTCGGGCGGTGAGAAGAAGCGCAACGAGATCTTCCACATGGCGGTTCTGGAACCCAGCTTGGCAGTGCTCGACGAGACCGACTCGGGGCTCGATATCGACGCCCTGCGGATCGTCTCAGACGGCGTCAACAAGATGCGCTCAGCGGACCGCTCCTTCGTTGTCATCACCCACTACCAGCGCTTGCTGAGTTACATCGTGCCGGATTTTGTCCATGTGTTGCTCGACGGTCGCATCGTTAGCACCGGTGGCAAAGAGCTGGCGTTGGAACTCGAAGAAAAGGGCTATTCCTGGCTCGAGCAAGAGATCGCGCGGGAAACCGCGGCGGTCTCGGTCTAGGAGAGCGCGATGCCAGCAGTTGCCGAATGCCCGCATGTTCTTGAAGGCTACGCTGCCTTCCTGGCCGCCAGTCCGGCCTCACCGCGCTTGGCCGAGCTGCGTCATCTCGGGCTCGTGCAGTTCGAGCGCCAGGGATTTCCCCGCATGCGCCAGGAAGAGTGGCTCAACACCAACGTGGCGCCGATCGCCCGCCGCCGCTTCTCCCTGGCCAACGGCGAGACCCGAGGGCTGAGCCGGGATCAGTTAGGGCCTTTCCTGGTGCCTGATTGCATCGAATTGGTTTTTGTCGGTGGCCGGCTGTCGAGCGAGCTATCGCAGCTCGGTCAGTTGCCCGCAGGAGTGTTCGCCGGCAGTCTGGCGCAGGCGATGGAGGAGTGCCCGCAGCGGGTCTTCGCGCACCTCGGCAGCCAGGTAGATCTCAGCCAACACCCCTTCGCGGCGCTCAACACTGCCTTCCTGGCGGACGGCGCCTTCATCGACGTGCCGCGGGGAGTGGTGGTCGAGCGGCCGATCCACCTCCTCTTCTTCTCCGCCACCGGCGGTGTTGAGCTGGTGAGTTATCCGCGCAATCTGCTGGTTGCCGGAGAGAACAGCCAGCTGACGGTGATCGAGACCTATGGCGGCATCACCGGCGAGCGCTACTTCACCTGTCCGGTGACCGAGATCATCTGCGGACCGCGTTCAGTGGTGGATCACTACAAGCTCGAGCAGGAGTCGGTGGACGCTTTCCACGTTGCGTACCAGAAGGTCTACTTGCAGCGCGACGCCAACTTCTTCTCCCATTCGATCTCCCACGGCGGCGCCTTGGTGCGCAACGACATCCTGGCAATGCTCGACGCCGAGGGTATCGAATGCACCCTCAACGGCCTCTATTTGACCCGCGGTAGACAGCACGTCGACAACCAGATGCGGGTCGATCATGCAAAACCCAACTGCAACAGCTACGAGCTTTACAAGGGAATCCTCGAAGGCCAGTCGAAGGCGGTATTCAATGGACGGATCTATGTCCACCAAGACGCCCAGAAGACCGACGCCAAGCAGTCGAACCGCAATCTGCTGCTCTCGCCGGGGGCCAAGGCGCTCTCCAATCCTCAGCTTGAGATTTTTGCCGACGACGTGCGCTGCACCCACGGGTCGACGATTGGTCAACTCGACGACGAGGCGGTCTTCTACCTGCGTTCACGGGGTATAGGCGAGGCGGCGGCTACCAGCCTGCTGACCTACGCTTTCGCCGCTGAGGTGCTGAGCGAGATTCGTCTCGAAAGCATCCGTCGCGACCTCGAAGAATTCCTCTTCACCCGCTTACCCAAGGGCGACGTGGTGCGCCAGGCGGTTTGAGCCGCCCGAGTGAGAATCTGGAGATCGCCGCCCATGCCCGTCGCTAGCCAACAGCCAACAGCCAACCAGGTTTCGCCATCGGCATTTGATGTCGAGCAAATCCGCCGCGACTTCCCTGGCCTCGCTCAGCAAGTTCACGGCCAGCCGCTGGCCTATCTCGACAGCGCTGCTTCGGCGCAGAAGCCGCAGGTGGTGATCGACGCGGTGACGCGGGCCTACACCTTCGACTACGCCAACGTTCATCGCGGCGTGCATCAGCTGTCGCAGCGTGCTACCGATCATTACGAGGCAGCCCGAGCCACCGCTGGGCGTTTTCTCGGTGCCGCCGACAACAGCGAGGTGATCTTTGTCCGTGGTGCCACCGAAGGCATTAATCTGGTGGCGCAGAGCTTCGCTCGTCCGCGGTTAGGAGCCGGCGACCAGATTTTGCTGACCGCGATGGAGCACCACTCCAACATCGTACCCTGGCAGATGGTCTGCGAAGCAACCGGCGCCGAGCTGCGGGTAGTACCTTTCGACGATCGCGGCGAACTCAACATGGCAGCTTACGAAGAGTTGCTCGGTCCGCGCACCAAGATGGTCGCCGCGGTGCATGTGTCCAATGCCATCGGCACCATCAATCCGGTCGAGCGAATGGTCGAGTTAGCTCACCGTCAAGGGGTGCCGGTGTTGCTCGATGGTGCTCAAGCGGCCCCTCACAAAAGTCTCGACATGGCTGCGCTGGGTTGCGACTTCTATGTTGTGTCCGGCCACAAGATGGTCGGTCCCACCGGCATCGGCCTGCTCTGGGGGCGGACCGAGCTGCTGCGCGAGATGCAGCCCTACCAGGGTGGCGGAGAGATGATCCTGTCGGTGAGCTTCGACGGCACCACCTACAATGAGATCCCGCATCGCTTCGAAGCCGGCACGCCAAATATCGTCGGCGCGATCGGCCTCGGTGTGGCGATCGAATATCTCGAAAAAGTGGGTCTCGAGCGGATCGCGGCTTACGAAGCTGAGCTGCTGGAATACGCCCAAGCCCAGCTGCAAGCGATTCCCGAAGTGCGACTGATCGGCACCGCGCGGCACAAGGTCGCGGTGGTTTCGTTTATGGTCGAAGGGGTTCATGCTCATGATGTCGGCACCATTCTCGATCGCCAGGGCATCGCGGTGCGGGTCGGCCACCACTGTGCCCAGCCAGCGATCGAAAGGTTTGGGGTGAGCGCCACCGCTCGCGCCTCTTTGGCCTTCTACAACACTCGAGAAGAGGTCGACCGCTTGGCGGCGGGTCTGCTACGGGTGGTGGAGCTATTCAGCAGATGAACGACGATCTCCGCGATCTTTACCAGCAGGTGATCATCGATCACTATCGGCAGCCGCGTAACTTCGCCGAGCTAGCAGGGCACAACTGCCACGCTGACGGTTACAACCCTCTGTGTGGTGACAAAGTCGAGGTCTTTGCCCGAGTTGAAGACGGAGTCGTGCGCGAGATCACCTTCCACGGTGCCGGTTGCGCAATTTCGACCGCTTCGGCATCGATGATGACCGAAGTCATCAAGGGCAAACCGGTGGCCACTGCCCACCGCATCTTCGAGCGCTTTCGCGATTTTCTCACCAACGACGAAGCCAAGCCGCTGACTGAAGAAGGCGACGAAGATTTCGACCGCTTGGAAGCCCTCGGCGGGGTGCGTGAATTCCCAATGCGGGTCAAATGCGCCACCCTCGCCTGGCACACGTTACAGGCCGCCTTGGCCAAGTCCGACTCCGACACCGTGACCACCGAATAGGCCGCTCCCGAGCAGCCCACTAACCCAGCTGTAGGAACCCATTGTCATGGACCACGCCACCGACTCTAGCGACACCGCAAACACCGCTGCCGAAATAGTGGACAGCAGAGAGAGCAGCGGCCCACCGACCCTCGAAGAGCGCATAGTCGAGGCCATCCGCACGGTCTACGACCCGGAAATCCCGGTCAACATCTACGAGCTTGGCTTGATCTACACCATCGAGGTCGACGCGGACAAGAAAGTCTCGGTGAAAATGACCTTGACCTCCCCCGGCTGCCCGGTGGCCGGCATCCTGCCCGGTGAGGTTCAGGACAAGATCGAAGGCGTCTCTGGCGTCGAGTCGGCCGAGGTCGAGGTGGTCTGGGATCCGGAGTGGAACCCGAGCATGATGTCCGAAGCCGCCCGCCTCGATCTCGGTATGATGTGAGCAAGAGGTACTGAGCGACAACCGCGGGCGCACTCGGTCATTCGACTCTGGGCATCCTCCAAGAGCCACCCCACAGCAATGCCGTGACCTGCCCGTGATCGTCCCGCTCGGCTGCGATCATCGTGTAGAGCTGCCGATAAAAGAACTTGTCGTCTCCGATTGCTTCCAGGGGCAAGAACGGGCCGTTTCGCCCGCGGAGAAGAAGCCCGCCGGCGCCCATGGACACTTCCACGATGTTTCCTGGGGAGATCTCGAAGTGGCCAATGAAGGCGGCCAACTTATCCTCAGAAACCGAGATGACGGGCCGCTTCGCTAGCGGTGTCACCGCTTCGCCAAAGGCAATCGCCGCTGCACCCGCGCCGAGGACTGCAACCGAGTCGGACTCGATGTTGCTGAGCACGACGACACAGGTGCCGCTGTCCGGATAGGCCCGAAGATGAGCGCTGAATCCCGGATTCCTGCCGGTTTGCTCCAAGTGCCGCCTGCCGTTTTCCTCCCGAGTTCCCCATCCGTAGACGAAAGTGTCCGATTCGGCATCCAAGAAGTTGTCGATAAAGACCTTGCACCAAAGCAGTAGGTCGCTCGCCGTCGACTTCAAGGATCCAGCACCGATGAGAATCGAGGGGTCGTAGGGCGCGCTCGGCGTGATTCTGTCGCTGCCGTAGGCTGGAGAGTAGCCAACGACATCGGCGTCATTCAGATAGACGCTGGTCTCCTTCAGGTTTGCAGCGGGGAAGATTTCTCGCGCCAAGTAGTCGTGGTACTTCTGGCCCGAGGCTGCTTCGACGACCGCGGCGAGCAGCGCATAGCCCGAGTTGCTGTAGGAGGTGTCAGATCCGGGAGCGAAATCGAGCGGCTTCGTACCCAACCATGCAATCAGCTCAGCGATCGGCGTGTGGCGTGAGGTGTATTCGCCCACGTCGGGAAGGGACCAGTAGTCAGGAACTCCTGACTGGTGGTTCAGGAGATGGCGGATCGTCAGGCTCTCGCTGGCCGGAAAGTCGGGAAGAAAATCCGCCAACGGATCGTCGAGCGAAAACCGGTCCTGAGCCACCAGACTGCGGATCGCAGCGGCGGTAAAGGTCTTCGAGATTGACGCCACATGAAAGCTCGTATGAGTGTCGAGCGCTCTTGCGCCCTGGACATACGTCGATGCCACGGCCGCTTCACCAATCACCTCTCCGTCGTGAGACACGGCGATAACGCCGGAGAAGTCTCCGTTCGCCAAGAACGCTAGCGCCAGCTCTTGGAGCTTCTCGTCCAGCCGGTACTCGACCACACGAGCGGCTGGCGGCCGACAGCTGGCGAGGGCTACAACGGCGAGACCAACGGCCAAAACTCTAGTCTTCATCTGCTTCTCCCGTGACTCCAAGAGGCGTTGTTGCGGCACTCAGGTAGCACCACGTAATCTCCGCCATCGCCTGCTTGAATTCACTCAAGGTCTGTTCTAGCGCTCCCGGATTCGGAGCCGGTTTGAGGACCAGGGCGTCCCGGCAAGAGGCGGCCAGCACGACAACAGCCATGTGGGCTGCCTGGTTTGGATCCGGACGACCGATCTCCTCTCGATCCCCGACCAAGAGTGCTACCGCCTGTCCGTACAGGTTGCCGAGTTGCTCACGGAATGCTCCGTCGAACTCATCCGGTCTCGACCAAAAGCGGAGAAGAAAGGTGCGCAGGATGCCGCGATTCTCGTGCATCCATTCGGCTACGGCTTCGACCAGGGCCGTTATCCGTTCCGACAACGGTTGAGCCCGGATGTCCGATTCGAAGAATCTCTCGAAATGGTCATTTCGCCTCTTCTCGTACCGCTCGTGAAGCACCAGCAGGAGCGAATCCTTCGATTTGAACCGCGCGTAGAAGCCGCCCACAGAGGTGTTCGCTTCCTTGGCCACTGCCGCGATCGAGATGTCGTCCCACGAGAAGCGATCCAGGAGCTGGGCCCCCGCCTCGAGCAGACGCTGCTGGGACTCCCGGCTTCGTGACTGGTGTGCGTGATAGAGCAACATCAGGTCTCAAGGCGATCGCAAGTTACGAATCCGAATTCGGATTCTCTCTATTCTAAGAATGTGGACGGAAAAGTCAAGCTCTCACAGCCGGGTGGGCGAAACGCCGGCTCGGCTTACTGATCGGCGGCGGTCTCTATGGTTACGGCCAACGGCCGCAAATAGCCTTCGCACTCGAAAGTCACCTCGGCGCCGGGGGTGATCTCGAAACCGCCGAGCTTCTTCCAGCCTAGCTCTACCAGCTCGCCACTGGCCAGTACGCCGAGATGGTGGGTCTTGACGTCGCCTGCTGGGGTCTCGATGCGTACCTGGGGACAGGTCAGGGGTTCTTCGCTGGTGTTGGTGATCTGCAAGATCCGGCCGGCGCCGAGCAGCGATTCGCGGTGCGCTACGCCGAGGGGTGGCGGCTTGAGGGTCTGGCCGCAGCCGACCAGCAGCAGGGCGAGGCAGAGCAGCAGGGCGCGGCAGGCGGTCGCCGGGTTGAGGGGGCTAGTCATCTTCGGTCCTCGCAGGTCAGGGCTGGCAAGACAATGCCGCTGCATTCGCCAAAACCGATGCGGCTGGCACCGTCCGCCGCACAGTGGCCTCGCAAGGTCAGCTGGTCGCCGTCGGCGAGGAACTTTCGCTGCTCACCGTTGTCCAGGGTGATCGGCTCGGCGCCCCTCCAGGTGAGTTCGAGCAAGCAGCCACGGGCGCTCTTCTCGGGGCCGGACACCGTGCCGCTGGCCATCAGATCGCCGGGGCGTAAGTTGCAACCGTTCGAGGCGTGGTGGGCGAGCATCTGCGCCGTGGTCCAGTAAAGGTGGCGGTAGTTGCTGTGGCTGAGGCGGCAGGGCTTGGCGCCATCTTCGCGCATCCGCTCGGTGCTCAAGTAGACCTCTAGTTGCAGATCGATGCCGCCGCCGCGGCTGTTCTCGGCTGAATTCAGGTGGGGCAGAGGTCGCGGATCGTCGGCTGAGCGTTCGAATTCGGCAACTCGGAACGGTGCCAGGGCTTCGGTGGTGACCACCCACGGCGATACTGAGGTGATAAAGCTCTTGCCCAGGAAGGGTCCCAGCGGCTGGTATTCCCAGGCTTGGATGTCGCGGGCCGACCAATCATTAACCAGGCAGAAGCCGAAAAGATGCTCCTCCGCTCGCTCGATGCCCACCGGCTCGCCCAAGGCATTGCCACGGCCGACGTAGAAGCCGACTTCGAGCTCGTAGTCGAGCAACTTCGAAGGGCCGAAGGACGGCGACTCCGCGTCAGGAGCCTTCGACTGGCCGCTGGGCCGCCGGACCGGCGTGCCACTGACCATAATCGACGACGCGCGCCCGTGATAGCCCACCGGCAGGTGCTTGTAGTTTGGCATCAGCGGGTTGTCGGGTCGGAACATGGTGCCGACATTGGTGGCATGGTGGACCGAGCAGTAGAAGTCGGTGTAGTCACCAATCTCCGCTGGCAGCAGTAGCTCGACATCGCTCACGGGTCGCAGCGCGGTCGCGGCCTGCTCGGTGTTGGCCGCTCCGACGCGCAGCAGCCGAGAAAGCTCGGCGCGCAATGCTGAAGCGGTGTGTGAGCCACAGCCCATCAGTTGGTTAAGGGTGGTCGCGCCGAGGGCCGCCGCTGGCGCCGAGCGCAGCAGGCCAAGCTGTTGTGCCTGGCGCAGGTCGAGCACTTGGTCGCCGATCGCCACACCGAGGGTGGCCGAATCGGCGCCCGAGTCGGCGCCCTTGGCGCGGAAAACGCCGAAGGGTAGGTTCTGAATCGGGAAATCGCAGTTGGCCAGATTGGCCGCATCGACCCAGCTACTCAAGCTGGGTTGGTGAGTCTCATTGAGGTTCTTGGTCATCGGGATATCTCAGTCTGTGCGGTGGTGGTTGGGGTCAGAGCGATGCCGGGATCGGTGAGCCGAGTGCCCGCAGGTCCTTGAGCGGCTCGCGAAAAGAACACGAACCATAAGATAGAGCGAAGTTCTGGCGCGCTTTGTCGACGGCCTGGGTGGTTAACACCCGGTCTCGCCAAGTGATGGACCGGGCGTCGATCTTGAGGGCACCCGGCGAGCGCTCTTCCAGCAATTCAATGATGCCCTGCTCGTCGATCAGGCTAGCGGCCGCCATCGCGGCGGCGAGAAAAAGATTGAGGTAGCCGTGCATGGTCCCCAGTTGGGCCCCCTGGTCGTAGGTCAGAGGGTATTCGCCACGCAGCGGATGATGCAGCCCGGCGGTGGCCTTGAACGGTGCTTGCCAGCGAGCGGCGGCGGCCACGAAGCGGGCGACGTCGGTGCTGCTGGCGATGCTCTCCCGGGTAACGCCGCCGGTGCGGATCTTGGCGAAAGCTCGTTGGCCGCCCTGTTTGGCAAGCGATCGCAAGAGCTCTGATGGATCGCAGTGGTGGGGAATCTCGAAGAACAAGTCGATGCCGCCCAAGTACTCCAGGGCGTGCTCGATCTGGGCAACAGAGTCAGCCTTGGTCTCCACCCCGCCGATCGCCGCACGACCCTTGTGGCGCTGGTTGAAAGAGCTGATCGCCGAGTCCGCGGACTCCAGGCTTGCGCCGGGCAACACGTTGAGAATCCACGGCTCGTCACCTGCAACCGCTGGCAGTAGGTCGGCCGCTGCCTCGCTGAATTCCTCCAGGCGGCTGAGGGGCACCACGAAACGATTCAAAGCCCAGGAGTCGGCGCCGCGACGTTGGTGGGCGAATTCTTCCACCGCGGCAGCCATACCGAGGCCCGCGGGCGGAAAAAGGCCAGCGTAGTCGATCAGTCTGTTGAGCAGCAGGCGCAGGGGAGGGAGGCCGGTATCGATGGCAATTCTCCTGGTCACTGGGCGAGGGAAAGCGAAGATAGAGTGTACTTCAAGCGCTGTACTACTCGCTGTCCGTCTGGCGTAGCTCGTCGCGGCTGCCGAGGTGCTTCTCGCAGGCCAGAGTCAACTGGTCGAGAATCGTCTCTAGCTCCAAGCCGGTTTCTGCCAGCTGCTCTGAGGACAGGCCGCGAGGCACCGGCCGCGGCTCGCCGACGGCGATGGCGACTCGACTGAACGGCCAAGGAACCATCATCCGGTCCCAAGAACCAATGCGCAGACGCCGCTTGGCCGCCAGGCCCAAGGGCAAGATCGGCACCTCGGCCATCTGCGCCATCATCGTTACTCCGGATTTGAATTTGTAGACCGGGCCGGTGGGACCGTCGGGAATCATGATCGGCGAGCTGCGATGACGGGTAATGGCGCGATAGAGGCCGCGCATCGCCTGCCGCCCGCCCCGGGTGGCCGAACCGCGCACCGTGCGCAGCTGCCACACCCGCGCCAGCCGGGCCGCCAGCTCGCCGTCGCGCGATTGGCTGACCAGCACGATGAGTTTAAGACCTCGCCGATGCAACCGGTGGAATAGATAGGGCCCCGCCAGTAGAAGCCGGTTGTGCCAAAAGCACATAATCACCGGTCGCGGCTGCGCCAGCAATGCTTGCAAGTGTTCATCGCCAGCGATGATCTGGAAACGGCAGCTGCGTTCGAGCAACACTAGCCACCACCCTGCTAGGCGAGCGGCCAAGCTGAGCGCCAGCGAGCCGACCCAGCTGTCGGGGTTGAGCCGCATCAGCGGAAAGCGCCGATCAGGTGAGTGCGCCGAGGTAGTCGACGATGTTGCCGACGGTGTCGAGCTTGGCGGCATCCTCGTCCGAGATCTCGATGTCGAGTTTCTCTTCGAGTTCCACCAACAGCTGCAATGCCTTCGGCGAGTCGATCCCCAGGTCGGCAACCAGCTCGAGTTCCGGGCTTAGCTCGCTGGCGTTCTTGCCGCTGACAGCGGCGATCACTTCCAAGGCCTTCTGCTTCTTATCCATCTCTTCTCCAAAGCGGCGATCAGGAACGCCGGTGAAAACTAGACTCAGGGTCGCGATATCAGAGTCGCGGTAGTTGGTCGCCCAAGTACATCGCGCGCAACTCTCGACGCCGTACTTTACCGCTGCTGGTTTTGGGAATCTTGCCCCGGCGAACAAAAACCACATCAGACAAAGTCAACGATAGGGAGCGGCCGACGCGGCTACGGATCTCGTGCTCCAACTCGCCGCGGCGCTCGGCGTCGCGTTCGACGGTCTCGACCACCAGCACTGCTTGCTCGCCAGCGGCGCCGCTGGCCACTGAGAAGGCACCGCAGCGAGCGGCGCCACCACCGCCGGTGACGCCCTCGGCCAACCATTCGAGCTCGTGCGGCATCAGGTTGTGGCCGCGCAGGATCAGCAAGTCCTTGCTGCGGCCGGTCAAGTAGAGCTCGCCGTCGGCGACGAAGCCAAGATCGCCGGTCAACAGCCAGCCATCGACTAGAGCCTCGGTGGTTGCTTGCGGGTCGTTGTAGTAGCCGGAGAAGATGCTTGTTCCCCGCACCCGCACCTCGCCCACCGTACCATCGCTCACGCTGCCACCGCCGGCCGCCGTGATACGGATTTCGGTACCCTCGACCGGCACTCCCAACGCCACCACCTCGCTCAAGTCCATCCCGCGATCGGCGCCCGTCGGCAGTGGTCGGGTGCGGACGCCGCGCCCTTCGAGGTCGAAGGTCACGGTCAGGGTGCTCTCGGCCAAGCCGTAACAAGGGCGGAAGGTCTCGGGACGAAACCCGGCGTCGGCAAAGGCTTCGCTGAAAGCGGTGGTGGTCTCGGGACGGATCATCTCGGCGCCGGTCATAGCGTCGCGCCAAAGGGATAGATCCAGGCCCTGGCGGGCTTCGCCAAGCAGCCTCTCGATACAGAGCTGGTAGCCGAAGTTGGGTGCTGGAGCGAAGGTCTTGCCGTGGCGACCGAGCTGCTCCAGCCACAGTCGGGGGCGAGCGAGAAAAGTCGCCGGCGGCAGCAACCACAGGTCGAGACCGGCATAGAGCGAAAGGAAAAGGCAGCCGACCAAGCCCATGTCGTGGTGCAGAGGTAACCAGGAGACCATCGATTCGGCCCACTGGTGCATCGGCCGGCCATGCGGTTGGCCGATCGCCAGATCCGAGGCATAGGGATTGTGAACGGCCGCGCGGTGGCTGATCATCACCCCCCGCGGTGAGCCGGTGGAGCCGCTGGTCAGTTGCAAGAAGGCGAGATCGTCGGCTTGTGGTCCAGCGGGTTGAAACGCAGCGGCGGCCAAGCCGCCCAACTGCCCGGGTGAGATGGCCCGCTCAGCGGTCAGCTCAGCGCCCAGGCGCTTGGCATCGCGGGCAAGGAGCTCATGGGTCAGCAAGAAACGGGCCCCGAAGCGCTCGATCAATGCCTCTATTTTGCGAATCTGATGATCCGCAGCGCCCATTGCACCGCCAGGTGCCACCGCCACTGGCAGGGCGCCCAGCCACATCGCGCCGAGCCAGGCCTCGATCCACTCCCAGGAAGTGGGTAGGCAGATCATCAGGCGGTCACCAGGTGCGGCACCCGCGGCCGCCCAGCGACCTGCCGCGGTGCGTACGCTAGCGAGCAACTCGCTGTAGGTGCGGCGCTGATGGGAGCGCCCGCGGCCATCGAGCACGGCGATGCCGCGCCGTGGAAAATGCTTGGCGGCACGTTCTAAGGCGGCGGGCAGAGTGGCGGCGGGTGGGGGCAGAGATTTCATCGCGGTAGGGGACGCGCCTGCAACCGGCGCCAGGCGGGCGAATTTCCTAACGGGTTATCGAAATCGCCGCGTCGAGGTCGCTGGCTTCAGCTTTGCCAGCGGCTATCCGCTCGCCGGCAACAACCGATTTGTCGAGTCGCCAGGCGGCCTCGGAGCGCAGATCATGGTAGAGCTTCTCTCTGTCGATACCAATTTCAGCCATTTCTTCGGCTAGTCCATCGAACATCGGCGGCACCCCTTCGAGCACATGCTCGATGCGCTGTTGCAATTTCACCGAATACGCCTTGCCGGCTCCCTCGGCGCCTTCGGTGAAGAGATCGCTGAAGTGGTCTTCGAGGTAGATGTGGTTGAAGCCGAGGTGGCGCGCTTCATCCTTGAGAATTCCATCGGCGATGTCGGACAGCAGGGGATCGAGGTCAAGACGTTTGAACTCCTCCAACACCAGCTTGGCCAGGACCTCGCTGACCAGCACGCCGGCCAGCCACTCGGCCGGCTCCTTGGAGACGATGTAGCTCTGGAACAGATAGCCGGCCGGGAAGTGGCGGATCGACATCGGCTCGCGATCAAGGCGATGGTAGAAGAGGGTGAAGAGTTCGGTGTGGCGACCTTCGTCGACCGCCCAGGTAGTGAGGTAGAGCTGGCTCTCGACCTCCGCCCGTTGGCCGAGGACCGGGATCAACCCGGACACCGAATACAGCGCTGCCTGCTCGCCCATCAAGATCGGCGTCAGCAGGCGGCCGAGCTGATCCTTGAAGCGCCGGCTGGTGATGCGATGCGGAGTTTGCCAGTCGAGATCGGCCGCTGACCACTGCGAGCGCAGCGCCTTATGCCAGATCTTCATGTGGCGTTTTCTTGACAGGTCGGGAAGGACTTTGTAGATCTTCATCGGATTTTCTGTGAGCCGCGGTTGCGTTTGGGGAGCGCTTTCAACGTCTGGGACAGTCTATCGCGCGGCCCGAGGGACCGGAAGCTGGAACCTCCGCTCGCCCAGAAGCTCGGTGGCAGGCGCGGTGCTTACCCCCGTCCGATTTGGATCGGTCAGGTGGTCAGCTGGTGGGCGCCCCGGGCGCCGACCGGCGAGAACCGTCGATCGCAGTGCAGTCCCTGGGCCTCGACGGCGGCCGCCATCGCCATGCTCACCGCTGCTGCTTCGGCCGGCGTGCGGTAGAGCGAGTACCAATACTGGCAAATGGTCAGAACCTGAGAGTAGTCAAGCTGTTTTGGCCTATTTAATTGGCGAATCGGCTGGGAGGGCATGTATAGGTGCCTCCTTCCACTCTGAGCGACCTCTCCAGTCGGCCGGTGCCTGAATGCCCCGCTGCTTTTTTCTTGGCCTCGATTCGCTGTGCTGCTCCTACAGTGCGACCCATGAGCGACCCACAACCGATCCGAGAAGCTGCTTCGCCAGAGCAGCTCGAGAGCCACCCGCGGGCGGTGATGCTGGGGGTCGCCGCCGAACTGCGGCGGGTGGAAGGCAAGCTGGCCGACCTGCTGGCAGCGCTCCCAGATCCGCCCACCGGGCCGACCCATCGTGGCGGCTCTGACAAGCGAGAGCTGGCGACCGCCGAGCTTCGGCCGCCAACCCTCTTGCAGGCCATGCTCGGCACGGCGGAACTGGCAACTGATCAGGTCGGTCAGTCGATCGGTCTGCTGAGAGATGCGGCCGAGATCTCGGAGAACTCGCTGGTCGAGCAGTGGCTAGAGCATCGGGGTGCCGATCGACGCGCCGGATTGGCCACGCTGGTGAGGTCGATGGGCCAGCAGCTGAGGGCCGTGCTGTGATCCTGCCCGCCCGCCGCACCGAATTGTGCAATCTGACAAAGAAGGACTCATCGAACCGGCCGGTCCGACGGTCGATTCTGACCACCATGGGAGGTTGATCGATGTTAGCTTGGTTTGCGCAGATGGAACGACTTTGCCTCACACCGGGGCGAGCCAACAAATGGGAGGTTCGAAGATGAAGTATCAGACCACTGCGGCAGCTCTATTATTTTCCTTTCTTTTCATGGGAGCGGGCAGCGCTGGGTTTGCCGCCGGCATCCCCGACACCATACAGAAAGCCGGAGACCCCAGTGGGCCGCCTGCCTGGATCTCAGAGGACGCTCTGCGGGCGGCGATGGACGCCAAAGGCCAGCCGATCGGCTCGCGCTTGGAATCGGTCGGTCACTTGTTCAAATGGTGGCCGAACCTGATAGTCGAGCTGGATCAATATGCCGCTGCGAAGGATTCCAAGGTTGCGCCGGCCGGCACGCTGATTTCCTGTGAGCCCCTATGGCGGTCCTACTACTACGGCAAGAAGGCCAAAGACCTAGTGGAGCTGGTCGCGATGTCCTCGGATCTCACCAGGGCTCGGGTGCTGGACTCGAAAGCTGGATTTCTCAATGGTCGCCCTGGCGAGATGCTAGAGGTCGAAGTCCAATCGATCCTGAAGGAGACCAGCAAAGAGGGCGTACCGCGTCGCGGCTTCTACCTGTTCGCGCACTACACGCGCATGGTCATTGAAGGCCGAGCGCTGTGCCTAGGAGAGCGCCAGATCCCCCACGGTGAAGAGTTTCTGCTGTTCCAAGCTTGGACAGATTGGAGGGGGGTGATCGGCGGCCAGCCTATCTAGGGAGTCGACTCCTCAGCGCTGATCTTTGCAGACGGCAGCTTCTTCGGCAAGTTGCTGTACTACACCGTCGAGCCGAAAGACCTGGCCAAACAGCTGCCGACGCTCGGCGAACTACTCCGCGCGGAACAGCCATGAGCAGCCGGCTAGCTCTGCCGGCCCTAGCGTTCGCTTTCCTGACGCTGGCGCCGTCCCATCTGAGGCAGCCTGTCAAAGGGTTTTGCCCCAAATTAGGGCAACGTCGCCGACACTTGCTATTCGAGTCATACCCGGAGGCGACAATTTCAACATGGCCAACGGCGCTGCGCTGAATGAGGCTATGGGTCAATGGAATTCGACTTGCGGTTCAGGGGTGCCCACCTTGAGCAAGACGGCAAATAGCCCCGTAAGGTTCAATGTCAATTTCAACTCCGGAGCGCCCAGCAAGGAGGAAAGCGACAGGCCGGACGTCTGCGGGACCGCTACCCGACCCCCGCCGGCAACGCAGCTAGTAGGGGGGACAATTGAGATCTTCGAGGAAACCCGAGACGGAACCAACTGCACCGGCAACTACACAGAGGCCATAGCCCACGAGATAGGCCACCTTCTCGGCCTTGACCACAGCCCTTGTACCCGTAACATCATGATCGACACCATTGCCGACGTTCCCTAAGGGCTGAGGCCAAGCGCTGCCGACTGTGCCGCTATCGATGACCTTTGGATGACGGCCCCGGAGGTACCGCCACCGCCGCTAACGTGCAATTGCAGTTCCGCCTCACAATGCGACAACCTCTTTGGCACACCGGAGTTTGGAACGTGGGAATGCCGAGCCTGCCACTGTGTGCTGACGAACAGCCCTTTGGTGCTCTACCTGCCGGACTACTTCTCGGTTGCTGGTCATAATCCGAGCTGGCGGAAGCGGGGTTTCTGTTCCTCGACGACGCCTACGGTCTGCCTTGATTGGAAAGGCGATGGCGTCGTGACCTGCACCGCATGGACAGAGCCCGGAAGCGAGGTTGCTTTCGTTGTCGCCCTGAGCAATGCCGATGTGGTCCGCCTGGCGGCCGGCCGCTCAGTGACTCCGGAGCCCTGGCGTCATTTCTTCGGCAACGTCACCCAAGGCCCGCGCAGAGGCTTCCCCTACGCTCACGGTTTCGAGGCTCTGGCCGCTTACTGTGGTCTCGAGCCTGGAGCTGTTGAAAAGATCGATTTCGACGCCTGCGGAATGGCTCTCGACGTTTGGAGCGACCAAGAAGGCGACGGCCGAATCGACTTCAGCGAAATATTGCCGTTCCAGAGTCTAGGCGTCGAATCGCTCGGCGGCGTCCAAAGGACCGACAAGGCCGATAAGTGCGGCAACACGTTCCCGGCCGAGTCTCACGCGACCTGCTCCGGTCGTCTCGGCGTTCGGAAGTGTAGAACGTGGTTCGACGTGTTTTTCGAGTCGCGCTAGTAACAGCATCTCCGGAGTCTCGGCCTGGGTCTTGGCCCCCTCCTCTGAGGTCTCTTCCGGAGTCTTGGGCTTCGGACGTGTTGCCACGATCTCCCACACCGGCGGTGTGCGCTGGCCGTGGACTGCCTCGCGAGCGTTCCTGAGCAGCTCGGCCGGGCCGGGGGTGGTGATCTCGGCCACCAGCTCGGCCGGGTCGAGATCAAGACCGCGAGCGCCGGCAAGAAACTGAATGAGGGTAAATCGGCGCGTTGGCCGACCGAGCATCCGTCGATACCATCGATCCCCATGGCCGCTGGCCCGGTCCATCTCGTGCTGACACCCTCGGTGAAGCTTGACCAGCTGGCGAATCCGCTCGCGAGCCTTGGCAGCATCAAGGCGTGCAGTCTCGCTTGGTTTCATCCCTGGATAACCCCCCGCGAAATACTGGCTAGTGGTCAGAACCTGTAAATAGTCTAACTACCTTAACCTACTTATGTGGTAAATCGCCTGGGCAGGCAGGTATAGGTGCCTCTTTCCAGTCTGAGCGACCTCTCCGGTCGGCCAGTGCTTGGATGCCCTGCTGCTTTTTTCCTGGCCTCGACTCGCTGTGCTGCGCCTACAGTGCGACCCATGAGCGACCCACAACTGATCCGAGAAGCTGCTGCGCCAGAGCAGCTCGAGAGCCACGCGCGGGCGGAGATGCTGGAGGTGGCCGCCGAACTGCGGCGGGTGGAAGGCAAGCTGGCCGATCTGCTGGCAGCGCTCCCAGATCCGCCCACCGTGCTAACCCATCGTGGCGGCTCTGACAAGCGAGAGCTGGCGAGCGCGGAGCTTCGGCCGCCAACCCTCTTGCAGGCCATGCTCGGCACGGTGGAGCTGGCAACTGAGCAGGTCGGTCAGTCGATCGGTCTGCTGAGAGATGCGGCCGAGATCTCGGAGGACTCGCGGGTCGAGCAGTGGCTAGAGCATCGGGGTGCCGATCGACGCGCCGGATTGGCCGAGCTGGTGAGGTCGATGGGCCAGCAGCTGAGGGCCGTGCAGTGATCCCGCCTGGTTTACGTGACGATCTGGCGGCGTTGGTCGATCTGGCGACGGTGGCCGCTGCTGGGATGACCGATCGAGCCTTCGCCGTTGTCGATTCTCTGATAGAGACTCCCCGCCCGGTGCCTGACCCGGCCGGCCTGGTGACCGCTCGACAGGCTCAGCGCTCGGCCGCTGGCGTCGCTCAGACCCTTGACCAGCTTCGCGCCGTGCTCCAACGGCAGGCGCTGGGGCTGTTGGTCGACGATGGGGAGGACGAAGCCGCGGCTGGGGTTCGGGCTACTCTCTGGTGCCAGCTGCGCGGCGTGATCAGTGAGCTAGACAAGCTGAGCGACCGCCTGATTGCGATCACCCTCACCGCGGGCGGTCCCGGCCCTATCGATCTTCCCGGAGAACCACCCCAAGTTCCCGGCTTGGCCGAGCTGCTCGCCAGCCGGCGAGCCGGCACCGATGACAGTGGAGAGTCCGACGCATGAGCGCTCCGCTGGTCTATCCAGTGTTGCCGCAGCAGCTGCGCGCAGCCGTTCTCGAGGCGGCGATGGCGCTAGTGGCTGCCGAGCGCGCCTTGGTGCGGGCGTGGGTGTCGGTGCCGCTGGCTCCGATGCCGCCCGGCGCACTACCCGACGACCCGGCAGACGGCGCCCCGGCCGAGGCGTTTCCCCTCGGTGGCTACGGCTCGCTGGTCGCCGATCTGCGGGCCACCCTCGATTCCTTCCTGATTCTCGGCCAGGGGCCTGCTGACCGGTTGTGGACGCCAGCGGACGCAGCCGCGGCCGACCTCCAGCTACCGAGCTGGCGCACAGCCGCGAACCTGCGGATCGATCGATCGGTGCTGGCAGCTGGTGAGGTCCGGATGGGTGTCCTTGCCGCGCTTCGGTACTCGATCGAAGCGCAGCGAGATCTCGCCATCTTGCCACCGTGCGTGCGGCTCGCGCCAGCCCTGGAGTTCCTACGCCAAGCCGGCACCGAGCTGGTCAAGATCTCGCGCGCTCCGGATGGTGAGCTGTGAGCGCTCAAACGTTGGTCTGGGAGCGCGGTCGACCGCTGATCCCGGCGCCTCTGCCACTCGGCGAGCTGTGGACCCAAGGGCCGGTGATCTCCGCGGCCGAGGGTGCTTTGCTGGTGTCGCCGTTGCGTGGCCCCGCCGGCATCGTCATCCTCGATCGACAGAGGGTGCCGTTCGCTCATGCTCGCGTTGGGAGTTTACCGGCGCTTGATCGCTGGGTCGTCGTCGAGGCTGGCTGTCGAGCGGGCGCCGGCGCGCTGCTGCTGTGGTCGAGCGCTCGGCTCTCGAACGATGACTTGGCCGCCGTCCTGCCGGTAGCGGTGGCGGCCCGCCGGGAGTCCATCCCGGTGCTCGATGTGCTGGAGATGGTCGCCGGCGAGCCGTCCTGCTCGCTGGCCTCGCGGCGCTTCTGGCAGAACCCGGCCGAGCTAGTGGGGTGGCATTTCCCAGGGATCAGCCAGCCCACTCGACGCGGATGATGTGGCCACAGCCGACACCGACTGATCACCATGGGGGTTTCCGAAATGGTTGACTCGAATCTACGTCTTGCCGTCTGCCGCGTGTTACTCGATCGCATCGGCCGCGCCGAACTCTGGGGTTCGAAGGGTCCAACGAACGCCGCCTATTAGCATCTCTCAGAGATCGACCGGGCGCCACCGATGGAGAGAGTCTTGACCCTGGCCGTGTGGTCGATCTGGAACGGTCGCCGACAGCTCAGATTCACCGAGATCCTGGCGGTCGGGGACCGAGCCACGGTGGCCCTGATCGCGGGCTATCTGGTGGCCGCCAGCCACGGCGACCAGACCGTCAACGCCTGGCTTGCCGCAATGCGCCAAGCCGCCAATTCCATTGAGTGAGGCTCGGAACAAGTCCCTCCAAGCAGGTGGGTCCTGCAGCCCGGCCGGGGGTCAACAGTGCGAGCGCCTGGACGCTCGCGCCCCTTCCCCTCGCGATCCCCGGCCGGGCTCCTTATCGGCAGTACTGCGTTAGGGCGCGGTGAGGGAATCCGCCCTCACTTCATCGCCCGCCGGCCGCGGCCGTCAGCATGCGGCGCAATCCCCCGCCGTGGTCGCTGGCCGGTTGTCTTTACGGAGTACCGCCGATCCTCTGGATAGCGTGGATATCCAGTGCAGGAAAAGAGGACATTTGCTCACCAAGTGCCCATCGTCATTCGTGGCCGTGCTGCTCCATCTGAGGCCGCAAGCTCGTATCGGCAGCTTGCCGGGCAAGCTCAAGAGAGCGCTGATCAATGCGCATTTCGATGTGCTAGCTCGCTAAGAGGTGGTCAGCTGGTGGGCGCCTCGGGCGCCGACCGGCGAGACCAGGCGATCGCAGGGCAGCCCCTGGGTCTCGACCGCCGTCGCCATCGCCAGGCTCACCGTTTCTGCCTCGGCCGGCGTGCGGCAGAGGGCAAATACCGAGGGACCCGAGCCCGACAGGCTGCAACCCAGAGCGCCCGCCTCGATGGCGGCCGTCTTGGCGGCGGCGAAACCAGCTACGCCGGGGCCGCGCAACGGTTCGGCGATGGTGTCGTGGAGACAGCTCGACAGAAGTTCGAAGTCGCCGCGGTAGAGGGCTGCCACCAAGCCCCCAAGGTTGCCCCATTGGCGTACCGCGTCGCGCAGTCTTACGCTGTCGCCGAGCAAGGCCCGCGATTCCCTGGTGGCGACCTCAACATGCGCCCGCACCAAAGCACAGGTCAGCCCCGCTGGCACCGGCAGCTCGGTCACCTGCGGTGGATCGACGCCGCGGGCCAGCACGAAACCACCATAGAGGCTCGGCGCAACATTGTCCGGATGCAAGCCGCCGCTGGCCACCTGCTCGCCCTCGAGCGCTGCTCGCAGCAACATTTCTCGATCGTCGTCGAGTCCCAGCAACCGGCTGGTGGCGAGCGCCGCCGCGACCGCGCTGGCGGCGCTCGAACCGAGACCGCTGGACAGGGGCATCTGTTTGAAGATTTCCAGCTCAACGCCAACTTCCAGGCGGCCGCTGGCACTCAAGACCGCTGCCGCGGCGACGCTGGCGGTGTTGCACTCGGCAGCCCTGGGCAAGACCCCGCCATCGCCCTCGATGCGCCGGATCCGCACCCCCCGCCCTGCCTGCCGGCGAGCGACTACCAGGTCACCAGGGCCATCGACCGCAAACCCCAACACGTCGAAGCCGCAGCCGACGTTCGAAACCGAGCCCGGCGCGAACACCCGGGTTTCTGTCGCCGACGGGTGGGTCGGTGAAGACCTGCTGGCCAGTGAAGAATTGTTGGCTGGTGATGACACGGCGGCGAATCATATTGCATCCGACGCCTTGCGGTGACGCGATCCTGCGACTCCGAACTGCAACTCTGAACTGCGACTCCGACCTGCGACTCCGACCTGCGATCTTGTAAAGTGGGGTGTCCTGGAGCGTCCCGCTCCGAGCGCAGCACCTTTCAGAGCCATGGCCAAGAAGAAACTAAACCAGCCCGCAGATTGGGACGAGATCCGCCGCCTGGAACGACCAGTACGGCCGTTTTCACCCCATGCGCCGTTTCGGTTGGCGTTGGCCTATGCCAACACCTACGCGGTTGGCATGTCGAGCCTCGGCTTCCAACGCACCTATGAGTTGGTGCACGACACGCCAGAATGGGCTTGCCAGCGCTTCTTTAGCGACGGTTCCGGACCGCCGCGTTCGGTCGAGACCGGCAGCCTGCTGAGCGATTACGGCTGCGTCGCATTCTCAGTGTCGTTCGAAGAAGACTACGTGGGTCTGCTGCAGCTGCTCGATCGGGCTGGCATTCCCTTGCGACGGGAGCAGCGCCGACCGTGGGACCCGGTGATCGTCATGGGCGGCTCTTGCGCGGCGATCAACCCGCTACCGATGTCGGCGTTTGTCGATGTCTTCACCCTCGGCGCGGCGGAGAACGTGCTCGGCGATCTACTGCCGGCATTGGCCGAGGAAGCCTCCCGCGAAGCTGTGCTCGAGCGCCTGGCCGAGCGCGATGGCTTCTACATTCCAGCGCACCACGACCCGGAAGGTGGTGGCGAGCTGCCCAAGTTGCGCAAGCTCGAACTCACCGCTGAGCAGCTGCGCCAGCCCGGTCATCTGCCGACCAGCTGCATCATCACTCCGCGCACCGAGTTCAGCGAGAAGTTCTTGATCGAGATGTCCCGCGGCTGTCCCGAGAAATGCCGTTATTGTTGGGCGACCTTCGGCATGGGCAAGTTCCGCTGGCATCCGACCGACTACATCCTGAGCTCCTTGGAACGCGCCCGCTCGGTAACCGACCAGGTGGGTTTCGTCGCCACCGCGGTGGGCGATCACCCGGAGATCGGTCGAATCTTGACCGCTGCCCAGCAGCAGGGATTTCGTACCTCGGTGTCGTCGATCCGCATTCCAGCGGTCACCGAGAAAGTGCTCGAACCGCTCTACGCCAGCGGTGCTCGCTCGATCACTTTGGCGCCCGAGACCGGCAGCGACGAGTTGCGGCGAAAAATGAACAAGCCGATCAGCAACGCCTTCCTGCTAGAGAAGGTCAAGCTGATCTTTGACAGTGGCATGAGCCAGCTCAAGTTGTACTTCATCATCGGTCTGCCCGAGGAGACAGACGAAGACGTTCAGGCAATTCTTGATCTGGCGGTCGAATGCCGCTCCCTGATGCTCGCCAAAGCCAAGAAAACCGGCAAGATCGGCCACATCCAACTCGGCGTCAACCTGCTGATTCCGAAGCCCTACACCCCTTGGCAGCGGGAGCCGATGGAAGATGAGCGCTCACTCAAGAGCAAACTCTCCTGGCTCAAGAGGGGGGTTGCCCACTTGCCCAACGTTTCGATGACCACTATGCCGCCACGGCAGGCAATCTGGCAGACCTACATTACCCGCGCTGGTTCCAATGCCGCCGAAGCGCTCGAACGGGCGGCTCGTGGTCAGCACATCTCCTCTATCTTGCGCGAATTCGACCCGCAAGTCCGGGCGGAGGTCTTCCAACCTTTCCCCCGCGAGCTGCGCTGGCACTTCATGCGCATGGGGTGAGCCACCTAGGACGTGGCGCGGTCGGCCACGCCCTGGTCCGTGGCGCGAGCTGTTCGCTTCCCTTGCCACTTTGCTCCTCTTGCCGTCGTGACCTTCATCATCATGACTTCGATCTAGAGAACAGGGGCATGGTCTCCTGTTTCGACAAACAAGAGCATCACGAGGTTTGTTCTTGCGACAATCTAGGACATTGGAATGTCTAGGCTACCCAAATCCGAGCCTCGACTAGCGAGAGATCGTCAAAATAGGTAGCTGTCGCGAGGCCAATCGAATCCGCACCACCGCTGCCGACGCTTGGGTATCTCCATCGATCTGCAAGCGAGCCCCGCCGCTCAGGCGTAGCTCGGCTTGGCGGATGCGGCGGGTCTGTACCCGTTGGCTGCGAGTGTGGCGGCGGGCGAGGACCTTGCCGACGAAGGCGGCGGTGGCAAGAAAACCACTGCCTTCGAAGACCACCAGATCGAGTTCGCCGTCGTTAGGCAGTGCATTGGGGGCGATCTTGAAAGGGCCGCCGAAGCGAGAGATGTTGGCCACCACCACCAGGCTGCCGCGCAGGGTCTCGCCAGCGTCGGTGTGGACCTCGATCTCGGGATAGCCGTAGGTCAGAGCCCGGCGCAAACCGGTCCAGGCGATCGCGGCGGGGCCGAAGCGCCGTTTTAGAGCGCTGTTTGGCATCGCCATCACTTCGGCGTCGAGTCCAGCCGAGGTCATCATCAAGAAAGGTTCGTCACCGCAGAGCCCGACGTCGAACAGCTTGGATTGGGCGTCTTTCATCGCTGCCGCCGCGGCGAGCGGTTGACGCGGGATGCCGAGTTCGTAGGCGAGGACGTTGGTGGTGCCCGCTGGCAATGGCCCCAGAGCAGTGCTAGTGCCGAGCAGTCCTTTGGCTACTTCGCGCAAAGTCCCGTCGCCACCGACCGCGAACACCACCCCGGCGCCGTCTGTTGCCGCCTGCCGCGCCAGGAGGGTGGCGTCGCCGGGGCCACGGGTAGGGTGGGGCTCGGTGCTCCAACCGGCGTCGCGCAGCAGCTCGACAATCTCGGCTAGCTGGTTCTCGGCCAACCAGCGGCCTGACTTTGGGTTGTAGATCAGCGTGGCGGGTCGCACGGTGGGCGGGCTCAGAATAAGCTACCGCTAGTGCCGGGTGGCGATTTGTAGCCCAGGTGTTTATAGGCGCGATGGGTGGCGACCCGTCCCTGGGGAGTGCGCTGCAAGAAACCTTCTTGGATCAGAAAGGGCTCATAGAGGTCTTCGATGGTGCCCCGATCTTCACCGATCGCCGCGGCCAGTGCCCGGATGCCCGCCGGCCCTCCCGAGTAGTGCTCGATCAGGGTGCCGAGGATGCGGCGATCGACTTCATCAAAGCCATATTCATCGACTTCGAGTAGCGCCAGCGCACCACGCGCGGTATCGAGATCGATCCGGCCATCGGCCTCGACTTCGGCGAAGTCGCGCACCCGCCTGAGCAGGCGGTTGGCGATGCGCGGTGTACCGCGGCTGCGGCGGGCCAACTCACGGGCACCGGCCGCGTCGACCTCGACATCGAGCAATTTGGCCGAGCGAACAACGATCCGCGCCAAGTCTTCGGGGGAGTAGAAATCCAATCGATGGACAATGCCGAAGCGGGCGTGCAACGGCTTGGTGATCAGCCCAGCGCGGGTAGTGGCGCCAATCAGGGTGAAGCGGGGTAGCGGAATCTCCATGGTGCGTGCTGCCGGGCCCTGACCGATCACCAGATCGAGGCGGAAATCCTCCACCGCCGGATAGAGGATCTCTTCAACCGTCGGGCCGAGGCGGTGGATCTCGTCGATGAAGAGGATCTCGTCGGGCTCCAGGTTGGTCAGGATCGCTGCCAGATCACCGGCCTTCTCCAGCACCGGACCGCTGGTGGTGCGCACATGCGAGCCCATCTCTTGGCCGAGGATGTGGGCCAGGGTGGTCTTGCCGAGCCCCGGCGGGCCGAAGAACAACACATGGTCGAGGCATTCGCCGCGCTGTTTGGCGGCTTGAATCGCCACCTTCAGGTTGTTGACCACGCGGCGTTGGCCAACGTACTCGTCGAGCTGTTGCGGCCGCAGGGTGGGCTCGAAACCGAGTTCTTCCTCCAGCGGATCGCCAGACAGAATGCGCGAGTCGTCACTGAACATGAGCGGCATTCTACCCGCCGCGGGGCAAGCCGCGGGCTGGCCTCTCAGACTTTCGCGAGCAGGTTTTCTTTCAGGTCGTTGTTAGGCGCCAACGCAGATCGTTACGGATCGACACAGATTCGGCTCAGTGATAAACATGATACTGTACGAAACCATGTCACAACCTGGAGGTGAGCCATCAAGACCGTGACCTTCACGGATTTGCGTAACCACGCGAAGAAGTACTTCGATGAAGTCGAGAGAGGCGATGAGTTAGAGGTCTATCGTCACGGCAAGCCGATTGCCCTGCTAGTTCCTATTCGGCGTCGCGGTGATCGCTGGCGAACTTCCGAGCCTTTGGAGTTGGACGGTAAGGTATCGCTCAGCGCGGCGATACTCGCGGATCGGCACGAACGCTGATGCGCGTTTTTTTGGACTCCTCTGCCCTGGCCAAGCGTTACGTGCGTGAGTTGGGAAGCGAGGCCGTAGCGGCTAGGTGTCGTGAGGCGAAAGAGATACTTCTCAGTGTGATCTGCGTTCCGGAGGTACTTTCGGGGTTCAATCGATTGCGGCGCGAAGGTCTGCTGTCGGCTCACCACTACAGGCATCTCAAGCAGGAGTTTGCGGCAGATATCGATCAGGCTAGCGTGATCACGCTGACTCCTGCTGTCTTGCGATCCACCACTCAATGTTTGGAAGCGGAACGTCTGCGGGCAATGGACGCAATCCACGTTGCCTCAGCGATGGAGTCTCACTGTGACCTCTTTCTCTCAGCCGATCGTCAACAGTGCCATGCGGCCCGCCAAATGCTGCTGTCGGTGGACGATCTCTCAGGGCCGGCGTCCTGATCCTGATTCTGGCTGTTTGCCAAAGGTGGCCGCGCTTGGTGGACGACCCGGTCAGATTTTCGACAGTCTCTGCAGGCTGAGTCGCAACAGGTCGGCGAAGGGTTTGCCGGTGTGTTCGCGGGTGGTCAGCGAGACGGCGGACTCGGCGTTGCGGCGGCGGTAGCCCAGGTTGACCAACGCTTCGACCAGGTCGCCGTCGCCCGAGGACAGCTTGGCGGGTAGATCGGCGGCGAGATCCTGCACCTTGTCTTTGAGTTCCAGCACCATGCGCTCAGCGGTCTTCTTGCCGACCCCCGGAATGGAGTTCAAGCGGCGCACGTCGCCAGTGGCCAGGGCGCTGGCCAAGTCGCCGGGCGGCATGCCCGAAAGCACCGCCTGAGCCAGCTTTGGACCGATTCCCGAGACCGCCAGTAGCTTCTCGAACAGCGCCTTTTCACGCCGGGTCGAGAAACCGAAGAGGGCCAAGGTGTCTTCCCGCACCTGGGTGAAGATCCGCAGGGCGACCTCGCTGCCCTCCGCCTGCTTTTGCAGCTCATAGAAGGTCGAGAGCGGAATCTGCACCTGGTAGCCGACGCCGCCAACGTCCACCAGCGCCCGGCTGGGTTCGAGCTCGAGGAGCTTGCCACGCAGATAACCGATCATTGCTATCGGCCTCTGGGCCAGCTACTCAACTAGCTCCGGGGGCGTCGAGGCCGAAGTTCTCGAACACTGACGGATCGTAGTATGGCTTGAGGTCCCGGCGGCGTAGCTCGACGACGGAACTCAGCACCTCGTTTAGCCGCCGGCTTTCTTCGCTGAGCCGGGTGGCCTCTCTGGCTTCCTCGAAGGCGGCCGCTTCGAACTTCTGCCGCTCGACAACCTCTACCAGCACGGCGCCGGCGTCGGTTTCAAAAGGACCCGCCAGGTTGCCCACTTCGGCAGCCAAAGCGGCGTCGATGATCTGCTGGTTGCGACCCAGGCCGGCGATTGCATCGCTGCGGGCGAACTCGGTGGATTCCTGGATCTCCAGACCAAGCTCTTCGGCAACCTCGTCGAAATTCTGCTCTCCCGCGTCGATGGCGTCTTTGGAGGCGGCCAACAGCTGCTGCGCGGCAGCCGTTTTCTTCTGCAATTCGGCGGCTCGGCGAACCTCGGTCTCGACCTCGCTCAGCTCCTGCACTCGTGGTGCCTGCACCTCGCGTAAGCGCAGGATCACCCACCCACGGGGAATCTGAATCGGCTCGGAGATGCCGTCCGCCGCCAACTCGAAGGCGGCGGCGTTAAAGTCCGCAGAGCGGCCGATACCGGCAACGATGTCGCTGTCGCCAAAAGGTTGGCTGGTTTCGAAGCTCAGGCCCTGGCCTTCCTCGGCCAACTGGCGCAAACCTTCTGCGGTGCCCAAATTCTCGCTGGCAATCCGCGCCTCTACCTCTTTGGCCGTGGTCTCGGCGAGTTCATTGCCGCGGGAGCTGACGAGCCGACTGCGGATCTGGCCGCGAACCTGCTCGAAGGGTTGTACGCCACCCTCCTGCCGCTCGGTGACCTCGATCAAGTGGAAGCCATACTCGCTCTTGACCGGTCCAACCAACTCGCCGATGGCGGCGTCAAAAGCGGCATCGGCAAACGGCTTAACCATCAACTCGCGGGCAAAGAAGCCCAGGTCGCCACCCTTGGCGGCGCTGACTTCGTCTTCCGACAAATCCCCGGCCAGCTGGGCGAAGTCTTCACCTGCCTCGATCCGCCGGCGGATGTCGGCCACCTTAGCCTCGGCGTCCGCGACCTCTGCTTCGCTGTTGGCCTTGATCAGGATGTGCCGCGCTTTGACCTTCTCTTGACTCTCGAAGTCGCTGCTGTTGTCGTCGTAGTAGGCGAGCATCTCCGGGTCGGGAATCTCAAGCTCGCGGCGCAGCTGCACCAGATCGATCAACAAATAGTCGACCACCCGACGTTCGGGCAATTCGTAGGTGTCCTGATGGTCGGCAAAGTAGGACGCCAACTCTTCTTGAGTGACGGTCAGGCTGGCGCTGTCGACCCTATCGCCGAGAGCGCTCGAAGGTAGCTGGACGAAGCGCACTTTGGCCCGCTCAGCAGTATCACGGAAGGCTTGCTCGATCTCCGGGTCGGAGACGTAGATGGTCTCCGCCAGCACTGTGCGTAGCTTACTCAGCAGCACGCCCTCGCTCACCGAGCGTTCGAAGTCGGCTTCGTTCAGACGCGCCCGGCGCAAGATGTTGCGGTAGTCGTCGAAGCCGACGAAGTTGCCGTCTTCGTCGTTGAACACCGGCTCCTGGAGAATCGCCTCCTGAATCTCACCGTCGGTGGCACGCAACCCCAACTGCCGTGCCTCGAGCAACAGGATCCGCCGATTGATCAGCTGATCGATAGCCTGTTTGGGCAAGTTGAACTGGCGGGCCAAATCACGATTGAAATTGTCGCCGAATGCTTGCCGCAGACGAGCTTCCTGATTGTTGTACTCACGCTGGAATTCAGCAAAGCTGATCTCCTCGCCGCCCACCGTAGCGGCAGACCGGCGAGTATCCTGCTGCATACTGTTGACGCCCGCATAGTCGAAGAACAACCAGGCGACGAAGAGGAAGATCACGAGTCCGAGAACCCATTTCAGATACTTCATTTGGTCGCGCATCCACCTGAGAGCCATGACTTTCTCCTTTGGTGCCGGGGTTGGATCGGCAAGGCTGCCGACTCTATACAATGACACCCCTGTCGAGCAACCCGTCGGACACCGTTCAGAAAGGCCACAAACCCTTGTTCCAGCAGTGGTTTGTGGTATATTCTGCGAGTTTGGAAGAAGCGGGCTCCGGGCTCGAATCGAGTCGCCACTAGATATCATCCTGAACCTCGCTAGTCGGTGAGCACCACTGCCCGGTGATTGCTGCGGCTCAAGGAACACCACGACCCAGTGTGGTCGCCGCGGGCGCAACCACACCGGGTTGTCTTTCCGCAGAGCTTTTCGACACCGCCGCCAGTACGAGGCGCGCAGTTGCGAAGCGCGATGCATATAAGCCTTGGAGTAATGAGTTTGGCCAATCGCCGTCCCGAGTTGCACTGGTACAGCGTCTCGGTGGATACCGTTCGCCGGCTGCTAGCCCTGGGGGCGTTGCTGCTGGTGGTCGGGGTTTCCTATTTGGGATATTTGCGTTGGCAGCAGGTGACCTTGGACGAACGGGCCTCGCTAGGCTTGCAGCATGCCCGCCGATTGGTGCGACAGGTCGAACAACGCGAAGACTACATGGAGTTGCGGCGTCAGCAAGAGGGGGCTTGGAGCTTGCTCGACGAAGCTAACACCGCCTATGGCGCAGGTGAGTTGCAGCGGGCGCTGAGCAAGGGCCAGCGGTGCGCAGCGATCCTCGAGACGCTGTTGGAAGTTGGAGAAGCGGATGCCGAGAGCCCGATCCGCATGATCAGCTTGCACGGCGGCGTGGAGTTTCGCCAAGGAGACCGCGGCACTTGGAAACGAGCCCGCAGTCAGATCAGTCTGCATCCCGGCGATTGGGTCAAGACCAGTGCAGATGGTAAGGCTGAGATTCTGTTCGTCGATGGTTCGGTGTACACCCTGCGGCAGAACACGATGGTGCATCTAGGTGACCAGCCCTCCAGCGTTCGGGGGCGTGGCGAAGAGCGAATCACGGATGTGGTGATCGGCGCCGTCGAGTTGCGCACCACCAAGGCGGCGGGTGCTCTCAACACACCTCGTGCTCAAGCGAGAATCGACAGTCGCTCACAGGCCTTGGTTTCCTTTGACGAAGATCGCGACGTCGCCCGTTTCGCCGCCTACCGCGGCAAACTGCGGGTGATCTCGGAGAATGGCCAGGAGCGCGAGCTGAGCGCTTTGCAGCAGGTCGAGCAGCGGGGGGTGCTGCTGTCGGACCTGCGGCCGCTGCCAGCGGCGCCGGAGCTGATCGCGCCAAGTGGCGACCAGGAGTACGATCTCGATCAGGACGAGGAACTGAACCTCGCTTGGCGGCCGGTTACCTCGGCGGCATCATATGCTTTGCGGGTTTCCTCCAGCCCACTCTTCGCCAGCAACATCATTGACGATCGGGGTCGACGACGGACTTCGGCGACGGTCGGGATACGCGGCGAAGGGAGCTTTTTCTGGCAGGTGGCGGCGATCGCCCGCGGTGGCGCCTTCGGGCCATGGAGCGAGACTCGAGCGTTTCGCGTCGCGGCTCATGGCGGTGGTGACCGTGAGCAAGATCGGACACCGCCCAAACTTGAGATCTTCGAAGCCCGTCCCTACGGCGCCAAGCTGTTGATTAGCGGTCGTACCGAACCTGGAGCGCGGTTGGAGATCAATGGAAACAACGTTGCTGTCCAAGCCGACGGTTCATTCAGCTTGACCATTCAAGCGACCCGGGAAGATCTTGACTCGGTCGAGATCGTGGCCACCGACACCTGGGGTAACGAGACCCGAAAACTACAGGAAGTCTTCACCGAGGCTTTCTAGACGCCGCCCACCAGGGCGCGAGCAACACATGCCATTTCCAAGTATTCTCAGACATTTCTCGGACGATCTGGCGATCGATCTCGGCACCGCCAACACGCTTGTCTTCACCCGCAATGGTGGCATCGTAGTCAGCGAGCCCTCGGTGGTCGTCTTCAACCGGATTACCAACAAAATCGAAGCCGTCGGCTCCGAGGCCAAGGAGATGCTCGGGCGTACTCCAGGGAACATCGAATCGGTGCGGCCGATGAAGGATGGGGTGATCGCCGATTTCGACATCACCGAGCAGATGCTCAAATACTTCATCTCGAAAGCGCACGGTGGCCGCCGTTGGGTGCGGCCGCGGATCGTCATCGGAGTGCCCTCGGAGATCACCCCGGTAGAGAAGCGCGCGGTCCGCGACTCTGCCGAACAGGCTGGTGCGTCGGAGGTGTTTCTGGTCGAGCAGGCGATGATGGCGGCGATAGGTGCTGGGCTACCGATCACCGAGCCCTCGGGTAACATGATTGTCGACATCGGCGGTGGCACCACCGACGTAGCGGTGATCTCGCTTGCCGGAGCAGTCTACTCACGGTCGTTGAAGATCGCCGGCAACGAACTCGACGAAGCGATCATCAACTTCCTCAAACGACGCTACAACCTGTTGATTGGTGAACGCACCGCCGAGCAGATCAAAATCGAGATCGGCTCCGCTTTTCCGCTCAAGGAAGAGATCCGCATGGAGATCAAGGGTCGCGATCTGGTGGAAGGGGTACCCAAGACTCTGACTCTGTCGGACACCGAGATCCGTGAAGCCTTGGCCGAACCAATATCGGCCATTGTCGAGGCGGTGCGTCAAGCGCTGGAGCGGACCCCGCCGGAGCTTTCGGCCGACATCATGGACAAAGGTATCGTGCTGTCTGGCGGCGGCGCGTTGATCCGCAACCTCGACCAGCGTCTGCGTGAGGAAACCGGCCTGCCAGTGGTGCTGGCCGACGACCCGCTGTGCTCGGTGGTTTTGGGCACTGGTCGGGTGCTAGAAAACATGGAGTTGCTGCGCAAGGTCTCGCTACGCTAGTGAACGGACGCTGGACGAGACTGCTCTTTGTCACTCTGCTGCTGGGCCAGTTGGTCCTTCTGTCTTCGCGGCAGCAAGCTCGCGACAGTCCGCTGGAGCGGCTGGCGCTGGCCGGACTGGCACCGGTGGCGCACGCGGTAGCCACGGCGGACCGTTCGCTGGATGGATTTTTCGAGTCCTTCAGCACCCGGGCTAGCCTCCGGGCGGAGAACACCCTGCTGCATCAGCAGCTCGACCGCACCCGCCGTGATCTGATGCGCTTGCAAGGGCTGGAGGAAGAGCTGCGGCGTTTGAAGAGTTCGACCGGTTACGCGCGACGTCTGCCGAACGGCTACTTCGTCGCTGACGTGGTCTACATCGACTACAAATCCTGGTTGCAGTCGATGGTGCTCTACACCGGCACTGCTGAGCTGCGCAAGAATCAGCCGGTGGTCAGCGGCGATGGCCTAGTGGGGCGGATCGTGCTGGCCGCTGGCCGCTACGCGAAAGTGCAGCTGATCACCGACCGCTCGTCGTCGGTCAGCGCGATGATTCGCCGGACCCGCCGCCAAGGCATTGTCCAGGGTGATGGCAAGCAGGGTTTGGACATGCTCTACATGCCACTGCAGAGTGACGTGCGAACAGGTGACGAGGTGGTCACCGCCGGCATGGACGGGATCTTTCCCCGCGGCATTCCGATCGGCAAAGTCGCTTCGGTCAAACCAGGCTCGGACCTCTTTCACCATATTCGCATTCACCCAGTGATCGATTTCATGTTGCTCGACCAGGTCGATGTGGTGGCTCTGGAGTCGGTTCCCACGGCGATCAAGGAGGCGCTGTCCGGTGCGGTTCCTTAGGTGGTTGCTCGGCCTGCTGCTGGCGGCCACGATGCATGGGGTCGGCTTGCGCCTGAGTGGCGATTTCTCGACCCTATTCGACCCTTTCCTGGTGTTGGTGGTGTTTCAGAGTCTTGCTGGCAGCCTGGGTTGGAATATCTTTGGCGGCTCGATCATCGGGTTGAGTGAAGACGCGCTCAGCGGCGGGTTGTTTGGGATCCACGGTTTCGCCAACACGGTGGTCAGCTACGTCTGTTCGCGACTGCAGCAGCAATTTGTTTTTCAGCAGCCGCTGCAGGTAGGGCTGTTGTTTGCCTTTGCCGCTGCCTTGCAGGTGGCGACCCTCTCCGCTTTGCAGTTCTTGCTGGTCCATCAGGGCGAACTGCCCGGACCGGGTACGATGGTTGCCAAGATCCTCACCACCGGCTTGGCGGGTCTCGGGCTCTTTCTAATGTCGCGAAGGTTCAGAACGTGGGAACAGGGGTGGCGTCGGCAGCGTCATCGCAAAGTCAAGATGGAGGTCCGCTGAACGATGGTTAAGAGTCGCCAATATCGTCGCTTGCTGGCCCTCCGGGTCTCGCGCCTGAGTCGCCTGGCCCAGTTGGTGATCCTGATCATCGCCACCGGCTACTGGTTCGCGCAGGGAGTCAACGGCGACTACTACCGTGAGTTGGCGGAGAACAATCGCTTGCGGGAGCACGCTATCGTGGCGCCTCGAGGGCTGATTTTCGACCGCAAGGGCCTGCCGCTGGTGGAGAACGTTCCGAGCTACAACCTCTTTCTCGATCGCAGCTTGAGCGCCTCGCCGCCGGCGAGTCTGCAATTCGCCGCGCCAATCCTCGAGCAACAGAGTGAGCTGTTGGCCAAAGTGCTCGACCGCTACCGTTCGGTGCCAACCTTTCAGCCGGTGCGGTTGGCCGAGGGATTGTCCTTGGCGCAGGTGTCGCGCTTTGGGGTCGAACACCTAGAGCATCCCGAGTTCGAGATGGAGGTCGAACATTTGCGGCTCTACCGCCACGCTCATCAGACCGCCCATGTGCTGGGGTATCTGGGGGAAGTCACCAGCGATGAACTGCGACGCTTGGGAGAGCCCTACCGTGGCGGTGATTTGCTGGGCAAACAGGGACTCGAAGGGGTCTATGAAAACCTGCTTCGTGGCGCGGCAGGCCATCGGGTGGTGGTGGTCGACAGCCGGGGTCGGCAAGTGGAAGAACATCAGCGCAGCTTCGGGCGCGCTGGCGGCGATCTGCGCTTGACCCTCGACCTGGCGCTGCAACAGGAAGCGGCTCGCTTGCTCGAGGATCATGTCGGAGCGATCGTGGCGATGGATCCGCGCGACGGCAACGTCCTGGCGATGGTCTCCTCGCCGTCGTTCAACCCCAACCACTTTGCCCGTCGCTTGGGTCGTGAGGAGTGGCTGGCGCTGATCGACAATCCTCACCACCCACTGCAGAACCGGGCGATACAGAACACCTACCCACCCGGATCTTTGTTCAAATTGGTCATGGCCGTGGCGGGTTTGAAGGAAGGGGTGGTGCGCCCTCAAGACACAGTGGTCTGTCGCGGTGCGGCGAAGTTCTATGGCCAACGGCGGCGGTGCTGGTGGCGCAGTGGTCACGGTACAGTCAATCTGCACGACGCCTTGGAGCGTTCTTGCGATATCTACTTTTACCAGTTGGGTCAGAAGCTGGAGATCGACGCCATCGCGCGCTATGCTCGGCTCTTCGGCCTTGGTAGTAGCACCGGAATCGATCTGCGAGGGGAGAAGAAAGGACTGGTTCCCGACACCCAGTGGAGTCTTAATTTTCGTCGCGAGCGCTGGTATCCGGGCGAGACCTTATCGGTGGCGATCGGCCAAGGCCCGATCTTGACCACACCGTTGCAAATCGCGGTGATGACCGCGGCGGTGGCCAACGGCGGCCGCCGCTTGCAGCCAAGGCTAGTGGAGAGTGACCAACCGCAGATCGAGGAAGACTTGAAGATCGAGCCGCGGCACATGGAGTTGGTTCGCCGTAGCATGTACAGCGTGGTTCATGGCAAGAAGGGCACCGCCAAAGTAGCCCATGTGGCCGGTTTCGAGATTTCGGGCAAGACCGGCACCGTTCAAGTGGTGCACCAAGAGAGCTGGACCCGAAGCGAGTCTTTGCCGCCGGAGTTGCGCGACCACGCCTGGTTCACCTCCTTTGCTCCGTTCGACGAACCCCGCCTGGTGGTGGTGGTTTTTGTTGAGCACGGCGGCACGGGTTCACGAGCGGCGGCACCTCTCGCCAGGGCGATGTATGAGAAGTTTTTCGCAGCCGATCTCGCGCGTCGTAGCGATTCCTGACGACAGCACCCCGCTGCGTCGCCTGGGCAACGTGCATTGGGGGCCGTTGGTGGCTGCTGTGCTGCTGTCGCTGATCGGCCTGGCGACGGTGCATAGTGCCACTTCAGAGCTGCAAACCACCTATCTGGTGAAGCACGCTTTGCGTCTCGCCCTCGGCCTGGTGGGGATGGCTGTGGCCTTCGGCTTTGACTATCGATCGCTGGTCAATCGGGCGGCAGCGCTTTACGGCCTGGCAATTTTTCTGCTGGTGCTGGTGTTGTTCGCCGGCCGGGTAGCGGGAGGGGCTCGTAGTTGGTTGACTCTGGGCTCTACCGGCATCCAGCCCTCAGAATTCGCCAAGCTCGCCACTGCTTTGATGCTCGCTCGCTACTTGACTACCATTCGTCGGTCCCATCTGGAACTGCGCGAGATTCTCGTGTCGTGTGCCATCGCCGGCCTGCCAATGTTGTTGATCGCTCTCGAAAGCGACTTGGGCAGCGCCGCCATGTTGATGCCGCTGCTGGTCGGCATGTTGCTGGTCACCGGAGTGCGGGTTCGTCATTTGCTGGCGGCGGTGGTGCTCGGGTTGGTGATCGCCGGTGGACTGTGGAGCTTTGCTCTGCACGACTACCAGCGTCAGCGGGTCGCCAGCTTCCTGTCGCCGGCAAGCGATCCCTTGGGGGCTGGGTATCAGGCGCGACAGAGCAAGATCGCGGTGGGCTCGGGGCAGTTGCTGGGCAAGGGCTATGGTCAGGGCACACAGAGCCAACTGCGCTTCTTGCCGGAGCGGCACACCGACTTCATCATGGCTGTGCTGGCTGAGGAGTGGGGCTTTGCCGGGGTGGCCGCGGTGCTGTTGCTCTACACCCTCTACCTCAGTTCAGCGGCGCGAATAGCCATGCGAGGCCGAGGGAGAACCGCGGTACTGCTGGTCGCCGGACTGTTGGCAGCGCTGGCGACGCATGTGTTCTACAACACGGCGATGGTGGTCGGACTGTTGCCCATTACCGGTATTCCATTACCCTTCCTGTCTTACGGCGGTTCGTTCACGCTGGTCAACTTCATCGGTACCGGCATTATTTTGGGCGTCGATTTTCGCCGCTATGTGAATCGCTAGACTTTCTTCCCCGTCCTGATCCGAAGATTCCGCCGCGGCCGCGCTCAGCATGTGATGATTAGCGTAAGAGGAAAGAACTAGGTGAGGAAGAAAATGCTCATCGAGAGCGATCCGTACCAAACACGGACTGCGATACTCGAAGACGGTCAGCTCAGCGAGCTGTACATTGAGCGCCATCAGCGCCTCGGGGTGGTGGGCAATATCTACCGTGGCCGGGTCAATCGGGTGCTGCCAGGGATGCAGGCGGCGTTTGTCGACATCGGTTTGGAGCGAGATGCGTTCCTCTATGTCAGCGAGGTGATGGAGGCCCGCCAAGCGGTGCAGGGGACGGCCGAGTCAGAGACCGGTGAGCCGCCTCCGGAGGATCCGTCGTCGGAAGATCCGCCACCGGCCGAGACCGCGGTCGAGAAGACTGGCCGGCGCAGCGCTGAAACCGTCGACTGGCCGCCGATCGAGCATTTGTTGAAACCTGGCCAAGAGCTGGTAGTGCAGGTGCTCAAGGATGCCATGCCCAACAAAGGTGCCCGGGTGAGCACTCAGATCACCCTGCCGGGGCGCTATCTGGTGTTGCTTCCCGGGGTTTGCCATTTGGGCGTTTCACGGCGTATCGAGGACGAAGGCGAACGCGAGCGCTTGCGGCAGCTCCTCGGTGAACTACAGCCAGATCTGGGTGGTTTGATCGCCCGCACCGCCACCGAGGGTTGCGGCGCCGAGGAAATGGCTGCCGACAGCGCATATTTGATCCAGCTGTGGCAGAAGATCCAGCAGCGCGCTGGGCAGGTCGAACCCCCATCTTTGCTGCATCGGGACCTGGACCTGGCACGCCGGGTGGTTCGCGACTTGTTGAGCAGCGACTATGCCGAGCTGTGGATCGAGGGGGATGCCACATACCGCGAAGTGCGTGGCTTTCTTGCCGATGTCCAGCCGTCCCTGGTGGACTTGGTCAAGCCGTGGCTCCGCGACGAGCATCTGTTGCAGAATTTCGGTGTCGAAGACGAGATCGCCGCTGCCTTGCGCAGCAAAGTGTGGTTGAAATCAGGCGGACATATCGTTATCCACCAGACCGAAGCATTGGTGGCGATCGACATCAACACCGGCCGCTATGTGGGGCGCATCAACCTCGAAGACACCGTCCTGACCACCAATTTGGAGGCGGTGCGCGAGATTGCCCGGCAACTGCGGCTGCGCAACCTGGGTGGCATCATCGTCATCGATCTGATCGACATGTCCGAGCCGGAGCATGGCGAGCAGGTTTTCCAAGCCCTGCTCGAAGAACTGGCCAAAGATCAAGTCAAGAACAAGGCGCTGCAAATCTCCGAGTTCGGTCTGGTGGAAATCACCCGCAAGCGCAGTCGGCCGAGTCTGGAACGAATCATGACCCAGGGGTGTCCGCACTGTGCGGGCTCGGGGCGTATCCGTTCTTTGACCACGGTGTGTCTGCAATTGCGCAACTATCTGCTTGAACGGCGGGGAAGCCGACCGATCGACAGCATTACGGTCCGGGTCCATCCCGATTTGGCGCAGGTGCTGCGTACCTCGATGCAGGCGGTTCTGCAAGAGGTCGAGATCGAACTCGGCACCGAGATAGAGCTCGAGAGCGAGCACCGGATTCACCACCAGAAATTCGAAGTCGAGGTGACGCGGAGCGGCCAGCAGTGATCGCGCAAGCCGACTCGACCCCAGCCAATGAGCTACCCGTCGAACCCTTTCAGCTGACAGATCTGGTCGGCGAGCTAGTCAGCAGCCATCGCCCGGTCGACTTGGCGGCGGAGCTGGCGCGCCTGACCGACCCGCAGGCCGCTGGCGAAACCGTGCATTGGGGTCGCAACTACCTCTACCGCGCCAATTTGCAGACCCCTGGTGGCACGCTGGCGGTAGTGGTCAAGCAATTCCCCAACACCGGCTTGCGCGAGCGCTGGCGGCGGCGGCGTGGCGAAGACAAGGCGCGCCGCAGCTGGCGCATGGCGCTGGCCTTTGCCGCGGCTGGCATTGCCACTGCCGAGCCCCTGATGTTGGCCGAGAGCCGGCGCCCGGATGGACCGTCCTTCTTCATAACCCGTGATCTCGGCATAACCGTCGAGGCGCGCCACCTCTTGCTGTCCCGCAATGCTGGTAGCGAGGCGGAGGACTTTCCTCGGGTCGACTTTGTTGCTTACCTGCAAGCTCTCGGGCGTGCCGCCAGGGGAATGCATGACCGGGGCCTGTTCCACCGCGATCTGTCGATCGGCAACGTGCTGACGCCGATCGCCGACGGCAAGTTGGATTTGTCGAAGATCTACCTCGTAGACCTCAACCGAGCCCGTCGTCGCGAGCGTCTGGGGGTGCTGACCCGCAGCCGAGATCTTTGCCGGTTGGAGATCTTCCGGCACCAAGATCAGCAGGTGTTTCTCGACGCCTACTGGGGTGAGGCTGGGGTTGCTGGCCGGCGCTGGTTTCTCTATCAGTGGTTCCACCGTAGTTTCCGTTGGAAGATACGTTCCAAGAAAGCGTTTCGCGGCCGTCTGCGAACACTGCGCGATGGCTTGACCCCGCGGCGGCCGCCCCATGGCCAGATGCCCGCCGCGCCTGCGGCCGCTGGAAGTCGCGACAAGGCGGTTTGGGACCGTTTCTCGGATCAACCCCATCAGCATGCTGGTCGGTTGGAGAAGCTCACTATCCGGATTGCTGATCTACGCAGCCATCTCGGTTTTGCCGCTTCGCTGAGCACCGCGGCACCGCGAATCTGGCGTCGCTACCGTCAGCTCCAGGCCGGGCTCTACCGTCAACCCCTGCTCTTCAAAGGGGCTGGAATCGGACTGCGGCCGGCGCCAGGGGCTGAGGATCAGCTCTTGCAGGCGGTAGAGGATCTCGGGGTCCACCACATTCTGCTACGCCTCCACCCGTGGGATGACGATCATCAGGCCGAGTTCGAGCTAGCGACCGAACTGCATCGCCGCGGTCACGAGCTGACCTTCTCCCTGCCGCAAAATCGCGACTTGGCGCGAGACCCGGCACGCTGGCGAGCGCAGATCGAGCAGCTGGCTGAGCTGTTCGTGCCCCTTGGCCGCAGCTTCCAGATCGGTCAGGCGCCCAATCGCAGCAAGTGGGGGGTGTGGCGTTATGGCGAGTATCTGCATTTGGCGGAACAAGCCTCGGAAGTGCTGCGGCTGCATCCAGGGGTCGAACTTGCCGGACCGGCGGTGATCGATTTCGAACTCCACATCACCGCGGCGCTGGTTAATACCAAGACCACCATGCCCCCCTTCGATGCCCTGGCCAGCCTGCTCTACGTCGATCGGCGGGGGGCGCCTGAGAACTCGCAACTGGGCTTCGACACGGTGGACAAATTGGTTTTGGCGCAAGCGATTGCCGACACCGCTAGAGGCTGTGCCGGCCGTTCGTGGGTCACCGAGGTCAACTGGCCGCTGCGGGAGGGGCCGCACTCGCCAGCGGGTCGCGAGGTTGCGGTCGATGAATCGGCCCAGGCCGATTATCTGGTGCGCTACTACTTGCTAGCGCTCACCAGTGGCTGTGCCGAGCGCGTCTACTGGTGGCAGTTGGTGGCCCAGGGGTACGGTTTGATCGCGGTAGCGGAGAAAGGGGCTCCTGGCCGCCGCCGCCCCGCCTTCGCCGCTCTGGCGACTCTTGAGCGGCAGCTTGCCGGCAGCACATTCTTGCGCCGATTGGAGTCGCCGCCGCGCAGCTACTTGCTGCTCTTTGCTGCTGCCGCTGGAGGTGAAGTAGCGGTGGCTTGGAGTGTCGACCAAGAACTCGCGGTAGAGCTTCCCTGGCCAGCCGAGAAAGTGCTCGGCCAGCAGGGCGAAATGGTGCAACTCGGACCGGGCCGGTCACAGCGGTTAGGCTCCGCGGTGGTCTACTGTTTCTCAGCCAATCGCCGGCCTCCACCCGCGGCCGTCGCGCCAGCTTAGACCCCTGCTTAGTTAGTTCGCATCGCTTAAGTTGCACCGCCCTTTAGCCCCCCGGCGGGGTGGTGACGATCTGCCGAGGGGCGTGATAGCTTGCATGGATACATGGCAATCATCCGGTCCCTTGCGGGCCTGACAGAGTCGTTGAGAGGTTGCAGAAGATGGAGCAAAAACCGCCAAGACTTCGCCGAATCCACCATATAGAAATGTGGGTCGGCGAGGCCTCACAAGCGTCCTATTTCTACCGTAATGCGTTTGGCTTCTCGCAATTCGCCTACTGTGGGCTGGAAACCGGCAATCGTCAGCGCACCACCCATGCCCTCGAGCAAGGCCAGGCGCGGTTGCTGCTGACCTCCTCGATGGATCCTGATTCGGAGATCAACGACCACGTCAGGCGTCACGGCGACGGGGTCAAAGACATCGCCTTCCTGGTCGACGACGCTGAAGATGCCTTCGCCGCTGCCGTCGGGCGGGGAGCCGAGGCGGCGACCGAGCCACAGGTGGTCGAAGACTCCCATGGCCAGGTCAAGACGGCGTCGGTCAAGACCTATGGCGAGACCGTGCATTCCTTCATTTCCCACCACGGCTACGACGGCCCGTTCATGCCCGGCTTCGAAGCGTGGCCGATTGCCGCCCCTGACGCTGGCTTGCTGCGTTTCGATCATGTGGTGGGCAATGTCGAGTTGGGCAAGATGGAGACCTGGGCCAACTGGTACAGCGATGTGCTCGGCTTCAGACGTTTGCTCAAATTCGATCAGGATCAGATCTCCACCGAGTACAGCGCGTTGATGTCGATTGTCATGTCGGACGGCTCCTACGCCATCAAATTCCCGATCAACGAACCCGCTCAAGGGCGCAAGAAGAGTCAGATCGAGGAGTATCTCGACTTCTACGGTGGCGCGGGGGTGCAACACATCGCCATGCTGACCCGCGACATCGTCAAGACGGTAAATCACCTGCGCCAGCAGGGAGTCGATTTCTTGACCGTGCCAGATTCCTACTACGACGAGCTGCCAGATCGTATCGGCGAAATCGACGAATCCTACGACTCACTACGACCGCTGGGCATCCTCGCCGACCGAGACGACGAGGGTTACCTCCTGCAGTTGTTCACCAAGCCGGTGGTCAACCGGCCGACCCTGTTCTTCGAAATCATCCAGCGCAAGGGCAGCCGAGGTTTCGGCGAGGGCAATTTCAAGGCTCTTTTCGAAGCCATCGAGCGCGAGCAGGAAGTGCGCGGAAACCTGTAGCGGATGACGCCGAAACTACGAGGCAGACCATGACCTACTATTACAAGCTGGGCCAGATACCCCACAAGCGCCATACGCAATTCCGCAAGACAGACGGCTCTTTGCATCATGAAGAGCTGATGGGCATCCATGGTTTCGACGGCATCCAGTCGATCCTCTACCACCTCCATCCGCCCACCGAAGTGCATCGGGTCGAGGTGCTGCGCCATGCCGATTTGGACTATGAGGAGCGCGACAGGCTGCGCCCGCGCCACTTGCGTTCTGCGGCGGTCGCGGCGGGGGGTGATGCCATCGAGGGCCGGGTCGCATTGATGGGCAATAGCGATGTGGTGCTGTCGCTGGTCAGGCCCACCGAAGCGATGGACTATTGGTATCGCTTCGCCCATGGCGACGAGGTGCTTTTCGTTCATGAAGGTGAGGGCATCTTGGAGAGCCAGTTCGGCGAACTGCGCTATCGACCGGGTGACTACTTGGTGATTCCCACCGGTGTGATGTGGCGGTTGATTCCCGACTCCGGGGTCGCGCAGCGACTGCTGGTCATCGAAGCATTTGGCCACGTCATACCGCCCAAGCGCTACTTGAACAACTATGGCCAGTTCCTCGAGCACTCGCCGTTTTGTGAGCGCGATATCAGACCGCCCGACAAGCTCTGCACTCACGACGAAAAGGGAGATTTTGAGGTGCGGGTCAAGGCCCGCGGGCAGATCTCACGCTTCTTCTATGGTCGCCATCCCCTCGACGTAGTGGGCTGGGACGGGCATCTGTGGCCTTACGCTTTCAACATCGAGGATTTCGAGCCGATTACCGGCCGGGTGCATATGCCGCCGCCCATCCATCAGACCTTCGCCGGACCCGGATTCGTCATCTGCTCGTTCGTACCGCGCCTGTATGACTACCACCCGCTGGCGATTCCAGCACCTTACAACCACTCCAACGTCGACTCGGACGAGGTGCTGTACTACGTCAAGGGTCAATTCATGTCTCGCAAGGGGATCGAAGAAGGATCCTTCACCGTCCACCCGAATGGCGTGCCTCACGGTCCCCATCCGGGCACCTATGAGGCGTCGATCGGCAAGCAGGGTACCGATGAGCTGGCGGTGATGGTCGATACCTTCAGGCCCATGGAGCTGACTCGCCAAGCGCAGCCCTTGGAAGACCAGAGCTATGCCCTGAGCTGGTTGCCCGCTGCCGAGAGATCCGACGCCGGTACCCCGTGAAGCCGATGCGGGTTTTCCTGATCCATGGAATGGGCCGAACCTCGGCCTCGATGCTGCTTCTTCAGCGTCGTCTGGCGGCTAGCGGTTACCGCCCCAGCCGCTTCGACTACATGGTGGCGCTGGCTGATCTACAGACCATTGCCAATAGCTTTGTCAGCCATGTACGGGAAGTTGTCGAACAGGATAGCGAGGAGACGCGGCGCGAATTGGCGGCGGGCGAATTCGCGAGCGAGTCCGAAGCCAAAGCATCATACGCCGTGGTCGGCCACTCGCTAGGCAATATCATTACCCGCCTGGCCAGTCCGCTGCTACCGGTTGGATTTCGCCGTTTCATCATGTTGGCGCCGCCCAACCGGCCGTCGGTGATGGCTCGAATGCTGCGCGACAACCCGGTGTTTCGCCTCGCCACCCGCGACGCAGGTCAGAAGATAGGCGATGAAGAATTCTATGCTCGGCTGCCGGTGCCCCAGGTACCGTCCCTGATCATCGCCGGCACCCAAGGGCCGCGCTCCCCCTGGCTTCCCTTCGAGGGCCAGCCCAACGATGCGGTGGTGCGGGTCGAGGAAACCCATCTCGAGGGTGTGCCCACTCTGGAGGTCCCCGGCATTCACACCTTCCTGATGAACCGCAGCGACGTCCAGCAGGCGATAGAGACTTTCCTTGACGATCCGACCGGCGCGCTCCGCGGCGCAGCAGAGAGGGACTGAGCCGGACTCCCATTCTGCTAGGCTAGCGCGGCAGATTACTCCTCTTCCGAGTGAGCCTCTCCCGATGAGCCAGCAAATGCCCGCAGAGCCCGATCCGGGCGCCGTGACCTATCCGACGATGACGCTCCCGGCTGGCGAGACGATTTTCGAGCAAGGCGATAAAGGCGCCAGCATGTACTTGATTCAAGAGGGTCAAGTCGAGTTGTTGCAGGGTATCGGCGACCAACTCGCGCGCTCGGCGGTGCTGGAGAAGGGCGATTTCTTCGGCGAGATGTCGTTGTTCGACGAAGCCTCTCGCAACTACTCGATTCGCACCTTGAGCGCCGTTCGGCTAGTGAAGATCGACCGCCGATTGTTCCAACACATGCTGCGGCGCAATCCGGAAATCGCGATTCGAATGATCCGCAAGCTTGCCGGCAGATTGTCGCAAGCTGAAGAGAGGCTGCTCGCTTCCTACTGCCAGACACAGCCCGAGGAGAAGCTGAACCGGCCAGGTTACGGCCAGCTCACCCACCGGGGAGATAGCGGTGCCGTTTTTATCTTGCCGGATAGACCGACCGCCCTGGTTGGCCGCCTCGACCCGACCCAGGGCCTGCTACCGGACATCGATCTCACCGCTATCGATCCGCAGGTATCCACCAGTCGCCGCCATGCGCGAATTCTGAGCCAAGAGGGTCAGTTCTCGATTGTTGGAGAGCGGGCCACCAACGGCACGTTCGTCAACGGGCGCCGCCTCGACCCGGACCAACCTCAGCCGATTCAGTCGGGTGACGAAATCAGCTTCGGTGCGGTTCAGATGGTGTTCTCGATCGACCCGGGGCGAGCCGAGTGATGTGGGAAGATACTTGTTGGCTGCCCGCGAGCCATCCAAGCGGTAGTTACCGCGCGGAGACTCAAGGGAGGCTCTGTGGGATGCCGTGACTGGCTCCCTTCGGCTTCGCGCCGCCTGCCGGATGCACGGCTCGCGGCCAACCTCGCTGCTCAGGAGCTGATCCGAATTGAGTGATTTACATCTGCCCCCCACCAGCGAGACACCGCGCGTAGAGCTACGCTCGCTCGACACCCTGTGGTTCCAGGTCGCCGGAACTATCTGCAATCTGGCTTGTGGCCACTGCTTCATCTCTTGCTCGCCGACCAATCACACCCACGAGCATATGAGCCTCGATCAAGTCGCAGGCTATTTGCGTGAGGCCCTGCGGGTCGGTGTTAAGGAGTACTACTTCACCGGCGGCGAGCCGTTTCTCAATCCCGACATGGAAGCTATTTTAGAAGCCACCCTGCAACAGGGTCCAGCGACCGTGTTGACCAACGGTTTGCTGCTCGATGCGCCCCGTTGCGCGCGCTTGGCCGGGTTGGCCGCTACTTCCAATTATTCCCTCGACATGCGCATCTCACTCGATGGCTATGACGCCGCAGCCAACGACGCCATTCGTGGCCCAGGGACTTTCGAGCGCGCCCTGGGCGGCTTGCAGCGTCTGCTGCGGGCGGGGCTCAACCCGGTGGTGACGATTACCGAAGTCTACGAAGAGAATGCTTCGGCGCCGGGCCGTACCCTCTTTCTCGACTTACTGCGCCAGAAAGGCGTCGAACGGCCGCGGCTGAAGATCTTGCCGGTTTTCCAGATCGGTGCCGAGGCCGAGCGGAGCCAAGCCTATGAGAGTTGGCAACGGCTGACTTCGAACGACACTCCCGAGGACGGTTGGGATCATCTGCAGTGCAGTTCCTGTCGCATGGTCACCGACCAGGGAGTCTGGGTCTGCCCGATCCTGGTCAACGAAGCCGAAGGCCGCATGGGAGAGCGTCTGGCCGACACCTTGGATAGTTTCCCGCTCGGCCACCCGGCCTGCTGGACCTGCCATGTGCACGGTGTCAGCTGTCGCACATGAGGCCGCTCAGGAACCCACCCATGGCAGCGACGAACCTGAGAGGCAGCTTCTAGATGAGCCAGCGGATTGTCGAAGACCAGCAGCGTAGGAAAGAGCGCCTGAGCGCCAAACTCACCGCCCACCGGGGACTGGCGACATGGGGTCAGCGGTTGGTGCCGCTGGGCGAATTTCGCCGCGCCGCCGCCTCTACCGGCAGGTTGTTGGACGAAGCTGCGCGGCAGGCTGCCGTCGGCGAATACCTAGCACCCAGAGTCGATCCCACGCCGGTCGAGGGCCCCTACCGCCGGGTGGCGGTTTTCGGTGGTATCTACAACAATCGTTTCGCCCTCGAAGCTTTACTCGCCGACGCTCGCCAGCGCGGCGCCGAGGCGGTCTACTGTCTCGGTGATCTCGGAGGTTTTGGACCCAGCCCAGAGCTAGTCTGGCCGCTACTAGAACAAGGGGGCGTGCTCTCCATCCAGGGTAACTACGAGGAATCGCTGTCATCCCAGCGCGAGGATTGCAATTGTGGCTACGCCGATCCGCGCGACAACCACTTCGCGGCGCTGTCCTACCGTTACACCGCGGAGCATTGCTCGGCGGCTTTCCGCGACTGGATGGGCGACCTTCCGCTGCGTCGTCGGTTGCGAATCGGACAGCGCGAGCTGCTGCTGATTCACGGCTCACCGCGGCGAATCAACGAGTTTCTCTTCGAGTCGTCATCTCCCGAGGCATTTCTCGAGGTGCTCCTCGACCAGCAAGACGCCGATGGTTTGCTCTGTACTCACAGTGGTCTACAGTGGCATCGGCGGCTACCGTCGGGGCGCGACGCGGTCAACGTCGGGGTGATCGGTCGGCCGGCCAACGATGGCAAGATGTCGGTTTGGTACTCAATGATCGGTGCCGGCGAGGACGGCAGTCTCGATGTCGAATTGCTGCCGCTGGCTTACGATCACCAGGCATTGGTAGAGGAAATGCGCCGCGAGCAACTACCCGAGGAGTTTGTCGCCACCATTCAGTCCGGTTGGTGGACCACTTGCCTCGAGATCTTGCCCGCCCGCGAGCGGGCCGCTTCGAAGTTTTGATGCCGAGGTTAGAAGTTGCCCAAGAACCTGTTCAAAGCAGAGCCAGACTTTCACCATGGCGAAGTAGCCGCCGTCGGTGTTCTGTTGGTCAACCTGGGTACGCCGGCCGCGCCGACCGCTAAAGCGGTGCGGCGGTACCTGAAGCAGTTCCTCTGGGATCCGCGGGTGATCGAGATGTCGCGCCCGCGCTGGTGGTTGATTCTGCACCTGCTGGTGCTGACCTTCAGGCCGCGGAAGTCGGCGGCGGCCTACAAATCGGTGTGGACCGACGCCGGCTCACCGCTGCTACTCCTTTCTCAGCGGCTCAGCCAGCGGGTGGGAGAGCTGCTCAGTGAGCGGGTAGGAACGCCATTGCATGTAGCCTTGGCGATGACCTACGGCGAGCCTTCCGTGCCGGCAGTCCTGGCGGAGTTGCAGCGCAAGGGCTGCCGGCGGCTGCTGATCCTGCCGCTGTTCTCGCACTATTCCTCCACCAGTACCGGTGCCGCCTTCGACGCCGTGATGAAGGAACTGATGACCTGGCGCCGGGTGCCCGAGTTGCGCACGGTGCAGGAGTACCACGACGAACCGGCGCATATTGCCGCCTTGGCGACCAGTGTTCGCCGCCTGTGGCAGAGCGCAGGGGAGCCCGAGAAGCTGCTGTTTTCCTTTCACGGAGTGCCGCAGCGCTATTTCGAAGCGGGTGATCCTTACCACTGCCTATGCCACAAGACCGCTCGCTTGGTGGCCGAAGAACTCGGACTCGGGGCGGATCGATGGACGGTGTCGTTTCAGTCCCTCTTCGGCCGCGAAGAGTGGATCAAGCCCTACACCTCGGCCACCCTAAAAGCGCTGGCCGGCTCGGGCGTTAGCCGTGTCGACGTGATCTGCCCAGGTTTCAGCATCGATTGCTTGGAGACACTAGAAGAGATCGAGGTCGAGAACCGCGGCTACTTCATGGCGGCGGGAGGCCAGGAATTTCGCTACATTCCCTGCTTGAACGACCGCCAAGACCACGCCCAGCTGATCGCCGACTTGGTCGCGGGCAACCTCGTCGGCTGGGTCGAGCCCGCCGTCTCATGGGATCGAGCCGCGGCCGAACGCGAAGCGGCGGCCAGCACCGAGCGAGCCTCGGCGATGGCCGCCAAGCCGACCCGTGCCGACGGCGGCTTTGGGGTGGATGCCGGCGAGGGGAGCTAACCGGCATCCGGCAATCGACGGAGCCGGCTATGTTTGCTATTAGGTGTGACCCTCCCGCAACGCTGTTGAGCCGGGCCATGGGGCAAGTGCCTATACTTGCCATTGCGATGCTCCTGTGGGCCGCTGTTGCCTTCGCCGCGCGCACCGTCGAGGTGTCTTTTTCCCTTGTCGAACTTGGCGATGCCGTTGCCTGCCAAAGTCCCGCGGTCTTGCGCGAGTTTTCCACTGATAGCTCGAAACCACCCGTCAGCTCTTGGCCGGTCAGTCTGACGAACAAAGCGAAGATCGAACTCGATCACCATCGGGCAACTCTGCTCGAACTGGTCAGTGATGGCTGCTGGGCGCCGCGGGTTAGCCTTCCGGCAGGCCCCGAGCCGATGGCGGCAACTTTACAGTTGTGGCCGACTGGCACGGTCGAGGGCGAGCTGAAGCTGCCACAGGGAGTCCCGGTTCCGACGACCGTGTCGGTCCTCGCCCGGTCGGTCAGTGGCGAGGATCCTCAGCGAGTGATACCGAAGGATGCTAGCTTCTCCTGCCCGATTCGGGATACTCAGTGGTCGTGTCGCCTGCCGGCCGGCGAGCTGGATTTAAAGCTCCAAGTTGGCGATTTGGCCGCAGAGTTTGTTTGGGGCGTGAATGTCGCTCCGAGTCAATGCCTGAATATTGGAGTGCAGCGCTTCGAGCGGAGCGGAAAGCTCTCGGGTTGGGCCGCAACCCTCGGGCAATGCGAAACAGGCCAAACACTCGTCGTCGAGCTGGTGCCGGAGAGCTTGTCCCTTTAGAGGTTGGCTGAAGAGCGGCTGGCCTGGCAAGCTCTGCGAACCGAAGCAGATGATCGCGGGTTCTTCAATTTTCAAGGGGTTGCAGCCGGAATTTATTCGCTCGTCGCTAGTACGACCGGATTCTCGCCCGCGAGGCGCGATGGAATTCGCATCGAAGGCGGAATTAGCCGCGTGCTCGAAGAGACCCTGGAGTTGCGACCGCTAGTGTGGTTAGAGGTCAGTGTCCAGCCCCCTTTGGGGCTTGGCGGAGACTTCTGGCGCGCAAGATTGGAGAAACGCTTGCCGCTGTCCAATCTACTAGGGAAGAGGTATAGAAGGAGCTTGCAATGAGAATGGCTCCTGGTTAGCCACGGAGCTGGATACCGGGGTCTACGTGGTTTCGATCCTCGACGCTGAGGGCTCGACCTTTGAGCGGCGGGAGGTCGAGCTGGTCTCGTCCACCGAGCGGATCAGCCTCGACTTGCCGATCCTCGCGGTCACCGGCCGGCTGACCAGGGGTGGCGAGCCGCTGCAAGCGCAAATGGAGCTTACCGACGGAGGCGCCAGAGTTGTTCGCGTGACGACGCGGGAGGATGGGACCTTTAGAGAGATTTTTCCCCATGCTGGTCGCTGGTATCTGGAGCTACCCACGGAATCCCCAGGAGTTGGTGGCCGGCATCTATACGGAGCGGTCGAGGTAGAGCATTTCGAAGGCTCCCGTGAGGGGAGGCTCGAAATCGACCTACCAGGCGGTGTCCTCGCCGGTACAGTGGTGGACCGATCAGGGAAGCCGGTCTCGCCATCGCTGGTGACAGTCCATCGGGGAATGCGGATCGTGATGCAGGTCCGGGGTGACGCAGAAGGGCGATTCGAGGCCCAGGGGCTTGAGCCAGGGGAACATACCGTTGTCGCCGAAGCGCTAGGAGATCGCTTCAGCCAAGTGCGAAATGTGGAGATCGGTGACATAGATCCGGAGTCGGTGGAACTCCGTGTCGAGACGCGGAGAACGGTGCCTGGTCGGGTGAGGAGTGCCGGCCGGCCGGTTGCGAGTGCTCGGGTGAAGTACTTCGCCGTGGGGACTCCTGAGCGGGCTTCCTTGACCACGGAACCCTCGGGTCGATTCGAGATCCATTTGTCAAGAGCCGTCCGGGAGCTGGACTTGGTGGTGGTCGCACCGGGACTGCCAGCGAAGATCCAGAGAGTCTCCTTGTCTCAAAGCGGTTCGTCAGCGCTTGATCTCCACATCGGCCCGAGTGGTGAACTCATCCTCGGCCTCGAAGGGCAGCAGTTTCTGCGCCATGGCGAAGTGGTGGTGCCCTTGTCGACTCTCTTTTACCCCTCGGGCGCCGACTTACGGGGCTTTGATGCACAGCGGGGCTTGCTCAGCGTTGAGATCGAGGCTGGCGAATACGCCATCTGCTCGACATCAAGAAGCGATTCGAAATGCGCCAGCGGTTACTTATCTCCTGGCGGCCAGCTGGTCCTTGACTACCGCGATGGAAGGTGAAATTGCTACCCAAGAAACAGTCTGGAGGTTTCGCATGAGGATTCTGCAACCCACCCTCACCGTTATCACTCTCTTGATCTTGTCGATGTCGTCAGTGGCGAGAGCCGGCGAAGATGCTCGACCTGATACGCCGGGCTGGTTGGGTTTGGGCTACGAGTACCACAAGGAGGCCGAGCAGCCTGGCTGGCTGCTCATCCGCGGCATCGCACCCCAAGGACCGGCGAGCAAGGTTGGGCTCGAAGCGGGCGACGTGGTCACCGCGATTGACGGCCAGGCCTTGGAGTTCACCAGTGACTTGGCAGTGCTCGAATATCTCGCCAAGGTCCGACCGCGGCAGACCTTGAAGCTGGAGGTGCGTCGGGGTGTAGATGAGATCTTGGTCAAATTGCGCGCTGAAGTCATGCCCGCGGAGATGGTCGAGGTGTGGTGGAAGAACTTCGAGATGGCCAAGGCTGTTGCAGAGCGCCGTTCGGAGGCGCGAAGTCCTCGACGGTGAGAGGTCGTAGCCTTGCCTTGCAGCCCTGCCTTGCGTAGTGCCAGCTGTTTCACCAGAGAGGTGCCAGACACTTCTGGATCGGCAACCGGGAGGAGGACCCATGACCGCCGGTGCCTACAACCCATCCGCCGCCGCGCTCGCCGACCACCCTGGTGCGTGAGTACCGAAGAGCGAGGACATGCTATGAGTGACCCACTGGACACCAATTTCTACATGATCAAGTTCATGGAAGAGGTCGCGGAGAAACTCGAGTCGGACGAATTCGACAGCTTCCCCGAAGCTATACAGAGCAGCCTGCGGGCGCTGCATCACGGCGTGCTCTCGAAGATGTACCACGCCAAGGTGCAGAATGCTGATCTGAGCAGTTTCATCAAGCCTTTTCTGGCGGCGATCGAAACCGCGACCCAGAGGCTTGCCGGGCCACGGGATCTTGCTAACGCAGATAACACTTACGAGCCTGCACAGCCATTTGACGCCCACCCGGTGAAGGCAATCGTAGACAAATCGTTCACGAAGCGTTAACCTGCCGGCGAGGGAGAAGGCCCAATTCGCGTCCTCCGTAGGGCCAAATTTTCCGGGCGCGACTGGCGCCCGGGTCTAGGAATTCGCGCGCCTGCGAGTTATCGCAAAAAGCGCGGAGTAAACGCCTAATGCGAACTTTTTGTCTTTTGACCGGATTGACGGCGGGGCTTGCCCTGTGCGGCGTCTTGATGGCGGCCCCGATTGTTGCTGACGGGATGCCGGAGGTCCTTTACAGCCAGGGGCCTGGCTCGAGCTGGCCGGTCTGGGTTGCGGCTAACCGGGCCGTTAACGGCGAGGGCCGCTTCGATTCTGAGTTGATCCACCCCGCCATACGGGCCTACTACGATCAAACCGTAGCTGAGAGCCCGGCCGCGAAGGGCGAGGGCTGCGTAGAGATGGTCCAGAGCGGTTCGTGGGACCTGCCGGCCGATCGGGCGACTATTGCCGAGGCCGTCGAGTCGGCCGAGATGGTTTTCTTGGGCCGAGTGACAGGCGTGGCCTACGGATTCGGGTTCAGAGAGCCCGGCCAGCTGATCCAGATTGCACCTGAGCAGGTCTTCCAAGGGGACGTAAGGCTCACAAAATACTACGTGTTCGTTCCTGTGGGGAGCTTCAGGGCAGGCTCCATCGAGATTTGCAAAAAGGAGTCCGTGACCTTCCGGAACCACGAGGCGCCGTACAAGGTCGGCGACGAGCTGCTGGTCATGCCGCGCAAGAGTCGGCTTCGTTCACCGGACGACCCATTCATTAGCCTGCGAGACGGCCAGAGCCTGGCCCTCGTTCGAGAGGACGACCCTCCGGCCAATACGCCTCTCCACGCCCGAGCCAAGGAGTATTGGGCACATATTCCGAATCGCACTACATTGGTCACGGCCATCAGCCAGGCCGTGAGCGCTCTAACTCCAACTGAAGGTCGGAGGGAAGCCAAGAGCAGTGAGCCCCACCCGGTCCGTCTGGAAATGGCGAAGCCGCTTCCGCACCGCTGGATCTGGCAGCGCGCCGACCAAGTCTTCGACGCCAACGGCGAATTCTTGGACGGAGCGCTCGCGCCCTGGGCTCGCGAGTTTCTACGAGAACAACTCGGAGATCACCAGCTTTACGATGACAGCGGCTGCCTCGTAACTGGCGGGCTCGTTGACGACCAGCACGAACGCCCAGACCGGGTGAGTATCTCCGGAGCCGCAAAGGGCTCGACTGCGGTGATACTGGGCGAAGTTGAGAGGAGTGCCTTCGGATTCTTCAAGGATCAACCAGGCCAGTTGGTGCGCTTCAGGCCAACGAGGACTTTCAAGGGCGGCCCTTTGACGCTCGACTCGTACTACTTCTTCATTCCGGTAGGCGAGTTCGAAGCAGGGCCATACAAGTTCTGCAAGAGCGACAGCCGCTACCCGAGTCCCCCCGCCCCCGGCGAGGAAGTGCTGGTTATGGTTCCCGACCAGTACGAGTGGAGCCCGGACGACCCGTTCATTCGCCTAGAGACCGCCCACAGCCTTGTGATCATCTCTACCAGCGACCATATTCGGAGAACGAGTCAGTACGCAGAATACCCCGAAGCAAAGAAGGAAGGACGTGTCAGGGACAGGGCGGCGCTCCTCGACTTGGCACTCAGCGCAACCAAAGCCGAGGAGCGCTGAAATGCTTTTCAAAACAATGTTGCCGACCCTCCTCTCACTTCTCTGGATCGTCGGCCCGGTGGAGGCTGCCTGCGTAACAAACCTTTCGGGCCATCCGGGTAACAACATACCCGATGTCACCCGGCTTGTCCCGCAAGGAATTCATGGCGGTCTGCTGGACCGGTTCCTAGATGGAATGGCCAGCTGGAATAACGGTGGCTGCAACATAGGCGGCACGTCGTTTCCGATCTTTGACCTCGTTCCGCCGCCCCCTGGAACTAGCTTCAGGGACGTTACTGTCACGTTGCATCCTGGCTTTAATCCGATGAACCAAAACTCCTGCGCCTTTTACAGCCCTAGTCGGCGCAAGATATTCCTGTACAGTAAGTCGGAGATCCCTGCGACGCCTGGGGTGCCTGGGAGGGTTGTTAGCTGTATAGACTCAACCTTCGCCGACACGGTCGCTCACGAACTAGGGCACACAATAGGACTCGGGCACCCCTCTGCCAACCGCACAGGCTATGCGATGCAGAACCGTCAGTACGACAATGGTGTATACAGTCCGAGGGCGGTCAAGTCGGCTGAGTGTAAGCGGGCGAGGGAGATCAACAAGACTGTGAGTGAGAACGGTGGTGGGGGCCAAGAGCCGCCGCAGTGCCAGTGTTTCTCTGCTGTCCACTGCGGGCTCTCGCCACCATTCGCAACCTGGGAGTGTAGAAACTGCCAGTGCCTTCTCACGAACTCACCTCTCGTGCTCTACCTGCCCGACTACTACACGCCAACTGGAGCTGCGCAGGATTGGTGGAAGCGGGGATTCTGTTCGAGCGAGACGCCCACCGTCTGCCTGGACTGGAAAGGTGACGGTCAAACGACCTGTACCGCTTGGACTGAGCCAGGAACGAAGATCGTTTTCGTGACGAAGCTGAGCCCAGGGGACTATAGGGCGATCCAATCTGGAAAGGAAGTCGAGGTGGAGCCGTGGCGTCACCTCTTCGGGAACGTCACCCAGGGGCCGCTCGGGGAATTCCCCTACGCGCACGGCTTCGAAGCACTGGCCGCTCACTGCGGGATGCCGATCGACGGCCTGTCGGAGGTCAAGTTCCAGAACTGTGGTGCGACGCTTCAGGTCTGGGCTGACCGCGATGCTGATGGCCGAATCGAACTCAAGGAGCTGGTGCCTTTCAGCGAGCTTCGAATCGAGGCGCTGAGCAACGTTCGCGAGACCGACAAGGCCGACCGCTGCGGGAACACCTTCCCGGCTGAGTCGGATGCGTCGTGTCTCGAGCTGCCGGGCAAGTGCGGTATCTGGCTCGACGTGTTCTTCGAGTCCCGCTAGGGGCTGTAATCAGGCCCGTGGCTGCCCAGAGACAGTCTCTGGGCAGCCTTTGCTGGCCGCGCCCCGCTGCGTCGCCGAGGAAACTTTTCTATTCCGTACTTGATTCGGAGCCGGCGAATTCTTCCGTAGACACTTCTCGGATCGCGATAGCCAAGAAGCTCCTGAAGCTCGCTGACACTCTCGCCGTTGCGCCAGCGCTCCGAAATCTCGGCTATCCAAGCCTCGGACGCCTCTTTCTTGTCCGCGTCCAACCGCTTCCGTCGCCAATCCTGGCTTTCTCGATGTCCGGATCTCCGAGAGCTTCGTCTACGCTGGCCGCGGTGGGCGGATGTCCGAGCGCCAGACCCGCTACCAGCTCGGCGTCGGCCACTACGCCTTCCAGGCCGGCTTCACCTTCGATCTGCAAGGCAACCTCGCGACTCTCGACTATCCTGACTGCCTGCACAGCAACGACAGCTGCGACCAGGTCAGCCCGCCGCGGCAGGTGAGTTACGCCTACGACAAGGGCTTCCTCACCGCGGTCCCCGGCTTCGCCTCCAGCCTCAGCTACCAGAGCGGCGGCATGCTGACCCAGATCAGCCACCAGAGCGGCATCACCGAAACCTACCAGGTCGATCCCTCCGGCCTCGCCCGGCCCGAGCGCATCTCTACCAACGCCGGCTGGGACACCGGCACCTTCGACTACGACGGAGCCGGAAATATCCACCGCATCGGCTCCTTGCAATATCGCTACGACCGATTCCAGCGCCTGGTCAGCGGCGAGGTAAAAGTCGGCAGCAACGACCGCCTACAGACCGCGAGCTATGACAATTTCGGCAACATCACCCAGATGATCACCCACGGCGCCAGCCAGACCATGAGCCCGAACTCTTCCACCAACCGCCTCGGTCTCAGCGGCACCACCTATGACGCTGGCGGCAACCTGACCCGCGTGCGTTACAGTAGCTCGGAGATCTATGAGTACACCTACGACGCCGCCAACATGATGAAGCACCTGCAATCCAACACTGACCAGGCGAGCGTGTACATCTACAACGCGGACGACGAGCGCATCGTCACCTTCAGCTGCTTCAGCGCCGCCGGCAGCAGCTGCGTAAGCAGCCCGGCCAGCGAGACTTGGACCCTGCGCGGGATGCGCAACGAGGTGCTGCGGGTCTTCAGTCATCCACGTGGGGAGAGCTTCGAGTGGAAACGGGACTACGTCTATCGGGGTGGGCTGCTATTGGCCTCGGTTGATCCTGATACCAACGGAGTGGAGGGGATTTACAGCTTTCATCTGGATCATCTCGGCACGCCGCGACAAGTGACGAAGAGCGGCAGCCAGGTGGCGCTGCACAGCTACTATCCGTTTGGGCAGGAAGCGACCACCTCTAGCTCGGATGAGTTTCAGCTGAAGTTTACTGGGCATGAGCGGGATCAGAACGGGGCGGGGGCGAAGAGCGAGCTGGACTACATGCATGCTCGGCACTGTAGTCCGGTGGTGGGGCGGTTCTTGAGTATAGATCCGGTGCTTCAGCTCCGCCGAGCAATGACCAAGCCCCAGACTTGGAACCGATATAACTATGCTCTCAACAATCCCATGGCATTCTCGGATCCGTCCGGCAAGGATGTTTCGATACAGATTGTCTTTGATGCAGATTTGAATCTGAGTGATGAATTTAAGCAAGAGATCATTGAGAACGTACGTGAATTCTGGGAGGGGCTTGACGTCGGCGATGTTTATGTCTTTGATTCAGCGGAACTCAACGAAACAAACGTGGCACTGTTCAACAAGGGAGTCGGCAAGATCCTTGTCAACGGGGATTCTGGCAACGCGAGCAGTACGCTCGTTAAGGCTGGGCAGTTTATTTCTGGCTTTGGGCTGACCAAGAAACAGTCAGCTCAAGCAGTTGCCAATGCCATCAACCATGAAGTCTTCGCACATCAGTTTGCTTTGAGTCCGTACCCGAGAGGAGACCTGACGACTTTTAGTCTGAACCGTAGACAAGGTGTTGTTCCGGAGGTCAGTGAGCGCTACGGAACGGTAGCCGACTCGCTTGCCTGGGCTGATCCACGGACGCGAAGTGCTTTTGTAAACGGCCCTATTCCAATCCATAGCCAGGATCTCAAGAGTGCACAGCGAGGACTCCGCTCGGTCAGACTGAGCCCGCCCAGTGGGGGGTCCAACAGATGGTGGAAATCCTGGTGATTAATTCTGCGAAAAAGATAGTCACTTGGGGAATGGTCTTTTTCTTGGCCCACGCAAGCCTTGTGCCCATTCTTATGTGTCTTCGAGTTCAATATTGGGGATCTTTCGGCGCTGACGTGGCGAGAATAGAGCGAATTTTTCATTTTCCGGTTGGACAATTTCTTAACTCTCACGGTTTTCAAATGCGGACTATCGGCCCGGTGGCGAATCTGTTTCGCGATTCCACCCACGCAGCATTCTTAGGAGAAATGTTTGTTGTAATTTTTCTCGGTGGAGTTAAGTATTTCCTCATAGGATGCTTGGTGGCGTATTCTCTAGGGCGCCGGAAAATTGGCTCTCCTAGAAAATGAGATTCTCTTCAACTTGCAGTGAGTACAAAGCTGAAGAGGTGCCAATCGATTCGTAGCAGCCCGGTTTCGGCCGGGCTTTGGTGCTTCTGGGCTTATCGTCCAGGGAGCGTGGCGTTGATTGGCCACGAGTTGATCCATGTCGGGCAGTACCAGAAGCTTGGGAAACTTGGATTCGCCAGGAAGTACCTGAGTGAGTATCGGAAGAACCGTAAGGAAGGAGCCAGTAAGAAAGAGGCGTATGAGGCCATATCATTCGAGCGCCGGGCTAGTGATTTTCAGGACGCCGTCAACTCATTTCTTGCCGACAACCCAGGCATCTTGAATAACATTCAAGAGGGAGAGGAGCTGAATGAATCAGACACTGAGTCCGTCAGAGATGCGATCCGAGAAGCCCTTTCTGAGTGTCAATTGCGAGAGGGTTATCAGTTTATTGAAGGGAAAGTTTACTGTGTGCAAATTCTCTAGCGTAAGACCTGTGCCGGGGTTGAACTTGGCATCTCTGGTAGTATTTCTGGTGACCTTTGTCGCCTGTGACCCAGGCCTTAGATACGACCCTGTCGGGTGGGAGGCTGAGTCGGAGTTCAGGCGAACTCTCTCGTGGCGGGGTGTTAAGTTCGTCAGCCTCGGTTCCGGTGGGCTCCTCGGAAGTGAATGGTTCGGCCCCGAGTTTTTAGTGACCAATTTGTCGGGCCGAGCTTTTTCTGTTAGCTCAGCTACTCTTGCGGTAGGCGAGCGGGTCTATAAGTCAGAAGGCGACGAGTTTTCGCTCATCGAAGCAGGTGCAAAAGGACGGATTAATTTAGCCTTCGATCTTGGGTCTCAGGCAGATCTTGTCTTGGGAGACGCTCTCTTCTTGGATCTGAAAATAAGCATCGGGCATCAGAACTTCGATTTGAGGATCGAGTATTCTCGGAGTTACTAGTGGGCTTGGCCGGGGAGGTGCGATCAAGAGACGAGTCGGAATTCTCAGCCAGAAATAGGTATCCGGCACATTATGAAGAGCCCTGGGCGTGGGTGCCAGCCGATTCGTAGCTGCCCGCAGCTTAGGTGCCAGCCGATTCGTAGCTGCCCGGTTTCGGCCGGGCATTCGTGTACCTGGTGAGGTGCTCCCCTTGGTCGTACCACGGCCAATGCCTGCACCGACGGAAACCGACCACCGATTCCGATTGAAAGTGACCAGTGATTCCAACGGAATCTGACCATCGATTCCGATCGAAAGTGACCACTTTTCCGGGTCGATCGGAATGGGTGGTCAGATTGGATCGGAATCCTGGCCACGGCGGAGTTCGACGGTAGCGCGCTCCTCACAATTGGGGTATTCCAGCCTCCTTGAAAGGAGGATTGGATGCCGAGAGTGAGGACATCGATGCGCAAGATACGCGAGGTACTGAGACTGAAATGGCAGCATGGCCTGTCGCACCGCCAGATCGGACGGTCGGTTCGGCTGGGCCACGGGACGGTGTGCAACTACCTGCTGCGAGCCAAGGTTGAAGGCCTGAGCTGGGAGCAAGTAGCAGCTTTGAGCGACGCTGAGCTGGAGCAACGCCTGTACCCTCGGCCGCAGCCGCTTCGGAGGGGTGGTCAGCGAGCCTTGCCCGACTGGACCAAGGTGCATGGCGAGCTGAAGAAGAAGTGCGTAACCCTGTCGCTGCTGTGGCAGGAGTACCGGGAGGACCATCCTGACGGCTACGGTCTCAGCCGCTTCTGTCAGCTGTACCGGATCTGGGAAGGGCGCCTGGATGTGTGCCTGCGCCAAGCCTACCGGGCGGGCGAGAAGCTGTTCGTCGACTACGCCGGACAGACCGTGAGGGTGATCGACCCGGCGACTGGCAAAGCGCGCGAAGCGCAGATCTTCGTGGCGGTGCTGGGGGCGAGCAATTACACCTATGCCGAAGCAACGTGGAGCCAGGGCCTGGAGGACTGGATCGGCTCTCATGTGCGGACCTTCGCGGCTCTGGGCGGGGTGAGCGAGCTGGTGGTGCCGGACAATCTGAAGAGCGGCGTGACCAGCCCGTGCCGCTACGAGCCGGAGATCAATCGCACCTACGCGGAGTTGGCCGAGCACTACGGCGTGGCGGTGGTGCCGGCGCGGGTGAGGAAGCCCCAAGACAAGGCGAAGGTCGAAAATGGTGTATTGCAAGTGGAGCGCTGGATTCTGGCCCGGCTGCGTAACCAGCAGTTCTTCAGCCTGCGAGAGCTCAACGAGAGCATCGCGAAGCTTCTGGTCGAGCTTAACGACCGTCCGCTGAAGGTGTTGGGCGTCTCGCGCCGAGCGCTGTTCGAGCAGGTCGATCGTCCTGCTCTGGGTGCTTTGCCGCTCCAGCCCTACGAGCTTGCCGAATGGAAGAAGGTACGCGTTGCCCCGGACTACCACGTCGAGTTCGAGGGCCACTATTACAGTGTGCCGTACCAGCTGATCAAGAAGCAGCTCGATCTGCGGGCGACGGCGCACATGGTGGAGGTGCTCGATCGCGGCAAGCGTGTGGCTGCTCATCGTCGCAATCGGTGTCGGGGTCGGCACACGACCCAGAGCGAGCACATGCCCAAAGCGCACCAGGCGTACCTGGAGTGGACACCGACACGGCTGATCAGCTGGGCGGCGAAAACAGGCCAGGCGACGGCCGAACTGGTGGAGACCATCATGCTTAACCGCTCCCATCCTCAGCACGGCTTTCGCTCGTGTCTGGGGCTGATGCGCCTGGGCAAGACCTATGGTGCCAATCGTTTGGAGGCTGCGTGCCGCCGCGCGCTCGCCATTCACGGCCTGTCCTACAAGAGCGTGAAGTCGATCCTGAAGAGCGGCCTGGACCAGCAAGCAGCGCCCGAGCCCACCGAAGTGACGGCGCCGATCGAGCACCGCAACGTCCGCGGCGCCAGCTACTACAGTGCCGCGCGCCGCGAGGAGACGCCGCCATGCTGAGGCACGCGACGCTCGATCAACTCGCCGCGCTCAAGCTCCACGGTATGGCCAAAGCCTTTGAGGAGCAGCTGTCGATGGTCGATGTCTCAGAGCTCTCCTTCGAAGAGCGCCTCGGGCTGCTGGTCGAGCGCGAAGCGACCGAGCGATCCAGCCGCCGCTTGATAGCGCGGTTGCGAAAAGCCAAGCTGCGCGAGCAGGCGGCCATCGAAGACATCGACTGGCGAGCCAAGAGGGGCCTGGACAAAGGCCAGATCCTGCGCCTGGCCTCGTGCCAGTGGATCGCCGAGCATCTCAACGTGCTGATCACCGGCAAGGCCGGGGTGGGCAAGACCTTTCTCGCCTGCGCCTTCGCGCACAAGGCATGTCGGGAGGGTTACACCGCTTTGTACCTGCGGGTGCCGAGGCTGTTTCGCCAGCTCGCCATCGCGCGGGGTGATGGTAGCTACGAGAAGCTGCTCAAGAGCTATGCTCGCACAGACCTGCTCATCCTCGACGACTGGGGGCTGGCGCCGATCGGGGCCAGCGAGCGGCGCGACCTGCTCGAGATTCTTGAGGACCGCTACGGCAACCGCTCCACGCTGGTGACCTCCCAGCTACCGGTTGAGAGCTGGTACGAGGTCATCGGCGATCCGACCTTGGCCGACGCCATCCTCGATCGCATTGTCCACGGCGCCTACAAGCTCGCGGTGGACGGTGACTCCATGCGGGCGAAGAGAGCCGGCGGTATTCGCAAGGCCGCCCAGCGAGAGGCAAGGTGAGATCCAAGAGCATGCTGAAGCGATCGCCGATCCGGACCCATCAGCGGGCCTGCGGCCCGATCCGGACCCGACCCAAGATGGACTGTGGAAGCTGCCGCGGTTGTGGAAATCGCTCTGCGATTCCCACAACCGCTTGGAAAACGCCCCCCTGCCCCCCAACCTGCGTTTCCCACAGCTACGCACAGCCCCGACGACGGGTTATTTGAATACAATCAATCAAGAAGAAGAGCCGGAAGGAGGGCTCCAGCTACAGCGAAAGTGGACACTTACAACTGAGGAGAGCGCCAGCGTCGCTTCGCTCCGACAAGTGGTCGGTTTCGATCGGAATGGCTGGTCAGTTTCGTCGGAATAGGCAACATCCCTTCCGGGAAGCTTGTTTGGCCGGACTCTCACCCGCCCGCTCGGAGCTGGTGCGCCGCTTCGGCATCCTGATTTACATCGAACGGGGTGCCTCGGCCATCTCCGGGCACGATCGAGAATGGGAAGTACGCGGTGGACTGCTCGACATCGAGCGGGCCTTGCGCGGGCTCGATGAGTACTCGGACCATGGCGAGACACCATTGAGCGGACCGCTCAAGCTTTGGTGTGAGCGCCTGTGGGTGATCGCCACTGAGATGCGAGAGGCTTTCGGTCTGCTGCCCGGCGAGCGGCCGGGGGCGGCTGTTGCCCAAGGAAGATCTCCTATCCACGGCTGACGATCGATGGCAGGGCCAAGGCACCGCCGATGTACTACGACCTTGAAACCGGCGACAGCTGGTCTGGCCTCGGCCGCGGACCGAATTGGCCGGGAGAGCGGCCCTGCGAGGACTGCCCACTAGCCAACGTAAGACTACGCCAGATTCCTCGGCTGGCGTGAGGGCGGCGCCGAGTGTTAGTCCTGGTAGTCACTTGCTATCGCCGCCGCCGCGACCGTCTGGCGGGGCGGTCTCCCACGGCGCACGTTCGATTTCAGCGGCCTCAAGTACTCGCGTCAACAGACGAATGCCGTATTGAGCCGCGACCTGGCGGGCGGCCTTGAGCAGGTCGACGGTGGTGCCCCGAGGCTCGCTAACGCAGTCCAAGCGTAGTTGCACCGGGTAGCCCGCGTACTGCGGGTATTGCTCGACCAAATGACCATCGAGAGCATAGCTGAGATAGCTGTCGAGCTTGTCGTTGAGCTGCTCGAGCTGCTCCGGGTGGGTGTCCCAGGGGCGCTCTTCGATCATCGCCAACACGACTTCGCCGCGGGCTTCGTCGCGGGTGATCAGATCGATGATCCGAGGGTTGTGGACCCCTCTATCCAGCTTGGCTTGGGTCATTTTGGATGCGGGCTCCGAGAGGTAGTAAGAGGCTGAAGTCGGGACAGTGTATCTGTCGTTGATGTTGAGATTGGACTTTCTTCGCTGTCTTGCTTGTTGTAACCTGAGAGAGATTCGCAGGATTCCCGAAGGTAAATGACCGCTTCAGGCGGTGCGCGAGGTGTCAGACGGCATGAAACCTCTTCCAGCACGCGATCTCGGCATAGAGCCGCGAACAAGAGATGTTCGTGAGCAGGAGATTCTACCGCCTGGAAGCCTTCGAGCGAAGATTGCCGACCCTCCCCTGGTGCCGCCGCGCGACGATGGCGTCAGCGATCACCCTCTCGATTTTGCCTTGGTGCAGCTGCGTTCGCGCTTGTGGACGCTATTCGCGACGGTCAATCTTTCAGCTGACGAGACGGGTGATGTGCTGCGCCAGGCGCGCTGGACATTGAGCGCTCGAAGGCGGGAGGTTGATGAACGCGAGAAGGACCTCACCGGCACCTCGCGACTGCGGGCGATGTTGTTTCTGCGTCAACGCAAGCGTCAAGTCTGCGAGGCGTTGGATCTCACTTTGAGAGAGATGTTTTTCTCTGGCGATTTGTCGCCGCGCCAGCGAAAACAATTGCAAGATGAGGTCTATCGACTGGTGGACTTCCTGCCGGCCCTGTATCGCGGCTTGATTCTTAGTCGATACAAGCTCGGTGGCGCGGAGCAGCAAGTGGCGGCCAATGTTGGCCCCCATCGCTCCAGTGTGCGGCGGATCAATGAGCGCTGCCTGGCGGCCTTTTGCCGCTTATTCATCGACGAAGGTCTCCGCCGTAGCGAGAGCTGAGAGGTGAATTGGCGGCAGCGTTGACATCGAAGCCAGACACTCCTAGAATTCCCGACTCGGCAAGGCCGATATTCCTCGGTAGCTCAATGGTAGAGCAATCGGCTGTTAACCGATGGGTTGGGGGTTCAAGTCCCTCCCGAGGAGCCAATCTTCGCAGTTTCCAAGCCCTCTGACGGTAGATCTCCGTCAGGGGGCTTGTTAGATTCTGGAACGCAATCCAAGCAGAATTTGGTGGACAGAGCAGTGAGCGGCCGGAGCGAAAACCTGGGCTCTTCACGGTGGGTTACTGTTCCCCGGATTCGGCAAGTAGGGAGCGGGCCGAAGATGACAGCGGAAGCAAAGAAATCCCGAGCCAACCTGCCCCTTCGCCTCAATGGCCGGCGCTGGCGGACGGTTCTTGAAGTCTGCGCTCTGCTGTGTGTTCTAGTCTCTGGCGGAGGGTGGCTCGCTGAGCCATTGGTGGCGGCTGAAGTGGCGTCAGGGCCGGCGCCAGTCTCAGTGGACGAGCGCCGACGCTTTCCCAACGTAGTGCTGATTACCGTGGATACTCTGCGCTACGACCGCCTGTCGATCAACGGCTATTCGCGGCCAACCACGCCGTCGATCGATCTGCTCTTGCAACGCGGTGTGCGCTTTTCCCAGGCTCGGGTGCCGGAGCCGCTGACCGCGCCGTCGATGTGTTCTCTGTGGACCAGCCTGCACCCGCATGAGCACGGTTCGACCCGCAACGGGCTGAGCCTACGACCCCAACTGCCTTCCCTGGCGAAGGTGCTGGCCAGGAGAGGCTACAAAACGGCGGCCTTCGTCGGCAATTGGACCCTGCGAAATGCCCTTTCGGGCCTGGGTGAGCATTTCGACACTTTTGAGGAGGTGCTGTCCCGACGGCGTTGGATCTTCTTTGCTGGCGAGGCCGATGCTGGAGATCTCAACCGGCAGGCGGTCAGCTGGCTTGAGCAGCACCGGGCCGAGGATCAACGCTGGCCCTTCTTGCTCTGGGTGCACTACGTCGAGCCTCATGCTCCGTACCGATTTCGTGCGCACCTTGCTGAAAGCCTCGGCATAGCCAAGGGTGGCGATCACAGCCCGTCGGACCGATATGACACCGAGGTGGCGTTCGTCGACCGGGCGGTGGGTGAGCTCTTGTCGGTGGTGGGGCGATTCTCCTCGCCTCGGGACACCATGGTGGTGTTCCTGTCGGACCACGGCGAGAGCCTAGGCGAGCACAGCTATTGGGGACATGGGCGCCATCTCTATGAAGAGAGCCTGCGGGTGCCGATGGGTATTACTTGGCAAGGAAGAGTCAAACCAGTGCAGGTCGATGCTCTCGCTTCCAGTCTCGACCTAGCGCCCACCGTGCTGGGGCTCATTGGCTTGCCGGCGGTGAGTTCGTTCCGTGGCTACGATTGGTCGGGGGTTTTAGACGGCGCGGAAGTGCCGGCGGGGAGAGTGACCTGGCATCAGGCCCATCGCGGAGCTGTTCGCGAAGGTTCCGCGCAAGCGCGGCGCCGAGGATTGCTGGCGGTCGGCCGAGTTGAGGGCAGAGCCAAAGAGACCTGGAGGGTCCGCGGGGATTTGCGCAAGTTGTTCGACTTTCAGGCCGATCCGGGAGAGTCTCGTTCGTCGGTCCGGCTGGACAGTCAGCCTAGCCAGTCTCTTCGCGACTGGCTAGTTCTGGTGCGCGAGGGGCTGGAAGCGTCTGACGACCTCCCTCCGCCGACGATAAGTGCCGAGGACTTGGAGCAGTTACGAGCCTTGGGCTATATCGACTGATCGACCTTGGACGGGCCCGCGCGTGATGGCACAGAGGCTCCTTCTTACTCAGGCCGCCCGACGACGGAGCTTGCGTTCGACCTCGGCAAGTTCTTGGCCGGCCTGTTTCAAGAGAGCTTCGGCATCCAACTCTTGCAACGACGTCACCGTTTGCCGAAGTAATTTGGCCGCTTTAGGGTGTTCTCCTGAGATATGGGCGATAGTTCCCTGGAGCCAACCCAGGCGCACCGCCATCAACTCATCACCGTGGTCGTGGTAAAGCGGCGCGGCTAGCTCGACCACCGCTTTGGCGATCACAGTCATCCCCAGATGAGCCAAGAATAGCGCCAGATTGTGCAGAGCGCTCAATACCAAGCGTGGCTCTGTTGTGGGTTCGATCCGGCTGAGTCCTTGTACCAAACAGAGAACCGCTTGCTCGAGTCGCTGGCTCTTGCCTAGGCGAATGCCCTCGCGGATCAGAGCCTGGCCGGCAGAAATCTGCGGCGCGCTTTCACTCCGAACGTCTTCTTTCATGTCCTCGACCCTTCTAAACCGGCATTTGATAGGAAATGGAATGCCACAGCTGAAGCCTAGCGCTTGCACCCAAGGGGCGATCGGCGATTCACCTGGTTTTCCTAGATGCCAGAGTTTGTAGGCAGAAGAGAGGTTTTTCTTCGAGATCTGTGCCCTTGAGGTCCGCGAAAGAACAACTTCCGGTGTTCGGCCTCTCATGCAACGCCGCCTGCGGCGTTGCGCTCCCTGCGGCGTACTGCGGTACGCGGAAGCTATTTCTTTGCGGACCCTAAGCCCACGGGTGGGGCTGCCCAGCTGCCTGGGAACAGCATTCTGGAAGGACAGTGGTGAAATTCCCAGTGGGGAAATGGGCCCGGATCCGCGCGGATCCGGGCTAGTCAATGTTCCTGCCGCGGCTCAGCGAGCGTTTTCGCTGTAACTTTTGGCCAGGATGGGCTTCGTCGGTTTCTCCCGAGATACCCCTCTGGTCGGCTGTCGGCTAGAAGCCGCCTTGCTCAACTGGGTAGAGACGGGTTAGCTGTTCAATCAAGTTGCGCGCCTGGGACGCTTCCAGCTGCCCCTTCAATGCCCGGCGCAGGAAATCGGCGTCTCGCGCCTCTGCTCCCCGAGCGCCAGCCTTGGTCACTTCCGCTGACTGCCGCTCCGGAGCCAGGACTCGGTGTTTGCGATAAGTGGTGGGTCGCACACCACCCCAGCGGGTGAAGGCGCGACTGAAAACCTGGATGCTGGAGTAGCCGAGCAGTTGAGCGATCTTCCACACCTTGAGATCGGAACTGGCCAGCAGCCCGCAGGCCACCGTCAATCGGCAATCTTCGATGTAAGCATGAGGAGGTTTGCCGATCGCTGCATGAAACTGGATCGGCAGCGAATTGTCGCGAACCCCGCACCCCCGCTTGAGCTGATTGACATCCAAGGATGGATCGAAGAGGTGTTCGTGGATGTAGGTCAGCAGCGGCTTGATTCGCCGCGGAGCACCTTCCTCGTCGCGCAGGATGCGTTTTTTGATGTCGCTGGCAGCGTTGTCCAGCACTTTCTGGGAATGCGTCAAAATCATAAGGGTGCCCAACGATGTTTGGGTTGGCAGTTGACCTTTCCGCCATTCGACAAGCTAGGGCCGACTGGCGTTTCTTCAAGGCCGCTTTCTCTCACTAACCCGAAAATAATAGTAGAGTCAAAAGGATGAGTGTTAGTCCTTCACCCTACACAATGATACCGAATCTCTAGGATCGATGCCCAATGGGCAAGCCCGCAACCCTACGGTGCACCCAGCGAATCTGCTAACTCGGAGGTCGGTATGAAGCCGGTTTGGACACCCTCGGTAGAGCGTATTGCGCGCGCCAGCATGACCCGATTTCTTGCCGAATCGAAGCGGGAGGAGTCGACTCTCGACGATTTTTCCTCTCTTTTTCATTGGTCAGTGGAAAATCCCGACCGTTTTTGGGCGCAGGTGTGGAGTTTCTGCGGCATTGTCGCTTCGCGGACCTGGGATCAGGTGGTCGATCACCCGCGGCGCATGCCCGGAGCCAGATGGTTCTCGGGCGCGCGGCTGAACTTCGCTGAGAACCTATTGCGCTATCGCGATCAGCGAATTGCGCTAGTGGCTTGGAACGAGGCTGGCCGGCAGGCCGAGCTGAGCCATGCCGAACTTTACGCCGAGGTTTCCCGAGTGGCTCAAGCGTTGCGGGCGGTCGGGGTTGGTGTCGGCGATCGGGTCGTCGGCTTCCTGCCCAATATCCCAGCCGCGGTCATCGCGATGTTGGCCACCTCCAGCCTTGGCGCGACCTGGTCTTCATGCTCGCCGGATTTCGGTGTCAAGGGGGTGCTCGACCGCTTCGGTCAGATCGAGCCCAAGGTGTTGTTTACCGCCGATGGTTACCGTTTCGCGGGCAAGGCCTATGACTCTCTTGGTCGGATTCGGCAGGTGCTCGGTGAGTTGCCGGCGCTGGCCAAGGTGGTGGTGGTGCCCTATCTCGAGCCGGCGCCAGCGGCGGACTTCGACGACCGGCTGGAGCTGTGGCCGGAATTCGTTGCCGACTACCCGGTGGCCGAAATCGACTTTATTCAACTGCCTTTCGACCATCCCCTCTACATCCTTTACTCCTCAGGTACCACCGGATTGCCGAAGTGCATGGTGCATGGTGCTGGCGGCACTCTGCTGCAGCACCTCAAGGAGCTGGTGTTACACACCGATCTGACGCGGCAAGACTCCATCTTCTACTTCACCACCTGCGGTTGGATGATGTGGAATTGGCTGGTGTCCAGCCTGGCGGTTGGCGCCAAGATAGTGTTGTGGGACGGCTCGCCGCTGGCGCCGCGGCCGGCTGCGTTGTGGGACATGGCTGAGCGCGACCAGGTCACTGTTTTCGGCACTAGCGCTAAATATCTGGCGATGGCGGAGAAGGAAGGGGTGGTGCCGCGGGCCGAGCACGATTTGGCGGCTCTGCGAACCATTCTCTCCACCGGCTCGCCGCTGGCGCATGAGAGCTACGACTACGTCTACCGTGACATCAAGGAGGATCTCTGCCTGTCCTCCATTTCAGGCGGCACCGATCTGATCTCCTGTTTTGCCCTAGGCAACCCAGTGGCGCCGGTGTTTCGCGGTGAGTTGCAGACCCGAGGCCTGGGCATGGCGGTTGAGGTGTGGGACGAGGAGGGCAAGCCGCGGGTCGGCGAGAAAGGAGAGCTGGTCTGTACGCGGGCTTTTCCCTCGATGCCGGTGGGGTTCTGGGACGACAGCGACGGTAGCCGATACCGGGCGGCCTACTTCGAGCACTTCCCCGGTATCTGGCGTCATGGAGATTGGGCCGAACTCACTGAGCGAGGCGGGCTGATCATCCATGGGCGATCCGACGCCACGCTCAATCCGGGGGGAGTGCGGATTGGAACTGCCGAGATCTATCGCCAGGTCGAGCAACTCGACGAGGTAGTCGAGGCGCTGGTGGTCGGTCAGCGTTGGCAGGACGACGTCAGGGTCGTGCTCTTCGTTTGTCTGCGCCCTGGATTGCAACTCGACGAGGGCTTGAGGGATACGATCCGTCGGCAGATCCGCCACCACGCCTCACCGTTCCATGTTCCCAAGGTGATCGTCCAGGTGGCCGATATCCCGCGTACCCGCTCGGGCAAGATCACCGAGCTGGCAGTACGCGCGGTGATTCATGGTCAGCCGGTCAAGAATGTCGATGCGCTGGCCAACCCGGAAGCGCTGAAGCTATTTGCGGACCTTCCTGAGTTGGCATGATAGAATTTAGAACGGTACGCACCGTGCTCGGGCTCAGTCTGGACCCGGTGCCGTGGCTCGACGCTTCGACCCGGTGCCTCAAGCCAAACTGGTGCAACGACATGAAAACGCGCTCTATTCAGCCAAACCCCAGCCTTCGCTACAGCCTGGCCCTCTGTCTACTAGCATTGTGGCTGTCTGCGGCAGTAGCGGCCGGGGCTCAGGTGGCCGGGCAGTTTCAGACGGTCAAGCGCTTTCGACTACCGCTGGTGGATCAGAACCAGCTGCAAGCGCTGGATGAGTCGCGGGTCAAAGCTGGCCAGTCGCCCCATTTCGCGCACCGAATTCCGGTGGAGGTATCCCCCTGGACTGAGAATGGATGGGAAGTCTTGGCGGATGGCAAATTGCGCTGGCGCCTGCGTTTGCATTCTCCTCGCGCCTTGTCGCTGAGCCTCGGTTTTGGTCGCTATTGGATGCCGGCGGGTGGCGAGCTGACGCTGCATACCGCCGACGGCAAGCATCACATCGGCCCCTTCACCGAACACGACAACGAAGAGCACCGCCAGTTGTGGACACCGCCCATTCCGGGCCAAGAACTGGTGCTCGATCTGCGCTTGCCGATGGCCGGGCTGGAGAAGTTGGAGCTGCGGTTGACCTCGATCCAGCATGGCTATGCCGGTTTTGGTCAGCCCACCGCCAAGAGTGGCGACTGCCATGTCGATGTGGTCTGTGCCGAAGCCGACCCATGGATCGACGAAGTGCGAGCCGTCGGACTGGTGGCGATCGGAGGGGTTCGTTTTTGCACTGGCTTCTTGCTCAACAACTCGGCCCAAGATGGGCGGCCGCTCTTCGCCACCGCTAGCCACTGTGAGATCGACGAGATCAATGCGCCGTCGGTGGTGGTGGTGTGGAATCACCAGCGAGCCATCTGCGAACGCGGGCCGAAGCGACCACTCAACCGAGCCCAGAGGCTGGCTGCTGAACGCCGCGGTCTCAGCCAGTTCCAAACCGGCGCGGTGCTGCGGGCAGAGGTACTGACCGCGGATGCGGTGCTGTTGGAACTCGACGATCTGCCGGATCCGGCGTTCGGGGTGTTCTACGCCGGTTGGGACCGCAGCGATTCCGTGCCCTTGCGCACCGCCGCCATCCACCATCCGAACACCGACGTCAAGCGGATTAGCTTCGATCGTGATCCGGCACCACGCACCGACCATCTGAGCCGCCAGCCGGCAGCGGGTAGCCACCTGCGAGTAGACGGTTGGGAGGTTGGTTCAACCGAAGGCGGTTCCTCGGGCGGCCCGCTGTTTAATCAGGATCACCGCGTGGTCGGCCAGCTGCACGGGGGTTACGCCGCCTGTGGCAACCAGGGCCCCGATTGGTTTGGCCGACTGGCGACCTCGTGGGCCGGCAATGACCTTCCGGGCGGCCGCTTCTCCGACTGGCTCGATCCGCTAGGCTCAGGCTTGGTGGTGCTCGATGGTGTCGACGCGGCCGCACTGGCCCCGATCTCCCTGCCGGAGGACGCGGTCGCGGCCCAGTAAAGGCCCGCGAAAGAGAAACGTCCGCTATTCGGCCACCCAGAGCGTCGCCTTTCGCGGGGTTACTTTCCCTGTGGCGTACTCCGGTCCACCTGGGTATGCGGAGGTTAATTCTTCACGGGCCCAATGCGTTGATCTTCGCCATGCAGCGGAGATTGAATTCGGCTACGATCGCTCTACTTTGCTTCGCTTTGTTTTCATAGCCCTGCCGCTCTTGGTGCTGACGATGGCCATATTTGGCTTCACCGTCGACGTGCTCGATCTTGAGCCTCGTTCCGGCGCGGTCATCAAATTGTCTTTCGACGAGCAGCGCTTGCCACCGAAGCTGGTCCTCGGTGCCTGGTTGCTCGAGGCGGTGGGTCTGCTGGGCCTCTATTTGATGATTCTTGGCCGCGCCGGTACCTGGTGGTTGGACGGCTTGGCAGCCGGCTGGCTAGCGTGGGTGTTTCGCGGACCGCTGCTGGTGATCACCATCGTCGTGGCAACCCGCCAATCGCACCAGGCGTGGTGGAATTTGGCCTTGGCTTGGTGGGTGCTCTACACCGTGTGTGGCTTGGCGCTAGCGCTTTTGGCACGCCGCTCCGGGCTCACCGGTAGCCCCTCGCCGGCGGTTGAAGAAGACCCTTGGCAACCACCCCGGGATGATCTGGAGTGAGTGGTTTGACGCCGGTCAGCGCCCGCGGGCTAGGGGTTCGCTAAGGTGCGCATCGTAGCTGTCGGCAAGGCCTTGCCGCCGCACTACTACGATCAAGAACAGCTGCTAGCGGCGATCCGGCGCTATTGGTCGCGCCAGCACTTCAATCCGCAGCGCCTCGACCGGATGTTTGCCAATGTTCTGGTCGGTGGTCGTCATCTGGCTCTCGAACTCGACCAATATGAGCAGCTGCGGGGCTTTGGCGACGCCAACAATGCTTGGATCCGGGTGGCGCAAGAGGTCGGCGCGGCGGCGATCCAAGATGCTCTGGCCAGCGCTGATCTCAAGTGTGCGGATGTCGATGCCTTGCTGACGGTGACGGTCACTGGGGTGGCGACTCCCTCGCTCGACGCTCGCCTGATGAACCGTCTCGAATTGCCGCTGTCCATCCACCGGATGCCGATCTTTGGCCTTGGCTGCGTGGCGGGAGCGGCGGGGATCTCTCGCGCCGCCGACTACGTGCGGGCCTATCCCCAGCGAATCGCGGTCTTGCTGTCGGTGGAGCTGTGTTCCTTGACTCTGCAACGGCAGGACGTTTCGGTCGCCAACTTGATCGCTTCGGGCTTGTTTGGCGACGGCGCGGCGGCGGTGGTGGTTGCCGGGTCCGAACATCCAGCGGTTGGTGATGGACCGCGGGTGGTGGCGACACGCTCGGTGTTCTATCGCGATACCGAGCAGGTCATGGGTTGGGATATTGGCGAACAAGGATTCGGGATCGTGCTCTCCGCCGAAGTGCCGCAAATGGTCACTCGGCATCTCCGCGCCGATGTCGACCGGTTTCTCACCGATCAGGGACTGGTCCGTGCTGATATCTCCTCCTGGGTCTGCCATCCGGGAGGGCCGAAGGTTCTGCAAGCGATGCAGGAGGGCCTCGAACTTGCCGACGACGCCCTCAACCTGACCTGGCGCAGTCTGCGTGAGTTAGGAAACCTCTCTTCGACTTCGGTGCTGTTGGTGCTGCGCGACACCTTGCTCGAACAGCGGCCGGCGGCGGGCAGTTGGGGAGTGTTGCTGGCGATGGGGCCGGGATTCTGCTCTGAGCTGGTGTTGCTTCGGTGGTGAGCCGGCGGCTGTGATGATATTGGGCATTGAGACTCGCTATTGGTATCTCGGGTTCATCGGCCTCATCGTGCTGGAGCGCTTGGTCGAGCTTCTTCTGACCCGGCGCAATGCTCGGCGGCTGGCTGCTCGCGGTGGCTTTCGGGTGGTTAGCGCCCACTATCCCTGGATGGTGGTCTTGCATGCCACCTTGCTGCTCGCCGCGCCGGCCGAGATCTGGTGGTTGCGGCGGCCCTTGTTGCCGACCCTGGCGCTTGCCATGTTGGCTCTCGTGGTAGCGACCATGGCACTGCGTTATTGGGCAATCTCGAGCCTTGGTGACCGTTGGACGACCGAGGTCTGGGTGGTGCCTGGAGAAGCCGCCGTGGTCCGCGGGCCATATCGATTCTTACGTCACCCCAACTATCTGGCGGTGGTGTTCGAGGTGGCTGCCTTGCCGTTAGTGCATACAGCCTGGATAACTGCGACGCTCTACAGCCTGGGCAATCTCTGGGTCTTGAGGCAACGAATCCGGGCTGAGGAAGCAGCGCTCTTTGAGCACTCTGCCTACCGCGAGCAGTTCGCCGATCGGCCCCGTTTCTTGCCCGCTGGCGGCAATCGAGGGCAGGGATGAAGAGCCACGAGATATTGGGCGAAATAGCCCGCTTGGCGCGCGAGAAGCTCGAATGGTCGGGGCCCGTCCGGGCCGAAATGCGATTGGTGGAAGATCTACAGCTCGATTCGATCCGCCTCCTCACCCTGGCGATGGAAGTCGAAGACCGCTTCCGTATTTGCCTCGACGAAGACGATGAAGATGCTCTGGTGACGGTGGGTGACCTGGTGACTTTGGTGGGAAAGAAACTTGCCCCCTGAAACGCTCAGCGGTTTGTTGCAGCGAGCCGCTGGCCAGCCCGGCACTGGTTTGCGGTTGATCGATCGGCGTGAGAAGGCCACCTGGTTGGGCTGGGACGAGGTCTATCGCCAGGCTGAGCAGACCGCCGCCAGCTTGCTTGCCCTGGGCGTTTTGGCCGCTGATCGGGTGGTCTTGATCTACCCCACGGGAGCCGCGTTCTTCGCCGCGTTCTTTGGCATTTTGCGGGCCGGGGCGGTTCCGGTGCCGCTCTATCCGCCAGTTCGCCTAGGTCGCCTCGACGAATACCACCGGCGCACGGCGCGCATGATGCAAGCGGTATCAGCGCGGTTGGTGCTGGTGGACCGGCGGGTCGAGCGGCTGTTGGGCGAGAGCATAGCGCTGGCCCGTCCGGCACTTGGCTGCAAGACTCTGAGGCGCTTGCCGGCGGTCGCCAAGGCGCCGCCTGAGTTAGTTGAAAATGCCGACCAGTTGGCCTTGGTGCAGTTTTCTTCTGGCACCACCGTCGAGCCCAAGCCCGTGGCGTTGGCCCACCGTGCCGTGTTGGCCCAGGTACAGGCTCTGAATAGCTTCTGGCCGGCGAATATTGGCACCGTGCCCAGTGGCGTGAGTTGGTTGCCGCTCTACCATGACATGGGTTTGATCGGCTGCATCTTCCCGGCCTTAGAACTGCCCAGCGTGATGACCTTGATCGGCCCCGAGGTGTTTGTCGCCCGGCCGGCGATCTGGCTGCGCACCTTGTCGCGCTATCGCGCTGAGATCACTGTGGCGCCGAACTTCGCCTACGGATTGTGTACCGAGAAGATCCGCGACCAAGACCTCGAAGGGGTCGATTTGTCGGCCTGTCGGGTGGCCCTCAATGGGGCAGAGTCAATTGCACCGTCGGTGTTGCGCGCCTTCCAGCGGCGTTTTGCCGCCTGGGGCTTTCGGGCCGAGGCCCTGACCCCGGTCTATGGCTTGTCCGAGGCCAGCCTGGCGGTGACCTTCTCTGACCTTGATCGCTCCTTCACTTCGCGCTGCTTTGATCGTCAGCGATTGGCCGTTGACGGCTTGGCGGTCGCCGCCACCGACGGTGTCGAACTGGTGTCGGTGGGTCGTCCTCTGCCCGGTGTCGAAGTGCGGCTCAAGGATGATCAGGGCGAGGTTCTCGACGCCGGCATCGAGGGTCGAGTTTGGGTCAGCAGTCCGGCACAGATGGACGGCTATTTGGATTGCGCCGAGGCTACCGCCGAGGTATTGCGCGACGGCTGGCTCGATACCGGCGATCTTGGATTTCTCGCTGGCGGCGAGCTCTATCTCACCGGTCGTGCCAAGGATGTGCTGATTTTGCGCGGTCGCAACTACTCGCCCCTCGATGTCGAGCAGGCGGTCGATAAATTGGCCGGGGTGCGCCGCGGTTGTGTGGTGGCGGTCAGCTGGTTACCGCAAGAGGCCGCGGCGGAACGGCTGGAGGTCTTCGTCGAGCATGCTCGCGGGGTGTCGGCTGAAGACCGCGAAAGCCTGGCTGAGAGAACCGCAGAGGCGGTGTTGGCGGCTACTGGACTGCGCTGCGCCGCGATCCATGTTCTCGAGCCGGGCACCCTGCCGCGCACCAGTTCGGGCAAACTGCGGCGTGGTCAGACTCTTGAACGTCATCGGCGCGGGGAGCTGCTGCCGCCGCGCCGGGTGACGCCGCTGTATCTGGCCGGAGCGATGGCTCGTTCGACCTTGGCGCGGACTCGGGCTCGGCGAACTCGTGGCGATGACTGATCAGGTGGTGGTGGTCGGTGGGGGTCCGGCCGGTCTGGCGGCAGCGGTAGCTCTGCGGGGCACGGACTTCTCGGTCACCGTGCTCGAAGCCAGTCGCCAGGGACCGATCGACAAGGCCTGCGGCGAAGGTTTGATGCCTGATGGTGTTGCCGTGCTGCGGCGCCTCGGCGTGAGTCTCGATCTCAGCGCCTGCCACCCCTTCTTTGGCATTCGCTACCTTGACCGGGACCTGGTGGCTGAGGGCCGCTTCCCCGAGGGCAACGGTTTTGGCATTCGCCGTACCCAGCTCCACCTGGCGCTGATCAAGCGGGCCGAGGAGGTTGGCGTCGAGATCGAGTGGAACAGCCGAGTCAAAGGGCTAAGCCGCCAAGGAGTGCGGACGGAAACGGGAGAATTCGCCGCTCGATGGGTCGTGGGAGCCGACGGCCTGCGTTCGCCGGTGCGTTCCTGGGCCGGGCTTGCCACGCGTCCGGTGAAGTTCCGCCGCTTTGGTGTTCGGCGCCATTTCGAGGTAGAGCCGTGGAGCGACTGTGTCGAGGTCTATTGGGCGGCTGGTTGTGAGGCATATGTCACGCCGGTAGCGAGTCGCGAGGTCGGCATTGCCATCTTGTGGAGTGGTCGCAAGGCTAGTTTCGACCAGCTGCTCGATTCCTTTCCCGATCTACGGCAACGAATTGTTGGCTGTCGTGAGGTATCGCGTCACCGGGGCGCTGGCCCACTGATGCAGCGGGTCCGGGGGGTGTGGCGGGGTCGAGTGCTGCTGGTCGGCGATGCCGCGGGTTATGTCGATGCCATCACCGGCGAGGGTCTGTCGCTGGCTTTCCACCAAGCCGAAGCTCTGGCCGAGGCACTGGCCGCTGGCGACCCGCGCTCGTATACCAAAGCCCACCGCCGACTCCACGCCCTGCCTGACAACCTCACCCGCTGGCTCCTGCGGATCGAGCGCCACCCTCGGGTGCGCCGTCGGATGGTGGGCGCTTTGGCGCGGGAGCCGGAACTCTTCTCGTGCATTCTTGGGATCCACAGCCGTACTCGCAAGCTCTCCAGCCTGGGACTGGGAGGGGTTCTCCGCCTGCTCTGGCGGATGGCATTTTCTGGGTAGCTAGCCAATCGGCAACCCTTGCAGGATAGAGCTTGTTATACTATGAGTGTCATGAGTATAACAACGAGTTCCGGTGGAGCAACGGCCAAGGTCTCCTCCAAGGGGTGGATTGTCATCCCGGCGCCACTGCGCCACAAATATCGGATCGAGCCCGGAGCAGAGGTTCGCATTGTCGATTACGGTGGGGTTCTCGGTCTGGTGCCGGCGTTGAGGGATCCAGTCCGCGAGGCGCGAGGGTCGTTTTCAAGCAAAGGCATCAAGAGGACGTTGACCCGGGCGTTGCTCGCGGAACGCCGTCGAGATCGCGACCGTGAATCCGGCTGAACGCTACGTTTTCGACTCCTTCGCCCTCCTGGCCTACTTCGAGAATGAGGCCGGTGCCAACTCTGTCGAGACCCTCCTTGCCACTTGTGCCACGGGTGCTGCCGAGGGCTGGATGTCGATCATCAACGTTGGTGAGGTGTTGTACATCACGGAGCGTGAGCAAGGCTTGCGGCCGGCTCAGAAGGCGGTTGCTTTACTCGACCAACTCCCCTTGCGCATTGCTAACGCTGACCGCACCCTCACTTTTGCCGCCGCCCACATCAAGGCTCACTACCCCCTCTCCTATGCCGATGCCTTCGCGGTCGCTCTGGCACAGCAGAAGGATGCCGTGGTGGTCACGGGAGATCCAGCGTTTCGCCAGGTTGAAGCCGTTGTCGAGGTGCGCTGGTTGGAGCAGGGATGAGGAAACCTCCTTGCAGTCCATGTTGAAACCTAAAAGGAGCTTGCAGCGTCTGACTCGGTAGGAGATCAAAAGGGCGGGCCAGGAAAGGGCGGGTTAGTGGTGAATGACACAGCGGCTTCAACGAGGGTTTCAGATCCAAATCGTGGATGGCGAGCGCGGTTGTCCGGGCGCTGGCGGCAGGTGCGAGACGGGTGTGCTCGCGGCTGGGATCGGCTGCTTCCCTCCCCGGTAGTTCGTCGGGGCGCGGCGCGAGGGGCGCAGGGAGTGTGGCTGGCGCTGGGCGCGGTGATGGGACTCGAATTCAGGACTTCCCTGGGCTGGTGGGTCGATCTCCTCGCCGGCGTTGTCTTAGCCTATCTGCTCAGCCGCTTGGCGGCTCTCCTGCTGCCGCTGGCCGGCTGGCTGGTCAGCCGCCTGCGACAGCTGGTGGGTTGGTTGGGAGTGGCGCTGCTGAGCTTGATGATTGGCCAGCTGTCGGCCTGGGGGCTGCCGGTACCGCAAGTGCTGGCATTGGTGGCTGGCGTCCTCTTTGCTGCGGCGATCCTCGGTGGTTCGGTCTCCTTTTTACTGTCCAGTGGTTGGCGGCGTTTGCGTTCGCCACAGAAGAGTTCGCTGATCACTGCCGGCGTCATGTCGGTCGTGCTCTTGGCCGCCCTGGTGGGTTGGTTGCGGTGGCCGGGTACGGACGACCATCTGCTGCTTCTGGAAGGTCTGGGCCTCGACGATGTGGCGGCTCTCGAACTGGAGGATCCTGGCCAGCCCGGCCCCTTTGGAATCTCGTCGCTGACCTACGGTAGCGGCAACGACCGCCATCGAGCGGAGTTCGGCGATCAAGTGACAGTGGTTACCGAGTCGGTCGATGGAACCGCTTTTTTTGCTGGCATCAAGGGATTGAAGGCCAAGCTGCGGCGCCTCTACTGGGGCTTCGACATGGAGCAGATGCCGCTCAATGGCCGGGTTTGGTACCCTTGTGGCGAAGGGCCATTCCCAATCGTGCTGATGGTCCACGGCAACCACAACATGGATCACTACTCCGATCCAGGCTACGCTTATCTCGGCGAGCTGCTGGCCAGCCACGGGGTGATCTTCGTATCGGTGGATGAAAATTTTCTCAATGGCCACCTCTTTGGCGGGCCGCGGCTGGAAAACGATGCTCGGGGTTGGCTGCTGCTCCAACACCTGACGGCGTGGCGGCGCTGGAATTCTGACCCGGAGAGTCTGTTTTTTCGCCGCGCCGATCTCGACCGGGTGGTGCTGATGGGCCACTCGCGGGGGGGCGAGGCTGCGGCCATAGCCGCCAGTTTCAACCACCTCCGGCACTACCCAGACGATGCCAAAGTCGACTTTGATTTTGATTTCGGCATCAAGGGTGTCTTGGCGATTGCTCCCAGCGATGGCCAATATCGACCTTCTGACGTCCCTACACCGCTCAGAGATGTCAACTACTTGGTAATCCAGGGAGGTCACGATGGCGACGTTTCGAGTTTCTCCGGGGATCGTCAGTACGAAAGGGTGCAACTCACGCCCGGAAGTGGCACCTTCAAGGCCAGTCTCTATGCCTATCGCGCCAACCACGGCCAATTCAACACCGTCTGGGGGCGCAGCGATCTTTCGCCCCCCTTCGCTTGGTTGCTCAACCTGCGACCCTTGCTGCCGATGGAAGACCAGTTGCGGATCGCGCGGACCTATATCTCCGCCTTCGTTGCCGTGACGGTGCAGGGTCGCGAGGAATACCAGGCGCTGTTTCGCGATCCCCGCAGGGGTCGATCGTGGTTGCCGGAAGACCTCTATCTGAGCAGATTTCAAGACGCCAGTTTCCAGCTGTTAGCGGACTTTCAAGAAGATATCGACGTCACCAGTGGCAGTCTGCCGGGAGTCGTTCTGGAAGCCCGGGACCTGACGGTTTGGCGGGAGGAGGATGTCTCCTTTCGCGGTGGTGGGCGGCGTGAGAACAAGGCCGTCTATCTGGGTTGGAAGGTTGTAGATGAGGCGCCATTGGCTAGCGGAGAAGTGGCCGAGCCCCCGGCCCAGCCCCGTTTCACCCTGCGCTTGCCACGCCAACCGGCGGTCGTCTTGGGCGCGGCCCAACGCTTGGTATTTGATCTCGCTGCCACTGAGGAAGAGGCTCCTGAGCCGCAGGAGGAGGACCGCGAAGACTCGGCTGAAGAGTCAGCCGAGGAGCAGGAGAAGTCCGCAGACGACGAGCCGGCCGTGGCGATCGATTTCACCCTTGAGCTAGAAGCCCGCGACGGATCTAGAACACGGCTGACACTGGCGCGGCTCCGCCCCCTGCCTCCTCCCCTGAAGTCCCGCTATACCAAGCTGAAAAGTACGGAGAAGCGATATGGCGACGGTGCCGAAGTGCTCTTCCAGACCTACGAATTACCCCTCACTGCCTTGGGTCTGGAATACTTGGAGCTGGCGGCGATCCGCCTGATTTTCGATCTCCAGCCCACGGGTGTGATCATTCTCGACCAAGTCGGCATCGCCGGTGAGCCGCCGCCGGTCTCGCTTCCGGAGTCCATCTCGCGGTAGCCTCAACGCATCATGTTGGAGAGCATCTCGCGGCAGCTAGCCGCCGCCATGAGCGTGATCGAATTCGCGCCGCCGGTGGCCTATGTCTACAACCCGCTGGAGTACGCTTGGGGACCGCACCGGGAGTACTTGCGCCGCTTCGGCGGGTTGGGCGCGGAGAACTTGCTGCTGGGCATGAACCCCGGGCCCTGGGGCATGGCGCAGACTGGCGTGCCCTTCGGCGCCATCTCCCTAGTGCGCGATTGGCTGGGCCTGTCGGGAGAGGTTGGCAAGCCGGTGCCTGAGCACCCTAAGCGCTTGGTGGAGGGTTTCGCCTGTAGTCGCCAGGAGGTGAGCGGCGCTCGGGTTTGGGGTTGGGCTCGCGATACCTTCGGTTCCCCGGAGCGCTTCTTCGAACAGTTCTTTGTCGGCAACTACTGCCCCTTGCAGTTCCTCGCCGATAGCGGCCGAAATCTGACGCCGGACAAGCTAGTGGCCGCCGATCGCCAGGCCGTCGAGGGTCCCTGTGACCAGGCCTTGCGCCAGCTGGTGGAGGCCCTCCAGCCGCGGCGGGTGATCGGCATCGGAGTGTTTGCCGAGGGCTGTGCTCGCCGGGTCCTCGGTGGGCTCGATGTCGAGATTGCCCGCATCCTGCACCCCAGCCCGGCTAGCCCCTTGGCCAATCGCGGCTGGGCCACCGCCGCTACTCGCCAATTGCGCGATATCGGCGTCGAGTTGCCCGGCAAGTAGTCTAGGCCAATCGCCAGCTGCCTCGTTTGCCCAGCCCGGTCAGCTGGTGGCCACTAGGCGGGCTTCGGCTTGGCGCGCCTGGCGGCGGCCTCGATCGACATCGACGGTCACCAGTAGAGCACCGCCGACGACAAAGAAAATTACTACCGACAAAATGGCGTGGCGGCTGGAGCCGGTCAGGGTGATCATCAGGGTGAAGATCGCTGGGCCAAAGATGCCGGCAAACTTCTCGAAGACGGCGAAAAAGCCGAAGAACTCCGACGCCTTATGTTTGGGGATCATCGAAGCGAAGAGCGACCGCGACAGGGCTTGGGCCCCTCCCTGGACCATCGCCACCAGGATGGCCAGCAGGTAGAACTCCTTCACCGTGTCCATCTTGAAGGCCACCACGGCAATCACTAAATAGACCCCTAGGGCGAGCAAGATGGCATTCTTGGCGCCGATCTTGCCGGCCAAGACACCAAACCCGAAGGCAAAGGGGATGCCGATGAACTGCACCAGCAAGATGGCGGCGATGACCTGTTCTTGGGGTAAGCCCTGACCGGTGGCGTAGATCGCCGCCAGGCGGATAATGGTGCCGATGCCGTCGTTGTAGATCAGTACCGCCAGCAGCATGCGAAACGCCTGGCTGTAGTCGCCGCGCAGCTCGCGGAAGGTCTCGCCGAGGCGAGTGAAGGCGACCTTGAGAAGGCTCTCGCCGACCTCCTCGTCGGTTTCGATGGCCCGTGATGGCTCGGGCACCCGGCGCAGCAAGGGAATTGCGAAGCCGGCGTACCACAGAGCGACGGCAATGAAGGTCAGTCGGGTGGCCACCCCGCCATCGGCCAGTCCGAAGCGCTGGGGCTGCTGGATCACCGCCAAGCAACCGACCAGCAAAAGACCGCTGCCGAGGTAACCAAGGGCGTAGCCGGCAGTAGAAACGCGGTCGATCTCGTCACCTTGAGCGATGTGAGGCAGCAGGGAATCGTAGAACACGAAGCTGGTCGAAACCCCGATATTGCCTAGCATGAAGAGCACCAGGCCGAGCTTCCAGTCGCCCTGGCCGACAAAATACAGGCCTGCCGTTGACAGCGCGCCGAGGACCAAGAAGCTGGCCAGCAGTCGCTTGCGAATCGCCAGGAAGTCGCCCACCGCGCCGAGGATCGGCGACAGCAACGCCACGATCACCAGCGCCACGGTAGTGCCGAGGCCAAAACGAGCCGTGGCTAGGTCCGGGTCCAGACCCTTGCCCGCCACTTGCTGAAAGTAGATCGGGAAGACAGCGGTGACAACGATCAGGATGAAGGCCGAATTGGCCCAATCGTAGAGTGCCCAGGCACGTAGTTCGGGCCGGTGCAGACCAAGGCGTTCGAGCAAGGAAAGACGGTGTTTCATAACCAGGGCTCCGATCCAGAGTGTGACCGGATGGTATCCCAACCGCGGCTCGGCGCCTCACCGCTCCGCTTCTGACGCAAGCGGCGCCCTGCAAAAACGGCGGGCCGCGGCCCGCCGTGAAGGAAAGTACCTCAGAGTCCTCGATCAGGTCTCGAGAAAGGGCCGTAGCTTGGCTGACCGACTCGGGTGGCGCAGTTTGCGCAGCGCCTTGGACTCGATCTGGCGGATCCGCTCGCGGGTGACCGAGAACGATCTGCCGACTTCTTCGAGGGTGTGCTCAGAGGGCTCGCCAACGCCGAAGCGCATGCGCAGCACCAACTCCTCGCGCGGGGTCAGGGTCTTGAGGACCCGCACCGTCTGATCGCTCAAGTTGGTGCCGACCACGGCTTCGATCGGTGAGACCGCGTTCTTGTCCTCGATGAAATCGCCCAGATGCGAATCTTCTTCTTCTCCGATCGGAGTTTCGAGCGAGATCGGTTCTTGCGCGATCTTCATGATCTTGCGCACCTTCGAGGCCGACAAGTCCATCCGTTCGCCGATTTCCTCGGCGGTGGGTTCGCGGCCCAGCTCCTGCACCAACGAACGGCTGGTGCGGGTGAGCTTGTTGATCGTCTCGATCATGTGGACTGGGATGCGAATGGTGCGCGCCTGGTCGGCAATAGCGCGGGTAATCGCCTGGCGGATCCACCAGGTGGCGTAGGTCGAGAACTTGTAGCCGCGGCGGTACTCGAACTTCTCGACCGCCTTCATCAGACCAATATTGCCTTCCTGGATCAGGTCGAGGAACTGCAAACCACGGTTGGTGTACTTCTTGGCGATCGAAACCACCAGTCGCAGATTAGCGACGATCAGCTGTTCCTTGGCCCGTTCGCACTCGCGCTCCCCATGGCGAATACGCTCGATGGTCCGTGACACTTGGTTATAAGTGGTGCCGTAGCGTTGCTCGAGATCGGCCAGCTTGTTGGTGTATTTGTCGATCCGTCGCCGTTGCAGGGCGCGCAGTTCGTCGTTGGTCTCGCGTTCGACCGCCCTGCGGGCGCGGCGCAGATCGCTGTGCAGGCGTGAGAACTCGCGATGGATGTCGCGCAACAGCTCGACCATGCGGTTGCGGGTCTGGACGCTGAAGTCGATCGAGCGGATGTCCTTGGCGATCTTCGCCAGGTAGCGATCGATGTCGCGCTCAAGTTCGCTGTACTTGGGATCCTTCTCCTCGACCGCGCCCTGCTCGTCGCGCAGTTTTTGGATCTTGTGATCGTGCTCGCCGATGTGATCGAAGATCTTCAGATTCTTCTTGACCCGGTCAGAAGCCTTGGAATCGAGGGGCTCGTCCGGATCGCTGGCGATAAGCTCCTTCAGGATCCGCTGATCCTTCTGCGCTAACTCATTGAGCCGCAACAGCTCCCGCAACACCACCGGGTTGATGCACAGAGCCTCGTAGATCACCCATTCGCCATTCTCGATGCGTTGGGCGATCTCGACCTCTCCTTCGCGATCGAGCAGCGGAACGGTACCCATCTCGCGCAGGTACATGCGTACCGGGTCGTTGGTCTTCTCGTGCTCGGTGAGGGCAAACTCCTGTTGCTCCTCTTCCTTCTTGTCGAAATCGCCAACCGGCATGGCGTCGACATCTTCACGATTTTGAAACCGCTCCGGCCGGTCGATGACATTGATGCTCAGCTGGCCGAGGCGTTTGTAGACCTCTTCCAGCTCGTCGGGCAAGCCGACGACCTCGTCCGGGAGCATCTCGTAGATTTCATCGAAGAGCAGGTATCCCTTACCCTGCCCGAGTTCGATGAGCTGTCGCACAGAGCTATAACGCTCCTCGACCGAAGCGTCTTTGTCGACTATCTTAGAGGCTGCCACTTTCTACTCCTAAGCGCGCTAGTGGAGAATTCTCTCATCGCCACAGGACGAGGTAGGCGGTTAAGGCCTACCAAAACTTTCCGGTCATTTCAGGATGCCGGGCTAGATTGAGATCCTTCTTTTCTTCGAGCAGGCGGGCGAGTTCAGTGTGGTCTTTACGCATGTCGGCTTGTTTGATCAGCCGATTCAGCTCGCGTCTTTTTTCGTCGACCCAGCGCTTGCGAAGAGGGGTGAGGGCGTCCTCGAGCCGTCCATCACCCGAATCGGACTGTTTTAGCAGAATCCTGGCCAGCAGGTCAATAGCGCCCTCATCTGCACTCTCGTCGCCGCCCAGACTCGCCCTGACTTCTCCCGGGGTTGGCGGTATGCCGTCCCTCTGCTTATATAGAGCGCAGAAAGCACTGAAAATATTCCTCGCGGGCGAGGAAAAAAAAGCTTCCGCCGGGGGTAGCAGGTCGAGGGTCGGGGTCGGTTGTTGGGCATCGAGCAGCATCCGCAGGATGGTTTCCTCGTAGTTCGAGGTTTCGCGGGCTAGCTGTGGCTTGAAAACACTGACCCCGTGCGGGTTGACGATCAAGTCACGCTCGGCGCCAAGCCGCTCAGCGGCCCGCCGGCCGTACTGCTTGCGGACGATAGGGTCGCGAATGATATTGAGCAAGGTGACGATCTCTTGCGCCGCTCGTTGCACCTGAATCGGTGTCCGACCTTTCGCCGCCGGCACCCGCTTGAGAATCGCGTCCCACACCGCGTCGTCGGCGGCTTCGATAATCTCGGTGACCGCGTGCGGCCCTTCGGCCAGGCGCACGGAGTCTGGATCGTGGCCGGCCGGGAAGCGCGCGCGGCGCACCGCCAGACCTTCGGCGAGGAGCAACGGCAGTGATCGGCTCGCGGCCTTCTGTCCCGCCTCGTCGCCGTCATAGCCCAATATCACCTCATCGGCATAGCGGGCCAGCAGCCGAGCTTGTTCGGCGGTAAGGGCGGTGCCCATGCCGGCGACCGCGTAGTCGATGCCGGCGGCGGCGGCGGCCATGACATCGGTGTAGCCCTCGACCAAGACCGCCTTGCGGCCCTCGCGCAGCGACTTCTTGGCCTGGTGAAAACCGTAGAGCAGCTTGCCTTTGTGGAATTGCTCGGTCTCGCGGGTGTTGATGTACTTGGCGCGGTCGTCACCTAGGGTGCGGCCGCCGAAACCCACCAACCGGCCAATGGGCGAGTGGATGGGAAAGATCAGCCGATTGCGAAACCGATCGTAGGGTTGACCCCCGTTCTCGGGAGTTGCGATCAAGCCCGCTGCCTCGAGGGCCTGCGGCGGCACGCGCTCGCCGATCGCGGTCAGCAGGTGGCGCCAACCGTCGGGGGCGTAGCCAAGCTCGAAGTGTTCCGCCAGGTCGGGAGGAATGCGCCGCCGCTCGAGGTAGTTGCGCGCTACTTCGCTGCGACCTAAGGCGTGGCGGAAGAACTCTGCCGCGGCTTCTAGCGCCGGGCCGATCCGCTGTGTCGGGCCGTCGGACCGGGAGTCGGCCGTGTGCTGGATAGCGATGCCATAGCGTCTAGCCAAGGCTTCGATGGCGTCTAAGAAATCATCGCCGCTGAGTTGCTGGTGCAAGCGGATGGCATCGCCACCGGCGCCGCAGCCAAAGCAGTAGAACAGTCCTTGGTCGGGGTCGACGCTGAAGGAGGGAGATTTTTCTTTGTGGAAAGGGCACAGACCCAGGTAGCGATTACCGCGTTTCTTCAGCCGAGTGGCATCGCCGGCAATGTCGAGGATGTCCACCGCCTCGCGCACCGCCTCGACGACTCCCTGGGCGAGCCTGCTGCTACCGCTGGCCATCTATCTTCTGGCTCCTCGCTGCCGCGGACTCAAGCATCGCGGAGCTTTACTACCGTCGCGCCGTCGCCGCCTTCACCGTCGCCGCCGGGGCGTTGCGAGGCTACCGCGGGGTGGCGTTTCAGCTGTTCGCGTACGGCGCGGCGCAGGCGCCCGGAGCCGTGGCCATGGATGATCCGCACCTCGCCTGGTGAACCCATTAGCGCCTGGTCGAGAAAGCGATCGAGAGTTTCCATCGCCGGCTCGACTCGCAGGCCGATCAGTTTGAGTTCCGTACCGGGGCCGGAATCTTCGAGATCGTTGGTCGAACGGATGCTGGTGGGGGGTCGGCGAGGTCGGTGGGGTTTGGCTGAGTCGGCCGCCGCCACCAGGGTTAGTTCCTCGCCGGTACAGCGTAAGGTTTTGCCGTGGACCCGCACCTGGGCGCGACCGCGGTTGAGCTTCTCAAGTTCGCCCGTCCACTCCAACAGTCTGTGGCGCACCGTGGCACCGACGTAGATTTCACCGCTGGGCGCGTCGTCGTCGTCGGTCGCCAGGCGTGGGGCTTGGTCGAACAATCGTTCCACCGCCTGGGCAGTGGAACGTCTTGCCTTGCCTCCCCGCACCTCCCGCTGCAAACGGTCGATCTCGCTACGCAGCTTCTTCTGCACCTCGGTGCGGAAGGCCGCCATTTCGCTGCGCAGATTTTTGCTCAAGAGCTTGCGTTCGCCGCTGGCTTGCTCGAGTTCGTCGGCCAAGCGGCGGCGTAGTAACTCGGCGTCCTGTTGCTCGGCGGCGAGCTCCCGTTGGGTGTCTTCGAGCTGCTCACGAGCGCGCTCGACCTCAGCCAGCAAGCGGCGCAGATCGCGGTGCTCGGGACCGAGCAATTCTTTGGCGCGGTTCAACCAGGCATCGGGTAGTCGCAATCGGCGAGCCAATGCCAGGGCTTCGCTGCCCCCCGGAGGGCCGGTGAGCAGGCGGTAGGTCGGGGCACCGCTCGAAGAGTCGAATTGCATCGCCGCGCAGCTCGCGCCCTTGAGTTCTAGAGCTGCCGCCGCTACCTGGCTGAGATGGGTGGTGATCAAGGTCAGAGCGCGGCGTTCGATGAGGCCTTCGAGCAGCGCCACTGAGAGAGCCGCGCCTTCCTCCGGGTCGGTGCCCGATCCCAGCTCGTCGATCAGCAACAGGCTATCTTCGCCGGCTGCTTGCCAGGCATCGCGCAAGCGCAGCAGACGACCGCTGAAAGTGGAGCGATCGGCGAGCAGATCTTGCTCGTCACCGACCGCTGCTACCACCGCGCTCAGTGGCGGCAGGCGGCTGCCCTTGCCGGCCGGAATCGGCAGGCCGCATTGGTGCAAGAGGGCGAGCAAACCAGTGGTCTTGAGCGCCACGGTCTTGCCACCGGCGTTGGGGCCGGTGATTACCAAGCCATAGGCGGCGGCCGAGAACTCGAGTTCGAGGGGGACCACGGGGTCACTGTGTCCAGGGGTGCCGAGAGCCCGTTGGCGCAGCTCGGCGAGCCTGGGCTCGAGCAAGGGATGGCGGGCTCCGAGCAGTTTGAGCTGATGTCTTTCACCTATTTCCGCCAGGCGACCGTCGCAACCTTGGGCGAAGCGTACCGCGGCTTGCAGAGCATCGAGTTCCGCCACCAGCTCTCCGTGGGCGACGACGGTGGGTAGCTCGCGGCGCAGGTGGTCGATCATTTGCGCCAGAATGCGTCGCCTCTCCGCGGCCTCTTCTTCGACCGACTGTTGTAGGCGGTTGTTGTCCTCGACCGCCTCTAGGGGTTCGAAGTAGAAGCTCTTGCCACGGCCGGAACGGCCATGGGTGAGACCCGAGACCCGACCTCGCGAACCCGCCTGGAGCATCAACACCAGGCGGCCACCGCGCATCGGAATGGTGTCCTCGCTGAGGTGCTCGCGATGGGTGCCGACCAGGGTCTGAAGGTTCTGGTAGATGTCTTGGCGGACGCTGCGGATGCGGCGGCGCAGCTTGGCCAAAGCCGGAGTGGCGTCCTCGCGGATCTCGCCACGAGGGTCGAAGGTGCGTTCGAGAGCGAGACGCAGGGATTCACCCGAGGGGACCTCTGCCAATCGCTCGACCAGCTCGGGGCAGGTAGGATCGGCGGAGTTGATCCGTTGCCGTGCACGTTGGCCGGTTTGCAACAGAGCGCCGATCTCCACCAGCTCTTTGCCGTCGATATCTCGCCTACTGTGGGCCAAGGCACCGAGCAGCGGTGCGAACTTCTGGTCACAATAGGGCACCAAGGGCGCTGCCGCGAGCAAGCGCTCGACTTCCTCGTAGCGGCGCCGAGTCTGCCGCAGCAGCTCGCGGTCGGCTGTCGGCCACAAGGCCAGACAGCGCTCCTGGCCGAGGTCTGTAGCAGCCGCGGCAGCTACCATGCGGAGGGTTTCGGGTAGCTCCAGGGCGACCGCGGTGGTCTGAGAAAGTACGAATTCGGCCGCCGTTGCGGAGTCTTGGTGGTTGTCTTGGTGGCTAGCCATGGCACAGGGGGCTCGGGAGCGATAGGAAGTGGACGCCAAGGCAGCAGGACCGCGCCCTGGGCCAAGAAAAAAGCGGGAGCTGGGCTATAGACCCAGGCTCCCGCTCTCGTCGCGCTGCGACCCTGGGCTCACAGGCCCAGACGACGCTCCTCAGCCAGCTTACGCATCATCTTTTTGCGTGCTTGCACCAGCTTGCGCTTACGTTTGACCGACGGCTTCTCGAAGTGTTGCCGCTTCTTCAGCTCGGTCAGGATGCCGGCCTTCTCACACTTCCGTTTGAAACGACGCAGAGCATTCTCAAAACTCTCTTCGTCGCGGATGTGTACGATAGGCATGTGTAAATCACCTCGCCTTCTTTGCTTTTTCTGAGGCGCCGCCGGGTGATTTTCCGCTCAAAAAGAGCGCACAACCCCCCGTAGGAGACAAACCTCGGACGCGTAGTGTCGGCCAACCTCAAGCAGAAGTCAAGACTTCAACCGCAATCCAGCGGCCGACCGGTCGCATCGCACCCAGCCGGCAGTTGGCAAGCAGGGGAGACTAACCGTCTGCTGCCCCTTCTTCGCTACCGTCGCTACTGATCACCTTCGGCTTGATGGCGTCGTAGTCGGCTTCATAGACTGCCCAATTACCGTCGTCCTTGCGCTTTTCCTTGAAGTAGACCGCGGCTGCACCGCCGTTGTCTTTGCGATAGAACCAGCCAACGACGTTGCGGTTGGGAAACTCTTGAATGTTGGTGCCTTTGAGGGCTCCGAGCAGCTTGCGAACTTCGGCCTGGGTCATCTTCTTCTTGACCTCGGCGAAGCGTTCTTCGGACATGAAACGTAGATCGTTGGCGCTGGCGATGGCATCGTGCAGTGCCTGGTACTCGGGATCGAAAGCGAGGGACTGCTGGAAGATGTCGATCGCCCGCTGGTACTCACCGCCGCGGTCGATGAAATCGTGGCCGGTCGCCAGGTCTTCGTCGCTCTTCATACGGATCGCCAGATGGTGAATCTCGGTCTCTTCACCGTCGGCGTTGATGCTCTTGTTGATGAACTCGACCAGGCCGCCGACGAAATCGAAAGCCATGTCAACCACTTCTTCGTTGACGGCTTCGGCGTTGACGCTGAACTCTTCTTCGGCGATCTCGGCGAAACCTGCCGCGATCTCATCGCTGGCCGAGCCGTCGATGACCGCCCGCAAGTTGGCGAGTTCTTGACGTTTGCCATTTAGTGCCTGCTGGGCATCCTGCAGCGCCTGCCATTCGGCGGGATCGTGGACGACCTGAGCGGTTTCTTCTGTACTGCCGCAGGCCATCAGGCCGAGAGCCAGTATCATCAGGCTGCAAAAGGCGAGCAGGGAGCGTCGTGATCGCATGCCAATCTCCTTGAAACTAATGACTTCCGGGGTTTAGGGCTTCTCTTGGCGACCTCCGACAGGACCATTCGCCGAGTCGCGGGTCATGCTCACGTAGCGCGTCCGCCGCATCTGCGAAGGACATCAGATCGATGAAGCCAGTAATTCGGCGGAGGCTACCACAGGGCCGAAATCATCGACAACCGCCCGCCACAGGGGCCGAACTGCTTAAGTATTGGGCTTCAGAGTCGTAAGTGCCCGCAAAACAAGGGTTTCGCATCTTGAACCTGCCTTGACACCGAAGCTGGCTTGAAAAATAATCGGTGGTCTTCACCAAACCAGCTGTCACACGCCGCATAATCGACTGGGTTTTCATGAGTTTGAGACGATCGCTCGTCGGAGGAGCAAACGCTATGTCGGAGTCGCCGCAATCATCAGCACCGACCGGAGAACAGGGGCCCGATCGGCGCGGTCGCCTGGAACAAGGCTTGTCCGCAGTGCTCGACCGAGTCCTCGAAGAGTTCCGCCAGCAGGCAGGTGACAAGTTTCGCCAGAGCGACGAACTCGCGCAGTTGATCGCCGAGATCGAAGCCCGCGACAAAGTCCAGCTGGCCGAGCCCAGTGGACCGGGGTTGCCTGGGCTGTTGGCCGCCATCACCAAGATCAACGGTCAGAGCGAGCAGTCGACAATTCTCGGCACCTTGGTCGACGGGGCGCGGCAGTATTCGGGCCGGGCGGCCTTCTTCCTCAATCATCCGGACGGTATGGTGGGTTGGGGGGGGGGGGGCTTTGGCAGCAGCGACGAACGACTCGCTGGACTGGCCTTCGCGCATGGCGGTAGCGGTACTTGGGCCGAGTTTGGTCCCGGCCGCGGGGTGTTGCGGCTGAGTGCTGGCGACTGCGCCCGCTTGAGTGCGCAAATCGATGCCGAAGTGCCGGGCCAGGGAGTCCTGGTGCCTTTCGTGCTCCGCGGCCAACTGGCGGGAGCGCTCTATGCGGACAGCACCGAGGGCGAAAGCGCGCTTGAGATCGAAGGCTTGCAGCTCCTCACCCACGCTGCCGCCGAAGCGCTCGAGACCTTGGCCTTCCGCGGCGCCGACGGCTCGCCGACATTGCGCCTCGACGCGGTCGAAGTTGAAACCGAAGATGATTCGGTGGCTGCCGAAGAGAAATCGGCGACTGACGCGGCGCTGGTCGCTGGAGCCGCCGCCATCGCCATCGAGGACTCGGTCGCAGAAGTCGCCGCCGAGCCCGATTCCCACCCCGAAGTTGCGGCTGAGGATCCTGACCTCGATGAACCCGCGGAGACTGCATCCTTCAGTCTGGAGCCTCAGATCGAAGAGGACCTGGCCGAATCCGCGCTGGATGAAGAGCCCGCTACCGTGGCAGTGCCCACCCGTGACGAAGAGGAGTCTGAGGCCAGCGAGGCACCGGACACCTCGGTCATTGAGACCGGCGAAGGGGCATTCGCCAGCGCTGAAGAGGAAGAGGAGATTGGCGAGTCGGTGACTGGAGTCACCGAAGTGATCAAGTTAGAGGAGGATCCTCCGGCGGCTGATAGCAGCGTGAGAACCGCGGTGGCGTCTGAAGCCGACTTGTTCCAGACCGCCGATACCAGTGCGGAACTGATCGAACCCGAGGTCGAACTCGAACTCGAAGACAGCTCTGAGCTGTGGCTCGAAGAAGAAGAGGAAGCCGAGTTGCCGCCGGTGGTGGGACGCACTTCTGATCCGTCGCCGCTCGAAACCGCCGCCGCGGGTCAGCAGACGGTGCGCATCGATGCTGTGCAACTCGAGTCGAGCGGCGGTTTTGCGTCGCCGCTCGACGATACTGCGGTGCTGACCGAGGACGATACCTCTCCGGTGCTCACCATCTCTGATGACGACACTCACGTTATGGAGCGCCCGTCCCTCGACCCGCAGCTTGAGACCGGCTTCGAACTAGAGCCCGAGAAGGCGGCGGGTGGGGAGATCGACAGTGAGGATCCAATCGACAGTGAGGATCCAACGGTGCTCGGGATGCCAGCCTTTTCAGGCGCGGAACCACCGCCATCGGCCGGTTTTGCCGCCGCTCCACCGATCCCGGCCGTGCCGTCCACTGTGACGCCAGCGTCACAGCCCTCTTCGGCGGCTAGCACGGAGGTTAAGCCGCCGTTGGACTTGACCGGTCCCGGCCTGGCCTTTTCCACCGGCCAGACGACCATGGGCAAATTGGCGCCTGGTGAAGAAGCCCTGCACGAGGAAGCTCGCCGGTTGGCCCGCCTGTTGGTCAGCGAGATCAAGCTCTACAACGAGGAGATCATTGAAGAGGGGCGCCGTGATCGCAACATCTATGAGCGCTTGCGCGAAGAAGTTGACCGCTCGCGGCAGATGTACGACGAGCGGATCGATCCTCGGGTACGCGAACGCGAGGATTACTTCCTGCAAGAAATGGTTCGTCTGTTGGCCGGTGGGGACGCCGCCCTGTTGGGGCTCTGAGGTAGTTGGTCTACGGTGCCGCTGATCAACACGCCGGCGGCCGCGCCAGAGGATGAATCCCTGCCGATGATTCTCTGTCGATGAACCCCTGGCGGTGCAGAAGGTCAGCCCCGGTGTGCCCGCTCTGCTGGCTGGTCTGGTCGGTACTCGGCTTGGCGGTGTTGGGCTGCCATCGCGGTCCACCTCCTCGACCTGAACTCCCTTCGATCTTGTTGGTCACCGTGGAAGGCTGGTCTGCCGCCACCGCGGCCAACTCGACAAACGCCGCGCTCGACGCCTTTGCCACCGCGCAAGATTGGCAAGGCCGGGCGATTGTGTCGTCGAGCGAACCCCTGGCATCCCTGGCCTCGATCCACACCGGCCTCGGGGTTTGGCACCACCAGCTGCTGGCTAGCAGAATGGCGGTTGAGCAGGTAGGCATTACCACCCTTGCCGAACGGCTGTCCGGATTGGGTTATGACACGGTGGCCCGAGTGCCGCTTGCCTTCCGTCGACGCCACTTGCTCAGTGCCGGATTCGCTCGCTTCGGCGACCCCGCGGAGTTACCCACGGTGGTGACCGACAGTTCGACGGTCACGACGCGAGCCATTTTCGAGTGGTTACACTTAGTAGTACCGCGCCGCCGAGGCCGCGAGCTGTCCCGCGGCGCTTGGGCTGACCGGGTCGGGCAGCGCTTGGCGGGCATGCTGCCCTCCCTACGGGCCGCAAGCAAGCGGCCGCTGGTAGTGGTGGTGGTGGGAGCGCAGGGTTGGCCCACAGACGCCGCGCCGCGACTCGACCGTAGCGCTGTTGAAGTGCCGTTGCTGATCAGTTTGCCCTCGGCGTTGTCCGCTGGTTTAGCGCCGCGACCCTATCAGCGCGTCGCGGCGACCCGCCTGTGGGCCACCTTGGTCGAGGTCGCTGGTGGCAAGGCCGAACCGGGGAGAGCTCCGAGCTTGTTCTACCCCCTCGAGGAACCGGTTCTTTCTGAACTCTACTTCAGCGGCGAGAGCAACCACTTCTCCTTGGTCGATGGCGATTTCCAGCTTCTTTGGCTGGTGAGGTACACGGCTGCGGCCGACTCGCAGCGCTCCTTGTCGCTCGCTCAGCGGCGGCGGGGGTTTCTCGACACCCAGCCTCTCTATGGTGCCGGAGTTGACCCGCCGCAGCAACAATTGCAACGCTGGACCGAGACCGGCAGCGAACCGGTCGACGATCCGCAACGCCACCGCCAGCTGGCGGCTGAGCTCGAACGTATTTGGTTGCGCCATTCGGATCCGAGGCAGACACCGCGAGATGTTGTCCGCGAGATGCAACAGGTTTCTGATGTGGGAAGATCCGGGCGTAGCGTTGACGCTCCTCCCTGATATAATCACTGGCCCGTGACCAAGAGCCGATTTGGGTCCATAGCTCAGTGGTTAGAGCGACCGGCTCATAACCGGTTGGTCCCTGGTTCAAACCCAGGTGGACCCACCACGTCGGACTTCTGGTGAGCGGACTTCTGGCGAACACGAGGATTGTAAGCACAGGGGCAACAGGCACAGGGATAGCAAGCGCAGGGATAACAAGCGCAGGGATAGCAAACACAGGGATAGCAAACACAGGGATGAAGAGCCACCGACGACATCGATCCGCAACCACCGGCCTGAGCCAGCTCAATTGGTGCGGCGTGTCTCAAGGGCGGGGCCGACGAGACCAGGGGGAGATGCTCGCCACCGTCTGCCACGACCAGTTCGGGCAGGTGGCCAGCGCGCCGCCTTGTAGTTCACTGCAGAGGTGCTCCACGGCGAGCGCCTTTTTCGTTTGCTCCGCGCCGCCCGACAGCCTACTCGTCAGTACTCGCCCAGACCAACCCGGGGACGGATGGGGACATGCCGAACCTTTTGACTATGGAGCCGGACGACCATGCCAGGCCATTTAGATTCGATTGTCGCCCTACACCAAAGATTGACCGAGATGGACGAGGCCGCAGCCCTGCTGGCCGGGATTCCAGACTGGATGGAAGAGCTGCACCAGCGCCACAGCGTGCAGAAAGCTGAGATCGACGAAAAGCAGGCGGAGAGCGAAGCCTCGGCCCTGGAGCGGCGCACTGCCGAGGGTGCCGCTGGTGAAGTGCAGGAGAAGCTGAAGAAATACCAGGAGCAAATCAGCCAAGTCTCCACCCAACGCGAATACGGCGCCTTGCTCAAGGAGATCGATACCAGCAAGGAGCAAGTATCGACTTTCGAGCAGCAGGCGCTCGAGGCTTTGGAGCGTCACGAGACCCTGAAGGGAGAGATCGAAGAGCTGAGCAGCAGTTTTACCGACCTCGATAGCGAATACCAAGAGCACCTCGCCAAGTGGGAGAAGCAGAAGCCTTCGGTAACCCGCAAAGTCAAGAAGCTGGGACGGCAGACCAAGAAGCTGCGCGAGGATATTCCGCGGCCGATCCTGGCCCTGTTCGACCGCTTGCGTGACCGCCTAACCGCAACCCCCTTGTCGACGGTGCAGCGGGTAGAAGCTCGGCGGGGCAACAACGCGACCTGGTTCTGCTCGGTATGCAGCTACCGGGTGCGGCCGCAGCTGGTGGTGCAGATCATCAATGAGGCCTCGGTCAACCAGTGCGACAGTTGCAAGCGGATTCTGCACATCATCACTGAAGAAGAGGCGTCTTGAGCCCAGGGAGTTAGCGCGGTGACCGTCGCGGCGCGATTGCAGGCAGTCGAAGAACGGATCCGCCAGGCTTGCGTTCGCAGTGGTCGGCCACCGTCCTCGGTGGAGTTGGTCGGGGTCTCCAAGCGTCAACCATTGGCGTTGCTGCGGCAGGCCGCCGCTGCTGGCTTAACCATCTTTGGTGAAAGCCAGGTCCAAGAGGCGCAGGCCAAGGCAGCCGAGCTGCCGGTGGATCTCGATTGGCATCTGATCGGTCCGCTGCAAAGCAACAAGGTCAAGCGAGCGGTGCGGTTGTTCGGCACCATCCATTCGGTCGACCGGCTGAAGATCGCTCGGCTGTTGGATCGTGAAGCCCACGCCCAGGGCCGCATTCTCGATGGGTTCTTGCAGGTCAACCTGGCCGCAGAACCTACCAAGAGAGGTTTTTCTGTTGACGAACTGGCCGCCGTACTGGAGCCTTGCGCGGCCTTCGAAGCCCTCCGCATCGTCGGCTTGATGGCTCTGCCTCCCTATCAGCAAGATCCGCAGGACTCGCGTCGTTGGTTTCGCAAGTTACGTAAGCTGCGCGACGAACTAGTCCAACGACCGGAATGGCGCCAGCGCCTGCCCCGGCTGTCGATGGGCATGAGCCACGATTTCGAAGTTGCTATCGAAGAGGGCGCGACCCATGTTCGAGTGGGTACCACGCTTTTCGGCAACCGCTGGGACGAGAAGCAGCCAGCCGGGTTGTCTAAGGAGCGATGATCCGTACCCTGGGCGATTTGGTGCTGCATGTGCGTCAGCTATCCGCCGGGCGGCCCGAGCTGGTTTCGGTGCGTTGGGGCAGTCGGCGCGAGGTATTGTCGACAAGTGACTTCGTCGGCCGCATTCACTCTCTGGCTCTGGCCCTCGAGGCTCAAGGCTTGGAACCTGGGGAGCGGGTGGCGATCTTCTCAGAGAACCGCCCCGAGTGGCATATTACCGACTTCGCCTGTCAGTTGGTCGGGGCGGTGACCGTGCCCCTCTACCCCAATCTGCCTGTCGACCAAGTGGGTTATATCTTGCGCAACAGTGGCTGTCGCTGGGTGTTCTACAGCGACGCCGACAAGCGCGACCTGCTGCGCGAACTTGGAGAAGGCATGGTCGACACACCTCGGGGGGTGGCTTTCGATGCTGACGCCACGCTGACCGAAGGGGCCTCGATCACCCGGTTGATGGGCCAGGGCGCTGAGCGACGTGGCGAGATTCCCTTAGAGCGTTTCCGCGGCCGGGCGGGTGCCACCGACTTGGCCAGCATCATCTACACCAGCGGCACCACCGGCGATCCCAAAGGGGTGATGCTGACGCAGCGCAACTTGGTCTCCAACATGCTCGCTTGCGCAGAGATCTTCCCTGCCGGAGTAGAGGATCGGGCGATCTCGTTTCTGCCGCTGTCGCATGTCTATCAGCGCACGGTTGACCACCTCTGCTTCTATCGCGGGGTGACGATTCACTACCTGCCAAAGATCGAGCGGCTGCAGTCGGTACTGAGTTCCGAACGTCCGACTTTGCTGACTTCAGTGCCGAGGATCTACGAGCGTATCGACCAGCGAGCGCGGACCAGGCTGCGGCGCCAGACCGCACGGCGGCAGCGCCTGTTTCGCTGGGCGCTGCGGGTTGGTGGACGCTACGCGTCGGCCCGCCGCCGCGGCTTCGCGGGTCCGTTGTTGGCCTTTCAACATAGTCTGGCTTTGCGCTTCGGACTGGCCAAGATCCGCGATTTTTTTGGCGGTGAGTTGCGCCTAGGGATCTCGGGCGGGGCGCCACTGGCGCGGCAAGTCGCCGAGTTGTTTGAGGCCGCCGGAGTGCCGATCTATCAAGGCTACGGCTTGACCGAGACATCACCGGTGCTGACCAGCAACGCACCTGGGCAACAGCTGCTGGGCTCCGTGGGCCGACCTCTGCGCGGGGTCGAACTGCGCTTCGCAGACGACGGCGAGATCCTGGTTCGTAGCGCCGGTGTGATGAAGGGCTATTGGCAGAATCCGGCCGCCAGCCGTGAGTGCCTGGACCAAGACGGCTGGCTGCGCACTGGCGACATAGGTCGGCTCGACGCCGCCGGTTTCCTTTTCATCACCGATCGCAAGAAAGATCTGCTGGTAACCTCAGGGGGAAAGAATGTTGCGCCCTTGCCGATCGAAGGGCGCCTGAGCAGCAACGGTCTGATAGCCCAGGCGGTGGTGGTTGGCGACGGTCAGCCGCACCTGGCGGCACTGCTGGTACCTGATTTTGATCGCCTGGCCGAGGATTTGGGCCAACGTGGGCTGGCGCCAGCCGAGCTGATCGAGCTGCCCGCGGCGCGGCAAAGGATCGATGAGATCCTACGCCGGATCAACGCCGAGCTTGCCGAGCATGAACGCGTACGCCGCTTCGTTTTGCTGGCCAGCGAGCTGACGATCGAATCTGGAGAGCTGACGCCGACATTGAAAATCAAGCGGCGGGTGGTTACCCAGCGTTATCGGGAACAAATCGCTGCGCTATATCCGCCGCGGGTGCGTTAGCCCGCCGAGCGGGTCGAGGGTGCCCAAGAACGCTTTGGTTGAGTAGTGGGCTTCCGTAGTGGTCTACTCTGTGCGACTTAGGTAGTCGCTCACCATTTCAGTCATGAAGTCGATATCTGCGAGAAAGGCATCGTGACCGATCGGGCTACAGAAGCCCTTGAAGGTGCTGTCGATCCCCGCCGCCTCGAACTGCTGGTGGACGGACCGCTGCTCGTCGATCGGAATCAGCCGATCCTCATTGGCTCCGGCTACCAAGAATCGACAGTCGACCGCCGCTAGCAAATCAGCGCGGCTGGCCGGCCCTTCCCAGACGTTGTGCAGGTCCATTGCCAAGGACAGCGAGAGATAGGAATTAGGGTCGAATTGCACGGCACCTTTCTCGCCTTGATACTCGAGGTAGGACTCGACATCGAAAGTGATCCCCTCGGGACTTGGGGGATTGATTGGCGGCCAATCGAAGCGCTGGTTGAATTCGCTGCGCGAGCGGTAGAAGAGAGTGCCTATCTCCCGTGCCAAGGACACGCCCTTGTAGGGTGGCCGGTCCCCATACTCGCCGCCGAGGTAGTTGGGGTCGAGCTGGATCGCGCGGCGGCCCAGGTGACGAATCGCGGCGGTGAAAGGGCGGGTGGCATCGGTGCCAGAGATCGCGATCGCCCGATGGGCCAGACCGGGATGGTGGATTGCTAGCTCGAGGACCTCCATGGCGCCCAGCGAGCCGCCGATGACCGCTGTCAGCCGGTCAATTCCCAGGCGCTTTAGGAGGCGCAAGTGAACGGCGACGATATCGCGCACAGAGATCACCGGAAAGGAGCTGGCAAAGGCCCGACCGTTGGCTGGGTTGATCGATAGGGGACCGGTGGTACCCCGGGTGCCTCCGAGCAGGGATGGGCAGAGCACGAAATAGCGCTCGGAGTCGAGTGCTTTGCCGGGGCCAATCATTCCTTCCCACCAACCCGCGGCGAGGTCTTCGCGGTGGGAATTGGCGTGGGAGTCCGCTGAGAAGGCAGGGCAGACGAGAATCGCGTTTGCGCGCTTCGCGTCGAGTTCCCCCCAACTCTCCCAGCGAATCTGCAATTGTTCCAGCCGGCCGCCAAACTGCAAATCGAGGGGAAGGTCGTCGATTTCCAGGTGACAGGAGCCGGCGGGGCTTGGGGCGGCGGTATGGGGTGACACGGGCTTCCTAGGAACTGCTGATTCTGGCCAGACAGTCATTCTATCGTCGTTAACGGTGCGCGGCCAGCAGGTTTCACCGAGATAAGTTTTCTACTCCCATACGTGAATCCCGACGCCGCTTTGCTGTTTCACCAAGGCCCTTGCCCGAGGACCGCAGGTTTGCCTTGATGGGTGCGAAAGACCAGAATGGCCCAATAACCGCTCTTGATTGAGTCAGTCCACCACCGGGGCAGCCCAATTCCGATGGGTGATCGAGAGGGCTTTACTGAGTCAATTTGTGTGGGAGTCACAGATGATAGGCAAGCAGTATCAACTGATAGACGAGCTTGGCAGTGGTGGGATGGGTACTGTCTATCGAGCGATTGACCGTCTCACCGGCCAGCAAGTGGCGCTTAAGCAGGTGTCTGCGCCGGTTGCCGATTCCGGCAGCCTGCGGCTTAGCGAGGCAGGCGCCAAGACCAATGATCGACTCAAGCTAGCGCGCGAATTTCGCCTGTTGGCATCGTTGCGCCATCCCAACATCATCAGTGTTCTGGACTATGGCTTCGACGATATGCGACGGCCCTTCTACACCATGGAGTTGGTTGAGGAGCCGCTCAATCTACTCGACGCGGGAGGGCAGCTCGGCCTGCGGGCCCAGGTCGGCTTGCTGTTGCAGATGTTTCAGGCATTGGCCTACCTGCATCGCCGAGGGGTTATCCATCGCGACATCAAGCCGGGCAATGTGATTGTCGATGGAGAACAAGTAAAGCTAGTCGATTTTGGTATTTCCGAATTCAGTGATCACGTCACTCGCAGCACTTCGATGTCCGGAACGGTGCCCTACATGGCGCCGGAACTGCTGCGAGGAGAGCCGGCCAGCCTGAGCAGCGATCTCTATTCTGCCGGCGTCATGGCTTACGAACTCTTTGCCGGCCGCCATCCCCACTATGCGGAGAGTCTGCCGGCAATGATGATGAAGGCGGTCAACGACCCGCCGTCACTGTCGACCACCGAGTTTGATGCCCGCTTGATTCCGATCATCGAACGGTTGTTGGCGAAGAGTCCGCGGGAACGCTTCGACACCGCCAACGACGTCATCACCACCCTCGCCGGAGCACTTGAAATGGAGCTGCCAGGGAAGAGCTTGGAAATTCGTGAGAGTTTTCTCAGCGCGGCCAAGTTAGTCGGCCGTGACCAGGAGGTCCAGCAGCTCAGAGGGTATCTGGAAGAGGCGATCAAGGGGCGCGGCAGGGTGTTGTTGGTCGGTGGCGAAAGTGGGGTTGGCAAGTCGCGCTTGCTCGAGGAGCTTCGTTCTCTGAGTTTGGTCGAGGGTACCCTGGTGGTCAGTGGGCAAGCGGTGCAAGGAGGGGGGGAGCCCTACGAAGTGTGGCGACCGGCGGCTCGCTGGCTGGCGTTGCTCGGGAATGCCGACAATCGGCGAGCCAGCGCTCTCAAAACCATTGTTCCGGATCTTGACGAGCTGCTCGGTCGACCCATACCCGAGCCCCCCAATCTCGACCCACGGGCCACCCGCCGTCTGGTGCTGCAGGTAGTTGGCGAACTGCTTGAGACTCTCCAGCAACCCGTGGTAGCGATTCTCGAGGATGTGCATTGGACCGGTAGTGAGAGCCTAGTGCTGCTCGACCACCTGGAGTCCTTGGCGCGTCGCCTGCCGCTGTTGATCGTGGCCAGCTTTCGCGATGACGAGGCGCCGGAGCTGCCGGCCGCGGTGCCTGGAGCCGAGGTGATGAAACTCGGTCGTTTGGGATCGGAGTCAATCGCCGAACTCAGTGAGTCAATCCTCGGCCGCGGCGGTCGTCAGCCGCAAGTGCTCGAGCTGTTGCGCCGAGAAACCGAAGGCAACGCTTTTTTCTTGGTCGAAATCATGCGTGCTCTGGCGGAAGAGGCGGGGCGTCTCGATCGGGTTGGCGAGTTCGACTTGCCGCAGAACATTTCCACCGGCGGGATCCGCAGGGTAATCCAGCGCCGGCTCGATCAAGTACCTCGCAGCTATCGGCCTTTGCTGCAGCTGGCGGCGGTGGCTGGTCGTGAACTGGATTTGCAGTTGTTGGCGGAATTTGCCGGGGAGATCGATGTTGAGGGCTGGTTGCACGCCTGCTCCGAGGTCGCTGTGCTCGAAGCTGAGGGCCAGCACTGGCGATTTAGCCACGACCGCTTACGCCAGGCGTTGTTGTTGAGTCTGCCGGCGAGTCTGAAGCGCGAGCACCATCGCCGCGTCGCCGAGGCGATTGAGCGCTTGGCCCTAGACCGGGTGTCTGCCTTGGCTCACCATTGGTCACAAGCGGCCGACGCGGCGGATTCGCAGGCTACCGAATGCGCCGTGCGCTACTTGGCGCAAGCGGGCCGGGAAGCGCTTGCCAGCTGTGCCAATCGGGAAGCTGAGGCATTCGTTGCCGAGGCTCTGGAACTTATCGGCACCCTGCAGTCGACGGCTGACTTACTGCATCTGGAGATCGAGCTGCATGTCGACTGTGGAGCCAACTACCTGATGAGTCGCGGCTATGCGGCACCGGAGGTGGGCAAGTCTTTCGCCCGAGCGCGGGCCTTGTGTCAACGGGCGGACGGGGAACAGCTCTTGCTACCGATTCTCCTCGGCCTGTGGCGCTTTCACATTGTCCGCGGCGATTTTCACTTTGCCAGCCAGCTGGCGGAGCAGTTTCTCGACCTCGCCAAGAGTCGTGGCGATCAGCCCTTCCGGGTACTGGCCGAATATGCTCGCGGCACGTGCTGGTTGTTCCAGGGCGAAAGTCGCCCGGCGTGGGAACATCTGAGTCGTAGTTTGGAGATCTACGATGCATTGGCTGACGGATCAGAGCGGCGGGTAGAGGCTGTCTTCTCCCAGGGTCAGCACCCGAAGGTGGCGGCACTCGACTACGGCGCGTGGGCGTTGTGGACCTTGGGCGAGGACCAAGAAGCGATCGCGTTGGTTGACCAGGCTTCGGCTCTGGCCGAGCGGCTTGCCCATCCTTTCAGCCGAGCCTTTGCCCTAACCCTACACGCCTGGGTTCACCAATTGCGGCGCGATCACCAGCAGGTCAGGTTGCTGGCCCGCGAATCGGTGCGCTTCTGCACCGATCACGACTTTGCCTTTTTGCACGGTGTTGGCACGGTTCTCGGAGGTTGGGCTTTGGCGCTCGAAGGCCATGCCGAGGCAGGTATTGGCCGTATCTCTGGAGTGCTCGACAGTTTTCGCGCCATCGGTTCCGAGTGCTTCCGGCCGTACTTTCTCGCCCAGCTGGCGGAGGCCCAGGGCCTGGCTGGCCGTCCGCAGGAGGGCTTGGCGGCACTCGAAGAAGCTCGTCAAGCCATCGAGCACGGTGGCGATGGCTTTTGGGAGCCGGAGATTCATCGCTTGGAGGGCACCTTGGTCTTGCAGTTGCCGAAGCCGGAACGAGAGCGCGCCGAGGCTGCGTTCCTTCGTGCCTTGCACCGGGCCCGGATGCGCGGTCAAGTGGCGCTGGAGCTGCGAGCGGCGCTCGATCTGGCCGCGCTTTGGCGGCAACAGCCCGATTTGGCAGCCAAAGCCCTGCGGGTGCTGGATCGGTTGGTCGCCAGCCATCCCCGCTCCAGGTCTCCCGATCAGCTACGCGCTCGGCAGCTGCTAGCGGCCGGCCGCTGAAGGTTCGCTTCAGCGCTTTCGTCTGCGGCTGGGTCGGCGCTGGGCACTGGCTTGCAGTGGATCGATGGGCCAGGAGTGTTTGGGATAGCGTCCCTGGAGTTCCTTGCGGACTTGCGGATAGGTGTTGCGCCAGAAACTGGCCAAGTCGCGGGTGATTTGCTGCGGCCGACCGTTCGGTGCCAGCAAGTGCAACAGCACGGGTACTCGGCCAGCGGCCAGACTTGGGGTCTCGGCGAGACCGAAGAGTTCTTGGATTCGTACCGCCAGCAGCGGCGGCTCTGCCGTTGAGTAGCGCAGCGCGATGCGGCTGCCGCTGGGTACCGTGAGGCATTCCGGCGCGTGCTGTTCCAGAGTTTGCGCTTGCTCGTAGGATAGGGAGCCGCGGAGGGTTTCGAGCACCGGCGCGCGGCGCAGCTCGGCAAAAGATCGGCGGCCGGCGACCAGCATGGGCAGCGCTCGCCGTAGCCGGTCGTGGTCGAACCTCGGCAGCCCTAGCTCGGGCATCTCGGCTGCCAGCCAGTGCAGCCGCCTCAGAAAGTCATGGATCGCAGGTCGGTCGAGAGCCAGGGCCCTGTGCAGTTGCTGGCCGGCGGCTTGCAGCAACACCTCGGCGGCCTCACTGGTGCTGACCGTCCGTTGCCGGGTGTGGATCGTCAGATCCTCGTACGACACCCGCTGCCAACCTAATACGCGTTCCTTGGCGGCATCGAAGAAAACTTCATCGTGGCTGCGCAAGCGATCTTGAGCAAGCCATTCCGGCTCTACCGCCGAGGCCATGTCGACCCGAGCTTCAGCGGCTCGGCCGGGGTGTGCTCGGCCACCGTCGAGTTGTAGGCAGAGGAACAAGTCAGCTTCGTGCACCGAACTTGCCCTGCTCAGCCGAACGCCGCGACCGCCCACCAGGACGCCGCGCGGGTCGTGGGGTTGACGGCGTTTTGCCAAGCGGTCCGGATAGGCCTCGAGCAGCGCCTGAGCCAGGTCCTCGTCACTGTCGGTTGGCTGATCCAGCGAGCGTCGGTTGGGTGGGGAGGCGGATCCGGCACCGAACCGTTGAGTTATCAAGGCGGCGATCTGGCGACCGGCTCGAAGGACCTGCCGGGCGCGCCCGCGGTGGACTTCTCCGACCGCCGTCTCGCCGTCGCCCTGACGGGCCACGTCTTCGACCGCCTGCAGCCGGTCGAGGACGTCTGAAGAGGTGGTGATGGTGGCCGCTGAGCTGCGCAACACCACGTCGCGTTCGGCCAGCAGGGCGGCCAACAAAGCGGCCCGGCGCAGAGGTACCTGCCGGTCACGGGCGGCCAACAGCAATCGGGCGAGGCGCGGGTGCAATGGTAGTTGGGCCATCTGCCGACCGAGTTCCGTCATACCGTGCTGGTCGATAGCTCCGAGTTCCTCGAGCAAGGTGGTGGCACGGCCGATGGTGGCTGGCTCGGGAGCGTCCAGCCAGGTGAAAGCCAGGGCATCGCTCTCGCCCCAGGCGTGCAGTTGCAACACGGTCTGCGACAGGTCGACCCGGCAAATCTCGGGGCGGTCGTGAGCAGCCAGGCTGCGGTGGTCGTGCTCGGTCCATAGGCGCAGGCACAAGCCGGGGCCGAGACGTCCGGCTCGTCCTGCCCGTTGCTCGGCAGAAGCTAAGCTGATCCGCCCGAGTTGCAGCCGATCGAGGCCGCTCGTCGGATCGAATGCCGAGCGTCGTACCAGACCGCTGTCGACCACCGTGCCGACGCCAACCAAGGTCACCGAGGTCTCGGCCACGTTGGTTGACAACACAACTCTGCGCTGGCCCGGCCTGCCTGACGAGGCGGGGCGCAGGACGGCGTCTTGTTCCTCCGGCGGCAGGTTGCCGTAGAGCTGCATGATAGAGATTCCCGACAACTGGCCGAGTAGCTCGTGGGTGCGGCGAATCTCGCCGACTCCGGGGAGGAAGCACAGCACGTCACCCGGCCCCTCGGCCAGCGCTCGGCGCACCCCTGCGGCGGCGGCTACCGGCACCGGTCGTGGGTCGGGCCGCGACAGATAGCGCTTCTCCACCGCAAACAGCCGGCCCTGGCTGCGCACGACCGGACAATCGCCGAGGAAAGCGGCCAAGCGGGCGCTCTCCAGGGTTGCCGACATCACCAACAGGCGCAGATCGGGCCGCGCTTGGTTTTGCAGCCGCCGTGCCATAGCCAGTGCCAGATCGCTGTTCAGGCTGCGCTCGTGGAATTCATCGAAGATCAGCCCGCCGACTCCCTCGAGGAAAGGATCGCGTTGCAGCCAAGCCACCAGCACGCCCTCGGTAACCACTAGCAGCCGGGTGTCAGGTCCAGCCCGGCGGTCAAAGCGCACTTGGTAGCCGACCTCGCCACCCAGGCGCCAACCTTGTTCGGTGGCGATCCGCCGAGCTGCCGTCCGGGCGGCCACCCGGCGAGGTTCGAGCATCACCAGTTGGCCCGCGACCAGGCTGCTCTGCATCACCGCTGGAGGTACCCGGGAGGTCTTGCCCGCACCGGTGGGAGCGTCAAGAACCACCGAGCCGGCCCGGCCCAGCTGTTCGAGCAGCTGTGGTAGCACCCGGTCGATAGGTAGGGTGGCCAGGTTTGGCGTTGCGGACGAGTCGGCCATCGGAGAGCATCTTATGGGCTCGGCGGTAGCAGGCGATGCCGAATCAGCTTACGGCACCGCTGGCCGTCTAGTAGCCGCCGTTCACCGGTGGGTGCGAGCAACGGGCGGCCACTTTGCGTAGGATGAGTAGTGAGCCGCCGCTACTAAGTGACCATCAGGATAGTGAGGAGGTGCCGATGCGCGAAGATCATTCCCACTCTATCGACCTGGGCAGGTTGGTTTTTGGACTGACACTGGTTTCGCTGGGAGCCCTGTTTCTCGCCGATCAGCTCGGCTTCTTTCGTGCTGACAAGCTGGTCGACTTCTGGCCCGTGCTACTGATTGTGCTGGGTCTTTCCAAGCTGCTACGGCCGACCACAGATTTTGGCGGGTTGGTGGTGATCACTCTCGGCATATTGTTGCTGCTCGACCGGCTGGCCTACTATGATTTGCGGCAAACCTGGCCGCTGCTGATTGTCGCCGTTGGGCTGTCGATCGTGTTACGCAGTCTGACCCCAGCGCAGCGACGCTTGGCGGAGAAGGAGAGTTCCCATGTCTAGTTCGGTAGTAGAGCGTTCTGAGAAGAGCGGTTTCGCGCCCCGCTTCGCCTTTGGCTTGCTCTTGATTGTCGTCGGCGTGCTCTACACCTTCGACACTCTCGGCTGGCTCGAGGTGGATCATCTGTTCGACTTTTGGCCGTTGGTGATAGTGGCTGCTGGTCTTGGTAAGTTCTTCTGGCCGGCAAGTAGAGCTGGCCGAGCGACCGGCTTCGTCCTGGCGGCGATCGGTCTCTGGATGCAGCTCACTCTGCTCGACGTGCTGCCCTACGGCACCTTTGAGTTCTGGCCGCTGCTGTTGGTTCTCTTGGGTGGTTACTTGGTCTGGCAGGGCCTGGTTAGTACGCAAGGCGAATCCGAGGGTGGAGATACGGCCAGTGCAGTAGCGGTGATGGGAGGAGTGACTCGGCGCAGCAGCTCAGCCGATTTTCGCGGCGGCGACTTCTTTGCTCTCATGGGCGGCTGCGAGGTGGACTTGCGCGATGCCCGAATCAGCAACGGCCCGGCGGTGATCGACGCCTTCGCTTTCTGGGGTGGTATCGAGATCCGGGTGCCCGACGATTGGACTGTAGTGGTCAAGGTGGTCTCGCTACTCGGTGACTGGAGTGACGGTAGCCGCAAGAACGCCGATGCGGAGGGACCGGAACAGCGCTTGGTGGTCAAAGGCTTTGCCATCATGGGTGGCGTGGAGATCAAGAACTGAGGATAGAGATTCCAGTAGGCGCCGATCCTGTGCTGCTCAGCTCTTGGCTGAGGCGGGGTTGAGCGGTGCATCCGATCCTTGCTCAAGGCCGGCGCCTGGCCTTCTACTTGCTACTCTTTCTACCCGCGGGTTTGCTGCTGGCCGAAATCGCGGTGCGGTTGACCGGCGCACCGCGCAGCGTTGCTCTCTTGCTGCTGTTGCCGGTGGTGGTGTTGCACGCCTTCAGTTGTTTGGCCTCGTGGTACCTCTGCCGCACCCTCCCTCTGGACGGCACGCCGGCAATCCGTCTGGTGGCCAGTCACCTGGTGGCAGGGCTATTCGCCAGTGGCCTGATGATCGGCGCCGGATGGCAGTGGGCGGGCTTGCTAGCGGGTTCATTTGGGCTCGAGGCCGCCCGCCAGTCCTGGTCCGCCAGCCTCTCTTTGATCTTCGTCTTCGGTTGTTTGTTGTACGTCTTGGCGGTTGCGGTGCATTACCTGATGCAGGCGCAGGAGGTTTCACGCGCCGCCCAGAGTCAGGCGCTGGAGCTCGAATTGTTGGCTCAGGGGGCCGAATTGCGAGCACTGAAGGCACAGATCGACCCTCACTTCCTGTTCAACAGTCTAAATTCGATCGCCTCGTTGGTGTCTGGCGACCCGACTCAAGCACGGCAAATGTGCATTCGACTGGCTGGTTTCCTTCGTCACAGCCTGGAGGTCGCCAAGCATGACCGGATCGTGCTCAAAGATGAGCTAAAGCTGGTCGATCTCTACCTCGAAATCGAGCAGATACGCTTTGGCGAGCGGCTGCGCGTCGAGCGCCGGATCGGGGCAGGTAGCGCCAGTTGTCTACTGCCACCGCTGTTGTTGCAGCCCCTGGTGGAGAACGCCGTTCGCCATGGCGTGGCTCAATTGGTTGAAGGCAGTACGATCCAGATCATTGCCGGCTGTGCGGGAGGTTTGTTACGGCTGAGGATCGAGAATGCCGTCGATCCCGAGCGCGACCGGGAGCAAGGGCAGGGCAGTGGCAGTGGCATCGGCCTGGACAATGTTAGGCGGCGGTTGGCGATGCGTTACGGCGACAGCGGCCAACTCCGAATCAGGGTGTCGGCAGGTCGTTTTCGCGCGGAAGTGACGCTGCCGAGGGCCCGTCAATCCAAGCCCGTGGTCGAGATGGACATGGGGCAGGAGAGCGTCGAGTGAGTGAGCGAACATTGCGCATAGTCATCGTCGATGACGAGGCACCGGCGCGGCAGTTGCTGCGCGAGTATCTTGTCGAACTCAGTCGGGCTGGGGCTGCCAACCAGGTGGTTGCTGAGTGCGAGAACGGTTTCGAGGCAGTTAAAGCAGTTACCGAGTTAGCTCCCGACGTCTTGCTGCTCGATATTCAGATGCCTAAATTGAACGGTTTCGAAGTAGTTGAGCTACTTGGCGAAGAGCACCCGGCGGTGATCTTCGTCACCGCTTTCGACGAGCACGCGATCAGGGCCTTCGAGGTCCATGCCGTCGACTATCTGCTAAAGCCGTTCAGCGCCGATCGTTTGGCAGAGGCTCTAGCCCGTCTGGCATTGCCGGAGAAGTTACCGTCTTTGGCCGGGCTGGCTCGCGAGGCTGGTGGAGGGCAGGGGCCTTTGCAGCGGATCTTGGTGCGCGAGGGAGCGCGGATCCACGTCGTCCCGGTCGAACGCTTGGACTATGTCGAAGCGCAGGACGACCATGTGGTACTTAAGGTCCGCGGGCCCTCGCCGAAGGCCGTGATCTCATTGCGCAAACAGCAAACACTCAGCGATCTGGCCAGCCAGCTCGATGAACGCCGTTTTGTACGCATCCATCGATCCTACGTGCTCAACTTGGACCGCTTGGCCAAGATCGAACTCTATGCCAAGGACAGCAGGGTGGCGATCTTGGCCGATGGTACCCGCTTGCCCATCAGCCGCAGCGGTTATGGCCGTCTACGCCATTTGCTGTGAAGAGAAGCCGCTGTCGAGAGCGGTCGCTGGCAGTCAGAAAGTCTGGCTGAGCAGGGAATCCGGATTGGCCGGCAACTTGCCGTTGAATGCGACTCTGCCGCTGTCGACTATCAACAGGCCGGGTAGGGAGGTGACGGCGTGTTTCTTGGAAAACACGCCGTCGGTGTCTAAGAAGATCGGCGCCAACATGTTCTTACGCCGGAGGAAGGCGCGTATTTTTTCCGGCGACTCCTGAAAAACCACCGTCGAGATCCGTACTTTGCTCGACCAAGTCGAATTCAGTCGGTTGACTCGCTCGACGATGTCGCGGCAGTGGGGAGACCATGACGCCCACACCACGATGACATGCGAGCCGCTGTCGAGGTCGGCTTCGGCGAGCTGCCCACCGTTCAGGCCGGGCAAGATGATGTCGTTGCTAACGGCCCCCAGCGGGGCGACCCCCAAAGTGAGCAGCAAGGCTAAAGTGAGCACCGCCCGAGATTTGTGCCGGCCCATCTCAGACTTCCCGTTGGTCTGCCGATAGTCGGTGGGGCATTGAGGAGAGGATACGCTTGCGCAGCCGCTCTGGAGCGGGTTGCCGCTGGGTCGTGCGCCGCACGGTGGCGATCAAACGCCGGGTATAGCGCAGCTCTTGAGCACAGTGTGGGCAGTGGGAGATGTGCTTGTGATAAGCGATCAAGATCTCCTGGCCCATCTCGTTGTCGATGAACAGGAAGACCAACTCTTCCGTGACCTGCTTACAATTCATGCTTGCGGGGTCCGTTCATGCTTGCGTTCCGGGTGCTCAGAGGTTGTCCGTTGCCTGGTCTACGACTGCGCGGGAGCGATGGTGCCGGTGTTGTTGCAACTGTGCCCGGCTCTTCCAACCCGCAGTCCGCAGGGCTTATTCCACGCTGCATTGGTTTGGCTTCTCGAAGGGCTCAAGCGGCTCCTTTGCGGGTGCGCATCTTGCTCGGCTCGCCGGTGCGTAAATAGCCGTGGCCCCGGGCATAGAGCAGCAGGGCCTGTTCCAGCATTCGTCGGCCGCGGTAGAGGCGGCTCATCACCGTACCCACTGGCACCTCCAGGATCGACGCGGCCTCCTTGTAGGAGAACCCTTCCAGGTCTACCAAGTCGATGACCATTCGGTAGTCTTCCGAAAGACTACTCAGAGCCTCTTGCACATCTTCGTCGAGCACCTTGTCGAGGACTTCTTCCTCGGGAGTTTTGGAATTTCGCCCGGCCTCGTCGCTGACCAGGCTCTCGAACGACTCTTCAATGTCTGAGAAAGCGCTCTGGGGTGGTTGGTTCTGGCGCTTGCGGTACCCATTGATGAAGGTGTTCTTCAAAATTTTGAACAGCCAAGCCTTGAGATTGGTCCCCGGCTCGAACTTGTCGTAGTACTTGTAGGCCTTGAGGTAGGTCTCCTGGACCAGGTCCTCGGCGTCTTCGGCATTGCGGGCCAGGCGATAGGCCATGTTGTAAAGCGCGTCGACAAAGGGAATAGCCGATGCCTCGAAATTCCAGCCAAGATGCTGTGGCGCGGGATTGCTCATGGGTTGCTCGACCTGCATGGTCCGTTCCTCCGCTATATAGGACAAGCACATATCGTGCCAAAGCCTTGATGCGGTTGTCCTGTTGATTCTATTCGTTTTCGGAGGGTTCATTGGATGGGAAAAACTTCCGCCTGGGGTGGACTTCCCGTCTCTTTTGCGGCGGATCAGAGCCGTTGAGCGGTTTCCATGACGAGGGTGCTGTTGGGATTGATGGCGCCTGGATGACAGCGATCGAGGACGGTGGGTGCAATCTCGGTAGCCAAACTGGCGCGGTGCTAGACCGCCCAGACCTGAGAGTACGGATGCTTACCATGGTGGTACCATCCCGGCCTCTAGAAGGCTTTCCGGTGGTTTGCACGGCTAGCGAATAGAGGCACCCATGACAGGACCATTTACCGTCGCCCAAAGCCAGCCAGAAAACGCCGGACGGGTCCGGGCGAGTGCTCCCAACTGGGCTCCGATCTCTCTGGCGGTCGCCTCGTTGGTCATCTTGGTGACTTGTGTTGTACCGGGCCGGCCATCGGCGGTACTTTTCGCCTTGTCGTCGACCTTGTTCCCTTTCCTGCTGATCGCCTTGGGTGTCGCTCGCGGAGGTCGCTTGGGGCCCGTGCGCTGGCCACTGGCGCTGCTCGTCGCGCTGGCGCTGGGTTCCGTTGGTGGCATGCTGTGGTTTGCCGGCCAGGTCGGGCAGGGTCCGCGATGGTGGGGGTTGCCCGCGGGTGTTGTCTTGCAACTCATCGGCTTGGGCCTGCTACCGATGCTGGTGAGTTCTCTGGGCTATGCCTGGACCTTCGACAGCTGGGCATTGCGCGCCAGCGATCTCGAAGAACTGCAACGGCGGACCGGCGGTAGCGCGGCGGAGCCGGAGGTCGATCCGCCACGGTCAAGAACTGCGCACCGATGAACCCGTTGGTAGCTAGGCCGGTGATCATCGCTACCTCCTTGGTCTACCTGGTGGTGGTGTTGGCAATCGGCCTATGGGCGGCGCGCCGTACCCGCAATGTACGTGATTTCTTCATCGCCGGTCAGGGCATAGGCCTGCTGGTCACCGGTTTGGCGACCATGTCGGCGGCTTTCAGCGGCTTCGTTTTCATTGGCGGTCCGGGGTTGACCTACCGCTTGGGGATGGCGTCGCTCTTTATCTGCTTGCCGGTGAGTTTCACTGCCGCCTTGCTATGCTGGACGGTGGCCAAGCGACTGCGCTTGCTGGCGGAAGTGCGCGAGGTGTTCACCGTTCCCGACGCTATCTTAGTGCGTTACCGCAGCCGGTTGGCCTCGGGGCTGGCCGCGGTGGCCGTGGTGGTGGGCAGTGTCAGCTATTTGGCTGCCCAGCTGTTGGCCATGGGGGTGATCATCGAGGCGATCTTCGGCACCCGCGAGATCCTCGGGCCTTGGAGTTTGCCGGTGGCGATGGGTGTTGGGTTAGTCGTGGTGCTGCTCTACGCTACTGGCGGCGGCATGTTGGCCGGCGTCTACACCGACTTGGTGCAAGGGTCGCTGATGGTGCTGGCGGCGGGCTCGGTGTTCTTCTACGCCTTGCGCTCGGGTGGTGGCTTGGGAGAGATCACCCGCTCGATTGCCGACTCCGATGTATTCGGTCCGACATTCCTCGATCCGCTGGGCCGGCTGCCGCTCTTCACCGCGATGGGCTTCTTTTTTGTCTTCGCGGTTGGCACCTTGGGCCAGCCGCAGATGTTGCACAAGTTCTACATGCTGGACGACCCGCGCAAGCTCAAGTGGTTGCCCTTGGTGATCGCCGTGACCCAGGCATTGTGTGTGTTGATCTGGCTCGGTATTGGGCTCGCAGTGCCGGCTTTGGTGGCCCAGGGTCAGCTACTGCCGCTGGCCAATCCGGACGACGCCTCGCCGCTTTTCTTGCTTGGCTTCGTTCCCGAGTTGCTCGCCGGGCTGGTCTTCGCCGGTATTTTGGCGGCGATCATGTCGACTGCTGATTCGCTGGTCAATATTGGCTCGGCGGCTTTGGTGCGAGACCTGCCGCGAGCCTGCGGCAGGCCCCTTTCGCGGCAGCTCTTTTGGGGCCGCTGGGCGGTGGTTGGTCTAGCGTTGGCGGCGGCCGGTTTCGCCTTGCTCTATGGCGACCTCATCGCCTTGCTGGGCACCTTCGCCTTTGGCACCTTTGCTGCTGCGCTGGCGCCCTCGATTGTTGTTGGTTTGAATTGGAAACGGGTCAACGCCGCCGCTGCTAGCGCTTCGATTGTCACCGGCATGGGCCTCAATCTGGTGCTTGAGTTCTTGGCCAAGCAGACCTACTTTCCGGCGTTGCCCAAAGCCAGCTTTCTACAGGCCGGTGTATTGCCCTCGGTGGTGTCGTTGGCGGCGTCGTTTTCGGTGTTGTTTCTAGTTTCTTGGTGGACCGGCTCACCACAGGGTGATGCCCTGGACGACGACGTGGCGGCGGTGATGGAAATCTGAACGGTTGCTTCATAATGATCAGCCGTCGCGGTTTCTCCTAGGAGTCGTTGGCGGTCACTTCTTCCCACCGCCCGACAAAATCCACGAATCCCAGCCCCATCGCCGCGCACACCACTTCCACCGCCACGAACTCCAGCTGGCGTTCCCCGGTCTCGACTTTAGAAACATATGACTGCGGCACCCCTAGCCGAGCGGCCAACTCGACCTGGGTAATGCCGCGCTCGTGGCGGATCTCTCGCAGCAGTAGGCGGAGACGCTTGCTCTCCTTGTCCAGTCTTAATTGCCGCATGGGGTGACCATAGAAGGTGTTGATTGGTAACCCGTTTACGGATACTTTGGCTTTGCCTGAATCTCAGCAGCCACGGACTGTTAGCGGGAATCAAGGCCGAGCCCTTCTGTTAGGGTTCCGAGGTCGGATACCGGAGGGAGAGGTGATTTGAAACCCACAGCGAGCGAGAAGCAGCGCCAGCAGGCCGCTGCGGGAGCCTTGAGCATGATGGCCAAGCACCGCTCGCGAGCCGACCATCAGGTCAAGCCGCTGCTGACGTACCTGGAAGAGCACCTCTTCGATGTCGACCTGTCGCTGACGCAGATACAGCAGGATTGCAATATTCGCGACCGTGCCGTCTTCACTCTCTTCCATGCCAACATAGGCCAATCGCTGTGGGCCTACGTCATTGATCGCCGTCTCGACACCGCGGCGGAGCTGCTGCGCACCACCAAGCTCAAGATTTGGCAGATCGCCCATCTGACCGGCTACAAGAACAGCACCACCTTCGCCTGCGCTTTTGGCAAGCGCTTCCATATGCCGCCGACGCAGTACCGTCTCCGCCAGCGTGGCAGATTCCCAGCGCCCGAGCTGCCAGCGGCTAACGAGGCTGAGCCGGAGGCTTCCAGCGAAGATCAGCACCAAGCCCTGCTGCGAGATTTGCGCGCGCTGCAAGCGCGCCTCAGCGGCGACAGTCCGCTCAGCGCAGAGCTGCCGATCACCATCAGTGGAGAAGATTTCGAGCGCCAGGTCGCGGCACAGATCTGGCCAGTTCTTCGCCGCCTCGATCGGCAACAACAGAGACTCCTGGTCAGTGAGCAGGTGCGTCTCACAACGCCAGCTCTCTTTCGCCTGCTGCTCAAGAAAAGCCGTAGCGAGGGGCGAAAAGATCGCCAGCTGGGGGTGCATTTCGCGCAGCTGGCGCTCGACAGCGTGGCTGGAATCGCCGAAATCTTGCCGGCGCACGAACTCGCAAACTTGCGAGCGCAAGGGTGGGCGTGGATCGGCAACGCCTATCGGTTGGCGTTGGATTTTCTCGCTGCCGAGCAAGCGTTCGTCCGAGCTGACGAGGAGCTTCCAAGGACCCAGCCCAACCCACTCGTTCAAGCAGACCTTCTACGCCGCAAGGCAGGTTTGCGCTGGGCGCAGTGCAGATACGAAGAAGGCCTTGAACTGGCGAACGCTGCCCTAGCCTTGTTACGAGAATACGGCGATGCCCAACTGCTTGCAGAAGCGCTAGTCGTGAGGTCCAATATCGTCCGGTATGTGCGCGATGTAAAAGTGGCGATTGCTGATCTCGCTGAAGCCAAGAGCCACCTCGAACGCAGTGCATCGGCAAGTACTCAGCTCACGATGGCGGTCTACACCAGTTTGGTCGATTTGTACACCCTTGCCGGCAACCTAGAAGAAGCGAGTACATCGCTCACAAAAGCGCAGACACTCGCAGCCGACCTCAAGGTCGGTCCGAGTGTGCTGGCTCTCTTGCAGGCGCAGCAGGGCCGGATCTACCGAGATAACGGTCGGTTGCAAGAGGCAGAGGATCTCCTCGTGCGAGCGCGAGTAGCACTTGTGGCGGAGGAAGAACTTGAGTCAGCCGCGGGCGCTGCCGTCGACTTGGCGATCCTATACTTGCGGCAAGGACGCAGGCAGGAAGCCGAAAAAGTCGCGACCGAACTCCTCCCCTTCCTCAAAACCTACAAGACTGATAGCAGTGCGCTGCCAGCGGGGCAAACTCTACGGGAGGCGCTGGCGTCACGATCGATCACAGAGCCTCTGTTACAACAATTGCGAGCATCGCCTGCCGAGCACCTAATCCCTAGGATCTAGCCTCGACCTGTCCCGGAGCCGCCCCTACCGATTGCACCTCGTTGCCCCCTCCACAGATCCTCGCCGCTCCTCTCGAAGCGTCCCCAACGGTCGGAATGACCGCCGAGGCCCTGCCTCTGGCGCGAGCCTAGCGCCGTCCCGACAGATCTTGCAGTCCATTAGATGGCTACCGCTAGTCGAAAGTCCTGAGCCGATCTCGCACCCTGCAAGCGCCAAGACCAGGAAGAATGCTCTGGCGAGAGCAACCGTTTGTTTGCTGGGGTCTCTTTCCTCCCAGCGGCGGTCGGAGTGGCACAGGTCCCCATCCACCCCGCAGCAACTCTGACCGCCGCGTCCTTTTTTGTTGATCAACGATGAAATCTCTCACCACCGCAGCCGTCACCACCGCTTTGGCAGAGCTGGAAGTCGAGCTGGGCGAGATCGGCCAGCAGCTCGACATTGTCTGCCAAGCCCTACCGGCACCCCTATTCGAGATCGGTAGCCTGCGGCCGCTCAACGCGGCGGCCGAGATCCTGACTCTCTTCGCCACCTTGCGCCGCGAAGCGCTACCGACGGTCCGCTTGCGCCTGCGAAGAGGTGATCCCGCTCGATGACGGCCATCCCCATTCCCAAGCTCGACGAAGTGGCCAACCTTCTGTTGCTGGCAGAAGAGGCGAATGCCGATCTTGGTCGGCTGGCGTGGTATCTGATCGGCCGCGATCCGCTCACCGGTCCCATGTTGGCCGAGCTGCAAGATCTAGCCAGAGACGCCGAGATCGAGATTGCCTCCTTCCATTGGGCGTTCTCGGCCCTCCAGCTCAACGAACAGGTGGACTTGTTGCTGTCGGCCGATGGGCGCACCTGGAAACGCGCCCACGACCTGCTCGATCCAGAGCGAGACCGCGGCATCGACTACACCGGTTTGATCACCGTCCTTGGCTCACGGATCGCGCGTTTCCGGGGTAACAAGACCCGCATGAAACAGGTCCGGTACCGGCTACTTCGTGAGTCGAGCAAGTAGGGGGGGCAGAGTCGTTACTCCATGAACAGGCTCGCCAGAACAGAGAGATTGACACCGACCTGCAAGCCAACCAACCTGTTTTGGACTAATGCATGGCCCGATATGCCAGAAACGAGTTATCGCTGATCAGTTGAACAAGAGTTCCCGGAACCGGCGCCCGCTCTACAGAGTCTAAGAGTCGTGAGTAGCAGCTAGAAACAAGGAGATTTATCGTGATCCGATCCATCAGCCTCTCCCTTCTCATCGGTTTCCTCAGCGTTCTAAGCCTGGCAACAGCACTGCAAGCCGGCACCGCCTGCAGCGGCGTCCTCACTTACCTCGAACAAGGATTCTTCGCTGACCAACCCTCGAACTTGCTCCACTGGCGCCCGCTGCTACACGCCGGTCATCTCCGGCGCCACCTTTACCCCGGAGGCTGGCTGCGACTCGGCGATCGAATCCTGCGCCATCACCATCGAAGTGCCGATCGACTTCGCCGGAAACCACCAGAACGATCCCAGCGCCTCGGGCTTCCTGTATAGCTTCGCCACCGTCACGGTGACCCCCAGCGGCGGTGGCACCCTGGGCACCTGCGGCTTCTCGGGCGCGGTGATCGAGGAAGATCACGGTACCTTGAGCTGGGGCATCACCAGCTCTTGCAGCGATCTGATGGCCAGCTACACGATCACCGCCACCGCCTGCCCCTGTGCCTTCGGCCTCTGTCCCCATTGCCCGAAAGAAGCGACCCGCGTCGTCGACTTCAGCCTGTCGCCCCTCTGCCCACCCCCACCCCCGCCCAGCGGCTGCCCGGAAGATGAGAATTGCCCTACCTGCGTCGGTGGTGGCCGCGGAATAGGCGGCAGCGCGGGTGGTGGTGGAGGCGGCGCCTCGCCGCCGCAGAGCGGCCCCGGCGCCCTACTGCGCTACCACGCTGGCGGCGTCGGCCACCCGACCTACCCCGGCTCGGCCGGCATCACTGCGGAGCTGGGGCGCTATTGGGCCCACGACTACACCGAAAGAATCGCTCGCGACCCCGATGACAGCAACGTCTGGCTGCTCACTCGCTACGCCACCTTCCGCCGCTTTACCGACCTAAACATGGACGGGGACTACGACCGCACCATTCCCAGCGACGAATACCGCACTCTGACCAAGACCCCGACCGGCTGGACCCTGCTCGAGCTAGACGGCACCCTGATGCAATTCGACGACACCGGCCTATGGTCCTCGACCACCGACCGCAACGGCAACGCCAAAACCGCCACCCGCGACGGCACTGGCCGGCTGACCGCCGTCAGTTTCCCCGATGGCCGCTCGGAGACCTTCACCTACTCGGCGGGCGGCAGGCTGGACTCGATTACAGAAGTCGGCAGCGACGGAATCACCAGCCGCACCTGGGGTTACACCTTCACCGGTCAAGACCTCACCCGCATCGACCGACCCGACGGCACCGCCTGGGTCTTCCTCTACGATGACCCAACCTTGCCGGGCTACATGACCCGAATGAGTCTGGAGGGTACAAACGCTAGCGAGTGGATCGCGGGCTCCTGGGCCTATGATCCCTTCGGCAATGTAGTGCAAATGTGGAAAGGCGCGGCCAACTTCAACGATGCCGGCGCCGTCGATCGCTGGTCGATGAGCTTCGACGATCCCCAGCTGCCCATGGTCACCACGGTCACCGACCCCATGGGCGAGATCTCCACCTACACCTTGGGCCGCGACTCCGACAGCCGCAAGCCTCGTCTAGAGCAGCTCGAAGGCTCCTGCCCAAGCTGCGGCACCGGCCCCAACAGCCGGCTGTTCTATGAGGATCCGGCGCACCCCCTGCGCCCCACCCGCCAGATCGACGGCGGCGGCACCACGACGCTCACCACCTACGACGCCAACGGCCAAGCAATCTCCCGTGTCGAAGCTCTAGGCACGGCGCTGGAGCGCGAGACCACTTGGCAGCGCGACCTCACCTACCCGGCCTTGATCACCGAGATCGAGCGCCCCTCGACCACCGGCACCCCTCTCGATTTCCGCCGTACAACCTTCACCCTCAGCGGCCAAGGCAACGCCACTGATCGGATCGACGAAGGAGTAGAAGACGGCCAGGTCTTCAGCTACACCACCACGACCACCTACACCGCCGAGGGCCAACCCGAAGACCGCGACCCACCCGGCTACGGCACCGCCGATGTCACCACCAGCGCCTGGGACGCTGCCCGTGGCGGCCTGGTGCTGGCCAGCCGTACCGATCCGCTGATCGGCAGCACTCTGTTCGGTTACGACCCCTTCAATCGCCGAACTTCAGTCACCGACCCCAACGGCGTAGCTAGCGAAACGCAGTACGACCCGCTCAATCGTGTTCTGTTCAGCATCCAGAAAGGCGCAATACCGGCAGAGGATCTGATCACCGAGCAACGCTACACGGTCTTTGGCGACCTCTTCCAAACCGTCCTGCCGCGCGGCAACGTGATCGAATATGGCTACGATCCCACAGGCAGACTTGTGTCCATCGAGCGAAAGCCCGATGACTTGCCCGGCAGCCACATCGAGCGCAGCTTCTATACCCTCGATGGCTTTGGTCACCGGGTCCGCGAAGAGTTGCAAAGCTGGGACGGCGCTACTTGGGTAAGCGAGTTCCGGACAGACTATCTCTACTCCACGCGGTGCCATCTCGATCGAGTCATCGCGGGTACTGGCAGCCCCGAACAGGCGATCACGGAGTTTTCGTATGATTGCGATGGGCAGATCGAGAGGATCTGGGACGCGAACCACCCCTCCGCGGGCCAAACCGCTGAAGCCAGCACGGTTTACGCCTATGATCCGCTAGACCGCTTGACCACCGTCAGCCAGCCATTCGGGGGCACGGCCGGTGGTCAGGCCGTGACGGCCTACGGTTTTGACGTTCAAGATCATTTGACCACGGTGACTGACCCAGAGGGCACGGTCACCGGCTATCTATACTCCGATCGAGATTTGCCGACCCGCGAGACCTCCGAGGTCTCTGGCGTGACCAGCCATGCGTTCAACGAGCACGGCCGACTCACCCAGACCATCGACGCTCGCAGCATTGCCACCGGCCGCACTCTCGATGAGCTGGATCGGGTCACCCTCGTCGACTACCCCGATGACACCCTCGATGTGACGTACACCTACGATGACGGGCTGGTGCCCTTCAGCCTCGGCCGGCTGACCCGGATCGAGCGTGAAGGTCAGCCGATCGACTACCAGTACGATCGCTTCGGCCGCATGACGCAAGACGGCGAGCTGACCTACGCCTTCGACACCAACGGCAACAAGAGCGAGATCCTGTACCCTGGTGGTGTGAGGGCGATCTACACATTCGATCATGCTGACCGTCACCTGACTCTCGATGCCGACGTGCCAGGTCAGGGCATCCAATCGATCGTCACGGGAGCCCTCTACCAGCCCCTCGGCCCTCTGCGCCAGCTGACGCGCGGCAATGGTGTGAGCGAAAGCCGACTCTTCGATAGCCGCTACAAGCCAGAGCGTATCTCGGTTGTAGGCCCAAGCGGCGTCTTGCTCGATTGGGACTACGTGATCGACGGGGTAGGGAATGTCAGGTCAATTGCAGATGTGCTTGACGCGTCGAACAACCGCACATACGGTTACCAGGACTATCAGTATTTCCTGACCCAGGGCGATGGCCCCTGGGGAAATCTTGCCTGGACCTATGACAGAATCGGGAACCGACTCAGCGAGACTCGTGACAGTGCGACCGACATCTATCAGTATCTTAGCAACGCCGCGGGTATCGGTAATACAGCGAAACTCGACCAGGTCGCGCTCGGTGTAGGCGGCGCCCGTTTCTACACTTTCGATGCTGCCGGCAACCAGATTGGCATCGATAACAATGGGGACGCAGTGAGCTACAACTTTGACGATGCAGGTCGACTATCGAAGATAGAGCGTGCATCGGCACAGAGCATCTCAGTGATTCTCTACGACGGTCGCAGCCACCTGCGCAAAGCTACCGGTCGAGAGCCGGATACCTCCGGCAACGCTCTCTTCTGCGATGGCTTTGAAAGCGGCGATACTAGCGCCTGGGACGGTGCTGGGACTAGTAGCTGTCTGGCCCAGGCTGTGACTCTGGCTACTTACAGTTCGGCGGGGGTGCTCCAGCAGCGGGCTGGGGAGTCTGGAGTCAGCGCTATTCTCTACCATGGGGGGCAGCCTGCCGCGCAGTCTGAAGGTGATGAGCTTCTCCACCTCAGCGTAGACCACCTCGGCACAATTGTGCTTGCCGCGCGGGGAGACGGGGCAGTCAGTCGGGATGGTGGGTTTGAGCCATTTGGCCAGGACTACGCTGGGATGGGGAGCGGCGAAGTGTTCTTACGTTTCCCTGGGCAGTGGGAGGACGGATCCTGGAGTTCAACTTCCTCTGTTACATACAACGGCCACCGATGGTACTTGGCAAGAGACGGAAGATACTCAAGGCTCGACCCTTTGGGGATTAGAATCCCATCTGAAGCCAATGGCTATTGGTACGCAGATGCACAGCCGATACGGCTTTCCGATGAGTTAGGATTGTTCGCAGGGGACCCACTTTCTTCAGGCTTGCCTTTACAGTGCCCTCCAGATGCCACGAAACCATGTCCGGCACCCTGTAGGCCATCTGTAATTTCTGGCGCTTTGCAATTCTCTCGTCGCATCGGCGGAGAGTTTTGCAAATTCAGAAATAGCCCGACTTATCCACCCCAGGTAGCACAGCTCGAGCGAGAAGGGGGTGCTCGACGGGTCGGGGACGTAGGAGATGGGCCGCGGTACGTGCCATCTGGAGACGATTGTGTCGACTATTGTGTTTGCCAACATGAGAGAAAGCACGAATCCCAGCTGAGGGAGCCTCGAATTATAAACCTGCTTGCAGCCGGTGTTTCAGTCTCCCAAGTAAGAAATCTTCTTGAGTGCGAAGCGTATGGGATCGGTAGCGATTGTCTGAATGGCTTGTATCCTGGATCTTTTCTGGGCAGTCCATTCTAATGCGGATTCTCGTACTCACGTTTATGTTTCTGCTTGTTCTTAGCGCTTGTACCGAACAGGCCGCTGAGCAAGACAAACTCACTGGAAGGGCGGTTGATAACGTTTTTGCCTTAGAGATCTCTCCTAGGACGCTCGAAGCTGAGCTGGGAGATCACTTGGGTCTGATCTTTAGAGTAACTTTGTATGGGAAGAAGGAGGTTCTTCTTGAACTCACAGAGGAAAATCTGAGTATTGCTAGAGGGCTCGTTGTGGATAGGTCTACTTCTTATGGCCTGCGTCTACTAGACGGTGAAACGAGGGAGGCCTTCCAAGAGGAGTTGGTAAACCTACTCAACAAGCACTTTGGGGGAAGTGTTGTCGATAGCGTCCGAGTCTACCAGGTTAGTTGGGTATCCCCTCAGCTCGGTCCTCCGGGATCGTGAGTAGGTTTGCGATGGGATCGCGGAAGGAGTTTAAGATGACCAAGTCTTCAGCTGAACCACCTACACCGCCGAAAGTCAGCCAGAGAACCTCGATCCACCGCTAGAGAAGTGCCAGGCAGAGAGCGCCGGTTAAGACCGGCAGGATGTAGGAGGTGTGAGTCCTCTACGACGAAGGAGTAGCGAACCACGTTGACCCCGAGTCATGCGGTCGGTCTCGCGAGGGTCCGGCCGAAGCGTTGACAGGGGGTGCACGAGCTGGTGCCCAGCGAAACGCAATACGGCGCGCTCAATCGTGTTCTGTTCAGCATTCAGAAAGGCGCAATACCGGCCGAGGATTTGATCACCGAGCAACGCTACACCGTCTTCGGCGATCTCCTCCAGACCGTTCTTCCGCGAGGCAACGTGCTGGAGTATGGGTACGACCTTGTCGGCCGGTTGGTGTCCATCGAACGCAAGCCAGACGACCTGCCCGGCAGCCACATCGAGCGTACCTTCTACACCCTCGATGGCTTTGGTCACCGGGTCCGCGAAGAGCTGCGAAGCTGTGACGGCGCGAGCTGGGTAAGCGACTTCAATACCGAGTACGTCTATTCCAGCCGCTGCCATCTCGACAAGACCATCGAAGGCGCCGGCAGCCCAGAGCAAGCGCTCACTGAGTTCTCGTATGATTCCGATGGAGACCTAGAGCAGATCTGGGACGCCAACCACCCATCGGCCGGGCAAACGGCGTTGCCGAGTACGGCCTACGCCTACGATCCGCTCGACCGACTGAGCACTGTAAGTCAGCCCTTCGGCGGCGCCGGAGGCGGTCAAGCAATAACGACCCACGGCTATGACGTACAAGACCATTTGATCACCTTGACCGATGCTGAAGGTACCGTGACCAGCTACGTCTACAGCGACCGAGATCTGCTAACCCAAGAAACCTCTGAAGTCTCCGGTCTAACGACAAATCGGTACAACGAGCACGGCCAGCTCATCGAAAGCACCGACGCCCGCAACATCACGACCTTGCGCACCATTGACGAACTAGACCGAGTTGCCTTGGTCGACTATCCCGACGACACCCTCGACGTGACCTACGCCTACGACGATCCGCTGGTGACCTTCAGCCTCGGCCGACTCACTCAGATCACTCGCGACGGTTTTCCCATCGCCTACGAATATGACCGCTTCGGCCGCACGACCCGCGATGGAGACCTAGCCTACGCTTACGACTTGAATAGCAACAAGTCAGAGATCTTGTATCCAGGAGGAATGAAGGCGCTCTATGCATTCGATCACGCGGATCGGCAGCTGACCCTCGATGCTGAGATTCCCGGGCAGGGAATCCAGTCAGTTGTTACTGGAGCGACTTATAATCCAATCGGACCGCTGCGCCAACTTACTCGAGGAAATGGCATCGTAGAAACTCGGCCATATGACAGTCGCTACCAACCCGAGCGAATCACTGCGGTCGGCCCAGGCGGAACTCTTCTGGACTGGGAGTATTCGACCGATGGTGTTGGCAACATCAGCGCCATCGCCGACCTCCAGGATGCTGCGAACAGCCGCACCTACGGTCATCAGGACTACCAGTATTTCCTCACTCAAGGCGATGGCCCGTGGGGTTTGCAAGTTTGGACCTATGACAAGATCGGCAATCGGCTGAGCGAGACGCGTAATGGCCTGACCGATATCTACACATACCATGTCAACACATCGGGCAGCGGTAACACAGCCAAGCTCGACCTGATCTCCTTGAATGCAGGTGGAAGTAGGATCTACAACTTCGATGCAAGCGGCAACCAAATCGGTATCGACGAGGACAGCGACCCGATCACCTACACCTACGACGACGCAGGTCGTCTCAAGGCGATCGATCACGCCTCCGCCCAGGCGACATCAACCATGCTCTACGATGGTCGCAGTTTATTGCGACAGGTCACGAGAAGCCGCCCCTTCGCCGATGGCAGCGCGCTGTTTTGTGATGGTTTCGAGAGCGGAGATACTACTGGGTGGAGCAATTCCGATACCGGCAAAGGCGAGGCCGGCCAGGGAGCGGGGGCATGCTTCGAGACGGTGACTACCACTCCCTCCTACAGTAGTGGTGGGACCCTTCAGGGAAGAAACGGTTTCAAAGGGTCGGCCGTTATCGTCTACTTTGCGGGGCACCCAACAGCACAGATTGAGGGTAGCTCGTCGACTCACCTGACTCTGGATCATCTTGGGACTCCTATCCTGGCAACAGACAACGGCGGTTCTCAGGCTTGGTCAGGCGGGTTCGAGCCGTTTGGCCAGGACTACGTCGGAGCTAGTGATAACGGAATCTCCTTGCGCTCCCCAGGGCAGTGGCAAGATGATTCTTGGGGAACCGGCATTGATATCTATTATAATGTTTATCGCTGGTACAATGTTGGAGCGGGAAGATACACTCGGACAGACCCGCTGGGCCTATTACCTCCCGAGCGCTCTGCTCTGAATCTCTTTTCTTTTGCCCTGGCGAATCCTACGGCTTACTTCGACCCGCTTGGCCTTGATGCAATTACAGATGATACTGGGATTAGAAAATGCATCTACTGCATCTTCAAGAAGGCTGGCTTCGGGATGAAAGGCACAGAAGAGGCGTTCTGGGCCACTTGCAAGGACGGCAAACTTGGGTGCTCTTTGTGGCCGTCATCTGCAAAATCAGGAACGACCACACGTTCCACAACCAGCTTCCGTGGCAGAATTCCCGAGGGAGCCTGTGGCATCTTCCATACTCACCCCAGGAAGAAACCAGGGCCACCAAGCTCTTGTACGGGGTGCGACGAAGACGTCTCAAGGAGACGTGGAATACCGATCTACACCGTGCATCCCAGTGGAATTTGGAAGTTCGATCCTCATTCTGGGAAGACTACTCTCGAAGTTCCTTCGGGGTGGTCGAAGGATTTCAGAAAACAATGTGGAAAGAGGCCATGCGAAGGACTGTGAAATTGATGAGGCTCGTGCTCTACGTAACGTTGGCGTTTTCGGCACTATCCTGTCCCAGCTTGACGACGCCGGGAATTTCTCCTGTGAACACTACATCGACAGATCGCCGGCCTTCTGGCTGGAGTCGTCCGGAGGAAGAGATTGGATTTTTCCGGACCAGAGAGTCGGCAGTAACTATTAAGAGGGGGGGCGAGTCGCAGGTTTCGATACAAGTGAGTCTCTTCGAAAAGGATGGAGTTACTACTGCGATAATATTCCGACATCAAGGCGGTTCCTTGCGTTCATCTGAGATTACAGAAGCGACTTGCCCGGCTCTTCAGGCAGTCGAGATAGCGTTGCACTCACTTGCGCTTCCACTGGCAGTGAGCGGGACTATTTATTTCCCTAACGTGGTCTATGAGATCTGGTCGACGAGTGGAGCAGAGGAGCGATACTGGCTTTTCTCAGCGCCTGATCCTAGTGCTGAGGGCGGGGCGTTCTGGGGGGATCCTGAGTACGCAAACGGAAATGTGTTGCAGATATTCGAGGAGTCAATACAGAAGATCGAGATGTGTCTGGAGGAAACATGATTGCCCTCTCTGAGCCATGTCTTGTACTTACTGCGGCTGCCCGAAGGTGACTCCGAGTGTGTTGCAAGGATTCGAGATCGAGTGAGAAGGGAAGCGGATGGCCAAACGCGGCATCATCATTGCCTGGGAAATTGCTTGATCACGAAGCAATGCCCTGGCGGTAAATCGGTGACTGTATTGGCCAGCCTCTTCAAGGAGTTGAACTTCTGTCTTCTTGACCTACTTCGTAACTTCTTGCAAGGCTGTCGCGGAGGCTGTCAGTAATGGAAAGCAACCGCCGTCAAGAACATGGCGCAGATCACGGGCCAAAAAAGGTGCAGAGAGAGGTGCCAGCCGATTCGCAGAGTATTGACCCGCGCGGCTGCAGGGCTATCCGGCATCACTCGACACGCATGGGCGAGGGGGCGGAAAGCAGCCCAGTGGAAACTCCACCGAGTCGGCGACCGATCGCGGGCGAGCCACCGCCTCCCGATATGCCTCGCCGAATAGGCGGTAAGCCTCCCTCAACTGCTCCCGGACCGCCTTCGACGAGGTATGCCCGGCTGTCGCTTAGCTTGCCGGCAACAGGTCAATTAGCACCACTTCCGGCCGACACAGAAAGCGTAACCGGGGTGCGTTGCCGCGCTCCATGCCGATGCCTCTGGAGACCACCAAGGTGCGACCGTCGTCAAAGTCGGTGCGGCCGGCGGCCCAGGCGCGGGGGATGCGCGAAAAGGTCAGCAGCGGGCCGATCAGCGGTAGCCGCACTTGGCCGCCGTGGGTGTGGCCGGCCACCATCAGGTCGACTGACGGCCGGCTGAGGGCGAAGTCGGGGGCGTGGCCGAAGGCGATGTGGAAGCGCTCGCTGGCGGTGATCGGGAAATGGCCGGAGCGCGAATCAACGGCCGAGAGTGCGCTCAAAGTGAGCTGGCCGACTTCGAAGGTGGTCGAATTCTCTAGAGGCCGCACTGGTAGACCGGCGAAGATCTCGGGCCAGTTCGGCCCTTCGACATCCCCACCGACCGCCCACACGCCGAGCGGCGCCCGCAAGGCAACCTGGCGCCACAGAGTTTGCAGGCGAAAGGTCTCGCGGGCTAGGAACCGACTCTCTACTTGCAGGTAGTCACCGGTCAGCAACACCAAGTCAGGCTTAGCGGCGGCCACCGCCTGAGGCGCTCGCTGTTCGTGGCTGCCGATTCGGTCGGTTTGCAGATCAGCGATGATCTCCAGGCGGATTGGGTGATCGAGTTTCGCTGTGTGGATCTCGTAGTAGATGGTTTGCAGCCACCCTGGCTCGATCCAGAAGGACCAGACGCCGACCGCTAGCACCAGCATTGCCACCAGGGCTGTCCATCGTGCTCGACTACCCGTCGACCGCCGGCGCCATGCCACCACCAGCAGAAGCAGGGGGAAAGCAAAGAAAACGCCTTGGGCCAGCCAGCGAAGCAGCGAGAAGAGATCTGCCGGGTAAGCGTTGCTGGCGATTTGCAGGATGTCCATGTCCGGCAGTGGAGCAGGGCGAGGTGGCCAGAATGTGGCTCTGTGGTGCCGGTCTTGGCTTTGGCCAATAATCTGTGGTGATCTTCGGGCCTGTTGGAGCCCAGCTATCCCGCTTTTCAGGAGCGAGCATCGGCAGTTTCGCGGTGGTTTCCGGCAAGCTCCAGGATTTCATCGGCTGGGTCTTGTCAGGCTACCGCGACTAGTGCAGAATACGCCCGGCCAGTCCGGCCGAGCAGGAAGCGTGTCTCAACCCCCCCCCCGCCAAGAGCAACAACCGACCTGGGTGACTTACTCGGGCATGGGGATTGAGCTAGCTGCCTCGGTGGTCGGATTCACCTTGCTGGGTTGGTGGCTCGACCGCCACTTCGGATGGAGTCCTTGGGGGGTCCTTTCTGGAGTGTTTCTCGGGCTCGCTGGCGGCACTTACAATCTCGTTCGAGGGGCGTTGGCCGCAGTGCGGTCCGCCAACCATCCACAGAAGGATACGGACGATATTGAAGGTGGCTGAACCCAAAGAGTTCTTGCCGGGCGAGCAGCAGAGGGCGAGCGCCTTCCGGGCTTACCTGCTGCTGCTGGCGGTCTTGCTGGTCGCGGTGCTGTTGGTTGGCTACTCGCCGACCCGACGGCTGGCCGGTGAGGGTGGGGTTGTTGCCATGCTGGCGGGTTGTGGGGCTAGCTTGCTGGGCTCGTTGTTCGCTAGTAGTTGGTTGCGGGCGCGGGCGGCCTCGGTGTCGCTGGCCAATGTCGTCACCTTGGTGTTGGGCGCGTTGGCTTCGCGGCTAGCTGTGACGGTGGTTGTCGGGGCCGGTCTGTTGCTCAGCAACATGTTCGCGCCGTGGCCGCTTTTGCTTTGGCTGGCGGCCAGCCATGCCGCTCTGCTGGTGGCCGACACGCGATACGCTCTGGCGGTTGCGGGGCAGCTGCAGAACGGCGACGGAAAAGCAGCGTCTGAGCGGGCAGTTTAGCCGGCGACAAAGCCGCTGAGGAAGTTTGTGACACCGAGCGCCCGTAGGGCTGGCTTGGTTGACGGAGAAAGGCATGAGATTCGCGATCGAGGGAGACAATCCACTCAGTCACGTTCTGCCGCACACCCTGAAGACGGCACAGGTGGACTGGTTGCCGGGCGGTGAGATCACCCTGCTCAGCGACCAGATCGTAATGATGATCGTCGCCGGCTTGTTGCTGGTAATCGGTTTTCCGGTCCTGGTCCGTCGCCGTCGAGATAAGACCGAGACTGGCCGCCTGGTGCCGCGGGGCTTTGCCAACGCCATCGAGGCTTTGTGCGAGTATTTCCGCAACGAGGTTGCCAAGCCGCAGCTCGGTCCCTATACCGATCGCTTCATCAAGTACATCTGGTCGGTCTTTTTCTTCATCTTGACAATCAACCTGCTCGGCCTGTTGCCGATCGGCACTGTCACCCCGGTGATTTTTGGAGTCCACATCGGTGGCACGGCGACGGCCAATATCTGGGTCACCGGCACCTTGGCGGTGCTGACCCTCATACTGACCGTCTTCAACGGTTTGCGCCTCGGCGGCAAAGAGTACTTGGCGCACATGAGCCCGGGTCCGCTATGGTTGGCGCCGCTGATGATTCCGCTCGAAGCGGTGGTCGGGCCGCTGGCCAAGACTTTTGCCTTGACCGTGCGCTTATTCGCCAACATGATGGCCGGCCACATCTTGCTGGCTGTGCTGTTGGGCATGATTCTTACCGCCGGACAGGCACTTGGCCTAGCCGCTGGTCTGGCGGTTGCGGTGCTGGCGGTGCTGGCCAGTGTGGCGATCACCATGCTGGAGCTTCTGGTGGCCTTTCTACAGGCCTTTATCTTCACTTACCTGACCACGCTGTTTATCGGTCAGGCGGTGTATTTTCACCATGACGACCATGGCGAGGCGGCGGCCCACTGAGTGGGCCAGATGCTGAGCTGGGAAGAACTCGATAGAAACGAGCCGTGGGTGTTGCCCGAGCAGCACCAAACACTCGAAGGGTTTACGGAATCTAGGCGGACGATCGGTTCGGCTGCCGGTTTCCAACACGAGGAAGGACTGAAAGCAATGAGCAAGAGAGTTGCCAAGATCTCGCTGATGATGGTGCTGGCGGGCTTTGCCCTGATGCTCGCTCCGGCTGTGTTTGCCGAAGGTGAGATGTTGTCTGCCGCAGGTGCCGGCAAGCTCGGTGGTGGTATCGGTGCCGGTCTGGCGCTGATCGGTGGCGGTATCGGACTAGGTCGAATCGGTGGCAGCGCGGTCGAGGCGATCGCTCGCCAGCCGGAAATGGCGGGCCAGATCTCGACCGCCATGATCATCACCGCAGCCATGCTCGAGGGTGCCCTGCTGTTTGCCGTCGTTGTAGGCATGCTGGGTATCCGGGGCTAGAAGAAGGTCGGGTTACGGGGGGCCTTGTGGGTCTCCTACTCCGTTCCTGGTAGAAATTTCCCGGCTCTTGCGAGTCGGGCCAACCCTGGGCAATCGGTATGAAGCAAAGAACTTGCTGGACTCTCTTCGCCGTTCTGTCCGTGGTCATAGCGCCGGCGTTGCTTGCAGCGGCCGAGGCGGACCACGGTGGCGAAGGTGGCAACAACATCTTCGTTGGCGATTTGGGCAATGTCTTCTGGACCTTGCTGGTCTTCGCCCTGGTGCTCTTGGTTCTGGGCAAGTATGCCTGGGGACCGATTCTCGAGAACCTCCAGTCACGAGAAGAGTTCATTTCCGGCTCGTTGGAGCAGGCCAAGCGCGATCGCGACGAGGCCTCGGCGCAGCTCGCCGAGTATAAAGAACAGCTCACCTCGGCCCGTGCCGAGGCGACGGCGATTGTTGAAGAGGGTCGACGGGATGCGGAAGTCGTGCGGCGGCGGATCGAGGAAGAAACGCGGCTCGAAGCCGACAAGATGGTTGCCCGAGCGAAGCGTGAGATCGACATCGCCCGCGGCAGCGCGGTCAAGCAGCTTTACGAGGTGTCTGGCCAGCTAGCCACGGATATCGCCGGCCGCATCGTCGGCCGCGAGCTGCAGGCGGCTGATCACGAGCGGCTGATTCGTGACGCGATCGGTGAGCTGGGGCAGGTCCAGAGCTAGGAGCCTAAGGTGGCTAACGTTCAAGATAAACAGCTTGCCATCGCCCGGGTCTACGCCCGCTCGGTTCTCGAGCTGGCCGGCAGCGAAGAGGCGCGCGGCGACGTGGTGGGAGAGTTTCAGGCGCTGGTGACCCATGCTGCCGAGAACGCTGACTTCCAACACTTCATCTCCAGCCCGTTGGTCGACCCAGTGGCTCGATCCGGGTCGCTGGAGAAGCTCTTCCGCGGCCAGATGAGCGATCTGGCGGTGGATGCGTTGCAGGTGATCAACCGCAAAGGGCGCTTAGCTCTGCTGCCGGCGATAGCCGCCGAGTGTCGGCGCGAGGCGCAGGGGTTGCGGGGTCGTATCGATGCTCAGGTAACCACCGCGGTGGCGCTGGGCGACCAGTTGCGGGCTGAGTTGGAGCTGGCGATCGAGAGCTGGGTTGGCAAGCCCGCCGATCTTGAGGAGGCGGTGGATCCGCAGCTGATCGGCGGCATGGTTCTGCGCATCGGCGACCGCAGGATCGACCGTACCGTGAGCCAAGACCTTCATGGTTTGCGTGCCGCGCTCCACGACCGGGCCTCGCGCGCGGTCCACGATGGCTACTTCGACCAGGGCCAAGGGGCCGACGGCTAGAAGTTCGGCGGCAGCAGGTGCCGCCTCAAGAGGTGAAGCTCGATGAAGTTCAGAGTCGATGAAATCTCCTCGGTCATTACTGAGGAAATCCAGCAGTACCGCAGCGGTATAGATGTAGCCGAAGTCGGTAAGGTGCTTGAGGTCGGCGATGGTATCGCTCGCGTCTACGGTCTCGACAATGCCATGGCGATGGAGCAGGTGCAGTTCGAGAACGGCCAGTTCGGCCAAGTCTTCAACCTCGAAGAAGGTTCGGTGGGCGTGGTTGTCTTGGGCGACTACCTGGGCATTCGCGAGGGCGACGAGGTGCGCCGTACCGGCGAGCTACTCAGCGTGCCAGTGGGCGAAGCGATGGTCGGCCGCGTGATCGATCCCCTGGGCCGGCCCCTCGATGGGCTGGGCCTGATTGAGACCCCGCATCGCCGGCCGCTCGAATACAAAGCGCCAGGCATCGTCGAACGGCAGCCGGTGGACGAGCCGATGATGACCGGTCTCAAGGCTATCGATAGCATGATTCCGGTCGGCCGTGGCCAGCGCGAGCTGATCATCGGTGACCGCAAGACCGGCAAGACAGCGATTGCCATCGACGCCATCCTCAACCAGAAAGGTAACGGGGTCATTTGTGTCTACGTTGCCGTTGGCCAGAAGGAGTCGACCGTCGTCGGAGTGATCGACAAGCTGCGCGAGCACGGGGCGATGGACTACACCATCGTGGTCTCGGCCTCGGCCGCCGATCCCGCGCCGTTGCAGTACATCGCTCCTTATGCTGGTGCGGCGATGGCCGAGCACTTCATGTACTCGCAGGGTATGGCCACCCTGGTGGTCTACGATGATCTCTCAAAGCAAGCTCAGGCTTATCGCCAGCTGTCCTTGCTACTCAAGCGGCCGCCGGGGCGCGAGGCCTATCCTGGCGATGTCTTCTATTTGCACTCCCGTTTGCTCGAGCGCTCCGTCAAGCTGCGCGATGAGTATGGTGTGGTACCCAAGGACACTGCCGAAGACTCTACCGATCGCTCGTTGGCCCGCCGCCATCCAGAGGGATTGAAGGCGGCGAAGGAGCATCGTCCCGACGACGATACTGGTCTCTATCACCGCCACGGCGGCAAAAAGCGCGGCGCAGCTTGGCTCAGCAGCCTCGACGACAGAGACGACTTCCGCCTGCACTACTATCCCGACAGCGGCGGCTCGATGACCGCCTTGCCGATCATCGAGACTCTGGAGGGTGAGGTCTCGGCCTATATTCCGACCAACGTGATCTCGATCACCGACGGGCAGATCTATCTTGAGCCCGATCTCTTCTTTGCCGGTGTTCGCCCTGCGGTCAACGTTGGCATCTCGGTTTCTCGGGTAGGCGGCAACGCACAGCGCAAAGGGATGAAGAAGATCGCCAGTTCGTTGCGTCTCGACTTGGCGTCGTTCCGTGAGTTGGAAGCTTTCTCACAGCTCGGCACCGAGCTCGATACAGCGTCTCAACGCCAGCTCGACCGCGGTCAGCGGATGGTGGAGTTGCTCAAGCAGGCTCAGTACACACCGTTCAACTTCGAGCGCCAGGTGGTCAGCATCTTCGCTGGCACCCAGGGCCTGCTCGACGATGTGCCGGTGAACCAGGTGCTCGACCTTGAAAATCAGTTGCTCCGGCATGTGCTCGACGAGTTTCCCGAGATCTACGCTGAACTCGACGAAACCGGCGTTATTTCCGACTCGTTGCGAGAGACCCTCACCGAGGTGATCGGCAACTTCAAGGAGAGCTTCCTCCAGGGCGACTAACGATGGCGAATCGAAGAGTCCTCGTCAAACGGCGCAAGGCGGTGCGCAATATCCGCAAGATCACGCGCACCATGCAGTTGATCGCGACCGCCCGTTTCCAGGCCGCGTTCAATCGCGCGACCGCTACCAAACCCTACAGCGAAAAGCTGGCCGAGCTGGTGGCTGATCTGTCGCGGGCGGCGGCCGGTCTTGAGCATCCGCTGATGCGCACTCACGACCAGGTCAAGCGCTCGGCACTGGTGGTTGTGACCAGCGATCGGGGACAGTGCGGAGGTTACAACGCCAGTATTCTGCGTCTGGCCGGGGGGCATTTGGAGAGCAAGGAGGCGGCCGGCGGGGAAGTTGATGTCCACATGGTGGGCAAGAAGGGCATTTCCTACTTCAAATTTCTCGGTCGTGCAATGCTCAGCGAGCATGTTGGTATTGGCGACAAGCCGCGGTTCGAGGAAATCGAGCCGATCGCCAACGGGCTGATCGAGGCCTTCTCGAAGGGGGAGATCTCGACCGTGAACGTTGCCTACATGCGCTTTGTCTCGGCCGGTAAGCAGGTGCCGGAATTAGCTCAGCTGCTACCTCTCAGCCAGCAAGCGAGTAGCGAAGAGGAGGCAGAGGAGACGGTGACCGCAAGTGCCGGGGGTACCAGTGTCGAGTACGAGTTTTCACCGGACCCGGCGGAACTCCTCAGCGACCTGCTACCGGCCAGCGTGCGGATGCGGCTCTTCCAATGCTTTACCGACGCCGCAGTTTCGGAACAGATTGCCCGCATGGTGGCGATGACCGCCGCTACCGAAGCGGCCAGCGACATGATCACCAGCTTGACGCGGCAGTACAACCGCGCCAGACAGACCCATATCACGATGGAGTTGCTCGACATCATCGGCGGCGCCAGCGCTCTCGGCTGACGAACGCCCTAAGAGAGAACGAGATCTGCGATGGAAAACGCAAGCTACGGCAAAGTCACCCAAGTTATCGGCTCGACCCTCGACGCCGAGTTCTCGGAAGAGAGCCTGCCTTCGATCTACAGTGCCCTCAAAGTCGAGGTGACGCGTTCGGATCTGGGCGACGCCCACACCGAAACCCTGTGGTGCGAGGTTGCTCAGCACTTAGGCGGCGGACGAATCAGGGCGGTTGCCTTGGGTTCGACCGACGGTCTTCAGCGCGGCGCGAAGATCTCAGATACTGGTGCCCCGGTGAAGGTCCCGGTGGGTGAAGAGGTGCTCGGTCGCGTGTTCAACCTGGTTGGAGAGACCATCGATGGCTTGGGGGACATTGGCGATCTCGAGCGCAGACCGATTCATCAGCCGCCGCCGGATCTTGCCGATCTGTCGTCGAAGACCGAGGTCTTCGAGACAGGTATCAAAGTTATCGACCTGCTCTGCCCGTTGGTGCGTGGCGGTAAAGCCGGCCTCTTCGGCGGTGCCGGGGTCGGCAAGACCGTCATCATCCAAGAACTCATCGCACGGTTGGCGCGCTTCCACAGCGGCTACTCTTGTTTTGCCGGGGTCGGTGAGCGCACCCGCGAAGGCAACGATCTGTGGCTCGAAATGCAGGAAGCCAAGATCGGCGATACCGGTAAGAGTGTTATCGACCAGACGGTGATGGTCTTCGGCCAAATGAACGAGCCTCCCGGCGCCCGCTTACGGGTAGCACTCTCGGCCCTTACCATGGCCGAGTATTTCCGCGATCAGACCGGTGCCGACACCCTGCTCTTCGTCGACAACATCTTCCGCTTCTCGCAGGCGGGATCTGAGGTGTCGGCATTGCTCGGCCGGATGCCTTCGGCGGTAGGTTACCAACCGACTCTGGGCACCGAGATGGGCGAGCTACAAGAGCGAGTCACCTCCACAAAAAACGGAGCTGTGACATCGATCCAGGCGATCTACGTGCCGGCCGATGACTACACCGATCCGGCGCCAGCGACGGCCTTTGCCCACCTCGACTCGACGGTCAACCTGGAACGTTCGATCGCTGATAAGGGCATCTATCCGGCGGTCGACCCGCTGGCATCCTCCAGCCGTGTCCTGTCGCCAGAGTACATTGGTGAGCGGCACTACAAAGTGGCGCGGCAGGTGCAGCAGACCCTCCAGCGCTACAAGGATCTGCAGGACATCATCGCCATTCTTGGTGTCGACGAATTGTCGGAAGAGGACAAGCTGATCGTAGCTCGGGCACGCAAAATCGAGCGTTTCCTGTCGCAGCCGTTCTACGTTGCCGAGCAGTTCACCGGCTTCCCGGGCATCAACTGCTCGCTCGAGGACACCATCCGCTCCTTCGAAGAACTCTGTGCCGGCAAGTGGGATCATCTGCCCGAGCAGGCCTTCATGTATGTCGGTGCGATCGAAGAGGCCGCTGCCCGCGCTGAGAAACTGGCAGCGTCGTGAGTCTCGCTGGAGGTAGCCGATGGCTAATGACACTTTTCAGCTGAGCGTCGTCACCCCTGAGAAGGCGGTGCTAGACGGCGAGGTCACCAGCGTGATCTTTCCCGCCCACGATGGCGAGATCGGAATCTTGCACGGTCGCGCGCCGCTGCTCTATCGGCTCGGCATCGGGCGGCTAAAAGCCGAGACCGCCGAGGGCACCAAGATCCTGTTCATCGACGGCGGCTTCGCGCAGATGGTGGACAATCGGCTAACGATTCTCACCGAACAAGCGTTGGCGCCGAGTGAAATCGATGCGGACCGCGCTGAGGCGGCGCTCAAGAAGGCTCTTGACAGTGCCCACAGCGGCTCAAGGCAACAGGCCGTTGCCAGGGCCAAAGTGCAGCTCAAGCTGGCTGCCGGTGACTGAAGGCAGCAGCGCCGCGGTGGATCAGCCGGGGTCTTCAGGGACTTGCTCTTACCCTTGTCGCCCGGGGACGCTAGCTCGCCGACCGGTGTGCTAGCATTTTGCCTCAGGGTGGATTTTCCTATCGTCTCCGAGCAACGATGCTGACCTCTGAAATCAACAAAGACAAACAGTGATTCGCCTCCTAACTCGCCGGATTCTTCCTCCCTCCCGTTGGCGCTACGTCGTGCCGTCCTGCCTGCTGGTGATGGCATCGGTTCTCGGCTGGTATCGCCACCAAACAGAGGCCGAACTAGAGTACCCGACAAGGATGATCGCTCACCCGCGGTTCGAGGTGAGCCTGTTTCGCCAGGTTCCAGGCGAAGTGGCTCTTGAACTCTCACCGGTGGCGGTACCCATGCCGCTCGAAATTGTTCGCGGCCAGACCCTGGCTGGCGTCTTGGGGGAGTTGGGCCTTGAGCCGACGGAGGTCTACGCCGCCGTCGAGGCCGCCAGCGACTTGGTCGACGTGCACCGAATTCAGGCCGGTGAGCCTTGCCTGGCATACTTTGACGAAGATGCTCAGCTGGCTTCCTTTCGCGTGCAGCAGCGAGGGAAGGGTTGGCTAGAACTCGCCCGCCAGCGGCAGGGGTGGGATAGCTCGTGGCATGCCTTCAAGCGCGAGACTGCCATCCGCCTGGCCAAGGGTGAGCTGGAAGGTGCTCTTGAATCCGCTCTGCGAAAAGCCGGAGCGCCCGGTGGTCTGGCCTTTGCCATGTCCGAGGTCTTGCAGTGGGATCTAGACTTCAATCGCGATCTGCGGATCGGCGACCAATTCCAGGTGCTGTTCGAAGAGATCTACCTCGACGGGGAACTCGCCGGCCTGGGCCAGATCCAAGCCCTGATCTACGAAAACCGGGGTCGCCGCAATGAGGTCTATCAGTTCCAGGATGGCTACTACGACGCCGAAGGCCGGCCGGTACAGAAGTTGTTTCTGCGCTCACCGCTGCCTTTCACCCGAGTGACCAGCAAATTTAGTCACCGGCGTTTCCACCCCGTTCTGAAGACCTACCGACCGCACTACGGGGTCGACTACGGCGCGCCGGTGGGCACATCGGTGCGCGTCACCGCCAACGGTACGGTAGTTTCGGCCGCCTACTCTCGCAGTGCCGGCAAGATGGTCAAGGTACGACATCCGAATGGCTATACCAGTGCTTACTTGCACCTTTCTCGATATGCCGAGGGCATTGGTTCGGGCAAAAGAGTGCGACAGGGTGAGGTGATCGGTTTTGTTGGTTCCACCGGACTCGTCAACGGTGCTCACTTGGATTACCGTGTGCAACACAACGGCCGCTGGATCAACCCGCTATCGATCCAAAGTGTCCCCTCAGAGCCAATTCCTGGCGACCAGAAAGAGGCTTTCGAGCAGCGGCGAAGTCATTTGCAACGGCTCTTGCGGCAGGATCCCGGTTCGGTTTTAGGCAAAGTTCCAGACCCGGTGGTAGCGTCCTATGTCGCTGGCGCGGGTCTCGCCGCCAGCCGTGGTAACTGAGCGCCTCGGAAATTCCACAAGCTACTGGAAAAAGTTTTTCGTAGGGGCGCACGGCGTGCGCCCGCAGGCCTGGGCAGCGAGACCGGGCGCATCCCATGCCCGCCCCTACACAATCCCTTGAGGCCACCATTCCGCGGGCGAAGCGACCGTCTTCGTCTCTCTGCGCCTAGAACGCAAGAACCGGCAACCGCCTGGTGGCGAGTCTCCGGCGGGTGCCCAGGTGGGTCTGTCCTGCTTTCTACCTTAGCCAGATTGCGAGGAGCGTTGGCCCTTCTCGCTCTTTTCCGGCCTGGAGTCCTCACCTTCTCCAGCGCTGCTGCGCTTGGCAGTGACGAACTCCTCAACTTCTCGGCGCATGTTGGCTGGTAGCTGCTTGACCCCGCGAACTAGCTGCATATCGCGCGGCGTCAACGCTTCGCGGGCATAGTCATCAAAGAACTCACCGATGCCAACGTTGAACTCGGCGAGGATGTTGAAGAGCGTATCCAGGCTGATCCGGTATTCGCCCTTCTCCATACGGGACAAATCTGACTGTTGGATGCCAATACGGGAAGCTAGATCGGTCTGAGTCAGCTTGCGCTCCTTGCGTAGCTGACGAATCTTCGGACCGACGAGCTGTATCTGACGAATCTTGTGGACGAAAGCCATCTCGGAGCGCCTCCTCGGGGAAGGGTGGAAATACTCCCCGCAAGAGTCAATGCTACTGGAGCATCCGCCCCACGTCAAGGCGCAAGGGAAATCTCAGATAGACGGTTGTAAGGACGGGACCGTGTCGCACCGGCTCAGCGGCTGCGCACGCGGCTCTCAAGCAGCGCGAATGCTTGCTCTTGGCTCAGTTGACCGCCGAGGGTCAGGAATTTGGTTCCCGACCAACCCTCGGCCCCGCTGACCACGTAGTAGACCCGGTTGCTGTCTTGCCAGCCAACGATCACATCCTGCCCGGTTTCGGAGAGGAAGAGGGTAGCGTTGTCGCCAGTCTCTGGTGCTGCCCGGCGCGAGGCTACCGTGACCTTGACGAAGTGCCCGAGGGCATCAGGGACCGAGCTGGGGACTTCCAACACCGCCCAGACCTGGGCGTCGGCCAAGCCATGATTTCCCATCTTGGCGCCTAGATTGATGATGTGCAGGCGTGCCTTGCTGGCGATGCGCCCAATACCCTCTGGCGACAAATCGTCGTCGGAGGCCTCGATCATCGATCGTACTTGTTCGGCGAACCAAGCCAAGGTGATCTCGTGGAAGTCGGTGTCCAGCTGGTGCAGGATGTCGGCGGCTGCCTGGGCTAGTTCGCTCAGGGAGTCCTTCGCGCCGAGATTGATGATGTGCAGCCGAGCCTTCTCGGCGAGATCGATCAGGGCGGCGGGCAGAACTTCAAAATCGAGCACCACCAGATCACCAGAGCCAGGCTCCAGGAAGCCGATGACTGTTGCTTGGTGATTGCGGCCCGGCTGTATTCTGAGGGCGTCGGCAATGCCGGGCGAGACCAGCGGATAGGCCGGCTCTTCAGCGGCTACTTCTTCAAGCAAGCGTGGCAAATCGACGATCGACTCGGGACCCACGTAGACGCCGTCCTCGAAAACCAGAGGTGTGTAGATCTTGGTGCTGCCGTTGCTGCTATCTTCCCACCAGGTGAGATGAAGGATAGTGCGTTCGGTCCACGCAAGGCTGGAATCTTCGGCATCGAAGGCATCCTGGGTTACCACCAGTTGGGGTGAACTCTTGCGACCGAAGGGGCTCGGGCCGATCTCGAGCAGTTCGCCCCAGCCCTCGCCATCGAAGCTGGTGAGGTAGATCCGCGGGTGGATGAAGTTGTGAAAGCCTTCCCAGAGGACGTAAAGAGTCTGCGACCGAGTCTCATAGACCACACTCTCGGAGACTTCGCCAAAGCGGTTCTCGGTTCCCGGAACCAGACTCCGCTGAGTGCCCAGCTCGGGGTCGACGATATCTAGGGCCAACACCTCGTAATTGCCCGGCAGCTCGTCGTCAGCTGGGAAGAGGTCGCCGTAAGTGCCCTTTTGAATGGCGAAAACCCGACCATCGACCGCCAGCTGAGCGACCTCGTTGTCGGCCGCCATTGCCGCGCAGGTAGCCGCCAGTATGGCGACGAGCAGAATCAGGCTTGTGCGTGCAGTGGGCATTGGCATCAGGCCCTCAGATTGACCACTTGACGCATGCTCACCGCCGACAGGACGCTGAGTAGCTGCGGGGACTCGGGGTAGAACTCCTGCTGCAGGCGTTCAAAAAAGGAGCGAGCGGCAGCGGGGTCGCCAGCTGCTTTTTCGGTTTCACCGAGCAGAAACAGCGCGTTGCGCAACGCCGAGCGGTCGCCGGTTTCGGTGGCCAGCTCCAGGGCTCGCAGGCCATGCTGGCGAGCACGCAGCGGACGCTCCGCCTCCAAGTAGGCATAGCAGAGATCCTGGTGTGGCCATGCTTCGTAGGTCTTGGCACCCAAGCGCCGATACCAACGCAAGCCCTTGAATGCCAGGCGAAAGCCGTTGGCTAGATCACCCTGCATCATGTTGCAGTAGCCGAGATTCACGATCACGCCAGCGCGGACTACCGAGGGCTCGTCGGCGAGGATCGCCAACGCATGGTGATACTCGCTGGCAGCTTCCTCGAATCGACTGTCGCCCACCAGGCAGTTGCCGATCTGGTTGTGGCTCGAAGCCAACCACTCCTGGTTCTCGGCTCGGCGAGCATAGTTGAAGGCAGAGCGGGCGTAGAATAGGCCCTTCTTGAAATCTTTGCTGAGTTCGTGCGCCCAAGATAGGGAGTCTGCGGCGAGAAAACACGCCTCCGGTCGCCGATTGGCCAGCAGCACTGGCCGCAGGTCGGCGAGTACTTCGGAATGGCGCCCGACCGCTATCGCTACCGAGCTGCGGTTGCAGATAGCGAGTTCGATTTGATCTTGATCGCCTTCCCGGCGAGCTGCCGCAAGCGCCTTCTCATTGAGCGCTAGCGCGTCGTGTAGACGGCCCGCTTCAACCGCTCTGCGGCCGCGGGCTAGCAGCTTGGTGCTGCTCGGCTGGTGGGTGGTCGAACCGGCGGGTTCGAAAAGGGATGTGGGTGTCAGGGTCAACATCTTGAATCGCTCGCGTTAGAACGCTCGATCTTACAGCATCTCCATGGCGAATGAAATTGCCACGCGATAATATGTGATGAAAGCCTAATCGGTCAAGACTTGTTTGGCTGTAGCTAGAAAGCTTCTAGCCAGCTAACGTGTTGTCGCGTTTCGCAGTAACCTCTCGTCAGTCAAACTAGGAGCCAGCCGCGGTATGCAAGGTCAGATCTTCTTCCTCAAAGAACTCGTCAAGAGAGACTTCCAGAGCCGTTTCGCCGGCTCTCTGCTGGGTGTCTTGTGGCCATTCGTGCAGCCACTGTTCCAGCTGGCGCTGTTCACCTTCGTTTTCTCAGTGGTGATGAAGATCTCCTTGGTCGGGGAGCGCACCGACAGCTTTGGCATCTTCCTTTTTGCCGGCCTGCTGCCCTGGATGGCGGTTCAAGAGGGAGTCTCGCGGTCGGCTACGGCAGTCACCGACAACTCCAACATGGTACGCAGTTCGAGCTTTCGGGCGGAAGTACTGGTCTTGGCGACCGTCTTGGGAGGGTTGGTACAGGAGGCTATTGCCGGTGCCGTCTTCATCGTCATCCTGGCGCTGCTGGGCAAGCTGTCGCTGCTCAGCTTGCCGGTGTTGCTGCTGGTCCTGCCGCTGCAAATCGCGCTGACTTTGGGCCTTGGCTTGTTGGTGTGCAGTCTGCACACCCTCTTCCGGGATGTCGCTCAGTTGGTCAACCTGTTGATGATGGGCTGGTTTTATGTGACCCCGATCGTTTACTCGATGAACCTGGTACCGCCCTCTCTTCGCCCTTGGCTCGCCTGGAATCCGCTGACCACCGTGGTCGAGCTCTATCGCCAGGCGTTGTTGGGAGGTGGTTTTGCCGGCTTCGCGCCGATCCTGCGTCTTGCCTTGACGGCGGCTTTGCTGTTGCTGCTCGGCGGCTGGGTGTTTCGCCGTCTCGCGGACGGCTTTGTCGACCATGTCTAGGCTGCCATGCCCCGTGGGGGGCTGCTCTCATTCTTACAAAAGTCTTATAGCCGCTGGGATGCCAGGTCGGGCACAATGTCGAGCTGACAACGGGTCCTTTCCCAAGGAGTAATTGATGATGTTCAAATCTTGCCCTCTTCCTAGCTGGCGCCTACTGGTACCGGCTCTCGTGATGCCGGCCCTGCTCTTCGGCGGCGCCGTCCTGGGCCAATCAACACCGCCACCCGCGGCCGCGCCGGCCGTCGCGGATCCGACCGCCAGCGATGAGTGGATACTCGACGAAGAGCGCGGTCTCAAATACCGGATCTCAGCGATTCCCAAAATAGAAGGGGCCTACCGCTGGCTGGATGAAAAGAGGGTGCGGATGCCCGGTGGGGCTTTCTTTGAAGTAGTTCGCCACGATGCCAAGAACTTCTGGGTCAAGGAGTACTACCAACCCCCACCGAAGCGGGTCAAGAAGGTCGTGCAAGGGCCCAGCGAAGAGGAACTGGCGGCGGCGGCCAAGACCTACGAGAGCGATCTCAAGAAGATCGACCGGCTAAATCTCGAGGAGTTTGACGCCGGGTTGCCACGTCGCGGGCAGTGGCGAAATGGCTTCGACATCGCCGACATGAATGGCGATGGGCATCTCGACATCGTCTTCGGGCCGGCGCGCAAGAGCCGCCCGTTGCCCAATATCTTTCTTGGCGACGGTGAGGGGAACTGGACCGGTTGGCGGGATGTGGTCTACCCGCCTTTGCCCTATGACTATGGTGATGCGGCGGCTGGCGACCTCAACGGCGACGGCCTCTTGGACCTGGTGTTCGGCATCCACCTGCGTGGGGTGGTGGCGCTGATTCAGAAGACGCCCGGTGTTTTCGAGGCTTGGACGACCGGTATCGAAGTCGACCACCCTGGGGCCGGTGGCGACGCCACTTCGTTCTCCTCTCGGGCGGTAGAGGTGGTCGACTGGAATGGCGATGGCCAAGCGGATATTTTAGCCTTGGGAGAAGGGCCGAAGGGCCGCAAATTCACCAATCAAAAAGCCGGCGGATTGATCAGCAGCTCCCGTGGCTATCTGGTCTACCAGAACCTTGGCGATGGAACCTGGGAGGCTACCCGGCCAACAGCTGAGGATGAGCTGGCGCGGTTCGATTTTGGCGACGGCTTCGCCATGGCCGACTTCAATGGGGATCAGCATCCTGATTTGGTGACCGCCTCGCGGCGCATGAGCAATCGTGCGATCCTCAATCTCAGCGATGGTCAAGGGGAGTTGCGCGCCCAAGAGCTCAGCCCGATTCGTCCCAGGGCCTTCATCTCGGCGGTAGCCGCCGGTGATTTCGATGGCGATGGTCGCAGCGAGTTGGTCCTCGGCTACGTCAGTCGGGAGTTGAAGATCTGGCGTAGCGGCATCGATATCTACCGCGTTGACGAAGACGGTGAGGGTTGGCAGCGGACTGCCTTGGCCTCGCACCTGGGCCGTAACGAATTCTCCTCGTTTGCCACCGGCGATTTTGACGGTGACGCCAAGCAGGATCTGGTGGCCCTCAACGGCGAAGGTGAAGTGATGATCTTCCTCGGCGACGGGGGTGGCGGCTTTCAACTCGAAGTCTCGCCAGAATTCCCCCAGCCGGCCATTGGCTGTACCGGCTGGCTGGCCCGGCTGACCGATCTAGACGGCGACGGTACCGACGAGCTGATAGCTGGATTCGCCGGCGAGCCAACTGGTCTGCCTGGAATGGGAGCCTTGTACCAGCCGGGTTGTCCGCAGCAGGGATCGTTGCGGGTGTGGCGCAGCGTCGCTGCCGACGCACCTTGACCCGCTAGCTCCCGGCCGGCAGCTCCCGGCCGGCGGACTGGAGGGCCTGCGGGGCTCCCTCCGGCCGAGAGCCCTCCTCCCCAGTTTCCTCCCCCGGTTTTGCGGAGCAAACCTCCTGCCAGGCCCAAACCCTTGGTTTTTGGGGTTGACATCCACCCTGTGCTGGCCGTAACTTACGTTCGGAAGAACCTCGCGGCTCCAACCTCTTGCTCAGATAGTCGCCCAGCCCGTCCGTTTGCGGACCCTGGGAGGGTGTTTGGGCTGATTCTGGTTGGCCGAGGCAGCAAGAACATGGCCTACCCGTCAGTCTTCGGCCCTGTTTCGCAGAGCTTTTACAGCTCCAATCGAGCTAATTTAGAGTTTGAAGTCTTTAAACAGGAGGTGAGTGCCCGCACCCTAGTTCTAGGCGGTGAGCCCGATAGGCTCTACCGAGAGGAGCCCGAGCCCGTGGCTCGACGCTCCACCCAAACCTTCGGAGATAGTTTTCAACCTGGGGAGATTGATCAGGTATGAAAAAGATAGTTCTAGTCCTTCTAGTGGCTAGTCTCCTCGCTTTAGGCGGCCAGGCCTTCGCTGATCTGTGCACGATCGACAACGTGCCGGCGGCGACCTTGCTGTTGCCCTATTTCGAGGTGGACTACACAAACGCGGCGGGTACCACCACGCTGTTCACGATCAACAACGCGTCAGCCGCTCCGGCGCTGGCTCACGTCACGCTGTGGACCGATTGGACCCAGCCGACGATCGACTTCGACGTTTTCCTCACTGGCTACGACATCGTGCCGGTTAACTTGTTCGACGTCTTCCAGGGCAACCTGCCGGTCACGGCCGATGCCCAGAACGACGGCGCCGACTTGATCAGCCCGCACGGCTTGAACCCGCAGTGGGACGGTAGCTTCCCTGGTTGCTTGGGCGTATTCCCGTTCAACAACCCGGTGGTTTCCTCGGCCAACCTGACCCGTTTGCAGAATGGCCACACCGGCCAGGACGTGCTGGGTCTGGGCTGCATGGGCGAGGATCACAGTGACGCCATCGCTCGTGGTTACATCACGATCGACAACGTCAACCAGTGTTCGACGGTGTTCCCGAACGAGACCGGCTACTTCGTAGACGGCGGCGTCGGCATTGCCAACGACATCAACGAGCTGTGGGGCGATTACTACATTGTCGACCAGGTCAACGCCTTCTCCTTCGGTGAGCCGTTGGTGGCGATTGAGGCCGATCCGCAGTTCAACGCCGCCTCGACGCCTACCGGTTACACCTTCTACGGTCGCTACGATCCAGGCCTGACCGGCTCGGATAACCGCGAGCCGTTGGCCACCACCTGGGCGACTCGTTACATCGAGAACGCTGGTTTCACCGGTGGTACCGACCTCTTGGTGTGGCGTGACTCGACGACCTCTGACACCCAGCAGTTCTACGCCTGTGGCTCTGGCCCTGGTGCTGGCCCGTCGTGGAACCCGCTGAACGAGACCGAGGTTGTGGCGTTCGACGAGCAGGAGAACGCAGTGGAGATCTGCTTCAACCTGGGTGGCGGCGTGATTTCGCCTCCGGACCCGGACGTGGATCCGCCGTGCTTCCCGCTGGAGACCCAGCGGGCGACGGTAGGCGACGGCAACCTGGCCCTTCCGTATGAGTCGGGTTGGATGTTCTTGAACTTGAACATCGACGACATTGGCGTCGCCTTCGACGTCGACTTCGGTTCCGACGGTTCGTTGGCTCAGAGCCATGTGACGACCACGATCAGTGCCCTTGGCCTGTTCCAGGTCGGCTACTCGGCGTTGCCGCTGACCTCGGCCTGCGACGATGTCAACCCGTTGATCACCGATACTGGCGTGATTCCCAGCGCAAACTAGGGAATCTGCCAGGTCGGCGTAAGCTGGTCTGACATGGAAAAGGGCTCGACTGTTCGCAGTCGGGCCCTTTTGCTATTTGCAGGCAACCAGCACGGAGTGGACAGGCTCTGAGCTTGATCTTTTTCTCATGCTGTGTCACCATAGCTCGGTTCAGATAGGCCGTGCTCCGGAAGGGACCAGGGCCACTGCACAACCATCACATCCGGGTGGCGAACGAGTCCACTCACCAGAGTATGAGTCCGCTGAGTGTGCAACTCAGAGCGCTGCTGGACTCGGGGTCGAAGGAGAGGAAGCAATGCGCGGTGTTCGAGGAATCAGTTTCCTAGTGTCGAGGTATCTGTTCCTGGCTGGCACGGCGCTGGGAATTCTAGTTTCCTCTCCGGCGGCCGAGGCAGGAGGGCTCTGTGGCGCCGGCTCACCAGCTTTACCGGTGGAGGAATTTCGCGAGGGAGTACGGGTTTGGCCGAACAACTTCTCGCCGGTGAAGCCGAGCCAGCAACTGCCTGCCGATCGAGACAGCACCAGCTACACCTCGTTCGGTACCTTCCCTACCTTCGCCTTTGGCCACGAACTGTTCCAGTCTTTGGACATCGTTGACGACCGGCTCTACATGCTCTACGGCGCCGGCTTGCAGGTCTGGGATATCGGCCCTGGCAAAGAAGAAATGCCCGTGCGCGAGGATGTTGCTGACGCCCTCGCTGGCCACTGGCACGCGTGGGGCCATTTCGGCGAAGTCGATACCTGGACCTACTCGGTGGATGCGATGGAGGATCCTAATGCGGTCCAGGACGACATGATCGCGACCGCCGGCGATTTGCCAGCGGGCGTTGCTCTGTGGATCAACCGCCCTGGTGTCGACAGCCTTACTCAGGCCTACCAGGATGACAGCATCAAGACGCGGATGATCAGGATGGCCGAACTCAACGGCACGGTTTGGGCTTTTGCCGCCAGTGATACCAGCGACGGAGGCCTGGCGGTCTACGACCTGACCCGAGCGCGAACGCTGGCACCTTGCTTCGACAATGCGGCACTGGCCGGCCGGCAGTGCAGCAACGTCTATCGCGGCTTATTGGGCGATTTGGAGCGGGTTACCCGCTACGTGGCAGTGACGGAAAAAGGCGGCAAGCTGTGGGTGGCGGTTTCAGACGGTAGCCGGGTGTCCTCGCGGCCGCTCAAACTCGACATCTTTGAAGTAGCCGATCCGGCCTTTCCTCAATTCGCCGACCTGCGTTACTCCGGCGGTGGCTTGAACCCGGATATTCGCGACATCCGCGGCCTTGAGTTCTTCGACTGGAACGGCAGCACCTACCTGGCGCTGGTAGAGAACTACATTGTCGAGATCTACGATGTCGATAGCTGCCTCGATGCCAATGGTTGCACCTCTCTTGGCGCGCCTACGGTTAGTCTGCCGGTGAGCAGCCAGCCGGGGGAGGCCCAGTTGCTGACCTTCTCGATGGCCGGCACCACCCCATATCTCTACTACAGCCTATTCTCGGATTTGTTCTCCGGCACCCAAAAGGAATTCCTTTGGGACCTGTCGAACCTCGGCGGCACTAATGTGATCTCCGAAGTAACCGATGGGGGTGCCCACTACACGGATACTTGCAACAGCCTGCAAGTGGACTATTGGGGCGATTACTACCAACTCAACGATTTCGGCTTGCGCAACGCCGTGCCCAACCAGGGACGTTTCAGCGGCAACTACTTCTACCGCGCGGCGCGGGGCATCTTCGATATCCACCAGCTGGCGGGCAATGTCAGTGCGCCGAAGTACACCACCAACGTGGTGACTCCGAGCCCGCAGTGGTTCAAAGAGCCGATCACTTTCACCGCCACCGCCACCAATTGCTCAACTGCCCAAGCCGGTTGGCAGTGGAGCGCCAGCGATACTGTGGTGACCGGCGGCCTCGGACCGGGTGCCGCCACCAACGCCATCACTTGGGCCGAGTGCGCAGCCGCGGATTGCCCGGACAAAACCATCGAAGTCTGGGCGCTGAACGACGACAGCGTATGCACCGGCAATGGGGCGTTGATCCAGGATCGAGCCAATATCCTGGTCCAGGACCGGCGGCCTCATATCCGCTCCTTCTCGGTATCGCCGGTGGGATCCCCACCGGGGACTTACCCGGTATGTACCGAGATCACGGTCGACGCGGTAGTCGACGGCAAGACTCCCTTCTCCTATAGCTGGAACATCGAGGATTCGACCAAGACCACGGTGGCCAGCGGTACCAGTTTTCCGATCGTTTGGGACACCACGGGTATCGATGTCGACCTGCCGGAACAGATCTTTAGCGATGGTTTCGAATCTGGAAACACCAACGCTTGGAGTTCTGGACTGCTGACTCGCGGGGTGCCTGCGAGTGAAGTGTTCACCGTTTCGCTGCAAGCGACCAACCCAAATGCTGAGTCCGATATCGACACTCTGGAGCTGACGCTGACCGCCCTCGGCGCCCTTGGCTTTGGCGTGCCGGCGCTGACTTTCACCGATCAGGGTAACGCTCAGTACAACTTCGCGGCCAACACCGAGAGTGCCACCGAATGGCGCTGGGAATTCGAAGACCCGGCCAATGGCAGCACCTCGGGGTGCATGTTCTACACCACCTGTCAGATCTATGATTGGGGAGTAGACGACGCTGACACTTCGTTCACCTGGACCTCGCCGAATGTAGCGGGCAACTATGGGGTGACGCTGGCGATTCGCAACTGTGTCGAGGGTCAGACCACTCCGCTGACCGCGGCGGTCACGGTGGCGGTGGATAACATCACGGCGCCGGATCCACCGGTGATCACCGGCTTCATGGTCAACGTGGCGGCTTCGCCGACTTGCTCGCCCTGTGATCAATTCGGTTGTTTCTGCACCGTCGGTTCGTCGATTACCTTCGATGTTACCTTCACTGGTACACCTGACACCCTCGAGTTTGACTGGGAGCCCAACGGTAACTTCGACTCGACGTTCCTGGTGACCGTACCGGTCACCCACACCTTCACCAGCACGGGAGTGGCCGATCCGAATGTTCGGGCGGTCGACGGGGCGCAGATGTCCCCGCCGTTCTCGCTGCAGGACTCGTTGTTCATCATCAACTAAGCCCACTCTGCCGCCCCGCGAGCCAGTCGTCGGAATCGCGCGACGATTGGCCGCTCGGGCGGTTGCCTGATGACCGTTCTGATCGCCGCCGAGAACCTCGGCAAGACCTATCGGCTCTACGACAGCCCCTGGGATCGGCTGCGCGAAATGCTCGGCGGCCGTGCTCGGCACCAAGTGTTCGAAGCCTTGCAGGGTATCGACTTCGAGGTCTTGCGGGGTCAGAGCCTGGGGCTGATCGGTGAGAACGGCGCCGGCAAGAGCACCCTCCTGCGGATACTGGCGGGGGTTACACCGCCAACCACCGGTACGCTGACGGTCGCCGGCAAAGTGGCTTCGTTACTCGAACTCGGGATGGGTTTTCATCCGGAGTTCAGTGGCCGGCAGAACATCCGCCTCAACGCGGCGGTGCTGGGTTTATCTGAAGACCAAGTCGCGGCAGCTGAGCCCGAGATTATTGCCTTCAGTGAACTCGGTGAGTTTATCGACCGGCCGGTCAAGACCTACTCCACCGGCATGGTTATGCGGTTGGGCTTCTCGATCGCGATCCAAGTCGACCCTGAAATCCTGATCATTGACGAGGCGCTGTCGGTAGGCGATGGCTATTTTCAGAAGAAGTGTGTCGACCGTATCCGGGCCTTTCTCGATGGCGGGCGAACGTTAGTCTTCTGCTCCCACTCGATGTACCACATCGCCGCCTTTTGCCAGCATGCGCTGTGGTTGCGCGGTGGCGAGCCGGCGGGATATGGGTCGGCTGAGCTGATCATCCGCGAATACGACAGCTACCTGATCGGCCGTGGCGGCGAACGGCGCAATGCCGGGGAAGTTGTGGGCGCCAGCACTCCGGAACTCAGCGAAGGCGCGGTGGCGCCGGCCAAGTTGGTAGAAGTCAGCCAACCTGGGAGGGAGCGCCTGGGGGCTGTTTACCAGAGCGGCGAACCCTGGCGATTGGCTATTCGCTGGCATACCGAGAATCCTGAGCTGGCCTTCCATGTCGGAGTTTCCGTCGAGCGACTCGACGGCGTTCAAGTTTGTGGCTTCTCGACCCATTGGGATGGGCTCGAGCCGCTCAGCGGAAGCCGTGAGTATCGGCATCTGCTGCAGTTGCCGCAGCTGAAGATCAACCACGGCGAGTTCACCTTGGTGGTGTTCCTACTCGACGAGGCTGGTCTGCACATCTACGACACGCAGCAGCTCACCGGAGCGTTCAGGGTCGAAAGCCGGAAATTGCGCGCCGGATTGTTCGAGATCGAGCATACTTGGGTCCGGCAGGTTCGTGAGGTCACACGGTAGCTCGGCGATTGGCGAACCTGCCATTTTCGAAGAAACTTCTCGGACCCCAGCGCGTGCGAATCACCTACGTCTTGCCCCAGCCTGAACTCGGTGGGGGAAATAAAGTCATTTTTCAGCACGCCCAGCTGTTGGCCGCGCGTGGCGACGAGGTCACTCTGTTGGCCCAAGGGCCGCGGCCAACATGGATGCCGATCGCCGGTCGCTACATCGATGCCAGCAGCCAATCGGCGACCTTGCCGTCACAGGATCTGGTGATCGCGACCTTCTGGACCACGCTGGCGACTGCCCGCGCTTTGCAACTTGGGCCCCTGGCCCACTTCTGCCAGGGTTACGAGGGTAGCCACCGGCACTACCACCAGCAGTTGAAGGAAATCGAAGCTGCCTATGCCGAGCCCTGCTCGGGACTGGCGGTGACTCCTCATCTGGTGGATCTTCTAGAGCGGCTCTTCGATCGCCAGAGCCGAGTGGTTCCACCACCGCTCGATCCAGCCTTTCGGTCGCTGCCGCGGTGGCGGCCGCGGCGCCGCCCCTGGGTGGTTGTGCCGGGGGTGTTCGAGGCGCCGGTCAAGGGTGTTGCTACGGCCTTGGCGGCGGTTAGAAGGCTGCGCCAAGGGGGTGTCGCCTGTCGCTTGCTAAGAATCTCGACGGTGCCTCTCAGTGAGAGTGAAAGGGCCTTGCTAGTACCGGATCGGTATCTCTGCGACATTCCGCCACAGCAGGTGGCTGAGGAGCTGGCCAGCTGTGACTTGCTGCTGCTACCGTCGCAGCCGGAGGAAGGATTTGGTCTTCCCTTGCTGGAGGCGATGGTTGCCAAGGTGCCGGCGGTAGCGTCGCGGATTCCCTCCACGGAGTTCATGGCCGGCGAGGCCGTCAGCCTGGTACCGGCGGGTGATGCCGACGCTTTTGCCGCAGCGAGCCGTCGTCTGCTCTTGCGACCAGCTCGCTGGCGCCAGGCGCGGCGAGCCGGCTATCGCGCGGCGCAAAAATTCGACCCCGACAAGGTCTCTGAGCAGCTATTCGCCGCCGTCGACTGGGCCAGTCGGCAGTCGCCTCAATCCGCGACGAGACCAAGTCGACCCACACTACCGGAGGCCGGAAGATGATGAGAATCGAGCTACAGAAATCTCCACAAGGGCTGAACTCGGCCTACCAGGAGGCGAGTCCATTTCCGCATGCGGTTATCGATGGGTTGTTCTCAGAAGTTGTCCTGGATCGGGCCTTGGCAGACTTTCCGCCTCCGGAAGACTCCCATTGGCGTCGCTTTGAGAACGCACAAGAACAGAAGCAAGGGTTCGACTACCGCACCCCGGTAGGCGCCGATCTACAGAGCCTGATGTACTTTCTCAACTCCGCAGCAATGCTGGAGTTCTTGGAGCAGCTCACCGGGATAGAGGGCTTGATTCCGGACCCGTACTTTGGCGGCGCAGGCCCCCATCAGCTACAGCCGGGTGGCTTCCTTAAGCTCCATGCTGATTTCAACTGGCATCCCAAGCTGAGGCTGGATCGTCGCCTCAATCTGCTGATCTATCTGAACCGGGATTGGCGCGAAGACTACGGTGGCCATCTAGAACTCTGGGACAGCGAGGTCGCTCACTGCGAACAACGAATTCTGCCGGTGTTCAATCGGGCGGTGGTTTTTAGCACTACGGACACCTCGTTTCATGGCAACCCGCAGCCCTTGAGCTGTCCCAGGGACCGCTGCCGCAGATCCCTGTCGATGTACTTCTACACCAACGGCAGACCGGCGGCGGAGAAGAGCGCACCCCACGACACGATTTTCCGCAAGAGCCACGAAGACGAGTGGTAGTAACACCAACCTATTCAAGTATGTTAAATTAGGCATGTCTCTCTTATTAATCCCGGTCGAGGGTCGCCACGGTGGTTGAACTAGCCTGGTGGCGCCGATGGAGGATTCCGCGATGCTGAAGAAGATTCTGGTTTTGGCCGCCCTGCTGTTCTTGGTGGGCAGCGCCACTTTGCAGGCCGAGCTCTGTACCCTGGACAGTGTCCCGGCAGCCACCTTGCTGCTGCCATACTTCGAGGTCGATATCGCCGACCAGGCCGGGATTACCACTCTATTCACGATCAACAATGCCTCCGCGACCCCGGCTTTAGCACATGTCACTCTGTGGACCGACTGGACGCAGCCAACCATCGATTTTGATGTCTTCCTGTCGGGCTACGACGTAGTGCCGGTGAACCTCTACGATGTCTTTCAAGGCAATCTGCCGGTCACCGCGGACGCGCAGAACGATGGCGCCGACAGCATTAGCCCGCATGGACTGAACCCCTCCTGGGACGGCAGTTTTCCGGGTTGCCTGGGAATTCTGCCCTTCAACAACCCAGTGGTCAGCACTGCCAATCTGACCCGCTTGCGCAATGGCCACACCGGCCAGGATGTGCTCGGATTGGGTTGCATGGGCCAGGATCATGGCGACGGTTTAGCGCGCGGCTACCTCACCATTGACAGTGTCAATCAATGCTCGACGGTGTTTCCCAACGAGACCGGCTACTTCGTCGACGGCGGCACTGGCATTGCCAACAATCGCAACTTGCTGTGGGGCGACTACTTCATCATCAATCAGCTGAATGCCTCGGCGATCGGCGATACTTTGGTGTCGATCGAGGCCGATGACTTCTTCAATGCCGGCTCGACGGCCAGTGGGGTCACCTTCTACGGACGCTACGATCCCGGCATGACGGGCGCCGACAATCGCGAGCCCTTGGGCACCACTTGGGCGGCGCGCTATTTGGAAAATGTGGTGGTCGACGGCGGAACCGGCCTCTTGGTGTGGCGCGACTCGACCACCTCGGACACGCAGCAGTTCTACAGCTGCGGAGTCGGACCGTCGTGGTACCCCCTCAACGAGACCGAAGCGGTGGCCTTTGACGAACAAGAGAACGCGGTGGAAATCTGCTTCAACTTGGGGGGTGGGGTGATCTCACCGCCCGATCCCAATGTCGATCCGCCATGTTTCCCCCTCGAAACTCAGCGGGTGGAGGTCGGCGAAGGGGACCTGACCCTGCCCTACCAGTCAGGCTGGATGTTCCTCAATCTCAACATCGATGATGTTGGGGTGAATTTCGATGTCGATTTCGGCGTCGATGGCAACATCGCCCAGAGCTTTGTCACCGTGGTGCACAACGCCAAGGGCCTCTTCCAGGTCGGCTATGCGGCGGTTGCGCTGACCTCGGCTTGCGATGATCTCAACCCGCTGATCACCGAAACGGGGACGATTCCTCCTCGCTGACGGCGCGGTTCTGGCCGGCGGTTCACTTGTCGGTGTGGCGCAGGACGGCAATCCACTGGGGGGCACCCAGGGTTGCCGCCGAGCCGCCGGAGAGCAGTGCCGCCAGCCGCGCCAGCAGCCTGAGCCGCCAGGGAAGGGGCACAGGCAGAGGGTTCATCGACAGGGTTTCCAGACCACATTCGGCGGCCATGGTCGAGAACGAGTGCGGCGTCATCGGCACCAGGTGATCGCGGGCCTGCACTCCCGCCAGGGTCGGATCCCAGCGGCCCGCGGCTAGGGCGCTCAACACCGGCGCCCAGGCCGTGTTGGGCAGTGAGACCACGATCCTGCCTCCTTTGGCAAGCTTCTCAGCGGCGAGCTTCAGGATGCCTTGGGGGTCGCTTGTGTGCTCCAACACATCGGCGAAGATCAGGCAGTCAGGGCGCTGGCCCAATGCCCGCAGGCCCAGCTCGGCGGTGGCCGGCAGCACCAGGTCCAAACGCTTGGCCGCTTGTTGGGCCAGCTGCCAATCGGGCTCGATACCAATGACTCGGCGGCCGGGCCGTCGGTGACGAGCGCCGAGTTGGCCATGACCGCAGCCCACATCGACCAGCAACTCGGTGCTGTCGGGAATGAACGGGTCGAGCTCGAGCCGCGGGTGCCGGGCTGGATCGCCATAGCGGTAGAGGCAGGCCTCCCTGACCAGTAGCAGCCGCTCAGCGCTCGGTGGCCAGCCGCCGGCCAGCAAATACTCAGCTTCGCCCGCGGCGGCAACGGCGAAACCGGTACTGGCCGGCGGTTCGCCGAGTGGTCGGCCACGGCCGCCCCTGCCGCTGCGGGGAATCGTCAACCGTTCATAGTCACGCAGTGTGTAGGGACCAGCGGCCGGATGCCAACCTTGCTCGCCGGTGGCGGCGAAGACTCGCGGTAGCCTCCAGCAGCCGGGCTTGGCCGCCGTGGCGTTGGCTAGAAACAAGGCCAGCTGCGGCAGAGGATCCAGCCACGGATCGTCCAGCACGGCGACTGGGCCGGTGGTGGCCGGTGGTTCGCGGTCGCTGCAAGTCCGCCAACCGGCGGCGGCGAAGTTCCCCGCCACATGGCGAAGATGGGCGGCGACGACCGAGCGCTGGCGGCCGGTGCGCAGCCAGAGCACCGGCTGGCGGTTGTGGATCGAGGTCATGGGCGGCAATTGTACCGCTGAGTCCGTTGCGGTGTAGGCTTGTCGGCAGCCGGAGGTGCCGGCATCTTACGGTCAACCAGCGGAGCAAGAGCGCTTGAAGCTCAGCGCGATCCTCGTCCACTACCACACGCCAAATCTGCTGCTGTCCGCGGTGGCGGCTTTGCGGCGCGATGCGGCGAGTTCGGCCATCGAGTTGGAATGCCTGGTGGTCGACAACGGTAGCCAGCCCGAAGACCAGGGAGTGTGGCGCGATCTGCCAGCTCGACGGCTCGATCCGCGAGCCAATCTGGGCTACGCCGGGGCGATCAACTTGGGGTTCTCCGAGGCGTCAGCGGACTATCTGCTGGCGATGAATCCCGATGTCGAGGTGCTGCCCGGTTGTTTGGCGGCTCTGTGTGGCGCTCTCGAGCAGGGGGCCGGAGCTGCCGGTCCGCGTTTTTGGTGGGATCGTGAACGACGGTTTCAGCTACCACCCACCGAGCCTCGCACTCGTCGCGATGAGCTGCTGGCGGTGCTGGCTCGCCGTGGCAAGCCCTGGGCCAGATGGGCGAGGCAGCGCTGGCGCCAGCATGCCGAGCGCTTGTGGGCCACCCGCGACACGGTGTCCGCTTTCGAACTCAGCGGTGCTCTGTTGGCCGTCAGTCGCCAGGCTTGGCGGCAGATCGGTCCGTTTGACGACAAGTATCAGCTCTACTTCGAAGAAACAGATTGGCTCTGCCGATTGCGGGCCGGCGGCCTTCGGGCGAGCTTCGTGCCGGCAGCTGAAGCTGTGCATCTCTATGCTCAGAGTTCGGTTGCCGAGCCGCGAGCTAGTGAGTGGTTCGATGCCTCCAGCCGGCGTTTCCGTCGGCGTCGTTACGGCGCTGGGTTCGAACGTCTGCTGCGCATCCTGGATCGGACCTCGCCACCGCTGTCGCCGCCTTTTTTGCGAGTGCCACCGACAGCCGCCGTGCGGGAAGAACTCTCCGCTTCGCCCTGGGGTTTCCCGGCGGCTTTGCGCACTCCAGCGAGTGTGGCGACGGAGTTACCCGAGGAGCTGTGGTCGCGGCTCGGACCGGGCATCTACTATCGACGTTTCTTGGATGCCGAGGGGCGAGAACTCGGCGTGCAGACTCTAGAGCGCTAAGCCGCGGACCCGGAGGCTCAGAACAAGTCGCTATCACCCATGGTGTAGTACAGAGATTCGAGTCGCTGCTGAATGTCGCGGGTAGCATGGGGCCGGTAGACCAGTGCCAGGTCCTCGGGTTCGGTAGCACGGGCGAATCCCAGTCCTGCGACCGTGCGGCGCCACCAACCAGGATGCTCTGGAAACCAGGCGGTAATTTCTTCGACCCCCTGGTTGGATTCGTTGCTAAGAGCGGCTCGAAGCACATCGCTTGCAGCGTCGCAGTGGCGCGGATCGAACATCGCATCGCCCCAAGCCAGGATTCGACCCTGGCGGCGAAAAACTCCCCAGCCGACCAATCTCCCCCAACGCCTGGCGGAGAAGATCTGGTAGTCGACATCCGGGCATTCTTGGTAGCGCCAGCTCAGGTAGCAAGCATCGCGCTGCAAGAGCACGCCATAGCGGCGAGCGGTGCGGCGCCAGAACCGATCGAAGCCTGCTTGGATGTGCTGTTGCAGCTTCACCCGATAGTGCTGGCGTAGGCGAGGCAGTTTGGCATCACGCTGCCAGAAACTCACTTGTGAATGCCGCTGTCCGCGAACGAAGCGCTTGGAGAAGCGGTGGATGGCGCCGGTGTTGAAGCCGTAGTAGTACGCTACTTCGGGCTCTGAGTAGGTAGCGAAAAAGTGCCGTACTGCCCGCCGCAGCAAGCTGGTGGAGCGACGCCCGACGCTGCGTGCTTGCGGCGCGGTCATGGTGTCGCCCATCTGCACGGCAAGGGCTGGCGGACCTGGTCCGAGATGTAGAGGCAAGGGATAGCCGGCGTATTGGGCCAGCAAGCGGTCTTGCTCGAATGCCAGGCTGATCAGCGGTCCGCCATAGGGATTGTCGAGATACTTCCAACGCCACTGCTCAAGACTTCGCTCGACCTGGAAACAAGCACGAAAGCAATCCGCGATAGCTATCTCGTCGCCGGCTTGGTAGCCCCGCACCACCGAGGTCTCCGGCCGAGCGACGATCAGCGAAGTACGGCGAATACCAGGCTGCTGCGCGCCGCTGTCGAGCAGCAATTCTTCGATTACCGAAAAGCCCGTTTCCGAGAGCTGTCGCACCGCCTCCTCGTGCCCTGCCGGCTCCAAGCCGCCGGTCATGCGGCTCGCCTGCCAACAGCCCCAAATCAGCAAGCGTCCGTCCTCGGTCAGTCGCGGGTGGACCGCAGCCAGGTCCTTGGCGAGGATTTGGTAGTCGGTAGTCGTCAGCAACACAGCCGGGCAGGGTGGGTACTCGGCCAATGCCGCCAGTTCAGTCACCGGCTCGATCTTCAGCCCTTGGTCGGCCACCTTGAAGCTGCCGGGGGGCGGCGCGACAGCGACCGAGATCAACTTCGGGCAGCCAGCCCGCTGCAGGAGTCGAAAAATCTCGGGCCAGGGTGGGCTGGCGGTAGGAGTCGAGTCCATGTTCGTTGCAACGCTAGTCAAGAGGTCTCCAAATCCGCGCCTGCCCAGCTCGCCGGGTGCTGGTTGCTGTTCGGCGGGTGGTGTCCTGACAGTGTGTTGGTCCGATAGGGGCGGGTGAGCGGCAGGCGGGCGGGTAGTACGTTTGCCGCGAAGCCCGGGCAGCGAACGCCCTCCACCCTACCACCAGCGACCTCGACGACGGCTGTCACCGTCGCCGAAGCCTAGCCACGCAGAGGACACAGCCCAATGCGCGACCGCCGGAAGTGTACCGTCTACAACGTGCAGAGAGAGCTTGCTGCTCTCGTCCCCAACCTACAGACCGTTGACCTTCGTCTAGCCAGGATCGCTAAGGCGATCCAGCCATCCCCGCACCTTTTGCCGGTCGAGCTCCGTGGCCGAGCGGAGGCGGTGCGCGTCGATCTGCTCGGCGACGCCATCGCGACGCTAGAAGAGCTGTCGCAACTGACCGAAGAGGACGCGCTGTGCCATCGAGTGCAGCTGCTCGACCTGTCGCTACGGCTGGCCGATTCCGAGGGCTGAGCTTGCGCCGCGGGCCCGGTTGCTACGGCATGGCGCGGCTGGTCTGACGGACGCTGAGCTGTTGTCGGTGTTGCTGCGCCGCCGAGCTGCTGAGAACGCGGCAGAGCGGCTCTTGACGGCTGCTGGTGGGTTGCAAGGGCTGCTGCGCAGCGAACGGCCGGCGCTACGGCGGAACAGTGCTACAGACGGCAGAGCTGCCGTCCTCCTGGCCGCTGGTGAGCTTGTGCGGCGGTTGGCAGCCTACCGGCTGGATCGCCGGTAGGCTGGTAGTGTCCTAACTCAGTGTTGGCGCCTTCTCGACCGGGTGGAGCCCTAGATTATCTAGAACAAGAACTTCATGACCCAGCCGAAGACCAGCAGCGCTGCTAACAATATTGCGGCCCACGGTAAGCAGCTGCCGACCAACCCGCCTATGGCGTCCATCGAAGAGCTGAACTCCTTACCAAAGCTACTAAGAAAGCTCATTCCCCCAAGCGCTCCTTTGGCTTCAGTGGCGCCTGGATAGCGCCTCCTGGCCGATTTGCAAAAGAAGTCCTGATCGCCGAAAGGCGGCCGAAGCCGCCTCTCCTGGTGCCTGCGCAGCGTCTTGCCGCGCCTAACGATGCCTTGGCTTGACCAGCCATTCCGGGCCGCGACGAGTCATCTTAGCATCTGATAGCTCTTAGCCCTCGCGCTGCGCATGGCACTCGGCGGATGGCGGCCGTCTGGTAACTGGGTTGACAGCGTGTCAATCATTCCGCGGCGCGGTTGACAACCTATCCCGATGGCGTCAAAATACAACTTATCGCACGAGCCGGCCCGCGCCCGATGGCTAGCAGGCTGGACACAGGCATGATTGGTGGCTCAAGGTTCCCGTCTGCCGCAACCAGGCAGCCCTCTTTGGGCGCCTGTCTAGAAAAGGTGCCGAGCAAATGGACTTGAAGAACAAGAGCCTAGGCGAGCTGAAGGGACACTGGGAGTCTGTGAAGCGCGAGGCCACATCAATGCTGGCCCACATCGATGCTCTCCTCGGCCTTTCCCGGAGTAGCTCAACAGCCCAGCCCGAGCAGACCTCGGCTTCCTTGAAGCAGGGAGCCGTTGAGAAACCGGTAATCGAGCGGCAATCACGCCCCGAGAGACCAGCAAGACGGGCGACATCTCTAGAACTCATTGAGGCCTATCTGCCGCGCCTTGAGAGGCCGGTCACTCAAGCTGAATTGATGCGCCTGTTGAGAGATGATGGCACTAGCCTGTCACGTCAGACCATGAGCGTTTCGACAAGGAAACTGGCCAAGGCTAGGAAGCTGGAAAGGCGCCGGGCACCTGCTGGGAGTATGGCGCCTTTCGTATACGGCCGACCAGACATGTTTGAACCCGAGACGGTAGCCGAAGTTTATGGCTCCGTTGATACGGGGGGAGGCGGCGAAAAACAAGCGGAAGACCATGGCCCGTTATCGCCGGTAGCAGTAGCGCGCTTTCACAATCTGGGAGGCTCCAACTAAGACAGCAAAAACGAAAGGGCCGGCGCGTGGCCGGCCCTGATCTAGCAAACAATACTGGCTTGAGCTTTGTCTTGCAGGACTCTCAAGCTAGTCACCCGGAGGGCTGCTCAAAAGCGAGCCGTAAGGGGTTGCTGCGTTTGACGTTACGGCGAAAGCCTTCCGTAGTCAAGCGCGAAAGTTAGAAAAATGCCCATGTCAATGGGCACGTTCTGGGATCGCCGGCAGTCTCTACTCATCCTGTGGCAACTGCTACCACGGTCCCAGATATAGCCCAGGCGGGCCGCCGTTACGCGCGACGGCCCGCCTCCTCTATCTCTTGTCGTGCAAAGCGAATCAGCCGCTCACGAATCCAGCTCGTAACGCTAAGCCCTGAGTTTTCAGCAGCTTCGCATATCAGCGCGTCGTGTTCCGGCTTGAAGCGAAGCAGCCTCGATTTCGAGTGCTGCCGGTCAGGTTGTTCGGTGTCAGCCATGTATCCAGAATATATCCAAAAAATATCCAAGTCAACCCTTGACACTATGGATATCCATTGGATATACTCATCACATGACGACGCGGCCCCAACCCCAACCGGCGATCGAGCCGACGACTTGTCCCCATTGCGGGGCAGGCTTCGTGCGTTGGGGCAAAGACCGCGACGGGCACCAGCGCTACAAGTGCAAAGGCGCGAGCTGCCGCAAGACCTTCGCCGTTCGCCCGCGTCGTCCGCTGGGCACGATGCGGCTACCGGTGGAGAAGGCCACCACGGTTGTCTCGCTGCTGGTCGAAGGCATGAGCATTCGCGCTGCTGAGCGCGTGACTGGCGTCCATCGGGACACGATCTGCCGCCTGCTCCGCGTAGTCGGTGGCAAGTGCGAAAGCCTGCTCGCGCGGATCGTGCGAGATGTCGAGGTCAAGGACGTGCAGGCTGACGAAATCTGGGGATTCGTCGGGATGAAGGCCAAGACGAAGAGATTCAAGAGTCTCAGCGATCCAGAGATCGGCGATGCCTGGACCTACGTGGCGATCGAGCGCGAGAGCAAGCTGATCTTGGCTCATCACCTGGGCCACCGCACGGCGCTCGATACCTCGTTCTTCATCGGCAAGCTCGACCGCGCGACGAAGGGCGAATTCCAGCTCAGCACGGACGGGCTCGACAGCTATGCTGATCCCATCGTTCACCAGCTCGGCACCCGCGTTCAGTATGGCCAGGTAGTCAAGCACTACGGCAAAGGCTCTTCAGAGGACCAGCGCCGGTACTCACCGGCGACGATAATAGCCTCCGAGAAGCGGGCCATCCACGGCAAGCCTGATCGCAAGCAGATCTGCACGTCGCACATCGAGCGACAGAATCTCAACCTCCGCATGAGGATGCGCCGTCTGACGCGGTTGACCAACGGGTTCTCCAAGAAGTGGGCGAACCTGCGGGCAGCCGTAGCGCTTGAGATGGCGCACCACAACTTCTGCCGCATCCACGGCGCGATCCGCTGCACGCCAGCGATGGCGGCTAACCTCTGCAAAGGGATCTGGTCGGTCGGTGATCTGGTGGCGGCATAAGAATAATGCAGGCATCAGGCGGGATAGTTTGTAGAAATGCTTGCATTTTTGGGAAACTATCGTAAGATGCACGTATAATTTCCAATGGAGTGCTTGCAAATGCCAACTGAAGGACCAACGGGAAGGGCTATCGGTGGATACGCGAGGGCGGAGAAGATGTCACCAGAAGAAAGATCTGCGCAGGCTTCGAATGCTGCACGCGCAAGATGGGACCAAGAGGACCCTCCAGATAGTTTGCCGCGCGTTCTCTCGAACTACGCGGCATCGATTGACCTCGGTGGAACAATATTGCCATGCGCTGTTATCGAAGGCGAGAGCGGAAACGAAAATACGGTCCGCCGTGTGCTGTCTGAACACGGGATTACAAGAGCCATTCTGGGTGGTCGTAGCGGCGCTTCGAAGCGGCTCAAAGCGGCATCGGATGGCCGGGCCCTTGTCCCGTTGTTTCTGGCTCCTGCTAGGCTTAAGTCTTTTATTCCCAGCCATTTAATGGCCGGGCCCCTGAATCCTATTGAATACGTTCATGGAAAGAAGATAGTCAAGGGGTACGAAGCCTCCATCTTGGTTGACGTGTGCGAAGTGTGGCTTGAAGCTCGCGCAGCCGGAGAGCTTCAAGAACAGCAACTCGGCAAGGCGCAGAAGGCAGAGGCACTAATCAGATCACTCGCCAAGACTGGTATCGACGCCCTCGTTGATGAAGCGACCGGATACCAGGACGTTCGAGATCGGCTAGCTCTTCAGGCTATCCTCGACAAGTACCTAACGGACGAGTACTCGAAGTGGACAAAGCGATTCCCAGACGAATTCTATAAACAGGTGTTTCGACTCAAGGGCCTGTCGTACCCAAGCATTGGCGGGAAGCGGCCTCAGTGGATTGGCCACGTTACCAACAACATTGTTTACTCGCGTCTGGCACCCGGCGTTTTGAAGGCGCTAAAGAAGTTGACCCCTAAGAATCCAAAAGGGCGCAGGTCGCGCAAGCTGTTTCAGAGCCTTTCACCAGATTTCGGAATTCAAGAGTTGCGAGATCAGCTCACGAACTTGATCGTCATCATGAAGACGTGTGAAGACAATGATTGGGAAGATTTCGAAAACCGGATCAACCGCGCATTGCCAAGATATGGAGATACGATGATGATGCCAACAGCGAAACCGAAGAATTGAGAATCTAGACGATCTGAGAGGAGGGATGATGGCGCGGCGGGCCGAGCAACGGGGTGCCCGGCGTTCGGCGGCCAGACCTAGCCGCGCCCGAGAATCCTACCAGCTACCACGCCGGGACAGGGACACCCAGCGGCCGAGCGCTCCAACAATCAAGTGGTCCACCAGCTTGACGCCAATCAATTCGCTGGCCTTCGCCATCCTCTCGGTGAAGAGCAGATCCTCGTTGCTCGGCGATGGGTCGCCGCTGGGGTGGGTGTGAAAAATGATCAGCTTCGCGGCGTGGTGCTGGAGCGCTTCTCGCAAGATCGGCCCAGGCTCAGCCGCTGCTCGGGTAGCTGTGCCGCGGAAGATCTCTCGCTCGGCAATCAGCCGGTGACGGCAATCGAGGTAGATCGCGCCAAGAACCTCTTGGCCAAGCTCGCTGTACTTCATTGCTACATACTCGGCCAGGGCTATCGGCTGATCGAGCAGCCTGCGGCGGTCGAGCTGATGCTCTGCCAGCCGCCGCATAAGCTCGCCAGCGGCCAGTACCACAGCTGCTCTGCCCTCAGTGGCACCGTTGCGGCACAAGACTGGCCGCGCGGCGCGCAGTAGCCCTCTCAGACCACCAGCAGCCGACAGGAGACGCTCTGCCGCCTTCTCTGCCGAACGGTACCTCAATAGCACCGCCAGCAGCTCAGCATCCGTCAGGCCGGCTGCGCCGTGGCGTAGCAGCCGGTCGCGCGGCCGTAGGTTACTTTGCATCGGCCAGCCTCAAAGCCAGGTCGAGGAGCTGCACCCGGTGGCGCGCCGCGTCGTCTTCAGTGAGCTGGGAAAGCTCGGCCAGCGTCGCGATGGCGTCGCCGATCAAATCGGAGCGCACGGCTTCGACCCGGCCGCGAAGCTCTACGGGTAGGAGATGTGGCGATGGCTGAACCGCGCGGGCGATCCGGGCTAGTCGGAGGTCAACGGTCTGTAGGTTTGGAACGAGAGCAGCAAGCTCTCTCTGCACGTCGTAGACGGTACACTTACGGCGGTCTCGCATTGGCTATGTCCTCTGCGTGGCTAGGCTCTGGCGTCGGTTACCGCCGCCGTCAGAGCCGCTGGGTGGTAAGGTGGAGACGTTCACCGCCTCGGCTTCGCGGCGAACGTACCACCCGCCAGCCTGCCTTTCACCCGCCCCTATCGGACCAACACACTGTTAGGACACCACCGGTAGGCTGCTCGATGTTCCGGGCACTGTGGCCGAATACGCGCTGCTGCACTACGGTGGGCTCGGCCAGGAAGTGGTGGGCGTGCTGTTCCTCGACTGCCGGCATTGGCTGATCGCTGAACGCGAGATCTTCCGCGGGACGGCGATCCGAGCAGCAGCCGACCCGCGGCCGGTCTTCGCTGAGGCGCTACACCACCAGGCTACGGCGCTGCTGCTGTTCCACACCCACCCCAGCGGCGACCCGTCGCCGAGCAAGGAAGACTTGATCTTCACCCGCCGAATGGCGCGAGCCGCCGAGCTGATCGGCATCGAGCTTGTGGATCATGTGATCGCGGGATCGGCTGGACGCTGGGTTTCGCTGTCCCGGCGCGGTAGCTGGTAGAATTCTCAGGTGCGGCTAGGTCTGGCCGCCGAACGCCGGGCTCCCCGTACCTCGGCCCGCCGCGCCGGTTCGCTGTCCGATCGGCCCGCTCATCCCACGGCCCGCACTTGACAAGGCTGCTAGGGTACCTCACGTAATGGCGCGATCTTTCCCCATTGCCATCAGCGAATCGCCGTTATAGGATGGCGTAAAGGAGGCGTAAGCATGCAGTATCCAGCACTCGCTGTAGCCAACTACTTCATCGACAAGGCCAATATGTCCGGGAAGGTCTTGGATCATCTCAAGATCCAGAAGCTCGTCTACATAGCGCATGGCTGGCACCTGGCAATCTTCGATATCGCCCTAATTGACGAGCCCGTCCAGGCGTGGAAGTACGGGCCAGTTATCCCGAGTCTTTACCAAGCGTTCAAGAGGCACGGCAATGCTCCTGTTGTCGAGAATGAGGCGATCGTTCGTCGATTTGGCGAGATCTCTGTCCCAAGTGTTGCCTACGACGACAATCAAGTCCAAGAGTTGCTCGACAAGGTCTTGGAGGCTTACAGCAAGTACACAGGCGTTCAGCTCTCCAACCTGACACACCAGGACGGGACTCCGTGGGATCAGACCTGGAAAGAAGGGCGGGGCCGCAACAACAAGCGGATCAACAATCAGTTGATAGCGAGACACTTCCGCGAGCTAGTACGCCATGACTGAGGATCGTCGCCCCTCAATTAAGGACATTGGGCAGGAAGACCGAACCGAGCCCGCGGCGCAGCCAGATGCGAAGACCCGCGAGTGGGAGGACGATCTAGATCGCGATCACCGACAAGCGCTGGTTGACGAACTCACCCAGAACATCGGCCACCGGAAGCTATATGCAGCACTGCTATATGGCCTCCTATGTTTTTGGCTCCTTGCGATGGTCGTGCTGCTGTTTTTTCAGGGCTTCGGCAACTGCCTCGGGTTCTACCTTTCAGACCCCGTACTAATAGCCGCGCTCGCCACTACAACGGTGAACATCATTGCTCTATTCGTGGTGGTAGCAAAGTACATTTTCCCGAGCAGCTCCGTTTAGCTTCGCGGCTTCACGCCGTCACCAGATCGCCCACCGACCAGATGCCTTTGCAGATCCCGGCAGCCATCGCGGGGGTGCAGTGGATCGCACCGTGAATCCGGCACAGGTTGTGGTGCGCCATCTCCAGCGCCACAGCTGCCCGGAGGTTCGCCCATTTCTTGCTGAATCCGTTCGTCAACTGCCTATTCCGACGAAACTGACCAGCCATTCCGATCGAAACCGACCACTTGTCGGAGCGAAGCGACGCTCGCGCTCTCCTCAGTTGTAAGTGTCCACTTTCGCTGTAGCTGGAGCCCTCCTTCCGGCTCTTCTTCTTGGTTGATTGTATTCAAATAACCCGTCGTCGGGGCTGTGCGTAGCTGTGGGAAACGCGGGTGGGTGGCCGGGGGGCGTTTTCCAAGCGGTTGTGGGAATCGCAGAGCGATTTCCACAACCGCGGCAGCTTCCACAGTCCATCTTGGGTCGGGTCCGGATCGGGCCGCAGGCCCGCTGATGGGTCCGGATCGGCGATCGCTTCAGCATGCTCTTGGATCTCACCTTGCCTCTCGCTGGGCGGCCTTGCGAATACCGCCGGCTCTCTTCGCCCGCATGGAGTCACCGTCCACCGCGAGCTTGTAGGCGCCGTGGACAATGCGATCGAGGATGGCGTCGGCCAAGGTCGGATCGCCGATGACCTCGTACCAGCTCTCAACCGGTAGCTGGGAGGTCACCAGCGTGGAGCGGTTGCCGTAGCGGTCCTCAAGAATCTCGAGCAGGTCGCGCCGCTCGCTGGCCCCGATCGGCGCCAGCCCCCAGTCGTCGAGGATGAGCAGGTCTGTGCGAGCATAGCTCTTGAGCAGCTTCTCGTAGCTACCATCACCCCGCGCGATGGCGAGCTGGCGAAACAGCCTCGGCACCCGCAGGTACAAAGCGGTGTAACCCTCCCGACATGCCTTGTGCGCGAAGGCGCAGGCGAGAAAGGTCTTGCCCACCCCGGCCTTGCCGGTGATCAGCACGTTGAGATGCTCGGCGATCCACTGGCACGAGGCCAGGCGCAGGATCTGGCCTTTGTCCAGGCCCCTCTTGGCTCGCCAGTCGATGTCTTCGATGGCCGCCTGCTCGCGCAGCTTGGCTTTTCGCAACCGCGCTATCAAGCGGCGGCTGGATCGCTCGGTCGCTTCGCGCTCGACCAGCAGCCCGAGGCGCTCTTCGAAGGAGAGCTCTGAGACATCGACCATCGACAGCTGCTCCTCAAAGGCTTTGGCCATACCGTGGAGCTTGAGCGCGGCGAGTTGATCGAGCGTCGCGTGCCTCAGCATGGCGGCGTCTCCTCGCGGCGCGCGGCACTGTAGTAGCTGGCGCCGCGGACGTTGCGGTGCTCGATCGGCGCCGTCACTTCGGTGGGCTCGGGCGCTGCTTGCTGGTCCAGGCCGCTCTTCAGGATCGACTTCACGCTCTTGTAGGACAGGCCGTGAATGGCGAGCGCGCGGCGGCACGCAGCCTCCAAACGATTGGCACCATAGGTCTTGCCCAGGCGCATCAGCCCCAGACACGAGCGAAAGCCGTGCTGAGGATGGGAGCGGTTAAGCATGATGGTCTCCACCAGTTCGGCCGTCGCCTGGCCTGTTTTCGCCGCCCAGCTGATCAGCCGTGTCGGTGTCCACTCCAGGTACGCCTGGTGCGCTTTGGGCATGTGCTCGCTCTGGGTCGTGTGCCGACCCCGACACCGATTGCGACGATGAGCAGCCACACGCTTGCCGCGATCGAGCACCTCCACCAGTTGCGCCGTCGCCCGCAGATCGAGCTGCTTCTTGATCAGCTGGTACGGCACACTGTAATAGTGGCCCTCGAACTCGACGTGGTAGTCCGGGGCAACGCGTACCTTCTTCCATTCGGCAAGCTCGTAGGGCTGGAGCGGCAAAGCACCCAGAGCAGGACGATCGACCTGCTCGAACAGCGCTCGGCGCGAGACGCCCAACACCTTCAGCGGACGGTCGTTAAGCTCGACCAGAAGCTTCGCGATGCTCTCGTTGAGCTCTCGCAGGCTGAAGAACTGCTGGTTACGCAGCCGGGCCAGAATCCAGCGCTCCACTTGCAATACACCGTTTTCGACCTTCGCCTTGTCTTGGGGCTTCCTCACCCGCGCCGGCACCACCGCCACGCCGTAGTGCTCGGCCAACTCCGCGTAGGTGCGATTGATCTCCGGCTCGTAGCGGCACGGGCTGGTCACGCCGCTCTTCAGATTGTCCGGCACCACCAGCTCGCTCACCCCGCCCAGAGCCGCGAAGGTCCGCACATGAGAGCCGATCCAGTCCTCCAGGCCCTGGCTCCACGTTGCTTCGGCATAGGTGTAGTTGCTCGCCCCCAGCACCGCCACGAAGATCTGCGCTTCGCGCTCTTTGCCAGTCGCCGGGTCGATCACCCTCACGGTCTGTCCGGCATAGTCGACGAACAGCTTCTCGCCCGCCCGGTAGGCTTGGCGCAGGCACACATCCAGGCGCCCTTCCCAGATCCGGTACAGCTGACAGAAGCGGCTGAGACCGTAGCCGTCAGGATGGTCCTCCCGGTACTCCTGCCACAGCAGCGACAGGGTTACGCACTTCTTCTTCAGCTCGCCATGCACCTTGGTCCAGTCGGGCAAGGCTCGCTGACCACCCCTCCGAAGCGGCTGCGGCCGAGGGTACAGGCGTTGCTCCAGCTCAGCGTCGCTCAAAGCTGCTACTTGCTCCCAGCTCAGGCCTTCAACCTTGGCTCGCAGCAGGTAGCTGCACACCGTCCCGTGGCCCAGCCGAACCGACCGTCCGATCTGGCGGTGCGACAGGCCATGCTGCCATTTCAGTCTCAGTACCTCGCGTATCTTGCGCATCGATGTCCTCACTCTCGGCATCCAATCCTCCTTTCAAGGAGGCTGGAATACCCCAATTGTGAGGAGCGCGCTACCGTCGAACTCCGCCGTGGCCAGGATTCCGATCCAATCTGACCACCCATTCCGATCGACCCGGAAAAGTGGTCACTTTCGATCGGAATCGATGGTCAGATTCCGTTGGAATCACTGGTCACTTTCAATCGGAATCGGTGGTCGGTTTCCGTCGGTGCAGGCAGTCAACCGAGTCAAGCGGCGCATGCGCATCCGGAGATTCAAATGCACTTGTAGCGCTGGTGCCCGTCCCGATCTTTGCCCTAACGCACCCAACCCGCGCCGCAGTGCGGGCAGGTAGGCGGCTCGATCGCCGATTGGGTTGTGGGCTGCCGTTCCACGATCCTAATTGACTTCTCGCAGGAGTATCTCTCAACCATTTAGGCAGGTTTATACTCCGAATAGGAGTAATTCAGGTTGACCCCAGGAGTCTCTTGGGAGTAATCTGGTGCTCATGAGTGGAGAGAAAGCCAAGAAGACAAAGAAAGTGCAGCTCTGGTGCTCAGACGAGCAGATCGAGCGGATTGACGAAGCGGCCGAGATACTCGGGCTCAACCGGACGAGCTACATGATCTCGGCGGCCCTGGAGAAAGCGCGGGCGCTGAAGATCGATTCTGCTGAGGAGTGAGGGCTGGCGACAGAGGCGGGGGTCGGACCCGGCAACTGCCGCCGGGCGGTATCCAGGAACGCGGCAGCAAGGGCCACCAGACCCGCCACCGTTGCCGCGTTCTGATGCTCTTCCAGTCGGCCATGCTTCACCCTCTTGGGGTTGCGGCACAGCTCCGCCACAGAGTAGGCTATTCCTGCTGGAACCTCGTGCGGTGCTTGCACCTGGGTTCTAGAAAGCCGTAGCGCTCTAATCGCTACGGCTTTCTAGTTCTACGCCACACCAAGATGCCCTGTAAAACCTAATTGCTGTAATCAAAGAGCTTGCGCGGCTACCTCAACAGGCTTGTCCCTGGCGATGCCGGGATTTGTCCCCGGCAAACAGGAATTGTTCCCCGGCTTAGGCTGATTCTTCTCCAAGCCCTGGAACTTGTTCCCCATTAGCTGTGGAGGAATTTTTCCCGCTAACAGCACCTACGTAGCGCTTGGCTTCGAGGTAGGCCGACAGGATCCGAATCTTCTCTGTGAGGCTAGCGGGCCCCCACACGAGCCTCACGAAGTCGGCGGATGCCATCTTCGGCAGACGCCTCGCTGTTCAACATCGTCTCTGCTGTGCCGCTTGGGCTTGCGTTTACGAGATCGGTGTAGGACTCAAGCTCTCGGTATAGAGATTGCTACAGAATTTTTTCTGCGCCTTCCAGCGAGAAGCCGATCTCAGCCGCTTCACGTTCAGCTCTCGCCATCGTTCAGCTCTCGCCATCTGTTCAAGACACTTTGTACGATGGCTGTCATTGGCTCTGAACGATCTCCGAATAGCCTCTTCTTGAGAAGACCACTTAGGGTCTTCTAGGGAGAGTGAGCCGGTAGCTCTCCGCCGATAGTACGCCTTGCGGAGACGCCGTTCGTATCTCTTGAGGTCTCCCTTGTTGGCCATTCCAGCCGCCGACCTCACGCGCAGCAGCTCGGATGTCGAAGCCTTTATGGATCAACTCGACGACCTGCCACAGCTCGTGCTCGCTGTACTTGTTCCGATTCGCCAAGCATCCCCCGTGATGCTCCCGGTTGAGGGGCGCGACGGCCGGGGCGGGTGCCCGGTGCTTGGTGGCTAACCTAGCCGCGCCGTGGTGGTGCGGAGAATTCTACAGGAGGATGAATAGCGCGCTCGGTGGGCCGTAGTAGAGTCTTAGTGCCCCAATCGAGGGGCGCAGCGCTGAAAGGAGGGCTCCTGATGAGGAGACTCGCGAAACCCGCGGGTTCGTCTCATGTGGGCAACCTCGTGAGGCGTGGCCGGAAACAGCCCCACCGTTCACGCTAGGGAACGGGGCATAACCACAGGGTGCCCGGCGGTCTTCTTGCAGGGAGACTGAAGCACTTGTAACCCTTCTAGGGTGTTGTGGGGAATCAAACAGCGTGTTCACTCGAACGCTTCGTGGCTGCAACTGCGGAGCGCGATGGATTCTCATCGACAAGTCTCACACCGCCCACACAGTCTTAGGCCACTACCGTTCGGCGGTCGCTGTTCGGCCGTCACCCCGTAAGGGTATACTCGGGCGAGTCATTGATCATCTACAGTTTGGTGCGCTGCCGCGATTCTAGGCGCTAACCGTTCGTCACTTCCAAGGCCCAGTTCCGCTCGCCATCCCTCTACTACCCTATGAGCCCCTTCTCGCCCCCGGGAAAGACCGCTGAGGTCCATGCGCGGAGCGCCTTGGTGCTTGCTCCCCACTATGACGATGAAGTGCTGGGCTGTGGTGGGTTGGTGGCGCAGCTGAGCGCAGCTGGAGCGGTGGTGCGGGTGTTGTTCCTTGCCGACGGCGGTCACGGGGCGACGCCAGCCGCCCGCCAAGACTATGTCGAACAGCGCCAGGCAGAGGCTCGCCGCGCCCTTGAGGTGCTAGGCGTCGCCGGTTTTGACGAGCTATTGCTGCCCGATGGCGCTTTGGAGCAGCACCTCGAAGAGTTGCAGGCGGGGATTCGCCGCGCCTTGCTCAGTCAGCGACCCGAGTTACTGCTAGTGACTTCACCCCTCGAGGTCAGCGCTGACCACCGGGCGGCGTTCGCGGCGGTACACCACCTGCTCAGTGGGACCCGTTCTCCCAATCTCTTGGCCGTGGTGGCCAGATCTTTGAGGGTGCTCACCTACGAGGTCAATCAGCCTCTCTATCCGGATTTGCTGATCGATGTTGGTGCGCAGCTGCCGCAAATCGAGCAAGCGATGGCTTGTTACGTCAGCCAGCAGCAGCGTCACGACTACCTGGGTGCTTGCCTCGGACTGCTGCGTTTCCGTGGTTTGAGTCTGGCGCCTGGCCATCCGGCGGTGGAGGCTTATCGTGAGCTTTCAGCGGCAGATTTCGAAACTTCGGGTCATGGTCGTCTGGTCACCGAGCTGGGTGGTACGCCGGAGTATACGGCCGTCGATCAGGGCCCTCGGCTGTCGGTGGTGGTACGCACGCGCAATCGACCCGAGCTGCTGGACCAGGCGTTGGCCAGTTTGGCGGCCAGCACCTATCGCCGGGTCGAGGTAGTGGTGGTCAACGATGCCGGCGAGCCTCCCGAGTTGCCGGCCGACTATCCGCTTGAGCTGCGCCGGGTTGACTTGCCACGGCAGGGAGGGCGCGCCGCCGCAGCCAATGCTGGAATCGAGGTGGCGAAGGGTGAGTACATCGCCTTTCTCGATGACGACGACCTGGTGGAGTCCGAGCACCTGGCGGTGCTGGCGGCTTTGGTGGCGGGGGCTGGAGTGCGGGTGGCCTACACTGATGCGGCGGTGGGGGTGTATGAGCTATCCGGCGAGCCGCAAGCGGGCTCCGGCTGGGTCTGTCGCCAGCGCCGGTTGCCCTACAGCCGTGATTTCGATGGCGATCTGCTGCTGTTCGACAACTATATCCCCTTCAACACCCTGTTGATCGAACGCCGCCTGCTCGACCAGGTTGGGCCGCTGGATACTTCTCTGCCGTTCTTCGAAGACTGGGATCTGTTGATCCGTTTGGCGCGGCAGACCCCTTTTCATCACTGCCCACGGGTAACTTGCGAGTACCGTCATTTCCGCGGTGCCGGCCACCATATCCTGGCCGATCAACCCCGTCAGCGGGCTGATTTTCTGCAAGTCAAAGCGCGGGTGGTGAGCAAGCATGCCGAGCATCACGACGGTCAGCTCATCGCTCGGGTTGTCGACCGCTTGCGGGCTGAGGCGGTGACCGAAGCGGAGTCCGCCGGCCGCTTGCGAGAGCAGTTGCGCCAAGCCAGCCGCCAGGGAGAGGAACAGCAGGGTAGAGCCGACCACCTCGAAATCCACAACCACAGCCTGGTCGACGAGGTGGGGAAGCTCAAGCAAGAGCTGCGCGCCCACGAGCGCGAGCTACACCGCCGTGATCGAGAGGTCCGGACGCGAGACCAGGAGCTGCGCGCCGGCGCTCGGGAAATCGCCGAGTTGCGGGCCAAGATCGATGACCAGGGCGGGCATCTGGGCCGCACCTATGGTGAGATCGAGCGTCTCGGTAGCATCTTGGAGACCATGCGTGCCAGCCGTGCTTGGCGTTTGCACGAGTGGTGGCAAAGGCGTAAGTCGTGAGCCGGGTGGCATTGCTGTCGAGCGAGCCGATCCGGCCGCAGATGGCGGGTATCGGCATTCGCTATCTGGAACTGGCGCGGCGGCTGCCGCGATCCGGTTTGGAAGTCGTACTAGTCACTTCGGGGGATCCCGCGGAGGTTCCCGAGACTGAGGGGGCGGACTTCGAAGTGCGCCGTTTCGAGCGCGGTCGTTTGGCTGAGCTGTTGGCGGATTGCGATGCCGCGGTCGCTCAGGGCCAGCTGGCTAATGACCTGCTGATCGAGTTGCCGCAGCTGCCGGTGGCGGTGGATCTCTACGATCCGTTCCTGGTCGAGAATCTGCACTACGTGGAGAATCTCGGACTCGACCCCTACCGCAACGACCATGCAACCTGGGTGTTGCAGCTCTCGCGAGGGGACTTCTTCCTCTGCTCTTCGGACGAGCAGCGGCAGTTCTATCTCGGGTTCCTGGCGGCGCTTGGCCGGGTGAACCCACACAACGTCGGCCAAGACCCGGACCTTGAACGCTTGATCGCCGCGGTGCCCTTCGGGGTGCCGGACTCCTTGCCACCATCGCGTCCGCTGCTTGGCGAGCGGGCTCCGGGCGAGCGTCGCCTGCTTTTTGGCGGGCTCTACGATTGGTACGATCCATGGCCGGTGCTGCGGGTCATCGAGCAGGCGGAGCGTGACGATTGGACGCTGCTCTTCATCCGCAATCCCAATCCCGAGAGTACGCCGCAGAAGCTCTTTGAGCAGGTTCGCAAATGGTGTGAAAAGCGCCAGCTGTGGGGGCAGCGAGTGCAAGCCCTCGACTGGATCCCGTCAGCTCGTCGTTTTGATCTACTGCGCGATGTCGACCTGCTGGTCAGTACTCACCAGATCACTCTCGAGACCCGCTTGTCGCTGCGTACCCGCTTTCTCGAGGCCCTGGCGACCGGTTGCCCGGTGGTCACCACCGAAGGGGGGGCGATGAGCCGCTTGCTGCAAGAGCAGGGCGCGGGTTGGGTGGTACCACCGTCCGACCCTGCGGCCTTGCAGCGGGCCTTCGTCGAGATTCTCGATGACGGAGGATTCGATCAGGCTCACCAGGAGGCTGCCCGGCTGCTGCTGAGCGACTTTGCCTGGGAGCGGGTCTTGGCGCCTCTGGTGGCTTTCTGTGTCAATCCCCGGAGCGACGGGTCCAAGCAAGATTTCGCCTTCCGCCCAGCCACCGAAGCACCTGCCGACGGTCTTTCATTTCGCGCCCGCCGGTGGCTCCAGCGGCGGTTTCGGCGCTAGCTTCTCCGGCCGTCGCGCGGCTGGTACTATCCGGCAGCCCGATTCAATCTGGACCCCAATAAAATCGTGAGTCGCATCGACAAGGTCTCCGTCGCCATTCTCAGTTGGAATGGTCGAGCCCATCTGGAAGTCTGCCTGCCGGCACTGCGGCAGCAGATCGACCCTGGGGTGGAGTGGGAAGTCCTGGTGCTCGACAACGGCTCCAGCGATGGCACCGTGGAATGGGTGCGCCAGCACCATCCGCAGGTGCGGCTGATCGAGAGTCCACACAATCTGGGCTTTTGCGCCGGTAACAACCGCTTGATCGACGAGGCCAGCGGTGATGCCGTGGCGTTGCTCAACAACGATACTCGACCGCGACCAGAGTGGCTGGCGGCGCTGGTCGACGGGCTGCGTTCAGCTCCAGCGGATGTGGCGGCGGTGTCTGGCCAGATTGTCGATTGGGCTGGCGAGCGCCTGGACTTTGCTCGTGCTGCGATGACCTTTGATGGCCATGCCTTCCAACTCGATTTTGGCCAACCCCTCGATCAGGTGCAGATTCCCGCCGCTGGCAGCGAGTTGGCCTTCGCCTGTGGTGGCAACATGCTGATCCGGCGCTCGTCTTATCTCGCCGCTGGCGGCTTCGACGCGGACTACTTTGCCTATCTGGAAGACGTCGATCTTGGCTGGCGGCTGTGGTCAGGTGGCGAGCGAGTGTTGCTGGCTCCCGAGGCGGTGGTGCACCATCGCTCAATGGCCACCAGTGATCTGCTGGGGCACAACAATCGCGGCTTCTTGTTCGAGCGCAACGCTTTCCTGACCGCATATAAGAACTACGAAGAGGGGCTCTGGCAGAAAATCATGCCGGCGGTGCAGCTGACCCTGATGCACCGCACTCAGACGATGATGGTGCAGTCGAATCCAGGCGGTGAGCAGCTGACCTTCGATCCCTACGCCGGCTTGATCGCCAACACCTGCCGCGAAAGTCGGCAAGAGACGGTATTCGAAGGTGAATCCGCGCTGCTGGCCGGTGAGCCGGCAGAAATAGAAGCGAAGGGGTCAGGGCTAGCCGAGAAGTGGCGGCAGTACGGCTCAAAGGAATTCGTCCGCCGGGGTTTGGCCAAAGCGAAGCGCAGCCTGTTGCCGTCGCCGCGGAGCCGGCTAGCGCCCGGTACCGCGGCCCTCACCGATGGCCGCACCGTGGCGCAGTTGCGCGCACTGACCTACTTGTTGGGCAACCTCGACCGCTCGGCGGCCAAGCGACGGGTGGTTCAGGCTCGTCGCCAGCGTTCGGACCTGGAGATTTTCGAGCGCTTTCCGCTCTATCTGGTGCCTACCTATCCCGGCGACGAGCGGCTTTTCGCCACCGAGGCGTTTGCCGAATGGCTGCCCAAAGATCTGCCCATCAAGCGTCGTCGCCTGGATCAGATCATGAAAGTCTAGGGTGCTGGATCAATCGTTTTCGAGCACCACCGCGGTGCCATAGGCCATCAGCTCGGCGGCGCTGCGCATCGCTTCGGCGGTGGCGAAACGCAGACAGATCACCGCGTTGGCGCCGAGTCCTTCGGCTTCTTGCACCATCCGGTCGAGCGCTTCTTCGCGGCACTCGGCCATCATCTTGGTGTATTCGTGAATCTCGCCGCCGACCAAACCGCGCATGATCGCCATGATGTCCTTGCCGGCGTGCCGGCTGCGGATAGACAGGCCGCGGGCCAGGCCGAGGGTTCGCACCACCCGCTTGCCGGCGACCGTTTCAGTGGTCGTCAGAATCATCGCTTCACTCCCCGGTAGCGATCGGACTTGAGTTCGCGTAGGCGGTCGCTGAGCACCGAAACAAAAAGCAGCACCAAGCCGCCCGGCAAGCCGAGCGTCAAGAAGATTTCCAATGGGCTGCCGCTAGCGGTCAGAAAACGCCACAGGGCCAGGCTGCCGACCACCAGCAGCCAGGCGGTCAGGACGATCCAACCGAGGGGCCGCGTGGCCTTTCCTGGCAGAGTGTGGGGCAACTCGGGCCAAGCGTCGTCGTCGGGCGCTTTGAAGCGGGTCGACGAGGTGGCCGCGCGCAGTGTCTTCATTTCTTCGAACAAGGCTCGAGCTTCAGCATCGTTCTCCAGGCAGAGGCGCACCTTCTGCGATTCTGCCTGGTTGAGTGCGCCATCGAGATAGCCCGAGAGCAGCTCTTCGTCGAATGGCTGGGATGACGTCATTTGCGCACCCTCTCCTCTGTCCAGCGATTGAGCGACCGCAGATCTTTGTTCACATGATCGCGAAGCCGCTTACGGGCGGCGTGCAGACGCGACATGACGGTGCCGATCGGAATCGACAAAGTCTGGGCGATCTCGGCATAGGAAAGATCCTGATAGTCACGTAACACCAGAATCTCCCGCTGTTTGTCCGACAGCTGCCCTAGAGCCTTCCACACCCGCTGGCGCAGCTGAGCCTGGCCAGCATCGCGTTCCGGGTCTACACTGTGGTCGACCAGCTCCAAGCGCGGACGGTTTTCTACGATCACGTCGATCGAGTCGTGGCGGCGCACCCGTTGGCGGCGCCGTAGATCCGTGACCCGGTTACGAACAATCTGGTAGAGCCAAGGCTTGACCGGTCGCCCAATGTCGAAGCGGTGCAAGTTGGTCAGGAAGCGCAGCAAAGCGTCCTGAGTCACGTCCAAGGCGTCGTCCGGATTGCCCAACAATTGCAAGGCGAGGAAATAGGCCGACTTGCGGTACTGGCGAACCAGATCCTCTTGGGCGGCCCTGTCTCCTTCGCGTGCGCGGGAAACCAGGTCGGCTTCTGGATTTGCCGACAATGGAGTCATAGCGGGCTTGGAGAAAATCATCTGGTGTTCCACACTATGCTATACGGCATGTGCCGCGGGTTATTCGAAGCTGGAGAAAAATAGGTGCCGAAGCAACAGCCACTGTTCTCGGTCGTCGTGCCGACCTTCGACCGCTTGGAAGTGCTGGCCGAGGTTCTGCTGGCGATCGAGCAGCAGCAAAAGGCGCCCCCCTTTGAGATTGTGGTGGTTGATGACGGCTCTCGGGACGGCACCGGAGAATGGCTTGCCGAGCGTTCGTGGCAGATGCCTGCCCGGATCTTGTCGCAGCCCAACGGTGGACCTGCAGCGGCTCGCAACCGCGGCGTAGAAGCAGCTCAGGGGCGCTGGGTGGCCTTTCTCGGGGACGATACCGTCCCGTCCGCTGGATGGCTTGCCGCCCACCATCAGGCCCATCTCCAACGGCCGGGGGAAGATCTGGCGGTGATCGGCTATACCGCTTGGCATTCGCGCATGCACCTCAATCCCTTCCTGCGCTACATCAATGAGTATGGTCTGCAATTCGGCTATGCTCTGATCGACGACCGTGAAAATGTGCCGTTCAACTTCTTCTACACTTCTAACTTGTCGTTGGAACGGCAGCTTTTGTTACAAGAGCCCTTCGATTTGCGCTTTCCGTATGCCGCTTGGGAGGACATCGAACTCAGCTATCGCTTGCAGAAGAGAGGCTTGAGGTTGATATACGAGCCAGCCGCGGAGGTGTTCCACGATCATCCGACGGACCTTGAGCGCTTCACCGGCCGACAGGAGAAGGCGGGCTACTCGGCGGTGGTTTTTCACCGTTTGCATCCCGAGCTGGGGCCATTTCTAGGACTGGGCCCCGAGGGCCCGCCGCCGTTTCCGTCCGCCCACCGCCAGGGCCTGCTCGAGGGTTTGGCGCGCGCCTTGCAACGCATGCCTCTTCACACCCCTAGCTTGTGGCAGGAGGTGCTTCGCTACCACTACTTGAGCGGCCTCCACCGGGCTTGGCCGGAACGGGAAAGGCTGGTCGAAGGAGATTGACCGATGACGACGATGGGCACTGCAACGAAGCGCCGCCGGCGCCAACCAAGATTTCTGGGGCCGCTGGCGGCGATGTTCCTGCTCGCCGGCTCGCTGGCGGGTACGGCTTTGGCCGCCGCGGGCAGTCGCCAGGCGGCACGCACTCGAACCTCGGTTGAGCGAGGCACCGCGCGGGCTCAGCATGGCACCCGTTCCCACTACAGGTCTCACCACAGCAGCCGGAACTACCGCGGTTATCGAACTTACCGCCACTACCGCCACTATGGTGTGGGCTATCCCTATTTCTCCTACTACGGTCCGCACCACAGCAGCTACTACCACTACTCGCCGTACTCCAGCGGCTATGGCTACGGTCCCTACGTTCTTGGCCGAGGTCGCTATGCCAGCGGTGAGGGAAAAGGCGCCTTGGATCTTGACGTGCGGCCGGAGAAAGCCGAAGTCTATCTCGACGGCAATCGCCTTGGAATTGCCGACAACTTCGATGGTTTTCCCGAGTTTCTGTGGTTGCCCAAGGGCACGTATGACCTGGTGATCTACAAAGAGGGTTACAAGACCCTGGCACGCCAGATGACGATCTATCCCGGCGTGGTGATCGATATCGAGGATCGAATGGAGGCCGGAGAGTCGGTGCGGCCCGAAGATCTGGTGTCGAAATCGACCGTCAATCGTGAGCGCCGCGAGCGTCGCGAGCGCCAGCGCCAGGCAACGGCGGAGCCGCGGCGCGGAGCCGCCCGCCCGGTCGGCCGCTTGTTGCTCGATATTCGGCCGGCGGATGCCGCGATCTATCTCGACGGTCATTTTCTCGGTATCGCCGATGAGTTGGCCGGGCTCAGCGCGGGTTTGGTGGTAGAGCCGGGCGAGCACCGTCTCGAAGTCGTGCGGCCAGGCTACGCCACCCAGCGCCAGCTGGTGACGATTGCCGAGGAAGGCAACCTCGAAGTCGAGTTGCAGCTGGAGAGCCGCTAGCTAGCAGCCGCGGAGCAGGCCAGTCAGGCGTTGGGGTAATCTTCGAGAAGAATAACTAGGGCGCCTAAGCGCCGTCGAACGAACGCTGAGCAGACTGGATTGAAGTCGTCACCGAGGAAAACCGGGCCTCGAAATCGCCGCGGCTCGGTAGCTCCGGGTCCTCGGCAAGAGCCAGAAGCTGAGCAATGCTGCGGCTGAGTTCCTGGAAGCCGAGCAGGGTGCTGGCGGCAGAACTAGGTCCAGGGCGATCGGGCATGTCTTGGCGCAGGTCAACAATACGCTGCCGCCAATCGCTGCTCCAGGTCGCCCAATTGTCGCCATCGGTGGCTTGAGAGTTTCCTTCCCAAGCCAGATCTAGAAGCTGTTCGGCGGTATTGCGCAAAGCCAGAAGCTGGGTTTGCTCGCTGTCGCGGCGGGCAGTCTTGGCGTTGTGCAGCCAAGGGGCATAGTCGAAGTGCCGCTGGCGCAAGCTACGCCAGCGTTGGCGGGTGGATTGCAAACGAGTCAGATTCATGGGCGTGGAGTCAAAATCAGCGGTCAGCGACTCGATCTGCCCGGCCACGCTCTCACTGTGGCGGTTGCCTTGACGATGCAGAGCGCTACTCAGGCTGTTGGCCGCATCGCCGAGGCGGAGGGTTAGTTGGTCGAAGTTCGCGCTGTCGGCGCTGAACAGAACCGATTCGAACTCCATCAGGGGGACACGGTACTTCTCTGGATCGAGAACTTGTGAACCGCGTTCCAAAGCGACAATGCTCGGTGCTCTTGCCGGGCCCGGCTCCCCTGGTCGAGGCTTGAACATCTGGTAGGCGGCGACGGCTACGCCTAGTAAGGCCAGTAGCAGGACCAAGATCTGCGGCCCCTTATGATGGGCCAGGGGCTCTTCCTTGCGGCATAGAGCGCAGCCGGAAGTCATGCCGGGGTCGAAATGAAGGTCATGTTTCTTGCAGCGGACCAGTCTTCGACGCCTCTGGGTCCAGTTTGTTTCTTGGCTCATGGTTGCTGTTGTTCCTCGATCCGCGAGTATGCAAGGTGCGGCACATCGATCTTACCGCACGTTACGGTATTACCGCACGCCACGGTGAGTGGCTTGGGGAGTGCGGCTTTTTCCTATTACTCGCTGTCGCAGGGAGCCAGCCGCAATGAGGTTTGCCCCCAGCGGGCGGTAGCCAGTTCCATGGCCACATCGATGTTACTGCGGTATGGGCGATCAGCAATCAGCCGGCTGGGCACACTGAAGGTGGTGGCGCCGGCCAATGGTAGAGGATCGAGGTGCAGAGTGTTGCCTAGTAGGTGGCCGCGGTAGCCGTGGCCAGCGAGTGGCTCGGTGATGCGGTGGCCCGGTTCCGCGGCTGCCGATTCTGATCGTGATCCGCGTCGTGATCCGCGTCGTGATCCGCACAGTGAACTGCACCGAGATCTGCACAGTGACAGCGAGAAGAGGTCGCTGAGTTCAATCCAGCGATAGTCCCCGGCCAGTCGTTCCCGGCTGGCCCCGGTGCGGTCGAGCAACTGGATTTCGAGCTCTTGCCAACGGGCGAAGAGCGGCCGCCAGCCCTGCTGCTCACTCAGACTGTGGTGCAGGTTGCGGGCATGTTGCAGGATCAGGAGAGAGGCGTAGGGCTCAGCGTCGACAAAGCGCTCGGTGCCGCGTTGCCAGAGTTCTCGACGTTCGGCCTGGGGTAGGGAGATGAAATCGTGGGGTCGCCCGGTGGCAGCGTCGAAGCGGGGAGCGGCGTCGGTTTCTCGCCAACCGTTGTCATGCTCGCGGGCAGCAAGAAGCAGGTCACGCCGACGTGGGTTCGCGGGTAGCTGGTCGGCACGCCACAAGGTCAGCATCTCGGCCGCCAGGTGGGCGTGGTCATTCTGGGTGATGACCCGCAACATGCCATTCTGGGCGACTACGATCATAGGCTCAATATAGACTGTCTCGACGATGACGAAAAACTACGATCATGAAGCGCTGCTATACCACTCGCGCGAGCGCCGGGGAAAGATACAGGTCGTACCGACCAAGCCTACCTTGACCCAGGACGATCTGTCGCTAGCCTACACTCCCGGGGTGGCCGCGCCCTGCCGCGAAATCCATCACGATCCGCTGCTGGCTTACGACTACACCGCCAAGGGCAACTTGGTGGCGGTGATCTCGAACGGTACCGCGGTGCTCGGCCTGGGCAATATCGGTGCTTTGGCCGGCAAGCCGGTGATGGAAGGCAAGGCGGTGCTGTTCAAACGCTTTGCCGACATCGATGTCTTCGACCTCGAGGTCGCCACTGAGGACGTGGATGAGTTGGTGCGCACGGTCAAGTTGCTCGAACCTACCTTTGGCGGCATCAACCTTGAAGACATTCGTTCGCCAGAGTGCTTCGAGGTCGAGGCGCGGCTCAAGGAAGAGTTGTCGATCCCAGTTTTTCACGACGATCAGCATGGCACGGCGATCATCTCAGCGGCGGCGCTGGTCAACGCCTTGGAGATTGCCGGCAAGCAGCCGCAAGCGGTACGGCTGGTGATCTCCGGCGCTGGCGCGGCGGCGATCGCCTGCATGAAGCTCTACGTACAGCTGGGGGTCGAGCAGAGCAATATCGTGCTCTGCGACAGCAAGGGGCCGGTCTACGTCGGTCGCGAGGCCGGTATGAATCCACTAAAAGCAAAATACGCTGCGGAGACCGAGGCCCGTTCCCTGGCGGCAGCATTGGTGGGTGCCGATGTTTTCATCGGTTTGTCGATCGGTGGAGTGGTCAAGCCCGAGATGCTGCTGCCGATGGCGCAGAAGCCGATCGTCTTTGCCATGGCCAATCCGGATCCAGAGATCGGCTACGAGGCGGCGAAGGCGGCGCGGCCCGACGTCATCGTGGCCACCGGGCGTAGCGACTTTCCCAATCAGGTCAACAATGTGCTCGGTTTTCCGTTCATTTTTCGTGGAGCCCTAGACGTCCGTGCCACCGACATCAACGAGGAGATGAAAATGGCCGCCGTGCACGCTCTGGCCGGGCTGGCGCGCGAAGATGTGCCGGACGCGGTGCTCAAAGCCTACGATTTGGCCAGCCTATCCTTCGGCACAGAGTACCTGATCCCCAAACCCTTCGACCATCGGGTGCTGCTGCGGGTGGCACCTGCGGTGGCCAAGGCGGCCATGGACAGTGGGGTGGCGCAGCTGCCGATTACCGACTTCCGCGACTATCGGCGGCGCTTGGAGCGGTTGATCTCACGCCGTCTGGAATTGATGCATGGAGTCATCGACCAGGCGCGTCGCGATCCCAAGCGGGTGGTGTTTCCCGAGGGCGAACACGACAAGATCCTGCGCGCGGCGAAGATTTTGGTCGACCGCGGTATCGCCCATCCAGTGTTGCTGGCGCGGCGCGAGAAAATCGAGCCCATCCTGGAGCAACTCGACCTGCCGATCGAAAAGCTAACGGTGATCCATGTTGCTGACCCGCCGGGCGACATGCACGAGCGCTATGCCGCAGCGTACTTTCGCGCTCGCCGCCGCCGTGGGGTCACCCAGGAAGATGCCCACCAGGAGATGCTGTCGCGCAACTTCTTCGGCTCGATGATGGTCGAGCAGGGCGATGCTGACGGTCTGATCTCAGGCTTGACCCAGTACTACAACCAGACCATCCGGCCAGCGTTGCAGGTGATCGGCACCGAGCCAGGAGTGGAGCGGGTTTCCGGTGCTTACATTCTGGTTTTCCGCGAGCGTCTGCTCTTTCTCGCCGACACCACGGTCAACATCGAGCCGACGGCCGAGGAGCTGGCCGAAATCGCCCTGTTGACCGCCCGCTTCGCCCGGCGATTCGGCATTGAGCCGCGGGTTGCCATGCTGTCGTTCTCGAATTTCGGCTCCAACGCCCATCCCGCCGCGGCCCGGGTGCGCCGGGCTGTAGAGCTGGCCTCGGCGCGTGATCCCCAGCTGACGATCGACGGCGAAATGCAGGCAGACACGGCGGTGTTGGGCTCGATTCTCGATGAAAACTACCCTTGGAGTCGATTGAAAGAGCCTGCCAACGTGTTGATCTTCCCCGAGCTACAGTCGGCGAACATCGCCTACAAGCTGCTCTGGCGGCTGGCCGATGTCGAGGCCATCGGGCCGATTTTGCTCGGTATGGACAAGCCGGTGCATGTGCTGCAGCGCGGGGTCGAAGTCACCGACATCGTCAACATGGCGGCGATCTGTGTGGTCGATGCGCAGGAGCGGGCCGATGCCCCGCGTGCCATGGAAGAGGAGTAGCGGCGGCCAGCGGCTGAAATCGCGCTACAATGGTGAATGTTCAGCCAAGAGCTGACAGATCCTAGCGATTCAAGCGGCGGCCTGTCGCCGTGGTACCGAAGGTCGGTACCAGATTTGAGGTGCGGATGGGTTCACGCTCAGCCACGGGGAGTTTTAGTCAAATCCTCCGCGCAATTTGTCGAGAGTCCAACACCACGCAAGGCACGTTTGGTCTGGTTTGAAGGGTGATGAGAGCGTGCCCGAAGGAGGTAGCAATGATGAAGAAAACAGGTTTAGTGATGCTCGCGATCTTGGTCGCGACGGTAGCCCTGGCACCCGCGGTCGGTGGCGCGAGCGAGAAGCCTCGTATCGCGGTACTACAGTTCGAGAATAAGGCCGACTACAGCTGGTGGCACTCGCGCGGTGGCGCGGCGGCACAAGATGTCTTCGTCACCGAGTTGGTCAAGAGCGGTAAGTTCCGGGTCATCGATCGTGAACGTCTCGCTGATCTGATGCGCGAAAAGAATTTGTCGCTATCCGGCGATGTCAGCACAGCCACCGCCGTCAAAGCCGGCCGATTGTTGGGTGTGCAGTATTTCCTGACCGGCGCGTTGACCGAATACGGCACCTCGACTTCTGGTGCCCGCGCCAGGTCGATCCGCGGCTTGCCGTCGTTCTCAGTCAAGAAAAAAACCTTCACCGCCGCCATGAACGCCCGCATCATCGATACCGAGACCGGCGAGATCCTATGGGCCGACGAGTCGCGCAAGATGGAGAAAACCTCTAAGGTCTTCGTCAGTGGGATTGGTGGTGGCGTCGACGACAACAAGATGTTCGACAAAGTCCTCAAGCCGATGATCAGCGAGTTGATGGCGAGCCTCAAGGCAGCCGATCTCTAGGCTTGAGCAGGCTCCTGGAGCCTATCTGGAGAGAGTCCAGAACGAAAGCGGCCGGCTCTGAAGTCGGCCGCTTTCGTTCTGCCAGGACTATTTCTGGAAGGTGACGCTCAGTTCCTTCCACATCTTCACCGGTACGCCGTATTTAGTGGCCGGAGCCCAGGTGGCTCGTTTAGCGGCGTTCAAGGCCTCGCCATCGAAGCCGAAGCCAAGCTTGTTGAGCAGCTCCGTTCGCAGCACCTTGCCGTTTTCGTCGATCAGTACCCGCACTTTGACGGTGCCGCCCGGCTTGCCCATGCGGCGAGCCACCTCGGGGAAACGCGGGCTGGCGCGACGGAGCACTTTGGGTTCTACGACTCCTTTGCCCATTTTCACCAAGTCGCCACGACGTACTTTCGGACGAACGGTTTCGACGTTGGTCTTGGGTGGCGGAGCAGAGGTGGCACCCTGCGCTGCTGGTTGTGTAGAGGCTGCCGCGGTCTGGGTGGCGTCCGGGCCACTGGCCGGTCCGCTGGCGGGGTCGGTGGGGGATGCGGCGGCTTGCTCCACAGCAGCCGTGGTTTGCTTCGCCGCTTCCTCCTGGGCTAGACGTTCCGCTTCCTGGGCCGCCTCCTGCTCTTGCTGTTCGGCTAGCTGCTGGGCGAGGAGTTCTTCTTCACGCTTGGCGGTGGCCTGCTTGGCGGTTTCGAGTTCTGATTGCAGCTTGGCGAGTTCTTGATCGAATTTCTTGCGCAGCTGTGCCTCCATGGCGGTGGCTTTCTGCTCGATCATGGCGTCGATTTGTGCTTGCACATCGGCTGGCGCCGCCGCGGCCGCAATAGCATCCGTGGCACTCTCGCCGTCGGCCAGCTCGCCGGTGGCCAATCCGCCATCGCCCAGCCCGTCATCACCCATTTCGCCATCGACCATTTCGCCATCGGCCAGCTCTGAGGGTGATTCCTCCGCCGGCAGCTGCATCGCCAAAGGGGTGGCGGTCGAGGCGGCTGGTTCGTTGTCTTGACCGGGTCGGGGGAAGAAAAAGTACCCGGCGGCCAGCGCGGCCAATAGCAACGCCGCCAGCAGCAGCCATAATCCGGTCTTCGACTTCTTGCCCTCGTCCGCGGCCACCGTTGGAGTCGAGCCGCTGGTGAGTTGCCCTTCAGCCTCCGCTGCTGCCACGGCAGGCAGCGGAATGGCTCCTGAGGTGTGCTCAGAAGTCGCGGCCAACTCGGTGTTGGTGGGAATCTCCAGGGTGCCGGTTTGCACCTTACCGGCCTGCACCACAGGAAGGGGGAGGGTCTTCTCGACCTCGATCTCCTGGCTCTCGCGCTCAATCTCCTGACGGAACAGGTTGTGCATGAAGAAAGCCAGGTTGAAGGTGGTCGGGTTGTACTGCCCCTCGAACATCCACCGGTTGAGGCTCTTGTGCCAGGCGACAACATCCTGCAGCCGGTTATCGCGGGTGACCAGGCTGCGGCTGAGCAGCTCCTTGAGTTCTGCCGGAAAAGGGGTGCCCTCGGTCGCTAGTTTGGCTTGTTCGATGATCGAGCTGTAGCCGTCTTCCGCCGGTGCTGGCAGTGGTGCTCCGGTCAGCAGCTCGTAGAGCAGTACCCCGAGCGAATAGATGTCGTCCGAGGCTTCGGTCGCCGCGCCGGCCATTGCTTCGGGCGAGAGGTAGCGACCAAAGTGCTGGCGAATTACCGGGTTGGCGGAGAAACCGCGCAGACCGGGAGCAACTTCAAAGCCCACCAGCCGGGTCTCTCCTTCGTTGGAGATCATCACCAGCTGCGGCACCAAGAAGCCATGCAGGACCCGTGCGCCTTGAAAGCGGCTTTCGCCCGCCAGGGCGAGGGCTAGAGCGATGCGCTCGGTGATCAATATGGCGTGCTCGGTAGGGATGAAACTCTGCCGCTTGGCGGCCTGTTGCAGCAAGTTGGCCAGGTTCTTGCCGGAGACGTAATCGTAGGCGGCGTAAGGGATGCCCTGGACTTTGCCGAGTTCGACCCCCTCACCGATGTTGGGGCTGCGCAGCACTTGCTGCACTCCGGCTCTATCCGCGACTGCTTCCCACAGCCGTTCACCGCTGATCGGCTGGCCGTTGAAGACGCGTAGCAAGACCACTCGCTCCATCCCCTGGTTGCCGAGCATGCCGGCGCGAAAAGACTCGCCCAGCGAGTCTTCGGTCAGCTTCTTCAAGAGGAGGTACTTGCCGAACTGTTCGCGAGTATTCATCACGGCTCCAGAAAACAAAGCGTGGCGCGGGGAAACGACGTTTCCGGGTCCCCTGATGGCATAGGTAATTAGCGATAACTCATAAGAGATATAGAGGCTTATCCTACTCCGACCGCTGTGGATAATCCAGCAAGATTCGCCAGCCAATCAGCCTGGCGGAGGATGTCCAGCGCTTGGATCTCGCCAGGGAGCTGTTTCTAACGCTTCTTCTCAGCCCATTTACGCCGCCAGTAGCGCCGCTGCCACTGCTCGACGTTGCGGTTGTGTTCGGCGAGGGTGTTGGCAAATACGTGGCTGCCGTCGTTACGGCTGACGAAATACAAGAATGGCTGATTCGCAGGCGCTGCTGCCGCGGCCAGGCTGGCGGCGCGCGGCGAGCAGATCGGCCCCGGCGGCAATCCAGGATAAAGATAGGTGTTGTAGGGCGAGTCGAGCTGCAAGTCACGGCGGCGAATATTGCCGTCCCACCGACCGAGTTGCTTGAGGGCGAAAATCACTGTTGGGTCGGCGTAGAGGGCAATGCCGCGGCGCAGACGGTTGGTGTAGACCGCGGCGATCAGCGGCCGCTCTTCCTCCAACTGCGCTTCCTTCTCGATGATCGCTGCCAGACTGACCAGCTCGCGAATCGATGGCGGGTCCGGGCGTTGCGTCAGCAGCGGCGCCACCTGCTGTTCGAAACGAAGACGGAAGGTGCGCACCAGAGTGGCAATGATCTCCCCCTCGGCGGTGCCGCGGGCGAAGTGGTAGGTGTCGGGATACAGATAACCTTCCAGATCGCTGGCCAGTGGATCCAGATCGGCGATCAAACTGCTGCGCTCAGTCTCGCGCAACAGCACATCGACATCACCGAAACCTTGCGCCGCCACCGAACTGGCGATCTCCCGCCGGGTCAGTCCTTCGATCAGCACCAGGGGGTAGGTCACCACTTCGCCGCGGATCAGCTTGGCGAGTGCCTGAGGGGTGGATATTTCGCCATCGAAGAGGTACTCGCCGGCGCGCAAAGGCGGGTCGCCCAGGTGGTAGACCAAGTAGGCTCGTGCCAGCCGAGCATCGACGATCACCGCCTCTTGTTCGAGTTGCTTGAGGATTCTGCTAGCACCGGTGCCTGGGGCCACTGCGACCGTGCGCTGGCCAGTGCCAAAGGGCTGGTGGATGTGGCGCCAAGCCCAGATGCCAGCACCGGCGACGGCCGCGGTGGCGACCAGCAGCAAGAGTAGCAGGCGGAGAATCCAGCGGTTCATCGGACCATCCTATGCAAAATCGCCATCGGCCGTGTCGCGACCGGTCGGATCGTTGGCAGTTGCCTCATCGGCGCTGGTTGGTCCGGCCTGGTCGAGGAACTCCTGGAGCAGGATCTGGGCGGCCAGCGAGTCACGGCGCTGGCGCTGGCCGCGCAACGTCAAGCCGGCCTGACGCAGTCGCTCGCCGGCTTCGACGGTGGTCAGGGTCTCTTCGATCCGGCGAATTGGCAAGCCGCAGACCTTGCCCAAGCGCTCGCCAAAGCGTCGGATGCGCGCCGCGTTGGCGCTGGGCTGACCGTCCAGCAGACGGGGCTCGCCGAGCACCACCATGCCGACTTCCCGCGAGCGGGCCAGCGCCGCCAGTTGATAGATAGCGCGACGGTCGGTGGTGCGTTCGATAGCGTCCAGTGGCAGAGCCCAGCCGCCACTCTCCTCAGAGATCGCCAAACCAATGCGGCGCTCGCCAAAATCTATCCCTAGTACCCGCATGAAGCTCCTTGTCTGGCCGCTGCGAGCGGCTTTCTGCTGTGTTAACATCGGCACTCGCGGTAAAGCAATTCACCGGTCTATTAAGGGCGCCGGCCCGTCGGCCCCAGCCCCGCCGCCATGCTCTGATCGAACGACCCGCTCCAGCCATCCAGGACGTGAAGGAAGCGATAGGCCCTCGGGAGACATTTTATGCAGGACGTCGTCATCTTGAGTGCCGCTCGGACTCCGATCGGTGCTTTTCAGGGTGCATTGGCCAGTCAAACCGGCCCCGAGTTAGGCAGTGTAGCGCTGCGCGGGGCCGTCGAACGGGCTGGTGTGGATCCCGGACAGGTCGATCAGGTCTACATGGGCTGCGTCCTGCCGGCCGGCGTTGGCCAAGCACCGGCTCGCCAGGCGGCTCTCGGCGCCGGCTGCCCGCCTGCTACCGGTGCCATTACCCTGAACAAGGTTTGCGGCTCCGGCATGTGGGCGCTAATGGGCGCCGCCAACGATCTCCGCTGTGGCGACTTCGGCCTGGTCGCCGCCGGTGGCATGGAGAGCATGTCAAATGCACCCTACCTACTGCCCAAGGCCCGCAGCGGTCTGCGACTCGGCCACAGCCAGTTGCTCGACTCACTGGTTCACGACGGCTTGTGGGATGCCAAGAACGACTTCCACATGGGCAACTGCGCCGAGATCTGTGCCGCCGAATACGGTTTCGGCCGTGAGTCGCAGGACGCTTTCGCCCAGCGCAGCTACGAGCGGGCACAAGCGGCGATGGAAGCGGGTCTGACAGCGCAGGAGATCGTGCCTGTCGAGGTGCCGCAGCGCCGCGGTGATCTACGGATCGTCGAGGCCGACGAGGAGCCCTCGCGGGCGAACTTCGAGAAGATGGCCCGCTTGCGGCCGGCATTCAAGCGCGATGGCGGGACGGTGACCGCCGCCAATGCCAGCACCATCAACGACGGCGCCGCCGCGCTGGTGCTGAGCACTGCGGAGCGAGCCGCCGAACTGGGATGTCGGCCGTTGGCTCGGCTAGTCGCTCAGGCCACCTTCGCGCAGCAGCCGGAGTGGTTTACCACCGCGCCGGTGGGTGCTGCCCAGCGGGTGTTGGAACGCGCTGGTTTGCAGATTGACGAGATTGATTTGTTCGAGATCAACGAGGCTTTCTCGGTGGTTGCCCTGGCCTGCATGAAGGATCTGGGCATTGCCGAAGAGAGGCTCAATGTGCGGGGCGGGGCGGTAGCTCTGGGGCATCCGATCGGCGCCTCCGGCGCGCGCATTGTAGTGACCCTCTTACATGCCATGCAGGAACGCGGTGTGCGTCGCGGCTTGGCGGCAATTTGTCTCGGTGGCGGCGAGGCCACCGCGGTCATCGTGGAGCGGCTCTCGGCATGATTCGATCGTTATTCGTGACTCCGTTGTTGCTTTTCGGCCTGCTGGCCGGTGGGCTGCCGTTGCAGGCCCAGCAGTCCGCCCGGACCGATGCCGCCGAAGAAGACGTGGCCGCAGACACCAGCGACCGCACCTCTTTCGACATCAAGCTCGAACAGGGTGGCCAGATCGAGGGCTCGGCCGGCCAGTTTCAGTACCAAGCGGGGGAGTATTTCCTCGCCACCGAAGGGCTGCGGTTGAAGTATGGCGACACCAAGGTGCAGGCCGATCGCGCTCGTTACGACATCGCCACCCACCTGCTCACCGCCGAAGGCAACGTGATCATTGACGAGGGGCCGCGACGGATGTCCGGCGACAGCCTCGAATGGGACCTCGAAACCCGCACCGGCAAGATCACCAACGGCAAGGCCTTCGTCGATCCCGGGTATTACTTCACCGGTGACACCATCGCCAAAGTGGGCCCCGACGAGTACCTCATCACCGACGGTGTCTTCACCTCCTGTGACGACGAGGACAAACCGCCCTGGTCTCTAGCCTTGACCAAGGCTTCGATCACCGTCGGCGGCTATGCGCGGATCCGCAACGCGCGAATGCGCTTCGGCAACATTCCGGCGATGTATTTTCCCTACATCCTGTGGCCGGCGAAGACCGAGCGCAGCAGCGGCATGCTGATTCCCAAGCCCGGCTATTCGAACCGCCGCGGTGGCTACCTCGGCTTGGCTTACTTCAAGACCCTCGGCCGCAGTGCCGACGCCACCTTCTTTCTCGATCTCTACAGCAAGCAGTTTTATGGCTTCGGTGCCGAATATCGCTACCGCTTTTCCGAGGATTCGAGCGGTAGCTTTAGCGGCTACCTGCTCAACGAGCCCAGCGGTCTGGAGGGCCTCGAAGAAGATGGCATCTTCGCCTTCTTCGATCCACGTAACTACGAGCCAGGAGTCACCCGCAATCGGTGGCGAATTCGCTACGACCACCAAAGCAACAACCTGTGGGGGGGCTGGCGGGGTATCTTGCATTTCGAAGACTACTCCGATCTCGATTTCCAGCAAGAGTACGAGCGCGATGTGTCACGCCAGACCCGGGCCGAAGTCTACTCAGTAGGGCATCTGAGTCGTAGTTTTGGCAACCACTCGCTGAATTTCCAGGTCGACCAGCGTGAGATCATTCGTCCCACTAGCGGCACCGGCACTCTGGACGTGCGTCGCCAGCTGCCCGAGGTCGAATACCGGTTGCGCAACAACAAGCTGGGCAAGCTGCCGATCTATCTCAGTGTGCTGAGTTCGGTGAGTAGTTTTGAAATCGATCTCGAAGTTCTTACCGACGGCAGCGGTCGCGAAGCGAAGTTTGAAGAGTTCAATTACGCCTACCAGCGCGCCGACCTGCTGCCGGAAATATCGATTCCCTTGAGCCGTCTGCCATGGTTGTCGGCCGAACTGAAGCTGGGACAGCGATTCACCTGGTATTCCGACAGCCTGAATGGAGCCGACATTCTCGACGACGATGGCGAGGTCGTCGACGCGGCGCGCACCAAGTTTACCGGTGACAGCCTGGTACGTACCTTTCCTACCGCCAGCTTGGAGCTAATCGGGCCAAGCTTCTCGCGGATTTACGATCGTGAAGGCGGCAAAAAGAAGAAAGGCAAGCTCAAGCACATCATCGAGCCGCGGATTCAATATGCCTTCGTTGATGGCAGTATGAATGCCACCGACGGCGGCGACGGTCCTTCTGACCAAGACCGGATCTTCCTCTTCGACGAGGTTGATCCGCTATTTTCGGTCAACGGACTGTTCTTCACTCTGACCAATCGGATCCTCGCCAAGCCACCGCCGGATGAAGATGGCAATGAAGGCAGCGCATTCGAAATCGCCTCGCTGAGCTTCAGCCAGGGCGTTAGCCTCGACGACGACCTTCCCGGTCAGCGGGGAACTCTGGATGGGATGCCGGCGACCCGTTCGGCGGGGCCGATCAACGGCTTGTTTCGCTTCAATCCTAATCCCGAAACCAGCTTCAAGCTCGAAACCCGGTACAGCACCCTCTTCAGCCAGGTGGAGAATTTCTCCTTGAGCGGTGGTAGCAAGATCGGCAACCATGGTTTCGGAGTCAGCTGGTTCACCCGCTTCCGCTTGACCGATAATGAGGAGGTGAAGCGTCGGCGCAGTGATCAGTTGCGCTTCAGCACCAGTTTCTCGTTGCTACCGGAACGGCTCTATCTCGATTCGGGGGTCAGCTACGACTTGCTGGCAAAAGAGCTGCTGCAACAGCGTCACTTCATTCGTTATATCGGCAGTTGCTACAGCTTGGAACTCGAATACCGCGAATCGAAGTTGCGCCAAGGTGGGGTGAACAGCCCCCAGCGTGACACCGACCGCGATTACCGCTTCTCGTTCACGCTCAAGAACGTGGGCACTTTCTTGGACCTCACCGGCAGGCTCGGTTCCTCCTGAGCGCCGGGCTCCGTGACCCGTGACCGCGGGACCTTGGCGCGGTCCAGAGTAGAAAAGAAATGAAAGGATTGATTCTTTCCGGTGGCAAAGGTACACGGCTCAGACCGCTGACCTACACCTCGGCCAAACAGCTGGTGCCGGTGGCCAACAAGCCGGTGCTCTTTTTCGGCATCGAGTCGATTGTTGCCGCCGGCATCACCGAGATCGGCATCATCGTCGGTGAGACCAAAGACGAGATCAAGGCAGCGGTGGGCGATGGCAGTCAATTCGGCGCCCGCGTGACTTACATCGAGCAAGACGCACCCCGCGGTTTGGCCCATGCGGTGATGATCGCCGAGGACTTCATCGGCGACGATTCCTTCGTCATGTACCTGGGCGACAATCTGATCGCGGGTGGCATCACTTCGCTGGTGGAGGAGTTCCAGGAACTGGGTTGCAACAGCGAGATCTTGCTTGCCGAAGTACCCAATCCGCAGCAGTTCGGGGTTGCCGAGCTGACCGCCGACGGCCGGGTCGAGCGTTTGGTCGAGAAACCCGCCGAACCGCGCTCCAACCTGGCCCTGGTTGGGGTCTACATGTTCGACGCCAAGATTTTCGAGTCGGTGCACCGGATCAGGCCCTCGGCGCGGGGCGAGCTGGAGATCACCGATGCGATTCAGGACCTGATCGATCGCGGGCTCAGTGTGCATCCGCACAAAATCCGGGGATGGTGGAAAGACACCGGCAAACTGGAAGACATGCTCGAAGCCAACCACATCGTGCTCGAATCGATGAATATCCCCCATGGTGGGCATGCCACCAGCGCCGGTAATCGGATTGAAGGGCGGGTGCAGCTTGGCGCCAATACCGAATTGCACGATTGCGTGGTGCGCGGGCCGGCGGTGATCGGCAATGGGGTGCGGCTGAGCCACACCTTCGTCGGCCCCTACACTTCGATCGGCGATGGCTGCCGGCTGTCCCATTGCGAGATCGAGAACTCGATCGTCCTCGCCGACAGCGAGATCAGCGATGTGCCGCTCCGCATCGACGGCTCGTTGATCGGCCGCAACGTGCGCATCGCTCGCCCCGACATCAAGCCCAAGGCCTATCGCTTCATGCTCGGAGACAACTCCGAGGTGGGCATAGCCTGAGGAGGCAGTCGATGCGTGCTTTGGTGTTGGGCGGTACAGGCATGTTGGGCCAAGCGGTGGCTGCCGAGTGGCGGCGGCGGGATGTGGCGGTGCTCGCGCTGTCAAGTTCGCAAGCCGATTTGACCGACCGCCAACGGCTGCTCTACTGGGCCGATACCTTCCGTCCGCAACTGATCGTCAATTGTGCCGCCTTCACCCAGGTCGATGCCTGCGAAGAACAGCGCGAGCACGCTTTGGAGATCAATGGCCGAGCGGTCGAGAACGCGGTGGCGGCGGCCGAGCTACACGACGCGGCGTTGGTCCAGGTGTCGAGCGACTATGTTTTTGCTGGCGGCGGCAGCGAGCCCTACCCTGAGGATGCCGACACCGGCCCGTTGTCGGTCTATGGCGAGAGCAAGTTGCTCGGTGAGCAGAGCGCTTTGCGCTATCGACGCGCCTTGGTGCTGCGTTCGAGTTGGCTTTTTGGGCCGGGTGGCCCGAATTTTGTTCTCACCATGCGACGCTTGATGCTTGCCGGCACCCCTTTGCGAGTGGTGGACGACCAGACGGGTTGTCCCACCTACACCCCTTATTTGGCGCGCGCCATTTGGGATCTAGCGCAGCGTGGCAGCCATGGGGTGATGCACTATCGCAATCGCCAGGCGGTGTCCTGGCACGGCTTCGCCGTCGCCATCTCAAGCCATGTGCGGCCCGGGCACGAGATCAGCCCGGTGCCCACCGAGGAGTTTCCACGACCTGCTTGCCGACCGCCCTACTCGGTGCTCGGTGTTGAACGTTTCGAGGCCGCTGTCGGCCGGCCCGCCGAATCCTGGGAAGCAGGGCTGGTGGCCTACTTGGATGATTCAAGAGGAATAGCATGAAAGCATTGATCACTGGCATTACCGGCTTTGCCGGTTCGCACTTGGCCGAGCTGCTGCTCGCCGAGCAACCGCAGGTCGAGATTCACGGCACTCGCCGCTGGCGCAGTCCGCTAGACAACATCGAGGGCATCCTTGATCAGGTTACCTTGCACGAGACCGAATTGCGCGATTATCAATCGGTCCATCGCACCCTGGCGGCGGTGCGGCCGGATTTGATTTTCCACCTGGCGGCGCAGAGTTTCGTGCCGACCAGCTGGAGCGCGCCGATGGATACCCTGAGTGGCAACATCCTCGGCCAGACTCACATCTTCGAGGCGGTACGTGATCTGGGTCTCGATCCGGTGATTCAGATCGCCTGCTCGAGCGAGGAGTACGGCCTGGTGCATTCTGATGAGACGCCGATCAAAGAGACCAATCCGCTACGCCCGCTGTCCCCCTACGCGGTGTCCAAGGTCGGTCAGGATTATCTGGCCTACCAATACTTCCAGAGCTATGGTCTGAAGACCCTGCGTACCCGCGGTTTCAATCACACCGGACCGCGGCGCGGAGAAGTTTTCGTCACCTCCAACTTCGCCCGTCAGCTGGCGCGGATCAAGAAAGGCCTGGCCAAACCGGTGATGCGAGTGGGCAATCTCGATGCGATCCGTGACTTCACCGACGTGCGCGACACCGTGCGCGCCTACTGGTTGGCCACCCAGCTTGGCAAGCCGGGCGAGGTCTACAACATCTGCACCGGGGTGGGCATCACCATCCGCGAGTTGCTCGACCGCCTGATCGTGCTGGCCGAGGTCGAGGTCGACGTGCAGACCGACCCGGACCGTCTGCGACCCTCAGACGTCGAGATTCTGATCGGCGACAGCTCGAAACTGCGGGCCGATACCGGTTGGGAGCCCAAGGTGCCGTTCGACAAGACCTTGCGCGACACCTTCGACTACTGGCTCGAGCGGGTTGCCTGAGCCGCGATGCGAATTCTGATCACTGGCATCACCGGTTTCGTCGGCGGCCAGCTAGCCCCAGAGCTACAGGCCGCCGGGCACTCAGTCGAGGGCTTGACCAGCGACACCAATGGCCGTGGTGGCGCGCTGGCGGATATCCAGATCCACGTTGCCGACGTGCTCGACCCCGAGCGGTTGAACGAGGTCATCGAGTCCTGCCGTCCCGACGCCGTCGTCCACCTCGCCGGCCTGTCCCATGTTGGTGAATCGTGGCAGCGTCCGGGCGACTACCAGCGGGTCAATTTCGTTGGCACCCGTAACTTGGTGCGGGCGGTGCGCCTGCACCGGGGTATCGACTGCAAAGTGCTGTTCGCTTCGAGCGCCGAGGTCTATGGCTCGGTGCCCGAAGACCAGCAGCCGATTGCAGAAAACCGACCCCTCGATCCGCGCACTCCCTATGCCATGACCAAGGCCTGTGCCGAAGTGGTGGCACAGGATCATGGGGCGCTGGTGGCCCGGTCGTTCAACGCCATCGGTCCGGGCCAGTCGCCGCAGTTTGCCCTGCCCTCCTTCGCCGCCCAGCTCGCGGCGATCGATCGCGGCGAAGCCGAACCGGTGATCCGGGTGGGTGATCTGAGCCCGCGACGAGACTTTGTCCACATCGCCGATTACGCCCGCGGCTACTGCATCTTGCTAGAACGCGGCGAGCCCGGCGAGGTCTACAACCTGGCCACCGGCAAGGCACATTCGATTGCCGAAGTCTTGGATCGACTGCGTTCGATCTCAGGGGTCACCGCCGAGATCGAACGCGAAGAAAGCCGCGTACGCCCGATCGACGTGCCGGTGCTCTGTGGTGACAGCGCTCGTCTGCGAGCGCTGGGCTGGAAGCCGGAGCGCTCGCTGGACGAAGCCTTGCGCGATCTCTGGCAGGCGGTGGCGAAGCGCTGAGAGGATGCGGTTGGTAGGAAAGAGCGGTCTGCGGAGTAGTAGGATCGCAGTGAGGTGAGTTCATGGAACAGCTTGACCGTATAGCGATTGACCCGGATATTTGCCACGGCAGACCGACGCTTCGCGGATTGCACTATACCGTGGAGATGGTGCTTGAGCTGTTGAGTTCAGGCATGACGTTAGAGGAGATACTCGCAGACTACGAGGATCTCGAACAAGACGACATCCTCGCTGCTTTGGCATACGCGGCACGGGTAGTGCGCCTCAAACGCATCGATCCGGCAGCTGGTTGGATTTCCTGATCGACGCCCACCTTCCCCGCCGTCTCGTGTTCCGACTCCGCGAACGCAGGCACGATGCCATCCACACCCCAGACCTGAAACGGGCCAACGGGATCACGGATCGCGAGATCAACGAACTCTCTATCCGCGAAACCAGGGTTGTCGCAACCAAGGATTCCGACTTCGTCGACTCGCTGCATATTCGCGGCGAACCGTTGAAGCTGCTCCTCGTTACAAGCCGCAATATTCGTCTCCGGCTGTCTTGACGTGCGGCGAAGTGGCCACTACTCTTGAATAATTGTGCATGGACACGCAGTGGCAGGAGTTCATGCTGATGTGTGACGGAGGGTAAGGTCGCCCTGGTAACCTTGATAATCGAGGTCAAGAATTCCGACTTGGAGAAGCCAGTGGTTGCCTTTCGCCCTGCCAAGAAGAGCAAAATCTGCGTAGTTGTGTTGCTCAGAGCGCTGGCTGGGGCGTGTCTTCAGTGCACCAGACTCGATCACGAACGGCGTTGCGAGTGCGAACTGGGGACTGGTCGCGCAGGCTGGCGGTTCCCTTGTCTTGGAGGTTTCGACCCATCCCCCAAGGGGGCACTAGCGCCAACTAACCAACACTGAGAAGTTATCCAGTGAATATTACGCATTTGAAGGTTGAGAACTATAAGGGGTTGCGAGAAGCTGAATGCGGGATGTCTAATTTTGTCTGTGTTGTTGGGCAAAACAATGCAGGCAAATCTTCTCTTCTGCAGGCACTGCTACTCTTCGTGAATGGTACGAAGCTCAGCCCGGCTGAGTACTATGATCCTGATCAAGAAATCCTCATCACTGTCACTTTGGCGGGAGTGACCGCAGAAATACTCTCCTCTCTCACAGATGAACACCGGGATAAACTTGCGCAGTATGTGTCAGGTGGGACGCTGGTGCTCGCGCGCCGCTATGCTACCAGCGGGTCCTCCAAGCTAAAAGTCGTAACGTTAGTTCCTCGCGACAAAAAGTACCGTAGCGAAGAAGTCGGGCTCACTTTCAAAGGAAAGAAGGGGGCCGAGAACGGCAAAGCGCTACTCGAACGCTACCCGAGCACGACGACGCGCGAAGATGCGGCTAACATAAAGACGCAGAAGGCGGCAAAAGATGTTGTTGAGAAGTATGTCGACAGCTTGCCGCCAAGCCAGTTGACAAAGGACGATATCTCGTTGCCAACTGGTATTGACAACAGCATCCGGTCTCTGCTGCCCGAGCCCATTTACATCCCCGCAGTCAAAGATCTTTCTGATGATCTCAAGACAAGAAGTGGTGCGTCGTTTGGAAAGTTGATTAGCATTCTTCTCGATATGATCGCGGGAGAACTGGGAGAAGAGGCGAAGACGTTTGATGATCTCAGGAAGAAACTGAACCGCATCTATCAAGATGATGGCACGGTTGTGGATGAGCGGTTGAGTAAAGTCAAAATGATCGAGAGGAGGATTCAGGAGAATCTGAGTGAGACGTTTCGTGATGTTAAGATCGAATTGGAGATTCCGCCTCCTGAGATCAAGACAGTTCTCTCGAGCGCGACAATTGTGGCCGATGATGGCGTGCGCGGCCCCGTTGACAATAAGGGGGATGGGTTCAAGAGAGCGGTGGCGTTCAGCATCCTCCGAAGCTACGTTCAGTTATCGCATGATGCCGTCTGGGGGGAGGATGGCGATAGCGCAAGACGCCAGCGGGAGAAGTTCATTTTCCTTTTCGAGGAGCCCGAACTCTACCTTCATCCCAGTGCTCAGAATATTCTCTTTGACGCATTGGTCTTGATTTCAAGCGAGCATCAGGTGATCGTGACAACCCACTCGCCGTTCTTTTTCTCCGCGGGTGAAACAACAATGTTCGTGAAGATTCAGAAGAAGCAAGACGAGGGCTTCTCTCGGCCCGCGAGCAGCTGCTCCGTTATAGATCTAGGAGATTTGAAGGAGAAGGACAAGTTTCAACTCATCTGTTTCGAGAGTAGTAATTTAGCTTTCTTTTCAGATCGGATCGTCCTCGTTGAGGGTGACAGTGAGTTGATCGTGCTGCCCCACATTGCGCAGTTGCTGGATTCGCGCTGGGATTTTAAGTCCACATCTACGAGTTTGATAAAGACTTCTGGTAAGGGTAGTTTCCGGCGCTATGCGAATTTCTTCAGGCGCTTCGGCGTGGACGTGGCTATTGTCGCCGATCTTGATGTTCTGGTGGACGGATTTGCACAGCTCGAGCCGTCTGATAGCGCGAGAAGGATTCGCGACAGTCTGCTGCGGGATGTTGACGCCATCATCAAGAGGGAAGACGATCTTCCAAAGCCCGATGTAAAGTTACTCCAGAGAGAATTGCAGCGTGGTCGTGCGAGACAGATATACGACAAAATCCTATGCGCGCGCGAGGTCAGGGAGCACGATAAGGTGGTGGGTCTGCTGGGCGATCTCTTTGTCTTTGAGAAGACGAATCCGAGGCTGGCAGTGCTTAAGGACAGCTCTAAAGTCGAGATACAGCGGAGAAAGAGAGAGTTGCTCGCCGAACTCAGGTCTTGCAGCATCTATGTCTTGGAGAAAGGCGCGATCGAGGCGTATTACCCGGTCAGCGTCACGGGCTCTGACAAGCCGACGAGGGCTCAGTCGCTGTGCAAAGAGATTTCATGCACGCAAGATGCGCGAAGTCTGGGTGAGAAGATCGATGACTGCGGCGAGTACGTGCCCGAGTTTGAAGCAATCTTTCGTGGAATATTTGGCGGTGCGGAGGGGAGATAAGGAGCGGCGAAGAGAGTGCCTTGGATGTGCTAGAATCTGAAGTTCGCGGTGTCGGGATCCGAGGGGCTCTGCGAAGGTCTTTAGAAGTGGTCCGCTTTTCTGGATATCTCCTAGAAGGAATGGGAGGTACCAGTCGAAATCCAGCAAGAGCAATGCCAGAGATCTTCCCAATAGTCATGTCACATTTGAGGCCGGTGGGTTGGCAGATGTTCGCGCGTTCCTCTGGAGTGTTAGCCGATGAAGCTCCCACAAGCTGAGCACGTCACCATTGCACCGCAGAAGATCCGTGACTACATACTCTCGCTTGAACATCCCGTCGGCCGGTTCAAAGCCCTCTTCTTTGCGAAGCTCGGGTTCAGTCGCGAGACCTCGCAGGAATTCGCGGCCGAACTCAAGAGGATCGCTGTCCAAGGCAGTGCGGAAGTCGGCGACCGCAGCGCCTATGGGCAAAAGTACGTAGTTCGCGGTAGGATGGTCGGTAAGATGGGGCGGACTGCCGAAGTTGTGACCGTGTGGATCGTACTGGTGGGCGAGGGGATTCCCCGCTTCGTTACCGTGTATCCGGAGAATTGATCATGGACCACAAGTCCTTCGACACTGTTGTTCTGGCTCGCGACTTACCCTCCAAGGGTCTCTGCGCGGGTGATCTGGGCGCCGTGGTGGAAACCTATGAGCCGGACGGTATAGAGGTCGAATTTGTTACTGCCTCGGGCCGAACCGGCGCATTGGTGACCCTGAAACCGGGCGATGTACGACCTGTAGACGACACCGACCTGATTACCGTTCGCAAACTCCAGCGAATAGCGTAAGTCTTCACACAAACGACTGAAAACAGGCATATTACTCTTCACCCCAACAGGGACGTCACACCATAGCGAGGGCTTTCAAACCCTCGTGGAAGCGCAGGGTGGTTCGGTCGGCTTCTCGTCCCTGGCTCTACGCTCGACGATAAAGGGCGTTGACCGTCACCCGGCGTCCGGAATCCATCTCGACTCGCACCGTGCGGCTGGGCACTGCTGGTTTCAGCCCGAGACGCGCCATCTCAGCATCAAGGGCTTGCTGATCGACCAACACCGATCGTCCCGAAGGAAACCCCTCATAGACGTCGGGTTGCCCCGGCACAGGGCGGATCCCATCGCCGGTCAAATCGGTTTCGGGAGTGAACAACGCCAGAAGCAGATGGCCGTCGTTGCGCAGCACCCGAGCGGTTTCGCTGAGCGCAGACTGCCACTCGGCACGGCTCTCAGCACAGTGATAGACTCCCAGGGCGACCACCAGATCGAACGAACCATCCGCCAACTCGCCCAGGTCGTCCATCCGTCCATGGCGCACCCGACGCTGCGCCTGTTCATCGTCGAGGACTGGCGCCAGCCTCTCTCGGCTGTGGGCCACCATGGCTCGTGATGCATCGAGTGCCGTTAGATCGAAACCACAACGCGCCAGCAACTCGCTGTTGCGCCCACCGGCGCATCCCAGGTCCAGCACCCGCACGGTGCTGGGGTCCTCGTAGTCCTCGATCAGCTCGAGCAGGCGGTGGTCAGGATCGCGACCGGCAAACTTCGCGACCGCTTCTGGCTGTTCCCAGGCGGAGTCCGTCATGGATCGAGTATGGAAGGCTAGAACGACTGGGGTCAAGCTGCGGGCAGGTAGTCCAAAGGGAGTGACGTCTTGACGTTTTAACGACTTGGGGCTAGCCTTGGTCCATGCAAGCATCAAAGCGCGCCACTGTTTACTTTGACCCGGAACTCCACCGCGCTCTGCGGCTCAAGGCGGCCTCAACCGAGCGGTCGGTCTCGGAGCTTGTCAACGAAGCGGTGGAACTCTCCCTCGGCGAGGACGCGGAAGATCTTGAGGCTTTCCGGGAGAGGCGCGATGGGCCACAGCTTAGCTTTGAAGGAGTCGTCCGGGATCTGAGGCGTCGTGGCCGTATATGAAATCCGTATCGCCGCGGCGGCGGCCAAGGAACTTGATGGCGTAACTCGGAAGAAGGATCGCCGGACGCTGGTCGACCGAATCTTGGCGCTTGCAGAGGAGCCTCGGCCGCGCGGTTGCGTCAAGCTCTCGGGCGCAGCGAAGTTGTACCGGATCCGCCAGGGACCCTATCGGATCGTCTACTTCGTCGAAGACAATCGGTTGCTGGTGATCGTGGTTCGGATCGCTGACCGCAAAGACGTCTACCGCAAGGGGCGCCAGAAACGCTCACCAAAGCGGTCGCGCCCCTTTGGCTCAGATCGCTGAGTCCAAGCCAGTGAACATCACCCACTTCCTTGCTCAGCAAGGGGATGGAGACTCGCTCGAAACGGCGCCTGCTGGTAGGGTAGGTGCTCGTGACAGGGCTTGGGATGACGTGGTTTCACTGCCTTTGAGGCGGCTCGACGCGGCCCTTGATCGCCGGTCTCTCCAGCTTTGCCCGCTTTGCAATTAAGGACCCCATGATGAAGATCCTGATCACCGGTGGCACCGGGTTTCTGGGCCGTAAGACGGTCGCGCTATTGCACCAGAAGGGCCACTCGCTCAGGCTGCTGGTGCGGCCGACCTCTGATCGCTCGCGCCTTCCGGAGGGGGTGGAGTTCGCCGATGGAGATGTCACCGATCTGGAGAGTCTGCGGCGTGCGGTCGAGGGCTGTGAGGCGGTGATTCATGCCGCTGCCTTGGTCAAGATCATGGCGCCGGATGGCGACTTTGATCGGATCAATGTGGGCGGTACGGCGAAAGTCATCAAGGCGGTGGTGGAGGCGGGCGTCGCTAAGCTGGTCTATGTTTCGAGCTTCATGGCGTTGGGGCCGACGGAGAACGGTCCCGGCGGCATGCTGGATGAGTCGGCGCCACCGGACGACCGGCCTTGGATCAACTCTTACGAACGCACCAAGACCCTGTCAGATCGCCACGCCCGCATGGCCATCGCCGAGGGGGTGCCGATGAACGTGGTCTATCCGGGAGTGATCTACGGGCCTGGCGAACTCACTGAAGGCAATATCGTGGTCCGCCACCTGCTCGACTTGGTGGGGCGCAAACTGCCGGGCCTGGTCGGCAAGCCGGCGCGGCGCTGGAACTACTCGTTTGTCGACGACGTGGCGCAGGGTGTGGTTCTGGTGCTCGAGCAAGCGGCTGCCGGGGAGCGCTATGTGCTGGGGGGCGAGAATATCTCGCAGGGCGATTTCTACGCCCTGGTCCATCGGCTGACCGGGGTCAAACCGCCGGGGCTGCGGTTTCCTGACAGCGTCGCGACCTTATCCGGCGCCTTGATGAAAACCTGGGCCCGAGTGTTCGGCGGTACTCCCAAGCTGACTCCCGACTTGATCGAGATCTACCGCCACGATTGGGCTCTGTCGTCGTATAAGGCGCAGAACGACCTGGGCTACGATCCGCGAACTTTGGAGCAAGGCCTGGGGGAGACCATCGCTTGGCTCAAGGAAACCGGAGCTTGGAGCGGATGAGTGCTCTTTCCCCAGGTGAGTTGCTGCGCAAGCTGGTGCATATGGCGGTTGGCTTGCTGGCCTTTCTCCTGGCCTATCTTGGGCCGCTGGGTGGCGCGCTGTGCGCCCTGGCGGCGGTGCTGAGCAACGTCTTCGTCCTACCCAGGATCGGCGGCAAGAAGATGTGGCGCGAACATGAGACCGCTAGCGGTCGCTCGCTCGGCATCGTGCTCTATCCGCTGGCGGTGCTGCTGCTGATCTTGGTTTTCTGGCGGCGGCTAGAAATCGCCGCGGCGATTTGGGGAATTCTCGCTTTTGGCGACGGCATGGCCTCGCTGGTGGGGATGACGGTGGGCGGGCCGCGCTTGCCGTGGAACCCGCGCAAGACCTGGTCGGGAAGCTTGGCCTACGTGATTTTTGGCACCCTCGGTGCTACGACTTTGCTCTGCTGGACGGTTGCCCGGCAAGCCGGCGGCGGCGAGATCGAGCTGGGTTTTGCCGCCTTGGCGTGTTTAGTGACCGCCCTTTTCGCCGCCTTCATCGAATCGCAGCCGCAGGGTATCGACGACAACGTCTCGGTGCCTTTCTTGGCTGGCTTGGTCTTGCTCGGCGTGCTTTCCGGTGAGGCGTACTGGTGCGCTGGACTGGCCGATGGTTTGATCGAGATCGCGGCGATCGGCGCCGGGGTCAATTTGCTCTTGGCCGGTGCCGCCTACGCCGCCCGCTCGGTGGATTTGTCGGGGGCGGTGATGGGCTTTGTGCTCGGCACCGCGATTTATGCTTTTCTGGATTGGCGCGGCTTTCTCCTGCTGGTCGCTTTCTTTGTCCTCGGCACCGGTACCACCAAGATCGGCTATGCCAAGAAGGCGGCGGCCAAGCTGGCCCAGGAGGGGGGCGGCCGGCGCAGCGCGAAGCACGCGGTGGCCAATGCGGGTGTCGCCGCGGTGGCAGCGGTTTTCGCGGCGACCACCGGCCAGCAAGAGATCTACTTGCTGGCCTTTGCCGCTGCTTTCGCCACCGCCGCGGGTGACACGGTGAGCTCTGAGCTGGGGCAGCTGTGGGGCCGGCGCACCTTCTTGCTGACCACTTTGAAGCCAGTGCCCCGGGGCACTGAGGGGGCGGTTTCCTTGGAAGGAACCGTGGCCGGCCTGGGGGCTACCTTGCTGCTTGCACTACTGGGTTCGGCGGTGGGTTTCTATGGCCTCGCGGGGGTGCTGATCGTCACCGTCGCCGGCTTTGTAGGCACGGTGGTCGAGAGTCTCGCCGGGGCGACCCTCGAAGAGCATGGCTTGCTCGATAACGAAGCGATTAACTTTTTCAACACGCTGGTCGGAGCGTTGGTCGCGGCGCTGCTGGCGATGGTGCTGAGCCGATGAGCTTGTCTTCCTACCTCAAACTGGCGCGACCTTTTACCCTGCTGCCGCCCCTCTTTGGCATCCTCTCGGGAGCGATCTGCGCCTTTGGCTCGATCCACAATCCCGATCCGAGCCGGGCGCTGACCGCTTCGGTGATCTTCACCGTCGTTCTGGGTTCCCTCTGCGCCAGCTTCATGAACGCGGCTTCGAACGCGATCAACCAGATCTACGACCTCGAAATCGATCGGCTGAACAAGCCCGATCGACCGCTGGTCACCGGCGCGCTGTCGCTGCGTCAGGCGTGGATCTTCACCTGGGTGTTCTATGCTCTTGCCCTGGTGCCTACCTGGGGCGTGGTGGTCTATCCCTTCACCGGCTGGGGCGAGAAGTGGCTGGCGCCGCTGCAATTTCACGAGACCTTCTTCATCTACCTGGCCGGCATGCTCTTCACCTTCGCCTACTCGGCGCCGGCGCTGGGTCGCACCAAGGCGCGAGGGGTGCTGGCTAGTTTGACAATGGCGATTCCGCGGGGTTTCTTGCTCAAGTCGGCGGGTTGGGCGATGGTGGCCCATGTCTGGCACGCCGAGCCCTGGTTTATCGGCTTGATCTTCACCTTGTTCATCATCGGTGCTTCTTCGACCAAGGACTTCGCCGACATCGAGGGGGACCTGGCCGGTGGCTGCAAGACGCTGCCGATCGTCTACGGGCCAAAGAAAGCAGCCTGGATGATCGCTCCTTTTTTCGTCCTGCCCTGGCTGCTCTTACCGCTGGGGGCGCGCTTGCCGGATCCGCAGAACCCGGCCCATCCGATCCTCACTGGCAATAGCACTCTGCTGATCTGGCTCGGAGTTCTGTTGACGATCTGGGGTGCCTACACCGTCTACCTACTAGTGCGGGATCCCGATTCGCTGACCGAGACCGAGAATCATCCGTCTTGGGTACACATGTATTTGATGATGATGTTTGCCCAAATCGGTTTTGCCGTCGCCTACCTGATTTGACCGGGAGAGCACCATGAGCAATGAACCGACGCCCTTTGTCGATGCCGAAGACGATCAGCTGCCGTCCGCTGGCTTGCTGAGCTTCTATGACCGGCTGCGCGAACGGGTGGCAAACACGGTGGAGAAGCGCGGCGGTAAGCTGGGTCCGGGAGCGGCACAAGCGCTGCTGCTGGCGCCCGATGTGTTTATCCTCCTGGTCCGACTGTCGCTCGACAAAGAAGTGCCGCGCTCGACCCGCATGTTGGTGGGGGGTGCCTTGGCCTACTTCATCATGCCGCTGGATCTGATGCCCGAGTTGGTGCTCGGCCCGATGGGGTTTCTCGACGATCTACTGCTCAGCGTGGCGGTGCTGACCGAAGTTCTCGGCCGCGACATGGAGCCCTTTGCCGAGAAGCACTGGAGTGGTACTCGCCGGCTGCGTACGGTGATGGGTGATGTTCTGGGCAGTGCCCACTCACTGGTCGGTGACAATGTCTATGATCGTTTGCGGGCGATGCTGGCCAAGCGAGGCATCGATCTCGACCGGGCTGGTGGATCTGTCGTGGCCGACTGAGGCTGCCTACTTTCGACCGGGCTTGGACCCAGGCTGTGCGGCGTGGCGGCGTTGGAGTTCGTCGAGCATTTGCCTAATCGGTTCGAAACCCCCGTCCGGGAAGTCCTTGTGCCAGAACTCATCCAGCCCCGTGGCGCCCGAACTCTCATAGGTACGGGTCTTGATCAGCAGCTGTAGGCGGTCGCAAGCGCCGACGAATCGCGCCTCGGTGGTGCTCTTGGCTTGATATTCGGCAAATAGCTCCAGCGCCCGGTCCCCCAAGGGGTGGAGCAGGTCGCGGGCGACGGCGGCTTCGGTGGCGCGCTTGGCGCCGGGGGGAAAGTAGCCACTAGCCGAGCGCGGAAAATCGCCGGTCCTGACCTCGGCCAAGTCGTGCACCAGGGCCAGCTCAACGGCGCGCTCGCGGTCGACTTCCGGCACCTCAGGGGACAATGCCCAGACCAGCATGGCGAGGTGGAAGGAGTGCTCGGCAACGCTCTCGGGCACCGCGATGCCACGCAGCGAGTAGCCGCTCCTGGGCACTCGGTCGAGGGCCTGAAGTTCTAGCAGGAGGTCGAGTACAGAGGTGTTCTTTCGCATCGGCGGGCGCAGACTATCTCATCCCCGGGGTTGATTGCAGCCGCGGGTCGCCGACTCAGAACTCAAGCTGCGCGAGATGGCGGCTACCCAGCCACAAGGGCAGCCCGCAAGCCAGGCCACTCAGAGCCAGCATGGCGACGCCGACCAGCCAGGGAATCCACCCCGGCCCCAGCTCGCTCGGGGCACTCAGCCGCGGCCAATGCAACAGCAGTCCCAGGCCGGCGCAGAGGAGAGCGATGTAGGCCACGCTGAGCAGGAAGGTCAGGGTGCCGCCAAGCCCCGAGACAATGCGCGCCGGACTGTCTTCATCGAGGTTGACGTAAAGGCTACCCAGGCCCACCGCCAGCCCCGACAAGGCCAGGGTGCCGACCGCCGAACAGCCTAGGGTCAGCACCAAGGCTGGCGCTTCGAGATCCAGGCGGTGGGCCGAAAGAGCCGCCAGGCCGAGGGTGAAGATGCCCGTCAGGCCGACGCTAGTGCCCATCTTCTGCAACACCAACTGGCGCCGGGTGACCGGGGAAAGGCCGAGGATCCAGAAACGCCTCCCTTCGAGACTGACCAGCGGAAAAATAAAGCGGGTGGTCAGGGTGGCCAGGATCAACAGCCCCGCCGTCGAGTTGAGCACAGCTCGCCAAGAGCGCCACAGGGGATCGGCAAGTGCCTGCCCGGAGCTGGCGAGGTAGAAGGCCAGCAGGCCGAAGAAGATCACGAACTGTGACCACTGGGCCGGGTCGCGCCAGAACTGCTTGATGTCCTTGACCACCAAGGCTCGCCATGGCTGCGGTAGCACCTGGAGGGGTACGGTGAGCTTATCCAGCAAGCCGCCGGAACGGCGCTTCCGGCCGTCCACGGCTTCCTCGATGGCGGCGCGGCCACGGTCATAACACAGCTGCATCGCGACGGTGGCGAGCCCGAGTAGCACCGCGGCAGTGGTCAACAACAGCAGCAGACGCAGGCCCGCCGCCGCGAAATCGCCGCTGGCAGCTTGTTGAATGCCGACGCTGAGCCAGTGGCTGGGCAGCAAGGGCGATTGGCTGAAGCCGACTTTCTCCACCGCGGCCTGGAGATTGGTTCCCGAGGTCAGATCGGGCACTGTGAGGCCGCGGCGAAAGAGCCTGAAAATGGCCACCGCGAAGACCGCGAAGGCCGGCCAGGCGAGCCAGCGGAAGTAGCGTGCCAGGGGTGCCGCCAGAATCACCAGCAGAGCGCCCAGGGCCGCTGGCAGGGTGACGAAGGCGCCGTAGAAGACCAGCGCCGCCAGATAAAACAGCAGCGGTGTTCGGCTGCTCCAACCATAGGCCAGCACCAACGGCGAGGCCAGATAGGCGGTGGCCCACGAACTCATCCAGACGTTCTCAGCGAAGCGCGCCAAGAAAAACACTCGCAGGGAGACCGGGCGTTGCAGATAGAACCCCAGATCCTTGGCCCGGTAGAGAGAGGAAAAGGAGATCAGCAAATTCGAGATCACCAACATCAGCGACAGGGCCATGGCCATGGCCGCCAGTAGACGACCCATCAGAAGCTGCACCATGCCGGCTCCCTGACCGCTCGCCGTGTTGCCCAAAATCTCGATCAATCGCAGCACAAGGATAGCGGCGAAAAAGAAACCTACCCACAACAGGGTTGCCGAGATCGAGACGAAAGCTACCTTGAGCTTCGACTGTTGGCTGATAGCTACCAGGCGATGCCACGACATGCGTCGCTGGGCCCACCAGATGTGTCGCAGCTGGCCCATACTCAAGCGCTCTCTCCAAGGTCGCTGGTGAGTTGCAGAAAGACATCTTCCAACGATCCTGGCGAACTTGCCAGGGCCTTGATCTCGGCCACTGTGCCGGTGTGCAGCAGGCGACCGCGATGGATAATCCCCACCCGGTCGGCCATTTCTTCGGCGATCGACAAGGTGTGGGTCGACATGAAGACGGTCAGGCCGGCGCGACAGCGCGTTCGCAGATCGTCTTTGATCCGGCGGATGTTCTTGGGGTCCAAGCCCACCCAGGGCTCGTCCACCACCACCAGCCGCGGGTCGTTCAAGAAGCAGATGGCAAAGGACAGCTTCTGCCGCATGCCGTGGCTGTAGCCTTCGATCAAGCGGTCAGCGACTTCGAGTACCTCGAAAGCATCGAGCAGCGGCTCGCAGCGGGCTTGGAAGCGGTCTTCAGGCAAGCGGTGTAGGCCGGCGACGAAGCGCATCAGCTCACGGCCGGTGAGCTTGTCGTAGAGCATTGGCGTGTCCGGCACGTAGCCCACCACCCGTTTGGCTTCGAGGGGCTGCTTGACGACGTCGAAGCCACCGATCCGGACGTATCCGCGGCTCGGCCTGACCAAGCCAGTAAGCATCTTGATAGTGGTGGTCTTGCCGGCACCGTTGGGGCCGAGAAAACAGAAAATCTCTCCCGCCGCCACCTCCAGGTCCAGGTGCTCGACCGCGGTGGTACTGCCAAAGGTCTTGCCTAGACCGGCAGTGTGGATCATCTGCTCTGTGCTGCCCATTCGATCTCCGGCGGTGCTGTTAACCATGTGGTGTTGTTCACCCGGTGGTGCTGACCACCGGGCTCTATTTGAGGCAAACGGCCAAGCGGCGGGAGTCGTCTAAGGGGCCCGTCCAGTTCAGCCGTCGCCCAAGCCTCGGTCGTCAGGGTTGGGAGGCAGGATACCGAGTTGTTCGAGTTCCCGCAGAGCGGCTTCGCAGGTCTCCAGTCGGTAGCGCAGTTCAAGAACCGTCTCGATGCCGAAGCCGTAGAGGCGGGCGAGCTCGAGCCGCAGCTGTCGGTCGCTGGGTCGCGAGCCCCGAACCCACAGCTTTTCAATAGCTTGGAAGGCGTCGAAACGCTGACCGGGATAGACCTGGGAGAAGAACTCTCGCGGCTCGATGGCCAGGGCTTCGAGGACTGAGAAAAGATGCCGAAGTTTCAGTTCGACGTTGCCACCGAGGATCTGCGACAAATAACCACGGGACATTCCCGCCCGCTCTTCGACCTCCCGCTGGGTAGGCTTGGAGAGGTGGATGAGCAGCTTCAGGCGGCGCAGGATTCGTGCTGCTTCGCGGTGGTGGCGACCTCGTTGAGATTCCGCTCGGGTCATGGTGACGCGGCGCCGGGCGCGGTTCGGCCGGGCACCGGTGGGCTAGGGGTCAGACCGTTCCTTGGGGCGCTGCACAAAGTTGGCGGCAGCGCGGTCGATTCTCTGGCGAACGTCTTCGATCACTTGCGGGAAATAACTTCGTTCGCCACTCGCGCAAAGGATGTCGAGGACATCGATCACCATCAGGGCGAGGTAGAGATCGGTTTCTCGGCGCGGGTCTCCGGCGGGATGCTCGCAGCTGCGGCTCAGCAGAAGCTCGGCCGTCGTCCAGGAGAAGATGCGCTGGGTGGCCGGGCCGAGTCGGAACAGGTCGCCAAAGGAGAAGTCGCGTAGCAACCTTTCCAAGTCCGGCGCTCGGGCGCGGCCTAGGTCAATCAGTTCGCGGCGCACTTCGGTGGAGTCCAAATCCTCTGTCAGGCTGGTGGAGAAGCGCTCCATCAGGTCGCCATCGAAACTCTGAAAGGGGCCGACGAGCGACAGGATCTGTTGCCGAAGCTGAGCGTCGTGGGGCAGTAGGCGGGTTACCAGGAGGCGCTGTTCGTGCTCGCTAAGAGCTCCGAGCAGCAGCCTCGATACAAAGTTCCGATCGACCCACAGGCGGCCGGATTCCGGCATCTCATCCCTCCTTCGGGGGCTGAAGCCGGCGGTTGAACTGCAACCCCCGCACGCTTCACCATCCCACTCGATCCAAGACGTTGTCCGCTCCAAGACGCTGGCCAAATAGTGCGTCTCAATATTGCTTGGTTGGCCTGCTCGGATCATAGGCGAGAGAATTAAGTATTTCAAGATAATCTCTGAATAAACCAAATATTTCTTATTTAATAGGTTCTTCCGTCGCAAATTTGGCTCTGGGTGACTAGGTTTTGGCAACTCGCAGCGGGTTTCCAGAGATCTATCAACCAACCACGAGGAGCAGTCGATGAAACATCCGTTCATGATCGAACCAGGCGGTTGAGCCCTCGGAGTGGAGTTCGGGCCACGGCGGTCCGTGGCCCGAACTCTTCACTCCCTACCCGGAGTCGTCCTCAGCCCGGATCGTCCCAGCGATCGAGTCGCGCTTGGACTCCACGGACCAGTTCGGGAGTGGCGCGCTCTGCTTGGGCGGCGCGGGCAAAGAGCAGTAGGCCGGCAGCGCAGTCGCGGGGAAGAGCTGGGTGACGGAGGATCGAGAACAGGTGCCCAGCCAGCCGTTTGACCGCTTGAGCCGCACCCCGCGACAGTTCAATGGCGGCGATCTCGAGCAACGCCCCTGCCTGTTCGCGGGTGGCTCCCAGACGGCGGAAACCGCCGTGGGCCAACCATAGGTGCTCGGTGGCCTCGTCGACCGCTCCGAGCTTGAAGGCGGTGATGCCGAGCAATCCATGCAGCTTGAACAGGTTGAGCTTCTCAGGCACTAAGGTGTGCAATCTCACCGCCAAGCGCAGCCAACCGAGTGCCTCGCGGGTCTCGGCGGTGGTGCTGGCCAGCTGCTGCAACAGCCAGGACATATTGTGGATGGCGGCCAGAAAAATGAGGGGTTGGGAGCCGATTCCAGGGGTGTCGAGGGCGCTACATAAGGCGTCGATCGCTGCCGTGGGTCGCCCCGCCCGAGTCAAGATGACCGCCCGGTCGACCCGAGCCGCGGACACCAGCAAACCCAGTCGCCGGTAGATGCCGATCGCTTCATCGATCAAAGCCAGGGCTTCGGCCGTTCTGCCCTGGTCGCACCGCAGGTAGGCGGCGCGACAGGCCAGGCGAGCGTGGATTGGCGAGCAGCTGGCCGGCTGCTGCCGTTGATCGAGGAAGGCAAGCGCCACGTTGAGGGCCGCTTCGGTTTGCCCGAGGTCGTCGAGCGAGCGGTAGATCCCGGCCAGCACGATCCACACTTCAGCCTGGAGTTCCAACCAACTGCTCTCTCCGGCCTCGGACCGATCCAGTCCGGCCGCCAGTTGGCGCACTTCCGTCGCCATCTGCAAGCTCAGACCGGGGCTATGCTGGCGTACCTCCTCGACCTCGCCGAGTAGCCGCCGGCACCCATCGACGTTGAGTGGCTCCACTTTCAGCCGCCCCCGGAGTCGCGGTCGCCAGCGATCCGCCGCTTTTTTAGCCGCTCAATGTTGCTCTCGCAGGACTCTACCCGCTGGCGCAAGTCGGCCAATGAGTCGAGGCCGAGTTCATAGAGGCTACCCAGCAGGCGGTCCATGGACTCGGGTAGGGGCTTGGAGTTCGCTTTGAACTGCTCCAAACTAGCCAGTCGTCCTGGCGGATAGAGTTCGGCAAAGAAGTTCTTGGGGGCCTCACCCAAACCATTGAGGATGGCGATCAGATGCCGGAACTTGAGTTCCACGCTGGCCGCCAGAAGCTGGGACAGGTAACCGCGCGAGAATCCGACGCTGATTTCTATCTGGCGTTGGCTGTAGGGCGAGCCCTTGATTCTCCCGCGGAGTGCAGCAAGAACCCGCTGGGTTTCCTGTTCGGCCTTCATGCGGCCTACTCTACTGCCTGCACCGACGGAAACCGACCACCGATTCCGATTGAAAGTGACCAGTGATTCCAACGGAATCTGACCATCGATTCCGATCGAAAGTGACCACTTTTCCGGGTCGATCGGAATGGGTGGTCAGATTGGATCGGAATCCTGGCCACGGCGGAGTTCGACGGTAGCGCGCTCCTCACAATTGGGGTATTCCAGCCTCCTTGAAAGGAGAATTGGATGCCGAGAGTGAGGACATCGATGCGCAAGATACGCGAGGTACTGAGACTGAAATGGCAGCATGGCCTGTCGCACCGCCAGATCGGACGGTCGGTTCGGCTGGGCCACGGGACGGTGTGCAACTACCTGCTGCGAGCCAAGGTTGAAGGCCTGAGCTGGGAGCAAGTAGCAGCTTTGAGCGACGCTGAGCTGGAGCAACGCCTGTACCCTCGGCCGCAGCCGCTTCGGAGGGGTGGTCAGCGAGCCTTGCCCGACTGGACCAAGGTGCATGGCGAGCTGAAGAAGAAGGGCGTAACCCTGTCGCTGCTGTGGCAAGAGTACCGGGAGGACCATCCTGACGGCTACGGTTTCAGCCGCTTCTGTCAGCTGTACCGGATCTGGGAAGGGCGCCTGGATGTGTGCCTGCGCCAAGCCTACCGGGCGGGCGAGAAGCTGTTCGTCGACTATGCCGGACAGACCGTGAGGGTGATCGACCCGGCGACTGGCAAAGCGCGCGAAGCGCAGATCTTCGTGGCGGTGCTGGGGGCGAGCAACTACACCTATGCCGAATCAACGTGGAGCCAGGGCCTGGAGGACTGGATCGGCTCTCATGTGCGGACCTTCGCGGCTCTGGGCGGGGTGAGCGAGCTGGTGGTGCCGGACAATCTGAAGAGCGGCGTGACCAGCCCGTGCCGCTACGAGCCGGAGATCAATCGCACCTACGCGGAGTTGGCCGAGCACTACGGCGTGGCGGTGGTGCCGGCGCGGGTGAGGAAGCCCCAAGGCAAGGCGAAGGTCGAAAACGGTGTATTGCAAGTGGAGCGCTGGATTCTGGCCCGGCTGCGTAACCAGCAGTTCTTCAGCCTGCGAGAGCTCAACGAGAGCATCGCGAAGCTTCTGGTCGAGCTTAACGACCGTCCGCTGAAGGTGTTGGGCGTCTCGCGCCGAGCGCTGTTCGAGCAGGTCGATCGTCCTGCTCTGGGTGCTTTGCCGCTCCAGCCCTACGAGCTTGCCGAATGGAAGAAGGTACGCGTTGCCCCGGACTACCACGTCGAGTTCGAGGGCCACTATTACAGTGTGCCGTACCAGCTGATCAAGAAGCAGCTCGATCTGCGGGCGACGGCGCAACTGGTGGAGGTGCTCGATCGCGGCAAGCGTGTGGCTGCTCATCGTCGCAATCGGTGTCGGGGTCGGCACACGACCCAGAGCGAGCACATGCCCAAAGCGCACCAGGCGTACCTGGAGTGGACACCGACACGGCTGATCAGCTGGGCGGCGAAAACAGGCCAGGCGACGGCCGAACTGGTGGAGACCATCATGCTTAACCGCTCCCATCCTCAGCACGGCTTTCGCTCGTGTCTGGGGCTGATGCGCCTGGGCAAGACCTATGGTGCCAATCGTTTGGAGGCTGCGTGCCGCCGCGCGCTCGCCATTCACGGCCTGTCCTACAAGAGCGTGAAGTCGATCCTGAAGAGCGGCCTGGACCAGCAAGCAGCGCCCGAGCCCACCGAAGTGACGGCGCCGATCGAGCACCACAACGTCCGCGGCGCCAGCTACTACAGTGCCGCGCGCCGCGAGGAGACGCCGCCATGCTGAGGCACGCGACGCTCGATCAACTCGCCGCGCTCAAGCTCCACGGTATGGCCAAAGCCTTTGAGGAGCAGCTGTCGATGGTCGATGTCTCAGAGCTCTCCTTCGAAGAGCGCCTCGGGCTGCTGGTCGAGCGCGAAGCGACCGAGCGATCCAGCCGCCGCTTGATAGCGCGGTTGCGAAAAGCCAAGCTGCGCGAGCAGGCGGCCATCGAAGACATCGACTGGCGAGCCAAGAGGGGCCTGGACAAAGGCCAGATCCTGCGCCTGGCCTCGTGCCAGTGGATCGCCGAGCATCTCAACGTGCTGATCACCGGCAAGGCCGGGGTGGGCAAGACCTTTCTCGCCTGCGCCTTCGCGCACAAGGCATGTCGGGAGGGTTACACCGCTTTGTACCTGCGGGTGCCGAGGCTGTTTCGCCAGCTCGCCATCGCGCGGGGTGATGGTAGCTACGAGAAGCTGCTCAAGAGCTATGCTCGCACAGACCTGCTCATCCTCGACGACTGGGGGCTGGCGCCGATCGGGGCCAGCGAGCGGCGCGACCTGCTCGAGATTCTTGAGGACCGCTACGGCAACCGCTCCACGCTGGTGACCTCCCAGCTACCGGTTGAGAGCTGGTACGAGGTCATCGGCGATCCGACCTTGGCCGACGCCATCCTCGATCGCATTGTCCACGGCGCCTACAAGCTCGCGGTGGACGGTGACTCCATGCGGGCGAAGAGAGCCGGCGGTATTCGCAAGGCCGCCCAGCGAGAGGCAAGGTGAGATCCAAGAGCATGCTGAAGCGATCGCCGATCCTGACCCATCAGCGGGCCTGCGGCCCGATCCGGACCCGACCCAAGATGGACTGTGGAAGCTGCCGCGGCTGTGGAAATCGCTCTGCGATTCCCACAGCCGCTTGGAAAACGCCCCCCGGCCACCCACCCGCGTTTCCCACAGCTACGCACAGCCCCGACGACGGGTTATTTGAATACAATCAACCAAGAAGAAGAACCGGAAGGAGGGCTCCAGCTACAGCGAAAGTGGACACCTACAACTGAGGAGAGCGCCAGCGTCGCTTCGCTCCGACAAGTGGTCGGTTTCGATCGGAATGGCTGGTCAGTTTCGTCGGAATAGGCAACTCTACCGAAGGACGGCGAGTAGCCGGAGTCGGCGGGATGCCATCTCAGGACTTTCTTGCCAACGGGTCTCACGTACGGGACTACGTCTCCCAACAGACGAGCTGGTGAATAATCTCACCAGCGGTTTCCGCTGGCCGCTGGCCATCCAGCTCGACGAAAGGGAGATTGGAACGTTGTTTCCCAGGCATCGGCAGTCGCCCGTATCGACGTAGAGTTAGGTGTCTGAGCCTTACCGGGCTCGATACCCAGCCGTTCGAGAATAGTCAGCGCTTGCTCTGCCCTCAGCTCGACCGCAGTCAAGAAGGGCTGATCGACCGAGTTGTTGTATGTCTTCAGCCACTCCGCAACCGGTGTGTGCTCGGCATACGCTACAAGTGAAAACGCGAGCAGTGTTATGACGAGGATAAGTCGTTTCACTTCGTTTGACCCTCCGAAGAACCCCTAAGCCGCCATCGGCCTGCTGGCAGTCGGGGTAGTCGAGTTGCGACAAGTTGCCCTGGGTGTCATAGCCAAAGCCAGTGGTGAAGGCGTAGTTGCCGGCGAAGAACTGATAGCGGGTCTGCTTCTCCGACATCAGGCCCTGACGACCGGTGTAGCGGAAGCTCTCTGAGAGCTTGACGTCGAGGGAGCCGGGCTCGGGGGCCAGGGGATTCTGGATGTCGGTACTCGGAAGTTGTCTTTTCGCGGGCCCTTAGTCGTCGCAGGGTGGAAAGCTAAGTCCGCCAGACTTGATCTGCGCCGAGAACGAGAGTAGGTCTACGACCGGCTTCTCAGAGCCAGCACCCTCTTCCAACAGAACCTGAAGCCCGAGATCCTGAAACACCCAGCTCTGAATTGGGCCGCCAGGATGGTGGCACTCGCTCAGCCAGCCCTCCAGCTCGCCTTCATCCCAGATCATCACATGCTCTACTATGCGCTTTGGTGCATCAGCTGCTGTCTCCAACTCTGCTAACTCGGGTCTTGGGCCGGAGAATTCAAGGTTGATCGCCTTCACAAGAAAGGAGTTTGCGTCAAGGTGAACCCACACCGTGGCCGGATAGGGCCTCTTTGCCCAGAGAACAATCGAGTAGCGAAATTCAAGACCATCATGAGGCGTTGGAGGGCCTTCTGAGTCAGCTCCATCGAGAAAAACCAACTCTGGGGAACCCAGCTCGTAGACCAGTCGGTTGGGAGGTACAAGTAACAATTCTGAGAGTTGATGGATGTCCAAACTAGTCGGCGACGTAGACTGGCCCAAGATTTGTGAGCAGCCAAAGGCCGCGAGGACGATTATTGCCAAATGTCTCACTATGGCTCCTGGAGATAGAGCTGGATCAGCGCTCCTTGAAGGTCTGGAGGGTTTGTACTGCATTGACATGGTGCAGGCGGTGGCTCTGAAGAGATTCTAGGATCGGCCTCGTATGGGTCATTGAGCCAGATCAACGGATCTACTCTTACGCCACCAGGACCCTTGACTGTGAAATGTAGATGCTCCTCCGAAGTTGCTATACCCATTGCGTTTCCCGTGGTGCCTGACGCTCCGATGACTTCACCCTCGAGCACGGTAGCTCCGTTCTTCAATCCTGGTGCGAAGCCATTGAGATGAGAATAGAACAATTGGGTACCCGAGGATGTCCTGATCACGAGCTGGTTACCAGCAAGAACATTCGTTCGGAGACTGACTGTTCCCCCCTCTGCCGCGAACAAGCGGGTTCCAACAGGCGCGTTGATGTCGAGGCCAGAGTGAGGGCGAGGTTTCCCACTTGCGAAACGCCGTGTTCTCCCGAAGAGACCGATTCTCGGGTTTGAGCTATTTCTCCTGATCCTTCCAAAAACGCCGTTGGCAGGTTTTGAGTTGATCCCCCTGCCTCCAGTCACTGGGTTCTGGCGTAGACCCGAAGGATCATTGTAGCGCAGCGGATTGTTGGAAACGTAGGAGTACCGGTTCCAGGTTGTGCTCTGGGTCAAAACGGAAGACTTCGCCGGATCAACGCTCAGGAACCGCCCTAGCACCGGGCTACAGTACCGAGCATGCATGTAGTCCAGCTCGCTCCTCACTCCCGTCCCCGTCTTGTCCCGCTCATGCCCGGTAAACTTCAGCTGAATCTCGTCAGCCCCCGCGCTGGTCGCCTCTTGACCAAACGGGTAATAGTTGTGCAATGCCACCTGCTGACCACCACGCGTGATCTGCCGGGGAGTGCCCAAATGATCAAGGTGCAACTGTGAGGTCATCTCGCCGCCGTTGCCATCGGGCTCGATAGTGGCTAGCGGTTGCCCGCCGCGATGGACGTAGTCTCGACTCCAGCTGAAGGCGCCGCCAGCCGGCTGATCGTAGACTCGCAGGACTTCGTTGCCGAGCCCGCGCAGGGTCCAGGTGAGACTGGCGGGCTGGGTGGTGCAGGTGCTGGTCGCGCCGGCGCCGAAGCAGTCGAAGGTGAGGATCCGCTCGTCGCTGGCGTTGTAGATGTAGACCCGCGCTTGATCGGTGTTCGAGCGCAAGTGCTTCATCATGTTGGCGCCATCGAAGGCGTAGTCGAAGCTCTCGCTGCCGATCGTGATGTCGGTCAGGTTGCCGGCAGCGTCGTACTGGGCGCCTGAGAGGCCGAGGCGGTTGGTGGTGGCGCTGGGGTTGAGGTTGAGAGCTGAGAAACCTGGCGTCGACAGCTGCTGGATGTTGCCGAAATTGTCGTAGCTCGCGGTCTGGGTGAAGAGGGTGGCACCGACTGAGGGGTTTCTACGCAACTGGCGAGCCAAGATTGGACCCTCCCATACATGCTCGGTTCAGTTCGTTCAGCTCGATGCAAGTTGGTCAGGCGCGAATTCTTCCTTTCAGAGTTCCCAAGACGCCGAAAATCTTGGACTTTTCGATGCTCCGGCCTCTGATCCACCTTCGTCATTGAGGCCGCCCGCCAGCGTTTGCTATGGCCGTAGACCATAGTCCGTTCTTGGGAAAAAAGAGCGAAGTGGCCAAACTACACCGGTTTCTGATGGCCGTTAGAACTATCACTTGAGGCTCGACTTCTTGCCAATCTCCACTTCTGTGAACCATGCCCTTAACTTCGCCAAACGAGGCACTTACTTGTCCCGAAGAGTATATTCATGGATTGAATCGTTGAATTTATCTTCGCCCTGAGTTGCCTCCGAAGTTTTTCATCCTTCATGTGGATATGCTTCCCTTGCTTGACAATGTCAACGACCAGACCGAGGGCTCTTCCTGGTTATATCCTCCTGATCTCCCCTGACGCCTTCATTTCAAGACTAGCACAGGCCAAAAGCTCTGACCCGCGATCGGCATCTCCGTCTTCGTGCTTGCTGCCACCCCGCTTCAGTGAAACGTATATAACGACTCCTCGTCTTCGACAAATGTCGGGGAGATTGCAAGGCAAACTTTGATCTTGCTTCCATTTTCATGACGACCTATATATTGTAATTTCAGTCGGTAGATCCCTGCTGGAATCTGTTCCACAAGACCAATATTTGACGTTACCGTGACCCAAGTCGCTGCGCTCAGTCCTGATCTCGGAAAGAAGCTTGTCTTGGTTGCAACTGGTGGTTCTAGGAAAAAGGTGCCGTAGACTGCGGTGGGGTCTTCGGACTCTGCTCTGAAGATCGCGGCACCATCTGGCTGGTCGAGAATCTCGATTGTTTCTGGCAGATCTGAAGGTAATACTTCCAGTATGGTGGCGCCCTCATTTCTATAAACTCGACCGAACCTGACAGGGCACCCTGGGTCGCCGATGCTCTCTTCCTCGGTCGCGGAGAGAAAGCAAGGCCAAGACTGGAAAGCCACTAGAGCTAGAGCCAGAAAGACAATTCTCGAATCAATCATTTAGGTCTCCAGTTGGCGGTGCGGCAGCGGCACGCGCTCGTTGTAGGTAGCTCCTCATGTCTCGACCAGAGAGGATCACCGTAGACCGCGTGCTGTTTCCAACAGACTCGACCTTGATGATACTCCTCTCCCCGTTGAGAATCAGAACTGGCACGCCGATCGCCTTGGCTTGACTTCGATCTGCTGGGCTGGGAATCCCTCCGGCCAACGTTTTTCTCTGCCCATCTATGACCACTCTAGCTGTTCCTACATGACTATGGATCGTTGCAGCTACCCGATTGTTATTCAATCCAACGATCGCGCCGTCTGCTTTCTTGCGAAGACGAAAGGTAATTTGAGTAAGGTTCCCATCTGTCTTTACTCCACCCGTGTCTAGCCCGAAGTCATTTGGACCATCCTCTGTGACTACTACGCCAGCCTCTTGACGCTGGAGCACCGGCCTATCTAAGAGCGTCTGCCTAAGAATCTCTAAAATCGCAATCTGAACGTCCGCGTCCTCCGTCAGCACTACTTCTTGGCTTGTCCTTCGATCCTTTCTACCATCGGGATCGAGTCTGTTTGTCGGACTATTCCCTGCGTATGAAAACAGATTCCAGCTCTGTGGTCTGCTCTCCTCACCCTTGGCTACAGGATCGACACTCAAGAACCGCCCCAGCACCGGACTGCAATACCGTGCGTGCATATAGTCCAGCTCGCTCCTCGCCCCGGTTCCGGTCTTGTCTCGCTCATGGCCGGTGAACTTAAGCTGAATCTCATCAGCACCCGCGCTGGTCGCCTCCTGACCAAAGGGGTAGTAGCTGTGCAACGCCACCTGCTGACCACCCCGAGTGATCTGCCGAGGCGTACCCAAATGATCAAGGTGCAGGTGCGAGGTCATCTCGCCGCCGCTGCCGTCGGGCTCGATGGTGGCTAGCAGCTGTGCGCCTCGATGAACATAGTCTCGGGCCCAGCCGAATGCGCCGCCAGCTGGCTGATCGTAGACTCGCAGGATTTCGTTGCCGAGCCCACGCAGGGTCTTGCCGAGGTGGGTGGCACGCTCTCGGCGGCAGCACTTCTCAGCACCTAGTCGGTGGATACCCGAGCTAAGAAATCGCTCGATCTTTCCAGCGCGTCATGAAAGTTATCATCTTGAGACTCAACATCCTTCCAAGTCCTACTTCTGTGAACAACATTCTTCACCTCGTCAATGGAAATATCTGTTGTTTCAACAAGTATCTTCATCGATTGAATCTTGGAATTGCCTTCGCTACGAAGCCTTGTTAGTAATCTCTCGTAGTTCATTTTAACACGCCTCTTATTGCCTCACTAGGTCAATGACTAAGTCGAAAGTTCTTCCTGGGTTGGCGCCGCTTAGGCGGCTCACCGTGAGCCGTATTTTCGTAAACCCTAGTCGCCTTGCCTCTGCTTCAAGGGCTTTCCTTGCTGCCAAGATTTGCCGTGGACCCAACTGAAGGCTTTCAGCTCCTTTTGGGAAGATAGCCAATTTGTCCAGGCGAAGAGTCTTTCCTTCGAATGTGACTTTCGCAAATATCTCAACAGGTTTTCTGGCGGTGCCGATCTCCCCAACAAATACTTCATTGGCGACGAGCCTGCCCCCTAGGAATGTACGCGCTGATGCTGCGCCTCGGGAAAGGGCCCTGCCGGTCGCTCCAAGACCTCCCGCAAGAGCAGCCACTCTCAGCGTGTCAGAGACTACGGCACCCGCAAGGCCCTCACCTGTCCCGATCGCCTCGCCGGTCGCGTCGCCCATCGAAAAAACATCGAGAGTAGCGCCAACAATGAAATTGGCGAACCCAGGGTGGAATCCTCCCCCCAACCCAGCAGCGGCAACTATGTGCTTCTTAGCCGTTTCACTGGCACTCGAGGCCACTTGGGCAGCAGTTGGTGCCAGTCCGTCTGAATCTACGAAGGTCATTGGGCTGTTGGCACCATAGATATATCGATTCCAACCTTGTGGTGTGCCAGTCTTAGCAGACTTCGCCGGATCGACACTCAAGAACCGCCCCACCACCGGACTACAATGCCGAGCATGCATGTAGTCCAGCTCGCTCCTCGCCCCCGTCCCCGTCTTGTCCCGCTCATGCCCGGTAAACTTCAGCACGACCTCGTCCTGGGCCGCGCTGGTCGCTTCCTGACCAAACGGGTAGTAGTTGTGCAACGCAACCTGCTGACCACCACGGGTGATCTGCCGGGGGGTGCCCAAATGATCAAGATGGAGATGTGAGGTCATCTCGCCGCCGCTGCCGTCGGGCTCGATGGTGGCTAGCGGTTGCCCGCCGCGATGGACGTAGTCTCGACTCCAGCTGAAGGCGCCGCCAGCCGGCTGATCGTAGACTCGCAGGACTTCGTTGCCGAGCCCGCGCAGGGTCCAGGTGAGACTGGCGGGCTGGGTGGTGCAGGTGCTGGTCGCGCCGGCGCCGAAGCAGTCGAAGGTGAGGATCCGCTCGTCGCTGGCGTTGTAGATGTAGACCCGCGCTTGATCGGTGTTCGAGCGCAAGTGCTTCATCATGTTGGCGCCATCGAAGGCGTAGTCGAAGCTCTCGCTGCCGATCGTGATGTCGGTCAGGTTGCCGGCAGCGTCGTACTGGGCGCCTGAGAGGCCGAAGCGGTTGGTGGTGGCGCTGGGGTTGAGGTTGAGAGCTGAGAAACCTGGCGTCGACAGCTGCTGGATGTTGCCGAAATTGTCGTAGCTCGCGGTCTGGGTGAAGAGGGTGGCGCCGACGGAGGTCTGGCCGGAGCGTAATCGGCCGAGGCGGTCATAACGGTAGGCCAGGTTGCCGATGGCCGAGATGTTGCCGGCTCCGTCGTAGGAGAACTTACCGCTGCTCCAGCCCGCGGAGGTGGTCAGCTGGTGCGGCCTGGCTAGGCCGTTGGAGCTGCTGACTTGTTGGGTGTCGACCACACCATCGCTGTGGGTGAGCTGATGCAGCATGTCGCCGCTCTGGTAGGTGAGGTTGTTGGCGAATCCAGGCACGGACCTGAGCATACCCTTCTCGTAGTTGAAATTCACCGTGCGCTGCGGATCGTTGGTGGCGTAATCTGAACGCTAGTCGGGCACAAGACAGCGTTTAGCTCTTGTTCCAAGCATTGTCACGAGCCTCCTTCGATACGATCTTGATCGCGTCCCTAAACTCCTAACCCGAGTCGCATTGGTTGAAGTCAACAGTCTTTGCATCGATAGGATCCCAAGTGACACGATCGACCATTGAACCAAGAAGAAACTCAAGCAGCCACAGCCGAGGAGGTGCGCTCTCCGCATAGTCTCTAACTACAACGACCCTTCCCTCTTTGAGCCCTGCAACCAGCGCGGAAGAATCGTCGGTCTTGAGGTCAGCGTAAGTATGATCGAGTTCGAAGAATCCGACATCTTCCATCGCAGCAGCAACGATTTTAAACTCCGAGATCGGGACCTTGCCAGTGTAGCACCCTAGCGGCTCCGTGTTTGCTCTGCCACAGTACCAGGCCGTGCCATCCACGCAGAATATTACTGTAAACTGAGGGCAAAATCCGTAGCAGGAGGTCATCTCCAAGCCAACCCCCTCCACCCCTTGACCTTGCAGAGATTCTGACCTTGGTCCTCCAAATATCGTAGCGTCGTCTCCCCATGGATGGCGTTCAAGATGATAGGTATCAAGAGGTCCAGTTCCTCCAGAGATAACATCCCGCTTCGCCCCATGAGAACATCCAAAAATAACAAGAGCAAGCAAGCACACAAGTAGGGTCCGGCACATGACGTATTGCATCTCTCCTCCTTTCTGCTACGGCGTTAGGAACTGCATCAAAAGTGCCTTCGCATCCTTGGCGCTGATATCCCGACGTTCGTTTAACACTGATGCCGCTTCTTGGGATGCTGGTCCGGTTGCGCTGTCGGGCTGATCACCTCTGACCCCCTCGGCCCAGGCTTTGTGCCAAACTAACCCACTGGCTTGGCCGGCAGCAATACTGCTCCCGTGAGATGATTCATGAGCTGCAGTGGTCACGCCTGTCGTGTCGATAGGATGCGCAGATATAGCCGCTGAATCCAGGACAATATCGATGCTCACGATCCTCCCATTGCTATGCTTCATGTTCTGATTGACACCGAATCGTAGTGAGCCGGCCCGGCCTCTTCTAAAACTGATGATGTCCACGGGCTTATTCAATTTACCTTCAGAAAATGTGAAGACTATATCGGACTTCGCGAGATCCGAGACAAGTTTACGGCCCGAGGGTCTTCTCAGTGTTCTCACGAGCACAGGGACGATGCGCCTTTGCGTCTTGCTGTCCTTTGCTATCTTCAGAACCCGGCCATCTGGATCAGTATACTTGAGAGGGCTATTCAGCCCGTAGCTATATCGATTCCAACTTTGTGGCGCCCTGGATTCTGCCGATCTCGCCGGATCCACACTCACGAACCGCCCCACCACCGGGCTGCAATGCCGAGCATGCATGTAATCCAGCTCACTCCGCACCCCAGTCCCGGTCTTGTCCCGCTCATGCCCAGTGAACTTCAGCCCGACCTCATCTTGCCCGGCGCTGGTGGCTTCTTGACCAAACGGGTAGTAGTTGTGCAACGCCACCTGCTGTCCACCTCGGGTGATCTGCCGCGGTGTGCCCGAATGATCAACGTGGCGTAAGCTACTGAAGATATGTGATTCGACTAGGGTGGCACCTGAACAGCTCCGCTCTTGGACGCTCGCGCCAATGATTGGATAGTCGCCTGAATGAACGCCCCAACAGTTTCCAACTCGCTGGGATCTATATCGATGTTAGCTTGTATTAGATTATCCTGCAAGTCCTCTACCAAGTCGGAATATGCGAGATTTGCGCTTCCAAGATAATTCACTCTCTTTATGATGCTTGAGAAAGTTGCCGTGGGGGAAAGTCGTTCTACGGGAACGCCGAGTGTTCGCGCAATGTTTCTCCTTTCTCGAAGAATATTGGCTGTATGTTCCTGGGCCAGGCTGCCTTGAAAGTGTGCCAGAAAATCATCCTCTGTTACAACGGGGAGTTTCTTCGACCGCACCTTTTCGTATACTTTTCCAAGTGCCGCCAGAGCTATGCCCAGAAGCAAGAAATCTGTTGCCGTCCACGAGTTCACAGGAATTCTCCTCAGTTCTTGTATGTCAAAACGAGCAGGCGCCCAAGACTGCAATGTCGTAGTAGCCCTCTGCGAGAGTTAAGGGCGTGGCGATCCTGGAAACGAACCTGCCGCCGATCCTGATCCTTCCAGAGACTCTTCTGGCAAGTGGTGAACTGGGGAATGCTCGCTTAATTGGAGAGCCCACGAAGGCCCTGGCAGGATTGGTCAAAGGTTGCTTGGGATTTGGAACGCGAAACGGCGGAACCAAGCGCTTTGGTACTCCGGAGCCCAGGGCAACGAGAGCTGCTACTGGTTTAGCCCTATTCTTGCGAACACAGCGAGCATAGTCCATACCATCAATCGGCACAGAACTCAGAATTCGATCTCGAGTTGAGAGGGGTGTAACGGCAGGGAGACTGGCAACTTCGATAAATGCAACAAGGGTCGGAAAACCCTGGGCAGGCTCTTCCGAGTCGACCTCTTCCACCGTGCCATCGACCACCTCAATCCTTTCGCCGCAGACGATATCCTGAGAACCATCTTCGTGGGTAGTTGTAACGCATTTGGCTTCGAGACCGTTAGGGTCGACGAGGTTCAGCGGATTGTTAGTCACGTAGGCATAGCGGTTCCAGGACTGAGGTTGCCGTGTAGCTCCAACTACTGGATCAACACTCAGGAACCTCCCTACTACCGGGCTGCAATGCCGCGCATGCATGTAGTCCAGCTCGCTCCTTGCCCCGGTCCCGGTCTTGTCCCGCTCATGACCAGTGAATTTCAGCTGGATCTCGTCAGCACCCGCGCTGGTCGCTTCCTGACCAAACGGGTAGTAGTTGTGGAGCGCCACCTGCTGTCCGCCTCGGGTGATCTGCCGAGGTGTACCCAAATGATCAAGGTGCAGGTGCGACGTCAGCTCACCTCCGCTGCCATCGGGCTCGATGGTGGCTAGCGGCTGGCCGCCTCGGTGCACATAATCTCGGCTCCAGCTGAAGGCGCCGCCAGCTGGCTGATCGTAGACCCGCAGGACCTCGTTGCCGAGCCCGCGCAAAGTCCAGGTGAGGCTGGCTGGTTGGGTGGTGCAGGTGCTGGTGGCGCCGGGGCCGAAGCAGTCGAAGGTGAGGATCCGCTCGTCCTCTGCGTTGTAGATGTAGACCCGTGCTTGATCGGTGTTCGAGCGCAGGTGCTTCATCATGTTGGCACCGTCGAAGGCATAATCGAAGCTCTCGCTGCCGATTGTGATGTCGGTCAGATTGCCGGCAGCGTCGTACTGGGCGCCTGAGAGGCCGAGGCGGTTAGTGGTGGCGCTGGGGTTGAGGTTGAGAGCTGAGAAACCTGGCGTCGACAGCTGCTGGATATTGCCGAAATTGTCGAAGCTCGCGGTCTGGGTGAAGAGGGTGGCACCGACCGAGGTCTGGCCAGAGATTAATCTGCCGAGGCGGTCATAACGGTAGGCCAAGTTGCCGATGGCCGAGATGTTGCCGGCTCCGTCGTAGGAAAAGATGTCGGTGCTCCAGCCCGCGGAGGTGGTCAGCTGGTGCGGCCGGGCGAGGCCGTTGGAGCTGCTGACTTCTTGGGTGTCGACCACACCATCGCCGTGGGTGAGCTGGTGCAGCATGCCACCGCTCTGGTAGGTGAGGTTGTTGGCGAATCCAGGCACGGACCTCAGCATACCCTTCTCGTAGTTGAAATTCACCGTGCGCTGCGGATCGTTGGTGGCGCAGCCACCGTCGGCGTGCTGACAGCTGGGGTAATCGAGCTGTGACAGATTGCCCTGGGTGTCGAAGGCGAAGCCGGTGGTGAAGGCGTAGTTGCCGGCGAAGAATTGGTAGCGAGTCTGCTTCTCCGACATCAGCCCCTGGCGACCGGTGTAGCGGAAGCTCTCGGAGAGTTTGACATCGAGGGAGCCGGGCTCGGGGGCCAGGGGATTCTGAATGTCGGTACAAGCAACTACATCAAGAGGGAAATCTTTTCGCCACCGGTACTGCTGGGCCCCGTAGTGGCTAGCAGATGGGAAAAAATCGATTATTCTTTGCACGGTGGAAAGCTGCGATCGCCAGACTTGATCTCCGCCACGAACGAGATCCCTCCCACGGCCGACTTCTCTGAGCCAATACTGTCTTCTAGGCGAATTTGAAGTCCAAGATCCTGAAAAACCCAGCTTTGAATGGGGCCTCCGGAATGGTGGCATTTGCTTAACCACCCATCCAGCTCACCCTCATCCCAGATCACCACGTGCTCAACTAGGCGCTTCGGGCCGCCAGCTGCCAGCTCCAGCTCCGCCAGTTCGGGCTTTGCGCCAGGGAAATCAAGATGGATCCCCCTCACAAGGAAAGATTGTCCGTCGAGGTGAAACCACGCCGTGGCCGGATAGTGTTTCCCAACACGGAGAATGATCGAGTAGCGAAGCTCTAGACCGTCTTGAGGTGTTGGTGGCCCTTCTGAGTCTGCACCTTCGAGGAAAACCGCCTCCGGCGAGCCCAGTTCGAAGATCAGACGATTGGGAGGAACGAGTAGCATCTCAGAGAGCTGAACGATCTCCAGAAAGTTTGGCAGGGTCGAATTGCCCGTGAGCTGCGAGCAACTAAAGGACGCAAGGACGATTGCTATTACAAGATTCACGATGGCCCTCTGAGATAGAGCTGTATCAGCATACCCGGAACATTAGGCGGACCTGAACTGCATTGACATGGTGTGGATGCTGGTTCTGAGTGGATTCTGGGGTCGGCTGCAAAAGGGTCATTGAGCCAGATTAGCGGATCTACCCTCACGCCTTTTGGATTCTTAACAGTGAGGTGTAGATGCTCCTCTTGACTCAGAATACCCATTGCGTTCCCTGTGGTCCCTGCTGTTCCGATGATTTCACCCTCAACTACTGTTGCTCCGCTCTTCAGTCCGGGCGCAAAGCTATCAAGATGAGAGTAGAACAACTGGGTTCCAGAAGAAGTCTTGATTACGATCTGGTTACCTGCGAGAGCATTTCGCCGACGGCTGACTGTCCCCCCTTCTGCCGCAAACAACCGGGTTCCGGCTGGTGCATTGATGTCGATGCCAGGGTGAAATCTCTCTGTCCCATCTGCGAAATGGCGCGTCATTCCAAAGAGTCCAACTCTGCGATTGTTGTCATTGCTCCTGATTCTCCCAAGAACGGCGCTGGCGGGCCTTGGACTGATTCCCTTTCTTCCAGTTACTGGGTTCTGGCGTAGACCCGAAGGATCATTGTAGCGCAGCGGATTGTTGGAAACGTAGGAGTACCGGTTCCAGGTTGTGCTCTGGGTCAAAACGGAAGACTTCGCCGGATCAACGCTCAGGAACCGCCCTAGCACCGGGCTACAGTACCGAGCATGCATGTAGTCCAGCTCGCTCCTCACTCCCGTCCCCGTCTTGTCCCGCTCATGCCCGGTAAACTTCAGCTGAATCTCGTCAGCCCCCGCGCTGGTCGCCTCTTGACCAAAGGGGTAGTAGTTGTGCAATGCCACCTGCTGACCACCACGCGTGATCTGCAGGGGGGTGCCCAGGTGATCAAGGTGCAGGTGCGAAGTCAGCTCACCTCCGCTGCCGTCGGGCTCGATGGTGGCTAGCGTCTGGCCGCCTCGGTGCACATAGTCTCGGGTCCAGCCGAATGAACCTCCAGCTGGCTGATCGTAGACTCGCAGAACCTCGTTCTGTAAGCCACGCAGGGTCCAGGTGAGGCTGGCGGGCTGGGTGGTGCAGGTGCTGGTGGCGCCGGGGCCGAAGCAGTCGAAGGTGAGGATCCGCTCGTCGCTGGCGTTGTAGATGAAGACCCGCGCTTGATCGGTGTTCGAGCGCAAATGCTTCATCATGGTGGCGCCGTCGAAGGCGTAGTCGAAGCTCTCGCTGCCGATTGTGATGTCGGTCAAGTTGCCGGCTGCGTCGTATCGAGCGCCTGAGAGGCCGAGGCGGTTGGTGGTGGCGCTGGGGTTGAGGTTGAGAGCCGCGAAACCGGGTGTTGATAGCTGCTGGATGTTGCCGAAATCGTCGTACCAGGTATAACCAAGGCCACAGGAAAACAGGCGCCCGCTCTCACTCCGTTTTGAGCTGGGATTCGAGGCGTCGGGCGGGTTGTGCGCTGAGACCTGCATCTGTTGAATCGGCCGAGGGCCCTATGATCTCCTGGTCTTGACCAGGTAAGGGACGAGGTGCCTCACGGCCAAGAACAAAGAGTTGGAAGGATCGAACACCTCGGGGCGGGCCGAATACACCTATGGGCTTTGAGCCCGCTGTCGTAGTCTGACGGCACGAGAGTCGGGCACGCCATCGACTCCGCCTCTAGCACCAGCGGTTCCAACCAACTACGGCGAAGAACAACGCTCCAAATCTAATCCTGTGACATCACTCGGACTCCAGTGGATTCGATCGACCATCGCACCGAGAAGGAATTCCAACAACCACAGGCGGGGAGGACCACTCTCTGCGTAGTCTCGAATCATTTTTATCTTGTTGTAGCGTTTACCAAACACCAACACCGAAGACTCGTCGGTCTCTAATGCAACATAAGTATGATTCATCTCAAAATATCCAATATCGTCCATAGCAGCGGCAACTATACGATATTCGTCTAACGTCACAGATCCAGAGTGGCACCCCAAAGGATTCGTGTTTGCTCTGCCGCAATACCACGCAGAACCATCTGCGCAGAAGAGGGCCGTGAACTCTGGGCAATAGCCATAGCAGGACGTGAGCTCGAGCCCAATCGCCTGAATGTTTTTCCCTTGCTCAGAGTCGGCCCTTGGCCCGTTAACGGACGCCGTCTCGTCGCCCAAGGGATGATCTTGCTCCTGGTAGATCTCGAGCGGCCCCCGGCCAGCCGTTCTCGCTTTGGTTGAATATCGATCTGTTGTGCAAGCCAAGCAAAGCAAGAGCACTGCAGAGCCAGAAAGAAATCGACAGAGTTCATCACTCATGTTTACCCCAGGTCCTGTGCCTCAGTTTATGGAAGAATGATTTGCATTAGAAGGGCTTCTGCCTCTACGGCAGTAAGGTCCCGTCTCTCAGCAGCAACTGCGGCCCCGTCCTGAGCTGCCGGGCCAGTGGCGCTTTTCGGCTTGTCCCCATTGACGCCTGCTGCCCATGCGCTATACGGGCTAATCCCTCTAGCCTGAGCGCTGGCGATACTGTTCCCGTGAGACCCTTCATGCGCCACGGTAGCTACTCCATTAGTAGCGACTGGATGAACCGAAATTGCAGCAGTGTCAAGCACGATGTCAATGCTTACAATCCTGCCGTCCTTCACTTTCAAGTTCTTGTTTTTGCCAAATGTTATTCTGCTTGAGCCTCCTCTTTTTACGCTCATAATGTCGACTGGTCTATTTAGCGCCTCATTCGCTATCATAAAAACGATGTCCGACTTGGCAAGCCCCCCGAGCGATGCTCGGCCGCCAGGTCTTCTCATGGTTTCAATCAACATCGGGAGCACCTTCTTTTGGGTCTTCGTGTCTGAAGCAAGTCTAAGAACTTGTCCGTCCGGGTCGTAGTATTTCAGAGGGCTGTTCAAGGAATAGCTATACCGGTTCCAACTCTGCGGCATCACCTTCGCAGAAGATTTCGCCGGATCGACACTCAAGAATCGCCCCACCACCGGGCTACAATGCCGAGCATGCATGTAGTCCAACTCGCTACGGCTGCCTGTGCCGGTCTTATCCCTCTCATGCCCGGTAAACTTCAGCACGACCTCGTCCTGGGCCGCGCTGGTCGCCTCCTGACCAAACGGGTAGTAGTTGTGCAACGCCACTTGTTGGCTACCACGAGTGATCTGCCTTGGCGTACCCAAATGATCAAGGTGGAGATGCGACGTCATCTCGCCGCCGCTGCCATTGGGCTCGATGGTGGCTAGCGGCTGCCCGCCGCGATGAACGTAGTCTCGACTCCAGCTGAAGGCGCCGCCAGCCGGCTGATCGTAGACTCGCAGGACTTCGTTGCCGAGCCCGCGCAGGGTCCAGGTGAGACTGGCGGGCTGGGTGGTGCAGGTGCTGGTCGCGCCGGCGCCGAAGCAGTCGAAGGTGAGGATCCGCTCGTCGCTGGCGTTGTAGATGTAGACCCGCGCTTGATCGGTGTTCGAGCGCAAGTGCTTCATCATGTTGGCGCCATCGAAGGCGTAGTCGAAGCTCTCGCTGCCGATCGTGATGTCGGTCAGGTTGCCGGCAGCGTCGTACTGGGCGCCTGAGAGGCCGAGGCGGTTGGTGCTGGCGCTGGGGTTGAGGTTGAGAGCTGAGAAACCTGGCGTCGACAGCTGCTGGATATTGCCGAAATTGTCGTAGCTCGCGGTCTGGGTGAAGAGGGTGGCACCGACCGAGGTCTGGCCAGAGATTAATCTGCCGAGGCGGTCATAACGGTAGGCCAAGTTGCCGATGGCCGAGATGTTGCCGGCTCCGTCGTAGGAAAAGATGTCGGTGCTCCAGCCCGCGGAGGTGGTCAGCTGATGCGGCCGGGCGAGGCCGTTGGAGCTGCTGATTTCCTGGGTGTCGACCACACCATCGCCGTGGGTGAGCTGGTGCAGCATGCCACCGCTCTGGTAGGTGAGGTTGTTGGCGAAGCCAGGCACGGACCTGAGCATACCCTTCTCGTAGTTGAAATTCACTGTGCGCTGTGGATCGTTGGTGGCGCAGCCGCCGTCGGCGTGTTGGCAGCTGGGGTAGTCGAGTTGCGACAAATTGCCCTGGGTGTCATAGACGAAACCGGTGGTGAAGGCGTAGTTGCCGGCGAAGAATTGGTAGCGGGTCTGCTTCTCCGACATCAGCCCCTGACGACCGGTGTAGCGGAAGCTCTCGGAGAGCTTGACGTCGAGGAAGCCGGGCTCGGGGGCCAGGGGACTCTGGATGTCGACCCAGTTGTGGCGCACGGTCTGCACCAGCTTGCCGGCCCGGTGGTCGCTGCCAGAGTTGGCGCGGGCGTAGCGGAACTGCTTCTGCAAGCGCGGGGTGCTCCCCACGCCATTGCTCGATTCGAGGACTCTGATCAGTCGGCCGGCGGCGTCGAAATCGAAGCTCAGATCGAAGGCGGTGCTGCCGATCAGATCTTTGGAGGTGGCGTTGCCGCCGGCGTCATAGCGGTAATCGCTGCGGCCATTGCCCGAGGGGCCGATCTCGGGATGGGTCTCGGAGAGTAGGAAGCCGCGACCGTCATAGTCGAACAAGCGGGTCTGGCCGCAGGTCGAGCCGGCGAGGTTCTGGCACACTTTGGTCAGTCTGCCACCATCGTCATATGAGTAGCGAGTCAGCAGACCGCCACCGCCACAGCTCCCTGACCAGGGGGCGGAACTGCCCTCGCAGACCTCGGCCAGACGGCCCTGGCCGTCCATGATCTCGGTGACGTGGGTGTCTTGCTGGCCACTGGTCAGCTGCACTTTGAAGCGCCGGGTCTGCACCCGGTCGCCTTGGTAGGTGAAGAAGGTCGCCGGCTGTTCTGGCGGCTTGACCCGGCCGGGGCGGCCGAAGCGATCGTAGGCGATGTAGGTCGTGCGCCGGCTCTCGCCGGCCGCGGAGGCGGTGGTCCACACCGACTCGTCCGTCTTCCAGTGACGGGGGTTCCAGGTTGTGTAGCGATGCCAGAGCTCGGTCTGGCCAGCGTTGGCGACGGGGATGCGCACGGTCTGTTGCAGCCGCCGGCCGAGGCCGTCGTAGCGGTGCTCGCGGAAGCTCATCAGATCGGTGCCGCTGCAGGAGGTCTGGAAGGGCTGGCACTGTTGCTCGGTGAGCTTGGGCGCAAGACTGGGGTTGGCGGTGGTGGGCAGGGTGTAGGTCCACTGGGTCCAGCCCAGCTCGGCCGGGCGCTGGCCGGTCAAGCGGCCCAAGCGATCGTAAGTGAAGCTGGTGCCCAGGCCGGCCGCGTCGCGGCTGGTGGCCACCAGGCCGGTGTCTGAGTCGATGTCGTAGTCGGCCAGGGTGAGGATCGCGGTGCCTGTGCAGTCCACCGCCGTCGACTTGCGCAGGCTGCCGCTGGCGTAGACGTGGTCGGTGCGGTAAGTAGGGCCGGACAAGCCGAGGCCGCACAAGGAGCCGGTGCCGAGGTTCTGGGTGTCGCCGCCATAGACCCGCTCGCCGGTGACGAAGCCGTCGGTCGAGGTGAGGAGGCTCACCACGTCGCGGCTCTGACGGCTGCTGCCAGCCAGCTGGCGGCGGCGTTCGAGGAAGCCGGTGGTGCTACTGAAGCAGAACTCGGCTTTCTCGGTGGTCCCGCCTTCGCTCACCGACTGCTCGTCCCAGGTCTCCAAGATCCAGCGTGCGTTGTGGCTTGGCAGCACGAAATCGGTTGCCGGATCAATCGAGCTGTCGTCGGGGTTGGCGATGATGTAGGTGCCGCTGTTGGCGTTGTAGGTGGTGCTGCTGGTGCGGACGTCAGCAGCGCCGAAGTTGCCGCCGGTGGTCATGGTGCGGAAGTGGCCCAGGCCATCGAAGTCCGAGAAGGTGACTTCGCGGAACTTGCCGCCGTCGTCGTGGAAGGTCTCCTTGCGATAGCGCAAGCGGTGGGCCTTCTCGTTGTAGTTGCCGGCGTCGCGGCCATCGCTGTCGAACTCAACGAAGATCGAGCGGAGCTTGGTTCCGCCAGCGTTGAAGAGTTCTTGGGAAAGGAAGGGGCCGGCTTCTGAGAAGCTGCCACTGATGGGATCGCAGTAGGTGTAGGGCAGGCCGTAGGACCAGCGATTGTTGGCGCCAACGGTGGAGAAATAGCTCACCGTCTCGAAGCCCAGCGGATCAGTCACTTTCATCGAGTGGAAGCAGGGGTGGCCCAGCGGATCGCCGGGGGCTTGCGGATTTGCGGTGTCGTAGGTGTAGCTCCAGGTGGCGTAGGGGGTGGTGTCGCCGTCGTCGAGGAAGAGATGCTTGCTCTTGACTCCCCGCGCCACCGTGCCCCAATCGGGAGCGTGGAAGAGGTCGGCCAGCTGGGTCTGGAAGGGGAAGAGCTGGTAGTCGTAGCCGTAGGCGCCGCCGGTGGGCAGGCGCAGCTTCGACAAGCCGCCCGAGAGCAGGTTGTCGACGGTCAGGTAGTCCATCTCGTAGAACGAACCATCGGGCAACACCACCCGGTCGAGCACCTGGGTGGTGAGGGTGTGCTCGGCTATCGGCACGCAGCCGGGGCGGAAACCGAACTGCCGTTCGAGGGTCTCGGTGCGGTACTGAAAGAGGAAGGTCGAGTTGCTTTGGCTGCCGAAGGCTTCGAGCCTCACGGTGGCGACTCTGCCACCGACAAAGTCCACCGTGTGAGTGCGCCCTTGGCTGTCGGTCAATGTCCAGTCGCCATCGTTGGCATAGCGCACATTGATCCAATTGCCGAAGCGATCCTCCATCCGAGTCAGGCGCCAGAGATCGCCGACGGAGGCGTAGTTATGGAACTCATGCAACTCGCCGCCAGAAAATTCTACCGTGTAGCAGCTCTGATCGACAAAGGTGCCAGACGGCAGCTCGCACACCCCCGGATTGCGCTTGCGTAGACGCAAATAGGTACTGTCGTTGGTGAACCAGGTGCTGGGCTGCGGTGTCGCTGGAAAACCGCCGGGATGCAGCTCGGTATAAAACCTGTGCTCGCCGCCACTTGGATCGACGTAAATCTCAGGCGTTGTCGTCGGACTGTTACGTGGTGCGATCAGCTCTCCGAGGCTGACTCTCCAGCCGAAGCCGGCCTGCGTCTTGAGATCCTGGATCGGCAGGCTGTAGGTACGCAGCGCGAAGGGTGGATTGATGTCTTGACATTGGTGATTCTCATCGTACTCCCAGCCACCGGAGCTGTACGAGGCGGTCAGGCTGAAGCTCAGCGACGGGCCGACGGGGTAGGTGATTCCGATCGGCAGAGATACCGTTAGGCTGCCGTTGAAAAGATTTATCTGATCCAGGTCGCCGATTTGGTAGGCAGTGTCGGCGGTCACTCCGCGCTGATGGCTTGGGGGGAGTTGTGCGGTCAGCGGCAGGGCGATGCAGAGGCCGAGAAGGATGAGGCTGAGAGGTCTAATTCGCATGATTGTTCTCCCCTAGCAGCTGGCGCTGGCGCAAGTTTCGGTCCACTGCGAGCTATTCCCGGTCTCGAAGCCGTCGGCAAATAAGGGTCCGTTCGGGGTCACCTCGATAGTGGCCGTGGCTACATTCTGCGACTCATCTTCGATTCGGTAGGTCACCGTGCAAGCCGTTCGCACCGCCGGGGTCCAGAACTCCTGACATACCCTTTTTCTCAAATGTCCGGTTGAGCCTCTCCGGAGGTGTTCCGAGGCCCTGGGAAGGCCAGGCTCCGGGGTGGCGCCTTCTTGATCGCGAACCGCATCCGTAGCTCGGTGCCGGGGAAGTGGGTGGCGGTAGCGTTGAGTTCTTCGCAGACGGCGGCGATCGCCGCCGTCTTGTGGGGAGAGCTGAGCGGGTCGATGGAAAGGAGCAGCACGGTGTCGGTAACCTCCATATCGCCGCCGGCCGCGAAAGCGCTTTGGATCAGGGTGCGTCCCTCCTGCTCGGTGCGGCGGTAGTGGGGTGATAGGAGCCGGAGAAGATCACCTTCGGCCTGGTAGGCGACCATCTTGAGAATATCGGTGAGGTGCTTGCGCTCGACGGACAGCTTGATGACATCCGCTTCGACGACCTCTTGGACGGGGACGCGGACGGGGAGGGTCGCGCGCTGGTTCTCGAGTTCGGTGATCTGCTCTATCGCTGCCCGGACCCTGGCGGAGATGGCGGCGTTGGCGATCTTGAATCCGCGCATCGTGCGCCGCCGATCCTCGCGGTTTTCAAGAGCAGCGATCCCGATGTGGGCCCGGAGCTGCTCGAGATGTGCGTGAGCTTTGCGCAGCTCTGCATTGATCTTGCCGCGCTCGGGATTCGGCACATCGCGGGCAGCGTCCGCTGGCTCGGTGCCATAGTCCACCAGGGCATCGAGTGCGAATTCTTCGCGCAGGTATTTGAAGAAGTTCTCTTGCCTCCAACGATCGAACATGCGGTAGGCGACCTCGAGTGTGGAGAGGTCGCGGCGGGAGGTGATGATGGACGTCTGGTGGCCGTTGTCGCAGAGGCGGGTGACCTGGCGCAGGTACAGCCGCTTGCGCTTCTTCCTCGGGCCATACTCGAGGTAGATACGCTGATCGGCGAGGAGGTACTCGAGCTTCCGCCCGTGGATCGTGTCCTTGATCTGCCCGAACTTGCTCAACGGCACCGGACGAAAGGGGGCCTTTCGGTATGTGAGGATGTCGAACTTCTTGGCGATGAGCTTCGCAAACAGCTTCGGGCTCCAACCCCCACGGTCGAAGACGACGGTGACTCGCCGGTCTCCGAGTAGCTTTCGTACCTCTTCGAGAATGAGGGGAAGCATCGTCGCAAGCCCCTTGTTGGCCTCGGTGGGGACCACGAAGAGAGGCTCGCTCTCAGCATCGTTGACCCAGTAGTCGGTGGTGGCCGGCATCGCGATCCGCATCCGCGCTACGTGTGTCTTGGGAATCTCTCGGCCACCGTGGTAGGCGCGCACATGCCCGTCCACGTAGAGGAAGCCCATGGCATGGCCCCTGGTGGCGACCCGGCGCTGAGCGAGGGCGCGACCGAGATCCGCGGCCAGGCCATGCGCGGCCAGCCGAGCGAGCTTGTTGCGCAAGGTTTTCACTTCCGGCGCTCGGTCGAGCCCGAGAAGCTGACCCAAATGCCGGGGTGAGCGCTCCTTGAGCCCTTCGGGTCGCTTGACCCGCAACAGTGCCATCAGCAGCAGGGTTACCAGAGTGGTGCGCAGCCCATAGAAGGCCGGCCCGATGCTGCCGTACAGCTCCTGCGCGATGGAGAGCACGCCGCTGTCCACCAGGGCGGGAATCGCCAGCAGAGCACCGGCGCCCGGTAGCTGGGTCGCCGCTCCGAAGATCGGCGCCGCATCATCGAGGAATCCCAGCCTCGCCAGCAGCCGATCGCTGGCGCGATCCGCTGGATCGAGGTCCAGCGAGAGGGGAACCTGATCTTGCTCGGACGCAGAAGCGGACAGTTTTGGGTCCGCAGCCGCTGGGTCACCGCCACCCTCAGCGTCGAGCGCAAGATCCGCAGTTTTCAGGGGGCCGTCGACCTGCTGCTCATCAGAGGCGGACAGTTTTGGGTCCGCACTCTCGAAGGGCATCGTCATCTGCACTACCGACCGCTCTTTCCAGCCCAGGCGCTTGGCGAGCTTGCGAACGGCCTTCTCATCGATGCCCAGCCGCCGGCCAATCTCGCGATTCGACACACCCTCGGCCTTCCAGCCGTTGACCGCGTCCAGGCGGCCCTGCGCTACCCGAGACTGACCCCGGGGAAAACCGCGCGGCCGGCCCAGAGCAGCCAGCCCACCTTCTTCGAAGCGGCGCTGATTCCGGCGCACAGTCCGCACATCACAAGCGAACGCAAGGGCCACCTCGCGTTGCTGTGCCCAGCCCAATTCAACGAGACTCACCATCGCGTGGGCCTCGCCTGTCCTGTCGCCGGCAGCGAAGTGAGCGAGCGGCATGCCGCTGACCACCACCACCCGATAGCCGCCCCTCTGCTGGAGGCGGCAGCGGTCGTTGATCACCACAACCCCATCGGGGACCCCGGCGTGGTCTGGGAACAGGACGGTGTGCTCGCTCGTCAGTGCCATGCTCGATCATGCCTCGGCACCGAAAAAAGCGGACAGTTTTGGGTCCGCACCACCTCTGAGGGGCGGTCCTGTGTTTTCAGAGGGTTAGGAGGGGTAGGTCAGGAGGTCTGGGGTCGGGGTCAGCCGGACGACATCAAAAAGCACCTCGAAGGTCAGTGGACAAGTGGTCGAGAGGACCGTCAGGCTGAGGGCCTCGCCGTCGGGCTCTTGGTCATTGGCCAGCACGTCGATCAGCACTGGAGTGGCGGCGAGCAGCACTTCGTCGTCGATGGCGATCGGATTGTTGTCGCATTGGGCGAGGAGTGGGGCCGTGGCCAGGCAGGTCAAGAGCAGGAGAGATACGGTAGTCAGGCAGAATCTTCGATGCATGTCTTCATCCTTCAGTTGGTTCCGTTGCATAGCTGTTTGGACTCTCAATCCGACAAATCGGTTCCCGGAGTATTTGAGCGAGCAGAAGTAGCTATTTATACAATCTGCTCTTTTGTCCGTCGTTTTGCCTCGGCACTAGGCCCTACCAGCCCTTTTCGGTTTCCCCACTCCTTTTCTAAATCCCGGATCAGCCGGCGGCGGAGGCGGCGCATTCGCGAGCTGTCGCCGCGGAAACGGCAGATGCGGGCATCGAGCACCGCGATCAGTCCCGCGTGATCGGTTCCTATTTCGCGATCGGGATCGAGCAGATCGGCGGCGATCTTCCAGATGCGCCCATCCGCACTGAGCAGGCGGTCGACCTGCTGGTTGAGCGCCACCACGGACAGGCTCCAATGCTGGCTGCCGACTTTGATTTGAGCGTCGGCCGCCAGCATCAATAACTCACTCAACAAGGGTCCGGTCAGCGGATCGCGACCCAGCAGGTACCAGGCCAGGCTGCAAACCTCTGCGTCCTGTTCTTCCGCCGCGTAGAGGAGGTCGGCCAGGTGGTTGATTTTGGGTGAGAAGACCTTCATGGATTCTCCAACCGGGGCAGCAGCAAAAAAGACGCGGCGGCCGGAGCACTAGCGAGGGGTGTAGAGACTGCTCCGACCGCCGACGGGATGGGATGAGAAGGACCCCAGTTCTGCTGCACTGCCCCGATGGCGAAGCTCACTCTCGCCGATGTCCAACCCGCCCGCTACTGAGAACGTCTTCGGATTCTGACCCGCAGTTCCCAGGGTTGAGCCTCCAACCAGGCATTTCACCAACGTTCGCGGAATAGATTTCGGTAGTTGTCTTCGGAATCCGTCTAGGTGAAGGTTTTTGAGGATGGACGAGGCTGAGGAGAACCACCTCTGCCGCTGCAGCGGAGCTTTTTTCTATGGTGGGAGGGCTGATGCTTTGCTGCTATGCGACAGGGCGGCGGCAGGCCAAGGCCAGTCAGAGGCTTACGAATCAAGCTGCTCGGCTACCGGGGTGGCCGGTGTTTTCCTGCTTCACTCGCGGATGGAGGAGGTGTGGCGAGATGCGCTGCGGCAAAGTTGCGGCGAGTTCGCAGATTCAAGATAAGGGGCTGTGAGAGATTTTTCTTTGCAGCTGCCAGGTCAATTCTGGCCGCCTCAAAATGCCCCGTATCTTCTGCATCGAAAAAACTGCAACAAACCTCGTCCAGGATGCGAACGGCCGCCGTGCTGTCACCGTTAGCATGGTGGAGCAGGCCCTCCAACCATCGTAAGCGGAGGCTAGCGGAGGTACCGGGCACTTGGCTCGCGAGTTCTTGAGCCTGCGGCAGTAGGTCCCAAACTACTTCATGCTCTCCTGAGCAGAGTTGCCCAACCGCGAGGTTGAATTGGGCGGCAAATGAGAGGAGCGGCTGCGTCGACGGATCGAGGAGCAGCAGAGCTTCCTGGGAATTCGGGTCTCGCCACGGAGTTTGACCGGAGTAGGCAGAGAGAATCCCGCGAACTATTAGTGCTTTTGCTAGCGGTACTAGATCCCCAATTGTTCGCTGTAGGGCCACAGCTCGGTCTTGAAGCTCTGCCGCCGTATCCATCCGTCGCTGATACCAGCGAAGAGAAGCAAGTAGCTCGCAATGCTCGGCCAAGATACGCCTATCAGTGTTCGGAGCTGGAAGGTGCCAGGCTGAGGTGGCGAACGAAGCCTCGGCCTTCTTCAAGTCCAGGTTCAGCCGCTGCGCATTTCCCAGCCATGCCCAGCCTTTCGCCTTCAGCTCGAGGAGCTTCTTGGGCGGTAGGTAGCGACCCGTTGCATGCAATGCGTCGAGAGCCAGTTCAGCAATCTGTACGCCGCGCTTGCGATCTTGGCGCCCTTCCGAGCGACATTGCTGGAGCAGCAGGTGAAACAGCGCTGCTGAGCGTAGCGGAAGGCTTTTTACTAAGTTCTGCTGCTCGCCGGGCGGCAGATCCTGCAACACCCGCCAATGTCCAGTGGCAAGCTGCTGCTCGCTGTCGCAGATCTCTGACGCCGCTGCATCCGGTCCCGCGACCGGTTCGTCGGTGGCGTACAGATCCTGCAAATGCCCGATCAATCGCCGCGCTGGCTTGGGCTCCAACCTACCGAGACACGCCAGCCGTAGAGTCCCCGGATTGAGCAGCTCTAGGTTGGCGACAGAAACTAGGCGTTGCACGCCTTGGCGATAGGCCAGCGGCCGAGCCTCCATCCAGCGCAGGAAGGCATCGCTGAAGACTTGAAGCGAGTTGAAACCGGTCAGCTCGGCGACCTGACCCACTGAGATCGGTTCGCTCTCCAACAACACCGCCGCGGTATCGATACGCCGCTTGGCCAGGTAGTCCACCGGTGGCCTGCCGCAATGCTGGTGAAAACGCAGGGAGAAGGAGTTGTCGCGGATCTGACAGGCTAGCTTGAGGCTCTTGACCTTCAGCTTCGCGTCGAACAGCCGCTCTGCAATAACCTCGAGAGCACGCCCAACATCGGCCGGCGCGCCGACCTGATCACCGCGAATCCGTTGCAGACTCTCTCGCGCCGCAGCCTGGCGCAACACCAGAGCTTGATCCCAATCCATGCATCCCCCATACAGAGTTGCCGGGACTTTAGCAGAGTGCCTGCCACTGGCGAACCGTAGCCACCACGGTTGGCGCGCCGGTGCCTGGTGGAGCCGGCGATGAATGGGGTGTTGTCGGTGGCGCTGATCGCTGGCTGGTGTCTTCATGGCCGGCTGCGAAGCTCAAGCAGCCGGGGATGGCGGGATGCCATCTCAGGACTTTCTTGTTGACAATTCTCACGGTACATTTGCAGTTCCCCGAATAATGAGCTTGTGAAATTCTTCACAAGTGATTTCTGGGGGTCGCTAGCTTCATTCTGACCGCCGGTCACCGCCTTTCCGAATCTGGGTCGAGCGTCGGCGAGAGCATTCAGATGGCGCAAATCTTCAGTCCTCGCAGCAATGTCCTCTCCCGGCTGAGCTTGCTGGGTTTGATCGTCGTGGCCAGCGGCGCTATTACCCTGGTGATGGGTTTCGAGCGTTCGCCGCTGAAGACTAACGAGGGTTTGGTCTACGAACAGCCGGTACCGTTCAGCCACGACCACCACACGGCGGCCATGGGCATCGACTGTCGTTACTGCCACACCTCGGTCGAGCGCGCCGCTTCGGCGGGCATGCCGCCGACTGAGACCTGCATGAATTGCCACAAGATGATCTGGCAGGACAGTCCCATGCTAGAGCCGGTGCGGGCCAGTTTTCGCGACGATCAGCCGATCATCGAGCCTTTGTTCGGCGGCAAGACGCCGGTCGAGATGATGGCGCTGCTGCTCGGCCGTGGTACCGAGCCGGTCGAACAGCTGGTGCGCGAGACCTGGCGCGGCTTCTGGGACGGCAGCGGCAGCTTCGACAGCTATTGGCGGCGGCTGCTGCACGATGGCCTCGATCCGGCTACCGCGGCGGCGCCGAGGACGGCCTCTGCCGACCGGTCGGCGGCAGCGGCGGCGGCACTGACTCTGGCCAAACGGGGCGCGGCGGGATTGGAGCTTCAATTCCGTCCCGATCCGACGGTGGGGGACGGCGCTCAGGCCAACAACACCTGGCTGCAGGAGTGTCCCAAGCCGCTGACCAAGCTGACCTGGGACAATGCCCTGCTGCTGGCGCCGGCTACCGCCCGCCGCCTCGGTCTCGGCGATCTGGTGCAGGGTGACGACCAGGCTGCCGATGCGCCGCGGGTGCTGCTGACGGTGGCCGAGCGGGCGCTCGAACTGCCGGTTTGGGTGTTGCCCGGCCAAGCCGAAGACAGCCTGACCCTGCACCTCGGCTACGGCCGTTGGCGGGCGGGTCGGGTGGCCGATGGCCTGGGTTTCGACGCCAACCCTCTGCTCACCAGCAGCGCCCCCTGGAATGTTGGCGCGGCGGTGTCGGTGACGCCGATCGCCGGCACCTATCAGCTGGCTTCGACCCAGGACCACCACAACATGGAAGGTCGCAATCTGGTGCGTGGGGGCACCTTGGCCGGCTATCGCGATTTTCTCGTCGAGCATGTCGCTGGTGGTGGCCATGGGGCCGACGAGAGGGGGGCGGCACCGGCCAGTGGCCAGGGCGCCCAATACCTGCCGGTGCATCACACGGACCGCTCGACATCTCCTTGATGGACGGCAAGGATCACCCCGATGACGGCTATGCCTGGGGGTTGACCATCGACCTGTCGACCTGCACCGGCTGCAATGCCTGCTTGGTGGCCTGCCAGTCGGAGAACAACATTCCGGTGGTGGGCAAGGATCAAGTCGGCCGCGGCCGGGAGCTGCATTGGATCCGTATCGACCGCTACTTTGGTGGCGAGTCGGCGGATCAAGTCGACGAGATCTTCCACCAGCCGGTTCCCTGCATGCAGTGCGAGGAAGCACCCTGCGAGGTGGTCTGTCCGGTGGCGGCGACGGTGCATTGTGACGAGGGGCTCAACGACATGGTCTACAACCGCTGTGTCGGCACTCGCTACTGCTCCAACAACTGCCCCTATAAGGTGCGGCGATTCAATTTTTATCTCTACCAAGATTTCACCACGCCGGAACTCCAGCTGCGGCGCAATCCGGATGTCACGGTGCGCTCGCACGGGGTGATGGAGAAATGTACCTACTGCGTGCAGCGGATCAATCATGCGCGCATCGAGGCGAAGGTCGAAGGGCGTCAGATTCGCGACGGTGAGATCATCACCGCATGCCAGCAAGCCTGCCCGTCGGAGGCGATTATATTTGGCGATATCAACGATCCGCATTCGGCAGTCGCTCAGCGCAAGGGGGTTGCTTTGAACTACACCCTGCTTGAGGAACTCGGCAATCGGCCGCGGACTTCCTATTTGGCGCGGATCCGCAACCCCAATCCGCGGCTTGCTCGCACGGCGCCAGCGGCTCACTCGGGGCCCGGCAAGAACGAGCCCGGTAAGAACGGGCACAGTAACGTCGGCGACGCGCCGGGCGCTTGAGAAGAGAGAACGGAGAGACCCACGCAATGGCTACCCCCGATCATTCCGCGGCGCCCGCCCCGGTGGCCGAGGTCGATCTCGACCGGGCCGTCCTGGCGCCGGGCCATACTGAACATCTGGCCCAACTTTCGCAGCCCGCTGATCTGGGATGTGTTCGCGATCAGTACCTATGGCACGGTGTCGCTGATGTTTTGGTTCGTCGGCCTGGTGCCGGATCTGGGCACGCGACGATTTTTCCGCCTTATTTTGTCGCCGGCGCGGTGTTCGCCGGTTTCGCCATGGTGCTGCTGCTGATCATCCCGATCCGCAAGGCCCTCAAGCTGGAAGATTTCATCACCTCTCGCCATTTGCAGAACATGGCCAAGTTGATGTTGGTGACCGGTCTGATCGTCGCCTACGGCTACGTGATGGAGTTCTTCTTCGCCTGGTATAGCGGCAACCCCTACGAGATCTTCGCCATTGCCGAGAATCGTCCCTTTGGGCCTTATCGGGTGCAGTGGATGGCGTTGATCTTCTGCAACTTCCTGGCGGTGCAGGTCTTGTGGTTCAAGAAGGTGCGAACCTCGACCGTCTGGCTGTGGGTGATTTCGGCGATCATCAGTGTCGGCATGTGGCTGGAGCGCTTGGTGATTTGCGTGCTGAGCCTGTCTCGCGACTTCTTGCCGTCCTCATGGGACTATTATTCCGGCACTTTCTGGGATTGGGCGCTGTACCTCGGTACCATTGGCTTCTTCCTCAGTTTGATGTTCCTTTTTGTCCGTTTCGTGCCGATGATCGCCATGTCTGAGATGAAGATGATGCTGCCCGAGGCCGAGGTGGGTCCGGGCCGGCACGAGGAGAGCTGAGCGATGGCGCACGACGAATATCCGACGCCGACCTACGGTCTCTTGGCCGAGCTGCCGGGTCCGCGACAGCTACTAAGAGCGGTCGAGCGAGCGCAGGAAGTGGGATACGAGCGTCTCGACGCCTTCACTCCTTATCCGATCGAGGAGGTCTGCCATCTGGTGGCGCGGCATAGGAAGTCGAAGGTTTCACTCTTTGTCTTGCTCGGCGGCATCGTTGGCGCGGTCTTTGGCTTTGGGTTGCAGACCTGGGTATCGGTGGTGGCCTATCCACTCAATGTGGGTGGCCGGCCCTACTTCAGCTGGCCAGCCTTTGTTCCAATGACTCTTGAGACCACCATTCTGTTCGCCGCCTTTGCCGCGGTGATCGGCATGTTCACCCTCAACAATCTGCCGCAGCCCTATCACCCGGTGTTCAACGTGGATCGCTTCGAGCGCGCCACCCAGGATGCCTACTTCCTGCTCATCGAGGCCGCAGACTCGCGTTTCGATAGTGAGTCGACCTGCGACTTCCTTGAGCAGCTCGGTGCCAGCGAGGTGCATGACGTTGATTGGTAGAGCACAATCCGCCGCCAAGTCCGGGCTCTGCAAATGGGCGCTGGCCGGGTTGCCTTGGCTGGTTCTGCTGCTGGCTGGCTGCCGGCAAGACATGCAGGATCAACCCAAGCTGGAGCCCTTCGAAGCCAGCGAGCTGTTCGCCAACGGCATGGCATCGCGGCCGATTCCCGCCGGCACGGTGGCGCGTGGCCACTTGCGTGCTGACCGCCGGCTGTATCTCGGCAAAGACGATGCTGGCGAACTGCTCACCGAGCTGCCGCTGCCGCTCACTCGTGAGTTGCTGTTACGGGGTCGCGGTCGCTTTGAGATCTACTGCGGCGTCTGCCACGACAGCACCGGCCGTGGCCGCGGCATGATCGTGCGGCGCGGCTTCAAGCAGCCCTCCTCGATGCACGAGGAGCGGTTACGGCAGATGCCGGTGGGCTATTACTACGACGTGATTAGCAATGGATTCGGCGTCATGTCGGGCTATCGCCGCCAGTTGCCGGTGGCGGATCGCTGGGCGGTCGCGGCCTACATTCAAGCTTTGCAATTGAGTCAGAGCGTGGTGTTGGCCGACTTGCCGAGCCATTTGCAGCAAGACTTCCAAGACGCTTTGCAGCAGCAAGCTGCTGCGGCTGAAGTAGGAGACGACGGGCATGCAGACGCCGCGGGAGATCACCATGAGTGATCAGGCGAAGACCCTGACGATCGAGCAAGCGATCTTCGAGCCCCAGGCTCAGTTGACCGGCCTGCAGGCCCGAGCCCTGGGTGTTGGCGCTGTCGGCACGGCAGCTCTTGCGGCGGGCTATTTTCTGGCGCCGGAGCACTTCTACCACGCCTACTTGACGGGCTGGCTGCTGTGGTTCGGGGTTGCTGCCGGCCTTTTCATGCTCGGTATGTTGAATCATGTGTCCGGTGGTCTGTGGGGAGTGATGATGCGCCGGGTCACGGAAGCCGCGGGACGCACCTTGCCGTTCTTCTTGATCGCTTCGATTCCCCTGCTGCTGGGGTTGGAGGAACTCTTTCCCTGGGCCACCCCGGAAGCGGCGAATGACCCCCTGATCCAGCATAAGGCGAGCTATCTGAATCCCACCGCTTTCACCGTGCGGATGGTGGTCTTCTTCGCCATTTGGAGCGGCTTGGCTTTTCTTGTCTCGAGCCTGTCACGGCGGCAAGACAGTGCGCCGAGCGAGGCAATTCGGCTGCGGCTGAAGAAACTCAGCGCGGCCGGCTTGGTGCTGTGGATGCTGACCTCCACCCTGGCTTCGGTGGACTGGGTGATGTCCCTGGACCCCCATTGGTTCTCGAGCCTCTTCGGCATTTCCTTCGTCGCTGGTCAAGGCTTGTCGGGCCTCTGTTTCATTGTCTTGTTCATGCTTTTCCTGCGCCGCGGCAAGCCCTTTGACCAATTGGTCAAGCCGAAGCTCTTTCACGATTACGGCAAGCTGATGCTCGCCTTCATCATGCTGTGGGCCTACTTCGTGGTGTCGCAGTACCTGATTATCTGGTCCGGCAACTTGCCGGAGGAGATCACCTGGTACATCGATCGCAACGCCAATGGCTGGAAGTTGATTTCAGTGCTGTTGGTGGTGGGGCATTTCGCACTGCCCTTCGGCCTGTTGCTATCGCAGGATCTGAAGTCCCACGCCAAGCGGTTGCGCTGGGTGGCGATATGGGTGTTGGCCATGCGTTGGCTCGATTTCTACTGGCAGGTGACGCCCAACTTCAGCCATCAGAAAGTTGCTTTTCACTGGCTCGATTTGGCCGCGCCGGCCGCCATTGGCGGCATCTGGGTGTGGTTGTTGGTGGCTCAGTTCAAGGGCCGGCCGGCGCTGCCGGTAGAGGACCCGCTGCTTAAACAGGCGGTGGCCCGTGGCTGAGCAAGAGAAAGTACCGGCAGGTTGGGACGGACGTTTCGGCGACACCTTCGGTGCCGAGATCAGTACCAAGAGTCTGCTGCAGATAGCTCTCGCGCTGGTCCTGATGTGTCTGCTGGGCATCGTCCTGGCCTGGGGGGTGTTGAACTTTCTCGAAGGGCGCCGGCAGCCGACCACGGCCTCACCCCTGCTCGCCGTCGAGCACCTCGCGCGGCTGTCCGGTCCCTTGCTCCAGCCCAAGCCGGAGGCCGAGATGGCGGCGCTGTGGCAGGAGATGGCCTTCCACCTCGGAGCGCCGGTTGGTCCAAAGAAGCCGCTAGCCAACAGCGGCGCCGGCTGGGGTTGGGTCGACCAGGCTGCCGGGGTGGTGCATATGCCGATCTATGAAGCCATGGACCTGCTGCTCGAACAGCAAGCGTCACTGCGTCTGGAGCCACCGGCCAATGCCGTCGGCGAGCATGCCGAGCCGGTGGCGGTGGAGCCTCCCAACGATGAATAAGCAGCCACGGCGAGCCTTACCCGGCTGGTTGACCTTGGCTGCCCTGCTGAGCTTGATCGGTGGCGGCCAGCTATTCGCCGACCAACCAGCCGCGCCGCCGGATCCGCCAGCGCCGTCGACCGCGGTCGGTCGGATCGCGCCGGAGAATATGCCGGGGCCGCTGAAAGATGTTGGCTTCGATCAGCATCTCGGTGGCCAGTTGCCTCTCGATGCCTGGTTTACCGACGCCGAGGGTCGCCGCTTGCAACTCGGCGAGGTCATTGGCCAGCGCCCGGTGGTTCTGGCCTTCGTCTACTACGAGCGTCCGATGCTCTGCTCACTGGTGATGAACGGGGTTGCCAAGTCTCTCGATGTGCTGCCTTTCGAGGTCGGCCGGGAGTTCGATGTGGTGGCGATTTCGATCGATCCCGGGGAGACGCCGGAGATGGCGCGGCAGGCTCGCGCCGCCGCGGTCGAGCGCTATGGCCGACCTGAGATCGAGGCCAATTGGCACTTTCTGGTCGGTGACCAAGACAGCGTCAGCCGGACCTCCGAAGTGGCCGGATTTCGCTTTGTTTACTTACCCGACGAAGATGAATACGCCCATGCCGCGGGGATCTTGATAGCGACTCCCGAAGGCAAAGTGGCGCAGTACTTCTACGGCATCGAATACTCCCCCAAGAGCATTCGGCTGGCGCTGGTGGATGCTGCTGAGGAGAAGAGAGGGTCGCTGATCGATCAGGTTCTGCTCTACTGTTTCCAATACGATCCGCAGCTCGGTAAGTACACCATGGTGGCGATGCGCGTCTTGCGCGTCGCCGGTGCCGCCTTCGCCCTTTTCATGGCGTCTTTCCTGTGGCTTATGTGGCGCCGCGAAAGATCCGAAACGCCGAGCGCGATCGCGCGTTAGGAATGCCATAGGTGATAGATATCTTCGATTTTCCAATCTTTCCCGAGGCCGCTTCGACGATTGCCGGGGAAGTAGATGCGATCTACTTCTTCGCCTTGGCGATCAGCGCCATCAGCTCCCTGGCGATCGCTGGCTTTATCTTCTTTTTCTTCGTCAAATACCGGCGCCGCGAGCACACCGAGGCGGGTACCGAGATCCGTGGTTCGGTGCTGCTGGAAATCGTCTGGTCGGTGATTCCGCTAGTGGTGTCGTTGATCCTCTGCGTGTGGGGCATCAAGGTCTTTTTCCACGCCGTGACTCCGCCCGAGGATGCGATCGAATACTACGCCACCGCCAAGCAGTGGATGTGGAAGTTCCAGCACCCCGAGGGACCGCGAGAAATCAATCAGCTGCATATCCCCATCGGGCAGAAGATCAAGTTGTTGATGACCTCGGAGGACGTGATCCACAGTTTCTCGGTGCCCGCCTTCCGGGTCAAGCAGGATGTGTTGCCGGGGCGTTACACCGAGGTCTGGTTCGAGGCCACCAAATTGGGCACCTACCACCTGTTTTGCACCGAATATTGCGGCGTCGAGCACTCCAAGATGATCGGCTCGGTGACCGTGCTCCAGGCCGACGAATATCAAGATTGGCTGGCCGGCGGCACGGGCGGGTTAACCCCGATCGCTTCTGGCGAGCAGCTGTTCAAGAAGTACGCCTGCAACACCTGTCATGAACGGCGGGGAAGCGGTCGCGGGCCCTCGCTGCATGGCATTTAGGGCCAGCCGGTGGCCCTCGCCGGAGGTCACCAAGTGGCTCGTGATGCGAGCTATCTCCGCCTGTCGATCCTCAATCCGGGTGCTCATCTGGTCGCTGGCTATCCGCTGCTGATGCCGACCTTCCAAGGTCAGATCGGCGAAGAGGGAGTGCAGCACTTAGTGGCCTACATCAAATCACTTGGCGAAGGTTCCGACGACAGTGCTGGTGCTCCGGCCGCCGCCGAACCGTCCTCGCCGACGAGGAACTGACAGCGATGAGTACCACAGAGATCAGCTCCCTCTCGGACGCTGTGCCGGCAGCGGCTCGCAGGCTACTCCGGGAGCACTACCTGAACGTCTCTCACGGCTTGAAGTCGTGGTTGTTGACCACCGATCACAAGCGCATCGGCTTGCTATACCTGGCGTCGATCACTTTCTTTGTCGCCATCGGCGGGATCTACGCCTCGCTCATCCACCTCGAGTTGCTGACTCCGGAAGGGGATCTGCTACAGCCCGACCTCTACAACCGCATGTTCACCATGCATGGCGTGGTCATGATTATCTTCTTCCTCTTGCCGTCGATTCCAGCGGTGCTGGGGAACTTCTTGATTCCGCTGCAGATCGGTGCCAAGGACGTTGCCTTTCCGAAGCTCAACCTGGCTAGCTGGTACATGTACATGATCGGCGCTAGCTTGACCATGTACGCGCTGATCTCGGGAGGTATCGACACCGGCTAGACTTTCTACACGCCGTATTCAACCGCCTACTCGAACAGCCATGTGACGGCTGTTGGCTTGGGTATCTTCGTCAACGGCTTCTCGTCGATCTTCACCGGCGTCAACTTCATCGTCACCATCCACCGCATGCGGGCGCCGGGCATGACCTGGTTCCGCCTGCCGCTGTTCATCTGGGCGCATTACGCCACCAGCTTGATCATGGTGCTGGGAACGCCGGTGCTGGCTATCACCATCGCCTTGCTGGCCCTGGAGCGTGCCTTCGGGCTGGGCATCTTCGATCCGGCTCTGGGCGGCGATCCGGTGCTCTTCCAGCACCTGTTCTGGTTCTACTCTCATCCGGCGGTCTACATCATGATCTTGCCGTCGTTGGGGGTGATCAGCGACATCATCGCTGCTTTTACCCGCAAGCCGATTTTTGGCTACAAGTTCGTCGCCTTTGCCTCGATCGCCATCGCCGTGCTCGGTTTTCTGGTCTGGGGGCACCATATGTTCGTCTCCAGCCAGGCCCCCTACGCCGCCACTGTTTTCTCGATCCTGACGATGCTGGTCGCGGTGCCGTCGGCGCTGTTTATCTTTGTCGGCTTCAATCTGACCTTCTTGCCCCAGTTCATTCTCGGCTACCTGGGCATGCCGCGGCGCTACCACGTCTATCCAGAGGAATTTCAAGTGCTGAACGTGATGTCGACCGCCGGTGCTTCGATTCTCGCGGTCGGCTATGTGATTCCGACGGTGTACTTCATCTGGTCGCTGAAGTGGGGCGAAGTGGCGGGGCGCAATCCTTGGGGTGCCGTCGGCCTGGAGTGGGAAACCACCTCGCCGCCGCTGCATAACTTCGACCAGATGCCGGTGGTCGACTTCGAGCCTTATCAGTACGTGGAGCCGGTGTTGCCGGACCGTCAGAATCTCAAACCCCGAGTGGCCGGTTCTGGGACCTGAGTCAAGGAGATCAGCCGTTGTCCGATTCGCACCCCCAACATGTCGCAGGACTGGCGCATCACTTCGAGAGCCATGAGCAGCAGAGGGAGTCCTCCTTTCTCGGCATGTGGCTCTTTCTGGTGCAGGAGACGATGTTCTTCGGCGGCCTGTTCATCACCTACGTGGTGTACCGATCTATGTACTCGGAAGCCTTCATGGCTGGTAGCCGGCAGCTCAACTGGAAGATTGGCACCTTCAACAGCACCTTCAACACCGCCGTCTTGTTGGGTTCCAGCTTCACCATGGTGATGGCGGTTTGAGCGGCCCAGCAGAATAAGCGCAAGCTGATCGCGATTGGCCTGATCCTGACCATTTTGCTCGGTGGAGTCTTTCTCGGCGTTAAGTACTTCGAGTACAAAGGCAAATGGGAGCATCATTTGGTGCCCGGCGACCACTTCGAGTGGCATGGTGAGCCAGTGGGTGCGTCGGTGCAGATCTTCTTTTCCCTCTACTTCGTCATGACCGGCATGCACGCCCTGCACATGGTGGTGGGTATCTGCATCATGCTGTTCATGCTGCGCCCGGCTCTGGCTGGACGCTGGGGGCCGAAGAACTACAATTTTGTCGAAGGGTTCGGCCTTTATTGGCATTTCGTCGATTTGGTGTGGATCTTCCTCTTTCCCTTCCTCTACTTGATTGGCCTGAGCGGCGCCTGAGGAGTCCAGCTGATGTCCGAGCAATCTCACTCTCTCAAGCCCTACGCCCTGGTGCTGTTGGCACTCTTTGGCCTCACCGCGGCGACCGTCGGCGCGGCGGTGATCGATTTTGGCAAGCCCTGGAGCGACTTGGTGGCTCTGGCTATCGCGCTGAGCAAGGCCACCCTGGTGGTGCTCTTCTTCATGCATGTGAAGGGCAGTACCTCGGTGGTCAAGTTGACCGTCTTGGGCGGTGTTTTCTGGCTGGCGATCCTCTTCGTCTTCACTCTCTGTGACTATCTCACCCGCAGTTTTGTCTTTGTCGGCGGCTAGTCGACCCGCAACTCGATCAGTTCGCTGAACTTCCTGGCCACCTGAGCTGTGGGGAAGCGGGGAGTGAACTCTGTCTTATTCGGAATGTGTAATAAGTAGGATGTTTCCTATGCTGCCGGGAAGATGTCCGACATGCGGATGGTGTTCTGTCCGATTCACCTGGTCATAGCACCTTTTCTAAGATAGAGCCCTGTTGAGAGAGCGGCGACGGCTTCCAGACCTGCTGCGCTGGGCCAGATTCTTTGGCGGTGTGCCTGATGGCTGTCCCCCCTTTTAAGTTTGTTGCGGTCCCCCCAACTTCGGCAAACAAGGAGCCAAGGGCAAACAGGCTTTCGTCGCGTCTCATACCTCGCTGGAGTTCCAGCGGAAAAGTAATTGGGAAGGATGATTTGCAGAAAGACATTGTGATCTTTCTCGATAGGCACTGACGGTTGCTAGAAAGCTCGCTTAAATGCGAGTTGAACCGGGATCAGATGAGAGTCTGGTCCCGCTTTTTTTTGGGTTCGCCAGGGCTGGAGCGCTCAAAGATGGGCGATGGACGGTGTCCGCCCCCTCGCGGAACCACTCGGACACGCTCCGAGCCGAGCCTTCGCCGCTGTGGGCGGTCAGGCGGTGTGCTCGCAGCGCGCCGGGATGCCGCTGATGCTCGAGGATCGAGCGGCCGCTGCCATCGAGTCGTAGCAGACGCTTAGCCAATGAGGCGGTGGTGTTGCGATCGACTTGGCGGATGTCCACCCTGGGACCGCCAGAGACACCGGCGTTGCTGTAGGCGAAAATCACCTGAGCACCGTGGCCGGCGGCAGGTTTGGACCCGGTCGGCCGCCCGAGAGGTCCATGATCCAGATCGGTGGTCAGGCCGGGACGGTCGGTAGTGCTCGATCTTGCGGCCAGCGTCTGCCAAGTTCGTAAACTGGTGCAGGTGTGAGACACCCATCCCGTTGGCGGCCATTGAGGCTCTCTGCAATACAGCTTTCGATGGGCTTGCCTGGCCGAACAAACAGCAAGGTGACGGCGTGTTCGTAGGCCCACTCCTCCAAGGCTCTGCTGTTGAACTTCGGGCCGTTGTTCACGACTATCCTGTGAGGGTATCCACGACTCTCGGCAAAGTGATCAAGCACCCGTGCTACACGATGACCCGACAGGGACGAATCGACCTCGATAGCCACACACACTCTCGTTGTATCGTCCACAACGTCGAGAACTCGGAAATTGCGTCCGCCCGCCAAATTGTCACTGATGAAGTCCACCGACCACAGCTCATTGGCTAGCTGAGGTACGACTCACGGCATGCCGATTCGCCTTGTGCTACCCGCTCGCTTCTTGCGCCGCACAGCGAGCCCCAGGGCTTTGAAGAGCCGATAGACGCGCCTATGGTTGATCTGCTCTTCCCTAAATCGGCTTTTGCGCATCGGCTCTTCCTCATGCCCAGCCTCTCATTCTGACTGGACCAGAATCCGAGGAGCACCTCAACTTGTCCAGGCAAATGAGTGGCGTAAACCATTGAAACTACGGCAGTGCGACGAGGCTGGCACCCTAAATCGGCTCAGGCATTCCAAAGGCCGGCTGCTTGCCGACCCGGCTTGTCGGGCTTGTGGGTTCAGAATGACAGCTCCAGTTGCCCAGGCCTCGTTCTTTGGCGGTCCCAATGCTCGCGGCGGCGACGCTGCCTCCAGCGTTCTTTGAAGTACTCCGCGTAACGGGCATCGTGATACCTAGCTTCGGCCCGAACTTTGATGTGCCGACGGATTCTCAGGCTGCTCGTTCGAAACTGAACGATCGTCTGTGGACGTCTTCCAGCTCGGATTTGCTTGGCATTGAGTAGCCACCTGGCGTTTCCCACGCGAGAAAAGTATCGCGTCTTGATCCATCGTAGCCCTTTGTTGTTGTGGCGCCTTCGCGCCCATCTCCAGAGCTGTCCGAAGATGAAGTGGTCGATATTCTGGAAGGTCTTCGAGGCAACGAGATGACGGAACTGGTGAGCCCAGCCGCGGAGGACGCGGTTGAGCTGGTGCAGTAGATTTTCCGTCTTGGTTCCGAAGTTCCGACGAATGAGGCTCCGCGTTCTTTGGATGAGATCCTTGACGTTGGCCCGCATTGGGCGCATCAGGAGCTTGCCGTTGTACTTACGTACATTGGCTCCAAGGAAATCGAAACCGTCGTCGATATGCACGATCTGGGACTTCTTTTCGGACAGTCTCAGACCGCGTTCTTTGAGAAAGGCGGTAACCGCGGGGACGACGTTCTCTTCCAGGAGTTCCCTGGTTCTGGCCGTGGCCACGAGATCGTCTGCGTACCGAATGACATGGACCTTGGCCGCGGGCTCCTTCCCTTTTGGGCGTGGAACCGCCGAAAGGACATGAGCTTCTAAACCGTCCAAGGTCATATTCGCCAAGGTTGGCGAGAGGATTCCTCCTTGGGGAGTGCCTTGCTCAGTGGGGTGGAACATCTCACCTTCGAAATATCCGGCCTTCAGCCATTTCCGGAGTAGACTTCTATCCATCGGGATATGGTCTAGTAACCATTGATGGCTGATTTGATCAAAACAGGCTTCGATGTCCGCGTCGAGCACCCATTCAGCTGCGTTGCCCTTAGCCAATACCATGTGGCATCGCACATGGGCATCTTGGATCGAACGGGCTTTGCGGAATCCATAGGAATTTGGATCCGCCCTTTGCTCGGCTACTGGCTCGAGAGCCAGCAGATGAAGAGCTTGCATCGCTCGATCGTGCATACACGGGATACTCAGCGGACGTTTTCCGCCGTTGCGTTTTGGAATGTGGATTCGCCGTAGTGGCTGAGGCTGATAGCCTCGCCGCTTCAGCTCGTCCACGGCCTGCATCTTCTGCCGAGAGGTGTTCCAGAGAACACCGTCGATTCCCGGCGTGCGCTTTCCCTGGTTCGTCGTCACCCGACGAACCGCCAGCCGCTTCGCAGGCAGCGACTGAACCAAAATTCGCTGGAGGGAGCGCACCTTCCCCCAGCGTTCTTTCCGAGCTGCCTTCGCAATACGAACTTGTAGCCGCTCAACGGTTTTGTACGTCCACCGCCAGTCGATATCCGACCAGTTTTCGACACCGCCCGAAGGTGCGCCGACCGCGAATTTCTTCGGGTCATCCATCGCCATTCCTCCGCAGAATCGGTTCTCCAAGCGCTCTTACAAAGAAACACCCGCTGGACGTTGGCTCGCTTTCGCGCCGGGCAAATTCCGAACCCGTATCCGATCCATTACAGACCGGCATTCGCTTCTTCCAGCGTCCTACTCCGGCACATCCAATAGCCTCCCTTGCGGTCAGCCTGCCTGGTTGACGATAGGAGTCGGAACGATCCCGGGCCGTTCGCTGACGCGGTGGGGCGGGAAAGATCGGACTCTCACCTTCGTAGGCGGACATACCAGGTTTACAAGTTCCGCTTTCGGAGTACGTAGCTTTAGGCATCAGCTTTAGACCGGGTGATCGACGACCGCGGGCCACGACTACGAGAACGTGGCCCCTGCCACCTTGCCGTTTGGCCAGGCCTGTCAGCCCCTTTGGCCCTTCATCATAACGATCCCTGCGCTGATTCACATGTGTTTGCCATGGCTACTACCAGACGCTATCCCGGATCGGGGCTCCCAGGAGCCTTGACGCCTCGCGGTGTCAAGACCGCACCGAGGTGCTTCGCGCATTGTCTGGCCCGCTCTTTATTCAGGGCCGTAGGTTCATCTGGCGGTACAGATGGTCCTCGCTCATGGGATGGGAAATCAAATAATTGCATTTCGGAGGACAACTCCTTTCATATAGAAAAGCGGCTTCTTGCCGCACTCGTAGTTGCTGTAGTTGATCTGCTGTGCCTCGGGGTGATTCTCGGAGAGGAGAAAGCCTCGACCATCGTACTCGAAGGTGCGAATCTGGGTGGTACTTCCGCCCTTCAGATTAGCCTGTTTCAACCGATCGCCGGAGTCGTAGAAGTAGGTCGCCAGCAGGCCGCCCGCGGGCTCGGATACCCGCACCAGGCGGCCGTAGGCATCGTAGATCTCTTCGGTGGCAAACTGGCTTTGGTTGACGCTGCCGTTGCCAGCTACTGAAGTGCCCACCCTTCCCCGGCGCACTACTCGCCGGTCGCCGAGGTAGGTCACTCGCACATCGTGGGTAGCGCCGTCGGGCGGCACGATCTTGGTCACCCGGCCAAAGGCATCGTGGTCGAAATAAGTGCGGTGGACGGTGCCCGCGGAGCGGTACCACTCGGACTCGCTCTGGGTCCAGCCTTCGCCGCTGTAGGCGCGGTTACCCGTTTGGCCCACAGCCCGCTAGGCTGGCGCTGACGCTCCAAGATCAGCCGGCCGATGCCGTCGAAACGTAGCTCGCGCTTGGCCAACGCGGCGCTGGTATCGCGGTCGATTTGACGGATCTCGACCTTGGGGCCGGCCGAGTTGAAGGTGTTGGTGTAGGCGTAGAGCGTCCAGGCGCCGTGGCCGGCGGAGGGTTTGGACTCGGTTAGCCGGCCAAGAAAGTCGTACTTGAGAGCGGTGACTAAGGCCGCGCGGTCGGTGCTCGCACTGATCAGGCCGGTCTTCCGGTCCACCGTCTGGAGCACTTCGAAGAAGGGGAAGCGGCTGCCATCGAGTTTCAAGTATTGGCTTGAGCGGCCAGAGCCGTACTGCCACTTGTGCTCCAGGGCAACGTGGCTGGTGTTGTGCGCCGGATTCAGCGCGCAGACGTCGCCGGGCGCCGCCACGGCGCCCGTATCTCCGCCGAAATGGCGCTCGACCACGGTTTCGATCTTGCTCGCGGCATCGCGGACGTAGCTCATCGCGCGCACCACGTCGTCCGAACTCGGCGCCGGGTTGGCTTGGCGCAGCCGCTCCACTTTCAAAAAGCCAGTCGCGGAATCGAAGCAGGTATCACGGCGCAAGGTGGCGCCGCCGGTGTCGACGGTGGTCTGGTAAGTGTAGGTGCCGAGGATCCACGCTTGGCCGGTGTTGGGCATGCCGCCGGGATGGTAGCGGGTGAACTGATTGCGCGTCTTCACCCCGTCGAAGTTGTCCTTGCGCACCGTGCGCCGATAGTGGCCCACGCCGTCATAGCCCGACATGCGGTCCTCGGCGTACCGGTTGCCGTCGTCCTTGTAGATCGTACGGGTAACGAACATTCGTTGATTACGATCGCGCGCCGCGGGGTTGAGCTGACCACGGATATGCACCTCACCCAGCGGCGCGGCGGCGTCGCGTTGATAGCCCACCTCGACCCGGCGAAGGTCGGTGCCACCGGCCGAGAGTACCCGCTGCGACAGGCGCCGCTCACCCACCGGGTTCTTCGGCGTGAAGGGCAGCCCCAGATCGAGTTCATTGGCGGTGGTGACACTGGTGGGGCCACCTTGGTAGGTCGAGAAGTAGTGGATCGACCTTTGTCCCGAAGGTGCCTTGACCGTGGTGATCGACTGGACCGCTGGATCGAAGCCCTCGGTGGTCAGTACCTGGGTGTAGGTCCACTTGCCCAGCTCGCCGCCGGTGGTGTCGATCAGGCGCCGGGACTTGACGCCGGAGGAAAGCTGCAACTCACGGCGCGGATGCCCAGTGCCGATTGGCGGGTCGCCCAACGTGTAGAAATTGTAGTTCTTGTACTCCCAAGCCACTTGGCCGCCGGTGGGTAGATCGACGGCCTTGATCTGACCGACATTGCGAGTGTGCTCAAGCCGCGACAAGTGGTAGCGCTGGGCCACCGGTCCCATGTTGTAGCTCTGGCCGTGCGGCAGCGAAATCTTGGTCAGGAAGTGCGCCCCAGGCGGACTGTAGACACCCACGTTCGGCGATGGGGCGGGGCGGTCGACGGTGGCTTGCTGGTAGGTGAAACTCCACAGCGCCCGCTGACCGCCGAAGGCCGCCAAGTCGGCGCGGATGAGATGCGGTACCTGGGCGCCGTCGAGCAGCTTGTTGGCGAAGGTCAAGGTGTGGGTGCGGCCGGTGCTGTCGGCGATATCCCAGGTGTTGGCGCCATAGCCGATGGTCAGGTAGTTGCCGAAGGCGTCCTCTTGCCGCCGCAGGTCGCCGTTGGCGTTGAAGGTGTGGGTCACTCCGCCGCCGTCCTCCAGCTTCCACTGGCTACCCGCCTTCTTCAGCCGCAAGTAGGTGCTGTCGCGGCTGTAGTAGACGTTGGCCACCGGGGCTTCGTTGGCCAGCGTGTCGTAAAAAAAGTGCTCGCTGCCATCGCTTGTGACGAACAGCCAGAGAGGCGTGTCGTTGCGCGGCGGGGTCAGCGGCGGTACTAGTTTTCCGAGGGAAAGCTGCCAACCCAAGCCACCGTTGCTATCGCGGTTGGCCCAGGCCACCGACTCGCAGTTACCCGTGCCGCACTCGATCTCCCAATCCCACAATTTGGAGTTGTAGACCAAGGTCAGCGAGTAGGACAGGCCGCGACCCACCCGGTAGGTGGGGCCGATGGGGAGGGTCAGGGTGAGGGCGCCGTTGTAGAGGCTTACGTGATCGATATCGCCAAAGGCGTAGGCTTTCTCGGGGGCGAAGCCGCGCTCGCTGGTGGGGTGCTGCTGCGCGCCATGAGAGATCGCGGGGAACAAGAGGAAGAGCACTGGCAGCAGGGCCAGAATCAAAGCCGGCAGGCAGCCGGCGGAGAACAGACGGAAGGGCTGGGGGGTGGTTTTCATAGTCTTTTCCTCGGGGCTCAGCGTGAAGTGTCGGGCGATGGGTCCTTGAACGACTCGCGATCGATGGCGGCGACCCACAGCCGCAGGTGGTCGGGGTCGGCCAGCAACAGGCGATCACCCGGTTTCAAGCGCTCGGCGGCGGCGGGGGTCTCCTCATTCAGCGGCAGCAAGTGCTCCACCGCCACGGTGACGCTGGCATTCTGCTCGCCGTCGGCATCGGCGTCGCCGCCATCGGTCACCAGGGCTGTCCAAGCGCCGACTCCGGGGCGGATCAGCAGGGCCTGGAAACGGCGGCCGGCGAGGGTCAGGCGGTCGGGCTCTAGGTCCACGGCGGGTAGTTCCAGCAGACTGGCTTGCGAGGCCGCTGGCCAGTCGAGCAGCAGGTCGCCGCTACGGAGGTCAGCCAATGCCCAGATCGACTGCTCGGGCAAGGGGCGCTCACTCTGGAGCCGCACCGCCCCAGAGCGGTCGGCCAGGCCGGCGCGGGTTTCGAGTTCGACGCGGGTGGAATAGCCCTCGACCACCCGCCCGGTCCACAGCCAGGCCACCGGGGTGTCGGCGGCCAGACCGGCGGCGGTGGCCGCGTGGCTGTCGAAGGTCAGGTCGAGAGCCTGGGTCGGGGATGGCAGGGTGAGCAGGGCGGTGAGTAGAAGAACCGGTAGGGCAAGAGGGAGGTGATGGCTCGGCATTGGGGTTTGGTCCTTTCGCGGACACGGGTTTCGGTCGCTTCAGTATCTATAGGCGTAAATGGGATGGCTTCGTTACAACGGGCGTCGAAAAATCTCACCGGCGGTCATTGACTTGGCGGGGTGCCCGCTGCTCTTCCTCGGCGGCGAGGCTCTCGATGGCGCGGGCCAGGGAGAGATGGCGCTCGGTGAGTTCGGTTTCGGGAGCACAGGGCAGGCGCACTTTCAAGGTGCTGCCTTGGAGGTGCAGATCGAGCTGCATCTCCAGCCTTTTGGCCAGCACGAGGCTCTTGCGCAGCAGGTCGCTGGCGCTGGTGAAGTTGGCGAGGCCGATCTGCCGGCTGATGACCTGATCTGCGGTACTGGGTTGACGCCAGTGGACCAAGCCCTGCAAGCCGAGTTGGATGCGTTCTGGTTTCATCGCTGTTCTCCTGGTGAGGGTCTGACCGGGTGAAAAAAGAGCCTCCGGGCCGGGAGAGAGGCCCGGCCCGGAGGGAGGGCTCCAGCGACCTCAGGGTTTCTTCGCCGGATCCGCATGGGAGGTCGAGGGAGTGGGCATATTCGAAATGCCTGCTGTTCAGGCTGGCTGGGGGTCGGGGTCCGATCTGGACACTGAGCCGGCGGCCGACGATGACGATTCGCGGGGTGATGGCCAGCCGCTCGCCGGTGAAGAGCACGAAGTCGACGAAGATCATGGCATCGCGCCAGGTGTCGAGCAGGTAGTGCTTGCCGATCGCTTGGACGTTTTCGGCGCGGTGCCAGCCGCTTAGGGGGCTCAAGGCGGCTTGGATTTGGTCGTCGGTCATCGGGGCTCCTCTTGGGGTTTGAGGAGCCTAGAGCAGGGTAGGTCGAAACCAATCAACGATCTTGAATCTTACCCTGGTGGGGTACAGTCTACCCTCTTGCTATAGTGCCAAAGCTCTACTTCGTACTTCTTGCGGCCAGCAGCGAGTTCGCGAGGGTTTGTTGATGGAATGGCTTGGCGATTTGACTCTACGAGGGAAGTAGCACCGCATTTCCCGCCATGCAGATGCAGGTCACTACTTAAATCTTGGGGACGGCAGGACATGGGACACCGCACTGACGAGGAGTATCGACGACTTCTGGTCGTGCTGACGGCGCATATCCGGCGACATCCGCTGAGCCAGCTTCAGTTGGGGCGCAATATGGGAGTTTCGAAGTCCTACCTGCCGAAGCTACTTGCCGGCAAAGTGAATCCCACCTTCAGGAAGCTGTTGAAAATCCTCGACGCCGTAAATCTGAGCTTCAGCGAGCTAGCCACTAAGAGTGAGGTTAATGATGCGGAAAGCCTCCTTGAGGCGTTCCTGCCACCCGGCTTATCAGATCCGCCGGTGATCGTGAGGCTGAAACGGAAGGCACGATGGCTGGTGGGTCAGTCCAATGTCCCCACTAGCACTGCAAGCGGCTTGGTTGCTGCACACCTTGGCACGATTGAAGAAGCTGATGAGCTACGCTACAAGATGCCTTGGATTGCCGCATGCCAGGTGCTGTCGCTGGCCGAGAATGTGTGGCACCCACACTGACGGGCCCTGGCGCCTTGGAGGTCTTTGCACGGGCGACCGTAGTCCTCAGCTCCTGCTGCCGCATCGGCGGAGCACTGGAAATGGCAGCAAGAATGCTGCTCGTGGCGTTCTCGGTTCTTGGGCGTTTCCCGAATGAGGCGCGGCTGAGTTTGATAGTGCGGGCAGCCTACTTACTGATGGACTCGGGCGAGAGTTCCTCTGCACATAATCTACTGTCCACGGCTGCTGCATTGCAGCCGAACTCACCGGCCAGTATGAGGTTAAGTTTTGCAACGGCGCTGGCCCACATCTACTCCGGGAATTACACTCAAGGTACAGCTCAACTGCACCTCCTCACAGCAACGAACTTAGGAAGCCTACTTCCCCGATTCGAGGCTGGAGTCTACAACAACCTGGCATCGGCTCTTGTCTCGCTGGGGAACTTGGAAGGAGCTCGAGGTGCTCTGGATTCCGCAGAGGGTTGCGTTACCATCGCCGACTCGTACAGCCAAGGAATTGTGGCGGTGACGAAAGGGCTCTGGCTGCGAAAGATCGGCGAGCCAGGCAGTGCCACTAGGTACCGGAAAAAAGGCTCTCCTCAAATAGGAGTGGGTTCCTTCGTGGCTTTGCAGATGCCCTGTGGACGGCGCGGAAAGCCGGAGACCCCCGCCCTGCCGCGGCTTACCGCCCCTCCCACAGGGCCGGCGGCGGCGGCGATCGGGGCTCAGGCGTGTGTGCAAGGAGCTGGGAGAGGCTCAGGTGCCGTAAACACCGGTGTTCAGGGCATTTCTCTACCCTTGCCGGCTGAAATCACCCACTGCAAGTTGAGGAGAGTCAGAAAAAAGCGATTGGCCTATTGAGCGCGACCAGTCCACTTCTTGCGACAATGGCTACCATCAACCGAGTAGAGTGCTTCCTCTTGGCTGGGAAGAGTCACGAAGCGAAGAGAGCCACCGAGCAGACCCCGCAGCTAGTCAGTGCCTTGGACCACAATCGGACGATGGCGTCGACGCTGGTGCGTCTGCGGCAAGATGCTGTCTGCGGCAGACTGACTCCCGAAATGCTGAGGAGCTACCACACCGAGATAGCGGATGCACGGACACTCGGTGGCTGCCCTCCGCTCTAGAATCGTGAAGACAAAGCTGGCTTCTTTGCTCCAGAGCGGGTGTCGATGTCGGCGAGTGCCTGAGCAGCAGCCACCCTCTTCTGTAAACGGGTACTTACGCTGATCTTCCATTCAGCAGGTCACCCACAGGCGTAATTGCCGCCGATGCCCGCTTACGCCGTTGAATATCGCGGCATGGAAGTTTACGCTGGCTGGCTCAGAATCACCTTCCTCCAGCCGGGGCAGCATGCAGCCGATAGACTCGTGGTCATGAAATCATCGAGAGTGCGTTCGTCAGGTTCTGAGTTGATCGTCGTGCGGTGGTGTTGGTGGCTGATTTGGCTGCTGTTCGCTGCTTGCCAGTCCGCACCTGTCAGCCAAGCAAGTCAACCGCTCGATCACCGTCCGCGGAGCCAGGGGGAAAGCTCGATGTACGAAGCCGATTGGCAGCAGGTCGACCAGCTGATCTCTGAGCAGAAGATGGCGGCGGCGCTGGAGCGGGTGGAGCGGCTGCTCGATAAGGCTCGCGCGGCCGGTGACCAAAGTTCCTGGGGCCGGGCGTTGGTGCGTGGGGCGCAGCTGCGCGCCTCGTTGGGGGGTTATGAGCAGGCGGTGGGCCAGCTGCTCACCGAGTCTTGGCCGCAAGCCGACCCCGAGCGGTCAGCCCTGGACCTCTTCGTCGGCCGCAGCTTGCTGAACTACTTTCACGCTTATTCCTGGGAGATTGCTCAGCGCGAGCGGGTGGCCGGTGATGGGGAGATCGATCTAGCTACCTGGACCCAAGAGCAAATCGTCACCGCGGCCCAGCGCCGCTACCAAAAGGTCTGGCTCAGGCGCCAGCAGTGGGGTGACGGGCCGGTGGGCCGAATGGCCGAGTATCTGGTGTCCAACGACTATCCGCCGCGCATTCGAGGGACGCTGCGCGATGTCCTCACCTACCTGTGGGTGGAGCTGCTCGCCGACGCCTCATTATGGAGTCCGGCTGCCGCCAATGGAGTCTTCAGTCTTGACCGGAAGATCCTGTTGGCCGCCGCTGGCTCGTTGCCGCAAGCGACCGCGAAGGTGGCCGAGCCGGCCCCCCATCCACTTCTCGAAGTTGCCACCATCTTGGGTGATCTGGAGGCCTGGCACGCTGCTGCCGAACGGCCCGAAGCAGCTCTTGAGGCGCGCCTCGAGCGCCATCGGCGACTGCGGCCTCATCTCGACAGCCAGCCCGATCGTCAGCTGCTCGAGGCTGATCTGCGAGCCGCCCTGAAGCGCAGCGGTAGACACCTGCCCTGGTGGGCGGTGGGTCAGGCGGAGCTGGCGGAGTTGATCCGCTCCGGCAACGCCCCGGACAGCCTAGTCCAGGCTCTCGAAGTGGCCCGCGCAGGCCAGCAGGCGCATCCCCAGAGCCCGGGTGGGCACCGCTGTGCGAATCTGATGGCGTCGCTGACCGCCCCGTCCTACCAGCTCGAAGCGATGCTCTCGGACGGATTGGATAAGCGCTCCATGCGGCTTGGCCACGCCAATCTGGAACGGCTATTTTTTCGCGCCTATGCGCTCGACATGGATCGTGTGCTGGCCGATGCTCGGGGTACTCTGCTACCCCGCGGCGAGCGGGTGCGGCAGTGGGTTGCCAAGCGCCAGCCGATCCACGAGTGGTCCGTCGAGTTGCCTCAAAGCCTCGATTTGCGCCGCCACCACACCTACGTCAACCCTCCCTTCGAAGAGCCCGGCGCCTACTTGGTCGTCGCCTCCGCTCGGGCCGATTTCGAGGTCAAGCGCAACCAATTGACCGCCGTTCAAATCTTCATTGGCGATCTGGTGTTGAGCACTTCGACCGCCGAGAGGCGCACCGAGGTGGCGGTGCGTTCGGGAGCCAGCGGCGAGCCTGTGGGTGGCGTCGAGGTGGGGCTCTATGTCATGGACTGGCAGCGGTCGCCGCGCTTACTGGCGCAGCAGAGCAGTCGCCGCGACGGCTCTCTGATCCTGCCGCAGCCCGAGATGCGAGGCGGCGGCCAGCTGTTCTTGCTGGCTCGGCGTGGCCGCGAGGTGGCCTTTCTCGATGCCTATCCCCGCCAGCACCGGGGGGTAGGTCAGCAGCAACGCACAGACGTTCTGATCTACACCGACCGCAGCGCCTACCGGCCGGGCCAGCAGCTGAAGTGGAAAGTGGTGGCCTACGGCGGCAACGGCGAGGCGGGGCGTTTCGAAGTGCTGCCCGAACGCACTTTGCAGGTTGTTCTGCGCGATGCCAATGGCGAGGAAATCGCCCAGGTGGAGGCCGAGACCAACTCCTTTGGGTCGGCCGCTGGTGAGTTTGCTTTGCCCGCGGGTCGCTTGCTCGGTAGCTGGAGCCTCGGCACCGACCTGGGCGGCTGGGTCACGCTGCAAGTCGAGGAGTACAAGCGGCCCACGTTCGAGGTCGCCATCGACGATCCGCCCGGTGCTTTGCGGCTCAACCGTGAAGCGCTGCTCGAAGGCTCCGCGCGCTACTACTTCGGCCTGCCAGTCAGCGCTGGCAAGGTCGATTGGCGGGTGGTGCGCGAGCCGGTCTATCCGCCCTGGTGGCGGGGCTGGAATCCCCGGCCGCGCGGTCCGGCCCAGACCGTTGCCGCCGGTCGCGCGGAACTCAGCGCGGCGGGTCGGTTCGAGGTGCGCTTTCTGCCGCAGGCAGACGAGCAAGGTGAAGATCAAGCGCTTTCCTACCGCTACCGGCTGAGTGCCGAGGTCACCGACGAAGGTGGCGAGACTCGCTCGGCAGAACGTGCTTTCCGCCTTGGCCTGATTGCCATCGAAGCGCAGATCGAAGGTCCGAGCCCACACTTTGCCGGCCGCTCGCTGGCGCTGAGCGTCTTGCGCCGTGATCTCGAAAGGGTGCCGCGAGCCGGCAGCGGGGAATGGCGACTGCTGCGTTTGCAGCAGCCAGAGGAAGCGCTGTTGCCGGCCGAACAGCCCTTTACGCCAACCCACGGCGCCGCGGTTGAGCACTGGTTTCACACCCCCGGCGATCTCCTGCGGCCTCGCTGGCAGCCTACCTACCAGCCCGAGGCGGTGCTGCACGGTTGGCCGGATGGTGCCGAGTTGGCACGGGGCGAACTCAACCACGATGCGCGTGGGCGGGCCGAGATCGAACTTGGTGACTTGGCGCCGGGCGCCTACCGCTTGCGCTACTCGACTCTCGACGCCTGGGGCCAGCGTTGCGAGGTGGCGCGCGAACTGGTGGTCGTCGCCGACCGCTCAACGCCTCTGGCCTTGCCCCTGCTGTTGGGGGTCGACGAAGGCACGGTGCGGGTAGGCCAGACGCTGCGTGTGTTCGCCTTCTCGGCCCTGGACGGCCTGTCGCTCGAACTCGAAATCGCGCGTAACGGAACGCTGATCGAGCGCCGCCGGCTGCGGGCGGGCGACGACTCTGCAATTGTAGAGCTATCTATCGACGACAGCCTGCGCGGTGGGTTCAGCGTTACGCTGCGAGCGCTGCGCGATCATCAAATGATGACGTTGAGTCGGCAGATCGCCGTGCCGTGGGATAACCGTCACTTGCAGCTGGCTTTCTCTACCTTCCGCGACCGCCTGCGGCCGGGCGGCGCCGAAACCTGGCGACTTGAGGTGCGGCGCCAGGATGGACAGCCGGTAGGAGCTGGGGAGGCCGAGATCTTGGCCTACATGTACGATCGCAGTCTGGATCTCTTCGCTCAGCATCGCCCCCATGATCCGCGATCGGTATATCCGGTGTACGGCGGTGGTCTGGGTTTTCGTAGCTCTTTGGGCCATGCATCTCAGGTGTGGAATAGGGCCGAGGGGTGGATCGATTTGCCTCCTTTTCCAAGTTTTCAGGGCGATCGACTGAAATTCTTCGACAGCTATCCGATCGGTGGTTTCGGGCGTCGTGGAAGGCAGGTAATGAAGGTCTTCGGCTCTTCTGCGATGGCCCAAGAAGGGCAGGAGATGGCGGAGGCCGTGGTGGTCAGCGCCCAAACTCCGGTCGTTGTGCAAGCGGAAATGGCCGATTTATCGGCCCGCCCTCCCGCCGCGCCGCCGCCGACCGCGGCGCCAGAACTGCGCAGTGATTTCTCCGAAACCGCCTTCTGGTTTCCCCATCTGCTGACCGATGAGGAAGGAGGAGTTGCTTTGCAGTTCACCGTGCCGGACTCGGTGACCGAGTGGCGGGTTTGGGCGCACGCATTGACCCGCGAGTTTTCTTCGGGCCGAGCGCAGGCTGAGACGCGGACGGTCAAGGATCTGTTGGTTCGGCCCTACTTGCCGCGCTTCCTGCGTGCCGGCGACCAGACCGCCATCGAGGTTGTGGTCAACAATGCTGGCGACCGACCCTTGGCCGGCGAGCTGACCTTCGAGCTCTTTGATCCTCGGACCGAGGTCAGCTTGCTCGAGGAATTTGGCCTCACCGCGGCGCAAGCGCGGCGGACCTTCGCGGTTGAACCTGGCGCTGGCAGCGAGCTGCGCTTTGCGCTTACCGTACCGCCAAGGATTGGTCCCCTTGCGGTGCGGGTTATGGCTCGAGCGGGTGCGCTGGGCGATGGCGAGGTGCGGCCGTTGGCGGTGCTGCCTAGCCGCTTGCACTTGACCCAAAGTCGCTTCGTCGCCCTGTCGGGTGACGCGGTCGAGCGGTTGGAGTTTGCCGACTTGGCGCGCCAAGACGATCCGACGCGGATCGACGAGCAGTTAGTGGTCACCCTGGACGGGCAGCTCTTCTACGGCGTACTAGCCGCCTTGCCTTACTTGGTCGAATACCCCTATGAGTGTGTCGAGCAAACCCTGAATCGCTTCTTGTCGACCGGGATTGTGGCCACCCTCTTCGATCAATATCCGGCGATCAGCCGCCTGGCAGAGAATCTTGCGAAGCGCGAGACGCGGCTGGAAGCTTGGCGGCAGGAGGATCCCAACCGCCAGTTGCTGCTCGAAGAAACCCCCTGGAGGGTGGCGGCAGCTGGTGGCGAGGCCGCCGCCGAGGGCTTGATCAAGGTGTTGGACCCGGTGATCGCTCGCGCCCAGCGCGATACTTCTTTGGCTGAACTAGAGCGCGTCCAGACCGCCGCTGGCGGCTTCCCTTGGTGGCCAGGCGGGCCGCCTTCGCCCTACATCACCCTCTATTTGCTCGACGGTCTAGCGCGGGCATTGGAACACGACGTCGAGGTGCCGCGGCAGCTGGTTGCCCGCGCCTGGCGCTATGTCGAGCAGAGCTATCGCCTGGACCGGGATGAGCGTCTTGCCGAGAATTTACCTTGGCCAACTGGCGCCTACCTGGCTTACGTGCTGTCGAGCTATCCCGACGCGTCGTGGACCGACGGAGTCTTCAGCGATGACGATCGGCGGGCCTTACTCGACCACGGCTTCCAGCACTGGCGCCAAGCGGCGCCGCGGTTGAAGGCGTACCTGGCCTTGGCCCTCCATCGCCAGGGACGGCAGCAGGATGCGCGGCTGCTTTTCGACAGTCTGATGGATTCGGCCAAGAGCGATCCGCGACTCGGTACTTATTGGGCGCCGGAGGAGCGTTCTTGGCTGTGGTACAACGACACCATCGAGAGCCATGCTTTCGCCCTGCGCGCGCTGATGGAGATCGATCCCGAAGACTCACGCCGCCACGGCCTAGCCCAATGGCTGATGTTGAACAAGAAGCTCAATCATTGGAAATCGACCCGTGCCACCGCCGAAGTAGTCTACGCCCTGGCCCACTACTTGGCCGACGAACAGAGCCTGGCGGTGCGCGAGGAAGCGGTGGTGCGAATCGGCTCACGCCGCCGGCGCTTCGTCTTCGAGCCCGATAGCTATACCGGCAAAGGACGTCAGTTGGTGGTCGAAGGAGCCGCGATCGAGCCTTCCATGGCCCGCATCGAGGTGGCTAAGAAGACCCCGGGTTTGATGTTCGCGTCTGCGACTTGGCATTTCTCTAGCGAACGCTTGCCAGAAACCGCGGTGGGGGATTTCTTTGCCGTCGAGCGTCGCTACTTCCGCCGTTGGCACGATGGGCATGAGTGGTTGATCGAGCCGCTCGTCGCCGCGGCCGAGATCGCGGTCGGCGACCAGCTGCAAGTCGAGCTGGTGCTGCGTACCCAGCATGCCGCCGAGTATGTCCATCTGCGCGATCCGCGGGCGGCGGGATTCGAGCCCGAGAATCCACGCTCGGGATACCGTTGGCAGACGGGTGTGGGGTATTACGAGGAGCCGCGCGACAGCGCTACCAACTTCTTCTTCGAGCGGTTGCCGGTCGGCGAGGTGGTCTTGCGCTACCGACTGCGAGCCACTCATGCCGGCACCTTCAGGGTTGGCCCCGCCGAGGTGCAGTCGATGTATGCGCCCGAATTCGCCGCTTATTCGGCCGGTGCGCGACTGCGGGTGAGCGCCACGGGCGAGGCTACCCCTTGACTCCTGGAACCGCCGGCCAAGGTCGGCTCAGAGCTGCCGCTCTGCTAGACTGAGGCAGCGTTTAACCCTGCATCCGAACCCTGCAAGAGCTGCGACAACCAATGGCCGCTGGCCCCAGTGCCGGAGAGACCCAGCCGATGGAAGAACCCGAAGAAATCGAAGTTGCGGAAGTAGACCACGAGCGGGATGGAAAGCGTCGCAAGAGAAGGAGGCGTCGCGCCAAAGAGGATGAGGCCGGCGGTTGCAATCCGGGTTGCCTGATCATGGTGGGCTTCCTGCTGTGCCTGACCGGCTTTGGTTTGATTCTTGGTCTGCCGCTGATCGTTGCCGCTTATGTTTCTCCCTTCCTCGGTGATGCGGTGCAGAAGAAAATTCGCGATAGCACCGAGATGTCAGCGAGCGACGACAGCTAGAGGGTGCTGGCCAACGAGCCTCGGCGCCAAGGCCGCGGCTCTTTCTATTCGCGGCGAAGGCTCAAGAACGTAGGGTTAGCAAGCTACCGCGGTGCAGGCACAGCACGGCGAGACCGGTCAGACGCGGTAGGTAGAGCGGATCTGGAGGCTGGCGCGGCTTGCCCTCCACCGCTCGCAGGGTGACTTGGCGGGCAGGGAAGTCATAGTCCAGGCCATACCTGGCGGTCGGTAGCTGAATCTCAGCCGGCAGCTCGCGCTCGATCTCTTGGTGGATCCAAGTGGGCAGCTCAGGTGCCAGCAGGTCGCCGGGGGATAGCAGGGCCAGGTCCTCGCCGTGCTCGACGCCGAGCTGGGCCAGTCGCTCGCTCACCCAGGGTTCTAGCTCAGGGACCGGTTTGCCGAAGATCTCCCCCACGGCCTCGCGCCAATGCTCACGACCCGTTCGCAGAGCTGCTCCCAGCTGACCACGACGGGCGGTAGCGAGCCGCTGGCGGCTACGTTCGGCCGCGGCCGCGAACAGCTTTCCGCTGAGGTAGAGCTGGGTCATCGCTTGCAGGGCGAGGGCACCCTGGGGAACTTCTTCGCGGGTCCCCAGGGTTCGGCGGGCGAAGACCCGTTCGATCTTGGTGACGACCCGATGGTCCTTCAGGCTCACTTCGGCCAGCCTCTCACGCCCCAGGCCAGCATCGGCCAGCCAGCGGATTGGCACCGGCATCGCTCGGCTGGCCAGGATCCGCGTCTCTTTGCCGGCGAGGCCCAGCGCCCGGCTTTCGAGCACCAGGATGGCTTCGACCCCCTCGGCGCCCTTGGCCCGACTGTCGCGGCCGAGTTCGATCTCGGTGCCGCCGTTGCTCCAGCCGGTGCGCCGGCCGCGGACCCGGGCGAGATGGGCCAGGCGGGGGTCGGCCGCCAGTAGGGCGGCGGCTAGACGTTGCCGATCGAGGGCCTTGGGAGCTAGCTCGGTCAGCGGACCTTCGATAGCGAAGACTTGCCGCAGACGGCGGCGATGGCGCTGGGCCTCGTTCAAGGAAGAGGGGAAGCACAGCAGTGCTCCGTACTCGCGGCAGCGCAGCGCGGCGATCAACGCCACCGCATCGCAGGGTGACCGTTCGATCGGATCGTCGGCATCAGGGTCCGGCCGCAGCTTGCGCAGCAGGGGCCGGTCCACCGCCAGGGCGGCGGTCAAGTCGATCGTGTCGGCGAGCAGGCCGAGCTGTTGCTCAGGATCGCGGCGCTGAGCCTCCACCAGCCAGCGGCCCATCGATGGGTCGAGGGGCAGACCGTGAAGCTTGTGGCCGACCGCGGTGATCCGGCCTGCCGAATCAAGGCCTTGTAGGGCTCGAAGCTCCTCGGTTGCAGCTTCGAGGGCGTGGCTTGGCGGCGGATCGAGCATGGTCAGCTGGTCCGCCGGCACGCCCCATTCGGCGGCGCCGAGCACCAGCGGCAGCAAGGACTCGCGGAAGATCTCTGGTGGCGTGCGCGCCTCCAGCTGTGCGGCGGAGTCCCACAGTCGGTAGGCCACCCCTGGCGCGGTGCGGCCGGCGCGGCCGGCCCGTTGTTCGGCGCTGTCGCGGGCGATCGGCACCAGAGTGAGAAAACCGCGGCCCCGGTGGTAGCGGGTCTGGCGTACCAGTCCCGAGTCGATCACCACGGTGGTGCCGGGGAGGGTGATTGAAGTCTCGGCGACGTTGGTCGACAGCACCACCTTGCGCTTGGCCGATGGAGCGAAGATCCGGTTCTGCTGCGCCAGGCTCAGACCGCCGTGCAGTTTGAGCACCTCGATCTCGGCGCGCCCGGCCAGGATCGCCGCGCAGTTCTCGATCTCGCCTTTGCCGGGCAAGAACACCAGCACGTCACCGGCTAGCTGGCCGCTGTGAGCGAGAGCTGCTTGCAGCCGTTCCTCGAGGCCGCGAGAATCGGGCAGCAGCGCATTTCCCGCCAAGTGATGGATTTCCACCGGATACAACCGGCCCGCGGACTGGAGGTGCTCGCCGCCCAAGAACCGCGCCACCCGCTCGCCATCGATGGTGGCCGACATCGCCACCAGCCTGCCGCCGAAGCGCTGGCGCAGCAAGGCCAGCAGCAGATCGACCTCCAGGCTACGCTCGTGCAGCTCGTCGAGGATGGCGGTATTGAAGCGAGCCAAGGCGGCATCGCCGAGGCGCAGCGCGATGCCCGGAGTGACGAAGACGATGCGGGTGTTGGGGCCGAAACGACGCTCGTCGCGCACCTGATAACCGACCTCTTGTCCCAGCTTGCGGCCTTCGAGTTCGGCCACTCGCTGCGCCAACGCCCGGCAAGCGACCCGCCGCGGTTCCACCACCAGCACCCTGCCAGGGCACCAGCGCGGCACGCAGGTGGACTTGCCTGAACCAGTAGGGGAGGTCACCACCACTGGACCCTGCTCCAGGGCGATCAGGAAACGCTGACGAAGAGCCTCGATCGGCAGAGCGTCAGGGCTCACGGAGGAAGAGCTGCGAGTCGATTTGGCAGGCGGTTGAGACACCCTGCTAGGCTATCGTCAAGATGCGAGTTGCTGAAGCCTTGAAAGCCCTGAGAGATTCGATCAAGATGACCCGCGCCGAGGCCTCGGCGCTGGCCGATACGGCCCCTAGTGCCGAGGTTCTAGAGCGCTGGGAGAGCGGCGAAGAGACCCCCGACGTGATGAGTCTGAATGCCTATCTTGAAGTGCTAGGGTACGATTTTCATGATTTACAGAACGCGCTTGAAGGCATTGACGCGAGTCCCGAGACTGTTCCGGTGGATTGGCTGGATGAGTTCATGGGGACTCCCGAGGACAATCCGGAGGTCCGAGCGGCGCTGGCCAAGACCCTAGAAAGACTGGATCAGATGTATGCAGGTCGGTTGGCACCGGATGAGGTCCGATGGCTCAGGACCAAGCTTGAGGCGCAGCAAATCAGGAGAGAATAAGGTCAGGAATTTTTGACTTGCGTTTGTAGGCGTGCCAACGCTTGACGAGTGACCGCCGCATCCAGTTGGCCGTCGGTTGCGCTCTTGATGAAAAGCGCAAGGGCCGCTGCTGCTTCACGATCCTTCTTCAGGGACTTGTAGATTGGGAACAGCTCGCCAGCGAGGCGCTGGCATTCCTCGTAGGAACCGAGCTGAAGCCAGATCATTGCCAACTCCATAGACGTTATTGCGACGTGCAGTCCATTTTCGTGACAGAGGAATAGATCCCGTGCCCTGCCGAGTATCCGAATTGCTTCGGTCGGTCTGCCGGCCCGGTTGAGGGCTAAGCCTTCTAGCCGCAAAACATCGGCCTGGAGAGCCGAACCTTCGGTGAACATGGGGTGCGTCTTGATCTCCTGCACCAGCTCTAGAAGCGCTTGGGGCTCGCCCAAACCGCCGCCGTGTTCACAGTAGAGGGCAAGCAAACTGAAACGGACCGAGAGGACGTACGCCTCGTCTTCTTCGGACAAGCAATCCAGAGCGCGCAGTAGGTAGCGCTCAGTCGTCCGAGGATCTTCACTCTCGGTAAGAAGGACTCGGCCCATATCGGCGAACGCTTGGCCGAGGAGGCTGGTTTGGTGTTCCGAGCGGTAGAATTCGATTGCAAGGGTTAGCAAGCGGCGTGATTCCCGGAATTTTCCCTGGTCTCTTCTCAGGAATGCCAGACGACGGCAGAGTTCAGCCTTCTCGACTTTCCCTGCTGCGGCCCATCTCAGATAGCAGGCTGCTGTACGGTAAGACCACTCGGCCTCGTCAAACCGGTTTATCGCACGAAAGGTGCCGCCCAGCGCGCCCCAAGCTTTGGCGATCACCAATTGGCAAGTCTGATATCCGTAGACGGTTTGGGAGATCTGCGCTGCCAGCTGAAGACCCGTCTCGGCCATCTCGAAAGCCTCTTTAGGATTCTCTAGGCGCACAGACTCAACGGCTTTCAGGTATCTCTCCAAAAAAGCCGGGCTTCGGCGAGTGCTATCTACTAGATCTTCCATTACTGACGCAACGAGACTAGACACAATCACAGCGGATGAGAGGAATTCCAGGACACTAAGTTCCGGGAAGTATACCGGAAGTTGCGTCCAGCACCAAGCCAAATCGGAAACTGGCCTGAGTCTAGGACTTTTCAGCGGTCTCTGGTTTTTTCTTTAGACTAGCCGAGGGGATCGAAGTTGGGATGGTAGCTATGATGGGTGTTCGGCTGACAGAGCTGAAGGTTGACGCGAATCATGAGCCGTCTCCTGAGTGCAAGAGGAAGCCAGGGTTCTCTCCCAAGACCCGTGGCTTCATTTAGGGTGAAAGTGGTACGCAGTGTGCCACTTAGCATTATGTATCTGCGTATAGTTACGATTCTTACGCTCTACTAGCGCTGCTGGGCCACCGACAAGCGGCCACTATGGGCGAAACACGGTCGAATGGCCGCCAGGCAACTCGACTCAGTGCAGGCGCTCAGCGCGCCATATTGCCGAAGAAGAACCGAACGAAATCAACCAAAGTGCAGATAACCACATAGGCTATACGGTTTTGCGGCCGCTGCGAAGCCGGGAACTCCCCTAAGTTAGCTACGACGATCAAGGCCGCTACTCAGATAGTAGCTGCTACCTTGAGCCAACGCCAGCTGGCTGGATCTGCTCTGAAGTGCTGCCGCTATCCGCCGCAAGCCTGGCGAAAGCGGCTCGCGGCGTCGGCCGGGGGCAGTTCGATCAGCTTGGCCAGGGCGGTCAGGGCCGGCCGTTGGGTGACCGTCAGGTATTTGTTGTCGGGTTCTTGCCGTTGCTCTTTGAAGGACATCACCACGCTGATCGCCAACCGGCCGAGGAGCAGCGGGTGGAGCAGCTCGATCTCTTCTTCTCGCAGGCGATAGACGGCGTGGTAGCCCCGCGCCACAGCCTCGACCACGGGCCAAGGTTCTTGCTGGCGTAACGCGGCGTAGGCGCAGGCGATGGCCAGGTCGCAGACCGTTGCGGTGCGCACCACATCGCCGAAGTCGATCAGGCCGCAGAGTTCACCCGGGTCGTCGAGCAACAGGTTGTAGTCGTTGACGTCGTTGTGGATGACCGACTGGCGCAGGCTGGGTAGGCGCGGCCAGGCAAGGTCGGTGAAGCGGGTGAAGGCTCGTTCGGCCAGCCGCCGATCCACGCCATCTTCGACCCAGCGCACCAGATCGCGATGAGCGGCGCCGTGACGAAGATCCCAGCTGTGCCGCCGCCCGTCCCGAGGATGTACGAAGTCCTCCAGCGCCGCGTCCAAGCGGCCGACCAAGGCGCCCAGATTTTCGAACTGGCGTAGCTCTTTGGGCGGCGATTCGGCCAGCGGCCGGCCAGGTAAGAAGGTCAGCATTCGAGCTAGATAGGAGCTTTCCGCGGTGTCCAGTTCGCCGATTCGCTGCCCGCCGCGATCCCGCAGGACCCGTGCTACGGCAACTCCCAAGTCGCTCTCGGCGAGGCGAGCCATGATCGCGTTCTCGAGTTCCAGGTCTTGCCGGAAGGTGTCGTTGTGGGAAATTTTCAGGACGTACCGGCCGGCGGCGGAGTCCATCATGAAGTTGCGGTCAGCGTAGCTCGGCAGCTCCTTCACTTGGCCTTCGATGCCATAGTGCTCGGCGGCCCAGACGGCGGCGTCTTCAGGGGTTACAAGCGGTCGTGGGATGGTGGGCATCAACGGTCTCCAAAGATCGAGCGCGGCAGCAAACGCAGTCTGCCAGAGCCTCGGGTCGATGAGAACCCTGCACCGCGCAACTCCTGGCCGCAAACGGCGTAGAGCCGGGTAGAGTCCACTCGCGGTACAGCTCTTGTTGCTTCCGGATCAGGAGGTCTTGTCATGCTCAATCGGCCGATGTTGTTGCGGGTTCTTGTCTTGTTCTGTCTGCTTGCCGAAATAGGGGTGGCTGTCGCGCAAGCCAGCGACCCGGAGTGGGCCACCCCGGCGGAGTTGGCGTCCTACCGTTCTACCCCTTCTTATGCCGAGACCCTGGCCTATCTCGAGCGTTTGGCCAGCCACTCGCCCAAGATCCATCTCGACACTTTCGGCCGTTCGGCTTCGGGGCGGGCGCTGCCCTTGGTGGTGGTCTCGGCGAACGGCCACTTCTCCGCCGCCGCGGCGCGGCGTAGCGGCCAGCCGATCCTGCTAATCCAGAGCGGTATCCACGCGGGCGAGATCGACGGTAAGGACGCCACGCTCGAGCTGTTGCGGGATATCGCCCTCGAGCGGCGGCCAGAGTTGATCCGAGGGGTGATCTTGCTGATCATTCCGATCTACAACGTCGATGGCCACGAGCGGGTCTCCCCCCATAACCGACCCAATCAAGACGGGCCGGTCGAGGGCATGGGATTTCGCACCACCGCCGCTGGCCTCGACCTCAACCGCGACCATTTGAAGGCCGAATCGGTCGAAGCCCGCGCCTTGTTGCGTCTGGTCGCCGACTGGCAGCCGGATCTGCATGTCGACAACCACGTCACCGATGGCTCGGACCATGCCTGGGTACTCACCTGGTCGTGGGTCGAAGCGCCGCAGATTCACCCGGCGATCGATCACTGGTTGCGAGCCAACTTGCCGCCAGCCTTGGCGAGGGTCACAGCGGCGGGTTATCCGACCGGGCCCTATGCCGGCCTGAACGACCGCAACGACCCCGCTCGCGGCTTCAGTTCCTGGGTCGGCGAACCGCGCTACTCGGGTGGCTATTTCCCCCTCCGCCACCGCCCTTCGATCCTGGTGGAAATGCACTCTTACAAACCCTACCGGCAGCGGGTGGGGGCGCTGGCGGAGTTTCTCCGCGCGCTGGTCTCGCGACTGTCGAGCGATGGCGCTGCATTGCGGCGGGCGATTCTGCGCGCCAGAGACGAGACTAAACAGCGCGGCGCGGCCCAGGCCGAGCCCTCGCAAATCGTCGTCTCCTGGCAGCAGCAGGACACCGGCGACACCATCCGCTGGCCGGTCTATCGTTGGCAACATCGGCCATCAAAGGTGCTTGGAGTGCCCCTGCTGCACTACCAGCGGGGTGAGCTGCTCGACCCGGTGGGTCTCGAGGTGCCGTGGATCCACATCGCCGAGGCGGTACTGACTTTGCCCCGGCCCAGGGGTTATTTGATCCTGCCGGGTTGGCCGGCGATCGAGCAGCGGCTGGCGGCGCACGGTCTCGAGTGGCGGCGCATCGAGCAGCCATGCGAGCTGGAGGCTGAGCTTGCGCATTTGTCAGAGCCCCAATTTGCCCCTCTCCCCTACCAGGGGCGGCACCGGGTCGAAGCCTTCGAGGTGGAGCGGTCTCGCCGTCGCTTGCAGGTGCCGGCTGGAGCATTGTGGGTGCCGGCGGACCAACCGGACTTCGAGGTAGCCGTGCAGTTGCTCGAGCCTGAGGCACCCGACTCGCTGCTTGCTTGGGGTTTTCTGTCGTCAGTCTTCGAGCGCAAGGAGTACATCGAGAGTCGAGTCCTGGAGGGTCTGGTCGATGATTTGCTAGGTCAGCCGGAGCAGCGTCAGGCCTGGCAACAAGCACTGGCCGACGAGGATTTCGCCGCCGACCCGTTTGCTCGCTGGGCGTGGTGGTACCAACGAACCGTTTTCTGGGACGATACAGTGGGTCTGCTGCCGATTCTGCGAGTGTTGGATGTGCCACCTGCACTGCAACGAGAGCAGCCCACCAGCGGCCGAGAGGGGTGAGTGGCGGTCATTTGTCAGGCTTCGCTAGGATTCTGCCAGGGCGATTTCCGGCTGATGTAGGATCGTCGTTGAATGAGTTCGCCAGCTGCCATTTCCAGCCGAATCTTGATCGTCGACGATGAACCGACGGTGGTCACTCTGATGGGTGAAATGATGCGTGTTGCCGGGCACGAGGTGTGCGAAGCGGGCTCGGTCGCGGAAGCGAAGCAAAGCCTGCTGCAAGAACGCCTCGACCTGGTCTTGGTCGACATCGACCTTCCCGATGGAAGCGGGCTCGATCTTCTGTGTTGGGTGGCCGCGCGCGATTTGGATCTTGACGTAGTGATGGTCACCGGCGTGGTCGACACCCACGTTGCTCTTGGCGCGATCCGTCAAGGGGCCACCGACTACATCACCAAGCCATTCGATCTAGAGCAAGTCGAGATCATCGTCGCGCGGGCGCTCGAGAAGCGCCGTCTGCTGCGCGAGAATCGAGCCTATCGACAGGAGCTTGAACTGTTGGTCGACGAGCGCACCCGGGAGCTAGTGACCAAGAATGAAGAGATCCGCGATCTTTATGTCCAGCTCCAGGGGTCGTTTGAAGAGGCGTTGGAAGCTCTGGTCACCGCTCTAGACCTGCGCGACAACGAGACCCAAGGTCACTCATGGCGGGTGGCCGAATACGCGGTCAATGTCGCTCGAAGGATGGGATTTGTCGAGCCCGACCTTAGCGCTATTTGCTGGGGCGCGGTGCTGCACGATGTTGGCAAGATCGGGGTTCCAGATGCCATCCTGGGCAAGCGCGGGGGGCTTGACGAGGCGGAGAAGGCAGTCATGCGCAAGCATCCCGAGATGGGCCACCGCATGTTGCAACACATGTCGTCGATCTCAAGAATCGGCCTCGACATCGTTCTTTCCCATCACGAGCGTTGGGATGGCAACGGCTATCCCAACGGGCTCGAAGGTGAAGCGATTCCCCTACCGGCACGGATCTTTGCCGCGGTCGATACCTTCGATGCGATGACTTCGGATCGCCCCTATCGCCCGGCGCTGAGCTTGGAAACCACTCGGGCTGAGATTGCGCGCCAGTCCGGAAAGCAGTTCGATCCCAAAGTTGCGGCGATCGTGTTGCAGATCGACGATCAGACTTGGCAGCGTGCGCGCTGCCGCAGAGAAGGTGAGACTAGCCCACTCAGCGAGCGTCTTCGCCAGGCGCTGGGTGGCGAGAAATTCACCCCTTTGAGGAGCTAGCAAACTATGCGACAGAGTGTCTTATGGCTCACCGGGTCATGGATCACTGTGCTCTAGGCGGTTCCGGTTCTGGCAGTCCAAGAGGGGGGTCACCCGCCCCTCCGAAGAAGAGCTGGGTTCAGACTCAGGGAGTTGGCGCTCCGTAGCGCAGGGTCATTAGACGGGCGGGTTTGGCGCGGCTCAAGGTCACCATGTAGAAACCGTCGTATTGGTGGTCCGCGATTGGCGGTGGGTCCGCGATGCCGAGTTCGGCCAGGATCGCCGGCACGGTGTTGCTGTGGCTGATACTGACCACTACTTCGCCGCCATGCCGCTGGCTGAGCAGCTTGGCCATCCGTGGTGCGAAGGAATCGCCAGCCGCCACCACCGTCACTTCTACACCCAGGACGGTGGCCAGCGGCGCCGCGGTCTGCTGGGTGCGGGCGAATTGGGTGGCGTAGATTGCCCTCACCTCGGCGTCTCGCAGCAGGGTGGCCAGGGCCGCTGCGCGCTGCTGGCCAGCGGCGCTCAGCGGCGGGTCACCGTGGGGGGAGGTTTTCTCGGCGTGTCGTACCAGGATCACGGTGGTGGTGCTGCGCTGTTCGAGCAACCTTTCCACCTGCTGCCGCAAGGCGGCGCTGCGCAGGCCAGCAGCAGTTGCACGCTGGCTGGCGACCGCCATATCCACGCCGCCTCGCTCCACCAAATAGGCGTAGTAGAGGGCGCCAACCCGGTTGGAGCTGGCGCAATGCACCAGCAGGGGACGTTCGGCTTGATCAAGAGCGTCGAACACTTCACTCAGCTGCTCACTGGCCAGCTCCCTGCCGATCGGAATCGACCGGTAGGCGAGGCCCAGACGGGCGCTCTCCGCGGCTTCGTCAAAGCCGCGATCCTCGGCCGCCGTGCGCATGTCGATCACGCTGCGAAATCCCGCCTCGGCGAGGGCGCCGAGTTGCTCGGCGGTGGGTTGACCCGCGGCCATTAGACCCTCCTCGGGCTGGCTTGCGTTGTGGATCGAGGGCGCTGTCGGTTCGGCTGCGAGCGGGCCGCAGAGGCCGAGAACAACCCCCAGCAGGATCAGAACTCTAAACAAGGGCAATACGGTGTGACGGTTCGATAGAGACATCGGCAGCTCCTCGCGGCAGACGGGTGAATCGGTCGGATGGCTACTTTACTCGGGAATGAATCTGGTCTATAAATAGAGATGTTGTAATGTTTTGATCGCGGCCGCGGCACATGTTGGCGCTAGAACGGTTTGCTGGCAGAGTTTTGTCAACCGATGGATGCCTGGCGAGCATAGATAGTGTGGAGTTGCTGAATCGCTGCCGCTAGCCGCTGGCGGAAACGGCCCAGCCCATGCAGACACCCACCCGTGAAAGGGGATTCGATCATGGCACTTGCCTCAACTCCTTCCTTTGGCTTCTCCGGTCCACAGAATCCGGCGCTAGGGGCGAGAGTGCTGCCCCGATTGCCGGCAGGGCTGTTGCGACCCGCGATTCCCCAGTCGTGGATTGAGCCAACCCCCGCCAAGACCTTGGCCGGGGGAGCAGCCTCGGCGAAAGACGCCGGCGAGCTCGCAGCGCAGCGGCGGCTTATTCAGCGGGCCACGATGGGTTGGACCCGGGCCGAGGCGGCGCGGGCCGAAGAGCTCGGTTACAACCGCTATTTGAATCGTTTGCTCAACTACCGCTTCTACGACGACAGTGAACTCGAAACTTTGTTGCAAAGTGCTTTCCCGACTCTGTCGATGAGCGCCGCGCAACTGTTTCAGAACTACCAAGGCGAGCCATTCCAGATAGCGGTGGAGCTGTGGTACGCGACTCTCTTACGGGCGGTTTACAGCCCGCGGCAGCTGTTTGAGCGCATGGTGGTGTTTTGGACCGATCACTTTAATATAGATTTTTTTGCCGCCGGCGGGGTCGAGTTCCTCAAGCCGGTGGATGATCGCGAAGTGATCCGGAAGCATGCGCTGGGCAACTTCTTAGAGCTGCTGCGGGCCAGTGCCCACAGCCCCGCCATGCTCACCTACCTGACCAACAACAGCAACACCAAGGAGCATCCGAACGAGAACTACGCCCGTGAGCTGATGGAGCTGCACACCTTGGGCGCCGACCGTGGTTACACCGAGGTAGACGTGCGCGAAGTGGCGCGTTGCTTCACCGGTTGGCGGGTGGCGTATCGCAGTGATGGCGAGGCGCTGGGCGAGTTTATCTTCGACGAATCGCAGCATGATTTTGGCCGCAAAGTGGTGCTTGGCCGAGAAATCGCTGCCGGTGGTGGCCAACGCGATGGCCAGCGGGTGCTGCGCATCTTGGCGGATCATCCGCTGACCGCGGATTTTGTCTGCCGCAAATTGCTGCGCTTCTTTATCCGCTACGATCCTGGCCAAGGCTTGGTCGACCAGGTGGCGTCGGTGTTTCGCTCCAGCGATGGCGACATCCAGGCGGTGGTCAGAGAAGTTCTCAAGCGGGGCCGGATCGAGCGCAGCGAGCCCAAGCTGAAGAGGCCATTCCACCTCGCAGTGTCGTCACTGCGGGCTCTCGAAGCGCGCATCGAATCGCCGCAATTTACCCTCGACTCGCTCTTTGCCGCTGGCCACTTGCCTTTCACCTGGCGTCCGCCCAACGGCTTCCCCGACAGCGAAGGTTATTGGTCGGGCTACATTACTCCGCGGTGGAACTTCTCCGCCGTTTTGCCGCACCAGCAACAGAGCGGTGTCGACGTCTCCCAAGGGCCTTTCCTGCGTCCTGAACTGAACGCTGGCCAGTTGGCCCGGCGGCTCGACATCCTGCTCCTTGACGAGACCATGTCACAGCCCACTCGGGCCGAATTGCGAATGTTCCTCGAGCGTCGGCCGATTGATGAAGGTCGGGTCCGCGAGGCGATGGGTCTGGCGCTGGCCTCTCCCGATTTCCAGAGGTATTGAGCATGTTGCCGCAAACCTCAGACGTTGATCACCAGCATCACCAGCCGTTGACTGAGGAGTTTTCAGATGTCCGATGAATGCCGCGGATGCCGCGAATACGACCAGCTGTCTCGGCAGCTCACCCGCCGCAACTTCGTTGGCATGGGTGCCGGCCTGGCCGCCGCCGCCGCGGTGCCGGCCTGGCTGCCGCGAGTGGTGCTGGCCGATAGTGAGAACAGCTCGCGCGACGTGCTGGTGGCGATTTTCATGCGCGGCGGCGCCGACTCGTTGTCGTTGTGTGTGCCCTATGCAGAGCCGAATTACTACCGCCTTCGTCCCACCATCGCCATTCCGCCGCCGGATTCGAGCGACCCCAACCGGGCACTGCGGTTGAACGGGCGCTTCGGTTTTCCGCCCGCCTTCGAGCCGCTGATGGCGGCCTACAACAACGATGACTTACTGGTGGTGCACGCCTGCGGCCTGCCTTCCAGCACCCGTTCTCATTTCGCGGCCATGCACAACATGGAGGTTGGCCAAGACGAGCCACCGGCCAACCTCTTCTCCGGTTGGTTGGGACGTCATCTACAGGTCACCGCGCCGACCGCCGAAAGTGGCGTACTGCGGGCGGTGGGCCTGGGCTTTGGCCTGCAACGCTCGCTGGCGGGTGCGCCCAAGACCTTGCCAATCAGCGATCTAGCCAATTTCGGCTTGGAAGGAAATGGTTCAACCGAAAGTGAGCGCCGGCTCGCCCTGTCGAATATGTACCGGCGCTTCGACGAGCCACTGAAGACCGCTGCGCGCACCACTTTCGACACCATCAATCTGCTCAATAGAATCGGTTTCGACGGTTATCAGCCGGCCGCTGGCGCGGAGTACCCGGAGAATGCCTTTGGCTACGCTCTGCGCACCACCGCGGCGCTGATCAAGGCGCAGCTCGGAGTCGAGGCGATCGCCATCGACATCGGCGGCTGGGATACCCACGACAACCAAGGTCCCACCGACGGTAGGATGAACGCCCTGATGCAGGGGTTTGCCCGCTCACTCGGTGCCTTCCATGCCGACTTAGAGGGCGATTCGGTCAACAACGTCACCACGATCACGACCTCTGAATTCGGCCGCAACGCCTTCGAGAACGGTAGCGCCGGCACCGACCACGGTCATGGCGGCCTGATGTTGGTGCTGGGGGACGGGATTCGGGGTGGCCGGGTGTTGACTGATTGGCCGGGGTTGGAGAATGACGAACTCTACGACGGCCAGGACCTGCAGATCACTATCGACTACCGCGACATCCTCACCGAGATCCTCACCCAGCGGCTCGATAACCCGAACTTCCGTGGCGTGTTCGGCGATCCGAGTTTCAACCCACGCAATCGGCGGGTGACCCGGCCATCAACGGCCAGCGCCTCTAGACGCCTCTAGCCAGGATGCAAAGCAGAAAAATGGCGCTTCCCCGCAGCAGGGGAACCGCCATTTACGTTTCCTGTGCAGCCGTCAGCCGTCCTCTTGTAGCCGTGTCCACAGCGAGGTGCGGCCGATCAGGGAGAAGCCGATGTAGCCGCGCAGGTGCAGGGTGTCGCCCTTGAGCGAAGCCTTGCATTTGTAAGTCTTGCCCTCTTTCGGATCGTAGATCGAGCCGTTTTTCCACGAGCTTCCCGAGGCTTGCAGGTTGCGCAGTAATTGCAGGCCGACCAGCGGTTGATCGCGCAGTTTCTGGTCTGGATTTTCGCGGTCGACCTTGGGTTTGCCGGCCATGTCGCGGTCATCGTCGGCGGGGTAATCGGGCTCGCCGAGCCAGATTATCTTGCCGGAATAGGTCTCGCCGTCTTTATAGATCTCGACGTGCGTGCGGCCTTCCGGGGTCACCCAGATGCCGAGGATGTCGTCGCCACCCGCCGCTAGTACCGGTGCAGCCGTCAGTAGCACGGCTGCGATCGTCGCAAAGGCGAGGCAAGTCTTGATCTTCATCGCTTGGGCTCCTCGTACAACTCACGGGTTGCACAGTCTGGGTTTCACGTTCTGGATTCCAGGTGGGCAGCGCTCGGCTGCCGCCGTTTGCTGATCCGGTGCATGACTTCGCGGCAGGATAGCAAGCGCGCCGGCCTGCCGTCGAGACGTCGAGACCAAACCGCTGAAGGCGCAGCGCAGCTGGCCCGGGAACTTTCAGCCGCCCACCAGCGTCTATCTTGGTGAAGAGCGCTGGTAACAATTGCCGAATGGCGGCGTAGTGTCTTAGCAGAGCGACTTCTAACGCTCGCTCTTCTTACACTGCCTTCTTACACCGCACTCGCAACTGCTTGTTCACCCCGGTCTCAGGCCCACCGAGGGAGATGTCATGGTCAAAACTCGCAAGAATCTACCGATGCTGTCCGCGGCGCTCGGTGGTTTAGTAATCGTCATATCCGTTTTCTACCTGGTCAACGCGGCTAGCGCCGGCTCTAACCCTGCCGTTGGATCGTCGCCGGTCGAGGAGGCGACGCCGGCCACGGTCGCCATTCCAGTGCGCACCACCGCGGTCGGCACTGGCGCTGTCTCGTCCTACATTTCGACCACCGCCAACCTCGTGCCCGAGAACGAAGTCAAGGTGTTGGCCGAGTGGCAGGGACGGCTGACCGAGCTGCGGGTCGAGGAAGGCGATTGGGTCAAGAAGGGGGCGCTTCTTGCCCTGCTGGCCCCCGAAGACGGAGAAATCGCGGTCGAGAAGGCGCGGATCAAAGCCGAGACTCAGCAGCATGTCTACACTCGGGCCACTCACCTCCACGAGCAAGAGCTGCTCAGCCCGGAAGCTTTCGAGCGAACCCGACTGGAGAGCGAGATCGCGCGCCAGGAACTTGCCGAAGCTCGCTGGCGGCTGACCAAGACGCAGATCCGCGCTCCCTTTGCTGGCCGTGTTACCCAGCGCATGGTGCAGCCCGGACAGCATGTGCGGATCGGTGACGAACTCTTCACCGTGGCGGATTTTGATCCGCTGGTGGCGCGCATCTACCTTCCCGAGCGCGACGTGCTGGCGCTCGACCTCGGACGGCGGGTGCGGTTGGCGCTCAAAGCCAACGAGGCGACCGAGTTTGTCGGCCGGGTGCGGCAGATCAGCCCGGTGGTGGACACCGCCACCGGCACGGTCAAAGTCACCATCGAGGTGGGTTCACCGCCGGCAGAGGTTCGCCCCGGTGCTTTTGTGCGGGTCGACATCGTTCGCGAAACCCGTACCGAAGTCGCTTTGATCCCCCGTGGTGCGGTGGTTCGCGAACTGCAAAAAGCCTTCATCTTCGTCTACCGGGATGGCCAAGCCGAACGCCGTTTGGTGACTCTGGGGATCGAGGAAGGGGACCAGGTCGAGGCGCTCAGTGGCGTCGCTGCTGGCGAGCAGATCATCGTCGCCGGCCAGGGCGGCCTGGAGGACGGCAGCACGGTCAAGCAACTCGATGCGGACTCCGCCGCCTCCCCACCTGCCAACCCGGTAGTGGTCGGCTAAGCCATGGGTATCGTCGAGTTCTCTCTCCGGCGTCGGGTGACCGTCGCCATGGTGGCGCTTGCCCTGATGATGTTCGGCGGCGTGGCCTTCTCCCGTCTGCCGGTTCATCTGCTACCCGATCTTACCTATCCCAGCCTGACCGTGGAGACTCGCCTGCCCGGGGCCGCGCCGGCCGAGGTTGAGGCGCTGCTGACCCGACCGATCGAGGAGGCGGCTGGGGTGGTCAGCGGGGTCGAAAGGCTGACCTCAGTGTCCCGTCCCGGCCTGTCGCAAGTGTCTCTGGAGTTCGGCTGGGGCCGGCAGATGGACTTTGCCGCCCTCGATGTGCGGCAGAAGCTCGATCTGGTGCGCCTGCCGCGCGAATCCTCCAAGCCGGTGTTGCTGCGCTTCGATCCCGCTAACGATCCGGTGCTGCGGCTCTACCTCAGCAACAACCAAGAAGAGGGTGGCAGCGAAGACCTCTATCAGCTGCGCTACTTGGCTGAAGAGGTGTTGAAGAAGGACCTCGAATCGACCCCTGGTCTGGCGGCAGTCAAGGTACTGGGTGGCTTCGAGGAAGAGATCCAAGTCGAGGTCGACCAGGATCAGCTGGCGCTGTTGGGATTGAGCATCGAAGAGGTGCGCGATCGCCTGGCGCGGGAGAATGTCAACCGCGCTGGCGGTAGCTTGTACGAGAAAGAAGCGCGCTATCTGGTGCGCGCCCGCAACGAATTCGAGAACCTCGACGACATTCGAGCCACCGTGGTGCGCGCCGAGGGCGATCGCCTGGTGACCCTGGCCGATGTCGCCACCGTTCGCCGCGGTCACCGGCGGCGTCAGGTGGTGACCCGCTTCGGCGGTCGCGAGGCGGTCGAGCTGGCGCTCTACAAGGAGGGCGATGCCAACACCGTGGCGATGGCCCGAGCGGTGCGCGCGCGGCTCGAAAAACTGAGCGACGAGCTGCCCGCGGAAGTCGAACTGGCCACTGGTGTCGATCAATCGCATTTCATCGAAGCCTCGATCCGCGAGGTGCTCAGCAATGCCCTGGTCGGCGGTTTGATCGCCATCTTGGTGCTCTTGCTCTTCCTCAAGGATCTGCGCTCGACCTTGATCATCGGCCTGTCGATCCCTCTGTCTATCATCGCTACCTTCTTTCTCATGTACCGCACCGGCACTAGTCTCAACATCATGTCTTTGGGTGGTTTAGCTCTCGGGGTCGGCATGCTGGTGGATAACGCCATCGTCGTGCTAGAGGCTATCCACCGGCGTCGCGAAGCGGGCGAGGAAGCCTTCGCCGCGGCGCGTCAGGGTGCCTCCGAAGTCGGCCGGGCAGTGGCGGCTTCCACCTTGACCACAGTGGCGGTGTTCTTGCCGGTGGTTTTTCTCGAAGGGGTGGCGGCACAGCTGTTTCGCGATCAGGCTCTCACCGTATCGTTCTCACTGATCGCGTCACTGGCCGTGTCGCTGACCGTCATTCCAATGTTGGCAGCGCTGGCCGGCGGTGAGAGCGGGAGGGTGGCGGTCCCGCCGCTCGCGGCGACGGCCGGCCGTTGGCGCCGTGGGGCTCATCTTTTCACCGTCCGCCTGCCGACTTTCCTGCTGCTCGGGACGAGGCGGCTGGTGGGCGGTTTGGGCTACTTGCTGAGTCGTCTCCTGCGGCCGTTTGGCTGGGTCTTCGATCAATTGCTGGGCACCGTGAGCGCAGCCTATCCCCGCCTCCTGCAACGTGCTCTGGGAGCGCGCGCGGTGGTCATGCTGACCGCCCTGGTGCTGCTTGCCGGAGCCTTGTGGTTGGTGCCGCGACTGGGACTTGATCTGATTCCGACCATTTCCCAGGGTGAGTTCGCCTTCCGGGTCGAGCTACCCGAGGGCACGCCGCTGGCGGTGACCGATCGCTATTTGGCGGAACTACAAAGTGGGCTTGCAGACGATTCTCGAATCCAGACTTTTGCCTCCACCGCCGGCGGAGCGGGCCTGGCGTTGTCGAATACCGGTACCGAGGGCGAGAACGTGGGCCGTCTCCAGGTCCGCATGGCCTCAGGCACCTCTCAGGAAGACGAGGCGGCGGTGATTGCGCAGCTGCGTCAAAATCTGGAGAAGGTTGAGCAAGCGCGCTTCGAACTCGAGCGCCCATCGGTATTTAGTTTTCGAACGCCGGTCGAGATTGAACTATACGGCGACCGGCTGGAGGAACTGCACGCTGCCGCGGAGTTGATCAAAGGCGAGCTCGGAGAGGTCGCCGGCCTGGTCGATGTCAAATCCTCGGCCGAGCTGGGCAATCCCGAGTTGCAGGTCGGTTTTCGCCGCGACCAACTCGCCCGTCTCGGTTTGGATCTTGCGGCGGTGGCCGCGACAGTGCGCAACAAGGTGCAGGGCGATGTCGCCACCCGCCTGACCCGAGGTGAGCGCGAGATCGACATCCTGGTGCGCTCGGTGCAGCTGGGAGAAGCGACCCTCGACGATGTCGGCAATCTGATCTTGGCCGAACGTGATGGGGTGCCGATTCGGCTCAAGGCGGTGGCCGATCTACGGCTGGCGGAAGGGCCGGCCGAGATTCGCCGCCTTGGACAGAAGCGCGCGGCACTGATCTCAGCCGACCTGGCGGGCCGCGACATGGGCGCCGTGGCGGCTGACCTGCGGCGGCTGATAGCCAAAGCCCCGCTGCCTGCCGGGGTCACCGCCGACCTGGGTGGCCAGCAGCAGGAGATGGAGCGTTCGTTGAATTCCCTGCTCTTTGCCCTCGCCTTGGCGGTCTTCCTGGTTTATCTGGTGATGGCGTCGCAATTCGAGTCGTTCGTGCAACCGTTGGTGATCATCTTCACCTTGCCGTTGGGGGCCATCGGGGTGATCGGTGCGCTGGCACTCAGCGGCCGGACGGTCAATGTAGTGGCCCTAATCGGCGCGGTGATGCTGGCTGGCATCGTGGTCAACAACGCCATCGTCTTGGTCGATGCCGTCAACCGCCTGCGCCGCGACCAGGGCCTGGAGCTGCACGCCGCCTTGATCGAGGCTGGTCGCCAGCGGCTGCGGCCGATCTTGATGACCTCGGCGACCACCATCTTCGGTTTGCTGCCGATGGCGCTGGGCCTGGGTGAGGGTGCCGAGCTGCGGGCGCCGCTGGCGATCACTGTCATCGGCGGCCTAGCGGTGGCGACGGTGCTGACCCTGGTGGTGATTCCGGTGGTCTGTTCGTTGCTGCAATCGCGTTCGCCGCGGCGAGCGCCGGTGGCGGCGCCGGACTCGGCTGGTGAGTTGGCGGCGGCGCCGGAGGTGGCTTCGTGAGTACGGTCGAGAAAGGCCGCGGCGGGCTCGAGCTGCCGCGCCTGGCGGTACGCCGGCCGATCACCACCTGCATGGTGTTGCTCAGCGTGCTGCTTTTCGGTGGTATCGCCTTCGGCCGCCTCAAGTTGGCCTTTTTGCCGACGGTGGATATCCCCTTCATCTCGATCCAGATCCCCTATCCGAGTTCCAGTCCGGGGCAGATCGAGCGCGAGGTCGTCAAGCCGGTCGAGGAAGTGTTGGCGACCCTCTCCGGGGTCAAACGCATGCGCTCGGACGCCAGCGCCGACCAGGCCCAATTTCAGCTCGAGTTCGACTGGGGACACGAGATCGATATCGTGCGCATGCAGGTCTCCGAGAAGATGGAGCAGGTGCGTTCCGAACTACCCACGGGCATTGGCGAGATTCTCATTGCCTCGTTCAACACCAACGACATTCCAGTGGTCGAGGCCCGCCTGTCGGCCGACGGGGTGGACCTCTCGGCGAGCTATGAGCTGCTCGAAGCGCGGGTGCAGAATCGTCTGCGGCGGGTGCCAGGGGTGGCGCGGGTCGATCTCGATGGGGTGGCGCCAAAGGAGATCTACATCGAGCTGGTGCTCGACGACATCAAACGCCACGGGGTCGATATCGGCGACCTGATCGACCGCATGTTTGGCACCACTTCCAATCTGGTGTTGGGCGAGGTCAGCGCCGGCGGCATGCGGTACACCGCCCGTGCGGTCAGCGAACTCAACTCCATAGCCGACCTCGAAGAGCTGGTGATCGATCCGCGCGGCCTACGCCTGCGCGACGTCGCCAGGGTGCGTTTCGAGGAACCGGCGATCGCCTACAGCCGGCATCTCAATCGCAAGGACGCGGTGGCGGTGACGGTGTTCAAAGAGTCGACCGCCAACACCGTCGAGGTCGTCCACCGGGTGATGGCGGTGATCCACAACGACATCAACACCGATCCGTTGTTGCAGGGCATCGACCTATTTGTTTTCGACGACCAGGCCGAGCAGATCACCAGCGCCCTCAATGGCCTCACTCGAGCGGGGCTGCTGGGTGCCTTGCTGGCCATTGTGGTGCTCTATCTTTTCTTCCGCCGTCTGGGGCCGACGCTGATCGTCTCGCTGTCGATTCCGTTCTCGATTGTCGCTGCCGGCGGCGTGATGTACTTCCTTGGCAAGACCCTCAATGTGCTGTCGATGATGGGTTTGATGCTCGGCGTGGGCATGCTGGTGGACAACGCCATCGTGGTGTTGGAATCGATCGACCGTCGGCGCCGTGAAGATGGCGATGCGAAGCGTGCTGCCGAGGTCGGCGCCAGCCAGGTGTGGTTGGCGGTCAGCGCTTCGACCCTGACTTCGCTGATCGTTTTCTTGCCGCTGATCATCGGCTCGAAGAGCGACCTCACCACCTGGTTGGGCGAAGTGGGCCTGACCATCTCGCTGGCTCTGGTCTGCTCGTTGTTCGCCTCGCTTACCTTGATTCCCTTGGTCAGTTCCAGGTTCTTGCGCGGCCCGGCAGCCGCGCCGCCGAAGAGCTTGGTTCGCCTGGAGCGACTCTATGTCGCGGCCCTGCGCTGGACCCTGCGGCGAAATGGGTGGACCGCGCTGCTGCTACTGCTGGCGTTGGCGATGGGCCTGCTGCCCCTCTTTACCGGCATGGTGGAGACCGGGATGTTCTCGGCGAGGGTCAACGATCGTTATTTTCTGGTCTACGATTTCTCCGGCTTTACCTACAAGTCCGCGGCCAAGCAGGCAGTAGAAGAAGTCGAGGCGGTGCTGGGACCGCGGCTGGAAGACCTCGGCCTGTCGTCGATGTACAGCTTCTTCGCCTCCAACCGGGCGCAGACCACCCTCAGCCTGGACGATCAACAGAGCCTCTCCGCCAAGCAGTTCAAGCGGCTGCGCGGTCGCATTCGCGAGCTTTTGCCCGAGATCGCCGGCGTCGATCTGCGTTTCAACGAGGACGAGGACTCTGGCGGCGGCAGCACCTTCTTCTCGGTCAATTTCTACGGCCAGGACTCGGCACTGCTGACTACCCTGGCGGAAGAAGCCGAGCGCCGGCTAGAGACGGTCGCCGGGGTGGTCGACCTATCGAGCAGCCACCGCCGTGGCCAGCAGGAGATCCAGGTGCGGATCGACCGCGACAAGGCGGCGCGGTTGGGACTGACCGCCGAGGAAGTGTCGCAGGTCTTCGGCTTTACCCTTGGTGGGCTACGTTTGCCCCGCTTCAGGGCCGCCGATCGGGAAGTCGAGACATGGTTGGCGTTGCGCCTCGAAGATCGCGCCAGCTTGGCCGACCTCAGTGCCCTACAGTTCCGCGAGGTCGCTGGCCGCCCGGTCACCCTGGGGGATATCGCCACTTTCGAGGTGATCGAGAAACCGCAGCAAATCCGCCGCGAGAACCGCAAAGTGCGGCTGCGTTTGGCTGCCACCTATGAAGGTGAGGATTGGCAAGACACCCGCCAGCAGATCGCCGCGCTGATGGACGCCTTCGATCTGCCGAGTGGCTACTCCTGGTCGTGGGGCGCGCGGATGCTCGAACAGGACACCCAGAACGCCCAGATGGGGATCAACTTCCTGCTCGCTCTAGCCCTGGTCTATCTGGTGATGGCGTCGCTCTTCGAATCGCTGTCACAGCCGCTGGCCATTCTCTGGTCGATCCCCTTCGCGCTGCCCGGGGCGCTCTGGCTGCTGGCGCTCACCGACTCGCCGTTCAACCTGATGGCACAGATCGGCTTGCTGATCCTGATGGGAATCGTGGTCAACAACGGTATTGTCCTGCTCGACCACGTCAACCGCTTGCGGCAAGCTGGAATGGGGCGGGAAGAGGCTATCTTGGAGGCAGGGCGCGATCGCTTGCGGCCGATCTTGATGACCGCTTCGACCACCATCATCGGTCTGCTGCCGCTGGCCCTCGGTGGCTCCAGTGTTGCTGACCTGCTCTACTACCCACTGGCCCTGACGGTGATGGGCGGGTTGATCAGCTCGGCTTTGCTGACCCTCTTGGTGCTGCCTTGGATCAGCGTCCGTTTCGAAGTCGTGGGGGGTTGGATGAGTGGGCTGTGGCGGCACTCGAATCCCTCGAGTCCGCCAGCCACGTCGGCGGAGACGGTCGAAGAGCTCGCCTGAGCAGGCCGGGAGCCAAGTTGCAGAACGAAAAGAACTACTGGATCGAAGTATCCGCTGGCGAGTTTTGGATGGGCGGCGGCCTGCGGGACAACGAGAACCCTCGGCATCGGGTGCGGCTAGGACCGTTTCGCTTGGCGCGGGCGTCCCTCACCAGGTCTGAATACCAGCACTTTCTCGATGCCAGCGGTCATCCTCCACCACCGTTCTGGGATGAGCCCGCCTTTGTCGGCCCGCGTCTGCCGGCCGTCGGGCCGTCTTGGGAAGATGCCGTGGCCTACTGTCGGTGGCGCGGCGAGCAGTTGCAGGACCCTCTGCGACTGCCCACCGAATCAGAGTGGGAGTACGCCGCCAAAGCTGGGCGCGAGGTGCTCTATCCGTGGGGCGACGAGCCGCCCGAGCAGTTGCCGGACTACGCGTCACGCTGGTCGGAGGGTCCGGAGGCGGTAGATGCCTACCCTTCGCTGCATCCGTGGGGCTTTCTCGGCCTGGGCGAGAACGTCCATGAATGGTGTGCTGATTGGTATGCAGCCGATTACTACGCCAGTTCGCCGCAGCACGACCCGCGGGGACCCGCCAGCGGCCATCGGCGAGCTTCGCGCGGTGGCTCTTGGCGCCACGCCATCAAGGCCAGCCGCTGCGCCGCCCGCAGCTCGATCCCGCCGCGGCTGCGCTACCGCGACTATGGCTTCCGCTTGGCAGCCGCTGCTGGAGCGTCGGCTGGGTTGAAACCAGCTCTCTGAAGGTCACTGGCTGGGCGGTTAGACGCCGAGTTCGTCCAAGCGGCCGCGCAATTCGGCGATTTCGGCGCGTAGTTCCTCGACGGTGGTTTCCAAGAGGTCGAGGCGCGAGCTGTTGGCGATGCGGCTCGGGCCGAGGGAGGTCGACGCCGCGGGTGTGGCGGCCGCGAGTTCGGCAGCGGCTTCTTCGTCGGCTAGCAGGTGGATCCAGCGGATCTCACGTTTGCCGGCTTGGCGGGGCAGCTCGCGCACCAGAGCATCGAAGCCGCCGGCCATCTCCCCCAGGATTTGTTCGACTTCGTCGACATTGGCGAATGGGTGCAGACGCTCACTGCGGGCGCGCAGCTCGCCAGCGGTTTGTGGGCCACGCAACCGAGAAGAAGTGCCGAGAAGAAGTGCCAGGCACCTTATGACCGGCAGAAGCGCGAAACTCCAAGGCGTCGCCTCAGTCGAGGTTGCAGCGGTCGCGCACAAAGCCGCTTAGGTCAGCTGAAGTTGGCGCCCCGGGATTGCCTGGCGCCTCGAGCTGGCCGGCCGAATGGAGAGACTCGTGAAGCATGAGCATGGCGATGTCGATGGTTCGAAAACCACTATTGATACCCTGACAAACCCTCACAACATAAGGGGGGCCGTTGTTGTATGGAGGGCCGTTGTATGTCCACATAGCCTTCGGGTAGAGATTGCATGTGGGGGAGAACGAGTCGTTCACGTAGGTCGTGTTCATCAGAATTGAATTGCCATTCGTGGGACTCAGAGTTTGATAGTCATACATGGTCGCGCATGAATTCAGGGATGAAAGACGACCCATTGCGACTTCCATCGCATTCCCGATCGCAACTTGCTGAGCTGAAGTCAAACTACTGCCACCGCCACTGCCACTGCCACTGCCACTGCCACTGCCACTGCCGCCACCACCACCGCCACCGCCGCCAGAGCAGATGAGGTCGTGGTAAGTGTTGGTCTCGCAAGTGGTCCCGGAGAAATCGGTAGAACAGACTGTAGTCTGATTCTGCACGAAGTAGCAGCCAGCCTCCGCTAGCGATGCGGCAAGGGCTGGAAGGACAATGAAACAGATGCGTAGCAGGCGGGTGCGCCGCTTGCTACTCACTGGCCTGCTGCTTCGGTCGGTGGGGAGAGTTGGCGCTCCCGCTCAAGCAGGATGACCACTTCGCTCCCGGCAGCGATGGATGACGTGCCCAGTGAGAGCAGGATGCGGATTTGCGAATCTGTGTAGTCGATGCGATCTCGATCGATAACTCCTTTGAACATTGTTGAGATCGATCTCCAGAGTTCTCCGTGTCCATCAAAGGGGATCAGCGCATACGGCGCGCCGTCGCGGCGGATCTGGATGGCGCCTTCAGCCCACAGGTCACTGTCCCATTCAGCGATGGGTATCGACCCTGGAAGAAAGGCCAGGGCTCTTCTTCCAGGTAGCTGGGCATCGCCAAGACTGTCGAAATCGTCCGGTCTTCGCCACGTACCTACAAGTTCACCATCGATCAAGTCGGTGACATGCCTTACCTTCCATTCTCTGCTGCCTTTCTCAAACTCAAACCGCAGGACTGTGTTGCCCCCAATGATCACCCGATAAGGCCGTCCGTGGCCATCTAGTTCGGCCTCGATGAGGGGGCCGAAATCGTCGTATGCTTTCAACAAAGTGCGGTTGTTAGACCAGATCTCAACTCGCTTGCCGCCAGCATCGTCACGGACTTCCCGGCGCTGGCGATCTTTGTCGAGCCAGCGCGCTCTGATCTCCATTTGTTGATCGAAAACCCTGATGCGCTGAACCTCAGTGCCATCTTCGTCCTCGGAGAAAGAGATAGACGCAAAATCCTCCCCTTGAATCGGGTCCATACTCTCGATGTCTGTTGCTCGAAGCCCGGCCGGCCACCAGTATGGCTGTAGGCGATCTGCGACAAGGGACAACGTAGTGCTGTCGAAGCCTTCGAGGTTGAGAGCCTTTTGGCCCTCTTGGTCATAGACTGAAGTTCGTTCCCAGGTTCCAAGCTCACTGGTCTGCTTCGAAGTTCGGCGGCGGGCAAAAGGGCCGGTCGACTTACTTGGAACGTAGGTGAAGTCTGTAATGCCAAATCTTGTGCTGTTTTTCTGGAGCAGAGTTCCAGCGATGTCGTAAGTGAAATCAGTAATATCGTTGGCTTTCTCGATCCGTGTAATCTGGCGTTTGTCGTCTTTGTGAACCACCACGCCTGGCGATTCGGATACGTCCGTCTGTGCCCAGCTCGCCGGCAGGGTCAGTGCCCAGACCAGCGCTGGCAGAGTGAGGGTCTTGTACTTCATTTTCTTGATTCCTCCCTGGTTACCTTCATTCGTCGATTCCCAGTCGGCGATTGGGCGAGCCTACTCGCCTTTCTGAGGGCGATTCTAGCAGAAGAATTGTCAAATTGGTCTTCTGCTCAATCCGCCCCAAGAAGAAGTGCCAGGCACCTTATGACCGGCCATTTCGCATGTGCAAAAGGCCGGATTCTCGCTAAGGTTCCCCAAAATCCAAGAGGGCAGCCGGGTCATGCACCCGAGAAGAAGTGCCGAGAAGAAGTACCAGGCACCTTATGACCGGCCTCCTCGAACCGTCGCTGATCGAGGCGGAGGCCGGCGCGGCAGAGGGAGATCTCGGCCTTGGCGAAGAGCGATTGGCCGGCGAATCGCGCCGCCAAGTCGAGTTCCGCGCGGTCGAAGGCTTGTTCGGCGCCGGAAAAATTGAGCGCCAGGCGGTGGGCGTTGCCTACCCAGGCCCAGGCCCTGGCGTGCAACTCCGCCGTGTCGCCTTCTAGCAGACCGGTGCTGGCGTCGACGGTGTCGAGGGCCAGGAGGGCGATCTCGACCCCTCGCTGTCGGTCTTTCCGCCCTTCCTCACGGCTCTTGCGCAGCAGAAGGTCGAAGAACTCCGGCGTGCGAAATTGCACCCCCAGCACGCGCAGGCGCTGCTCTTTCTGGGGTAGATCGGCGATCTCTTGCCACTTCTCCGCGGCCTTGAAGCGCTCGTACTGGCGCCCGTCAATGCGCTCTGGTGGTGGCTCAGAGTCGTTTTCCGGCACCCTGGTGGCTAGCTGCAGGAACTGCGGGTAGAGCGCCTGCACATGGCGGCAGAAATGATACCTTTGCTCCGTATCGAGTTCGCCGAGCATCGCTGCGTACCAGAACGGGCTGGTCAGCAGCTCGTCGCCAGGCACGCTCGCCAGTGGTGAGTCGGCTTGCAGCAGACGCCGGAAGTCGCCTGGCTGCAAACTGCTCCAACGCTTGAAGGCGCGGCTAAAGGACGACACTCTGGCGTAGCCCAGCAGCTCGCTGATCTCACAGATCTGAAGATCTTGGTGACGCAGTAGCTGAACAGCAGTCTCCAACCGGCAGTCTTCCATATAGGCCCTCAGCGGCACCCCCACCGCGCGGCCAAACTCGCTGCCTACCGTGCGATCCTTGATACCGCAGGCCAGCCGCAGCTGAGCGGCGTCCAGGCCGGGCACAAAAAGCTCTTTCTCTAGACGCTCTAGCAGCGGCTTGAGCTTGCTGTTGAGCTTCTTCTTGTCGCGCCGGATCTTCTGCCGGCTTCCGGCTCCCCTGCGCGGCTTTCTCAAGCATGGAATGGTGCTGGTCGAGCTTTAAGGTGACCCTCCCCTGAATTGCAATGGCTTGCCGACTTCGCGGCCAACTTTAGCAGAACAATTAGCCTTTTCGCCTAGGTGTGTGGCTTCTCTTTGGCTGCTCTGGCCCGCGGTCCTTTCGCTACGCTTGGATGTGCAGCTTGCATGTGCATTTCGCTCAGCAGATTGTCAGTCTGTCTGTGCGGTGTGGCGGCTCTGGAGCAGTTGACTCCATGCGTGTACACCAACCTTGTTTGGCCCTGGCCGGCGCCGGCGGTGGACACGGGCGCCGAGCCTTGGCGAACCGCATAGATGGCCCAAGTCCGGCCCGACTAGCGAAGGAGCCGGGAGGCTTGACGGTCCGGTCGAAACTTGGCGAGAGAAGGCGGCTAGCCGCCGAGTTCGTCCAAGCGGCCGCGCAATTCGGCGACTTCGGCGCGCAGTTCCTCGACGGTGGTTTCCAAGAGGTCGAGGCGCGAGCTGCTGGCGCCGCGGCTCGGGCCGGGGGAGGTCGACGCCGCGGGTGTGGCGGCCGCGATTTCGGCGGCTGCTTCGTCGTCGGCTAGCAAGTGGATCCAGCGGATCTCGCGTTTGCCGGCTTGGCGGGGCAACTCGCGCACCAGAGCATCGAAGCCGCCGGCCATTACCGCCAGGGTTTGTTCTACTTCGTCGACATTGGCGAATGGGTGCAGACGCTCACTGCGGGCGCGCAGCTCGCCAGCGGTTTGCGGGCCGCGCAACAGAAGTAGGGTGATCACCGCTTTGGAGGCCGGCTGCAAGTCCCAGCGCCGATCGAGGGAATGTTGGAAACGGGCCGAGCGGGCGCCGGCACTACGCCACACCAGCACGTCCTGCTGTAGACCTTCGACGCTGTCGCGAAGCTCGTTTTCGCTAAGCTCCATCACCGGCTCGCGGTTGCTCTTCTGGTTGCAGGCCGCCCGCAGCGCTTTCAGGGTCAGCGGGTAGTAGTCCGGAGTGGTTTGCTCTTTCTCGAGCAGCGCCCCCAGGATGCGAATCTCCAGGCGGTCGAGCAGTCGGGTTCTGGGCATCGGCTCTCCTCGTCGGGCGTCAGATGGAGTGGCTTGCTTCTTGTACCACAACTCAGAGCACGGCCAGGGCCGCGCGGCGCCCGTAAAGCTGTTACTGTGAGCGGCCGGTCGAGCACAGATCAGCGCCCGGTTTGACGTCGACCGAAAGATTGGTAAGAGAGCAAGTCGGCGGTGTGGATCGAGGGGCCCCAGGGTTCGGTCGTTGCGGGCCACGCTGTTTCTACGGCAACACTAGAGTTCTACGGCAACACTAGAGCGGACAACCAAGCCTTGCTGCAACCGGTGCCGGCCCTCAGCGGCCGCGCACAGAGGTTGAGGAGCGCGGCCGTCCATCGCGATATCACTTGATTTCGATCCCTGCGTCCGGGCCCCGGAGGGGGATCTGAGCTGCGGGCCACCTCATTTTCAGGGGTGGCTCAGGTAAGACTAGAGGGAGACCTCGACATGCTCGATGCATTTGATCGGTTTGCGGACGAATACGGTCCGGAAAAAATAGTCCACATCTACGAGCCCCGCAGTGGATTGAAGGGGATCGTCGTTATCGACAACGTCTCCGCGGGTCCGGCGATTGGCGGTATTCGCATGGCGCCGGATGTATCGGTTGACGAAGTCTTTCGCTTGGCTCGGGCGATGACTTGGAAGAACGCTTTGGCGGGAATTCCCCACGGTGGCGGCAAATCGGGAATACTGGCACACCCGTCGGCCCCCAACAAAGAGACCTTGATCCGTCAGTTCGCTCGGGCCATCGAGCGCCTCGAGGGCTATATTCCGGGTCCCGACATGGGTACCGACGAGGTTTCCATGGCTTGGGTGCGTGACGAGATCGGCCGCTCGGTGGGCCTGTCGAAGGTGCTCGGGGGCATTCCTCTGGATCAGATCGGCGCCACTGGTTTTGGCTTGGCGATCTGTGCCGAGGTGGTGGAGCATTTTGCTGACCTGACCCTCGAGGGCGCTCGGGTGATCGTCCAGGGGTTCGGCAACGTGGGCACCCACGCGGCGCGCTATCTGGCGCAGCGTGGAGCTGTCTTGGTCGCTGCTAGCGACTTGGATGGGACGATCTATGATCCCGCCGGACTGGATGTCGAACGGCTGATCGAGAGCAAGGCCGAAACCGGCCGGGTGACCGAATACGAAGGCGGTAAGAAGCTGGCGATCGATGCTTGGATCGATCTGCCTTGCGACATCTTCGTACCAGCAGCCCGTCCCGACGTGGTCGACGAAACGGTCGCGCCGCGGCTCAACACGAAGGTGATTCTGCAAGGCGCTAACATTCCGGTGACGCCGCGTGCAGATCGTATCTTGCACGACCGCGGCATTCTCTCGGTGCCGGACGTGGTGGCCAATGCCGGCGGCGTGATCTGTGCTTCGGTCGAGTATCGGGGAGGCACTCAGAAGCAGGCTTTCGAGACCATCGAAGAGAAGATCAAGGAGAATACCGCAGAGGTTCTAGAGCTGGCCAAGGCGCACAGCCAGATCCCTGCCGAAGCGGCTCTGTCGTTGGCCAAGCAGCGGGTGTCCGAAGCGATGGCCTACCGTCGTTCGCGTTGATCCTTGCGGCCTGCAAATTGCTGGGTCATTTCCTCGCGGCCACCTTCCCCAGGGTGGCTGCATTGTCTAGTAAAATAACTCCGTGGCCTCTAAATCTATCTTGGGCTCGTTGTTCGGTCGCGATTACGAGCGCTCCGCGGACCTGTGCTTTCAGCGTGGTCAGCTAGAGAAGGCGGCCGAGCTCTATCGCAAGGGCGGTCACTTCCATCAGAGCGCCAAGATCTACCAACAACTGGGAAGAACCGCCAAGGCCCTGGCGGTGTTTGCCGATGCCGGGATGAATCTCGAAGCCGGTGAGCTGTTGGTGACCCAAGGCAAACACCGCGAGGCCAGTACCAGCTTCGAGACCGCCGGCGCTTATCGACAAGCGGCCGACGCCTGCCTGCAGGCGCAGCAGCCATTGCGAGCTGGGCGTCTTTACGAGCAGGCGGGTATCCACGGTCGGGCTGCCGAGTGCTTCGCCAGCGCGGGCGACATGGAGCGAGCGCTGCGCGCCTGGGAGCGCCAATCCACCGAACTCAAAGCCAAGACTGGAGCCAGGGACCGGGCCCAGGTGGCCGAAATCCGCCGTTTAGACCTGCACCGGGTTGATCTACTGCGCAAATTCGGTCGCCACGGCGAAGCCGGTGAGTTGCTGCGCGAGTGTGGTTTAGCGAAACGGGCCGGCCTGGCGTTCGAGCGCGCCGGCCGTTTTGCAGAAGCGGCCGCGGCTTTTCTCGAAGCCGGCGAAGCCGAGACAGCCTTGCATGCCGCCGAGCGCGCCAAAGACCTTGACACGGACTTGCACGCGCGGATTCTGCGCCGCTCTGGCCGCTACCAAGATGCTGGCGAGCTGTTGCTTGTCGCTGAAAGCCTGCCGGAAGCTGCAGAAGCTTTCGAAGCCGCCGAGCAGTGGGCCAAGGCCGCCGCTATCTGGGAACGGGCCGAAGTGCTCGACCGCGCCGCCGATCTCTACTTGCGGCTCAGGCGCTACCGCGATGCAGCCCGCTGTCTGGCGATGGCCGGTCAGCACGAAGGGGCGGCGGAAGCCTTCACTCAGGCGGGTGACCATGAAGAGGCGGGCAATGCCTACCAAGCCGCGGCCGATTCGTTGGCCAATTCGCAGTTCTTCCTCAAAGCTGCCGAGCGCTATCTCAAGGCCGGTGTGCGACCGTCGGCCCGCGGTGCTCTTGAGTGTGTGGGTGCGCACAGTGCCAACTACGCCAAAGCCTGTGTGCTGTTGATTCCCCTCCTGCTGCATGCTGACGAAGCTGCCGCCGCGGCTGAGCGCCTGGAGGCAGCCGAGGCCAGCGATTCGATCGCTGACGTGCCGCGGATCGAATGCGTCTACTGGCGAGCTCGCATTGAAGATCGCCAGGAGCATTGGGAACAGGCCCGTGAACTGCTCGAAAAAGCTGCCCGCATGCAACCTGGTTTCCGCGATGTCTCGCGGCGGCTGAAGGCGGTTAAACGTCAGCTCGATGAGACCCGCACCGGCTCGTTGCGCGACACCTTGGAGGTACCGGTGGTATCGGCGGACGAGCTGATGGCGCAGGCAGTCGAGCTGATGGCTTTGAATGAGGCGCCGAGCCGGCCGCAGTCCACGGCCTCCATGTCGAGCACCACCCTGCGTGCCGGGACCGGCTCCTTGCCTTTTGAGATTGAAAAGTCCCAGCCTGCTTGGTGGCCCGGCATCGAGGTTTCGAAGGCCCTCGACCAGCGTTCTCAGAAGCATATTCATCTGCTGAGTTTCGCTCTCGCCGAGTTGTCCCTCGGTCAGCGTGACGCTTTCCGCCGGGAGATGTCGCGGATCAGCGCGCTAAGATTGCCAACAATCCTCAAGCTCGAGGAGACGGTGATTACCGAGGATCGAGTTTTGCTGCTCTTCGAGCCTTTCCCGGGCAAGCCATTGAGCCGGGTGCTGGCGACCCGCAAGCTGTCGCCAGTGGCGGCGCTGAATCTGCTGGTGCAGCTTTCAGACGGACTGTCGGCAGCGCACAGGATGGGGGTAACCCACAATTGGCTGTCGCCCAACACCATCTTGATCAACAGTGCCAGCCGCGGCAAATTAGTGGGTTTTGGCTTGGCCGAGATTTTCTCCGCGCGCGACACCACGGGTCAGGCTTACCTGGCGCCCGAGGCCCGAGATCAGGCTCCCGCCGGGCCGGCGACCGATATGTTCAGCCTCGGGCTGCTCGGTGCCGAGTTGCTGCGTGCCCAGCTGCCGGCTGGTTGGTTGGAGATGAAGCGGCTCGATCCCAAGACGGTGGGCTGGCCACCGCAGGTCGAAGAGCTGGCGCCCGCGGCCCTGCGCCGGGTGCTGATCCAATGCCTGGCCGGCGATCCGCTGCGCCGCCCGTCGGCCGAGCAGCTCAAGGCCGAGTTGTCCTCGGTGGGTTTGGTGCCCGGCCAGGTGCTGGCCGACCGTTACGAGATTGTCGGTGAACTCGGTCGCGGTGGCATGAGCCGGGTCTACCGAGCCCGCGATCGTGAACTCGACGAAGAAGTGGCGATCAAGACCGTCTTGTCGCCGGCCTTCGGTCGCTCAGCGGACGAAGATCGCTTGCTGCGAGAAGTTCAAATCTGCCGCAAGTTGTCTCACCCCAACCTCGTGCGAGTCCACGATTTCGGCCGTTTTCCCGGCGGTGTGTTCGTCATCATGGAGCTGCTGGCCGGTCCCGGCCTGGACCAGGTGATACGCGACGAAGCGCCACTGCCTTTGGGGCGCATCAAAGCCCTCTTGCTGGAGATTAGTGCTGCTCTAGGCGAGGCCCACCGACTAGAAGTGGTGCATCGCGATCTCAAGCCCGGCAACGTGATTCTGCACCACGGCCGTGCCAAAGTGATGGATTTCGGAATCGCGCGGATGGGCGAGGGGCCCTCCAACCTCACCCGTACCGGCCAGGTGGTCGGCTCACCGATGTACATGTCTCCCGAGCAGATCCAAGGACTCCCGCTCAGTGGTTCAAGCGACCTCTACGCTCTCGGGGTGATCGCTTACACCCTGGTCGCTGGTCGCGAGCCCTTCCTGGGCGACAGCACGACGGCGGTGGTGCTCAAGCACCTGCACGAAGAGCCGCCCGACATCCTAGGTTTTCGGCCCGAGTTGCCGCCGCCCTGGGTCGAAGTCATCAGCCGTTTGTTAGCAAAGAAACCGGCCGATCGCTACGCCTCGGTCGCTCAGCTGAGCAGCGCGGTGTCGCATTTGCCAGAATGATCTTGAGGAGCATCTTTTGATGAGCAGGCTATCGAACCTGATCCTAGTGGCCCTGGTTTTCTTAGCCGGGTCGTTGAGTGCCTTGTTGCTGTTGGGCTGGGGAGATGGCGAGGCGATCAGCCAGCAAACGGCCCATGCCGGCGAGGCCTCTCTGCCCACCGACTTGAGCGCTGGCGAGCGTCGCGACATCGAGGTTTTCAGTGAGGTGGCACCTTCCGTGGTCTACATCACCACCAGCTCCTTGCGGCGTGACAGGTTCTCACTCAACGTCTTCGAGATCCCGCGCGGCAGCGGCAGCGGATTCGTCTGGGACACTGCCGGACACATCGTCACCAACTACCATGTGATCGGTCAGGCTGACCGGGTTTCGGTGATCTTGGCCGACCAAAGTGAATGGGACGCCAAATTGGTCGGGGTAGCCCCCAACAAAGATCTGGCGGTGCTGCGCATCGAGGCGCCGGCGGAGCATTTACGACCGGTGCAGATCGGCTCCTCGTCCGCCTTGCTGGTGGGTCAGCGGGTGTTGGCGATTGGCAATCCATTTGGCCTCGATCAGAGTCTCACCATCGGCGTGGTGAGCGCTCTCGGCCGCGAGCTGCGTTCGCCCGGCGGCCGCCTGATCCGCGATGTTATCCAAACCGACGCGGCGATCAATCCGGGTAATTCAGGCGGCCCTTTGCTCGATTCCATGGGACGCCTGATCGGCGTCAATACGGCGATTTACAGCCCCAGCGGGGCGTCGGCGGGGATCAGCTTCACGGTGCCGGTGGACACCATCAAGCGGCTGGTGCCGCAGCTCATCGAGCGAGGCCGGCCGGTGGGGGCAGGCATTGGATTCATCGCCTTGCCAGACGCTACCGCACGACGGTTGCGGGCCAAAGGGGTGGTGATTCAAGAGGTCAACCGGGGCAGTCCGGCCGCCGCGGCGGGCTTGCAGGGACTGCGTCTCAGCCGCCGTGGTTACGTCCGCAGTTTCGATCAGATCGTCGCCATCAACGACCAGCCGGTCAACACCGTAGACGACCTGATTTACGCCTTCGAGAAGGCCGGGATCGGAACTCGAGTGCGCTTGTCGATGTTGCTCGGCGAGCAACCGCATGAGGCCGAGGTCGAGTTGATCTCGATCGATCAATAAGCGGCCGGTCAGAGGGGCCAATCGCACAGTAGGCGCTCAGTCTCCTCAGCGCGGCCGTTTTCGGCGTGCACCAAGTCTTCGAGTCGGTTCACCTTCACTGGGCCAGGAAGAGCGGGATCTCAGCAGTTTGTAGCATGCGTAGGGCAGTGTCGCCGAGGACTTGCTTGAACAGGCGGGCGCGGCTGGTGGAGCCCATTACGATCAGGTCGGTGTCCCAGCCGGCGGCGTAGGTTGCCAAGTGCTCGCGGGCGGAGCGGTCGATGACGTCGGTTTCTACGTGGTAACCATGATCGCGGCAGTAGGCGGCGGCGTCGGCAAGTAACTGGGGGGCTTCCTTGCGCGCGCCGCGGAAAGCCACGATGCGCAGTTCGATGTCGGGCCAAAGGCGTTTTTGGACGAAACTCTTCATCGCCTGGGCGGATGCGATACTGCCGTTGTAGGCCACCAGGACGCGATGCACTGGGCGGTAGTTCTCGGCCACCGCCAAAATCGGCCGCACCCCTTTGGCTATCAACTCGACTACCGCGTCGTCTGGGTTGCTGACCACGCCATAGTCGAATAGGCCGCGCAAACCGATCAGGGTTAGGTCATGGTAGCGCCACAGGCAGCGCATCTCGTTGAAGGTGTTGCCGGTCTCGCGCACCTCGCGATATTCGATATTTGCTTGCTGGCAGAGTTCAGCCGCGCGTTCCAACTCTTGCTCGATCGACGCTTCGACCCGCTGACGGCGATGCAGTCGCAGCTCTTTGGCTGCCGCGGCGCCGCCCGCCGGGACGCTGCCGACCTTCTCGATCCGCGCCTGGTCGATGACCGTGACGCAAGTGACAGTAGCGTGGTGACTCTGGGCCAACTCGACTGCGCGGCGCATCGCGGTGCGCGAGTAGGGGGTGCCGCCGAGAGCGACCAGGATTCGTTTGAGCATGACGATAATCCGTTGGGAGAGTATTGAAATCACCAGACCAGATAGACCACTATGGCGAAGAGCGGTACCAGAATGGGCAGACTGTACTTGAAAAAATAGCCAGGAAAGCTGGGCATGCGGACCCCGGATTGTTCGGCGATGGCCTTGACCATGAAGTTGGGGCCGTTGCCGATGTAGGTCATCGCCCCCATGAACACCGCCCCCAGGCTGACGCCGGTCAGCAGGTCGGCGCGGATGAAACCGCCACCGTTGCCGAGTTCAACGATATTTGGCCCGGAATGGGTAGTCAGGGCATTGGCCGTCTCGAAGAAGACCACGTAGGTGGGGGCGTTGTCCAGCACCGCCGACAGCCCACCGGTGGCCCAGAAGTACTGCCAGTCCTGGGTGAGCCCCAGGGAAGCACCGGCACCACGCAACACCTCTACCGGCACCTGCATGCAGATGAAGATACCCAGGAAGAGGGCCGCTACTTCGAGGATCGCGGCATAGTTGAAGCGATTGCGCTCGCGCACGCCCCGCGGGGTGCTCAGCAAGGAAAGACCGACGAAAGCGAGCATCAACAGCTCGCGCAAGTAGACGAATGCCTCGAATTGCAACCCTGGCAGCTTCTTTCCGGGCACCACGAAAGCCACTGCCAAAACCACGCCGGCCAACCACAGCAGGTTGATCATGCCGGAGAACTTCAAGGGAATCTGTTGCTGCTCGTCGAGGCGAATGTCCCGTGCGGTCTCGCGCCGGTACCAGTAGCTGTCGAGGCAGAAGTAGACCACCAACAGTACCCCGCAACAGACCAGCCACTCTCGCCATAGCCCCAGGGTCCAGAAGAAGTCCACCCCTTTGAGGTAGCCCAGAAATAAGGGCGGGTCGCCCACCGGCAGTAGGGTGCCGCCGATGTTGCTGACCAGGAAGATGAAGAACACCACCGTATGCACGCGGTGGCGGCGTTCCGAATTGGTTTGCAGCAGCGGCCGGATCAACAGCATGCTGGCGCCGGTGGTGCCGATAAAGCTGGCCAGGGCGGCGCCGATCGCCAGAAAAGCGGTGTTGGTGGAGGGGTGGGCGGCAAGATCGCCGCTCAGCGAGATACCACCGCTGATTACGTAGAGAGAAAAGAGCAGGACGATAAACGGCACGTACTCGGCGACGATGGCGTGTTCCAGCACCGGCATCACGCCGCCTGGGCCGCGCACCACCAGATAGTAGGCCAGAGTACAGAGTCCGCAGACTAGAGACACCACCAGACGATGGGTGTTCTCCTCCCACCAGATGTGCGAGAAGGAAAATAACGGCAGTAAAGCAATGCACAGAAGGATGGCGATGAAAGGCAGAGTGCCCACCCACCAGCCGGGTGGTAGCGCAGCGTTGGGTTGTAAAGCAGAGTCTGGATGATGTTTGCTGGTGTCGCTGGCCTCGGCCTGCGTTTCGGCGGCGTGTTCCTCGCTTCCTCGCAAGAAGCTGGAGCACATCGGCAGCAGAACCAGCAGGACGGCAACGGCGATGGCGACCACTTCCCAGGCAAGCAAAGCCTGGGAAGTGGTCGCAGACGGCTGATGGCTCATCGGTTGCGATCCGGAGTGTCAAAATTCAGCGCCGGACCCAAGGGGGCGGCGATCCGGTCGCGGATCCAGTGGCCATCCCACCATTCGAGAGGATTGACCTGGAGTCCGTGTAGCAGCATCGAGAAATGCAGATGGTCACCGCCAGCTAGGCCGGTCTGGCCGGTCCGGCCGAGGGTTTCTCCACGCACCATAAGCTGCCCTTCCTCGACCGCGATCTCCGAGAGGTGCGAGTAGAGGCTCATCAGGCCGAAGCCGTGATCGATCACTACCGTGTTGCCGTAAATGCCGAAATAACGCGCCAGGGCTACCACGCCGTCGTTGGCAGCCGGTACCGGGGCGCGCCGCACCGAGGCGAGGTCGTAGCCCAGATGGTCCTGCTGATCGACATTCTTGCCCTGGTAAGTGTAGGTCCGCCGATCGGCGAACGAGGCCATGGCGCGGGCTGAAGGCATCTGCATAAAAGGCCGGGTCCACAGCAGCTCGGCGCGGGAGCTGCTTGCCAGTCGATGCAACTCGGCGGCGTTGCCGCGGCGTAGTTCGCGGTTGATCCGCAAGTACTGCTGCAGCAGATCGCCCTTGCGGTCGAGGCTCGGGGTTTGGTCCTGAATTACCGGCACCACCCGTTCCATGAATTTCTGCGATAGGGCGATGGTGTCGTAGCGCTGGGGCTTCCTCTTGTAGTTGTCGATGAAGCCGCGAGCGGCCACATTTCCCAGCGCATCGGCGGCCACCAGACGCATGCCGTCGCTGGTCGGCTGGTCGTGGGGGGCGCCAAACAAGGCGAAGCGCTCGCCTTTGGCGCCGCCGGGTAGAGCGAAGCCGGGAAAAAACCACTCACCATTCTCGACTCCGTCGCGCACCGTGCCCTCACCGCGGCGGTAGACCACCACCGAAGCGCCCCCTTGCTCTATTCTCACCGGTCGCGAGAGGATCTCCAGGGTCGGCGGTCGAAGTCGTACCGGCAGCTCCCGAGTGAGCTCGGCCGCGGCTGGCCGGCGCAGCCAGGTGGGGGCACGCGCGGCGCTAACCCGTAGAGACAGCTGCCCTTCTTCGAGCCCTTCCAAGGTTTCGTGGCCGACCTCCAAGTCGATTTCTTCAGTGGTGATTCGAGGACCCCAAAAGGCCCAAAAGGGTCGCGGCTGGTAATCGCGCTCCAGCAGTAGCTCGCGTCGCGATCCTTGCTCGGCATAGACTTCGATACGGCCCAGGCCGCGACCCGGAGCTCGAGCGGTAATCTTCACCGCGGTGCGTGGGCCAATGCCGGGCAGCTCGGGTTCCAGGGTGAGTTCCGGCGCTACCCCCACCCGTAGCAGGTTCAAGGCCAGCAGCACAATCGCCGCCAGGGCTACCAACCACGGCACTCTAGCGCCGAGGTGACGTTTCTTCGGTTTCTGGTACAAGCTCGGCTCCCGATGGGACTCAGGCACACGCTCCGCCCCTCTCTCTTCTCGATGGCGGTTCGACGACGGTCGAAGGGCTATTTATAGCATCTCGGCGGTGGGCGGCCGGCGTCGGCTTACCAGCTGGGATCGGGCCGGCAAGTTGCCGCGGTGGGTGACCGGGAGTTAGGCGGCACTCCATTTCTGTTTCCCGAAGCGGGTGGCACCCTATTCGGGCACCACTCCCCATGGGCACATGGTGACCGCCGGCTTGCCCTTTCTTCGTTCTCACTCCCTGCCATTTGTTCATCGTCCTAGTAGCAGCCCATTGGTGCTTGACACTGGACGATCCCATGGGCACCATCGCCGGATGCCGAAGACTTCCCTAGTACCGATCGAGCGCATCGCTGCCCAGGTCTTTCTGATCCGCGGCGAGAAGGTGATGCTCGACTCCGATCTGGCTGCGCTGTATGGGTGCCCACGAAGGCGCTGAACCAGGCAGTGACGAGGAATAAGGCCCGCTTCCCGGATGACTTCGTGTTTCGGCTCTCGAAGAGAGAGTTCGAGGGTTTGAGGTCACGAACTGTGACCTCAAACCAAGGAAGTGGAGGCCGTCGCTATGCTCCCCGAGTCTTCACTGAGCAGGGTGTAGCCATGCTCTCCTCGGTTCTGCGCAGTGCGCGTGCCGCCGAGGTGAACATAGCGATCATGCGTACCTTCGTCCGGCTCCGTCAAGTTCTGGCGAGCAGCGAAGAACTGGCGCGCAAAGTGGCCCAGCATGATCAGGAGATTGACACGTTATTCGCGCATGTCAAGGCGTTGCTGGCTCCAGCTGAACCACCGCAGAAGCACCCGATCGGTTTCGCGGCGACGCAGGAGGATGAGTAGCGGCTGCCACGCCGTGCGCTCCCCGATCTCTCCTCATTGTCTGCCTGCTGCCATTGCGCCGTCCTGGCCGTTTGACATAGGTCACGGCGCCAGGGTAATTGCCATCGTGAGATCCAAGACGAGGGCGATGGGCCGACCCAACGTCTGTTGATCGACGCTAGATCTTGCTGAGATCCAGATACTTCTTGAATCGACAGGCAATGTCGATTTGCTCCTGGAACCACTCCTTCACAGCGAGTTGTCGCCTTAACAGCACCTCTTGATCCGTTTGGAAGGCGTTGCTATCGAGCTTCTTCTTCAGGTCTAGAAGCTCGATAGCACGAACTCGAATCTCCTCGATAAATTCTGGGATCTCAGGGCCGAACAGGAATAGCGCAGATTTGGTTGAGATCATGAATTTGTATATCGATTCTTCAAAAGACGGGTGCACACCCCCGAGAACCTCGAAAATGAAAGCTTCGACCTTCGAATAGACCTTGAATCTTCGATCGAACAAGTCCATTGCGACCTTGCGCCGATGGGTCTGCCACTGCTGCCAGGCAATACACACTGTCGCTGTGCCAATGAGGGTGGTTGCCAAGCTAACGACAATGGCTAGTATCAATTCACTACTCATCACGCCTACAAACCTCCGGTAGCGTCAGATTCGGGGCAACTGCCCAGAGTCTGAAACAGCCTGGCTCTGGCCACACGCCAGGCACGCTAACCTCCCCGTACCATGTGTACGGTAGCGACCAGCTCTGAAATTAGCCGCCCTTCAGAGAGCCAGGCAGGCAGATCAGGAATCCTAGCGTCAGCCTTCCTCGCTGCCCCGGCGGGCGGCGGGGAGGTAGGCTTCGACGGTGTAGTCGTGGACCATGCGGCTGGCGGAGAATTTCCAAGTCAGGGTGGCGATGGAGTCTTTCATCCGCTGGATCCACTGCCGGGGGAGGTCGTCTTGGCGCTGGTAGTAGAGCGGTAGGGCGACCGATTCGAGGGTCTCATAGAGAGATTGGGCGTCTTCGCGATCTTGGTGGTCTTGGTCGTCGTAGGCTTCTTCGTGGCCGATCACCCAGCCGTTAGTGCCGTTGTAACCCTCGGGCCACCAACCGTCGGGAATACTCAGGTTGAGGGCTCCGTTGGCGGCGGCTTTTTGGCCGCTGGTGCCGCTGGCTTCTAGCGGTCGGCGAGGTGTGTTGAGCCAGATGTCGACTCCCTGCACCAGGCGACGACCGAGCAGCATGTCGTAGTTTTCGAGAAAGAAGACCTTGCCCGCCAAGCTCTCGCTGCGGCTGAGCTGGAAGATGTGCTGGATCAGCTCCTGGCCCGGTTGGTCGGCGGGATGGGCTTTGCCGGCGAAGAGGATCTGCATCGGCCGGTCTTGGTCCGAGAGCAGGTTGCGCAGGCGGTGCAGGTCGCTGAACACCAGGTTGGCCCGCTTGTAGGTAGCGAAACGGCGGGCGAAGCCGACGGTCAGGGCCGCCGGATCGAACAGGGCGTCGACCTCGCGCAGCTCGTCAGGCGAGCTACCATGTCGGGCCAGGTGATCGCGCAGCCGGGCGCGGGTGAAGCGGCCAAGGCGTTCTTTCTGTGCCAGATGTGCTTCCCAGACTTCACTATCGGGGATCGCCATCACCTGCTCCCAGCCTTCGGGGCCGAGAAGCATGTCCTGCCAGTCTTCGCCCAAGTGGCGAGCGAGCAGCTGGCGAATCTCCAGGCCCAACCAAGTGGCGGAGTGAATGCCGTTGGTGATCGGCTGGATCACTTGCTCGGTGGGTTCCGCGTCGCTGAACAGGTGGCGCCACATGCGGCTAGTGACTCGGGCGTTGAGCCGGCTGACGCCGTTGTGGAAGCTAGCGGTGCGGATTGCCAGGGCGGTCAAGTTGAACGACCTGTCGCTGTCGTGGGCCCGGCCGAGGGCGAGCAGCTGATCCATCGACAAACCGAGTTGCTCGGTCAAGCTACCGAGGTATTTGTGGATTAAGGGCGGGTCGAACTGCTCGTTGCCGGCGGGTACCGGAGTGTGGGTGGTAAAGACGGTGTCACGGCGCATGTTCTCTAGCGCCCTCGCCGGCTGCTCACCGGCGGCGACTCGCCAGCGCAGCCGTTCGAGCTGTAAGAAGACCGAATGGCCTTCGTTGAGGTGCCAGACCGCCGGCTCGATGCCGAGGGCCTGGATCACCTTCGCGCCTCCTAGGCCAAGTGTTAACTCCTGCACCAAGCGCATCTCGCGGCCGGCGACATAAAGGATGTTGGTGATCGGTCGGTCTGCCGGATGGTTCTGGTCGAGATCGGTGTCGAGCAACAGCAGCGGCACCCGGCCCACCTGGGCCAGCCACACCTTGGCGGCCACGTCGCGGCCGGGCAGCGGCACTTGCACGACCACTTCCTGGCCACTGGCGGTGGCCACCGGTCGCAGTGGCAGGCGAGTGAAGTCGTAGCGCGGGTAGGTGTGCTGCTGCAGACCCTCGGCAGAGATCGACTGCTGAAAATAGCCCTGGCGGTAGAGCAGGCCGACGGCGACAAAGGGTAGCCCCAGGTCGCTGGCGCTCTTGCAGTGGTCGCCGGAAAGCACTCCGAGACCGCCGGAGTAGACCGCCAAGGAATGGTGCAGGCCGTATTCCATCGAAAAATAGGCCACCGGGCCTTGCAACTCGCTGCCGTGGTGTTGCCGGAACCAGGTATCCTCGGCGCCGTGCAGGTAGCGTTCGTAGTCGCCGATCACCTGCCGGTAGCGGGCGATAAAGCCCTCGTCCTCGAGCAGCACATGCCAGCGTTGGGGCTCGACATTGATCAGCACCTGAACCGGATTACCGTAGAGTTGCCAATGCGCTGAATCGATCGCCGCGAACAGGTCGCGCGCTGGCGGTGACCAGGTCCACCACAGGTTGTAGGCCAGCTCGTAGAGTTTTTCGAACTCGCGCGGCAACTCGATGTCACCAACGTGCAGACAGGGGATCTTTGGCGGCAGAACGGCAGTCATGGCAAGGGTCTCCGAAGGATGCGGGGCAGCAGGCCCCGAGCGGTGGAGAAAGTAACGCGGTGGAGAAAGTAACACGGTGAAGAGGGTTGCAGTCAGCTTGTCGAGAATAGCCGCCACGGTTCTTGTGCTCCTTCTCGGAGTGCTTGCTTGCGCCCCCCGGGAGGCACCCGTCGGCGCTTGGCAGCGGGTCGATCTGTGGTTTGATCGACCCTATGTCGAGAATCTCGCGGGCGAGCGTCTGCCGCATCAGGTACGGCACGTCAAGGCGCCCTTTGGTGCCGCCGAAGTGCGCGCCATGGTCCCTGAGTCGCGCCGAGGTAAGCGCCCTCTGTCGGCGCCCAGCGTCAATGTTCTGGAGCACAACGTCGGCTCGCGGTTGGTCAAGCCTTTGCAATTGGGTGAGCAGGCCTACTTCTCATTTATTCCTCTGCCGGTCGAGGCGGAGCCTTGTCAGTGTGTCTACCAGGTGGCGGTGCGTGATGCGGCTGGGGTAGAGCACCCGCTGGCCTCGGTGCCGGCGGTTTTGGAGTTGCGTCCACCGCCGCCGCGGCAGACTATTGATCTGCAAGATTTTGCCGGCCAGGCGGTCGACTTGGTGCTCGGTCTCGAGGAGCAGCCGGGTATGGCTGGGGGGCGCCGGGCGCTGTGGGCCAGCGCCGCGGTCTACAGTCGCCAGCCGCCACTGGCCGAGCCAGCGCCACTAGCCGATGAGCGTCCCAACATCATTTGGATCGGTGTCGATACTCTGCGCGCCGATGCCCTCGGCCCCTGGCGCCAGCAGCCGTCGATCACCCCGGCCCTCGATCAATTGGCGGCCGAGAGCGACGTGTGGTTGCAGGCTTACACCGCCTTCAACAACACCAATCCCAGCTTCACTTCGATGATGACCGGGCTCTACGGCAAGAACCATGGGGTCTACGCCAACAACCAGCGTCTGCCTGAAGAGCACGCTACCATCGCTGCGTTGTTGGCCGAGGCCGGCTACGTCAGCTCCGCGATCCTCTCAGCCCGCCACCTTCACGGCGCCAGAATCCACCAGGGTTTCGGCGAAGTTGCCTATCCCGATCGGTCCTTCAAAGGCGAGCTACCGATCGATCTGGCGATGAACTGGATAGACGGTCGCCAGCCGCCCTTCTTTCTCTTCATGCATCTCTATGACGTGCATACTCCCCACACTCCGCCGCGGCCCTATGCGGAGGGCTACCGTCCCGCCCGGCGCTACGGCCTCAACCCGGTGGCGGAATGGCAACCTTTCCGCGAGCCGGGACCGCGCCAGTTCGTCAACACCCTGCACGGAGGTGAGAAAGACCTCTACGCGGGGGAGGTGGCTTACCTAGATCGCCAGATCGATCGCTTGATGGACTTCTTGGATAGTCGCGGCCTGTTCCGCAACACGATCTTGGTGTTCATTGCCGATCACGGTGAAAATCTCGAAGATCACGACATCCTCTATGGTCATGCCGGCCTTTGGGAAACCACCACCCATGTGCCGCTGATGATTCGCTGGCCGGGAGAGGTGCGCGTCGGCCGTCGCCTCGAGGGCCTGGTGCAGAGCCTCGATCTTTTTCCCACCCTGCTGCGCGCTGCCGGTGTCGAACCGCCGGGTCGGGACGGTCGCGATCTGCTCGAGCTGGCCGCCCGTGAACACCCAGGCCGCCCGGTGGTGTTCACCGAACACGCCAACAACCGCGGAGCGATGGTGCGGACCGCCCGTTTCAAGTACTTTCGCAGTCACGACAACCCACAAGTTCCCGAGCCGGCTTACCTCTACGATCTGCAAGCAGACCCCGCAGAACGGGTCAACCTAGCCGGCCAAGGCTTGGCCGAGGAGCAGCGCTTGGCGGCCTTGCTCGACCGCTGGCTAGCGCAGCGTGTAGGGGCCGAGGCCGAAGAACTGGTGTTGAGCGAAGAAGAACGCGAGCAACTACGGGCGTTGGGGTACTTGCAGTAGGGAGGGCAGACGCCGACTCGAAGAGTAACTGACGATGAGGCGTTTGTTATTTGCACTCAATTCGATCTTGAAGTCGGCTGCGGATCTCCTGCTTATTATTGCTCTAGTAAGCGCTGTTTCAAGAGGCCGGCCTCTTCAAGGAAGCGCGTGAAGGTCACGAGTACTTCGTCTTCTCTAGATCCTATTTTTACTATCCCACGGTGAGTCGCATTGAGCATTGGAACCGCTTCCGAATCCAATGCAGATGCGCTCGCAGTAGGCACAACTTTATCTTTCGTCCCGTAAATGCAGCGAACGCGACAACTCTCTGGGACATTCTGAGAGCTCCATTTCGCCCATTGCTGATTTAGTTCAACGAGAAATGGTGAGTTTGGAGAAAGGTCTCTCAGCTGTTCGTCGCTGACAGCCGGCAATAGCCTCGCGATGTCTGCCAAGGCCATACCGTGGTGCGGGGAAGCAATCAGAGTAATCAGCTTGATGGCTTTGCTGATTGGGCGATCTCGCCATATCTGAGAGACGATGAATTGTCGCGAGATAACTCCGCCCATGCTATGAGCAATCAAGGCCAGCTTTCCATTTCCTCGAACTCTATTCCTTATCCAATTTTCGAGATTTCTCGCAATGTATTGAATCGATGGCGACGACTTCCAAACTCCCGTCGGGTAAGGGTAGACAAGCGATTCCAAGCCAGAAACAGCATTCAGCAACTCTGGCATCTTTCCAAATGATAATTCGTCTCCTCGCCATCCATGCACAAAAACAACATGAGTGATCTCGGCTGCTTTTCTCGATGTCACGATTTGAATGCGGTAGGACAGGTCGTCTGTGAGCGAGTGGACACCGTACTTCTTGACAAATGCCCTGAGTGCCACCAGTTCTTCAGAGTTCTGTGTGTCATTGCGATGAAGGAATAGTTCAGCAAGTCTTTCTGCCGCTTCACGGTCCAAGCTGGCTTCAAATATTACACATCCTTGCCTGAAAGAGATTTTCGTAATCTCTTCCCGAGGAACACCCGATAGCCTTGAGAGATCTTCTAGGAATGATTCCTTCCTTTTCTTGTCAAAAGATTCAAAGTCAACATTCATTCGCAACTTGATTGGTTTCTTGGGTGTTTTTTCCATATTCTGTTACTTTTGGAGACCTTTGTCTCAGTGTTATCATATGAGTATTGGGCGGAACAACTCAAACGTGTGCTTGCCAACCCGGCAGGCATCGCGCCAGAACTTTGCTGGAGTTGAATGCGATTCGTGTAGACGGTAACCGCGTGAGCACTCTATTATGGAGCTATCTTGCTGTCAACTCGCCTAAGCGGTGGACCTGCGACCGTGATGGCGTGTGGAGTTGGCTGCCGTGCTTTGGCTCAGCGCCTAGTCCCCTGCCAACGCCGCGTCAATCTCTTTGCTGAGTTCATCGCGGAGGCTGTTTGAGCCACCGGCGAGGCCGGTTACGAAAGCGCGCATCTTGCCGTCGCGGCCGAGGATGACGTGGGTGGGAAAAGCGCCGATGCTGAGTTTCTGCAGCAGAGAGTGGTCGAGGGTGGTTTGCTGGTAGTCGAAAGGCCTCTTGGCCAGGAAGGCGGTCACTTTCTCGGCTGGGTCGAAGGTGGCGGCGACGAAGTTTACTTCGCTCTCGGCATAGTGTTCGACCAGCTGGTTGAGCACTGGCAGCTCTTCGACGCAGGGCAAGCAGGCGATGAACCAGAAGTTCAACACCGCCACTCGCCCCGCCAGATCGGCCGAGCGCAGCCGCGAGCCGTCGAGGCCGGTGAATTCGAAGTCAGGGTATTTCTTGCCACTCCACGCCATAAGGGGATCGATCCACTCCACTGGCCGGTTCATGCGCTCGATGGCGGCTGCCGGCAGGTAAGGGGTCAGCTCGTCAGTGCTGTTGTAGAGGATCGCGCGGGTGAGCTCGCCTTCGGTCACCTTGGTCATCTTGTACTTGCCGTCGAGGATCAGCTCGCGGGCCTCGGTCTGGGTCAGCTGTTGCTCGCTGCCGGCGATGAACCAAACCTCCTCGGCGAAAGCGCTGGTCGCCAGCAGCAGTCCGAGGCCTAGAGTTAGCAGCCACGGCTGCCAAATGGGACGGTTGTGGGCGATCATGTCGGACTTCCTTCGCGGCTGTCCGAGTGGGCCGGCTCGAGCTTGCCGAGGCCAGCCCGAGATGCTCTTTGGATCGCCTTGCGCAAACGACGTTGGCGGACTACTCCGCGATAAGTGGCGGTGACGTTGAGCTGCGGATCGAGGATCAGGGTGAAGGGAATGCTGCGAATACCGAATTGGCTGGTCAGTGCCCTGGTGCCTTGGAGCACGGTGTAGTCGATATTTTCGCCGGCGATGAACTGGCGCACCGCCCCTTGCTCGCCGGCGTCGTCGAGGCTGATCCCTATCACCCGAGCGACTTGGCCGATTTCCCGCAGTGCCGGAATCTCACGCCGGCAGGGGCCACACCAAGTCGCCCAGAAGTTGATCACTGTCACCGCGCCCCGCAAGTCTTCGCTCGCCAGGGTGCCGCCGGCCAGATTAGCCAGTTCAAACGCCGGCATTGGTTCGCCAAGGGTCAAGGACGATCCTCCGGCCACCGCGCAGGCCGCCAAGCTGGCCATCAAACAAACGACTACGGTGGCGGCATGAAGAGTCCTGAGCAGGCGTGGTCGCAGAGCGGTCGGGTGCGGTTTGCGGGGCATCTCCCCCCTCCTTCGTTGGTAGCTCTCAGTCGAGCTTCTTGGTGAACAACCGCGTGGCGGCGATGAAGCCGACCACGGTGAACAGCAGCATGGCACCGACCTCGCCGCCGAGGTCGAACAGCGAGGTGCCACGCAAGAGGATACTGCGGGTGATGCGGATGAAGTGGGTCAGGGGCAGCATCTCGCCCAACCACTGCGCTGGAATCGGCATCGCTTCGAAGGGGAACATGAAACCCGACAGCAGCACCGAGGGAAGGAAGAAGAAGAACGACAATTGGGTGGCCTGAAATTGGGTCGAGGTCACTGATGAAATGACCAAGCCGAGCACCAGATTGGCGGCGATAAACACCAGCGAGGCGGCCAGCAGGTCGAGCACCCGCCCCTCGATAGGCACTCGGAAGAGCACCAGGCCGGTGATCAAGACGATGAAGATCTGCATCACTCCGATGCCGACATAGGGCAGGATCTTGCCCGCCATCAGCTCGACCCGGCGGATCGGAGTGGCGATCAGGAATTCGAAGGTACCGCGCTCGCGCTCGCGCACGATGGCCAGGGCGGTCATCAAAATCATCGTTGTGGTCAGAATCACGCCGAGCAGGGCCGGGACCACGAAGACGGGTGTTCGTAGCTCCGGATTGTAATAATTGAGTACCGCGAAGCGCAGGAACTGACTACCCACCAGTCGCTTTTCGCTGCCGAATTGCGAACGCTGGCGCGAGACCCGCTGCGAACCCTGGTTCGGCCCCAGCTGAAAGTGCTGCAAGCGTTTGTTGTGGCGCTCCATCATGCCGTTGGCGGTGGTCCGTACGGCCCGCGCCACGGTGGGATCGGAGGCGTCGACCAATACCGAGACCTCGGCGCCGCGACCGCGATAGACGGCGCGGCTGAAGTCGGCCGGAATCACCACCACGACCTTGGCCTTGCCTTGCTGGAGTAGCCGCCGGGCACGCTGCTCGTTGGTGGGCCGGAACTTGATTTCGAAAGTCTGGCTGGCTTCCATCTGGCCCACCAGGCGCCGCGAAACGGTGCTGTTGGCCTGATCGACCACCGCCGTGGGTACTTGGCGGATGTCCTGGTTGATGGCGTAGCCAAAGAGCAGGAGCTGCGCCGCTGGCACCCCGACCGCGAAGCCGAGGGTGAAGGGGTCTCTGATCAGTTGGCGGAGTTCCTTGACCGCCACCGAGCGCACCCGCCGCCAACTTGCTAGCCAGCCCTGGCGCCAACTGCCGCGGTGGCTCACGCCTCGATCCCCGCCGGCTCTTGGGTCAGGGCGACGAAGACATCCTCCAGATTGGGTTCTTCAGCCATCGCTTCGAAGGAGCGCAAGCCGCGGGCTTCGAGCGCGGCGGCCAGGCCTGCCGCGGCTTCGGCCGCTGGCGGCGCGTCTTCGGTGAGCAGCACATGCACCCGGTAGCCGAGTTGGGTGACGCTGAGCACTTGCGGCAACCGGCGCAGCTCGGCCAGCGCCCGCTCGATAGGCTCGGCGCGTAGCTCTACAACGCGGCCAGCTAGGTGTTCGGTGAGCTCCATCGGCCGAGCGATTGCCATCCAGCGACCACTCTTGAGAATGCCGATGCGGTGGCAGCGCACCGCCTCGTCCATGTAGTGGGTCGACACCAGCAAGGTGGTGCCAGCCGCCGCGAGCTCGAACAGCTTCTCCCAGAACTCGCGCCGGCTGTCGGGGTCAACGCCGGCGGTGGGCTCGTCGAGGAAGAGCAGCTCGGGCCGGTGGACGGTCGCTACCGCCAGGGCCAGGCGCTGTTTCCAGCCACCGGACAAAGTTGCTGGGCGCTGCTGGCGGCGTTCGGCAAGGCCATATTCGGCCAGCTGAGTTTCGACCCGCTGCGTGGCCTCCTCGCCATGCATGCCGAAGATCTCGGCGGCGAAGCGGAGATTCTCCTCGATTGACAGATCGTCGTAGAGGGAGAATTTCTGGGTCATGTAGCCAAGTCTGGAGCGCAGCTGCTCCGCTTGGGCGGGGATCTCGAGCCCCAGAACTTCGGCATTGCCGGCGCTCGGCGAGAGCAGGCCGACCAGCATCCGAATCAGGGTCGATTTGCCGGCGCCGTTGGGACCCAGAAAACCGAACACCTCGCCGCGGCGAACCTCGAGGTCGACTCCGTCCACCGCCACCCGATCGCCAAAGCGACGCACCAGGCCGCGGGCGTCGATCACCAGCTCAGCGTCGCTCAACCCGCTGTTTCCTGTGCGTCGGCATGCAGCGTGATCCGTGCTGGCAGGCCGGGAGGCAAGTCGGCGGGGGCGTCTTGCAATTCTATTCGGGCCTCGTACACCAGGTGGGCGGACTCCCGTTCGGTGAGGGCATAGTGGGGAGTGAATTCGGGCTCGCGAGCAATGTCGAGCAGGCGCCCCACCAGGGCTTTGTCGAGCCCTTCAATGCTGACCTGGGCGGCGTGCCCTGGAGTCAACCGTGCCACCACCCGGGCCGGCAGCCACACCCGCACCCAGGGTTTGGTGTCGGCTAGCACCACCGCCACCACGCCGCCAGCGGGGGCTCGCTCGCCGATCTCGTAGGGCAGTTGGTCGACAATGCCGGCGGACAGAGTGCGGACAGTCAAATCTGCCAGGTGATGGCTGGCCTGGACGATCCGCGCTTCGCAGGAAGCCAACTGGGCCAGGGCTTCGTCTCGCTGGCGCCGAGCCACGTCGAGGGCCTGCTGCGGTTTGACCCCTGAGCGCCGCAGCCGCTCGACGCGGCTGAACACGCCGCGAGTCTCGATGACCCCTGCTTGTGCCGCATCGCGGGCTGCCTCGGCGGCCCGCAATTCGGCGGCCGCCACCTCGGTGTCCAGCTGAACCACCACCTCCTCGGCCTCGATGCGGCTGCCCACCGCCACCGGGATCTCGGTGATCACCTCGGAAATCGGCACCGCCAACTCCAGGGTCTTGCGCTCGACCGTGCCGACCAGCTGGAGTCGATCGTCGCCGCAAGCGGTGGCCAGAGTGAGCAAGAGGGTGAGGCTGACAAGAGTTCGGGCGGGTCGGTATCGGCGCATCGGCGGTTCCTATCGGCTAGACAGTTGGGAGTAAAGCTAGCCTACCAGGAGGTCTAAGCCGCAGCATGGACGATACGCTCTGATCGCCAACGGCTCAAGCGGGACTCAAACCGGGCTCAAACCTTTCGCCTCGGACCGGCGTCTATGGAGCAGAGAGTCAAGCAATACAACAACGCCCTGTGGAGGTGAAACGCATGAAGAAATGGGTCTTTTCAACCGTGGCCCTATCGCTGTCGATCTTGCTGTCGATGTTTTGGGTGGCCACCGCGGCCGCGGATAGGGGCAGTCGTGGCGACTGGGAGAAAGAGGTTATTGAGCGCACGGTAGAGCTTGGCGCCGGCGGTGCGTTGGTGATCGAAAGCATCAATGGCAGCATTACCATTAAGGCTTGGGATCGGACCCAGGTTGGCATCACGGCGCAGAAGAAAGTGCGTTCCAAGAACGGCAACGCCGCCGAGTTGCTACAGCAGATCGAAGTCGACATCCGCGAGACCGCGGGCCGGGTCGCGATCGAAACCCTGGTGCCGGGTCGCGAGAGCTGGAATCGAGGGGTCCACTATAAGGTCGACTACGAGATCATGGTGCCCCGCGACATCGCCGTCGATGTCCACTCGGCCAACGGCGGTGTCTCGGCCGAGGGGGTGGGGGGAGAGGTCTCGCTGCACACTGTCAACGGCGGTATCGAGGCGGTTGACATCGGTGGCGATCTCGAAGCATCGACTACCAATGGCGGTATCCGTGCGCGGCGCATCGGCGGCCGGGTCGATGCTTCTTCGACCAATGGCAGCATTAGCGCTGAGATGCTTGCCAATTCGCTGAGCGAAGATATTGAGCTATCGACCACCAACGGTTCGATCGAGCTGGCGGTGGACGCTAGTCTGGCGGCTTCGATAGAGGCTCGCACTCAGAATGGCACGATCGATGGCGACTTGGTCGAGCGCCCCGCCAACCACAAGCGCCACCACAGCCGGCACAAGCGGGTCAGTTTCGATCTCAACGGAGGTGGGCCGCTGATCAGCCTGCGCGCCACCAACGGCCGAATTCATCTCGATCGGATCTGACTCAGAAATCCTCGCGCAACGGTCAAGAGAGGCCCGGAGATCTCCCGATCCGGGCCGCTCGGCCGTTGTCTAGGTGTTAGTATCGTGGCTCCTTTCGCACCGGGATTCGTCCCGGCCTTTGTCGGCCTACCGTCTGCGAGGCGAGCCATGCACGTCATATTTGTCGAGCCTTGTTTTCCCTACAATCAGAAGCAGTTTGTTCGCGCTCTGCGTGCCGTCGGTGCTCAGGTTACCGGCATTGGTGAGCTTCCGGCCTCAGCTCTGCCGAGTGATGTGCGACAGTGGTTGCACGCTTACGAGCAGGTACCCAGCGTGGTCCACGAGCCGTCCTTGCTGGCGGCGGTGAAAAAGGTTCAGGCGCGGGGCTGGGTCGATCGGCTGGAGGCCACGATCGAGGCCCACATCATGGCCGCGGCGCGGGTGCGCGAGACTTGCGGCATTCCCGGCACTAGCGTCAAGACCTCCTATCTGTGTCGCGACAAGCCGGCGATGAAGGAAGCGCTGCGCCAGGCCGGGGTACCCACTGCCCAAAGCACCGGCACCAGCGATCCTGAAGAGGTGCGGCAATTCGCCCGCCAAGTGGGTTTTCCACTGATCATCAAACCCCGCGATGCCGCTGGTGCCGCCAATACCTGGCGGGTTGACGACGATGAGCAGCTGGAGCAGGCGATCGAAGAGTCGGGTGTTGGCCAGGGGGCGGGAGTAGCGGTCGAGGAGTTTATCGAAGGCCACGAAGGCTTCTACGACACCCTCTGTGTCGAGGGTGAGGTGATGCATGAATTCGTCACCCACTACTACCCGGGAGTGCTTGAAGCGATGCGCACCCGCTGGATCTCGCCCCAGTTCATCACCACCAACCGGCTCAATGCCGAAGGCTACGACGAAGTGCGGGAGCTGGGCAAGAAGGTGATCGAAGTGCTCGGCATTGGCACTTCGGCCACCCACATGGAGTGGTTCTTTGGCCCCAAGGGGCTGAAGTTTTCCGAGATCGGCTGCCGGCCACCGGGGGTCGGGGCCTGGGATCTCTACTGCGCGGCGCATGAGATGGATGTCTACCGCGAATGGGCAATGGCCTTGGCGCACGGTAAGCCCGGCGCCGAGCCGTCGAAGCGCTACTCCGCCGGCTTGATCAACCTGCGTCCCGACTGCGACGGCCGCATCGTCGCTTACAAGGGTCTGCACTTGCTCGAGCAGATCGCTCCGTGGATCATCGACACCCACCTGCCGCCGGTGGGCAGTCAGACCCAACCGGTCGAGGCGGGCTACATGGCCAATGCCTGGGTGCGGGTCAAGCATCCAGACTACGATCGTCTGCGGGAAATGCTCGACGCCATTGGCGAGACGGTCCAGGTACGCGCTCGCTGAACGGCTACAAGACTCAGGATCCGAACACTGTGAGTCCTACCGCCGAGTATCCCTTGGGGGCCTGCTGGACTGGCCGAGGGGTGCGCTTCGCGGTGTTCTCGCGCCATGCCGAGGCAGTTTCGCTGTGCTTGTTCGACGATCTGCGCCAAGGCTACGAGAACCGTCGCTTGCAGCTGCGGCGTGGGGCTGATGGGCTGTGGAGTATCTTTGTTGCAGGTCTCGGGCCGGGGCAGCTCTACGGTTATCGGGTCGCGGGTCCCTACCAGCCGCAGCGGGGGCATCGCTTCAATGCCGGCAAACTGCTGGTCGATCCCTGGGCGCGGGCGATCACCGGCGAGCCGCGTTGGCACGAGGCCCTGTTGGCGCACGATCCGCGGCGTGGCGAGTCTTCCTTCAGCTCTCTGGATAGCGCCCCCTGGATGCCGCGTTCGGTAGTGGTCGACCCAGCCTTCGATTGGCAGGGGGTCGAGCGCCCCCGCACTCCCTGGCGCCACAGCGTGATCTACGAATGCCACGTCGGCGGGCTCACCCGGCTGCATCCCGAGGTGCCCGAGCCGCTGCGAGGAACCTACCTCGGACTAGCGCATCCGGCGGTGATCGAGCATCTACAAGCCCTCGGAGTGACCGCCCTAGAGCTGCTGCCGGTGCAGCAAATTGCCAGCGAACAACACTTGCAGCAGCGTGGCCTGCGCAACTATTGGGGTTACAGCACGCTGGGCTATTTCGCGCCGCACGCCGGTTATGCCAGTGGCGGCGTGGCCGGCCAGCAGGTCGACGAATTCCGCACCATGGTGCGGCAGCTGCACCGGGCCGGTATCGAAGTGATTCTCGATGTGGTTTACAACCACACGGCGGAGGGAGACCATCGCGGCCCGACCCTGTCGTTAAGGGGTTTCGATAACCTCTCTTACTACCGCTTGCGGCCGCGCAACCGGCGCCGTTTTGCCGACTACAGCGGCTGCGGCAACAGCCTCGACGCCGCCAGCGAGGCAGTGCAACACTTGATTGTCGAGAGCCTGCGCTATTGGGTGCAGGAGATGGGGGTCGATGGCTTTCGCTTCGATCTGGCAACCGTGTTGGGCCGCGATGGCGACCTATTCGACGCCGCGGCGCCGTTGTTGCGCCGGTTGGCCGAAGATCCGCTGCTGGCCGAGGTCAAGATGATCGCTGAACCCTGGGATCTGGGCCCGGACGGTTATCGCCTGGGGGCGTTTCCCGCCCATTGGGGCGAATGGAACGATCGTTACCGCGATGCTGTCCGGCGCTTCTGGCGCGGCGAGATCGAAACCGGAGCTGAGCTTTGCCGCCGCCTCAGCGGTAGCCGCGATCTCCTGCCGCGGCAGCGCAAGCGGGCCGCCCGCGGAATCAACTTCATCACCTGCCACGATGGCTTCACCCTGGCCGACCTGGTGAGCTACGAGCAGCGGCACAACTTTGCCAACGGCGAGCACGGCCGCGATGGCAGCCAGCACAACCTGAGTCGCAATTGGGGTCATGAAGGCCCCACTGAGGATCCGGCGATCCGCCAAGCTCGCGAACGGGCTCGGCGCAATCTGCTAGCCACCTTGCTGCTGTCGAGCGCGGTGCCGATGCTGGCTGCCGGCGACGAGCTGGGGCACAGCCAAGAGGGCAACAACAACGCCTACTGTCAAGATAACGAGTTCAGCTGGATCAGTTGGCGGCTAGACCCGGCGGGCCGGGCCGGCCTGGATTTCGTTCGCTACCTGCTGCGGCTGCGCCGCCGCTTGCCCGAGGTAGTTCTCGGCCCTTGGCAGGCTGATGAGCTGCCGCCGGGCGCGGCCATTCGCTGGTTTCTTGCCGCTGGCCAGCCGCTGGCGGGCTCGCCCGGCAGTGAATCAAATCGCGGCGCCTTTGCCGTCTGGCTGAGTGGCGGCGTGGTGCCACCAGGAGAACTCAAGCAAGTGCTAATCATGGTCAACGGCCACTCGCGGACGGTACCCTTCGCCGTCGAGGCGATGGCGCTCAGCGGCAGTTGGCGGTTGTTGCTCGATACCTCCGCCGCCGAACAACGACCGCGACCGCTGCCGCCAAGCTACCCGCTGGCGGGTCCGGCCGTAGCTTTGGCCGGGGTGGTATCTGAGCCTGGGGCCAGGCGATGAGAGACCCGGCGGCGGGTAGCCTCACGGTGCTCGGCTCGATCACCGAGGAACTCAGCGCGGGCGAGCCCTGCCCTTACCTCCCTGACCTGACCTCGCAAATGGCCTACCGGGTCATCGGCGCTTGTCCCGCAGAGGACTATCAGCGCTTGCTCGGGCGCGGCTGGCGACGTTTTGGCCGGGCGTTTTTTCGCCCGGTCTGTGCCAATTGCCAGCAGTGCCGCAGCCTGCGGGTGGCGGTCGACAGCTTTGCCCCCAACCGCTCGATGCGGCGCACTGGCAAGCGCAATCAAGATCTCCACACCTTGCTCGGCCGCCCCTGCGTCACGGCCGCCCATCTCGATCTCTACCAGCGCTATCACCGCGACATGCATCACCGTCGCGGTTGGAAAGAAAAAGCGATCACTGCCGAGGAATACTTCTTCACCTTTGTCGACGGCCAGCACGACTTTGGCCACGAACTGCTATTTGTGCTCGATGGCAATTTGGTCGGGGTGGCGTTGGTGGACCTGCTGCCCAAGGCGGTATCAGCGGTCTATTGCTACTACGATCCCGACTTGCGCCAGCGCGGCCTAGGGGTCTTCTCGGTGCTGCAGCAGCTGCTCTTGGCCAAGACTCGGGGAGTAGAAAACCTCTACCTGGGTTATTGGGTCGAGGGTAACCAGAGCATGCGCTACAAAGCCCGCTATCAGCCGCACGAGATCCTCGCCGGACGGCCCGAATTGGACGAGACACCGAGGTGGGCGGCCGTTGACTCGCCCTTCACGGTGTAGACTGGTTAGCCAAGCCCCCATGTCTGCAAACAGTACTTCTGAACGCGGTAATTCCAAGCCCGGCGATCCACGACGCCAGTTGCTGGCCGGCGACTTGGCCGATTGCCAAGCCCTGCTCGACGGGCAACACGCCGATCCGCACCGCCTGCTCGGTCCGCACGCGGCGACTCTCGACGGTGAGTCAGGGGTCGTCTTGCGAGTGCAATTTCCGGCGGTGGAGTCCGTGGCCGTAGTGTTGCCGAGCGGTGATTCGCTGGCCCTCGAACAAATCGACCCGCGCGGCCTGTGGGCCGCCTGGCTGCCGGCTGAGCAAGCCGAGCTGGCCTATCGTCTACAGGTCGTCGAGCAAGTGGGAGGGGAGGCGCGCCAGATCGAAGATCCCTACCGCTTCCCACCCAGCTTGGGCGAGGTCGATCTCTACTTGCTGGGCGAGGGAACCCATTGGCGGTTGTGGGAGAGTCTCGGCGCCCGTCCTCGTACCCTCTTGGGGGTCGCTGGGTTCGCGGTCGCCGTCTGGGCTGCCAACGCCCAACGGGTCAGTCTGGTGGGGGACTTTTGCAATTGGGACGGACGGCGCTACCCGATGCGCCGTTTGGGCAACAGTGGCGTGTTTGAGATCTTCATCCCGGAGCTAGAGACGGGAGAACTCTACAAGTTTGAGATCCTCGGCGCCGACGGCGAAGTGCGGCTCAAAGCCGATCCGTTGGCGGTTTGGGCCGAGCAGCCACCCGAGACCGCTTCGCGGACTTTCAGTTCGGCCTACAGCTGGTCTGACCAAGCTTGGCTGACAGCGCGGCGCGAATTGCAGCCCGGGCGGGCGCCAATGCACATCTACGAGGTACACCTGGCTTCTTGGCGGCATCGCGACGGTCAGCTGTTGAGCTATCGCGAGTTAGCGCCACTGCTGGTCGAACACCTGCTGCCTCTGGGTTTCAACTATCTCGAACTGTTGCCGATCAGCGAGCATCCCTACGGCGGTTCTTGGGGTTATCAAGTCACTGGCTACTACGCACCGACCTCCCGCCACGGCGACCCCGACGACTTCCGCTTTTTTGTCGATCACTGCCATCAGCATGGCATTGGGGTGATTCTCGACTGGGTCCCTGGCCACTTTGTCACCGATGCCCACGGGCTGGCGAAGTTCGATGGCACGGCCCTCTACGAGCACGCCGATCCACGCCGTGGCCTGCATCCGGATTGGGGCACCCTGATCTTCAATTTGGGGCGCTACGAAGTGCGCAACTTTCTCATTGCCAACGCCCTTTACTGGCTCGACGTGATGCACATCGACGGCTTGCGGGTCGACGCGGTGGCTTCGATGCTCTATCTCGACTACAGCCGCAAAGAAGGGGAGTGGTTGGCCAATGAGCGGGGAGGGCGCGAGAACCTCGAAGCGATCAGTTTTTTACAGGCGGTCAACCAGCGGGTCCACGAAGAATTCCCTGGATGCTTTACCCTAGCTGAAGAAAGCACCTCGTGGCCAGGGGTCACAAAGTCTCCCACGGAGGGCGGGTTGGGTTTCGACCTGAAATGGAACCTGGGCTGGATGCACGACACCCTGAGCTATCTGGCAGTCGACCCCTTGTTTCGCTCGGGCTGCCACGACCAGCTCACCTTCGCCATGGTCTATGAATACAGCGAGTGTTTTTTGAATCCGTTGTCCCATGATGAAGTAGTGCATGGTAAAGGCTCGTTGCAAGCCAAGATGTACGGCGACCCGTGGCAGCAGCTGGCCAATCTGCGTTTGCTTTACGCTTATCAGCTCAGCCGACCGGGCAAGAAGTTACTGTTCATGGGCAGTGAGTTGGCACCCCGCAAAGAGTGGGCGTGGCAGGGCGAACTCGATTGGCAGCTGCTCGAAGACGCCGACCACCAGGGCATCTACAACTTGCTCTGCGATCTCGGAAAGCTTTATCAATCGCGCCCCTGTCTGTGGCAAAGCGATCCCGATCCCGAAGGTTTTCGTTGGTTGAGTTGCGACGATCGGCAGCGGTCGGTCATCGCCTATCAACGCCGCTCTGCCGAAGACTCGGTACTAGTGGTGCTCAACCTGACGCCGGTGCCACGCCCCGGCTATAGCCTGGGAGTGCCCCACCCTGGACCCTACCGGTTGCTGCTGTCTTCAGACGACGAGCGCTATGGCGGCAGCGGCTATGCCACCGCAGTGGAGCCCATTGCCGGCGAACAGCCGCGGGATGAGTGGCCGGCCACCCTGCCTATCGATCTGCCGCCGCTCGCGGCGTTGATTCTCGAACCGGTGGCGGACGGTGCAAATTGCGGCCCCTGGTAATCTCTGCGCCCTCACCACAAGAACGGCCGACGTTCCTAGCTCAGAGTCTCTTGGCCGTCGGCTGCCGAGGGTAGAAACCTCTGCGGCTGGTCAATTTCAGTCATCCTGCGCCGGTCGGTGCAAACCATTCGGCGGCTTGGTTTGCCGGCTCGGCAATATGCTAATCTCAGCTCGATCGCTTTAGCTATTCAGATTCAGCAGCAGGGACATTTGCTGCCGCCCGAGCCGCTTGATGGCTGCGGAACCGGGCGGGTGGATGTCTTGTTTGACGGGAGAACGGCGGATGAGCCGACGGTCGCGGATTCTGCTCTACAGCTGTCATGGGGTGGCGCGGGAGGCGTTGGCAGCTCATCTTTCTTCGGGCCCTCGCTTCTCGGTGGCGGTTGCCGAGCGGCCGGAATCTGCGCTGGCCGCGGTGCGCGCCGAGCCGCCGGACTTGTTGCTGATCGATATCAACAGAGCCAAGGAGCGCCTCGGCTGTCTGGTTCGCGAGACGCGCCAAATGGAGCCGGCACCGAAGGTCGTGGTCCTTGGTTTACCGCTGCATCAACGGGCGATTCTGCGTTGTGTCGAGGCCGGCGTAGACGCTTTCGTGGGTAAGGAAAACCACTGGGGGAAGCTGGTGGACACCCTCGACCGGGTGCTGCAAGGCGAGGTGCTTTGTTCGACCGATATCGCCGATTCACTGTTCACCCGCTTGGCCGACGTGGCGCGACAACGCCGAGAGCACGACCGCGCCGAGGTCTTCAAGCTGACCCCGCGCGAGATCGAGATCTTGCAGCTGATCGCCGATGATTCGAGCAACCGGCAGATCGCCGAGCAGCTCAACCTCTCGGTCTACACGGTCAAGAACCATGTGCATCACATTTTCGAGAAGCTCGAGGTTGGCGATCGCGGCGCGGCGGTGCGCCATGCCTATCGTCATGGTTGGATCAGGGATCGTCGCCATCGCTTGGTGCGGGAGGCCGGGTGAGGGACGTGGCCGCCAATGGCCACCGCCCGGAGGTGTGGCTCGTCCACCCCTCACCCTTGGTGGCGCAGGCTTTGGTGGCCACGTTTGGCGCCACCGCCTGCTTGCGGACAATAGCTGCACCGGACGCTGATGGATGTGTTGCGGAGCCGGGCTCGGCGGCGAATTCTGTGCCGAACAATGTGCCGAATAACGTGCCGAAGGTGGTGCTGATCGATGCCCTCGGCGGCGCGGGCCAGACCCGCGTCGCGACCCGCTGGGCTCGGCGGCAGTATCCTCGCGCCAAAGTGCTGGTGTTGGGCGTCGACGGCGAGCGCGAGGGGCTGGCGCTGATTGAAGAGGGGGCCAGTGGGCATTTGCCTGCCGCCGCTGGATTGGCTGAGTTGCGCCAGGCGATTGCCGATGTGCTCGCCAACCGGCCACCGTGTACGCCGCGACTGGCGGCTAGCGTGCTCAGTCGCATCTCTGAGCTGGCTGAGCAGTTGCCGGTGAAATCCCGTGAGCAGGTGGTGGTGCGGCTGACGCCAAGGGAGGATCAGGTGCTAAGGCTAATCGGCGGAGGTTTGCGCAACAAGGAAATCGCTCAACGGCTGGCGATCAGCCTGCCAACGGTGAAGAATCATGTTCACAAGATCCTCGACAAGCTCGGTGTCGGGCAGCGCCGCGGAGCGATTCGGCGCGCTCTGGCACTCGGTCTGATGGAGCAGTCCCTACCGGGTTGGCCGGCGGCAAGGTAGGAGGCACTAGATCTTTTTTGCACCACCAGAGCCATTGCTGCTCTACCGAGCCGGCTATAGCATCTGTGCTGAGTTACTTTGGTTGTCTGCGGAGTTTCTGACCGTCCGTGGCGCTGGAGTGAGTCGATGATTCTCGAGATCAGGGGAAGAGATCGGGAGGCGGCCTTGCCGGCCGTCCTCCTACCGTCGCGTGCTGACTGAGCAGCGCCACCGCAAGCTGGAGGAAGTAGGGAATGGCTGTCACAGATAAGATCCCGGAGATTCGGGCCAAGATCAAGGAGATCATCTCCAATGTCACTAGCATCGAGCCGGCGGAGATCGCCGACAATGCTTCTTTTATCGATGATTTGGAATTGGATTCTCTGTCCTTGATGGAGATCGGGGTCGACGTCGATTTCGAGTTCAAGCTCGGGGTGCCGGAAGAGCGCTTACAGGAGTTGCGCACGGTGCAGGATTCGGTCGACCTGGTGCTGGAGCATCTCGACGTGGGCGCCGCCGAGGAAGTAGCCTGAGATGTTGCCACGGGTCGTCGTCACCGGCATCGGTGCGGTTACGCCCGTGGGCACCGACCGCGATCAGAGCTGGCGCCAGCTGCTCGCTGGCTGCAGTGGCTTCAGTGCCGTGACCTCGTTCGACACAAGCAAGCATCGGGCCAAGCTGGGTGCCGAGATTCAGGGTTTTGACCCTGCGCTGGCCCTGCGACTACTGGATCCGACACAGGTTGGCCGCGCTTCCCAACTGGCGATCTGCGCTGCCCACGAGGCGGTCGAAGATGCCGGCCTGGAGCGCCCCGCGGATCCTCATCGAGCAGGTGTGGTGATGGGCACTACTTCGGGTGAGCCGCGCGAGGTCGAGCATTTCGACGATCGCATGATGGCCGACAGCCTCGATCAGCTCGGCCCTCGGTTTGCCCACGCTTATCCCTGTCATGTGATCGCCGGCCAGGTCGCGGTCGAAGTCGGCTTCGGCGGCATCAATGCGATGATCCCCGCCGCCTGCGCGGCCGGCAACTACGCCATGGCCTATGCTTTCGATGCGCTGCGCGCCGGTCGCGCCGAGGTCATGTTGGCCGGCGGAGCCGACTCTTTCTCGCGCATCACCTACACCGGTTTTGCCCGCCTCGGGGCGATCGCACCGGAGATCTGCCAGCCGTTTGACCTCCATCGCAAGGGGATGATCCCGGGCGAGGGGGCGGCGGTGTTGGTGCTCGAGACTCTCGACCGCGCGCGGCGTCGGGGGGCGCGGATCTACGCTGAGATGGCTGGCTTTGGCCTCTCCTGCGACGCCCATCACATGACCGCTGCCCATCCCGAGGGCGATGGTGCCGCCCGCGCCATGGAGCAGGCTTTGGCGACTAGTGGTATCGAGCCGGCGGCGGTCAGCTACGTCAGCGCCCACGGTACTGGCACACCGACCAACGACCGCCTCGAAACTTTGGCGGTGCAGCGAGTCTTTGGTGATGGCCTCGCGCGGCTGCCGATCAGTTCGGTGAAATCGATGATCGGCCACACCATGGGCGCTGCCTCGGCTATCGAGAGCGCTATCTGCTGTTTGGCGATCGACCAGAGCGAGATCCCGCCCACCATGAATTTTTCCGAGCCTGATCCGCAGTGTGAACTCGACTGCGTACCCAACGAGGCGCGCCAACTAGCGGTCGAGGTGGCGATGAACAACGCCTATGCCTTTGGTGGCAACAATGCCTCGGTGCTTTTCCGGCGGTATGCCGGATGAGTAGGGCGAACGGCCTAGCGGAGGCAGGAGGTGAGCGGCGGGTGGTGGTCACCGGGGTGGGGATGCTGTCGGCGGTGGGCGACTCACCGGTGGCCTTGTGGGCGGCTCAACGCCAGGGGTGCAGCGGTTTGGCGGCGGTGGAGATGTTCGATACCTCGTCCTTGTCGACCGCGCTCGGTGCCGAGATTCGCGATTTCGCGCCGCTGGAGTATCTCGGCAAGGTCAATCTGCGACCGCTGGACCGTACCGGGCGACTGACCGTAGTGGCTGCCCAGCTGGCTCTCGCCGCCAGCGGTTGGAGCGTTGAGGCGCGGGCCGAGCATGAACTTGGATTGGTGCTGGGGACGATGTTTGGCAGTGTGCACACCATCTCTGAATTCGATGTGCGGGCACAGACCGCCGGGCCGAACTATGCCAAACCGCTGGTGTTCGCCAATACGGTGATCAACGCGGCGGCGGGCCAGGCAGCGATCTGGCACGGTCTGCGCGGGGTCAACTCGACTTTCACCGGCGGCACCACGGCGGGTTTGCAGGCGATCGCCCAGGGTGCCGACCTGATTCGCTCCGGTCGCGCCGAGATGCTGCTCGCCGGTGGTGCCGAAGAATTGTGTTTCGAGTCTTTCTGCGGCTTCGACCAAGCGGGCATGTTGGCTGCCGCGACGAATGGCCAACCGGCTTGTGCCGTGCCCTTCGATGGCCGTCGCAACGGTTTCGCCGCTGGTGAAGGCGCCGCCCTGCTGATGCTCGAGGAAGCCTCCCTCGCCGAACGCCGCGGGGCCACCATCTTGGCTGAGATTCGCGGCCATGCCAGTTGTTATGACCTCTCCCGTGGTCAGCAGCCAGAGTCCGCCAGCGCCGCTTTATGCTATGCCATCACCACTGCCTTGGCCGATGCCGGGCTCGAGCCGGCGCAGATTGACCTAGTCAGTGCCTCGGCCAACGGCAGTCCGCGGGGCGACCTGAACGAGGCCGCGGGACTGGTGGCGGCGTTTGGCGAACACGCCGGCAAACTGCCGGTGATGGCCAGCAAGTCGATTCTCGGCGAAACCTTCGGCGCCGCCGGCGCATTGCAAGTGGTGGCCCTGTTGGGCGCCATGCTGGATGGTTTGGTGCCGAGTATCGCTGGCCTCGAGGAGGAGCTGTCTCGCTGGTGTCTGGCGCCACTGACCTCGCCGGCGCCCGTGGCCGACTTGCGATTGGGCTTGGTCGATACTGTCGGACTCGATGGCAACATCGCCGCCTTGGTGCTCGAACGTGGTGCGGGCTTGGCCCGTGTGGCGGCCGGGGAACCTACTACCGGGGGTTCTTGAGATGTCCAGAAGCTCGCCTACAGAGGCACCCGCGCGCCCGGTTCTGGTAGAGCCTGAGCGGCAGCGTATCCGCTTGGTACCACGTTATAAGGACCAAGGCTACAGCGCTGATCTGGTGGCTCGCCGCCGGGCTTGGGTGGAGCAGCGCACCGACACCCAACTGTCGCATGTCGGTCGCTCGAGCCTGCCCAGCGAGGAGTTTCGCGGCAATATCGAGAACCCCATCGGCGCGGTCCAGATGCCCCTCGGCGTCGCTGGCCCTTTGCGGCTAAGGGGCGAGCACGCAAAGGGGGAGTTCTACGTCCCGCTGGCAACCACCGAAGGGGCCTTGGTGCGCTCTTATGAGCGAGGAATGGTTGCCCTGACCCGGGCCGGCGGTGCGGTAACCCGGGTGTGGTTGGACGAGAACCGGGTCGCACCAGTCTTCTTTCTCGCCGGCGTGGCCGAAGCGTACGATTTCGCGGCTCGGGTTGAGGCTGCTTTTGACGACTTGCGACAGGTGGCCGAAGCGACGACCTCCCACGGTCGTTTGTTAGCGCTGGAGTGTCTGCCGGTGGGGCGGGAGGTGATCGTCAACTGCCGTTTTCATACCGCCGACGCCCAGGGCATGAATATGATCGTCAAGGCAGTGGAAGCGATCTGCCAGTGGATTGCCAGCAACCTCGGTAGCGAGCGGTACTACGTTTTTAGCGGCTACAACTCGGAGAAGCGCGCCAGCGGCGCGGTACTGGCGGGGGGTAAGGGCAAGAAAGTGGTGGCCGGAGCGCGGTTGCCGCGACAGGTGGTGAAATCGGTCCTGCACCTCTTGCCCGAGCAACTGGTGCATATGTGGCATCACACCGTTCTTGGCCATCTACAGGCGGGTGCTCTAGGCTACAACGGCCATTACGCCAACGGTTTGACCGCGCTCTACATCGCTTGCGGTCAAGACGTCGCCAATGTCGCCAACTCGGCGGTCGGCATTACCAATTTCGAACTCACTGCCGACGGCGGGTTGTACGCCAGCGTGACCTTGCCCTCTCTGTCGGTGGCCACGGTCGGCGGCGGCACCGGCCTCGGGACCAGCCGCGAGTGCCTGGCGATGCTCGGCTGCGAGGGGACGGGGGATGCCCTGCGGTTGGCTGAGATTTTCGCTGCGACGATTCTGGCAGGTGAGTTGTCGATGGGCGGCGCCATCGGCAGCGGCGAGTTCGTGGTCGCGCACGAAACCTATGGTCGCAATCCCCCCGAGCCCGAGATCGAGCCGGAGGCCGAGGAAGAGCGGTGAAACGCTTGTTCAGAGGGCTGCGCCGCGAGGCCCCGGAGCCGGCCTACGACACGGTGATCATCGGTGCCGGGGTCGGCGGCTTGGTCACCGCCAACTTGCTGGCCCGCGAAGGTCTGAAAGTGCTGCTGGTCGAGCAGCACTACATGGTGGGTGGCTATTGCAGCACCTTCCGGCGCAAGGGCTACACCTTTGATGCCGCTACCCACTTCTATCCGCTGCTGGGCAATCCCCTCACCTTGACTGGCAAGTTGCTCGGCGAGCTCGGGGTGGAGACCGGCTGGGTGAAAATGGACCCGGTCGATACTTTTCACTTTCCCGATGGCAGCAAGTTCGAGGTACCGGGGGATTTCGACACCTACCTGGCCATGGTCAAGCAGGCATTCCCCGCCGAGCAGGCCAACCTCGATAAATTTTTCAGCGAGGTTCGCGAGGCCTACTTACTCGGCTTGCTGGCCTATTTCAGGGGTCGTGAGACGCCGCGTCTGGAGCGTTACCGAGATCTTTCTGTGCGCCAGGTGCTCGATCGGCATTTCACCGACCGGAAGTTGAAGCTGCTGTTGACCGCTGATTGTCCGCATTGGGGTTCGCCGCCGGCCCGGACTTCGTTTGTCTTCGACTCGATGTTGCGGTTGTCCTACTTTCTCGGCAACTACTATCCGGTACTGGGATCGCAGGCTTTCGCCGACGAGCTGGCGCGCTGTTTCGAGGCTCGCGGTGGCCACATTCTGATGAGTACCCGCGCCGAGCACATCTTGGTGCGAGATGGCCGCGCTCAGGGTGTCGAGTTGAAGACTCTGCGCGGCCCTTTGCAGGGCCAGCGGCGGGTACTGGCGCGAACGGTGATTTCCAACGCCGACATGCTGCAAACCCTAGAGCGGTTGCTACCCGCCGGGGTGCTGGACCCGGCTTACCTGAAGCAAGTGCGATCCCTGCGTCCGAGTTTTCCTTGCTTCTTAACCCACATCGGCTTGCGCGATATCGAACCCGAGGTGCTGGAGGCGGTGCAGGGTTACTACTGGAATTCCTGGGACCCTGATCAAGTGGGCGACGGGGGTTTGCGCTGCAAGGTTTTCGTGCCGACGGTCTACGAGCCACGGATGGCGCCGGTTGGCGGGCAGGTGGTGATCCTGCAAAAAGTGCAGCAGCTCGACTACCGAGAGATCACCGATTGGCCGGCGCACAAGCGCGAGGTGGAAGACTACGTGGTCTCGCACCTCGAAGATCTGGTGCCGGGGATCTCGCGCAAGATCGTTGTCCAAGTGAGTGCCTCAGCCCTGACTTCTTGGCGATTTACCGGCAATAAGTTTGGCGCCATGCTGGGTTGGGAAATGTCGCCCGATCAACTCGGCAGCCGCCGGCCGGGAATCGAATCGCCGATCAAGAATCTCTATCTGGTCGGCCATTGGACCCGGCCGGGAGGTGGCATTACACCGGTGATCGTCTCCGCCCAACAGGTCGCCGCCGAGGTCGCCGGTGCGACCTCTTCAGTGCCCTGGCCGCTCGACGAAGTGGCCGGGCGAGCGGCGGTAGCCGCCGGCTGGTGAACTGGTGCGGCTGGAGTTGAAAAATGGCGCTAGTGTAGGGGGATCGTGATGTCTGCCAAGGTCTTGGTCTGCGCGCCCCATGCCCCCCTGCGTGAGCTTTTGGTGGCTGCTCTGGCCGTTAGCCCAGCGGTGGCCAGCTGTAGCGGAGCGTCTCTCGACGACCGTTCTTTGGACCAACTTCTGGCTCCCGGCGAAGGGGTCGATACGGTGGTCTGGGCGGCCTCCCAGCATGCCGATGGAGACCTCGCCGCGGCCGCGGCTGGCAGTTTGCTCGATCACCTCGGCCGCTTGTCGGCATGTCGGCTGATCGTACTGGCCAGCAGTGCGATTCATCAGTCGAGCCACCACCATCCTGGAATGGTCGACGAGGTTTTCGGTGGCACTTCTCGGCAGGAAAATCCAATGGCCACGAGCTGGCGTCGGCTTGAGGCTCGGGCGCTCGAGGTGGTGGGCGAGAAGCGCCTGACGGTGCTGCGGGCGGCGCCTACCGCGGTGCCGGGAGGTGAGGATGGGGCGAGTCGCCTGTTCAGTGGCGCGGTGGCGGTAACGCCCATCGGTTTCGATCCGTCGCTGCAGGTGCTGGCGCCGGATGATCTGGCGTCGGCTCTGCGGCGAGTGTTCGAGGAGTGCCCGCTCGGCGTGTTGAATGTTGCTCCCTCGGCGGTGGTGCCGCAGCGGCGCGCGTTGGCTCTGGCGGGGGTGCGCCGCTTGCCGCTGCCGTCTTGGCTGGTGCGCTGGCTAGTGCCCAAGGGCCAGCTCGATGGCCGGTGCTATCCAGCAACGGTGTCAGCGGTCAAGATCGCTGAGCAGCTCGGCTTCGAGCCTCGATACACCAGCGCCGCCGCGTTGCGCGCTTTGGCGGCGGCGAAGTCTCAGGGTACATCTCTGCCGGCGACTGTTGTTCCGCATCAAGACGACGAATTTGACCCCTTTGGCATGGACCGGGTTTACATCGACCGTCTCGGGCGCACTCTCTTTCGTTTCTTGCACGACGCCTGGTGGCGCATCGAGCATCGGGGTCTGAAGCATGTACCACGGCAGGGAGCGGCGGTGTTGGTGGGGGTTCACCGCGGTCATCAGCCCTGGGATGCGGTGATGCTGCTACACCTGCTAGCGCGCCAGCTGGGGCGCTATCCGCGCTTTCTGATCCACCCGGCGTTGGCGAAGTTCCCCTTCCTGGCGCCTTACATCATCAAGCTCGGCGGCATCCATGCGTCGCATGACAACGCTGATTGGGCGCTCTCTCGCGGTCATCTGATCGGGGTCTTCCCAGAGGGCATCCGCGGTGCTTTCTGCATGTATCGCGATGCTTACACCTTGCGCCGTTTTGCGCGTCACGAGTACGTCAAGATGGCGCTTCGCCATCAGGTGCCGATCGTGCCCTTCGTGACTGTTGGTTCGGCGGAGATCTTTCCTATTTTCGGCCGCATCGAATGGGCCTGGTTCAAACGTCTCAGTGAATGGCCGTTCTTGCCGATCACGCCCACCATGGGCAGTGTGCCGCTGCCTTCCAAGTGGCATACTCAATTTCTCGAACCGGTCCATGTCGAACTCCAATATGGCCCCGAAGCAGCCGAGGATCCGGCAGTGGTGCGGGCGGTGGGCCGGCAGATCAAGGAGCGTATCGCCAGCACCTTGGTCGAGATGAGGGAGCAACGTCGGTCGATCTTCTTTGGCAATCTCTGGGACTCCGCGGGGCCTGCTGAATGAAGTTCCTCTGGCGCCGGCTAGTCTGGGATCGACTGGGCTGGGGAAGTTTGCTGTTGTCGAGCGGGCGCCGCTTGTTGCGCATAGTTGCGGTGGCGGCTCGGCATGGTCTGTCGCTGGGCCTGGGCCAGCGGCTCGAGCGTTGGCCGAGACTGGCGCGGCGCTTGCCCGCCGGCGACCTGGCGCCTCCAGATCGCTTGCGTCAAGTGCTTGAGGATATCGGCGGCACCTTTATCAAGTTCGGTCAGATGCTGGCCCTGCAGCCCGACATCATCTCGCTCGAATACTGCAATGCACTGTTTAATCTGCTTGATCGCATCGAGCCCTTTTCTTTTACCCTGGCGGACGAGATCTTCCGCGCCGAACACGGTCGGGGCCTCGAAGAAGTTTTTACTGATTTCGACCGCCAGCCGCTGGCCACCGCCTCCGTGGGGCAGGTCCATGTGGCTTGGTTGGACGGCCAAAAAGTAGCGGTGAAAATCCAGCGACCCGATGTCGAGCAGGACTTCGGCAGCGATATTCGCCTGATGGTGGCGGTGGTGCGGCTGATTCAATGGTTGCGCTTGCGACCCCTGTATTGGCTGGTGGAACCAACCAGCGAATTCATTGCTTGGACCGAAGAGGAGATCGATTTCCGCAATGAGGCGCGGTACGCTGAGAGGTTGGCTATTCACGCCGCTGACAACCCGGTGCAACATGTGCCGCGAGTGTGGGAGGAGTTCACCACCCGGCGCATCTTGGTGATGGAGTTTCTTAACGGCGTCACCTTGCTCGAATACCTGCGCGGCCGCGAACGGGGAGACTCGCTGCTGGCCGAGCGCTTGGCTCAGCGCGGCTTCGAGCCGGTGCGTTTTGCCGCCAACATCATCGACAACTTTCTTGGCGATGCTTTTGAGAACGGTATCTACCATGCCGACCTGCATCCGGCGAATCTGCTGATTCTCGACCACAACGTGGTGGGCTATGTCGACTTTGGCATCACCGGCCTGATGAGTCGCTATTCTCGGCGCCACCTGGTGGCGATGACCTTGGCCCTGGCCGAAGGCGATATGCAGCGCCTCAACCATGACTTCTTGCAAGTCACCAGCATTGGCCCGAAGTCCGACTTGCAGGGTTTTCGCGTCGGCCTCGACCGGCTGGCCGCGGGTTGGTACGAGGACTACCAGCCCGACAGCGGCCAAGCGCAGCGCTTGCACGCCAACTTCACCCGCATCATGGGTGAGATGCTTACCCTGTCGCGCAAGACCGGTGTGCTACCGGAGCGGGCAATTGTCAAGTACATCCGTTCGGCGATTGCCATCGATGGCTTGATCACTCGCTTCGAGCCGACGTTCGAGGTGGGTGCTTATTTGGCCAAGTCTTGTGCCCGATATCTGGTTTGGCAGGGTCGCCGCGAGCGCTTTACCGCCCAGCGTCTGCTCGACTTCTCCGCCGCTAGCGGCAAGTTGTTTGAGCATGGGCCGCGCCGCGCCAGCCGCTTGCTCGACCGGCTGACCGCCGGTGAACTGCCGCTGAGCGCCAAGCCAGGCCCCCCGGCCGACCGGGCGGCGATGCGATGGCGGGTGGCCGGGCTCGTCGCGGCGCTGCTCCTGGCCACCCTGGCCTTGACCCTCAGCCCGCCGCCGCCAGCGCTGGGCGCTAATCTGTGGACCGCACAGCTGACCTTTGCCGGCGCTGCCGCGGTGGTCTTATTGTGCCGCCTGTGGGTGTTGGTGAGATGATCAACTAGCAACGAAAGGAAAAAATGATGCGCGATCTGACCAAATCTATGTTCCGCTTCTCCTGGGCGATGTCGATGCTCGGCCTACGCCAGGCGAGTCAACTGCTGTTGCCGGGTGAAGGCTGGGGTAAGTCCACTTCGGCCTTCGATGCCCTCAGCCACGCCGCCGAGGGCCAGATGGGCGAGACGGTGCGCAATGTCTACCGGGCGGGCGACGAGTTCCAAGGGGGGATGGTCAACGCCCTCACCGACCTGGCTAGTGGCGAGTGGTCGAAGCCCGGTGAAGTTCTGGGGGAGGCGATGAAACGTGGCTGGGAAACCGTGGATCGTTCTTGGAGTACGCTGAGCAACAAGGCCGAAGTTGGGGCGGCGAGCGAAACAGTCGCTGCAGCCGCCGACAGCTAGATTCTGGATCCTGAGCTGTGCAAACCCTGGCCAAATCCATGCTGCGTTTTTCCTGGGCGGCGTCGCTCTATGGCGCGGAGCGAGCTATCGGCCTGCTGCGGCCGGCGACGATGTCACCTGGGGAGTCGCTCGATGCGCTGACCTGGACAGCCCAGCGGCAGCTTGGTGATTTGTTGCAGGGTGCATATCAGGCCGGTGGGGCGTTGCAGGACGAGGGTTTGGAATTGGCCTGGGATACTCTGGATCCGGCGGCCTGGCGCCAAGGCGCGCAGCGGCTGGCGCGGCATTCGCTGGACACTCTGCGCTTCGTTAGTCCCGCCGCCGTGGGTGCCGCCCGGCGCCGCGAGCTGAGCAACAAAGTGGAAGTCTTCAAGTTGGTGCGCGGGGTTGCCGACGAACTCGGACTGCCACCGCGGGGGGTGCCTTTTAGTCTCCCGCGGTGGGTGGAGATCGCTCTCCGCCAGCCGCCCCGACGGGCGCTGTGGTTGATCGAGGGGCTGAGCCACGGTTTTGTCCAGGTGGAGCTGCTGGGCGTTCGCCAGTCGGCGACTTGTCGCCGTCCCACCGCCGATCTGCTGGCCACGGCTGAACTCGATCTGCTGCCCGCCCACACGCTGCCGATCATTCACGCCGGCCTTGGGCTGGCAGTGGCTGAGCATTTGCTCGCTGACTTGCGGCCAGACTCGGCGCAGGCAGAGTTCGCCAGCGTTGTCGAGCGCTTCGCGGGACTTTGTCAGGCGAGTGCTCTCGAAGCCCATCTTGAAGCTGCTCTCGAGGCCCTGGGTTTGGTCGCTCGCTGCTTCTTCCCGGATCTCCTGGGAGGCCTTGATCGGGCGCTTGAACAGCGCGTCGAGGGGAGATTGCGGCAGACCTTCTGGCACGGAGTTGGCCGCGCGATCTACTTTGCGCCGGTGAGCTTCGTGCCGGGCTACGGCTCTCTCGGCCAGGCGTTGGCGATGGTTGCAGAGGAATCTCCCGCGGGGACCCAGACCGCCGCCGCCCTGGCAGGGGTCGGTTATGCCTTCACCTTGGTCAACTTAAGAACACCGCAGGTGCTCGAAGAAGCATTGCTCTGCCACGGGGAGGATCAGCTTGCCCAAGGCCCCTTCCACGAGGGCCTGCTGGCGTCGCTTGTGATGCGTCAGCAGATCACCCCCGAGGACAGCGATTTGGCCGCCTTTCTCGACCACCAGCCAGCCGACGCCGCGCGGGCTGCCCTCTGGCAGCGTGCCGTCCGTCAGCCCGGTCAGCGGGCGCTCGCTGGCCAGCTCCAACTTGCCGACCGCTACGCGACGTTGGCTGGGGAAGATCGATGAGCAGGGCCGGGGCCAGGTTCTCAGACCACCGCCGTCTGCGGGTCTCGGAGTTGCAGCGGCGGCTGCTCGAGCTGGGCTTGGCGCGCGGTCCGCGGCGCCTGCTCCGGCGATCGAGCGAGGGGCTGTCGAGAGAAGATTTGGTCGCTGGATTGGCCACGGTGTTGGCTGAGTTTGGTGGGCCCTTGGCGGCCTTTGCCGCCTATCTCGGCTCGCGCGGTGACTACTTCTCGGCTCGCGAGTGCCTGCGCTTGGGCGCGGTTCGCGGGGATTGCCCGCCAGCTTCCTGGGCGAGCATTCGCGAGCGCCTCGGCGATGAGCTGGGAGTGGCGGCGGCCGAGGCCTTTGCCGATCTCGATTCCGACCCGGTGGCCAGCGATTGGCTGTTGCAGGCTCACCGCGGGGTGTTGGCCGATGGTAGCGCGGTCGTATTGCGGGTGGTGCGTCCCGGTGCCGACAGCGAGCTGACCGCTCTCGGCGAGCGGTTGGCACCGCTTGAGCGAGTGCGTTGGCCGGCGGAGCTTGATTTCTCTCGGCTGGTCGAGGATTTCCGCTGTCACCTGGAAGCGCGGATCGACCTGGCGCGCCAGGCCGAACATCTGGAAGTTCTGGCTAGCGCCACCGAGGGCTCCGACCTGGTGCGGGTGGCCGCTGTCTTGCCAGCCCTATGTTCGAGCCGAGTGCTGTCGACGACTTATCTCGCCGGCCGGCGATGGGACGACCCGCAAGCTGACCTTGGTGCTGCCGAGCAGGCTGAGTTGTCGCGCCGCTTGAGCCTGGTTTGGTTGCAACTAGCTTTGGTGGCGCGAGCCTTCCCGGTCACTGCCGAGTGGGTGGTGCTGGCAGACGGTCGCTGGGGAATTCGTCATGGCACCTTCGCCAGCCTGCCGGCGACCTCGCAAGTGCGGCTGTGGAATTACCTGCGGGCCGCCGCCGCGCACCAGCCGGAGCGGGCCGCCAACTACTTGCTGCGCGAGATGGTGGCGACTCGCCGCACGAGCACCGCCGCCGAGCTGCGCTTGCGCCTGCGGCAAGCAGTTCCTTTTCGTGATGGGGCGTGGTCGCGGCGTGGCGACAGCTTGGCCGAGCATGCGATGCTGCATTGGCGGTTGGCGCGCGAAGCTGGCTACCGCGGTCGGGCCGACCTGCGGGTCTTCTTTCGCGGACTGGTGGAGTCGGCGAGCTTGGCTCATCGACTAGATCCGCAGCGAGACACTCTGGGCGAAGCGCTCAACAGCTTGCAATGGTTGGCCGGGTGGAGCCAGTTTCGTACCCTCAGCTCACCGCGGCGGCTAGCGCCGATGCTCGAACAGGGTACGGATTTGTTGCTCGATCTACCGCAGAAAATCGATCTGCTGTTGGACCTGAGTGAGAGTCCTGAAGGCTTTCAGCCGCCTCTCGAACGCGGCCTTGTGGCCGAGGGCCACCGTGATCGTTGGACGGTAGCCGGCGCCTTGGGGGCGATGATGTTGGCCGTGGTGCTAGCTACTCCGGCCCTGCTGCGGGCCGGCTTGGAGAGTCGTTGGGTGGAGACCGGTGCGGCGGTGACCTTCCTGCTGTTGGGTGGTTTCTTGCTCAGGGTGTTAGCGGTAGCGGATTGAACTCTGCCGGGCCAAGAGCAGCCGTGGCCCGGTGACCTTGGAGACGAGATGAGCGAGCTGAATTCGGGTTTTGGTCGAATACTGAGCCGCTGTGGTCGGCTGGCGCTGATGCCGGTGGATGCCTTCGCCGCCGGCAGTGAGATGTTTGCCCAAGCGGCCCGTGGGTTCCACGGCCTGGCAGGAGAGAGCTACGACACCGTCTCGGGCCGGCTGGCGGGTGGCCTGATCCCGGTTGGCACTGGCAGTTCCGGAGTCAGCGCAGCCCAAGATCTCGCCGATTCAATGGTCAAGCTGGTGGAGTATGCGGTGGTGTCGATCCACAGCGGCCGCGAGCGGGTGCTGGAGAGCGAGCAACTTCTAGTGGCCCGCAGCATGAGCCGCGAAGCCTTCGCCGCGTGGCGTATCGCCGACTACTTGCAGCGCGGTGGCAAACAGCAGATCGAGCCGGCGGACCGAGAGTTCCTGCGGGTTTGCTTTCAAGTTCTCGATCGCTGGTCAGCGGAGCAAGACTGAGATTCTGGACCTTGCGAGCAAAGAACTGATGCAGCAGCTTTTCACCGCGGTGGCTAAATTTTCGGCGTCGATGTCGAAACTCGGGCTCGAACAGACCAGCTCGATGCTGGCGGCGCTGCGTGGCGACCGTCCGCTGGCGCTAGGGGATCTGCCACGGGGAATGCTGCGCTCGGCTCTGGTCGGTCTGCGGGGTTCGGTGCTGGCCGCCGGTCCATGGGTCGGTGGCCGGGCGGCCGTCGATCTGAGCGAACTCGGTAACAAGCTGCTGGCTTTCGAGGATTTCCGTTTTGCCGAGCAGGCCATCGCCGGGACTTCGGGATTGGCGCGGCAGGTGGCGGCGAGCCGGCGCTTGCCCCCGTGGCGCGCTCTTTGGGTCTTGGAGGGCTTGGGTTTTCAGCTCGGCATGGCCGGTGTCGGGCTGCGCCAGGTCGACAACGAGATAGCCACTGCCGGTGAGCTGCTGCCCTTGCACACCGGCATGGGGTTGGCGCTGGCACGGCGGCGCTTGGACGATCTTCGGTCGCCAGCCGGCGCGATGGCCTTGCGCGATTTGGTGCAGGTCTGCCGAACTAGCTCGCGGCCGGGTTATAGCCGAGCTGTGTTCGAGGCCCTGGGGTTGATCGTTATCGGCTTGGCGCCCGCCGCTATCACTCGCCTGGACGCGACCCTGGCCGCCGAACTGCCGGCCCGGCGAGGGACTTTCTGGCATGGGCTCGGCCGCGGGCTCTATTTCAGCCCCCGCCGCTTGCTACCGGGGTCCGGCAAAGCGGCTTTTGACGAGGCTTTGCGGCTGACCGGCAGCGCCTTGGCCGGCACCGCGAAGGCGCCCGCAGAGGTGGCGCGAGCGAACGCCTTGTCGGGTTTGTTCTGGGCGACTACGTTGGTCAACCTCACCGCGCCGGCGGTGCTGGCCGAGCTGCTAGATCAGCTTGACGCACAGCTCTTGCAGCTCCCACCCGACCTGCAAAAGGCGACGCGGTGTGGGATTGCCTCGGCGTTGTCGCTGTGGGCCTATGTGGTGGGTCGAGAAGCGTTGTTGGAGAGTTTTCTTGCATATCAGCCGGCCGCCGGCCCGCCGGCCCGCCGCTGGCGTCAGTGGGTGCTGGAGCCGGTGGCGTCGAAATTGGCTCGGCTCGCTGAGCTTTCCAGTCTTGGTCCGGGCGTGCTGTTTGATCTCGAAGGCACTGGCGGTGATTTCGGGGAGAATTTATGAACGAGAATCCACTAGGCGAATGGGGTCGAGGATTTGACGGAGTCGTTGGCCGGCTGATCGACTGGCTCGGCGCGCAGCGGCGGCGATCTGGAGGGCGATCGATGAAGCCGGTGTGCCTGTTTCGCTACACCTTGGTTTCAGTACGCCAGCAAGCGCCGGAGATCCTCGAAAGAGGCGAAGTGATGGAGTCGGGCCAGCGTTCAGCGGAGCAGATCAGCGAGCGGTTGATCGATAGCTACCTGGCTGGTCAGCAAGCCAGCTCTGAGTGTTTGCCGCGCCACCTGCGGTTGCATTTGCGCGAGATTTGCGGCTGGTCTCGGCCAGAGTTGCCGGCGCAGCAACCTGAGGCCGCTCAACCCAAGCAGCCGCGGAGCCGCAAGAAGAGAACCAAAGCTAGCGCCGCCACCCCTGCCGCTGCCAAGGCCCATTCTCTGGACGCGGCGTTGGTCTCTCTGGGTGGCAGTGCGACCTTGAGTCAGCTAGTGAAGAGTACCGGCAAAGGTCGGGCGGCGCTGCGGGCGGCGCTTACTCGGTGCATTGAAGCGGGTCAGATCGAGCGCGCGGGTGAAGGTCTGAAGACCCTTTATCGTCGTCGGCAGGAAGAGTAGAACCCTGGGGAACCAACGCTGATGGATGCGACTAAAGAATTTGACCGCTCGACGCCGACCGAGCCCCAACGGCTGCTTTGGAGCGAACTCGAACGCCACTTGCTGGCCGCGGTCGAGAGCGGACTCGCGGCCGGTGTCGAGCTCGAGAAATGGCGGCGTGAGCTGCAGCGCGACAATGCCTATGACGGTCGCTTCGAACTCTCGGCACGTTCTTGGCCGGCAGATACTAGCTTCGGTTTCACCGGCAAGGCACCGGTGGCCGGCCGCCAGTTGGCGGTGATGGGCAATGTACGGGAAATGTTTTTCGATCGCCCGAAACCCCATGGCGGCAACCTTGGACAGGCTGCCCGTTGGCTCAAGGGGCAGGTGCGGGAGTTTGCGCTGCGCTACTTCGTCAGAGTCAGTGATTTTTGCCGCGCCGAGGCTTTCCCCGCCACTGAACCCTGCGATCCCCCTAGCGTGCTACGGCCGCTGGCTTGGTGCAAGGAAGAAACCGATCGGCGCGGTGGATTTGGTTTTGAGCAGTTGCTCTACAAACGGCGCGAGGATGGCAAGATCGGGCGTTTTGCCGCTGGCGAGCGCTTTGCGGTCGACCTGACCGCCGTCGAGTCGACTTATGAGTGGATCATTCTCAAAGTAGACATCTTCGATTTTCAGCTCCGCCTGGCACCCCTGGGTGAGGATGCGCCGCATCTGGTGGTGCCGCTGCCGGAGTCAAGCTACCTGGTGGTGAGCGACGACTTCATCGTCCGTCGCGACCGTGCTTCCGAGACCGAACTCGGCCGCTATGGCATTGGCTGGGCCTTTCTGCCCGATCCAGAAAAGGGTTTGTTGGCCTATGGGCCGGGGAGTTTCAAGGCGGCTTGCCAGTCGATCTGTTTCCATGTCGGCCTCGATGGTGAGGTGCGGGTGCGTATGGCTTTTGTTGCTGATCGACCGGAGAAGGTGCTCAATGTGTCGTTGGATCCGATGAGTTGGGGCGAGAGAATGGCTGATTACCTCCCCTTCGGCGGCGGCCTACTGGATTCGGTGCGGGGTCTGCTGCCGGCGGCGATGCCGCGGCCGGGAAGTGTCGATCCACTGTCGAGTTATATCCAATTCGCCAACTTGCTCAGCGGCGGGCGTGCCAGCAGCGAGTTGGGGATCTCGAAAGAGCAGCTCGAGCGTAGCTTCTTGTTGCGGCACTTTACTCAGCATTACAACGTCGTCGTCAGCGCCTTGCCCACCTGGCGCCAGGTTGCCGACTGGCGAGTCGCCGCGGATCAGCTGCCGGCATGGGTGACCAGCGGTGTCGCCGCGCCGCCAGTGAAGAAATCACCCTCGGCTTGAGCGAGGCATGGTTGTTGTTTTTCTTGCCGTTTTCTCATTTGGTGCGCGGGGTTAAGCGAACCGGGTCGGCCGACCCGTCAGGAGATCGAGATTATGACTAGGACTCGCCGCTACGACGTGGTTATCCTGGGTGGAGGCTTGGCTGGGCTGACCCTGGCTCGCCACCTGTTGCTAGATACGAAGAAGACCATTCTGCTGCTGGAGAAGCGCGCCAGCCTGCCATCGCCACACCAAAAGGTAGGCGAGTCGTCGGTGCAGGTTGCCGGCTACTACTTCTCCAAAGTGCTTGATCTGGAAGAGCACATGTTGCGCGACCAACTGATGAAGTACAACCTGCGCTTCTACTGGCCCAGCACCGGTCGCGACAACAGTCGCTTCGAGGACTATAGCCACTCCTACATCCGGCCGTTCTCGAACGTCGCCAGCTATCAGCTCGACCGCAACACCTTCGAGGCCGAGGTTCTGCGTCGCAATCGCCAAGACCCACGCTTTACCATCGAACTCGAAGCGTTGAAGCTCGATGTTGAGTTGGCGGAGGGTGGTGCTGAGCACCAGGTGCGTTATCAGCTGGGCCGCCAAGGGGAAAGCCGCCAAGTCAGCACTCATTGGGTAGTGGACACCACCGGGCGCAGCAAGCACTTGGAACGCCGCATGGGGCTAGCGAAGAAGAATTCGATCGATCACGGATCTTTCTTTTGGTGGGTCGAAGGCTTGGTCGATATCGATCATTTAACCGATGCCTCACGCAGAGAAGTACGACTAAAGAAAGAGCGAAGGCATACTGGCCATCTACCGTTCTGGCTTGCCACCAATCACTTTTGCGCTGAGGGTCTGTGGTTCTGGGTCATACCGCTGCAAGGCAAGACGAGTCTTGGGTTAGTGTTCGATAAGCGGGTGATCGATCCTCGTGATGTGTTTACGGTCGAGAAAGCCACCCGCTGGGTGTGCGAGCATTTCCCCTGCTTTGCCCGCGACTTGCCGCAGCGTAAAGTGCTCGATTTCGGTGGACTCAAGAGCTACTCCTACGATTGCCAGCAGACCCTCAGTGCCCAGCGTTGGGCATTGGCTGGTGAGTCAGGGCGCTTTACCGACCCGCTCTACAGCCCCGGTTCGGACCTGATAGCCATCTACAACACGCTGATCGTCGACGCCATCAAGACCGACGACCCGGCCCAATTGGCCAGCAAGTGCGAACTCTATGAGCAAGCCATGCGGGTGGTCTATTCCGCCTATGTGCCATCCTACGAACTCAGCTACGATGCCCTCGGCGATCAAGAGGTGTTTTCGCTCAAATACACCTGGGAATTGGCGATTTACTTCGCTTACTACGTTTTTCCCTTCATCAACGATTTCTTCACCGAACGCCGATTCTTGCTCGCTTTCATGCGTTTGTTCAGTCGTCTGGGGCCGATCAACCGCGGCTTGCAGGGTTATCTGAGCGACTACTACCAGTGGAAGCGGCAGCACCGGCAACCGCTCAAAGAGCCGGTGTTCTTCGACTTCACCGAGATCCAGACCTTGAGTCTGGCCGAGAAGACCTTCTATGAGGTCGGGGTCGAGATCGATCAGGCCAAGCGCATTCTCGCTCAGCAGCTGGAGAACCTCGAAGAGATGGCCTTGTGGGTGGCGGCGCACGTCGCTGCGGTGGTGCTCGAAGAGCCCCAGGCGGTGGAGAACCGACAATTCGTCGAGGGATTCCGTATTCAGCGCCTGCAATTCGACGGCGAGGACTTCCGCCGTCGCTGGGCGGAGTGTGAGAGCTGTGAGGAGAGCTACCCGTGGCGTCTGGATCCGCGGGTGATGGACTGCTTTCGCAGTGCATCCGAGGTCGAGCGTCTGTCCTGAGACGCTGAGCCGTCCCCGGTTACCGGGCTCTATCCACCCTCACCCTGTCCAGCTGGTGACACTCCGGCGCGCAGCGCGAATAAGGCCGCTTGGGTGCGGTCGTTGACCCCTAGCTTGCCGAAGAGGGTGCTGGTGTAGCCCTTGATGGTGCCTTCGCTCAAGTGCAGGGCTTTGGCGATTTCTTTGTTGCTGCGGCCGGCGGCGATCTGGCGCAGCACGTCGAGTTCGCGGGCGGTGAGGGTCTCGACCGGGTTAGGAGCTTCGGGAGTGCTGAGTTGGCGCATCAGCCGACGCTGGACCTCGGGGTGGAGGGCCGGTTGACCGGCGTGGGCATCGTGGATCGCTTGCACCAAGCCAGCTCGATCTACGTCTTTCAGCAAGTAGCCGGCGACTCCCGCTTGAATTGCCTGGCGTACCTGGCGGTCCTCGGCAAAGCTGCTCAGCACGATGATGCGTACCGCCGAGGAACGTTCACCGAGGGCCTCGATCGCCGCCATCCCGCTGCTTCCCGGCATTTGCAGGTCGAGCAGCAGGACATCGGCGGCGAGTTTCTCGGCCACTTCGGCGGCTTCGTCGCCGTTGGCCGCTTCGCCAACAACCTCGATTCCCGGCTCGTCTGCGAGCAGAGTCTTGAGGCCCTGGCGGACGATGGCGTGGTCGTCGGCGATGACTAAACGAATCGATTTGCTCAAGGCTCTTGCTCCTGGATTCCAGCGGGCAGCTCGGCGCGAAGGACGCTGCCACCACCGGCCCCGGCGGCCAGCTCGCAGCGCCCACCATGCTCTTCGGCGCGGCTGCGCATGCTGATGAGACCGAGGCCATTGCCCCGAGATTCAGCGGCGGGACCGATCCCGTCGTCGGTGACTTCGAGGACCAGGCGGCGGCCTGATGAACTCAGGAGAATCTCTACTTGCCGGGCCTGGGCGTGCTTGATCACGTTGTGCAACGCTTCGCGGGCGATGCGGTAGAGGATGTCCTCGGCCATGGCCGATTGAGGTTGGTATTCGGAACCGTCCAATTTCAGCTCTACGCCATGTTGTTCGAGTTCTCGGGCGTGGTCGGCCAAGGCATCCAACAGGTCGCGCGACCCGCTGATGTTGGGAGCCGGTGACGAGGGGTCGGCGTCGGGGCGCAGCTCGGCCAAGAGGAAGCGCATCTCAACCTGCGCTTCTTGGCTTTGCCGCACCACCTGTGCCACTAGCCGTTGGCCTTCGTCAGGGTTGCGCTTCCAGGCCGGTACGATCGACTGCGCCAACAGCAAGGTGCTGAAGATTCGTTGGCTCACCGAGTCGTGCAGGTCGTGGGCCAGCCGTTGACGCTCTTCGAGCACCGCCAGCCGTTGCGCGGTGGCGAACAGACGGGCGTTGTCGATCGCCACCGCCAGGTGATCGGCGACTAGTTGGAAACTAGCTACGTCATGGTCGCTGAAAGGAGTGCTGCTCTCTGCGTTGAGGGTGCCGAGCACCTTGCGGTCGAGCTGCAAGGGTACCGCCAGCTCGGCGCGAATGCCGCGGGTTCCAGGCGGTGGAATGTAGCGTGGATCCTGGCCGACGTCGTTAACCCGCTGCACCGCGCGCTCCCTGACCGCCGCTCCCATGATGCCGCGATCGATAGGCAGGTAGTGAGTCTGGCCGGAAAGCAGCTCGCGGTAAATGCCGCCGATCGCATCGATGCGCAATCGGCTGGAGTCTTCTTCGTCCACTAGACCAATGCAGACCGTCGAATAGCCGAGGGTTTCATGGATGGCGTCAACGGCGGTTTGCAGCAATCGGTCGACATCCAGGCCCGAGGTGATCAGCTTACCGACGCGGGCGACCAAGGCCCAGCGTTGGGCGCGCTCGCGCTCGTCTTGGTAGCGGCGCGCGTTGTGGATGGCGATCGCCGCGTGGCGGCCGAGTAGGGCCAGGCTTTCGATGTCGGCATCGCCGAAGGAGTGTGGCGCTGGCGCACCAAGGCCGAAGAAACCGATCAGGCGGTCTTGCCAGATGATCGGCACGCCGACAACGGCGAATCCGGGGCGGTCGTTGCGAGTCGGGTTGGGGACCTCGAGATAGTTGTCGAAAGTCACCGGTCCGCGCTGTTCCAGCACCTGGCCGGCGAGACCTACGCCGAGTCGAAACTCACTGCCGATCTCATCTTTCGGCATGCGGTAGCAGGCTTCGATCCGGATCAGATCTTGCTCCGGGTCATAGAGACCGATGGCGCCATCCCAGGCATCGAGCAACTCGCAGGCGTGACGCACTATCTGGGTTAGCAAGGGCCGCAGGTCGAGTTCGCTGGAGATCGATTCGATCACCGAGCGCAGACTCTCTTGCTGCTGCAGTGCTTTGATCAAGGTCGGCATCCTGCGGCCCGGATCAGGTTTCGCTGGCGCCGGCTCGATCGACGGATAGTGTGCCGAATCAAAAGCCATGGGGAGATCATAGCCTGCCGTTCTGGCCCTCGTCACGCGCCAGGCTGCCCACGGCGGGCTGCTAAATTCCTAGCGCTGGTAGACCAGTCTCCAGCCGTCCCTGCCGGCAGTGATCTCAAGGGTGGTGTCGAGCGGCAGGTCGGCGAAGCACTGGCGTTCTCCGTTAGGCCATCGAACTTCCAGGCTAGCGATGATGGTCGCCGCGCCGAGACCAAAATGCTGTTCGGTGGGCGGGCAGCCGAAGCCGGTACCCCCGGAGATCAGCCGATGCTGCCGCCGGCCGCCGGCATCGAGCACTAGGCGGGCACCGAAAGCGTCGCGATTGCCCGCGCTGCCGACCAGCCGCACGTTGAGGTACCGGCCAGGGAGTTCGACCGGTCGGTAGACCGCGGTGGTCAGCAGGTCGCCTGGGTAGAGGCCGCCCGACGCCACCAACAGATGCAAACGCCCGTCACCCGCCAGGTCGGCCAGGTTGGCGCCGTGTCCCTTGCCGGTGAAGGGCAGGCCGGCGGTGAAAGTGATGTTGTGGAAGCGTTGACCGTCGTTCTCGTACAGTATTGTCGGCTCGGTGCGGTCCATCGACGGGTCGCCATTGCCCAGCCACAAGCCCGGATGGCCACTGTTGGCGAAGTCGCCCACTGCGGCGCTCATCGTGCCCCAACAGCCGGTCAGGCCCACCGCGGCAGCAACATCGGTGAAGGTGCCGTTTCGATTGTTGCGGAAGAGCCGCGGTGGTGCGCCGCCGGGCGGACCACAGCCATGGCGCAGGGTGTGGATAGCGTCCTCAGGCCGCGAGTAGGTGAACTGTAGGATGTCGAGCCAACCATCGTTGTCGAAATCCAGCACCAAAACCACCGAACCGATCGCCGGCCGATCGATGCCGGCTTGGCGGCTGACGTCGGCGAAGGTGCCGTCGCCGTTGTTACTAAACAGCTGCGCTCGGCCCAAGTTGCTGACGAACAGGTCCTGCCGACCCCGGTTCCAGAAGTCTCCCCAAGCGCAGCCCAGGCTAGGCCAAGGGGTGAGCAGGCCGGCTTCAGCCGCCACCTCGGTAAAGGTGCCATCGCCGCGGTTGCGCAGCAGGCGGTTGGGTGTTTTGCGGTCAAACAGCCCGCCCAGGTTGTTGACCATGAAGAGGTCCAACTGGCCATCGCCGTCGTAGTCGCCCCAGGCGGCGGTGAAGGTCGGACCCCAACCGCCGAGGCCGGCATCGTGGGTGACATCGACAAAGCGTCCGCCCCCCTGGTTGTGCAGCAAGCGGCACTCGCCATCGAAAAATCCCATGCTGGTGACCAGCAGGTCGCGGCGCCCATCGGAGTCGAAGTCGGCGGCCAGTAGCGCGAAGCCGTAGACGCAGCTCTCGAGTCCGCTGCCTATCGTGGCGTCGACGAAAGTGCCGTCGCCGTTGTTGAGATAGAGCCCACAGCTCGAGTGAGTGCCGGCGAGCACCACGTCGAGATAGCCGTCGCCGGTGGCATCGAAGATCGCCGAACCACGCCCGCCTGCGGTCTTATCGAGGCCGATCTCGGCGGCCACATCGGTGAAGCGTAGTTTGCTGGGGTGGAACCCATCGCTGACTTCGAATCGCATCGCCGGCGGAACGACGGCCGGGTAGCCGCCGGTCTCTCGGCTCGCCAGCCACAGCCACCAGCGGGCTCGCAGATCCTCAGGTGCCTCGCTCAGGCAGTCCACCGCGTCACCCACTGCGGTGGCGAAATCACCGCGGTGGTAGCTGGCGACGGTCTTCTGATAGAGCGCTTGACGCCGGCGCCAGGGGTCATTGGCAGCGAGCGCGAATTCAGGGTCTGCTTCGCGAAAGAGGCCGCATTTGAGGTAGATCCGGCCCAGCTCGAGCCGTGCTGCGCTGTCGTCAGGATGGCGCTCCAGATGCCGCCGGTAGCGCTCCAGCTCGTCCTGATAGCGCAAGCCGAAATAGGTGTCGAGATCGCCGAAGACCTCGACCACGAAACTGGCCAGGTCGCCGATTTGCTCGCTCGGCACCGCTTGCGCCGCCAGCAACCCCCGCAGGGCCTCTTGCACGGCCAGGGTAGCGACCGAGAAAGGCAGTTCCAACAAAGCCGACCAGCGTTGGCGGCGGGGCAAGGCGAAAACGAAGCCAAAGCTGTGGCGCAAGGCGCTGGCCGTATCGCCCAGCAGCCGCGAGTAAGCGATTGCCGATCTTGGGGTCGAGCGCGCCAGGCGAGTGAGGCGATTGGCCAGTTCGGCAGTGGCGGTATCGACATTCCGCGGCAGCTGGCCGGGTGCTGCGGTGCGGTCCGGTGACCGCTCGATCGGCCCGCCTTGGGCCAATTCGCGGGTCGCCAGCTGAGCGGCGCGCAAAGTTGCCGCAAGCTGGTCCAAGCCTTCCTCTGTCAGTCGGGCAGGGCGGTCGAGCCAGTGAGCTAGGTTGGCGGCGCGCATCATTCAGGCTAGCGTCGCCGCAGCGCCGGCAGATCATAGTAAGCAGCATCGATCGGACAGCCGAAACTGGCGGTCTCGGCTCGGGCCACCGGCCGGCCAGCCAGCAGGTCGGCAATCGCCGGCTCTAGGTATGCCCGGTAGGCAGGATCCTCGGGGTATTTGAAGTTGTCGATCGCCCCGCGATAAATCAGTCGCCGCGCGGGGTCGAGCAAGAAGGCTCTTGGGGTCTGCTCGACCTGCCAACGAACGGCCAGCTGGCGGTCGCTATCGAGCAGCAGCAGGAAGCGCAGATCCCGCTGGGCGACCGCCGCCGCCAGCTGCTGCGGCGATTCGCCGCGCCGGGCCGCCACCGCCACCAGACCGATCTCTGGATGGTGCTCGGCGAAATCGCCCAGCCAGCCATCGTAGCGCTGGCAATGCGCGCAGGTACTGGACCAGAAAACCACCACCAGACCGCGTCGCTGGCGCAGCAAGTGGGGCAAGCCATGGCGTCGCCCATCAAGTCCGGCAAGCTCAAAATCGTCCATTACGGGGTCTTTTCTTGCGCTGTGGGAGGTGCTGATGATCGGTCTCCTGCTAGGGAAAACACGCAAATTTCGGCCCATGGATCCTTTTTAGATCCCGCGACCCATTGCTCCCAGAAACTCGATAAGAGAAGATTCCAGCTGATCCTACTATCTCGCGGGGATTGCTGCACAGGTCGAAGCTCAGCGCAGTCGAGAACTGCAGCGTTCTCCCCGGTAGTCACTGTTGGCGAGAGTAGCTAGCGATCGAAAATCGAGAGCCGGGGCGGCGACGGATCGTCGTTCCCCCCCCCGGGACAAATACGTTGAGGTTCACTTGTTCTGCCCTGCGCAGGGGGGCTTTGAACTCTCGGCAAGTGGATCTTGAGGGAGAAGCTGATGGCGAAGAATCGCGTGCTTGCCTTGCTCTTTACCTTCCTGGTTTGCGCCTTCTTGGTCGGCGGGCCACTGTTGGCCGGCAACGGTCATTTGTTGCATGGTGTTGGGGCTATCAACAGCTCGATGGGCGGTGCCGGGACCGGCCAGCCGCTGGACGTGATCGGTGCCTTGCACCTCAACCCGGCGCTGCTCACCCAACTCGACGGGGTCAATGTCGGTATCAGTGTCGAACTCTTTGTCGACGACCTCAGCCTCTCTACTCAAGAGGCGGGAGAGTCGCCGGTAACCACCGATTCCGATGGTGAACCCGGGGTCTTGCCGGCGGTGGGCTGGAGCTTACACAAGCCGGGGAAAAATTGGGCGGTGGGTTGGGGCCTGCTGGGCGTAGCCGGTTTTCGCACCAACTGGCCGGTCGATCCCGACAGTCTGCTGCTGGCGCCGCAACCGATCGGGTTCGGTCGCCTCAACACCGAACTACAGGTGACCAAAGTGCCCTTCGCCGCTGCCTGGCAGGTGAATGACAATCTGTCCTTAGGGGGCTCCCTCAATCTGGTTCAGAGTCGCTTGATCATCAATCCTCTGCCGGTGGTGGAACCTGATTGCCTACCCGCCGTGGAGCCGTTCCAGAATGAAGATTGCTACCGTCCCAGCACCGGCGTGATGGTCAGCGAGATCGCCTTCTCCGCCCAGCTGGGCCTGTTCTATCGCTTCAACCCACAATGGAGCCTGGGCGTTTCCTACACCTCGGAACTCGATACGGATCCTTACCAGTGGAATTCGTTCCACGTCAACCCAAACATCACTACTGGTCCAAACGCTTTTGGCCATCCACAAGTTATCGAGATCGACCTCGATCAGCCGCCGATCGCTACCGCTGGTCTGGGCTTCACTCCAGGGCCAGCTTTGAAGTTCGCTCTCGACATTCGTTGGGTGGGCTATGCCAGTACCCAGGGTATTGGTGGCGACGGTGGAATTGACGACCGCCAGCGCTTGGTGTCGATTGGCTGGGACGATATCTTGGCGTACATGTTCGGTGTCGAGTGGCAGAAGAGTCCGACCCTTACCCTACGCGCCGGGCTCAATTTCAACGACAGTCCGATTCGAGAGTCGGTGACCTTGAACAGTGGTGGCACGCCGTCGGTGTTCGAAGAGCACTACACGGTGGGGGCGAGTCTCGCCGTGTACCCCGGCTTCAATCTCGATTTCGGTGCCTATTACACCCCGGAGAACGAGATCACCGGTCCCTTCACCGGCGTGCCGGGTGCCACCGTGACCCTACGCAACTCGATCGTCTCGGCGTTGGTGGGTTTCTCCTTTCACTTCTGAGTTCGACTTGCCTCACCTGCCTGCTTAGTGCGCGGGCAGCTGCGCTAGCTGCTGGCTACGAAGTTGGCAGCTAGCGCTCCCTCTTCCGTCGCGGCCTCTCCCACTGACAACAGAGTTTGCATCCCAGGGCTTTGCGGTTCAGCTCAAAGCGAGTGGTTGCCGGGTTCCCGCTGCTGCTGCTTCTGGCACCGGATCTGCAAAAGCTGTTGACCAGCAGCAATGGCGAAAGATCGTCCACCGAACCGAGACATCAGGCGGCGACCATGGGTCTGAGGACGCGGGCAAGTAGTTGCCTTTCCCCCGCTCAATGAGCCGCACTCAGGTGCTAGCCGTGTCTATCAACCTCGATCCCGTGCGATCGCTTGGGGCGCCCATCGGGGCGCCCTTTTTTTAGCCGAAAGCAGCCGCGTGACCATTGATAATACAACTGGCAAGCCGGTCACGGTCCATGCCGGGGATGGTCAGGGCCTGGCGATACTCGCTCGCTGCGTTTACGCCTGAGAATAGGGTGTTGTCGGTGTTGATGGTTGCTTGCACTCCAGCATCGAGCCAGCGTGGCAGGGGGTGTTCGGCGATGCTGGTGATGGCACCGGTGTGGAGGTTCGAGGTCAGGCAAGCCTCGATCACGATGCCGCGCTCGACCACGCGCTGGACCAGTCGTGGATCCTCGAGCAAGGTTGTGCCGTGACCAATGCGGGTGGCGTGCAAGGAGTCGATGGCGGTGGCGATCTCTCTCGCTGATCGACCTTCGCCGGCATGGACGGTGCGGCCGAGGCCGAGGCGGCGCGCTTGGCTGAAGGCCGGGGCGTAGTCGACCAGCGAGAACGGGTCGGCGGTGCTCGGGCTACCGGCGAGGTCGAGGCCCACCACGCCATCGCGGTTGCTAGCCAGGTCGATCAGCCGTTCGAAGAGTTTGGGCGGTTCGCCGTAGAGGCCGCAGAGTAGCAAGCCGGCACGGCCGTCGATGCCATCGAGCGCGGCGTCGACGATCTCCTCCATTGCTGCGCCACGGTGCAGCTGCGGGGCAAAACGAATCTCCAATCGACTGACCCCTTCAACGGCCGCGTCCTGACAGATTTCTCCGGCGACCCGCTGCACGGCGTCAGGATGTTGCAGCACGGCCAGTGTGAGATCAAAACAAGCCAGCGCTTTTTCCAAGCCCATGCCGAGGTAGAAGCCAACCGTCTCGGGTAGTTGCAGGTGATGCTGAGCGGCGAGCTCTTGCAAGGTAGCCGGGCGCAGCGAGCCGTCGAGATGGCGGTGCAGGTCGGTCAGTCCCAGGCGGGGTCGAGGGGGCTGCTGATCTGGGGTCGGCACAGTCATCCGGTGACCGTACCAGAGAGCCCGCTATCGGGCATCGAGACCCTCTATACTGCCGCGCTGGAGGTTTTCCATGTGCGGCGAGAGCGCAATGCAGAGACTGAGTCTGGCGCGGCAGCGCCGCGGGGAGGGCAGCTGATGGCTCAACGGCGAATTTCGAACTATTGGGTGGCGGCGATCCTGGGACTGATCACCTTGGTGCCGATGGCGCTGATTTTCCGCCACTACCGGGGGGACATTCCGGCGGTCGACTTGGAGCGGCGCTACGCCGATGCCAGCTCCCGCTTTGCCGCGGTCGAGGGCGACCGAGTGCATTATCGCGACCAGGGTAGCGGGCCACCGCTGCTGCTGCTGCACGGCACGGCGGCTTCGTTGCACACCTGGGATGGTTGGGCGGCCGAGCTGGCCAGTGATTTCAGAGTTCTGCGTCTCGACCTGCCGGGCTTCGGCTTGACCGGCCCGTCGGTCGATCATGATTACCGCACCGAGCGTTACGTCGAGCATGTGGCGGCGTTTCTCGACCATCTGGAGTTATCGCGGGTCCATCTGGCGGGCAACTCCTTGGGGGGGCTGATCGCCTGGCGCTTTGCCGCCGCCCATCCACAGCGGGTCGAGCGCTTGGTGTTGATCGATGCCGCGGGTTTCCCGCCGCCGCAGCGGCGTAGCGTCTTCGATGTTGGGCGTACTCCCGGAGTGCGTCAGATGGCCACCCGAGTAACGCCGCGGTTCTTGTTCAGCAATGCCCTGGAGGAGATCTATGCCGACCCGTCGAAAGTCACTCCAGAGTTGATCGACCGCTACTACCTGCTGACTTTGAGGCGCGGCAACCGGGCGGCTTTGGTGGCACGGCTCAGCGAGCCTGGCCTGGTCTACCCCGATCGCTTGCGCGATATCGAGCAGCCCACCTTGGTGATGTGGGGGCGCCAAGACCCGTGGTTGCCGGTGGCCCACGCCAAAAGATTCGCCGCCTTTTTACCCCAAGCCGAAGTGGTGATCTACGACGACGCCGGCCATCTACCGATGGAGGAGATTCCGCTCCGCACGGCTGCTGATGCGCGCCGGTTCTTGCTCGCCAGGGCAGAACCCTCCGGCTCGCCAGCGGCTGAGGAGCCGCTGGCCGCGGATCTGCTGAATGGGAAGTAGGAGTTCCGCCCGGCGAGCGGTCCGGGTTTTGCCGCTACTGCGGCGGTAGGCAGACGTCGACCGCTGGGGCGAAACCGAATTCTTCGCCGCGGTTCTCGGTGCAAGTTAGTCCGGGGGCGCATTCGCCATCGTTGTCACAGTCGCCCTGGCCGCTCTGACAGGGGCCACATTCGGTGCAGTAGCGGCCGTTGCCCAGCGGCAGAGTGCACTCGGTGGGCGGTGGTGGCTCGGTGGAGGTCAGGCAGACGTCGGTGGCAGCTGAGAAGCCGAACATGGCACCGACGTTGTTCACGCAAGTGGTGCCGGCGGCGCATTCGGCGTCGCCATCACAGTCGCCCTGGCTGTCCTGGCAGGGGCCGCATTCGGTGCAGAACCGCGAATCGCCGTTGGCCAGCGGGCAAGCTGGAGGTGGCGGTGGTGGCTCACCGTTGCTCAGACACACGTCGACGTTGGGTGAGAAGCCAAACATCTCGCCAACGTTGTCGGTGCAAACCAAGCCCGCGGCACACTCGGCGTCGCTGTCGCAGTCGCCCTCGCCCTCACCGCAGGGGCCACAGAAGGTGCAGAAGGAGCCCGAGCCCAGCGGGTCGGTGCAAGTGGTAGGTGTTGCCGCCTGCACGCAGATATCGACCGTAGCGCCAAAGCCGAACATCGGGCCCAGATCCTCGCCGCAGATCAGGCCGAGCAGGCATTCACCGTCGTTGTCGCAATCCCCCTGACCTTCGGAGCAGGGGCCGCAATCGGTGCAGCGGCGCGGATTGCCGTTGACCAGCGGGCAATCCAGGATCGCCTGGCTGACACAGATATCGGTGTTCTCCGAGAGGCCAAACTCGACCCCGACGTTGTCTTGGCAGACATGGTCCTCAGCGCATTCCTCATCGCCATCGCAATCGCCTTCGCCATGTTGGCACGGGCCGAAATCACGGCAGAAGTTGCCGTTGCCGATCGGCAGCGCGTCGATCGAGCGCAAGGTGTTGATGGTGCGCTGCAAGAACAGCTCTGCGACCACTTGGTAGCCGTCGGGATTGGGGTGAAAAGGATCCTGATAGAGGGTCTGGAACAGGTCTGGAATATTGCTCAGCTCGCCAAACAAATCGACGAACGGAATCCCCCGGTTGGCCGCCATCGAACGCACCCGAGAGGCCAAGGGCCCCGAGTTGAGGCCCACTACCGAGGTGCCGATGGGAGGTGGAGTCGCCAGCAGTGGCTGCACGCCTGCGTCGGCGGCGATCTCGGTCATGGTGCGCAGATTGAACAGCGAAGATTCGATTGAGATCTCACTGTTGATGTCGTTGGTGCCTTCGAGGATGAAGACCAAGATCGGCAACTCCTCGGCCAGCACCCCGCCGATCCGGCTCAGTCCTTCTGGGGTGGTCTCGCCACAGATGCCGGAGCTGGCGATCTCGGTGTCCCATTTGCGCTGCGCCAGCAAGATTTGCAACCGCGGTGGGTAGCCACCAGATTTGATGCCGTTGCAGCTGATGCCGGTATCCTGAGCACCCTTGGTCAAGCTGTCGCCGAAAGCCAGTAGCGGAAAGGTATCCGCACTCGCCACCGCGCCGCCGAAAGTGGCGACGAAAAGCAAGGTGCTCAGAGCAAGTACGGTGCTTAGAAGGCGGCGACGGAGGGTGGTAGATCGTTCCAAGGGAGTCATTTTAGCAGTTCTCGGCAATTTCGACGCTCGGGGAGGATTGCAGTGGGTCAGCTCTTGCCAGAGCCGATGCTCAGCTCGATGTCCGCTCACTTTCTCCGCTACATAACGGTCTTCGCCGCGGTGGTGTTCGCCCTAGCGGTCTCGTGGCGGCAAGGTATGCTACCGCTCGCCCAGTCACCGCACAATCGCTTAGAGGAGAAGACGCCATGATTCGCCAGACGCCACCGCGCCTCGGCGCCCTACTGTTGGTCGGTTTCACTATCACTGGGATCGGCAACCTGTGCGGGATTGGCGGTGCTGTGGCCCGGGCCGAGCGCCAGGCAGCCAGCGGCCCGGCAACCGTTGAGCAGCATCGCGCCTCTTGGCAGCGACATCAGGAACTCGAACAGTCCTCCCTCTTCAAGGGTCTCGAATGGCGCTCGGTGGGGCCGGTGGTGCAGGGCGGACGAGTGGTCGACATCGAATCAGTCCCTGGAGAGCCCTACACTTTCTACGTCGCTTACGCTTCCGGCGGGCTGTGGAAGACGACCAATAACGGGGTCACCTTCGAGCCCCTCTTTGACCACCAGCAGACCCTGATAATGGGCGATCTGGCGGTCGATCCACAGGCACCGCAGACCCTTTGGGTGGGCACCGGCGAGAGCAACTCGTCACGTTCCTCCTATGGCGGTCGGGGCATCTATCGTTCCACCGACGGCGGCCAGAGTTGGCAGCACCTGGGCCTGGAAGAGGTCGATCGGATCGGTCGGGTGCTGGTCGATCCGCAGGATTCGCGGCGGGTCTACGTCGCTGCCCTCGGCAAGCTCTACACCTCGGGTGGTGGCCGAGGGGTTTATCGCACCGTCGACGGGGGTCAGAGCTGGCAGCAGGTGCTCGATACAGGTGAGCTGACCGGGGTGGTCGATCTGGTGATCGATCCGGCCAATCACCAAGTGCTCTACGCCGCCACCTGGGAGCGTTCTCGGCGACCCTGGGATTTCGTCGAGGGCGGCGCCGGCAGTGGTATTTGGAAATCCGTCGATGGCGGCTCCCACTGGCAGCGTCTGGACGGTGGCTTGCCTCGTGGAACCCATGTTGGACGCATCGGCCTGGCCCTTGCCGCTAGCCGACCGCAAACCCTCTACGCCGCGCTCGACAATCAACAGCCGTTGCCCGAAGAGCAGTGGGACCTGGGCGATGGCGCGGTCACCGCCAAGCGCTTGCGGCAGATGACCCGCGTAGAGTTCCTGGACCAAGATCCCGAAGAGATCGAAGACTTCATCCGCGCCAGCGACCTGGCCATCGAGATCGACGCTGAGACCCTGCTCGACATGGTCGAGGCCGAAGAAATCACCCTCGAAGATCTGCTCGCCGAACTCGACGACGCCAACGCCAGCTTGTTCCAGACTGACATCCGCGGTCTCGAGATTTGGCGTTCAGACGATGGCGGCGCCAGCTGGCGCCTGACCCACGAGCAGCCGATTCGCCAGGTGGCCTACACCTACGGCTATTATTTCGGCCAGATCCGCGTGGCGCCGGACGACCCACAGCGGCTCTACGTGCTCGGCGTGCCAGTGATCACCTCGGCCGACGGCGGCCAGACGTGGAGTGGACTCAATGGTCGCGGGGTGCATGTCGATCATCACGAGTTCTGGATCGATCCCCACTACCCCCAGCGAATGATCGTCGGCAACGACGGTGGTCTCGACCTGAGCTACGACGGTGGGGTCAGCTGGCTCAAGCTCGATGCCCAGGCGGTGGGCCAGCTCTACACCGTTGCCGTCGACCTCGCCGAGCCATACAACATCTATGGCGGCTTACAAGACAACGGCACTTTAAAAGGTCCCAGCGACTACCAACTCGGCATCAGCCAACCGTGGCGGCGGGTCGGCGGTGGCGATGGCATGCACGTCCAGGTCGATCCGCGGGACAACCAGACCACCTACCTCGGCTTCCAATTCGGCTTCTACCAGCGTCTCGATCCCGATGGCGAACGGGCCACAGTGCGCCCCCGCGACGGTCTTGGCGAGCCAGCGTTGCGTTACAACTGGAACACCCCGGTGAGGCTATCGCCACACCATGCCGACATCGTCTACTACGGTGCCGAGAAACTCTACCGCTCGCTCGATCAGGGTGAAACCTGGACCGCCATCAGCCCCGATCTGACCCGCTCCCAGGAACGCGGCGACGTGCCCTACGCCACCTTGACCACGATCTCCGAATCGCCCCTCGAATTCGGTCGTATTTGGGTCGGTAGTGACGACGGCCAGATCCACCTGACCACCGACGGTGGCCAGAACTGGCGAGACGTGGGTGCTCAGCTGCCCGCCGACCGCTGGGTCAGCCGGGTCGAGGCGTCGAATTTCGACAAAGATGTCGCCTACCTCAGTCTCAACGGCTACCGCAACGACGATGTAACCCCCTACCTTTACCGCACCGCCGACCTGGGAACCACCTGGCAAGACCTCTCCGCCGGCCTACCCGCCGAAGCGATCAACGTGGTGTGCGAAGATCCGGTCAACCCAGACGTGCTCTACGTCGGCAGCGATCGCGGGGTCTACGTCAGCCTCGACCGCGGCCAGATCTGGCAAGCCTTGCAAGGGGCGTTGCCCAACGTTCCAGTGCACGATTTGGTGGTCCATCCACGCCAACGCGAGCTGATTGCCGGCACCCATGGACGCAGCGTCTGGGTAGTCGACGTATTGCCAGTGCAAGAACTCACTGAAGAGTTGCGTGCCGAGCCCGTGCATCTCTTCCCGGTCGAGGCGGTCGACTACCAGCGGGGTTGGAAGCGGCGGCGTTCCGAGTGGTTCTACCGCGCCGAAGACGCCCCCGAGTTGAAGATCCCTTTCTGGTCCGCTGAGGCTGGCGTGGTAGAGCTGATCTTGCTCGATGAAGACGGCCGCGAGCTCCGCCGCATCGAGCACCCAGCAGAGCGCGGCGTCGGCACCTTTATCTGGAACTTGCTGCTCGACCAAGAGCTGGCGCTAGCCGCCGAGAGCGAGAAGCTGGCCGAGCAAGAAGCCGAGAAGAGCGACAGTAAGAAGAAAAGCCGGCGCGCTAAAAAGGAAGCCGCCGCCGCCGACCCTGCCAAGACCGAACGCGGCAAACGGGCCAAGACTCCCTGGGCCGAGCTAGTGCGCCTCCAACGTCAGCTTTACATTACCCCTGGTAGCTACCAGTTAGAGCTGCGCCGAGGTGAAGCCAGTCACCAGATCGACTTCGAGGTCAAACCGGCCGAAGAGCGCCCGCCGAGGAAGAAGAAAGAGCCGGCGATTAGGGGGCGGGATGAGGGGGATAAGAAAGATGCCTTGGCGAAGCGCGGTTGAACGGGGTGCGGGAGCTTGGGCAGTGCCGGGGATCGTCCTGGCTTCTGGCTCGCACGGCAGGTCGGCACCAGCCGAGGCTCGACGGCTTGCCCGCGAGCGGCTCATAAACGCGGCAAGCGGTGGAGATTCCTGCGAGGACCGCCAGCGGACCCGCGAGGCACCGACCCTGGCCGAGCGATTCCTTACCGAGTGTGCAGTGGACTGGTAAACTTGAAGCGATCTTGAGCGGCGATCAAGGATCGGCCAAGATCATCAGAATCGCTTGATCTGCAAGGAAGAATCAAGATGACTCTAACCCTGGACTTACCCAAAGACCTGGAACACCGGCTCACCGCAGAGGCGCTGCACTTGGGTCTTCCTGTCGAGCAGTACGCGCTGCGGCTGCTTGGTGACGTTCCAAAGACGAAGGCGAAGCCGGCCAACGGGGCTGAACTCGTAGCCTCTTGGCGTCGAGAAGGTGTGATCGGTTCGCGGCCTGACATCAAGGACAGCCAGACCCACGCCCGTGAGATCCGCCGCCAGGCCGAGAGGCGAACAGGTTGAGATGGGCATGCACCTGTCCCATGGTCTGGGACTCTTGGACTCCCTGATCGCGGCTTGTTCGATCGGCTATTCCGCCACCCTCCTGACGTTCAACTGCAAACATTACAGGGCGCTTTCCGGGCTCACCATCGGGCAGCCCTATCACCGCTGAATGGTTGCTACTGGAAAAGCGAGCTGGATCTGGGATGAGTGCGAAGGTCCCTCCCCGCCGATCCTGACTGGCCAGCGGGCCGGGGGCCCGATCCGGACAAGATCCCAGATGGACTACGGAAGCTGCCGCGGTTGCGGAAATCGCTCTGCTATTCCCACAACCGCTTGGAAAGACCCCCCGCGGGCCCCCCACCCGCGTTTCCCAAAGCTACGCACAGCCCCGACGCCGGGGTCTTTGATTACAATCAATCAAGAAGAAGAGCCGGAAGGAGGACTCCAGCTACAACGAAAGTAGGACACCTACAGCTGAGGAGAGCGCCAGCGTCGCTTCGCTCCGACAAGTGGCCGATTTCGATCTGAATGGCTGGTCGGTTTCGTCGGAATAGGCCAAGGAGCTAGCGGCAAAGGCAAGAAATGAAGCGAGCGAGGAGGAGAGGGAAAGCAGGAACGAAAGAGGCGGGAAGGCGTTTTCCATTGTAAGATCCAGAGGGTGCCTGGGAAGCTACTGGACGCTATTGCGTTCTGAATGGAGATAGTTGCGCCACGAAAGTTGTATGTAAGATAAGACTTTCGAACCTCAAACTCTCGCCACCGCTCAGGATGTTGAGTAACCTGCCGCCGCGAAAAGGCGTATGATCGAGTAGCAGCAAGCAGTTCAGCAGTGGCGCTCGGCCCGGACGTCTTGGGTGTAGGGTGCTCTCGGCAAGAAAAAAATATACTTTCTTCTGCCGATCAATTCGACTAGCGTGGCCGTGTTGGAGCGTAAGGTCAGGGGTTCTCTATGACTTTATGTTATTAGAATTGATCCTGGCGCAGCTGAGGTTGGTTTGCTGGGGTCTTCTGATGCGATCTCCAGTTTGACTTACTGTCCATCTGGAGGAGTTTAGCGAAGAGAGTAGACGGGGAGGCGGATCTATGTCTGCACAGGGAACCGTGTTGACCTCTCCTGCTGAGGTCACTGCACTGTTGGTCGACTGGACGAATGGGGATGAGTCGGCGCGCGAGCGCCTGCTGCCACTGGTCTACAAGGAGCTGCGGAAAATCGCAGCGGTCTATTTCCAAGGTGAATCCCGCCAACTCACGCTGCAACCCACTGCTCTGGTCCACGAGGCCTATCTCAGGATCCTCGGCCAAGAGAAGCTGCACTTCCAGTGCCGGGCTCAGTTTTTCGCCTTCGCTGGCCGGGAGATGCGGCGGGTCCTAATCGACTATGCCCGCCGGCGCAAGGCTGAATTCCGTGGCGGGAAGCAGGTCATGGTCGTCCTGGAAGAGGCACTGGGCGTACCTGCGTCTGGCGGGCTGGATTCTGACCGGCTCCTGGCGCTGGACGAGGTGCTGAGGCGACTGGAGGTAGAGGACGCGCGGGCTGCGAATGTAGTCGTACTGCGCTTCTACTCCGGAATGACCCATCGGGAAATCGCCGAGTACCTCGAGATCTCCCGGGCGACCGTTAAGCGCGACTGGACCTTTGCGCGGCACTGGCTGGCGCGCGAGCTAAAGAAAAAAAATTGACGCTGGCGTGAGCCACTTCGCTGCCGTTCTGCGCCTTCGTAGGACAGCTGGCAGAGCGACGTGCTGTGCCGACCACGAGAGGGATACCGATGACGACCCAAGAACCAGACCAGCTCAAGCGCATCCTAGTTGAGGCGAAAGCGCTGCCGGCAGAAGAGCGCGCGGACTTTCTCGAAACTGCCTGTGCGGGCGATGGAGCCATGCGCCGCGAGCTTGAATCGCTGCTAGAGGTCGATACCGGCGAAGTGCCCGAGCTCGATGTGCCTCTGGTGTCCTTCGCTCCAGCTGAGCCTGGTCCTGAACCGGTACCGGAAGGCGAGAAAATCGGTTCCTACCGCATCGTGCGTGAGTTGGGCAGCGGTGGTTTGGGCACAGTCTATCTGGCAAGTCGTGAAAAAGAGTATGAAAGCCAGGTGGCGATCAAGGTTGTGAAGCGCAACGTGGCGAACGCCGACATTGTGCGTCGCTTCCGTGCCGAACGCCAGATTCTCGCCAATCTAGATCATCCCAACATCGCGCGACTGCTGGATGGGGGTACGACCCGTGACGGTCGCCCCTATCTGGTCATGGAATATGTCGTGGGCCTGCCGCTTGATGAGTTCTGCCGACAAGAGAACCTGGCGCTGCAACAGCGTTTGGAGCTCTTCCGCCAGATCTGCGGCGCCGTACAGTATGCCCACCGTTCTCTTGTCGTCCACCGTGATCTGAAACCGCAGAACATCCTCGTCACTGCGGAAGGCACGCCCAAGCTGCTCGACTTCGGCATCGCCAAGCTGCTCAGTCCCGAGGATTCCAGCCAGCCGGCGATCAACACTGGCGTCGGTGAGCGCCTCCTCACCCCACAGTACGCCAGCCCGGAGCAAATCCGCGGTGAAGCGATTACCACCGCCAGCGATGTCTATTCACTCGGCGTGGTGCTCTACGAGCTGCTCAGCGGGCAGCTACCTTATGTCGTCAGCAGTCGCCAAATCGAAGAAGCGCGGGAAGTGATCTGCGACAGCAAGGTTGAGAAACCCAGCAGCGCGGTTGGCACAACTGGCGATAGCACCTCCAGGGGTGACTCGCGCCGCCTGAGCCGTCGCCTCGCTGGGGATCTCGACAACATCGTCCTGATGGCGCTGCGCAAGGAGCCGGAGCGGCGCTACTCCACGGTTGAGCAGTTCTCTGAGGACATTGGGCGGCACCTGCGGGGTCTGCCGGTTAGAGCGCGGAGGGACACACTTGGCTATCGGGCGAGTCGGTTCTTGCGGCGGAACAGGATTTGGGTAGGAGTCGCAGCGCTTTTCTTTGCCTTGGTTGGGATCGCCGGGTGGGCTGTTTTCGAGCAATACCAGAAGACCTTGCAGGAAAGGGACCGAGCAGAGTACATCTCAACCTTCATGACCGAGCTCTTCCGGGTCGCGGATCCAGCAACTCAAGCTGGAGAGGAGGTTACTGCAAGAGCAATCCTCGACACGGCAGCCGCGGAGCTTCCCAATCAGCTGATCGAAGCCCCCGTATTGCGTGCGGACCTGATGGATAAGGTGGGGCGAGTCTATCTGCAGCTGGGGATCTCACAGCCAGCGCAAGACCTCTTCGAACAGGCATTACAGATCCGTCTGGACAACTTTAGGCCAGACAATCCGCTGCTGGCCTCGAGCTACCATCAGCTGGGACGCCTCTTCCGAGAAACTGGCAACTATGACGAGTCGATTGAGAACCTCCGTCTTGCTCTTCCTCTCCAGGACAGCGCCTCTCGTAGCGGCAGATTGGAAGCAGCCGCTATTGAAAACAATCTTGGGCTTGTCCTCATGCGTCGCGGGGGCTATGAAGAAGCGGATCCATACCTCAAGTCCGCTCTCGAGGTACGTCAGAAAGAGCTGGGAGCAGAGCACGAACTTGTGGGCGAAAGCCTGAACAATGTTGCTTCTCTCCACTCTCGCCAGGAGCGCCATCAAGAATCACTGGAACTGAATCTCCAGGCACTTGCGATTCGCAGGAAAGCGGTGGGTTCCGATCATCGCGTGGTTGCCCAGAGTCTGATGAACACTGCCCTGGACTACCAAGCGTTGGGTGAGTTCTCTCTGGCCGAGCAGCACGCGCGCGAAGCTCTACAGCTCCGCAAACGGATTCATGGCCTGAACCACAAGGAAGTCGCCCGGGCACAGTCGAACCTTGGAGCCATGCTCCTCTCAGAGGGCTATGCTGCGTCAGCACGCGATGAGTTCCTGCGTGCCCAGGTGATCGCCGAGAAAGTCTATGAGGAAGATCATCCTCTGGTTCTCGCAATCCGCAACAATTTGGCTGCGGCTTTCAGAGCCACCGGCGGGTATTCAGAAGCGGAGGATCTCTACCGCGAAGTCCTGAGTGGCGATCTTGAGACCTTCGGAAAGCTGCATGAGTATCCTATTCAGACTAAGCACAATCTCGCTACCACGCTTTTCATGGCCGGCCATCTCGATGAGGCAGAGCGCTTCGCCATAGAAGCTATGCATAGCTGGGTTGCGCTATTGGGTGAAGACCATGCTGAGGTGACCTATGCGCAGAATACTCTAGCGCATATTGCCCTCAGCCAAGGCAATGTCGCGCAGGCTTGCAAACTCTTCGGCACTGCACTGAAGAGGCGAAGGGAACTATTTGGGTCCGATCACACAGCGGTTTCTACAACGTTGGCCGGCGTGGCTCAGTGTGAGATCGCCAGAGGAGACTATGCAGAAGCGGAAGATGCCGCACGAGAAGCAGTGCGGATCGCCAGAGAAAACTCACCGGAAGGTTCTGGGAGAGTGGCGGCCAGGGAGAGTGTTCTGGGTGCTGCGCTTGCCGCGGCAGGACAGAGCGACGACGCAGAGAGGCTCCTTCTGAGTGCTGTCCTGGTGCTGGAAGAGCGGCTAACATCGGACTCTTACTATTCCAAGAGGGCTCGCTCGCTCATTCGGGAACTAAAGAAGAGAAACCTTGGGTAGACGGTCGAGAGGTGAAGGAGCCGGTTCGTGGTGGAGGCATCATCCTTTGTAGTGAAGGTCCAAAACGGCGGCTTGCCGGCCACTCGATTTAGTTGGATCATTTAAAACAGTTGCTGAGGAGGTCGCGGTGGGTCCGTCTAGAAATCTTGAAGAAATGACGAAAAATACCCCTGCAAATAAACCGACAGAATGTCACAGAGGTGGTCAAGTGAGAAGAAATGAAGTTTATCCGGGCCAGCGGCAGATACTCACCAGTATTCTCTCAGCTATACCCCGCCCTCGGGTCTCTCTTCGCCACGGCGTAGCCCATGTGTTTCTGGCTCTCGCAGTGTTGGTGCCAAATGCCCTCGAAGGCCAGTTGCAGTGCGGTAGCTACAAGCCAGAGGCGGTTATTTCAGGGTCGTCCGGGATTGAACTATACAAGAAAGAGGCTCAGTGTGCTGGTTGCGAAGATGACTACATCCTGGCAGTTGACTTGAATACGGCTGAACTTCAGCTTCTTTTGGGTCCTGTCAGACGTCAGGAGCCATGCTGTCCATTTGACGACCAATCCTGCACCCCTTCTCCAGATTGTCCGGACCGTGGGTCTTTTGGGGGGCCATCGCCCGAGTTCTTCAGCATTCCAATTGAAGAAGGCAGGACCTCCGAAGGGTTGGTGCCTGCTGCGATTTCGAGCGCCGCTTTTGGGGGGCGCTTCCCCGCGAACTATGAGTATGGCCAGCTCACCTTTTCGTTGCGATTAGGGAGCGGGCTGGTAACAGCTGGGTACGCAGACCCTCTCGGCCTGTTTCCCGAACAGCAAATTGAAAACCATCGCGTCCTATGCATAGACAATCACAAGGACTTCGCTGAGGTTTGCCCCTATTTCAGGGTCGATACAACTGGAAGTTCTGGCTGCCCAGAGAGATGCCCAATAGAGCTACTGTCTTTCTCGAAGGATTTTTTGCCTGGAGGTGCAGTTCTGAGGCCCAGGACTTTCGGCGCTTCGGCCGATACTGACGGAGACGGCTCGAAAGAGACTATTCTTATCTACACTTCCCTTTCTGCTAGTCCGGACTACGCGCATCAACAACTTCTAAGTTGCGGAGCCAGCGACTCGATTCAGCTCGACGGAGGCGGCAGTTCTCAGCTTCGAGTGAAAAGCAGGGACTTTATTGGCAGCTCCCGAGATCTCTGGAACTACGTCGGGTTCTTTTCATCGGAGGCTGGATTCTCGGATGTGCCTGACAACGAATGGTACGCACCGTATTTGAAGTACGCAGCGCCCAAGGGCATAGTCGGTGGATTCCCAGACAACACTTTCAAGCCTGAACGAGAGGCAACAAGGGCTGAGGTGTTAAAGATCGCGTACAAGGCCGCTGGGGAGCATGTCAATCAGTCAGCGAGTTCGACCTTCATTGATGTTAATTCCGACGACTGGTTCTATCCCTATGTCGCCGATGCTGAAGTCGAAGAATTTGTGGAAGGTGTGAGGTGCGTACAGATCGGCGATGAGTATATTGAGTCTCCGGAGTCGAACTCTTTTTGTTTCTTTCCTGACCGATTTATAACCAGGGCCGAGGCGGTAAAGACCTGCTCAGAAGTATTTCGAGTCGACGAGAGCCACCCTGGGCTATTGGCTACGCATCCCCCAGTTGAGTTTAACGATCTACCTGCGATGGGTTCGGAGATCAGCTGGGCTCACAAGTATGTCTCGTGGATGACTCGCGCATCTTTGGATTCGGTCGAGTCTGTGCCTGATTCGATTCCCAGGGCAATGGTCCTGGAGGGTTATAGCAGTTCTCATTTTAGGCCTTTGAATCATATTAACCGCGCTGAGATCGTCAAAATTGCTTCTAGTCTCCGAATTCTGTGCCGGATTGACGCTGGTGGCAATCTGTGTCCAGAGCTTTCAGGCATTGAAGCTCGGACTGAGGGCACTCAAGGAGCTGCTCTGTCATCAGTTGGAAGATTCTTCGATCAGGACATCGACGACACTAATATAGGCGCGCCGGAGCAGTTGGTCGGGGTTGGTGCACCACCTCAGCCAGTGTCTGGGCCTATTACCCTCTCAGGGTCCTCAGAAGACGGTGATGGTGACGCTCTGACATATTTTTGGAGTGCTTCAAAGGGCTCTTTCTCCGCAATCGACCAGGCTAGGTTTACGGAGGTTGTTTGGCAACCACCGGATGTGGCCAAAGACACGGTTCATACGGTCGTCGCCATCAGCGGCGACGGCCGAGGTCTTGTCGTGCACAGCGAGCTGAAGTTTCTTGTTCTCGCCAGCTCCGGCAACTCCCTCCCCTCCGGCTCTATCACCAGCCCCACCGGCACTCAGACCGGGACGGTAACCGTTATCGCCAATGCTACGGATGCCGATGGTCTGGCGCGCCTCACGGTGAGCTTCGTCAATGGTGGCAGCGAAGCTGTGCTCTGCGGCAGCGGATCATCAACATCTTGCAGCGGCACCTCGGGTACCTTCTCTGCCTCCAACGTCGATCCGGCAGCGTTTGGTGCCAGTGCAGGCAACGTGACTCTGCGTCTGTTCGTCGAGGACACGACCGGCGCCAAAGAGCAGGTGGACACGAGCGACTTCACCTATGACCCGCCGGTCACCGGTCCGGGCTATACGCTGACGGTGCTCAAGCAAGGCGATGGTGATGGCACGATCTTGGGCAGTTTGAACTGTCCGCCGGGTTGTACCTCGACCAGTGTCACGATTCCTGATGGTGAGAACTTCACGCTTTCTGGGACTGCTGATGGAAGCTCGACTTGGATCGGCTTTGCCGGCGATCTTTGCTTTGGCACTGCTACGTGTTCGTTCCCGCTGTTCGGCGATCGGACGATTCGGGCCTCCTTTGGTCTGCCCGATGCGCTAACTGTGCTCTACACCTTCCCGGTCAGTGGCGATACGACTTATACGAACGACCCGATGTTTTTCCTTAATCGGCCGGTGAGTCTGGGCTCGAACAGCGGAAATATCACCTATCGACGCTCGGACGGAACAGACATTTCCTTCACGCCAATTGTCAGCCAGTTCGGCACACCTATCCGGCACCGGCTGTACCTCCAGAGCGACGCAACGCTGGAACGCGGTGCGACGTACATCGCGACGATTCCCGCCGGGGCGGTCGTCGACGATAACGGAAGCGAGCTACCGCTTCCCCACACGATCGAATGGACTTTGCCGCTCGCTGATCAGCCGCCGATGTATCTCTCCAGGTATCCGTACCGCGTGATGGAAAACGATTCTGTGCGGCTGAGCGTCTGGTTCCAAGAGCCGGAGGCCACGAATCGCACCATCACGATCGGTTCCACGCCGGGCGGTTTGCTGGACCATCCAAGCTCGGTAGTGCTGCCGGCAGGACAAACGCTGGTGGAGATCGACATCGATACGGAGGTGACTCCAGCAGACCTCACGGACACCGCGGCGAGCTTGCAGATCGGCAGCTCTGGCTTTGGCCAGGAGAGCGCGACGGTGCTGATCTCCAACGGAACACCAGCCTCCTATTCCCAGGTCCGCTGGCAAGCTGGCGTAGTCATCGACGAAGATGGGGTCCTGGAGGCTGGAGAGAACGCCGAGTACCGCTTCGACGTCGCCAACCAGGGCTCGTCCAGCGAGTACGTGATCCTCTACTTCCGGGTCCTCAACGCCTCCACTGGGGATCTGCGAATTCTCGGTGGCTCCGGCGGGCAGTTCTGCCACCTGGCCAATATCAATCCGGGACGGAATGGGAACTGCACTCGCACGCTCTTGACCGACGAAGAGCTTCCGACCGGCACCTACTACATCGAGGTCGAAGCAAAGAACCAGTCGGGTCAAGTGCTTTTCCTCGATCAAGCCAGGGTACCGGTGATGAACTCAGTGCTGCCGGACTACACCGTCAGCCTGGGCTTCGTCACTAGCAACGCGCTCGATCCCGGCACGGAGATTGACCTAGAGGTCAACACGCGCAACAGCTCGGATGGCTTCGACTTGAGAATGGTGCCGTTCCAGGTCCTGATCGAGGTCGAGGGCGTGGAGCAGGTGCTCTATGACACTTACTCGGATGTTCGCGGTCACTTTACGTCTTTCCACCAGTTCGAGCTGCCAGTCGTGGCGCCTTCGGTTCCTGGTGAGCACAGGATCTGGGCTCGTATCAATCCACCGGGACCCGGTCAGATTCCGGAGCTGAACTTCAGCAACAACGAGTCCGAAATGAAAATCCTGCGGGTAGCGGGGCCGGAGCGACCGCCCGTGCTCGATCCCATCCCCTCGCCGATTACCGTAGTCGCAGGCACTGCGTTGAGCCTTGAGGTCACAGCACAAGATGAGAATGGCGACAACCTCACGTTCGCGCTGACCAACCCGCCTGCTGGCGCTACGGTGACCTCTACCGGGCCACAGAGTGCGGTCTTCAACTGGTCGTCTGCCGCCGACTTCCCGGCTGGCGCGTGGGACGTGACCGTCACAGTTTCTGACGGTACGCCAGAGACTTCCGATGACCAACAGGTGGTACGACTGGTGGTCGAGCACCAGGCTGATCTCCTAGCGGTGATCGACGATGGGCTGGCCTTGGCGGTGCCAGGCCAGCCCACTGGCTACACCTTGACGGTCACGAACAACGGGCCGAGTATGGCCAGCGGGGCGAATGTCCAGGCGGCTTTCCCACAGCTCACGGATGTGCTCTGGTGTGCCGGCAGCGCTTGTACCCCCACTCAGATCGGCGATCTCATCGATGCGGTGACGGTGGGGCCGGCTGAGTCCAAGATCTACGAGATCCAGGGCCGGATTGCCGCCGGGGCGACGGGCAGCATCATACAGACTGCTACTGTTTCTGCTGGTGCGAGCAGCACCGATCCGGATCCGACCAATAATCAGGGCAGCGACACCACGACGCTGCGTGACCTGGACTTTGGCGATGCGCCGGATACAGCGCTGGGGCCACCGTGGGCGTATCCGACGAAGTTGGCAGACAACGGTGCCCGGCATGGCATCGTGCCTGGGCTCCATCTCGGGGCGGTAGTTGACGGCGAGGTCGATGGTCAGCCCAGTTTGGCAGCCGATGGTGACAATCTCAGCGGTGCTGCCGATGAGGATGGGGTCATTGTTCTGACCGCGCTGACGCCCTGCCAGACCGCCGATCTGGAGGTCGTGGCAGCCAGCGCTGGTCTGCTCGATGCCTGGATCGATTTCAACACCGCTGGTGATTGGGTCGATGCTGGCGAACAGGTAGTCACCAGCTTGGCACTTGTTGCCGGTACCAATTCGCTGAGTATCAGCGTGCCGTGCGGAGCTACTCCGGGTGCGGTGGCGTTCGCGCGCTTCCGCTTCAGCAGTAGCGGTGGGCTCGCTTTCTCCGGACTGGCGCTGGACGGCGAAGTCGAAGACTACGCTTTCCCGGTGGCTCAGACTTTCAAGAATCTGGTCGTGACGAAGATCGGTGCTGGAACCGGTACGGTGATCGCCTCGCCCAATGGCATCAACTGTGGCGACGACTGTAGCGAGGCCTATCCCACGGGCACGCCGATCGTGCTGAGTACAACGCCCGCTGCGGGTTCTGAGTTCATCGAATGGGGTGGCGACTGCAGCGGCTCGGGAAACTGCCCTCTGGTCATGGACAGCGACAAACAGGTGACGGCGCGCTTCGAACCGCGGGACTATGAACTCACAGTGGAGGTTGACGGTAACGGGACAGTGCTGAGCAGTCCAGCTGCGATCAGTTGCCAACCAACCTGCTCAGCAACCTTCACCTATGGCGAAGTGGTCACGCTGACCGCGACGCCTGGAACGGGCTCTCACTTCATCGGCTGGGATGACCCGAACTGTCCAGGTACTGACTCCTGCGCAGTCACCGTCACGGCGGATACAACCATCACGGCGACTTTCGAACGGAATCGGTATCTGCTGACGGTGATCGTGGATGGTGCCGGAACGATTGTCAGTGATCCCGCTGGGATCGCCTGCGAGCCAGAGTGCACGGCCGAATTCGATCATGGCACTGAGGTGACTTTGACGCCCATTGCCGAACCGGTTTCTTCCTTCGTCAGCTGGGATCTGGCGGCTTGTCCGGATAGCGACCCCTGCACCTTCATCTTGGAAGGCGCCCTGACTATCACCGGGACGTTCGAGCCGAGTGACTACGAGTTGGCGGTTGAGCGCACCGGTGCCGGGAACGGCAGGGTGGTCAGCGCCACAGCGGGAATTGACTGTGGCAACGACTGCACGGAAAGCTATCCCTATCAGGCGGCTGTTTCCCTCAGCGCTCTAGCTGGCGTAGGTTCGAAGTTCAGCGTCTGGAGCGGCGGAGGTTGCGTCAGAACGGAAACATGCGAGTTGTCAATGGAGGCTGATGTCACGATCAGTGCCGATTTCGCGATCAGCTGTGTCGATGAAATAGAAAACGGCACCGTCAACTGGAACACGGCAACGGGTCCGAACGATGGCGGCGGCACGACGCCGTGGGTGGTCACGAGCAGCGACAGCTATTCGCCCACGCAGTCCTGGTTCGCCAGCGAGGAGGATCAGGTCAAAGACCAATTGCTGGTGGCTGCGTTCAGCACGCCACTAGTCGATACCGGCGCCACGCTCCAATTCTGGCAACGCTACGAAACCGAAGCAGGCTTCGACGGCGGTGTGCTGGAGTACTCGGTGGATGGTGCGATCAGTTGGTTCGACATCCTGGACGGCGATGGCGCCGCGATTCCTGCCAACTCAGCACGATTCGTGTCGGAGCCTTACAACAGCAGCCTCGATGTTTGCTGTGCCAATCCACTGGCTGGTCGCCAGGCTTGGTCGGGAATCAGCAGTGGCTGGGTCAACACCATTGTCGATCTCAGCGACCTGGCTGGCCACAGCGTGCGCTTCCGCTGGCGGATGGGTTCGGATGATGCCGTGAGCGACGGCTTGGGCTGGTGGGTCGATGACGTGGTGATCTTGGATGCCGCAGTCTGCCCGCTGGGCCTGCTGTTCCACGACGGCTTCGAGTCGGGTGATACGACGTTCTGGTCTTCAACTGAACAGTAGGTCTAGCCTGCAGGTTGTCCCGGCGCTGATATAGCGTCGGGGCGATCTAGAGTTCCCACCGCCCCACAAACTCCCCAAACCCCAGCCCCAACGCCCGGCACACCGCCTCCACCGTCACGAACTCCAACTGCCGTTCGCCCGTCTCGTACTTCGAGACGAAGGACTGCGGCACATCCAAGCGCTCTGCGAGTTCGACCTGGGTGACGCCCAACTCGCGCCGGATCTCCTGCAGGAGCTGGCGCAGGTGTTCGCTCTCCTCATCCAGCCGCAGTTGGCGCATGCGCCGATGATAGAGGTCGTTGACAAGAAACTGATACGAATTATCTCCGCAATTCATCCTGAGCCCGTACTCGGAATCGCCCAAAGCAGTCTGTTGTCATGCGCCGTGTCCGCTGCCTGCTCTTTGCCTTGCTAGCCCTCGCGCTGCCCGGGGTGGGGCGTGTGGAGTTCATGTTCCTGCTGGGCCGCTTCGGGTTGTCGGCAGTTGGCGTCGATCCCGAGGAGCTTCGGCAGGATCTCGCTAATGCCTGATGAAGACCGCCGCCGCGTGGTGGTCGTCAACTCGACGCCCATCATTACCTTGGCCATCGTTGATCAACTCGACTTGCTGCGCGACCTTTACGACACTGTCCTGATCCCCGCCGCTGTTCGCCTGGAAGTCCAGGCTGGCGGGCCGACTCGAGCCGGTGCGCCCCGGCTCGCCGCCCCACCTTGGATCAAGTCCGTGGAGTTGCGAGACCCGCACCGGGTCGATCTTTTGTCAGACCTGGACCGGGGCGAAGCCGAGGTTGTTGCCCTGGCTCAAGAGCGAGGCGCCGACTTGGTGGTGATCGACGAACGTCTCGGCCGTCGCCACGCCAGGCGCCTAGGCATCTCGCTGACGGGAACTCTCGGTGTTCTCTTGAAGGCGAAGCGAGAGGGACTGCTTTCCGAAATCGGCCCTGTCGTCCGAGCGATCCGGCAGAGGGCGTTCGACTTGGTGATGCTTTGGTCGAGGAAGTGCTGGCGATTGCCGGCGAAGTTGGACGGTCCACCGAGTGATAGCGGTGAGCCGCAAGCTTGGCTCAGAAGCGAGGCCAAAGCAGAGTGCCGGCATGCTTTGCCCGTCCTTCGACTCCTTCTCTTGCTTCGAGCGAAGGGTGGGCGGAAGCCCGCAAGGAGTATGGGAGTCGCCAAGGCGGTTGAAGTGCTGATCTGGCGATCCTGTCGTCTTCAAACCGCCCAGGAAATCTGGAAGAAGCTTGGTTCCATCACTTCGCGAGACCCGTTGCAAGTCGTCGGGACGACGACAGAAGGCACAAGATCTTTCGTGGCGACTACAAGCTGATTACAGGCGCGATACCGAGATGGTGTGGAAGCGACGATAGAGCGCAGCACCCGGCCCTGAAGACATCTAGGGGTCTCTCAAATATCTCCAAAGCACCACCCGTCGCGAGCAGGGGCAGCACTCGGGCTCGGATTACTCCGAATAGAGACGTTCTTGCTCAGCCGCTAACATCCTCAAGCACAGCCAGTGTGGCTTCCTCCCGATCTGCGGCTGCGAAGCTGAGCACTTCGTGATAGCGGGTGTTTCCGTTCTTGCGTGGTGGCATGAGCTGGGCGTTGGCGTTGAACTCCCGGCTGATCGCCGCCAGATCGTCCTTCTCACAGCGCAGGTTGTGGAGCAACGCGCGGCTTCTCTTTTCCACACGACTGATGTAGCTGAGGAGTTGCCGGAACGAGGCGCTCTTACGCGCCATCGACTTGATGATCATCGGGTGCGGAATTGGGCTAAGACTCCAGCGTCGAGCGGAGGATGGTGACCTGGCGTTCGAGCTGGATGACGAGTTCGCCGGCTTTCTTGAGGTTATCGTGAGTGGTGCGTTGGTAGGTGTTGGCGCGAGCGGCAATCTGGTTGAGGTTGGTGCCGACGCGGCGGATCTTGCGGATCATACCGCGCAGCCTCTTTTCCAGAGAAGCGGGCAGGAGGGAGCGCTTCTCGAGATAGGCGAGGGTGACGTCGCGGGCGAAGGGGGCGACGCGCATGTCAAATTTCCGGGCGGCGTGGGAGATTTGGAAATACTGGTCGGGGTAAAGGTTGCTGGTGATGCGGTGGGTGTAGGTGCCGTGCATGGGGATGGGGGAAAAAGAAGTAGAAAAGATACGTCTTTCACAAGACGCGGGCGCTACGCTACCCAAATACTGGCTGCCAACGAAGCTATTGCGTCTTCCCCTCGGCAGCCGGAAAGCCAGCCTGCATGCCGGTTCCCACCGAAACGGATTTAACGAATGCTTAAGATCTGGATCTGGAAATCGCATCTCCGCGGGCTGGCGGGAGCAAGGTTCGGTAGATTCGATCTCGCTCTCCAGTTAGGGCATTATCGAAAGCCGGCGAATGCTGATAGACTTCTGTCCCTCAAGCGGCGCTCTACAGCACAACCTTTCGCGCCGCCTACTTCTCCTTGTTTGGAGGGCGACGATATGACCCGCCTGGCCTCGCTCCTGGCCTCGCTCCTGGTGCTGCCTGTGGCGGGCTGCACGTCTTCCAACCCCTCATCCCCAACGCCAGTAAGTAGCAACGAGGTTCAGAGCCACTCGGCTCAGCACAGTGACCTCGCGATCCTCGACAACGCAGTTGAGTTCGCGGCCTATGAAGCCAGGCCGGTGCGGCAAGTGTTTGCTGATCTTGCCTTCGCTCTTTTCGGTGGTCGACTGGAAGTCGTGGGAGATGCTGACGCTGAGTTTCAGGGCGAAGTTTCCCTGCGGCCGCTGCGAGATGCTCTCGATGAGGTCTGCCAGCAGAGCCACTGTTCCTGGGACGTTGAAGGCACGCCACCAACACTCGTTCTCTATTCGGAAGGAAAACAGTAATGAAGAAAAGAGTTCGTTTGCCGTTCGTCGGAATTCTGATACTTCTGGCTTTTGCTGCCCTGCCAGTAGCGGCCCAGCACACCGCTTGCAACTGTTGGGACGGGGGTTGGATCTGCACGACCGAAGACGATAACCACAACGTCGTCTGGTATCTGTCTGTGGAAAACTCCACCAATTGCTAGGCGCGGATCGAATGTTCCCCATCCGCCCCTTCGTGTGGTCGCTTGCCGTGTTCTGGCTGGCGGCGAGTTCGCTGTCCGCCGTGGAAAAAGCGGGGACTTCGGTTCCCCGTATTGCGGCAGAGTTGGCTCCTGAAGAGCTGGCTGCGATTGTTGCCAAAGACGCCCTGATCGCGACCGGTGACAAAGGCCGAGAGCTGTTCGTCTACTTGCCTGAACTGGCTGTAGTACAGCGCTATACGGAGAAAGGGCAGTCCTGGGGCGATCCGGTTCCCCTGCGTCTTGAAGCGCTGGAGCATCCGATCACCTTAATTCGCATGAGCTTCAGCGATGGCTACATCGCTTTTTCCGGCCATACCGGCGCCGCCGTATTCTCCGCGCGCGACGGCAGTTTGCGATCCCAACAGCGGATCTTCCAGCCGAGTGATGTGGCGGCCCTGCCGCGAGGAGACTTCGCCCTGGCGCTGACCAACGTCCCGAATCCCGTTCACAAGGGCACCTTTCTGGCCAGGCGGTCGTTTGGTGACGAGGTCCCGCGCGTGGTGATCTATGACGACGATGGCGACATCGTTGCCAGAGGCTTGATCGAGAACGAAATGGAGCATCCTCTCCCGGCGACGGCTCGCTCCCTCCGCCTCACCTGGGGAGACAACGCGCTGTGGGCTGGTGAACTTGGGAGCTATCGGATCATCAAGCTCGCTCCTGATCTCGAGCTAGAGGATCAGCTCCATGATTCCGAGTTGGATTTCACGCTGCCCGCCGCCGAAGAAGCCACTGTTGAGGTCGAGCAGGATTCCGACACTGCTGCGGCGGAACCAGCCGGCAGTGATCCCAAACTCCCAACACCTGGCCGAGATCTTGCGAAGAGGCCGGAGTCGCGCGCGCTCACCCGCATCAGCGCCCGCCTTGATAGGCCAGTCATGGTCGATCTCGACTGGGGCTTGAATCCGGGACAGCTCTACTGGCTCCTCGATCGCAGAGCCTTCAAGGGCATCTATCAAATGGATGTCTTCGATCCCGGCACCAACGAAGTACGCCGCACAGCGTTCACTCTGCCGGAAGGACTCGATGGCACACTGACCCAGGTAGCGGTGGGCGCCCGCTACGTCTGGCTCCGTGGCTATACCGAAGGCTCCCCCCTTTTCCGGCTGGATCGATCGCTGCTCAATGAAGGTGCGGTACAGGATGTCGCCTTGAACTCTGAGGAACCTGGCACACCTGGTTCGGCCGGGTCCGAGTCGGCGGCTCCAGAAAACTGACAAACCTCCTGCTGCCGGTTCTTTTCTTGGGGTTCGAAGGGGCGGCAGCCCATCGCGAGATACCCGTCCCGATGCACTGCATCGGGACGGGGGGTGCAGTTGCAATCTTGCTCCCCTGCGAACGCGTGCGGCCAATCGCTCACTTGCTCACGAGCGGCTGCTGTGCAGCTCAACGCGAAATCGGACCGTTCTGTAATAGGCAGCCACTTTGTGGCTGCTCGGCAACCACCGCTGAGTGCGACAACTTCGCCAGACATGACGACACCGCAACCCCGCCATTGGCGGGCTTCGCGTCTGCCTGAGCTGTCCGCCGACTCCTCGGCTCTCATCCACATCTTCTTCATCATGACGGGAGCATTTCACCTCTTGGATTCTGGAAGCACTCTCTTCATCAACAGCCAGCGATCATCCCCGTGAGGGCGAGGCCAACCGCATCGATGGCTCTGCGCTCTTCGCGAAGATCATCTACCTCTCCCGTGCGCACGCATGGGAGATTGTCGGTGGCCTTTCTCGTCCTTCGAAGATGCCCTGCTACTCCTGCCTGCACCGACGGAAACCGACCACCGATTCCGATTGAAAGTGACCAGTGATTCCAACGGAATCTGACCATCGATTCCGATCGAAAGTGACCACTTTTCCGGGTCGATCGGAATGGGTGGTCAGATTGGATCGGAATCCTGGCCACGGCGGAGTTCGACGGTAGCGCGCTCCTCACAATTGGGGTATTCCAGCCTCCTTGAAAGGAGGATTGGATGCCGAGAGTGAGGACATCGATGCGCAAGATACGCGAGGTACTGAGACTGAAATGGCAGCATGGCCTGTCGCACCGCCAGATCGGACGGTCGGTTCGGCTGGGCCACGTGACGGTGTGCAACTACCTGCTGCGAGCCAAGGTTGAAGGCCTGAGCTGGGAGCAAGTAGCAGCTTTGAGCGACGCTGAGCTGGAGCAACGCCTGTACCCTCGGCCGCAGCCGCTTCGGAGGGGTGGTCAGCGAGCCTTGCCCGACTGGACCAAGGTGCATGGCGAGCTGAAGAAGAAGTGCGTAACCCTGTCGCTGCTGTGGCAGGAGTACCGGGAGGACCATCCTGACGGCTACGGTCTCAGCCGCTTCTGTCAGCTGTACCGGATCTGGGAAGGGCGCCTGGATGTGTGCCTGCGCCAAGCCTACCGGGCGGGCGAGAAGCTGTTCGTCGACTATGCCGGACAGACCGTGAGGGTGATCGACCCGGCGACTGGCAAAGCGCGCGAAGCGCAGATCTTCGTGGCGGTGCTGGGGGCGAGCAACTACACCTATGCCGAATCAACGTGGAGCCAGGGCCTGGAGGACTGGATCGGCTCTCATGTGCGGACCTTCGCGGCTCTGGGCGGGGTGAGCGAGCTGGTGGTGCCGGACAATCTGAAGAGCGGCGTGACCAGCCCGTGCCGCTACGAGCCGGAGATCAATCGCACCTACGCGGAGTTGGCCGAGCACTACGGCGTGGCGGTGGTGCCGGCGCGGGTGAGGAAGCCCCAAGACAAGGCGAAGGTCGAAAACGGTGTATTGCAAGTGGAGCGCTGGATTCTGGCCCGGCTGCGTAACCAGCAGTTCTTCAGCCTGCGAGAGCTCAACGAGAGCATCGCGAAGCTTCTGGTCGAGCTTAACGACCGTCCGCTGAAGGTGTTGGGCGTCTCGCGCCGAGCGCTGTTCGAGCAGGTCGATCGTCCTGCTCTGGGTGCTTTGCCGCTCCAGCCCTACGAGCTTGCCGAATGGAAGAAGGTACGCGTTGCCCCGGACTACCACGTCGAGTTCGAGGGCCACTATTACAGTGTGCCGTACCAGCTGATCAAGAAGCAGCTCGATCTGCGGGCGACGGCGCAACTGGTGGAGGTGCTCGATCGCGGCAAGCGTGTGGCTGCTCATCGTCGCAATCGGTGTCGGGGTCGGCACACGACCCAGAGCGAGCACATGCCCAAAGCGCACCAGGCGTACCTGGAGTGGACACCGACACGGCTGATCAGCTGGGCGGCGAAAACAGGCCAGGCGACGGCCGAACTGGTGGAGACCATCATGCTTAACCGCTCCCATCCTCAGCACGGCTTTCGCTCGTGTCTGGGGCTGATGCGCCTGGGCAAGACCTATGGTGCCAATCGTTTGGAGGCTGCGTGCCGCCGCGCGCTCGCCATTCACGGCCTGTCCTACAAGAGCGTGAAGTCGATCCTGAAGAGCGGCCTGGACCAGCAAGCAGCGCCCGAGCCCACCGAAGTGACGGCGCCGATCGAGCACCGCAACGTCCGCGGCGCCAGCTACTACAGTGCCGCGCGCCGCGAGGAGACGCCGCCATGCTGAGGCACGCGACGCTCGATCAACTCGCCGCGCTCAAGCTCCACGGTATGGCCAAAGCCTTTGAGGAGCAGCTGTCGATGGTCGATGTCTCAGAGCTCTCCTTCGAAGAGCGCCTCGGGCTGCTGGTCGAGCGCGAAGCGACCGAGCGATCCAGCCGCCGCTTGATAGCGCGGTTGCGAAAAGCCAAGCTGCGCGAGCAGGCGGCCATCGAAGACATCGACTGGCGAGCCAAGAGGGGCCTGGACAAAGGCCAGATCCTGCGCCTGGCCTCGTGCCAGTGGATCGCCGAGCATCTCAACGTGCTGATCACCGGCAAGGCCGGGGTGGGCAAGACCTTTCTCGCCTGCGCCTTCGCGCACAAGGCATGTCGGGAGGGTTACACCGCTTTGTACCTGCGGGTGCCGAGGCTGTTTCGCCAGCTCGCCATCGCGCGGGGTGATGGTAGCTACGAGAAGCTGCTCAAGAGCTATGCTCGCACAGACCTGCTCATCCTCGACGACTGGGGGCTGGCGCCGATCGGGGCCAGCGAGCGGCGCGACCTGCTCGAGATTCTTGAGGACCGCTACGGCAACCGCTCCACGCTGGTGACCTCCCAGCTACCGGTTGAGAGCTGGTACGAGGTCATCGGCGATCCGACCTTGGCCGACGCCATCCTCGATCGCATTGTCCACGGCGCCTACAAGCTCGCGGTGGACGGTGACTCCATGCGGGCGAAGAGAGCCGGCGGTATTCGCAAGGCCGCCCAGCGAGAGGCAAGGTGAGATCCAAGAGCATGCTGAAGCGATCGCCGATCCTGACCCATCAGCGGGCCTGCGGCCCGATCCGGACCCGACCCAAGATGGACTGTGGAAGCTGCCGCGGCTGAGGAAATCGCTCTGCGATTCCCACAGCCGCTTGGAAAACGCCCCCCGGCCACCCACCCGCGTTTCCCACAGCTACGCACAGCCCCGACGACGGGTTATTTGAATACAATCAACCAAGAAGAAGAGCCGGAAGGAGGGCTCCAGCTACAGCGAAAGTGGACACTTACAACTGAGGAGAGCGCCAGCGTCGCTTCGCTCCGACAAGTGGTCGGTTTCGATCGGAATGGCTGGTCAGTTTCGTCGGAATAGGCAGTTCAGGAGCCAGCGCAGATTTCCCAAATTACGGAAGCGCTCATCTTCGACATTGGCGATGGCCACCAGGCTGAACGCCAGGAGGTTGATCGCCGCCGTTGACCAGAAGGGATCGGAACGCTGACCCTGCATGCTCTTCCCCAACAAAGTAGCCAGCTGCCGCAGCTGCTGCGGAGTTTTACAGAACGCCAAGGGGTTGAACTGCGCGCTGTGCTTCACGTCTGCTGGTTGTAGCGTCTGGATCTGGAATCCACGACTGGCGAGATGTCCCGAGGTGCAGGCGAAAATCTCGCCGGCCGGGTCGGTGACGACGACGGAACCGTCGACTTGGAGGACGTTTGGGATGACATAGCGCGTGGTCTTTCCCGAGCCTGTGGGCGCCACGAGCGCCAGGTTGGTGAAGGAGTCGCGCTGGCTGAGTCGCATGGCTCCGGCTCCGGAGATGCCAGGGGCACCGGAGGCGAGCGTGATGCCCCGATTCCGAGGTGCGAGAAACTGGCGGCGTTCGCTGCGGCGCATCCAACGGGCGTCGCCGTGGATGCGCGAGCGGAAGAGGCCGATGAGCCAGCGGAAGGGGGTGGAGTAGGAGGGGATGTGAAGAATCGGAAAAGGGGGCAAGTGTAGCTCAGGATACAAGCAGTCGGCTGCGAGTAAAGACCTGCCTAGCCGAGTGCCTCAGCTAGGAGTAGGGACTCAGCTTGCCCGGCCACTGAAATCCTTTGCCTACACGCCGCAACAGCTCCGCCAGAAAGAGCCGGTGCTGTCGGTAGCCCATATGCCCAAGTCTCAGAACTCCCATCTCATACAGGTCGATTTGTTCCAAGCCAGCAATCGTATTGGCGTCTCCGCGAGCGGCCCGTTTTGCTACAACAGAGCCGGATTCGTCAGTGATCAGTGCAATGTGAGAGAAGCAATCGTTGCCGGCCGATTCCTGTTCCGTTCCAGACCGCACCAAGTTGTGAACGAGCCGCTGTAGTCTGTTGACGTTTGGGTCTGTCATAGAAAAACCATAAAAGATGCAGGTTCTCTGGATAAACAGTCGCATCTGCGTAAGATTAATTTGTCCCAACGGAACATTGGCGAGGCTCTCGTATTGCTCAGCAGTCAGTATTGGATCGATTGCCCTCGATCCCTCCCTTAACAACAGTCCATGAGGGTGAAAGATCCTGACTGTAGCCACTTCACCCCTAGAATGCCTGGGGCAGCAAGTAACTAGCGCCTCTGTTGAGTCTGTCGGTTCCCAAACCTCTTCCTCGTTTGCAGTCGATGCTACCGCCCTGTGGCCAAGATGGGCTATCTGTTCCTCAAGGAGACAGTCCAGGTTGTAGGTCATTGCGTGGAAGGATCGATCAGGGTGGCCAATCGCGCCTAGTATCGCCAATATTGCCAAACGCTTCAGCGCATAGCTTCCCGACAAGGATCGGCTAACCCAGTCTCTTGAGCACTGTCCGCTGTAAAGAGCGGTACTGAGGGCCCGCCAAAACTCAGACGAGCGTGCTAGTTGTCCAAGAACTCTAGCATAGCCAGCCGAATCGAGGTTCTTCGTTTCGGCGCCTAACTGTCCCGCGACCTTTTCCACGAGACCTTTCCATTGAGGAAGACCGATGTCAACACTTGCTCCCGCGCCCAACACCAGGCAGACTGACCCGTCATGGAACGATTCTTCAAGGAGCTGGAAGGCAGCTTCCTGAGCCCTAAACACTTCGACTCCGTGAACGCGACAGCACAACCTCGAGCTTTCTGAGAATAGAAACACGCCAGGACGGCACCATATCTAGCAATCGCAACAGGAAACGGCTGTTTATGTCGGTCCACCTGCCTTGAACCGAGATTGAGCGCGGGATTATCTGACCCCGCTGAAAGATCGAAGTTCTTGGAGAAAAGGGACGCCCATCCCGTAAGAATTCTAAGAGGGTCTTCGTGGGCTGAGGGGCTACTACCCAAGGTCTTTTTCTAGTACCCCACCCTGTTGCGGAAATCTTTCCTGAGCGCACGTCACGGAGTTCTTCGGCGGAAAGCCAGTGACGTATATGTAAGCTCGGGAGCAAGAGTCCATATACTCCATCACCCTCTTCCTGCCCTTGTGGGAATGACCCACGTAGGTCTCGGAAAGAATCTTGGATACTGCTCAGAAAGCGCTCTGGTGTGTCTTTTCGGATTGAGTTCGGGTGCGGTCGCGCGTGACCAGCCAAAGCCTTGTAGAACTTGCAGGCAAGCTCAAAGCCCTCCTCCGAGAAGAAAAGAGGTGAAGAGCCAAAGACTTCGCTGCGAACAAAATGCTGCCAAGATTCCGCGCGAAGCAAGTGAGCAGGCGACACTCCTGGACCGAGAACACATCTCTCTATCAGAAGATCTCTAAACTCTGCCAGGTCTGCGACAATCATCCTATCTCTAAATTCTTCCAGGCTACTCCAGTCCTTTGTGCTCATTCTGTGCGCGAGTAGTACATGGACAGATCTTAGTATGGCCGACAAGATCAACTTGTCGTCTAGGTGAGGCACGATTGAACCGATGTCTTCAGGTCTTGCACCAAGACTGCTGGGGCTCCCGGCAAGTACCATTCTTAAGAAAAAACTCGGAGCCCAGTCTTCCACTGAAGCAAAGGCTAGGAGTTGGTATTCGACAAAGTCGCTAGAGCTCTCAATGAAGACTCTGGCGCAGTCATTGTCGCTAGTCGGTGGCACGAGCATGGTTTGGAACACATCATGGTGCAACTGCGTAAACACAGAGACAAGTCGCTTGAAGTTCTTCTGGCGAGTTCGACTGAACTTGCCTTTTAGCCAGCGGTGACGCCTCCACCCTGAGTCAACGGAATCGCGTATCAACTCCAGGATTAGTTCGTGGCCAACTTCGTGAGCGAGAGATTCAAGCATTATGGGCATAGTAAAGGTGTTAGTATTGAGCTTTACAACGATGATATCGCACGGAGTCTCAATTTCGGGCGACGCGCTGTCGCCGATGATTGCCATTGAGGCTCTCGGACCGAAGATTCGGTCAGACATCGCGTCGAGGATCAGATTTGATATATTTAGTAGTTGGTGCACCGAGCCGCGAAAGCGGATGTTCATATCCGGCATTTCGTCGGTTAGGTAGCTTGACAGGTGTCTTGAATAAAAATATGCCCGGAAGGCATGCAGCAGTTCTGGGATATTCGGGTCGATGTTTCCGGCCAGTCTGCGTCCAACTTCATCGCCAATCAGCTCGTTGCGCTGTTCTTCAGAGACAGACTCCCAGGGATAGAGTGGTACTGTCGGTTTGCCGAGATTCCACCAGTTTCGTAGCGCATTCACGTTGTCAGCAAGGCCAACTACCACGGGGATCAATTCAATGCTCTCGTCCCAGATGACGTCACGATCGTTTGCCCAGAAAAATGTATTCACCAAGTTGAGAATCTGCTCAGAGAGATAGTAGGGGATCTGTAGGATCCGCATGGAGAACTTGAGGCGGGCCACGAATCCGTTATCTTCGCGAGTCTGGGCGAATTCCATTGTTACTAGGGGCGGGGTAAGATAATCTTGCGGCATTCTGGTCACATGGTTGAGTGGAACGGGCCGCAGATTCAGGTTTTGTTCATTGACGCGCCTTGGGCACGCTAGGCGAGTGTAGAAGTCAAACGCGGCACGGATTGGAGCTTCGCCGTTGGACTTCCCGCGTTGTGTCCGTTTTCCCAGGGGTCCGGCGCCTCCATTGCGAATCCAGACATGAAGCAACTCCACCAAGTAGGTCGCTTCTAGCGGAGAAAAATAGTTTTCTCCGATTACGATCCTAGGAGTCCAAATATCCCTTTTGCCGATATCCACGCAGCTTGAATCTTCCGAAGTCAGCATATTTTGCTTCTTCAGCGTATCCTCAAGCTTCCGAAGTAGCGAGAAGAGACTCTTCTCGTGTCCTGGGTATGTGTGGCAACCGATTTGATAGAAGGTGCCAGGGATGTCCCCTGTCTCTTCGAAGGTCTTTTTCTCTTGGTGGTTTCGCGGAAGAGCGAGAGCAAGATTTAGGATTTCTTTAGCTGAGATTGAGTGGCGTGCCTTGCTCCGAGAGTCCAACTCCTCGATGCAATGTTCGCGAATTCGGTAATCGTGCCCTACTGCGGTTATTGTCGTCGACAAGAGATGTACCAGGTTCTTGGGCTCATCGGCGAGACATGGTGCCGATGTAGAACATTGGCGAATAGCAAGTGACAGGCGAAACAGCTTGCCGGGAGAGTCGGCATGCGCCACAATAAGAAACTCGTTCCAGCCGAAGGAGATGGCGAGTGCTACTTCGGGGTGTTCCGTTCCTGCAACTGCTGTTGTCTTCCGCCAGCGGTCCACCGCTTGCCAGAGGTCGGCCAACTGATGAGTGAGCTGTCCAGTTTGCTGGTCAGCGTTGGGGTGAAGCGTCGGCCAGGTCGCAGGATTGATTTTGAGCTTGATTATTCCGGTGAATGCCCTGGCTGGCTCCAAGTTCCTACTAGGCTCTTGCCTGTAGGATTCCCAGAAGTCGCGATTGAAGTCTCGAACCCCACTACCGAGAAGGGGGCTCTTCTTGGGTAGCAGTGCGACATTGATGTCCTGACCGGACACTCGTAGTGCGTCCACTTGCATCCAAGGTGCCATCTCCATTGTGGGAGAAAGGAAAATCGCGGCAACGTCAAACGTTCCCGAGGTGATGAAGACGCGAGGGAAGTAGAAGGCAGCGCCTTCGTCCTCTTCTTCGCAAATCGGAAGTTCAGCTTCTGGCAGCCAAGAGAACTGATAGTCGTGCGGTCGGTGAGATCGTAGGTCTTCTACGCGCGACTTAGCAGCTTTGGCGATCTCTAGGATCTTGGATGGATTCGTCTCAAAGAAGATAACATTGAGAAACCCGGCATGCAGTGAAATATTTGTTGACTGGAAGCCCTTGAGCATAATTCTCCCCTGTCGGTACTCGGTAAGAGTGCTGCTGGGAAGAAGCCGCAACACACCCTATGGAGTGACCCACCCTAAAAATCGAATGTACCTAGAGATTTTCCAGCTAGACTATCGAAGCCTCGGGCAAAGCCATGTTTTTGCTTGCCGCGATGTGGAGGCGCTGTTCCCGGCGCCATTCGCCGGGGCTTGGCGTATAAAGGCATCTCATCCGGTGAATGTCCCAGACGATCCTCTAGGACGATTTCCAGCTGCCTCCCTAGAGAGAGCTGACAATCCTCTACTGTGCTGCTCGCTTCCCGTATTTTCGGCGTAACATTACCTTCGGCCGAAGATGATGTTGCTCTGGGGGATTCGCTCATGTGGTGCTTATTAGAGGACATATGAAGACTACTCCTGTGGGGCTTTGCCTGTCAAGGCAAATGCTGCCAATACTCCCTCAACTGGGGGTCCCACTCATCCGGTACAACGACGATCACCTTCTAATGAAGGGCAGATGCGTAATAGCGAACAAGGCCCAGAGGGGCTCTTTCGGCTCCGTTGTAGGCCTGCGACAGGCGCAAACCGCTCCTGGAATGGTAGCATTGCTTGACAGTTGTGGTCGGTTTTTGCCCGTTTCTTACGTATTCGTTACTTTATCAGAGATTTTCTCGATTTCAAGGATCCTCGTAAATCGCTCACAAAAAAGGGACTTAGCCTTACGAGGCTTACTCTTCTGGCTTTGGCCTGCGCAATTACCCTGGGCTCCCTGTTCCTCGCTCTTCCCGTCCAAGAAGCTCCCGAGAACCCACCTCCACCTCCCCACAAACTCCCCAAACCCCAGCCCCAGCGCCACGCAAATCGCCTCCACTGCCACGAACTCCAACTGGCGCTCGTTCTCCTTGTCCAGCCGCAGTTGGCCCATGCGGCGATTACAGAGAACCTTGACGAGAAACCCGCCACGGATTATCTAGGCGATTCATCTTGAACCCGTACTCGGACTCGTCAGAAGGAGTCTCGCCATGCACCGTCTCCGCTGTCTGCCGTTGGTTCTCTTCGCCTGAACGCTTTTCCAGGACACTCAGAACCTCGTCTAGAACGGGGTAGTCGAGGTTGGCATCTCGGACTGGCAAAATCAGCCGTTCTCCGGCGACAACACCGGCACGATAGCGGTGATTCCCGAGTCTGTCCAGATACCCTCGACCACCACCACCACCACCACCCTCCTTCCTGACCGCCAGCTTGCCCTGCCCAGAGATTCTGCTACAGTTCCCCCAAACATATCCAAGGGGAGATCTGAACCATGCAGCTCGACCATTCCCAAGCTCTGCTGGACACCGCCGCCGCCTCTGCGCTCGCGCGCATCCGCAGCGACCGCGAGAGGGCACCGGCGCAGCTCGTGCCGGTGCTCCGCTACCTGCAAGAGCACCTCTTTGAACCTGGCTTCAATGTCAGTCGGCTCAAGATTGCCGGCCGTATCCGCGACAATTCGTTTCCGCTCCTCTTCCGGCAGCACGTCGGCATACCGCCCAGTGTCTATATCGAAGATGCGCGCTTGCAGACGGCGGTCGAGCTGATGCGAACCTCGGAGCTGCGTATCTCAGCCATCGGCGACTTGGTGGGCTACTCCTCCGCATCGGTGTTCTCCCGTGCCTTCACGCGCTGGAGCGGCATGCGCCCGGCTGACTTTTGCAAGGCTGATGGGCAAGCCACTGCGAGAGCCGGAAGTGCGCAGCAGGAGATGTTTTCTGCTGACTACTGGCGGCGAGCATTGGTTGGCGAACTCGATCCAGCCGAGGCTGCCGTGTTGCGCCGCCGCTGGCGTCTGCTCTATCCCACGTCAGCAGATGCAAACGCGCACAAGCTGTTGGTTGACGGCGTCCAGTTTGAGAAAGCCTTCGCTGTAGTGGTCTGGGAAACGATTCGTGATCTTTCCTCCGTAGAGCAAGTTGAATTCGTGCGCTCGCGGATCTCGTTCCGCTCAGCGGCGCTCTTCGACTTCCTGCTGAAGCAGAGCCGTCAGGAGGGGCGAGGTGACCGCCAGCGCGGTATCCAGTTGGCCGAGCTGGCACTGGAGAGCTTGCAAGGCAGCGCTTCGGCGCTCGGTGCTTTGCTGCCGGACTTGTCTGCCAAGGCGTGGGCGTGGATCGGCAACGCCCGGCGACTGGCGCTGGACTACGCCGGCGCCGAGCTGGCGTTCGCCGAATCAGAGCATTGCTGGCTGGCAGCTTCGCAGCCGCCGAACCCTGCCGTCGCCGCCGATCTCTACGATCTCAAAGCCGGCTTGCGGGTGTACCAGCGCCGCTTGGTAGAGGCAGCAGAGTTGGTCAACCAGGCCATGGGCGAATTGGACCGAAGCGACAGTCCTCCCCAGCAGGTTTGCCGCGTGCTGCTGCGCCGGGCGTTGATCGCCGATCTCGATGGCCGACCAGCGGACGCCGTCCCTGATCTCCAGCGCGCGAAAGAGTGCCTGGCGAACACAGCGAGTACAGACTCCCATCTCGAACTCGCTCTGACCGTCAACCTGGCCACCTCTTTGACCCTGGCCGAGCGCTACGAAGAAGCACAGCAGCACCTTCCTCGTGCCGCGGAACTTTGCGCGCGCCATCGCTATCAAATCGGGCAGCACCAACTCTGCTGGCTGCGGGGTCTGATCGCGCAGAGCAAGTCAGACCTTGCGAGCGCTGAACAAGCGTTCCAAACGGCGCAGCAAGGCTTCGCTGACAGTGGCGAAACAGGCTATGCCGCCGTCATCTCGCTCGATCTCGCCGTTCTCTTCTTGGAGCAAAAACGTAACCGCTCCACAGCTGAGATCGCCATGTCGCTGATTCCCACTCTTGAAGGGCTCCGGATTCATCGTGAAGTGCTGGTAGCGCTGGGCCTACTCAGAACTGCCATAGCCGAAGAACGGCTGAGCCGCGACTTGCTCCAGCAGCTCCAAGCGACGCTGCGCTTGTTGATCCAGATTCCGCGCCTTCACGAGTAGCGCGGCACTCTCGCCTTAGCCAGATGGATCGATATGTGGGCTGAATCCGTCTGAAGTCGCCATCCGGGTTCTCGATACTTGAGCCTGGGACATTTCCAATCTCCTGCGGCCACACCTCTTCCCGCAATCACCATGATCGGGTTTGTTGGCCGGTCGGTCGATCGACCCTAGGGTCTGTTCAGGCGGTTGGGCAAGGCACATTGTCTGGCCGCTGACCTACGCCAGAAGAAACGCGCAGGCGAACGCGCTTGGAGGGCGAGTGCTGGTTTTGGGACAGGGAAAAAGTCCTGCGGCTGGGCGGCAAAGCAGGAAACTAGCTCAGGGGCGTGCTCTGGCCATCAGGATCGGGGTGGCGCAGTATTGGGGTCCCGAAAGCAACCGATTGCGAACTGGGGTTCTTTTCTCTCTCATCCGGCGGTCGCAGTGGTACACGCCAATCCCTCCCACTGTGGCCGCCACCCTTTTTCTTTCTCCTGATGAAGACGCTACAACTCGCCGACCTTCCCGCCGCCCTGGCAGATTTGGAAGCCGAGCTTGGCGCGATCGAGGAGCGGCTCGTCCAGATCTGTGCGGCCTTGCCCGAACCGGACTTCGACCATGCTGACCGGCCCCAGAATGCGGCGGCCCGAATCCTGCGAATGCTGGAGAGCGGCAGGCAGGAGGATCTGGAGTTGCTCACCACGCGGTTGCGCGTAGCCAGAGTACAGACCCAGCGGTTGATGCCGGAGAAAGTCGAGCCGTGACCCCGGCGCTCACGCCCAAGCACGATGATGTCGCCAACTTGCTGCTATTAGCGGAAGAGGCGAGTCCAGAACTCGGCCGGCTGGCGTGGTATCTGATCGGCCGCGATCCGCTGACGGGACCGTTGCTGGCCGACCTGCAAGAACTAGCGCGCGATGCGCAGATCAGGATCGGGTCCTTCCATTGGGCGTTCTCAGCGTTGCAACTTAACCGAGAGGTGGATCTGCTGCTCTCGGCGGACGGTCGGACCTGGAAACGTGCGCATGACCTGCTCGATCCGGAGCGAGATCGCGGGATCGAATACGCCGGGCTGATCACGGTGCTCGGCTCGCGGATTGCGCGCTTTCGAGGTGACAGATCGCGCATGCGGCGAATACGGCAGCGCTTGATTCGCGAATTAGGATCTTAGCTACTGGCGAGAGACGACATCGCTTGGAAACAGGGAATCTGGGCTCCGGATGGTCGCCATTCGATGCGGATAGGGCCGGCCGTCTCTTCTTTTTCTCTTGATGAAAAACTCCAGGTGTCCAGCGTCAGAAGAACTCACTTGCGCGGCGAGGTCTCTGGTCCAAAACCATGACCGGAAACTAGCGGCGCGGTGCCGCAAATTCCTCTGGGAGAGTGATGCTGGTGCATCGACAGATGCCTAGTGAGAAGAGAACAAGGTCATCGCCAGCCCCTTGTCTATAATGATAGAGTGTCTAGTGCGGTGCTGACAAGAGGTACTTTGGGTACTCTGTTTACGTATTTCTACTTTGGAGGCTATTCCTATGAAACTAGCAGTAATTCTCACAGCTCTCATGCTCGTGTTCCTCCCCGCAATCAGCTTCGGGCAATGTGCGCCATCCGGCGAGTGCCTAGACTACATCATCGTTGACGATATCGTCTTCTCGGGGGGAGGGCAGATCGTCTGCCACCAAATCACATATCTCTACTTTCTTTCAAACGGTACCGCAGTGCAATTCACCGAGACAACTTGCTCCTAGCGATCGTTAGCTCGTAGCGATCAATCCAGTCCGTCGTCCTGGCGTCGCACCGCGCATTATTTTCGAGACTAATCTCTCCCTGGGGCTCTATATTCTATGAGTAGGATTGTCGGTTCTGCTGGTTCCGTGAGAACGCCACTTGTCAGATTCAGCTTAGCGCTCCTGGTCTTTTGGGCACCAGCATTGACAGCCGCGCAGTTGACGTCTGCAAAGATGGAGAGGATAGAGACTTTTCTCCAAGCAGCTAATTGGAAGAAGGCGTCCCGCGCAATTCATCGTCTTGAACTCGCGCTTATTGAGTCGAGCGCTGAACGTATTATGGATGCCGGATCTCTAGGGCATCTCGCAGCACTAAAAGCGCTCGCACTAGCCGGTACTGGAGAAGAGGACAGGGCACTCTGGATGTGGCATGTTGCTCAGAACCTGGCGCCTGGAGTCAGAGACCTGAAACTCTCCACATTCCCCAGATTGGCAGCGCGAGTCTTGGAGGGCCAAGATGCCCGTTTACTGACTGAGGTGCTCGATTCCTCTGATCTCGGCACAAAAAAAGTCGTGAACTCGACTCCGGCTGTAGCCCAGGCTCAGGTTCGATGGAACATGGAGCAGCAGGGTAAGGAAGCAACTCGCCTCATGTCGGCAATGGTAATTTCCGGAATTGGTGGATCGGTGTCGTTCTATGTTGATGTCCGTGAGGACGGCTCGGTCGCACGCCCGGTGGTTCGCGAGACTTCTGGTCCGCCGATCTTTGCCTATGTGACGTTGAACACCTATGCGAAGTTCCGCTATGACGAAAAGGCCGTTGCGAGCGTGGGGTCTCTTACTCTGCTCTCATTCCAGATCGATTATCGCGCCGACTAGAGAATGCGTTCGTTCCGAGCCGGGTCACCTGAAACCAGAGAGTTGAGATGCTCGAATTCCTGACGCTCTTCCTCGGCCTGATGACTGGCCCCCAGGAAGTGAGACTGGCATCCACGAGTGCCGAGGTGGTGAGCGTCGAGCTGTTCCTCGACGGTACCAGTTGCGGGGTCGACCATGACGAGCCGTGGGCGATCGTCTGCGATCTGGGGAATGCTCTCCTGCCTCACGAACTCCGCGCGGTCGGGCGATTGCCAAATGGCGACGCGGTCGCGGAGGCGCGTCAGCTCGTTAATATCCCCGGCGCCGAAGTCGCGGCTCGCTTCGTTCGGGAGCAGGGAACGCCGGACACTGTTCGTCTCGTCTGGGAAGAGCGGGCTGGCCGGAAGGAACGAGCTGCTACGGTCTCGCTCGATGACCTAGCCCTCAGTGTTGATCAGGAAGGGATCGTTGCGCTTCCGAAGCTCGATCCGACTGCGCCTAATCTTCTTCGTGCAGAGGTTGTCTTCACCGATACGCTGCGAGCGCAAGCAACGATGGTGCTCGGTTGCTGTTTCCAAGATGTCGCACAGAGCGGTCTCACAAGCGTCCCTCTAGCCTGGGGTCGACGCCGTAGCGTCAAGCTGGAGCATCTCCAGCAAGTCCTCACTGCTCAGAAGCGCCCGTTACGCACGGTGGCAGTCGATCACGGGTACGCCGAGATCGTGGTGGTACGCGAGGGGTCAGAGTGGAATCTTGAATCTTTGATGGACCTCTACTTGCTTATGCATGTGCGGCGAAAGGGAGACCTCTCGGGACGAGATCTGCGCGGCTTGCGTCCTGGCGATCAGCTACGGGTCGTGTTTGCGGAAGAAGCACCAGACCTGACGGCGATCTCTGCTCTCCCGGTGTCAGAAGACATTTCTGACAACGGCTCACGCTCCCTCTTGGAACTAGTTGCGAATAGCTTTTTTCCTGATCGGGATTTTCCGCAGGGATCGCAACGTATTGCGGATGCCGTTGCGATGGCGGGTTTCGTAGCCGCTGGTTCCGGGCGAGCCCGCGCCGTGGTCTTAATCCGATCGGGACGCGTCGAGGACTCCAGCTCGCTGACGCCCCAGCAAGCTGCCAACTATTTGGGCGCGCTGCGCGTTCCTCTGCTGGTTTGGCGACCTCTAGCTCGCCACGATGGAGGCGGCGATCAGGAGTGGCAGGGTGAGACTGAGATTCACTCGCTTGCTGGGTTCCTCAAGGCAACGGAGAAGCTTCGCAGGACGTTAGATGGGATGGTCATCGCCTGGGTCGAAGGCAGCTATCTTCCTCACCAGATCGAAATCGCCCCCACTGCGAGGAAGGTCCGTTTCCCTCAATAGAGGGCAGCAGACACGAAGAACATCTCGCGATCAGTTCGAACTTCCGATTGAAAAGTACGAGAAGTGCGCGGGACGCATTCTGGTCGTATTGGTGATCCCGACCCTTCGGGTGGGGGTTGGTCGGTTTCTCCATTCCCAAGAATCCAATCAGATCGCAGTCAATACCGCGCCGGCACAACCGGACATTGTGCGAGGAGTTTCCACTCCGTTACAACTTCGCACAATGCAGTGTTGTGCTCAGCGCTGCGGTGTGGCTGATCTCGATCGGATCAATTCAAGTAGAACGACCGCGCGCCAAAGTCGAGGTGCAGGGTCTTTTGCTGCTCTTCCAGGAACTGCATGCCCACAATCGGATCATCGTAGTCCTCGGCTTCCATCAACAGCACCGGCAATGGGGTGTCAGCTTCGAGCTTGAAGGCGGTCAGTGCTGAGAAGGTCCGTTCCTGCTCGCCGCTGGCGACCTCGATCCAACTTTCTGCTGGCAGCTCCTCGATCTCCGACAAGTCGACATCGGGCACGGTTCCGCCTTTGCGAATAATGAAGACACAGCTTCCAGTGAAGCCAGTATCGACGAGAAATCGCATTTTTCGGAAACGCCCAGTCTTGGTCAAGACGGGTAGCTGGACGAAAGGCCGGCGCTGGCGGATGAGGATCTCGATAGTTACTTGAGAACAAGCTTGGTCTTCAGGGAGAGCTTCGGGACCTTCTTCAGCTCTTGTCCAGTGCGCTTCTTGTAGTCGCGCTTGAAATCTTCAAGGGTCTTGCTGCCGGTGATCTTGCGGAGTTTCTGGACGGTTAAGGCCATGGGATTCAGGTGAGAATAGTCTCATTGTACACTTCTCTCAGAATCCAGCAAGTGGGTTTTGGGGAGCGAAACTAAAGCAATTTGATCAGGGTAGCAAGAATCGCGATGGTGGCAGCAAGCATGCTGCCGGTACGGATAGTGAGTCTGAGGATCAGCCGCTCTTCCAGATTCTGCAAATCTTGCTTGGTTGCCATCCGTTCGTCAATGACTTCAGCGAGGGCTGCGGCTTGACCTTCCGCTTGCTGCTCGGTGAAGCCGGCAGCTTTCATTTTCTTGGCGTAGGCGAGGGTGTCGAAGGTGGCTGAATGAGCCATGAGGCAGGAGTAATGAAAGTAGATATATTGTACTTTCTCGATAAGGATCGGTCAATCTGAATGGAGGGATCGCTCAACACCTCTCATTTTAGCAGACATCTCCACGCCGCAAGGAGCTTCTCGGTCGGCACAGCAGATTCCGCCTGCGGCGGACTATTCCTGTGCCTTCCCTGCGACTCCTCCTTGCGGCGCGGAGCCTCTGTCTGCTGTGCTCAAGGTGTCGATCGATTCACTCGGTCGGCGTTTTTTATTCTTTTACCCATTTTCTCATGAGTTCTGCAAAGAACACTCCGGTCTATGAAGCCTTCCACGTCAAGGACGGTTTCTTCACGAAGATCGGCGCCGCTTGGAAGACCAAGAACGGCAACGGCTTGAATGTCGTTTTGGACGTTCTGCCGCCTGATGGCCGGTTCGTCCTGATGGAGCCGAAGGCTGCACCTTCGACCGGTCGGTCGGCAGCTGACGCGGTCTAACATCATCGGCAGCGGCGGAGTTGGTACTCGATACTGGCTCCGCTGCTCTTTTTTTTCTCACTTCTCATGAACTCCAACTCCTACATCTGCCCGAACTGCCAGAAGGAACAAGATGATGCCTGGATCACGACTGCTGGCTCCTATGGCGGGAACTCCACTACTGAGTATCAATGCCCGAATTGCGCTGGTTTCCTATGTAGCTGTCACCTTGATCAGCTGGACGGCAAGCGTGCCAATCCAGACTGCTGTGGCTAGCATTGGCGGCGGAGCTGGTCAGTCGAAGGCTGGCTCCGTTGCTCTTTTTTTTCTCACTTCTTATGAAGACACATTCCAAAATCATCACCGGCGACTGCATCGAAGTTCTCAAAGGCGTACCGGACGCCAAGGTGGATCTGGTGGTCACCGATCCGCCGTACTTGGTGGACTACCGCTCGCGTGATGGGCGGAAGATTTGCAACGACCGACAAGCCGATTGGCTGGAGCCGGCCTTTCAAGAAATCTCGCGGGTGCTGAAGGCGAACAGCTACTGCATCTCGTTTTATGGTTGGCAGCAGGCGGACACGTTTCTCCATGCTTGGCGGCAGTCCGGTCTGCGACCGGTCGGGCACTTGGTCTGGGCGAAATCGTATGCGTCGTCTCAACGGTATGTCCGGCGCTTGCACGAGTCGGCGTATCTGCTGGCTAAAGGTCAGCCAGAGCAACCGGCGGTGCTACTCAATGATGTACTGCCGTGGAGTTACACGGGCAACAGACTGCATCCGACGCAGAAACCGCTCAGTGCGATCGAGCCGCTGATCGGCGCATTTTCCAGGCCGGGCGACATGGTGCTTGATCCGTTCGCGGGTTCGGGGACAACTGGTGAGGCGGCGCAGCGCCTGGGGCGACATTTCTACGGCATCGAGCTGGATCCGGAGTACGCGGCGATTGCGCGCAAGCGTCTGGGATTGGCGTGAGTACTCGGGAGTCTTCCAGCCTGGCTGGGCGGCTCCCTCTTTTCATGCTCGCTGCTGCAAGTTCCTCATCCACCACCGCCACCCTCCGACCCTGAGTTGCCGTCGAAAACTCCTCTCAGCGTACCGGCGTCGTTCGCGCCGCCTCCAGGAGCCTTCACGCCTGCGGCGCGACTCCTCCTGGACCCGGCGCTCCTCACCGGTAGCGCGAGGGCGTTTTCATCCTTTAACCCCTCTTCCCATGAAGAACTTCAAATCCTTCACTTGTCCGATGTGCGAGATCGAGCAGCACGACCTCTGCATTGAAGACAGCCGTTTGCTCAATCATCCAGAGCGTCGCTGGACCATCTATCGCTGCCTGAGTTGCGGCTCCAAGCTTGGCGAAGTCTTCCTGACGGAGAATGGCTCACTGCCGGAATGACCGGTGACCACGGGAGTCCATTGGCTTGGGCTCCCGTTTCTTCATCTTCCATCCCGATCCCCACCGCCACCCCACCAGCCACCAGCGTTCCCGACAGCCGGTCGGAAGAGTGTTTCCCTCTTCTGGTGCGCAGAGCGGGATCTGCGAGTAGAGAAAGTGAGAATGTCGAATCCGTTCTATTTCAGTAGTTTAAGAAAACGAAGCCTACCCGCTGAGCCCACCCGGTGGGGGTACCCAAGCAGCGGGTACGGCAGAAGGGTAATTGGCAGGATTTCAGGGGCTTGCTAGCGTTTTCATATGGCCGAACGGACGTACAGCGAAGCCCAGTAGGGGCGTTTCAGACTCGTGAAGAAACATGGAGGCACACGATGATCGCGATGGAGAAAACTACGCACGCGCAGCGCCAACCGCTCCTGACAGAGGTGCAAGCGGCGAAGCTGCTCAGCCTGACGCCGCGCGCCTTGCAGGCGTGGCGCTATCAGGGTCGCGGACCGCAGTTCGTGAAGATCTCGGCGCGGGCGATTCGCTACCGGCCGGAGGATCTGGAAGCGTGGATCGAGGCGCAGCTGCGGTCGTCAACATCGGATCCGGGACCGGAATGGTGAGGCGTCTCGCGGTAGAATCCGGGCGTGCTTCGTGTTTCCCGATTAGTGCTGACCGCCACCGATGTCGAGCTGTTTAGCTGGCTCTGGATGCTGCGCGTGTTGACGCTCGGGCAGCTGCGGCGGCTGGGCTATTTCCAGCCGGGCACGGGACGCCTCTCGTCGTTGCACAACGTGCGCAAACGGCTGCGTCGGCTCTACCAAGCTGGCTATCTGGCGGATGATCGGATGGTGGAGACGCGCGAGCGCATCTACTTCCTAACCGAGCAAGCATTGCCGGAGCTGCGCGAACGGTTTGGTATTCGCCAGAGGCGGCTGTACCAGCCACGCGGGGAGGAAACGGAGCGCCAGCTTCAACATGCCCTGCTGGTCAGCGAGGGGGCAGTGCGGTTTGTGGAGTCGATCCGGCGCAGCAGCTTCGAGCTTTCCGATCTGGCACCTCTCGGTGTGCCGTTCCTGACGACGCATGCGGTGGGCAATCCGGCGAAGCGCAAACACGTCGAGCGCTTCGTGACGCAGGAAGATGTGGTCGTGGCTGGGGAGTCGGTTCCGCTGCGCATTCGCCCCGATCTGGTCTTTGCTCTGCGGCAGGGAAAGCGGGCGAGGCTCTACTTCCTTGAAGCGGATCGCGGATCGGAGAGTTCGCAACAGTTGGCGACGAAGCTGTTGGCGTACCACCACTATCTGAAAGCGTCAGATCCGACTGTTCCCGAAAACCGGCTCTGGCAGCGCTACGGCGAGGTGCGGGACTTCCGGGTGCTGCTGGTGACGACGACTCCGCGGCGGGTGAAGAATCTGGCGGAGTCGTTGGCTGAGCAGCCGGGGTTTGAGCTGCTGAGCATGACGGATGTGGAAGCGTTCAAGGCGCAGAACGTCTTGTTCGAGGGGATCTGGAGGAATCGGGTTGGGGTGGGGAGGGGTTTGGCGCGAGCACGGAGACCTTGACTTGGGAGGAGAACAGTGTCGAAGAGAGAGCATTATCGGAGAGCCAAAGAACATCTTGAGTCGGGCGACGACGACCGATTGATCTACGCCGCCTTGGAGCTGAGGTTGTGCCTGGAAGACATCGTCTACTCCAAACTCAAGACCTATGCCAGCCGCCTTCCCGCGTCGGTAAAGAAAAAGTGGCAACCGCCCCAGGCACTTAAGGCGCTTTTGCAACTGGAGCCAAACGCTGACGAGGACTTCACCCTCCGTATGGCGCGAGAAACAGAGCTAGGGGTGCCTGGCGAAAAATGGCAGCATATGGGAACCCATCGCACCGTGAAGTACAAGTGGGTCCAGAAGCACTACAACAAGCTCGGAAGCTACCTTCACGAAGATCAGCCGTTCGTTACGCCCAGGCTACCGTACCCGGTCAGATTAGAAAAGATGCGCGCTGCACTTTCGAGAATGTTAGAGGAACTTGGGCCTGTAGTAGCCAGCTCAATGGATGCGGGTCTCGCCATAAATGTAGAATTTGACTGCCTCGCCTGCGGACAGAAGGTGGTTTGTAACGATGACGGATTGCAAGAGTCGGGAAAGGCTATCTGTCTTGATCCAGACTGTGGCGCTGAGCACGAAGCGGAGCGTACAGAGGATGGAGAAGAATGGATCGTCAAGATTCCGGAAACGAGGGTCGTTTGTCAAAATTGCCGAGAGGCAATGTACATCCAGAACCGCTTGATCCGGATTGGACAAGTAATCAAATGTTCGAATTGCGAAAGCAAATATCGATTGGGTTGGGCCTACAGCCCGATTGCGGAGAAGGGCGGTGGAGAAGAAACCGGCTAGTCCAAGAACGGATCATCCTCGTCCTGCACCTCTAGCACTGCCAGCTCCACCACCGTCTCTTCAACCTCTGCGACTGTTTCAATCGCAGCCACCTCGACCACCTCTGGCGCCGCTGCCACTTCGATCTCCACCACCTGCGCCGCCGGCAGCATCCTCACTTCTGGCTTCTGAAACTCCTCGCGCTGGCCCTCCGCCAGCCGCTCCCGCTGCAACTCCAAGATCCGCTCCGGCAAATTCTCCGCGACGTAGGCGTAGTGGCTGTCGGGTACGTAGGGCGTTTCGACCAACTCGGCCTGGAGTGACGCCGTGGAGACGTAGCACTGCCGATCGGGCAAGTGTTGAAGCTGGTTGATCAGCAGCTCGCGCTCGCCTTCGAGGGTGTGGTAGATCGTGCGAGTGGTGCGAGATTCTGAAGTGCTCTTCGACTGTCCGAGCGTCCGCTGTTCACTCGCCGAAGACCCGAAGTGTTCAGAATGGCCGCGATTTCTGCTCAGGCTGTTTCCTGCCGACGTACCCTGGCCACCCAGTAGGTCTCCGCCGGAATCTTCGCGCATCGAGCTGGACGAACCCGTGTTGTGGGCACTTGACTGGCTCGAACTCGTGCCGCTGCCGGTTGTTTGGCCGGACGAATGCGCCAGGCTACTGCTTTGCTGTTCAGAGCTTCCCTGCGTCTGATCCGTCGCCTGAAAGTTCGCCCGTTGCTGCGTGAGTTGGAACAGCTCCTTGCTCAGCTGCTCGGCATCGGGGCGATCGAGGCGGAAGAGCACCTTCACGCGGGAGTTGGCGCGGATGGTTTTCAGCAGTGACTGTCCTTCACGGGTGTCGAAGGGCGGCTGGGATTGGGTCTGGTGCGCGTTGGTCACCCGCAGACCAAATTTCCGCAGATTGGTCATGGCGTCGGCGAAGGTTTGGTCAACGAAGTGGTGGAATTCGTCGAGGTAGAGGGCGTACGCCCGCTGCCATTCCGCCTGTGGTCGGCGATACGCGGTGTGCTGGAGCTTCGTCGTCAGGTACTTGCCGAGGAAGCGCGCTCCGGCGAGATTCTCGTTCTTCGGGAGAAAGCAGAACAGGCTGATGCCGTCACGCAGCAGGGTCGTGAAGTCGAAGGTGCTGCGCTGTGTGCCGAACACTCGCAGCACCAGGTCATCGGCGAGCAGGTACTGCAGGACGTTCCAGCTCGATTGCACGATCTGGCTCTGTTCACGCGGATTCTGCGCCAGATTTTGCCAGTACTGCCGCTGGAAATGCAGACGAGGTGAGGAAGGAAGGGCATCGAGCAGCAGCTGCCGCTCGTTGTTCTTCATGTTGAGAATGTCGGGGGCAGAGAACAGCGTCAGCGGATAGCTGGTGTCGGCGATGAAGCCCAGGAGCGGTGGGCGCTGCCGCAAGGGTAGACGGTTGAGTTCAGCGATCAGGATAAAGGTGGCGCGCAGCACATTTCTCAGTCGGCGCTGTTCTTCGAGCTTTCCATCGAACAGACGTTCGAGCGCCTTCATCAGGTCGTCCACTTGCTGTTCGCTGCTTTCGTGCGGGCTACTCTCGAACGGGTTTAGTTGCAGAGAGTTTCCTTCGTCAGATGCGTCGAGAAAGAGATAGCGCGGCAGCAGCTCACGGCGGGTGAAGCCGCATTCTGCGGCGCGTTCCAAACCGGTGGCGACGAACTCGAGCACGCTGCGGTAGAGGTCGCCCATCGGGTCGATCAGCGCGACGGGATGCCCTTTCCCAATATCTTGGAACAGCAGATTTTGGAGAAAACGGCTCTTGCCGGAGCCGGACACACCGCAGACATAGGTGTGCACCGCGCGCTCTTTCTCGCTCAGCCAAACCGCCTGTCCGCCAGCGAACCGATTCCCGGCGTGGACGCGGTGGTCTATCTGGCTTTGACGCGCTGCGAGATACTGGAAACCACTTTCCGCCATGGGGATGCTTTCTGCCGTGACTGCGCTGTTGACGTGGTGACGGGCTTCAGGAACAACGCCGGTTGCTCATCCCAGAGGTCTTGCCACTGCTGGCGATTGGGTTGGCCGCTCCCTTTCCCCCTCCGGGTCCAGACGGTCATGATCTGCACATGGTAGGTGTGGTTCCCGTCTTGGAATTCCTCCCATTGCGCCGCCTGCAAGCGGCGGTGGGGCACGAGCCACACTTCGAGCAGCTCGGCCCCTACACCGTGTTGAAGCGGTTCCGGGGCCAGCTGCGCCGGGGTCAAGCGCAGACGTTGGATTTGGCGTACCGCCTTCCGCAGCGGAACACGCCCGGCGAGATAGCGATTGGCGGTGGTGATCGCTTTCCGACCTTTGGCATGGAAGTACCGCCCTTCGAAATCTTCGGCTGCGAGCAACTCCTCAACGACCTGGAAAAAGAAGGCGTCGTGCTCGACCGCGGGCACACGGTCACCACGGGCGATCTGCGCGCGGAGCACGCGCCAAGCTTCGGCTATCAGGAAACCGTAGTCGGCATGGAAGCGGAGATCTGGTTTGCCACGCTGCACTTGTTCCACTTCGGCTTCGCGCAGCTGCTGAATCTGGCCAGAGATCTCTTGTCGGCGCAGTTCCTTCTTTTGGCGCCGCTGCGCATCTTTGCGCTTGAGGGCAGCGACCTGCTTTTCCTTTGTCGTGAGCTGACGCTGGGTCGCGGCTTGCGCTTGGTGAGATTGGGCAAGCTCGATCTCTTGCTGTCGATGCTCGGCTTCACTGAGCTGATGGGCTTGGCGCTGCTCGTCGCGACCCCTGGCGACCAGACGGCGTCGAGTAAGCCAGCCCCGGAACTTTCGTGCGGGAAGGAACGGGAGGACAGCGGTAGAGAGAGCCAACACCAGGACTGCCAAGGGTGATTCCACGACAAACGACCAACCGACGAATCCCACGGTCAACAGCGCCAAGAACAGAAGCATGCGGAAGAATCTTCGCCGAATCTCACCGTCACGCCCCCACCACAGATAGCCAAGCACGGGGCTGGCGGCACAGAAGATCAGAGCAAACCAGATCAACCGATCCGTATCGGCGTACTCGAAGAGCCAAAAGTTCCGGAAGGCGAGGTAGGCAGCGCCACCAGCCCAGAATAGGGAGCCGGCTTTCTGGCGACCACTCCGGGCATTGTGCAACTGGACATACCCCAGTAGGGCTGCCACGAAACCAATCGGGTACCACCATAGATCCGCCACCGTTCCCCCCTTCATTGGGCGAGTTCTTCCAGGCGAACTCAGATGAGTTCGCTCTACAAAGGCGCAGGAGAGGCGAAGGGTGGCTCACATGAGCACATCTGCTCTGGTTACTTCCTGGTTACTTTCCAGAAACAGAGAACACAGCAGTAGCCGAGTGGTGTGCCTAATTAGTTGATTTCAAGGGAGTTAAATGGTGCACCCGAAGGGAGTCGAACCCCTAACCTCCTGATCCGTAGTCAGACGCTCTATCCAGTTGAGCTACGGGTGCATGTCGCGCCGGACGGCGCGGAGCGGGATTGTAGCCGATGAAATGGTCGGCTGCAAGCCCTGGGCATCCTACTCGATGAGTCCTTGGACTGGGGAACTGGCGATGGCGTAGAGGTTTTGCTGGATGCGGCCGGCGTGGGCGGCTTGCCAGCCGGCTTCGACGGCGAGCTTCATGGCGTGGGCCATGCGCACGGGGTCTTGGGCACAGGCAATGCCGGTGTTCATTAGCACTCCATCGGCACCTAGCTCTAGGGCGACGGCGGCGTCGCTGGCGGTGCCGACGCCAGCATCGACGATCACGGGTACTCCAGCTTGTTCGATGATGATTCGCAGGTTGGCGGGGTTGCGAATGCCCATCCCGGAGCCGATGGGCGCTCCTAGGGGCATGACCGCGGCGGCGCCTAGCTCTTCGAGCTGGCGACAGACGACGGGGTCGTCGTTGGTGTAGGGCAACACGGTGAAGCCTTCGCCAACCAGGGTTTCGGTGGCGGCTAGCAACTCGCGGTTGTCGGGGAAGAGGGTCTTCTTGTCGCCAATCACTTCTAGCTTGACCCAATCCCAGCCGCCGAGTTCGCGTGCCAGACGGGCGGTGCGCACGGCTTCCTCAGCGGCGTAGCAGCCGGCAGTGTTGGGCAGGAAGAGGTAGCGCTGGCGGTCGACATGGTGGATGAAGGCTTCGCCGTCGGGGTCACTGAGATTGACCCGCCGTAGGGCGACGGTGACGATCTCGGTGCCGGAAACTTCGAGCGCTCGCACCATGGTCTGGCTGTCGGGATATTTGCCGGTGCCCAGCAACAGGCGCGAGGTGAAGGTGCGGTCGGCGATCCGCAGGGGTTGGATGGCCAGGCTGGGGTCGACTGCGAGGGTCTCGGTGGTGGGGCTCATGGCTTGAATCTCGATATCTTGAGCGCTCTCGCGGAGCGCGGTGCGGTGGATGCCCGAGGGCTCGGGCTGGGGGCCGAAGCTGGGCGCTCAGCGACGGGCCATCGGTACGTAGTGCTGGGTGCCTTTGATCGGCCGGCGTAACTGCTCGATGAGTTCTTCGAAGTCTCCCGGACGGTTGGGGAAGTTGAGGTCCCGGGTGTCGACCACCAGCACCGGGCATGCGGCGTGGTACTGGTAGTAGTGGTTGTAGGCGTCGAGCAACTCTTGCAGGTACTCGGGGGCCATGTTGCGCTCGAAGGTGCGGTTGCGGCGCTTGATGCGCTCCATGCAGGTGTCGACGTCGGCCGCCAGATAGAGCAGCAGGTCGGGCTGGGGGACCTGCGGTTCGAGTACCTGGTAGAGCTTGTCGTAGAGCATCAGCTCGTCGTCACTGAGGTTTAGGTAGGCGAAGATGCGGTCTTTGACGAACGGGTAGTCGGCTACCACCAGGCGTTGGAAGAGTTCGCGCTGGACGATCTCCTGTTGCTGCTGGAAGCGCGATAGCAGGAAGTACAGCTGGGTCTGGAATGGCGCCCCGGGACGGTCTTTGTAGAAGTCGTCGAGGAATGGGTTGGTGACGTCCTCGAGCACTTTGACGCCCTCGAAGCGCTTCGCCAGCATGTCTACCAAGGTGGTCTTGCCAACCCCGATGGGGCCGTCGACCGCGAGGTAGTTCAGGGGTAAGGGTTCGCTACTCAAGTTCTCGACTCGTGCTGCGCCGTGCCCGAGGCGCGGCCGATGGTCGCCGTGGCGGCGGAGGTGGATGCGAGGGCTGAGTATATCAACGCTGAGGCGGCTTGATCGCTGCTTTCGTCTCCGGCCGCTGGTGGCCAATGCTAGGATACCGGCCTTCGGTCCAGGGCGCCTTCGCCCGTCGTCCGCGAGCCCCCATGGTCGAGGTCTCCGTGTTGATTGGCGGGGGGGGGGCACGCCCGGATCGATCGAGTTTACTGACTTTTCGATTCTGCAGTAAGGAGGCGTCTCTTGGCACCTTGGTGGTTACGTTCGAGCAGCGATGAGCAGGCTTCAGACGACGAATCGCAGCCGCGGCCAGCGAGCCGCGAGGTGGCGGCGGAGGCCGGGGACTTTGCCTTGGATGGGCAGGGCGATGTTGACCAGCCTGAGCCGGCTGCGCCGGCCGCCGAGGTTGGTGAGCCGCTGAGCAACCAGGAGGAGGCTGCGACCACTGACGAAGCTGAGCCCGGGGCTGAACCGCGGGCCGTGACAGCCGACCCGGAAGCCGTGGTCGAGGCGGCGGATGAGAATCGCGCCGAGCGACCCAAGCGCCGTCGCCGTCGCCGTCGTCACCGTCGTATTGAAGGTGTTCCAGCAACCGAAGAGGCTCCGTCTCTAGCCGCTGCACCGGTGTCGGTGCCAGCTCCAGTGGTCGAGTTGCCGCGACCTGGTGAGCGGGCTGCGCCAGCTGTCCAGGATTCGCCACCGTCCGCCGGGGAGCCTGCGGAAGCCTATGCGCGAGAGCTGGTTTACGCGCCTCCTGACCGCAGCCAAGAGAGTGACGAACGCAATATCGCGATGTTCTGCGATTTCGAGAACCTGGCTCTCGGAGTGCGCGACATCGAGGGCAAGGACGGCCAGAAGTTCGAGATTCAATTGCTGCTCGAACGCTTGCTCGAGAAGGGCAAGATCATCGCCAAGAGGGCCTACGCCGATTGGCAGCGCTACGCTGACTACAAGCGCCCTTTCCATGAAGCGGCGATCGAGCTGATCGACATCCCGCGCAAGCGCTATTCGGGCAAGAACAGCGCCGACATCAAGATGGTGGTGGACGCCATGGATCTCTGCTATTCCAAGGAGCATTTGGACACTTTTGCCATTGTCTCGGGCGATAGTGATTTCTCGCCGTTGGTGTCGAAGCTGCGCGAGAATAACAAGTACGTCATCGGTATTGGCATCAAGAACTCGACTTCGCAGCTGCTGGTCGATAATTGCGACGAGTTCATCTATTACGAGGATATCTGGCGGGATGGGCAGAAAGCGCCGCGGCTAGACCATCTGTCGCCTCGCGATGCCGAGGTTTTTGGCCTGATGGTGGATGCCATGTTGGCCTTGATCCGCGAGAATAAGGAAGTGCTGTGGGGCTCGATGATCAAGCAGACGATGAAGCGCAAGCGGCCTTCTTTTAACGAAGGTTATTACGGCTATAACTCGTTCTCCGGGCTGCTCGAAGATGCTCAGGAGAAGGGCATTATCCATCTCAAGCGGGATCGCCGAGCCGGTACTTACGTAGTTTCTGGCTTCGCCCATTGAGTGGGGCGCGGCTGCGCTCAATTGCCGGCGGCGAAGGGCAGGCGGCTGGCGACTCGGTGGCTGTCGGCATCGGGCCCCTGGCCATGGCGATGGCGGATCAAGGCGGCGAAAGCGATCATCGCGGCGTTGTCGCCAGAGTAGACCAAGGGCACCAGGCGGAGATCTACTTGGCTCTCACTAGCCCAGCGGCGCAACTCGCGGCGCAGCAAGCGGTTGGCGGCTACCCCGCCTGACACCGCCAAGCAACCCAGCGGCCGGCTTTGGTGGAGCCTTTCTAGCCGGTCGACGAGCTGGCGCACAGCGGCGTCGCGAAAATCAGCCAGCAGATCGAGGGCAGCTTGAGGCAGGTCGGCGGCGCGGCGCTCAGTGCCCCGTGGTAGCGCTGTCAGCAGGCCTCTTTGTTCAAGGCGCTCGATCTCTCTCAGGGTTTGACTCTTCAAACCGGAGAAGGTGAAGAACAGTTCGTCCCTGGCGCGTTTGACTTTGAAGTGCCCGCGTTCGACGGTGCCCAACTCGGCCAATTCGTCGACCTGGGGACCCTGCGGGTAGGCCAGGCCGAGGCGTTTGCCGACTTTGTCGAAGACTTCGCCCATGGCGTCGTCGCGGGTCTCGGCGAGACTTTCGATGTGACCGCCGTGCAGCTGCAACAGGGAGCTGTGGCCACCCGACACCACCAGGGAAACGAAGCGCTCTGGGGGCATGGCCGCGGCGCCTCCCGTCGAGTCGAGGAAGGGGGAGTAAAGGTGCCCCTCCAAGTGGTGGGTACCGTAGAAGGGTTTGTCCAAACCCCAGGCGATCGAGCGCCCGAGGGCCAGTCCGACTAGCAAGCAGCCGATCAATCCAGGTCCGCGGGTGGCGGCCACCAGGTCGATTTGGTCGAGTTCCACGCCGGCTTCTTCGAGGGCTTCGGCGCTGGTCGTCGGCCAGGCTTCCAGGTGTTGGCGTGAGGCAATCTCGGGAACCACGCCGCCGAATGGCCGGTGGGCGGCGATTTGGCTAGAAACCGCCGAGGACAATACTCGGCCAGCGCCGTCGAGAACCGCGCAGGCGGTGTCGTCGCAGGAACTCTCGATGCCGAGCACTAGGGGGCGGGTTGGGGCGCTCATGGAGGGTGGATTCTACCCCTCAATAGGGATGAACCCAGGCCGGTCTTTGGGCGGCTGTAAACGAGGCAGACCGGCCCCTGAGTCAGGCTGGTCTGCGGGTAACTCTAGGGGATTTTCTGTTGCTCGCTGTCGTCGTGGTGTTTGCGGATCATCACCTTGGTCTGGCCTGCGTGGGGTGATTCAACCTTGCGCAATTCGTCGAGGATCTTCTGCCGGGTTGCCGCGTCGAGTTCATCGAGCACACCGGAGTCGATCAGGCGCTGCGCTGGATCCGTGGTTTGCATGCGGATGACATGGGCCATAGCGGCGTGGGCACTCTCATCGTCGTCACCGCTGATCCACTGGTAGGAGTCTTCGTCGACCTCGATCTGCAGCGCGTCGCCGTCGCTGTTGATAAACACAGAATGACTGCCATCGCCGGTCATCTCGCTGATGTGTTTGCGGATGATCACCTGATGCCCTTCGCCACCTCCGGCGTTGAAATGCACGCCATGTCCACCGGTCGACACAACGATCTCTTCTTCGTCGCCTACCTGGATGGTGTAGCTGTCTTCGGTGCGAGTGGCGACGATTTGAGTGCCGTCGGCAGCGTAGGTCTGCTGCGACTCGCCGATCTCTAGCTCGGAGAGGTCGAGTTCGACCAACTCGTCGCCAGCGAGAATCTTGAGCACGACTTTGCGCACTTCTTCGGCGTGAACGTCGTCGGCCAGGGTCGGCAGGGCGAGCAAGGCCAAGAGTGAAAGGGTCAGGCAGGCGAGTAGCAAGCGTCGGGTGGTTTGGGTCATGTGCAGGTCTCCTTGATCAGTGGGTTGGTTTCGTTACATTGAGCTGCTAGAGCAACGGGCGTGCCACCGACAGCAGGCCAAGAAACCGGGCTTCGCCGGCGAGATCGTATCCCGAAATGGGGAGACAGTTCCTCAGATCGGGTCTTTCTCGGCGGGCGTGGCCCGCGGGTTTCGAGGCATTAGGAGTCCAGTTGGTGTTTTTCCAGGCGATAGAGGAAGGCTTTGTAGGGTAGGTCCAGCAAGCGGGCGGCTTGGGCGCGGTTGCCGCCGGCAAGGTCCAGCGCCTGAGCCAGGCAGTGACGCTCGTGGCGTTCCCAGGAAAGACCTCCCGGCGGTAGCCGAAAGGCACTCTCGGTCGTTGCGGAGGAGGCCATGTCGAGAGGTAGATCGTCGGTCGAGACGCGACCGTCTTCGGCCAGCAGTATCAAGCGCTCGATCGCGTTGCCGAGTTCGCGCACGTTGCCCGGCCAGGTGTGGTCGATCAGCCGCTTCATCACCGACTTGGAAAACGGCTCGACGTGTACCCCGTGGCGGCGGGCGGCGCGGGCCACGAAATGCTCGACCAGCAGCGGTAGGTCTTCGCGCCGTTGGCGTAGTGGCGGCATCTCGATCGGCACCACCGCCAGCCGGTAGTAGAGGTCTTGGCGAAAACGACCGGCGGCGACTTCGGTGGCCAAGTTGCGATTGGTGGCGGCGATCAGCCGCACTTCGGCATGGCGTTCGCGGGTCGAGCCGATCCTGGTGTAGGTGCCTTCTTGTAAGGTGCGTAGCAGCTTGGGTTGCAGGGCCAAGGGCAGCTCGCCGATCTCGTCGAGAAAGAGGGTGCCGCCACTGGCGGCCTCGAACTGGCCCATGCGGCTGCGATCGGCGCCGGTGAAGGCGCCTTTCTCGACGCCAAAGAACTCGGCCTCGAGCAGCCCCTCGGGCACCGCTGCGCAGTTGATGGCGACGAAGGGTCCGGCGGCCTGTCGCGACAGGCTGTGCAGGGCGCGGGCGGCAAGTTCTTTGCCGGTGCCGCTCTCTCCCACCACCAGCACGGTGGCGGCGGTGCCGGCGAGTTTTTCGACTTGGCGGAAGAGGCGCTGCATGCTGGGGGCGCTGCCCACCAGATCGACCAACCGATCGCGCTCGCCGAGGGCTTCTACCAGGCGCCGGTTCTCGTCTTCCAGGCGGTGTGAGCGCAGCGCTTTCTCGATCGCCAAGAGCAGAGTTTGGCGCTCGAAGGGTTTGCTCAGGTAGTCGTCGGCGCCGAGGCGCACAGCCTCGACGGCTCGCGAGATGGTGCCGTAGGCGGTGACCAGCACGAAGGCGGGGCCGCCTTGGCTGCGCTCGCGCAGTTCGACCAGCAGATCGATGCCGTTGCCATCGGGCAGTTTGCCGTCGGCGACAACGATGTCGAAGGGAGCGTGGTCGAGTTCGAGGCGGGCTTCTTCGAGGCAGCTAGCTTGTGCCACCAGATAGCCGGCATGGCTGAGAATCGAAGCCACCAGCTGCCGCTGATCGGCTTCGTCTTCGACCACCAAGACTCGCTGTTTTGCCACCCTACCGTCAGTCATTGCTCGCCTCCCTGGAGTCGGTCTCGTCGACTCGCGAACTCAGCACGAGCACCGCCAGGGTGCCGCCGCCGTCGCGATCGAGCAGCTCGAGATGGCCGCCATAGCGGGTCTGGGCAATGCGGTGGGCCAAGTAGAGGCCCATGCCCGAACCGTGGGCCTTGGTGGTCAGATGGGGGGTGAAAAGGCGCTCCCGTACTGCGGCCGGTAGCCCCGGACCGCGGTCGGCGACTTGCAGACGAAAACCGCCGGCGGCACTCTCAAAGTCTACCCGCGCCTCTACCTTGGCGCCGTCGGGACTGGCCTCGACGGCGTTGACCACCAGGGCCTGGATCACCGCCCGCAGCTCGGCCTCGATGCCTTGCAGCTCGGCGGCTTCGAGTTCGCTCGGTACCTCGATTCGTACTCGGCTGCGGCCGTCTTGCAGCGCTTCGAGGCTGACATCGCGCAGCAGGCCGACCAGATCGAGCCTTTCGACCCTGCCGCCACCCTGGCTGGCCAGTGCCAGAAAGGAGCGAATCGAGTCGTCGATGCGTCGTACCTGGCGGCGGGCTGACTCGGCTAGCGCTTGGCTGCTATCGCTGTCGTCGCTGTTGCCGTCGCCGCGGGCGGCGAGTTCTTCGATCGACAACCCCAGGGCGTTGAGCGGGTTGCGCAGCGAGTGGGCGAGGCCGCGGGCGATCTCGCCGATCTCGCCGAGGTGCTGGCGGGCGGTGAGTCGGTGCGCCTCGGCATCGAGTTGGGCGACGCGACGCGACATGTAATTAAAAGCCTCGAGGGCCTCGCCGACTTCGCCCCCCGGAACGGCGGTGACCTGAGTGCCGAAGGCGCCCCCACCGATCTGGCGAGCAGCCGCTGACAGCTGCCGCAGTGGCCGCGTGACCCGATAGGCCACCGCCGCGGCCAAGCTCAGACCGACCAGCAACACCGCCAGCGAGCCCAAGAGCAGGTTGCGCGAGAAAGCCTCCATCTTGGACCGCAGCCCGGCTTCTGGGATGGCGAAGGATCGTCGAAGCCCAGGGCCTTCAAGGGCGACGACACTGTGCTCCTGGTCGTCTTCGGAGTGCGGTGGGTAGCGACTTATCCACTCTGTCCGTTGAACCTCTTGGCTGTCGCCGTGGCGGGACTCGAAGCTGTAGGACAGTACCTTCGGCCGTCGGTCAGGTTCGAGCTGGTGGAGTCTTTCAATCAGCTCTGGCGAGAGTTTGCCGGCATCTCTGGCGATCAGCTGTCGCATCAGTTGTGAGATTGAGCCGTCGTCGGCGTCGACCCACAGTAGGCTCGGGTCATTGGCTCCCAGGCGAACCACTCGAATGTCGAGGTTGCTGGCCGAGTGGATCTGCGATGGGACGCAAGGAGGTTCATCGCAGTCTTGTTCATTGAAGAAGAGTGCTGCCGTCGAACTTGCCGCCTGGGTTGCGACTTCGCCGATTTCGTTACGCAGCTCGCGAGTCAAGGTGCGGGTCAGCCACCATTGGGCCAACACCAACGCCGCTAGTAGGGCGCCGAAAATCAGGAACAAGCGGGTGCGCAGTGACATTCTCACCTCGGAGCACGGCCTCGCGAGCCTTGTCATGTCGAGTCTCGCGGGTGCGCTGTTAAGGGCATTCAAGCAAGCCCCGTGCCCAAACTCGGATCGGTATCTGGCAGCGGTCTCGAGTGGATTCTCCGTGCAAGATTCTACGCCGTCGCTGTAGACTTCCGCGCCACTATGTCTTTGCCCTTCGCCATCAACGGTCTCGGCCGCATCGGTCGTGCCTTGGTCCGCATCGCTGCACACCGGCCAGAACTCGAGTTAGTGGCAATCAACGACTTGCTCGATCCTGCCAGCCTGGCACGCTTGCTGCGCCGTGACTCAGTGCATGGGCGCTTCGATGGCGAGGTGCGGGCGGTCGATGGGGCCCTCGACATCGATGGTCGGCGAGTGCCGGTGCACCGGATCCCGCAGCCGGCGAAGGTGCCGTGGAGCGATAGCGGGGCATTGCTGGTGGTCGAATCCAGCGGCCGGGCGACCCGAGGTCGGTTGGCCGCCGAGCATCTCGGCGGCACGGTGCGTAAGGTGGTGGTGTCGGCAATTGCCGAGCAGGCCGATGTCACTCTCTGTCTGGGCATCAATGAGGCCGACTATGATTCGCGGAACCACCATGTGGTGTCGAACGCTTCCTGTACCACTAACTGCTTGGCCCTCTTACTGCGGGTACTCGACGATTCTTTTGGTGTTGCCAGCGCTTTGATGAACGAGGTGCATAGCTACACCGCCGATCAAAGGCTGGTGGATGGTGGTCACCGCGACCCGCGCCGTGGCCGGGCGGCGGCGATCAATATCGTGCCCACTCCGACCGCGGCGCCGGCGGCGACCGAGCGGCTCTTACCGCGATTGGCTGGGCGGCTGGCCGGTCACGCGGTGCGGGTGCCGACTCCCAATGTGGCGTTGCTCGATGTGGTGGCCCGGCTCGAACGACCGCCTCGGTTGGACCAACTCACTGCCGCGTTTCGCGCCGCGGCGGCGGGCGACCTGGCCGGTTTGCTGGCGGTGAGCGAAGAGGAGCTGGTGTCGAGCGACCTGAACGGAGAACCCTACTCGGCGCTGGTCGATCTGCCTTTGATGAGCCGTGCCGGCACCGATCTCTACCGAATAGTGGCCTGGTACGACAATGAATGGGGCTACGCCGAGCGCCTCGCCGACCTGTTGACCATGATGGGGAAGGACCTCTGATGAAGCCGATCCACACCCTTGACGACCTCACCCTCGCCGATCTCGACGGTCGCCGGGTGTTGCTGCGGGTTGATTTCAATGTACCCCTGGAGGAGAGCGCTGGCGGTGGCCGGCGGGTTATGGACGCCAGCCGTCTGGAGCAAGCCATGCCGACGATTCGTCAGCTGTTGGCGGCGCGGGCGCGGCTGGTGCTGATTTCCCATTGTGGCCGCCCGCAGGGTGAGCCCCGCGCTGAACTCAGCCTGCGACCGGTGGCCGAGCACCTCGGTAAGCTGCTGGGCCAGAAGGTGGGATTTGCCGCGGATTGCGTCGGTGAGGCTGCCCGGCGAGCGGTCGAGGCAACCACACCGGGTACGGTGACTTTGCTTGAGAACCTCCGCTTCCACGCCGCTGAGAAGGCCAATGAGGGAGAGTTTGCCGCCCGGTTGGCCGAGCATGCCGAGGTTTACATCAACGACGCCTTCGGCACAGCCCATCGCGCCCATGCCTCGGTGGTGGGAGTGGCCGAGAGGGTGCCGTGCCGGGCCGCAGGTCGCTTATTGGTGCGCGAGGTTGAGATCCTGAGCCGCTTGCTCGCCACACCGCGCCGGCCTTTCATCGGCATTCTAGGCGGTGCCAAGATCAGCGGTAAGATCGATACTTTGCTCAATTTGCTGCCGCGGCTCGACAAGCTGCTGCTCGGCGGTGGCATGGCCAACACCTTCTTGGCAGCTGGCCAGGGTCTCGACCTGGCCAAGTCATTGGTCGAGCCCGAGCGCTACGAGGTCGCGCGTGAGATCCTCAGCAGAGCCGCGGCGGCCGGTACCGAGGTGCTGTTGCCAACTGACTTGGTAGTCACTGACGACCTGGCGGCGCCCCAGCGCATCGAGACGGTGGCGGTGGCGGTGGTGCCGGGCGGCATGCTGGCGGTCGATATTGGCGAAGATTCCCGCCACCGATTCGTCGCCGCGGTGGCCACCGCCGGTAGCTTGTTCTGGAATGGGCCGTTGGGGGTCTTCGAGCAGCCCCCCTTTGATGCGGGTACCGAGGCGATCGCTAGCAGCCTGGCAACGTGCCCCGGATTCACCGTCGTCGGTGGCGGCGAGACGGTGGCGGCGGTGCGCCGGGCCGGCGCCGAAGCAGGTTTGGGACACGTATCTACCGGTGGCGGTGCTTCCCTGGCCTTGCTGGCCGGCAAAGCGCTGCCGGCACTAGTGGTGCTGGAGAAGAAATCATGAGCGAACAAACGAGAGCACGCCGGCTAATCCTGGCGGCGAACTGGAAGATGCATAAGCTGCGCGACGAGGCGGCGGAATTCTGCCGCCAATTGGTTGCCGGACTGAGTGAAGCGATGCCTGAAGTGTTGATCTTTCCCTCGGCCACCGCACTCGAAACCGTCGCCACGGCGCTCGCCGGCTCGGCGGCGGAGTGTGGCGGACAGGCTCTGCATCCAGCGGCTCAGGGGGCCCACACTGGTGATTTGTCGGCCGCGCAGTTGGTCGATGTCGGCTGCACTTGGGTGCTCTGTGGGCACAGTGAACGGCGCCAGGACCACGGTGAGGGCGACAGCCAAGTGGCCGCCCAGGCCAGGGCCGCCGCCGCCGCTGGCTTGTGCCCGCTGGTCTGTGTTGGCGAGACCGCCGAGCAACGCCAGACGGGTCGGACTTGGGAGATCCTTGATCGCCAGCTGAAGGATCTGCTGGACGATCCGCCGCCGCGCTTCGAACTCGCCTACGAGCCGGTGTGGGCGATCGGCAGCGGTGAGACTGCGACTCCGCGGATCGCCCAACAGGCCCACGCCTTCTTGCGCCGCCGCCTGGAAGAAGGGCTTGGCGAGGAGCGCGCGGCCGCGCTGCGCTTGCTCTATGGCGGCTCGGCCAAACCGCAAAATGTCGCCGAGTTGATCGTCGAACCCGATATCGACGGCTTCTTGGTAGGTGGAGCCGGCCTTGACGTGGGGAAATTCCTGGATATGATTGGCCGCTGCGCTTGAAGCGCCCAGTCTCAACCGATTGCCGACGACGATAGCCGACGACGAGCCCAAGGAACAGCAAGACCATGTTAGCGCTGCTTTACACTCTGCACATCCTGATCTGCATCTTCCTCATCCTGGTAGTCCTGCTGCAGCAGGGCAAAGGGGCCGACTTGTCGGTGTTCGGAGGTGGTGGCACGATGACCGCCTTTGGCGCCCGCGGCGCGGCCACCGTGTTGCATAAGCTAACGGTGTTTTCGTTTGTCGCTTTTATTGTCACCACGATGATGATTGGCATTTTTCTCGGTGGCGGTACGGGTAGCTCGGTCATGAGTGACCTGGAGACTGCGGCCGCGGAGCAAGAAGCGACGGCAGCCGCGGACGGCGAGGAAGCGGCTGAGGTGGCCGAGCCGGTCGGCGCACTCGAAGCCGCCACCGAGACTCCTGAAGCAGCAGCTGCGGCAGCGGAAGAGGCGGCGAGCACGGGTCCAACGGCTGATGATGCCACTGATGCTGATGCTGCTGAAGAAGGTGCCGACGGAAAAACTACGGCAGAAATACCAAACGACGGATGAGATCGTCGCCGGCCCCTTTTCGCTGCTTGCCTAGCGCTCAAAGGGCCACTAGAATCTCGCATTGAAGCCGAAGTGGCGGAATTTGGTAGACGCGCACGGTTGAGGGCCGTGTGGAGGAAACTCCGTGTCGGTTCGAGTCCGACCTTCGGCACCATCATCCCCTCCTTCCCCCGCGACGACGAGTTCGCCATTCTCGCCCGCGGCTGCGAGAGACCCTCGAGCCGAGCACGGAATAAGCCAGCTACGTAGGACGGTTGTCTGTAGCAATCGCTGGTGTAGAAGAATGTGGGTTGTGCCGACCGACCTTCTTGAGCCGGCGGAAGGTTCGCCAAGCGCTCAGCTCGGCGAGCGATGAGGAGGTTTCCGATGGTTGATCTACAGTCCGCCAAGGCTGTGTCCGACAAGGCTGTGTCCGACAAGGCTGTGTCCGACAAGGCTGTGTCCGACAAGACGGCAGCTGGGAAAGCCAGGTCAGGGAAGGTCGCGAATGCCACTCTACGACAAGGCCGGGTCAAGTGGTACAGCTTGGCCAAAGGCTACGGTTTTCTGGCACTGAAAGACGATGGGAAAGACGTGTTCTTTCACCACAGCGAGATCGTCGGCGAGGACGATTTTCTCGCCGAAGGCGCCCTGGTCAGTTTTGAAATTGTCGACGGGCCGCGAGGAGCGCAGGCCCGTCAGGTCACCGTTCTCGGCGAATGAGGCAATTTGGCTCTAGCGGGCGTCGAGGGTCTTGTTCCACTCGCTGATGCGTTTTGCCTGGTCGGTCTTGAGTGCCGTTGAGTCGCCCTCGATTTTCATCGAGATGATCTTGTCGGCGCCGGCGATGGCGTTGACCACGTCGAGCCCCTCGACCACCTTGCCGAACACCGAGTGTTTATTGTCGAGATGGGGAGTCGGCCCGTGGGTGATGAAAAACTGGCTCCCATTGGTGCGCGGGCCGGCATTGGCCATCGATAGCACCCCTGCGGCGTCGTGGCGCAGATCGGCGTGGAACTCGTCTTCGAACTGGTAGCCAGGGCCGCCACGGCCGGTGCCGGTGGGGTCGCCGCCCTGGATCATGAAGTTGGGAATAACGCGATGAAAGACGATCCCGTCGTAGTAACCGCGCTCGGCCAGATTGATGAAGCTCGCCACGGTGATCGGGGTGTGCTCGGGATAGAGTTCGATGCGGATGTCGCCTTTATTGGTTTGGATCAGAGTATGCAGGGTCATTTGCGGATCTCCTTATGAAAACTGGCCGGTCGAGAAAGGGCAGCCTAGAGCGGAGGCGGCGCACTGGATTGTTTGCAGCGGCGCAGTCTAGCAGCTCACACCTACCGTCTGGCCCGGCCGGGCAGGTCGGTCTGGGTGGGTTGTTTGGTGCCCGATAGCAGCGAAGGCGCTCCCCTGGGCGTGGTTCTAGCGGGTGGTGCTTCTCGCCGTCTAGGGCGTGACAAGGCGCGAGTCCGTCTGGCACCGAGCGGCGAGACGCTGGTTGAAAGTGCGGTCCGGCGCCTCGGTGAAGTGTGTGTCGAGGTGGTGTTGGCAGACCGGGGTCGCCGCTTGTTGGCTGGCGTGTCGTCGATCGCCGACGGTCCTGGAGAGGGCCCGGCGGCGGCGATTCTCGGGGTCGCCGCTGCCCGCTCTGGACGTTCCTTGCTTGTTCTAGCCTGTGATCTGCCCTGGGTACCGGTGGCGTTGCTGCGGCGCTTGCTCGAGCAGCCGGCCGCGGATTGGGTGGTACCGCGCTGGCAGAGCGGGTTGGAACCGCTGGCGGCGCATTACCGCCCACGGTCCTTGCAGTTATTGGCGGAGAGGGTGTTGCGAGGCCAGCGGGCACTTCACCCGTTGGCCCAAGCAGACGGGCTCCGACCCTATTTTCTCGAAGGTGAGCAGCTTGCAATCTACGGCTCGCCAAGCCGTGTGTTTCTTAATATCAACCGCCCTGAAGATCTGGCTCGACTGCGCAACTCGGCGGCACCGCCAATTCATGGTGGGCCAAGTTTGGATAGCTCGGCGGGCGGCGGCGACTGAGCACTTGCCGCCGTGCGGCAAGGATCCTTGCTCTGTCTAGGTCTGGCGGATAAACTCCAGACTGGCCGCATGTGCGGTCCCAACGCGAGAACAGATCCGTCCACCGCGACTTTCGTCGACGAATTTGATGCGGCTCGGGAACGGTTTTCCTCGGATCTTTCGAGCCTCCGAGGTAGGAGATTGCCATGAGTACGGCCAAACTGAGCTATCAAGGTCAAGAGTACGAGCTGCCGATCGTCGAAGGCACCGAGGACGAGGTGGGGATCGATATCACCCATCTGCGCAAGCAGTCGAAGATGATCACCCTCGACCAGGGCTACGGCAACACGGGTAGTTGCCAGAGCAGCATTACCTACATCGATGGCGAGAACGGCATTCTGCGCTACCGTGGCTATCCGATCGAGCAGGTGGCCGAGAACGCCAGTTTTGTCGAGGTGTGCTACTTGCTGATCTCCGGCGAGCTGCCTAACGCCGAGCAGCTGGCGCAGTTCAAGCAGCAGCTGACTTACCACTCGATGCTGCACGAGGACATGAAAAAGTTCTTTGAGGGTTATCCGCCGACCGCCCATCCGATGGCTATCTTGTCGTCGATGGTGGCCTCGATGTCGACTTACTATCCGAATGCGGATTCGGACATCGACCTCAACATCACCCGCTTGCTGGCCAAGGCTTCGACGATCGCCGCGTTCTCCTACAAGAAGTCGATCGGCCAGCCCTTCATGTATCCGCAGAATCACCTGACCTACACCGGCAATTTTCTGCAGATGATGTTCGCCGTTCCGGCCGAGCCGTATCAGCTCAATACGGTGCTCGATCGGGCGCTCAATCTGCTGCTGATCTTGCATGCCGACCACGAGCAGAATTGCAGTACTTCGACGGTGCGCATGGTGGGCTCGAGCCAAGCCAATCTCTATGCTTCGATCGCCGCCGGGGTTTGCGCCCTGTGGGGGCCACTGCACGGTGGCGCCAATCAGAAGGTGATGGACATGCTGCAGATGATCGCTGACGACGGCGGCAACTACCGCAAGTACGTCGATCTGGCGAAGAGCAAGGAGTCGGATTTCCGTTTGATGGGCTTTGGCCACCGGGTGTACAAGAATTTCGATCCGCGGGCGAAGATCCTCAAGGCTGCCGCCGACGAAGTGCTCGACGATCTCGGTATCGACGATCCCCTGCTCGACGTGGCCAAGAAACTCGAGGAGATTGCGCTCAACGACGAGTATTTCATCAAGCGCCGGCTCTATCCGAACGTCGATTTCTACAGTGGCATCATCTACAGCGCCATGGGCATCCCGACGAATATGTTCACAGTCATGTTCGCCCTCGGCCGGCTACCGGGTTGGATCGCTCATTGGAAAGAGATGCGCGAAGATCCCCACGGTCGGATCAACCGTCCGCGTCAGGTCTACATCGGTTCCGGCGACCGTGCCTATGTGCCGATCGAACAGCGCTGAGACCGCGTCCTGGACCCCGAGCAGGCCGCGGCCCGCTAGCGATTGACTGGCGAATCATCGGCAGCAAGCCGATGCCGTCTCTGTTGACAAACCAGACTAAAAAGGTCGAGAATGAGGGTCTCTTTATTGAGATAGATTCTCAAAAATCATCGGAGATGTTTTGGTGATAATTAGAAACCCCCGAGCGATCTACCGAGTTCGAGGCCGTGGCTCAGGTCTGGGGCTGGCCTTCTTATTGCTTCTGCCGCTGGCTTGCTCGTCGCCGGCGGACCACGACGAGACGGTTGCTGAGCACGAGCAGGAGCAGGCAGAGCGGTCTTTGGTGATCTACAGCGGTCGCAGCAAGAGTCTGGTGGGTCCACTGCTGGAGCGTTTTGAGAAGGCGTCCGGAATCGAGGTTCAGGTGCGCTATGGCGGCACCGCCGAGTTGGCCGCAACGATTCTTGAGGAGGGCACAGGCAGTCCGGCGGATGTCTTCTTGGCTCAAGACGCGGCTGCCTTGGCGGCGGTTTCCGCGGCTGGCTTGTTGCAACCTCTGCCCGAGGAGGTGCTGCGGCGGGTAGAGCAGCGATTCTCCTCAGCCAGCGGCGATTGGGTCGGTTTGTCGGGACGGGCGCGGACGGTGGTCTATAACCCCGAGCGGATCGCGGTCGAAGAGCTGCCCCGCAGTCTGCAGCAGGTTACCGAGGAGCGTTACCGGGGGCGTTTCGGCATTGCTCCCGCCAACGCCTCGTTGCAGGCTCATCTGGCGCTCTATCGCGCACTACATGGCGGTGAGCGGCTTGATCAGTTGCTGGCGGGCCTGGTCGCCAACCAACCTCAGCGCTATCCCATGAACAGCGCCATTGTCGAGGCGGTAGTGAACGGTGAGGTCGACTTCGGCCTAGTCAATCACTACTACCTGTGGCGGGTGCTGGCCGAGAACCCTGCGGCGTCGGCGAAGAATTTTTGGATGGACGAGGACCTGGGCTCGACCTTTCTCAACATGGCTGGGGCTGGAACTCTCAGCGCTAGCGCCGCGGCTCTGAAACTGATGCGCTACCTGGTGTCGGATGACGCCCAGACCTACTTCGCCACCGAGACCTACGAGTATCCGCTGGTCAGCGGAATCGAGCCGGCGGTGGAACTGATGCCGCTGGCCGACCAGGTTGCGGGGCAGGTCGACTTCTCGCGGGTCGCCGTCGAGTTGGTGCCGGCACAGGAGGCGATTGCCGCCTCGGGCCTGCTGTAGCGAGGTTTTGAGAGTGGTGCAGCAGCTCCCCGAGCCAGCCCTGCCGGCAGCGGCCGCCGCTGGGCCGCGCCGTCGGCGCAGAGCGCCGCTGATCTGGGTGCTGCCGGCGGTAGTTACCGCCGCGGTGGTACTGCTGCCTCTGCTGTACATTTTCTTGCGCGCCTCAGAGGGTGGACTCGGGGTCTATCTGCGCTGGGTTTGCACACCGAGGATAGCTGCTCTGGTCGGTCGCACCTTGTTGTTGGTGATCGGCACGGTGACTCTGGCAGTTGTGGTAGCGGTGCCGCTGGCTTGGTTGGTGGCCCGCACCGACCTGCCCGGACGTCGCGCGTGGGCCTTGTTGGCCGCCTTGCCGTTGGTTTTTCCGTCCTATGTCGCGGCCTTTGCCCTGGTGGCGGCTCTGGGTCCTCGAGGAGCATTGCAGAGTTGGCTCGGTATCACTCAGCTACCCGACCTTGTTTATGGCTATTCCGGGGCATTGGTCGCTCTGGGTCTGTTCACTTATCCCTACATCTACCTGCCTCTGGTGGGGGCCATGCGGCGGCTGGATCCGGAGCTTGAGGAGAGCGCTCGCAGTCTCGGCGCTAGCCGGCTGCGGATTTTCTTCACCGTGATCCTGCCGCAGCTGCGGCAGGTGCTCTCTGGCGGTGCCCTGTTGGTGGCTCTCTACACCCTGTCGGATTTCGGCGCGGTGTCAATTGTGCGATACAACACTTTCACTCTGTCGATCTATAACGCCTACCAGGGAATTTTCGACCGCACCACGGCGGCGGCACTGGCCAGCGTGCTGGTGGTGGTCACGTTGCTGCTAATCGCTGGCGAGGCTTGGCTGGTGGGCGGCCAACGGCCGCACCGTAGCCGGCCGACGGCGCCTGCGGAGCGTCTGGCCTTGGGCGCCTGGCGCTGGCCAGCGACCTTCACCGTCGCTTCGTTGGTGGCCCTCAACGTCGGGGTGCCGTTGGTGGTAGTCGCGCTCTGGGGCGGCATGGGCCTGTTCGATCCCGCGGCTTTGACCAAGGTGCTGGCTCCGGCTCTACGCTCGTTCAGCGTTTCCGCCTTGGCGGCGATCTGCGCGGTTGGCCTGTCGTTGCCAATCGCCGTTTGGTCGGTGCGCCACAGCAGCAAGACGGCGCGCTGGGTGGAGCGGCTGACCTATGCCGGCTATGCTTTGCCGGGGTTGGTGATCGCCCTGTCGTTGGTGTTCTTCGCCGTCCGTTGGACCCGGCCGCTCTACCAGACTCTGCCCCTGCTCGCCCTGGCCTACGTGATTCGTTTTCTGCCGCAGGCAACTTCAGCGACCCGTGGAGCGCTGGCTGGCGTGGCGCCGGTATTCGAGGAAGCCGCCCGTAGTCTGGGGCGGAGTCCGGCCGAGGTTCTTCGCACCCTGGTGCTGCCGCTGATCCTGCCGGGAATGTTGGCTGGCGCCGGCCTGGTCTTCTTGACCTCGATGAAGGAGCTGCCAGCCACCTTGCTGCTGCGGCCGATCGGTTACGAGACGTTGGCCAGCGAGATCTGGAGCTACGCTGCGGAAGGAATCTACTCCGCGGCGTCGGCGCCGGCTTTGGCCTTGGTGTTGGTGACGGGTCCACCGGTCTACTGGTGGATCATTCGTCCGGCCCTCGCCGAGGGCGGCCGATGAACAAGGCACTTGAGCTGCGTGGGGTCGAGCTGTGGCGAGGGGACCACCTGGCGCTGGCCGGGGTCAACCTCGAAGCGCAGGCCGCTGAACTCACCGTCTTGGTGGGACCGAGCGGCTGTGGCAAGACCAGCCTGCTGCGGGCGGTGGCGGGCTTTGAGGTTCCCCATGCCGGTACGGTGACGATCGACGGCCAACAAGTGAGCGGGACCGACTGCTGGGTGGCGCCGGAACGCCGGCGGGTGGGCATGGTTTTTCAGCAAGGGGCGCTCTTTCCCCATCTCAAGGTGCTCGACAATGTGCTCTACGGCCTGCGCCGGAAGCCGGGGCGCCAACGCCGCGCTCGCGAGGTCTTGGAGCTGGTGGGCCTGGCCGACCTCGGCGGCCGCTACCCTGACCAGCTGTCGGGAGGCGAGCAGCAGCGGGTGGCGCTGGCTCGAGCGTTGGCCCCGGCGCCGCGGTTGGTGTTGCTCGACGAACCCTTCGCGGCCCTCGACGCTGGGTTGCGCAAGCGGGTGCGGGAGGAGGTCTGTCAGATTCTGCGTGATGCCGGAGCTACGGCGATTTTGGTGACTCACGATCAAGAAGAAGCGCTGAGTATCGCCGACCGGATAGTGGTCATGCATAACGGCCGGGTGTTGCAGAGCGGCCGGCCGGAGGAGGTCTACGGCAATCCGCTCAGTGTCGAGGTGGCGCGTTTCTTGGGCGATGGTCAACTGCTGCCTTGCGAAGTGCGGGGTGGTGCGGCGTTGTCTTGTTTTGGTCCCATTCCTTGCCCGCTCCAAGACGGCTCAGCGTTGGTGCTGTTACGTCCCGAAGATCTCGAACTGCTGCCGGCGGCGGCCGCGGAAGGTTGTGCTGGCGAGGTTTGTGGGCAGACTTTCTTTGGCCATGATCGCCTCGATGAGATTGCCATCGATGGCCACGCCCGCCTGGTGGTGCGAGTATTGTCGTCAAAAAGGACAGCGGTGGGGCAGCGGGTGCGCCTGCGTTTACGGCGGCAACAGGGGCTGCGAGTCTTTGCCGCCGAGGCCGATTGATTGCAGCTCAGCGGGGCTCGAACCGCTTGACTGTCGACCAGCGGTAGGTGGCTTCTAGGGGCTGTCCCCCTCCTTTGCCAAGCAACCACAGCACCGCTGGGCGGGGGGATAAGGAGCCTAAGCGTCGATGTCCGTCGCGCATGCCGGTGACGAATAGGGTGGTCGCTAGAGCTTGGGCATCCGCCGCCTTCTCAGTGACTACAAAGACTGCGACCGTGCCTTCCGCGAGTCGCCCGGACCGTTGGTCGACATAGGGACTGGCGCCGTGTTCCGGACTCCGCGCCGCCGCCAAGGCCTGGTCGACTAGCAGTATGCGGCCGATGGGCTCGCTAGTTCCGGGAAGGGTGGCCAGGCTTACTGGCCAGCCCTCGCCGCTGGGGCCGTCACCCATGCCTCGGGTCACCGGGCCAATCTCGATCCAAGCATTGCGCACGCCGCTGGCGGCCAGTTGCTCCATGGCCAGATCGACGGTCAGGCCCTCGCGCAGTCCCCAGCCGTCCACCTGGCTACCTGAGTTTAGCTCGGCGCTCGAAGTTGTGGCGGCCGCCATTCGCAAGTGGTCGCAATCAGCTGCCGCCAGTGCCAGACTGAAGACCTGTGGGTCTTCGAGGCCATGGCGTTCTCGATCCTGCCAGAAATGGCGCAAGGGGCCGCCCAAAGGGCCGTAGGCGCCGCTCGACCAAAGGCAGAACTGCGCGCCGCGAAGCAGCAGTTGGTAGGCTTGGGGATCGAGCGTTTGCGGCCCATCGCCCGCTTTAGCATTGAATATGCCGAGACTGCCGGGCTGCTGTGAGGTGGTGTCGAAGACCTGACTGAGTTCGAAGATCTGGGTCAGTGCCGCTCGCGCCAACACTTCTGCCTGCTCGCGGCGAATGTCGCGAATCTCCACCTCGGCGGTGACCCCGTACACCGGAACCGATAAACGCACCGGCTGGGCGTTGGCTGGCAAGCTGGCCAGAAGGATGGCGCCGCCGAGGAAAAGGAAGCTCACGACGGCGCCGCTGAGCGGGGAAACAAAGACGGGTTGCCTGGTTCGAGATCTGCACATAGGTCTAATCCTATCCGCTGCAACTCGGACGTGGGCAGTGTTGCCGGTGGGTTCTAGCGAACCGTGGTGCTGACCGGCTGACTCTGTGCGCTCTCATTGCCTTCCTGATCGACCACCTGGATCTTGTAGGAATAGCTCAAGCCGGTCACCAGACCGCGGTCGAGATACTCATTGGCGGTGATCTGACGGTCGGTCACCCGGTGATACTCACGGCCCGGATCTTGGCGGTAAATGATGTAGCCGGCGACATCCTCGGCGCTACTGGCGTCCCACCGCAGGCGCACGCTGCCTTGCTCGGCCAAAGCGACGAAGTTGCGGGGTAGGGAGGGCGCGAAGCGGTCTTCGTAGAGTACTTCGACTTCGCCGGCTTCGGCGCTTTCGATCAACGGCTCGCGCGAGGTGGCGGTGCGCACGGTGTAGATGTAGCGCTGGCCAAAGCGGGCGCCGCGGTCGAGGTGGTTGTCGGCTTCGGCTTTGGTCCGAGCTATTGGCTGGCCGTAGCCGCGCAGGCTGGCAGGCCGTCGATAGACATCGAAGCCAATGGCGCGTTCGTCCTGATTCTCCCAGCGCAGCCGCACTCCTCGGGCGGTGGCTTCGACGGTGAAATTCAGCGGTGCGGCTGGCGGTTCTTCGGGAATGATCTGCACTCGATTAGAGATCGCCGAGATCTCGATGCCCTTGCTGCAGCGAACCGCGAAGTAGTGGGCCTGGAGGGGCTCGGGCAGCGGGTCAGCCAGCGGCACCCGAATCAGCAGCCGATCGCCGGAGATGCTGCTGCTCAAGCTGGTGCCGCGCAGAGTCAGCAGAGGGGTGGCGGCGCGTTCGAACTCAGTGCCGTCCACCGGCGGCGCTTCCCCGTCGCGGGTCTCCTTGACCAGCTCGAGCAGCTCCAAGGACTCGATGCCGCCGAGCGCCAAGCCACCGGTGGTGGTGGCCGGATAGGACATGTCGAAGAGCAGCGATTGGCCCTGCTGCCGCAGTTCGAGGTCGCGAACTTGTTGCGGCGTCTGGCGCAGCGGCGGCAGCGGATCGCCTTGCTTGCCACAAGCCGTGGTCAAGGTCGCGATCGAGGCGAGCAGGGTGAGCAGGGTGATTTTTGCTCGTTGACCGACTGCCCGCCGGCTGCTGGGTTGCATGGCGAGATCAGAGCACATAGCGGCTAAGGTCCTCGTCTTTGACGATGTCGGCCAGCGCTTTGCGAACGTACCTGGCGTCGACCTTGAATTTCGTCCCGGATTTCTCCGGCGCTTCGAAAGAGATCTCTTCGAGCAAGCGCTCCATCAGCGTAGCCAATCGGCGCGCGCCGATATTTTCAGTCTGTGAGTTGACCTCAACGGCGAGTTGGGCGACTTCTTCCACCGCCCCGCGGGTGAAGCTCAATTCGATGTCTTCGGTGGCCAACAAGGCCGAGTACTGCTTGGTCAGCGACGCTTCAGGCTCAGTGAGGATGCGTACGAACTCTTTCTTGCCCAGGGGTTGGAGTTCGACCCGGATCGGCAGCCGACCCTGGAGTTCGGGGATCAGATCCGAGGGTTTGGAGATGTGGAAGGCGCCAGCGGCGAGGAACAAGATGTGATCGGTCTTGACGATGCCGTACTTGGTGTTGACGGTGGTGCCTTCGATGATTGGCAAGAGGTCGCGCTGGACGCCTTCGCGGGAGATGTCTGGGCCGCGACCGCCTTCGCGCCCGGCCACTTTGTCGATCTCGTCGAGGAAGATCATGCCGCCCTGCTCGACCCGCTCGATCGCTTCTTTGGCCATCTGCCGTTGGTCGATCAGCTTGTCCGCTTCCTGTTGGCGCAGCGTTTCTCGCGCTTCAGCGACGGTCATATTCTGCTGCTGCTTGCGGCCGAATAGACCCGGCATGACGTCTTTCATGTTCAGACCGACTTCTTCGACGCCGCCATGAGGGGTGAACATCTCCAGGCTGGGGAAGCGGGTCTCATCGGTTTCGATCTCGACCTGGCGGTCGTCTAATTTGCCGGCGCGCAGCCGGGTGCGGAACTTCTCTCGCGTCGGATTGAGGTCGCTCTCCCCCGCGCTACCGAGAAAGCTGGTCGGTGAGGCCGGCACCAGTAGTTGCAACAGCCGCTCTTCGGCGCGTTCGGCGGCTGATTCTTGCACCGCCCGGCGCTTCTCCTCCTTGACCATGAGGACGGCGAATTCAGTGAGGTCTCGCACCATCGATTCGACATCGCGGCCGACATAGCCCACCTCGGTGAACTTGCTGGCCTCGACCTTGAGGAACGGCGCCCGGGCGAGTTTGGCCAGGCGCCGGGCGATCTCGGTCTTGCCGACGCCGGTGGGGCCGATCATCAAGATGTTCTTCGGCATGATCTCGTCGGCCAACGGTCCCTCGATCCGCTGGCGTCGCCAGCGATTGCGCAGGGCCACCGCTACGGCGCGCTTGGCGTCGCCTTGCCCGACTACATATTTGTCGAGTTCGACGACGATTTCACGGGGGGTCAGATCCTCGATCGACAAGTTGTTTGCTGCCAGACTCGAATTCGAGGCCATAGACTTTTGCGGACTACCCATCTCTGCTCTAGACCTCTTCGACGGTCAGTTGGTCGTTAGTGTAGATACAAATGTCGGCGGCGATCCGCATCGACTCGACGACAATCTGTCGCGCGTTGAGCTTGGTGTGAGAACTCAGCGCCCGCGCGGCCGCCAAGGCATAGTTGGAGCCCGAGCCGATCGCCAACACACCGTCATCGTCGGGTTGCAGCAGGTCACCGGTGCCCGACATCAGAAAACTCTGCGTCTTGCTGGCGATCACCATCATCGCTTGCAGTTGGCGCAGCACCCGGTCGGTGCGCCAATCCTTGGCCAGCTCGACCACCGAACGCTCCAGGTTGCTCTGAAACTCGTCGAGTTTGCTTTCGAAGCGGGTGACCAGCGCCAGGCCATCGGCGGCGCTGCCGGCGAAGCCGACCAAGATATCGCCGCGGCCAATGCGTTTGACCTTGGCGGCACCGCGCTTGATGACCGTGTCGTTGATGGTGACTTGGCCATCGCTGGCCATCACCGTGCGCCCCTGGTGACGGACCAATAAGACGGTCGTCGAGCGGCAGCGCGGCTGCGCATCATATGGAGTTGCTGGGCTAAATCCAGCTTGTAGGCTGTTCATTAGGCGGCCGATTGTATCAGCGTGCAACCCGGTTTCGCAGGCCGTCTTCTGCTGGATATCGTCGGCTTTAAGAAGTTGCTCAGGGGTCATCCGAGGACGCCTTGGCCCGCGGATGGCTCTGGCGATAGACCCGCAGCAGCCGGTCGATGTCGAGATGGGTGTAGCGCTGGGTGGTGGCGAGGGAGCTGTGGCCGAGCAGCTCTTGGATGGCGCGCAGGTCGGCCCCTCCTTCCAGCAGGTGAGTAGCGAAGCTGTGGCGCAGCATGTGGGGATGCACTCCCGGCGGCAGCCCGGCAACAGCGCTGTAGCGATCGAGCAAGCGGCGCACCGACCGCGCGCTGAGTCGGCCGCCGCGGTGGTGGAGAAACACTGGTTCGCCGTCGCTGGTGGTGTCCCGGCGGCGTGCTCGCACTTCTTCCCAGCCATCCAGCCAATCATCGAGGGCGGCTCTCGCCGGCCGGCCAAAGGGCACCATGCGCTCCTTGCCCCCTTTGCCCATCACCCGCAACACCCGGCCGCCAAGGTCGAGGTCCGGCCAGTCCAAACTGACCAACTCGCCGACTCGCAGGCCGGTGGCATAGAGCAACTCGAACAGTGCCTGGTCGCGCTGGCCGAGGGCCTCGTCGGCGGGTGTGGTGCTGGCCTCGGGGCGCTTGCCGTCGGTGGCGTCGAGCAAGTCGTTGGCTTCCGTGGGTCGCAGATGGCGGGGCAACGTGCGGTCTTGTTTGGGAGTGCGGACGCCGCGCGCCGGATTGGCCTCTAGCTCTCCCAGCCGACAGGCGTAGGCAAACAGGCTGCGCACTGCCGACAGAGCGCGGGCCTGGCTGCTCCGCGACAGGCCTTGCTGGGCGGCGCGGGCGAGGAAAGCACGCACCGCGGCGGGCTCGACGTCGGCTGGGTGCAGCTGGTCCAACTCGCGGCCGAGATAGTTACCGGCCAAGAAATCGCCAAAGCGCCGCAGATCGCCCTCGTAGGCTCTCAGGGTGTGGGTCGAGAGATGGCGCTCGAGGTCGAGGTGTTCGAGAAAGCGATGGACCAGATCCCGCATCAGCCGTGGCGGGCTCCTCAGTCGGCGGTTGCGAGCGCTAGCTCGGCGACCGGTGGTTTCTCGTCGGTGAAGCCCTGGCCAGTGATCCACTGGCCGAGAGCGGCGTGCGCTCGCACCGCCTGGCGCTCCCGCCGCTCGCGCTTGCGCACCCGTCCGGGCAGGGGCTCGAACAGGCCGTAGTTGATGTTGGTGGGCTGAAAATGCTTGGCGGTCGACTCGGTGAGATGGCGAGCCAGAGCACCGAGGGCGGTGGTGCTTGGCAGTGGTTCGAAGGTCGCGGCACGGCGATCTAGGGATAGGTAGAGAGCGCTCACCAGGCCGGTGGCGGCCGACTCCAAGTAGCCCTCGACGCCGGTGATCTGGCCTGCCAGGCGCACCCGTGGCGCCGTCTGCAAGCGGTAGAACTTGTCGAGGTGGACCGGCGAGTTGATAAAGGTGTTGCGGTGGATCTGGCCCAAGCGCACGAACTTAGCCTGTTCCAGGCCGGGGATCATCCGCAGCACCCGCTGCTGCTCTCCCCACTTCATGCGCGATTGGAAGCCCACCAGATTGTAGTGAGTGCGGGCCAGGTCCTCTTGACGCAGCTGCACCACGGCATAAGGGCGCACCCCCTCGGGAGTGGTCAGGCCGACCGGCTTCATGGTGCCGAAGCGCAGCGTATCGACCCCGCGCGAAGCGATTTCCTCGACCGGCAAGCAGCCTTCGAAGAACTTGGCTTTCTCGAAAGCGTGGGGCTCGACCAGCTCGGCGTCGAGCAAGGCTTGGTGGAAGGCCAGGTACTGATCGCGATCAAAAGGGGCGTTCAAGTAGTCGGCGCCGCCTTTGCCGTAGCGAGAAGCCCGAAACAGCCTGGATAGATCGAGGCTGTCGGCCTCGACGATCGGGGCGATGGCGTCGTGGAAGTAGAGGTACTCCTCTCCCAACAGCTCTTGCAGCACGGCGGCCAGGCAATCCGAGGTCAGCGGGCCGGTGGCCAGCACCACCTCGCCGGCGGGCAGCTCGGTCACCTCCTGGCGCCGGATCTCTAAGTTCGGCTGACTCTCCAGGCGCTGTGAGACCTCGCTGGCAAAATACTCACGGTCGACCGCCAGGGCGCTACCCGCTGGCACTGCCGCCGCCCGCGCCGCGGCGATGATCAGTGAGCCGAAGCGCTCCATCTCTCGCTTCAGCAGGCCGGCGGCGTGCAGTGGATCGTCGCTGCGCAGCGAGTTGCTGCACACCAGTTCGGCGAAGTCGCCAGTCTTGTGGGCTGGGGTTTGGCGCTCGGGGCGCATCTCCCACAGCACCACCGGCACGCCGCGGCGGGCGAGCTGGTAGGCGCACTCGCTGCCGGCCAGTCCGGCGCCGATTACTTGCACCGGTGGCGGCGGGGAGTCAGGCTGGGAAGAAGACTGCATGGGGGGATTATAGGCCCGAGTTGTTGGCTGCGGGTTGCCGGTTGACAAACATCTCTCAGCGGCCATAAACCGGTCCCGGTCGCCGGCTCAGCCAGCCGCCGAGTTCGAGTTCGAGCAGAGTGCCGAGAACCTGGTCAACTGCCTGGCCGAGGCCTGCGGCCAGTTGGTCGGCGGTGGCCTCTTCGCCGATCGGTAAAATCGCCAGCAGCTGGCCTTGGGCGCCGGTCGGCAAAGGGCGGTCGGGCAAGGCTGGCGCCGCCGGTAGCTCGATCGGTAACCGCAGCTGTTCGAGGGCCAGACATTCGAGTACGTCGCGCGGCGCTCTGGCCACCAGGGCACCGTCGGCGAGCAAGCCGTTGGTGCCGCCAGCCAAGGGGTCGTCGATGCGGCCGGGTATGGCATAGACGTCGCGACCCAACTCCAGGGAATGGTGGGCGGTGTTGAGCGAGCCCGAGCGAATTGCCGCTTGCACCACCAGAGTGCCGCGAGCCAGGGCGGCGATCACTCGATTGCGGACCGGGAAATGCCAGGCCCGCGGTTCGCAGCCAAAGGGGAACTCACTGAGGCAAGCACCCTGGTGGCTGATGTCGAGCGCTAGCCCGGCCTGGCCCTGGGGATAGTCGATGTCGAGGCCGCAGCCGAGCACCGCCACGGTGTGGCCCGCGGCTTCGAGGGCGCCGCGGTGGGCGGTGGCGTCAACGCCGCGGGCAAAGCCCGAAACGATGGTCACCCCGGAGGCGGCGAGTTCGCCAGCAAAGTGTCGCGCCACCTGTTTGCCGTAGGAGTCCATCTTGCGAGCGCCGACGATCGCCACCGCTGGTCCGCGGGGCAGCTCGCCGCGGCAGTAGAGCACCGGCGGCGGCAGGGCCAAATCGCGTAGGGAACTGGGGTAGTCGCGATCGGTGATGGTGATCAGGCGGGCACCGAAGCGGTCAGCCTGCTGGTGCTGTTGTTGGGCTAGATGGGCGGCGCGCGGGCGCAGGGCGTCGACCTGAGCGAGGTGTTTGGCCGGCACTCCGAGCCGCCGGGCGAGGGCTGCCGGATTGCCGCCACCGCGGTCTTCTCGCCAGCGCTCGAGCTCGGCACCGAGCCGGCAGAGCGTGGCTCGTGGCACGATTGGGGCTGCATTGAGGGTGATCAGAAGTTCTTTTTCCAACATTTTTTCGGTTCTCCCAAGAATCTGGCATTCGCGTTGCTGCGAAGCTCGTCATGAGAGACGGAAAAGGAGGGTCAGATCTGTCGCGGGCGATCGATTTTGACTCCTGACCTACCAATCCACCGCCGATCGGGCTCGTATATACTGGCAAGAGTCCGTGCTGGCGATCACACCTCTAACCCTGGCTAGAGAGCGCGCCAATCGGTGCGTGAAGGGACGCTCGTTATGCCTTCTCCCAACCGAATCCACAGCCGTTCGACGAGCTGTTGGGTCTTTGTTTCCTTGATCTTGCTGGCCTTGTTGCCGGCCGCTCCGACGCTGGCCAAGAAGAATGCCGGCCAACCCGACACTGCCGCGGCGCAACTCAGTTTCGGCGTCAAGATGGCGCAGCGAGGCTTGTGGGCCGAGGCGCTTTTCCGCTTCAAGCGAGCGCGATTAAAGGACCCCGGAAACCCGCGGGTGCTCAACAATCTGGCGGTGGCCTACGAGGCCTTGGGTAACTTCGACAAGGCCCTGGAGCTGTACCAGCAAGCGATCAAGAGCGACTCGACCAATAAGGAGCTGAAGCGCAATTACTCGCGCTTTGTCGAGTTCTATCGCAGCTTCAAACCCGATCAGCAGCAAGGCGAAGAGGGCGGCAAGTCGGCCCCAGTACCTCGTCCCGCGGTGGCTGAGGACCAGGGTTGAGACCTGTGGAGGACGGTGTCGACCTCGGTAGAAGACAGCTGTGGCGGAAGGTGGCAGGCAGATGCCGCCGCTGGCCGGCATCGAGGCTGCATAGAAGCACTGAGCAGATCGGCACGAGCCGGGGATCGCCAAGTCTCGGCGGTGGTCGGACAGCAAAGGAGTTTGGCAAATGAGCCCGGATGGCAACTTCTCTCGGCGGCAGCGAGTTCTGCGCCGCAAGTCCCCTGCTAGTGAATCTGTAGGTCTCCCCGCGCCGCCCAGAGGCCGCTGGAGCGACCCGCGGCGAGCCGTGCTGCTGCTGCTGCTTGGCGCCGCTGCGGCCTGGCCAGTGATGGCGGCTATTGTCGAGGTCAAAGTGACCTTGCCGGTGCGGGCGCGGCTTGATCTGGGGGGTCGGCGGACGATCGCGCCGGCGCCGTTCATTATGGTCTCGCAGGAAGGCGAAGGGCGCATTCCAGGACGAGATATCGATGTTCAGGGCGAGTTTGAGCGCTATCTCTTCAAACTGTTGCGCCGCGAAACCGATCTCAAAGTGCTGGAGACCGGTCCGATGGACTATCCAACCTACGATCTCGAAATGTTGGCTCGCGATAGTGACTTTTGGCGCGCCTTGGGTGACCGCGTGCAGGTCGATCTGATTCTCGCCGGCAGTCTCGATTTCGATATTCAGGATCGCAGTGGCTACCGTACCGAGGAGTACGTCTCGCCCTTTGACGGGCGGGTCTATCAGCGCCAGGTCTTGGTGGAGCAGACTGGCTTCGAGTACGACATCGTCATGCAGGTCTTCGACGGCCGCACCGGAGAACTGCTCTACAGCGACAACTTCAAGGATTTCAAGCAGTACGAGGGCGAGAGCGCCGATCCGTTGATCGGCATGTTCCAGAATCTCTACTCGCTGGAAGATCGCATTGTCGGCATCTTTGCCCAGAAGCGGGTGGAAGCTACCCGTTCTCTATTTGCAGATTGAGCGGCTGCCGAGCAAGCTTGAATTGACTTTTTGGTTTCCTTTTTGCGCAGGTCTTAATTGAATTCGCAACAGATTCCCAAGCATCGCCGAGGACTTAGAGGCCCCGGCGGCGCTATCGAATCCAGTCGGAAGGAGGTCCCTGTGACCTTGATCTCTCGTTTCTCGAAGAAGCTCGTCACGCTGATGGCGATGCTCGCTATCGTTCTGCCCTCGCTGCTGGCGCCGTCCCCCGCCGCCGGTCAATATTTTGGCAAGAACAAGGTCCAGTATCGTGAGTTCGACTGGAAGATCTACCACTCGCAGCACTTCGATATTTACTACAACCAAGCCGAGGCACACCTGTTGCAGAAGGTGGCGTCGTTCGCCGAAAGTGCCTACGACGAACTCTCCCGCCGCTTCGACTACCAGATCCAGGAGCCGACGCCGCTGATCGTTTACGAGACCCACTCGGCGTTTCAACAGAACAACATCATCCTGAACGGCGTGCCCGAGGGGGCGCAGGCGTTCGCTACCCCGAACCGCTTCCGCATGGTGATGCCGTTGGACATGCCGGACCCTGACCTGCAGGGCTTGATCAAGCATGAGCTGACCCACATCTTCCAGTACTACGTGCTGTTTCGCGGCAAACTAGGTGCCGGTCTCCGCGGCCGGCCGCCAACCTGGTTCATCGAAGGCATGGCCAGCTACATGGCCGACGACGAAACCTCGGCCGATCGCAAGTTCATGGTCGACGCGGTGGTTAACGACAACATCCCGTCGGTGGCTTGGCAGGGAGGCGGCTTTATCGCCTATCGCTACGGTCATGTGGTTTTCGACTACATCGAGGAACGTTGGGGCGCCGAGGCGGTGTTGGATCTGATCTACGAATTCCGCAACACCCTGGGCGCCTCGGTGGGCAAAGCGATCGAGCGCACTTTCCGGATCGATGCCGAGGATTTCGATGCCGAGTTCCGGCGCTGGCTGCGCAAGCGCTATTTGGCGACCTTGCTCGACACCGGTGAGCCGGGTGATTTTGGTCGCCCGTTCCGTCTTGAGGAGAACAACAGCAACCAGGGTTGGGAGCTGTCGCCGGCCGCCTCGCCGTCGGGCGATTTGGTGGCGGCGATCACCACCGACAAGGGCGAAGTGGACATCTCCCTCTTCGACGCCCAGAATCGGCGCCGCTTGCGCAATCTGACCAAGGGCTTGGAAAAGGACATCCGCCAGATCGTCACTCAGTTCCTCACCACCGGTCGTGGCGTGGGCCGGGATCTGGCCTTCTCGCCGGACGGCAACTACATCGCTGCCTTCGGCCGCCGCGAATCGGGTCGTAGTCTGATCCTGATCGATGTGCTCAATGGTGGCTTGGCGAAGATCATCGACATGGAGATCGAGCAGCAGTTGTCGCCCGCGTTCTCCCCCGACGGTCGCTACGTCGCCTTCTCCGGCAATCTCGATGGATACTTCGACATCTTCACCGTCGATCTCGAATCGCTCGAGATCCGCAACATCACCCACGACGAGATCTACGACGCGGCGCCGTCCTACTCTCCCGATGGCAACTGGTTGACCTACAGCTCGTGGGTGGGTGAGTACGCCCAGCTCTTCCGTCTTGACCCGCGCGATCCCTCGAAGCGCTATCAGCTCACCGAGGGCGAGACCAACAACAAGGAGGCGGTTTACTCCGCGTCGGGTCGGCGGATCTACTTCACCAGCGATCGTAGCGGTGCCGACAACATCTACGGTCTCGACCTGGAGCGGGGTGAGATCACCCAGTACACCAACTCGGTTACTGGCTGTGATCGGCCGGCGGTGCTGGCCTTGCCGGAAGGCGGCGAGAGATTGGTTTACACCGGTTATTGGAAAGGGCGCTTCGACCTCTTCATGACCGACGTGGAGGAGCCCTTGGGCACACCGGAGGTGGTCGATATCTCTGACGAGCCAGCCCAGATCGCTACTCTGGAGCGTTTCGAGCCGGATATTGAGGTGTCGATCGACGATGCCAATATTGATAGCTACGGCGGCAAGAAGTTCTTCCTCGAGAGCATCGACAATTTCATCGGTATCGATAGCAACAACATCTTCGTCGGTCGGGTGGTGCTGAGCTTCAGTGACTATCTGGGCGACCGCCGGTTTATCGCCAACGTGGCGGCGGTAGACACCTTCTCCAACTTCCAGTTCACCTACCTGAACTTGAAGAACCGATGGCAGTGGGCGGCGCGGGTGTTCGACGAACGCTTCTTCGCCGTGCGGCGATTCCGCGACACTCTCGACGGGCGTATCGATACCGAGAGTGACGAGCTGTTCAAGCAGACCGGGGTCGAGTTCCGGCTGATCTACCCCTTCAATTTCAACAACCGGGTAGAGATTGCAACCAGCGTGCGCAATCGCGAGTACAAGGGCTCGCTCTGTGTCGATCTGAGGCTTGGTGGCGATGCGGTCAGCTGCCAAGGAGCACTCACCGATCCGGATATAGTTCCAGTGATCTTGCCGCGCGAGGACGACTTCCCTGAGCTGTCGGTGACGCTGATCAGCGACAACACGGTGTTCAACCAGTGGGGAGCGATCGGCGGCCACCGGATTCGCTTGTCGGGTGCCTACGCTCCGGATACAGAGGAGAGCGGAACCCTGCACACCCAGCTCACCCTCGACGCGCGACAGTACGTGCCGCTGACCCGTCGCAGCAACTTCGCTTTCCGCTTCTTCGCCGGTGCTTCGGACGGCAACTTTGCGCAGCCCTATTGGATCGGCGGGCTCGACACCTTGCGCGGCTTCGAATTCCGCGAGTTGTCGGGGACGCGGGTGTTCTACGGCAATGCGGAGCTGCGGTTCCCGTTGATCGAGCAGCTCGCCTTTGCCGGCTTGGGTGGTCTGGGCGGTATCCGCGGCATCCTGTTCTTCGATATCGGCGGCAACTGGTACGACGACGTTCAGGACTTCGACTTCTACGACAGCACCAACAGCCAGCTCGACGATGCGGTGGCATCCTATGGTTGGGGTCTCAGCGCCCGCTTCTTCGGCTTCCCGGTGAATTGGGACTTTGCTCGAGTGACTCGCTTTGGCGACAACGAGGAGTCCTCGTTCGAGACCGAGTTCTGGATCGGCACGCGATTCTGAGGACCGGCCTCTTGGGCGGTAGGCTGTGCTCGGGAGAAGTTTGCCGGCTAGATATCTCTATCCTTTAGCGTGAAGCCAGCTTTGCTGTAGACTCGCGCCGCGTTCGTGGGCGGGGTGGCTGGAGCGATTGGGCTCAAGCACACCTTGTGCGCGGGGCAGGGGCAGGGATAGAATTCTGCAACTTTGCGAATCACAGCATGAAGATAGAGGTTCTAGGCGGATATGGGGGCGAGAGTCTGGGCTGCCGGATGACCTGCCTCTTGATCAACGACCGCATCGCTCTCGATGCGGGCTCGTTGTCGCAGGCGTTGTCCCTCGAACGCCAGGTAGGGGTGCATTCGATCCTGCTGACCCACTCGCACATGGACCACACCAGCTCGATCCCCTTCTTCATCGAGAATGTCTTCAGCCGCCAGGAGCGCACGCTCGACATCTACGCTTCAGCGGCGACGGTGTATGCGATGCGCAAGTATCTTTTCAACAACGCCACCTGGCCGGATTTCACCCGCTTACCCAACCACCTGCTGCCGGCACTGCAGTTTCACGAGCTGCAGGATGAGGTGCCGTTCGAACTTGAGGGAGTTCGCTTTACGCCGATTCCGGTCGACCATCTGGTACCGACCTATGGCTTCCTCATCGAGCAGGCCGGTAAAGCCGTGCTGTGGTCTAGTGATACCGGCCCGACTCAGCGTTTGTGGGAAGTGGCCAACAACACTCGCAATCTCGAGGCAATCTGTCTCGATACCAGCTTCGACAACTCGCTGCAGGAGGTGGCCGACGTGTCGTTCCACCTGACCCCGGCCAGCCTGGCAAGCGAGCTCGAGAAGCTGGAAAAGCGAGTGCCGATTTTGCTGCATCATCTGAAGCCGCCGTGTGTCGAGCAGATTCACCGTGAGGTCAAAGCGCTTGGCAACCCGGATATCGATTTTCTGGAGCAAGGCAAGGTCTACGAGTTCTGAGGCCGCCAGTGGCGGCCGGGTGTGAAGAGCATGCGATTGGCCGTCTTGGGATCTGGCAGTCGAGGAAATGCGATCGTCGTCGAGTCGCACGGTCGCCGGCTGCTCGTTGATGTGGGCTTCTCCTGTAAGCAGGTTGACCGTCGTTTGCAAGCACTCGGTCTCGAGTCGGCGCAACTCGATGGCGTGCTGCTGACCCACGAACACTCGGACCATGTCTGCGGGGCCGACGTGCTGTTGCGCCGTCACCGGTTGCCTTGCCGGGCCACCGCTGGCACGCTGGGTGCCGGCAAGTTGGGAGCGGGCGCGCTGTCGTTCACCCAACCGATTCGGTCGGGCCAGCCGTTCGAGCTTGCCGGCTTCCGGGTCGATGCTTTCGCCGTGCCGCACGATGCCCGCGAGCCGGTCGGCTACACCATTCAAGATGCCGCCGGTCGCCGCCTTGGAGTGCTTACCGATCTGGGCGCCAAGAGCCAACTGGCGTGGGCCAAGCTTCGCGACCTCGACACCTTGGTTCTGGAGACCAATCACGACCTCCAGATGCTGCGTGACGGTCCCTATCCCTGGCATCTCAAACAACGTATCGCCAGTCGCCACGGCCACTTGTCGAACCAGCAAGCGGCAGATGGTTTGGCGGATCTGGTGGGCGAGCGCCTTGGCTGCGTGGTGCTCTACCATCTTTCAGAATCCAACAATGCTCCGGCGCTGGCCCTCGAAGCGATTTCCTCGACCCTCGAGAAGCTGCGTTCGCCAGCTCGGGTGGTGCTCACTCGGCAAGATGTTGCGACCGCTTGGCTGCCGGTCGAGCCGCCGGCGGAACGACCGCGGCTGCTAGCGCCGGAAGCGGCCGAACAAGGTTCACAGTTAGCCCTCAATTGGCAGCTCGATAGCGAAACAGCGGGCGTCGGCTAGGGTGTTTTCTGTGTCCCCACCGCGATCTAATTTAGCTGGCGGGTAACTCGCTGGCAACAGGACAGAGCAATGCAAACGATCCAGGCAAGAGTCACTATCTATCCTCGACGCGAGATCCTCGACCCCCAGGGCAAGGCGATTGGCGAGGCCTTGGCACGCCTCGGTTTCGACCGGGTTCACGCGGTCCGTGCCGGCAAGAGCTTCGATATCGAGCTGCAGGCGGCAGATCGGTCGAGCGCGGAGCAGGACCTGCGCCAGATGTGCGAGAAGCTACTCGCCAATACGGTGGTCGAGGACTATTCGATCGAGTTGCTTGAGGGGAGTACAGCGTCGTGAAATGCGGAGTTGTGATCTTTCCCGGCAGCAACTGCGATCACGATGTCTACCATGTGCTGAAGCATGTGCTCGGCCAGGAGACGCTCTTTCTGTGGCATGGCGACGCCGACCTCAAGGGCTGCGAACTGGTCGTCTTGCCGGGCGGGTTCGCCTATGGCGACTATTTGCGCGCTGGCGCCATGGCGGCGGTGTCGCCAGTGATGGCGGCGGTGCGCGAGCATGCGGCGGCTGGCGGCCTAGTGCTGGGCATCTGCAATGGCTTTCAGGTGTTGCTTGAGTCGGGTTTGTTGCCCGGGGCGATGCGAAGCAATCAGGGGCTTCGTTTCCTTTGCCACGACATCTGCTTGCGGGTTGAGCGCAATGACCTGCCTTTCACTCGTGGTTTCGAGCGTGGCCAGGTGCTGCGCATGCCGATTGCCCATGCCGAAGGTAACTACGCCGATTCGGCAGCAGCTCTCGATCGCCTCGAGGCGGCGGCAAGGGTGGTGTTTCGCTATGTCGATCCGCTTGGCGAGCCTACCGCCGCTGCCAACCCCAACGGCTCGGCCCGGGCGATCGCTGGCATCAGCAACCCGGAGGGCAACGTACTCGGCATGATGCCGCATCCTGAACGATGTGCTGAAGAGATCCTCGGTAATACCGACGGTTACCCTGTCTTCGCGGCTGCTGTTGCCGCCGTGGCGCAGGGAGTCGGAGCCTGATGTCGCCTCGGAGGCAGTTGCCGACCATGCTTTTCAATAGCCCAAATCCAGCGATTACCACTTGCCCGAATCGTCGGCTGCTAGTGGTCGTCAGCGCGGAGTTCGTCTAGATGACTGCCAGCGAAATCCGGGTGACCCCGGACCTTGCCGAGGCCCATGGCCTGAGTGAGCAGGAGTACGGCACCCTCTGCCAGCTGCTTGGTCGGACCCCGACTTACACCGAACTCGGCATCACTTCTGCTCTGTGGTCAGAGCATTGCTCCTACAAGAGTTCCAAGGTTTACCTGCGGCAGTTCCCCAGCAGCGGCGAGCATGTGCTGCAAGGGCCCGGGGAGAATGCCGGCATCGTCGATATCGGCCATGGCCTGGTGGCGGTGTTCAAGATGGAGAGCCACAACCACCCGAGCTACATCGAGCCTTTCCAGGGAGCGGCCACCGGTGTGGGTGGCATTCTGCGCGACATCTTCACCATGGGAGCGCGGCCGATTGCCTGCATGGACTCACTGCGTTTTGGTGAGATCGATGCGCCACGGATGCGCTACCTGATCGATGGCGTGGTGCGTGGTATCGGTGGCTATGGAAACTGCGTCGGCATCCCCACGGTGGGTGGCGAAACTGGCTTTCATGCCAGTTACAATGGCAACATCCTGGTCAATGCCTTCGCCCTGGGCCTGGCGCGACGGGAGAATATCTTTACCTCCCAGGCGGCCGGGATGGGCAATCCTCTGCTCTATGTCGGCAGTCGCACCGGGCGCGACGGTATTCACGGCGCGACCATGGCTTCGGAGTCCTTCGACGAAGAGAGTGAAGCCAAGCGGCCGACGGTGCAGGTGGGTGACCCATTCACTGAGAAGGTGTTGATCGAAGCCTGCCTGGAAGCGATGCAGACTGGGGCGATTGTGGCAATTCAGGATATGGGCGCCGCCGGCTTGACCAGCACCTCATTCGAGATGGCGGGTCGTGGCGGTACCGGCGTCAGCCTCGACCTCGACCGGGTTCCATTGCGCGAACAGGGCCTGAGTTCTTACGAGATCATGCTCTCCGAGTCGCAAGAGCGCATGCTGTTGGTTGCCGAGCGCGGTCGCCAGCAAGAGGTGGCGCAGGTTTTCGAGCGCTGGGGTCTGGAGGTCAGCGAGATCGGTGAGGTCACCGGCGACGGCCGGGCGCGGATTTCACAGGGCGGCGCGGTGGTCGCCGACATGCCAATCGAGCCGCTCTCTGAAGCTGGCCCCGAGTATCGGCGGCCGGTGCGCGAACCGGCCGACCTGGCGCTGCGTCAGGTGCCGCCCGAAGTGCCCGAGGCAGTCGATCCAGGAAGCTCGCTACGCGCCCTGCTAGCCACTCCGGAGCTAGGTTCCAAAGAGTGGATTTGGCGTCAGTATGATCACACCGTGCGCACCAACACGGTGATCGGTCCGGGGGGCGATGCGGCGGTTCTGCTGCTCAAAGGTACGCCCGCTGGACTGGCTCTGACTTCCGACGTCAATCCGGTTTACTGTAGTCTCGATCCCCGTCGCGGCGGATCTCAGGCGGTGGCCGAGGCGGTGCGAAATCTTGCCTGCACCGGCGCCAAGCCAGTTGGATTGACCGACTGTCTGAATTTCGGAAATCCCGAGATTCCCGAGATTTCCTGGCAGTTCCGCGAGTGTGTGCGGGGTATGTCCGAGGCCTGTCGTGTGCTCGATGTTCCGGTGATCTCAGGCAACGTATCGTTCTACAACACTACCGAGGAGCGGTCGGTGCATCCGACGCCGACGGTGGCCATGGTCGGCCTGATTGACGACCTGCGGCGGCTACCGCGGTCGTCCTTCCAGCAGGCCGGCGACCGGATCTTGTTGCTCGGCGAAGACTCGGCCGAGTTTGGCGGCTCGGCCTATCTGCGGCTGCTGTTCCAGGTCGAGCAAGGGCGACCGCCACGGGTCGACCTGCAGGCTGAGCGGCGATTGGCCGTCTTACTGCGTCGCCTGGCTGCCGCGGATCGCATTCGCACTGCCCACGATCTCGCCGAGGGCGGATTGGCGGTGGCACTGGCCGAGGCCTGCTTTGATCGGCGCCTTGGGGCGACGGTTGACTTAGGGGACCTCAACCCACTGCGACTGTTCTCGGAAAGCCAGGCACGAGCCCTGGTGGCGACGCCGGCAACGTGGGTCGAAGAGGTGTTGGCGGAAGCCGAGCAGGAGGGGGTCGTGGCGCGGGAAATTGGGGTCGTCGGCGGCGACCGCCTGCGGGTAGTTTGTGGCGGCGGCGAAGGTTTGGATCTAACCGTAGAGGAGCTCTACGAAACTTGGTCGACCGCCTTGTCCAGGGCGCTCGACCGCTGATGTCAGTTTGGAGGCTGCTGGGCAATCATGTGCGGAATCTTCGGAATCGAAGGTCGGGACGACGCTGCTAACAGTACCTATCTCGGTCTGTATGCGCTTCAGCATCGAGGCCAGGAGAGTGCTGGCATTGTCTCTTGGGACGGTGCTCAGATGCATCTCAAACGGGGCATGGGCGAAGTCGCCAAGATCTTCGACGCCAAGGCCCAGGCGCGACTCGCTGGCTACCGAGCGATAGGTCATACGCGCTATTCCACCGCCGGCCTGAGCGTCGTTGCCAACGCTCAGCCGATCGTTGTCAATACGGCGCTGGGTCCCTTGGCGATCGTCCACAATGGCAACCTATCGAACGGCGGCGCCATTCGCCAACAGCTCGAAGCCGCCGGCTCGATCTTCCAGACCACCAGCGATACCGAGGTAATCCTGCACTTGATGGCGCGCTCCGAGCAAGAGCTGCTAGTAGATGCCCTGATGGCCGCGCTGGCGGAGGTCCAGGGGGCTTATTCGCTGCTGCTGATGACCGATAGCTGTTTGGTGGCGGCCCGCGATCCCAATGGATTTCGCCCGTTGGTCCAGGCCCGGCTCGACGGCGCGACCTGTTTTGCCTCGGAGAGCTGCGCCTTTGACCTATTGGGTGCCGAGATGGTGGGTGAGTTGGCGCCAGGAGAGGTGGTGGTGGCCAATAAAGAAGGGGTCGAGCGATTTACCCTGGGTACCGAGGCGCAGCCCAGTCGCTGTGCTTTCGAGCATGTTTACTTCGCCCGCCCCGACAGTCAGATCTTTGGCGAGGAGGTCTCGGAAGTACGCAGCGCCATGGGTGCGACCCTGGCGCGGGAGAGCCCCGCTGCCGCCGACCTAGTCGTACCGGTCCCCGACAGCGGCCTCTTCCCAGCGCTCGGCTTCAGCCGCCAAGCCGGCATTCCCTTCGAATTCGGCCTGATCCGCAATCACTACGTGGGTCGCACCTTCATTCAGCCCAAGCAGTCGATTCGCGACTTCGGAGTGCGGGTCAAGCTCAATCCAGTGCGACCGCTAATCGCCGGCAAGCGAGTGGTGCTGGTCGACGACTCCATTGTTCGCGGTACCACGTCGCGAAAGATCGTCCGCATGGTGCGCGACGCTGGCGCCGCTGAAGTCCACCTCCGGATCAGTTCGCCACCCACCCGCTGGCCCTGCCACTACGGGATTGATACTCCCCAGCGCGAGCAGCTGATCGCCGCCCAAATGCGGATCGATGAGATCTGTAACTACGTCGAAGCGGATAGCCTGGACTACCTGTCCCTAGAAGGCGTGTTGTCTTGCCTTGGGGGCAGTGACGACAGCTACTGCACCGCATGCTGGACGGGCGACTATCGAGTGCCGATAGTGCCACCCCCTGAGCGGCAAAAAGAGTTGTTCCCGATCTTGACTGGAGAGAACGAGCCATGAAAACACCACGCGGGATGAAGGCGGAGCGGCGATGAGTGGGAGTGAGAGCAAGAGCGCCTATGCTGAAGCCGGAGTCGATCTCGAGGCTCAGGACGAGGCTCTAGGGCGGGTCAAAGGGCTACTGCGGTCTACCTACACCGCCGGCGTGCTGAGCGATCTGGGCTCCTTTGGCGGCTTGTTTCGCCCCGACCTGAGCGGCTTGGAAGAGCCGGTTCTGGTGGCATCCGCAGATGGGGTTGGCACCAAGTTGATGGTGGCGCGGCGAGTCGGTGATTACTCCACCGTCGGTCGTGACTTGGTCAATCACTGTGTCAACGACATCCTGGTCCAAGGGGCTCGGCCACTGTTTTTTCTCGACTATGTAGCGGGCGAGAAGCTCGAACCAGACGCCGTGGTGCAGTTGGTTGAAGGAGTCGCCGCGGCGTGCCGTGATAATGGCTGTGCGCTGCTTGGCGGAGAAACCGCCGAGATGCCGGGTTTCTATCAGCCTGGAGACTATGAGCTGGTCGGCTTCGTGGTGGGTCTGGTCGACCGACCGCGGCTGCTGGATGGCTCGCGAGTTCAGCCTGGTGATGTGCTGGTCGGCCTGCCCTCCTCGGGACTGCACACCAATGGCTACTCATTGGCGCGCCAAGTTTTCTTTAAGCAGCTGGGACTACAGGCGGCGGACTCGATACCTGGAGTGGATAGTGGGGAGAGCGTCGGCCAGATGCTATTGGCCCCTCACCTGTCCTATCTGCGGCCGGTCGAGCCACTGCTCGATCATCCAGATCTGCGGGCCTTGGCCCATATCACCGGTGGCGGCT